>NZ_RWBG01000001.1 GCF_003944795.1 Mangrovimonas spongiae
TGCCAACAATGTGTATAATTCATTGCTTCTGATTTTCCTTTCGGAAAATCCTCGCGCTGAATTATTGTCTTTCTTTTTTAATAAATTAGTAATCTAAACACGCAACGAAATCATACACAAACCCGTTGGCACAAATATGAAAAAACGAATCCTGATATTATTCTTTTTAGGTTTTTGTATTTTGGGATGTTCTCAAAACAAGGAATCAATTTATCCGAATTTTATCGGACAAAATTTAAATTCAATTCAGAACAACTCTGACTGGAAAGTTTTAAAAAAATCTTCTGGAGATTTGAACAAAGATGGATTTAATGATTTTGCTTTAATACTTGAATCAAAGGATAGTGTTTTATTGAAAAGGTGTCCTGATTGTAAATTATTAAAAAACAAACCAAGAATTATTGTCGTTCTTCTAAATCAAAATGGTACAGAAAAGACAATCATTCAAAATAATGATTTCATCGCTCTTGGAGATGAAGGCGGAATGTTACCATATTTAGAACCTGAATTATCAATCGAAGATGGATTGTTAACTATCTATTATCAATTTACTCGCTCAAATCAATCCTACACTTTTGAATTTGATAAAAACCAAATGATAATTATAAAAGCAGAAAGTAATGGAGTTCATTCGGCAAGCGGAAATTTTGAAAATGATAAATATGAATTTAAAAAAGGAGAAATAATTTCAGAGACTGGAAATATATCACAAGAAAAAGTAAAAACTGAAATCATAAAATTCAACATCAAGCCAAAATCACTTTCAGAATTTAGAGAAATGTTGGAATGGAAAATAGCTGAAAATAAATATTTATAAAAAATACTTGTGCCAACAACGTGTATAATTCATTGCTTCTGATTTTCCTTTCGGAAAATCCTCGCGCTGAATTATTGCCTGTTATTTTTTACTAAATTAGTTGCTGAAACACGCAACGAAATCATACACAAACCGTTATGGGGTATTTAAAAACGAAAACAGATAATTGAGAGAAAATATATTTTTGACATTTTTATTTCTAACTTTTTTCCTTTCTTCGTGTGAAAAGGATAGAATATTTCAAGATTTTAAGTCAATTCACCAATCAAAAACACTTCCAAATTGCTCACATCCTCCGACTGAGTGGAATAATATTAATGATGAGATTATTTCAAAATGTCCAGAAAAGAATTTCGAATTTCATTTTGATATTGTAGATAAAAATAATTCTTTAATATTTTCGATAGGTAATCCTGATAAGATTGGAAATCTCATTTTTGACAATAATATCGTTTACTTTAAACCAAAACTGAACAATAAAAGATATATTTTATTTGACTTTTATAAAAAAGTTGGATCAAAATATAATGTCGAAAATTGCGGTCTATTGTCCAATGACATATTACAAATAACAGAGATTGAAAATAGAGACGATGAAATTATTTAAAGGATATCAGTATCTAAAAACAAATCTAATGTAAAATTAAATATTCCGAATCAAATAAAACTAAATACTAAATCAACGAAAATTAAAGAATTAAAAGTCTCATCTAAACGTGGTATATTAGAAATAAAAATGTTTGTTGATTGGGCAAATAAAATAGTTGAGATAAAAAACACCCCATAACACTGTATATAGCTCATAGCTTGGCAGTTGATTAACTCAAAGTTTGGGCGTATTTGGAAAGTCGCCAAATTTTTAAATTTGACAACTTTCCATTAAAAAATAAGTAGTAAATTTAAAATTTGGCTTGTTCTTAATCCGAAAATAATCGCTAATTTAGATGCTACGAGCCATATACAAAACCGTTGGCAACAAGCTGAAAACCGAAAATTATTGAGAAAAACGATTTACATAATAGCTTTGATTTTATTAATAATCGGAATTCCATTTTTTGAATTTATGGCTTTTAATTCAATGGTTAGTTTAAAATACGAAACCCGTGAATTGACTGATTGTATTTCTCTCGTTTCAGGAATTAATTTATGTCGAGCAATTAAAACATTTCACACTTTGGCAATTCTTTGCGGACTGACTTTTATTGGACTTTTAATTTATCGCAAACGGATTTTAAAAATCTAATCTTAATCTTGAAAAATGGGATATAAAAAAGTATGTTTAGATTGTCGAAAAGCTTATAACAGACCAGCCGATTTAGAAAAGGCTCATACCTCGATTTGTCCTCAATGCGAAAAACCAATGACTGAATTATATCATTTGTTTCAACCACCAAAACAAACTGATATAAAAAAATGGAACGTTGTAAAGTTTTTGGTAGAAAATGGATTTAGATATTATCATATTTGGGAACAAACATTGAGAGATGAAAGTAGAAAAATATATGGATATCAGAATTACGCCAAATATCCAGAAACAATGAAAGAAGCAAAAGAGTTTGTGGAAAGATATAAAGAACAAGCCATCAATGAATAAAAGCCAGTTGCCAACAATGTATAACCGCAATTACGGCGGATTCGACTACGTCCGAATCCACTCGGAATTGCTAAAGTCTGTGTCAAACCGAAAATTAACGCATATTAACCCGTAACTGACGGTTATACGAGACCGTTCTACGCAATTTGACCAACCAATGAACAAAGGATTAAAATATGGACTTCTGATTTTCGGAATTGTAATAATTACAGTTGTCGGATTTATTGGATTTGGACTTTACTCAATGGAAATTGAAGACCATTATGGAGATTATCAAACCATTTATTACAAGTCGAAAAATTCGGATATAATCGTAAATGAAGAAACATCTGAATTCGGAATTGTTGGAAAGAATTGGAAAAGGTTAAACGTTCGGACTAAAGAAAAAGATTCGACCGATTTATACACCTTTTCGAGTAAGGCAAGTTACTATTCAAACATAAAAGTATATCGACCAAAAACAGAGATAGAAAAAATAAAAAGAATGAATTTCAGCGATATTCAAAAACTGATTGCGGAAAACAAAATTGAATTAATACTTGAGCATCAGAATGAATAAACTAATCAAGAAATTATGGAAAATCATTCTCGGATTTTCTATCCTTGCGAGTGTCTTGATTTTCGGAATTATTTACATCCTAAAAGTTAACGGAATTACTGAATTTGATTCTGACAAACCAAAATACGAGCCTTTAGTTTCCAAAGACGATGAGCGAACACCTGAATTTGAAAAAGGTTTAGAAATATTCCTAAATGACTGTCGAAAGTGTCACGTTACAAAAGGACGACTTCATAATTATTTAGATGGAATTGTAGATAAAGTTGGAGTTGATTATTTAAAATTATACATAACAAAACAAGATTCGTTAACCGAAAATAAAGACAAGTACGCTTTAGCAATTAAAGAAGAATGGGGAAACCAAGCGAACAGTCATAATTTCAAATACTCGGAGAATGAATTGAATTTATTAATAGAATATTTAAAATAAAAACTGCGTAGAACAACGTGTATAGCTCATTGCGGCTGAATTCCTAATCGGAATTCATTGCAATTTGCTATCTTTGGTTCTACAGCGGAAAATCCTCGCGGATTTCCCGCAACGAGCCATACACAAAACCGTTGTACACAAGCTATGGAAACCAGCCGCACAAACAGCACATTTGGTTTTTCCACTACTAAAGCCAACGTTTAAAAACCAAAAGAGCTGTTTTTAGCCAACACCGAATGAGATGAGCAGACTACAAGAAATCGAGAAGGAATTAACTTCAATAAACGATGCCGTTTTCCAAGAATTATGTGACAGCTTTTTAAGCATTAGAAATAAAAACTACTCTGCCTTTTCAAGGACTGGAAGTCAAAGTGGAAAACAAAAAACTACAGTAGGAACACCAGATTCTTTTTTACTTTTACCAAATGGACAATATATATTTGTTGAGCACTCAACAAATATAACTTCTGGACTTTCAAAATTAAAAGACGATATAAATAAATGTATTGATGTAACTAAGACTGGTATTGAGTTAAATAAAATTTCTGAAATAATTTTATGTATTAACTTTAGTCTAAAGGCAGATGAAGTTGAGGAATTAAAAAATCTTCTATCTGGTACTTATATCCAACTTACTGTTTATACTCTAGACTCATTAGCTGTAGAACTTCATCTTCACCATCGAGATTTAACTCATCAATATCTAGGCTTACCTTTAGACACAGGACAGATTGTATCCATTAAACAATTCATAAAAGAATACAATAGTGCCTCAAAAGGTATTTCAACACCATTAGACAATACGTTTTTACATAGAGAAAAAGAACTTACTGAACTATGTAATTCCTTGAATGAATCAGATATTATAATTCTTACTGGTGCACCTGGAGTAGGAAAAACAAAATTAGCATTAGAATCTATTGATAATTTTCTTAAAGAGAACCTAGATTATAATGCTTACTGCATTTCTTATAAAAATCACACATTACTAAATGACCTTTATCAATACTTCAAAGAAGACGAAAACTATATTTTATTTGTTGATGACGCAAACAGGATAGATGCATTCAATCAAATAATCGGTTTTTACAAAACACCAAGAAAAGGTAAACTAAAAATCATAATAACTGTTCGTGATTATGCATTCCAAGAGATTGGATTATTATGTCAAGAATTTTCACCTCAAAGGGTTGATGTATACAAATTAAATGATGAGCAAATAAAAGATATTATTGAAGCTAAACCTTTTGAGATATTAAACCCTGAATATCAAAGAGTAATTATTCAAATTTCAGATGGTAATCCAAGGTTGGCTATTATGACTTCCTTATTAGCTAAAGCCGAACAAAATATTTACGTGCTTTCTGATGTTTCCGATTTATTTGAAAAGTATTTTTCCACATTTATAAAAGATGAAGGAGAATTTGCTAACGATTTAAACATTAAGATTCTCGGTATTATTGCATTTTTCTATACTATACCTTACAAGGACAGGGCTGTAACAGAATCTATTTTAGCAAATTTCAATATAGAATACGATGAATTCATTGATGCTATTGATATACTTGATAAACTAGAACTTGTTGAAATTCAGTTTGAACACATTAAAATACCTGAACAGAATCTTTCAACTTACTTTTTCTACAAAGCATTCATAAAAGATGATTTACTTTCTTTCGAGGTTCTACTAAGTAATTATTTTGAGTCCAATAATTATCGTTTTAATGATTGTGTAATTCCTGCCAATAACACATTTGGCCCTGAGAATGTAATGGAAAAATTAAAACCAAAACTTCAGGATTATTGGAAAACGATTAAAGGAGAGCATAAAAAGGCTTTAAAACTACTAGCAACTTTCTGGTACTATCTTCAGGACGAATCTCTAGCATATGTCTATGAATTTATTAAAGGCCTCGAGAAAGAAGAGACTGAAGATTACACTGTAACTTATAAGAATAATCAATTTGCATACGACAAGAACGATATAATTGAACTTTTAGGTGAGTTTTTTAGATTTCCGTCAAATTTAAAAGATGCGATACAACTCTCTTTCGAATATGTCAGAAAACAACCAAAACATCTACCTGAATTAATTCATAAAGTTAGAGAGAAATTAACTTTTGATGTTGAAGACGAAAAATATCGATTTGAAAGACAGAATGTACTATTTGACTGTCTAATTGAAGGTCTAAACTCAAACGATAAATTGTATTCAATTGCTTTTTTCGAGCTTTCAAAAAGCTTTATAGCTTTTAAATATCATCAAATTAAGGGAGGGAGAAATAATTCTATTACTTGGTATGATTATCCAATTCCAGCATCTCATTCCGTTAAAAATTTTAGAGAAAAAATATGGAATTCTTTGTTGAGCAATTTTGATGATTATCCAAAAGAATCATTTAATGTTTTATTAAGTCACCCAAGTGGCAGAAGAGACATAACCAAGGATTTATTAGAGTTTGATGTTAATTTTATTGTTGAAATAATTCAAAAAAAATTAAATAATGAATCGTTTGAGCATTGTAGATATGTGCAAAGACAAATCAAAGATTTACAAAGTAATTCAATTGACTTACCAATATTCTCATCTCTAAAAGAGCAGTTTATAAATGATATGTATAAAACATTTCTCTTAATAGATTGGAACAGAATTAGAGATAAAGAGATGTTTGAGTTTGATGATTTCAGAGAATACGATAGGTTGAAAGAAAATGAAATTAGGAAATCTTTCATTTTCAGCTCTATTGACGAGTTTAAAGGATTCTATAAAAGCTTCATTTATCTAAGTAATGTCAGCGATAATAATTGGAACTATAATAAATCATATGACTGTATTATTGACGAAAACCTTAATAAAAATTTTGAATTAGGTTTAGAAATGCTAATTGAAACTGTAAAAAAAGATAATGAGATTGGTTATTTACCGTGGGCTGTTTTTCGTAATCAATTAAATGATTCTGAGAAGGCATCAAAAATATGGAAATTAATTTCGGACTATAGTTTCAAATCAAAATTCCAATGGCAAATGTCATATTTCAATTATTTATCAACTTCTTTAATTGATGATGAAAAAGTAAAGAACTTATTAGAGACGGTTGAAAACATTGATGAGCGCTATACAATTCATTTTGATATGCTTCAAAAATATTTGGAAAAAGAGCCTAACTTATTCCAATCAATATTAAAGTTAGTACTTAAAAAAAATGAGGACGAGGAGTTCGATATATTGTTATGGATGGATTTGTATGACACTCATTTCGATAATCTGGGTGACGATTTAGATTTAGTTAAGAAAAGCTATATACAGCAAGATAAACTTCAAACTTCATTTGATTATGAACAAAAAAGTCTCTTAAAAATTCTCAAACTAGATTCAAACTTCCTTGTCGAATATATTGATAGCCTCTTTACTGAATCTAGTAATAGAATTTCTTCAGATAGAAAAAATCTACAGGTTATTTGGGAATTAAAAGATGCTGAAGAGCTATTAGTTAAGATATTTGATTTAATAATTGAAAAAGATACTTACTATGGAATACTAGAACATTTTTGTAATGCATTCTTCTGGAATTTAGTAGAGCCTCATAAATCAAGAGCTAACAATTTTATTGAAAAGTATGTAATTGACAATAACAAAGACACTAAGAAAATAGAAATTATTGTTGATATTATTAGGCACTCTTGTCAAGATATGTTTGAAAAAGTTCTTTTACTTTATATATCTCTAAATCAAAATGTAGAAGACTTTAGACTTCTTGCGTGGAGAGGAAATGGAACGAGTGGCTCAGGTGATGTAATACTTTCGGATATTGAGGCTGCTGATTGGAGACGAATACTTTCGATTGTCGAAAAATCAGACTTAGGCATTAAACTAATTCCAATAAAAAAATATTTAAATGACCGAATTGAATGGTGTTTAAAAAGTGGTGATAGAGAAAGACAAAGAAGATTTTTATCGAGATACTAATAGCCACCGCTTGAAGTCATACACATTTGCAATTCGCTACAGCCAAAACACAAGCCAAAAATTGCAAAAGAGTATGTCTTTACCAACGCTGGATGACAATCGGAAAGGAAAAAAGCCAGTGTACAACAACGTATATAAAAAATAGCGGTTTAATCGCTTAATCGAAAGAAAATGAATAAATTAAAGGTCTATTAAAATCCGAAAAGTTAGTGCTACAAATCCGCTACTTTTCATATACAAAACCGTTGTGCTTCATTATGACAAAACGCTCGGAATTGAATTAATATATGGAAATAAACGAAGATAGAATAGAAAAGGACATTGAGATTCTGAAAGACGGACCAATTTGCAAGTATTTCAAAAACGGAATTCTTGACGAAGATTTGAATTGGTTTAATAACAACAATTTCGAGATTATTGAAATGAATTGCCGGAATTGGAATCGGAGAAATGCTCATCAGAATCTAAAAATTGCTCTGAATTTTCCAGACTATTATGGAGAAAATCTGAATGCGTTTGCGGATTGTTTAACTGATATGTACAACAAAAGATACAAGGGGCTGATTTTAGTTTTTAGACGATATGACAATTTCGTAGAAGAAGACGGAAAATTTGCAGAAGCGATTCTCGACATCATAGCAAAAGAATCACGTGTTTGGCTTTTGACTGGACAAAAATTAATCGGACTTATACAATCGGACAATCCTGATTTGGACTTTCCTGAACTCGGTGGAACAAGTCCAAGTTGGAATGGAATTGAATGGCTGAATGAAAACAGAAAAAAATAACGAAAGCACAACAATGGCTATAAGTAATTGCTTGTTCTTGCCTACTTTGGAAATTCCGCAGGAATTTCCAACTTGGTGTGTACTTGCAAAGTTAAGTGCTAAACCACGCAACTACTCATAGCCCAACCGTTATCAGCAATAACAAACCTCAACACAGCACCTCAACTGCGCTACGCTTATTTCGGTGCGTGTTTCGGAATTGATACGAAAATCCGCATTTTTGCCAACAAAAAGGCTACCCGATTTTCTAATTGCTGATAACGAGTCGCAGATACCAAAAGAAAAACCTTGCAAGGCTGCGCCTTGTCTTAATATTTTATAAATGGATTCGACTAAATATGACCAAATACTTGAATTTATATCTAGGGACGAAAATTTAAACATTCTATGCAACAAACATTTATTACAAGAAAAAGTATTCCCAGACCTACACGTTGATGAAATAGTGGAGCTGATTGACCAAATGGAAATCATTAAACCAAAAGTTTTCAAAACACTTAATAGAGGAATGACCAGACCAATACAAGCTAATGGTCTAACAAAAAAGTTTTTGAAACAAGGTGGTTTTTCTAAAATCAAACACGAATTGTTGTTAGAACAACAAAAAGCACTTGAAAAAGAAAACCTTGAATTGGAAAAAACTAAAGTTGACCTTAAACTTGCTAAAGAAACACTTGAAGAATTCCCAAAAACTAAAAAAAGAGCTAAAGTTGCATACATAGTCGCAATACTTCTAGCATTTTTACAATTAGCAGAATGGATAGTATCACTAATGTCTTCTGATTAAGTGATTTTATTTTATCTAAATCGTTTCTCATAATTACTTATTTTTAAAATTAATTTATTATTGAATTTTTAAAACTTTAAAAAATTAAAACTTTAATAGGCTTGCCTATGTTTTAGACAATTACTTTATATTTACATAACCCATAATGAGGTTATAAATAATAATAACAGCTGATAACATCAGATATGTTTCATTGCTACGCAATTGGTTTTTCTTTTGTTCGTTGCTCTTAAAACTTCTACCACTTTAAAGTAAACTTTACGTGGCACGTTTTCCGCAACGAAGCATATCTGCGACTCGTTACCACACATTTGAAAAATGACAGCGATTATAGTATTTATATTGATAATTATTGGATTCAACTTAATTCCAGAGCTGACAAAAAAAGGATTCCCTAAAACGGAAAAACTAATCAAACGAATATTGATTTATGTAACGGTTACGTTTGTAATTCTGATAATATTGTCATTTAGCGGTCTAAAACTCAAAGGAATTTACTCAAACTTAATAATTGGACTGATTTTTATTCTGACAAGCCTTTTATATTTTGCAATTACGAAAAACACAACTCGGAAAATAGTTACTATTGTGGCTTTAATCCCATTGATTTTATTGAGTGCCTATTTTCAAGTTTTTAACGAAAACTTAGGTCGCTACAAAGTGACCAAAAACCTTAATATAATTATAAGTCGTGAAGGATTTTTAGCGTGTGGAGAAATAATAAGATTGACAACGCCAAAATTTTTGATATTTGACAAAGAACTGATTTATGACAGTAACCAATGTTTGCGAGGAATTTATAAAATAGAAACTGTTGAGTTTGACGAAAAACGAGCTGAATTTTTAATTTATCATAATAGAGATATGGATTCTGAAAACCCTTATGATTACGAAATTGAAAATAAAAACGTGTGGTAACACCGTATAATTCCAACTAAGGTTTTGTGTCCTGCGGACACAGACGCTCACGCGTCAAAGTCAGTTCTTTTTACTATCTTTAGTTTCCAAATTCCCTTAGCTGGGTAATTATACAAGACCGTTGGCTACAATCTAAAAAATGAGTGCTAAAATTACATTAGGGAAAATAATCGGAACTGAAAAAATCGCTCATATTTCAATAGTTAAAAACGGATTGAAATGCAATTGTGAATGTGTCGAATGTGGAGAAAAATTAATCGCTGTTAATAATAAAAATAACAAAAGAGAAATTCACTTCAGACACGAAATTGAATCTGATTGTAAAGGCGGAATTGAAACGGCTCTCCATCTTTTAGCAAAACAAATAGTTGCAGAAAACAATTCAATTAGACTGTTTGACAATACATTTTTCAACTATTCCAAATCTGAAATTGAAGTTTCACTAACTGACTACAATCCTGATGTAATAATTGAAAATATTGAATTAAATCAAAAATGGTTAATTGAATTGGCTGTTACGAGTTTCATTGGAAATGAAAAATTAGAAAAAATTCAAAGAGATAATTTAAACTGCTTGGAAATCGACTTAAAGAAAGTAGATAGAAAAATCAGTCCAAATGAATTAAAAGATATAATTCTAAATGACCTTGAAGTTAGGTCTGTAATAAATCAAGAAAACATAAGAACTGAAAAAGAGAAAAGTGAGGAAAACTATCTAATGTACATAATTGGATTTATAGCCTTAATCTTTGGACTAAGAAAAATATTTAGAAGAAAAAAACTGTAGCCAACAATGTATAACCGCAATTACGGCGGATTCGACTACGTCCGAATCCACTCGGAATTGCTAACGTCAGTGCTTAACCGAAAATCATTAACTTTAATCCCGTAACTGACGGTTATACGAGACCGTTGTACACAAGCTGAAAAATGAAAAATATTCCTAAACTTTATGATGTTACTCTTGAGGAAATAAATGAAACTCTGATTTTGGGAATTATTAAATCCATTTCTGAAAAAAGGAAATTTGTAATAACTCCTCTAAACATTATGGGAGAAAGCGGATTTCCTATCGCCGACCAAACGGAAGTTTTAAAAAATAAAGCAAAACGGATAAAAATAAAACGGATTTTAGCGGACTTAAATACTCAAGGAATAATAGAAAAGAGAGTTTCCAAGCAAGATTATTTAGGAATGAAAGAAACCGCATATAATCTGATTTAAAAAAAAGCCAGTGTACAACACCGGCTATAATCCATTGCTAATTATGGCAGAAACAGAAAATTCACTAACTTTAAAAACTATGATTCCAACTCGGAAAATCCTGCGGATTTTTCTCGCAACGGAATCATAGCCAAACCGTTGGCTACAATATAAAAACAGAGCGCAAATTGACTTTCGGAATAGCACAATATACTAACTTAACTCAAGAACAAAATAATTGGATTAATGACTTATCTGTTGAGTTAAAAACGTTTTTTGAAAATCGGAATTATGGTGAAGACCTAAACCAACTCTATTTCGGACTAATAACTGTGAAACCTGAATTTGACCAGTTTTTCAAAAAGAAAAGACCTAGATATCGACCAGGTGAAAGAACTTCATATGTGGACGGAATTGAAATAAAGTCAAATAATTGCGTGGAAATTGATTGTAAAATTGAGTTTAGCCAAGTTTCGAATTTAAAAAAGGACGAGCTAATTGAAAAAGTGTGTAATGAAATACTGACTGAATCTGATAGCCTAACTCGATTATCAAAACTCAAAAAATTTGACTTTGAATCTTATATGTCTGATTTAAAAAATTATCTGATTGACAAAAAGTATACTAAATAAAAATACTGTAGCCAACAATGGCTATAATTCATTGCGACTGAAATTCCTTTCGGAAATTAAAAAACCCTTATTTATAAGGGGTTTTAGTTAAAAAGGCAACAATAAGGCAACAAATATTTGATTATAAGAACTAATCAAAGGAAAGAAATAATAGATAAAATTAAGAACTTATTAAACGATAAAAATAAAACCGTTCGTGTAGAACGGTTTTATAATTTAAACATCAACCGTTAATTAGCTGTTCCAGAGCCTAAATAAACGCTGTTTGAGACGATACTACCATCAGCAGTAATAAATGCCATAAAAAGCTCAACAGTATCACCTGCATAGGTACTTGGAATTGTAATGATTTGAGATCCTACAGTTCTATCAGCACCATCAAGAATATACATTGATTCTTTTTTACTTGGATTGTAAACTAAAATCATTGCTTTATCAGTTGCATTTGCATTACCTTCAGCAGAGTTATCATCCCAAGTAAATTCTACTTGTCCCGCAGTTGCTAAATCTGTTGCAGGGTTCAATGCTCCAGATAGATTACCTCTACTTAATAAAGCTAAAGAATAATCTACAGTAAAGTTTGGTGCAGCTCCTGTAATCGCATTATTCAATACATAAGACATTGCTGCATTAAACTCTGTTTTTTGCACCGCATAAGATTTATACCCTTTCTTGATAAAACCTAAATTCGGTTGAAGATACTCCAAAGTAACAGTAAACTTGTTTCTTTGGTTAACTTGTCCTTCTGTTCGTGGATTTGCCACATTTGAAGGCTTAATTCTCAAATAGTCAATACCTTTCCAAGAAGCACCAACTACGTTTCCTACTTTACCTGATACACCGCCCAGGATTCCTTGTGAAATAACACCCATTGTATATAAAATTTAAAATTAATACTTGTTCGAAGTTGGTACGGACTTGGTACGGTCTTTAACCAACACAAGTAATATATGGCAAATACTATGCTAATAGATTGATTTGGTTTTTGTTGCCCTTTGTTGCCCGATTTTGCTTTTTAGAAAATAGATTTTGTATGTATGACACTTTTAAATCTGCCATTTTTGAAATTACTTTTTGAAGTTCAGCTTCTTTTTTACAAATTGCTGACACTATATTAATATGCTTTTGTAACTCAAATTCATCACTTAACAACGAGGTGTAACTATTTTTTAAGGTGTTTCTGCAATCATCTATTGAGATAAATGGAATAACACTCCCTTTTAAATAATAAGCATAAAAACCGCCTATTTGCAACATCATTGATAAATGGTAAAGGGTTTGTTTTTCTTCTTCGGTTGATGTAGATACAACAAAACAATTAGGACAAGGATTTATTAAAGGCTTTCCGCAGTTTTGCCCTTTGTTCAGAATAAAAAAATGAGGTTGCGAGTAGGTTCTTCCGATTTGGTGTGTTTTCAGTTCAAAAGTTGACATAGCTATCCAATTTAAAATTGCTTCGCTACGCTTCGCACCATTAATTTTTTAAAAGAAAAACAATAAAAAAAGAAAGCCGTATGTTCTTGTGGCGTGGATATGGCTGTCAAGGTTTTTGGAAAAAATACTACCCTCTTTTTTTAATAATATTGGGGTGGAGATTTTTTTCAAAACCCGTAGGGCGTGACCTTTATAGCCTTGCGCGTTGGCTGTGGTAGCCACATATATTTGCTACCTTTTTTTATTTATTTTTTGTTGTTCTAAAACATCTAATATGTCTTGTTTTTTGTAAAAAATTCTGTTGCCCATACGAATTGGATTTAAAATGCCGTGTTTATTCCAGGAATGTATTGTTACTAAACTTATCCTTAAATAATCAGCTACTTCTTGTCTTGTTAGGATTTCATCATTTTGTTTTTTAGATAATTCTTTAAGGTAGTTTTCAATTTTAAACATTAGTTTATCTGCTACCGCATCTGCTAACTCATCTATTGTAACCTCTGTGATTTGGATTGTTTTTGTAATCATCTTGTTTTCTTTTTAGTTAATTGATTTCCACTTTTTGGGGCATAAACTCTTAAAAAAATAGGTTACAATACGTATTTGAGCATTGGATGAAGCGGTTGTATGGGTAGCGTTTTAAATAGTTGTTTGATAAAACAGCATTTAAACAAGCTACTTATACAGGATTTATAGGCAATAGCTTTTTGTTTTTTTGAGGTACGAGAAAAAGCAATATGCTATGGCTTATTACTACATTTTATGAACCTATTTTTTTATAACCGCTGACTTGGGTGGTGGGGAAAAGTGGTCTTTTATATTTGTTAACGAAATGAAACAAACAAAGACTTGAGGTAAGGAATAATTGGACTTAACGATGGTTTTGTGCAGCTTGAATGAGATAACGAATATGCTTCATTTTAATCTAAAATTTCAAATGGTTATTGTTTCAATTTAGTTCGGATTTTTATTAAAAGTTCGGATGTGAGCGTGGGAAAAGCGGCTATTTTACATAATGGCGTTATAACTACAGCTTTGGTGATGCGGTGGGTGTAGCGGCTGCTATTATAACTACCCGTTATGTAAACATAGCTTGGGGTAGTTTTTGGTGTGAGGGATGGCAACAGCTCTTTGCTTTTTTATTGTACTACTTTTAAAATATAATAGCAAATAAAATAAGCAATGTGCTGTGTGAGGGTTGGCAACCAAAAACTACAAGTGCGGTGGATAGCGGAACAAAACAAAAGACAGAGGATTTTGAGGTACGAAAAAACTGGGTTTTGGGTTGTGGGGACAATTACCAACTCATTCGTTGTAATCTAACTGCATTTAAAATTGCTAATAATGCTACTCCTACATCTGCAAAAACTGCTTCCCACATCGTGGCTAATCCACCTGCACCGAGAATGAGGACAATAACCTTTACACCAAATGCCAGCCCAATATTCTGCCAGACAATTCTTCGCGTTGAACGACCAATTTTAATCGCTCTTGCAATCTTACTGGGTTGGTCGGTCTGTATGATAACATCGGCTGTTTCGATGGCAACATCACTTCCCAAACCACCCATCGCAATACCTACACCACTTGCTGCCAAAACGGGTGCATCGTTAATACCATCGCCAATAAATGCTACTTTGGTTTCGGGTTGTTTTTTGAGCTCTTCAACTTCATTGAGTTTATCTTCAGGCAACAATCCACCTTTCGCCCAATCAATATTTAACTCTTTTGCAACTTGCCGTGTAATAGAGTCCTTGTCGCCTGATAGCATTATAATTTTTGAAATTCCGGAATCTCGAATTTGTTTAATGGCTTGGTGCGCATCATCCTTTAGTTCATCTGCAATGGTTACATAACCTGCAAAATTTCCATCAATGGATACCATTACGATGGATTCTACAATACCATCTGTTTCCGAGGGGACTTCTATGCCATTTGAGGTCATCAAAGCTTTATTACCTACCAATACCGTTTTACCATTGACCGTTCCTTTTAAACCTTTTCCTGCAACTTCTGAAACATCGGTCGCCTCGTAATCCGAACCGTCTGCTTTGTATTCGAGAATCGCTTTTGCAATAGGATGGGTAGATTGCTCTTCCATTGCCATCAGGTATTTCATAAATTCGGCTTCCTCAAATGTGATGGAATTGATTTCTTTGATTTTAAAAACCCCTTTGGTAACGGTTCCTGTTTTGTCCATTACGACCGTGTTTACTTGGGTCATTGCATCTAAAAAGGATGCACCTTTAAAAAGAATACCATTGCGCGATGCCGCACCCAAACCGCCAAAATAGCCGAGAGGAATAGAGATGACCAACGCACAAGGACACGAAATCACGAGGAATATCAACGCTCGGTACAACCAATCCCTAAACACATAATCATCTACAAAAAAGTAAGGTAAAAACGTAAGTCCGATGGCAAGGAATACAACGATAGGTGTATAAATCCGAGCAAATTTTCTGATGAACAATTCGGTCTTTGATTTTCTGGCGGTTGCATTCTGTACCATATCCAGAATTCGTGCAATGGAACTATCTTTAAATTCCTTAGTAGTCTCGATTTCGATTACGCCATCAAGGTTGATACTTCCGGCAAAAACGGTATCGCCCTTAGCAATAGTATCAGGTTTGCTTTCGCCTGTCAAGGCAGCAGTATTAAAAGAACCCTTTTCAGAAAGCAGAATACCATCAAGCGGAACTTTTTCGCCTACACGTACCTGTATCTTTTCGCCAATTTCAACAGTCTCGGGATTTACTGAAACAAAGTCGCCATCACGATAAACCAAAGCTTCATTGGGTCTTACATCGAGTAAGGCTTTTATATTTCCTTTCGCACGGTTAACGGCCGCATTTTGGAAGAGTTCGCCCACAGCATAAAACAGCATTACGGCAACACCTTCGGGATATTCGCCAAGGGCAAATGCACCTAAAGTGGCTATGGACATTAAGAAGAATTCCGTAAAAAAATCACCATTTTTAATACTTTTCCAGCCTTCTCTTATCACCGGAAAACCTACAGGGATATAGGCTACCGTGTACCATACTACGCGAATCCATCCTTTGAAGAAAGGAAACGCATCAAAGTAATCAATAGCGATTCCGGCTATCAACATCACAAAGCTGAAAATAGCCGGTAGATAGGTTCTAAAATTTGAAATTTCTTCAGGGCTGCTATGGTTATGGCCATCGTCGTGACTGTGCTCGCCTTGTTGTTTTTTTGGTTCTAAGTCACGTAAGTTTATTTTTTTCTTTTTCATATGTTCTAATCAAGTTTGATATCATTTTAAAAACTACTTCGATAATTTCAATATTCTCAATGCACCGCGCATTACAAAAGTGAAAACGATGCCGCCAATCACTAAATCGGGCCATTTACTATTCAGAAAATAAACCAGCACCCCAGCTACTATAACACCACCATTAACAATAATATCATTGGATGTAAAAATGGCACTTGCCTGCATATGAGCCTCTTGACTCTTTGCCTTGTTGATGAGCCAGAGCGATATCAAATTACCTGCCAATGCGAAAATTGAAACGATAATCATCCATTGAAACAAGGGTGTTTCGGTATTGCTAAAAAACCTTCTCAAGACCTCTGCAAACCCAAGTGTTGCCAATGCCATCTGAAAGTATCCGCTGTATTTCGCAACCTTCTTTTTTCTTGAAATGGCACCGCCTACCGCAAATAGGCTTAATGCATATACGATGGAATCTGCCAGCATATCTAATGAGTCTGCCACAAGACCCATCGAAGAAGAAATCCAACCGGTGGTCATTTCGATAACGAAAAAGCCAAAGTTGATGCCCAAGACCCACCATAGGATTCTTTTTTGTTTGGATTGGTCTTCCATTACGGGTGGTTCGGCTTCTGTGGTTCCTTCTAAGGAATCCCCAAGTTTTAAGCTGGCTATAGACGTTTTTATCGCCTTGACGTCGTCCACGTGATATACTTCCAATTTTCTGTTTGGAATATCAAAATCCAAGTGTTTTACTTGAGCATAAGACTCTAACTTCATCCGAATCATCTGCTCTTCTGAAGGGCAGTCCATTTTAGTTATTATAAAAGTGCTTTTTTTCAAAATCAATCTAATTTGTTCGTTTGTTTATTAAAGTAAATTACTGCTGCATTTTTCGCATATTCCCGTAACCACGAGATTAACATCCTCTGCCAAATATCCATCTGGCAAATTGATATGCGGGATTTTTTGTTCCGTTAAACAAACTGTTTCGTCACAGTTAGTGCAATGAAAATGTAAATGCAAATCCTGTTCTATTTCACAATTACAGCCTTCTTCACAAAGTGCGTATTTAGAGATTCCAGTTCCGTCATCTATGTGATGCACCACGTTTTTTTCTTCAAACGTTTTTAGGGTTCGGTACAATGTGGTTCTATCCGCTTTTGCGAAAGCATTCTGAATATCTGTCAGGGCGATGGCGGCATCCCTATCGGCCATATACTTATAAATCAAGATGCGCATTGCGGTGGGACGCACGTTATGGTCATTTAATGTTTTTTCAATTTCAGTCATTTTGTGCGGTGTTATAATTGATATTTTTAGCTTTATTGTAGGCTTCATAGCCTTCTTTTGCCGCATAGGGCACGATAAGTAATGCCGCCACAGGATCTGCCCACCACCAGCCTAACCAGTTGACCAATAGCAATCCTATAAGTACGACCACGGTTTGGTATAAGCAAATAAAGGTGTCTTTAGCATCAGCCAGCAAGGCTGGACTGTCCAGTTTCTTTCCATATTTTCTTTTGAAATATATTAGAATTGGATTTACAGCGAGGGAAACCAATAATATAATCAGTCCCATCGTGCTCCAGTTTGCGGTTTCTTTATTTATAAGCTTTGTAATGGAATCGTAGGAAATGAAAATACAGATGAGCGTAAAGGAAACTGCAATTACGTTTAACGTGATTTTTTGTCTTCGTTTTACTTTTTCTTCATCGATACCTTTAATCTCGCCGTGTAGTCGCCAGCCTAATGTTCCCGCACTAACCACTTCAATCGTGCTGTCCAATCCCCAACCTATCAGAGCCGAACTATTTGCCGTAAATCCAGCAATAAGCGAGACCGCAACTTCAATAACATCGTAGATGACGTTCCAAATCTGTAAGGTTCTTGCTACTTTTAAGTTTTTCTTTCTTTTTTCTTTCATTCCATTTTAATCATCGTCACCAAGTTCCCCTTTTTTCATCTCTCCCATAAGGTAATAGGCATTATTATATGCAACTAAAGTACCTTCCGAAAGTGGCTCCAGCAGTTTAATTTCAACCCAACCATCTTCATTAATCCCCGTTCTCACCTGTACTGGTTTTAGTTCCCACTCGGTTTTACTATCTTTCTGATGCTTTTGGGCCGTAAAGATGTAAGGATTTCCCTCTTCTTCAATCACTGCCTCTTCCGGTAATGCAGTTACCGCATCTTCTCCTGTTCTAATTTTTCCTTTGATATACATACCAGGAATAAGATAATCTTTCTTATTATCTATTTCTGCATGTACGTGTACCGCTTTGGGGTTTTGTTCAAATTGTTTTCCCACGGAATAAATCTCTCCCGTTAAATTACTTCCAGGAACCGATTCCAGCGTAAAAGAAATTTTTTGACCTTCTTTAACCTTATAAATATCTTTTTCAAAAACCATTAGATCGGCATGAACATGTTCATTATCAACTACCATAAACATACTGGTTTGTGGTTCTACATATTGGCCAATTTGCACCTTTACTTTTTCTATATAACCTTCAATAGGACTAACTACCGGGATATATTCGTAAAGTTCCCCATTTCTAACCCTGGAAACACTAAGGTTTAACTGACGTAATTGTGATTCATATCCACGTACTTCACCTTGTACAGACTGATAATCTGCCTGTGTTTGTTGAAAAGATTTCCCCGACCCTACTTCGGCTTCATATAATCGTTTTTGCCTTGCAAATTCCTTTTCCAAAAACTGCATCCGGTTATAGGCGTTAATATAGTCCGTTTGGATTTTCGTCAAAGTAGGATGGGAAAGGTACGCCAGTATCTGACCCTTATTAACTTTATCCCCTTCAATAACTTTTATTGAATTTATATTGCCCCCTAAGACGGCCGTAACTGTAGCTTCGTATTGAGGCAGCACTTCTAGTTGTCCATTGGCTTCCACTATTCCTGATAATGCTTTCTTAGGTAAGGTATCTAATTTGATTCCCAAACTATTAAATTTCATCTCTGAAAGATGTACCGAGCGCATCCCGCCTTCTTCTTCATTGTGACCTTTTGTTTCTTTAGAATCCGATGCTTTAGTCTCCTGAGTATCTTTTTCCGAATTAGAATTTTCTTCACACCCCAAAAACAATGTAAGTGATAAGGCAAGCATTAAAATATTTATTGATCTTATGTTCATATCGTTTTCTTTCTTAGTTTTTAATTTGAATTCTTAAGGTAATATTCCAGTTGGTAACGGCTGTCGAGATAATCATTAAAAGCACTCCAGGCATTTACCTCAATTCTAATGGCATCCCTTATATTTTGAAGGAAAGTTATATAATCTATAGCTCCCTCTTTAAATGCTAATACTGACCCTTCCTGTTGTTCCTGTGCTAAAGGAAGTGCTTCATCCCTATAATAATTCCATGAGTTTCTCCATTTGATATAGTCTTCACGCATATTTTTATAGGCGGTTTGCAGTTCGATTTTATCCTGATAAAAGTTTTGCTCTGCAATCTGTCTATTTACTTGTGCTTCCTGTGTACGGCCTAATTCCGGCCCAAAAAACAGCGGAATTTGAATTCCTATTTGATATTGGAAGAAACCCGATTGCCCGGCTATTTCCTGCCTACCGTACTGACCCTGAAATTTGGGCAAAAATTCAGATTTTCGTTCTCTGGTAACCGCTTTGGCAACATCTATCCTTTGTTCCGAAACCTGTAGCAACGGATGATTTTCAAGCGACTCTACCAGAAAGTTTAAAGGTTCGTCTAAAGTTTCAACAGGCAAATCTGGTACATCATAGATTGTGTCACTAACGAACCATAGGTTTAAACGCTGTATTGATTTCAGGTAATCTCGGTACGATTGTTCCAGCTGTATTTTAACCTCGTTCGCCTGGTTGGAGGTAGCAAGATATTCCAATTTGGAGGTGGCCTCTGTTTCATACCTGATTCTTGCAGCCCTTTCAATATCTTCAAAAATTGAATCCATTTTTCTATAAACCTGGAATGTCCTTTTAGTTGTATAAACCGAGGCCCAGGCCCTGCTTACTTCACGTTCAATTTCAATAGTAGATAACTCTAAGGCACTTTCAGCAAGGGCAACCCTTTCTTTCTGCAATTTTAACCGGGGGGCAATTCCAAAAATATCAATGCCTTGCTGTTGGACGCCAATTTGAGTATAGACCCCATCAGAGCCATTTCCTACTTCTTCTTTTCCTGTAAAGATTTGGGTATTTCCAAAATCATAGGCGGTTTTACGCAATACTTCCTCACTTTCAATTTCAAGTTGAGCAGCTTTTAATTGCGGAAAGTTTTGGATTGCCATTTCTTTAGCCTCTTGCAAACTAATAGTTTGTAAAGAATCCTGTTGTGAATATTCAGATGACATTGCATCAGATTGTGCATTTACAGAAAAGGTTCCGCCTAAAACAAAGCCAATTATCAAAATCGTAGCTAAAGATCGTGAATTGGAAGAACCAAGCTTGTTCTGTTCCTTTTTCTCCCGTCTCTTCTCTACAAATGTATAAAGGACAGGAAGAACCACCAGCGTAAGCAAGGTAGCCGTAAGCATACCACCTATAACAACTGTAGCAAGTGGTTGTTGAACTTCTGCACCGGCAGATGTGGAAAATGCCATTGGTAAAAAACCGAAAATATCTGTTGTTGCTGTTAACATAATAGGTCGTATTCGTTCTTTGGTTCCTGTAAAAATTCTATCTCTTATACTGGTTACTCCTTCTTCTTTTAAAGAATTGAATCTATTTATTAGTACCAGTCCGTTTAAAACTGCAACACCAAACAGAACAATGAAGCCTACACCTGCGGAAATGCTAAATGGCATACCTCTTAACCAAAGGGCAAAAACACCTCCGATAGCAGCCAATGGTATCGCCATATAGATCATGATAGATTGGGAAAAAGATTTTAAGGCAAAATATAGAAGCACGAAAATCAGGAATAAGGCTATCGGTACCACAATCACTAATCGGTCTTTGGCACTCTGAAGGTTTTCGAACTCCCCTCCATAAGTAATATAATAACCTGGTGGCAATTCTAATTCCTCATCTAATTTTTGCTGAATGTCGTTCACCACAGACTCTACATCTCTTCCCCGGGCGTTTACACCCACATAGGTTCTTCTGTAGGTATCATCTCTTGAAATTTGCATAGGCCCCGGAACATACTCAATATCTGCTATTTCTTTTATAGGCACCTGAGTTCCGTCTGGAAGATCGATATACATACCACGCAAATCATCAATATTCTTTCTATGATCTTCATCAAATCTTACTACCAGATCAAATCGTTTTTCTCCTTCAAAAATGACTCCGGCTGTTCCTCCTGCAAAAGCTGTACTTATGTAATCATTGGCTTTTTGGATATCCAGTCCATATTGCGCAATTTTATCACGGTTAAATTTAACGGTCATTTGTGGGAGGCCTGATGTTCGCTCCGCGTTTACGTCTCCTGCACCAGGCACGGTTTGGATAATACTGGCCATTTCCTGTACCTTTTCCGACAACACCCCCAGGTCCTCTCCATATAGTTTAACCGCAATATCTTCTCTAACCCCCTCTAATAATTCGTTGAACCTTAATTCTACAGGTTGCGTAAACACAAGGTTTACCCCAGTAAGTTCTTTATTGAGTTTTTCCTTGATTTGCGCTATAAGTCCTTCTTTAGTTTCAGCGGTTGTCCAATTATCCTTATCTTTTTCAAGAATCAGGTACATATCTGCTATATCCATCGGCATTGGATCTGTTGGGATGTCCGCTACTCCAATTCTTGCTGTTGCTGTTTTAATTTCAGGAAAATTTTCTAGAAGGATATTTTCTATTTTTTTGGAAACTTCAATAGACTCTGTTAATGAACTTCCTGGTCTGATTAAAGCCTGCATTGCAATATCCCCTTCATCCAGTTGAGGCACAAATTCTCCTCCCATTCTGGAAAAAAGGAAACCGGCTAATACAAGTAGAACAGCAGCAGCACCTACAACAATGAGCTTCAGTTTTAATGCCCCTTTCAGTAAAGGCATATATACCCTTTGTATTCCACCAATTATCTTATCACTTATCCTTTCCAGCCAGCGTTCAAACCTTCCAAACCAGCTTTTGGTGTTTTGAACTGGTTTCATAAAAAGCGCAGACATCATTGGGACATAGGTAAGACACAGAATAATTGCACCTATCATAGCAAAACCAAAGGTGTATGCCATCGGTTTGAACATTTTACCTTCTACACCTGTAAGGAAAAGTATAGGTGTAAAAACTATAAGGATAATGATCTGCCCGAAAAAAGCAGAACCCATCATCGTGGTTCCGGCATCATAGGCTACTTTATCCATTACGCCTTGATTGAATTTTAGCTTTCCAGACCTAATCCGTTTTTGGATCTCATACACCGTTCCTTCTATAATAATCACGGCACCATCTATAATAATCCCAAAGTCTATAGCTCCCAAGCTCATTAAGTTTGCCCATACATTAAATTGCTTCATTAATATAAAGGCAAAAAGCAAGGACAACGGTATGGTCGTGGCCGTTATGATGCCACCTCTTAAACTACCCAACAATAAAACAAGGGCAAATATCACGATTAGGGCGCCTTCCAGTAAATTGGTTTTAACGGTATCGGTCGTTCTGGCAATTAGCTCACTACGATCAATGATAGGGGCGATAGTGAGACCTTCTGGCAGGGATTTTTCAATTTCTGCCATACGATTCTTAACATTTTGAATAACCGCATTAGGGTTTGAACCTTTTAGCATCATTATTATTCCTCCCACGGCTTCCTTACCGTCTTGCGTAAAAGCACCATAACGTACCTGATTCCCAAAATGGACGCGTGTTGCAACATCTCCAATAGTTACGGGAATGTTGCCCTCGTTAATAATCGAAATATCTTTAATGTCTTCCAAAGAGCGAATAAGACCTTCACCTCTTATGAAATTTGACATTTTATTTTTTTCTATGTAAGCACCGCCTGTATTCACATTGTTCCGAGCGAGAGCCTCATACACTTGTGAAATACTAATACCCAAACTATTCAACTTATCTGGGTTGACAGTGACCTCGTACTGTTTAATACTGCCTCCATAAGAGTTGACCTCTACCACGCCTTCCAGTAATGTGAGTTGTCGTTTGATAACCCAATCTTGCACGGTGCGCAGTTCCATAGGCGAATACTTGTTTTCAAAACCCTCCTCTGGCTTTATAGTGTATTCATAGATTTGACCTAAACCAGTAGAGATGGGACCCATAGATGGACTTCCAAATTTTTCAGGGATAGATTCGCCCAGTTCGTTTAGTTTTTCCTGTACCAGCTGTCGAGGAAGATAGGTTCCCATATCGTCTTCAAAAACGATAGTAACTACGGAAAGGCCAAAGCGTGAGATAGAGCGAATCTCTGTAACTCCAGGTAAATTACCCATCGAAAGTTCTACGGGATAGGTTACAAATTGTTCAATATCTTCTGTGGCAAGATTTGGCGACTGGGTGATCACCTGAACCTGATTGTTAGTAATATCTGGCACCGATCCCAGGTTGACGGTCATCATGGACCAAATACCCGTCCCTATCAGCGCTAAGGTAAGTAGTCCAATAATAAATTTATTATTAATGGAAAATGCGATTATCTTATTAATCATATAAATAAAAATTTAATTCAGTTAAAATTCTTGATAATAATTTTGTGCCTAACAAAATCTATCAATAGGACCAAGGATCTAGTATGAGAACCAGGATTTGGTCAAAAAAGGATATAATTATCCTTTAAAAAAACTGAATTATGCCTGTGGTGGCTGTAAAATGGAAGTGGTAAAATCTTTTTTTATACCGTTTAAGTAGAGAAAATCTTGAGAAGAAATGTATTTAAACTCAAATTTTATTTCTGCGAATTTGAAATAAGTTACGTTTATATGGCAACATTGGCAAATACAAAATGGGGAACATAAATCTGCATCTTGATGTTGGTGGTTATCACCTAAATCTTGAGAAATTTCTGTTTTAACTTCATTGTCAAAAGTACCTGTATCTTCACAAGGCACTAAATTTAGTGTGAAGATATAGATTGACAATATGAATGCTAAAAATTTCATTAAGGCAAATATAAGAATTTTTTAATGCAATGGTTGTGCAAAGAAAAAAGGCTTCAGATTATAAAAACCATAAGGTTTCTTGACCAAAAGGTGGTATTTCCTTGCTTTCAAAACGAGGTGCTATTTCTGCAACCATTTCAGGATATTTAATTGTTATTGGTACGTTTTGTTGACGTAAGGATTTCCAATATAGCCTACTAAATTGATACACTTGCTCTATTAGCTTTCTAATCATTTTACTATCATTTAAAGCCTCTGGTGTAGGACTTGATATTTTAAGTTTTATTGGAAATGAATAACTTGAATGACTTGGGTATTTTACAGTATTGTTATACCTCAAATTATTAAAGAGTAAATATTTATATTCTCCTTTAGGGCCAATATTTATATATGTGCCACTCATTGGAATTAACTCACCATTCCAATTTTGGTCAAAAGCAATAATATCTTGTGATTTTGTTTTATTAATATTAAGAACAAAAAGAGGACAAGGCAATTGAAGTTTATCCATCATTTCTAAAACAGGTTGTATTTCTTCATCCTTCATATCCTTATAAAAGTGAATCACTATTTTTTCAGGTATTTGGTTTGTTGGTACGTATTGATAGATAGCATCACTTAATGCACCCCCTAACTGTTTAACATCAGATTTACTGAAATAATGAAATTCATTAAACCTTCCATTATTTTTAAAACTGAATGCACTTGCTACATATCGAATGTTTTCTTCGGTATTTTTAAATGCACCCACACCAATAACTAATTCATTTTTAGGTTTGACATTTAGTTGCCAAGGTGTACCATCTAATTTTGCTAATAAGGCTAATGATATATTGGTTAAATCGTAAATAAATTTATGTTGGTTTCTTCTAAATCTATCAAACTCTATTACTTGAGATATTATTCTTTTATATAATAGCTGTTCTTTAACCTTGTAATACACTAACTTTTTTTCAAGATTAGGTTCGTGCTTGTTAAAAGGGCTTAAATAAATAGCAACATAATTAATATTAGGGTCAGATTTAAAATCTTTTATACCCTTTGCAATTTGAGGTAATGGATTTTCTAAATCATCAAATACTATATTGACATCATTATCGAAATGTGCTAAAACACCTGCATAAATGTTTAAACCTTTATACCAACTTGTACCATCTTCCAATAATTTTTGCAATGCTTCTACTTCTTTAGCATAACTTGTATGATATATAAAGAAGAAATGCACATTATCTAACTGACAAGGATTTAAAGGCTTTAAATTCTTAAAATCAATTTTGGGATTTCTACCAACACCATTTTGAAACACTAAATCATTGCTTTCATCAGCAACTTCACCAATTCGATTTATTTCTACAGGTAAGTAATCGTCATTATTAACAGGGATAACTTTCTTAAATTCCTCACTTAAAATGAAATGCTGAATAAACTTATCTATTTTGTGTTTATAACCAATATATTTATTGGACTCATCTTTTGGTTCTGGTTGAATATTAAAAGCTGTTCGTAAATCGTTATTCAAAATGGCAAAAGCCTTTGTGTTATCATCAATAAATTCCTTTTCCTTATGATATTTTAATAACCTCATTTTATATACAACTTTATTAAGATTTGTTGTTGAGGTATGTTTTATAATTTCAGAAATAGGTTTTTTAAACACTTTGGCCATACCATCATAAGAAATAACTAACTCACCATATTCACTAACTTCTTTAATTTGTACTTTGACAGTAAACTTATAATACTGTGCAAAACTTTTATTTTGATATGATCTATTACCTATCCAAATTTGATTATCATTCACAAAGTTTTGACCAACAAGTTTTTTTATGCTTTTAAAGAATTTTTTGATTCGCCAATTATAGTAATGCTTTATTAAGTCGGTTGGTTGTTCTTTTAGATTGAGTTTTAAAGGCAAATAACCTTCCTTTTCATAAATAAATGATGTGTAGATAAAATCATGATTTTCTTCTTTTTATACCAGGAAACAAATCTTCTATATTGGTTGGAAACTTTGTTTTATACAACTTTTGCGCATTTCCAATTTTCTCTTTACTTAAATAAAAAGTTATTGGTTTGTCTGGTAAATCAAATGTTATGATATTAAAATAAAGTTCCTGACTCATAAGACTTGGGTTTATTAATTCTACTTCTTGCTCAATCTATTAATTTTTTGTTCTACAATTTTGAGGATTTCCGTAATGTTTTTTTCTTCTTTTAACATAAAGACAATTTTATCTGCCATCCAGAATTGAAGCAATTCATTTTTATTTTGTTTTAATACTTTGGCTAATGCTTCAGCTTGTTCTTTACGAGCCATACGAGTACCACGTTCAATTTTACTTAAAAGTGCCGTATCAATATTCATTTGAGAAGCAACTTCTCTTAATAATAATTGCTTTTCTTCTCGTATTTCTCTGATGTATTCTCCAAACGTCATTTTGGGGATATTTTGACTTGTCAATATTTGTCTAATGTAAGAAAAAGAAAATAAGAACTAACAAAAAGATATTAACAATTATAAACAGGAAATGAGGAAGTTAAGGATTTGAGGATATAAAGTATTTTTATAAATCCTCGTTTCCTTAAAATCCTCAAAATCCTTATTGTGCTTTTGTGGGATTTGTATAATTGTTATGTGCTTCCCTATGTATTAGACCAGCATCAACAAATTTAGTAATATAGCCTTCTGCTGTTTTATGAGGAATCTTGTTTTTGTCGGCTATATTTAGGTAATCTTGTCTTGAAAATTGATAAGGTAGTGCTTCTAAAAAACGTTCTTTACGATTGGCTCTTTTTACTTCTTTTTGTTCGATAGGTAAATCGTTAAACACCTTACTACTGTGCTTTACTAATACGCTTATCATTTCCAATGTATTTTCAAAATCTATATCCTCACAATATCTTACTTGGTTTACATCACCATCTTCCATAATGCGAAATACAGAAAACAACATTATAATTCTAAATGCTATTAACCCCAAACGTCTAACAGTTGCTATATAGTCATCGGGTTGAAGATTGAGGTATTTGGTTTGAAGCTTCTCAAAAAACACATTAAACTTTTGTTGTTGCTCGGTTGTTAGCCTTACTTCAATATCAGGATTGTTTTTTAGGGTTTTGTATAACCCAAAAAATTCTTTTCCTAATTGGTCGTAATATTCATCTAAACCATTGGTTGTATCAGTTTGAAAAACGTTCTTCCAAGTAGGTTTGATATTCATATAATAAAACATAAAACGACTAAACAAGCCATTTTCAGCACTTGGAACCAATGCCTGAATCTGCTTTGGTGTACCAGACAACACCGTTGACAAACAAGGTCTTTCAATATCTACATACTCTCTGTCCGTTCTACGATAGTAACTAATGGTTTCGTGGTGGAATGCTTTACGAAAACCATCGGAATAATTACCGTAATCACTTTTAAAAGCTTGTGCTAAAGTATCTCCTTCGGTTTCAAAAATTAACCCTCTACCTTCATTATCCGATATTAATTGATAAACACCTGTTACACTATTGTTAGCCGGAATAAACAGCATTCTTTCAGGTGGTTTACTCGGTTTTTCCATAGTTTCACTTTTGCCCTTATTCATATTATAAGTAGCCATTTCAACTTGATGCTGTTGTTTTAGGGTTTTGGATTGTTCGCGCTTTTCTTTGTGAACAGGATTTACCAAATTTTTAATTTGGTTTAACCTTCCTTTACCTGCTGAAGCAGGTGCAGTAACAAATAAATACAAGTTGCTAAACACTTTACGTTGGTCGTACACGCCAAACAATTTAGGGAAACAAGCACTAAATGCAGTTAATGCACCCAACAACAAAATATCACGTTCTTCATTACTGCTTGATGGTTTTACTACTTGTTGCAAAAATGTTGGGATGTTGTTGTAAACTGTTGTTGGTATTGTTGGCAATGGTTGTTTTTCTTCCTCTGGATGTTGCGATACTTCAACAACTTGTTGTTGCTGTTTTGGTTTAATACCAACTTGATGCAAATGGTGGTATAAAGTTGCTATACTTATACCGTGTCCTTTTGCTTGTAAGCATTTATTATACTGTTCGTCGCATTCTTTATAGTCGTAACCTGAATAATTTCTGCTAATTCTATGGTAGTAATCACGTCCAGCTTCACCGTATTCCTCTGAAACTGCAAATCCGATATCACGCCATTTATCATAAGTATCTGTAATGTCGATACCTGATTGTTCTAAAGCGTTGATATATGTTTCAATATCATTTGCAACAACCGTTGTCGGTTTGTTGTTGATTGGTTTTTTAGGTACTTCTTTTTGCTCTGGAACAGCTAACCAATCTTTTGGGTTGAATATTTTTGTCATAGCTTTTGATGTCTTTTATGTAGGTATGCCAATGGATCGTGGGATAAAAAACACGCTCTGGAAATGTCTTTACCCGATTGGTCAACCTCTATGTTATATGTATGTTTTATGTAATTGGCCACCGCAATAAAATATTCGTTGTGTGACACTTTAGATATATCGATTCTAATTATCCATTTTAAGCCTTCTCCTGAAGGTGATGTAAACAACAATTCGGTTTCAAAATATTCATCGTTTAATAATTGTTGTTTTAGTTCTTCAAGATTCTGCAAATGGTCAAAATCGATTGTTAATAGTGATGAATGCTCAATTAAGCTATTATCATTTCGTTTAGAAAACACGCCTGAAAATGTTACATAATCAAAATGATTTGCTTTAAATTTCCGTGCTTCTTTAGGGTCTTTAATCGCTCTAAATTGCTCTGTGATACTTTTATACTTATTACTTGTAATACGCTCAAATATTTGATATAATCTTACTTTTTCAGTTGGAAAAACATTTCTAATTGGTGCTTTGTAAAAACTGCTGTAAGCATACCAAGTATCATCAGGTGCATCTAACCAGGATAATTCATCTTCTTTTTTAACTTCAAAATTTAGATGCAGTACCTCATTGATTTTTAGTAACAATTCTTCTTCATTAATGATTTTAAAATGATAGGATGCAAAATCGAATACATCACCTTTAAAATCGGTTAATTCTATGTCGTAATGCATTGCCTTATTTTCAACAACATTAATTTGTAATGTTGATTTACCACCATTAAAAGGATTTCGGGTTATCCCGCAGTCCCTTCCTTTTAAGGAAAGGACTGTTGATTTAGGATAATACTGCCTTAATACATAAGCATAAATATTTAACCCGTAATGCGTTTTCTTTAAGATGCTTTCTTTACTTATTTCCATCGCATTTAAAATTTGGGTTATAATAATTGCTTTGTAATAGTTCCTCTATATCAGATACTTTGTAATAAAATTTACCTTGTATCTTGCTATATGGAATCGTACCATTTGAACGGAATGTTTGCAATGTCCGTTGGCTAATATGTAGCGTTTGCATTACGTCCTGATTGTCAATCCACGTATCTTTTAAGCGTTCTGCTCTCGTAGCTCTTATTAATTCGATACGTGCTTTTAAATCCTTAATCTCTTGTGAGAGTGCCAAGATTAAATCGATAATTTCAGTCATAACTAAATCCTTCCTTTTTTGATTAAGTAATTAGCTGCCTGTTGCTCGATTTCGTCTTGGGAATCCATACGGTTACGCAATAACCATTGGTCTAATTCCTGACGTTGGAAATAGATTTTTTTACCATTCGGTTTATAGTGTGGAATGGCTCCCGTACTTGTAAGTTTATACAAGTGCGATTGTGATAGTTCTAAATACTGACAAGTTTCATTGAAATTCAATACTTGCTTTTGCAACGTTTGTTGTTCTACTAACAACTTTTCGATGCGTTCTAAACGTTCAATTATTTTAACGTCCATCTTATTATAAATTTTAATTAAAAAATGGACTTCTGCGCAAAAGTCATCCTTGATTGTCAAGGACATAACAAATATTGAAAAAGGTGTTTGGTATAACAGAAAAGAGAAAAAATGGTATTATTAAACCATTGTAAAACAATGATTTACACCGTTTTTGGTATTATCTATTTGGTATTAAGTAGAGAAAATACCACTTTTAAAAAGTGAAGTTTTATTTGATTTGGTCAAGCCAAAAATTGGCTTCAACTAATTTTTGATAGGCTCTTTTTTCAGTACCTAAAAATCTACGGTATTCTTTACCTGCATTACTACTTGGTCCATACCGATAAGCAAAGAATTTATAAATGTGTTTAGGCTCTATTTTTTTAGATGGTTTACTGTCAAAAAATATTCTTTCATTAAAATATTTAGTTTCTGTTAACTTAACCATAAAAGCTGCAAGTAATATTTTATTACCTCTATTCTTTATGAAGTTATATTCATCATCTATAATGCCTTTTTCATTTAATAGCTCCTCTAATTTTGCAAATTCTCTTTGTTTAATCTTATTAATAAGTTCGTTATAGGATAAGACATCATTGTTTTCCTCTCTAAAATCACCTTGTATAGCGTTGAAAATTGAACTTTGTTTTACTTGTTTCCTGACCGTTTTTATTTCTGCACCGGAATAGGATTTTACAATTAACTCTTGAGGTGGTTCTTCATTAAAAAATACTTCGTGCAGTTCTTCTATTGTATAAATTTCAGCATCACTTAATTCTGAAAATCGTTCTTGAAGTTCCATAAAAAGCATCATCGCATTTGCTTTTAAAAATGAAATGATATAGGCTTCATCAGATTTATCATTTTGAATTGGCTTTAAAGACAAACTTTCATCAATAACATTATCTGAAATGTAATTTTTAATCTGGGTTAAATAATTTAAAAATTTACGGTGAGCATTATCGTATAGAAAAGACAAATGATCAGCTGTTGAGTTTGCATCAAGTGCATCATTAATTTGATTAAAATTTTTGATGTACTCGTTTTCTATTAATTTTAAATAGTATTTACGCTTGTTAGAATACGCCTTTTTGAAGTCGATTTCATATCTAGGCGTTGTATTGAGGTATTGCTTTTTAAAGCCTTTTAAAAGCTCTTTAAATTGGTTTTCGGTTCTTTTATCATCAGTAACCTTTTCCACATACAGTAAGTCGATAAATAAGTCTTTAGCCATTTGGGTTAAGGTTTATTCTGTAAGCTGCTTGTTTCTTTTTGTCATCAATTACTTTAGCGTAAATTTGAGTTGTTTTCAAATTCTTATGACCTAACATTTTTGATACTGTATAAATATCAGTACCCAAAGTCAGTTGTAATGTTGCAAAAGAATGACGCGCACAATGGAACGTGATATTCTTCTTAATTTCTGCCTCACCAACCCATTCTTTTAGTAGGTCATAATTTCTCTGAACGTTATTAATATTCTCGAAAACTTTTTTAGTCGATTCGCCTTTTTCTCCTAACAATTCAAATGCTTGTTCGGAAATTGGTAAGGTTTCAGCTCCTTTAGTTTTCTTTTGCTTAAATCTAATAAAATTTCCATAGGTTTCTGAATATTGGATTTCAGACCATTGAAGTTTTGTAATATCTGACCAACGCAAACCTGTAAGGCAGGAAAAAAGAAACGCATTTTTTAATTGTGGATGTCGGCTATCTGTGTTAAAAAGCTTTCTAACTTCTTCTAAAGTTAAAAATTCCATATGTGTATCTTCTTCTTTAAAGTTTTCAACTGAAATAGCAGGATTGTATTGTATTACCTTTTCTTTAACAGCTTGTCGTAATACCGCTAAAAGTTTTTTAAAATATGCTGATTTTGTGTTTTGGCTTAATGGTCTTTTACTTCTGGAAAGTGCTTTTTTGTCTAAATACTCTTTAAAACCTTCTACCCATTCTTCATCTATTCTTTCAAAAGAAATACCTATTGGGTGATAATCTTTTAAATGTTTTAGTGTGCTATTCCATACACCTAAATTGCCTTTACTTTCTGAACGTCTTTCAATCCATTGTTCTAAATACACGAAAAAATTTCCTTGTTTCTTTTCTTTATTTTCAAAACCATAAATATTATTCTGTACCTCTAAATGTCTTTTGGCTCTGATGCTTTCAGCAAGTTGTAAGATTTTCTTGTTTTCTAATTTCTGTGCTTTAGTTAAGGACCCTTTGTCGGGTTCTGGCGTTAAATATAATTTCAAGTACTCGTACTTACGATTTCCGTTTTCGTAATAATCAAGATATAAACTAATTCGTTTCCCTTTTCTACGTTGGCGTAAAGTAACTTTCATTTTCCTTATATTTACTGTGTTAGACTGTGCGTTTTATGAGTGTTGTATGGGCAACAATACGGCAACAAATATAAGCAAATAAAGGCAGTTTGGCAACAAAAAAGAATGTGAAAATTTACATAAACTAATGATTAATAGATACATAACAAACAAAGGAAAGATAATGAATTTCCTATCGGAATTTCATTGCAATTTACTATCTTTCGGCTACGGCGGAAAGAATCCTGCGGATTTTTCCGCAACAAATCATAGCCAAAACCGTTGTAGCCAATTTAAAAAATCCAATGGCAATTAACCAGTTCATAACTTACATACTTCCAAAAAAGGCGATTTTAGCAAAGTTTGGAGAAATGCCAAAACAGTTGGAAATAAAACATTCCGAATGGGAAAAGTTTTGGGAAAAATACACCGCATCCGAAAATGAAGATTTGGAGCCTGATTTTGAAGACGCAAGAACCATAAATTGGTGGAAAGAAACAAAAATTGACATAACGGAATTAGAAAGAGAAATTGACAAAATAATCACTCGTGCAAGTTGGACTGACGACAGAATCTGGAAAAGTGAAAAAGCCGAATTTGACCACGATGTCAGTATCGGCTTAAACAAAACTAATGAGTTTATTGAGGAATTTATGTTTCGGACTGACTTGACCGACACCACTCTGACTTTCCTTAATTCAATGCTTAAACTCTGTAAAGAAAATGATTGGATTTTAATGGCCAGAAACGGAAATTTGTGTAACCCAAATCTTTCGGATTTAGGACGATTAATAAAAGGTTCAGACGCCGACCGATTTTTAAGAAATCCGACTGAATTTTTTAACGAGCTGAATAATAAAAAATAAAAACTGGCTACAACACCGGCTATAATTCAGCGTGGCGACAGTGCAAAAACCAAAGTAAAAACCTATATTTAAGCTGATTTCTCTGCGGACAAATCCTGCGGATTTATCCACGCCGAAATCATAGCCAAACCGTTGTAAGCAATTTGACCAAACAAAAATGAACCAAATTAAATAATGAGCGAAAATAGATTTATTGAAAAATTCCAAAATAAAACTGACTCGGAATTAGAATATATTTTAGAAAACAAAAAAAGTTACAACGAACAAGCAATTGCAGCTTCTATTCACATTCTGAAAGAAAGAAACGGAAAAACACCTGAATTGGAATCTGTTGAAAGCGAAATCAAATTAGAAAAAGAGAGAAAAGAAATTGCTTGTGAAAAAACTATTGAGGAACAAAAAAAGAAAAACAATATTACTGACGACCCAAATGCACCTGAACTACATTCAAAAAAAGTAATTATGGTGTTTTCTGGATTATTTTCGACAATTTTCGGAGCAGTATTACTAATGTATAATATGAAGCAAACCGACAATCAAAGTGGAAGAATTCAAGTTTTTATTTTTGGAATTTTATATACGATTATTACACTTGTCGTTGTGAACTTATTAAACATTGGAGGCAATATTGCTTTGATTTTTAATATTGCAGGTGGAGGAATTTTGACAGAATATTTCTGGAATAAATTTATCGGAAAAGAATTTCAGCACAGAAAAAGAAGTTGGATAAAACCAGCTATTATTTCCGTATTAATAACGATTCCTTTGATTTTAGCAGCAATATATGGACAATAAAAAACTGCTTACAACAATGTATTATATTAATTAACTAAATTAACCCCTATAAATAAAGGGTTTTAAAAGATTAATTAAAAAAGGGTACAACATAGGTATAACATTTTAACCAATAATTAGAAGTAATCTAAAGGCATAAAAAAACCGCTTCTAAATTAATAGAAACGGTTTTTAAAATGTATTTAAACTTAAAGTTATTAAGCAGCCGTACCAGAGCCTAAATACACACTATTTGATACTTGACTATCATCAGCAGAAACAAACGCCATAAATAGCTCTACTGTGTCTCCTGCATAGGTGTTTGGAATTGTTACCGATTGAGAACCTGCTGTTCTGTCTGCACCATCTAAAATATAAACAGATTCTTTTTTACTTGGATTGTAAACTAACAACATTGCTTTATCTGTTGCATTTGCGTTACCCTCTGCCGAGTTATCACCCCAACCAAAATCCACTTGTCCTGGTGTTGTTAAGTCAGTAGTTCCGTTTAACACTCCAGATAAAGAACCTCTACTCAATAAAGCTAAAGAATAATCGATTGTGAAGTTAGGTGCAATCCCTCCTACTGCATTATTTAACACATAAGACATTGCAGCATTAAATTCAGTTTTCTTTGTCGCAAAAGACTTGTAACCGACTTTTAAAAACTCTTTGTTTGGTTGTAAATATTCCAATGTAACCGTAAATTTATTACGTTGGTTTACTTGTCCCTCTGTTCGAGGATTCGCCACGCTTGATGGCTTAATTCTGATGTAGTCAATACCTTTCCAACTACCACCAATTACGTTACCTACTTTACCAGATAATCCGCCTAAAATTCCTTGAGAAATCTTTCCCATAATATAAAACAATTTAAAATTAAACTCCTTTGGATTTGGTACGGACTTTATATTGCTTTAAAAACTTTATTTCATTATAAATATAACGAAAATAATGCCATTTTGTTACTGTTTTAGGGCATTACAATGCCTTTGCATCAGGCTTCTTTACTTTGCATTAATTTGAAACAATTACGAATGTATGCAACTTTTAAAACTGCCATTTTATCAATGACATTTTGAAGTTCTTTTTCTTTTTTACTAATAACCTCAACCGCTTTTATGTGTTTTTGCATCTGGTCGTTTATGTTAGAAGTAGATTTTAAACCTTTTTTAAGCGTGTTTCTGCAATCATCTACAGAAATAAACGGAATAACACTACCTTTTAAATAATAAGCGTAAAAACCGCCTATTTGTAACATCATAGATAAGTGAAAAAGTGTGTTTTTATCTGTTTCGGTTTTTGTGATTACTACAAAACAGTTAGGACAAGGATTTGATAGCGGTTTTCCGCTGTTAAGTCCTTTGTTTAGGATAAAAAAATGAGGGTTTGAGTAGGTTCTTCCGATTTGGTGTGTTTTCATTTCAAAATAAGACATAGCTATCCAATTAAAAGTTCGCTACGCTCACACATATTTTTTTGAAAATGAAAAAGAAAAAAAATTAAAAAAAGAAAGCCATTCGCTTTGTGGCGTGGGTAAGGCTGTCAAGCTTTTTTTAAAAAAGTTTTTTAGGAATTTTTAATGAAATAGAAAAAGCTACAAGCAAAACGAAAAGTTGCTTTGAAGTAGTAATAAAAAGTTTTTTAAAAAACCGTAGGCTTGAGCTTTATAGCCTTAAAGCGTGGGCTGTAGAAAGCCACATATATTTGCTATCTTTTATTAATTTAATGTTATACCTGCCAATATTACTATTATAACAAGCACAATGATTACGAAAAGTTTAGTACCAAAAGAATTATCACCTTCTGGATTTTCGATTTTATTACCGTTTTCATCTAAATCGTGAGGAAAGAATAAATCAAATAAATCTTCAAACATTTGTTTCATACTCTAAATATAACTTTTCTGGGGAATTGACACTTAAAAAAATAGGTTTTAGTACCTTATTAAGCGTGGGATGAAGCGTTTGTATGGGTATTGGTTTAAATAGTTGTTTGATAAAGCAGCATTTAAATTAATACTTATACAGGACTTTTAGACAATAGCTTATTGCTTTTTTGAGGTACGATAAAAAGTAATGTGCTATGGCGTAGTACTACACTTTATAAACCTATTTTTTTATAACCGCTAACTTGGGTGGTGGGGAAAAGTGGACAATGATATTTGTTAACGAAATGAAACAAACAAAGACTTGAGGTAAGGAATACTTGGACTTAACGATGGTTTTGTGCAGCTTGAATGAGATAACTAAAATAACATAAAAATTAAAAACTAATTAATTAAATTATGAGACCTATCCAACCAGCAGAGATAGAAAATAGATTTATGCCTAAAACCGTGAACACGTATTTTTTGATTCAACCTCAATTCAAATAATGTCACATCGTCAGATAATTTATTGGAAAACTGTGTTTTAGGATAATTCTTTTTATCAATAACAGTGTAAGCTAAACCAGATTTATTTCTCTTTCTTGCAGATGCATAAACAAGTTGCCAAGTAGTATTGTGAATTAACTCGTTAAAATTCCAAAAGCTTGCCATTTCTTGATTAGACCATTCAGAAAAACATTGTGTCTTATGTTGAATATATTTCAAAGACAAAAACACATAAGCATTATTACCTACTTGTTCGAAATCTTCGAGTTTTAACGCATCTTTATTAATGTACTTATTATTACTTGTGTTTTGAGTGGCTTGTGAAGAAATAAAGCCACCTTTTTTCTTTTTCTTCTTACTCATTATTTTTTATACTTCGAGTAGAAGTCTATCATAGCTTTATCTGTAATGACATTATTCGAACGCTCATAAGGTTGTAAATCACCTCTTGCATTTAGCCAAGGATTCTCCTTATGAGTTAAGTTTTCTAGATAACTAGCAGAATGCTCACCATAAACACTTAAAACCTCCGCCAATAATTCATTGGAATCATCATCAAGTTTAGGAATTGAAAGATTGATAGATTTTGGCTTAATTTGCTCATTACGAGGTATGTAAGCAAATCTAGTGTATTGAGAAGAAAAAACAGGACCGTGTGCCCAAGCTTCTACATCTTCGTCAATTAAACGTTTACCAAAAACAGTGAGATGCCAAGCTTGACAGTAATATAATAGTTTTTGAAGTTTCAAAGGTGAAATTGTATCACCAGCTTCAGTGTCTATTTTACTTAAAATCCAATCAGATATTTGACTTGCCTTATACATAATTATTTGCAAATATACAAAAATCAATTATCATACCACTATAATACTTTTACTATAAAAAATAATTATTGATTATTAAGCTAAAACTTAAATAGTTTGTAATATTAATTATTGTTCAAAATATGGTTTAATGTTCGGAATTGAGCGTTGGAATAGCGGATATTTTACATAATACCAGTTATAGCTACAAAATGCATTATTACTGCGATAGCAAACCTTTGAAAAGTGCCGTTTGCTACTATAACTTGTATTATGTAAACATAGCTTTGGGTAGTGTTTGGTGTGAGCGTTGGCAACAGCTTTTTACTTTTTTATTGTACCTATTTATTAAAATACATAAGTTTAAATAAAACAAGTAATGTGCTGTGTGAGGGTTGGCAACCAAAAACTAAAAGCGCGTTGGCGAGCGGAACAAAATAAAAGACAGAGGATTTTGAGGTACGAAAAAACTGGGTTTTATTTTGTGGGGAAATATAATCTATCGGGCTAATTGAAGTTTTATTATCCTGTATAATACTAAAACACTTCTGTATATTGTTAGCGTAATTAATACTATTGGTACAATACATAAATAAGCATAAAATGTTTCATCTATTTTACCAATAAATAATTTTAAAAAAGATAAAACTAAAAATAGAAATAAGTAAATAAAAACTGCCCAAGTAAAAACACCAACTATTCTACCATAATGCTTACTTGAAAACAGCAACTCAATACCAGATTGACTTTTATTAACTACAGGTACTGTAGCGTTAGATGCGTTTGCATTATTCTTTTGAGTAATATTATCTTTAAATGTTACTATTATTGTTAAAGAAGCTAATACAAATCCTGCTAAAGAAATCGAAGTACTAATTAAATCAGAAAAAATAGAAGTTATTAAATCTTGATTAATGCTAATATTTAAACAAACCTTATTTAATAAAAAGTTATATACAAAGCATACAATAGCAGCGATAACAAGATCCCATAATAGTGGACGCTTTATGTATATGTTTAAAATATTTTTCACTTTGGTTATTTAAACTCTTTTGTTAATTCTTGATTCATTTTTAGCAAAATATCAGATGATATAATCACTCTTGACTTCTCTTTTTTCTCGACGTTTATTCTTGATTTAACCCATATATTTAATAAATCAAAATCTTTAATACGATTTGCTGTCTGTTCATCTTCCGCTTTTACTTTTAAAGAAGAAAAAACATTCAACAATGACTTATCTCTTCTAACTGAATCAATAATATTGAAAATTTTATCTTTAATTTTTGGTGTATCAGACAATTGTCTATAGTCGTAGTTTAATTGTAAAGTTACGTATTCTGCATCAGAAATACGCTCTGCAGTTTCGAATGCATCGAATAGCTCTGAATCAAACTCATTTATTCTTCTGACATCATCTTTATGAACTTTTGCAATAACTGAAGAAACTCTTTTAATTCTTTTTTTATAAGAATCCAGCTCATCTCTTACAAAAGGTTGGTATTCAATTTTAGTTAATACATCAAAACGATAAGAAATATTCTCTAAATAATATATAAAATCCGAAATACGTGGACCAAACTGATTAAATTCAAAAGAAAGAACTAAAGAATCATTTAAATACGATAATATGAAATGTGCTGTTTCAATAATCCCTTCATCATCAGCCGCTTCAATATCACGAATTTTATCATCTGATGTATTCATTAATTCTGGAAAACTATCCATCCTTATATTTAACAACTTACCTGATATTCTTTTCTGATTCTCATTGAAACTTAAATTCGTTATATATAAACGCTTTTCTTTATTGATAACAAATCTGTCTTTGTCTTTCGTATTAGATAAATTATTGATTGTAGAAAATATATCTATAAAATCTGATAATTCTTGACCATCATTAAATAATGGAACTATATTAAAATAGTTTATCGTACGTTTAACTTTTTTTGACGCCATTTTACGTATTTCGTTTTTAAATAGTATCTAAACCTAACTCTTTTAAATAGGTATTATGTTCATCCCTACTTGCTTTAATTTTTTTATCAACATCTACAATTTTAGTATTAACCTCTTTTAAGTTAATAATAGGCTCAGGTTTTGCTGTACTAACGTAACGAGATATATTTAGGTTGAAATCATTTTTTTCAATTTCATCCATAGAAACTCTACGTGCGTATCTTTCTATTTTTTCTGGTCTGTTTTTATAGGTATCTACTATTTCTTGAATATCATTAGGTTCTTTTGGGTCTATTGTTCCATCTACTGTACCATCACGTAATATATTTTGACGCTTTTCTTTTTTATAACGCTCACTTGCATTTATAAACAGTACATCATCTTCTTTTTTGCATTTTTTTAATACCAATATACATACTGGAATACCTGTTGAAAAAAATAGATTTGAAGGTAAGCCAATTACCGTGTCTATATTACCATCTTTCAATAATTTTTCTCTAATACGTTGTTCTGCTCCACCTCTAAATAAAACACCGTGAGGTAAAATAATAGCCATTGTACCTTCATCACTTAAAAAATGAAAACCGTGTAATAAGAAAGCAAAATCTGCTGCTGATTTAGGTGCTAAACCATAATTTTTAAAACGGAAATTTTCACCCATTGCTTCGGATGCATCCCAACGTAAACTAAATGGTGGATTTGCAACAATAGCATCAAAGGTTGTTTTTTTAGCTGGATTCATTTCATTCAATAAATCCCATTCGTTTTTTAATGTATCACCGTGAAATATTTCAAATTCTGAATCCTTTACACCGTGCAACAACATATTCATACGTGCTAAGTTGTATGTTGTTATGTTTTTTTCTTGACCGTAAATTCTACTAATTGTACCTCCTCCTTTTTCTATTTTGTCTTTTACGTTTAATAGTAAAGAACCTGAACCACAAGCAAAATCTAATACTCTATTCAGTTTTTTCTTTTTACCTGCTTTTGGATTTTGACTATCTAATGTTACTATTTCTGATAAGATTGTAGAGATTTGTTGCGGTGTATAAAACTCACCTGCTTTTTTACCTGAACCAGCTGCAAACTCACCAATTAAATACTCATAAGCATCACCAAGAGTGTCAGTATCTGTAGAAAACTCTGCAATACCTTCTGATATTTTTTGAATGATTTTACACAGTTTCTTATTTCTATCTGTATAGGTTTTACCTAGTTTTTCTGAATCTAAATTGATTTCTGAGAATAAGCCTTTAAATGAACTTTCGAACGAATCATTTTCGATATGTTTAAAGCCTTTTTGAAGGTCACGTAATAAAGCTTCATCTTGTGTACGAGCTAATTCAGAAATACTATTCCATAAATATTTTGGTTCTATAACATAATGCACTTTTCTACGCATTTGTTTTTCAAAAGGCTCTATATCATTTGGATTAGCTTCATACCAAACTGAAAGAGGTGTGCGCTTATCATCTTTATCTAAATTTGGATAATCTGAACCTAATTCTTTTTTTACTGAACCTTCATAATTATCTGATAAGTAACGTAAAAAGAGAAATGATAGCATATAATCTCGAAAATCATCTGCATTCATTGCTCCTCTTAAATCATTAGCTATATCCCAAAGTGCTTTACCTAATTGTTCTTGTTTTTGTTTTGCTGTCATTACTATTAGTACTTAAACTTATATTTAATTTGTATTTTTTGAAAAATATCTTTTAAAATATCTTCTTCATCTTCAGCCATTTTATTGAACTGAAGTTTATATGCGTTTTTATGAGATAAATGATTTATGATACTCATAGTTTCCTCTATCATTTCTTCCTCAACACCTATTTGCTTTAATGTAAAACTTATTCTACCTGTACCAAGAAAAGAAGATATATTCTCTAATAATTGTCTTAATAGAACAAAGTGATATGCAAATAATTCTGATTTAATTGCTTCATCTATAATTTGCATTAAATGAAGATGAAATAGAAAAACATCGTTTCTAACACTTTTTAACTCGAATGTATCATTGGTATTTTTTAAAATAACTGTTTTTGTTAGTTTTTTAAACTTACCGCTTTTTTCACCTCTAGTTAATCTATCTGCAAGAATTGAAAATAAACCGATATGATGTGTAGTAATAACTATATTCTTATCGAGATAATTATCTTCTACTAAATTGAAAATGGACTCAGAAGTAACATAAATATTATGCTCGTCTAAACTAGATACAGGGTCATCAATAAAAAAATGTGCATTTTGAACATCAGCAAAACCATCTACTTCAAATAGCGCTAAAAAGAAACACCAAACAAAAATTCGTTCTTCACCTCTTGATATTTTTATTGGCATTTCAGTATCGTCATCTATAAAGAATGTTATGGATTCAATACCTTTTTCTAAATCATCATAAGCATTAAACTTAAATTTATACTTCGGTTTATATAATGCTAGTTTTTCTTCTATGTTAGGTACATCAAGAAAAGAATGAAACTTATTTAAACTACTACTATTTATTGTAAGTTTTATATCTTCATTATCATTAGGTTCATCATTATCCCAAACAAACAAATCTTCACTAAAAGCATTATAATAGACACCAGAATGATTACCATCATTTTTTTCTTTAGAAACATCTTTATACGCTACAGAAAGTCTTGTTTTCCCTGTACCATTAAATGCATACATTAAAATAATGTTTTCATTTAACCCATATATTTCTTCCGCAATTTCTTTATGATTCATCTCTTATAAACTATTTGGAAATAATTGTTGCAACAAGCCTTTTTTGTGGTTTTTCAAGTTTTGAATTTTAATTTTTTGCGCTTGTATTAAGTCATCAGCACTAGAAAAGCAATCGGCTATTTTTTGTTGCTCTTTAGGGTCTTTTGGCTTTAAAATATTAAGTTTAGAGTAGACAGAAATCCAATGCCTTTTATGTGTGCTTACTTCAAATTTTAAGTTTTGAATAGTTTCAAATAAGAATTTAATATTATTATCTCCTTTAGAAAGTAAAATTTTCATTGCTGAAGACTTAGCTTTAAAAGGAAAATCCACAAACTTTGTTGCAGTAGTAAAATCATCAAAAATAATGACAGGAAGATTTTCATTAAATATCCCTTCTTTTTCATCTGTATAACCTAAAACGAAAGTTTTACCTGCTGTTAATACAGGTGTTTCAAACTTATCATCATAATCAGTACTACTAACTAAATAAGGTGTAGGCTGTAAATAATCAAGACAATTTTCTAAAGTAGTTTCTTCCCAATCTCCATCATTTTTAAATTCTGGAAAACGATATTGTGGCTTGGTTTCTCCTTTAGCTGGAAATAGTTGTTGTAATAAGCCTTTTTTGTGATCTTGTAATAATTCTAGTTTTTCTGTTTCTGCTGTTATTACATTGTCTAAGGAAGATAGACAATTGGCTATTTTTTGTTGTTCTTTATGGTTTTCTGGCTTAAAGAATGGAAAAGATAAAACAGTATCTTTTCTTAGGTTTGTTTGTTTAACACCATCATCAAAAGCTAAAAAATATTTATTTCTATTTTGAATATAAAACAGAAACAGATTATCAATATCAGTTGGTGTAATTTTACAAATACGTTGATTTACTGTATATGTATCTTCTTCATCTACATAAAAACATTTTGCAATAGCTCTACCATTTGGCACATCACTTAGCACCATCAAAATATCACCAAGATTAGCTTTTAAGTTTGCCGAATCGGAATATTTAACTACTTCACCATCTGTAGATATAAACTTAGAATTTACTACTTTATATTTACCTATTTCAGAAATTTCTTGTTCGTGAGCTTTTCCATTTTCGTAATCTGCTACATCATTTAAAGTAGTCTCTTTCCAAACTTCATCATTCTGAAACTCAGGAAAACGCAACTGAGGCACTATTTTTTGTTTTTCTTTATTCATAAGCGTTTAACCCTACTATTTCACGCCCTTGGGCTAATTTATTTAATAATGGTACTAAGTCTTCCATTAAAGCCAATTCTTTTACTCTACGGTCTTTCCAACCTAATTCTAAAGGTTCTAATAAATCGGTTAGTTTTTCACCATCAAAAATCATACGGTTCATAATTTCATTTATAAATTCATTTAGACTTTCTTCTGTGAGATTGTGCTTGTCTGCAATAGTTTGTATTTCTTTTGCTGATTTTTCATCTTTAAATTTTTGATACCCCTGACGTATGTCTTTTTCATCTAAACCATTACCAACCTCTAAAGTATTTATGTAAGCAATAATATCTTCACGTTCCTCCATCAAATTTGCACTAGAACCTAATAAATTTATTAATTCCTCACGTGTCATTTTATGCTTAGATGGTTTGTCTTGCGTGTATTTTGCTATTAAACCAATGATATAATCATAATCTATCACCGCAGAAGAAAATAATACAAATTCAAAATCTAATTGTTGTACATCTTCTGGTGCTTCATCTCCTTTTTTACGTTGTTCTACTTGTAGACGTTTTGCTGTATCTATATACACCGATTTAAACGAGCGTAAATCGTCTGTTGGCAGTAAGGCTTCAATAGTTTCAGCTTGTTCTTCCTCTAAGTCTGTATATTGGTCTAATTGTGTTTTATAACGTTGAACTTCTTTAAATACATTTATAAAACCTGCACGTGCTTCATCCCCTTTTAAATTACTTACTTCTGAAGGCGAACAGTCTAGTCCTTTAGACTCCATAAATTGGTTTAATTGTTCTACTGCCTCTTTATATTTTTCTATTACTTTAGGTGCTGCATCTACTAACCAAATTTCTTTTGCCTTTTCTATTTTAGCACCTGAGAAACGTATCATTGCTTTATTTACGTCTTCTTCCTGGTCTCTAAACACTAAAATATTACCATAAGGTTTTGTATCGTTTATAACTCTATTAGTACGAGAATAGGCTTGAATTAAACCGTGATACTTTAAATTTTTATCTACATACAAGGTGTTTAAATACTTAGAATCAAAACCAGTTAATAACATATCAACCACAATCATCACATCAATTTTATTTATGTGAGCATAATCCGCATTTGTATATTTTTGGTCTTTTATACGTTGCTGAACATCTTGATAGTATAAATCGAAATCTGCTATTCTATGGTTTGTATTGTATTGCTTATTGTAATCTGCAATAATAGTATTTAAAGCTTCTTTCTTTTTATTAGGTTCTACAGTATTATCTGCTTTTTCTTGTGGTAAATCCTCTTGTAATTGCTGAACATCTTTATTGCCTTCTGCAGGTGGTGAAAATACACAAGCTATTTGTAAAGGCTTATAATCTTCATCTTCCTTTAACTTTTCTGATTGTAGCTTTTTAAACGTTTCATAGTACTGAATAGCATCATTTATAGAAGCTGTAGCCAATACCGCATTGAAACGCCTGTAATGTGTTGCTTTATCGTGTTTCTCTAAAATTGCTTTAGTAACTGCTAACTTATGTAAATCATCACCTACCGTTACTTTTTCTTCTGGCTTAAAATAGTCAATATGAAAACGTAGTACGTTTTTATCTTCTATAGCATTGGTAATAGTATATGCGTGTAATTCTTTTTGAAAAACATCTTCTGTAGTTTTGTAAGATGCTGTTTCTCCTTCAATAGTTTTATAGGTTGCATTTTCTTCAAAAATAGGTGTTCCTGTAAAACCGAATAGCTGTGCTTTAGGAAAGAACTCTACAATAGCTTTATGGTTTTCACCAAACTGTGAACGATGACACTCGTCAAAAATAAAAACTACTCGTTTATCTTTTAGAGGTTCTAAATGTTCTATATAATTTTTATCGTTTTTAGTATCTAACGCTAAACCTAATTTTTGAATTGTTGTTACAATTACTTTATCTGCATAATCTGTAGACAACATTCTTTTGACCAATGTTTTCGTATTGGTGTTTTCTTCTACACTACCTTCTTGAAATTTATTAAATTCTTCTCTTGTTTGTCTATCTAAATCTTTTCTATCGACTACAAATAAACATTTTTCAATATCATCATTATCTTTTAAAAGTGTAGAAGCCTTAAAAGATGTTAGTGTTTTCCCACTTCCTGTAGTATGCCAAATATATCCGTTCCCCCTATCTTGTTCTATACAATCTACAATAGCCTTTACTGCATATATTTGATAAGGTCGCATTACTAATATTTTTTGCTCAGTTTCTACCAAAACCATATAGCGACTTATCATTTCACCCAAAGTACATTTGGCTAAAAATTTATCTGTAAAATCGTCTAAGTGATCTATTTTAGAATTGTCTTCTTTAGCTAAAGTATAAACAGGTAAAAATTGCTCGTCTGCATTAAAAGCAAAATGCTTGTTGTTATTATTAGAAAAATAAAAGGTTCTTGTTTTATTACTCACAATAAATAATTGCATAAAGCACATCAACGAATTGGTATATCCGTTACCTATATCATTTTTATAGTCTACTATTTGTTGCATTGCACGATTAGGACTAATCTGCAAGGTTTTTAATTCTATTTGTACTACTGGCACTCCGTTAATTAATAAAATAACATCATATCTATGATTGCTATTTTCTGTATTCATACGAAGCTGATTAATAACTTCATATTCATTTTTACACCAATCTTTAATATTTACTAATGTGTAATGTAAAGGTGTATCATCCTCTCTAATAAATGTATTTCTTTTTCTTAAATGATTAGAAGATTTAAATACATCTGGATTTATTATTTCGGTTAGTAATTTATCAAATTCAGTATCTGTTAACTTAACTCTATTCAACGCTTCAAACTTTTCTCTAAAGTTTAACTCTAAAGCTTCTTTAGTTCTTATATCAGGACGATAGGTATATTTTAAATCTGATAATCTTTCGATTAATTCTTCTTCTATTTGCTGTTCTTTTGTCATTAATACTTACAGAGTAATTTGAATTGTTAAAAATATAAATATAATATGGTTAAATACAAGTATTTTCCGATATACTTTTTACCCCTGTTTTAGGGTATATTACAAGTTGTAAAATGTTAATTATTTAAACTACTTTGAATTTGTGTATTTAACTTATAAAAAACCTTGTTTTGAAAGTCTGTGTTATCTAAATCTCTCATTAGTTTTAAATAGATTTTACGCTCTTTTTTATACGTATGAGGATGTTGTTTTCTGATACTTTCCTTAATCTTAAAATCGCTCATTGAAGCTACTATACGCTTTTCTTTTATTGTTAATTTTGATAAATCTACCTGAGCTTCTTTTTCAATCTTCTGATATCTGTTTATTAAAATATCACAAAGCTTTTTGTACTTAATTTTATCAATTAAATCAGCAACTGTAGTAATACCAACATTATTGGTTTTGTTATTAAAGAATTTTGTTTTTCCTTCAATTTCATATCTAAAATAAGGTTTCCCTATATTGATTTTATCTTTACATTGGGCTTGAAAGGTTTTATCATATGCTTTTATGTAATAATCGTTTAAATGAAATTTAGAACCATAAATTTTATTTTTCTCATACATTGGTTTTGGCGGTTTCCCCATATAAAACTTCCATTCGTTATATGCTTTTTGCGCATCTTCTTCTATAACTACACCAACCGCTAATCTTGTTACTACTGCTTCATAAATATTAAAAGGCACTAATTGATTTAGCTTAGAAAAAGCATCTAACACTTGACTATAAGAAAATGTTTGATAATTATTATTCATATAAAAACATTGCAAAGAGTTTTTAATATAAATTTTATCTCCTTTAAACACCAACCTTAAATTCCCTATATATGTATAATAGCAACTTAAATAATTATGCTTATTAATAATGGGATGCCACTTTAAATTTAACCAACTTAATGTTTCATTTTTTTGATTTACAAAATCTATAGGTATATTTTTTACTTGATGATGAAGATGTAATGTGTCAAAACACATTTATCGTCTGTTGTTTTTAAAGGCTTTTCTATAATTATTATCTAAAAGCTTTTGAACATCACTCATTCGATAATAAATTTTAGAACCTATCTGCGAGAATGATATCACACCTTCATCTCGCCAAGTTTGAGCAGTTCTTTTACTAATATTCATTAATAATAAAAACTCTTGATTGTCTAAAAATGTGTCTTGAGGTTTCTTTTGTTTTTCCTCTAATTGTCTGTTTAAATCATCTAAACGACTAACTAAATCATTGTACTGTTGGGTGCTTAAAATTACTGCTTCCATTTACTTAATTTTTAATGTTACTAATTATTTCTGTAACAAATATTAAGCTCTGGATAGGTACTTATAAGGCTGACCTTATAAGACCTTTTATTAGCTGTATTTTAATGAAGTGGATTGTTTTTTATGTATTGTTTTGCCTTTTTATGATAGTCGTCTGATGTATTTGACCAATCTAATTTTGATTTTAATTCTAAATTAATTTGATTAGCAATTATATCACATAATCTTTTTAAACTCAATTTTGGAATGATATGCTCTTCTCTTAACGCTTCAATTACACCTCTTACTGTTCCTTTGCTTCTGTCACCTAAATTATATACACCATCCTTTGTAATTGCTAAATCTTCAAGTATTTTTAAAATATAATCTTGCTTCTCTTGAGTTACAAATGTTTTAAAACTATCTGTTTCTTTTTCTAATATTAAAGATTCTGTTTTGTTAGGTAATAAAGTGACAGGTAGTATTTGAACTGTTTCTTTTATAAATTCGGCTTCAATAGACAAAAACTCTTTAAATAGATTTGGGTATTTATCTTCTTTGTCTTTAAAATCCTTTTTTCTGCCTAAAAAGCTTCTAAACTTTAACTCTCTATGTCTTAACTCTTTTAATCGGCTTTGTATATATAACACCTTATTATTTGGTTCTGCATTATCTAAAACACCCTGTAATCGTGTTATACTTTTCTCAAATATTCGACTATACTTCTCACGATGATTATAAAAATGAATATCTAATGGCAATGAAGTGGTATACATTTCTTTAAAAAAAGAATCCATTGCTTCATCTAATTCAATTGATAATTCTTTATCTAATACCATATCCTTAGTTAATGATAAAATCATTAAATGTGAACCAGTATCCTTTTTGAAGTAGATAGTTTTAGAATCAAAAAATTCATTAAAAGTCAATGAAATATGCCAACTAATATTTTGTAAAATGTATGCTTCTTTTAAGTTCTTTAAATATTCTTGTTCTTCATTATTAAATAATGCATTAATCTTAAAATCTGATATTAGCGGATTTTTATTTTCATCCCTTAATAGATAAAAAATTTGCTTTTCTTCAATAGCATTATATTTATCTATCTGCTTTTCAAATTCATTCCTTAAATAGTTACGAATCTCTTTTTTACTTTTTGTCGAATTAAATACAAAGTCTTGTATCTTATCAATTATAGGTTGAATTTCATTTTCTGCTTCCTTAATTTTTTGATTTAACAAATCTTCCCAAACAGGATATTTAAAAGGTGCTTGAATAGATTTACCTTTAACTACATCTCTTAACCAAGACAAAAAGACATCAAGCGTGTAAAACACGATATACTCATTACTAAATAGTGTTTTTGGCTCACTTGACAATTTAGTTAATACTTTGCCTATTGTTGATGGATTTAAGCGTCTAAACTCTATTCTGTCGTTAAAAAAAGATGGGTAATTATATAATAACAATTCATCGTTAAAACTATCTATATCAAAACCTTTAAAAGCAAAAAGTTTAGATAGTATTCGTTTTATTTCTTTAGCATCATTTAAAGATTCTATTAAATCTTCTTCAAGTATTTGAATCTGCTGATTAAGAAACTCTAAAGGCTCATCTATGTTAGAACAATATTCTTGATGATTTTTCACTAATAATTCAACCTCATAAGAAACTACTTTTATAAGCTTATCAGATTGCCAAGTAACCATTTTATAATAGTCCTCTTTTTCTATATTATACTGGTTATCAAACGTAATCAGATATTTACATTCCTTACCAGATAAAAAATCATTATAAGTAAATTTTGGTATTTGCTTTTTTAAATCACTAACTCTTTGATGTGTTAAGTAGTTTATCTTACCTAAATAAACAGCTTCTTTTAATTCTGCAAATTCATCTACATTCAATAAAAAATGTCTACTTGAAAATTGTGAAAGTAACCAATCCACCGAACTATGATTTTTTATATAGTATGGGTGTTTATTTTCATCTATTAAATTCTTAACTCTTTCCTCTTCGGCTATAAGAAACTTAAATTTTTCAAAGTGTTCCAGATTCTTAATCTTACTTAAAACGTTAGTTTTAAAATCCTCTTCTGCTTTTTGTACTGCCTGAGAATGAATGGTATCAAATTGAGCTTTTAAAATAGTATTGATTGGTTTATTAATCATATTCTAATTGATGTATTTATCTACTGCGTTATCTAATTCACTACCTATTATTTTTGCATATACTTGCGTAATACCAATATCGGAATGATCCATTAATTTAGAAACGTGTTCTATACGCATACCATTGTTTAATGCTCTGGTAGCAAATGTATGGCGGCTTATATGGAAAGATAAATTAAACGGTAATTCTAATTCTTTACCTATTCTACTTAAATACATATTACTTAACGAAATTGCTCTATTGGTTATTAAACTTCTATGTTCTCTATTTTTAAAATATAACTCGTCAACTTTTGCAAATGGAAAAATTATATCATTTTGCTTTTGGTCTTGGGTTTTGTATTTCTCTAAAATACCAACCGCTTTTTGACCTATTTTTATACTGTGCTGTCTTTTGGTTTTTCTTATCGTTTTTGTGATTCTATGATTATTACTATCATAGTTTTTCCATTGTAATTCGATAACATCGCCAAAACGTAACCCACCAGAAAAAACAGAAAAGATAAACATATCTTTGATAACTTGTGCTTTATGTTCTTGTGGCACTTCTAAATTCATAAAAGCTTCAAACTGCTCTTCGTTTAAATAACGCTTTGTAGTCTTGTTTTTCTTTACTTTAAACTTTGTAAAAGGTGCAAGTTCATTAGATATTAAATCTTCGCTTTTGGCTTCTCTAAACATTAAGTTTAGGATTCTAAACGCATAATTTATAGTTGTGTTATTGTTGCCTAATTTAGAACTGCAATGTGAAGCATAATTTTTTAGAGTTGTTGCTGTGATATCATCAAACATTATTTCACGATGCCCTATAAACCTTTCAAACTTTTCTATGTTGTTTTTATAGCTTCTATAAGTAGATAGTGTAACAGTATCTTTAAGCTTCTCGCATCTATCATAAGCAAACTCAAAAAAGTTAATTAAGGGTTTACCCTTAATAGCTTCTTTTATTCTTCTTGCTGATGTAGATTGATTTCTTCTTTCAAGGTCTGCAATCTCGCCTTCTGCATCTGCTATCTTTTTAGAGATGTACGCATTTAGTCTTGTAGAGCTTTTATGATTCTTCTTGACTTTTTGCTTATCTTCATCCCATTCATTCGGTTGTAGTTTTACACTTAATGAAATGAATTTAGTTTTTCTGTTTTTGATTACTCGTAAATAAAGCGGTGCAAGTCCTGCTTTATCTATCTTGTTTTTTCTTAAAACTACTTTAATTGAAGACATAAAACTCTGGTTTTTAAGCTGTGCAATTGGGTGCAACGTGTTACTAAGGTACAACAAAGGGTACAACAAACCTAACATTTAGTAGCATTTTATTGCATTAATTTGCATTATCTAAAAACACAAAACCCTTATAAATAAAGGGTTTAAAAGCAATTTGATAAAAATGAGAGATAATACTATATAACAATGTATAACCGCAATTACGGCAGATTCGACTGCGTCCGAATCCACTCGGAATTGCTAACGCCAGTTCTTAACCGAAAATTATTAACTTTAATCCCGTAACTGACGGTTATACGAGACCGTTAGGCACAATTTGAAAAATGACCGAATTACAAGATAAATTAATTGAGGAACTTCAAAATTTAACTGACCTTTTGGACAAATATGACGTGAAAAATTGGTCTCTGACTTTTTCGAAAATTCAAAAAATGATTGACAACGGAGACAAGCGTGGAATTGACTCTCTTAAAAATGTGCGCGGAGGAATGGGAAGCTTTACGGATTTAGTAATCTGCCAAATAAACGGACATCGGATAATGAAAAATGAAGAGGACTATGCGAATACTGAATTAATAAGATTGGGAAATCTAGTGTTTAATACAGCGGACAAACTAAATCGAGAAATAAATAAAAACAGTGCCTAACAACGTGTAACACGTATTGCTTCTGATTTTCCTTTCGGAAAATCCTCGCAAACGCAAAATGTCTTATTTTTTAACTAACTTTACTACCTAACACCGCAACACTCGTTACACAAACCCGTTAGCAAACATTTGAGTGAAAAATTGGAAAGAATACATAGAATCAACATTTAACCCGATTTCTGACTTCAAAATTGAGGACAAAACTCAAGTTGAAGAAATTGGAATTTATAGTTTAACTCACAATTTGACCGAAACAAGATTTGACTTTATATATCCTGACGAGGATTGGAAAAAAATCGGAGATGTCCAATTCTATAATCCTAAAACGAAAGGTTGGTCTGGAGAATTTTGGGAAGCGGAATTTAACGAAACGGAAAAGCAACGACTGAATGAATTTCTTAAACCTGCATTTGAAAAAGGTTGGTCGAGTAAGGATTTTTACTTATTCGGAAAACACTATCAGTCAAAAGTGTATTGGAATAAAAACTTTGACGGAAAAGATTTCGGTTATTATACTGGATTTGGTTGCTTATGGTTTGTTTTGTTCCCCTTTTTATGGCTTTCGACCAAACTAATGGAACTGAATTTAATAAGTGGAATGGAAAAAATAATTATTGAACCGACAAATAAAAACGTTTGCTAACAACAGCTATAGTTCATTGCTTCTGACTTTCCTCTCGGAAAGTCCTCGCAAATTTGCTATCTTTGGTTCTACAGCGGAAAATCCTCTGCGGATTTCCCGCAACAAGCCATACACAAACCCGTTAGGGCACATTAGAAAAAATGAAGTACATAACATTAACCATAGGATTATTTATCATCAATTTTGCGTTTGGACAACATTTATATCCTGAAAAATATGATGATTGTAAATTGAGTAGATTTTGCTTGGATTGTGGCGACACTAAAGCGGAACCACCGAAAGATTTCGTTGCGGAATTTCTTTCCAATCTTAACGAAAAGTCTCTGAAAAAAATTAAAGGTTCAATTGAAGTTCAAGTTTTAGTTGACTCAATCGGAAAACCCTGTTTATTAAGTGCTAAGAATGAGACAAATATCAATTCTAAAAAGTTGAGATTGCAAGATGGAATTAGCAGTACGGATAAATGGTCACCTGCAATAAGCGAAAATGTGGCAGAATCAGCTTCAGTTTCTTTGCTTTTAATTTTTGATAATGGTCTAAAGTCAATTCAAAGACGAGAATTTAACACTAAAAACCAATCAAATATGAAATCGGTTGGAACACCAGAAGTTAAGGGTTCGAGAGCTTCAAAACTTTCCGAAAGTTGGACAGTTTTCAATCAACGAAATTCAAAATTACCTTGGGACATGTCGAGAGCTGTTTTCACAGACAAAGACGGAATAGTTTGGATTGGCACAGATAATGGTTTGGTAAAAATGACTGATGGAACAATGGAGGTTTTCGATACTCATAACTCTGGCTTGAAATCAGAAATGTATAATAAAAGCGAAACAGTAAGTATTCGAGATGCAACAGTAGACAAACTAAATAACAAATGGTTAATAGCCAATTGGGATGCTTATAAATATGACGGTAAAAATTGGACAGTGTTTGATTCAATTAATTCACCAATAAATTGGGCGAGAAAATTATTTGTGGATAATTCAAATAACGTGTATTTCACCTCTTGGCGAGGAGTTTCAAAATACGATGGCGATAAGTGGACAACAATAGATACATCTAATTCAAAACTGCCATCAAATAAAACTCTTGGAGTATTTGTAGATAGTAAAGAGAGAGTTTGGATTGGTACTTTTAATGGAAACATAAGAATTGACGCAGACAAAACAGTTGAATACAATAATTCCGATTCTCCACTAAAAGAAGGTTCAATTTCAAAAATGTACGAAGATAAAGATGGAAATCTTTGGTTTGACCTTTATAATGATGATGATAAGTCAAAAGCAGGAATGTTTGTTTTAAGAAGAAATGGAGAATGGGAATCTTTAAAACCAAAAAACTCTGAACTTTTCACTAAAAATAGTATTAACGACTTCCTTTTGGATGAAGATAAAAATATACTATGGATTGCACTAAATAGTGTTGGGCTAATAAAATATGACATCAACAATGACAAATGGGAAACCTACACGAATGAAAACTCTAATATTCCGAGTATTCACGTAATGCAATTGACTAAAGATAAAAATGGAACAATTTGGGGAGCAACATTTGCAGGTTTAATTAAACTGAACGAAAAATAACGTGCCCTAACAACGGCTATAAGCAATTGGGGCGAAAGTGATAAAACAAAAGTATAAACATATAACAAAGGTCGGTGCTAAACCGAAAAGTTAGGGCTTAAAATTCCCAACTGCTCATAGCCCAACCGTTGTGCATAATATTGACAAACAAAACGCTGAATGAAAAAAACTATATTCTTAATTGGAATATTTCTGCTAATCGGAATTAAAATCAATGCGCAGGAATTGACTTGTGAAAACTTTAAAATCGGACAATTTTATATTCCTGAAACACCTGAAATGGCAAAATATACAATCGTTGAAAATGACAGTATTTCAGAATTTTCACCAGAAAGAGACAAAACGGTAAAAAAATACATTGTAATCCGAGAAAAAGGAACTCAAATAGAATGGAAAAACGGAATTGGAAACGGAAATCCTGAATATGAAATAATTGAGTGGATTGACAACTGTACATACCGACTGACTTATGACTCTTCAAAATCGGAATTGGACGAAGGGAAAAAATGGGTGAATGATAATAACGGAATTGTTGTCTCGAAAACCAAAATTGAAAATAAATGTCTGTATTACACAGCAACTATGACAACAAATGATGGACAAAAAATTTCGCAAGATGGAATAATATGCAAGGAATAAAATACTATGCACAACAAAGAACTGAGTTAAAAACCAAACAATTTTAGTTTAATTTAGAAACAAAATTCTCATCATAGGGTAATCCACTTTTCGCAACAGCAAAGGCTTGTTTGAGTAGCTTATTTGCTACTGCAATAAGCGCTAGCTTTTTACTCTTGCCCTTGGCTACCAATCGATCAAAAAGCATCTTACATGCCTTATTGTATTTACAAGCCGAAAAGGCTGCTAAAAACAAAAGGTTACGCAATTTCTTGTTGCCTACTTTACTAATCCTACTGCGCCCTCTTACACTACTCCCAGACACTCTAATGGTCGGGGTGATACCAACATAACTACATAGTTGTGAGGCTGTTTCAAATTTCTTAAAACCATCGGTCACCACTATTAAAAATAAGGCTGTCTTCATACCTATTCCTGGTATGCTTTGCAACAAGGTTAGTTGATGTTGTTGATCCTCTTTTACAAGTTCTAGCAAGCGAGCTTCCAATACAGCCATCTCTTTGTTTAAATGATTTAAATCTCTCTGCAATGATTGGTAAACGACTGCTGAGGGAACTCCTAATGCCTTTTCTCCATGAATCTTGTTCTTTGTCGCAGTACGCTTTTTCTGGTAACTATCCAACAACCTAAAGAGCTGTAAACATTCGGCATGTACCGAGGTCAAGGCATTGTACAACGGAACTTCATTCTGTTTACCATACGCACATATCGCTTTTGCATCACTCTTATCGGTCTTTACCTTAGCTAATTTCATCTGAATAAAACGTTTTATAGACAAGGGATTTACTACGGAGACATAAACGCCCTCTTTATCTAAAAATTGAGCTAATCGGTAATGGTAATAGCCCGTCGCTTCCATAACCACTAAAGCGGTTCTTGGTAAAGACTTTACAAATAACCTAAAGCCTTTTACAATGTTGGAAAACTGAATATGACCCCCAGATTCACTGTAAACATCAAACACTGACTTACTAATGTCTATACCATAAATTTTTCTATCTTTATCCATAAGAACTGATTTGGAAAGGACATTCTACTTACATTTCAACAACTTAAAATCGAGATCTAGGTCTCACAGAACTGAACGAAATCTTAGTAGAAAAAGAGAGAGGGTTATCATTGTTGTCGAAGTCAAGGCTTCACCGTGTATACTAACCTTATTTCTCTCTTTTGTTCTTTCTGATTTATACTCTAAATTTAATGGATTGTAAACTTAAGACGTGTATAGCTCATTGCAATGAATTCCTAATCGGAATTCATTGCAATTTACTATCTTTCGGTCACGGCGGAAAATCATAGCTGATTTTCCGCAACGAAACCATAGTCAAAACCGTTGGTAGTAATATGAACTAATCCCAATCAGAGTCTTCTAAAGTGAAGATTTTGCTTACTTCGATTTCAAAAATTTTAGCTAATCTCAAAGCTAAAACCGTTGACGGAACATATTTCCCTAATTCCATTGCATTTATTGTTTGCCTGCTGACTTTTGCCTGTTTTGCTAATTCTGCTTGTGTAATATTCTTTTTCGCTCTTTCAACTTTAATACTATTCTTCATAATAAGCTGATTTTTTTAGTTTGTAAATTTGCCAATTAAATCTAACTATAAAAAACAGCAAGACTGTGAACATATTAAATATCATAACCCATAAAAAATACAAACCATAAACGAACAAAAATGATAATAAAAGAATGGCATAATTGAAATAAACAGCCCAAACCAAAGACTCTAATCTAATTTTAGAAATATACTCATCTTCCGATTTTTCTTCTGAAAAAGCAACTAATAATGAACTGATAATAATCAAAACACCTAGAATCTCATTTAAAACATTATTATTAACCATTCTGAAAGCTCTTTTACTATCACTAAGTATTTCACCTACAAAAACTGCAGGAACATTAAAATCTAAAAAACTTGGCTCACATTCATAAATAAGTGTTATTAAACCAATAATTGCAGAAGGAATGAGAATAAACCACCCAATTCTTTTAAACTTATTCGGAAATAAAAAATTTAGTTTCATAATAAACAGATTTGAATTTACACAAATGTAAAACAAACAAGCCTATTTGACAAACAAACTTTACTTTTAGTAAAACAAACACTACTTTATATAATGTATATAATTCATTGCTAGTTAAAACCTACTTACAAAAATCCTCGCAAACGCTTAATGTCATATTTTTAATTAACTTTACTACCACTCGTTACACAAAACCGTGGTACATTTTGAAAAAACAACCATCTAAAAATTGAAAATATGATATTAGTAGCGATTATTTTTATAATTCTTGGCATTTTAATTAAGCACGGAAAAATGTATTTTTTAATTGCTGGTTACAACACAATGACAGCTGAAAAGAAAGCAAAATATAACATTAGCGAAATTGCAACACTTATGAGAAATGTAATGTTTGCAATGGCTTTTTTAATACTATTAGGATACTTTGTTTCAAACTGGTTAAACAAACCAAATCTTGAAATGATTTTTATGTTTATTGCCATTTTAATTGGACTACCATATCTTCTTATTAAAGCTAATTCAAACAAGTATAAAATTAAACAGACGAAAAAATGAGGATTATTTTTACTCTTTTGTTATGTTCTCTTTATTCAATTACATCATTTTCTCAAAATTATGTTGGAAATTGGATTGGCGAAATATCCATTCCAAACGGTAAATTAGATTTTGCCTTCAAAATCACAAAACATGGAGGCAATTATAACGCTACAATGGATATTCCACAACAGGGATTAAATGCAGCAAAAGCGGAATCTGCAATACTAAAAGACACGATATTAACAATAGCTTTCCCAAATTTTAATTTAGAATACAAAGGGAGTTTAAATGCCAACGATGAAATAATTGGAAATTTGTTTAAAGGTGGCTACCCTGCTCCCTTAAACTTAAAGCGTGGAGAAATTATTCTAAACAGACCGCAAGAACCAAAACCACCATTCAATTATTATTCAGAAGATGTTACTTTTAAAACTTCTGATAATTTAAAATTAGCAGGAACCCTAACTCTTCCTAAAGAGAAGGGGAAATTTCCTGTAGTTATCATAATAAGTGGCACTGGTCCTCAAAATAGAGACGGAGAAATGTTTAATCATAAACCGTATTATGTTATTGCCGACCAACTCACAAAAAACGGAATTGGTGTATTGAGGTTTGATGAACGCGGTGTTGGAAAATCAAAAGGAAACTTCGATACCACCACAATTGCTGTATCAGCTTCCGATATCAAATCGGCTATTAATTACCTAAAAACAAGAACAGATGTAAATGTTAAAAAAATAGGATTGATTGGTCATAGTATTGGAGGTATTGTTGCACCAAAAGTGGCCTCAGAAATTAACGATATTAATTTCATTGTTCTAATGGCTGCTCCTGGAGTTAATGGCGACAAGTTAATGCTGTCGCAAAAAGCAGCTTTGGAAAGAACTATGGGAATGAATGAGCTTCAAATTGCACAAGGACAAGAATTAGTGAAAGGTGCCTATGACATTGTAGTTAGCACTAATCTTGATAATCAAGTCCTAAAAGACAGCCTAAATTCATTTTACATAAACAAGTACGGTAAAATGTTTCCTGAAAACCAAAGAATAGGATTGGTTAACCAAATTACAAAAAATGAAATCTTGAGCTTAATTAGATCAAAACCTTCAGAGTATTTAGAAAAAGTTGCGTGTCCTGTTTTAGCTATAAATGGAAATAAAGATTTTCAAGTGCCTTCAAAAGAAAATCTAAATGCTATAAAAATGGCCACTAAAAAAAGTGGAAACAAAAATGTAAAGACAGTAGAATTTGAAAATTTAAATCACCTATTCCAAAAATGCAATACAGGAATGTCTTCTGAATATTCCCAAATTGAACAAACAATAGCACCAGAAGTTTTGGATTTAATAACTAATTGGGTAAAAGAACAAATTGAATAAAAAACTGTAAAACGCCATTATTATTTACTTCGTATGAGTCGAACACTAACCTTCATTGTCTGTTTTTTAATGCTCTCTTGTCAACAGAAAAAGAAGAATTTAAATAACGAGATATTAAATACCACAAGAACCTCTCATGGTAAAAATCAGTTTGATACGTTACTAAATACTCAAGACTACTTAATCCTTGGAAATAAACTTTCCAAAGTAAAGGTTATTAGCAAAAATGACATTAAAAATTTCCCTTCTTATAAAACTTTGGCGCATTATCAATCTGATATAATTATAGGAGAAAACACCAGCCATAACAGTTTTAAAATATATAGAAAGTACCACCCAAAAATTTCTTTTAAAGATTTTCCTGCAGATGTTTTTAAAGGCCAATTAGCCGACCCAGATTTTTCAACAAACCCAGATGTAAAAAGTTTCATTACCAGAATTAAAAACGAATGTGCTAACGGAATAAACTTTGCTGGGCATTATACATTAGTAACTTGGGGTTGCGGTTCAACTTGCCAAAGTGGTGTTTTAGTTGACAGAAAAACAGGAAAAATATTTAGTGGGGTTGACACATCCTTAGGTTCAAAATTTAAAAAGGATAGTAAAATGATCATCAAGAATGTTGGCGCAATTAACACAACAACAAATTTAATTGAAGTCTGTGCTTACTGCGAGGTGAGTCACCATATTTGGACGGGAACAATGTTTAAAAAAATAAAATAGCATGGTATCGTATCACGTTAGGAATTACTATTAATTATGATTTTTCAAATGAAAAAAATCCAAAAAATTAGTGTTTTTAATTAAATTAGTAACTCAAAATAATAATTAGCTATAATCTAGAAAACCTCAATCAGAAATATAAAAATGTAATCCATGAGACTAATATTAACTACTATATTCTTATTTTTAAGTATCAAATCATTTTCTCAAAATGACTATAAAATACAGATCAATGATACTATTCTAGAAATTTCACTTGACAAACAGTATAACATCACTCTAGACAAAAAAGAAATACAGTTTAAAATTATTTCTAAAGACACACTTATTTATAATGACGATTTATTTAGTTTCAACTATTCTAAGGATTATAAAGTTTCTCAGACGATAATAGATGAAGGAATAAAACAATTTATGATAATGACAGCTGAGGGATCAGGAATATTAATTCAAAAGTACTCAACAATAAACCCGACCATGCTAAATGAAATGATGATAGCTGAAGTAACAAAAGAAAGTTTAAATTATGGTTTCACATTACAAAGAGAAGACTATTCCAGAAACCTAAAATCTGGACAAAAGATTGATGTTGATAAAGCTATTCTAACTTATAAAGACGAGACTAATATTTATGAAGTTGCTACTATAGGAGAAAAAGATGAAGGAATCCTTATTATGACTATGATAATGGATAAAACTATGAGTAAACAAGGAAAAAAAATAATTGAGTTGATGTGGAATTCACTTACATATAAAAAATAGCAAACAACAGAATAGCCGATATTTTAATACACAGTTATGTAATAAAAAGTGTAACTTTAGCTTAACTAACCTTAAACACATTATTATGAAAGCACTAAAAACAGTTATTGTTACATTATTACTTTGCTTAGTTTTTTCATGTAACTCCAACAAGGAAACTCTTTACGGTAGCACTTGGGAATTAGAATATATTTCTGGACCCCGCATAGCTTTTAATGGCTTATACCCAAACAAAAAACCACAAATCACCTTTAATAAAGATAGCCAAAAAGTAGAAGGCAATAACAGTTGTAATGGGTATTCAGCTGAATATACAATAGATGGCAACACAATATCTTTTGGCGAACCAGGGCCTACCACCATGATGTTTTGTGGTCAAGGCGAAAAGGTCTTTTTAACCACCATAAAAAAGATAAACAGTTATAGTTTTGATGCCAATGGCAAATTGAATTTAATGATAGATGATATTACCATGATGCGATTTCATAAAACACAAAAACCATGAAAAGAATAACACTATTATTAGGTATTTCCCTAATTTTATTGTCCTGTGGCAATAAGAAAAAACACAAAGAAGATACGACGACAACTAACACGACTTTAGCCGACTCAACTTCTCAAATAACAACTCCTGTAGCTAAACAAAAATTAGCGCCAGATATGTATTTTAAAGCGCAAGGGACAGAACCCTTTTGGCAAATAACACTATCTGATAAAATGATTAAATTAAACATTTTAGAAGATTCTATTATAACACCTCACACTACTCCCGTAAAAGCCCAAGATGCTAACGTAAAACGTTATAATTTACATACCGAACTGGCAGAAATGACCATTACAATAAGTTATAAAGAATGTATAAACGCTATGTCTGGTTTATCGTCTCCATATTCAGTAACTGTAGATTATAAAAAAGGGGCAGATTCCACGTTTACAAAACTTAACGGCTGTGGAACATACATTACCGATTATCGTTTACATGATATTTGGGTTCTGGAAACGCTACATAATGAAACTGTTACCACTACCGATTTTAAAAAGAAACTGCCGTCTATTGAAATTAATACCACAACCAATACGTTTTCTGGATATGCTGGTTGTAATACGATGCGTGGAGCGCTTTTTTATGAAAAAAATCTATTGCGTTTTACAGATATAATCACTACGAAAATGATGTGTGCCAATAATAAAGAAAATGATGTTATAAAAGCACTAAAATCGGCCACAAATTATTCTATAAAAAATAATAGGTTGCACTTATTCAATCCTAATGAAGAACTATTAGTTTTTAAAAAAATAGATTAATTACGTGAGAAATTTCAAGATTCTGTTACTATTAAGTATTGTGTTTTTTAGCTGTAACAACACTAGAAAAAAACAGATAACTTCCGAAAAAACCTATCCCGATATCACCATTGTTGGTGCCATGAAAAACGTGATGTGGAAAGGCGAATTAGGTAGCAGTATCACTCTCGATACTATTTCTAACAAAAATGGACTTTATGGACTTGGCCCCGTAAGTTATTTGACAGGAGAATTACTAATTAATAATGGAAAAAGTTATGTGTCGAGAGTCACTTCCGATTCGACTATGCTAGTTGACAAGCAATTTGATGTTTCGGCACCATTTTTTGTATATGGCAATGTCACAGAATGGCATAAAATTAAATTACCTTCTAACATTAAGACCATTCATGATTTAGAAAAATTTATCGACCACAAAACCGTAAACTTTAAAAGACCTTTTGCTTTCAAATTAATTGGAATGGTTTCTAACGCCACAATACATATTCAAAATTTACCAAAAGGCACTAAAGTATCTTCTCCAGATGAAGCACACCAAGGACAAACAAATTATGAATTGAAAAATGAAACTGTAGAAATAGTAGGTTTTTTCTCAACAAAACATCAAGGTGTTTTTACGCATCATGACTCCTTTTTACATATGCATTTAATAACCCAAGATGAGCTTAAAATGGGCCATTTAGATAATGTAAACATAAAAAACATGACATTGTACCTCCCAAAACAATAAATCCAGCTTTAAAAAAACTGGATTTATTACTTCAAACTTTATCTTAATAGAAGATTGATTAAAAATCTACAACGTCGCCATGGAAACAAGCGTTATAAATATCTTTTAGCTCTTCAACTGTTGGTTTTCTAGGGTTAAAACCTGTACATGGATCTACAAAAGCGTTATTTGCAATGTAATCTAAGTTCTTTTCCCAATCTTCTTGAGAAATTCCAAACTCTTTAATAGTTGCTATATTGTTTACTTCAGAACGTAAACCTTCAACAGCTACAGCAAGGTCTTCTGCAGTTTCTTTACCAATTACTTTGGCTAAGTCTGGAAAACGATTAGACACTTTTGCGTTATAACGAATTACATTAGGTAAGAAAATAGCGTTTGATGCGCCATGCGGAATACCATAAAGTGCTCCCACTTGGTGAGATAATGAGTGTACAATACCTAACCAAGCATTATTAAAGGCTAACCCTCCCATAAAAGAAGCATCGTGCATATTTTGACGCGCTTTAATATTTGTTGGGTTATTTACAGCCTCCTTTAAATTATCAAATACAATTTCTAAACCACCTTTTGCTAACGCATCTGCATAGTTATCATCAATATTAGATACATAAGCTTCCACACAATGTGTTAGGGCATCTAATCCTGTATTTGAAGTTACATTTGCTGGCATTGTAGCACAAATTTCTCCATCTACAATAGCAATATCTGGTGTTAGCTCATAAGATACAATAGGATATTTAACGCCTTTTTCGCGGTCTGTAATCACAGCAAGACCCGTAGTTTCTGTTCCTGTTCCACTTGTAGAAGGAATAGCAATAAATTTTGCTTTGTTTCTTAGTGTTGGTACAGAGAAAGGCTTTGTCATGGCATCAAAATCAGCATCTGGGTGTTCGTAAAATACCCACATCATTTTAGCGGCATCGATGGCTGAACATCCTCCTAAACCAATAATCCAATCTGGTTGAAAGTTTGCCATAACCTCAGCACCTTTCATACATGTAGCCGAAGATGGATCTTCTTCTACACCTTCAAAAATTTCTGTTTCTATACCAGCTTCTTTAAGGTAGGATACGGCTTTATCTAAAGAACCGCTTTTTCTCATCGAGCTTCCACCTGTTACTATAACTGCTTTTTGCCCTTTTACATTTTTTAATTCTTCGAGACTTCCTGCACTATGAAGTACTTCTCCTGCAATAAATAATTTACTCATCGTTTATATTTTTTTGATGAGGCAAAACTATTGGAGACAAGGCCGTTTTTAATTATAAAAAACTGCCTAATACTTATAAATTTGTGAAAGCTCTTCTTTTAATTCACTTGGCGTCTCTTTTAATTTAGCATAAACAAACTTGTTAAGTGCCGATGGCGAATCGAACCCTAATTCGTAAGCAATCTCTTTATGGTTCTTTCCAGAGAAAATAAGAAGTCTTTTTATCTCGGTAAGTATACGTTCGTGAATAATATTTAAAGCTGTTTGGCCTGTTTTGCTTTTACAAATTTCGTTGAGTTTTTTTGCGGTTATTTGTAGTTGATCTTTATAATACGTTACGGTACGTTTTGATTTAAAATTAGCTTCTATTAATGTTTTAAAACGCGCAAAATAATCTAACTCGCCTGGAGCTTGAAATCCTTGGTAGTTTTGGTGAGCAGCTTCAATTATTTCAAGTAGCATAATTTTTATATAAAACCGTATTTGTTCTTTTTTAATAGGCGATAAACTCTTGAATAAATCGAAAATTTGAATCCCATAATTATTAATTTTTAAAAAAGAAGTGTCATCTAATGTTACATGATTTAACTTATTCATTAAATCGTTGTTATAAGAAATGAGTTCGTTTTTTAATAAATCGGAACAAAATAAAACCTCATCAAACTGTATTATAATTCCTTTAGCTTGGTCCTGTATTTTTAAAGTGTTTATTTGATGCGGAAAAACAACAGATATTTCATTCTTTGACAGCTGAAAATTTTCATGCTCTATCCCTTGATTTACCTCACCTTCTTGTAAAAGTAAAACCTGAAAATAATCACTTCTGTGAAGTGTTTTTTCATTTTGAATACTTTTATCATCTAAACCTAATACATTAAACGAAAGACAAGGCGACTTTTTTTGATCGAAATATTCTTTAAGGGTATAATTAATAATTTCCATGTAGCCGTAAAATTTTTGGGATGCAAAGTTAGGCAGAAATCCTTCTAAAACGATACAAGTTTTAAAAAGTATTCGGTTTAAATAAGTATCTTTCATGACTATTAAAATCTACAAAAAAAATAGATGACGACTTTTGTAACCGTTTCAACATATATGTTTCCTCATGAACTTGCAATAGATAGAAGTAAACTAGAATCGTTTGGTATAGAATGCTTCGTAAAAGATGAGTTTACTATACAAACCCATAATTTTTTATCGAATGCTTTAGGCGGTGTTAAGCTTCAAGTTAAACAACATGATTATGATGCCGCTTTAAAAATTTTAAATGATAAGCCCGATTTACAAACTGAATACTCCCATAGCAGCATAACATGCCCCAATTGTGGTTCTGGAAACATTAAAGGGGTTGGTTTTAATGGAAAAGTATCTTTAGTTCTTTGGATAATAATCGGTATTCCTATCCCTATTTTTTCCAGTAAATTTTACTGTTTTAGTTGTCATCAAAATCATACTATTAATAAAGATATGTCATGCAACGGCCGAAAATAAAAGTACCCAAAACATCTTTTGATATTACTATTGAAATAACAACATGTTGTTTGCTTGCCTTTTCTGCAATTATTATAGCCTATCATTACGTCCAATTACCCAACAAAGTTCCTATATATTTTAATTGGCCAAGTAAAGACGCTAATGGTATGGGAGCAAAAAACTTACTTTGGGTTAGCCCTATTATTTCTAGCATTATTTGTTTGGCTGTTTTTAAATTAAACCAGTACCCTTGGATTTTTAATTATCCCACAACTTTAACTCAAGACAATGCAAAACAACATTATAAACTATCTACACGGTTACTACGGTGGATAAACCTTATTGTTGCTATAAGTTGTTTGGCATTAACTTTTGCGACCATTGCAACGGTATTATATCCCTCATTAAGCATTAATAATTTCCTGTTTCCAGCACTTCCAGTTTTATTTTTTCTTCCTTTACTTCTTTATTTAATTCAAGCATCAAAAATCAAATAATCTTTATAAAACGTTAAACTTTTCTATGCTATATAGTTAACTCGTTTCACAACATTATTTTTTGTATATTGCAGTACCCCTTTTAAGATTAATAGTTATGATAGTTTCCTTTAATGATGAAGTATGGAAAGATTTTTCCTTTCCAGAAAACAACCCTTTGGAATATTTTAAAATTTCCAATTATGGTCGTGTTGTTCGTGTAAAACATGGACAAGAAGACAAAGACGACAAATTATATCAATCAAGACCAGTAAATGGTTACGAAGTGATAAACCTAAAGCTTCCAAATGGGAAGAAAACAACGCGGTATTTGCACAAATTAGTTGCAGAGTTATTTATTGAAAACAGCGAAAATAAGCGGTTTGTAACCCATTTAGATTTCAATAAGAAAAATAATCATGTTGAAAACTTACAATGGATGACACATGGAGAATTAGGCAAACACCACGACAACAACCCAAAAGTGATAGAAGGTAAGGCAAAACGCAAAAAAAATATTCCTTACTCTAAACTTAGTGAAGCCAAAGTAAAATTAATTAAACGTAAAATATTTGATCCCAATAGAAGAACACGTTTAAAAATGATTGCCAAGCAATTTGGTATTTCTGAAATGCAATTATGGCGCATTAAATCCGGTGAAAATTGGGGGCATGTAACAGATTATTAAATCCCTTATGCAAAGGCAATGTTTGGAATGTGGCGACAAACTTATAGGACGTGTAGACAAAAAGTTCTGTAGCGATGCTTGTCGCAATACTTACAATAATAGATTAAATAAAGACTCTAAAAATCTTGTAAGAAACGTTAATAACCGACTTAGAAAAAATTACAGAATTTTAGAACAGCTTAACCCTAATCAAAAAACAAAAGTAAGTCGTTCCAAACTTATTGAAAAAGGATTTGATTTTAATTACATTACAACTCTTTATACCACAAAAGTGGGAAAAACGTATTATTTTGTTTACGACCAAGGCTATTTACCTTTAGAAGACGATTATTTTGCTTTGGTTAAGCGTGAAAACTAATAGGTTATTTCCACTTTTGTCCTTTTAATTGTAAGGCCGCTTTAAGAATATCTTTTTGACTTATTTGACCAACTAATTTACCATTCTCAAGAATAGGAAATCGGCGTATTTTTGAGTTAAGAAACTTTTTAGCTGCATCAAAAACGTCCATGTTGCCGTCTATAGTTTCTACTTGTTTTACCATACGGCTTTCTACATTATCTTGTGCCATTGGCATATTGTAGTAACGGCTTTCGCTAATTTGTTTTAAGCAATCACCTTCAGAAATTATACCCACCAACTCATTGTTATCATTAACAACAGGACCACCAGAAATTTTCTTTGTAATTAGTGTTTGAATAACTTCTTCAACAGATTGTTCAGGCTTAAACGTAATTAAGTCCTTTGTCATATAATCGCTTACTTTTATGGGCTCATGCTCAACATTACTTTGCTGTTGCTTCCTCGCCCCTTGAAAACTTTTTATACCCATGATTTTCAGTGTTTAGAGTTATCTAAATATAAGTTTTTTAATTGATTTTTCCTAAACATAATTTTGAATTCATGTTTCTATAATAATCCGTAATAAGTTGTATCTTTTTACCATAAATTTTGTTTTATGTTAAAAAAACTTGTCGCTTTTGCCTTACTTATTGGTGCTGTTTATTGGAGTTTCTATGTCTTGCTTCCCAATACTATTTCAGATTTAAATGCTAATGACAATACATTTTCTACACAACGTGCTTTAGTTCAACTTAAAGAAATTTCTAAATCACCTCATTATTTAGGAAATCAAGCACACACAAAAGTTAGAAACTATATTATTTCTGAATTAGAAAAACTAGGACTTCAACCCGAAGTTCAAGAAGGTTACTCTATAAGCCAATGGGGAAATTTATCTAAGCCTAAAAATATTGTGGCTAGAATACCTGGTACAAACCCTACAAAAGCCTTGCTTTTAATGTCGCATTACGATAGCAACCCACATTCTTCGTTTGGTGCTAGCGATGCCGGATCTGGCGTAGTTACCATTTTAGAAGGCTTACGCGCATACCTTAAAAGCAACACCCCAAAAAATGATATTATTGTATTAATTACTGACGGTGAAGAATTAGGGTTAAATGGCGCCGATATTTTTGTAAAACAACATTCGTGGGCAAAAGATGTTGGGCTAGTTCTAAATTTTGAAGCACGAGGAAGTGGCGGCCCTAGTTATATGCTTATTGAAACCAATCAAGGCAACGCCAATTTAATGAAAGGCTTTGTAGCGGCTAACCCTGAGTTTCCTGTAGCAAACTCTTTAGCTTATAGCATTTATAAAATGCTCCCAAATGACACCGATTTAACTCGCTTTAGAGAAGATGCCGATATTGATGGTTTTAATTTTGCTTTTATTGATGATCATTTTGATTACCACACGGCACTAGACACTTACCAACGTACCGATAGAAACTCGTTAGAGCATCAAGGAAGCTATCTCATGCCTTTGTTGAGTTACTTTGCTAAAACCGATTTAACACAAGTAAAAAGCAACGAAGATTATATTTACTTTAATGTGCCTTTATTTAAAACCGTTATTTATCCGTTTGCATGGAATATTCCTATGCTTATTATTGGTTTTGTCATCTTTATTTTACTACTTATTTATGGATTTAAACGTCGTGTTTTAAACTCTTCGAGTATTGGAAAAGGATTTCTTTCTTTTTTAATATCGTTAGGACTAACTGGAGGTTTAGGGTTTATACTATGGAAAACTATTTTGGCCATATTTCCGCAATACCAAGAAATGCTTCATGGCTTTACTTATAATGGGCATACCTATATTGTAGCCTTTGTTGGGTTATCGCTTACTATTTGCTTTTATATTTATCACAAGTTTTATGCAGAAAAAAACACAGCTAACTTACTTGTTGCTCCAATTACTATTTGGCTAGTTATATGCGCTTTTATTGTTTTTAAGTTAGAAGGTGCTAGCTTTTTTATTATTCCGGTATATTTTGCCCTTATAAGCTTATTTGTAATTATTAGACAACAAAAACCCAACCTTATTCTGTTAGCTTTATTAGCCTTTCCTGTAATAACAATCATGGCGCCTTTTGTAAAAATGTTTCCTGTAGGCTTAGGACTTAAAATCCTCTTTGTATCCTGTATTTTTGTAAGTTTAATTTTTGGATTTTTAATACCTGTTTTCGGGTTTTTTAAACATAAAAATCGATGGGCATTACTATTTTCTGTTATTGGATTATGGTTTTTAGGTTCAGCATTTTTAAATTCAGATTTTACTAATGAAACACCAAAACCTAACAGTTTAGTTTACATACTTGATGACAATAACAATACAGCTTCTTGGGCGACTTACGATACCATGTTAGATGAATGGAATAAAAGTAAATTAGGTAATTCACCTAAAGAAGCGCTTCCTTTAAAAGATTATACAGCTGCTAGCAAATACAGTACGGGATTTACTTATATGAATTCTGCTAAAGTTAAAAAACTACCAAAACCTATTGTTGATATATCTTGGGATACTATAATTAATGGAAAAAGAACGGTTGAATTATGTTTTAAATCGCAACGTCAAGCCGAACGCATTGAAGTTTATGCAGACACTACTTTAGTATTTAACAACGCCATTATTAATGGTGTAGAAGCACATAAAAACACACCATCAAACACTGTTTTTGGCAATCGAAAAAGCAAACGTTTATTTAGCTATTATATAGCTGATGATGAGCCTTTGGATATAGTTTTAACCATTCCAGCCAATCAAAAAACATCGTTGGAATTCTTTGAAGCAACATTCAATTTATTACAAAACAAGAGGTTTAACATCCCTAAACGCCTTGATAATATGATTCCCAAACCGTTTGTATTAAACGATGCTGTAATTGTTAAAAAAACTGTCACTTTAGATTAAATGGAAATCCGTATTAATTTTAGTAGTTTTGGCACTTAAAATTTGAGACATGAAACAGATTACGACATTGGTTTTATTGGTTTTAGGGTTACACAGTATGGCACAAAACCAAACCAATTTAAAAACACATTACGAAGCTTTTTACAAACAAATGAAAGCCCAAGGTGATGCCAGAGGAATTATAGATGGTTTAACACATTTAAACATCCTAGATCCATCGACAAAACGACAAGACACCTTAGCTTATGTTTATATGAGCGAAGGCATGTATATGCAAGCCTTAAATACTATTGGCGTTGAAAAAAACACAACCGATTCTGATTTAGCTGTAGAAATTAAAGCGGTGTCGTTAAAAGCTATTGGGCAATCGCAAAAGGCTATAGAACATTTTGATGTTTTGTTTAAAAGAAATCCAAGTACAACTGTAGCATACGAATTGGCAGAGCTTAATATGCAAAATCAAAATCTTATACAGGCAACAACATTTGTAGACTATGGGTTAGAAAACAGTAAAGACGATATGTACAAAGCCTACTACGAAACCCAACAACCTTATCGTGTGCCTTTAAAAGCTGGGTTTTTATATTTAAAAGCTTTAGTTACTTTTAATAAAAACAAAAGCACCAATATAGACAAAGCCATTACTTTTTTGGATGAGGCACTAGCTTTAGCACCTAATTTTAATTTAGCACAATTAAGTAAAGACGCTTTAATAGGGCAAAAGCCTAAAACGGAAGACTAATTCAACTAAAATGAATTAAAATAAAAAGAGCGGCAAAAATGCCGCTCTTTTTATTTTTTAAAGAAACTATTATTACCAAATTTTCACACGATCTTCTGGTGCTAAATACATACTATCTGTTTCTTTTACATTAAAGGCTTTATAAAAACCATCAACATTCATTAACGGCATAGTAGCTCTATACATTCCTGGAGAATGGGTATTTGTTTTTATCTGGCTTCTTAAAGCATCTTCTGTATACTTAGTTCTCCAAACGGTTGCCCAAGACATGAAGAAGCGTTGCTCTGGTGTATACCCATCAATTTTTCCTGGATCCCCATTTTCTTTTAAGTACAATTGCAGTCCGTCGTAAGCAGCATTAACACCACCTAAATCACCTATATTTTCTCCTAAAGTATATTCGCCATTTAAATTAACATCTGGCAAGGCTTTTACATTACTATACTGATCTGATAATTGTTTTCCTAAAGCGGTGAATTCTTTTAAATCTTCATCTGTCCACCAGTTGTTTAAGTTTCCATCGGCATCATATCGTGATCCCGAATCGTCAAAACAGTGAGAAATTTCATGACCAATAACAGCTCCTATTCCACCGTAATTAACAGCCATATCGGCTTGATAGTTATAAAAAGGTGGCTGTAAAATAGCCGCTGGAAATACAATCTCGTTATACGGAGGCATAAAATAAGCATTCACAATTTGTGGTGCCATAAGCCACTCGCTTTTATCTACTGGTTGTCCTAAATCGGCTAAATCTTCTTGGAAATTCCATTTTGACACATTTTTCATGTTATCAAAATAACTTCCACCGTCTTCAACACTAGAAATTTCTAAACTAGAATAATCTTTCCATTGGTCTGGATAGGCAATTTTAACCTTCATTTTCTTAAGCTTTTCAATTGCTTTTTCTTTGGTTTCAGGTTCCATCCAGTCTAGATTATTAATACGGTTTTCAAAAGCTATTTTAATATTGTCAATCATATTTTTAGCTTTTGTTTTAGCTTCTGGCGGAAACTTTTGGTCTACATAAAGCTTCCCTAGAGCTTCGCCAATGGTTCCGTTAATAGTATTTAAGGCACGCTCTTCTCTATCGCGTTGCTTTTTCGACCCTCTTAAATCTCTACCATAAAACTCCCAGTTTGCTTTGTCTATTTCGGTTGATAGCAATCCTGCTGAGCGACGTAATAATGTCCAGTCTAGGTAATTTTTCCAGTCTTGTACATGTCCTTTTTTTAGTATTTCATCGAGCGCTTTAAAATAGCCTGGATCGGTTACTATAACCGTATCGATTTCTTTTACGCCTATGCCGGTTAAATATTTTTCCCAATCTACAGTAGGTGTCATAGCGTTTAATTGCTCTAAAGATTTTGGATTGAAACGCTTACGTGCATCTCTACGGTCTTCTTTAGTCATTCTTGGTTTAGCCATGCTTGTTTCAAAAGCTAAAATACTGTTTGCTTTTTCTTGAGCTGTAGCTTCATCTTCACCTATATATTGCAACATTTTAGCAATGTGCTTACGGTATTTTTCTAGTTTTTCTTTCGTATCGGCATCTTCGTCAACATAATAATCGCGACTTAACCCTAACGATCCATTACCTAAATAAGCAGCATTTAAATCGCTGTTTTTAGGATGCGACCCAACGCCAAAACCAAAAAATCCAGCACCTCCTGCTGGCTCCATTTCAATTAAGAAATCTTCAAGGTCATCTATATTTTCAATAGCATCTATTTTTGCTAAATAAGGCTCTAATGGTTTAACACCTTGCTCGTCTCTTGATGTTGTATCCATGATAGTTTGAAAAAGCTGCACGGCCTTTTCTTGATCTGATCCTGGTAAAACGTCAATCTTATTAAGGTCTTTATCATCGGCCATAGCTGCTTTTAAAATGCCTAAAGCGTCTTCATCGGTTTGTTTTCTTAACTCATCAAAACTTCCCCAGCGTGTTCTATCTGATGGTATCTCGTTGTTATCTAGCCATGTTCCATTAACATGTCTAAAGAAATCTTCTCCTGGAGTTACCGATTTATCCATGTATTCCAGATTAATTCCTGGAACAGCTTCTTCCTCGACTACTGCAACGTCTTTTTTATCGTCTTGTTTACAAGATGTTAAAGCTGCCATGGCAATAACGGGAACAATTAAAAATTTATTCATTTTAGTGTTCATTTGTTAGTAGTTTAAATTATAGCTTACAATTTACCAATATTTTGGTTGTTTTGAAGATTTTAGGTGTAGAGATTAACATAATATTAATAAAAAAGCTCCTCTTTAAAATGAGGAGCTTTTTAAGTTTATGTTTAAAATAGGTTTAATTTATTATTAACTTTTTGGTGACTTTTCTGTTGCCTTCCTTTAAATTAAGTAGATAAACACCTGAGGATAATTGACCTATATTTAAAGTGTATTTGTTTGTTGTAGGTTGAATATTTTGCTCTTGTAGCACTATTTTTCCTGTGATATCGACTATTGAAACATCGAATGGTTGTGGTTGCTTCATAGAGATATTTACATACCCCAAAGATGAAGGATTAGGATATACTTGAAAATGGTTAACATGAGTATCGTTTACACTTAAAACACCTGCTACTTCAAAATTATCTATAATAACGCCTTCCTCCACAACGGCTTGATCTGAATGAAACACAAAACGAAACATGATATTACTTTCTGATGCAAATCCAGATAGGTCGTAGCTGTATTGTATCATTAAAGGATTAGTTCCTGTCCATTGTGCTCCTGGGCAGTTAAAACACGTATTATTTTCACCTTCGGCAGTATCGCTATTATACCAATTGGGATCGTTTGCTGTTCCCAACACATCCCAAGAGGCTCCAGAATCTGTCGAGTATTCGATATAAACAATATCCCAATCTTCTTCTAAATTATAAGCCATGTTAAACTTTAATTCAGGATTATTTAATTGGGTTAAATCATAGCATCGTGATACTAAATGGCTTTTTATATTATTATCATAATCTCCTGATAAGTTTGTGCCATAAACTTGGGTTCCAGAAGTTGTTGAATTTAATAAAAGTCCTGTAGGAACACCACGTTCCCAATAACCTCCACCACAGTTCCCGCCATCGCTCACTAAAAGATCATCCGATGCTGTTTCGAAAGTATTAACTTGGTTTACTTCGCCAGATAAATTGGTATAAAAACTTTTAATCTGCTTGTTGTTTGACCCATAAGAATCGTTAAAAAATGATGAAATTACTTCTAATTCATGATTACCAATAGCATTTATATTTAGTGTTGGCAATGGTATTGTTGCTGTTTCTCCTACTGGAATATTTCCACTCCAAGTAAAGGTGTTTAAAGAGCCATCTAGAGTATAGTCGACATCTACAGAAGTTACTGAAGTTGTTCCTAGGTTTTCTACTTCAATATTAATACCATCTAAGGTATTTCCACAATTAAAGCTAGCTTCTAAACCTAAAATAGCTGTAAGTGCAATCTCATTAGCAACGGTTTCGGTTTGCAAGTTTGATTGCCAAATCCCTCGCCCATAGGTTGCTGCGGTAATTTTATTATCGTTGGTATTAATTTCTAAATCGGTTATAGAGACTGTTGGTAAACCAATATTAAAAGGTTCCCAGTCTTGTGTGGTATCATCATATCTATAAACCCCTAAATAAGTCCCTAAATAAAGGGGATTTTGGGTGTGTAAATCTTGATGTTTTATCACATTTTTTGTTACTGCTGGTAAGCTTCCTGTAATATTTGAAAAACTCACACCACCATCAATCGATTTATAAACACCTCCATTTAGTCCAGAAGTTGTCACATACAAAATATCGCTATTTCCATTATTAACCTCTATAGAAGTAATATTGGAAGGGAAATTTTGAACAGTAGCAAAACTAACTCCTCTGTTAGTACTTTTTCTTAAAGATGAATTGATCGCGATGTAAATATTATCTGGGTTTAAATCGTCTATTTCTAATTTATCTATATTCTCTCCAAAACTTGGCGACACAACTTGCCACGAAGAACCACATAGTTTATATAGGCTTGAAAATCCAGCATATAGTTCGCTTTCGCTATTCATAACTAAAGGCGTTACCCAATTTCCTTGTTCACTATCGGGACTATTAATTTGAGCGTTTAATCCTCCTCCTGCAGAATCAGACACATTTAAACTTCCTCCAAATTGTGTAAAACCATAATACATATCTGGATTAGCCGGATCTATTGCTGTATCCATACCATCGGCGCCATAATAGTTTTGCCATTGATTGTTATTAAGAGCGTGTCCGCCGTTATCTTGCAAGCCTCCAACCATCTTATCTGATGTTTGTTTAGAGACTGCAATTTTATAAAATTGGCTTATTTGCATGCCCTCGGTTAGGTCTGTAAAATTTGCTCCAGAATCGGACGATTTATAAAAGCCGCCATCTGTTCCAGCATACAACTCCCCATTAAAAAATCGTAATAAATGAATATCTGCATGCGTGTAACTCGCGCTAAACGGTGCGTTCCAGTAATTTAATTTTGTAAAACTTGTTCCGCTGTTTGTCGTCTTCCAAATATTAAGGACGCCAACATAAACTTCGTTTTCATCTACATCTGATACTGCCATGGCCATATCGTACCAAGCTTGGGTGCTTTCAAAAATATCGCCAACTGTAGCTTGCGAAGCTGTTTCGGTAAAACTTGTTCCAGAATTTGTTGATTTAAACAACCCTCCAAAAGCGTTATTCCCGTCAGCTGAAAGCACATAAACAACATTAGAACTTGCTGCTGTTACATCGATAACCAACCTAGAAGAAGTAAAAGGTAGACCTTGACCTATAATAGAGCTAAAGCTATCACCTTCATTGGTCGACTTATAAAAAACACTCGGTGATACCGCGTAAATAGTATTTGGGTCTCCTGGTTTTAGTTTGATATCTTTAATATTGCCCGAAAGAGTATTAGTCCATGTAGTTCCTGCATCTATAGATTTATACACACCACTATTGGTTGCTACCCATAAAATATTGGAGTTTGAAGGGTGAATATATATATCGTTCATCGATGAAGGTGAATTACTGGTATTTAATCCTGTTGTATTCCATGTTAAACCACCATCTGTCGATTTTAAAACGCCTACACTGTAAGAATCCCCAGCGTCATCATCACCTGTAGCAATATAAATGGTATTTGAATCGTTATAATCTATTGCAATTCCAGAAACACCTATTTGTGGTAAATTATCTGTAGTTGTTGTCCAAGTGCTACCTGCATCTGTTGACTTCCACAACCCACCAGCGGGAGCTCCAGAATAATATACATTTGGGTTATTAGGGTCTACCGTAATGGCATTTACCCGACCTTGACCAGATGACCAAGATCCTGTATTTGTATGCTCGAATGGTCCTATTGGGTACCAATTACTTTCATCTATTCTATTAGAGTTACGCGCCTGTGCGTTTTCCCAAGTGGCCCACAACTCATAGGATGTTGGTAAAACACCTTCTTCGTCTACAAAATTTTGCCAGTAATTTTGCCAACGTTTAAACGGCTTAAATCCACTTCCTTTAGTATTTGGATTTCTGGTTTCCCAATACGTATTAAAAGCAGTAACAATTTCGTTAAACGTAACTGGGTTATTAGTGGTACTTCTTTGATTAATGTTTAGCTCTTGCATCCAAGGGGCATCTTGGTTAAATTGTGCATTAGCCATGAAGACACATAATAATGCGCCTAAAAATAGTATCTTTTTCATTTTTTTGTTTTTCACAAAAAACAACATTAGATGCTGTTGCTTTTTTTATAAAATTTCTCAAAAATAGGATAATTATTAACAAAACCTTAAAAACAATTAAGGATATTTAATCTGCTGAATTAGACAGGTTTTTCAATTTTTTGAGATTCTCTTTCTAATTTCTTATTCATTTGAAACTTTAAATTAGAAAAGGATTCAAGTAGTGTTTTTAATGACTCTGTAATAGCATCTTGTTTACTATTGGAAAGGTTTATCAAGCTTTCAAATTTATAAAAAGCATTTTCTAAAGATACTATTCTAGCTTCAATCGAAGGAGAGTTTAGTTGTTTTGGTAGAGAGGTTTTAAAATCATTTAATAAAGCCTCTAAAGTTTCATGATTTCCCATAAAAAATGACGTATCGCCATTCTTTACATTGTCTATAATATTACTAAGTTCGTTATATTTTCCCCAATCTTGGGTTATCTTTTTTACTTTAGCATCAAGTTCAAACTCTGTTATATTAATGCTATTTATCTCATTTTTAGTTAGTTTGTAAGAGGTGGGTTCTTGGGTACTTTCTGGTGTATTATTTTGCTCTTGACCACAAGAAAAAAACAACATTAAAAGACAAATTACAACTAGTTTTTTCATTTAAAAACGCTTAGAATTACAAATATATTGATTTCGTGATTTATACGTCTATAATGAGCGATTTTAATATATTTTTAAGGCATTTAAGACAAAATATTTTTACTTTTGAGCCCCTAAAATTTGGTAAATGACTCCTAAGATTTTAATTATTGGCGCTTGTGGGCAAATTGGTTCTGAGTTAACGTTTAAACTCAGAGAACTTCATGGCAACGACAATGTAATTGCCAGCGATATTAATTACAATAATTTAAGTGTTGTAAATTCTGGCACATTCGAAATAGTTGATGCACAAGATTACGCTTCAGTAAAAGATTGTGTTGAAAAGCATGATATTAATACCATTTATTTAATGGCCGCCATGCTAAGTGCTACAGGAGAAAAATACCCTATGAAAGCATGGGATTTAAACATGAATTCCTTATTTCATGTGTTAAACCTAGCCAAAGAAGGCTTTATAAAAAAAGTGTTTTGGCCATCTAGTATTGCAGTTTTTGGCCCCACAACACCTAAAGATAATACACCCCAACATACCATTGTAGAACCTTCTACTGTTTATGGTATAACCAAACAAGTTGGCGAACGTTGGTGCGAATATTATCATAAAAACTACGGAGTTGATGTACGAAGCATTCGTTATCCAGGTATTATAAGTTGGAAAACGCTTCCTGGTGGTGGCACTACAGACTATGCAGTAGAAATTTATCACGAAGCTTTAAAAAATAACACTTATGAGTGTTTCTTATCTGAAGACACCAAACTTCCTATGATGTTTATGGACGATGCCATAAAAGCTACCGTAGATATTATGCATGCCAACAATAGTGCTATAAAAATAAGGTCGTCGTATAACTTAGCTGCCGTAAGCTTTACGCCTAAAGAGATGTTTAAAGCCATACAAAAACATATTCCTGACTTTACAATTACTTACAAAACAGACTACAGACAGGACATTGCAGACACTTGGCCAAAAAGCATTGATGATTCTCACGCTAGAAACGATTGGAACTGGGAACACTCCTTTGATTTGGATGCCATTACCAAGGAAATGCTAGATAATTTATCCAAATCTTAAATTGGTTGGGTTTTCTTTTTTGTTTAATTTTCTTACTTTGCCCGCTTCGCGTATTTAACCAAAGTAAATTTAAACATGAAAAAAAACATTGTTCTTTTAATTCTAAGTCTTTTTTTAGGATTAACGGCCTATTCACAATCTAACAATACATCTTCAGAATATTCATATGAAGTTGGTAAGCCTTACGAAGTTATTGATGGAAAAAGAAAATTCTTTGTTCACAATGATAAAATGGTTGCCATTAAAATGCGTAGAAGTTCTGTTTATGTACAACAGTTTAACACCAACTCTTTAGAAGAAACGATAAGAAAAGAGTATAAAGAAGATTATTTTCTGCCTAAAAATTATCACCCAGAGAAAATGCTTCAATTTAATGATAAGATCTATTTTTTCTACTCATCTTGGTCAGATGAAACACAACACGACCGTTTATTCTACAATACTATCGACATAAACACATGTGAAATAGACAAAAACTCGGTTAAAGTTCTAGATATAGAAGGAGAATTAGGCGGCTCCTTTTTTACAACCATGCATATTATGGGATTACAAATCTCTAAAGGCATGAAATTTGACTTTTTAACCTCTCAAGATGATGGTAAACTTTTAATCCAATACAGAAAAAAACCTGAAGTAAAGCGAGATGTTAAAAGTTACGACATTATAGGTGTTAATGTTTTTAATACTAACGACATGTCTTTAGACTGGAGTAAAGAATATAAAATGCCTTATACCGAAAGGCGTATGGATTTACTCGATTTTGCTGTAGATAACGAAGGAAAAGGCTACATTCTCACAAAAGTTTTTGGCGATGATAGTAATGATGATAAAAAGAAAAAAAGAGACGAAAATGCTAACTATCACATTGAGCTATTTAGGTTATTAAAAGGCGAAACCAATATAGCCAAAACCAAAATAGAACTAGACAAAATTTTTATAAACGGTATTAGCCTATTTGAAACGAGTAACAACCAAATATATTGTGCCGGATACTATAATAAAGGGCTTTTAAAAGGAAGTTTTATAAGTAAAAAACATAATAAAGATAGCGCCGATGGAGTTGTTATTTTTAAGCTATCTAAAGATGGTGAAATTTTAAAATCAGTCACCCATGAAATTCCTCTAGATGTTATAAACCTATACATTAGTAAAAGGGCTAAAAAAAGAAATAATAAAAAGGAAAACGATGAAGGTGCCGAACTTCAAAATATGGTTTTAAGAGATTTTGTTATTCATAATAATGGATCTGTCACTTTAATAGGCGAACAATTTTATGTTGTAAGACATCACTCGCAATATACAGGTACTTATTACTCCTACCACTACGAAAACATATTAGCCGCTAAAGTAAATGCTGATGGCTCTTTAGCATGGTTTAAAAAAATACCTAAAAAACAAGAAGGTAACTATAGTCAAGGAGGTATGTCGTACACATACCTTACAACACCTAACGATTTGTTTTTGTTATTCTTAGATAATGTGAAAAATATGGATTTACCTGAAGATAAGTATCCTTATAAACATACCGACGGTAAAGGAGGCTATTTAACGTCTTACAAAATTAATTTTGATAGTGGAAACATGTCTAAAAGTAGCGTTTTTGATACACGAAATCTTACCGATGAATTTGTAGCAGAAAAATTTAATACCAATCGTGTTATAAAAACATCTGATACATCGTTTATTGTTGAGTTTTACAAGAAGAGAAAAGAAGATGTTCTTGTAAAAATTGGTCTAAAATAACTTATAAAAAGAACAAGCGAGTAGTTACCTATTCGCTTGTTCTTTTTCCATATTAATTAAATGAGCTAAATTAGCCACAATTCGTTTATGCTTTCTTACAAATGGATTGGTTTTATCCCACACATATCCAGCTAAAACAGCACATATTTGTTTTTTAATGTCTGGATTTTCTGGTCGGTGAAAAAATAAAGTTTGTAAATTTCCCGTATACCATTCTTCAACATAAGTTCTAAAAACATCTACGCCATACGTTATATAATCGGCGTATTCCTTTTCCCAATCGACAGTTTCCCCTTGTAGCTGTTTTGCAATTAACTTTGCCGAACACAAAGCCGATTCGGTAGCAAAAGTTACTCCAGATGAAAATACGGGATCTAAAAACTCAGCACTATTTCCTGTTAACACAAAACCGTTTCCATAAAATTTAGTAACAGCTTTGGAATAATTTCGAATACAAATAGGATCGAATTCAAAGTCTAATCCAGAAAAACGTTTTTTATAATACTCAGAGGTTTCTATCATCTGTTTCATACGCTCTGTAGTTGTTCCTTCAAAAGAATCTATAAATTCATTTTTACCTACAAACCCTAAACTGGTTATACCATTAGAAAACGGAATTACCCAAAACCACGTATCTTTATCTAATACATCAAACGTAATCATGGTACCTTCCTTACCTTCTGGTCTTTTTAGGTCGTTAACATGTGTAAAAATAGAAGAATGTTCTGGCATACTAGAAGGTTTGTCTAAACCTAACAGTCTTGGCAAAACACGACCATAACCACTAGAGTCTACAATAAACTTTGCCTTAACTTGATACGCTTCTCCTTCGGCATTTTTTATGGTCGTTTGCGAGCTTCCATCGTCGTTAAATATAACATCAACAACCTCATGCTGAAAAGCAATATCAACACCTCTTTTTATAAGTTCTTGCGCTAAAGTATTATCAAAATCGGCTCTAGGCACTTGCCAGGTCCAATCCCAGCCTTCGGTATGTTTTTTACTAAAATCGAAATGACACACAATATCATCTCTTAAAAATCGTGCACCAGGTTTAACCTCAAAACCTTCGGCTTTTAAACAATCTAAAAGCCCCACTTCTTGAAAATGATCCATACATCTAGGCAACAAACTTTCGCCAATAACAAACCTTGGAAACTGGCTTTTTTCGACAACTTTCACATTAATTCCTTGGCGATGTAAATAGGCTGCAGAAACACATCCAGAAGGTCCTGCACCTATAATTAAAACATCTGTGCTTATAGAGCTCATAGTCATAATAGTATATTATTCATATATTATTTTAAATTTGCAATCCAAAATAACTATTTTAGTTTTAGTTTTTAAAGTTTTACACAAAAAAATAACCCAACCAATAAATTAATGCTAACATTCAACGGGACATTAGAAATAGCAGATTTCTATAAAATCATTTTTGAAAATCAACAAATCACTATAGATGAATCGGTTATTGAAACCTTAGATAAAAGTTTCAATTTCTTAAAAAAATTCTCTGAAAACAAAGTTATATACGGTGTAAACACGGGGTTTGGGCCAATGGCTCAATATAAAATTAAAGATTCCGAACGTATTCAGCTACAATACAACCTTATACGCAGTCACGCCTCTGGAACGGGACAACCTATCCCGCCTATGTATGTTAAAGCAGCTATGGTTGCTAGAATGAACACTCTTTCGTTAGGAAACTCTGGGGTGCATAAGTCGGTTGTAAAACTTATGGCCGAATTTATTAATAGAGACATTACTCCTTTAATTTACGAACACGGTGGTGTTGGTGCTAGTGGCGATTTGGTACAATTAGCCCATTTAGCCTTAGTGCTTATAGGCGAAGGCGAAGTGTTTTATAAAGGTGAAAGACGCCAAACTAAAGACGTTTTTGACATTGAAAACTTATCGCCTATTTCTGTCGAACTTAGAGAAGGACTAGCCTTAATGAATGGAACCTCGGTTATGACGGGTATTGGCTTAGTTAACACATTATATACTCGCCGTTTGCTTAACTGGATGACAGCCTGCTCGGCTGCTATAAATGAAATTGTTAAGGCTTACGATGATCATTTGTCGTTAGAATTAAACAACTCTAAAAAACATAAAGGGCAACAGCAAATTGCTCAAAACATGCGTGAGCATTTAAAAGATAGTCAGCTAACTAGAAAAAGAGAACATCATCTTTACTCTAAAAACGAAGACGTTTCTGTTTTTAAAGAAAAGGTTCAAGAATATTACTCGTTACGCTGTGTTCCACAAATTTTAGGACCTGTTTTAGACACGTTAAATAGTGTTGAAAAGATTTTAATAGAAGAAGTTAACTCTGCTAACGACAACCCTATTGTAGATGTTGAAAAACAACATGTATATCACGGTGGAAACTTTCATGGAGATTATGTATCGTTAGAAATGGATAAATTGAAGCTTGCTGTTACTAAACTTAGTATGCTTTCAGAACGTCAATTAAACTACTTACTTAATGCGAGATTGAACGATATGCTCCCACCATTTGTTAATCTGGGTGAGTTAGGTTTAAACTTTGGTATGCAAGGCGTGCAATTTACGGCAACGTCAACTACAGCCGAAAACCAAATGCTTTCAAACCCAATGTATGTTCACAGTATTCCAAACAACAACGATAATCAAGATATTGTAAGCATGGGAACCAATGCAGCGCTTATTACAAAAAAAGTAATTGAAAACGCTTTTGAGGTTGCTGCTATAGAACTTATCACAATTGTTCAAGCCATTGAATATATGGACGTAAAAGATAAAGTTTCGGCAAAGACAAGAAAAATTTACGATGAAATTCGAGAGATAGTTCCTATATTTACCAAAGACGTTGTTATGTATCCGTACGTTAACAGCGTTAAAGAATTTATCATAAATCATAAAAGCTATTAATCATGAAACTTAAAGTATTTTTATTTCTAAGTATTATTGGTTTTTTTACCAGTTTTGCACAAGAACTTGCCTTAGCTAGACTTGACGATGGAAAATACGGTTATATTAACACAGCTGGCGAGTGGCATATAAAACCACAATTTGAAAAAGCAAAAAGCTTTTCTGGCGATTTAGCAGAAGCCATGAATGACGATGGAAAATGGGGTTACATAAATCGCATTGGCGAATGGACAATTCCAGCACAATTTGATCGCGTTAAAGAATTTAACTCTGGAATAGCTGTAGTTGAAAATGAAAAAGAGTGGTTTTACATTAACACCAAAGGTGAAAAAACCCTAACTGATGTTAAAACCGATAAACTTTACGACTTTCAAGAAGGGTTTGCCCAAATAAGACAAGGTGATCTTGTTGGCTTTATTAACACTAAAGGTAACGTTGTTATTGCACCTAAATTCACTAAAGCATTCGATTTTGAAAATGGGTACTCTAAAGTTCGCGAAAACGACAAATGGGGATTAATAGACACCCAAGGAAACTATCATGTTAAAACCGTTTACGATGGTGTAAGCAATGTTTACAATGGCAACATTGTAGCCAATAAAGGCGATGATCATGGCCTAATAGTTAATGGCGAATTTAAAGTTGTTCCTGGTGCTGAAAAAATTTGGGATTTCCCTAATAACGGTAATATAACTTATGCTAAAAAAGATGGTGATATTGGCTATATAAACAATAAAGGTGAATGGGTTGTTAAACCTACTTACGATAAAGCAAGAGCATTCTCTAATGGTTTAGCCCCTGTTTGCAAAGGTAAAAAATGGGGTTATATTAATACTCAAGGAGATGTTGTTGTGCCTTTTGAGTATAGAGACGCCGAAATTTTTAGCAAAGATGGTTTAGCTCCTGTAAAAACAAAAAAACTTTGGGGCTTTATTAATAAAGAAGGCAAAATGGTTATTGGAGAAAAATATGGAATTTCTTCTGTTGGCTTTGGTGCTATTTTTGGAAATAAAGAAGAAAAAGGCTTTATTAATGGTCTAGCCAGAGTAAAATATGAAAAACAATGGATCTTTATCAATTCTGAAGATAAGCCTATAAATAGTTCTTGGTTTCAAAATCTAGAACTTTTTTACTAAAACTAAACTAACCCAACTAACAACTAAACCAACAATACATGAAATGCGCCCTAATTACAGGTGGATCTAGAGGTATTGGAAGCGCCATTTGCATACAATTAGCAAAAGACACCAATTACCATATTATAATTAATTATAACAGCAATCAAACTGCGGCTTTGGAAACACTCAAAGCTGTGGAAGCTGAAGGAAACACAGGAGAAATTATTCAATTTAATGTCTCTGATAACGAAAATGTAACCTCACAACTAAACACTTGGCAAGAAAACAATCCAGACGCCACAGTAGAAGTTATTGTTAACAACGCCGGAATTACCAAAGATGGTTTATTTATGTGGATGCCTAAAGAAGATTGGGACAATGTAATAAACACATCTCTTAACGGGTTTTACAATGTGACTAATTTCTTTATTCAAAAATTACTTAGAAACCGTTATGGTAGAATTGTAAATATAGCCTCCGTTTCTGGTGTAAAAGGTACAGCTGGGCAAACCAATTATTCTGCAGCAAAAGGCGCTTTAGTAGGTGCTACAAAAGCATTAGCTCAGGAAGTTGCTAAACGAAAAATAACGGTAAATGCTGTCGCTCCAGGATTTATTCAATCTGATATGACTGCAGAGTTAGATGAAAAAGAACTTAAAGGTATGATTCCTATGAACCGCTTTGGCACCCCAGAAGAAGTTGCCCATACAGTTTCTTTTTTAGTTTCGGATAAAGCATCGTATATTACAGGCGAGGTGATTAATATTAATGGAGGAATTTACTCTTAATTTATTTCGAGTATGACGAAACGTGTTGTGATTACAGGAATGGGTATTTATTCCTGTATAGGAGAAAACGTAAATAAAGTAAAAGAATCGCTATATAACGGTACATCTGGAATTGTTGTCGATGAAGAACGTATTGCATTTGGGTATCGCTCACCACTTACAGGTATGGTGCCTAAACCTAACTTAAAAAAAGCGCTTTCTAGAAGACAACGTATTAGCATGGGAGAAGAAAGCGAATATGCTTACATGGCTACCATAGAGGCTCTAGAAAATGCTAAAATTTCACAAGATTTTATAGACAATAACGAAGTTGGTATCTTATATGGTAACGATAGTACGGCTAAATCGGTTACCGAATCTAACGATAAAATTAGAGAGAAAAAAGACACCACTTTAGTGGGTAGTGGCGCTATTTTTAAAGGTATGAATTCTAGCGTCACCATGAATTTATCTACCATTTTTAAACTTACAGGTATTAATTTTACCGTAAGTGCAGCTTGTGCAAGTGGCTCGCATTCTATAGGTATGGCCTATCAGCTAATAAAAAGCGGATTACAAGACTGCATTATTTGTGGCGGCGCCCAAGAGATTAACAAACTCGCTATGGGTAGCTTTGATGGTTTAGGCGTATTTTCAACAAACACAAGCAACCCACAAGAAGCTTCAAGACCTTTTGATGTAGATAGAGACGGCTTAGTACCTAGCGGTGGAGCTGCAACATTAATACTAGAATCTTACGATTCGGCTGTAAAAAGAGGCGCCCCAATTTTAGGAGAAATTATAGGGTATGGCTTTTCTTCAAATGGAGAGCACATCTCTACACCTAACGTAAATGGCCCATCAAGAGCTATGAAAATGGCTCTAGAACAGGCAAACATTCCAGCCAATATCATAGACTATGTAAATGCTCACGCTACCTCAACACCTGTTGGCGATGCTAATGAAGCTAAAGCTATCTTTGAAGTCTTTGGCGAAAAAGGCCCTTTTGTAAGTTCCACAAAATCTATGACTGGACACGAATGTTGGATGGCTGGAGCCAGCGAAGTTATTTACTCGTTAATTATGATGAAATCTGGTTTTATTGCGCCTAGTATAAACTTAAATCAACCAGATGAAGACGCCGCAAAATTAAATTTAGTAAGTAAAACGTTAGATAAAAAATTTGATGTATTTTTGTCCAATTCTTTTGGATTTGGAGGAACAAATTCAGCATTAATAATAAAAAATATTTAGTGTGGTAATGGATAAAGAAGTTATTATTGAAAAAATAAACAACTTTCTTGTAGAAGAGTTTGAAGTAGAGAAAGATGACATTGCTCCTGAAGCTGACCTAAAAGAAACCTTAGAGTTAGACAGCTTAGATTTTGTTGACTTAGTAGTTGCTATCGAGTCTAACTTTGGTGTAAAATTAGTTGGTGAAGACTTTGTAAATGTAAAAACACTTCAAGATTTTTATAATCTTATTGAAAACAAATTAAGCTAAACATGTTTATGGTTTATGGCTACTGAGTGGAAAGGCAAGTCTAGAGGCACCGTTCTTGGGTACAAGATTTTTGTGTTTCTTATGAAAAAACTTGGCCTAGGTGCCGCTTATTTTGTATTGTACTTTGTAGCCACTTACTACACACTATTCTCCTACTCCAGTTCTAAATCTATCTTTTATTATTTTAATAAAAGGTTACACCTTACCTGGTTTAAAAGTCTTATAAACATCTATAAAAGTTACTATGTTTTTGGCCAAACCATTATAGATAAAGTCGCCATATCCTCTGGGTTACGAGACAGATTTACTTACGACTTTGATGGTATTAATTTAATACGAGACACCCTAAAAGCTAAAAAAGGCGGTGTTTTAATCAGTGCCCATGTTGGTAATTTTGAAATCGCCGAACACTTTTTTGGCGAACTAGAAGAACATGCTGCTATTAGTCTCTTAACAACCGATGTGGAACATTCGGCAATAAAAGAATACATAGAAAGCGTCACGGGGAAATCTAAAGTTAATCTTATTTTAATAAAAGAAGACCTTTCTCATATTTTTGAAATTAACGCCGCCCTAGCAAGAAACGAATTAGTTTGTATAACTGGCGACCGATTTATCCCTGGCACCAAATTTTTAACTCATGATTTATTAGGGAAAAATGCTAAATTCCCTGCTGGCCCATTTTTATTAGCATCACGATTAAATGTCCCTGTTTTATTCGTTTATGTTATGAAAGAAACCAATAAACATTATCATTTGTATGCTAGAAAATCTCAAGCAAAAAAACGAGATGCCAATATGTTATTGAAAGAATATACAGAAAGTGTATCTTGGATGCTTAAAAAATACCCATTACAATGGTTTAATTATTTTGATTTTTGGGACAAAACGCCAACCAAACCATGAAAAGAATTCTTGTATTACACTACTCCCAATCTGGGCAACTTACCGAAATTGTTAAAAACATCGCATCTTCATTTAAATCTAATGAAGACCTAACAGTCGATTTTCACAATATAACATTAACTAATCCTTTTCCATTTCCTTGGCCTAAAAAAGCCTTTTTCGAAGCATTTCCAGAAACTTACAAACAAATACCTGTACAAGTAGAGCCCGTTCCACAGGCTATTTTAAATAACAATTACGACTTAATTGTATTTGGATACCAAGTATGGTACTTAACACCATCGTTACCTATAACGTCTTTTCTGGAAACCAACGATGCAAAAAAACTATTTAAAAACACACCCGTTGTTACTGTTCTAGGCTGTAGAAACATGTGGATTATGGCGCAAGAAAAAATGAAAAAAAAGCTGTTGGACCTACAAGCTAATTTAGTAGGTAACATAGCTTTGGTAGATCGTCATATAAACCACGTAAGTGTTATTACCATTGGCCCTTGGATGTTTACTGGAGAAAAAAAGCACTATTTAGGTATTTTTCCAAAACCAGGTGTGTCTCAAAAAGATATTAACGAGTCTGAAAAATTCGGCCCAATAATATCTAAGCACCTATTAAACAATACACTAAACACATTACAAGACCAGCTATTAAAACATGATGCTGTAACTATAAAGCCATTTTTAATTACTACCGATAGAAAAGCCAATGTGATTTTCTCAAAATGGTCACAGTTTATTATTTCAAAAAGTGAAAAAAATACCCCAAAACGCTCACGATTGGTAAAAATGTTTAAATATTACCTTTTATTTGCCATTTGGGTTATTGCACCAATTGTTTTTATCTTATTTTTGTTGACTTATTTACCTTTGTATAATAAGATTAAAAAAGATAAAGCGTATTATGCATCTGTAGCTTACAAATAGTTGGGAATAAAAAATGAAGGAAGTTTACATTACTAGAATATCAAAATTTTTACCAAATCGTCCTATTTCAAACGACGAAATGGAAGATAAATTAGGTGCAATTAACGGAAAAACCTCTAAGGGAAGACGTATTGTACTTAGAAACAATCAAATTAAAACCAGATATTACGCCATAGATGATAATGGAAACATTACTCATAACAATGCTCAATTAACAAAAGAAGCCGTAGAAAATCTGTGCGATAAAGACTTTTCATCTCAAGATATCGAATTGCTATCTTGTGGTACTGGAAGTCCCGATCAAATTTTACCATCACATGCTGCTATGGTTCATGGGTTTTTAAAAAATGGCAATACAGAAATTAACTCGCCATCTGGTGCTTGTTGTTCTGGGATGAATGCTTTAAAATTTGGCTTCCTATCGGTTAAATCTGGACAAACCAACAATGCCGTAGTAACAGGTTCCGAAAGAATTTCATCTTGGATGAAATCTGATATATTCGAAGATGAAGTAAAACACCTGGAGGAATTAGAAGAACATCCTATTTTAGCATTTAATAAAGACTTTTTACGCTGGATGCTTTCCGACGGTGCTGGTGCATTTTTATTAGAAAATGAACCTAAAGGGCACTTACCTTTAAAAATAGAGTGGATGGAAGGTTACTCGTACGCTCATGAAATAGAAGCTTGCATGTATGCTGGTGGCGATAAGTTAGACAATGGCTTTTTAAAACCGTGGAGCGAATACCCAACTAGCGATTGGAGTAAAAAATCGTTATTTGCTATAAAACAAGATGTTAAACTTTTAGGTGCCAATATTTTAACAAAAGGTGTAGATAGTTTGAAAAAAACACTAGAAAAACATAACATGTCATCTAGCGAAATAGACTACTATTTACCACATATTTCCTCGTATTACTTTAAAGAAAATCTTTACGAAGAAATGAAAACCCAAGGCGTAGAAATACCATGGGAAAATTGGTTTATGAACTTATATAAAGTAGGAAATGTAGGAGCAGCATCTATCTACCTTATGCTAGAAGAACTTGTAAACTCTGGAAACCTAAAAAAAGGCGATAAAATACTATTATCTGTTCCTGAAAGTGCTCGATTCTCTTATGCTTATGCACTTTTAACCGTGTCGTAATTATGAATTCGCAATTACCAATACATCAAATTTCTGAACTCATTCCGCAAAAAGCACCATTTGTAATGGTGGATAAGCTTGTAGATTTTTCTAAAGAATTTGTTGTAGCCTCATTAAAAATAACACCCGAGAATATCTTTACAAAAAATGGGGTTTTCACAGAACCAGGTTTGGTAGAGCACATGGCGCAAACAGTAGCGCTTCATACAGGTTACGACTATTTTTTAAAGGGAGAGGAAGCACCAACAGGTTATATCGGCTCTATAAAAAAAATAGCCGTTTACAGCCTTCCTAAGCTTAACGAAATCATTACCACAAGAGCAGAGATTTTACACGAATTTATGGGCGTTACCATGGTAAGAGTTTCTACGTTTAATTCAGAAAATAAAGAAATTGCTTCTGGTGAAATGAAAACTGTTATTGCTAATGAGTAAGTTGTCATCATTAGATATCACCAAGTTTTTACCTCATCGCGCCCCATTTTTAATGGTAGATAAAGTCCTATCTATAAGCGACGACCATGTATCCACTTCATTTACAATACCTAAAGAAAATATTTTCAACTATCAAGGCTATTTCAATGAAGCTGGCTTAGTAGAAAATGCGGCGCAAACCTGTTCATCTATAGTAGGAAAAAGTTACTTTGAAGAAAGTGATACGCAGGGCGAAAAAACCAAACTTATTGGGTTTATTAGTGCCATAAAAAAAGTGCAAATAACCACCTGCCCTAAAGTTGAATCCTCTATTATTACAGAAGCGAATTTAATCTCTCGTTTTGATACCGATGCTTACAGTTTATGTACTTTGCAATGTAAGATCTCGCAAGACCATAAAGAATTATTATCTTGTGAGTTGAATTTAGTTATTCAAGAAATTAAATAACGCTTAGTATGAAGAAAGATGATGTACCACAAGATAAAGGCAGCTTAGAATCGGCCGATTTTAAAGAACTCTGCTATGCAGTCGATGAAAACGGCGAATATACCACCGTAAACAGCTCGGGTTGGACTCCAAAAACTATTGCCTTAGATAACGCTATTGAAGATATAAACGAACGTGTTGAAAATGCCAAAAAACGTGTGTTAAATAACGAAACCAGCCCTGTTGAATATTACATGGAATACCATAAAATGGATTTAGGTATTTTAGCAAGCTACGTTGGCTTATGGAAATGGCGTGTAAAACGTCATTTTAAGCCTAAGGTATTTTATAAATTATCAGAAAAAAAACTTCAAAAATACGCTGATGTTTTTGATGTTACTATTGAACAATTAAAAAACATCACCTTACATGGAAATTGATTTTACGCACCATCAATCAGCGCATTGCGAAAACGGCGTAGTGTCAAACCTCATGAAACATCATGGTTTTCAGGTTAGCGAACCTATGGTATTTGGTATTGGTTCTGGATTGTTGTTCTGCTATATTCCTTTTTTAATGGTAAATCACGCACCAGCCATTACGTATCGTGCTATGCCTGGATTTATCTTTAAACGCTTTGCTAATCGTGTAGGTATAAAAATTAAAAGAGAAAAATTTAAGCAACCAGCCAATGCTAAAAAACGCTTAGATGAAAACCTTAAAAAAGACAACCCTGTTGGGCTACAAGTAGGCGTTTACAACCTCGTTTACTTTCCAGATGAGTATCGGTTTCATTTTAACGCTCATAATTTAGTAGTATACGGAAAAGATCAAGATAACTACTTAATTAGCGATCCAGTAATGGAACATGTAACAACCCTAACCGATAAGCAATTAGAAAAAGTACGGTTTGCAAAAGGGGCTTTTGCTCCTAAAGGTCACATGTATTACCCTATTTATATTCCTAAAGAAATCACACTAGAAAAAGCCATAATTAAAGGGATAAAACATACCTGTCGCGATATGTTAGCGCCCATTCCTATTGTGGGAGTAAAAGGCATTAAAATGGTGTCTAAGCTTATAAGAAAATGGCCAAAGAAAAAAGGTGCTAAAGTGGCCAATCATTACTTGGGACAAATTGTGAGAATGCAAGAAGAAATTGGTACTGGCGGTGGTGGTTTTAGATATATTTTTGCAGCTTTTTTACAAGAAGCTAGTGGTATTTTAAATAATCCCAAATTAAAAGAGCTTTCTAAAGAGATGACACAAATTGGCGACTTATGGCGCGATTTTGCCCTAGATGCTTCCAGAATATATAAAAATAGAAGTGGTAAAACAGATGGTTATAATAATATTGCCGACCAATTAGAGCATATTGCAAACAAAGAAGAAGTGTTCTTTAAAAAACTTAAAAAAGCTATAAAATAGACTATGATTACCATTGAGCAAGTTTCAAAAAAATATAAAGGAGCCGATATGTTTTCGGTTTCTAATTTAAGCTTGCAAATACATGACAAAGAAATTTTTGGGCTTTTAGGCCCAAATGGTGCTGGAAAAACAACCCTAATCTCTATTTTATGTTCTTTAATTAAACCTACATCGGGTACATTTTCTATAAATAGTCTCACCTATAAGCAACATAAAAATCAATTAAAACAACTCATCGGTATTGTTCCTCAAGAATACGCCTTATACCCTACGCTTACTGCTTTTGAAAACTTAAAATACTTTGGAAGCATGTATGGGTTAAAAGGCAAACAACTAGACGAGCAAATTAACAATTCTTTAGAGCATTTAGGTCTTTTAAAGTTTGCCCATAAAAAAATAGGCACATTTTCTGGTGGCATGAAACGCCGTGTAAATTTAATTGCTAGCATTTTACATAATCCTAAAGTTTTGTTTTTAGACGAACCTACTGTTGGTGTTGATGTGCAATCGAAAAACGTTATTATTCAATATTTACAAGACCTAAACCAAAAAGGCACCACTATAATTTATACGTCACATCATTTAAACGAGGCTGAAAATTTTTGTACACGCGTTGCCATAATAGATCACGGTAAAATTATAACCAAAGGGCAGCCAAATAAATTAATTACAGAGTGTGATGGCGCTCATAACCTAGAAGATGTGTTTTTAAGTTTAACAGGGAAAGCCTTACGTGATCATGCATAAATTATTAGCCTCTACATATAAAGAGTTTTTATTATTATCAAGAGATATTGGTGGCATCGCTATACTCTTCATTATGCCTTTAGTGCTTATTGTTACCATAACCTTAATTCAAGATAGCACCTTTAAAACGGTTACCGATGTTACCATTCCTATTTTAGTGGTTGATAATGATAAAGACAATGTTTCAACAACTATTTTAAATGGCTTAAAAGATTCCAATGCATTCGAAATTATTACCAAAAGTCATGAAACAGAAGCTAAAGACCTTGTTTTTAAAGGTAAATATCAATTAGCTATTGTTATTCCAGATGGACTTACAACGGGATTACAATCTAAAATAGACCAAAATGTTGAAGAGCTTCTTGCAAAGTTTAGTTTAGAAGAAAACACTAAAAAAGAAAACACTGTTATAGAACAAAAAGAAGTCCGTTTATATTTCGATCCTGCAACGCAGTTATCTTTTAAAAGTTCTGTAAAAAATGGGATTGATAAAATGATTTCAAAAATTGAAACGCAAAGTATTTACCAAGCCTTTCAAGAGCAGATATCGGACGATCCTTCAGAAAAAATCTTCGAAACCGACAGTTTTATTACATTTAAAGAAGTTCTACCTGAAAATAAGCAAGAAGATTATATCCCAAATTCGGTACAACACAATGTTCCTGCATGGACGCTGTTTGCCATCTTCTTTATTATCGTACCACTATCAATAAATATTGTTAAAGAAAAAAGTCAAGGCACCTTTGTAAGATTACGCACCAATCCTGTATCGTATGCTACAGTTCTTGGTGGCAAAACCATTATTTATCTTATTGTTTGTTTAATTCAGTTTATATTAATGCTTTTAGTAGGTGTGTATCTTTTTCCTGCAATAGGATTACCAACTTTAGATGTTTCTGGAAGATTACCATTACTTTTTATAGTAGCTTTTTTTGCAGGCTTAGCAGCCATTGGCTTAGGATTGTTATTAGGTACTATTGCAAAAACACAAGAGCAGTCGGCACCTTTTGGTGCTACATTAGTTGTTATATTAGCGGCTATGGGAGGCGTTTGGGTGCCTGTTTTTATTATGCCAAAAATTATGCAAACACTGTCGCATATTTCACCAATGAATTGGGGCTTAAACGCCTTTTACGATGTGTTTTTAAGAAATGGAACCTTATTAGATTTACTCCCAGAGATTGCTTTATTACTTTTATTTTTTATTATTACAACAGGAATAGCCATAATTTACAATGAAAAGAAAAACGCAGTCTAAACATAACGAAATATCGCATTCAAGTAAGGTTAGGATTCGCTTTGTAGAAACCGATCCGCTAGGTATTGTGTGGCACGGAAACTATATTCAATATTTTGAAGATGGCCGTGAAGCTTTTGGAAGACATCATGGCATTTCATATTTAGATCAAAAAAAATATGGCTTTGCAACACCTATAGTTAAATCTAGTACAGACCATAAATTACCACTTCGTTATGGTGATATTGCAACCATAAAAACGATATATGTAGATACACCTGCGGCTAAAATGGTTTTTAGATACGAGGTTTACAATCAAAATGGCGATTTAGTTTGTACAGGAGAAACGGTACAAGTTTTTGTAGATAATATTGGCGAAGGTGATTTAGCCTTAACAGCTCCAGAGTTTTTTATCAATTGGAAAAAACAAGTTGGATTACTAAATGAGTAAGGTATATTTATCATATAACAACATTATCTCATCGTTAGGTTTTAATAGTAACTCTGTGGTTAATAAAATCCACGAAGGGGGTTCTGGATTAACAAAAATTCATGATACATCTATTTTACCAAACCCGTTTTATTCGTCGTTAATAAACGCACCCCATTTAGAAGCTGCTTTTAGTAAAATTACCTTAAAAAAAGACTATACCAAACTAGAAAAGATGATGATTACCTCGCTACACGATACCATTACCCAATCGGGTATTGAGGTAAATAATGAAAAAGTTGGCCTAATTATATCTACCACAAAAGGAAATATTGATGCCTTAGATACTAACAATCCATTTCCTGAAAACAGGAGTTATTTACACGAATTAGCACACACTATAACAGCACATTTTGGTTTTAAAAACAAGGCCATAACTGTTTCTAACGCGTGTGTTTCTGGTATTTTAGCCATTGCCATTGCTAAACGGTATATTCAACAAAAAATATACGATCATGTGTTTGTTGTAGGAGGCGATTTAGTGACAGAATTTATTTTATCGGGATTCAACTCGTTTCAAGCATTAAGCGAAGCCCCCTGTAAACCATACGATAAAAACAGAACAGGCATAAATATTGGCGAAATAGCGGCAAGTACTTTAATAACAAAAAACAACGCTAAATTAGCCCCAGAAGCTGTTGAAATACTTGGCGAAGGCTCTTGTAATGATGCTAATCATATTTCTGGCCCATCAAGAACTGGCGAAGGATTGTATAGAAGCATTCAGTCGGCCATGACGCAAGCAAATGTATCGCACCAAGATATCGATTATATTTCGGCTCACGGTACGGCAACTATGTATAATGACGAGATGGAAGCTATAGCCTTTAATCGTCATCATTTAGAAAATGTTCCTGTCAACAGTTTAAAAGGCTATTTTGGACACACTTTAGGAGCCTCTGGCCTAGTTGAAACTATTATAGGAGCGCATTCTTTATACAATAATACCTTGTATCCTTCATTAGGCTTTGAAGACATTGGTGTTACACAGCCTATTAATATAATAACAAAAACCACACCACAGCCTTTACATACTTTTTTAAAAACTGCTTCTGGTTTTGGAGGATGTAATACCGCTGTTATATTTAAAAAACATATCCACTAAAAATTATTTACCATGCAAAAAACCTCAATTAAAGCCATTGATGCCATACAAGAAGCTCATAAAATTGCATTTGCTCCTTTTGTATTTCAGGCCGTTGTTTCACTAAGAAAACTTGGGGTTTTTGATAAAATTTTTGAAAAAAGAAAGCAAAAAGGATTGCCTTTGGAAACACTTGCAAAAGAACTCTCTATCAGCGAATATGGTTTAGGTGTTTTGTTGGAAATAGCTGAAAGCTCTGAGATTGTTCAAAAAAACGATTTAGGTAATTACGAGTTAACAACTACGGGGTATTTTTTAAATTACAACGAAACAGTAAATGTCAACATTAATTTCACACAAGACGTTTGTTACAAAGGGCTTTTTCATTTAAACGATGCTATTAAAACAGGACAACCAGAAGGATTAAAAGAACTAGGCCAATGGAAAACCATTTACGAAGGGTTATCGCAATTACCAGAAAACATTCAAAAATCATGGTTTGAGTTTGATCACCATTATTCTGATGACATTTTTGAAGAGGCCTTAAAAATTGTATTCAAGAAAAAACCAAAAACACTATTTGATATTGGTGCCAATACTGGGAAATTCTCTATTTTATGTGGAAAAAATAGCGACATTAACATAACCATGATTGACTTACCTGGACAGCTTAACAAAGCCTTAAGCAATGTAAAAAAACAAGGGTTAGAAAATCAAATTAAGGGCTATCCAATCGATTGGCTTGAAGATAATAACAGTATCCCAAAAGGGGCAGATATTATATGGTTATGCCAATTTTTAGATTGTTTTTCTAAAGAAGAGATCCTAAGCATACTATCTACTTGCGTTGAAGCTATGGATGAGAATACCGAACTCATTATTACCGAAACGTATACAGACAGACAACGCTTTGATAACGCTAAATTTATCCTAGAAGCCACTTCGTTATACTTTACAGCTTTAGCAAACGGTAACAGTAAAATGTATGCCGCTAGCGATTTAATAGAACTTATAGACCAAGCCGGCATGACCATTCATGAAGATATTGCTTTAGGAGAATACCACACCATGCTAGTTTGTAAGAAAAAGTAACATGCACGACAATAAAAGTTACATATCGTCATTTTGCAGAATAAAAAACAATCACGTTACCTTGAATGGCGATACTGTTTTTTCTAAAGAAGGAACCTATTCAGAATTTATAAAATCGGCTTACAAAAACTTAGATATTAAATACCCTAAGTTCTTTAAAATGGACCGTTTAAGTAAATTAGCCTTTATAGCGGCTAACGTTGTACTAAACCATGAAAATGTAACTCCAGAACAAGAAGAAAACATAGCTATTGTGTTTTCAAATAAAGCCTCTAGTTTAGACTCCGATAGAACACACCAAACCTCTATTCAAAATAAAGAAAACTACTATCCAAGTCCTGCCGTTTTTGTGTACACATTACCAAACATTTGTATTGGAGAGATAAGTATAAAATATAAGCTTTATTCTGAAAATAGTTTTTTTATCTTTGACAACTTTAACGCAAAACACCTGCTTACCTATGCCAATAATTTATTGGATACAAAAAAAGCAGACAAAGTGCTTTGTGGCTGGGTAGAATATGATGGGAATAATTACGACGCTTTATTATATTTAGTTGGTAATAAAGGAAAAACAGAACATAATACAACAGAAATAAACACACTATATAACAGTTAATATGGACGCATTAAAACAAGAATTAAAAGAGAATTTAATCGAGCAATTAAATTTAGAAGACATGTCTCCTGAAGACATTGCAAATGATGATATGCTTTTTGGTGATGGATTAGGATTAGATTCCATTGATGCCTTGGAGCTTATTGTAATGTTAGACAAAAACTATGGTATAAAATTAACCGACCCTAAAGAAGGGCGTGCTATTTTTGAATCTATCAACACCATGGCTGCTTATATTTCAGAGCACAGAACTAAGTAATTATACATGGGTAAAGGCGTTGCCATAACAGGTATGGGCATTATTTCGGCCATTGGTAACAATGTGGCTGAAAACTATCAATCACTTATTAATGCCCAAAAAGGAATTTCTAGAGTAAAAAAAATTAACACCAATCATGTTAACGATATTATGGTTGGTGAAATTGCTTTTACTAATACCGAAATGGAACAGCAACTGCAGTTACCAAAAACCAATAATTATTCCAGAACAGCATTATTAGGTGCTTTAGCTGCCAAAGAAGCTTTTAAAAATGCACGCATAAAAGATGTCAATCAATACAAAACAGGACTTATTTCGGCCACAAGCGTTGGTGGTATGGATATGACCGAAAAGTATTTTTACGATTATCTTGAAAACCCAGAGACCCAAAAATATATTGAAGGGCATCATGCTGGTGACTCTACACAAAAAATAGCCGAACAATTAGGCATAAAAGAAAGTTTAGTCACAACTATAAGTACTGCCTGTTCATCGGCTGCAAATGCCATTATGTTAGGAGCGCGATTAATAAAAGCAGGAAAGTTAGATCGTGTTGTTGTAGGTGGGTCAGACTGTTTATCAAAATTTACCATTAACGGCTTTAAAACCCTAATGATTTTGTCCGATACTTACAGTACACCTTTCGATGATAACCGCAAAGGTCTTAACTTAGGCGAGGCAGCAGCCTTTTTAGTATTAGAATCGGATAAGGTTGTTGAAGCTGAGAACAAACCTGTTTTAGCTTACGTTAAAGGTTACGGCAATGCCAACGATGCGTTTCACCAAACAGCATCGTCAGATCATGGTGATGGCGCAACACTTGCTATGGAACAGGCCTTAAAGGTAGCTGGATATGCACCTAGCGATATAGATTATATAAACGCTCACGGCACTGCAACAGGCAATAACGATTTATCCGAAGGACGCGCTATTATACGCGTTTTTGGCAACCATGTTCCCGATTTTAGCTCAACAAAAGCCTATACAGGACACACACTTGCGGCTGCTGGAGCTATTGAAGCAGTTTATTCGGTTTTAGCGTTACAAAACAATATTATTTACCCGAATTTGAATTTTAAAACGCAAATGAAGGAATTTAATATAACGCCGCAACTCACTCTAAAAGAGAAAGAATTAAAAACGGTGCTTTCAAACTCTTTAGGATTTGGCGGAAATTGTTCAACGGTAATTTTTTCAAAAGAACAATAAATGAAAAACGTTTATATAAATAGTGTTGGTTCTATTTCAGCTCAAAAAACCTTTGATAATACTGAGTTTTTAAATGAGATTACCGAATATAATGACAACGTTATATTTGCTGTAAACCCTGTTTATAAAGATTACATTCCTCCTGCCGCAGCGAGACGTATGGCAAAGGGTATAAAAATGGGCATTGTCACTTCTAAAATAGCCCTTAAAGAAGCCAACATTAATCAAGTTGATGCCATAATTACAGGAACAGGTATGGGCTGTGTACGCGATTCGGAAAAGTTTGTTAGTGCTATTATAGATAACGACGAGCAATACTTAACGCCGACACCTTTTATACAATCTACACACAATACCGTTGGCGGGCAAATTGCTTTAGAACTAAACTGTAAAGGCTATAATTTTACGTATGTGCATTCAAGCATATCTTTTGAATCGGCTGTAATGGATGCTTTATTGCAATTACAGCTAGATGAAGCCAAACATATTCTTGTAGGTGGTGTTGATGAACTTGGTGATCATACAACTAAGATTCACAAAATTATAAATCATATAAAACCTGAAGCCATAACACCTACTAACTTACTTAAAAGTAAAACTGAAGGTGCCGTTTTTGGCGAAGGAGCTAACTTTTTTGTACTATCCAACGAGAAATCCAATACAAGTTACGCCGAAATTGTTTCGGTAAAAACATATAATACTCTTAAACAAGAAGCGTTAAAACAACAGGCTATAGCCTTTTTAAAAGAGCATGATTTAAGTACAAACGACCTTGATTTATTAATTTTAGGAAATAATGGCGATGTTAATTTTGATGCGTATTACCATACATTAAGCGAAACATTTTCTAAAACACCTCAAGCCTACTATAAGCATTTAAGTGGTGAGTTTAATACGGCATCGTCTTTTGGGTTTTGGTTGGCTTCAAAAGTTATTAAAACGCAAAGCCTTCCAGAGATTGTTAGGTTAAACGGCTTACAAACTTCACAATATAAAACCGTATTATTGTATAACCAGTATCGTGGAGAAAATCATAGTTTCACGTTGCTTCGTCAATGTTAAGGTTTAAAACGGTTACTCTTTTTACACTAGCTTTTCTGGTTATATGCTTATGTTTTTTCTTCTTAGGTATTATCCCTTTTTGGATTATTTTTATAAGTATAGCGTTATGGTTAGTAATAACAGGCTTAGGTTCTGGGCTTATAGGTTGGAACTATCATTTTAAATCGGTGTTATCAAATCCAAATGAAAAAGAAAACCGCATAGCCATTACGTTTGACGACGGCCCAAACCAAAATATAACACCAAAGGTTTTAGACCTTTTAGATAAACACAACGCTAAAGCCACATTTTTCTGTATTGGAAAACATATTGAAACATCACCTAACATTTTCAAAACAATTATTAATAAAGGGCACACTGTTGGAAACCATACCTACAGTCATGCTAATACATTTGGTTTTTTTTCAACTAAAAAAGTTATAGCTGAACTACAACAAACCCATCAAATTATCTTTAAACAATCTGGATTAAAAGCTAACTTATACCGTCCAGCATTTGGCGTAACCAATCCTAATATAAAATGTGCTATTAACCACTTAAAACTAATATCTATTGGGTGGAATAAACGCTCTTTAGACACAACATCTTTAAGTGAAAAAACTGTTTTAAACCGCATAACAGCAAACCTACAACCTGGCGACATTATTTTATTACACGACACAAGCGAGAAATCTTTACGTGTTTTGGAACAGTTATTGTTATTTTTGGAAAAAAAACAGTTTAAGTCGGTAACTGTAGACCAACTTTGTAACTTAAAACCTTATGCATAAACTTCTTTACATACTGTGTTTTGTTTGTTTTGGTATGCAAGCACAAACAAAAATGACGACAAGTGAAGCCCAAAACTTAAAAACACTTGTAAAATCTCAAGCCAAAACAACAAAAACAATTGTAAGCGATTTTACACAGTATAAACATTTAGATTTTTTATCTAATGATATTATTACCAAAGGCATGTTACATTTTAAAGCTCCAAATCTAGTTAAATGGGCCTATAATAAGCCTTTTCAATATACTGTGATATTTAAAAATGAAAGCCTTTTCATTAATGATGAAGGTAATAAAAGTCAAATAGATATTGGTTCCAGTCAAATGTTTAAACAACTAAACAAGCTTATTATTAAAAGTGTTAAAGGTGATATGTTTGATGATAATGAATTTGACATTTCCTACTTTAAAAATGATGGTAAAAGCAATGTTCATTTTAGCCCTAAAAATCCTGAGTTTTCAGAATATATTACCAGTTTTCAAATAACATTTAATAAAAAAGGCGATGTAGAAGACGTAAAAATGGTAGAGCCTTCGGGAGATTATACCAAAATTGTCTTTAGTAACCGAACCTTAAACACACCTTTAAACGATGCGGTATTTAACCCTTAGCTTTCTTGCTGTCTTCCTTTTTAGTTGTGGATCTTATCCTAAGAAACAACAATTAAAACCTATAGAAAGCGCATTAAACGTGTTTTCAAATCCCTATTTTTCCAATACCAGTAAAGACTATATTTATAAAGCTAATATTAGCGCATATGGCAAATCGTTTAGTGGGTTATTTATTGTAAAAAAGATAGAAAAAAACCAACATCGAGTAGCATTTACTACCGAAATGGGCAATAAAATATTCGACTTTACCATTACAGACAATGCCTTTAGTGTTAACTATATTTTAGACGATTTAAACCGAAAACTATTACTCAACGTTTTAAAACAAGATTTTACAACACTAGTAAAAGAAAACGTAGACATTTCAGGAGTTTTTGTAAAAGACAATGCCTCTTTTTTTGAAACTCAAATTTTAGATAAACCACATTATTATGTCACTAAAAACAATAGTCTTAGTCAAATAGTAAGTGTAAAAAACGGAAAAGCGAAGACAGTATTTAGCTTTTCAAAAATAAATGATAATATTGCAAATAAAATAACCATAACACACCATAACATAACGCTAAAAATCAATTTAAAATCTATAAATTAACACCTTATGAAAAAATCAATTATATTTTTATTGTTTGTTGCATTAAGTGTAACCGCATTTTCGCAAGTAAAAGTACGTCCTGGGGTAAGGCTAGGGTTAAACTTATCTTCGGTTTCAAACATTGATCATGCCGATGCTAAAATTGGCCCCAATGCTGCAATCTTTGCAAACATCCGTTTTGCTAATTTTTATGCGTTACAACCAGAAGCCACTTATAGTAATCAAGGGGCAAAAGACGCTATTCGTTATTATAACTATGGTAACTCTTTTGATCCAGGGTATTATTACTATTCTGAAGATTTAAGCATCCATTACCTTGGAGTGGCTTTGGCTAATAAATTTTATATTGTTCCAAATGTTGGAGTTCATTTAATTGTTGGCCCTGCCATAGATGTAAAAGTAGCCGATAATCTAGATGATGACTCCATTATACCAGTAGATTTCTCTCTTTTTGGTGGTGTTGGTTACGAGTTTCCTTTTGGGCTTGGTATAGAAGCACGATACAAACAAGGCCTCTTAGATATTAGAGACGACTTCTATGATAATTATGATGAAGATAATGATGATTTTTGGAGTAGCGACTCTGTACTTAATGGTTCAATACAATTTGGCGTTTATTATAAATTTGACTTTTAATCCATGCTAATAAAGGATTTTTATATACTTAATCATTTAGCTGTTGCCGATAACGTGGCAACAGCTAATATTACAATCAATAAAGACCATGAGGTTTTTAATGGACATTTTCCAGACAACCCTGTAACACCAGGCGTTTGTATGATGCAAATTATTAAAGAGCTTACACAACAAGTTGTAAATAAAACGTTGTTTATGGAAGCGTCTAGCAACGTAAAATTCATGGCTATTATTAACCCTGAAAAAACACCAGACTTAACTCTTACGCTTAATATTACAGAAGAGGACACACACATTAAAGTAAAAAACGTTACTAAGTTTAACGATACTGTGGCCTTAAAATTGAACACAACATTCAAAATCATGTAATATGAGATTGTTATTGCTTTCTGTTTTATGCCTAGTAACTACTCAAAATCTGGATTTAAGCAAGATTAGAGAAACCTATAAAGAAGCTGCTAACGACTCAACCAAAGTAGAGGCTTTTTACAACTCACTACAATCTGTCTCAAAAAAGGACCATGTGGCTTTAGTGGCCTATAAAGGAGCCTCTATTGCATTAAAAGCAAGACATGCTAAAACCATAAAAGAAAAAAAGAGTGGCTTTGTAGAAGGTGTTTCTTTAATAGAATACACCATAGAAAAAGAACCCAATGCTATAGAACCTCGTTTTATACGACTTGGTATTCAAGAAAACTCTCCAAAGATTTTAGGGTATAACAAAGACCTCGACGCTGATAAAACCTTTCTTTTAAAACAATTTAAACACATACGTTCATCTAACCTTAAAAATCATATTAAAGACTATATTTTACAATCTAAAGTCTTTACAGATGAAGAAAAAAACGTAATTTCGACACAATAACCATTAAGCTCTCACTAAAACGTGAACCCAAGCCTTGCTAACCAAAAAATAGACAGCTTAAATGTTTGTGTGCTCATTCCCACTTACAATAACGACCGTACATTACAACGTGTTATAGATGGTGTTTTAGAGTACACAAATCACATCATTATTGTAAACGATGGTGCCACAGATAACACAAAAAATATCCTCTCCAAGTACGACAACTTAACCATCATTACGTTTACAGAAAATAAAGGCAAAGGTGTTGCTTTGAGAGAAGGATTTAAAAAAGCCATACATTTAGGGTACGATTTTGCAATAACTATCGATTCTGATGGGCAGCACTTCCCTAACGACATTCCTGTTTTTATTAACGCTCTGGAACAACATCAAACAAAAAATGTGCTGTTTATTGGCGCTAGAAATATGGAACAAGAAGGTGTTCCTGGGAAAAGCAGTTTTGGCAATAAATTTTCTAATTTTTGGTTTTGGTTTGAAACAGGTATAAAACTACAAGACACACAATCGGGGTTTAGGTTATATCCATTACAAGTCATTAAAAACCTGCGTTTTTTCACAACAAAATTCGAATTTGAAATTGAAGTCATTGTTAAATCGGCATGGAAAAATGTCGATGTAAAAAACATTCCCATTCAAGTCCTTTACGATGAAAACGAACGCGTATCACATTTTAGACCCTTTAAAGACTTTACCCGTATAAGCATTTTAAACACCTGGCTTGTGTTTTTAACCTTAGTATATATTAAGCCAAGAAACTTTTTTAAGAATTTTAAAAAAAAAGGCGTTAAACAATTTTTTATTGAAGACGTTTTAGGGAGTTACGACTCCCCTAAGAAAAAAGCACTTTCAATTGCTCTAGGAGTCTTTATTGGTTTAACACCTTTATGGGGGTTGCATAGTGTGTTGGTTATTTTTTTGGCTATTTTTTTAAATCTTAATAAAGCCATTGCGTTTGCCTTTTCCAATGTAAGTATCCCGCCTTTTATTCCTTTTATAATTTATACGAGCACAAAAATTGGTGAGAAAATTTTAGGCGTACAAAACACCTACAAACTGGACGAAATCACGCAGAATTTTGAATTTGTAAAACACTTAAAAACGTACATTGTTGGCAGTTTTACTTTGGCCACTATTTCGGCTTGTATTTTTGGTATAATTAGTTATCTTTTCTTTTTAATGTTCAATAAAAAGAATACAGCAAGAAACCATGGTTGATTTCTTTTATAATCTCTTTAAAAAAATCCAATCTAATAAGCTATTAGGTATACTTGGATTTCTTATTCTTTTATTAGGGCTTGGCTATTTTAGTTCGAAAATTACGTTTGAAGAAGATATTACAAAACTTATTCCTACTAACGATAAAAATGCCGAAGCACAAAAGGTTTTAAAAACGGTAAATTTTGCCGATAAAATTATCGTTCATATCTCTACAAAACCAAATGGCAATATTAACGACTTAACCCAATATGCCGAGGTTTTTATAGATAGTTTAAACCAAAACGCAGCAAATTATATTACATCTATTCAAGGTAAGGTTGAGGACAAAGCTATTGGTAATACTATGGACTTTGTTTACAACAACTTACCCCTTTTTATTAATCCTTCAGATTATAAAAACATTGCACAAAAACTAAATGAAGACAGTATAGATGTGGTTACTAAAGGTAATTACAAAACCTTAGTATCGCCCTCTGGAATTGTGGCTAAAAAAACCATTTTGAAAGATCCATTAGGATTGTCGTTTATCGGACTTAAAAAACTTCAAAACTTAAGTATTGGTGATGGATTTAGTGTTCAAAATGGATTTGTTGTTAGTAAAGACAAAAAACATGTACTGTTATTTATTTCACCTAAACACGCCTCTAGTGAAACTGCCGAAAATGCTGAGCTTTCAAACATTTTATATCGTTTAAACAATGAACTTAATACTGTTTATGGCAAAAAAGTAACCGCCGAATATTTTGGAGGCGCTTTAATTGCAGTTGAAAACGCCAAACAAATAAAACACGACATACAATTTACTGTAGGCATTGCTATGACGGTGTTACTTATTATTCTTATTGTGTTTTACAAAAAATTGCTACTCCCTATTATTTTATTTATTCCTACAGTAGTTGGGGCTTTATTAGCGATTACGGTATTGTATGTTATACGCGATAAAATTTCGGCCATATCTTTAGGAATTGGATCGGTGCTTTTGGGTGTAACTTTAGATTATGCCTTACATATTCTTACTCACATAAGAAGTAACAATAATATTAAATCGTTATACGAAGAGATTTCGAAACCTGTTTTAATGAGTAGTTTAACTACTGCTTTAGCTTTTTTATGCTTACTATTTTTAAACTCTCAAGCACTACAAGATTTAGGTATTTTTGCCGCTATTAGCGTTATTGGCGCTTCAGTATTTGCCCTTATTTTTATACCTCAAGTATATCGACAACAACAAGAAAAACGGCAAACTACAACCATAATCGATAAGTTTTCGGCCATTCCGTTGCATAAAAAAACAAGCGTTTTTATAGGCTTGGGCATTTTATTAATTATATCGTGTTTTACGTATAACAACGTCTCGTTTAATAACGATATTACCAAATTAAATTACGAGCCACCTAAACTTATGGCTGCTCAAAAACGATTAGACTCGCTCACTAACATCGCATCAAAATCGGTTTATATAGCGGCTTACGGAACAACTCTAGAAGACGCTTTAGTAGCTAATGATATTGTTTATAAAAAACTATCGACCTTAAAAGAAAACGGTAACATTCTTAATTTTAGTTCTATTGGGGCTTTAGTTCAGTCTCATGCTTTGCAAGAAAAAAAACTTATTGAGTGGCATTCGTTTTGGAACGATTCTATTAAAAAGGTTACAAAAACCCAACTGATTGAAAGTGGTTCTAAACTAGGGTTTAAACCTAAAACATATCAACCTTTTTACAATTTATTACAACGTGATTTCACGACATTAAGTCGTAACGATTACAACACGTTAAGCACTATAAATGTATCAGATTATATTTCTACAAAACAGCAATTTACAACGGTAACTTCGTTAGTAAAATTAGATCACAATCAGTTAGAGCAACTCAACAATACATTTCAACCGTTACCCAACACACTTGTTATTGATAGGCAAGGAATGAACGAAACCTTTTTAGGCAATTTAAAAAACGACTTTAATCGCTTAGTAGGTTATTCTTTAATTGTGGTATTGCTTGTTTTATTAGTGTTCTACCGAAGTTTTTCATTAACTCTAGTAACAAGTATCCCTATTGCATTAACATGGTTTACAACCATTGGTTTAATGGGGTTATTAGGTATAGAGTTTAATATTTTTAATATTATTATTTCCACCTTTATTTTTGGCTTAGGCGTGGATTATAGTATTTTTATTACGAATGGTTTGCTTCATGAACACAGAACTGGTGAACGCAAATTACCAACACATAAAACCTCGGTAATTTTATCGGTTATTACAACTATTTTAGGCGTTGGTATTATGATATTTGCCAAGCATCCTGCTTTATATACCATTTCTTTAGTTTCTATTATTGGTATTCTTTCTGCATTGCTTATATCGTTTACAATACAACCTATATTATTCAAGTTATTTATTGGTAGTAAAACTAAACGCCCAATAAGTTTTAGGGTTTTAATACACTCTATGATATCGTTTCTATATTATGGTTTAGGCACGTTTTTATTACCGCTTTTAGGAATGCTCTTGTTTAAAATTATACCTATTAGCAAGAAAGTAAAAATGCCTTGGTTTCATAAAATTGCTGGTAAATTCTTAACATCGGTTTTATATTCTAATCCATTTGTGAAGAAAAAAATCATCAATACTACTGGAGAAACATTTGAAAAACCTGCTGTTATTATTGCTAATCACACGTCATTTTTAGACACTTTAGCCATTGAAATGCTACACCATAAAGTCATTTTTCTGGTTAACGATTGGGTATATAACTCGCCTGTATTTGGCCAAGTAATGAAATTTGTAGGATACTATCCCGTTTCCGAAGGCATTGAAGGTGGTTTGGATCACCTTCAAACTAAAATAGATCAAGGGTATTCTTTAGTTGTCTTTCCAGAAGGTACACGTTCGTACACCAACAAAATGAAACGTTTTCATAAAGGCGCCTTCTTTTTAGCCGATAAATTTAATCTAGATATTTTACCCGTTTTTATTCATGGTAATTCCGAAGTTATTCCTAAAGGCAGTTTCCCTATTAGAAATGGAAGCATAACACTAAATGTATTGCCTAGAATAACGCCAGAGAATATAAATTTTGGAACAACACCTAGAGAACGTACAAAAAAAATAAGCGCTTATTTTAAACAAGCTTTTATCGATTTTAGAAAAACTTTTGAAAACGACACGTATTTTCATAGCTTAGTTTTAGAAGAATATCGCTACAAAGGGGATGCGTTATATCACACCGTAAAAAACGACTTAAAATCTTACAGCAAAACATATAAAAGTATTTTAGATACTGTGGATAAAAAAGCCACTATTATTCATGCCACAAAAGACTCTGGAGAACTAGATGTGCTTTTAGCTTTAGATGGTCCAGGAAGAAACATAACATCAATAATTAAAAGCTCGTCAACAAGGCAAATTTTAAACAACAGCTATATCGCTAACACACATTATAACATTCAGTTTGTAGATAATATTACGCTTTCTAATATTAACAAACCACTTACGCTAATTATCAGTACACCGCAACTTTCTAACACTATAAAGAACTTACTAAAAAGTCCATGGCCAGTTTCTTGTATTTTATTAAAAGATGGTAAAGCACTTAACAGTACTTTAATTGAAAAATTTAAGTATCATGTACAAACCGAAGATAACAACATTATAAGCTTAAAAAAATGAAAACATACGATGTTGTTATAATAGGAAGCGGTTTAGGCGGATTGGTTTCTGCACTTATTTTAGCCAAAGAAGGTTACCGTGTTTGTGTTTTAGAAAAAAATCAACAATTTGGGGGTAACCTACAAACATTCTCTAGAAACAAAACCATTTTCGATACTGGTGTACATTACATAGGCGGCTTGGAAAAAGGGCAAAATCTACATTCGCTTTTTCATTTTTTAGGTATCATGAAGGACCTCAACCTTAAAAAAATGGATGAAGATGGCTTTGATATTATAACTTTTGACGACGACCCTAATGAATACCCACAAGCGCAAAGCTATTCTAATTTTAAAGCACAACTTTTAAACTATTTCCCCGAAGAAGCCCAAGCTATAGAGGCTTATTGTGATAAAATGGCTTCGGTTTGCGATAAATTTCCTCTTTACAACTTAAAAAAAGGAGCGCCCTATGACTTATCAGTATTCCAAGAATCGGCAAAAGAGGTTATCGATAAGTTAACTAAAAACGAGACCTTAAAAGCTGTTTTAGCAGGATCTAACTATTTATATGCTGGAGAAGGCAATAAAACGCCGTTTTATGTTCACGCCCTTTCTATTAATTCCTACATAAAAAGTGCTTACAGATGTGTTAACGGTGGTAGCCAAATAACAAAGCTTCTTATCAAACAAATTAAAGCTTTTGGTGGCGATGTGTTTAAACACCATGAAGTTTTAAAAATTACTACTAAAAATAAATCAGTACATAATGTTATTTGTACTAATGGGAGTGAATTTTCGGGAAACACATTTATATCTAATATAGAGCCTAAACTCACGCTAAAAATGATAGGCGATAGCCCATTAAAAAAGGCTTATATAAATAGAATTAACACCATAGAAAACACCATTGCTGCTTTTAGCGTTTATATTGTTTTTAAACCTCATACATTTAAATATTTCAATAAAAATTATTACCATTTTAAAAGTAAAGAATGCGTTTGGAATTCGCATAACTACACTCAGGAAACATGGCCAGAAGGCTATATGATTTCGTTAGGCGTTAAAAAAAATGCTTCAGAGTTTGCCGAAAACATGACTGTAATGACCTACATGCGATACGACGAAGTAAAACCTTGGGAACATACCACAAATACCGTTGCTAAAAAAAATGATCGTGGTGAAACCTACGAAGCTTTCAAGCAGCAAAAAACAGAAAAGGTACTTGATGAAATAGAAAAAAAATTTCCAAATATAAGATCGTGCATTCAAGAGGTTTATGCCTCAACACCTCTTTCTTACCGCGACTATATTGGTTCGCATAATGGCGGCATGTATGGATATGCTAAAGATGTTAATAAACCTATGCAAGCCATAGTTTCTCCCAAAACTAAAATAGATAACTTATTGTTTACAGGACAAAGCTTAAACATGCATGGTATTTTAGGCGTTACTATTGGTGCTGTTATTACGTGTTCGCAGTTACTTGGTATGGACTATTTAGTCGATAAAATTGTAGCAGCCAATCAAAAAACATAGTTCACTGTAAATATAAATTCGGTAATCGTTAACTTGCACCTATATTTTAAAAATTGATTTTTGAGTTCTAAAATATGAATCTATTCAAAAAACTATCTCATTACAACATCGTCGTAGCACTCTTGCTATTCGTACTATCTTCTTGTGGTGTCTCAAAATCGCTTCACGATGTTCCTAATGTTAGTCAGTATGATAATCATATCCCTAATAGAACACAATTATCCGATTCTTCTTATATTTTAAAAACAAATTACGTTACCAAAAACAAGCAAGGCCAATGGGAATTATTTGTAGATGGTAACCCACTACAAATAGGCCTAAAAACAGGCTATTTAACCAAAGAGCTGTTTGTAAAACAAGAAGACGCTTTTTTAAGTAAAGTTGATGACATTGTACCTTCTAAAACCAAGCAATATTTACTACGAAAAATGCTCGCTTGGTACAATCGTAAAATGTATTTACACGTTCCCGAAGAATATAAAACAGAAATTTACGGCCTTTCTAAATACGCTGGCGACAAATACGACTATGTTGCCGATGATTATCTTCGCGTGTTATATTTACATGGCGCACACGATATTGGTCACGCCTTTCAGGACTTGGCTTTAGTAGGGTGTTCGTCGTTTGCTGCCTGGGGCGATAAAACAGAGGGTGGAAGCTTAATTATAGGAAGGAACTTCGATTTTTATGCTGGCGATGCCTTCTCCAAAGAAAAAATAATTGCTTTTGTAACCCCAACCAAAGGGCATAAATTTATGTCGGTAACTTGGCCTGGAATGATTGGCGTAGTATCGGGTATGAACGATGCCGGACTGACTGTTACTATAAATGCGGGAAAATCTAAAATTCCGTTAGTAGCCAAAACCCCAATATCTATTGTGACACGGGAAATATTACAGTATGCGGCAAATATCGACGAAGCCATTGCTATTGCTAAAAAGCGACAAGTGTTTGTCTCCGAGTCGATTTTTATAGGAAGTGCTCAAGATAATCGTGCTATCACCATAGAAATGGCACCTCATAATTTAGGCATTTACGACGTTGAAAACACCTCGCAGTTAATTTGTTCTAATCACTTTCAAAGTGAGGCTTTTAAAAATGATGAAAGAAACCTAAAACACATGGCAGAGAGTCATTCTATGTATCGTTACCAACGCATGGAAGAATTATTAAGCAATATTCAAAAATTAACACCTCGAAAGGCGGTCGATATCCTTCGTAATAAAAAAGGATTAAACGATAAAACTATAGGTTATGGTAACGAAAAAGCTCTCAATCAACTTTTAGCGCATCATGGCATTGTGTTTAAACCTAAGCAAGGGTTAGTTTGGGTATCATCAAATCCGTATCAATTAGGAGAGTTTGTCGCCTATAATTTAAACGAGGTGTTTAAAAATGCACCTAAAAACACTAACGCAAAGTCCTTGCAAAAGGCACAACTAAATATTGAAGAAGACCCGTTTCTTTACTCAAAAGCCTATCAAGATTACGAACGTTATCGCGTGTTAAGTCGTGACATAGCTTTAGCTATAAAAAATGATGATCATATAGCTCCAGATACGATTAATGAATTTAAACGCACAAATCCAGAGTTTTGGGAAGTTCATTATTTAATAGGACGCTATTATTACGAAAAAAAATACTATACTGCTGCGTTAAACAGCTTTAAAGAAGCTTTAACAAAAGAAATTACAACCGTTCCAAATCGTCTTGAGGTTGAAGACTATATTAAAAAATTAAACAGGAAAGTAAACTAGATGATTCCAGAGATAGAAAAAGCATCGTTACAAGAAATACAAACGTTTCAGGAAGGCAAACTTCAGGAACTACTGTCGTATGTTAACACAAACTCTAAGTACTACAAACGTGTTTTTAATGAAAAAAATATTGATCTTAACGCGATAAAAACACTGGACGACCTAGCCAAACTTCCTGTTACTACAAAAGACGATTTACAACAATACAACGACGATTTTTTATGTGTTCCTAAATCTAAAATCATTGATTACGTAACCACCTCGGGAACGCTTGGCGACCCCGTAACATTTGCCTTAACCGATAAAGATTTAGACCGTTTAGCCTATAACGAAGCCATTTCTTTTGCTTGCGCTGGCATTACAGCTAACGATGTGTTACAGCTAACAACCACTATAGACAGAAGGTTTATGGCTGGATTAGCCTATTTTTTAGGCGTTAGAAAATTAGGCGCTGGAATTATTCGTGTTGGAGCAGGTGTTCCAGAATTACAATGGGATTCCATCTTAAAATTTAAACCTAGCTACCTTATTGTCGTACCGTCATTTTTATTAAAACTTATAGAATACGCCAAACAACATAATATCGATGTAAATACTTCTGGTATAAAAGGAGCTATTTGTATTGGCGAATCGTTGAGAAATCAAGATTTCACACTAAACACTTTAGCACAAAAAATCACTTCGCAATGGGATATTGAATTATTTTCTACCTACGCCTCCACCGAAATGAATACCGCTTTTACCGAATGTGAAGCGCAACAAGGTGGACACCATCATCCTGAATTAATTATTGTTGAAATTTTAGACGACAACAACCAACCAGTTCCTAAAAATCATGTTGGCGAACTTACCATAACTACTTTAGGTGTTGAAGGTATGCCACTGTTACGATTTAAAACTGGCGATATGGTAAAAGCACATACCAATGCATGTACTTGCGGACGAAATACCTTACGATTAGGTCCTGTTATTGGCAGAAAAAAACAAATGATTAAGTACAAAGGAACGACCTTGTATCCGCCAGCCATGGACAATATTTTAAACGATTTTAACGACGTGCAAAGCTACGTTATAGAAATCTCGCATAACAACATTGGTACCGACGAAATTTGTATTAAAATAGCTTCTAAAAACACTTCAGAAGAGGTGCAACACCGTATAAAAGATCATTTTAGAGCTAAGCTTCGTGTAAGTCCGAAAATCGAATTTCACGATAGTAAAACCATCCAAAAATTACAGTTTCCTAAAATGAGTAGAAAACCCATTTTAGTCATCGACAAAAGAAAATAAACACCACATTTTTTTCAACCCTAAGCCTTACAAGTGTTTGTAAGGTTTTTTTATGATTTGAGGTGACAAAAAGGAGACAATGTTGATAAATTGTTAAGAAGAAATTTCAAGACACCTCATTTCATTTAGAATAATTTATGACTTTTATATCATAGTTAATCCTATTAATCCTAACCCATTTTTTCATGGAAATTTTACACATCACTAAAAGAAATTTTAGCCGTAAACCCTTCGAGTTAAGCAAAATAACAAATGCTATTTTAAAAGCTATGAAGGCTGTAGATAACGGTGAAGCAGCAGATGCTCAACTTATCGCAAACAAGGTTCACGACGTTTTACTAGAACGTAAAAAACAAGATACCGACTATGTACCAACCGTTGAAGAGGTGCAAGATGTTGTAGAAGAAAAACTCATGGAAAGTGCCTTTCATGATGTTGCCAAAGCATACATTCTTTACAGAAATAAACAAGCCCTTAGTCGTAAGAGTAACATTTTTGAAAAACGGGTTAATTTAAAACCTTACGAGTACCCACAATTATACGATTATGTGCCAGCAATAAGACACTCGTATTGGATTCATACCGAATTTAACTTTACCAGCGATATTCAAGATTTTAAATCTAATCTTAGCGATGTAGAAAAAACGGCTATTAAAAATACCATGTTAGCTATTTCTCAAATAGAAGTAGCGGTCAAAACATTCTGGGGCGATATTTATCACAGAATGCCAAAACCAGAAATTGGATCGGTTGGCGCTACATTTGCCGAAAGTGAAGTAAGACACCACGATGCTTACTCACATTTATTAGAAATTTTAGGATTAAATAAAGAGTTTGAAGAGTTAAAGAAAAAACCTGTTATCATGAAACGGGTACAATATTTAGAAACTGCTCTTAAAAACGCCAAAAGCGAAAATAACCAAGAATACGCCGAGTCTATTTTATTATTCTCATTGTTTATCGAGCATGTATCGTTATTCTCGCAATTCTTAATCATTATGGCATTCAACAAGCATAAAAATATGCTTAAAGGAATTTCCAATGTAGTGGAAGCGACTTCTAAAGAAGAGCAAATTCATGGCGATTTCGGGATCGATATCATCAACATTATAAAAGACGAACACCCAGAATGGTTCGACGATAACTACAACACCATGATTCAAGATTTATGTAAAGATGCTTTTATTGCCGAAAGTAAAATTATAGACTGGATTTTTGAAGATGGTGAACTAGATTTCTTACCAAAAAATGTCGTAAACGAGTTTATTAAAAACCGTTTTAACAAATCTCTGGAAAGCATTGGTATAAATAAAGTATTTGATATTGATGAAAACCTATTAACACAAACCGAATGGTTTGACGACGAAATTATTGGCACCAAACACGGCGACTTTTTCGTAAAAAGGTCTATTAACTATAGTAAAAGAACACAAAGTATAACTAGCGACGATTTATTCTAAAAATTAACCCTCAACCACAACCTTATGGAGAACAAAACTATCAACCATCAGCCGCAATCACAAGAACAAAACAGTACAACCAATCCCCTAGTAAATGCCAGAAAAGAGTATTTAGCCAATACCAATACTGAAGGTGGATTTGAATGGTTAAATGAATTTAGCCAGAAATTTTTAGAATCAGGATACCTTACCGAAGGGGTGTCGCCTAAACAACGTATCCGAGAAATTGCCGATAGAGCTGAGCAAATTCTTCAAATACCAGGATATTCCGATAAGTTTTACAACTATATGTCCGAAGGCTTTTTCTCATTAGCATCGCCAGTATGGTCGAACTTTGGAAAAGAACGCGGATTACCTATTAGTTGTTTTGGATCGCATATAGACGATGATATGGGAAACATTCTCTACACGCAATCCGAAGTAGGCATGATGTCTAAACTTGGTGGTGGTACATCGGGGTTTTTTGGTAAAATTCGTCATCGTGGTGCGCCAGTAAAAAACAATGGGCAAGCTTCTGGAGCGGTTCATATTATGCAGTTATTTGAATCTATGGTCGATGTGGTTAGCCAAGGTTCTGTACGTCGTGGACGCTTTTCTCCATACTTACCTATAGAGCATCCAGATGTTAAAGAATTTTTAGAAATTGGTACCGAAGGTAACCCTATACAACAATTAACGCATGGCGTAACAGTAACCAGCAAGTGGATGCAAGAGATGATTGATGGCGATGTTGAAAAACGTACCACTTGGGCAAAAGTACTACAAAGTCGTGGCGAAATGGGGTATCCATATGTGTTCTTTACCGATAACGCCAACAATGGTAAGCCAGAGGTTTATAAGGACAAAAAACACGACATTTATGCGAGTAACTTATGTACAGAAATTATGTTACCATCAAACGATAACTGGTCGTTTGTATGTGTGCTATCTAGCGTAAACGTGTTACACTACGATAAATGGAAAAATACCGATGCTGTAGAAACCATGGTGTATTTCTTAGATGCAGTAATTACAGAATTTGTAGAAAAATTAGAAAGCTATCGTGACTCATCAAATAGAGACGATCGTCAAACCTTCTTATTTATGGAGCGCGCCTATAATTTTGCTAAAGAAAACCGCGCCTTAGGGTTAGGCGTTTTAGGATGGCACTCCTTATTACAGTCTAAAATGCATGCCTTTAATAGCCAAGAAGCCTATAATTTAAATCGTGAAATCTTTAAAACCATAAAAGAGCGCTCTTACAAAGCTTCAGAAGAGCTAGCGCAAAAATTTGGAGAACCCGAAGTGTTAAAAGGTTACGGCCGTAGAAATGCCACCTTAAACGCTATTGCACCTACAACCTCATCGGCATTTATTTTAGGGCAAGTATCGCAAGGAATAGAGCCTATCTGGTCTAACATTTATGTTAAGGATATTGCTAAAATAAAAACCACGATAAAAAATCCATTCTTAGAAGCTTTATTAGAAGAAAAGGGGCAAAATACGACCGAAGTATGGCGTAGCATAAGAGATATGGACGGCTCTGTGCAACATTTAGAGTTTTTAACCGAAAATGAAAAAGCGGTGTTTAAAACCTATTCCGAAATAGATCAGCTTGATGTTATTTACCATGCTGCAGGAAGACAAGAGTTTATAGACCAAGGCCAATCGGTAAACATTATTGTGCACCCAGAAATGCCGGTTAAAGAAATTAATAACATTCATGTGACCGCTTGGAAACTTGGGTTAAAATCGTTGTATTACCAACACAGTATGAATGCGGCACAAAAATTTAAGCAGAAAAAAGAATGTACAAGTTGCGAAGCGTAACGACTAACTAAACCTATAAAAAACGCCTATCTATTTTTTTAGATAGGCGTTTTATTGTGAATTCAATTGTGCTTATTAATACAACTAAAGTATTACCCTGTTACTTAATAGCAAAAACATTAAAAAAAACATAAGCACCCCCTCTTCACACTAAAAATTAATAACATATCTGTATCTGAGAAGGATTTATAAAAAGTTTCCTTTCTCATCAGTTTTTACTCTAATGGTCTTATCGCCATTTTCTAATTTCATTTTATACACTTGTTTAGAGTTTTCATCACCTCTTCTATAGCTTACTTTATAAATATCTCCTGTAACTGCCCAATTTGGAAATCTGGCATATACTGCCTTACTAATAGCTTTGGGGAGCGCAATGTTTTTAAACCGTTCTATAGTTTTTGTAATGTGTCCATCTTCATCATATTCGGCAACAATGGAACCTTGCGGAATATAAAATGATATAATATAAGTATCATATTCATCGCTATATAAATCAGATCCTTTTAAATCATAATTGGCTACTTTTCTTTCGAGAAATTTTACTGCTATAGGAGCATCTTTATTTCCAACGGTTTTAAGGTATTTGTAATTAGAAACAATAAGCTCTACTTCGGAGAGCTCTATAATGGGTTGTGAGAACCCTAAGGTCGAACTTTCAATTGCAGCTATAACTAGCCAAATCCAAATATTTTTCATGACATTTAATTTTAAATGATGTGCCTTAAAATTAAGGAAGAAAGCATATTATAATAATGACCTTAATCGCACTGTAAATGACATTGGTCTTTCCTTGCCATAATGCAAAATCCTTCTACTTAATGACGAATATCACTTTTATACGTCTAGCATCTTAATACCTTAGAAGATGATTTTTCATAAAAATGATACGATGTAATACAAGGCATAAAGAACTCAAGTATAAGCTTACTATTTTAATAGTTGTTTTAGCTGTTTTCTTAGGATGTTCTTCTATTAAAATGGTTGGAAGTTGGCGAAGTGAATCGTATGCTACTTTCCAACCGGAGAAAGTTTTAATAATTGGAATTACACCTAATTTAACAGCACGTAAAATATTTGAAGAAAAGATAGTAAATGAATTTCAGTCAAGAGGACTAATAGCAAACACAAGTAGTGTCATATTTCCTGAGAAATTTGTAGAAAATAAACAGTCGGAAATACAAATTCAACAAGAAATAAATAAAATTAAACGTTTAGGATTTGATGCTATTTTTATTTCAACAGTAACGGGAACCGATGTAAAGCAGTCCTACCACAAACCTTACTATACTTCGCCTAACATTTATTGGCCAAGGTTTAGAAGGTACTATTTTTTATATCAAGATATTTACTATCATCCTGGGTATTACAAAAAATATAACGTGTATTATATTGAATCTTCACTTTTTAATTTAAAGGAGGACTCAAAAACATCGTCGTTAATTTGGGTTGGTAATTTTTCTATGGTAAATCCACAAGATATTGAATATAGTGTTAACGACTATGTTAAACGTATTGTAAAGGCATTAGAACAAGAACAATTACTAGACAAAAAGTAAGGTGAAACTTGCAAGACATTAACACGCCTTGCTAAAGAAATTGATTGTTTTTATTCAAGTTTAATTTTCTGCTTTATTAATATTTACAATTCCTTGTATTAAGGCATCTGGATTAAATGAAATACTGTCAATACCACAATTGACTAAAAACGCTGTAAAATTGGGAAAATCGCTTGGAGCTTGACCACATAACCCAATTTTTGTAGAGGTTTTTTTAGCCGTTTCTATAACTGATGCTATTGTTGTTTTTACGGCTAGATTGTTTTCATTAAAAAGGTTAGATATTAAACCCGAATCGCGGTCAACACCCAAGGTTAATTGTGTAAGGTCGTTAGAGCCTATTGAAAAACCATCAAATATTTTAGCAAATTCTTCGGCAAGAATTACATTACTAGGAACTTCTATCATACAGTAAATTTCCAAATTGTTTTTACCTTGCTCCAAGCCATATTGTTTCATAATTTTTATAACTTGGTTTCCTTCTTCTAGGGTTCTACAAAAGGGAATCATAACTTTTACGTTAGTAAATCCCATATTGTCTCGTAGTTTTTTTATAGCTTGACACTCCAATTCAAACCCTAATTTATAGGCTTCATGATAATATCTTGAAGCGCCACGAAACCCTAACATTGGGTTATCTTCTATTGGTTCAAATTGACGCCCTCCTATAAGGTTGGCATATTCATTAGTCTTAAAATCGCTAAAACGCACAATCACTTCTTTTGGAAAAAAAGCGGCAGCTATTTTAGCTAAACCTTGAGAGAGTTTATCTATAAAATAATCTTTTTTTAAGCTGTAGCCTTTTGTTATGGTTTTGATTTGTGATATAACTTGCTTGTCTTTTAAAGTATTAAAATTAACTAAAGCCATTGGGTGAATTTTAATAAGATGGGTAATAATAAACTCCATTCTTAAAAGCCCTACTCCATCATTAGGATAAAACGATAAATCAAAAGCTTTTTCTGGGTCGGCTAGAATAAGTTTGGCTTCTGTTTTAGGATTCTTTATTGAAGAAAAATCTAACTCCAACTTTTCAAATGCTTTCAATCCGCTATAAACCTGTCCTGTATGTCCAGAGGCACAAGAAACGGTAATGTCTTGGTTGTTTTTTAATATCGTTGTAGCGTTAATACAACCAACTATAGCAGGTATACCAAGCTCCCTAGAGACTATGGCTGCATGGCTTGTACGACCACCTTTATTGGTGATTATAGCGCTTACTTTTTTTAAAAAAGGGTCCCAATCGGGAGTAATGGCTTCTGTAACAATAATGTCATTTGCACCTAATTTATCAGCCTCAGCAGGAGAGCCTAATAAGCGTACTTTCCCATGAGTTATTTTTTGGCCTATGGCATTTCCCGTTACTAGAACCTCTCCTTTACCTATTAGTCTATACTGAATATGTAACACTTTATCTTCTTTCTTGTGTATCGTTTCGGGACGCGCTTGTATTATATATAACTTGCCATTTATGCCATCTTTTGCCCATTCTATATCCATAGGTTTTTTAAAATGTGTTTCAATTGTTACACACCACTTAGCTAGCTTATGGATTTCTTCATCTGATAATACGTACTGTATTTGTTTATTTTTAGGAGTATCAATATTCATGGTAGAAACTTGATCTTCTGAAGTACTATAAATCATAGTCTTTCTTTTATCTCCTAATGTTTTTTGTATAATGGCATTAAACCCTTGACGTAATGTAGGCTTAAAAACGATATATTCGTCGGGATTAACAGTGCCTTGAACCATGTTTTCCCCTAAACCCCAAACCCCAGAAAGTAATATAACGTTATCAAAACCTGATTCAGGATCTAATGTAAACCCAACGCCTGAACATCCTTGATCAGACCGAACCATATATTGTATGCCTACAGATAGTGCAACATCTTCGTGTTTAAATCCTTTATCTTCTCGATATTTAATAGCGCGATTTGTATATAAGGAGGCAAAACATTTTTTTATGGCCATTAATAATTGGTACTCTCCTTTTACATTTAAAAAACTATCATGCTGACCTGCAAAACTGGCGTTGGGTAAATCTTCGGCTGTAGCACTACTTCGCACAGCTACTTCAAGAAGCTGGTTTTTAGAGCTTATTTTCTTATAGGCATTAGTGATATCGTTTTTAAACTTTTCAGAAAAAGTTGCTTGCAAAATGTATTCGCGCGCTTTAGCACCAATAAGGTCTAAGTTGGAATAATTAGTTGTCTCTAAGTCGTTTAATGTAGATTTTAATGCTGCTTTTATATCATTTTCTTCTAAAAAATTCCAATAAGCTTGTGCTGTTGTAGCAAAACCATAAGGAACAGCTATTCCCTTTTTTGTGAGGCTATTATACATTTCTCCTAAGGATGCATTTTTTCCGCCAACGCTTGCTATACTATTGAGTCGGATATCCTTAAATAATTTAATATTGACACACATAGCATATTCTTTTAATTAATTAAATCAATTTAAGATTAATTTGTATGAGCTAAAATGAGTAATATCATCAAAAGGGCTAATTTTTAACCAAGCTTACAGAATAGAATTAAATGTTATAGCGCCCTTTAAGACATGATTAAAATCATATGAAAACATTTTGCTTACAACTATCTTTAGTCGTATTTAAATTCTTTAAGGTTATGAAAATTAAAACACTATTAGAGTTAATAACACTAAGTTCTAGTATTTATGTTTTAGCCCAAGACACAAAGTTTTTGGATAAGCTAAATGAGCTTTCAGAAAAAAAACTAGCCGATATAGAACACAACGAGTCATCACTAAATGAAAATGGAGATAGACTTGAACCTATTGATAAAATCATTTTAAAAGCGCAAGCATTAAAAGAAGAACTCGAGAATAAAATTGAAGATGCTGTTATTAAATTCTATAAAAAAATAAATGTCGCTCATTTAGATGAAATTAAAGCTCTTAACCAAAAAATTGAAAAACTAAATAAGTCTGTTGCCTTGCTAGAAGCCAGACTTAACAAAATACAAACATCGTGACATAAAAATGGGTATAGCTACAGATGTAATAAAGCGTATTAAATCTATCTCTAGGTACAATCAAATTCTAAGAGTTTTAATAAAATATGGCTTTGAGGATTTGGTACAATATTTAGAGAATAATAGGTATTATACCTTTTTTCAAAGGCTATTGCCAGATGCCACTAAAAAACATATTAATCAATATAATAAATGGGCTAGAATGCGATTGGTATGCGAAGAGTTAGGCCCAACATTCATCAAATTTGGTCAAATTTTAAGCAATAGACCCGATTTAGTACCCTTAGAATTAACATTAGAATTAGAAAAACTTCAAGATCATGTCCCTCCAATGCCAGAAAAGGTTGTAAAATCACTGGTTGAAGCAGAACTAAAAGACACCACCGAGCATTTGTTTGCTTGGTTCGAACCTAAACCCTTTGCATCGGCATCTATAGCTCAAGTACACAAAGTTACCTTACATTCGGGAGAACGTGTTGCATTAAAAGTTCAACGCTCTGGAATTTTTGATATTGTTGTAGAAGATATAAAAGTCATGTATCGCGTGGCTCGTGTTTTAGAAAAAAGAATTCCTACCTTAAAAAGCTTTAACCCTATTGAGTTGGTTAAGCATTTTGAAAGCTCTATACTTAAGGAACTTGATTTTATTCATGAATCGATTAATGCCCAACGGTTTTATAACAATTTAGCAAAAGACCATTCTTTAGATCAATATGCACTAGCGCCAAAAGTTTATCAAGAATTTACAACATCAAAAGTATTAGCCTTAGAGTTTATTTCAGGAATTAAAATAAGTAAAATAGCACAATTAAAAGCAAAACAAATTGATACAAAAGTTATTGCACGACGATTATCTATAAGCTACTACAAACAAATTTTTGAATATGGCTTCTTTCATGCCGATCCTCATCCGGGCAACTTATTAGTCTTACCAAACAATCATATTTGCTATTTAGATTTTGGTATGATGGGAAGCATTTTACCTAGAGATATTTTAATTTTTAGAAAATTATTTACAGCCATTACACGTAAAAATGTCAAGAAAATTATTAAGGTGCTCATACAGTTATCCAACGATATGCCAATTCCAGATATGAGAGCTTTAGAGTTTGATGTTAATGAGTTTATAGAAAGTTACTATGTAAAAAAGGTCCATGAAAACGAAATGAGCACCATCCTTTTAGAACTTAAAAACATCATTGTTAAACACCGCTTAAAAGTGCCTGTTTATTTTTTCTTATTTGCGCGATCTTTAGTAACTATAGAAGGAGTTATTAAAAAATTAGATCCTAATTTGAAGCAAATGGATATTGTAAAACCCTATTTGCAAAAAAGTATAGCTCAAGATTATAATCCTTTAAAAATAGGCGAAAAACTTATTAATAGCACAGCAGATGTAATTGATTTTATGGGAGATTTCCCCAGAGACTTAAAAAATGCGATACGCAAGATAAATTCAGGAGAGATTAGTGTAGATATAAATCATAAAGGAATAGATCCCTTGGTACATACCTTACAAAGGGTTACTAAACAATTAATAGCTGTGTTTGTTATGCTAGCACTTATTGCAGGCGCCTCTTTATTTGTAATATTTAAAATAGAGCCGCTCTGGAAAGGAATTTCGGCTTTAGGAATTTTATGCTTCTCTTTTGCTATATTTCTAGGCCTAGGAATGTTACTTAATATAAGAAAAGGCGATTACGATTATTAATGTGCTATGCCTTAGAGAAAGCCTTTTTAAAATGTGTAAATGCCTCTGAAATTTCATTTTGAAAATGTTCTAGTTTAGTCTCCTCTTTTTTAGAATATTTCTCCTTAAACTTGTTTATAAACGCATTAAAATCTTGCTTTTCCCTCTGAAAAGTTTCCTTAATCTCGTACTTGCTTTTATTAAATTTTTCTTCTAAAATATCAAGTTCAATCTTAAATTGCTCTATCTCAATAAGCGTTAAAGCATACATTTTATTTAAACTTTCGTTGGTTTTAATTTTTACTTCAATGTTATGCAGTTTAGAAAGTATTTGCTTTTTTTGCGCTTTAAAAAGATCCTTAGTTTCTGCTTTTCCTAAAGCTAGTTGTACGCGTAGTTCGTCAAAATCAGCATGAAGGTTGTCTATATTCTTCTTAACATTATTTGTTTTAATCTCACTATCGTGTATAAAACGATTAAATTGCTTTTTAGTATCCTCAAAAAGATCTTGGGCTTCGGCTTTACCTAATGCAGCTTTTACTTGTAACTCTTCCAGTTTTACAGTAGTGTTTTTCAAGGAATCTATCACTTTGTCCATAAATGTGTTGTCTTTACTTTCCATGATTTCTATTTTTTTATACTGTAAATTTTCAAACAAAAAAGGACTTATACAATGACGGAAGTCAGCTTTACCAAATAAGTTACCACCATTAGCTATACAATTCGAATAATGTTATTTCGGGACGCATTCCTAATCTACCAGGAAAGCCTATCCACCCCAAACCTTTATTAACGTATAAGTATTGATTATGATACATATACAATCCGCCCCAATGCTTATATTTATATTTTATAGGACTCCAGAGTTTGTTTTTATAATTAACGCCTAACTGCATGCCATGTGTATGACCCGATAAGGTAAGTGTAATATCTGTTTTGTAAAGTACTTCTTCTTCCCAGTGGGTAGGATCATGAGAGAGTAAAATTTTAAAAGAAATATTTTCTGCATTTTTAATGGCTTTTTGTAAATCGCCATATTGTTTAAATGGTGGATTCCCCCAGTTCTGAACACCAATTATAGCTATGCTTTCATTATTAATTGTAATAATTTCAGATGTGTCAAGTAGAAGCTTAAAATCTATATCTTTAAAAAAGTGTTGAATATTATTAAAGTTGTCTTTTTTATCTTGTTCGTTTTCCCATTTAGAATAGTCGCCGTAGTCATGATTTCCTAATACAGCATATTTACCTTTAATAGCATGTAATTTACTTAATACATTATCCCAACCTTTTAGCTCCCAAGCATAGTTATTCACAATATCTCCTGTAAAAAAAATAAAATCGGCATCTAAATCATTAATTATATTTACTGCTTTTTCTAGAACTTTATATCTGTAATTAAACCCGCCTAAATGTAAGTCTGAAATGTGTACTATTTTTAAACCATTAAAAGGTTGTGGCAGGTTAGAAAGCCTTAATTTTTGGCGAATAACTTTAAACCGATAAACGGCTTTAAAAATGCCATATACAATTACAAAAAAAGGCAGAAAACCAGATAACAACCCTACAAGAGGAATAATAACCATAGACTCTTTTTCTGAAAACATCTGGTTTGCAAAAAATAAAACAGAAATAATAATTACAAATACAATCTTTGGAATAAATGAAGAGACTGTAAGACCATACATGGATGAGATTAGTAACTGCTTTCGTCTTGGGTTAATATCATCTAAAACTATTTTTAATGTTATTATACCTAATAAAAGGCCTAAAGTAAACACCCAAAACAAAAGGTTTATTAGAAACTTTAAAGTAGACGACGGTATTAAAGAGGTAATAGACTGTAACCAATAAAAAGCTAAATAATCAACCAATAGTATAACAAGGCATAATAACAATATGGAAAACATGGAATAACTTTTCATAACCCATTATTGCTTTTTTAAACGCCTTTTGTCTCTTAAAGCCCAATAAATTCCTTTTACATCTGAAGCCCAATTATCGTACATAAAAATAAGGGTAATCTCTTCAACAGTTTCTAGAATACCCACAGTTATCATGGCGTAAAAAAGAAAATAATGTGGAGAAAAAAACAAAGACCATAAAATAAATACACTCTGTACGATGGCAGATAATTTTGCTAAATATGTATGAAATGCTGTGGCTTTACCATATTTTAAATACGCTATTACCATTTGCACTATAAAAGGTATAAACGCCAATACAATTATAGTAAGGTTTGCTTTTATAAAATCGGTTTCAAAAAATAACAGTCCGCTTAACCCTATAATGAGTGTTATTTGATCTCCAAGTGAATCTAGCTGAGACCCTCTAGGACTCGTTATCTTTAATGTTCTCGCCAAATAACCATCTATAGCGTCTGTACTATAACTTACAAATAAAAAACAAGCAAAAGCTAGTCTTAAATCTAGCCAAATAAAAACCAATAACAATGGTGTAATAGCTATCCTATAAAAGGAAAACCAATCGGCAACATTAAAGTTTTTAAACGTAAACATATAAATAGCACTTAAGTTAAATGCGGTATTTTAAATCGTGAGTCTTAATTAAGATTAAAGTTATGTTTGATGAACGATTTTTACTATGATATTTCTCAGCTCTCTTCTAACAAAAAACCAAACTAACAACAAAGTTTATTACTTATTATGGTTTAAATAAGTCCCTAAAACATTAAACCTATTACGATAAAAATCACTGCGTTAAATGATACAAGTCATGGTTAAAATTGAATAATAGCCCTATATTTACACTGTCGAATAAGAGATAAAAGGCAAACTGTAAAGTTAAACCGAACACCCATTGTTTTCTTGAAATTCTTATTTACGAATAAGGCGGAATAGGAAAAATAATGTTGGGTTAGAATCTAAAATCTTAGGATTAAAGATAAAGCCAGAATAACTGTAGTTTGATGTTTAAACTTTTCTTGAAAAGGAAAACTTTAAATAAAACGGGAATCATCGGGTTCCCGTTTACTGTTTTTAACCATACATTTCTGATGTTTTTTGTAAAGCTTTTGTATTTATAATATGAATTGTAAGTCCTTCAGTTTTTATATACCTATCATGGCGAAACTCAGACAACAACCTATTTACTGTTTCTCTAGCCGTCCCAATTAATTCGGCCAAATCTTTTCTAGTAATTGTAACACTCAATGTAACTTTGTTAGAATTATTAAACTTTTTAGCCAAGTAAAGTAATGCTTCGGCCAGTCGACCTCTAACGGGTTTATAAGCAATACTACAAGCTTTAGACTCTAATTCTCTAATATGATTAACAAGTTGCTGAAAAAAGCCTTCAAGTAACTCAGGATGATTATGCAAGGCTTCTTGAAAATCGCGTTTGTATATAAAATAAATAATGGTTTCTTCCATAGCTATGCCAGAACACGAATGTCTCGTATCAAGCGATAAATCACCATAACTTAAAATATCACCTTTCGATGCTATATGAGTAATAAAATCCTTGCCACTACAACTCGTCTTAGTTACCTTAACCTTTCCCTGTTCTATAAGATAAATGCCTTGGGGCGAACTTCCCTCAAAATAAATAATCTGTCCTTTCTTGAAAATTAAAGTATCCTTATTTTCAATAAGATCTAATTGATTTCTTAACGTCATTGTCTGTTCGCTTTTAAATAACGAATTGTCATTATTCCACATAATACTTAATATTCTAATTAATAGACCTTTTGGGGAGAGATAGACTAAATATAGCAGATATAAATCGTAAAAAAAATGACTATCGTCAGGTTCAAAATGTTGTTGAATTAGGGTTAAGGAGAATTAATTTAAAAACCTGTTAGTTCACAAAATTAGATTAAGGTAATAAGTGCAGGATACTTATTGTTATAAGGACAACATTTTTTTAGGAAACCTTATTATTGGTGTGAAATAAAGAAATGGCTTCTTCATCGGAAACGGGATTAAAATCTTTATAAAAGGCGCCAACAGCATGAAAGTGATGCGGTTGTAAAAGGCAAATAATGTTGGTTACCTCGGGAGATTTTTGGAGTTTAAGTAATGCAGATGCAGACGATACAGGTGTCGCTATGATTATTTGTTTTGGATGTTTTGCTGCTAAAAGTTTTACAGTTGCTAAAATAGTATTTCCAGTTGCTATGCCATCGTCAACAACAATAAGGGTTTTTCCATCTAACTCTAATGGTTTCTTGTCTTGATAATACATTTTAGATTTTTCTAATAAAATAGCCTGTAAGCGTTTTATCTCATCGTCTAAATAAGATTTGGAAATATGTTTAGCGCTTTCATCTAAAACTTTACTACCAAGGCTTACCGCCCCTATGGCATACTCTTTATTAGAAGGATGACCAATTTTTTTTGTCAATACAATATCTAAAGGAAGATGTAAATTTTTGCTAATAAGAGCGCCAATAGGTAATGCACCCCTAGGTATAGCCAATACAATAGCATCAGTATTTTTATACTCGGTTAATGCCTTAGCTAATAAATGTCCAGCTTCTTCTCTATTAGAAAACATAATTTTATGTGTTATAAAGTTAAGTAGTGCTCAAACCAGTTGATAGACAAACTGGTAACTTGCTCTAATTTGCCTGGTTCAGAAAATAAATGAGTGGCTTGGGGTATGATTTCTAGTTTTACATTGTCATGAAGCAACTGAAAAGCTTTTTGGTTTAATTGAATAACAACCTCATCTTTTCCTCCTACAATAAGCAACACAGAAGCATCTACTTTTTGTAATCGTGTTTCATCTGCCAAATCGGGACGTCCACCTCTGGAAACGACTGCTTTAATTTTTGTTTTTAAGCTGCCAGCTGCATTTAAAGCCGATGCTGCACCCGTACTAGCACCAAAATACCCTATAGGAAGATGCTCTAAATAAGGTTGCGACTGGGTCCAGTTGGTAACATCAATCAATCGGTCGGTTAAAAGCTGTATATTAAACCTATTATCGTAAACCGTATCTTCTTCTGCCGTTAATAAATCAAAAAGAAGTGTCGCAAAATCATGGTTATTTAACATGTTGGAAACAAAAGTATTTCTTGGACTTAAGCGACTGCTTCCACTACCATGAGAAAAAATAACCAAACCCTTAGCATCCTCTGGTATGGTTAAAATGCCTTTTAAATCAACAGCATCTAAGCGAATTAAAACCGGGTGTTGTACTAAAAGTGTCATCCCAATAAATTTTTAGTTAGATTAATACCTAAAGTTACACGAAAACAAAGGCTTTATGGATGATTTTTATTGCTGATGAGATTGATTTTTATAGCTGTAAAAAAGACGACTTATGGTTTGACTCCTACAAAACACATTAATAATTAAAATCAACTGTACTATAAAGTCCTTATTAATTAATCAGGATACTTAGTATTCACAACATGAGTAATATCTTAGAACGTCATTCTTTTCCAATTTAAACCGCCGTATAACCACCATCTATAAGGTAGTAACCGCCCGTCATAAAAGAAGAATCGTCCGAACTTAAAAACAGGACTAACTTAGCAACTTCATCGGCTTCACCTAAACGTCCAATAGGATGCTTATCTTTCAACATTGCTAGCATCTCAGGGCTCAAGTTATTTTCTAAAAGTGGGGTGTTAATATAACCAGGACCTACGGCATTGCAACGAATATTTTTGGGACCATACTCTACACCTATGTTCTTGGTAAGACCAACAACACCATGCTTACTAGTTGTATAAGCTGCCGATTGCGGCGCCGCAACCATACCGTGTATAGAAGCCATGTTAACAATCACGCCACCGCCATTGTTCTCCATAGCGGTTAATTGATGCTTACAACCGTAAAACACGCCATTTAAATTAATATCCATCACTTTTTTCCACCCTTCTAACGAATAGTCACCCGCAAGGTTCATCTCACCACCAATACCTGCATTATTACACGCAATGTCTAACTTACCATAGGTAGTAACAGCAAATGTAACCAATGCTGCATTACCTTCTGATGTAGAAGCATCTGCTTTAAAAAATGTAGCATCGCCACCGGCTTTGGTAATGCTAGCAACGGTTTCTTTGCCGCCTGTTTCATCTATATCTGAAACAACAACTTTTGCGCCTGCTGTGGCATAAGCGATAGCTACAGCTTTTCCTATACCAGAACCTGCTCCCGTTACTATAGCAACTTTATTATCTAGTTTTTTCATGATATTATTATTTATATTAAACGGTTTGTTTGTGTTTCAATGTTTTAAAAAAGTATAACACTAATATAAGCTTAAAAATAAGGTGATTAGTTATTTTAAATTATGATTTTTATCAGTGAAGTAACAACATGATACAATCGTATGGGAACAGAGTATTAAATCCTTCTTCAGCTGAAGAACTAAATTGTATATTAAACCATCCTCATTTAAGGAGGCTTAATATATTTATTTTCTTTCTAAAAATGGTTACTACAAAAAAACAGTTATTATCTATTAAAAGTTTATTGTTAATAACAGCTAGATACAAGCTGTCTTTATATAAAAAACTTGCTGTTTCTCCTCCCTTTTTTTATAAACTCTATTGAGTATTTTGAGGTTATATTTTCACTAAGGTTTTTCTTTTCTTCATTGCCTTCCTTTTTACAAGAAACAAATAAGTAAATAGACAACATTATTATAAAATGTATTTTAATTTTTTCCATATTTTATTTAACCAAAACTTTTTGAGATACTAATGTCTTTTCGGAAATCAATCTTATTTTATCAGTATCACTAGTTTTCAAGTGTACAAAATCTTCTATAATCCCATTAATATAGTTTTCCCCTCTTTTATTAAAACCCGTTTCAAAAATAAACCCTCTATTATTCCTTGCCAATATTGTATCTAAAGAAAAATTGTTCATTATAAACTCTATAGATTTTTCTTCTAGATATTTGTCACTAAACTGGTCTTTCATTTTATGAAAAAACAGAGCTCTTTCAGGATAACCTTCCGTGTATAAGTTTTTGGTAATAGTGTCAAAATTGCTCTTATATCTAATAACAACAATATATTCACTGTCTTTTAGTATTTCATTGACTCTTTCTTGATTTTTATCATAAAATTCAAATGAAAAAACCTGACTTGACTTTTTTAAAACTTGGGGGTTTCCTTTTTCATTGCTTTCTTTTTTACAAGAAAATAAGCTAGTCAAGAGCATTATTATAAAAATTACTTTTCTATGCATTTTTTATCCATTTCATTGATTTCTGAACTATTTATTTTTAACATAAATAGGCTTTGAAATGAACAGGTGCTTCTCTAAAAGTCTTAAAGATTTTGTGTCAGCAGTATCAATTAATACTTCATCTCTTAATAACACCTCTAAATAGTGCTTACCTTCGGAGCCAAATTTTTTACTAAAATGAATTATTGGATTTCTTTCTTTAACATCTTCTTTTCTAGGATAAAAACTGTCCTTCACTTTACTATTAAGTAATCCTTTAGTATTATTAGGTATAAAAATTTCATTTTGTTTTATATACATTGTTATAATTCTAAGAGTATCTTCTCCTTCATATAGTTTTTTTGTAATAGTATCAAATGCACTATAATATTCAACATAGCCTTTAACATCTTCATTAATTTCAACTGTATCAGGAAAGGTTAACGAAATAAAGCTTTCTTTCACTTTTTGAGATTCTTCAATATTTTTTATCTCCTTCTTGTTTTTTTTACAGGAAACTAAAAGTGTAAAAATAATAACTATGATAGCTAATAAATTTTTCATAATATTTAATGTTTAAAAATTGTACTTCTAATACTATCCGCCCTCCTTCTCTTCATCTGTTTAATCCTAGTAGCATCATTGCTTAATATGGTTGTATCTTTACTTTCTTCAAAATAGCTTCTAGTTTTATCTAAGTATCTATTGTATCGTGGTAATAAACTTAAGACAAATCATGATAAAACTATAAAAACGTAGTATTAAATCCTTCTTCAGCAAAAGAACAAATTAAATTGTATATTAAACCACCCTCATTTAAGAAGGCCTAATATATTTATTTTCTTTCTAAAAAATGGTTACTACAAAAAAACAGTTATTATCTATTAAAAGTTTATTGTTAATAACAGTTGTTATAGGATTGTTCGCTTGCAAACAAAATACCGAAAGACACAAGGATACCAATTCTAGAGATCATAGTTCAAAAGGAAATATTAAACCCGTTTATATATCTGTAGAGACTGATGATCCAATGGCTTTGGAGTATTTAAATATACTTGATTATGCCAATTTTAATGGTGGTAAACCAAAAGGACAGCATATAAAAAAGAATGGTAACACCACAGTAATATCATTAGATTCCGTGAAAAATGAAAAAATATTGGAGCTTATGATGTTCGGAAAAAAACTTCACAATACCAAAGTGTTTGTCACTCCAGGAGACAGTATTAATTTGGTAATAAAAAATGAGAAAATTACATTCAAAGGTTTAAATGCCAACCATTATAATTTCTATCAAGAACTAGATAATTTAAAAAGCCCGTATAGCACTATTGGATTTAAAGATAATCCAGAAGACTATAAGATAAAAGTTAACAGCATATTTAAAAAAAGAAAGGCATTTTTCGAAGACTATATTAAAACCCATCAGGTTTCCAAGCAATTTGTAAATCAGGTTAAAGCAGAAATGAAATTTGAATATATGTATAATTTAGTTGCACCACGGTCTATTACTAACAGTATTCCAAATTCGTATGTTAATAATAGGGATGGATTTACTTCTTTATTTAAAAATCAAAGCAAAAACCTTGACACTGATATTTTAAACTTGAAGAATTATTTTGATGATATCAGGATTGAAGATTTTAAAAGATCAGACTTAATTAACAATGATTATTTTAAGCGAAGTCTTTCACTATATATCAGATATTATTTTACAAAACAGCAAAGTGTCGTTTATAATAAAGAAAATTTTGATATTGAGTTAGATTACATTAATAACAACCTAGAAGGAAAAATAGCACGATTTGCTAAGGCTAAAGTTATTGTTGATTATTTTAAGAAAGGCTTCGGACAAGACAAGGTTACACATTCGCGTTTAAAAGCAGAGATTGAAAATTATTTAAAACAAAAAACAGATACATCTTACACAGCTGCTGTTAAAGATGTAAAAGAAGAATTAAAGGTGTTTAATTTTAAAATACCCCATAAAATTCTTCAGGAAAAATTGCTCACGATTAAAGGCGATACCATTGCTTTTAAAGATTTAATTAAAAATAAGAAATCAACAAAGTTTATGGCGTTTTGGATAAATAAACATAAATCATACGATTATTGTGAACGCTGCATTGACGATTTATTAAAAATTAAAAACCTTCAATCACAAATTAATAAAGATAATACCGAATGGATTTTTATTTCAATAGCCAAAACCAAACAATGGCATCAAGACCTAGTTTTATTTAAAAACCACATGAAAGGAATGTCCAATTATAAAGTTTTGGATAAAAAAATGACATCTGAAATGCTTAAATATTTTAAAGTTAACCATGGGAATTTCATACAACTCCCTAGATATGTAATTCTAGACAAAAACAACAAGGTTCTATTTAATGCTGTTCCTAATACTTTTGACGTTGAGAACTTTAAAAGCTTATTAAAATAAGAGGAAATATATTAAACTCATTTCCATTCAGCAAATTAGGCAAGTGAGTGAAACAACAAGAAAAAGCAATGGTCTATTGAGATTGAGTAAAGCTACTGAAAAAACGGGTTTTATGTTTTAAACAATATTCTCTCGCGAGGGATAGACACAAACTGTGAGTGTCTCTAAATGTTCACGGCAAATATAATTTTATAATTTCTCACATGTATGTTAAAAAACATTTTTAAATTAGAAGGTGTTGCTGTTCTCTACAAAAAGCAGCAAAAAGAAATTACAGGAGGCAAGCTTGCTGTCCGGAACATGACAGCTACTCATCAGATAGTTTCTTACAATGGAGGTGTTTATGCATGTGAATGTCAATGGGAATACAATAAGTATGATGGTACTGGTTGGCATACAAGAACAGGGGAGCTTGCCCTACTTATCTTGAAGCTAGTTGTTTGTAGTAAATTTAAGGCTGTCAAATTTGGCAGCCTTAAAAAACTTAAAAGTTATGGAACATATAAAAGTTACATTTGTAATTATTTTAAGTGTAATCGCTAATCAAATAGGTTTTGCTCAAAACTCAAAAAATATTAGGTTGTTAAGCTTAAAAGATTCAACATCGATTGATTTTGCTCATATTTTTTTAGATGAAAAATTAATAACATATTCAGATGAGTCTGGTTATTTTAAGGTGCAACTAAAAAATGATTTTAATATATTGAAAATTGAGCATCTGACTTATGAAACATTTAAAGTAGTAAAGAGCGAATTAAAAAAGCAGGAAGTAATTTTCATGAAAGAGAAAAACAACTCACTAGAAGAAGTAGTAATTTCAGTTAAAAAAAAACCAAAAAAACATATTTTGTTGCCTGAAAAATCTTACAAAGAACTTTTCATGAAGGGATTGGATGTAAGATTTCCTTATAGTTTAAAAAATGCCGTTTATGTTCCAAACGAGTTAAAAGGTGAGAATTATAAAATACGTAATATAGTTTTTCAGTCAAGAAAGGGATTTGATAATCCAAAAGGGAAGTATATTCCGTTCAAACTAAATCTGATGACAGTTGATACAGTTACTTTTTTGCCTAAAAAAAATATATTTGAGAAAGATCTTCCAGTGGGTAAAAAAGAAAATCAAAAAATATTGAAAATTGATGTTTCAGAATATAATTTAGATTTTCCAGAAGAAGGTATATTTATTGTCGTTTCACTTTATGATAAAGATTATTATTTATCAAAAGGATTTACAGATAGACCAGGTTTTGGTCAAACACAAATAAGTAATAATTCAAATTTTTTTGAATTGTTTTGGTATCCTAGTAAGAATAGATGGGAAGAGCCTTTGTATAGCAAGGAAAGAATACAATGTAGGAATTTTGGAATTGAAGTTGTTGAAAAATAGGATTATTAATGTCAAAATTTCCTCACTACAAACAAACTGACTTAAAAAACTATTGCCAACAATAGCTATAAGTAATTGCTAAACCACACAACTACTCATAAGCCGAGACCGTTATGCAACATTAAATCCCATCGAGAATTTGAAGAAAATAGGACTACTAATTATTGTTATTTTACTTATTGGATGTTCTTCTAGTAGAAAAATGAATAAAATCAAATCGCAAATAGATTGTAACAAAACCATCCATATTGTATGGGATGAATCTAGTAATTTGATTCGAATAGAATCCATAGGAACATATAAAAATGGTTACGCCTCGTTTACAAAAGGAAAAAAATTGGATTATAAAAAAACCTTCAAAAAATCATTAGAAGAACTAAACAAAAAGTATAATACAAAATTCATTTTTAGAGAAAGTCATGGATTTCCATCTGATTCCGTTATTCAAGTTACAATCAAAATTGATCAAATTGTTTGGAATAAAGGTTTTAGAAACGCAACTATGGATAATTATTTAACATATCAAACAACTGAAAAAAACATTCAAATAACAGGAAGAAGTAAAGCTCAATCTTACGCAAGAGCTGGTAAAAGTCTCCTACAAAGTTTTGAGCATGGGAATTTATTATTCTTGCAAGCTTTTTGTGAAAATTAAAAACATAAGACTACAGAATCCTTTAGCATTTGCTTTGTGTTTATTTATGACAAATAATATATTGATTTTCATTTTTTTTGGTTTTAAATTTTATGGGTGTCTTTTTAAATTAGATGGGAGTCTTAAAAGAGGCCTTTTTTTAATAGAAATAAGGAATAATCTAACTTGTTGAAGAAAATGCAATTAATGTAGTAAGTGCAGTTAAACCCTAAGTATTGCGTACAAAAAAAGCCTCTACATTGCTGTAAAGGCTTTTGTTATTTGCTCCTCAGGTTGGGCTCGAACCAACGACCCTCTGATTAACAGTCAGATGCTCTAACCAACTGAGCTACTGAGGAAGATTCTTTTTCGCTTTTGCGAGCGCAAATATATATTATTTTTTACTTTCAACAAACTATTTTGAAAAATATTTCTATTTAAAAATAGCTTTAAAGATGTCGTTACCATTAGCAAACAATACCAAAGCAATAAGAATAATAAAACCAACTAATTGGGCATACTCCATAAACTTATCACCTGGCTTTCTACCAGAAATCATTTCATACAATAAAAACATCACATGACCGCCGTCTAAGGCTGGAATAGGCAACAGGTTTAAAAACCCTAACATAATAGATAAAAAGGCGGTGATACCCCAAAAATATTGCCAACTCCAAACCGTTGGAAAAATATCGTAAATCGCTTTAAAACCACCAACACCTTTATACGCACCGGTACTTGGTGTAAAAATAGCTTTAACTTGTGTTACATAAGAAGCTAGTTTTTCTTTGGTTTTCACAAAGCCTACAGGAATGGCTTCAAAAAAGCCATATGTCTTGGTTTCAAACGTATAGTACCCTAACTCTTGTAACGTTTCTGGAGTAGCACCAGTAGCATAAACTAAGCCTAGTTTACCAGCGTTATTAATACTTAAAGGGACCGTTACGGTTTGCTTATCACGCAACACTTCTGCAGTAACTTGTTGGCCTTTAAAGTCGTCTAAAGCAGCAACAACTTGATCGGCATATTTGGTGTCTTTCCCATTTATAGCAGCAATAATATCGCCTTTACGTAAGCCGCTAGAACTATTATGAGACGTATCGGGAACCTTAGAGACTACAAACGGCATTCTTAGGTTTAAAAATGCTTTTTCGTTAGCATCGATAATTTGGGCTAAAAAGTCTTCAGGTAGTGTAATCGTTTCTTGGGTGCCATGACGATCTACAGTAATGTTTGTGCCAAAAAGAACTTTTTCAGAAACTTCAGAGAAGTTTTCTATCGGCTCGCCATCTACAGCAACAACATTATCACCTGTTTGTAAACCAGCTTTATTAGCGACGCTACTTTCTACCAATAACCCATCTTTTATATGATCTACAGGTAAAAATTTATCGCCGTAAACATAACTCATCCCAATATAAATAATTATGGCCAACAAAAAGTTAACCGTAACACCACCAAGCATTATAATTAAACGTTGCCATGCTGGTTTAGAACGAAACTCCCAAGGTTTTGGCTCTTGTGCCATTTGTTCCTTATCCATACTTTCGTCTATCATACCGGAAATTTTCACATAACCGCCTAAAGGCAACCAACCTATACCGTAAACGGTGTCGCCTATTTTCTTTTTAAAGAGTGAAAACTTAACATCAAAAAATAGATAGAACTTTTCTACACGTGTTTTAAACGCCTTGGCTGGTATAAAATGCCCTAACTCATGAAGTACAATAAGTAATGAAAGGCTAAGTAAAAATTGGGATATCTTAATTACAAATTCCATGTAAATTGGTGTCTTATTTTAAATTAACGCACAAAAGTAGTGTTTTTATACCAGTACTAAAAACATTACGTAAAGTGTTCGGTATCGTTTAACAATCATTTAGGAGACTTTTAAATAACCAACATAAAATTTCATTGTAAATTTGTATTGAAAAACATACAAAATGCTCAACTTCTTTAAAGGTTACAAATATATAGGCATTACGCTAGCCATACTTTCGGTAATTATTATTACAACATTTTATTTTATTTTAAAACCCGTTGAAGTCTTACCTATTTATCAACCCGCTATGGTGAATTATGAAATGGTGGATAGCACCATTCAACACCAAAAAAAATACCATAAAATTGCCGATTTCTCTCTAACCAATCAAAATGGAGAGACCATAACGCAAGACACGTACAAAGACAAGATTTATGTGGCCGATTTCTTTTTTACCACCTGTCAAACCATTTGTCCAATCATGACCGACCACATGTATCAAATTCAAAAAAACATTAAAAATGACGATGAAGTGATGTTGCTCTCGCATACTGTTACACCAAATATTGATTCGGTGGCTCAGTTAAAAAAATACGCGCTTGAAAAAGGCGTTATCGATAGTAAATGGAATTTAGTTACTGGTAATAAAAAACAAATTTACGAACTAGCACGTAAAAGCTACTTGGCGGTTAAAACTAATGGCGATGGTGGCCCGTTTGATATGATTCATACCGAAAATTTTATGCTTATCGATAAAAAGCAACAAATTCGCGGGTTTTACGATGGCACAAAGCCAGAAGAAATCGACCGATTACTTCATGATATAGAGGTTTTAAAACAGGAAAATCCTTAGTTTTTTGTTAAGCATTTTTTTACCCTAACTTTTTGACTTATTTTTGCTTTTTAAAATCAATCTAAATAAGCTTGGAAGTTACACTAGCACAACTAAAACGAGGACAAAAAGGCATTATAAAAGATGTCTCGTCGTTTCATATTCCATTAAAACTTTTAGAAATGGGATGTCTCCCAGGTAACGATGTCGAGCTTGTCCAAGTAGCACCGTTTGCCGATCCTATGTATTTAAACATTAATGGCTCGCATTTGGCCATTCGTAAAGAAACTGCTACTCATATTTTAATCAATATTGTCAATGAGTAAGCAGATTAACGTTGCCCTAATAGGAAACCCCAACACTGGAAAAACCTCTGTTTTTAATGCTCTAACAGGCTTAAACCAGAAGGTTGGGAATTACCCCGGAATAACGGTTGAGAAAAAAGAAGGTATTTGCAAATTACCACGTGGCGTTAAAGCCCATATTATCGATTTGCCAGGAACTTACAGTTTAAATGCGTCGTCGTTAGATGAAAATGTGGTTATCGAACTCCTATTAAATAAAAACGATAAAGATTTTCCAGATGTTGCTGTTGTGGTTAGCGATGTAGAAAATCTTAAACGTAATTTATTACTCTTTACACAAATTAAAGATTTAGAAATCCCTACCATTTTGGTCATTAATATGGCCGATAGAATGGCATACAAAGGCATTTCTTTAGATATTGAGTTACTTGAAAAAGAACTTAACACAAAAATAGCGTTAGTAAGTACACGAAAAAACCAAGGCATCTCGCAGCTTAAAGAGCTTATTTCCGATTACAGAAAATTATCTGCCGAGCCGTGTTTAAACGCTAGCGAGATAGACCCAGAATATTTTGGTAATTTAAAAGAAGCCTTTCCAAACCAATTACTGTATAAACTTTGGTTGGTTATTACACAAGATGTAAACTTTGGCGATATAGAACGCCAAGAGTCTGATGCGCTTGAAAACTTTAAAACCAAAAGCAAATCTTACTTAAAAAGACTACAACAAAAAGAAACGATAAAACGCTATCAGTTTATAAACAATGTCCTTAAAAAAGGACAAACTATAGACCTAAAAACAGCTAAAGATTTACGTATAAAATTCGATCGGATTTTAACTCACAAGGTTTGGGGATACCTTATATTCTTTGCTATTTTAATGCTTATTTTTCAAGCCATTTACGATTGGTCTGCCGTTCCTATGGACTTTATAGATAGCGCTTTTGCCTCTTTAAGCGAATGGACTAAAACCACACTACCCGCTGGACAATTTACCAACCTTATCGCCGAAGGCATCATTCCTGGTCTAGGAGGTATTGTTATTTTTATTCCTCAAATTGCCTTCTTATTCCTATTTATAGCTGTTTTAGAGGAAAGCGGTTATATGAGTCGCGTGGTGTTTTTAATGGATAAAATTATGCGTCGCTTTGGCCTTAGTGGAAAAAGTGTGGTGCCACTTATTTCGGGTACTGCTTGTGCTATTCCTGCTGTTATGGCCACGCGTAATATTGAAAGCTGGAAAGAACGTCTAATTACCATTTTAGTCACACCATTTACAACCTGTTCTGCAAGACTACCTGTATATCTTATTATTATCGCCTTGGTTATTCCCGAAGGACGCTTTTTAGGACTTATTAGTTATCAAGCGTTAACGCTAATGTTGTTGTATTTAATAGGTTTTGGTGCAGCTATTGGTTCGGCCTATGTGTTGCATAAAACCATGAAGATTAAAAGTCGCTCGTTTTTTGTAGTTGAAATGCCTAATTACAAAATGCCGTTACTTAAAAATGTTGCTATTACGGTAGTTGAAAAAACCAAAGCCTTTGTTTTTGGAGCAGGTAAAATTATTCTAGCCATTTCTATTATTCTTTGGTTTTTGGCGTCCTACGGCCCTGGAGACAATTTTAATAAAGCAGAAAGCATTGTCACCGAACAATATGCTTCTGAAAATCTTTCGGATGAAGAACTACAACAACACATTGCGTCCTATAAATTAGAGCACAGTTTTATTGGTTTAACTGGTCGCGCCATCGAACCGGTTATTCAACCTTTAGGCTACGATTGGAAAATAGGTATAGCCATTGTAAGCTCGTTTGCTGCTCGTGAAGTATTTGTAGGAACATTAGCAACCATTTATAGTGTAGGTAGCGACGAAGAAGAAACCATAAAAAACCGAATGGCTGGCGAAGTAAATCCTGTTTTAGGAACACCTTTATTTAACCTAGCATCAGGTATTTCGTTAATGCTATTTTATGCCTTTGCCATGCAATGTATGAGCACGTTGGCCATTGTAAAACGAGAAACCAATAGCTGGAAATGGCCTATGCTTCAATTAGTAACTATGAGTACTTTTGCGTATCTTGTAGCTTTAGTAGCTTATCAAATTTTAAAATAGAATGAACGATCTTATTCAAAACATATTAGTATTTACTACTTTAGGAATAGCGTTACTGTTCCTGATAAGGAAATTCATTTGGAAACCTAAAACAACCACATCTAAAAATACTTGTGGAGACACCGATTGTGGTTGCCATTAACCTAAGGCAACGTCTAAAGTCATCATTATAATAAACCCACCAATGAAGCCAAGTGTCGCAATATCGGTATAATTGTCACGCTGGGTTTCTGGGACGACCTCTTCTACCACAACAAAAATCATAGCACCTGCTGCAAAAGCTAAAGCGTAAGGTAGTATAGGTGTAAAAAATGTTACCGCAACAGCACCAATAACAGCCGAAATTGGTTCGACAATCGCACTCATTTGTCCATACCAAAAACTCTTAAATTTACTCACACCTTGACGACGTAATGGCATAGACACGGCTAACCCTTCTGGAAAATTTTGAATACCAATTCCCAATGCTAAGGCTACAGCACCACCAATAGTAGCTTCGGGAATTCCAGCTGCAACGCCACCAAACAATACGCCAACAGCCAAACCTTCAGGAATGTTATGCAAGGCAATAGCCAAAACTAATAATGTAGTTCTATGCCAAGGGGTTTTTACGCCTTCCTTTTCACTTTCCTTAAAATTGATGTGTAAATGTGGTAATACCTTGTCCAACCCAAACAAAAACAATGCACCCAAAGCAAAACCAACTGCTGCGGGAATCACTTTTACAAAACCTTCTCCAGGACTCATTGCAATACCTGGCGCTAACAAACTCCAAAAACTGGCAGCCACCATAACACCACCTGTAAAACCCAACATACCATCTAACAAGGCACGATTCATACCTTTAAAAAAGAACACTAATGCTGCACCAGCTGCGGTTAAAATCCAAGTGAATAATGAGGCATACAATGCACCCAATACAGGATCTATATTTTCAAAATAAGAAATAATTTCTGTCATTTTACGTTTAAATTACTTTTACAAATAGGTTATTAGAAACTGTTTTGGAGATGCTTTTTGTTTCATTATTTATTAAAATAGTCATCGATTCATCAAAATCTTCCTTAGACATCACCTTAAAGTGTGTTCCTAAAGCAATTTCATTTTTATCTAAATAGTTTAAAAATTCTTTTGAAGAGTCTTTTACGCCAACACACAAACATTCATCGCTTGGTTTTAAACTTGCCAATAACTCCTTATCGGTTTTCTTAATATTACCGTGTTTGTCTGGAATAGGATCGCCGTGTGGATCGTGGGTTGGGAAATCTAAAAAGGCATCGAGTTGATTGATGAGTTTTTCTGATTTGATATGCTCCAACTGTTCGGCCACCTCATGAACTTCATCCCATTTAAAATTCAAGTTTTCTACTAAAAACACTTCCCATAAACGATGTTTTCTCACTACCGAAGCAGCAGTTAATCGGCCACTTTCGGTAAGTGTAGCTCCTTGATATTTTTTATAGTTAACCAAGTCTTTTTCGGCCAACTTTTTAATCATATCGGTTACCGAAGACGCCTTGGTTTGTATTTGCTCTGCAATAGCATTGGTACTTACCGATTGACTACCAAACTTTCCCAAATGGTAAATAGCTTTTAAATAATTCTCTTCAGATAAGGTTAACATAGAAAATTAGTTTACGCAAATATACAATTTACTTTCAATAAAATATATATTTAGCCTTGTCTAAATTTAATTTTATATTTGCATAAAAATAAATTTCAAAAGAATGTATTCATTTATATATATCCTAATACCAATTGTTTTATTTCCAGTTAGTGTAATGTCGCAAAGCTTTACCATACAGGGTAAAGTCACCTCAGAAGACGAGCCGCTACCTTATGTTAATGTGTATTTAAAAGGGACTACCAAAGGCGCTGTAACAAACGAGAATGGTCATTTTAAAATCATGAATGTCACCCCAGGTGAATACACCATTATAGCGTCGTTTACAGGGTTTAAAACGGAAATAAAACGCATCACAATTACAACCCAAAACCTAAGCATAAACTTTGCCTTAAAAAACAACGAAAGCCTAGATGAAGTTGTTATCACAGGAACGCTTAAACCTGTTAGCAGATTAGAAAGCCCTGTTCCCGTTGAAGTCTATTCACCTGCATTTTTAAAGAAAAACCCAACTCCTAATATTTTTGAAGCCCTACAAAACGTAAATGGTGTTAGGCCACAACTTAATTGTAATGTTTGCAATACAGGCGATATTCATATCAATGGATTAGAAGGTCCTTATACTCTTGTTCTTATTGATGGAATGCCTATAGTTAGTGGCTTGTCTACTGTTTACGGACTTTCAGGAATCCCCAACTCATTAATTGAACAAGTTGAAGTGGTAAAAGGTCCTGCGTCGTCTTTATATGGCAGTGAAGCCGTTGGTGGGTTGATCAATATTATTACTAAACGTCCTGAAAATACCGCTAAGCTTTCGGCTGATGGTTTTGTTACCAGTTGGGGTGAAGCTAATTTGGATCTTGGTTATAAAGCGAAAATAGGAAAAAAAGCAACAATGCTTTTAGGAACCAATTACTACAACTATTCCAATCCCATAGATAACAACGACGATAACTTTACCGATGTCACGCTGCAAGACCGCATTTCAATCTTTCAAAAATGGGATTTTAAACGTCGTAAAAACCGTAAGTTTTCTCTAGCTGGACGGTATTTTTACGAAGACCGTTGGGGCGGCGAAATGCAATGGAATAAAAATTATCGCGGTGGAAACGACGTGTATGGTGAGAGTATTTACACCTCGCGATTTGAGTTTATTGGCAATTACCAACTGCCTTTTAAAGAGACCATTAATTTTCAGTTTTCATATTCCAATCACGACCAAAACTCAGTGTATGGCGATATGCCCTATATAGCGCAACAACGCATAGGGTTTGGACAATTAGTTTGGGACAAACCACTTAAACATCACGATTTACTCCTTGGAATGGCGGCACGCTATAACTATTACAACGACAATACTACTGCAACCCCAAAAGCAGACGAAGTAACCATTCCTTCTTTATTTCTCCAAGATGAAATCACACTATCATCAAAACAAAAACTATTATTGGGTGCACGATACGATTATGATAAACGCCACGGTTCTATTTTCACACCTCGAATTGCTTATCGTTTTAAACCTAGTAAAGATGATATTATCAGGGTAAATGCCGGTACGGGGTTTCGGGTAGTTAACCTATTCACAGAAGAACACGCTGCCTTAACAGGTGCAAGAGATGTGGTGATAGAAGAAACCCTAAAACCTGAAAAATCATACAACATCAACATCAATTATCTTAAAAAACACTATACTAAAAATGGTATGATGTTCACTTTTGATGCTTCAGTTTGGCACACGCATTTCACCAATGCCATTTTACCTGATTATGATACCGATCCCAATAAAATTATTTATAATAATCTGAATGGCTATGCCACGTCCAAAGGTGCAAGTTTAAATATAGATGCCGTATTTGGAAGTGGTATAAAAGCGCTCTTAGGAGTAACTTATCAAGACGTATCACAAACCGAAAACGATATAACCATAGATCAAATTTTAACCGAAAAATTCTCTGGAACTTGGGCGTTGTCCTACAAACATTACAAAAGCAATTTAACTTTGGATTATACAGGAAATATTTATGGCCCAATGCGATTGCCAACACTAGGCGAATTAGATCCAAGAAGTGATAAGTCACCAACGTGGAGCATTCAGAACATACAACTCACTTTTGATGGGTTAAGCAATCTTGAATTTTACGCTGGTATAAAAAACTTATTAAACTGGACACCAAATAAAGGCGAGCCGTTTATTATTGCTCGTGCTCACGACCCATTTGATGAACAAGTACAATATAATGCAGATGGCAGTGTAATGGCTACTCCCGAAAACCCTTATGCATTAACGTTCGACCCATCGTATGTGTATGCGCCAAATCAAGGGCGACGCTTGTTTTTTGGAATACGTTTTAATGTGAATTAAAAGCCTCGCTCTTTTTGAAGTTGCTCGTAAGCTTCTTGTACTTGACGGAATTTTTCCTTAGCCCCTTCTTGATGTTCTTTCCCAAGGTGAATCACCTTGTCTGGATGATATTTCTTAGCCATTTTTCTGTAAGCTTTTTTAATCTCATCAACAGAAGCTGATTTATCGATTTCAAGAATTTTATAGGCATTGTCGCTACTGTTATAAAACATCGCTTTAATGCTTTCAAAATCTCTATGGCTTATACCTAAATATCCTGAAATGGTTTGAATTTGTTTTACCTCAGCATCACTAACATGTCCATCGGCTTTGGCAATTCCAAATAAAAAATGAAGCAATTGTAAGCGCGATGGGTGATCCATCATTTGACGGATTTGCAAACACACTTGTCTCGCCGAAATATCTTGCTTATTAATACTTTTAAACAACTTAAACGCTTGATTTGCACGCTCTTTTCCGTACATTCCAGCAAATTGTTGACGCACGTAATCTAATTCACGTTGATCGGGTTTGCCATCAGCTTTTATAACAATAGATGCCAACACCAAAAGGCTCACTTCAAAATCGCCCGACTGTGTTCTTCTAGTTTGGTATTGTCTTTTAAACGTTTTTGCTTCACTACTAGACATTCCATCAATTACACCACCTAAAGCCATACCTACAATGGCTCCAATAGGACCACCAAATGCCCAACCTAAAGCAGCTCCAATCCATTTTGTAAAACTCATTAACTATCAATTTTATTTATGGGTAAATATACTATTTGTTTGTAGAACAGATATGGAGTTTGTTACACAATTGGTATCTTTGTACAAACAAATAAAAATTCTAAAAACACATAATATATGTATCCAGCAGAATTAGTAAAACCAATGCGTGAAGACTTAACTCAGGTAGGTTTTGAAGAATTACACACAGTAGAAGCTGTAGATGCTGCCATAGCCAAAGAAGGAACTACTTTAGTAGTTGTAAATTCGGTTTGTGGTTGTGCCGCTGCCAATGCTAGACCAGGGGCTAAAATGAGTTTAAACAATGCTAAAAAACCAGATCATTTAGTAACGGTTTTTGCAGGTGTTGATAAAGATGCTACAGATAAGGCAAGAGCGTATATGATACCATTCCCTCCAAGCTCGCCAAGTATGGCGTTGTTTAAAAACGGTGAATTGGTGCATATGTTGGAGCGTCATCATATTGAAGGGCGCCCAGCTGAAATGATTGCTGAAAACCTTGTTGATGCTTATAACGATCATTGTTAAGCAAACACAAAACGATTTAAAAAAGGTCATTGAAATTCATCAATGACCTTTTTTTATGGATATTTTTTAGACTAAATCTCTAATTGCTTTTTACCAGTCTAATAGTTTCGCTACCTTTTTCAGTAGTAATCTTTGCAAAATATAAACCGTTAGGCAGTTCTTGTGCATCTATCGTGCTAATTGCAGTATTGGGCTTTAACGTAAATATGTTTTTGCCTAAGACATCCAATACTTGTATCTCAGACACAATAGCGTTTGAAACCACGTTCCAACTGTCTTTGGTTGGATTTGGGAATACTTTAAAATCAATGCTAGTAAACTCATCATTACTCAACACATTGGTAGTACTGAAGAATATATTATCAATAAATACAGTTCCGTTTCCAGTTACTAGAGTCTGAATAAGATCCGTACCATCCCAAGTCCCACTAACTAAAGCCGGAAAATTAGCAAAATGATCTAACGGAATAAACACACTAACCCACTGACCCGTTTCCAAAGGTCCATCGACGCCAAATCTGAAAAATGGTTCTTCTGGGTTTCCACAACAAATGGTTGCGCTCAATGATTGGTCTACCAATGAAAAATTCCAAGCTGTGGATGTTGTAGCATAATAATTTAAGTGTACATAACTGTAAGTAGCTGTCGCGTTAAAGCTTTCACCAAATCCACTACCAAAGTAGTCTAAGTTCTCTGCTTTAAGTACAATGTCTCCATTTAAATCAGGCTGTGAGATAGTCACACTTCCTGCAAAATCCACTAAATTAAACCCTGAAAAGTCTGATGAGTTAGGGTTACCGCTAAGTTCACTATAAATGTAAAAATCTGAACCTGTTGAACCATTGTTATCTGGACCATCGGTTGGATCGGCTGGTGGGCAAGGCTCACAATTAGGCCCCCCACAATCGACTTGCTCCTCTCCATTGTTTAAGATGCCATCATCACAACTTTCTGGGCAAGGTGCACAATCTGGCCCACCACAATCTACACCCGTTTCATCACCATTTTGTACACCATCGTCACAAGTTGGTTCTGGAGCACCAACTTGCACAATATCATCAATGTACCAAATACCACCATTACCTGCACCAACAGTTGTACAACTAGCACCTTCGCAAGCTGGATCATAATTTGGCTGTATCACAAGAGTTGTGTATTGTTCAGTTCCTGTTAGCCCAGGCTGATTTGAAAAATCGAAGATTACTTCTGTCCAAACATTTGCTGTTGATATAACAACATCTCTATTATAAGTTGGTTCAGAATTAAGACCTATTTGTATTTGAAATCTAATACTTTGATTGGCAATTGGTGCCCAAACCTTCATGGTAAATGCTGTTCCATTTGCTAAGTCAATAAAAACAGAGCCCGGGGTTTCATATCCAAAACCAGCAAACCAGTCTGCTGCATCTGGCTTATTGACTTCCAAAACCCGTGATGACGTGTTTATTCCTGAAATATCAGGGTTTGCTATGTTAGCATATCCCAGACTTCCAAATTGAAAATTTGCAGATGTAGTACCATCCTCAAAATCCAATGGTAGAGATTGACCAAACATCACTGCGGATGAAAGGGTAAACACTATAAGTAAAATTTTTTTCATTGTTAATATGGTTTAAATTAATATTTAGTTTTAAAAAGTTATTATATTCTAATCCGTTCATGTAAAAATACTTATTGAAACTCAAAAAAATCAATTTTACACCACTACAAAAACTATACAATCATATAAAAAACCCTTATTTTTTAAGGTTTTAACAAAATTAATAGCTCTACAGTACCGAATTATCGACTTTTTGTGTTTTAAATTTCATATTCTCATTTTTGTCCCAAATACCCCAAAACGCACCAACGTCTCCTTCGGTTCCCACTTTCCAAGACTCATCAAAAGAAGAGAAATAAAACATTTCTATATCATCTTCCTTGGCCCATTTTTGAGCATTGATAAAATACTTGATGGCGTTCTCTTCTGATGGAAAGGCACCTTCCAAATTAGTACCTTGATTAGGCCAGCCCGTTTCAGAAATGATTACTTTCTTACCATTGGCGGCTCGTTTAGCCCTGTTGTACATATCTTTCATATACAATAGCGAATAGTCTTGGTCACAACCTTCCCAAAATGGATAGCAATTGGCCAAAATCACATCACAGGCTTCGGTAATAGCAGGTCGCTCTGTAAATTCGTAATAAGCATCAACATAACCTACTGGCACGTTTTTAATGGATGCTTTGGCTCTGTAGATAAAATCCAATAGCTCATCTTCGGTCAAATCGCCTCTATACATTACCTCATTACCAACAGCAGCAATATCTACAGCACCACTTTTGCATAAATTGATTAAACCCAAAAGTTCCTTTTCATTGATTTTTGGATCCTCACCAAGCCAAGCGCCAACCAGTGTTTTAATGCCATATTCTTTTGCTATTTGCGGTATGAGTTCGTTGCCTTCTGTTGTTGAGAATGAGCGCACCCATTTGGTATAAGGCGCAATAATTTCCATTCGTCTTCTTATTTGGCTTTCTGATAGCTGGTCTCCTGGTTTTTGCCCTTCTTCATAAGGACTAAAGCACAAACCGTGCATACCTTGATTCAAAAATCCATGAAACAGCTCTCTTAGTTCTTCTATGCTTTTATTGGTATAATCCATAGAAGCTAGTGCTAAAAATTTCTCGTTTCGTAACGACATTACTTTGTAAATCTTTTTATGGTTTATAATTCTCCTCTTCTCTTGACCAGGATAGCTTTAATTTCTCGTGCGCGGTCCTCGGTTAAAGTATATTTCCACATAACCCAAATGGCCAAGGCAGCTGTTAAGGCAGGTAAAGCAATATCTGTAATTCGCATTCCCGTCAGAGCTTCAGCCGTTTGCGTTGAAGCTGTTGGGTCGTAGCCTAAGACTTTTAATATTATTCCTGAAAAGACAAGCGCAATACCTTGTCCCACTTTTATCATCCACCAGTAAATGGCTCCAAAGGTGCCTTCCTTACGTGGCATTCCGTTTTCCAATTCATCTAAATCGCAAACATCGGCTGTCATACTCATCATTAAGGTAAACAAGCACCCCATACCAAATGCCATTAGTGGAATTGGCAAGAAAATCATATAGTGATTTTCGGGATCGAAGCCCCACCATTTTAAAATATAACCTACGATTGAAATGGCAGTAGCGTAGATGAAAGCCTTTCGTTTTCCGAATTTATTGGCCATCCAATTGATAATAGGAATAGCAATAAAAGCAGTGTAAGCTGCAGTAACGGCAGGGAAAAGTGCCACCCACCATTTTGAAGCTCCCCAATCGCCGTCAAACATATAAAAGTTGATGATGAACACTCCAAATTCGGCAACAATCTGAAAGCCATTAAAGACCAAAAAAGTAGCTAAGCATAGTTTTACAAAAGGCTTGTTATTAAAAACTATTTTTATGCCTTTAAAGATTTTACCTATACTTTTAAAAACACTTTTTAAGGTAATATCCTCTCTACCTTCCATTTTACTAGCATCAATTCCTCTACAAAATATGGCAGGCAAAATACCTAGGGCAATAATCACAAAACCCGAAATTAAAGCTACCGTACGCACACCTTCGGGTTGAGTGGTAAAAATATTCTTATCTGGTATAAGCACATATAAAAATGGCACCAACATCCAAGCAACTTGACCAATGGTGTTAGCAAAGCTCATAAGTCGGGTACGCTCGTTATAATCGGAAGTCATCTCATAGCCAAGTGCAATGAGTGGTGTGGAGAAAATGGTGTTTCCAAAAATCAAAAGGATTGAAAAAATTAACAAATACCAAAAATTATACATTTCAGGATTAGTGTCATATACTTGCCACAGGATGACAAAAATAATCCCAGTAAAAATCGCGCCAATAAAAATATAGGGGCGACGTCTTCCAAATCTCGAACTTGTATTATCAGAAACGTAACCCATAACAGGATCGGTTATAGCATCAAACAAACGTGGAATTCCAACAATAAGCCCTGCCAACACGGTGTCCATTCCAAAACCATCGGCAGATTTAAGAATGACCACAAAAACCCCTAAAATTCCAGGAACTAGATTATTTATTAAATGTCCAGCACCAAAGGCCGCTTTTTGTCCGATAGGCACTTTATCTCTTGAGGCTGTGTTCTGATGTGACATATTATTTTTTTTAGTTTGTTAATACTAGTGTTTGTATGGCTTGTTTGTTAATTGAAATGTCTTTTGAGAGTTCGCCGAGAGTGATCGTGAACGATTTTTGGTGTTCGGTTGGGTTAAAGACCACAACGGCAATGGAATTATCTGGGTTTTGAACGGCTGCCACTTGCAGTTCTTCATCGGTATGCTTGACATCTACAACTTGGCCTCCTGGTCTCATATACTTACTAAAATGTACCATAGTATGATATAATGGCGTAAAATAGACCTCGTCGTTTTCGGGATCGACAATCACTGGTGCTACACACCAGTTCTTGAACCAGTTGGGGCCACCTTGCCTGTCCAAAACCATATTCCAATCTACCCAACCATCAACCCAATTGTTCAAGCAACCAATAATATCTCTTGCATAGCGATGTACGGGAACATATTTTGGGTGTAGATATTTTTCATCCTCAGCAGCCCAATCCCATCCCCAATCGGTGGCTTCCTTGCTCCAATACCAGTCATCGTCTTTCCAATGTGGCACTTCAGCATCGATGCAGCCTTCAGTTTCAATAAGATACTTGTTGGGTGCTTTTTTATGTGCATATTGCAAATCTTCTGGAAAAACTTCAAAAGTGCTTTCGTACCAATGAATGGCTGTCCCATCGTAATATTTAGAGCTTTCCTCGGTAGCAAACATCACATCTACCCATTCTTTTAAGCCAGCTCTATTTTGGTCGTAACCCAAAATAATCTTATCGCCATAACCGTCAGTTTCCAGTTTTGGCCCTAAATGGTTAACTACAAAGTCTGTCATTTCCTCTGGTGTAAAATGCATACTTTCCCAGTTGTTGCCATTACCATGGGGTTCGTTTTCTACCGTAAAGCCCCAAATATCTATACCTTCTGCTTTGTAGGCCTCTAAATATTTTGAAAAAAACAGTGCCCAAGTATCATAATATTCAGGCAAGAGCTTTCCGCCAACCCAATGGTTATTGTCTTTCATCCAAGGTGGTGCGGTCCAGGGCGAAGCAAAGAGTTTAAACCCGTCTTCTGAAGTTTGCATTGCCGCCTTTATCATTGGGATCAAATCTGCTTTATCTTCCTTGACCGAAAAATCCTTAAGCGCCTTGTCTTTGGTTGGCGCATAAGAATATTGGCTTAGCGAAAAGTCGCAAGAATTCATATGCGTTCTGCATAACGAATAATTGGCGCCTTCTTTACCAAAATAAGCCTGTATGATTTTTTTGCGATTGTCTTTACTCAGCTTGTTCAACAAATACGCTGAAGACTCAGTAAACGCACCTCCAAAACCTGTAATGGTTTGAAACGTTTTGTCTGGATTTAGCTGTATAGAGCTTTTGTCTTCCTGAACGGAAAACGTAGTCAGTCTCGTTAATTTATTCCCGTTTGAAGCTGTTTCAAAAACGTCTATTTGGAGGGATTTTTCTTTTGAACAAGCACTCATAATTATTGCAGCAATTAGTATGTAAGCGTTCTTAAACATTGGTTTAGTGAGTTGCTAATTTTTTTCTTTGAACAGGCATTTCTACCGTTTTCATTAGTTCTTCGGTATTGCCATCAAACGTTTTTACTATTGGTTTTCCATCACGAGACAAGCCTTTAAAAACATGATCATCAACAGATTGCCAAAGCGCATATTTTGCTTTTCCATCTACGGTAAACAAGCCAAAATGATTCTCCGAACCTTTATCATTTTGGGCATCTTTCCAAGGCTCGTCAAAAGCTTCAAAATAGAAACAGGAAATCCCTTCCTTATTGGTCCAATCTCGCATGTTGTGATAGTAAAGCGCTTGTTTGTATTCGTCTGTTGCTTTTGAACCATTTGAGCCATAATGGCCGTTTGAAATCGACGCCCATCCTGTTTCGCCAATATGGATTTGTTTTGTAGAATCCACACTGTGGACATACTTTGAAACGTTGTGGTATTGGTTTTGGGCAAACGTAATGGCACGTTGCATCGCAGCTTCAATCTTTTGCTGGCTTGAAAGGGTTTTTTCTTCGTCGTCAATTCCCCAAAATTGTGGATTGTAATGGGTGTTATGATACGGGTAGGTATGCATCGATATAAAATCGACAGCTTTAATGAGTTGTTCCAAATCTTTATTATGATAGCTCTTATCGCCTCCGCCCCAAGACGCAAAATCGTCTGAACTGGTAACCCATAGATCTTTGGGCAGCTTACCCTCTTTCTTTAGGTTTTGTAAATGGTTAACCCATTTTAAAATTACGTTGGGTTGCACATAATAAGTGGTTGCCCATCGTACCATAGCTTCGTTACCTACGGCTATTATTTTTATGATATCTGGATATTGATTGGCCAAATCGACTGCACGCTTAATTTCGTCAGCATTTTTTTCACTCTCTACAGAGTGGTCTGGCTCTAAATTGGTCCAAGCATTTTTGCAATCTATCCAAGCACCAAGCATTACGTACATCTCAAAGGTTTTATCTTCCTTTTTTAACTGCGTAATGGCTTTCATTAGGTTTGAGGCCTGAGCCAATTGCACGTTGTAAGTTCTCAGCACTTTAATGTTTAAAGCTTTAAGAATTTTTAAATCTTCTTTTATCTGTGTTACCGTTGGCTGATATTCTCTAGAAGTTTTACGATAACCTCCATAGGAAATAGCTTGATAGTCTGGATTGCCTAGGATCTCTTTTGCAGTCATACGTTTTGTAGGTTGGGTTGGTGATTGCGTTTCTTTATCTTTTTTACAGGACAAAACACTTAGCAAAAAAGCCATTATTACTGTTATGTACCGTAGTGTTTTCATTATGTTATTTTAATACGTCCTTTTTAATGTGAACCTTTATTTGAGCAACTTCGGCTGTTCTGTTGAATAGTGCCTTGCTAATTTCTGAACCCAAGGTTAAATTGTCTTGTGACCTCATCCTGCCATCGCTATAAGTAATATCCACACTGTTTTTGGAAGCTATTGCATACACAATTGGCACTTGGCAATAGGTAAATGCTAATTCGTGTCTATACACTTGAAGTTCTTGTTTGTTTTGATTGACATCCACAAACACAAAGGTTTTAGGGTCTTTTAAAAACTCATCAGCCCTTAACAAAACAGGATTGAACGTTATGTTTCCATTTTCAACAACAACTCCAAGTTCTCCCATTCGGCTTAAGATATCTTCTTTTACCTGACCTGTCATTCCAGGTTGTTGTGCCCCTTTGCCCAAGGGTGTATGCGAATACGGATCGGTTGGAAAGGCACCATAAAGTTTTGGCGATTTATGCACGCCTATGCCTTCGTTAATTTCGTAGTAATGCTCCAATAATCTGCCAATGGTTTCATCACTCTCTTTTAAGTTAATGGCTTGCAAACAACATTCTTGTACTGCGAGCAATAACTTAGAAACCATATGCCAGTAAATAGAGCCCAAGCCTTCATAACCGTAGAATGTTCCTGACCTGCCTGTAAACGCCTTGTGGTTAAAAACATCCTCAAAAGTTTGCAAAACAGCTTTACGCTCTCCTGCCACCAAATCTTGATATCCTTTGTTGGCTAATGCATCTAGCGCTTTATTAAGGCTATTGGCATTGTTGAAGTTACCGTTAAAATGATAATTGCCATCAATATCCTGTTCCAACACATTGGTGTTACCATCGTGAATGAGTTTGGTCAATAGTTTTGAAGCTTCTACTTTTTCGGTTGGGATGGTGTTCTTCTCCAAGAATTTTGGCAATTCCTTGTTTGGGTACAGCAAATAACTGTATTGATCTGGCCTAAATAATTTGCTGTTTTTCATACTGTCCAAAACAGCTAAACTTTCTTTTGGTTTAAGGTACCCTGAACTTAACGCTGCTACTTGACCTTCCAACATTTCGTCTAAATAAGAAATGGAAATGCCATTATTATCAATGGTCATTAAGTTATAGGCGTGGTACATATTGTCTGCTCGCTTATTGGCCTTGATGGAGTGTTCTAGGTATTGCAGCGTTAGCGCAACAAAATCGGTAAGTTTGGAAACCGAAATTGTCTCTTTTCTGCCAGAAAAGGAATGATTGTAAATTTTGCTTCTGTACTGGCTTCCAGCTTCGCCCAAACCATCGGTAACTGTCTTTCTATCGGCATCTGAAATTTTGGACGACAGCACGTTTGAATGTGCTATTAAAACCGAATTAACTTGATTGAAAAACTCCAAAAGTTCTTTTGACAGCTCAATATCCTGCGTTTCTGAAGTTTTCAAAATGTGTTCAAAAAACTTAAAAAAACGTCTTAAATAGTATAATGTGACCATTGATACACCGTTACCAACAAGAGCGTTGTTGGCATCGTTCCATTCTGGTCTTTGGGTATTCATCCAAATACCACCTTCTGGGATAAAATTGGATAACTTAGCAAGTGTTGTTGCCAATATTTTCTCAAGGAAATTTACTTTATGGATAAAGTAATTTTCGTCTCTTAGCAAAGCACCATCTGCACCAAATTCGTCACGTTTTTTACGTATTTGCTTATCTAAATCATAATCAAACTCAATGGTGTCCTTTGGGTCTTTAACAATCTCTTGATAGGGCTTTATTTTATATGGTACGTTGGCATACACAAACAAATCTTTTGTAAAATAATCGTCCAACATATTAGGATAATGGTCTTGAAATGCTTCTAAAAACTTGAGCAAATAAATAATTTGATGGTCGCCCCAATAGCCAATGTACGACCAAGGATCGTGCTCTTCTATCACCTCCCAATCAAAGCCATCCTTTGTAACCCGATACGGATTGTACCCATCAAATGTTGTGGCGTTTAAAAACTTATGGATCATACTCTCCAAAAACTCGGGATAAGAATACGCAAGTGCTTCCCAGTTTTGAAAAATATCACGCCAGTTGCCTTCATAGTCCAAAATTTTCGACCCATCATCTTCGTTTCTAGTGTTAATTGAGAATTTGTTCCACGGTCTGCTTGGATCGCCGTGACGACGACTAAACTTGAGTGGCATATACTCCATTGCCAAACGCCTAAAGTTTTTGTCATCACTATTTACAGCTAACTCTTTGAGTTTTTGTAGTGAGAACACCTCAGGTAGTTTTTCCAAAATGCTTTCGGTAGTTCTGTGTATTTTTTTATTGGCCTTTGCCAAATAGGTATCAAAATCCCACTTTTCAATTAGGTAGTTCAAATCAAAAATGCCACCTCGCATAATGTTGAAAAGTGTGTTGGAGTAATGACGCGTGTTGCGACGTTTATCGGCTGATAGCTGAAACCCGTCAGATGCAGAAACCAAATTCATAAGGCGTTGTGTACCTAATTGAATATCGTTGTTTACTTGGGTTTTTAAGTTGTCGTTATTTTTTATTTTATGTGCAATGGCCGAAATTGCTGAAATCGTTTGGTTAACATTTGCGATAATCATCCATTGTTTTTGGGATTCTGCAGGCAAACTCATTTCACTCACCAAAAAGTAAGCCCCTTTTTCGGCTTTGATGTCATTTTCCTCTTTTACCGACGCATTGTTTCTAAACGCATCCAATTGCAATGAAGAGGCCAAATATTGTGGGTTTTTAATACCCAAAGACCAAACCATGTTTGCTTTTAAAGCTTCACTAGGTTCTGCTCTATCTACAATTATGGCACTTAAACTGTATATGCCGATGCCTGTTTCCTTTTGTATTTCGCTGCGTTTATAGGCATCTACCAAGTTGCTTCTTATGGCTTGCAAATCGGTGTTTACGCCATAGGGCATAATATTTTGAATACCATCCAACAACTTCACATTTACCTCAGCCTCTGAATGGTTAATAAGTGTGCTTTTACGTACAAAACCATATTGATTGCTAGAACACCATTGGTACCTAAAGGTTAGGTTCAAGTCGTGGTTGACTTCTTCAAAAAGGAGTTTGTTTCCAAATCTGTTTTTGTAAATGTTTCTAGAATAGTTGTACTGCCCTTCTTGTCTGTCAGAAAAAGGCTCCCATAGGTGAGCTTGATTATCTACGGTTACCCAAAATATGGACTTACTGCCCGTAACATCATTGAGCTCGGTAACCTTGTCATCGGTATAATAAGGAAATAGTGCGTTTTCAGAGTCTTTTCTTCCAGCAGTTAAACCACCATTACTGGAAATGAACATCCAATGGTTGGAATCGCTCACAATACTCATAAAGAAAGGTCGCATTTCATTATGGTTGGTAATTTTATAGTACTGCTCGTTTCCTATGGTAACCGATTTGAGTTTTATCTCTTTGTTTAGGGCTTGTATGTCTTTCATTACGATCAAAATCTGTAATTCTCTTTTAGATTAATGGTTGAAAAATTCTGTGCAAAACAGCTTAATTCTGTTTTGCCTCATTATAGTTTTTATGTGTTTTAAATGTATTATTTACTGTAGACTCGCACGTAATCTACTAGCATTTGCTGTGGAAAAACCGTGTTTTCATTAGGTACGCCACCATAATTGCCACCAACAGCCACATTCATAATAATGTAAAAAGGCTGGTCGTTAAAAATCCAGTCGCCGGGAATATCATTTGGTGTTAATTGATTATAAAGCACGTCGTCTACATAAAAGTTAATGTAGTTTTCGTCCCATTCAATGCCAAAAACGTGAAATCCAGTATCAAACCTATCGTTGACCAAATCATAAAGCTTGGTCACAGATTCGCCTCCAGAATAGCCTGGGCCGTGAATGGTACCATTAACTATGGTTGGTTCGCTACCACGATTTTCCATAATGTCTATCTCGCCACAAGCAGGCCAGATGACCTCATCAGAATTAGCTCCCAACAGCCAAAATGCTGGCCAAAGACCTTGACCCCAAGGCAATTGTATGCGAGCCTCGAAGCGACCGTACTTTTGCTCAAACAAATCTTTGGTATTGATTCTTGCCGAAGTGTAAGACGCACCTTCGTAAGATTCGCTTAGTGCAGTTATTTTCAGCATTCCATCTTCAACTACAATGTTATCAGTTCTATCTGTGTAATACTGCAACTCGTTGTTCCCCCAACCTGGTATGCCTTGTTCTGAACCGTTCCCCATATCGTAATTCCACAGTGTGGCATCTGGAGCACCATCGACATCAAATTCATCAGCCATCACCAAGTTATCCATCGTAGTGACTATTTGCGTATCGTCTGTTGAGCAGCCCATAATTATTAGACTTGAAAAGCTTAACAATACTAAATTATGTTTGTATGATAAAAACTTCATAAGTTGTTGTTTTAAGTATTAATTGTGAAAGTAAACGTTATCGATAAACACATCTGTAACCTCATAAGGTTGTCCCACAAAAATGTACTGGGCAATATTTGCAGTTGAGGTCAGATTGGTGAAATCTGACAATGGTATATCTAAACTTACCCATTCGCCTTGAGCTAGAGCATTAATACTGATTTCGTGCTCAGTATCATCGCCACCACCAAAGGCATTATCGGCTCCAAAATCTACCAACTTAATGTTGAAAGACGTAAAGTCTGGCGACCACACATCCATATGAAAATGCGTCATTGCAGAAGCATCAACCGTTGTGCTTACCGTTTCTACGCCTACAAATCCTAAATTGGTGTATTTTTTTGTTGGGTTGCCATCAACATCAACATCATCCAAAATAGTTGCTGCCGCAGACCAATCGGTACGCCAAGTATCTACGGTAACATTTGTATACACATCGCTAAACAACGAAATTACATTTGCTGCTGCCAATGTTGGATCTGGTGCCGCAACCGTTGGCGAAGTTGGTACTTGGTAGAAATAGATATTGTCTGCATAAAAATTGGTTAAGTTGGTGCCTAAGTTTTCATAAATAATAAGGCCCATGCTATCCTTGTTTGCCAAAGACAAGGGCATATCGATGCTTGCCCAACCGCCATCAACCAAATTGCTGCTGTTAAGTGTGAATTCTTGATTGGTATCATCTGTACCACCATCTACACCATCAGCTCCAAAATCCCTTAGCGTAATTTTTAGTTGTGCACCAGCATCGAGAACTGGAACAAAAATATCGAAATGCACGTGAGTCATTTCTGAAGCATTTACAGTAGGATTGCTAAAGCTAGTTCCCACAAAATTGAAGTTTGTATAGTTGAGTACATTATCACCATTTACCGTAAAATCGGCAGATTCTGTAGTTTGATAAGGTTCCCAATAGCCATTATAAAAATCTACTGGAACATTGGTATAAGCATCACTAAATATGGATATTACCAACGACTCGTCTTCAGTAGGAACAGGAGCTGCTGTGAAATTACCCAAAGACTCCAAGGTTAATGAACCTTCGGCATCAACACCTGCTACAGTAGCGGTTATTGTTGTCATTCCACTTCCAATTACTGAGACTGTACCCTCTTCTGAAACTGTGGCTGTACTTGGGTTTGAAGATTGAAAATTAAAATAAGCAGGTGCTGCAACAACCGTTACATCTTCTCCAGTACCTAGATTGTAGGTCTGGGATAAGCCTGTAACATTTGCCAATGCTCCGATAAAAGTTTGCTCAGATACATCATTACCTTCCAATATTTTTGGTCTTGGTTGTGCAACCGTTCCCAATTTTTCAAATTTTATTTCGTCTAACCAAATGGTATAGCCAAACCCTCCCGTGTTTTGCGTTCCGGTAGCATATCTAAACACGCCTCTTACTTCTGTCAATTTTGAAGGATCTGGAATTGGAACTACATATTTTTCCCAAGCTGTTCCAACACTCACATTAGTAAGTGTTACTTGATAAGCATTATCAATAAAATCTTCTCCAAAACCAATTTGATCGAGTATGATTCCTTGAGAAGCTTTGGCATAAAAGGTTAAGGCATCATAGCCAGAGAGATCCCTGCCTGCACCATCAATTCTAAAAATACCGCCGGCGTAATTTCCATCGGGATTGTCGGCATTTGGAACATTAATTTCAAGTGAAGCGTTGCCACTGTAAGCCTCTGTGCCCTCAAAGTTTATAACTTCTAAATTTGAATCGCCGTAGGGAAAATAAAAATCGGTACCTAAGCCAACTGGTGCATCCAGAAACACATCTCCTAAGGTAGAAAAGTTGGCTTCTACCGCATCGTCTGAAAGATCTCTTTCGCAACCAAACGCAAAGACTAGTAATAATCCAAGCAAAAGTGCTCTGTTTCGTGTATTTACTGTTCTATTTTTCATTTTTGCCATTTTTTTATTTTCCAATATTGATATGCACGTAGGTTCTTATTTCCCATTCTGATCCATTAGGAAACCCTACTGGACTTAGTGGAGGCACTCCAAATTCTGGGCCTTGCAAAGGCGCATATCTTGGAGAGTACTCATTTAACGATCGCCAAGTATACCTCAAACCTATAGTGGTATTTGGTAATATAAACCAATCTGGTTTACCAAGAGAAGTAGAAATATCTGCCATAAATTGAACTGGGAATGTTAGGTTGAAATCCCTATGATAGTCAAAAGGTCCCCAATCGTTAATTTTTAAATGTGTTTGAAACTTCATTTTCTTGTATATGGCTCTTACATCGCCACCAAATCGGTAAATTGTTCTGTCTGAATCACCATTGCCTTGACCATTTCCATAGTAAAAATTTCCTATCAACCCTAAATCTGGGGAGACCTTGGAAACCATTCTAGAATGTACTTCCCATAGGTCTTCTGCTGGCACAGAGTTAGTAAACGCAAAAAACGTACGGTTAGCTAAAAACCCTATGTGAGCATCCATAGCTGTTGGGTGATGCCTGTAAACAAACCCTAGGTTCATGGCAAATTTTGCGTCTTCAGCTCTGTCATTGTCCCATTGGTACATCCAAGTTCCTGGTGTTGGATCGTAGGTTAGCAAAAGCTCTCCAGCTGTAGTTTCTCTGTTTGATCTTACCGCAAACGGATCGTCTATGACATTTCTTAATCGACCAGGTGCATTAACATCATTTGGCATTGGATCAACCAATGGTTTTTGCCATAAAAAGTTGGGTGCAACTTGAATGTCTCCAAAAGAATAGGTAAAGCCAGAAAGTATATTGGTTTGGTTACCGCTTCCTGTATCTTTAAGCCTCCATCCCGTAAAGGTTTGTGTAGCATCTGCACCGCCATTGGCAACCAATCCCATTATGGCACCTTGACCATACCAATTGAATCGACCTCCTTGATAAGTGATTTTTGCTTTCCCTCCCCAATTATCGCTTGATTTTATTTTATCTTCATAAACAACTCCATTTTTAATATCTTGGAAAGCACTACCATTTAATGGACTTCCTCCCCAAATACCACCAACAGTCACGCCTACTTTACCAAAATCTCTTTCAATGGCAAGCGTGGCTCTTTCGGTTGGCCAAGGTGGTATTATACCACTTCGCGCTTGGTTTTGATCAATGATTCGTCTTCCGTTATCATCAAAATTCAAGTCTGTTTCTACGTCTCTGTGATAAATTCCTGTAACATTGAAATGTCCAAACTTTCGACCGTACTTAAAAAGCATTGCTGGATTTGCACCCCACCACAATTGAGGTCCAAAAGCTGCTTTTAAGCCGTCTAGGCCACGTTTCATATCTACTTCTACTCCTGAAATCTCACCACCATAAATATCTAGGTTTGGGCCATAATTGGCTTCAGGATAAAGGCCGAAAAAATCGCCTTCGTACTGCCAGTGGTAGTGCCCTGTTCTGTAAAATCCTCTTAAATCAAAATGTTTGGATTTCCATTCAAAATCACTTTGATAAATGTTGAGCCTGTTGTTATCTTGTAGGGTAACTTCACCTTCGCTAGTTGAAAGGGTTACTATTCGCGCTCTATTTTCATAAAAAATTTCATCTATTGGGTTTTGTGCCACTCTACCTATGTAATTAACCACAACATTGGCTCTCATGTTTGGGGTGGGGTTGGCCTCCACTCCCACAAAATACGATTGCATATGGTCGAACCCTAATTGGTCTGGGTACACATTTTCATTGGGGTCGGCGTTTTCGGGCGTGGTGATTAAACTTCCACCTGTGTTGAATGTTGTGAATTTAGCTTGCAACTGACTTAGCCTTATTTTGCCCGTTTCTTTAGCTTCAAGTGCTGCTTTATCACCTCGCGCTCTTAATACAGCATCCATAATTTGGATGTTGTTGAAATAGTTGGTCACAAATCCGGCTGTTACAGTGTCATCATAAGGGTTTAACTTATGTGCTTCCTTTAAGGCGTAATAGGCTGCTCTTGGATATAATTCGTAAAGGCCTCTTTCGTTGGTCGGCCCTTTTGCACAAATACCAAACCACTCTTCATTCATGTTATTTTCGCCTGGAGCAAGGTCTATGTCGTAGCCTCCATTTGCCCAAGAAGCATTGTTATCGTGAATATCGGCATTTTCACGCTTATCAAACCCATACTTCCACCAGCCATCGCTGAATTGAAACGTAAAGCCACCAATGGAGTTTTCTGCCCTGCCCAAACCTGCGGCATTTTGATAAATTTCCTTCCAGTTGCCAAGCATATAGTAAGCTTGTGCTTTTTGATCTTCTTGATTTTCTATGGCATTAAATGCATCGGCTCCAAATTCTGTGAACATTAATGGTTTGTTGAGTTTTTCCTTGACCACATCAAACATATCGGTAAACGACACACCTCTATATACATTGGTCCCATAGATGTCTATGTCTGGGCATTCTTCTGCAATAATGTCTATAAACAAGACATCTCCGTTACAGATAGCAACTGGATGATTAGCATCCATGGCTTTCATTTTTTTGGCAGCATCGTTCATTAACTTGTACATTGGTCTTCCTCTTGACTCGCCTATAAATGCTTTTTGAGATTCATCATCTGGAAAGTCCTCAGTTTCGGCACCTTGCCAAAACAAACCATAGTTGTTTTCGTTTCCTAATAAATACATTAACAAGCCTGGTGTGTCTTTATACGTTTTGACCAACATCTCTATTTCACTTAAAAGAAGTTGCGATGTTTTGGGATCGTCATAAATGGTAATGGGCGTCCAAACGCCATCTATAGTTAAGCCATAACGTCCAAAAGAGTGGTTAAGCATCGTGTAAATGCCATATTTCTCATAGATATATTTTATCCATCTTGCTGGCACACCCGTATACTGTCTTATGACATTTACTCCCATGTTTTTAAGCAAGGACATTTCGGTATCTAGACCTGCTTTAATGACATCGTCAGATTTTTCCCAAAACTTGGCATCTATTGTATTAGTGCCAATTGGAATATAGTCCCAGTTCATACCATTAATCATAAAAGCTTCACCATTTACCATAAGTTTTACTCCATCGTTATCGTTGAGCACCGAGACGTTATCAGATTGGGCAAAAACTGTAAAGGAACACGCTATAAGCAAGTATTTGAATATGTGTTTTCTCATTAGTGGTTTGTATTTTGGTTAAGAAGATATTTTGATGAGTTATAAAACTAGCATTTATATATGTTAAATTCTCAAAATACACCTTTACAAAAAACATACATATCAAAAAAAAGGGGGTAAATTTATGAATATCACACTTTATGATGCTTTAGATTGAGTATTTGAAAGAATAATGAAAAGTTTACGTTAGATTAACGATTTATCAAAAAAGCGACTATTGTATAGGTAATGTTAAGGTAAAGTGGGATGTTGTTTGGTTTATTATATGCCCAAAATGTAATTGGTTAAGCTAGATTCGTGGTCTAGATTCATTTTTTTTCTTAATCTGTAGCGTTTAACCTCTACGCTTTTTACAGAAATGTTTAGTAGCGGAGCTATTTCTTTGGATGATAAGTTAAGTCTTAGGTAGGCACACAACTTTAAATCGTTTGGAGTTAAGTTGGAGTGTTTTGCTTTTAGGTTTTTTAAGAAATCCTTATCAGCATTGTTAAACGCTTCTTCAAAAAACTTCCAGTCGTCTGTGTTGTTCAAATTTTTGTCTACTAAACGCACAACTGGTTTTACATCCTTTACATCTTTGACTTGGTTTAATTCTCCTTTAATAAGATTAAGAAATTCGTTCTTTTTAATTAAGCTCATAGTAGAAATGGCCAACTCACGGTTTTTGTTCTCTATATCTTGCTCTAACTTTTCGTTCTTAAAGCGCATGGCTTGTTGCTGGTTTTCCAGTTGTTTTAATTCCAATTTACGCGCTGCTTCTGTTAGTAGCTTTTTTTGTTTTTTCCTATAATAAAATCTATATATGTTGTGCATTAGCAAACTAAATAGCAGAAGCCCTAACAGGTAAAAAAACATGGCCACATTACTTTTATAAAATGGCTTTTCTATCTTAAAGCTGTACGAAGCTTCGTTGGAGGATAGCGTATTCCCTACTTTTGCCCTAACTTTAAAAGTATAATTTCCCGATGGTAAATTTTCGAAGCTATGTGACGTTTCTGTTGACCAATTGGACCAATCTTTGTGCAAGCCTTCTAGTTTATACTGGTATTTGGGTTGATAATAGGTGTTAAACAACGGAATGCTGTATTCCAAATGAAAATAATTGTTTTTATACTTAAAGTCTTGGGATTGTATTTTATCTAATAAGCTATAGTTGGCATTGGCTGCCTTACTGGATATTTTATTTATGCTTATTGCATACTGATAATCGTCTATTTTATTGGTTTCCAACACAACATAACCATAAGATGAACCAACTAAATAATTGTTTTTACTTATCTTGCTTATGTTTTCGTAACCTGATAATTCGTCTCCAAATGAGCTTGGAAAAACAATACTCTCAATTTTTGGGTTGTTATCAAAACTGCCTTTGGAAATGGCATAAATATAATCTGTACCAAAAGCCCATAGTTGATCATCCTCTTTAATTGCAATAAGCTTACCAGATGTATACTCAAAATCTTTGTAAATGCTACTTAAAGTGGCATCTTTAACAAAGGTATCTTGTTTAGAGTTGTACTTAAAAATCCCATACTTATAAGCATAATAAATGGTATCATTAAATTTTACTAAGCTTGAATTTACGCCTTTACTTACTCCAGGAGCTTTCCCAAAATGAACGACATTCATAAAATTCGCATCCAACTCAACTTTAAATACGCCTTTGTATTCGTGGCTTACAAACAACAAGCGCTCACCAGCATATTGAACATGTTTGGAGGATATATTAAAACCGTTAATTTTATTTCTTAAAAACCAGGTATTATCATCCTGCTTTTCCAATACAAACAAACCGCTATAGTTACCTTGCAAAATAAGATTATCATTTAACGGAGTGAAATCCCAAGTACCATTTTCTTGTGAAATTAGTTTTGAAGTGCTCCCTTCTATAATATAAGTGCCATTATGATGGCCACAAAAAAGCGTATTATCTATTTCTTTTAAACTCCATACTTGCCCTTTGGTTCCTTCAATAAACTTGAAAGACCTTTTAGTGTTTTGCTTTTTATAAAATAGTCCTTGGTTAGTCCCTACATATAGGTTGCCGTTAAAAACTATGGAAGCATAAGTAGTTCCTATAATACCCTGATAATCATTATAGATTTTAAATGGAGAATCAAAGTCAATCATGTTTAGGCCGTTATCCAAACCTAACCAAATATTACTTTCATCATCTTCAAAAACGCTTAATACTGTGTTGTTACTTAAGCCGCTTAATTGGTTGATTTCATATAGTATTTCGCCTTTTTTATCAACAATTAGAACACCATTGGAAATGGTTCCTAAAACAAAGGAACCATCTTTTAACCGCTTGCAACTATACACACTTTTTAAATCCAAAGCTTTGTTAGCAGCAATATTCCATTTATTCAATTGGTTGTTGTCAAGCCAATAAAAACCATTGTCCTGGGTTAGAAAAAGTAATTTTGAGTCAATGTAGAAGATGTCAACAACTATTTTTTCTTTCAATACAGCATGATCTGAAATCAAGTTTGCCTTGCCATTGTTAACCTCAAAAAACCCTTTACCCAAACCCTGAAAATAAATGGTCTCATTGGCATTAAAGGCTTTATTGAGTCTAGTTTCTGAATCAATTATATCTATATTATTATCTTTAGTATCATAAACATAAAGCCTGCTAAGTGATTGAAAAATCACCCATTTGTCGATTTTCAAAATGTTCCAAAACTCTTCATCTTCGAGAAGTTTACTAGCAATCTTGTTTGATAATGAAGTATAATCTAAATTGCCAAAATTGTTTTTTTGCCAATAGCCAAACTCCATATAACATCCTGAAAATATTTTATCTCCAATAACTTTAACCGATCTAACAATAGACTCGTTTGGTGAGGGATATAACTGCCATTTGGCACCATTGAACTCCAGTAACCCAGAATTGTTAGCCACATAAATAAACTTATCTTGACTTTGACTTATCGCCCAATTTTGCGCTTCGGCTTTGTAGGTTTTGGGTTGAAAGATGCTTATTGGCGGGATTTCTTGTGCAGATGTGTACACAAACACAAATAAATATAAAAGGAATAATAGCTCTTTTTTCTGCACGTCGATTATTTATCGATACAATATACAAATTCAATAATATTTTTCCCTAACAAGATTATCAAAAACAAAGCTGTTTTTATTTTTAAATTTGTGCAAAACAATAATTGTAAAATGACAAAACTCTTGGCCTACCCCCTAACCGTTATTTACTTTATATTTTTTGGACTAACGCTTGTTGTTTTTCACCCTATACAATGGCTATGTCTAAACATGTTTGGATATCAAGCCCATAAAAAAAGTGTCGATTGGCTACAGTTTTTTTTAATGCGCTGTACCAATATTTTAGGCACTAGATATTCTTTTAACAACCCTTATAAGATAGACGCAAACCAACCTATCATCATTGTTGCTAACCATCAAAGTATGTACGACATTCCCCCTATTATTTGGTATATGCGCAAACACCACCCCAAATTTATTAGTAAAAAAGAATTAGGAAAAGGCATACCAAGTGTATCTTTCAATTTAAAATATGGCGGCTCAGCTTTAATCGATAGAAAAAAACCAAAAGAAGCCGTTCAAACCATTAAAAACTTTGCCGAATACATTAAAACCAATAACCGGGCGGCGACCATTTTCCCTGAAGGCACACGAAGCCGAACAGGCCTACCAAAACCTTTTCAGAAAAAAGGTTTGATTACTTTGTTTGAAGGTATTCCAAATGCTATGGTAATTCCCATAACCATTAACAATTCTTGGAAAATGCTACGCTACGGAAAACTCCCCATGGGATTGGGAGCGCATTTAAAGTTTAAAGTTCATCAACCCGTAAAAGTGAGTGATTTTGATTATAATACACTAATTAAACACTTGGAAACTGAAATCACAAAAGATGTTATCGTATGACACAAAACGAAATCGTAGATAAAACAAAAATCTTTGTAAAACAACAACTTGAAAATGCCGAAGGTGGTCACGATTGGTTTCATACGCAACGGGTTTTAAACAACAGTTTACGCATTGCAAAAAATGAAAATGCAGATGTCTTTGTGGTGGCTTTAGGAGCCTTACTGCACGATATTGCTGACAGCAAGTTTCACGATGGCGATGAAAATGTTGGTCCTAGAATTGCTCGTGAGTTTCTATTTAAATTGGATGTAGATTTAGATGTTATCGATCACGTTGTGAATATCATTAAAAACATTTCGTACAAAGGTGGTAATTTTGAACAAACCTTCACCTCACCTGAATTGAACGTTATTCAAGATGCCGATAGATTAGATGCTATTGGCGCTGTTGGTATTGCAAGGTGTTTTAATTATGGTGGTTATAAAAACCGAAAACTTTATGATCCAGATATTGCGCCCAAACTTAATATGAACAAAGAGGAATACAAAGCTTCAACAGCGCCAACTCTAAATCATTTTTACGAAAAACTACTGCTTTTAAAAGACCTGATGAATACTGAAACTGGAAAGCAATTGGCCAAACAACGTCATCAATTTATGGAAACTTATTTGGACCAGTTTTATGGCGAATGGCATGGCGAACGTTAGTTAAAATAATTTCAATTGGCCTTCTTTATACTGCTCGTGAAGCTGAGTATTTAATCTAGGCATCATTTTGTCTTTAAAGTATTTTTGTTTTGCCAATCGTATTAGCATATTTATTTGCTCGGCAATTTTACCTTCACCACGCATTCGTGTTCCGTAACGACTATCGTTAAGCGTTCCGCCATGGCAACTTTCAATTTGGTGAAGTACTTTCTCGGCTCTATCTGGCATTGTTTTTTTAATCCAATCGGAAAAAATCTCCCCAATAGCGCCATTCAGACGCACAATGGTATGCGCAATGGATAAGGCACCAGATTCTGATACTTGATTTGCCATTGGCAATATTTCGTGACTATTAATCGACGGGATAATGGGTGCTAACATTACATTAACGGGAATACCATTTTCTGAAAGCGTTCTAACGGTTTCCAAACGTTTTTTAATCGTGGCCGTTCTGGGCTCCAATATACGCCTAGTATCTTCTGATAATGACGTAATAGAAATATTAACAGCCACCAAACCATCTTTATGTAATGCTTTCAAAAGATCCAAATCACGCAATACCAAAGCATTTTTTGTAATAATAGCTACGGGGTGTTTATACTTTAAAAACACTTTTAAACATTGTCTTGTAAGTTGAAACGTTTTCTCAGCCGGTTGATAACAATCGGTGTTACCAGACATAACAATAGTTTGGGCTTGCCAGCTTTTCTTTTTCAGAAGATCTTCCAGTAACTTTGGCGCATTTTTTTTGACCAAAATGCGACGTTCAAAATCCAATCCAGCACTATAACCCCAATATTCGTGAGAGTTTCGTGCGTAACAATAAATACAACCGTGTTCGCAACCTTGATACATATTCATAGAATACGTCATCCCAACATCTGGGCTTTTCACCTTGTTGACAATGGTTTTAGGGAAGGTTTCTAGATATACTGTTTTGTTCTTATCGGCATCTTCACCTTCCTTAGCACAAAACTCCAAAAAATCGTCGCGCATCTCGTGACTTAACTCAAAGAAACGATTGCGCACATTTTTTTGTGCGCCACGACCTTTGATAATGGGTTTTTGCTGTTCTAAAGAAGACATAAAACGGGAATATTTCTTTAAAATTATAAAGAATAACCCGCGAAAAATTGTTAAAATGAAACAAGTTTTCAACAAAAAAAGGCAGCTTTTTAGGCTGCCTCTTATATTTTCAAGTATAAGGTTATTTCCCTGGAAAATCGGCTTTACGTTTTTCTAAAAATGCTGTGGTACCTTCCTTAAAATCTTCGGTACCAAAACAGTTTCCAAATTCTTCAACCTCAACATTAAAACCATTCACACCATCTTCGTAATTAGCATTAACCGCTTTAATGGCCGAACGAATAGCGACAGACGAGTTTCGCATAATCTTTCCAGCTAGTTTTTCAGCTAGAGGGATTAACTCATCTAAAGTTGTCACGTGGTTTACTAAACCGTAATTTAGCGCCGTATCGGCATCAATCATACCAGCTGTCATTACCAATTCCATAGCGCGACCCTTGCCAATAAGTTGCGGTAAACGTTGTGTACCACCATAGCCTGGAATTACACCAAGCGAGGTTTCTGGCAAGCCCATTTTGGCATTGTCACTAGCAATTCTAAAATGTGCGGCCATTGCCAGTTCTAATCCACCGCCAAGCGCAAAACCATTTAAAGCTGCAATAACTGGCGTGCCTAGGTTAGCCACAAAATCAAACAACAATTCTTGACCTTTAGCAGCCAATTCTTGACCTTGATTCACGTTAAAGTCGGCAAACTCACTAATGTCTGCTCCTGCTACGAAGGCTTTTTCGCCACTTCCTGTAATAATAATCACCTTAGTATTGGCATCATTATCGGCTGCTTTAAAAGCCTCGTGAAGCTCTTGGATGGTTGCTTTGTTTAACGCATTTAATTTTTTTGGTCTATTAATGGTTATGGTTGTAATACCATTGTTTTGTTCTGAAAGAATGTTGTTATAACTCATTTTTATTGATTTATTCGGTTGGAAAAACCACCTTAAACGTGGTTCCTTTATTTTTTTCTGTGGTAAAGGTAATACTTCCTTGATAAGTTTCCACAATGTTCTTTACCATTGCTAAACCAAGCCCCATACCACTTGACTTAGTGGTAAACTTAGGTTCGAATATTTTGTCTTTGTTTTCTTCTAAAATACCTACGCCATTATCCGAAATAGTGATAATAACCTCTTGGTTTCCTTTGGAAACATTTACTAAAATGGTCTTGTTTTCTTTATCGTCTGGAATAGCTTGCGTGCCGTTTTTTACCAGGTTTGTAACCACGCGAATAAGTTGTGTACGATCTAATTTTGCATTAATAACATCCTTTTCAGATGTAAAATGGATATAATCTTCACTAAAAATATCTAAGGCTAGCTTGGTAATTTCGACCACATTTAGCATTTCATTTTTTTGCGCAGGCATTTTGGCAAAATTTGAAAATGCCGATGCTATCGAACTCATGGTATCTATTTGTTGAATAAGTGTTTTACAATATTCATCTACTTTTTTATCAATATCAGGGTCATTAACATCAAACTTACGTTGAAAACTTTGCACACTTAATCGCATTGGTGTTAATGGATTTTTAATCTCGTGAGCTACTTGTTTTGCCATTTCGCGCCAGGCTTGTTCACGTTCACTTGTCGCTAATTTCACAGCACTTTCTTCAAGCTCGTCTATCATACTATTGTAAGCCTTAACCAAGTTTTCAATTTCTTCACTTGAGGATTCGACTTCTATTTTCTCGTTACGTTTTTCAAGGCGTGTGGCTTTCATTTTTTCACTTATGGCCTTAAGAGACTTGGTTATGTATTTGGACAGCCAATACGCCAAGACTATGGCGAAAAATAACATAAATAAATATGCTAAGGCTAAGCGTTTTAAAAACTCATTCAGCTCGTTAGTAAAAAAGTCATCATCTTCTAAATATGGTAAATTTAAAATCGCTAACGGTTTAAATTTTTGATCGGTGATGTATGAATACGATGATTGAAACACCCGGCCTCCTTCAAAATTCTTTTCAACATAGCGGCGTTCTGAAGTTTGCGATAAATGATTTAGAATATTGGCGTCCAAGCAATTTGTTGCTGTAGTATCTGGTGAAATAGATGCTTTTGAAGAAATAAGAAGTCCGCCATCTAAATCGTATAATTTAACCTGCAGATTGTGAACATCGGCAATTTCGTAAATTTCTTCCTTAAAAATTAAGGGGATTTTTTCGGTGGTAACTTCGTAAGTAGTTTCACGTATAACAAAATCTATATTACGCTTTATGGCGCGTTCTTTTCTATTTAATCGCTCTTGATGATAGTCTTTTGTTTCTTCTCTATATTGATGAATTGTTACTACTGCAATCAAAATAGATGCGACAAGCACCAGTAAAATCATCGCAATAAAAATCCTAAATCGTAAAGAGAGTTTTTTTAGCTGCATACGTTTATTTAGTTAACTAAATATAGCAATAATCAAGCCACTTCATTTTATGCATTGGGATTTTTAGACCTAATGTTTTTATAGATTTTAAACCCTAACATTAATAATACGCCTAAAACCACAATGCCAACAACGCCAAAAATCCAGTTTATAGCATTTTTTAGAATGACCAAAAACACCACAGCAAATAGAATAAACGTGGCGCCTTCATTCCACAAGCGCATGAAATTAGATGTTTTTGTTACCTCATCACGTTGTAACTGTTTATAAAACTGATGCGTTTTTAGGTGATACACAAAAAGCAGTAAAACAAATAATAATTTAACGTGCATCCAAGGTTGTTGCAACCAAACTGGTTGTATAATTAACAACCATACGGCAAACACAGTTGCCAAAATAGCCGATGGCCAAGTAATAATATTCCACAAGCGTTTTGCCATTAGTTTTAGCTGTTTGCCAAGAATGTCTTTCTCTGGCGATGGCTTATGAAAAGCTTCTATTTGGTATACAAAAAGTCTTGGAATGTAGAACAATCCTGCAAACCAAGTCACAACAAAAATTAAATGTAACGCTTTTATATAATTGTAATATTCCACAAGCTAAAGGTAATTATTCTGAAATTGGTTTAATTAAAGTCTTTCGTATTTCCCTGTTTAAAAAATATGCCGTAACAATAGTTGCCAACACATCGGCAATAGGGAACGACATCCACACGCCTAATTCACCATAAAAACTGGGTAAAATCAAGATTAACGGAATAAAGAAAAACCCTTGCCGTGTTAACGTTAACAGCAAAGCTGGCGTCGCTTTACCAATGGCCTGAAAATACGCCGCGCCAATTAATTGAATAGCAATAATAGGTGTTGCTGCAAACACCCAACGCATAGCACTTGGTGTTTCTTTAAGTACTTCGGCATCGTGTGTAAATAAACGTGTAATGACATCGGGAAATAGCATTAATAATATAAAAATGACCGTTGCCAAAATAACCGCGTATTTAATGGCTGTATTAATGGTTTCTCGCACACGACTATATTTTGATGCACCATAATTATAGCCTGCAATAGGCAAAAAGCCTTGGGTGATTCCGAAAACTGGAAACAAAGCAAACATTAACATTCGTCCAACAATGGCATAAGCAGTCACCGAGGTTTCGCCTCCTAAATTGAATAGAATGTTGTTCATAAACAAATAGGTGATACTTACAACGGCTTGTCTAGCTAAAGTGACAAAGCCTAATGAGCCTATTTCTTTAACTATTAATTTATCTAAACCTAAATGAGCAAAACTTAGTTTTAATTCGGAGTTTTTCGAAAAGAAAAACCACAAAATAAACAGCAAACACAACATATACGATCCTGTGGTTGCCCAAGCAGCACCATACATACCCAAATCCAGAACGTTAATAAACACATAATCTAAAATAAGATTGCCAACCGATGGAATCATCATGGCATACATAGCAAACTTTGGTTTACCTTCGGCACGTATAACGGTATTTCCCATCATACAAAGTGCCAAGAAAGGCACACCATAAAGTACAATGATGTAGTAAATTTTTGCAGGCTCGAAAATGGCTCCTTTACCTCCAAAAGCAGGAATAATATCATCAACGTACAACAACCCAAAAACGACTAAAGTTACCGTAAACAAAAGGGTTAAAGTAATTTGATTACCAAAAGTTTTTAACGCTTTGCTTTTATTATCTGCTCCTAAAGCACGAGAAATAATGGACGATCCACCAACGCCAATACTCATTCCAAGGGCAGCAATAAAAAACGACACAGGCAGCACGACATTAATAGCTGCAATGGCTGTAGAACCAATCCAATTACCAACAAAAATAGTATCGACAAGGATATTCAGCGACATTACCAAAATACCTATCGACGCCGGAACAGCTTGTTTTACCAATAATTTACTTATGGGTTTCGTACCTAAGTCTTCCGAAGCTACTTTCGCCATTAAACGGTCACGGTTTCTGTGGTTACCCACGTGTTAATCCACTTGGCTAATAAATCTACCCACTCTTGATCGTCGTTTAAACAAGGTATTGTCGTGAAATTTTCGCCACCAACTTCGTGAAAAATCTCTTCACCTTCCATAGCAATTTCTTCTAAGGTTTCCAGGCAATCACTTACAAAAGCTGGCGTAACAACTGCCATATTTTTCACGCTTTGAGTTCCTAATCGTTCGATGGTTCTATCGGTATATGGTTGTAACCACGGATCGAACCCTAAGCGCGATTGAAAGGATGTAGAATATTTTCCTTCTTCTAATTGAAGTTTTTCAGCAACCAAACGCGTTACCTCAAAACATTGATGACGGTAACAAAATTGATGTGCTTTTGATGCTGTTACACAACAGCTTCCATCTATTTTACAATGCGACTTCGTAATATCGCTTTTTTTAATATGACGCTCTGGAACTCCATGATAAGAAAATAGTAAGTGATCTATGTTTTTTCCTTTTAAATGTCTTGAAATGCTATTTGACAAGACTTCTATATAATCTGGATTATTATAAAACGCCGGTAAATCGGTGATTTTTAAATTAGGAAAATCTGTTTTTCTTATGTCTTTGGCCAATACCAAAATTGTTTCGGTTGTTGCCATAGCAAATTGTGGATACAACGGAATAAGCAACACCTCTTCTACACCTTTATCAACCAAATCTTGAAGGCCCTTTTTTATGGTCATACTTCCATAACGCATAGCCAATCCAACAGGCATTTCTACTTGTTGTTGCACTTTTTCCTGTAAGCGCTCTGAAATAACAATTAACGGCGATCCTTCTTCCCACCAAATCTTTTGATAAGCAGCGGCCGATGCTTTTGGTCGTGTGTTTAAAACAATACCGCGCACAATAAAACTACGTAACCAAAATGGCACATCAATAACACGCGGATCCATTAAAAATTCGTCAAGATATGTTTTTACATCCTTTGGATTAGGACTGTCTGGCGAGCCCAGATTGACGAGTAAAATTCCTTTTTTCATTAATTTTTCTTAGTTAAGATATCGACATCACATATTTTTTTGGTGTCGTACCATATTTCTTTTTAAATGCTGCAATAAAATGACTTGCTGTACTGTAACCTACTTTTAAGCCCACTTCATTTACATTGTGATCTCCCGATTCCAAAAGTTTTCTGGCATACTCCATTTTATAGTCAAACAAAAAACTAAATACCGAGTCACCATAAATTTCTTTAAACCCTTCTTTAAGTTTTTTAAGACTTAGTCCGATTTCATCGGCCAATTCTTGCAAAGTTGGTGGTTCAGCCATTCGTGATATAATAATATCCTTGGCTTTTCGTATTTTAATTACATTGGTTTCATCAACCAAAAATGGGCATTGTTCTACATTGGCTTCTTCATTTCTGTGAAAGTACAAACTTAATAGCTCATATGCTTTGCCATTGAAATAAAGATTTTTTATAGAACTATTAAGATTATAATGGATAAGTTGTGTTAACACAATAGCCATTGATGGCGTAATTTTCCCATCCTTATAATATTTTTTATCTTTATTATCATCGCTCAAAAACGTTATGTAATCGGCTTCTTGCGAAAATAAGCTATGGAATTTTTTTATTGAAATTAAGACTGAAACTAGCCAAGTATGTGGGTTGCTATTAATATGAATAGGTAAATCCCGTTGCGGATTATACAATAACAACGATTTTTCATCTTCAATATTTAAACCATAATTTCCTTGATTAAATACAAACTTACAAGACCCTTTTAAGCAAAAATGAAACTGTATAAAGCTACTATCAATATCACGCTCTAAAACCTCAACTAGCTCATTTTCATTTTGATAGGTAAGCACAATAAAATCTTCGTCTATTTTCACTTCGGAAAACGACCCTTTAGCGACATTTTTCATACGGTTAAAATCAGACTTCACTACATAATTATTTAGACTTGTTCTAAATTAGAAACATCAAAAGCTTTGATATGTCTGCAAAAATATGATATTTATCAGTTTCTATAAAAAAACAACGCTAAAAAACCACTATCGACATTAAAAGTTCTTTTAGCGTTACTTTTTGTTGCATCGTCCTTATATTTTTGTCACTTGTATTTTGATTTATTTATGCCGCAGTCTAAAAAACACAAAACATTTTATGCTATTGGATTAAGCTACAAAAAAGCAGATGCCGTAACGCGCGGTCATTTTAGCTTAGATGAAAATGCTAAAACTGCTTTATTTACTCAAGCCAAAGCCAATAACATTTCTAGCCTTATTGTAACTTCAACATGTAACCGTACTGAGTTATATGGGTTTGCAGAGCACCCTTTTCAATTAATAAAATTACTTTGTGACAACACCAAAGGCACCGTTGAGGAGTTTCAAAAAGTAGCTTATATTCACAAAAGCAACGAGGCAGTTTCGCATATTTTTAAAGTTGGTGGTGGTTTAGATAGTCAAATTTTAGGTGATTTCGAAATTATAAGTCAGTTAAAGGCTGCGGCAAGACAATCTAAAAAAGAAGGGTTGCTTAACAATTACTTAGAGCGTTTGGTAAATGCTGTAATTCAAGCTAGCAAGCGTATAAAAACCGAAACAAATATTTCGTCTGGTGCCACGTCTGTTTCGTTTGCTTCTGTTCATTATATTCTCAACAATGTTTCGGATATCACTAATAAAAACATCCTACTATTTGGTACAGGGAAAATAGGCAGAAACACTTGTGAAAACCTAATAAAGCACACCAAAAACGAACATATTACTTTAATAAACCGCACAAAAACAAAAGCCGAAGAAGTTGCTGGCAAATTTAATGTTGTGGTTAAAGATTATGCCAATTTACAGGAAGAAATTAATGGTTCGGATATTTTAATTGTTGCTACAGGCGCGCAAAATCCTACGGTTGATAAATACTTGATACAATCCAAAAAACCATTATTGGTTTTGGATTTATCTATTCCTAAAAATGTTGACCACAATGTTTCTGAACTAGACAATGTAACGTTGGTTCATTTAGACCATTTATCACAAATTACAGATAAAACTCTAGAAGACCGTAAAACGCATATTCCTGTTGCCGAAGCCATTATTGAAGAGGTTAAAGCAGAATTTAACAGTTGGCTAGAAACCCGAAAGTTTGCCCCAACAATAAAAGCTTTAAAACTTAAATTGAATGATTTTAAAACTGCTGAACTAGATACTCAGCGGAAAAAACTTTCTGATTTTAACGAAGAACAAGCTGAATTAATAAGCAACAATATCATTCAAAAAATAACTAATCACTTTGCGCATCATTTAAAAGATGATGACATCTCTACTGATGAAAGTCTAGAACTCATAAAAAAAGTGTTTCAATTAGAAGAAACTAAGTATGTCTAAAGTCATAAGAATTGGTACACGCGATAGTAAATTAGCACTTTGGCAAGCCAAAACCGTACAACGAAAACTAGAAGATTTAGGATATAACACCAAACTAGTTCCTGTAAAATCACAAGGCGACATTATTCTAGACAAACCACTTTATGAGCTTGGTATAACAGGTGTTTTTACCAAAACTCTGGACATCGCCATGCTTAATGGCGATGTAGATATTGCTGTACATTCTATGAAAGATGTCCCAACAGCATTACCTAAAGGCATTGTGCAATCGGCCGTTTTACCGCGAGCAAACACCAAAGATATTTTAGTTTATAAAGATGTAGATTTTTTAAACACCGTTGGAACTATTGCAACAGGAAGTTTAAGACGCAAAGCCCAATGGCTTAACAAATACCCTAATCATACCGTTGAAGGATTGCGAGGCAATGTTATAACACGTTTACAAAAATTAGAAGACAGTAGTTGGAACGCTGCTATTTTTGCCAAAGCAGGATTAGAACGCATCGCCATTCTCCCCGAAAACCACATCGAACTGGATTGGATGATTCCAGCACCAGCACAAGGCGCTATGGTTGTTGTAACATTGCAGGATGATACGTTTTCAACTAAAGCTATTTCAAAGTTAAATCATCAACCTACCGAAATTTGCACCCATATAGAACGTGAGTTTTTACGCGTTTTAGAAGGTGGTTGTACAGCACCAATTGGAGCGTCGGCTACAATTAATGGCGACTCTATTCAATTTGAAGGCGTGTTACTTGCTCTCGATGGAACTAAAAAATTAAGTGTAAGTAAATCCGTGGCGCGCTCCAAATACAAAGGTTTTGGAGAAGCTTGCGCACTAGAAATTTTGGAAAATGGTGGGGATGAATTAATGAAAGCTATAAAAGCTGCATTGTAAAATGACCATACTTTCAACCAAAATATTAACCCAAGAACAAAAAAATGTTCTCACAAAAGCTAATATCAATGTTATAGATTATAATGCTATTACTATTGATTTTTTAGATTTTGATGATGAAATTATAGCTGAGAACGCCATTATTACTAGTAAAAATGCTGTAAAAGCGGTAATAGACAAAAAAGTAGTGATAAAAAACTGCTTTTGTGTTGGTGAAAAAACAAAAGCTCTTTTAGAAGAAAATGGCCAAAATGTAACTAAAATGACTAATTATGGTACAGATTTGGCTAAATTCATTGTAAAAAACCATAAAAACGAGCATTTTTGGTTTTTCTGTAACAACATTAGAAGAGACGAATTACCAAATATTTTAACCAAAAATAACATTAGCTTTAAAGAAGTTGAAGTATACAAAACGGCTTTAAATAAACAACTTATTTCAAAACCATTTGACGCCGTATTATTTTTTAGCCCAAGTGGTATTGAAAGTTTTACAGCAAATAACTCTTTAAAAAACAAAGCCATATTTTGTATTGGTAAAACAACAGCAAAAGCCGCAAAACCGTTTGCCGAAAACATTCATATAGCAAACAAACCAACTATTGAAAGTGTTTTGAAATCGGTCGTTAAACAGCTTACTAAATAACATAACAACGCATTACATTTAAGCCTTTATAAACAAGGTAAAATACAAAGACATTATGATAAAAAACGATTTATTCTTAAGAGCTTTAAAAGGTGAAACCGTGCAACGCCCACCTGTTTGGATGATGCGCCAAGCAGGACGTTACCTTCCAGAATTTATGGAAATAAAAGCCAAATACGACTTCTTTACACGTTGTCGCACGCCAGAATTAGCTAGCGAAATTACCGTACAACCTATTAGACGTTACGGTATGGATGCTGCTATTTTGTTTAGCGACATTTTGGTCATTCCACAAGCTATGAATATTGAAGTAGAAATGAAACCTAACTTTGGGCCGTATTTGCCAAATCCTGTTCGCACACAAAAAGACGTGGATAATGTTATTGTTCCCGATGTAACGGTAGAATTGGATTATGTATACCAAGCCATTAAAGCCACTAAGGAATTACTTAATAACGACATTCCATTAATAGGTTTTGCTGGTTCGCCATGGACTATTTTATGTTATTGTGTTCAAGGTCAAGGCAGCAAAACGTTTGATAAAGCCAAGGCATTTTGTTTTACCAATCCTGTGGCAGCACATCAAATGCTTCAAAAAATAACCGATACCACTATTGCATATCTTAAAGAAAAAGTAAAAGCAGGTTGCGATGTGGTTCAAATTTTCGATTCTTGGGGTGGTATGTTATCACCAACCGATTATCAAGAGTTTTCGTGGCAATATATCAACCAAATTATAGAGGCTTTAAAAGATATGGCTCCTGTAATTGCCTTTGGAAAAGGATGTTGGTTCGCCTTAAACGAGATGGCACAAAGTAATGCTTCGGCATTGGGAATAGATTGGACGTGCTCACCAAAGAATGCACGATATTTAACAGGCGGGAATATTACGTTACAAGGTAATTTTGATCCTTCTAGATTGTTATCGCCACCATCTGAAATCAAGAAAATGGTTCATCAAATGATTGACGCATTTGGGAAAGATAAATATATTGTAAATTTAGGTCACGGTATTTTACCTAATATACCATTGGAAAACGCCCAAGCATTTATCGATGCTGTTAAAGAATACAATGCTTAAAAACATTATAAGGGGCATACAAGCATATTTAGGAGCTTTTGGGGTAATCTCCAAGTTGAAGCTCTGGAAATACTTTGCCGTGCCCATTTTAATAAGCATCGTTACAGCACTTATTGTTGGGGTTTCTGCTTATGGGTTATCTGATAATATTGGCTCTTTCATCTCAAAACTCTGGATTTGGGAATGGGGTAAAGAGACATTTACAAGAATTGCTAATGTTATTGGTGGGTTATTGATTATTGCTCTTGGACTCATCTTATATAAACATATTGTTATGGCTTTGTCCGCACCATTTATGAGCCCGGTATCCGAAAAAATTGAAGCCCATTTTTTAGGAACAACACATAAAACACGTCGTAATACTAATTTTGGTCAACAACTTTGGCGTGGTATTAAGATAAACCTTCGTAACTTAGGTTTAGAACTCTTTTGGACCATTCCTATTTTACTTATTGGTTTTATTCCAGTTATTGGTATTGTGTCGTCTGTATTATTGTTTTTAGTACAAGCGTATTATGCTGGTTTTGGTAATATGGATTACACCTTGGAGCGGCATTTTAATTATAAGGAAAGTATTCAATTTGTAAAACAAAACCGTGGTCGTGCTATTGGTAATGGTATTGTTTTTATGTTGTGTTTATTAATTCCTATTCTAGGTTTTATCTTAGTGTTACCGCTTTCGGTTACTGCAGCTTCTAGAGAAACAGTTACTTTACTACAATTAAAGAACCATTACAACATTGAACGCTAATGGATTTGAGCAACGAAACTTTTTACTTAGACAACCTAAAATCAAAAGATGCGCTTAGCTTAAATCAGTTAATGATTAGGAATGCAAGACATTTTCAGCAGTATTTACCTAAAACATTGGCACAAAATCTTTCAGAAGATGCTTCAAAAAATTATATTAAAAATAAATCTGAAGCATTTAAAAACAAAACCGAATTCACTTTTGCTATAAAAGAAAAAAGCACCCATAATATTGCTGGTTTGGTTATTCTTAAAAACCTGGATTGGAATACCAAACAAGGCGAATTTGCCTATTGTCTTGGCAATAAATACTCTGGGAATGGCTGGATGAGTAAAAGCGTACAAGCAGCTAAAAATTATGCGTTTAATAAACTGGGCTTGGAAAAACTTCAAGTTATCATACACCACACCAATACCGATAGTATAAATGTAGCCAAACGTTCTGGTTTCACATGGGTTAAAACCTTGAAAAAAGAACATGTTTCAGCAAAGGCCGTGTTGGATATGGAATTATATGAAGCAAAAAATGATGTTTAATTTACCTTATATATGACAGAAAAATCTTTATTATCACCATTTCAAAAATTCGTAAAAATTGAAAGCTTTAGCGGACTTTTACTGCTCGCCGCTACTGTTTTAGCTCTAGTTTGGTCTAATTCGCCTTTTGCCGATAGTTACACGGCACTTTGGGACTACAAAGTTGGGATTACAACCGAAGCGTTTGAGTTAAACAAACCTTTAATTTTATGGATAAACGATGGATTAATGGCGATTTTTTTCTTCCTTATAGGTTTAGAGATTAAACGTGAATTCCTCATTGGCGAACTTAATTCGCCAAAAAAAATTGGGTTTCCTTTAGTTGGGGCTTTTGGCGGCATGGTAATCCCAGTACTTTGCTTCTTTTTAATAAACAACAACCCCGAAACTTTAAAAGGATGGGGAATTCCTATGGCTACCGATATTGCCTTCTCTCTTGCCATACTTACTGCATTAGGCAAACGCATACCGTTAAGCTTAAAAGTGTTTTTAACCGCTTTTGCTATTGTAGATGATTTAGGAGCCGTTTTGGTTATTGCTATATTCTATAGTAGTTCAATAAAGTTTACTCTTTTAGGTGTTGCCTTATTACTATTGGTATTTTTATACCTTTTATCTCATAAAGGCATTTACTCAAAATTTTTCACCATTTCTTTGGGCATTGTCATTTGGATCCTGTTTTTAAAGTCTGGCATACACCCAACATTAGCAGGAGTATTATTAGCTTTTTCGGTGCCTATTAGACAAAAAATAAACACCCAAGAATTTATAAACACCTTAGTAAGCATTACCGATAACATTAAACAAGCTTCTATTTTAAATAAACCCATTCTATCAAAAGAGCAAATTCAACAAATAGACGATTTAGAAGATTGGACCTACAAATACCAATCGCCATTACAACAAATTGAACACAACCTTCACGATTGGGTAGCCTACTTTATAATTCCTGTTTTTGCTTTTGCCAACGCAGGTGTTATTATTAATAGCTCGGCTCCATTAGAATTTAATCTCGTAACAGCCATCGTCGTTAGTTTGGTTTTAGGTAAAAGTATTGGAATAACTCTATTTGTTGTTTTAGCACAAAAAATTAAACTTATTAATATTCCCAATGATATTTCTATATGGCACATTATTGGGGTGTCGTTTTTAGCAGGTATCGGATTCACCATGTCTATATTTATAGCAGGTTTAGCCTTTGTAGGCAACCCCATAAATATCGATTCGGCTAAAATAGGCATCTTAATAGGATCGTTAATTTCAGCTATTATTGGTTTTCTTATTTTAAAATTCAAAAAATAGATATGAAAGATTCATTTTATCAATACATACAAGATTTACAAGACACTATTACTTCAAAATTAGAAAGTATTGATGGTAAGGCACGTTTTGAAGAAGACCTTTGGGAACGTCCCGAAGGCGGTGGCGGACGTACACGTGTTATTCAAAATGGTAATGTATTTGAAAAAGGCGGTGTAAATATTTCAGCCGTTCACGGAAAATTGCCCGACAGTATGCAAACCTATTTTGGTGTAAAAGATGCCGATTTTTTTGCCTGCGGATTAAGCCTAGTCCTTCATCCTAAAAACCCTTTTGTCCCAACAGTTCATGCCAATTGGCGTTATTTTGAAATGTACAATCAACAAGGTGAGATTGTCGACCAGTGGTTTGGTGGTGGACAAGATTTAACACCTTATTATCTTTTTGAAGAAGACGCCAAACACTTTCATAAAATTTGCAAAATGGCTTGTGACAAACATCACCCAGAATTTCACGCCACTTACAAAAAACGTTGTGATGAGTATTTTTGGAACACCCACCGAAATGAAGCTCGAGGTATCGGCGGATTATTTTTCGATTACTGTAAAGCCAAAGACGATTTCTCAATGAAAGATTGGTACAACTTTGTTACCGAAGTAGGCGATAGCTTTTTAGAAGCCTACACACCTATCGTTGAAAAACGTAAAGATTTACCATATACTGAAGCCAACAGAAATTGGCAAGAAATCCGTCGTGGTCGCTATGTAGAATTTAATTTGGTGCACGACAAAGGCACTTTGTTTGGCCTAAAAACCAATGGCCGTATCGAAAGCATACTAATGAGCTTACCGCCTTACGTTCAATGGAAATACGATCATCATCCTGAACAGGGAAGTGACGAAGAAAAATTAATTAAAGTTTTAAAAAAGCCTAAAAATTGGGTTTAACTTTGTCATTCAGAAGGTAGTAAAGAATCTCTTAAGTTAAAGATTCTTTGTTTTACTCAGAATGACATTTAAAAAAATAGAAAATGTACCCACTACAACGACATAGACGATTAAGACAAAACAGTGCCATAAGAAGCCTGGTAAGAGAAACCATCATCACACCAAACGACTTTTTAGTCCCACTTTTTGTTGTTGATGGTAAAGGCGTAAAAGAAGAAATTGCTTCTATGCCCAATTACTATAGATATAGTTTAGATTTATTAGAAAATGAAGTAAAAGAACTCTGGAAACTAGGTATAAAATCGGTGTTACTATTTGTAAAAGTGCCCGATAACCTAAAAGACAATTCTGGAACCGAAGCCTTAAACCCTAATGGATTAATGCAACGCGCCATAAAAACGGTGAAAAATGTTTGTCCAGAAATGTTGGTAATGACCGATGTTGCCATGGATCCTTACTCTAATTTTGGTCACGATGGTGTGGTGGCTAATGGTCAAATTTTAAACGACGACACAACAGCTATTTTATCTGAAATGGCTTTAAGTCACGCCAAAGCTGGTGCCGATTTTGTAGCGCCAAGCGATATGATGGATGGTCGCATTTTTGAAATGCGAAGCTTACTAGAAGATGAAGGGTTTCATAATACAGGTGTTATGAGTTATTCAGCTAAATATGCTTCGGCTTTCTATGGCCCTTTCCGAGATGCCTTGGATTCGGCGCCCGTAGACGTTCAAGACGTTCCAAAAAACAAAAAAACCTATCAAATGGATCCTGCCAACCGTCTGGAAGCCATTAAAGAAACCCAAACCGATATTGCCGAAGGTGCCGATATTGTTATGGTAAAACCTGGTTTGTGCTATCTAGATATTGTTCGCGATATTAAAAACGTTGTCGATATTCCTGTTGCTGTATATCAAGTCTCTGGCGAATACGCAATGCTTAAGGCTGCTGCCGAAAAAGGGTGGTTAGACCACGATGCCGTTATGATGGAGCAAATGACCGCTATAAAACGTGCCGGAGCCGATATAATAGCAAGTTATTTTGCTAAGGACGTTGTAAAATTGATTTCGTAACTTCGCATTAATCAAACTAAAACACAATAATGGGTCTACTCATTTTTTACGCGCTTATTTCTATTTTCTTTTCGTTTTTATGCTCCATTTTAGAAGCTGTTTTACTAAGCATTACCCCAACATTCATTTCCCTAAAGGAAAAAGAAGGCAAAGCTTACGCAGAAACGCTTAAGCAATTAAAAACCGATGTCGACAAACCACTTATCGCCATTTTAACACTTAATACCATTGCGCACACCGTTGGTGCTATTTTGGTTGGTGTGCAAGCTAAAGTAGCTTACGCCGAACTTTATGGAACCGCTACACGCAAAGTTTTTGGAGTAACTTTTACCGAAGATATTATGGTAGGTGTGGTTTCTACCATTATGACAATCCTAATATTAGTGGCTTCTGAAATTATCCCAAAAACCATTGGTGCGACCTATTGGAAACAATTATCTAATTTCACGGCTAAAGCCTTAACTATAATGATTTGGCCGCTTCGTGTCACAGGGATTTTATGGTTATTACAGCTTACCACTAAACTTATAGGCGGTAAAGGTCATCACGGAAGTGTGTTAAGTCGTGAAGATTTTCATGCAATGACCGATTTAGCCGAAGAAAAAGGCGTGTTTTTAGAGTCTGAAAGTAAGGTCATTAAGAATATGCTTACTTTCAAGGACGTTCAGGCCAAGGATATCATGACGCCACGAACGGTTATGAAAATTGAAGATGAATTAATGACCATCGAAGAGTTTTTCAAGAAGAACTCCAACATTAGGTTTTCTAGAATTCCTGTTTACAAAGATGATTCCGATAATATTTCTGGCCTCGTTTTAAAAGACGAAATTTTTAAGGAAATGGCCTTTGGTAATGGCGATAAAAAACTTAATGAAATTAAACGAAACATCATCATTATAAACCGTACAATGCCTATTCCAAAACTGTTTGAGCAGTTGGTAGAAAGCAAAAACCATATGGCATTGGTTGTTGATGAATATGGCTCGGTTAGTGGCTTGGTAACTATGGAAGACGTTATTGAAACCCTTCTTGGTATGGAAATCATGGACGAAAGTGACAACATTCCTGATTTACAATTATTGGCTAGACGCAGTTGGGAAACGCGTGCCAAACGTCTGGGATTAATAGACGATGAAGGCGAAACGCCAGAAAACTAATGGAAACCTGCGTCATCAATACGCCATTAGGTTATACCAAAATTGTTGGTGATGACTATGGTATAAACACCATTACTGTTTTAAATTCCGAAGAACAAGAAACCGATATTATTCCAGAAATATTGCAGGATTGTGTATACCAACTACAAGAATATTTTGAAGGCAAACGGAAAAACTTCACTTTAAAACTCAATCCACAAGGTACCAATTTTCAAAAAACAGTTTGGAAGGCTTTAGCTGAAATTCCCTATGGAAAAACGACCTCTTATTTAGAATTATCGCGACAATTAGGCGATGAAAAGGCCATTCGCGCTGTTGCAAATGCCAATGGTAAAAACCCTATTTGGATTGTAATTCCTTGCCATCGTGTTATTGGAAGCAATGGAAGTTTAACGGGTTACGCTGGTGGACTTTACAGAAAACAATGGTTGCTAGAACACGAAAGTCCATACAAGCAACAAACATTATTTTAGTTTTTACTATCTTTAATTTTTTCAAACTAAAAACCGAATGAAATATCTTAAAAAACTCGCAAAATGGGTGGCTATCCTATTTGCATTACTTATCGTTATTCTTTACCTAACCGATACCGATTATCTCATCAAAGCAGTTAGAACCATCTATTTAAATGGTCATACAACAGCTTACCTCGAAGACTATAAGCATTTTGACAACAAACCGCTTGAGGTTGGCACACCAGAACCTTGGCCAAATCATAAAGATTACAACTCAGCTAAAGCTACCGAAAAATTACAGCAAACCAATACCGATTTGGGCACCATAGCCTACGTTATCATTAAAAATGATAGTATTTGGTTTGAAAAATATTATGATGGTTTTAATGAAAATTCCAAATCCAATTCATTCTCTATGGCAAAGAGTTATGTCTCTGCCATGTTAGGAAAAGCCATAATGGAAGGTCATATTAAAAGTCTTGACCAACCTGTTTGCGATTTTATTCCTGAATTTTGCGACGGAAAAGCTTCAAAATTAACTGTCGGCGATTTATCTAGTATGTCTTCAGGCACCAATTGGGACGAGCGTTACTATTCGCCATTTTCTATTACCACAAGAGCTTATTTTGATGATGACTTAACCAAAGTAATGACCGGGTTAAAAGTGGTAAACGAACCAGGACAAGCCTTTAAATATGCCAGTGGCGACACACAAATGCTAGCTATTGTTATTGAGCGCGCCACGGGGAAAAACCTGTACAAATACCTTTCCGAAAGTTTCTGGAAACCAATGGGTAGCGAAAACCAAGCTTTGTGGCAGCTAGATAGCGAAGAGCACGATTTGGTAAAGGCTTATTGCTGTATTGCTAGTAATGCCAAGGATTTTGCACGAATGGGCAAACTCTACAAAGATCACGGCAAATGGAACGGTAAACAATTATTGGATTCAGCATTTATAGCTAAATCTGTTACGCCACGTTTTAAAGAAAGTCCACAATATGGCTATGGTTGGTGGTTACGTGATATGGGCGATAAATCCTTCTTTATGATGCGTGGTCACCTTGGGCAATATGTTATTGTAGAACCCAATGACAACGTAATTATTGTACGTTTAGGTCACTCCAAAGGCCCTGGCGACGCTGTAGCAACATTTACACCAGATATTACAACCTATATTGAAGAAGCCTATAAAATGTTAGGAGATGCTCTCTAAACTCAACTTAGAAAACATATTATTTTTGGATATTGAAACCGTTCCTGAAACGGCTCAATTTTCTGATTTAGATGACACTAAACAACAACTTTGGGAAACAAAATCGAAATACCAACGTAAAGACGATTATACGGCCGAAGAGTTTTACGAACGTGCTGGTATTTGGGCCGAGTTTGGAAAAATAGTTTGTATTTCGGTTGGATATTTCAACATCACAAACGATGTAAGAACTTTTAGAGTAACGTCGTTTTTTGGTGATGAGATTAACCTTTTGAAGGACTTTAAAAACCTTTTAATATCTCATTTTAGCAAGTCCAAACATTTGTTATGTGCTCATAATGGAAAGGAATTCGACTTTCCTTATATAGCCAGACGCATGATTATCCATAACATTGAATTGCCCTATAAATTGAACTTATTTGGCAAGAAACCCTGGGAAGTTCCACATCTCGACACCTTGGAACTTTGGAAGTTTGGTGACTATAAGAATTATACATCGCTAAAATTATTAACTAATGTTTTAGGCATTCCATCACCAAAAGACGATATTGATGGTAGTGAAGTCTATCAAGTATATTACGAAGAACAAGATATTGATAGAATTGTTCAATATTGTGAAAAAGATACCATAGCTGTAGCACAAATTTTATTGCGTTTACGGGGTGATGAGCTACTACATGATAACGAAATTATTCATATTTAAGTTTTTAAAATAAATGACCCTAAACCCTATTCTCTCTTTAGAAAATGTAAGTATTTCGTTTACTTCGCAAAAACAAGAGAACGAAGTTATTCATGGTATATCTTACCAACTTTTTTCTAATGAAATTTTAGGTATTGTAGGAGAGTCTGGGTCTGGTAAATCTATTTCTTCATTGGCTATAATGGGGTTGTTACCAAAAAGAGTTTCTAAAATCACAAATGGTCGTATTACCTTTTTAGATAAAGAGCTTATTGGATTATCTGATAAAGCGCTGCAACATATAAGAGGGCATGATATTGCCATGATTTTTCAAGAACCTATGAGTTCTTTAAATCCAACTATGACCTGTGGTAAACAGGTTGAAGAAATCTTGCTACAACACACAAATTTAACCCAGCAAGAAGCCAAAGAAGAAACCTTATCGTTATTTAGTAAAGTTAAATTACCTAAGCCCAATCGGGTTTATACAGCGTATCCACATGAAATTTCTGGTGGGCAAAAGCAACGCGTTATGATTGCTATGGCTATTGCCTGCAAACCCAAGATATTAATTGCTGACGAACCTACTACAGCTCTAGATGTTACGGTACAGAAAGACATTATTCAGTTATTAAAAAGTTTACAAGAAGACACTAAAATGAGTGTTATTTTTATCTCTCACGATTTGTCTTTAGTTTCTGAAATAGCCGATAGAGTTTTGGTTATGTATAAAGGAAACATTGTAGAACAAGGAGATAAAACAAGTATTTTTAAATCACCTAAACACAAATACACTAAAGCTTTAATCGCTTCAAAACCATCGTTACGTGTGCGGTTTAAGCGGTTACCCACCATTAAAGATGTATTAAATAATACCGTAAACAAAGCTATTATTAGCAAAGAAGAACGCGAAAAAAAACAGGCTTCTTTATATAGTAAACAACCATTATTAGAAGTATTTAATCTTGAAAAAACCTATTTTTCAAAGTCGGGTTGGTTTTCAAAAAAGGAAGGGTTTAAGGCTGTTAACAATGTAAGCTTTAAGGTTTATGAAGGCGAAACATTAGGGCTTGTAGGTGAGTCTGGTTGTGGCAAATCTACATTATCTAATGCCATTTTGTTACTTGACAAAGCCACCAGCGGAAGCATTACATATAATGGTCAAGATATTACCAATTTAACCCCAAAAGAAGAACGTAAACTACGTAAGGATATACAAATTATTTTTCAAGATCCATTTGCATCTTTAAACCCAAGAATTCCTGTAGGAAAAGCTATTATGGAGCCTATGGAAGTACATAACATAGGAACATCTTACAAAGATAGAAAACAACGCGTAATTGAGCTGTTAGACCGTGTTGGGCTTACCAAAAGCGATTTTAATAAGTATCCTCATGAATTTTCTGGTGGACAACGCCAACGTGTTGGTATTGCAAGAACAATTGCTCTACAACCTAAGTTAATTATTTGTGACGAATCGGTATCTGCTTTAGATATTTCTGTTCAAGCACAAGTATTAAATTTATTAAATGAGCTAAAAGAAAATTATAACTTCACCTATATTTTTATTTCTCACGATTTATCGGTAGTAAAATATATGTCCAATCAACTACTTGTTATGAATCAAGGTAAGATAGAAGACATTGGCGATGCCGATGCAATTTATAATAGTCCTAAAACAGATTATACTAAAAAACTAATTGATGCTATTCCAAAAGGATTATAGCATAAATACTTTTCTAGTTAACTTAAAAACGTTTCTTAAAAATTTTAATGAATTTTGAATGCTCGTAAAAAATTTGCTTTCAAAAAAAGTAGGTTTTGGTAGATTTGGGGCAACATGGTTCATAAGTAAAAATTCATGGTAGATTTAGGGCAAAAATCATAAATTTAAGTTTATGATAGATTTGGTATAATTAGGTTGATTTGGGATTACTAATATGTGAAAGTTTTTCGACTTAATCTGCTAAAAAGCATTAAAAATCGACAAAATACATATTTTTTTAACATTTCAAATATAAAAATAAACTTTTTCCTACAAAAAAGCCGCTTCAATGAAGTGGCTTTTTAATATATTATAGGTCTTATTATAGTTTCATTTCAGGGATATCGCCATTTACAATAAGTGTGCCTTCGGTAGCCGCTTGTATCTCTTCTACAGAAACTCCTGGAGCTCGTTCTATTAAATGGAATGCATTGTCTTTTATTTCTATAACCGCTAAATTAGTTACAATTTTAGTGACGCAGCCTACCCCTGTAAGAGGTAAACTACAGCGTTTAAGCAGTTTGGATTCACCACGTTTATTGGTATGCATCATAGCAACAATAATGTTTTCTGCACTAGCTACAAGATCCATAGCGCCGCCCATACCTTTCACCATTTTTCCAGGAATTTTCCAATTAGCAATATCACCATTTTCAGCTACTTCCATAGCTCCAAGAATAGTTAAATCTACATGCTTTCCTCTAATCATAGAGAAACTCATAGACGAATCGAAAAAACTAGCGCCTGGTAATGCTGTTATGGTTTGTTTTCCTGCGTTTATTAAATCGGCATCTTCGTCACCTTCAAAAGGAAATGGTCCCATACCAAGAACACCATTTTCACTTTGAAACTCTACTTCTATATCATCGCGCACAAAATTGGCTACCAAAGTTGGTATACCTATTCCAAGATTGACATAAAAGCCATCTTTTACTTCTTTAGCAATACGTTTTGCTATTCCGTTTTTATCTAGTGCCATAATTATTGTCTTTGTCTTACCGTTAATTGTTCTATACGTTTTTCATAATCGTTTCCTTGGAAAATGCGTTGCACGAAAATTCCAGGGATATGGATTTGGTTAGGGTCAAGTTCGCCTACGGGAACCAATTCTTCAACCTCGGCAACTGTTATGGTTGCAGCACCACACATACAAGGGTTAAAATTTCGTGCTGTACCTTTAAAAATAAGGTTTCCTGCTTCATCTCCTTTCCAAGCTTTTACAAAAGCAAAATCGGCTTTGAAAGCTTCTTCAAGAACGTACATTTTGCCATTAAATTCACGAGTTTCTTTACCTTCGGCTACTTCGGTACCATAACCTGCTGGTGTATAAAATGCCGGAAAACCAGATTGAGCGGCTTTGCATCTTTCGGCTAAAGTGCCTTGCGGAACAAGCTCTACATCTAACTCGCCTGATAGCATTTGACGTTCAAATTCATCATTTTCACCTACATAAGAGGAAATCATTTTTTTAATTTGATGTTTTTGAAGCAATAACCCTAAGCCAAAATCGTCTACACCTGCATTGTTTGATATACAGGTAAGTCCTGTTATATTACGTTTTACTAGCTCTGATATGGCGTTTTCTGGTATGCCACAAAGTCCAAAACCACCAAGCATAAAAGTCATGTCGTTTGAGACGCCTTCTAGAGCTTCTGCAACGTTGGATACTGTTTTATTTATCATTTTTAATCGTATTTTTTTCAATTCGTAAAATACAAAAATACGAGGAGATTTAATATGATCTAAGAAAACTTATCTGTATGACTTTTGTTCTTTTTACAAGGACCTTTGCAAAGAAGTAAGAAACGTCTTAAAAATGAAGATTGTGACTTTTATTAAAATTATTAGTTGTTTCTTATATAAGCGCAAATTAAACTACCAAAAAAATTACAAATTAAAAATCTAACTCGTCTGGTATGTTTTCTTCTGGTAATGTATTTTCTTCTGCTTCTTGGTAAGTCTCACAATCAACATTAATGGTTAACTCTTTTGGTTTTTCAAATTCTGCTTTAGAGACATTAAGTTGGTCGTCTTCATAACAGCTTTTCATAAACATACCCCAAATAGGTAATGCCATAGAAGCTCCTTGCCCGTAAGTAATCGTTCTAAAGTGAGCTGCACGGTCTTCAGCACCAACCCAAACACCAGTTACCAGATTAGGCACCATACCCATAAACCAACCATCACTTTGGTTTTGTGTGGTTCCTGTTTTTCCTGCTATTGGATTGGAAAGTTCGTATGGGTATCCTGTAATGATTTCTTTGTAAACAGGTACTTTAGAAGCCCAAGTGTGTCTTAATCGTTGTCCAGAACCACTTTGGGTAACACCTTCCATTAGGTTTACAGTTACATAAGCGGTTTCGGCACTTAATACATCGCGCGATTCTGGTTTAAATTGGTATAATACGGTACCGTTTTTATCTTCAATATGTGTTACCATAACAGGTTCGTTATATACTCCTGCATTAGCAAATGTGGCATAAGCTGCTACCATTTCGTAAACACTCAAGTCTGCTGCACCCAATGCTATAGATGGTACAACAGGTATTTCGGCTTCTACACCTAGTTTTTTTACAAGATCGATAACAGGTTGTGGCCCTACTTTGTTCATTAAACGAGCCGTAATTGTATTTACCGAGTTTGCCAGAGCGTTTTTTAATGTTAAGTTACCACCATATTTACCTCCCGCATTTTTTGGTGTCCATGGTTTTGTATTCCCATATTTACCGGCTTCTATGGTAATTTGTGTGTTGGGCAATTCGTCGCAAGGCGATAAATGTAATTGGTCTATGGCTGTAGCGTAAACAAATGGTTTAAATGTAGATCCTACTTGGCGTCTTCCTTGCTTGACATGGTCGTATTGAAAATGCTTATAATTCATACCGCCAACCCAAACTTTAACATGTCCTGTTTGTGGGTTCATACTCATCATGCCTGGATGTAAGAACGATTTATAATAACGCATAGAATCTATTGGTTTCATAATAGTATCTATTTCACCCTTCCAAGAAAATACATTCATTTGTGTTGGTGTATCGAACGATGCTTCTATCTCTTTATCCGATTTACCTAAATCGTATTTCATGTGTCTCCAGCGCTCGGATTGTTTCATAGAACGCTTCATTAGTCCACTTATTTCAGACTCTGTAAGTCCTAAAAACGGTGCTGTTGCATTACGTTTAGGTGTGTTTTGATGATCAAACTCTGCTTGAAGCCTTGGCATGTGTTTTTGTATGGCCTCTTCGGCGTGTTGTTGCATACGAGAGTCTATTGTGGTATAGACTTTTAGTCCATCGCCATAAAGATCGTATTTAGAGCCGTCTGGCTTACGGTTATTTTCAATCCATTGCTTCATGAAATCGCGTAAGTATTCTCTAAAATAGGTAGCAATGCCTTCACGATGCGATTCTGGTGAATAGTTTAAATCTAATTCTGTTTTTTGGAGTGAATCTTTTAATTTTTCATCGATAAACTCATATTTTTCCATTTGGCTTAACACCACATTACGTCTGTTTTTTGTGCCAACTGGATTTCTATGTGGTCTAGGATTATATAACGACGAATTTTTAAACATCCCTACCAACATGGCCGATTCTTTAATATCTAAATCTCGTGGTTCTTTGTTGAAATAAATACGCGATGCCGAACGAATACCATCGGCATTATTACCAAAATCATAAATATTAAAATACATGGCAATAATTTCTTCTTTGGTATATTGACGTTCTAAACGAATAGCAATTATCCACTCTTTAATTTTCTGTGTAATTCTTTCGGCTATATTGGTTGAGCCTTCGCCATGAAATAATTGTTTTGCTAATTGTTGCGAGATAGTACTAGCACCTCCGCCACTTCCCATTTTTACGACTGCTCGTAAAGTTCCCCAAGCGTCAATTCCTGAGTGACTGTAGTAACGGGCGTCTTCGGTAGCGATTAAAGCATTTACTAAATGCTGTGGCAAATCGTCGTAACCTACAGGTGTTCTGTTGTCGTTAAAGTAAAATTTACCTAGTGTTTTTCCATCTGCCGATATAATTTCGGTAGCTAAGTTTGTTTTAGGGTTTTCTAAAACAGTGTGATCTGGCATTTCGCCAAAAACTTCAAATCGTGCCAAAACAAATAATAAGGCAACAAATAAAAGTCCGCCTAAAAAAAGCATCCAAAACCATCTTACATATTTTGAAAAATCTTGCTCTTGTTTAACTTGTTTTTTCTTTGCCATACCTGTTTTTATTTGCTTGTTGGTTTTTCAACACTAAACCCGACATCAGTAACGCCATCTAAATTTACAACACCATTTACTTTTCCGTTTTCTCTCATAGCATGTTGAATATTTACTTGATATTCGCCATTTTCTTTAAACACAACGTGTTCTTTATACCAAAGTTTATTTTCTTTAATACTTGAAAAACCTGTTCCTAACAACTCACCATTAGGTTTTGCCATTTTATACTCTAGTGTATCTTTTATTATTTTTCCATGTGGAAAATTCATTTCAACAATAAGAAATAGATTATTGTACCTGTACTTATGGGTGTTTCTTAAGTTGACATATAAGTTATACGGTTGCAAGGTGTCTGGTGGATGTATTGTAAAAGAAACTATGGAGTCTTTATGCCATTTTTGGTTTTGCAAAGACTTATATTCGCTATAAACCATGTCGTTATTACAAGACATTATGGTACAGCAAATAAGAAATAGAAAAAGGCTATTTCTCATTGTTTTTTTTGTTTTGAGGTTTTCGGCGTTTGTTTCTACTTTTTCTGCGTTTATTATTTCGGCGTTTTTTGGGTTTCTTACTGTCAAACCTAGTTAAACTATCTTGCCCTACAACGTTCTCAAAGTTTGTTTTAGTATGTTCTTCTTCAACAACATCGGCAGAAAATTCTTCTAAACTTGCAACTTTTTTATTTTTCTTGTTTTGCGCTATAATCTCTTTTGCTTGATCCTTGGTTATTTTAAACCAGTTTGCCCATTCACCTTCGTAAGCATACCACATAATACCTTTAAAAATATCGGTTTTCTGGCAAACGGCAAGTCCTTTTTGGGTTTCTAGTTTAATATCGGTTTTAGGAAACTCGTTAATAGCTTCTAGGTAAGTATCTAGCTCATAATTTAAGCAACATTTAAGTTTTCCGCATTGTCCAGCAAGTTTTTGTGGGTTTAAGGACAATTGCTGATATCTTGCTGCCGATGTGCTTACCGAACGAAAATCGGTTAACCAAGTTGAGCAACAAAGCTCTCTACCACAAGATCCAATACCTCCTAAACGAGCGGCTTCTTGACGGAAGCCTACTTGTTTCATTTCAATTCTTGTTTTAAACTCTCTGGCAAAAATCTTGATTAACTCTCTAAAATCTACACGTTCTTCGGCTGTATAATAAAACGTAGCTTTGCTAGCGTCGCCCTGATATTCAATATCTGAGATTTTCATTTTTAGGTTTAAGTCTATCGCAAATTGGCGCGCCTTAACCTTCATTTTTTCTTCTTTTTCTCTTGCAGACACCCAAATATCAATATCTTTTTGTGAGGCTTTTCTGTAAATTTTAAGTACCTCATCGCCATTAAAAGGAACTTTTTTTCGTTTCATTTGAACACGAACTAACTCTCCTGTTAAGGTAACTGTACCTACATCATGGCCATATTGCGCTTGCGTGGCAACAACATCGCCTATGTTTAATGTTAAGTTTTCGGTGTTTTTATAGTAGTGTTTTCTACCGTTCTTATAACGAACTTCTACCCAATCAAACGGCTCTTCTCCATTTGGTAAGTTCATGTTAGAAAGCCAATCAAAAACGGTAAGTTTATTACAACTATCCGTTCCACAAGTTCCGTTGTTCTTGCATCCTTTCGGCTGACCGTCCTTTCCAGTTGAACAACTGTTACAACCCATAAAATGTGTATATATTGATTCTGAAAAGTGAGTAAAACACCTTCAGAAGAAAATTAATAATTCTGTTTAATTTAATATGTAAAGATAAGATTATTCCAGCGACTATAAAACTTTGTTGTTTTAATTAAACTCAACCTCGTAATTAAGCCTGTTGCTACGCGACTTTAATGCTGTTTTTGATTTGAAAATGTTTGAAAATAAGGTTTTACTCCAACCTATTTTTTTAGAGTATTGGTTAAACGTCTCTGTTTGCCAATTAAAGCCTTCTTTCCAAAATTTTTGAGGTGATACATAGCAAAATGTATAGTCGAAAATTAAGCTGGAATCGTTGGATATGTTTTTATTTGGAATAATATCTGACGCTAATAACGTAACATTATTCTTCTTACAATTATGTCGTATTTGTTTTATGATTTTTGGATAATCTGTACGTAAAGACTCCAAATCGAAGTCGTTATATTCAGTATTTCCTATTTTTTGTATAGGTCTTACTTGAAGGATATCGAAACTCTTACCATCAAAATGCTGAAAAAACTCTTGGAGCTCGTAAAAATTATCCTTGTTAAAGGTGTAATTAATACGCACTTTAAAGTTGTAATGTGCTTTTAGCTTGGCAAACGCTTTAAAAGCATTATGAAATTTTTCGTAACTGGATTTTTTCATAAACCCTTCATAGCTTGCTTTTGTAACACCATGAAGTGAAATAGTAAACTCGTTTAAACCAGCTTTTAAAAGGGTTTCTATTTTTTCTTCGGTTAACAAATTAGCATTGGTAGTTAACGAAATATATGGCACGTTGTAACGCTTTCCAAGAGCCACCAATTCTGGTAATTTTTTATATAATGTGGGTTCTGTACCGCAACCTATTTGCAATTTTAGCGCCCGATTAAAAATAGTCTTGGCTACGCGTTGCAGTTCCTCTTCTTTAAACTGGCCTTTTAGGGTTTTCACATAATCGGCATCGGTAAAATAGCACATTTTACAACGCAAGTTACAGGCCATTACAGGGTCTAAATTTACCGCTAAATAGCGTTTGTTAAATTTATGTAACAGATAAAGCCCCAGAAACTTAATTCTGTGGCTTTTTATTTTTCTGTTTAGCTGTAAAAGCTTGTATATATTCATTTAAGCATTTTTGCCCAAGGTATCAAAAATATTCCTCAAGTCTTTTTTATACGGTAAATAGTCTGCGCGCCCTTTTTTAAAGATGTCGTTGCTATTACCTTGCCCTCTTCTTAAGGCTTTTTGCTCTTCGTAAGGTAATTGTATAATCTCTTGACAGGTTGACGAGCAGCAATTTTCCATTTTTTCTTTACAGTCATCGCATTGAATGAATAATAAATGGCAGGCTTCGTTAGCGCAGTTTGTATGGGTGTCGGCTGGTTTTCCGCATTGGTGACATTGCGCAATAATATCGTCTGAAATACGTTCGGCACGACGATCGTCAAATACAAAGTTTTTACCAATAAACTTATTATCTAGACCTTCCTCGTTTACTTGGTGTACATAGTTTATAATACCACCCTCTAATTGAAATACATTTTTAAATCCACGGTGTTTGTAATAAGCACTGGCTTTTTCACAACGGATTCCTCCAGTACAATACATAACTAAGTTTTTATCTTCTTTATGCTCTTTTAAATCGTCCTCTATAATGGGCAAAGATTCTCTAAAAGTATCAACATCTGGTGTTATAGCGTTTTTAAAATGACCTATTTCGGTCTCATAGTGATTACGCATATCTACTAAAACCGTGTTCGGGTCTTCAATTAGCTCGTTAAATCTTTCTGCATTAACGTGTTCGCCTTTATTGGTTACATCAAAAGTAGCATCGTTTAAACCATCGGCTAAAATCTTTGAGCGCACTTTTACCTTTAATTTTAAAAATGAAAAATTATCTTGCTCTACAGCAATATTTAATCTTACGTTTTCTAAAAACGTAATGGTATCTAAGTGGTTTTTAAAGGCATTAAAGTTTTCTGCTGGCACAGATAATTGTGCATTAATACCTTCGTTAGCAACATAAATTCTTCCTAGGACTTCAAGTTCATCCCAAGCCAAGAACATGTGATTTCTAAAAATTTCTGGATTTCCAATTTTGGCGTACTTGTAGAAAGAGATTGTTAAGCGGTCTTTACCAGCTTCTTCAATAAGTTTTGCTCTTTCTTTAGCGCTTAAGTTATTGTACAGTTGCATGCTATACTAATGTTTTAAGGTTAAAGGTTTTATTTTATTTGGGGCAAAGGTACGTATTTTTTATTGTTGCAAACAAAAAGCACTTTGTAGACAGTACAAAGTGCTTTAAGTAGACTAACTCGTTATTAATTTTTTAATTTCTTTTCTTAAATCAAAAAAGCAAACGAGTTAACCGCCATCGGCTTTACAACTGCTATTTATAAGTATAACCGTTGAAACGCCTAATATCGAATTTCTAATAATTTTTCTAAAAAATCGCATCCGATTAAAATATTTTTAAACGTTAATCAGAGGGAAAATATGGTGCGAGCCTTAAAAAAGGAATCACACCATACAGTGTTCATAGCAAATCTTCCCCATTTTATATAGTAGATGCAGAAAGTGTAAAAAGGTTGCGTTGTAAGATTGAAAAGATGAAAACTTATCGTATTTTAGCATGAATAATTTAACGCAAAAGACGAGTAATGAGTAACGAAAAAGATGCCAAATTAAAAGCCTTAAAACTTACCTTAGATAAATTAGATAAAGCATACGGAAAAGGTACCGTAATGAAAATGAGCGACCAAGCTATTGTAGATGTTGATGCAATTTCTACAGGATCTTTAGGTTTAGATTTAGCCTTAGGTGTAGGTGGCTACCCTAGAGGTCGTGTTATAGAAATATATGGCCCAGAATCTTCTGGTAAAACCACATTAACGCTTCATGCTATTGCTGAAGCACAAAAAGCTGGAGGTATTGCTGCTTTTATTGATGCCGAACATGCTTTTGATAGATTTTATGCCGAAAAATTAGGAGTCGATATTGATAATTTAATTATTTCGCAACCAGACCATGGTGAACAAGCTCTTGAAATTGCTGATAATTTAGTACGCTCTGGCGCTATTGATATTATTGTAGTAGACTCTGTAGCAGCCTTAACACCAAAAAGCGAGATTGAAGGCGAAATGGGAGACTCTAAAATGGGATTACATGCCCGCCTAATGTCTCAAGCTTTAAGAAAGCTTACAGCTTCTATTAGCAAAACCAATTGTACTATGGTTTTCATTAATCAGTTACGTGAAAAAATTGGTGTTATGTTTGGTAACCCAGAAACAACCACGGGTGGTAACGCGTTAAAATTTTATGCTTCGGTACGTTTAGATATTAGACGCTCCACTCAAATAAAAGACAGTAATGGTGACGTTTCCGGTAATAAAACTAGAGTTAAGGTTGTTAAAAATAAAGTAGCACCACCATTTAAAACCGCCGAATTTGATATTATGTATGGCGAAGGTGTTTCTAAAGTTGGTGAAATATTAGACATTGCTGTAGATTATAATGTTGTTAAAAAAAGTGGCTCATGGTTTAGTTACGGCGACACCAAACTAGGGCAAGGTCGAGATGCCGTTAAAGCATTAATAAAAGACAACCCCGAACTTATGGAAGAGCTTGAAGAAAAAATTAAAGAAGAAATAAAAGCTTCTAAAGAATAACTTTAAAAATCCCGTTAATTCGGGATTTTTTATTTTACTACGCAACCTTTTTACACTTTTCACATCTATAAACTAAAGGAAAGACTGTATTTAATTTTTTATAATGAAGAAAACCCTAGCAATATTACTTATTTTACTTGCTTTTTCATGTTCTGTAGAAGATGATTCTCCAGAAACATATCATGAGATTTTGCCTGTAGAATCGGCTGTTGTGCCGGATGAGTTTGAACTTAACGAAGTTTATGACATTCAACTAACTTACATTCGTCCTACAAATTGCCATGCGTTTTACGATATTTATTACGCCAAATCTGAAAACGAAAGAACAGTGGCTGTAATTTCAACAGTATTTCAAAACGATGCTTGCGAAACTATTGATGCCGAACTTGAAACCTCTTTCAATTTTAAACCAACAGAAACAGGTTCGTATATATTTAAGTTTTGGCAAGGTGAAGATGATAATGGCGAGGATGAATATATGATTGTTGAAGTACCTGTTGTAGAATGAATTTAAAAATTAATACTCTTTCATTTGGGTTTAAAAAAACTCATACAAAAATGTAGTAATAATGATACTAAAGCGCAAAGCGAACTTTACCATCTCTTTTCGAGAACACTGTTTTCTATATGCTTAAAGTATTCTAGAAACTATGCTGAAGCAGAAGATAATCTGCAAGATACCTTTGTGACTATTTTTAAAAAAATATCGCAATATAAAGGTAAAGGCTCTTTTGAAGGTTGGATAAAACGCATTGCTATAAATACAGCGTTGCAACGGTATAGAAAACAAGATGTTTTTGAAATTATCGATGAAGAAAATATTGAAAGTAATCAAGTTGATATAAATGATGATATTGATATTCCACTGGATTACTTATTAGAATGTGTACAAGAATTACCCGATAGATATAGACTGGTTTTTAACCTTTATGTGTTGGATGGGTTTTCACATAAAGACATTTCTGAAATGCTTTCCATTTCAACAGGAACATCAAAATCTAACCTTTCTAGAGCAAGAGCTATTTTAAAAGAAAAGGTGACGCATTATTTAGAAAAAACAAACTCACAATCATTATAATAAATGAGTGATAAAAAACATATAGACAGAATTTTTCAAGAAAAATTCAAAGATTTTGAAGCCTCACCAGGTAAACATGTTTGGGAAAACATCCAAAATGAGCTTCATCAATCTGAAAATAATAAAAAGCCGAAAGCTATTCCTTTTTGGCTTAAACTTTCTAGCGTGGCAGCTATTTTAATTTTTATACTTGCTCTTAGTGGTTTATTACAATCGGATTTTAACGAAAGGGAAGAAAAAAAACCTGCTGTTGTTAACACGAGTACTACTAATATAGAAACAAGAGAAGGCAATTCGCCTTCCTATAAGGAAACTCTTGACTCCAACACTTCTAAAAATATATTAATTAAAAAAGATGGGAAGCAAGAAAACCTGTTAACACAAGAGCAAAACATAAAAACGGAGCACTCTATTTCTACGCCTTCAAAAACAGCTTCTAATAACGCATTAACAAAAACCGGCAATACAGTTTCTAACACAAAAAATATAACTAAAAGCACAGAGGGTCAAACAGGCACGAACACTAATAAAACTCAGAAGATAACACAATTAGCTAATACAAACCAAATACCTGTTAATACAAGAAACCATACTAATTCTTTAAAACAAAATAACACTTATAAAACTTCGAAAGAGCGCAACGTTTCTTCTTCAACAACAAAAAATAGCATTACAAAAATAGAAAGTTACTTAAGCCCTAACTTAGAAACAACTATACCTAAAAATAAAATAACCACAGACACCTTAATAATACATACAGGAAATGCTATAGAAAAAGCGATAGCCATGGCTAAAGAAGCCGAACAAAATAATGAAGAAGAAAACGTAGCAAACAGGTGGCAAGTTAGCGCTAACATTGCCCCTGTTTATTACAACTCTTTTGGCGATGGGTCACATATTGATGAACAATTTGTTGGAAACTCTAAAACAGGAGAAGTTAATACAAGTTACGGTGTTAATGTTAGCTATGCCATGAATAAAAAATGGGCACTTAGAACAGGTGTAAACTCATTAAAGTTAAGTTACGACACCAATGGCGTAATCTTGTATGAAAGCGCAGGAAACCAACAAGTTTCCCCCTTAAAAAATGTTTCTTTATCATCTAACAACCAAAATATTGCTGCTATTAGTTCTAATACTATTCAGGCCTCTAATGTTCCTGAAATATTCTCTCAAAACTACAATGCAGCTATTAGTCAACGATTGAGCTATTTTGAAATTCCTATAGAAGTAGAATACAAATTATTAGAAAGCAGGCTTGGAATACAAGTTATAGGTGGTGTTAGTACGTTTTTCTTAGACGACAATCAGATTTACTCTGAATTTGATGGCTATAAAACACAAATTGGGAAAGCTAATAATATTAATGACTTAAGTTTTAGTGGTAATCTTGGACTTGGTTTTAATTATAAATTTACCGATACGTTTAAATTTAATTTAGAGCCAACATTTAAGTACCAATTCAACGCATACGAAAACACGTCTGGTAATTTTAACCCATATATAATTGGCGTGTATTCAGGATTTAGTTTTAGGTTTTAGTTGGTTAAGCTAAATTATTATTGAAAGTAACTATAAGTGCCTTCAATAATATAGAAAAGTCACTTAGTGCCATAGGTGGCTTTTTTTAATTAAATACCTTTAGTTGTTTTAATATAATATTTCTTGCTTTCAGATTAAGAGTTCTCGTATCTTTAATGGTTAATCCCTCTGTGCTTAAAAACTTGTGAATTTTCACGCGCATTTTTCCAGGACTACCACTAAAAAATGTGTAGGAAAACCGCTTTTTATTGTCTGCAAAAGTTAAAGGCACAACAGGAATTTGATGTTTTATAGCCAACCTAAACGCACCATCTTTAAAATCGTCTAACACAACATTTTCATCAGGAACGCCGCCTTCAGGAAAAATACAAATGCTCAAGCCCTGTTTTAATCGTCTTTGCGCTCTTAAAAACACAGCTTTTCTGCTTTTTTCAGAGCTTCTATCTACTAAAATACAAGTACGCTTATAAAAAAAACCAAACAACGGTATTTTTGCTAATTCTTGTTTGCCTACAAAAACAAACGGATTTTTAACCGATACCAACATTAACATAATATCTGTCATTGATGTGTGGTTAGCGACGAACATGTAACTTTTCTTATGTTCTGGTATTTGATCTCGGTCAATTTTATACCTAAACCCCATGCCAATTAAAATAAATTTAGCCCAAAGTCTAGCTAGCTTAAAAAAGAACGGATACCATGCTTCTTTAGATATAGAAATTAATAAAACAGGAAACAGCACTACAATTGGTAAAGCTACCAAAATATAAAACCAGATACGGTATAACACCCACAAAGGATACTTAAATACTTTCATCGCGAACAAAAATAGTATTTATAAATTGATTATATTTAAAACATACTAACATTAAAAAACACTATTATGAGTTTACTTTATGCATTATCAATTGGTGCCATTGCTGGTTGGTTAGCTGGAAAATTAATGAAAGGTGGCGGTTTTGGAGTTTTAATGAATATCATTTTAGGTATCATTGGTGGTATTGTAGGTAATTGGGCTTTTGGCGCTTTAGGAATTTCTATTTCCGATGGTATCATTGGAGATGTAATTACTGGAGCCATTGGTGCCATTATTATTTTATTCATTGCCGGTCTCTTTAAAAAGTAATTTACTCTTTAAAACTAAAACATAAAGCGGTTCTTAGGAATCGCTTTTTTTATTAATAACATATAACTACTTTTGCTACTTATTTACAATCAAGTTTAACGTAACAAGACTCCCGCTTCTCGGGAAGTACTATGGCAAGAATACTTACAGGAATACAAAGTACAGGAATACCACATTTAGGTAATATTTTAGGCGCTGTTTTACCAGCAATAGAATTAGCAAACGACGACGCTAACGAATCGTTTTTATTTATTGCCAATATGCATACTCTAACCCAAATTAAAAATGCTGAAGAATTAAGGCAAAACACCTATGCTGTTGCAGCAACGTGGTTAGCTTTTGGATTAGATATTGAAAAAACGGTGTTCTACAGACAAAGCGATATTCCTCAAGTTACCGAACTCTCTTGGTACTTAAGTTGCTTCTTTCCATACCAACGCTTAACCTTGGCACATAGTTTTAAAGATAAAGCTGATAGATTAGCCGATGTAAATACCGGACTTTTTACGTATCCAATGCTTATGGCTGCCGATATTTTAGCTTACGATGCCAAGTTTGTTCCCGTTGGAAAAGACCAATTACAACACCTTGAAATGACACGCGATGTAGCCGCTCGTTTTCATGCTAAAATGGGAGACACCTTTGTTATGCCTGAAGCCAAAATTCAAGAAAACACCAAATTAGTACCTGGAACCGATGGTGAAAAAATGAGTAAAAGCCGAAACAACTTTATCAATATCTTTTTGGATGACAAAAAACTACGTAAACAAATTATGTCTATTCAAACTGATAGTACACCTCTTGAAGATCCCAAAGACTGGAACACCTGTAACTGTTTTGCTATTTACAGTTTATTAGCTTCGAAAGAACAAACCGCAGAAATGAAAGCTAATTACGAAAATGGCGGCTATGGTTATGGGCATGCTAAACAAGCTCTTTTTGAATTGATTATTGAAAAATTTGCCGAGCCTCGTGAGAAGTTTCATTATTACATGAACAACCTTGAAGAAATTGACAAAGCACTTGCTGTTGGTGCCGAAAAAGCTAAAGTTGTTGCTAATAATGTGATTGGAAGAGTACGTGAAAAAGTGGGCTATTAAATTAATTCAAACTGTTTTCCTGGTAGTGGTCTAATAACACCTTTTAGCTCCATATTTAATAGAATGCTGGCCATTTTATAAATAGGAATTTTACATTCGAGAGCGATCACATCTAAAAGCTGTTTATTGTGTTGTTTTAGGTAATTGTAGACCTTTTTTTCATCATCTCCCAACTCAACAAACAATTGCTTTTGTATAGGTTGTTGTTTGGCGTCGTCTTCCAATTTCCAATTCAGCATTAAAGGAATATCCAACGGATTAGATAACAAATGTGCTTTTTGAAATTTAATTAAGTTATTACAACCTTCACTCATTTTATCTGTAACTCGTCCTGGTGCAGCAAATACGTCACGATTGTAAGAATTGGCAATATCTGCTGTAACAAGGCTGCCACCTTTTTCAGCCGATTCTATAACAACGGTTGCCTCACTTAATCCAGCTATAATTCGGTTCCGTTTTAAAAAGTTCTTTCTGTCAAAAACAGCTGTACTCCAAAAATCGGTAAAAAATCCTCCGTGTTTTTCAACATCGGCCACATACTTTTTATGAGTTTTAGGATAAATTTGATTAAGTCCATGTGCCAAACATCCTATGGTTTGCAAATTATGTTTTAGAGCCGCTTTTTGCGCCGTAATATCCGTGCCATAAGCAAACCCTGATACAATAATAGGATTATAAACCGCCAACTCTTCAATTAGTTTTTCACAAAAAGCCATCCCATTAACCGTTATTTTTCTGGCGCCCACAACACTTAATATCAGTTGGTTTTTAATGTTTATGTGGCCACTTTGGAAGAGTAAAATTGGACCATCAATACAGTGTTTTAAACGTTCGGGGTAATCTGAGTCTAAAAAATAAAGACACATAATGTTATTATCCTTTATATACTTTAGCTCCTCTTCGGCAGCTTTTAAATGATGTTTGCCAAAAACGTCTCTAATCGTACTTGTGCCAATACCATCTATCTTTAATAGATTTTGCTTCTTTTCGGTTAAAACAGCTTCAGGAGACCCACAATGTTGAATTAGTTTTTTAGCCGTAATATCACCAATATTTGGTATATGTTGTAAAGCTAACGTATAGATAAGCTGCTGTTCTGTCATAGTATCTTTCTCATTTACAACCTACAAGAAACTAAATTTTAAGATGTTAATAAATAGTTAAGCCGGATTTTTATTCAACAACAAAAATTTATACATTTGTTTTATGCACATAGACTCTTACATAAGTGATTTATTATACCGTTACGATTGCGTGACAATTCCTGGGTTTGGGGCGTTTTTAACCACTCGTGTTTCTGCTAAGGTTCACGAAACTACCAACTCCTTTTATCCACCCAAAAAAGTGTTATCATTTAACGAGCAATTACAACATAACGATGGTTTGCTAAGCAGTTATATTGCTGAAGTTGAAAAAATTCCTTATGAGTCTGCTGTAAAAAAGCTTAACAAGCATGTTAAAGCTATTAAAGCTTATTTAGTAGAAGGTGAAACTATCACTTTTGAAAATATTGGCGATTTAACATTAAATGAAGAAGGTAATATTATTTTCGATCCTTCATATCATATTAATTATCTAACCGATGCGTTTGGCTTATCGCAATTTGTATCTCAAAACGTTACTCGCGAAGCTTACAAACAAGAGGTTGAAGCTATTGAGCAAGCGGTACCTTTAACAATTACTCCCGAAAAACGCCAAGCAAGACCCTATTTAAAATATGCTGCTATTGCAGTAATAGCTTTAGGTTTGGGTGGTTTTTTAGGGTCTAATTATTACATTAACCAAATAGAGACTCAAAATCAAATAGCCCAAGAAGAAGCTAACAAACAGTTAGAAAATAAAATCCAAGAAGCCACATTTGTTATCGATAATCCGTTGCCTGCTGTTACGCTAAACGTAAAAAAGCAAACGGGTAACTATCATATTATTGCTGGGGCTTTTCGTGTAGAAAAAAATAGCGATAAAAAAGTATCGCAATTAAAAGCACTTGGATATCCTGCAAGAAAAATTGGTCAAAACCGCTATGGTTTACACGAAGTAGTTTATGCTAGCTACGAGAATCGTTTGGAAGCCTTAGAAGCTTTACGTGAGGTTAAAAACAACCATAATACTGCTGCTTGGTTATTGGTTAAAGCCTTAGACTAAACGTCCTTTTTAATTTTAATTAAAATTTAATACGGTGTCTTTTTAATTCGCCTTACCTTTGCATTTTCAATGTTACAATGTTATGGCACCTAAAACACCGGAACAATCTAAAACCACAATGACCGACTTGGTTTTACCAAGCGAAACTAACCCCTTAAACAACTTATTTGGTGGTGAATTATTAGCGCGTATGGATCGTGCCGCTAGTATTGCTGCTAGACGCCATTCCAGACGTATTGTAGTAACCGCATCGGTAAACCATGTGGCGTTTAATCGTGCTGTGCCTTTAGGAAGTGTGGTTACTGTTGAAGCTAAAGTATCTCGCGCGTTTAAAACCTCTATGGAAGTGTTTTTAGATGTTTGGATTGAAGATCGCGAGTCTGGTGTACGTACCAAAGCTAACGAAGCTATTTATACCTTTGTTGCTGTTGATGAAACGGGGCGTCCTGTTGCTATTCCAGAAATTACCCCTGAAAGTGAACTTGAAAAAGCCCGTTACGACGCTGCTTTACGCCGTAAACAACTTAGCTTGGTACTTGCTGGTAAAATGAAAGCTCACGATGCTACAGAGCTTAAAGCCTTGTTTGAGTAGGGTTTCGTTTACATCCTATATATCCAATGGGCTGGGTTTTGGGTTTTGGTTTCTTTAAACACACTAAACCTTAAAATGGTTTCGCCATTGGCTGGGTTGGTAAATACCTCGCCTATATCTTGCTTTGTAGATAGGTTATCGCCTGTTTTTACAAAAACTTTAGATAAATTGGTATACGATGTAATATAGTTACCGTGTTGTACCATAACCGTTAAATTACCGTGTTTTATGGCTTGTACACGCATAACACGCCCTTTGTAAACGGCACGTACTTTGGCGTTTTCTTCGGTGGCTATACGTACGCCATTACTTTGTATCATAACGGTTGGCACAATAGGCGATGGTTGCCTACCATAACGCAATTTAACCACACCTTTTTCTACTGGCCAAGGTAGTTTTCCTTTGTTGGACACAAAACTACTAGCTAAAGCTTTGTCCTCTGGTGTTAACGAGAACGTACTTGTAGATTTAGTAGTCTTTCCAGCAGCTTTATTAGATTTTGCAATAGCCTCACGGATAATCTTTTCAATCTCACGATCTATAGCTCTTGCTTCACGCTCTTTTTGCTTAATTTGTTGGCTATACTTGCTTAAATTTTGATTAATAGAAGCCATTAACTCTTGATGTTGCGATAGCTCTTGTTCAAGTTGGCGTTGGGCAACTCTATTTTCTTCAATTAACTTTTGTTTGTCTTGCTTTTGTCGTAATAAATCCTTGTTAATTTCTTGAAGTTCGGTTGTTTTTGTTTTTATGGCTTGCCCTTGTTCGCGTTGATATTTAGTATATTGATTAAGATATTGTAAGCGTTTATAGGCTTGTTTAAAGTTGTTAGAAGACAATAAAAACATAATTCTGCTTTGTTCACTTTTACTTTTGTAAGAATGTACAATCATTTTAGCATAATTGTCTTTTAGTGTTTCAAGCTCGGCACGTAGTTCGGTTATTTTTTGTTGATTGGTATTAATTTCTCGAGTTAACAAATTAGCTTGCTGATTGGTAACACTAATTAAGTTTTTACGAACATTAATTTTGTAATTAACATCTTCTATTAACGTGGTTTGCGACTTCTTTTTGTTTTTATTTTTAAATAGCAGGTCGTTTATTTGTTGTATTTCTCTTCGTAAATCTTGACGACGTGCTTCTAACTCTTGTTGCTTTTTACTTTGTGAGAACGATAATGTACTGCTAAAAAGTAGGAACAAGGCAAAAATAAAGTATGTTTTTGTGTTGATAACGGTCATTAGTCTAGCTCAATTTCATCATATCCTTTCGGAATTTTAAAAGGGTATCTTAAATCTTGGTTCAAAGATATCGATTTGAACTCTAGTTCTATTATAGTTTCTTGATCTCCTTCTAAAGAAATTACTTTTATGTTTTTAGGAAACGTTTGCTTCTCTATGGTTTGATACTCCAAATAGTCTATTTGTAAAAACCGCTGTGTACTAGCTTGTGCTAACTGCTGCGATTCCATATTTAAAGTGGCATTAATTAAATAGAACAACTCAAAAAGCGAAGATTGTTCATTGGGCTGAAACATATAATTATTATTATGTATGGACATCTTATGTGTCTCATTATCTAACCCAAATAATGGCTGACCAAGCAATAGGTTTTGTACCTTTTCAAAATTAACGTCTGTACCCAACATATCACTAATATAGCTAAAGTCGCCTTCAAAATAAGTATTGTCTAATTTGTTATAAAACCCAACCGATTCTGGTGTTATTTTAGCTCTAACGATATTTAATGGCGCTGTTAACCAAATAATGCCATCTTTTAACATTCTAAATGTTACGGTATGCGATTGCGTACTGTTATCCTCGGTATAACTTATACGTACTTTTGCTTGTAATGTTTTAAAACTTGGTGCTGTTTTAAGATGCTCTTTAATAACGTATTTTTCCGAAAGGTCTGGGTTAACATTCCCATCGGTAACAACGTGTTTTGTTTTACACCCAAAACATGTAATAAGCAACACCAGTAAAAGACCTGTAATTATTTTGTTAGGGGTTTTCTTCATTTAATTTGTAGGTTTCAGTTTTTGGGCCTTTTCACGGTACATCTTTCCTTTTGAAGCATGATTTAATTTGGTATGTGCAATGCTTAACTGTACGTAAAAATCGGACAACATTTTATCGTCTTCTATAATATAATCTAGTCCCATAGTTAACACATCTATGGCTTGGTGCGATTTGTCTTGTTTATTTAAGGCCACTCCATTTATTAGGTAAAAAATAGGTTGTGAGGGGTACATTATTAATGCATTTTCACTTTTGCTTACGACATCATCATATTGCTCTAAATCTAATTGCAGAAGTAAAATATTACGTAATACCCCAAAATTATTGCCTTCTAAATTTAAGGCCTTTTGAAAATATTCTAAGGCTTTTTCCTTATTTCCTTTTTGTAAGAAATATTGCGCCACTTCTTGATAGCTTTTTGGGTCGTCTTCTTGTGCTAAAGTAGTTGCTTCTACTAAATCGGTTTCATATTCTGGGTGGTCTTTAACAAACTTTACAAAATCGGTTAAAACCATAGCTTTTGCTTGCGGTTTTATTTGTAAGCTTTTTAAAACGACTTTCATCGATGTTATAGCCTTTTCGGCCTCGCCATCCTCTAAATAAAATTTATATAGTGCTAAATGAACTAACTCGGAATTAGGCTTAATTTCTAAGAGTTTCTTGGCCGTTTCGAAAGCTTCTTCTTTTTGATTGTTTTCGCTGTAACGAAATATTAATGCCAAATAATTAGATTCTTCATCTGGATTATCCTCGACACGTTCTTCCAGATTTTCAATTTGATCTTTTTTCTTCCCTGTGGCCTTATAAACCTGATTCCGCAAAATATCTCGACTTGGTGAAACACCATAGGTTTCGTCTAGCTCATCCAACAGTTTTAAAGCGTCTTTATAATTTTCTGTTCTCACGTAAAGTGCTGCTAAATCTTCTTTGTAATCTGGATGATATTCTACCAAATGCTCTACGGTTTTAATAGCACGTTTAAAGTCCTCTTGCTGAATGTAAACATCGTAAAGCTCATCTAAGTACCATTCGTTGTCTTCATCCATGGAAACTGCTTCTTTTAAAGCGTCTTCTGCAGCACCAAAATTTTTAAGCTTATTGTAGTTTTTACCTAATTCATAATAGACAACAGCGACATCACTTTTTATATTTAGGCATTTTTTTAAAGCATCAACCGCTCGCTCGTAATTTTCGATACCTTTTTGTTTTAGGGCTTCGAAAAAATGTTGCTGAAATTCGTCTTCAACATTGCCAAGATCGTCGTCTGGTGTTTTGTTGAAATCGACTTGCGCCATAGTAAAACCTGGCACCAAGAATAGTACTATTAAGAGTTTTACTATGTGTTGTTTTAATTTCATATTAGAGTCTTCGCTAACGCTCTGGATGACAAATTGATTTCAAAAGTTGTTCCAAACTTGTAATGAGATTCCTGCCTACGAAGGAATTTTAGTCCAAAACCGAATAATCGCCAATGCTTATTGATGTAAACTCGCCATTATAGGTAACATGATTACCTATCATAGCGTTATCTAAATTAGCATTTTTAATACTAGTTTGGTTTTGAATTAAGCTATTTTTAACGGTTGAATTTTCGATAATAGTGTTGTTTCCTATAGAAACGTTTGGTCCTACGGTTGTATTGTTTAGCACCACATTTTCACCAATAAAACAAGGTGGAATAATTTTAGAGTTGTTTAACGTCACCGAATCGCTAACTAGTTTCTCTCCATCCTGAGTTAAAAACTGAAGCATTTTCGAGTTGGTTTCAACCGTTACGGTTTTATTACCACAATCCATCCACTCATCAACAGTACCTGTTTTAAATACTTTTCCTTCAGCCATCATACGTTTAATACCATCATTAATTTGGTATTCGCCACCGTGCATAATATTTTCATCTAACACCTCTTGAAGCTTGTTTTTTAAAACGCCTATATCCTTGAAATAATAAATTCCTATTACCGCTTGATCGCTTATAAATTGTTCTGGTTTCTCAACCAATTCGGTAATTTCGTTATTGTTATTTAAATTAACAACACCATATGCTTCAGGGTTTTCAACGCGTTTGGTCCAAATTACAGCATCGGCTTGAGGATCTAAATCGAAATCGGCGCGAATTAGTGTATCGGCATACGCTACAACAGCTGGTCCCGAAAGTGAGGGCTTGGCACTCATAATGGCGTGACCTGTTCCTAATGGTTTATCTTGACGATAAATTGACGTTTTTGCACCCAGACTTTTCCCTAATTCCTGCAGACTACTCACGATATCGTCTCCAAAAAAAGCGGGATCGCCAAGTACAAAAGCAACTTCCTCAATGGGTTGTTTTAATATTTTGGCAATATCTTTTACTAAACGATGTACAATAGGTTCGCCCGCCACCGGAATTAATGGTTTAGGAACTGTTAGTGTATGAGGGCGAAGTCGTGAACCACGACCTGCCATTGGTACAATTATTTTCATGTTTTTTTAGATGTTAGACCGCTTCGCTACTAGACATTAGAAGTTAGACGGTTTACTTTTCTTTAATATTTTTTAAAATCTTGATATCGTAAATCAAAAATCTTAACTCGTTAATCATTTTGTTCCTGTACTTCCAAAACCGCCTTCGCCTCTATCAGTTTCGGTAAGCTCGGTTACTTCTTGCCATTCGGCGCGTTCGTGTTTAGCTATGACCATTTGTGCAATGCGTTCGCCATTATTAATAGTGAATTCCTCATTGGATAAATTCACTAAAATCACACCTACTTCGCCACGATAATCGGCATCGATAGTTCCTGGAGCATTTAATACGGTAATGCCTTTTTTTGCAGCCAAACCACTACGTGGTCGTACTTGAGCTTCGTAACCAACCGGCAACTCCATAAATAGTCCTGTTCCGACAATCGTACGTTCTAAGGGTTTTAATGTTCTAGGTTCTGACAGACTTGCACGCAAATCCATTCCTGCCGATGCTATGGTTTCGTAATGTGGTAATTCGTGATTGGATCTATTGATGATTTTTATGGTCATTTTTTTCTGTTTAATAGTTGTTTGATATCGTTTTTCTCCAATAAGAAAACAACACCCAAAAATACAATTAAGAGCGAAATACCAATAAGGTAATTATATCTAAATTGATAAAAACTCATAAAAGAAAATAATATGGACAGAAACAAATACAGCCCTATTTTTTTTAGATTGTATGGTATTGGATAGTATTTTCTTCCAAAATAAAATGATAAAAGCATCATTGTTGCATAAGCCATTAACGTTGCTATTGCCGATGCTTTGTAACCATAACTCTTGATAAACAATATATTTATTATTAGTGTTATTATTGCACCAATAACTGAAATATATGCTCCAAATTTAGTTCTATCTGTAATTTTATACCACACGGAAAGATTATGGTAAATACCCAAGCAAAAATTAGCCAATAAAATGATTGGTACAACCCACATAGCCTCCCAATAAGCTTCGCTTCTTACAATAAATGGCTTTAAGAAATCTGCAAAAACTACTACAGCAATTAAAATAACTGCTCCTATCGCAACAAAAAACTCTAAAATACGCGCGTAGTTTTTTTGTGGATTGGTAGTTTTGGCGTGACTAAAAAAGAACGGTTCTATACCCAATCTATAAGCTGTAGCAAACAGCGTCATAAACACTGCTATTTTATAGCAAGCAGAATACATCCCTATTTCCGTTTCGGCAATGTTTTCTGGTAACAATTTATCCAATAAAATACGATCAAAAGTTTCATTTACTGAAAATGCAATACCAGCTATTAATACAGGTGTTCCGTATTGCATCATTTTCTTCCAAAGTACTTTGTCAAACTTAAATGTTATTTTGGTATAAAACGATAACATAAGTAACAAAGTAACAGCGCTTGCTACAAGGTTGGCAATAAAGATATAATTGATTTCAAAATTTGGTTTGTAAATACTCTCAAAAAAAGGCTTTTCATTTGCTAAGTTTTTTAAGGCTAATAAAAAGAAAAGGTTCAAGCCCAAGCTTATTACAACATTTAATATTTTTATTACAGCATATCGCATTGGTTGCTGAGTTGCTCTTAGCCAAGCAAAGGGAATAATCACCAATGCATCGAGTAATAAAATCCAAATAACAAGTTTAATGTACGTAACGTCAATATCTGTTAAAGATGCTATCTGATGTTGAAAAAGTAACGCCAAAATAAAAAAGCCTAGAGAAGATACTATCAATGATATGGCTGAAGTGCTTATGACCTTTTGTTTGTCTTCTTCCTTATTGAAGAACCTAAAAAAAGCCGTTTCCATACCATAGGCTAAAATCACATTAAACAAGACAAAATAGGAAAAAATAACAGATACTTTTCCATATTCCGCAACTGATGACAGAACACCGTCTGTTGTGTACAGTGGCACCAATAAAAAACTCAACATTCTTGGTAAAACCGTAGCTAAACCATAAATAAATGTTTGTTTAAAAAGTTTTTGAAATGCGCTCAAACGTTAGTTTTTAACTCCGCTAAATATAGGGCTTTAAAAAAGGAATTGCAATGTGAATTATTCCTTATTTGGTGGTGTAGCAGGATAATGTAATGGCTGTTTTTCAATAAGATCTTGTATTTTGTAGTATTTCGTTTTGCCTTTATCCTGATAACTTACAATACATTCATTTTTAGTTAATGGAAAAGGTGGTTTAACTATCTGTTTTGGTAAGGTGTTTCCATACTCGTCCTTTAGGTCGCTGCTCATTATCAAATCTTGCTTGTTTTGCGACTGAAACCGACCTATGTAAATGGTCTTATCTACAATTTGTTTTTTAAGTTTAACCGCTTGATTTCTAAAATAGATACTATCTAAAACTATGCTTTTAGGATTATCTTCAATGGGTATATATACATTTACTCCCGAACCGCCTTCTTGTATTCCAGCTACCCAAGCTTGGTAATATACATCGCCAAAAGTAAACGGCGGTTTTGTTTCAAGTTGTTTGGAACTTGAACATCCTAAAATTACTATAAAGTAGAATATTGATGCTGCTATTCTCATTTTAAACTTATTTATAGTTTAAAGGTAATCATTCAAAATAAATGCCATAAAAAAACCTCACCGATTTGGTGAGGTTTCTTTTGTATTATAAGATACTGAAAACAAGTCAGTATGACACTTTTTAGTTATTTAAAGCTTCTGCTCCGCCAACAATTTCAAGTATTTCGTTGGTAATCGCAGCTTGACGCGCTTTGTTATAAGTCAGTTTTAACTGATCTCTTAATTCCGTTGCATTATCAGTTGCTTTGTGCATGGCCGTCATACGCGCACCGTGTTCTGATGCAAACGAATCTCTAATCGCTTTAAACAATTGTGTTTTTAACGATTTTGGAATCAACGTTTCTACGATTTCAATTTTTGATGGTTCAAAAATGTAATCTAAGTTTACGTTTTTATCGCTTTCAACAGATACAATTGGTAAAAATTGCTCTGTTTTTACGATTTGCGTTGCAGCATTTTTAAAGCTATTGTAAACTATTTCTACTTTATCAAATTCGCCTGTTACAAACTTATCCATGATCATTTGAGCTATACTAGCAACATTGTCAAATGTTAAGTCGTCAAAAACATCACTATCATTAGATATAACATTTTGCTTTTTTGCTAAAGCATCGTTTGCCTTTTTACCTATGGTTACAAACGATATATCTTTGCCAGCGTAAGTTTCGTTGGTTAAACGTGTAACTTCTTTAATAATGTTTGCGTTAAATGCACCACAAAGTCCTCTATTGGAGGTGATAGCTACAATTAAAACCTTGTTTACTTCGCGTTGCTCAGCAAAATCACTTCCAGAATCACCTTCTAGAGTGGCACTCAAGCTCTGTAAAAGTTCGGTTAATTTGTCTGCATATGGACGCATTGCAGTAATAGCATCTTGGGCTTTCTTTAACTTTGCAGCCGACACCATTTTCATAGCGCTAGTAATCTGCATCGTTGAAGATACCGATGATATTCTGTTACGTATTTCTTTTAAGTTAGCCATATTTCAGTAATTAGTATTGAGTATTCAGTAGTAAGCAAAAACACTCACTACTCAATACTAAAATCTTTGTTATGCTTTATATTTAGCCGATAAGTCTTTAGCTACATTGGTTAATGTATCTGTAACTTCATCGGTTAATTTTCCTGCTTTAAGCGTATCTAAAACATCTCTGTGTTTAGCGTTTAAGAACTCTAAGAAATCTCTTTCAAATTCTTTTACTTTATCTACAGGAACATCTCTTAACAAGTTTTTAGAACCTACATAGATAATAGCTACCTGATCTTCTACAGTAAACGGATCGTTTTGCGCTTGCTTTAAGATCTCTACGTTACGCTTTCCTTTTTCGATTACGTTAAGAGTCGCAGCATCTAAATCTGAACCAAACTTAGCGAACGCTTCTAATTCGCGGAACTGTGCTTGATCTAATTTTAAAGTACCTGCTACTTTTTTCATTGATTTAATCTGTGCCGAACCACCTACACGAGATACCGAGATACCTACGTTAATCGCTGGACGCACACCAGAGTTAAATAAATCCGACTCTAAGAATATCTGACCATCTGTAATCGAAATTACGTTGGTTGGAATATATGCAGATACGTCACCCGCTTGTGTTTCAATAATAGGTAAGGCCGTTAAAGATCCACCACCTTTTACAATAGGTTTTAGCGATTCTGGTAAATCGTTCATTTCTTTTGCAATAGAATCATCAGCAATAACTTTTGCCGAACGCTCTAATAAACGCGAGTGTAAGTAGAAAACGTCTCCAGGATACGCTTCACGTCCTGGTGGACGACGTAATAATAACGATACTTCACGATACGCTACCGCTTGTTTCGATAAATCATCGTAAATAATTAATGCTGGACGACCAGTATCTCTAAAATACTCACCAATTGCAGCTCCTGCGAAAGGTGCATATACTTGCATTGGTGCTGGATCTGATGCGTTTGCAGCAACAATAGTTGTGTAAGCTAAAGCCCCTTTATCTTCTAAGGTTTTAGCAATGTTGGCTACCGTAGATGCTTTTTGACCTACAGCAACATATATACAGTACACAGGCTCACCTGCATCGTAAAATTCTTTTTGGTTTAAGATGGTATCGATACAAACTGTTGTTTTACCAGTTTGACGGTCGCCAATTACCAACTCACGTTGTCCACGACCTACAGGAATCATGGCATCGATAGATTTAATACCTGTTTGTAATGGCTCGTTTACGGGTTGACGGTAAATTACACCTGGTGCTTTACGCTCTAATGGCATTTCGTAAGTTTCACCTTCAATAGGCCCTTTACCATCTATTGGGTTTCCTAATGTATCAACAACACGTCCAACAATACCTTCACCTACATTAATAGAGGCAATACGCGTGGTACGTTTTACTGTTGCGCCTTCTTTAATTTCTTTTGAAGGCCCTAATAATACAACACCTACGTTATCTTCTTCTAGGTTTAAAACGATTCCTTCAAGGCCGCTTTCAAACTCTACCAACTCGCCGTATTGTGCATTTGATAGTCCGTAAACACGTGCAATACCATCACCTACGGTTAGTACTGTTCCTACTTCGTCTAATGAAGCACCTGCTTCAAAACCTGATAGTTGTTGTTTTAAGATTGCTGATATTTCAGCTGGTTTAACTTCTGCCATCTTTATTTAGATATTAGATGTTAGATATTAGATGTTAGATCTAATTCTAACCGTTTTTAATTTAATGTAAATTCTCTTTTTAATCTGTTTAATTTGTTGGCGATACTTGCGTTATATTGAATGTCGCCTACACGTAAAATGAAACCACCTAAAATGCTTTCATCTACAATATTTTCTATTTGAGCGTCTTTACCTGTAAGTTCTTTTACTTTTTCTAGAACTTTACTTTCTAAGTCGCTGGTTAATGGAACCGCAGTCGTTACTTTAGCCGTTTGACTACCTTGGTATTCTGCAAAAAGTTGGGTATAACTTTTAGCTACATCGCCTAATAAGGCAATGCGCTTGTTTTCCATTAAGGTTTCTACTAACTTTCCTGTAAGATCTTGAGTGCCTTTAAAAACTTCTGCTAAAGCAGCTTGTTTTACTGAAGAACGTACTACAGGGTTTTGAAGAAAATCGTTTAATTCTTGACTCTCTGATATAGCTTGAGATATGGTTACCATATCTGTATTAATAGCTTCAGCAGCGTTTTGACTTTTTGCCAAATCTAATACTGCTTTTGCGTAACGTATTGCTGCTCTTGCTCCTGCCATAATTAGTTTAATTTAGCGTCACCTAACATAGATTCTACCAACTCCATTTGCTTGTCTTTGCTAGATAATTCGTCTTTTACAACTTTTTCTGCAATTTCTAGAGATAGGCTTGCTACTTGACCTTTAAGCTCGGCCATAGCAGATTTTTTCTCACTTTCGATAGCTGCTTGTGCTTGCTCGATCATTTTGTTGGCTTTAGCTTGTGCATCGCCTTCTGCATCGGCAATCATTTTTGCTTTTAGCTCTCTAGCTTCTTTAAGCATTGTTTCACGCTCGGCACGTGCTTCGTTTAAAAGCTTTTCGTTGTCTGCTTGAAGATTTTGCATTTCTAGCTTAGCATTTTCTGCTGCTTGTAATGCATCTTCAATACCGCTTTCTCTTTTCTCTACAGAATCAAGAATAGGTTTCCAAGCAAATTTTCTTAACAATAATACTAGCCCAACAAAAAGGAGTAATTGCCAAAAAAACAATCCAACCGAAAATTCATTAATTAACTTGTCCATTTATATCTAGTTATAATCTTAATTAATCTTTTTTAAAACAACAGCTACAACCAACCGTTATAGCTGTTGTTAATTGTTTTACGCTGCAAATAAAGCAGCAAATCCAATACCTTCAATAAGTGCAGCTGCAATAAGCATAGCTGTTTGGATTTTTCCAGAAGCTTCTGGTTGGCGAGCGATAGCTTCCATAGCTTGTCCACCAATTCTACCGATACCTAAACCAGCACCGATTACAATTAAACCAGCTCCTACAATGTTTGGAATAGTCATAATATATATATTAAAAATTAAACATTCTTTTTTAGTGATCGTCGTGCTCTTCTACAGCTTGACCAAAATACAGTGCCGATAGCATTGTAAAGATATAAGCCTGTAGCGCTGCTACTAACAATTCTAATAAGGCTAGCGCAAAGGCTAAACCAAAGGATAGCGAACTCCCTATCCAGTTTTTAAATATGAACATTAAACCTATAATACTCATTAATACAATGTGGCCTGCTGTAATGTTAGCGTATAGACGTATTAATAATGAAAATGGTTTAATAAAAATCCCCAACAACTCGATTGGCGCTAATACAATACGCATTAGTTTTGGCACACCTGGCATCCAGAAAATATGCCCCCAATAACTTTTGTTGGCTGTAAAATTTGTAATTAAAAACGTTAACAAAGCTAATGCAAATGTTACCGCTATGTTGTTTGTTACGTTAACACCTAATGGTGTTAATCCTAATAAGTTGATAATCCAAATAAAGAAGAAAATGGTTAACAAGAAACTCATGTAACGTTTGTAATGTTTCTTTCCTATATTTGGAATAGCAATATCGTCACGAATATAAAGCACAATAGGCTCTAAGAAACGACCCATACCTTTTGGTAACGCACCTTTTTTGTAAGATTTTGCCATAGAACTAAACATCCAAAGCATTAATAATCCTACAATTAATATAGTAAATACGTTTTTAGTAATTGAAAAATCTAATGGCTTTACATTTGTTGGATGGTGATGATCATCTAAATTAATATCGCCTTCGGCATTGGTTCTGTAAATCTTATTGTGGTAGCTTTTGTAGTAATTTCCACCAGCTTCAGCAACAGCTTCGCCATGATGTAATTTTGAAGAAGAGAATACTTTTAAGCCATCATCCCATAAAATTACAGGCAATGGAAAACCTACATAAACATGCTCTCCATTATCTTTTGTATAAGAAAATAAACTGAAATCGTGAGAATCTAAAAGGTGATGATCTATATACTCCTTGATTTCTTCCTTAACACCTTGTTCACCCTCTACACCAGGGGCAATTTCTTTTAGATGCATATCTTCTTGAGCCAATACACTAAGCGGTAAAAAAGCTATTAAAAAAAAGAATAGCAAACTAACAACTGGTTTTCTTTGCATGTTAAATGAAAATTGTATCCTTAAAAATCGGTGCAAAGGTATGCTTTTCTCTTAAAATCAAAAAACAAAAATTCACATTATTTTTTTAAGCTGTTTCCCCTATTTAAAATTTGGCTAATCTAAACTGTTCAAGAGTTTTATTCCGCCTAAAGTTTCTGTGAATAAACATATTGCGTAGGGCACAAAAAATGAGGTAAATTCTAAATTAGAAATATCGCCATCTGCTCTAAACGACGGGTAAAAAAAAATGAAGAAACAAGTAAATTTTAAAAAGCTACCCGCCATAAATAAAAACCCTAATTGATGCTTAAATTTATGTTTAAAAAAGTATAGCGCGAGTAAAATACTTATAGCTAATATGGTGTTTATAATATATGACAACACGATTTTGTTATTATAAACAGGCAACTCCAACTGTTTTAAAACGTATGTATGTATAAAAAAAGCAATTACAGCCGTAATTGCAATTATAAAAATGTATTTAAGTAATTGTAAGTTATTCATTTAACTTGTTAACTTGCTTTAAAACAACATATAATGATACTGCTACCCCAAGTAATGTGCAAATAATTAAGAACAGCTTGCCTTGTGTAAATTTAGTGTCTAGCCATTTACCTAATAACACAAATAGGTAAATTGTTACACCCATTTGAATAGCTATTCCAGATAAGGTTGCTAAGTTTTTAAGCTGATTGTTCTTGTTTGGTTTTTTTCCCACCTTGGTTAAATTCCTTTACAGCACCTTTCATAGCGCATGTTACATTAAACGTGGCACCAGGTTCTACAGCTAATTTACCAACGACAACTTCACCTTCTACAAAAGCCGATGTTTTTAACGTTAACGTTCCTTCTAGCGATAGTTTTCCTGAAAATTTTCCTTCAAAATGCGCATCGGTTCCTTCAAGTGTTCCTTTTACAAATCCTGTTTTTCCCACAACAACTTTTCCTGGGGTTTTTACATTTCCTTCAATAGTACCATCTATTCGTAAATCGCCTTCACTTACAAAATCGCCTATCAGTTTTGTGCCTTTGGCTATAATGTTTTGGCTTGATGTTGTTGATTGACCGTTTTTATCTTTTTGCTTTTCAGAAAACATGGTTAAGTTTTTTTAATTATTATTTATTTGGAGCTCTAAATAGGTTTCTAAATTTTTATGAATTTGAATCGTTCTATAGTTTGTTGAAGAGACAATAAAATATTGATGTATAATTTTATTCTCTTTTTTCTCTTGTAATGATAAGGCATAGCCATTGGCACCATCAAAACTAGTTAGACCATGAATAACAACAAATTTAGTGTTGCTATTATAAAGATCTGCCGAAGTTTTTAAATTAAACACCTTAACATCTTTTATTTGTTCGTCTAAAGCTGTTTTAAAGTTTGAAATAACGTCGTCTTTAGGGTTGTTAAAATAATAAACCACTTTAAAACTATTCTCGTCTTCTGCTTCTGTAAATGTATCGTCTTTAAGTGCTGGCAACACTTGGTCTACAATATTTTGCGCTTCTATTCCTTCGGGTGTGTTAGCATAATTTAATGCCACATAGTTAATTGCTTTTGAGTATTCTTGAAAGCCTTTCAACCTACCTATAGCTAAAGCTTTTAGCAATTCGAACTTTGGCACCATAGGATCGCCTTGAAACATGGTAATTTTATCGTCGCATTCATCAATTATAAATTGATAGTTTTGACTACTTAATTCTTTATACAAATTTTGATAAATACTTTCTGGGCTATTTTCATCATTTAAATTTGCTTGTTCAGGGTTTAGAAGAATTTTAGCATAGCGCGATTCTGGGTAATTAGTAATGATATCGTTTTTAGCTATAGATGCCTCGTCTTGCTGGTTTAAAACCTCGTATATTTTATATAGGTTATATTTTGAAGGTAAGATTAACTTCTCCTCTGGATGATTATCTAAAAGGCTTAAAAATTTGTCTTTTGATAATTGATATTCTTTAAACTTCTCTTTATAAATAACACCTAGTTGGTAATATGCAAAGTTTCGTTCTTTAGCAATGCTGTCTATTACCTTATCATCTTGAGGTAATTGCTCGATGTAGTAATTAGGATCGAAAGTTTCCGAATCTGTATCTGCTGTTGCTAATTGGGCTAAATTTGTATTATTGTTTTTGGTAGATCTTTTAGAGGACCAACGCCAATCGTCTTCTAAAGGGCGATCGCCCCAAATTCTAACAAACTCATTTTTCCCGTAAGCTACAGTAGTTGAGTTATAAAAATAAAAACTGGATTCTTTACCAGAAGGCGTAATACCTCTTGATGATTTTCCTTTAATATCATTATTTACAGTAGCTAAGCCTTGTCGTCTTTCAGCGTTTTCTTGCTTTTCTTTTGCTTCTTCGGCTTGTGTTTTAAGCTTGGCTGTATAGGCTTCAAAATATGCTAACCTTTCATCGTCGCTCATAGCAACCAATGTTAAAACACTATCTGTAGCTTTTGCAACATCTTCGTAATAAATAACATCTTCTAAGTTATCTCTTTTACGCTTTATAATTCGATAGGGCTTTTTATTTTTTTCCATGTTTAGCATGGTACTATCATAATAAGCACCTGCTATTTTATAATTGGCATGATCAAACTCGTAATCTCCTAAAATTTCATAATTTCTTGCTTTAAGCTTTTTATCTCTGGAGTTGGTTCTTAACGATTTATTATAATTGGCTAATGCTAGCGAATCTGATCCATTAATCATATGGTATTCGCCAATTTGATGATAAATTTTATCTAGAAATGGTCTGTTCTCTCTATTTTTTTCTAAGTCTGTTAGTAGTTCTAAAAACTCTAATTTATTACCATCGTCATAATTAAAGTTTTTTGCTTTTTGAATATGAGCATTAATAAGATAAACACGTGGTGTTCGTCTATTTAACTCTATAATTTTATCAAACGTATAGTTAGCGCTGTCTTTTTTACCTAATTCATTATATAATTGCCCTTGTATAAAACGGTATCTACCTCGCTCGTCATGACTTTTGGTGTTTTGAGCAGCTATTTCTAATTGTGTTATGGCGCTATCTAAAGATTTTGTATTAATGTAAGCTTGTGCTAACATAGATGTTGCATCGGCTAAATCTTGTCCTTCTATGGCGTCTGCTTCTTCTAAAAGTTCTTTTAAATTTTCTATGGCTAGCTCCTCATTTTCTAAACGGATATTTGTTTTTTCACGCCATACTTTGGCTTGGTTAATTTTATCGCTTGAAGGGTATCTGTAAAGAATGTAATTAAACGCTTCTAATGCTGGAATAAAGCGTTGATCGAAATATCGCGCTTTGCCTAATAATAAATAAGCTTCGTCTATTTGCGGATTTTTTTCTTTTCCATTAATATTCATACCGTGCATTTGTACGGCTTTGATGGCTTTTTCTTCGGCTCTTGAGAAATTTTCGTTTTTATTTTGACCTGGAAGCATCACTTCTTCCATAATCTGCATACGTTCTATAGGGAGAATTTCCCAATAGTCGTCTTCGTAACTCTCGTTTAACGATTGGCGACCTTGCTCTAACGCATTATACCCATTAAAAAGGGTGTTAAATTCTGCTGTGACAGCATGATAATTTCGACTTAAAAAACGATCTTTTTTTCGTGAACAAGAACTCACGACTAACATGATGCTAAACAGAACTACTATAAGTCTAAAAGATGTTTTCAACGTTGGTTGTATTTGGTTCATACATAACTAAAAACAGCTACATATATTATGTGTAGCTGTAAAAATAAGCATCTTTTTGGATTAAGCTAAAAAAAGGGCGGTTTTTAAACCACTTCCGAACCAGAGAAATGCGCTTCCAATTCTTTCAAAGTAGCTTCACTAGTAGTAATATCTTTAATAACTTCGCCTTTTTCCAAGACTACAATACGTTCGCAAACTTCGGTAACGTGCATTAAATCGTGACTGGAAACAAGCACAGTTACACCTTTAGTTTCAGCCAAATCTTTTATAAGACCTTTTAAACGAATTTGCGTTGTAGGATCGAGATTGGCAAAGGGTTCGTCCAAAATCACTACTTCTGGATTTCCTATTAATGCCGCTACAATACCTGCTTTCTTTTGATTTCCTTTACTTAAATCGCGTAAATATTTTTTCTGATTTAAAATTTCACCGTTGAAGAGTTCTTCAAACTGTGTTAAAAAGGTATCGACATCGGCTTTGTTTTGTCCTCGTAACTCGCCAATAAAGTAGAAATACTCTTCTGGAGTAAGATACCCTATTAAAAAGCTTTCATCGATAAAAGCAGATGTAAACGGTTTCCAGTCTTCGCTTTCGTTAACTTTTATATTGCTGTTTTTTACGTAACCTGTTGTAGGTTTTATTAAATCCAACAACAAGCTAAAATACGTGGTTTTTCCAGCACCATTGTTGCCCACCAAACCAAAACTTTGGCCTTTTGGAATATCTAAGTGTTCTATATTTAATACGGTTTTGCTACCGTAGGTTTTTGAAAGATTAGAAGTTGCAATCATAAGTTTACATTTTAAGAATCTTGACTAAAAGCGTCAATCATTTTATATTTTGAAGCCAGATATTTACCGACTATAGTTTTCATTAATTTTTGGTGAAATACAATACCTACAACCCCTATTAAAGCCAAAGCTAAACATGCCATTTCAAAATTAGCCAACCAAGACACCACGCCAAAAATAGCTAACGGAACTACCATAAGCGGAATACCAATTAGCCATTGCACAGCCCCTGTTCCTTGATAATTAAATGCCGCACGTTGATTAAGGTCTATTTTCTTTCTGTTAAAAGAGCCGCCCCATAATATCACGTGTGTGTTAATACCAATGTTGTAAATAGCTGCTGCTAAATGTGCTAAAAGAATATTCCAACCAAAATACACATAAGGAATACTCAACACAAACATTACGACTACACTAAAGGCCATTAAGTTGAATTTTGACTTTAAATATTGTTTGTACTGAATGTTTTGGCTCATCAACATTTTGTAATATCCGCTATCCCAAGCGGGCACAAATTGCCCAAAATTGATAAGGAAAATACCCGTGACAAAAATGCCTACAAAACCATACATAAAAGGTTTATCGGCGTAAATAGGATTGGGGTAAAAAAACAAGCCATACAACAACCCAATAACTAAAATAAACACTGATGAACGTGGGCGTTTGTTACGCCAAATTAATCGTAAATCCAATTGCATAAACGGAGCTGAATCACCAAACTTTCTGGTCCATTCCAGATTGGAAGAATTAACTTCTTTTACATTCGATTTTAAAGAACTATCCAAGAACAGTTTTTGGCGAAGCATTTTAAAATTCATTATATACAACCCAATTAATACCAAAATTGGAATGCCAATTAATAAGGGATTGTTGTAAATACCATTTATCCCGCTTGACACTAAATCGGTAAACGAAATAATATTGAAGTAATTCAAGGCAAACAATCCGCCAGCCAATACGATAACGGGAAGAAAGGATAATTCGGTTTCAGACGAAAAGCTTTCCAGAATAAAATTCAGAAAATTAATAATAAGCGTAATACACAATAAGGTGAGTATCCAAACCAATACCGAAACCGTTGGGTAATCGTTAATAAGCAACATCACACCAAACGGAATAATTGCAAACATTGGTAAGAAGTTAAAAAATGACAACGCCGATTTCCCCAAGACATAGTTAACCACCTTGCTACGTTTTACAGGTAAGGTTAGCAAAGGTTTTACACTCATTACGGGCAACTTCTGAAAGAAAAACCGCATCAACACATCGGCAATAATCCAGTAAAACAGATAGCTATTTACAATAATTAGTGGGTCTTGATCTGGAAACTGATCTTTCAACAAAGGATATAAGGCCACACCCAAAGCCAAAAACATCACAACAAAATACAGAGCAAAAAATACCAAAAGAATATTGAGCGCCATACTTTTTTGCCAATACGATGACCTAAAATATTGTTTCCATTCGAGGTTGAGAAAGTGCTTTAATGTCATTTTTTAAGGATGGTTTATTGCATTAGTACACATTTGTAATGATTTGTTACATATTGTACTCTGGATAAGTTTCTTTTAAGTGTATTTGTGCGTTTTTAGGGATGATTATTGCTGTAATATAAATGTAAATAATAGCCAAAGTGATTAAAATAGCATATAATGCCGACCAAATCATAGAATAGCTTAAAGTATCAAAAGCTTTTGAAATATTGATTAGTTGTGGTGCATAAATAGTTCCCCACCAAATGACATTCGAAAATATAATTTGTTCAAACAACCATACTTTTTTGTTTTCTTTTTTATCGCGTTTTCTCTTAAGAGCAAAATGAACACCAACTACAAGGTAAAAAACAAAGAATACTATAAAGGAAACTCCCAAAATAATCCCGCCTAGCTCTGTTCTAAATAGCGTATAAAACCCAAGCAACAAGCTGATGGTCAACAAAACTTGCGGTAACCTAAACCAATCTTTTGCATAGCTTAATAGCAGCTTAAAATACTTTTTGTGCATGGCTTTTTCTCGGGCTTCCACCACATCCATAAAACCAAATACGCCAAATTTCTTAAAGGCTTTATCCCGGGCTTCTTCAAAACTTATATGCGGATTTTCATCCCAAATGGCTTCAATATCGTTTGCCATATGGTCTACCAATTCGGTTTGTAAATCGTAATATTCCACATAGTGTTGCCTAGTGAATTTGTATAACTGTTCGATATGTTGCTCGGTAATGGTCACGATACGTTTTGGTATTTGTTTTTGTAATAAATGATGTGGCTTCTTAAGTCGTCCATTTTGGGTTCAACAACACTTGCATCGTTTCGATATAACGCTCCAATTCATTAAGCTTGCTTGCGGTTTCCTTAGTACCTTTTTCAGTGAGTTTGTAATATTTTCGCAATCTATTATCCACACGTCGCACCTCAACGTCTAGCAAACCGTCGGCTTCCAATTTATGCAAGGCTGGATATAGGGCGCCTTCAGTAATTTTTAATTCACCATCGGTAAGTTCCTTTACTTTTTGGGTGATTTCGTAACCATACATTTTCGGGTGCTCCGATAAAAGCCTTAAAATAATGGTCGTTAAACTACCTTTATACAATTTTGAATTTGACATAACACAAATATACCTAAAATTCTTATGTATAAAATACTTAGGTATTATTTTTTTCTTAATTTCAACGGTATAAGTCAATGCTTCCTTATTTTTGCCAAAAATTAATTATATGGCAACGTTTCATAAACTCACTATAAAACATATTATTAGAGAAACTTCTAAAGCAGTAAGTATTGCTTTTGAAGTTCCTGATCATTTAAAATCTGAATTTCAATTTAAAGCGGGACAATACATTACCTTGAAAACCATATTAAATGGGGAAGAAATCCGTCGTGATTATTCCATTTGTTCAACACCGCAAAGTGGCGACCTTAAAGTAGCTGTAAAAGCCGTTGAAAATGGGACGTTTTCGCAATATGCCAATACACAATTACAAGAAGGCGATACGCTAGATGTTGCACCACCAAATGGTCGTTTTACGTTTGAGCCTAATGCTTCGGCTAACAGAACTATCATGACATTTGCTGCTGGTAGCGGCATTACACCTGTTATTGGTATTATAAAAACCCTTTTAACTGAAGAGCCTAATAGCAAAGCTGTTCTGGTTTATGGCAACAAAACCCCCGAAGAGGCTATTTTCTTGCAAGAATTAATCGCATTACAATCGCAATATAGCGAGCGTTTTTCTTTACAATTAGTGTTTAGTCAAACGCAAGAAGACAACGCTCTTTTTGGACGTATTGAAAAAAGCTCTATCAATTTTAGTATAAAACAACATTTAAAAGACGTCGACGTTGACGCCTACTATTTATGTGGTCCAGAAGGCATGATTACCACAGTAAGCGACGTCCTAATAGAAAGTGGTGTTGCCAAGGACAAAATTAAATTTGAACTGTTCCAAGCCTCAACTCCAGAGCCTTCTAACGGAACCGATATTCCTGAAGGACAAACTCAAGTCACCGTTATTTTAGATGATGAAGAAACCACCTTTGTAATGGACAACAAAAAATCGGTTTTGGAAGCAGCATTAGCCGAAGATCTCGATGCACCATATTCTTGTCAAGGCGGCATTTGTAGTAGCTGTTTGGCACGACTTAAAGAAGGTGAAGTCGAGATGCGCCAGAACAATATTTTAACCGATAATGAGGTTGCCGAAGGCTTGGTACTAACCTGTCAATCACACCCAAAAACACCTAAGATTATCGTAGATTATGATGATATATAGAATTCCTGAAAAGCAGGAATCTCTTAAAAAGAGACACTGAAACCGAAAACGAAAAATTGTTGAGATGACTTTGTCACTATGCTCTTAATGGTATTATTGCTGAAGCAATCTGTATATTACATTAATAAGATTACTTCGCTACGCTCGTAATGACGTTAATCAAAATAGAACAACCAGCCATCAGACAAATCGTTCCATTCTGGATTTTCGCTTTTTATTAATTCCTCTTTACGATTTCTATTCCCCGCTTTCAATTGTTTTTCTCTTGCTATAGCTTGGTTAATATCACTAAACTCTTCATAATAAACCAACTTATCGCAATTGTATTTATATCTTATTTTGGCTTTGTGCTCATAAACCCGTTTTAACAAATTGGATGTTACACCAATGTATAAAACAGTATTGTTTTTGTTCGTTAAGAAATATACATATGATTTTTGCACAGTTAAAAATACGTATTTTACTCGTCATTGCGAACGAGGTATGAGTGAAGCAATCTCATTTTGAAATTAATTAATTGAGATTACTTCGCTGCGCTCGTAATGACATACTAATCACACAGCAAGGAATGAAATGACGTAACAGTCTGTGTTTCTTCTATTATTGGAATTACGTCGTCGCTTTACTACCCGTAATAACGGACTGTATTTTATCTACAACCCTTTCAACTGGAATACTTCCTGCTGCATTTTCATAACCCTCCGGGAATTTATTACCATAAACCGAGGTTGGTATTTTTGGGTATTGTTTTCTATCGGCTAGCAAACAATAATCATTTGGTTGGTTAAATGGTGCAAAACCAGCATACGGATGCGTCACACCCCAAATGGTAACCGTTTTTATACCAAACATAGCTGCTAAATGCGCGTTACCCGAATCCATAGACAACATGACATCAAGATTAGAAATCACATCTAATTCTTCTTTAAATAGCAATCGCCCGGCAAGATTAACTATATTTTTATCATCGCACCAAGACTCTAAAATTTCGGCTTCGGCTTGGCTACCAAAAAGAATGACTTTATATGTTTTTGAAAGTGCTTTAACCACTTGTTGCATCATTTCCAGCGGATACATTTTACTCTCATGAGCCGCAAAAGGTGCCACACCAATCCATTGTAAATGATCTTGTCCGAGCAATTTCTTAGAAGCTTCAGAAAGTTGCCCACGCTCTGGAAATTCTGGATTTGATAAATTAACAGGAAACCCTAAGTTTTTAAATACATCGGCATACCGTTGATGGGTTGTTTTAAGTTGCTGAAAATTTTCCCCTAAAACCAAGGCTTTCTTCTCGGCGCGACCTTTATCTATTTGAATGGTTTTTATTCCGAATAGAAACGTTTTTAAGATTTTTGATCGTAAGACATTATGCAAATCTGCAATGGCGTCAATTTGTAGGGTTTTAAGTACTTTGGATAGTTTCCAAAGACCTAAAACACCTTTATGTTTCCCTTTTAAATCAGCAATATAAACCGTAACATTAGGAATGTCTTCAAAAAAAGGCGCAAAAAAACCGCGCGTAAGCACGGTTACTTTTATATTGGGATATTGTTTTGCAAAAGCCTTCAACACAGGAACTGTCATCGCTACATCGCCCATTGCTGAGAGACGGATGACGAGTATGTGACTGGGCTTTAACATCTATTCCTTAAAGAGAGTCCTTACTTCCGCAGGACGTTTTTACTTTCTAGCGCGAAGCACAGGGTTAAGCTCGTCATCGTTGTACATTTTCATTTGTTTGTACACTTTCATATACTTATCGCCATTGGCAATATCGTTAAGCAAATCGTCGATAGCTGTCGATAAATCTACGCGTTGTTCAAGCAACACGTCTAATTTTTTCTGGCAAGCGTCTCGGTGGTCTTGAGAAGCATCTTCACGAGTTGCCTCTACATTCATATGATAAATTTTCAAGGCTAAAATAGATAATCTATCTATGGCCCAAGCTGGGCTTTCGGAATTTATTTTAGCATCTGGCTTTACGGTAACGTCTTTATATTTATCTAAAAAATAACTATCAATAAACTCTACTGTATCTGTTCTATCTTGATTAGAAGCATCAATTTTTCGTTTTAGTGCTAAGGCATCAACTGGGTCGATATTGGGATCTCTAATAATATCTTCGTAAGCCCACTGTACCGTGTCTATCCAACATTTTCTGTATAATAAATGAGCAATTAAATCCTCATTTTTATCGTAAGTGTTATTAAAAGGTTGCTCTACAGTATTTTTAATTTTGTACGTATTTATCGCTTCTTGAAAGATGCGATTTGCTTTGTCTGAAAACATATCTTTTTAATTTTGAAGTACAAATATAGGTGTATTTCTTAACTTTACTCGATAATCGAGATTTGAATCTAACAAAACTGTTTACGAAATAAACATATTACATATGCACCTACACAACCTTGCTGATACTAATTCCGTTTTAAACACATTTATTACTGAAATGCGCGATGTAAACATCCAAAAAGATGCGATGCGTTTTCGCCGAAATATAGAACGTACTGGAGAAATTTTGGGATATGAATTAAGCAAGTCTCTTAACTTTTCGCCAAAGAAAATCACGACACCGTTGGGCACTGCAAAGTCTCATCTTATTAGTGATGATATTGTGTTGTGTTCCATTTTGCGTGCTGGCGTACCCCTTCATAATGGATTACTAAATTATTTTGATCGTGCTGAAAATGCGTTTATTTCGGCTTACAGACATCATAAAGACAACCCTGAAAGTTTTGAAATTATTGTCGAGTATTTGGCATGTCCAGACTTGAACAACAAAACCTTGATTCTAGCCGATCCCATGCTAGCAACAGGACAATCTATGGTTTCTACTTTCGAGGCTTTAAAACCTTTTGGAACACCAAAAAACATTCATTTGGTTAGCGTAATTGGCGCTCAAGAAGGAGTTAATTTTGTTTCAAAACATTTTGATGCCAATACTCATTTATGGATTGCCACAGTTGATGAAGCATTAAATGAAAAAGGCTATATCGTTCCAGGTTTAGGTGATGCTGGCGATTTAGCTTTTGGGCAAAAATTACAGCACTAAACTAGCAAAAGGTGTTAAAATTAATATCCAAAGAAGAACTTCTTTAAACCATTTTTCTGAAGCTATTTCAATGTAATTTGTTAAAATAATGGATAATGGTGCAAACAAAAAAATGAATTCAGCTCCAGACTTTTCGGGTGCAATCACTAAAATTCCCGCAGCAATTAATACAGCAATTAACACTAATACATAAGACGGTTTGTAGCTTTTAGATTTTGCTTTTAAATTTTTTAGGTAATAGAATAACGACCAAACAAAATAGGATAAAATAATGGTTGTTGAAATAATAATTTGCCTAGAGTTTAGGTTAGTAAAGTCAAGACTTATGCTGTAATTAAACTGTTTGAAATAGGTGTTTAAATCATTTCCTAAAACAATTTGAATACACACCGCAATAATGACGACAGTTAAGATCCCTAAAAAAGGAATTATCCAGTTTTTTACATCTACAATTTTAAAAAGTAACAGTGCAGCAAAAATCAACACAAAAAACAAGCAAGACCAGAAATAAAGTAAGGTTGCCAATCCTATCCAAAACGCGGCATCAAAGAGCTTTTTCTTTAACTCTTTTTTAGATCGCAGGCTTATAATACGTCGCATGGCAAGTAACACAAAAAGATTTGCTATAAGAATTTTAGAGTTTAAAAATGATTGTGGAATCATTATTAAAAACAACGTAAAAAACAGAATACGATAGCTGTTTTTCTTGGTAAGGTTGTTTTTTCCAGTTACAAAATCGAACACAAATACCGAAAACAAACACACCCCAAACAACCCAATTTGTTTTAAAATTGAAACGGTATTTAGCTCAATCGTAACTAACGTTGTTTTTGCCCATACAAAAGCTGCTAATAGCATTAGACTAACAACCAAAAAGTGAATAGGTTTTGCTTTGCTAAAAAAACTTGAAATCATTGATATTGTTCGTATATTTGCTCTGTAAATATATTGATAAACCTTTTACGCTCGTAAAGAGCACCTTAAATTATATACAATGAAAGATTTTTTCTATGCCATTCAAGACCTTTTTGTAAATGTATTATTTGCACCACTTGACGCTTTAAGAGCACTTGAACTTGACAATTGGTTTGCAGCAAATGGCCTTAACTGGTTTTTTATGCTAATTGGTTTTGTAGCTTTTATTTATTGGATGGGTCAGTTGAAAAAGTTCAACGACAACAACGAGGAAAATAAAAGTATTACAGCGCATAAATACTTATAAGTCGAAACCAATATCTTTACGATAATACATCTTATCAAAATGTAGTTTTTCTATATTTTGATAAGATTTTTTTAGTGCTTCTTCGTAAGTTTTCCCATAGCTTGTCATTGCTAAAACGCGCCCACCTGAAGTGATAATTTTGCCATCTTTTACTATGGCTCCAGCGTGAAATGGTATGGAGTCTTTAACATTTTCCAATCCTGTAATTTCTTTGCCTTTTTCGTAAGCCTCTGGGTATCCGCCAGAAACTGTCATAACGGTTGTAGCAGCACGCTCATCAATATCAATGTCAATAGTATTTAATGTTTGATTTGCAATGGCTTGAAAAATGTCTAGAATATCATTTTTTAGTCTTGGTAGAACTACTTCGGTTTCAGGGTCGCCCATTCTTACATTATATTCAATAACTTTTGGATCGTCTCCAACTTTTATCAAACCAATAAAAATAAACCCTTTATACGGTAAATTATCTTTCTGAAGCCCTAAAACTGTTGGTTTTACTATACGTTCTTCAATTTTATTAAGAAAGTCTTTAGTTGCAAATGGCACTGGAGAAATGGCTCCCATTCCACCAGTATTTAGGCCTGTGTCGCCCTCTCCAATACGTTTGTAATCTTTGGCTGTGGGCAATATTTTATAGTTTTTCCCATCGGTTAGCACAAAACAGCTCAACTCTATACCATCCAAAAACTCTTCTATAACAACTTTAGAACTTGCGTTTCCAAACTTCGCATCAACAAGCATATTTTTAAGTTCGGTTTTGGCGTCTTCCAAGTCGTTTATAATTAAAACACCTTTCCCTGCGGCTAATCCATCAGCCTTTAACACGTAAGGAGGGTTTAAGGTTTCTAAAAATTGATAGCCTTCTTCTACAGTCTCCTTATTAAAACTTTGGTATGCCGCCGTTGGTATATTATGACGACTCATAAATTCTTTTGCAAATTCCTTACTTCCTTCTAATTCTGCAGCGGCTTTTTGTGGCCCAATTACAGCAACGTGTTTTAGCGCATTATCATTTAAAAATATATCGTGAATACCTTGCACCAAAGGATCTTCTGGGCCAACAACAACCATGTCGATGTTCTTATCGAGAACCAGTTGCTTTATGGCTGGAAAATCGGTTACACCAATGTTTACATTTTCTGCAATTGCAGCAGTACCCGAATTTCCTGGTGCGACATAAAGCTTAGTACATTTTGAGCTTTGGGCTGTTTTCCAAGCAAAGGTGTGTTCTCTTCCTCCAGAACCTAAAATAAGAATTGTCATAGTTGTGTTGTTTGCCGCAAAAATAATTGCTTTTACGCTTAAAAAATAATTAGATTTGAAAAAAGATACGATGACTATTTACAAATTGCTCCTTAAACACATGATTTTGCCTATTGGCAATGTGTTTTATGGTGGTCATTATCTTAAGTTTTTAAAGCAATGGCGTGTTTACGACAGTATGTCTGAGGAGGATTTAAAAGGCATTCAAGAGAAAAATCTTCGCGACATTTTAAACCACGCCACGCAAACGGTGCCTTATTATAAATCATTATCGTATTCCTCGCTTGCAGACTTTCCTATTTTAACAAAAGATATTTTAAGGAGTCATAAAAACGATTTGGTTTCAAGTGATTTTAATATTACATCGTTAGATAAACATCATAGTAGCGGAAGTACAGGTGTGCAATCGTTTACTTATATGACAAAAGAACATACCTTTTATTTACGAGCTTTACAAACGCATTGGTGGCAATGGAGTGGTTATGATTTTGGAGATTATTTACTGCAGTTTGGTATTTCACAAAAACGCTCATTGCTTAAGAAATTAAAAGACTTTTTTTATCGCTGTTATTACAATAAAGCTTTTGGGGTTTCTGAAACAGATTTGAAACACATCCTAAAAAACATTAGCAAAAAAAAGGGCGTTTATATTGCGGGTTATCCTTCTGTTATTAATCAATTGGCATTGACTAAAAATCATTTAAAATCGAAGCCTCATGTTTTAGGGATTGTCTGTTTTGGTGATAAATTATTTCATCATTATACAACCAATATTAAGCAAGCTTTTGGAAACTCAACAACTATAGTGGATACATATGGTTGTGCCGAAGGTTTACTTATGGCCTGTAAATACGATTTGGAGTATTATTACATTATGTCGCCTCATGTAGTTTTAGAAATTGTTGATGATAACGGAAATCCTGTAAAAGATGGTGACATGGGACATGTTTTAGTGACTTGCCTAACCAATAAAGCAATGCCATTAATACGATACAAGCTTGGGGATTTAGCCATTAAGTTGCCTAAAGAACATTATCCAAAACACCGAAAATTAAACTATCCATTATTACAAAAAGTTGTCGGACGGGAAACCGATATTATAAAAACGACCAAAAACATTACCCTTAATGTGCATAGTTTTACAGGAGTTTTAGAATATTATCAAGAGATTAAACAGTATAAGGTTATTCAAAATAATTTAGAATCGATTACAATTCAATATATCGCAGAGCCTAATTTTAAAGACACCTGTTTAGAGGAGATTAAAACAAAACTAAACACATTAACCCAACAATGTTTAAATATCTATTTTGAAAAAGTCCCTTATATTGCTCCAACCAAATCTGGGAAACCTCAAATTATTGAATCTAATTTATAAACATCATGAACATTACTATAGTTGCTGGAGCACGACCAAATTTTATGAAAATTGCCCCTATTATCGAGGCTATAAAACAAAAGCATCTTGAGGGTTTTAACATAAACTTTCGTTTAATACATACTGGTCAACATTATGACAAAAACCTTAGCGATACATTTTTCGAAGAGTTAAACATTCCTTTTCCAGATAAAAATCTTGGTGTGAAAAGCGGGACACAGGCCGAACAAACTGCCAATATAATGATTGGCTTTGAAAATGAATTACATGACAATCCTTGCGATTTAGTTATGGTTGTTGGCGACGTTACCTCTACCATGGCCTGTACTATTGTGGCTAAAAAAGCAGGAATTAAAGTTGCTCATGTTGAAGCAGGAATTCGCTCTGGTGATATGAAAATGCCCGAAGAAATTAATAGAATTGTAACCGATAGTTTAACCGATTACTTTTTTACGACATCTCAACACGCCAACAATAACTTATTAAAACAAGGTGTTCGTGAAAATCAGATTTTCTATGTAGGTAATGTTATGATAGACACCTTAAGAAAACACGAAGTACACTTAAAACAACCTCAAATATGGCAAGATTTATCTCTTAAAAAAGGAAAATATTTAGTTATGACATTGCATAGGCCAAGCAATGTCGATGAAGAGCAGCAGCTTAAATCATTAATTCACAAAATAGCAACAATAGCTAAAGATTATCCAATAATTTTCCCTGTACACCCTAGAACGAAAAACATATTAGAAGGGCTTAATCTAAAGTACTCAAACCTTCACTATGTTAGCCCACTAGGATATTTAGAATTTAATTTTTTAGTTAAACATGCTTTGGGTGTTTTAACAGATTCTGGGGGTATCACAGAAGAAACTACAGTTATGAACATACCCTGCATTACATTACGTGAAAATACAGAACGACCAGAAACTTGTGAGATAGGTACAAATATTTTGGTAGGTAACGATATGGAAAAAATTGAAAGGGCATTAAGCCTTCTGCTTAATGCCTCATGGAAACAAGGACAAATCCCCGAATTATGGGATGGTCATGCAGCTAAACGTATTAGTAATTATCTTGTTGAAATCTTCGATTTATAATGAAAACCATCTGTATTATAACCAGTTATTTCCCACCAGAAACAGGTGCAGCATCAAACCGTATGGCTCATATGGCTCATGGGTTAACAAAACAAGGTTATAATGTTACAGTAATCACACCATTACCTAACTATCCTACTGGCAAAGTGTTTAAACCATTTAAAGGACAGTTTAAACACACTTCTATAGAAAATAATATCACTATTCATAGACTTTGGATATATGCTAGTAATTCAAAAAATAAAATAAAACGTCTTATAGCTATGCTTTCTTATAGCTTTAGTCTCGTTTGGTTTTTCCTTTTTAATAAACTTCCGTATAAAATTATTGTCCAATCGCCACCACTTTTAGTAGCTTTTACTTGTATGTTGTTTTTAAGAAAAAGTAACCATAAGCTTATATTAAATGTGAGTGATTTATGGCCTATAGCTGGCTTAGAACTAGGAACTTTTAAAAAGAATTTTAGTTACAAAGTTTTAGAAAAAATTGAACACTATAATTACAAAAAAGCTCATTTAGTTTTAGGTCAAAGCGATGAGATTTTATCGCATATAACATCTATTCACCCCAAAAAGGAAACCTTTTTATATAGAAATTACCCCGATTTTAAACCTTTACCTATACAATCCACTTTTAATGAGAGAGGTAAAATAAGAATAGTATATGCAGGCTTATTGGGTCACGCTCAAGGTATTTACAAGCTTTGTAAGGAGCTAGATTATACTAACATTGAATTCCATATTTACGGTATGGGAGCCGAACAAGATGAGATTAAAACTTATATTTCAAAGCATAAAGAGTTACCTATTTTTTATCATGGCGGCGTTTCTCGTGAAGAGCTTCATGTGGCTTTAAAAACATACGACATCACTATTATTCCACTGTTAAATAGAATTTATGGTTCTGTACCCTCCAAAATTTTCGAGTATGCGAGACTTGGTTTACCTATCATTTATTTTGGGGGTGGTGAAGGCGAAACTATTATTAAAAAATATGCTTTAGGCTGGATTGCAGCATCTGGTAATTATAACGACTTGAATCATGTTATTAATTCAATATCCTTATCAAAATTAGATGCAAATGTGAAAAGTGATATTCAGAAGCGTGCTCTAAAACATTTTGACTTTGAAAAGCAGCTTAAAAGCCTTTCAAAAGTCCTTTAATACGCTTTTTCTTCACCTTTAATGGCATTTATAAAGGTTTTGTAAATAATTTTTAAATCAAGGAAAATAGACCAGTTTTCTATGTAGAAAATATCAAACTTTACACGCCCAATAATGTCCTTATCTGTTTCTACTTCACCGCGAAAACCACTTGTTTGTGCTAAACCTGTAATACCTGGTTTAACAAAATGACGCACCATAAATTTATCTATTTTCTTAGCATACATATTTGTATGACTTACCATATGAGGCCTAGGTCCTACAACAGACATGTCGCCAAACAATACATTAAAAAATTGTGGTAGTTCGTCAATACTCGTTTTTCTAATAAAACGACCAACCTTGGTGACCCGCATATCATCTTTTGTAGCTTGTTGAAGATGTGCATCTTTATTAGGCATCATAGAGCGAAATTTATAACAATCAAACTCTTTATAATTAAAACCATTACGAGATTGCTTAAAAAATACAGGGCCTTTAGATTCTAACTTAATTAATATAGCAATTATGGGTGTTAACCAGGATAAAATAAAAATAATGACCATGCTAGAAAACAGGATGTCGAAGCTGCGTTTAATAACCAAATTAATAGAATCCTCTAGTGGTATATTCCTTAAAGACAATATTGGAATATAATCGTAATATTCATACTTAAGTTTTTTAGAGTAAATCTCTTTATTATCAGGTAAAAATTTAAGTATTTTTAAATTGTTATCTGCAAAGTCAACAACGTCGCTTATTTGTGAGTTTGATAATTCTGAAATAGCGCAGTAAATTTCATCAATATCTTCCTCTTTAATATACTTAAAATAAGCATCTAAATCGACATGTTTTTTATCACTAAAGCTAAATGTCTTTTTATAAATATAACCATATTCTGGATTTTTATTAAAAAAATCTTCAAGAGCACGTGTTTTTTTATTCTCACCAAAAATTACGGTCCGCCTGTAATTACCGCCAAATGCTGTTCGGTATTTTTGAAGTAGATAATATAATGCAAACTTAAATCCAGCAATTAAAAAAAACGCCGTAAAAACATATTTAAAAACCCTATTGGGTTTAATATCTAAATCGGTAAATAACCCAGAAAAAGCAAACACAATTAGCGTAAACAGCACCAACTGCCTAATAATTAATGAAAGTATAGTAACTTCTCTTGTGTAACGATAAACCTCATAAAATTTAGAGGGAAAAGAAAGTACAAGCCAGGCTAAAGTAAAAAATGTTATAAACAATAAAGGATCTATATACTTAAAAAAGTAAAAAACACCTAAGCCATTAATAATACTTAAATCTATTAAATATGATATGGGTCTTATGTATCCGGAGTATCTTCCGTGTTTTAATCCTGGCATACAAATTACTTGATAATATGTTTGGTAAAGTCTTTATGCTCGCTTCTAAACAACTCTTCTTCGGTAAGCCCTTTAAAATAGTTAAACGTTTTTTTCATACCTTCTTGACGTTGAACTTGTGGTTCCCAACCCAATAGTTTTTTTGCTAAATCTATGTTTGGTTGGCGCTGCATGGGATCATCTTTAGGTAACTCTTTATAAATAATTTTCTGATCTGTTCCGGTTAATTTAATAATCTCCTCAGCAAAATCTTTAATTGAAATTTCGTTAGGGTTACCAATATTAACGGGTGATGCATAATCGCTAAATAATAGTCTGTAAATCCCTTCTACTTGATCATCGACATAACAAAAAGATCGTGTTTGAGAACCATCGCCAAAAACAGTTAAATCCTCGCCACGAAGTGCTTGACCCATAAAGGCTGGTATAACACGACCATCGTTTAATCGCATTCTTGGACCATAGGTATTAAAAATACGGACAATTCTAGTTTCCAAACCATGAAATCTATGATAAGCCATGGTAATAGACTCTTGAAAACGCTTAGCCTCATCATAAACCCCTCTTGGTCCTATGGTATTAACATTACCATAATAATCTTCGGTTTGTGGGTGTACTAATGGGTCGCCATAAACTTCGGAAGTAGATGCAATAAGTATTCGCGCTTTTTTAGCTTTGGCTAGACCTAAAAGGTTATGAGTCCCCAAAGACCCTACTTTTAACGTTTGAATAGGAATTTTTAAATAATCTATTGGGCTAGCAGGCGATGCAAAATGCAAAATATAATCTAACGTCCCTGCGACATGTACAAACTTAGAAACATCATGATGATAAAATTCAAAATGTTCTAATTTGAATAAATGTTCTATGTTTTTTAAATCACCTGTAATTAAATTATCCATGCCAATAACATGGAAACCTTCTTTTATAAAACGATCACATAAATGCGATCCTAAAAAACCGGCTGCTCCGGTAATTAACACTCTTTTCATTAACCTATAGTCTTTCTACCAATGGAGCTATAATAAAATCCTTGGTTTTTAACATCCTCTAAATCGTACAGATTTCTACCGTCAAAAATAACAGGTGTATTCATGTTTGCTTTCAACTTATCAAAATCTGGTGTTCTAAAGATACTCCATTCTGTACAGATAATCAAAGCATCTACTTGTTTAGTAGCGGCGTACATATTGTCTACATATTGTAAGGTATCACCAAATCGCTTTTTAATATTTGGCATCGCTTCAGGATCGAACACCTGCAATTTCGCACCTTTTTCTAGCAGTTGTTCCATAATGTAAATAGATGGTGCTTCTCTAATATCATCGGTTTCAGGTTTAAAGGCCAAGCCCCAAATAGCAAAGGTTTTTCCTTTTAAATCACCCTCAAAATAAGATTCGATTCGTGGTAATAAAATGGTTTTTTGCTTATTGTTGATTTGAATTACCGAATCCAGAATTTGAAAGTTGTAATTGTTGTCTTTTCCAGATTTATGTAACGCCTTCACATCTTTAGGAAAGCATGAACCACCATACCCTATACCAGGAAAAAGAAAGCGTTTACCTATACGAGAGTCGGTTCCCATACCGCGTCTTACCATATCCACATCGGCGCCAACTTTTTCACAGAAATTAGCAATTTCGTTCATAAAAGTAATTTTGGCTGCCAAGAAGGAGTTAGCAGCATACTTTGTAAGTTCAGCCGATTTTTCGTCCATAACAATAATGGGGTTTCCTGAACGTACAAAAGGCTTATATAACTTCTCCATTAGGTTGGTTGCCTTATCTGAGCTTGATCCAATAACAATACGTTCTGGCTTAAGAAAATCGTCTACGGCAAAGCCTTCTCTTAAAAATTCTGGGTTGGAGACCACATCAAAATCTACATTGGTTTCTTTAGAGATGACTTCGGTTACCTTATTGGCTGTCCCAACAGGTACTGTACTTTTGTCGACAATAACTTTGTAGTCTTTTATTAATTGACCGATGTCTTTAGCTGCTCCTAAGACATACGATAAATCGGCAGAGCCGTCTTCATCTTCTGGCGTTGGTAAGGCTAAGAAAATAATATCGCCGTGATTAACACCCTCTTCTAAAGATGTAGAAAAAGTTAATCTGCCAGCTTTTATATTACGTTCAAAAAGCACATCTAAATGCGGTTCATAGATTGGAACTATACCTTCTTGCATTTGTTTTACTTTCTCTTCATTGATGTCTATACAAAGAACTTCGTTACCTGTTTCTGCTAAGCAGGTTCCTGTTACCAAGCCCACATAGCCTGTACCTATGACTGATATTTTCATGCTTTTATATTATAAAACACAAAAGTAAAGAAGTATTTTTAGTTTTAAGCTATTATTTCTATTCTATGGGTATTTTTCTTTTTTGTACAAGAAACAATGTTACAAATAAAGTGAAATACTCTATGCCTTTTATTCTAACTAACATAGACTCTGTTAGATTGGCTAAAAAAAAGGATATAAAAACAAATAAGAAAAAATACTGTCTATATTGTATTGCCCTTGTAATTAAATAAATGATTCCTCCTAAATAAATAACTGCTCCTAAAATCCCGTTTACACTTAAATATTCCATAAACTGATTATGTGCATTATAATTATGGTGAGCAGCAATGATAAATCCTTTATCAATATATCTAATATTTCGTTCTTCTTCTATCTTATCTAAACCAACTCCAAGTAAAGGATGCTCTTTAAAAATATTATATGAAATATTTAATCGTTCAAAGCGACTATCCTTTTCGATTGAGGTTGTTGTAAGCATCCTTTCTTTAAGGTAACCGCTGCCTAAAAATAGAATGCCTGCTATTATAAGTCCTAAAAACAACACAAAGTAGATTGCTAGCCTTTTTGTTTTAGTTGCTCTAGTAAAAAAATATAGTACATATACTAATAAATATATACCCATTGCTAACCTACTGGCCAACTGAAACATTCCTAGGGTAAAGAATACACATATTAGTGTTTTTATTTTATTAGATAATTTACGTTCTTCAAATAATAAGTAATAAGTAGATGTGCAAATAAAAAGACCTAAATAAGCAGGATGAGTATCGGCTATATTTGTAAAGTCGTGGTTTAGATGCCGCCAACGTAAAAAATAACTTATTGGCTCGCCATAGGTTACCATCTCATAAATTACATTGCCATAGCAAATTACCAATGTTGCCACACAACCATAAGTTAATCCTTTTAAAACAACTTTTATTAGCTTATCTAAGTTTTTGTTTTTACCTAATAACCAAAATGCCAAGGGTATCAGTAAAAAGGAAAAATATTTTTCTAAATGCTTGATGAAAAATGTTTCTGAATTATTAAGGGATGCTATTACAGCCAAAACAAAAAAAAGAAGTAATGGTAAATATTGTTTAATAAAACCTCCTTGAGGCTTTGCTTTATTTAAAATACTTACAACTAGGCTAAAGAATAAAAATACACCTAAAACTAAATTGTTCAACAACATATACATAGGTAATGTAAATGTTGTTAAAAAAAGTAGATTACTTAAGTTAAAAACCTCAATGTTCCTTAACATTTAAACTATGATTTTGTTTTTCAAAACAGTTGCTATTTATGATTTTTTATAAAATTTAGTTTTTCCATTTCCTGAAACATTTTTGGTAGGTTCTTATATATTGAAACTTCTTCAAAAGAATCGCCTATTCTTAATTCATCAAAATAGATTTCATGTTCGTTAGAATCATCCCAATATCGATATTGTCCAAACTTAAAATACGCAGGAGACTTATTGTGCATATTTGGCCCATAAACTTTATTGTGTAAACCATTGAATGGTGTAAATGGCTCATTATTAACCCAAGCTGCTATATAACCCGAATTTGTAAAACTCCATTTAATTTCAAACACCATATCATACCACTTATCTTTTTCTATTTTTTTAGTAGCAATAGTTGACCATCTATAATCTTTATATTCAAATTGAGGCTTACCATTATTTCCATACCTCAAAACTAAGTAATAATCTTGATTGTTATTTGTAGTTAAATACAATGCAACGTTAGGTCTATTATACTTAATATATTTTTTATAATGTTTCCAGTCTTTTCCTGGGGCAGGTTTGCTATGCCATTGGCATATCATGGTTTCTCGCCCTAAATTTATATCATTGTATTTTAGGCTATTTGGTATTTTAAAACTAAAGGAAAGAAATTTAATATCGTTTATTGAATCATATAATTTAACACTAAATTCGGATCTTTTAGCAACCCCATACTCTCCTGTTTGTCTCGTTATTGTTTTTAAGAAATTATCCTCATACCTTCCAGACTTACTAATAGTATCAATTTTATAACCATTATTTTTAGTTATCTCCTTGACTCTCCATCCGTCGTTAAAGTCTCCTAACTCAAAATCATCGTGAAACTTAAAACTATTCTTTTCCTGCGAATACAATAAATGTATGCTTACAAAAAGCATCCAAAACAATTTTATATTATTCATTTATTTAAAATTATTTTCCATCCAATAAAACATAACTATAAGAGAAAATAGTTGTTTTTCGTAATTCACCTTTCCTCCTCTATGTAATGCAAAGTAGTTTGAGATCTGCTCTTTGTTGAAAACTTCGCCAAATGTACCTTTAGAATGTAAAATACTTGCTTCCAACATTTCCCCAACATCTCCCTTGAACCATTGTTTTCTTGGGGTTTTAAATCCTCTTTTTTTTCGGTAAATTATCTCTTTGGGCAAATATCTCTCGGCTAATTTTTTATGAAGAATTTTGTTTTTAAACAGGGTGACTTTCATACTATTTGGCAAGCTTTCGGCAAACTCCATTAGCTCTATATCCAAAAAAGGCACTCTGGTTTCAATGGAGTGTCTCATTGAAATCTTGTCTGTATAGATGAGCAAGTCATCGGCCAAATTCATTCTGGCATCCAAAGCCATCATCGCTGAAGTGGCTGATCTACTCTCTAGGTTGTATAAATCGTAATTATTTTTTATCAATTGATCAGTAAAGGTTTTGTCTTTAAACTCAAACATATCATAGTTGAGTAGTTTTTTTAACATAGTTTCATCAAAAAGAGAGTAGGACTCTGTAAACCCAGATATGGTATCATTGGCATTTATAGCTTTTATGGCTCTTCGAACATTATCCTTTTTAATGCTTTTTAACGCCCCTTTAAAAATTTGTGGTGCTTCCCTAAAGGACTCTATAAGCTCTTGTGGGTTGTATCTATTGTATCCTCCCCAAGGTTCATCTACACCTTGACCAGTTAACGTGACCTTGTATCCATCTTCATTAATTTGTTTAGACAAAAAGTGAATAGGAAAAATGGATTGGGTTCCCAACGGTTCTTCGACAAAGTCTATTAATTTTGGAAGCTCTTTTAAAAACACTTTCTCATCTAATATTACTTTTGTGTTTTTAACACCTATGTGTTTAGCTGAAAACTCCGCATCTTCCAACTCATTTACATCATTGTTCGCATTTACATAACCTGCAGTATAGGTTTGTATTTCGCTATTAGACTCCTCTTTTGCCAATAAGGCTAATAGTGCTGAATCCACACCTCCACTTAATAGTAGTGAAATTGGCACATCTGACATTAACTGCCTTTTAACTGCTTTCCTCAACAATAAATCATACTGTTCTAAGGCCTCCTTAACTGAAATGTTGTTGTTTATTTCAGGGACACGCCCAAAGTAAGAATAAGAGGTTATTTTTTTATCAGAAACATTTACCTCTATTACACTGCCTGGTTTAACCTTCTTGATATTTTTATACAAAGTATAGGGTGAAGGTGAATATTTTAGCTTTAAAAAAGAAGTTAACAAACTGCAATCTAGCTCTTTTGAGGCTCCCAAGGCAAACAGCCCTTTTATCTCTGAACAAAAAGCCAAGAGCTTACCCTCTAAAGAATGATAATAAACTGGTTTGACCCCAAAAGGGTCTCTAGCAATAAAGAGTTTGTTCTGTAATTTATCTAAAAAAGCAAAAGCAAAAATACCATTAAATTTTTTTACCGCCTCAATACCTTTTTCTCTTAGGTAATATAATATTGTTTCAGTATCGGAATGCCCTTTAAATTGTATCCCTGATAGTTCCTTTCGCAACTCTTGATGATTATATACCTCGCCATTAAAAACAATAGTGTAATTTCCACAATCTGTTTGCATAGGTTGATTGCCTGCAGAAGATAAATCGACTATAGACAATCTTGTATGTCCTAGGCTTACATTATGCCAATGATAACTACTTTGATAATCTGGTCCTCTATGGTGTATGGCATTTAATACCTCTTTGTTAACCTCTCTGTTTAATGTCCCAATAATACCACACATAAACTATGTTCTGTTTTTAATAAATTTTGCTGGAATACCTCCATAAACCGTATATGACGGCACATCCTTTGTTACAATTGCCCCAGCTGCTATTATACTCCCTTTTTCTATTTTAACACCTGGCATGACGATAACATTTCTACCTAACCACACATCATCTTCAATGATTACAGGTTTTCCCCTTGTCTTTCCTTGTTTTGCTATAGGGATATCTATTCTGTCATGTTTGTGCATATTGGCCAAGAGACTTACATTGGGAGCAATCATAACATAATTACCTATAGTTGCTCCTTGAATAAACACGTTTTCGTTTATTTGAACACCTTCTCCAATATTTACTTGCTTGGCATTTCCAATATATACTTTGTTTTCAACAAACGTCTCTTTAGAGGGCTTAAGTATTTTCAACACTCTTGACATATACCAAACACGAATTTTATTACCCAATTTTAAAATTCTTGAATTAGGCAAGTACTGAATAATAAAATAATATACTATTAGCTTTAGCTTATGCACTTTTTAATAGGTCTTTATAGATATTATAAATTTGTTTACACACATTCTGTAAAGATAATTCTTTAAATGAATTTAAGGCTCCTTCTGAGAGTTTATGATATTCAGTTGCTTTTATTTCGTGAATGTTTTTTATTGTTTTTGAAAGCTCTACAGCATCACCAAGAGGTACTATAAACCCGTTTGTTCCTTCGGATATCTGTTCCCTAAATTGTGGTATGTCTGATGTTATTACTGGTACTCCACAATACATAGATTCTATGGTAGCTGTTGGAAACCCTTCGTTTCTGGACATAAGGATGAAAACCCGAGACTGGTTTAATAATTTTCTTAGCTCTGGCTGGGTTTGGTTTTGCTTTATTGTGATATTAAATTTACTTTTCTGCAAATCCTCTAACTGCTCTTTATATTTTCCTGAACCACAGAAACAAAATGAAATATCTCTTTGGTTCAACAACTGTATGGCTTCAATAACCGTGTCTATTCCTTTCCGTTCTGTGAATGACCCTATAAAAATAAAATCGTAACTTTTTTTGATGCTTTGTTCTTTAAAAAAAACATCGTTGTTTACACCAACAGGTAGTATTGAACCAATGGATAGTTTGAGTTTTTCACTAACCATTTTGGCGAGTGTTATACCTACAGGTATTGTATAATCAACAGCTTTAGCTAATTTTTGAAAATGCTTTTTATTATTGGCATGAACCTTATCGGTGATGTCAATACCGTGAAATGTAACAACCACTTTACAATTTGGATGAATTTTTTTATACAACCAAACTAAATATATTAGAGGGTGAAAAAAGTGTAAATGTACTATATCATATCTTCTAAACAAATATGGAACAAAATTGGCAAACGCTTTAAAATACTTCAAAATTGACCCCAATTTTGATGTAAACTGACGCTTCATAAAGAATATATCAACAGTATCCTCTATTGGTAATATTCTTTTTATTTCATTGTATTGGTTTTTAACAAATATTCCAGCGTATGCTTTTTGCTTGCTAGGATACATGTTTGTTACGATCAATATCTTCATGTCTACAACTTTAATTTTGATTGAGATACAAAAAGAAACATTACGATACTACTTAAAATAGTATACACATTATTGGTAAGCATTGGGTTTGTTATACAATACATTATGAATATAAAAAAAAGCGCGCCTAATAAGGTGCTTCCAGAACCAAAGCTTTTAAGGTATTTAAACGAATAAACAAACAGTGCTATAAAGATTAAAATTCCCATAAAGCCATATTCCCCAACAATAGATGCAATATTACTATCATAAATTCCTATTTCATTTTTAAAATAATACCTATTAGCCTGCCCATACAAACCATATACAGTATCATCAGACAATAAAGAGCCAAATGTTGCCGCTCCTGTACCAACGGGGAAATAGTCTATAAAAATCATCCCAGAAAGGTATACCATATTCCCTCTAATATAGTGGCTGTTTATATCTATTGTTTGGTGAATGTTCTCTACTATTGAATCAATTAAATTTGTATAAAAATATACATAGATTAATCCAAGAACTCCTGTTAAAACTCCGCCTAAAACTATTTTATAATTACTTTTAACAAACTCCCAATAAAAAACAAACAATAGTATTCCCACAACTAACAATGCTGTCCGAGAATCAGTTAACACAATAATGATAATTCCCAACAAAACTTTAGCCCAATCTTTAAGTCTTAAATGTATACCATAGCAATAGTTCCTGTTAAGTATATAGCCTATATAAAGCACCATGAGATATGCCAAATGGTTTGGGTGAGTAAAGAATCCTACATACCGTATATTAGGTCTTGCGAAAGTTGAAACTCCTATTAATTGGTTAAATTTACCTCCTAAAACTAAGTGTACTAAAAAGCCAAATGCTGCAAAACCGACAATAAGTAAAAAAAAACTATTCAACGTATCAAAGTTGCTTTTAAATAGCTCAATTAACGCTAATAATATGATAAAAAATTTAATCGTGATTAAAGTTTGTAAACTTATTGATAAAAAATTACCACTAACACCAAATACCAAGCTTACAATAATCGAGTAAATCGTAAATAACAAAATAAAGAAAAATATAGGCTTATATTTAGTTTTAAATAAAAACTTTGGCATTAGAATTATAAAAGCCATTAAAAAAATAATCTCATCTAAATATTCAAAAAGAGTCGTTTTAAACAACCAACCAAAAATCCCTTTAAACACGCTGAAAAAACAAAGTGTTAAAAATATTGGTCTTATAAGACCATAGATTGTTTTGTTAATTTTTATTGTTTCCAAGCTGCTAAATCCCTATTTAAAAGATTCTCTAATTCAATAACCTCATTTTTAAAATATACTTTTAACTTCATTATTTCTTCTGTATAGTCAGCAGCATGAACATCTTTTGAATTAACTTTCTTTGTATTCCATTCATTAAAAGCCCATCTTATTTTTGTACGCTTATGTAGGGGGAAAAATGGATCAATCAAATTATCTACTATAAATTTTCGTGCTTTACTTTTGTTAAAAAAAAGATTTTGAAAAAACTTATACCTAACTTCCCCTGTAGCATTTAAAGTTGTATAAGTAATTGGGTGTTTGTCACTAAGCTCTAAAAAATCAAAAATCTCATCCATAACAGATTCAGGACTTGACTTAACATCATCATATAATAAAACCAGAAGTTGATTTTTTGGAAAAATATTAAAAATAGCCTTTAATTGCTGCGCATACATACCGTGTGCCTTATAAGTAAAATCAAAATACGCTTGAAGGGAATTACGACTCCTTTCTTCTTCTCTATTTAATGCTTCTTTAAATGTAAGTTTTTCAATATTTAATTTTTTAAAATATTTATATGCAGATAAAGCCCTTTCAGATGGTTCTCGTAATACACAAATTAGTTTTGCCTTAGGATTGAAATCATAAATTTTTTTAATAGCCTTAACATCAAAAATATATTGCACATTACCTTGCAAGACTATTTTTTGATTATTAAACCCTTGTGTGTTATACTCCTCTTGCAAAGATTCTATTCCTTTATCAAAAAACTCTTCTTTAAGAAAAAAAGGATAATCCTTTAATGCGCTAGGGCCACACACACTGGGGTGTTGAGAAATCCAATTATAAACTGATGTTGTTGCAGACTTTTGAGCCCCTATAATAAAGGTATTTGGTTTAATTAAATTCATTAAAGTTTAAAATAACTTATTATGTTCTTTTTTCTTTTTAAATATATTGCACTATAAATATTCCAAAATGCCATACTTATAATTGTAGCAATGGCCGCACCAATAGCTCCATACTTAGGTGTTAATATAAAATTAAGTATTATATTTATTAAAAGAGCTATTAAAACAATGTTTTGATACACTTTTTGCAAACCTGTCATTTGCATGATTAACCCTACAGAGCCTGATAACGAATTAACCAACTGCCCAATGCAAAGTAAAAAAAGTAGTGTTGCTCCTGATATAAATTCAGGACCAAAAAGACCTAATAAAAAAGAATGTGTTAAAAAAATTAAAGTCACTACTATAACTGTAATAATAAAGTTTGTATTAGTGGCAAATTTAATCATCTCCTTGAGTTGTTTAACGTCACCTTCTTGATAAGATTTTGCAATTTTTGGTGCTAATATAGAGTTAATAGCTTGTAACGAAAAACTTGTTAACGCAGCTATTTTTAAAGCAACATTATATACTCCTATGGTATCATCGGTTTCGTAAATCCCTAAAACAAAGGTATCAGCCCAACCTAAAAACACAATAATAACACCCGATAACATCATGGGGAAGGCTTCTTTTATAAACTTCCAAGAATTAGCTTTTGAAGATAGCTCCAGACACTTAAATTGTTTAATGGCTAATACCATACTTACTATCGCTAACGCTAAAACACCATAAAAATGTGCTTTAATCGCAATTAATTCTTCGTCTTTACAGTATAAGAAAAACAATAATAGCGCTAATAACGTAGCTAAAAAACGTCCAGGGTTGTTAAAAAAGGCAAAAAGCGTGTTTTTTTTAAACGATCTAAACAAACCTGCACAAACTAATATTACTGTCCATAAAGGAATGGTTAATGCTGTCCAGAAAATATAGGGCTCTAATTGAGGTTTGTTAAACAATTTAACCGATATAGTACTTTTTAAAAGAAAAATAATTAAAGCCAAAATAGACGACAAAATAAATGCTTTACCAAGCACTTTTAAAAACAAGCCCGAGTCATCTTGGTTTTGAGTATTGGAAAAGTATGGTATTAAATTAACATCTATACCTAACCTGCCAAATATACTAATACACATAATTAACGTAAAACACAAAGACACCAAACCCACTTCACTTGCGCCATACTCTTTAGCAATAAAATAAGTAAAAAGATATCCTGCAAATAAGCCACCTACTCTAAGGACAAAAAAAGAAAATCCTTTATTAAGGATTTCTTTATTGTCATTATTTCTAAACAATTTTCTTACTTTTTGCTTTAGTTCCATAAGGTTATTTAAACAATGAATCCAGCAGCTTTTTTTTTGCTATTATTGCAGGATTATGTTTTCCATTAATTCTTTTTGTTGAAAACACAAATCCATTGTCCTCTAAAGTTAAAAACTTATTCGTGTTTAAAAACTTATTAAAATTTGCTTTGGTAACTAGTATGTTTTTATTACCGTAAGAGAACTCTATCCCATTAAACACTACTGTTTTCTCTTTTTTCCCTAAATGAATGAGTAAATTTCTTGTATTAACGTCGCTGCCTAAGTTGGCAACTATGCTTTCAAACCCTGACGAAGGAGGAACTGTTTCTCTTACTTGAATATTTTTCTTCTGAAATTCGTCTACTTTAATGTTGTTAAGTAGGATTTTAAATTCATCTTTAACGTTAGTTTTAAAGCCTAGCCTTACAATAAGTTCTTTGTTTTGTATTGGTTTAATATTAGTTTTAGGCTGTGCTTTTTCATTTTTACAAGAAAAAAATATTATTAAAAACAATGCTAAAACTATTTTTTTCATTTTATTATTTTTTAGATTTAAATTTTAAACAATCATCCCCGCAGCAACGGTCTCATTGGTAGTATCATCCACTAAAATAATGCTTCCTGTTGTACGGTTTTCACGATAAGCATCTATCATCAAAGGCTTTGTAGTACGTATTTTAACTTTAGCAATGTCGTTCATGGCCAAATTACTATCTTCATTGTTTCGATCTAAGGTATTGATATCATATTTATAAACCACTTCCTTAATCATCGCTTTTTGGTCGTTAGACGTGTGTTTAATCGTATATTTTGCTCTTGGCTTAGCTGGGCTGTTATTTAACCAACACAACATCACCTCAACATCTTGAGAAGGCTCTGGTTTGTTGTTGGAACGTACAATCATATCGCCACGGCTAATATCTATATCATCTTCTAACGTAATGGAAACCGACATTGGTGCGTAAGCTTCATCCAATTCTTTGTCGTGAAGGTTAATACTTTTTATTTTTGATGTAAACCCTGATGGCATAACCGTAACCTCATCACCTGTTCTTAAAATACCGCTAGCCACACGACCTGCATAACCTCTATAATCTATAAAACCGTCGCGTTGTGGTCTTATTACTGTTTGTACAGGAAAACGAGCGTCTACTTTGTTAATATCGCTGCTAATATGCATCGTTTCTAAAGTATGTAGCATTGGCGCACCTTGATACCAAGGCATGTTTTCCGATTTATTTACAACATTATCTCCTAATAACGCAGACATCGGTATAAATCGTACATCTTTCACCAATAACTTTGATGAAATTTCTTCAAACTCTGAAACAATATTATTGAAAACGTCTTCTGAAAAATCCACCAAATCCATTTTGTTTACACAAACAATAATGTGTGGAATTTGTAATAACGATGCAATAAAGGCGTGTCTTTTGGTTTGCTCAATAACACCATGACGCGCATCAATTAATATGGTTGCTACATTGGCTGTTGATGCTCCTGTGACCATATTTCGCGTATACTGAATATGTCCTGGTGTATCAGCAATAATAAATTTACGCTTTGGCGTGGTGAAATATCTATAAGCCACATCTATGGTAATCCCTTGCTCTCTTTCGTCTCTTAAACCGTCTGTGAATAGGGCTAAATCTACGCCATCATGACCTTTCTTTTTACTAGTGTTTTCTATGGATGCTAATTGATCTTCAAAAATAGATTTCGAATCGTATAGCAAACGCCCTATTAAGGTACTTTTTCCATCATCGACACTTCCTGCTGTTGTAAATCTTAAAAGTTGATTGTTGTCTATCATAATATGCTTTATGCTTTATGCTTTATGCTTTATGCTTTATGCTTTATGCTTTATGCTTTATGCTTTATGCTTTATGCTTTATGCAAAATTAATTTTTACAAAATATCATTTAACTTAATCTTTTTATTTTTATCAACTAAAAAATCGGATTAATTAGAACCTAGTGCATATAGCCTATTGCCTAAGGCTGAACACCTACAGCCTCTTACTTAACGTATATAACTTTCTTTTTATAACATTTATTTTTTCTGATAACACCTTAAATGTCTCATCAGAAACATAATCCAAATCCTTTGAAAGGATAAAAAAATACTCCAATTCGTGAGCAGAACCCAAACAAATTTGGATAAACCTATGAAATTCCTTATCGGTTTTTCTGCCACAACCTTCACTAAAATTAGAAGGAATACTATACGCTGCTCTTTGCATTTGAGAAATCACTTGATACTTTTCTTGATTGAGATAAGTCTGCGTCAAAGCATAAACCTCTAAGGTCAATTTATGACCTAACTCCCAAACTTCATATTTTCTGAAATCTCTCAATTTAATATCAATTTACAAATCGCCTACCGCCTATAGCATATGGTCTATTGCTTATAGCCTAAGGCTTACTGCTTGAAACTAAAAATACCCTTGACGCTTACGGTCTTCCATGGCTGATTCTGAACGCTTATCGTCGCTTCTATTACCACGTTCGGTATTACGCATTCCTGCAACTTCGGCAGCAATCTTCTCTAATGTATCCGCATCAGACTCTACGCCTCCTGTAATAGTAATATCTCCTAACGTTCTAAAGCGTATCTTTTTTGTAACGATTTCTTCATGGTCTTCCAATACCAAAAATTCAGAATTTGGAATCCATGACTCTTGCCTCCAAACTACTTCACGTTCGTGAGCAAAGTATAATGATGGAATAGCGATATTCTCACGTTTAATGTAGTTCCACACATCCATTTCGGTCCAGTTACTTATTGGAAAAGCTCTAAAGTGTTCGCCTTCAAAATGTTTTCCGTTAAAAATGTTCCATAACTCTGGACGTTGATTTTTAGGATCCCATTGTCCAAAATCGTCTCTATGAGAAAAGAAACGCTCTTTAGCTCTAGCTTTTTCCTCGTCACGACGTCCACCACCAATAGCACAATCTATTTTATTGGCTTCGATAGCGTCTAATAAGGTTGTAATCTGAAGTGCATTACGCGTAGCGTTTTTCCCTTTCTCTTCGGCAACTCGACCTTCGTCTATAGATTCTTGTACCGAACCTACAATAAGCTGTGCGCCTAATTCTTTAATGATGTTATCTCTAAATTCGATGGTTTCAGGAAAATTATGACCTGTATCCACGTGCATTAATGGAAATGGTATTTTAGCTGGATAAAAAGCTTTTTTAGCTAAATGTGTTACCAAAATGGAGTCTTTTCCTCCTGAAAATAAAATCACTGGGTTTTCAAATTGTGCCCAAACTTCACGTAAAACAAAAATGGCTTCACTCTCTAATTCATCTAAATAATTTAAATAATACTTACTCATCGTTACTCGACAATTTTGGTGTTATATATTCTACGATTCGTTGCGCTGCTGCTTCTACCGATTCGTGTTCTGTTTTTATTTCTATATCAGGGGTTTCTGGCGCTTCATAAGGCGCCGAAATTCCTGTCATGTTTTTAATTTCTCCTGCTCGTGCTTTTTTGTAAAGGCCTTTTACATCACGACGTTCACATTCTTCAACACTAGTGTTTATATAAACTTCAACAAAGTTAACATCTTTAACAATACTTCTAATGTTCTCGCGGTCTTTTTTATAAGGCGACACAAAAGCTGCAAGTGTCACTAAACCGGCATCAACCATTAAATGAGCTATTTCAGCAATTCTACGTATATTTTCGGTTCTATCTTCTGGAGCAAAGGTTAAGTCTTTATTAATTCCTTTTCTAATGTTATCACCATCAAGGGTATAGGTTTTTATGCCTTTTTGATGCAATTTTTGTTCAACAACATTAGCAATTGTGGATTTCCCAGAACCTGAAAGCCCTGTAAACCATAATAAAAAAGAGTTATGTCCATTTAAATCTTGGCGATCAGTAACAGATATTTGATAACTATGCGGAATGATGTTTTTTTTCATACGTCTTCGTTTTTTCTTTCTGACAGTCCAAAGTCTATTTTATACCAAACACGCTCATGTAGGTAATATAACACCATTTTTGTAATAACCTCTGCAAATCCTATTTTTAATGCTGACAAAGGGTCTCCAGAAATAATCCAAGCTAGTGTCATCGTATCTAAAGTGCCTACCAATCGCCATGTGATGGTTTTAGCTATATGACGCTTTCTACTTTCTAGTAAAACACCATCTTTAGATAGGTTTATTTTATACCAAACACGCTCATGAAGATAATATAAAACTGTTTTTGTGGTAACTTCAGCTAGGCCTATTTTTAAGCCAGCAAGTGGATTTCCAGTAATTATCCATGATAGAATAATGGTATCTAAAGTACCAACAATCCGCCAGGTAATGGTTTTTGCAATATGTCGTTTATAGGAAACATCTGCCATATTATTGACTTACCAAAAAGTAACTGTTTAGTAAATTCTCTTTGTTGTATTGAAGAGGTAGGTTGGTTTCTTTTGAAATGACCTGTAAGCCTACAGCATTACAAATGGCTTGTCCGGCGGCTGTATCCCATTCCATTGTTGGTGCATAACGCGGGTAAACATCGGCATTGCCTTCAGCTATCAAACAAAACTTTAAGGAGCTTCCTTTAGATACTATTTCAACATCTTTACCATTAGCTTTTAAGCTTTCTACAAAATCTAAAGTATCTTGATTCATATGCGAACGACTACCAACAACCTGAACGTTATTGGTGTTGTTTTGTTTAGGTTGTAAGGGTTCGGCTAAATCCAATATGGTTTCAACAGTAACATCATGTGACTCTAAATTTGCCTTGAACGCTTGGTTTTTTTCTACATCAGCAAAGTAGATGGTTTTTACTGCTGGCACGTAAATAACGCCTAAAACAGGTTTTCCATTTGTTACTAGTGCAATGTTCACCGTGAACTCGCCATTTCGCTTTATAAATTCTTTGGTACCATCTACAGGATCTACAACCCAACACGTATCCCAAGTTTTTCTAACAGCGTAATCTGTTTGTTTATTTTCCTCTGAAATAATAGGAATTTCAGTTGGTATTAAAAACGAATTAATAACATCGTTTGCACGTTTATCGGCTTCTGTTAAGGGCGATTTATCGTCTTTCAGTTCTACATCAAAAGCGGTGTCATACACTTTCATGATGACTTGTCCTGCTTGCAATGAGGCTTTTATTGCTGTTTCTAAAAATCTATTCATCTTTTTATCAGCTAAATACTTTTTTGTAAATATTTATAAGGTTTTTGTTTTCGTGCTCCCAAGAAAGCTCATTTAAAACTCTATTATAGCCATAAGTTCCCATTTTTTCTCTTTGCTCTTGATTATCTAGAAGTTCTATTATCTTTTCCGCAAAATCTATGGGGTCAGTATTTTTTGCATAAAGAGATGCTTCTTTGGCAGAAAACTTTCCTTCTTTTAATGTGTATTGAACAATTGGCTTCTTTAAAGCCATATATTCCATAATTTTGTTCATAGTTGACAAATCATTCATCGCAGTTGGTTTGTCTGGGTTTACACAAACATCAGCAGTGTTTAAGACCTGTAACATTGTTTTATCATCTACACGACCGTAAAAATCAAAATGGTCTGATAAATTCATTTGGTTACAGAGTTCTTTTATTTCTTCCAAATGTGTTCCTCCACCAACAATACCAAAGTGAACATCGTCTCTTTTAGTTAAAATATGTTTTGCAGATTCCAGCAATAAGTCGAGTCCTTCTTGTTCACCTATAACTCCTATATAACCAATTAAATATTTTTTTCCTTTCTTTAATTTATTTACTGGATCTATTAGTTTCAGGCGTTCTAACTTAGGCCCGCTTCTTACAACCTGTACCTTGTCTGGACGCATACCGCCTCGTTCTATGGCTATTTTTTTGTAGGACTCGTTAGTGGCTATTGAATAGTTAGCGGTTTTGAACGTTAATTTTTCAAATAATATCATCAAATTATAGAAAAATCCCTTTTTCTCAAATTTTGAAATATATAGTTCAGGATTAATGTCATGATGATCAAAAACATATTTAACACCAAAAGGTTTAAAAAACAAAGCTGTTAGGAATATTAAATCTGGTGGATTGCAACCATGAATAACATGGAACTTTTTTTTGAAAAAAATTTTCCAACTCAATACAAACTCCCAGAAAATAGCTTGAGAATACTCTACTAAGTAGCCTAATGCACCCTTACCCTCTTTTAAGGGGTGCCTGTAAATCTCTATATCTTCTATTACTTCATAGGTTTTTTCGTAACCTTTCATTTTAGGACAGATAATAGAAACTTTAGCTCCATGATCTTTAAGTGTTGTTGCTTCTTGCCATACACGTCTATCAAATGGAGCAGGAAGGTTTTCTATGACTACAAGTATGTGTTTACCAACAAATTCCAATATAATTATCTTTTGAGGTTTTTTCTTTATCTACTCTTACCAAATCTATTATTATTTTTTCTGAAGGGATTTTTGGTAATAACTTGCCAAACTCCTTGGCACCATTACCAATAACCAATACATCTGAAGCCTCAATAACATTATTTACATCTTCTTTTAATAGTTTATAAATGTGTGGTATATGGTTGTTTATATATTCCTTATTCTTACCAAGTAATGAGGATAGGTGTACATTGCTATCATAAACGCTTAAGTCATATCCTTTTCCAATTAGGGTTTCTATAACCGTTACTATTGGACTCTCTCTCAAATCATCTGTGCCAGACTTGAAAGCAAATCCTAAAAAGCCAATTTTCCTTTTCCCAGTGTTATAAATCAGCTTTAAGCCTCTGTCTATTTGATAAAAATTGCTTTTCATTAAACTAGATAACAATGGTGTTTTTAAATCGTGGGATTTTGCAATTTGTGTTAACCCTCTTACGTCTTTTGGTAAACAAGATCCACCAAAAGCAAATCCAGGCTTCAAATAATAGGAGGATAAATTAAGCTTTGTGTCTTTGGCAACAATATCCATAACTACGTGACCATCAACCTCATTTTCTTTACAAATATTACCAATTTCGTTGGCAAATGCTATTTTCATAGCGTGGAAGTTGTTATTTGCATACTTTATCATTTCAGCTTCCTCAGGTCTTATTTGATAGACAGGCGCTTCAATTGAACTGTATAAATCCGTCATTACTACTCTACTTTTGTCACTGTAAGTTCCTATTATTGTATATGGTGGATTTACAAAGTCATACATTGCTGTTCCCTCTCTTAAAAATTCAGGATTAGACACAACTCCAAAATCTTCATTGTGTTTTTTCCCAGATATATCCTCTATGATCTCCTTACAGGTTTTAAGAGTTCCTACTTTAACAGTGCTTCTTATTACTATCGTGTGAAAAGATTTTTTTTCTTTTATCACTTCTGCGATTTGTTTTGCAACTTCATAAATGTAAGCTAGGTTTATTGCACCATTCGATAAACTGGGTGTCCCAACGCAAACAAAGGAAATATCTGAATCTAATACGGCTTGTTTATAATCTTTTGTTGCATATAACAAACCATTATTAACTGATTTGGTTATCTGCTCCTCGAGGCCTTCCTCTATAATTGTTGACTTACCATTATTAACCAAATCAACTTTGGTGCTTTCTACATCTACGCCAATAACCTTGTGTCCATCTCTTGAAAAACAGGCGCTACATACCACACCTACATATCCTAATCCAAATACGCTAATGTTCATTATCTATATACTATATAATTAAATATTCTTGTGAAATAATCCTTAATCGATTTTTTTATTTTTTTATCTGAAGTTTGTAAAGTTAAGGTTTCTTTTAATCTAATTCTATTTCCATCAAATAAATAACCTGTCTTTAGCGGTTCTTTGTTAGCAATTTTTTTGACTAATTCAGAACAATCAATGTTTAAATCGTCTCCTAACCTATTTAAGGTTTTCTCAGGTGAGTTTATCAAATCTTTATATTTTATGGTGCAAACCTTATGCCCTCTTTTTTTAAGAATATTAATGGTAATTCCACATAAGATATTAACAATAAAATAATACAAATTAGCCATAAAAAACCCTTTTGATGGTTGTTCTAAATCCTTTTTTTGAAATGATCTTACAACTTTAACAGGGTCTTTCTTTAAATATATATACTTAACTATATAAGATTTTTCTTCTAAATAGTTAGAAATATTTAGCGCCCTTGAAGGGTATTTTGATGACTCAATTAAAGTTTTATGATTAACAATCTCATCTAAAACCTCATATTGTTTGTTTAGTAACTGTACATAATAACTATCACTTTTTTTAAAAAAACTCTTAAAAAAGGCTGTATGATATTCATTGTTTTGAAATAATTGGTCTAATTCTCTCAAATCTGTAAATCCTTTATTTATTAATTTACACCTTAGGTTAGACCAAAATTCATAAACTGCAGAATTTTTTTTCCTCTTTGGAGGGTAGCCGTTACGCTTAAAAAACCTATTAACTTCGCCTAAACTAATTGAATTTTCTAGGTTTCCAAGCATAATATCAACTAAAGTAGTACCGCTTCTTCCTGCTCCTACTATGTAGATTAAAGTTTTTTTCATTATGCATTAATGGAGCACAAAATTACCATTAATATTCGCTTAATCAAGAAGATTGAATAAAAAACGTCTTAATTGTATATACGTTATGGATACGCCGTAGATTCCCCGTAGATAGTCCGTATAAGTAAGCGATTTTTCCTACAAAATTACAGCTTATATCATAAGCATTTTTTGAAGACTATCTTTCCAATGAGATAATTTATACCTAAAAGTCTCCTCGACTTTTTTAGTACTTAGCACACTATATTTAGGTCTGACGGCTTTTGTGGGAAATTCTGAGGATGTTATTGGAGTAATTTTTACATGCGATTGAGATAATTCTTTAATCTGTTTGGCAAATCTAAACCAAGTTGTTTCTCCTAGGTTACTAAAGTGATAAACACCATAATTGGTAGGTTGACTTGAAATAATATTATAAATAAACTTAGCTAAATCGCCTGCATAAGTTGGAGAGCCTCCTTGATCATCAACAACATTTAAAGCGTCCTTTTCTTTAAATAAACGCAACATGGTTTTTACAAAATTATGGCCATATCCCGAGTACAACCATGAAGTTCGTATTATAAAATAACGGTCTAGAATATCTTGTAAAAATGTTTCACCAGCTAATTTTGATTCGCCGTATACATTAATAGGGTTTGGTGTATCTATTTCTTTATATGGTGTTCTTTTTTTACCATCAAACACAAAATCGGTAGAAATATGAATAAGTGTAGTGTTATGGGCTTTACAAACCTCTGCGATATTTTTTACACCTTCAGCATTGACTTTAAACGCTAATTCTTGATGCTCTTCGGCTGCATCTACAGCGGTATAAGCGGCACAATTAACGCAAAATTCAAAGTTTCCAGTTTGAAATACATTTTTAAGTTGATCTGTATTGGTAATATCTAAATCTGAAGAACCTAAAAACACAAACGTTATTGAAGATGGTTTTTCTTGAGTCACAACATCTTGTAAACATTGGCCTAACTGACCGTGACTACCTGTTACTAAAACATTCATTGTAAATAAGATTCCAAAGTTGGTAAATGAGTATCTTTGTCTGAAAGCACAATATCTTCACTTGAGAGTCGCCAATCTATATTTAAGCTCTTATCGTCGTATTTTATACCCCTTTCTGAAGTCTTATTATAATAATTATCGCATTTATAACTAAAAATAGTAGCGTCTTCTAAAACCACAAAACCATGAGCAAAACCTCTTGGGACAAAAAGTTGCTTTCTATTTTTGGCCGATAGTTCTATTGAAAAATGCTGCTTAAAAGTTGGCGAGTCTGGACGTAAATCAACACAAACATCTAAAACACGTCCCTGAAGAACACGAACTAGCTTAGCTTGAGCATGATCTCCAATTTGAAAATGTAAACCTCTTAAAACACCTTTGTTGGATTTAGATTGATTATCTTGAACAAACGACATATTTAAACTTGTTAGTCTTTTAAATGTTTCCTTATTAAAACTTTCAAAAAAATAACCTCTCTCATCTTCAAAGACTTGAGGTGTTAAGACAAAGCATCCTTTTAAGTAAGTTTCTTTTGCAGTCATGCTTATTTCAAGTTAAGTAAGTAATTACCATAACCACTTTTTAACAATGGCTGAGCTAGTTTTAATAATTGAGCTTTATCAATATAATTCATGGTATAAGCAACTTCTTCTATACAACCTATTTTTTGTCCTTGACGCTCTTCAATAACCTGAACAAATTGCGAAGCTTGCATTAAAGAATTAAACGTTCCTGTGTCTAACCAAGCGGTTCCTTTATCTAATATTTGAACATTTAGTTTGCCTTGTTCTAAATAGGCTTTATTCACATCGGTTATTTCCAACTCTCCTCTTGCACTTGGAGTAATTTTCTTAGCTATATTTACCACACTATTATCGTAAAAATAAATACCTGGAACGGCGTAATTGGATTTTGGGTGTTCTGGCTTTTCCTCTATAGAAATGGCTTTATTCGTTTCGTCAAACACTACAACGCCATAGCGCTTCGGGTCTTGAACATGATACGCAAATATAACACCTCCTTTGGGGTTTATGTTGGCATGCAAAGTTTGTTGTAAACCCGAACCATAAAAAATATTATCGCCTAAAATTAAAGCTACAGAATCATCGCCGATAAAATCTTCACCAATAATAAACGCTTCTGCCAACCCATTTGGTTGTTCTTGCACAGCATATTCAAAACGGCAACCGTAATCGCTTCCATCACCTAAAAGCGCTTTAAATCTTGGAGTGTCTTTAGAGGTTGAAATAATAAGAATTTCGTTTATCCCAGAAGAAAGCAGGGTTGTTAGCGGGTAATAAATCATAGGTTTATCGTACACTGGCATAAGTTGCTTACTAACTACTTTGGTAAGCGGATGTAATCGTGTTCCCGAACCTCCAGCTAATATAATTCCTTTCATATAACCTGATATTTTTCAAGATACCAAGTTACGGTTTTTTTAATACCTGATTCAAAATTTTCATCGGCTTTCCATCCTAATTCTTGCTCGATTTTTGAAGCGTCAATAGCATACCGAAAATCATGGCCAGGTCTATCCTTTACAAACGTAATCAGTGCTTTATAAGATGTTGTCCTAGGAAGAATGTCGTCTAAAATCTCACATATTGTATTGGCGATATATAAATTATCACGCTCATTATTGCCGCCAATATTGTATGTCTCTCCCGCTTTCCCTTTTTGAAAAGCTAAATCAATTCCTTTACAATGATCTAAAACATATAACCAATCTCTAATATTTTTACCATCGCCATAAATAGGTATTGGTTCGTTATTAATCGCCTTTCTAATAATGGTTGGAATAAACTTTTCGTCATGTTGCTTTGGCCCATAGTTATTAGAGCAATTTGTCGTCACAACATTTAAACCATAAGTGTGAAAATAGCTACGTACTAAAAAGTCTGACGATGCTTTTGAAGCGCTATATGGACTATTAGGAGCATAGGCTGTAGTTTCGGTAAAAAGCCCTGTTTTTCCTAATGTGCCATAAACCTCATCTGTTGAAATATGATGAAAACGGCTATTCTTATATGCTTGCTTTACTTGATTTGGATCATTTAACCAATGGTTTTTAGCGGCCTCTAGTAAATTAAATGTTCCTAAAACATTTGTTGTAATAAACTCAGTTGGTTTTTCTATAGAATTATCTACATGCGATTCTGCAGCAAAATGAATAACATCGGTTATATTATAGTCTTTAAAAAGAGATGTTACAAGGGATTTATCACATATATCTCCTTTTATAAAAGTATAATTTGATTTATTTTTTACCTCTTCTAAATTAGCAAGCTCACCTGCATAGGTGAGCTTGTCTAAATTTATAATTTTAATTTCGGGATAAGTATCTAAATAATAACTTATAAAGTTAGAACCAATAAACCCAGCGCCTCCTGTTATTAAAATAGTTTTATTCATATGATAAAACGTATTTGGTTAGTCTTCTAATTAAATAAACCAAACACAATAAAACGAATGCTAAGGCAGGGAATATTAATACATACCTATTCCATATACTTGTATATTTAGCCCCTACATCTTGAAAGCTAGACAGTGTGTCAAAGAAAACATCTTCCTCGACTTTTTGAGCATCTAACTTTGCTAAAGCTTTTCTAAGCTTATTTTCTTCCTCTAAAAGTTCATACTCACGGGTTTTAGTTTTTTCTTGAATAAACGACATCCCATCTTTAGTAGTATAAGACCCTTGTTTACTTTTGGACTCCTCCTCCATAACGCTTAAATAAACTTTTTGTAAAGAGTCTACGTCCTTCAACGATGCAAGTATTTGCCTTCTATCTATAGCTATTAAAGAATCGCGTTTCTGCATTTTCTTTACAGAGTATGTATTTGTAAACGTTGAATTTAAACCTTCCTCTAAAGATCTAAAGATATCTTTTTTAAAAGACTTAACATTTATTTCAAAAATATCACCTGAATATATACTTCGATTTTCTAAAAACTCCTCAAAATCAACCTCTTGAGCAAGAATACTATCCAAGCCTTTTAAAAACTTATCATATTGGACTAATTGATCATTTTCATTTTCTGGACCAGGATGAATTTCAAAACCAATAATTTGTTTTGCTTCATCTTCATTTATATCAAAAAGAGCTGTGAGTTGGTTATAGTCTCTTTCACCAATTAAGGCATTATAATAATTAATATTTGTAACCAACTGGAACTTAGAATCAAAATAAGGTTTAACTAGCATTTGAGACTCGTAAACATCTTTCTGAGTTCTTTGTAAAACAAACCCTATAATTGCAGCTAATATCATGACTATTGCAATAAGCTTGAAGTTTTTAAATACAGCTTGTAAAGCATAAATAAATACCGAAAAAATAGCCTTGAAAATAGATCCAATAAAATTAAACAGCCTAGTAAATAAATTACCAATCATATTAAATAATTGGCCTAAATCTACCTCCTCAGAGTTTTGCTGTTGTTGTGGTAATTTATCACTCATATTTTTAATTAAATATCTGTTTTAAAATTTGTCTTGTAATTAGATAGGTTGGTTTTACACCAGAGGTGCCTAAACCACCAGAGGCTAATGTGCTTCCTGTCTCTAAGGGGTTATCACTAGCATAATAAGCATATCTTACTTTTACATCGTCTTTGATATTCCCTCTAACGCGCGAGGCCGCTTGTATGGCTTTTTGGTAATGTGCACCTTCCATTTCCAAACCTATAACATTCCACGTGGAATTGTAAAAGAATTTTAAAATCTCTTTATTTTGTAATGAGGTCCCTAAAACGGTTATCATAGCGCCTTCGTACACAGCAATACCTTGGTTTTCTAAATCGGTTTTAGATAACTCATTTTTAAAGGGATAATTATCTGCAGTACCTTCAAAAATGTGTGCCGATGGAATCATAATATCACCTTTACCGCCTTCTAAAATTCCTGCTTTGCCCATAATAGAGATAGACTCTACATTTAAATGAGCGTTATTTCCATTAATTTTAATAGGCTTTAGCAATTCATCCATAGTTTCGTAAGCTTGCTCACCAAACGCATAATCCATAACAAAAATCACAGGCTGTTCTTTTGATTTTGAATTAGATGTGACTTCTAAATCGGTTTTTGCTAAATCTATCTTAGACGTATCAAAAATTTGTACGTCAATATTAGTTCCTGAGTGATCTGGTATGTATATCATACCATTCTGCAACGCTAGTTTTTCTACTTTATTGCGTAAAGCTTTATTTTTACCTTGGCTTAAGTCTTCATAAACTTCAAAAATAGATTTTTTGCTAAGTTCAGATTTCAAAGCTATTGGTGCAAAAAGCGAATTCATAACACTGTGCATATTAGCACTTATTATATGAATAGGTTTTTCTAGTAAACCATGCTTTTCTAATACTTGCTTAATGTTATCTGCCCAAATTTCGCCATGAATATGATGTCCTAAACGCTCTCTTAATACGGGACTAAAGGTTACCGTTCTTTTATTACTGTTCACCTGTTCTTCTATGGCTAGTTTACCTAACCAATAAACAATATGAAGTAACCGCTCTGGTTGTGTTGGCGTAGCAAAGTCACTATAAACTTGGGTAAGTTCACTAAAGGTCCTTCCTAAAATATTGGCCGTGTGTGTTATCGCTATTTCACGTTCTTTTTGAGTGAGCTTTTTTGTGGATAAAACCGCCTTCTCTAGCTTAATCCAATCTCTGGTTGTTGTACCTTGTTCATCTATTAAAACACGGTTACTTATTTTATGAGACTCTACAAACAAAAACGTAAGATGCGTTAAAATATCGTAAATTTCAGATCGTCCTCTTGTTACCTCAATATTCATTTGTTCTTCATCAATACGGTAACAATTACGTCTTCTTTTAGGGGGAATAATGGGTTTAAAATGGGAACTTCCGTAACCTTCGTCACTAGTAAGGTTAATGTAGGTACATTCTTCAATACCTTGTGGTAATCTATCTATAACGTATAAAAGACCTTCTAATTCGGCTTTTTCTTCGGCTACAGAACCATAAATTTCTGGACGTAGTAGTAGTAATGCTTCACGTAACGTTTCGCCAGAAACGCCCATAGGTTTATAAAAGCCTCTATTAAACAAATGGCGCATAGTAATATACATGCGCTCTATGGCATTTGAACTTTCTTGAGCTCGTGTTCTTCCTTGATGTTTTCCTTTATTCATATAACTTGTTGCCGTCAAATATACTATTATTTAGTTAAAGCTAATGTAATTAAATTATTAGCAATAGACCTGTCATTTGATAATCTAGGTAATTTATTTTGCCCCCCTAATTTACCGAGACTTTTCATATGTTCTTGAAAGCCATTTTTCTTAACCATGGTGATTTTTAATGGTTGTAGAATTTTCCCTTCAATTAAATCTAAATAATAACTGTTTTGTTGCTGAAGCGATCTATCTATTTTCTTAATAAACTCCTGCATATCCTCAGGCTCTTTTTCAAATTCTATAAACCATTCGTGATAAGGCAACCCTTCTTCTGGCGTTATTTGCGGCGCTACTGTAAACTCATTTACGGCTACTTGTGTGCCTTCAAGGCCATCTTTTAAGGCTTGTTCCACCTCTTTACCAATAACATGCTCCCCAAAGGCCGAAATAAAATGTTTTATTCTTCCTGAAACAATCACGTGATATGGTTTAATAGATGTAAATTGAACCGTATCGCCAATATTGTAACCCCATAAACCAGCTGTAGTTGAAATAATCATGACATAGTTTACACCAACCTCAACATCTTTTAGAGGTATTCTAGTTGGGGTTTCATTAAAAAACTCATCGGCTTTTACAAACTCATAAAAAATCCCTGAATCTAACTGAAGCAACATACCTTTTTCGTTTTGCTTATCTTGAAAAGCAAAAAAACCTTCGCTAGCTGGGTACAACTCAATACTATCGACTTGTCTTCCTATTAAATTTTCGAATTTAGATTTATAGGGTTCGTAATTTACGCCTCCAAAAATAAATAGGTCAAAGTTTTTAAAAACCTCACCAACCTTTTTACCTGTTTTGGCCACAATTCTTTCAAAATACATTTGTACCCAAGATGGTATTCCAGAAATAACTGTCATGTTCTCTGGCAAAGTTTCTTTTACTATGGCATCTACTTTGGTTTCCCAATCTTCAATACAATTCGTTTCCCATGATGGCATACGGTTTTTTTGAAGATAGTTTGGTACATAATGCGCCACAATTCCCGATAGTCGTCCTAATTCGATACCGTTTTTTTTCTCTAATATTGGGCTTCCTTGAAGGAAAATCATTTTGCCATCAATAAACCTTGTGTTTCCTGTTTCGGCAACATACATCAAAATAGCGTTTCTTGCTGCTTTAATATGTGTTGGCATACTTTCTTTGGTAATAGGAATATATTTTGCTCCCGATGTTGTTCCAGAGGTTTTAGCAAAATAAATGGGTTTTCCTTTCCAAAGAATATTGGCTTCTCCATCAACAACACGCTCAACATAGGGTTTTAAATCTTCATAATCTCTTATAGGAACACGCTTTTTAAAATCTTGATAGGTATTTATACTTATAAAATCATGATCTTGTCCAAACACGGTAGAAGCTGCTTCGCTAATTAAGTTTTGAAAGACTTTTTCTTGTGTTTCAATAGGATTATTGGCCCATTTATTTATGGACTTTGCTACAAGTTTTGCAAAAGGTTTTGCTAATACAGATTTTATTGATGGCATTTAATTAAAGTCTATAAAGTTTGTTGGATTAATAGGATACCCATCTTTCCAGAGTTCAAAATGAAGGTGTGTTCCTGTAGAATACTCGCCAGAGTTACCCGCCATAGCAATAACTTCTCCTGTTTTTACCAAATCGCCTTGTTGCTTGGTTAACGAACTGTTGTGCTTGTAAACCGAAATAAGACCATTACTATGTTCTAAAATAACAACATGGCCTGTTTCGGCTGTCCATTCTGCAAAAATAACCGTCCCATCGGCAGTGGATTTAACGGGGGTATCTTTAGGCACCACAATGTCTACAGCATAGTGTTTTTTCTTGGCATCATACGACTCAGAAATAACACCATTTACTGGCGGAAACAACACAAAGTTTATTTTGGAAGTAGCGGTTTCAAACAAATTGTATTTGTCTTCTTTTTCAACTTTTTCTCGCAATAAGGAATCGGCTCTTGTAGGTTCTAAGTCCTCTTGAGTAATCTCTAGCTTTATTTCTTCTTGTATAGAGTCTTTATTAAATTCTTCGGTACTTATTTCACCGTGAAGCACTTTTTTAATCGACTCGTAATAGCGTTCGTTTATTGTTAAAACATTTTCTAGAGAATCGACTTTATAAGTTAAAGCCACAGCTTTCTTTTTTAAAGCTGTTGACGAATACCCAGGAATATATTCTCGTAATGGCGTAAATGCAATAAGTATGGTGGTTGCTGCTATTAAAACTATAACCGAAATAGACATAAGTACAAAAACATTTAACCGTGTAAGTTTAAAGGATAAACGTTCTTCAAACGTATCTTCATTTAGAATGACTAAACGGTACTTATGAAATAGTTTCTTTTTTATTTTTTTTGATGATTTCTTCTTCGACATATTACTAACAAAATTAGTTAAAATAAGTGCAAATGATAACGCCTTTTACTAAAGTTTATTTTTTAAATGTTGTATTTGAAGTTTAATTAGTAACTTTGTATTTCAAATTAAGATGTTATGATTTCAGCAAGTATATTTTTAGCAATAGGACCATGGCAAATAGCCTTAATTGTTGTAGTGGTTTTATTATTGTTTGGCGGCAAGAAAATTCCAGAATTAATGCGCGGTTTAGGTAGTGGTATTAAGGAGTTTAAGGATGCGAGTAAAGATGAAGAAGCTCCAAAAGACAAAGAATAATCAATATAATTGATGTTATAAGTAAAAAAAGCCTTGCAAATTGCAAGGCTTTTTTTTTATAAGATTGTTTGTCTATTTAAATTTTACCGATTTAAGTATGGCTTCCAATTCAAACATATATTCGCGTTTTTCTACCGATGGCGCAAAAGCAAATCCTTCTAACACAAGTTGCCTGTTATTGGCTTTATCATCTATAACATAATTAATAAACGGCCCGGACATAAAAGCATTTTTAACGTCCCATAAGCCTTTAGTTTCTAGGGCAGGCTTACCATCTATAGTTGTTTCAAAAATAAAGGGCGCGTAAGCTTGTTCGGTAATCATATAAGAGCCATCAACAGGACCAGGAATATGAGCCTTTCCAATAGAGTCTCTTAATTTTATAATATCGCCTGCAAGACTATCGTTGCGTTTTATAGTTCCATAAGGAAGCTCGTAAATCATGATATTGGTTGTTCCCGTGGTTATATCTTTTCTAAGCCAGAAAAACCCATCTTCTTCAACACCAATTCTATAGGCTGAAGGAAACTTTATTGAAATTCCTAAGTTTTCCTCAATGGCCTTTGTTTTATGCAAAGACAAAGCCATTCTACGCTGCTTTTCTTTTATTTCAGTATCCTTTAAGGCTTTAATAATGCGTTTGCTATTAGCTTTTATTAGTTTTGCTATTTCTTCATTAGAACTTCCACTTACAAGAACAACTCTTTGCGGTCTAGCAAATACATTCGATGCAATTTTTACTTCGGAATTTTTAGCTGTTTCTATTTTTAAAACCGTTCTGTTTTGTGCCACAAACCCAGAAAATACGGATGGCGGGATTTGGCTCATAGTAAACAAAGGTTCGTCTTGAGGTAATCCATCTACTGGGCTTGCTAAAGTTTCTCTAATAGCTTCTCCAATTTGGCCTTCCCATAAATCGTTTTCTATAACCACCGATAAATTATTTATCTTTCCTGAAGATTCTGGTAATATCTTCCTTTTTTCACCTTTTTTATTATCGTTACATGATAAAATTAATGTGCAACACATTAGTAGTGTAAATAGTTTTTGCATAATAGTTGGTTTTTCTGTTATCCTTTTGAAACTTTTAATACCATTCCTGGTTTTAAATTATTCCCACTAATATCGTTCCAATCTCGAATATTTTGAACAGAAATTCCTGGAAATTTTTGCGATATACTCCAAAGCGAGTCACCTTTTTGCACTTTATACGTTGTTTTACCTTTGTCATTAACTGTTGTTTTAGGCTTAGCTACATTAGTTGCAACAGGGTTTCTAGGATAAATGGTTAGTCGTTGTCCTATTCTTAAATTATTGCTTCGCAAACCGTTCCAACGCTTTATTTGGCTTACACGAACGCCATACTTTCTGGCTATTTTTCCTAAATAATCACCGCTTTTTACACGATATCTTATTTTGGTATCAGAGTTAAAAAATTGTGGTAAGGGTTTTTCGCGTTTATCAAATTCGGCTTTTGCCAAAGCATAAATATCGGTTTCGTTGGTTACAAATTTACCAACGGCATATCTAGGTAAACGTAAATAATAATTCTTTCCTTCGATAAGTGGAATAATATCCAGTTTGTATGATGGATTTAAAAACTGAAGTTCTTCTACGGGAACCTCTGTGGCTTCTGAAACTTGGTCTAAGGTAATCATTTGCTTTACGCGAATAGTATCGGTTTCCAAATGATGAAACAAGGGTTTTTCGGGCTTAAAGCCGTGTTCTTCGGCATATTCAAAAATATACATCGTTGCCAAAAATGCAGGCACATAACCTGCTGTTTCTCGTGGTAAATTATGGCGAATATTCCAATAATTCTGGTAGCCTCCAGAACGCCTAATCGCTTTTGATACATTTCCAGGACCAGAGTTATAGGCTGCCAATGCTAAATCCCAATCGCCAAAAATCTCGTACAATTTAGATAAATATACGGCTGCTGTTTTGGTTGATTTTATAGGGTCGCTACGCTCATCAACATAACTACTTACATCCAAACCATATTGCTTGCCCGTAGCAAACATAAACTGCCACAATCCGGTAGCGCCAACACGAGATCGCGCTCTAGGTTTTAACGCCGATTCTACGATAGCGAGGTATTTCATCTCCAACGGAATGTTGTAATTATCAAACTCCTTTTCAAACATTGGGAAATAAAAATGACTCAATCCCATTAATGTTTCCATGGAGCGCCTTCTGTTTTTCAAGAAGTTTTTAATTACACTTTCCAAAGACGGATTATACTCCACATTAAATGGTGTTCTCGCATTAAGTCTTTCTAGTCTAGCTTTAAGTGTATCGGTTGATAATTCAGGATAGTCAATCGTTTTATAATCTAACTCCGCAACTGTTTTGTAAATGGTATCAAAAAGCGTATTGCTGTACAGTTCGTCCAACCATTTTTCGTCTAGCTTCATCGCTAAATCGTGATCTGCTTTTAGCGTTTTAAAGGTTAACGAATCTTGTTCTGCTGAAATTTTAGTAACGGGAATTGTCTTGCCATCCGAAATGGTATCGTTAACACGAATGGTGTTTGAAACATTTGTAGAATCAACCTTTTTTTGAGCAATATTAGGCTCTTGAGCATAGATTGTACTACAAAATATAAGACATAAAAAAGTGATGCTAAATAAGCGCATTTAAAGTTCATTTATGTACGTAACGAAAGATACGTAAAATTCGTATAAAGCTGTTTTTTTTATTGCTGGATGGCTGCAATACCTGGTAATGTTTTTCCTTCTAGGCTTTCTAGCATAGCGCCACCACCTGTACTTACGTAGCTTACCTTGTCTTCGAAACCAAATTGCTTAACAGCTGCCACCGAATCGCCACCACCAACAAGTGAGAACGCACCGTTTTTAGTAGCCTCAGTAATATAATCTCCAAGAGCAATGGTACCTTTAGAGAAGGTTTCCATTTCAAAAACGCCTAATGGTCCATTCCATAAAATGGTTTTACATTGTAAGACGACTTCTTTAAAAAGTTCTAACGATTTTGGACCGGCATCCAACCCTTGCCAACCATCAGGGATTTTGGTAACATCTACAATTTGTGTGTCGGCATCATTACTAAAAGCATTAGCAGCCACAACATCAACAGGTAGGTGTATTTGCACGCCTTTTTCTTTGGCTTGTTTTAAAATATCTAAGGCCAGTTCCATTTTATCGTCTTCGCAAATAGAATCGCCCACACTACCGCCTTGTGCTTTAACAAAGGTAAAAGTCATTCCGCCACCAATGATCAAGTGGTCTACTTTATCTAGAATATTCTCTATAATTGTGATTTTTGAAGACACTTTTGCACCACCAAGTACAGCAAGAACCGGTTTTTCACCAGACGTCATTACTTTGTCTATACTTTCAATTTCTTTGGCCAACAAGCTTCCAAAACATTTGTTTTCAGGAAAAAACTCGGCCACAACAGTAGTTGATGCGTGCGCTCTGTGCGCAGTTCCAAAAGCATCGTTTACATAAATATCACCTAATTTCGATAATTGCTCGGCAAAGGCTTTATCGCCAGATTTTTCTTCGTCGTGAAAACGCAAATTCTCCAATAACAAAATTTCTCCTGGCTGTAGGTTTTTAACCGCTTCTTCGGCTGCTTCACCAACACAATCGGAAACAAATTTCACCTCAACGCCAATAATTTCAGAAACTTTAGGCACAATGTGCTTTAAAGAAAATTCGTCTTGTACGCCTTTTGGTCGTCCTAAATGCGACATTAGCACACAACTTCCGCCATCTTCTAAAACTTTAATAATAGTTGGCTTTGCCGAAATTATTCTTGTGGCATCGGTTACTTCAAAAGCATCATTTAATGGTACATTAAAATCTACACGAATTAAGGCTGTTTTATTGTTAAAATTGAAGTCGTTTATTGTTTTCATCTGGTTGATTGTTTTATGGTCTTAAAGCACAAATGTAACCAATTAAATCACGTCAAAAAATCTGTTTTTTATCGAAAACGTTTTCATCTTTTTAGAACCATTAAAAAACATATCTTTGCTTTATGTTGTTTTCAGAAGTTTTAGGGCAAGAACATATAAAAAATCACTTAACTACAAGTGCTAACAATGGGCGTATTTCGCACGCGCAACTGTTTGTTGGCCCAGAAGGCTGCGGCACTTTACCTATGGCTATTGCGTATGCGCAATACATTTTATGCAAAAATACTGAAGGTGAAAACACCGGAGGAAATGATGCTTGTAACCTCAAGTTTAACAATCTCTCGCATCCTGATTTGCATTTTGCCTTTCCTGTTGCGGCCAATGATAAGGTGAAAAAACACCCTGTTTCGTCTAATTTTTTAGAAGAATGGCGTGAGTTGCTAAAAGAACAACCTTATGGTAATTTGTTTGATTGGTATAAAAAGTTGGGCATTGAAAACAAACAAGGCCAAATGGGTGTTGATGAAGCGCAAGATATTGTAAAATCGTTAGCCTTAAAATCGTATGAAGGTGGTTATAAAGTGATGATTATTTGGATGGCCGAAAAAATGAATACTGCCGCTGCCAACAAGCTTTTAAAACTGATTGAAGAACCGCCAGAAAAGACCATTTTTATTCTTATTGCCGAAGACGAAGAGCAAATTATAAACACCATTTTATCGCGTTGCCAAGTCTTGCATTTCCCGCCATTGGCCGAGGAAGACATTAAAAACACGCTAGTTAAAAAGTTTGATATAGCCGAAGCTGATGCGACAAAAATTGCACATCAAGCCAATGGTAATTTTAATAAAGCTTGCGATTTGGTATATCACGATTCTGAAGATATTCAATTTGAAGAATGGTTTGTGTTTTGGGTACGCTCCGCTTTTAAAGCTAAAGGCAATAAAAGTGCCATTCACGATTTGATTTCTTGGAGTGAAACTATCGCCAAAACAGGTCGCGAAACCCAAAAACAGTTTTTACATTTTTGTTTGGATTACTTTAGGCAAGCGATGTTATTAAACTACAACGCTCCCAACCTCGTGTTTGTAGAACCCAAAACAGAAGGATTTAAACTGGAAAAATTTGCGCCTTTTGTTCACGGCAATAATATTATGGATATTAGTAATGAATTGCAGGATGCCATTTATCACATTGAACGTAATGCCAATGCAAAAATCGTGCTTACCGATTTATCCATAAAATTGACCCGTTTATTGCATAAAAAAGCCAGCTAATTGCCGGCTTAATTTTTATTGAAACGTATATGTTTGTTTATCTACTTGGGTGACTCTAAAATACCCAAAAGCATAGTTTTCTGGGTGTGTTGGATTAATGCAGTTTCCTCGTACTTGCGCCGCATTGGAACTAAACGGATCGCCTTGACTATCGTATTGCTCAATTAACAAACGCATAAAATTGTAGTATTGCTCCGAAATACCATACAAACTAATGTTTACAACATCGCCGGCTTCAAAAGGAGTTTCCTCACCGTCTTCGTCATCGTCTTTTTCAAAGAAATCGTGTATCTCGTTACCATCTACAAATTCATCTGAACGGGCTTCTAAATAAGGAAACATATCACCTTCTACATCATACTTAATCAAATAATGGTTTTCAACATTGGCAGGATCATCAAAATAGAGATTAAGCTCTAATAGTTCATCATCAAAACCACCTTCGGTGCTTTGTGTGACGTCATTAATATCTGAAACCGACATTAGGGTTTCCGTAGCCTCATAAGTTTCGCCATTATGGAAGACTTCTAGACTATATGTATTATTTAAAATAGGCATAAAACTAGTGGTGGTATATGTACCATCATTTTGATTGGTGAATGAAAATACATCGCCTGTATCGTCGTTGGTAACCGTAACCGTAGCGTTTGTTACACTCGTATTTTGGTCGGTTTCAAAATAAGGTGTAGACATGCTTAACATAATGGTTTGCTCATTTCCTGTTGTCCCTTTTTCCCAGTCTAAAGACGCTTCAATTACTAAACGCGGTTGCGCTGTTGGTACATCGACATCAATCACATCTTCACAAGATGTTAATGATAGGCTAAGTATTAAAATTGCTATGATATATCGTGTCATTTCTTTTTAAAATTTGAAGTTATATGTTACCGATGGAATAAGGCCAAAAATTGAAATTCTTGTGGCTTCGTTTAAACCGGTTTCCCTATTTTGATTAAAACTAACGGAAGCTGCATTTTTTCGGTTATACACATTGTAAATACCAAACACCCATTCCGATTTCCAGCGTTTATCTGAGTTTTTATTAGGGATAAAGGTTGCCGAAATATCTAATCTGTGATATGCTGGTAAACGGTCTTCGTTTCGATTGGAGTAGGTCGCTACCGAAAGCCCTTCGTAAGTATATTGTCCATTGGGATACGTTACTGGACGTCCCGTTTGAAACACAAAATTTGAGCTAAAACGCCATTTGTCGTTTAATTTGTAAACACCTGTTAGTGAAATATCGTGCGTACGATCGTAAGGTGTATTATACCAATCGCCATTGTTTATTCCTGGTCCGCCAGCGTTTCCGCCCAAAGCACGTTGTTCTGACTTTGATAATGTATACGCTAACCAACCCGTAAAATTGCCTTTATTTTTTCTGAATAAGACTTCCAAACCATAAGCTCTGGCCTCGCCGTTTAAAATTTCGGTTTCAATATTGTTATTTCCTATTAAACTAGAGCCATCTATATAATCGATTCTATTGTCAACGTGTTTGTAATAGGTTTCCAGCTCCAATGCATAGGTGTTGTCTTTAAACGTTTTGTAATATCCCAATGCAAATTGATTGGATATTTGAGGTTTTATGTATTCGCCACTTGGTGTCCAAACATCTAAAGGCGTCACCGAAGACGTGTTAGACAATAAATGTAAATACTGTGTAGATTTGGTATAACTAGCTTTAACAGAAGACAGTTCGTTTAATTGATAGGATAACCCTAAACGTGGCTCGAAATTACCAAAGATCTTTATGCTTTTGCTCTTGCTATAATAGGTTTCACCAGCTTCTTCGCCCCGCTCGTAAATACCTAAATCGCTATTATAAATTACTGGTTGATTGTTGACATAATGGGTTATACTTTGTCCACCAAGTCTAGAAAATGCACTATATCTTAACCCATAATTAACGGTTAATTTATCGGTAATTTGATGCTCGGCACTAATATAAGCTGCGCCTTCAAAAGCACGTTTTTCGTCTAATTTTAAGTAGTTAATTGACGAGGATTCTGAAGCTGGTTTTACTTCACCTGGATTTACGTTATAGGTCAACCCACTAATACCAAAATCAAGTTTGAGGTTATTATTTACGTAGTAACCCAAATCGTATTTAAGATTGAGATTGGTAATATCTGCCGTCCAATCTAGTTCAATAAAATCCAATAGAATTTGATAGTCGTATTTGCTATAAATAAACGACAGGTTTGAAAACAATTTATCGTTAAACACGTGATTCCATCGTAGATTTCCCGTGGCGTTTCCGTAATTATTTTCTATAATTTTCGAAAGATTAAACACATCACGACCAAAGTAACCCGAAAGGTATAGCCTGTTGTTTTTATTGAGTTCGTAATTAGTTTTAAGGTTTAAATCGTAAAACGATATTTTATCATCTTCAACCTCTTCAATCAATGGCATAAACAAATGGGCATACGATGCTCTACCAGCTACTAAAAATGAGCCTTTATCCTTAAACAGTGGCGATTCTGCAGCCAATCGGCTAGAAATCAACCCGATGCCACCGTTAAGTTCAAACTGCTTACTGTTACCGTCTTTTTGACGCACATCCAAAACCGAAGAAACACGACCACCATATTTTGCAGGGATATCCCCTTTATAAAGTTTTATATTTTTTATGGCATCAGCATTAAAAACCGAGAAAAATCCAAAGAAATGTGAGGTGTTATAAATGATGGCTTCATCCAAAAGTACTAGATTTTGATCGGCGGCTCCACCACGCACGTGAAAACCAGCTGAACCTTCGCCGTTATTGGTAACACCAGGAAGTAACTGTATGGATTTTACCACATCCACTTCTCCTAAAACGGCTGGCATTTCCTTGATGGTTTTGGAGTTGAGTTTAGAAACACTCATTTGCGGTTTTCGAATGCTTACCATCTCCGATTCTTCTGCCGTGATAATGACTTCGTCCAGCGCTGTTGATGATGCTTTTAATTCTATATTTAGTTTTTGGTCTTTGTTTAAGGTTAATTCTTGCGAATACGACTCGTACCCCACATAGGAAATAATTAAGGTATAATTACCTTTTAGCGCTGTTAACGAGAAAAACCCGTATTCGTTGGTAATACTACCAATACTAGTGTCTTTTAAGTATACCGTTGCGCCTAATAAGGTTTCTCCATTGGTGCTGTCTTTGATTGTTCCGCTGAGGGTGAATTTTTCTTGAGACTGGCTATAAATGCTCGAAAGCAAAAAGAGCATTAAAAAGAGGTGTTTCATTAATACTGTTATGAGTTTTGGTTGCTAAAATTAAGTATTTAAAAGTCTATTTTGGTTTATATTATCGTTAACGTCAAATTCTTTTAAATATTGAATGCGTATACATTATTAACGATAAACGTATTAAACTGTTACAACAACAACAATTTAATAATACGCAAATAACTTATTATCAATATATTAACTAATATTAAATCATAAAAAAAGCTAGATGACATCATCTAGCTTTTTTTAAAAACAACAGTAATTAGTTACTTATTTTTTTGTTTTATAAGCATCGTTAAGCTCTTTTAAAATCGTGTCGGTTAAGTCGTTTTCTTCTTTTCCAAACATCACGCTTCCGCCTTCATTACTTCCTAAAATATAGGTGTACCCGTGAGTTTCGCCATACGACTTTACGTAGTCTTTAACCTTGTTGATTAATGAATCGATCTCTGACTGGCTTTGTTCTTGAATTTGTTGTTCTTCAAATTGAATTTTTTGCTGAAGCATTTGCTGTTTCTTTCCTAAAGCTTCGTATTGTTCTTGTGCTTTCTTTTGAGATAATTTTCCAGCATTTAATTGAAATTCCTGAGCTTCTAACTGAAACGCCTTACTAATACTATCGGTTCGCTTTTGAAAAGCGTCAATCTTAGTTTGAAACTTTTTTTCAATATCAATTTTTTCTTGATAATCATTTATTAAAGTACTGTTATCTACAAAACCAATTTTTTGTTGCTCACAAGATGTAAACAACAAAACAGATAAAGCTAAAGTGTATTTCATTTTTTTATGTATTTATTTTCTGCAAATGTAATAAAGTTGGCGAGTGAAAAACTTAAAAAACAAAGTATTAGTAAAAATTATACTTCAAAAAATAATTATAATTATTATTTATTAAAAAAAGGTTAAATAAAGGCTTAAATAGGGCTCCAAAAAAAACGCTAACACAAATCTTAACACAAACGCCCTAAAACGCCTTAAAAACCCTTAAAATACGTTTTAACCCTTTTTTAGGACATAAATTAACGATGAGTACTCTCCAGATCGTTTCGCTTTAAAATTTGACTGCCATCCTACCCAAAAAGCTTTTAGTGGATTCTTACTTCCAGTTTTATATTGTTCGGATAATAAGCTCACATAAAAAGCATCAAATGTCATGGGATATATTTTTTCGATAGACATATTTTCTTTTGAAAATAATGTTGAAATTGATGTTTGGGAAAAATGCCAAAGGTGTCTTGGTACATCATAAGCTGCCCAAAAGTTTTTATAATACTTAGCATCGTAACTTTTAAAGTTTGGAACCGCAATTACTATTCTACCATCGGGTTTTAATAACCGGCTTAAGGTTTTAATTTCGAAATGTAAATTTGGCAAGTGCTCTAAAACATGCCAAAGTGTAATAACATCAAAACGTTCATTTTTGAACGTTTGTAATTTATCAACATCGAAAACTTGATTGTTTGTTTTGGCGTTTGCAATTGTTCTTGCTTGAACATTTGGTTCTACACCAAAAGCATTCCATTTATGTTGTATAGCCGTTTGTAAAAAATCTCCCGTACCGCAACCAATATCTAAGAGATTTTTTTCTGAATTCGAAAATGAATTAATAAGTTTTAATTTTCGTTTTAAAGAAATAGAACGGACCAGATGATATACTTTTTCAAACAAATTCCGTTTAGCATCTGTGTGCGAAATATAATTATCACTTTTATAATACTCGGAAAGTTTTTCAGATTTTGGTTGTGGATATGTTTCTAGCATATCGTATTCCGAATTATAGAATAACTGAAATTCTTCACCAGAAACTGAATGGTCTTTTACGGTTAAATAAGTTGATTTGTTATTCATATTTAGATTCTGGAAACAAGTTAGGAATGATAAATTTTTATATTATAATTTGAAGCGTTCCACGTGGAACGCTTGTAAATTTATCTTCCCATATAAACTAAAAGCACGGAAATATCACTTGGAGACACGCCACTAATTCGAGATGCTTGAGAGATAGTAACGGGTTGAATTTTGTTGAGTTTTTCTCGCGCTTCCATACTCATAGATTTAAGTTTTGAGTAATCAAAATTAGGTGGGATTTTAATCCCTTCTAGCCTATTTAACTTATCGGCGTTATTTTTTTCTTTCTCAATATACCCGGAATATTTTACTTGAATTTCGGCTTGCTCGATAACTTCATTATCTAAATTATGCGTTTGGATATAGTCTTCAACCGCATTAAATTGACGCATATCATCTATAGTGATTTTTGGTCTAGAAAAAAGTTTAAACATCTTGTCAGACTGTTTCATTAGAGATGATTTTTTAGCCTCTAAAACAGGATTTGCCTCTTCTGGCTTAACACTTGTTTCTCTAAAAAAAGACACAAATGCATCCGATTGCTCTTTCTTCTCCTCCATACGTTTCATGCGACTTTCTTTAGCTAAACCTATTTTAAATGACTTTGGTGTTAATCTAAAATCGGCATTATCTTGACGTAACAATGTTCTATATTCTGCACGAGAAGTAAACATTCGATAAGGCTCTTCTGTCCCTTTAGTAATTAGATCGTCTATTAAAACACCAATATAAGCTTCACTTCTACTTAAAGTAAAAGCATCCTTTTCTTGTACTTTTAAAGCTGCATTTATACCTGCCATTAATCCTTGCGAACCGGCTTCTTCATATCCTGTCGTTCCATTAATCTGTCCTGCAAAATAAAGTCCATTTACTAGCTTAGTTTCTAAAGTGTGCTTAAGCTGTGTTGGCGGAAAATAATCGTATTCTATCGCATAACCAGGACGGAAAAACTTGACGTTTTCAAAACCAGCAACAGAACTTAGTGCTTTAAATTGCACATCTTCTGGAAGCGATGTAGAAAACCCATTAACATAAACTTCTACTGTATTCCATCCTTCGGGCTCCACAAATAATTGATGTCTATCTTTATCGGCAAAGCGATTAATTTTATCCTCGATAGAAGGACAATAACGCGGTCCGGTACTTTTAATTCTACCATTAAACATTGGCGATCTATCAAATCCATCACGAAGTAAATCGTGAACTTCTGGACTCGTATAAGTCATAAAGCAAGATCGCTGTTCGGTTAATGGTTTTGTAATATTTAAATAAGAAAATTTTTCTGGATTATCATCTCCTGGCTGTTCTATCATTTTAGAATAATCTAATGAACGGCCATCAACTCTTGGCGGCGTCCCTGTTTTCATTCTACCAGAATCGAAACCTAGATCGACAAGTTGCTCTGTAATTCCAGTTGCGGCTCTTTCTCCTGCTCTACCGCCGCCAAAATTTTTATCACCTATATGAATTAAACCATTTAAGAAAGTTCCATTTGTAAGAACAACTGTTTTTGATTTAATTTCTAATCCTAAAGATGTTTTTACCCCAACAACCTTATCGCCTTCAATTAAAAGACCAGATACCATTTCCTGATAAAAATCTAAGTTAGGTGTTTGCTCTAACATATTTCGCCACTCTTCTGCAAATCGCATACGGTCACTTTGCACTCGCGGACTCCACATAGCCGGCCCTTTAGATTTGTTAAGCATTTTAAATTGAATAGCGGTACGATCACTTACAATACCACTATAACCACCAAGGGCATCAATTTCACGAACAATTTGCCCTTTGGCAATACCTCCCATAGCAGGGTTGCAAGACATTTGAGCAATATTTTGCAAATTCATTGTTACCAATAACGTTTTGGCTCCCATATTGGCAGATGCGGCAGCAGCTTCGCTACCTGCATGACCAGCACCTACAACAATAACATCATATGTATCTCTAAACAAACTCATAGTGTTTCACGTGGAACAATTAGGGTTATACTAAAATTTTTGGGCTGCAAATATACGTTGATTTATTGAGAATCAAGTAATAGCTTCATATAGTGCTCTTCTTTAGAACGCATGAGTGTCTTTTGGTTTTCTGTTTTATCCTTATATCCACAATAATGAAGAATACCGTGTATCATGACTCGAGACAATTCGTTGCTTAACTCAACATCAAAATCTTGGGCGTTTTCAGTAACACGCTCTATAGAAATATAAATATCTCCATGTAGCTGTTTTCCTACCGAATAATCAAAGCTAATAATATCTGTTAAGGTATCATGATTTAAGAATTCTACATTAATTTTATGCAAATATTCATCATCACAGAAGATGTAATTTATATCACCTTCTTTGCAGTTTTCTAAATCAATAACATTTGAAATCCAGTTTTGATAAAGAGGTTCATTAGACAATTGAAAGTCTGTTTCGTAATTAAAGCTAATCATTAGTTTTAAAATATTCTTTAACTTTTTTATTGTATTGTGGCTGCAAAGGTAAGGCTTGTCTATTTAGAATTTCGTTGGTATTAAAATATTCTTTAATATCTGGAATACTATTTCTGGAGTTGTTATTAAAGTTTTGAATATTAGAATGAGATTCTCTTTTGTTGTCTTGTCCTTGTTTAAATGTTGCGTTTTCTAATTTTAATAACTGGTGTTTTAATTGCATCATTTTTTGTAGCGTTTGATTGGTAAACCCTTTATTTAATAAATCTAATTCTACATCTTCCATTTGTTGTAACAGCTCTTTTGCTTGACCGTTATTTCCATTTTTACCAAGCTTCTCTTCTAAGGCTTTACGAAGTTGTTGTTGTTGTTGATAAATTTTAAAGACCTCTCCATAAGAATCTTCACTAGCACTGCCTTCTCCTTTATTGTCGCTCGACTGCCCTTCTCCCTTTTTTGGCTTCCCTGATTCACCCTGCTGTTCTTTTCCTTCGCCCTCTTGTTTTGGTTTACCTTGCTCACTTTTTTTCATACCTTCTTGCATCTGCTTGTTAAGCTCTTCTTGACTCATGATAATATCTGGCAATTGCATATCGGTACTCTGGCTACCTTGGCCTTGACCACTCATTTGCATTTGCATAGAGTTCATAATATTACTTAAAAAGTCGGCTAAGTTATTAGCAGCTGTGATGGTATATTGTTGGTAAGAAACGCCTTGAAATATTCTATTTTCAGAAAACACATCGAGGGCTTTATCCATATTAAAAAACGCATCGGAAATTTCTTTGTTAACCAGTTCGGATATTTTGGGTTGCCTTAAAGACAACGCAAATAAACTATCATCTATATGCGAAAAGTGTTCTTTTAAGCTATGCTGGCTTTTTAAATAATTAGCATACTTATTATTATTGACATCAATACGTTTAAACTGATTCATTAAATGCTCTTGGTCAAAAGAAAACACAATTAAATTGTCTAATATTTGACGAAGCATGTCCATATCTTCTTGCATTTGTGCACCTCCGCCAGACATCATGGCCATAGATTGTTGCATTTGCTGGCTCATTTTTTTCATTTTCTGACCAGCTTGCTTTTGTTGCTGTGAGGCATTTTGAGCGTTTTGTTTAGCTTTTTCTTTCTTTCCTTGTTCTGTATTCTTCTGCTGTTCATTTAATTGCTCTGAAGCTTGTTTTTGATTCTCATTTACTTCTTGCTCTGTGTTATCGGTATTTGGCATTTTCATAGGATCTATTAAGCTTTCATTATCCTTTTTTAAATCCTTCATTTGTTTTTGAAAGTCTTTAAATGCCTTATTTAAACTATCTTGTTTTGCTTTAGAATTTTCTGTTTTGTCTTCATTAGAAAGTTCTAATTGCTCATCAGCCAATTGGTCTAACTCCTTTTGAAGTTTTTCCATTTTTTTTGTGATGTAATACTTTTTTGTGAGTTCTAAAAGTTGTTCTAAACTCCGTTTTTGATTTTTATTTTGTTTGGCTAATTGTTCTAACTTTTCTGATAGTTCTTCTTTATTAATCTTCTCTTGAAGTTTTTCCAGCTCTTTAAGCAAATCTTCGTTTTGTTCTAATTGCTTCTCATTTTCTTCAAGACGTTGTTTTAAATCTTCTTTATAGTCATCTTTTTGTTCTTCGTTCTGAAATTCCTCAAGGTTATCTTGTAACTTCTTATTGAAGTTTTTCATCATTTCTTCTTGTTGTTCTTGACGCTTTAAAAAGTTTTGAAGTTGGCGTTTATCATTAAAATTTAATTTCGATTTTTCCTTTTGTGTTTTGGAGATTTTTTCAAGTTCCTTATCATTTTCATTAAATTTTTCTAGCGATTTATCTAATTGTTTAATCGTTTCGCTTTGTTGATTGAGTTGTTGGTTTTCTACTTCTTTTAATGTTAATTTTCTATAGGTAAACACTTGACTTTTAGAACGTTTACCTTTATTAAACACGTCATTATCAAACACTTGAAAATACACCTCATAGCTTTCACCTTCATTTAAATTAAGGTTATTAGGGAAAATTTGTGTGAATTCGGCAACATTTCCTTTAGAAATAGGAAGCTCTTTAACCTGTTTTTCAGTAGGATTATTCGTTGAATAATAAATCATTTGTAAGTTTCCTAAACCATAATCGTCACTTACTTGACCATAAAAATACAAGGTTTGTTGGTCTAAACTATCTATGGCGGATTTAACTGAAATTTCAGGATATTGATCTTTAATAACATCAATAGAAAAACTTAAGTTTTCGTAATCCTTTAGATTACTGTTACTTGTTGTAATGCTATAATTTAAATTGTTAAATATGTGCTTTGTAGTACTAAACGAGTTGTTATTAGCCGTAAAGCTTGTAGTATCGGTAGCAAGCATAAACACCTCTTCTGTAGCTTGAGTATTAAGTTTCCATGTTATTTTGGTACCACTAGGAATTGTAGCATTTCCTGTACTCTTAATAGATTCGTTGGGTTTACCAATATACGATGGATAGTCTAGCATCATTTCAAAATCGGTAATTACGGGAGCTTTTATAACATGTAAGGTGTACGCTTTAGAATAAACATTTCCAGAATGAAAACTAAAAGAAACATCGTTTAATGGCTTGCTTATAGTAAATTCAAAATTGCCTTGTGTCTTATTATTTAAAAAATAACTTTCATCGTTATTAAAAGAAATTTGCACATTTTCTGGAATAACCTCGCCTGCCGTTTTAACTCGTAATGTATAATCATTTCCTTCAATAACATTTAGAGACTCATTAATAACAAAAAACTGAAACGGTGCTGGTGGTTCGTAAGCTGTTTTATAGTTTACAACACGCTTATAACTATCGTTAAACCAATTAATTTTTCCAGAAAAATAGCTAATTAAAAGTATTACAACAGGAATAGCTGCATATTTTAAATATTTCCTGTTTTTCCTAAAATCGATAGCTAATTTAAAAGGAATTGGTGTTAATGCTTCGGATTTTTGCTCGATACTCGCCAACAATAATTCCGACTGTTGTGTACTTTGTTTAAGCTGAAGTACATTAAGCAACTTGTCGTTAACTTCAGGAAAATGTTTTCCTATTATGTTGGAGGCTTCAATGGCGCCAATGCCTTTTTGTAGCTTTAATAATTTAGCAATAGGAAGTAAAATAAACTTAAAAAATAGCGCTAATTCAACACCAACAAATACCCAAAACAATATAGTTCTTGCTGTTGGGTTTAACCATAATACATATTCTATAAACAGCGTAAATAAAAAATATAAAAACCCAATAGTAAAAAATAAAATAGCTCCTTTAAGCAATTCGTTATAGTAAAACCGCTTAATAAACTGTTCTAATTTAGCTTGTATTTTGTCAAAATTACTCACTTGCATCCCTAATTATACTGTAAACATACTAAACTACAATTTTATTTTTCAAAGTCTTTATAATAATGTGTTAATTGTATCTTTGCATTAAATTTAAAAAACCATGGAAAACGTTCGTGTGCGATTTGCACCAAGTCCAACCGGACCTCTACATATAGGTGGTGTTAGAACTGCCCTTTTTAACTATTTGTTTGCTAAAAAACATAACGGAACTTTCGTGCTTCGAATAGAAGATACCGATCAAAACCGGTATGTAGAAGGCGCCGAAAACTACATTGTAGAATCGTTAAAATGGTGTGGTATTCCCTTTGATGAAGGTCCAGGAAAAAATGAACAATTTGGTCCTTATCGCCAAAGCGAGCGAAAGCATTTGTATAAAGAATATGCCGATAAACTCGTTGCCGAAGGAAAAGCCTATTATGCGTTTGATACTGCTGAAGAACTTGACGCACATAGAAAAGATCATGAAGCCAAGGGGAAAACCTTTATTTACAACTGGCACAACAGATTAAAACTACAAAACTCCTTAGCCTTATCAGCTGAAGACGTTCAAGCTAAATTAGATGCTGGCGAAGACTATGTGATTCGTTTTAAAAGTCCGCAAGACGAAACGCTTCATTTAAAAGATATTATTCGTGGCGATATTAAAATAGATACCAATACGCTTGATGATAAAGTATTATTTAAGGCCGATGGTATGCCAACCTATCATTTAGCAAATATTGTTGATGATCATTTAATGAAAATTACACATGTTATTCGTGGCGAAGAATGGCTACCGTCTTTAGCTTTACATTACCAATTATACGAAGCTTTTGGCTGGGAAGCACCACAATTTGCGCATTTACCACTAATTTTAAAACCTACTGGTAAAGGAAAATTAAGCAAACGCGATGGCGATAAATTAGGTTTTCCTGTATTTCCATTAGCATGGAAAGATGAAAAGACAGGCGACATTTCTAGAGGATATCGTGAAGATGGTTATTTTCCAGAAGCTGTGGTAAACTTTTTAGCCTTTTTAGGTTGGAACCCAGGAACAGAACAAGAAATTTTCTCTTTAAAAGAGTTAATAGAGGCTTTCGACTTGTCTAAAGTCAATAAAGCTGGTGCACGATTCGATCCAGATAAAACAAAATGGTTTAACCACCATTACATGCAAGAGCAATCTAACACCGTTTTAGCACAACAATTTAAAATTGCCTATAACGATAAACTAAAAGATATTGATGAGGCCTACATAGAGCTTGTTATTAGTTTAATTAAAGAACGTGCTACTTTTGTTTACGACTTTTGGAATTTAGGACACTTTTTCTTTGAAACACCAACCGAATTAGATGAAAAAGCGGTTAAAAAAGCATGGAAAGAAGGTACGCCAGAACTTATAAAAGATCTTATTCTTGTTGTTGAATCGATTGATGATTTTACGGTTGAAAATATGCAAACTGTTATTAAAGGCTGGATAACTAATAACAACATTGGTTTTGGTAAAGTTATGATGCCTCTACGATTAGCGCTAGTTGGTGCTTTACAAGGACCAGATGTTTTCGAGATTATGTTTTTAATTGGTAAAAACGAAACCGTTAACCGATTAGAAAATATTATTAATACTTTATAAAAAATAAAAAAGCGCGTTTTTCAACGCGCTTTTTTTATGCTTAATAATAGCTTTAAAAGGTTATCATAGCTGTAAAAGCAAATATAGATTGGTTGCCTTTAATCTTTTTATCATTTCCTGTTAGATCTAAATTATCATCTTTATCTAACTTTCCTAACATATTGGTAAAGCCATAAATATACTGTGCCTTTACTCTAAAATGACTAAATCCTGCAGATACTCCAACAGTTCCATCAATATTAAATTTATTCACATCCGAAATATCTTTAGCTAATAAATTATCATAATTAGCAACAATAAAATTCTCGTATTGATCGTCTTGCAATTTTAATTCACCATTGTATTGTAGCATTGGGCCAATATCAATGGTTAAAAAACTTTTAATAAGTTTTACATGCATTAATAAAGCTATTTGGGCTGTAAATATTTTATAATCTAAAAACTGAGATTGGCTAGGTAACGCAACTGGTCGTGTGGCAATACCTACTTCATTTTCGGCTAATTGTATAGTATAACTTATGTTGTACCATTTATGTGGAAGATCGACAGTAGCCGATGCACCAACCATCCAACCATTTCCAGGTTTGGTTTCAAAATTATCGGTTAAAATATCGTATTGTGTTATTCCGCCGTAAATTCCAAAGCCATTTTTAATGGCATATCGCCTATGTTGTGCATGTAATATTGTAACAAATCCTATGCAAAAGGCTACTAATAAAATAAAATGCTTGTTTTGTTTCATTGTATATGTGATTGAAACAAATATAGCTTAAATTAGTAAACATTAGTTAAAACCTTAAAACCATCACTTATGGGCCAATTTATTTTTATTCCTATTATTTTCTTCGGATTACTTATTTTAATCTCTTCCTTTTTTATTGTTAAACAACAGTCTGCAGCCATTATAGAACGTTTTGGGCGTTTTCAAAGTATTCGCCATTCTGGTCTTCAAATGAAAATTCCATTAATTGATCGTGTTGCAGGACGATTAAGTTTAAAAATCCAGCAGTTGGACGTTATTATTGAAACAAAAACACTAGATGATGTATTTGTACGCTTAAAAGTTTCTGTACAGTATCGTGTTCTCACCGAAAAAGTGTATGATGCCTTTTATAAGTTAGATTATCCTCATGACCAAATTACCAGTTATGTCTTTGATGTGGTTCGTGCCGAGGTTCCAAAAATGAAATTAGACGATGTATTTGTTAAAAAAGATGATATTGCCTTAGCTGTAAAAGCCGAGCTTAATGATGCCATGTTGGATTATGGTTTTGACATCATAAAAACCCTTGTTACCGATATCGATCCAGATGCTCAAGTAAAAGCTGCCATGAACCGTATTAATGCCTCTGAACGTGAAAAAATAGCCGCACAGTTTGAAGGAGATGCACAACGTATTTTAATTGTTGAAAAAGCTAAAGCCGAAGCCGAAAGCAAACGTTTACAAGGACAAGGTATTGCCGATCAACGTCGTGAAATTGCACGTGGTTTAGAAGAATCGGTTGAAGTATTAAATCGTGTTGGTATCAACTCGCAAGAAGCTTCTGCTTTAATTGTGGTTACGCAACATTACGATACGCTGCAATCTATTGGTGAAGAAACTAACAGTAACCTAATTTTATTACCTAATTCGCCACAAGCTGGTAGTGATATGCTTAACAATATGGTGGCGAGTTTTACAGCTAGTAACCAAATTGGCGAAGCAATGAAAGAAGCTAGAAACAAAAAGAGCGATGAGGAATAACATATGACCTTTCCTTTCAAAAAAAGTAAAAAACGCTTCTACTTTAATCTATCACTTGGTATTCTTTGGATTATTGTTGGGTCGATAGGCGTTTTTATGGACGATACTAGATGGACCGATTATATTTTTTTAATCATAGGGTTGTTCTATCTAGTATCCTCTTTTTTGGATACACAAACACATCATTTAATTATTACAAAAGATGTGATAAAAGAAGATTTTCTCTTCGGAAAGTCAATTAACATTAAAAACATCAATAATATTTCTGAATTTGCTGGCGATATTATTTTAAAAACAGCTTCAAAAGAACTTACCATACACAAACAATCTTTTGAAAGTGATGTTTTTAGTAATATAAAACGTGAAATAGAAAATTTAAAGATTGAATTGTTGCTAAACTAATGTTCTTCTTTATACTTTTTAACTAATGCCTTTAAACTACTTAAATAATCTTCTAACGCTTTATTATCAATATTAGGATGTTCCATATTAGGAATAGTAATAGGGTTTTCATCTAAATATTTATACAATTCTGGATAATTAGTTTCAATATCCCTTGTTAAGGTTGAAATATCCTGTAATAAATCTTGTGTGGTTTTCATAAATATAGCCTTTAACATAAAATACAAAAAACACCAGAGTATTTAAATTATTAAAGCTTAAAAGGCTGTTAAACTTTTATTTAGAAAACGGATGACGTTCCTCCCAATCCTTTTTAGGGTTCATTAATTTAAAAATTTGTTTGAACAAGGCATTTATAATACCATTGGTATGTTTCATATACATCGTCATAGGATAATCTTTTGCTCCTACCGAACTTTTTATTGCCATTGCTGTTCTAGCATATACAATGGTTTTAAAACCGTTATTTACTCCAAAAGCAATCATATCGTACAACATGTTTAAATACAGTTGCATGTTGTATTGGTAGCGTTCATCATAACCTAAAAAATAGGTTTCTAAATCGTTATTATTATTCAAAATAAGCGTATAAAACCCAACTAACTCCTCATTTAAATAGTAGCCAAAAACCTTAAAGTTATTGTGAAGTTCTTGTTTATATATAAAAAAATGGTTTTCTGGTAAGACAAAGGTGTTGAATTTGGCATTATCCGATACCGTTTTATAAAGCTGATAAAGTCTTTTAGAATCCTTTTTTATGGTTTGTAAATCCAATTCTTTACAAACAATGCCATTGTACTTTTTTCTGGCACGTTTATAACGACGACGGTATTTTTTGTTTAACGCTTTTAAATAATCATCAAAGCTACGCCAAGATTCTGGAACTTGAAACAACATATTGGGTTGTACTTTTACGTTATAAAAGCCTTTTTTAGAGAAGTTATCCCGTTCTTGATGAAGAACATCGGTATTAAAGAAATCTTTTAGTAGAAATAATCTTATACGTTTTTTATCGTGTGTTTTAATATGTTGCTTAAGATCATCGAACACTTTAAAAAGTGTTTCTGAAAACGCAGAAATAGAAATGGCATTAGATATAAAATAACCATGTTGTCCAGTATGTGTTAAATTACCTAAAACAAGAATATTTCCTTTTAAAATAAGTGATACCAAGCTTTTAAAACGTTCTCTAAAACAAGAGTCGTTATTGTTTCTAAACATATCTTTTACATACAACTGCACGCGTTGTAAAACGGCAACCGCCACCAAACCATCATCTTTAAAAATCCCTACATAATACATTGAAATATTACTAGGTGAAACACTTTCAATAGCTTTTAAATATTGGGAATGCAAAAAGATATCGTGCGACACCAAAGTATCCCACGAATTTGGTAATTGTTGATATGTTGTGTAAATCTTATAGTGTATCAAATCACAAAAAAAGACTGATTAAGTTTAATCAGTCTTTTATTTTAGTTATTCATTACAAAATTATTGCCATCCACAAACAATGCCACCCATAATAGCTAAGGTTACAATCCAATATCCAGCATTTATTAAAATGTATTTAGCGCCTTTTCTTTCAAATAAGGCATTAGTTCCTAAAATTGGTAACGCAATAAAAATACCAGCTATTGTACCGTGTAAAGCACCGTGTTTAAAGGTTCTAAAAGCATTTCCATAATCGTCCATAAAGGCTTGAAAAGAGGGTTCTGCCATACTAGGATCGCCACCAACCATACCCAAAGCTCCTGTTTGATGAATGGTTATAAATTGTAAAGCAAAAGCCAACAAAAAAGCAAAAATAAATGCTAGGATAAAAATCTTAGCCATATTGCCTCCTTTCATTTTGTCCTCGGTCATTTCTGCTGCTCGAGCCCAAGCGTTGCCAAAAACTTTTGGGTTGTACCAAATGGCCCCAACAATAAGTGCCGAAGCCGCTGCTGCTAAAAGTGCTAAAAAGTTAATTTCCATAATATGATATAATTAGTTAGTAAACTAAATATAATGATTATTGGAATACAAAAGCTTTTTAAAGTAAATGAAATAAAAAATCCCAAGCATAAAACTTGGGATTTATATCTTTTAAAATATGCTTTTACAAATTAGAAACCTCGTCAACTAACTTTTGGTTTTTATCGGCTTTGGCTTTTGTAATAAATTCTATAATCTCCTCATTTTTTTCCAAGCCTTTTTCTAATAAAATACCTAATGCAATAGCAGTTGCAATACGTGTTCCAGCCTTTTTTACCGATGTGTTAAACAAGGGTTGTAAATCGTTGTAAGACACCTTATTTGCTAATTGTTTAATGTTTTCTTTGGCTGCAGCAAATTTATCGTCTGGTAAACGGTCTAGCTTCTTCCCTATTTTCTTGATATCTTCAATAGCAGGACGTTGCTGTTGTGGTTTAGATTGATTTTGTTGTTTAGATTGTGGTTTTTGTTTTGCCCAAGTATCACGTAAACCAACTGTTTTATTAAATACTAATTTTTCTGAAGTAGAATCATTATCAACATTAAAATACCCTAAACGCTGAAATTGAAATCGTTCTCCTATTTTAGCCTCTTGTAAACTTGGTTCAACAAAAGCTTCAACAATATTTAAAGAATTTGGGTTTAAAAAATCCATAAAGTCCTTGTCTTGATGACTGTCTGGAGCTTCATCCATAAACAACCTATCGTATTCTCTAACTTCGGCTTTTACCGCATGTTTTATAGACACCCAATGCAATGTTCCTTTTACTTTTTTAGAGGTATCTTCAGAATACGTACAATGAATTTCTTTTATCTCGCCTGTATCATTTTTTACAACACTTTCTGCCTTAATTATATATGCATTTTTAAGGCGTACTTCTCCACCAAGTTTTAATCTGAAAAACTTATTACTCGCTTCTTCTTTAAAATCGGCTTTTTCAATATAAATTTCTCTGGAAAATGGTACTTCTCTAGAACCAGCACTAGCATCTTCTGGATTGTTTTCTGCTTCCAACCATTCTTCTTTGTCTTCTGGATAATTGGTAATAACCACCTTAATTGGATCTAAAACTGCCATCACACGAGGTGCTGTTTTATTAAGGTGATCACGAACACAAAATTCCAACAATGACACATCAATCACATTTTCACGTTTGGCAACGCCTACTTTGTCAATAAATGTTCTTATAGATTCTGGTGTGTAACCACGACGTCTCAATCCTGAAATAGTAGGCATTCTAGGATCGTCCCAACCATTTACAATACCATCTTCTACTAATTTAAGTAGTTTACGCTTACTCATAATGGTATAACTAAGATTCAAACGTGCAAACTCACGCTGTTTAGGTAGCATAGGATACGTGTTTTTAGAATAATCGTATACTTGCTCCTTAAACCAGTTATAAAGTTCTCTATGCGGCTTAAATTCCAAAGAGCATAAGGAATGTGAAATTTGCTCGATATAATCGCTTTCACCATGTGTCCAATCGTACATAGGATAAATACACCAATCGTTTCCGGTTCTATGATGTGCTTTTTTAAGAATACGATACATAATAGGATCGCGCATCAACATATTGGTATGCTTCATGTCTATTTTAGCTCGTAAAACGTGTTCGCCTTCCTCAAACTCTCCGTTTTTCATTCTGTTGAATAAATCCAAATTTTCTTCAACTGAACGATTTCTGTAAGGACCATCAATACCTGGTTGCGTTGGTGTGCCTTTTTGTTCGGCCATGGCTTCGCTAGATTGCGAATCGACATAAGCTTTATCTTCTTTTATTAATAACACTGCCCAATCGTATAATTGCTGAAAATAATCGGACGAATACAATTCATCTGCCCATGTATAACCTAACCATGCTATATCGCGCTTAATAGCATCGACATATTCTTGTTCTTCTTTTGCAGGGTTTGTATCATCGAACCTTAAATTAACAGGCGCGTTATATTTTAATCCTAGTCCAAAACTAATTCCTATAGCTTTAGTATGCCCAATATGAAGATAACCGTTAGGTTCTGGCGGAAAACGAAAACGGAGTTTATCTTTTTCTAAGCCATTGGCTAAATCCTCTTCAATAATATGTTCTATAAAATTTAGTGACTTTTCACTCATAATTCTTATCTAAAAAATAGGCTACAAATTTAAAGGAAATAACTCTAAAATAAGTGAATAATATATCTTTGTAAAAAAATAGTATTTTGGGAATTATAAAAGTTGAAAATATTAGGGTTTTTGCCCATCATGGTTGTCTTAAAGAAGAAACTAAAATAGGAAGTGATTACCGTGTAGATTTAAAAATTAAAGCCGATTTACAAAAATCGGCTAAAACAGATCTTTTACATGATACGGTAGATTATGTATTTTTAAATCGTATTGTACGTGAAGAAATGCAACAACCATCGCATTTATTAGAAACGGTTGCTAAACGTATTATTACTAGAATTTTAAAAGAAGATAAAAAGATAAAAAAAGTAAGTATTGCTGTTAGTAAATTAAACCCTCCTATTGGTGGTGATGTTGAAATGGTCACTATAAAAATGACAAAAAAGCGAAAAAACTAAGACTTGGTGGTATAACAAGGGATTTTTTGTTACATTTGCGGTCTAATAATGGCGTCGTGGCCGAGTGGCTAGGCAGAGGTCTGCAAAACCTTGTACAGCGGTTCGAATCCGCTCGACGCCTCAACAAAAGCTTCTGGTTTATTCTGGAAGCTTTTCTTTTATAGGATTTATTTGTTCTATTTTTTCTTTTAGTAGCTTTTTTTCGTTTGGAAAAAATCCTTGAACTAGAAGTAATACGCCAAATCCTAAAATAACTAAAGCTATAATTTTCTTGGTTTTAAAAATGCGTCGCGGTGTTAATTTTCGCCTAATACGTTTTGCTACTGCTATTTTAAATAAATCTACTAAAAGGTAGGTTACTAGCATGGTAACTATAAAAACTTCAACACCATTTTTACTTGTTGTTATAGAATTAGCAATAACTATAAACCCAAGCCATCCTGCTAAAACACCAATGTTTATAAAGTTTAAAAGAAAACCTTTTACAAACAACATACCGTAGTTTTTCTTGATTTGAACACGGTGATATTCTTTTACAATAGAACGAAAAGATTTTGATGTTTTGGTAAAAGAAATAATGCCATAGGCTACAAGTAACACCCCACCAAATATGAGAAAATTAGGATCGTCTTTTATTTTTTGAAGTAAACTGTTAGCACTGTAAAAAGCGACTAAAATGAATAAAATATCGGCAAAAATAACACCTAAATCGAAAATTAAAGCACTTTTAAATCCTTTGGTTGCACTAGTTTCTAGAAGTACAAAAAATACAGGTCCTATGGTAAAAGCTAATATAATACCAAATGGAATGGCCGCTAAAATATCATTTATCATAAAACCTTAGTAATTGTCTTACAAAGGTAGAAAAAATAGTGGGTTTAATTTCGGTATTCTATACTTCCACCTAAAGCTTTGCTTTCATTTACATTTTTTGGCTTTCCGTAAACAATAACTTCGCCACCAGCTCGTATTTTAATATCGAGGTTTTCTTGAGCTTTAACCCTAGCTTCACCTCCAGCTTTTATGGTTACTTCGGTATCTTGAGACTCTAATTCTTTTCCATTATAAATACCACCTGTACTTAAGTCTATAAGTTGTTTTTTAGCTGTACCAAAAGTTTTTATTTCGCCACCAGTAATGGCTTTAATATCTAAAATGGTAACGTTTGTTTGTAATTTAATTTGTGCACCTTCTTGAGTTTTTAGTGTAAGGTCTATTTGTTTAAACACATCTTCTGAACTTATAAAAGCACCTTCGTTAGCATCGATAATTTCTAAATTGGTAAAATACACTTTTACATAAGTATTATGCCCATTAAAGGTTTCGCTTAAATCCATACGGATTTTTAAAACATCATTTTTATTAATAATAGTAACATCTTCTTTATTTTTACCAGAGATTTCAACTTTATTTACATCGCTTTTAATAAGTTCTACATCTATTAAATCGAAAGCTTTTAGCTTAGTAAATTCGCCTACTGATTTGGTTATGGTATTTTGAGAATTTGCAACTAACGATACGGTTACAGCTAAAATAAATAGTAATTTTTTCATTGTTTTTCTTTTCCTTCTTTCTTAACAAAAACTATTCCTTATGCTTTCCTAAAAGATAAAAATCTAAATGTTTTTTAACCAAATCGGTATCTTTTACCTTTACAACAACCTCATCTCCTAATTGATACATATGTTTTGTTTCGCGACCAATGATAGCAAATTGTGACTCGTCGAACTCGTAATAATCATCTTTTATGTCACGTATTCGTACCATACCTTCACATTTATTATCGATAATTTCTACGTAAATCCCCCAATCGGTTACACCAGAAATTACGCCTACAAATTCTTCATTTTCATGATCTTGCATAAACCTAATTTGCATGTACTTAATGGAATCTCTCTCGGCTTTTGTAGCTAAATATTCCATATTACTAGAATGTTGACATTTTTCTTCGTAAATGGCTTCGTTGGCAGATTTTCCACCATCTAAGTAATGTTGTAATAAGCGATGTGCCATAACGTCTGGATAACGACGGATAGGCGATGTAAAATGACTATAATAACCAAATGCTAAACCGTAATGACCAATATTATGTGTAGTGTATTCGGCTTTACTCATACTACGTATAGTTAGCGTATCGACAAGGTTTTGCTCCTTTTTTCCCACGACATCTTTTAATAAATTGTTTAACGATGAGGTGACACTTTTTCTATCTTTAAAATTAAGTTTATACCCAAAACGACCAACCACATTTTGTAAGGCGGCTAATTTACTGTCGTCTGGTTCGTCATGAACGCGATATATAAAGGTTTTTTCAGGTTTTTGTTTCCCAACAAATTCGGCTACTTTTTTATTAGCCAAAAGCATAAATTCTTCAATTAATTTATTGGCATCTTTACTTGTTTTAAAGAATACACCTATTGGATTGTTGTCTTCATCTAAATTGAATTTTACTTCAACTTTATCAAAAGAAATAGCGCCAGATCGCATGCGTTTACTACGCATTTTTTTTGCTAATTCGTCTAGTTTTAAAATAGCATCGGCTATATCTTGTTTGGTTTGATAAGTGTCTCCTGTTAAAGACACTTCTTTTGGAATGGTATTGGTTTTAGACTCGATAACTGCTTGAGCTTCTTCGTAAGCAAATCTGGCATCGCTATAGGTTACCGTTCTACCAAACCATTGGTCTTTTACTTCGGCTTTATCATTGATTTTAAAAACAGCTGAAAACGTATATTTTTCTTCGTTTGGACGTAATGAACAGGCTTTGTTTGATAAAATTTCTGGTAACATAGGTACCACACGATCTACAAGATAAACAGACGTGGCGCGTTCGTAAGCTTCGTCATCTAAAATGGTATTTGGTTGTACATAATGTGATACATCAGCAATATGAATACCTACTTCGTACAATCCATTTTCTAAGACTGTAAATGATAAAGCATCGTCAAAATCCTTGGCATCTTTTGGATCGATGGTAAAGGTTAAATCTTGACGCATATCACGACGTTTCGCAATTTCATCTTTAGTAATAGACGTGTCTATTTTATTAGCATAAGCTTCTACTTCATGAGGAAAATCGTGAGGTAAACCGTATTCGGCTAAAATAGAATGAATTTCGGTACTGTGTTCTCCTGGTTTTCCTAAAACTTCGCGTATTTTTCCGTAAGGTGAATCGGCTTTTTCTGGCCAATCTTCTAACGATACTAAAACTTTATCGCCATCTTCTGCATTGTTTGTTTTGTTAATAGGTACAAAAATATCTTTATACATTTTTGGGCTATCTGGAATAACAAAAGCATAATTACTATGTAATTGTACAACGCCAACATAATCGGTTTTAGCGCGTTTTAGTACTTGTGTAATTTCCCCTTCTAATTTACCACGTTTTCTACGTTTAAAGAGGTAAAATTCAACTTCGTCGCCATCTAAAGCGCGATTAATATTATTTGAGGCTATAAATACATCATCTTCAAAATCTTCAGAGATAATATAACCAGATCCTTTTGAAGTGGCATCTAAAACACCTTTGTGATATTGCGTTGTTACAACGGCTTTAAATTTACCACGTTCTACTTCTTCTATTTCTTTTTTAGCTTTAAGCTGTTGAAGTTTTTTTATAATTTGGTTTCTGCTACTAGCATCGTTTACACCAAGTTTTGCAGCTATTTGCTTGTAATTAAAGCTTTTATTTCTATCCTTTTTTAAAATACTAAGAATAGTATTTGTAAGGTTTGAAATTTTATTGTTTGATCGTCTTCTTCGTTTCTTTCTTCCCATCTACTTATTTCTAATTATAACAAATCTAAGCTTTAATATAGTAAGAACATTAGCTTGATAAAAAGTTTATTCACATTTAATACTATATTAATTATTCTTCTTTTAAAATTTTAAAAAAATATTAATGATTATTATGGGGTGTTAATAGCTAGTATAACTTTTTTAAGTTTTATTTTGAAAATACATAGTTTACGTTCTGTTAATATTTAATTAACATAGGTTTTAATTTTAACTGTTTCATTTTTAAGGGAATTTAAAATGTTATTAACAGTTGTTTACAATGTGATTTCACAATTATTTTTTGACATGTTTTTTAAAAACTGGTGTTAGTAATCCACAATTTTGATGCTGAAAAGTCGTCTAAAAAAACTAGAGTTATAATTTGCTTTATTCATTCCTATTCTGCTTTGTAATTTTTTATGACTTTTAAAAATTTTTCTATTAGAAAGAAATAAACAGTTATTAACAACTTATAAAAAACAGTTGTTAAAGTAATTAACATTGTAAAAAAGTATACTAAATTAATCTTAGGTAATGTACTTGGTTTTGTACCTTTACACCACAAAACAACACATACTAAAAACATGACTATTTCAATTGGAAACGACCACGCAGGAACCGACTACAAATTTGCTGTAGTAGAACATTTAAAAAACAAAGGATTTACCGTAAATAATTATGGTACAGACACTAATGATAGTGTAGATTATCCAGACTTTGTACATCCTGTTGCTAGAGATGTAGAAAACAAAGTTGTTGATTTTGGTATTATTATTTGCGGAAGCGGTAATGGCGCTAATATGACAGCTAATAAACATCAAGGTGTACGATCTGCTCTTTGTTGGAACAAGGAAATTGTAGCCTTAGCAAGACAGCACAATAATGCTAATATTTTAAGTATTCCAGCCAGATTTACTGCTTTACCCCAAGTTTTAGATATGGTTGATACATTTTTAGAAACTGCTTTTGAAGGCGGCCGACATGAAAATCGTGTAAACAAAATTCCAGTATCGTGCTAAATGGCGCATTCTCATTCACATAACCATTCACAACATCATCACGATATGAAAGGTAGAAATTTAATGATTTCTATCTTATTAAATATTGTTATCACAGCAGCTCAAGTAGTTGGTGGATTGGTTTCTGGTAGTTTATCGTTATTAAGTGATGCCTTGCATAATTTTAGCGATGTTCTATCTTTAATAGTAAGTTATATAGCTTCTAAACTATCAAAGCAAAAAGCCTCTTTAAACCGTACCTTTGGGTATAAACGTGCTGAAATTTTAGCCGCATTTGTTAATGCTTCTACCTTAATAATAGTTGCTATAATTCTTATAAAAGAAGCTTATGAGCGTTTTCAAGAACCACAAGAAATTGAATCTAATTTAGTAATATGGTTATCGCTTATTGCTATTATAGGTAATGGATTTAGTGTTTTATTACTTAAAAAAAGTTCTGAAAATAACATAAATATTAAGTCGGCGTATTTACATATGTTAACCGATATGTTAGCAAGTGTTGCCGTATTGGTTGGTGGATTGTTAATGAAGTATTATCAGCTATATTGGGTAGATAGTTTATTAACCTTTCTTATAGCTTTATACTTAATTTATGTAGGGTACGATTTATTAAAAACATCTACTAAAATGTTGATGTTGTTTACACCAGATCATATCGATTTAAAAGCGGTTGTTAGAACTGTTAATAAACTTGAAAAAGTAAAAAAACTCCATCATGTTCATATTTGGAATTTAAGTGATGATGAATTGCATTTAGAAGCTCATTTAGATTTACAAGAAGACATTTCTACTTCAGAATTTAATACCTTGTTAATAACTATTGAAGCCTTGCTTCATGATAAATTTAATATCAATCACATTACTATTCAACCAGAATATAAAAAGGACGATTCTAAAGATGTTATTGTTCAAGATTAACTCGATAATCGATATTTAAAATGCTATTAAGTGCCTTATACGTATTTAAAATACTATGCTTAAAATAACTATAAAAAATTACGACGAATTATCTAAAACCGAATTGTACGACATTTTACAATTACGTAGCGAAGTATTTGTTGTTGAGCAAGATTGTGTATACCAAGATATAGACGGAAAAGACCAAAAAGCGTTACATGTTTTAGGGTATAAAAACAATGTTTTGGTAGCTTATACACGCTTATTTAAACCTGGCGATTATTTTAAAGAAGCTAGTATTGGTCGTGTAGTAGTTAAGCAATCTGAAAGGGCTCATAAATATGGTTATAAAATTATGGAAGCCTCTATTAATGCCATAAAAACGTTTTATAATGAAACCAATATAAAAATTTCTGCACAATGCTATTTAAAACGCTTTTATAACAATCTAGGATTTAAAGAAATAGGTGAGGAATATTTAGAAGATGGCATTCCGCATATTGCTATGTTGTACATAAATAAAAATTAAGATTTATTGAATGAAAGAATAAGTATATTAGGATGTGGTTGGCTTGGATTAGCCTTAGCAGTTAGTTTAATTAACAAAGGATATAAAGTATATGGTTCAACAACTTCTGTTTCTAAAATAAAAATCCTTGAAGAGAAAAGAATAAAACCATTTCTTATAGACATTAGTAAGCGTAATGTTGATATGATGGATTTTTTATCTTCCGATGTATTAATTATTGCGATTACATCTAAAAGCCTTGAGGATATCAATAATTTAATTAGAAGTATTGAAAAATCTGGAATAAAAAAAATACTATTTATTAGTTCTACTTCTGTTTATCCATTAACAAATGGAATTGTTACTGAAGAAACTAATACAGCTATTACACCACTTTCTAAAATAGAAAACTTATTTGTAACCAACACTTCTTTTAAAGCTACAATAATAAGATTTGGAGGATTATTTGGTTATGATAGAAAGCCTGGAAATTTTATTAAATCTAATAGACCTGTTAAAAATCCAGAAGGGTATATAAACTTTATACATAGAGATGATTGTATTGGAATAATTGAGCAAATTATTATAAAAAATGTTTGGAATGAAGTTTTAAATGCCTGTTCAGATAGTCATCCAAAACGACGGCATTTTTACCTTAAAGAAATTAAAAAAGTTGGAAAATCGACTGTTATTTTCGATGAAAACTCAAAGAATGATTTTAAAATTGTAAGTAGTAACAAAATGAAAACTTTACTTAATTATAATTTTAAATATGCAGATTTTGAGAATTATAAATAAAACTGGTAAAAATATAACTTTAGTTACGTTAAAAGGTTAATTTTTAGTTTCCTCATCGCCAGCATATGTAACCAAAATCTCCACCCGACGATCAAATTTTGGTTCGCCACCTAATGGAAATTTTCTTCGCATACCTACATATTTCATTCGGCGTTTATCAACCCCTCTTTTAGCTAAATAATCGTAAATATATTTGGCTCTAGCAACAGATAAATTACGTTTTCGTGTTTTTCTATCAATAGCATCTCGGCTATATTTTGTACAACAAACATGGCCTTGGATAGTAAAATAAACGCTTTCTCTCTCTATAAGAATTTTGGCAATTTCTTCAAGAGTTTTTTCAGATTCTGGGAGTAAAATACTGTAACCTGTTTTAAATAAAATATTTTCTAGTTTTATTTTATCGCCCGCTTTAAGGTCGCCTTTTAATTTTTCTTCTGTGGTAAGTTTTTCTTTAGGAGCTTCTAGTTTTCTTGGTGGATTGTATGGTTGAACAATGATTTCTACTTTACGGTTTAATCCTCTTATTTTATGAATATCTTCTTCTTTAACAACTTTAAGGAGTATTTTACCCTTACCATCAACATTGGTAATCACATTTTCATCGAATTCGTTGTTGGAGAAAATGGTTTTTATGGCATCGGCACGTTGTTGCGAAAGCACTAAATTATAGTCGTCGCTACCACGATCGTCTGTAAAACCATAAATAGATACTTTTTCTATATCTAAACCTTCAATATCAAACAAAAAACCAAGTAATCTACTGTATTCTGTTTCGTTTACCTCGTATTTATCGGTTTCAAAAAATACGTCGTGAGTGAATTTTTTGTTTTGAGAATAGCTATTTAAACATAGACTTAAACAAAATAATATGTATATTTTTTTAATCATTTAGAATAGAAAAATATAAAAAGTAAGTTAATTTTTTTATTAAAAATGAAATTTTATCTTAAATAATCATGATATGTTGTAATATTTGAAAGAATTTGAGTGGCTTTTTTTATTTCTGGATTATGTGTTTTGTAGTAATCGTACAATCCTTCGCGATACACGTAGCGTTTAACAATTTCGTCGGTTAGTAATGATAAAATTTGGTCTTTATTTTCGTCTATTGCAACATCTTTAGATGATTTTAAATTGTTTAATAATCGATTATAATCGGATTTAATATTATCATCTAATGCTTCTTTTATAGCTTTTTCATGAACTTTGTTTAAAGCTTTTTCGGTTTCGGTAACAAATGTAAAATTGTTAGTTTTTAAATAGCTTTTAAAGGCTTTAAAATCGGAATCGGTAAGTTTAAAGTTATCAATATTGTTTACTGTATTTTTGTAGTAATAGTTAGTAGCGTAATCGAAAATTAAAAAGTCGTTTAGGATTTCTTGAGTAATAGGCGAGTTTTTAGTAATAGGCATTTGCTCGTCTGGTAAAATTCCGCCACCATCAAAAACGGGGCGGCCGTTTTTGGTTTTAAATTCGTTGTATTTGGTTTTATCTATTTTAACAGCATTTCCTTCTTCATCTCTATTCCAATAATCTAAGGCTTGAATACATCTTCCAGATGGTGTGTAATAGCGTGAAATAGTGACTTTAAGTTGGGTACCATAGGTTAGCTTTTTTGGGCGTTGTACTAAACCTTTACCAAAACTTCTAGACCCTACAATAACGGCACGATCTAAATCTTGTAAGGATCCTGAAACAATTTCGCTTGCCGAAGCACTTTTTCCATTAATTAATACTACTAGAGGAATTTCGGTATCTAGAGGTTCTTTTTGGGTGTAGTACGTTCTGTTAAACTTTTTTACTTTAGATTTAGTTGTAACTACTAGTTGTCCTTTTGGTACAAAAAGATTAACCACATTAACGGCTTCGTGTAATAAACCTCCTGGATTGTTACGTAAATCTAAGATAATACGTTTAGCACCTTGTGCTTTTAAATCTTTAACAGCATAGGCTGTTTGCGCGGATATTTTACTATTAAATTTACTTAAAACAATATAACCTATGTTATCATTTATCATTGAAAAATACGGTACGGCATCAATTTCTATTTCGGAGTGTTTAATGGAAGCTTGGTGTTGTTTTCCTTGTCTTACATAAGTAACATTTACAGTAGAATTAGAAGCGCCTTTTAAGAGCTCTCCAGCATCATCTTTATAATTTGCTACAGTTATATTATTTACTTTTATAATTTCGTCTCCAGCTTTTAAACCGGCTTTATCGGCTGGATAATTTTTGTAAGGTTCTATGATAATAAGTTTATCTTTAAGTGTTCTTACTTTAGCACCAATTCCTGTATAATCTCCAGTTTGCCTTATGCGTTCGGCTTCTACATCTTGTTCGTTATAAAATCTTGTATACGGATCTAAATCGTTTAACATACTTTTAATGGCTGTATCCATTAAATCTGCTGGATTGGTTTCATCAACATAGTTCATGTTGAGTTCTTTAAAAAGCGTTGTAAAAATTTCGATTTGTTTAGCAATTTCAAAAAAGTCGTTTTGAAAGGCGCTTCCAGCAAAAAATACAGTTATTGCTAGTATTGGGATAAGTATTTTTTTCTTTAAAAATGTTTTCATAAGGACATAAATTAAGACGTTACTTTAGTTAGAAACTTTTTAAACAAGTGTTGTGTTTTAAGGTTTACTTCATCAAATGTTGTGCCTTGTTTACCAATGTACAAAATCATAAACGCATATTGTGTTTCTATGTTGTTAAAATACGTGGCTTTATTTAAGCGATACGCTTCTCGTAACAATCGTTTTATATGATTTCTATCAACAGCTTTTTTAAAATGTCTTTTAGATACCGATACGCCAACTTTTAATTTATGCGAAGAATTAAAAGACGTTTCTAAATATACTAGTCGTAATGGATAGGCAGAAACACTTTCTCCTTCTGTAAACAGTTTAGAAATAAGTATTTTACTTTTAAGTTTTTCGGTTTTATTAAAGGTTCTATCCATTTAGTCAAAGGTAATAATCAGAAATAAAAAAACCACTCAATAAATGTATTGAATGGTTTTAATATTGTTTTTGTTTAATAATTTACTGTACTTCTTTATTGTTTTCAGGATTAATATCAGCCATTACATGATTTGGATCAATTTCAACAGATTTAATAGCTTTAGATGTATTAAACGTATAGGTTGGATACGCCCAAGCCCAGTCTTTAATTACTGTAGCTGTTGTTGGTTTTTCGCCACGCATCATTTGTAATGGAATATAAAAATCTTCGGTAGATCCATCAGTATAGGTTACGGTAAGATCGATAGGCATTGGCATTAATCCAACACGTTCTAACGTAATGGTATTATCACTAATGTTTTTTACACTATAATCTATGGTATTTGTTGTTTGTGCAAAATCCATTAAATACCAATCTAATTCTAGGCCAGAAACTTTTTCGGCAGAACGAATAACATCTATAGGTCTTGGATGTTTAAAGGCAAAGTCATTAAAATACTTTTTAATGGTTTTATTTAGATTGTCTTCTCCAATAATATACCCTAATTGCGCCATAAAAACAGCACCTTTACTGTAAGCTGAAATACTATAAGCTTGGTTGTATTCATATCTATCGGCATGTGTAGTTAAAGGTTGTTCTTTACCAGATTTTGCTAAATAAATATATCCTCTGTAAGAACCACTATGTGGGTTTTCGGCATTTTCATTCATAATCTCATTCATAGCTAAATTAGAAATATAGCTTGTAAAGCCTTCATCCATCCATTCGTGTTTAGCTTCGTTTGTAGCTAATAAAAACTGAAACCAACTATGTGCTAATTCGTGAGCTGTTACACCAACTAAGCTTCCAAATTTACGTTGTCCTGTAATTAAGGTACTCATGGCATATTCCATACCACCATCGCCACCTTGCATAACGGAGTATTGTTTATAAGGATATTTACCAATATGCTCGCTAAAATATTGCATTAACTCAACCGTTTTTGGTTGTAGTTTTTTCCAGTTATCAAGATATTGCTGGTCTAAATTCTTTTTATAGTAAAAATGAAGTATAGGGCCATTTGGTACTTGCATGGTATCGTGAATATAATCGGGATCTGCAGCCCAAGTAAAATCGTGTACTTTTGGCGCTTTGTAGGTTAGTGTTTTTTTGTTACCTGTTACTTTTGGTTCTCCTTGAAGATAACCTGTTGCACCAACAACGTAATTTTTATCTATGGTTAAATTGACTTTAAAATCTCCCCAAACACCATGAAATTCTCTTCCTATGTAAGGATCGGCATGCCAGCCTTCAAAATCGTATTCGGCCATTTTAGGATACCATTGCGTCATGGATAAAGCAACGCCTTCTTCATTATTTCTACCAGAACGACGAATTTGAACAGGAACTTGGGCATCAAAATCCATAGTAAAAGTTACTGATTCGCCTGGTTGAATAGGTTGTGCTAAGTTTACCTCTAAGACAGTACCAACGGTTTCATGTTTTAAAACAGTACCATTTTGTTTTAATGAGGTTACATTAATGTAGCCTATTTCATCGGGTTGTAATTTACTTATTCTATCTCCTACTCGCGAATCTGGATCGGCAATAGTTCTTGAACGCACATCCATTTCGCTACCTGGTTGAAAGGCATTAAAGTATAAGTGATAAAACACTTTATTTAACACATCGGGAGAATTATTAGTGTACACTAATGTTTGTTTTCCTTGGTATTGATAGTTGTTTACATTCATATCAATATCCATAGTGTAATCCACATGTTGTTGCCAATATGTAGTTGTGTTTTGTTGGGTTGTTGTTTTTTGATTAGTAACAGTTTTTGTATTACCACAAGCAAACAAAACAAGGGTTGATAATATTAAAGAAACTCTTTTCATGATGTTATTTTTAATAAAAAAGGCTACACCATAAGATGTAGCCTTATTATGTTTTTGCAATGATTTATAATTGACTTGCTAAAATAAGTGCATTATAAGCATTGGCTATTTTAGTAGATTTACTTAAATCTGCAATAGGTTTTACATTACTAGCATCGCCACCAACTACTACTTGAGTTTTTAACGCTAAACCAGAATCTAAAATAACTTGTTTTACTTGAGCAGCAGTTAATTTAGGAAAGTAAGAACGAATTAAAGCAGCAACACCTGCAACAGCTGGAGCAGCCATAGAAGTTCCCCCTTTTGTATCGTATTCGTTTTCTGGTGTTGTTGAGTAAACTTTGGCTCCAGGTGCAAAAATATCGACATTTATTTTCCCATAGTTAGAAAATCCAGCAACCATATTAGCCCCATATTTTGGCGCTAAGGCACCAACGGTAATAAAAGTATCGCCAACTTCTGGACCATTATCTACTTGATCGTTAGGGTAAACAGCTTTAACATCTAAATCAATACCTTCGTTACCAGCAGCATTTACAAAAACCACATCGTTTTTAGACGCATAAGCAATAGCATCTCTTACCCAATCACTATGTGGTGAGTAGTATTTACCGAAGCTACCATTAATTACTTTTGCACCATTATCTACTGCATAACGAATAGCAAGAGCAATATCTTTATCATATTCATCGCCATTTGGTACAGCTCTTAAACTCATAATTTCAACGTTGTTAGCTACACCATTTGCACCTAAACCATTGTTGCGTTCTGCAGCAATAATTCCTGCTACATGAGTTCCGTGACTTTCGCCTTTTTCGCTTGGCATAACGTTACCGTTACCATAACCTACATCGTTTAAATCGTTAGGATTATCGCCAGTTTTTCTACCGTTAAATTCTTTGTTAATGTTGTAATTTAATTTATCTGAAAAATACTCAACACCTTCTTTAACAGCAGATAATGCTTTATCTGTAGAGTCGAAACCATTTCCGTACATGTATTTTAACATACCTACGGCTTGGGTTAGGGTTTCGTTACCTTCGGCATTAATACCATTTACATCTTCTGGTGTGTAGTCTTCTTTATTTAAATGTTTTGCTACAGCTTCATCGGCATTTTTTATTTGTTGGTAAATTTGCTCGTACTGTGTTTTTTGCCCAAGTGTTTTTTGATATTCTTCATCGTATTCTGCTTTAGCACGATCGTATTCTGGATTACTTGTATCTCCAGAGGCTAAAATTCTTACATATTCTAATTGTTCGTCGTAAGCATCGCCTAAGAAGTTCCATCCATGAATATCATCGATGTACCCATTATTATCATCGTCTTTTCCATTACCTGGAATTTCATCTTCGTTAGTCCAAACAACACCATCTAAATCTTCGTGTTCTATATCTATTCCGCTATCTATAACAGCAACAATAACTTTTTTACCTTTTTTATCTTTTATGATTTCGCTGTAAGCCTTATCAACACTCATTCCAGGAATGGTATCTTTAATAAGGTCTAGGTGTCCCCAATTTTCTTTTTCGGCTTGTGTTAACTCCGAAACTTTTAAAGGTACAGTATCTACATTTTCTACAGGAGTAGATAAAATTTCTGACGAACCGCCACAGCTAGAAAGTATGGTTGCTGCAACTGCCGAAAATAAAACAGGTTTTAGTAATTTCATGTTATTAATTTATGTTTAGTTAAAAATATCATTACAGGTAAAAGTTTCGTTTAATCGCACGCCTTTTTCTGTGTGTTTTACTGTAATGATTTCATTATGTGCGTCGTGCTCCAAAAATAAGTAATAATTATTATCTGCCGCTAGGTTTAGAAATTTTTCTTTTTCATCTAAAGTAAGCAATGGTCTGGTATCGTAACCCATAACAAAGGGTAGCGGTAAGTGACCAACAGTAGGTAATAAATCGGCCATAAAGCAAATGGTTTTTCCGTTGTAATGTATCATTGGAATCATTTGTTTATCTGTATGTCCGTTAGCGAAAAAAATATCGAATCCTAGTGTAGAATTTTTTAGTAAATCTTGTTTTGGAAGGTTTGTAAATTTAAGTTGCCCAGACTCTTCCATGGGTAAGATGTTTTCTTTTAAAAAAGAGGCTTTTTCACGATTATTTGGGTGTGTTGCCCAGTCCCAATGGTCTTTATTACTCCAAAAATGGGCATTTTTAAAAGCAGGTTCGTAGCCTGTTCTATCTTTGTTCCATTGTATGCTTCCGCCACAATGGTCGAAATGAAGATGTGTCATAAACACATCAGTAATATCGTCTCTATGAAAACCATATTGTTTTAAAGATTTATCGATAGAGTCGTCTCCCCAAAGATAGTAGTACCCAAAAAATTTATCGTTTTGCTTATCTCCCATACCGGTATCGATTAAAGTTAAGCGGTTGCCATCTTCTATTAATAAACAACGCGCTGCAATATCGATCATGTTATTAGAATCGGCTGGGTTTGTACGGTTCCAAAGCGATTTAGGAACTACGCCAAACATAGCGCCACCGTCTAATTTGAAATTTCCAGCTTGAATGGGATATAGTTTCATAAAAATGATTTCTTTTTAAGATGTCGCAAATTAAAAAATACTCATCAAAAATTACCTTTTAGCAGGGATTATTGAGAATTATTTAACAATTTATTGCGATATATTTGAATCGCTTAAAGGTTATGAAACCATAAAAATTTAATTTATTTTTATAAAAAGCTATTCTTATGAAAAAAATCGTGAATTCGCCGTTGAAGATTAAAAAACTAAAACTTTTAAGATTTGGTCGCGATTTTAAACCAGATGAAGAAGTTATTTTAAGAGATTATTTAGCTATTGAAAGAACGCGATTGGCTAACGAGCGCACCTTATTATCTTACATAAGATCGTCTCTTTATTTGCTTTTAGGAGGGATTGCTTTTTTTCAATTAAAAAAATTTCCAGATTTTAAATATTTAGCCATTCTCTCGTTAGTTTTTAGTGCGATATTTTTTGTTATAGGTATATACAGGTTTATGCTTTTAAAGAAAAGTTTAAAGCGACTTTACTATATGTCTGAAGAAAAGGAAGACGATACAAAATAATTTATTACGCTTAGGTTATGAGTACAGAACTTATCATAACGTTATCTATCATAATTTTTGGAGTTATTCTATTTGTTAGAGATTATTTTACAATAGACACAACGTCAATTATTATTATGGCGTTGTTTATAGTTACGGGTATTTTATCTCCAGAGGAAGGTTTTTCGGGCTTTAATCATCCAGCAACTATAACTTTAGGCTGTATTTTTGTTATTAGCGGAGGCATTTTTAATTCGGGAATTTTAGACGGTTTAAGCTATAAAATAATTAAGTTAGCCAAGACGAGTTACGTAGTTGCCTTGGTGGTATTTTGTGGTATTTCTAGTTTATTCTCGGCCTTTATTAACGATACTGCGGTTGTAGCTTTACTGTTGCCTATTGCATTAACTGTTTGTCGAGAAACAGGTATAAAACCAAGTATGTTACTTATGCCTATTTCGTTTGCGGCATTATTTGGTGGCACATGTACACTTATAGGAACCTCAACCAACATTTTAATAAGTAGTTACGCAACCAAATATAATGTTCCAGAATTTGGAATGTTTGAGTTTAGTGTTGCGGCGTTGTGTTTACTTATAATAGGGTTTTTGTATATGCTTTTTATAGCGCCCTTGTTATTACCTAAAACTAAAAACACAAGTGAGGGTTTAACCAAAAAAGCCGAAAAATATATAACCGAAATAGAGGTAGAGCCCAATTGTCAAGAAATCGACATGCTGTTACATCACACACGGTTAGTTAAAAACTTTAAAGTTAACGTACTCTCCATTTTAAGAGCTGGCGAACTTAAACATCAATTTTCTGCAGACACAAAAATAGAGTCAGGAGATATTTTAAAGATTATGGTAATGCCCGAAACGCTTAATCGACTTTTAGATATAAAAGGCTATAAAGTAAGTGGGACAAGACGCATGAAAGAAGCCGAAGAAGAAACCGAAAGCTATAATCTGCATGAAGTTGTTATTCCTTTTGGGTCTAGTCTTTCGGGAAAATCTTTAAAAGAATTAAATTTTAGACAGCAATATAAATGCTCTGTAATTGCAATAAGACAGCGAGGCGAGATTATGTACGATAAACTCTCTACAACAAAACTAACCGAAGGCGATATGTTATTACTTATTGGGCATGCAAAAGAGGTTAATACTTTAGAAAACGATAATCTTATTGTAAAACTATCTGAGTACGAAAAGAAAAGAACAAATTATCGTAAAGCTATACCAGCTGTTTTAATAGGAATTGGGGTTATTCTAGCGGCAACATTTCATCTTACGACTATTTTAATAAGTGCTATGATAGGCGCTTTATTAATGATAGTTACAGGAACTTTAAAACCTGTTGAAGCTTATAAAGCTGTAGAATGGAAAGTTATTTTTATGATGGCAGGTGTACTATCAATGGGAACAGCTTTAGAAAAAACAGGAGGCGCCAAACAAATTGCTTATTTTATACAAGATAATTTAGGTCAGTACGATGCGCACATTACGTTAAGCGCCTTATTTTTAGTAACCGTACTATCAACAAATTTAATTTCTAGCAAAGCCACAGCAGCTCTTATGACACCTATTGTTATTAGTCTTGCTGCTGCAATGGAAATTAGCTCTAGACCCTTTCTTGTGGCTGTTATGTTTGCCTGTTCGTTAACTTTTATGACCCCTATGAGCTACCCTACAAACACAATGGTTTATGCGCCAGGAAATTATAAGTTTAGCGACTTTTTAAAAGTAGGTACACCATTAAATATTATTATATGGTTAGCGGCATCTTTTGTTATTCCGTATTTTTTTCCTTTTTAAAAGGTTTTAAAAAAATCGTTATATTTTTTGAAGAAACTCCATATTTGTAGTAATATTACCACTAAAGGCTAAAAATAACACATGGTAGAATTAGCAGGAATTATCATTTTAGGAATTTTGGCACAATGGGTTGCCTGGCGATTAAAAATACCAGCCATTTTACCCTTAATTTTAATAGGTTTATTGGTAGGACCTGTCGCTTCTGAGTTTATAAACCCTGATGGTAAAAAGTGGATTGAACCTATTTGGAACGGTGAAGAAGGCTTATTTCCTGGAGAGAGTTTATTTTATTTTGTGTCTTTAGCTATTAGTATTATTCTTTTTGAAGGCGGTTTAACCTTAAGAAAAAATGAAATAAAAAATGTAGGCCCTGTTATTACTAAGCTTATTACAGTTGGTACCATAACTACCTTTTTTGCAGCTGCCATAGCTGCTTATTATTTATTTGGTTTAAGTTGGGAAATTTCTTTTTTATTTTCAGCCTTAATTATTGTTACTGGACCAACAGTAATCACGCCAATTTTAAGAAACATTCCGTTAAAAAAAGATGTCTCTGCGGTACTAAAATGGGAAGGTATTTTAATAGATCCCATTGGCGCTTTAGTGGCTGTATTGGTTTTTGAGTTTATTAGTGTTGATGCGGGAGGCGAGTTTACCAAAACAGCACTTATAGAGTTTGGTAAAATTGTACTTTTTGGATTTACCTTTGGATTCACCTTTGCACATGCTTTAAACTTTATCATTAACAAAAAATGGGTGCCACACTATCTATTAAATGTATTTGCTTTAGCATCGGTTTTAGGTGTTTTTGTCTTATCCGATAGTTTTGCACACGAATCTGGATTACTTTCTGTAGTAGTTATGGGAATGGTTTTAGGTAATTCTAAATCACCCTATCTTAAGGAATTATTATATTTTAAAGAATCGTTAAGCGTTCTTTTAATTTCTATTCTATTTATTCTTTTAGCGGCCAATATAAATATGGAAGATTTATACCTAATTTATAATTGGAATACCGCTATATTGTTTGCTATTGTTGTTTTTGTAATTAGACCTTTAGGAGTGTTTTTAAGCACTTTAGGATCTGGATTAAAACTTAACGAAAAGCTATTTATTAGTTGGGTTGGCCCACGAGGTATTGTTGCTGCGGGTATTGCGTCTCTTTTTGGATTAAAATTAGCAAAAGAAGGTGTTCCTGGGGCCGAATATATTACACCCTTAGTATTTGTTATTGTGTTAGGAACGGTATTACTTAACGCTACAACGGCAAGATTATTTGCCAAAGTTTCTGGTGTATTTTTAACAAAATCGGAAGGTATTTTAATAGTTGGTGCTTCTAAAGTATCACGTTTAATAGGGCATTATTTAGAAGAACACAATCGCCATGTTGTGTTAATAGATAGTAACCAAAACAATATTAAAAAAGCCGAAGAATTAGGATTAGAAGCCATAAACTCCAATATTTATTCAGATAACCTTCTAGATAATATAGAACTTAACGATGTAGGGTATTTAATGGCTTTAACACCAAGTACCGATATTAATAAATTTGCTATTACAAAATTTGGTGAACAATTTGGTGAAAACGGTTCGTTTAGATTGGTTACCAGAGAAGAAATGAAAGATGCTAACAAAAACCCTAAAGAAGGTTTATTTAGTCATACAGACGATTTTAACTCCTTAATGGCCGTCACATCAAAGTTTCCTTCAATTCAAGAAATCGACCTTGAAAGCAAAGAGCATTACGATAGCTTAATAGATATTACCGATAAGGATAAAGACATTATTCCTTTATTCATTAAAAATGATAAGAAGGAGTTTATAATCATTTCCTCATTTAATCATGAAAACAAAATTAAAAAAGGCTACCAATTAGTTTATCTAGGAAAACCTTTTGATGTTGAAAAGGTAGAGGCTAATCGTTAAGCTTTAATACCGCCATAAAGGCTTGTTGTGGTATTTCTACATTACCAACAGCACGCATACGCTTTTTACCTTTTTTCTGCTTTTCAAGTAGCTTACGTTTACGCGAAATATCACCACCATAACATTTGGCGGTTACATCTTTACGTAAGGCTTTAATGGTTTCACGAGCAATTATTTTAGCACCAATAGCAGCTTGTACTGGAATATCAAATTGCTGACGCGGAATAAGCTCTTTTAGCTTTTCACACATCTTCTTTCCAATATCATAAGCATTATCGGCGTGAATTAATGCAGATAGCGCATCCACTTGCTGGCTATTTAATAAAATATCAACACGTACTAATTTAGATTCTCGCATACCAATTGGCGCATAATCAAAAGAGGCGTAACCTCTGGAAACAGATTTTAGCCTGTCGTAAAAATCAAAAACTATTTCGGCTAAGGGCATATCAAAAGTAAGCTCAACACGTTCTTGCGTTAAATACGTTTGATTGGTTATTTGACCACGTTTTTCAATACATAAACTCATTACCGGGCCAACAAAATCGGCTTTAGTAATAATACTTGCTTTTATAAAAGGCTCTTCAACACGATTTAAAGTTGAAGGTTCTGGCAAATCGGTTGGATTGTTAACAATAACAATCTCGTCTGGATTTTTGTTAGTATAAGCGTAATAAGACACGTTAGGAACGGTTGTGATAACGGTCATATCAAATTCGCGCTCTAAACGTTCTTGAATAATTTCTAAATGAAGCATTCCTAAGAAACCACAACGAAAACCAAAGCCTAAAGCGGCAGAACTTTCAGGTTGAAAAACTAAAGAGGCATCGTTAAGTTGTAGTTTTTCCATAGAGGTACGAAGTTCTTCGTAATCTTCGGTATCTACAGGGTAAATACCAGCAAAAACCATAGGTTTTACATCTTCAAAACCGCCAATAGCATTTTGGGTTGGGTTTTTGGCATCGGTAATAGTATCACCAACTTTTACTTCTTTGGCTTCTTTAATTCCTGTTATTAAATAGCCTACATCGCCAGCGTTTATCTCTTGTTTAGGCTGTTGTTTTAGTTTTAAGGTTCCTACTTCATCGGCATAATAATCTTTACCGGTAGCAATAAACTTAATGTGTTGCCCTTTTTTAATTTTCCCGTTAATAACACGGAAATAAGTTTCTACACCTCGAAACGGATTGTAAACAGAGTCGAATATTAAAGCTTGTAAAGGCTCGTCTGGGTTTCCTTTTGGTGCAGGAACACGATCTATAATAGCGGTTAAAATTTCTTCAATACCAATACCGGTTTTAGCACTTGCTGGGATAACCTCAGATGGGTCGCAACCTAATAAATCTACAATATCGTCGGTTACTTCTTCTGGGTTGGCACTAGGTAAATCAACTTTGTTTAGCACGGGAATAATTTCCAAATCGTTTTCTAAGGCTAAATAGAGATTTGAAATAGTTTGCGCTTGTATACTTTGCGCTGCATCGACTACTAATAATGCCCCTTCGCAAGCTGCGATACTTCTAGATACTTCGTAGCTAAAATCAACATGACCTGGGGTGTCAATTAAGTTTAATATATAATGTTCGCCATTATGAATATAATCCATTTGAATGGCGTGCGATTTAATAGTAATACCACGTTCACGCTCCAAATCCATGTTATCTAGCAACTGGTTTTGTTTTTCCCTTTCGGTTACAGCACCAGTGTAGTCTAAAAGTCTATCGGCAAGCGTACTTTTTCCGTGATCAATATGTGCAATTATGCAAAAATTCCTAATGTTCTTCATAAAACTCCTTACACTAAAAATAGAAATGCAAATATAGGTGTTTTATTAACGTTAAATAGCAATATTGTTAAGATGTTGATATACTTAAGGGTTTCCGTATTAAAAATTTATAAACAAATAGTATATTAGCAGCATAAAGCTTAATAATTTGATAACTTTTAAAAGAATAACCCAATTCTGCTTTGTTTTGTTTTCTACATTAACGTTCTCGCAAGAGTTTTCTGTTTCTGGTAGTATACAAGAGGTTTCTGGAGAACCTATTTCTTTTTCTAATGTTATTCTGTTAACAGAAACAGATTCCACAATAGTTAGCGGTACATCGACAGATGATTATGGAAGATTTAAATTACGCTCTGTAAACAAGGGGACCTACTTGCTTAAAGTTACATTTATAGGTTTTGAAGACCATTTTAGCCAAATTAATGTGGCTTCCGATGTAACTCTAGAACCCATTATTTTAAAGGAAAGCACAGAGAGTTTAGACGAAATAAGCATTACTTACCAAAGACCCACTGTTAAAAAAGAACCTAATAAAATTGTTTTTAATATAGAAAATACTGCTTTATCTCAAGGCAACATGATGCAAGTGTTAAAAAGTACACCTGGTATTATGGTTATTGGTAACAGTATAAGTGTAAAAAATGAAAGTCCAACGATTTTTATAAATGGAAGAAAAGTACATTTATCTTCTACCGAGTTAGCACAACTTTTAGAAAGCTCCGATGCTAATAATGTACAGTCGGTTGAGGTGGTTACAAATCCATCGGCTAAATACGATGCTTCAAGCGGTGCGGTTATAAATATTATGATGAGTAAAAACCTTGTTACTGGTTATAGAGGTAATATGTTTACGAATTATACACAAGGTGTCTTTCCTAGGTATAATGTAGGAACAGGCCATTTTTTTAAATCAAACAAGATTAATCTTTACGCAAGCTATAGTTACACACAGGATAAGTTAAATAGAGATAATGAAGATAGAATAAATTACTATAATGGGAATACTATTAATGAGGTTTGGGAGTCCAGATTAAACAGAAATACGTGGTCTAAAACACATAATGTAAGCTTTAACTTTGATTATCAGTTTAACGATAAAAATACACTAAGCTTAGCGTCAACCATGCTTTGGTTGCCCGATTTTGAATACAAATTAAATAACCATACCAATATTTTTGATGATTCTAATAACCTACAATCATACTTTAAAGCATTTAATGTAAACGATGATGAAAAGTATAACTTAGGGTTTGATTTAGATTATGTTCATAAATTTAATGACAATGGCGAAAAACTATCGTTTAGTTCGCATTTTACAACCTACGATTACCAACGCCATCAAAACGTAAATAGTGATTACTACACTAATAGTGGTGTTTTTTTAACCGCTACCAATTATTTAACCGATAATAATCAAGACACTAAAATAGTTACAGCAAGTTTAGATTATACCTTACCAGTAAACGATTCCTTTATACTAGAAACAGGCATAAAAACATCTAGTGTTTTAACTAATAGCGATATTACTCAATATAATGTTGTAAACGATCAACCTATTTTAGACACCAATAATACCAATGCTTTCGAATATGATGAATTAGTGTTGGCTGCTTATGCCAATATTTCTAAAGACTGGGAAAAGTGGAGTATAATAGCGGGATTACGTGCCGAGCAAACAGATGTAGAAGGTATTTCGGTTAGCAATAACCAAAAAACAACACAAGACTACTTAAAGTGGTTTCCTAACATTAGTTTAAGCTTTAATCCAAACGAAAACCTATCGCTTTACACAAACTATAAAAAGAGTATTAATAGGCCAGATTATAAAGATTTAAACCCGTTTCAATTTTATTTAAACGATAATACTATAGTTTCTGGAAACCCTAATCTACAGCCTGTAATAGTAGATCATACTGTTATTGGAGCATCACTGTCAAGTGCTTATTTTATTGAAGCATATTATAAGAAAATGAGCCATAATATTTATGAAATTCCGCTTCAAGATAATGCAAATACTACCGTAACTTGGACACCCATTAATTTTGATGAAACGATTGAGTATGGTTTCGATTTTTTAACCAACTTTTATGTAAATGATAGATGGTTTGTTTATGCGGTAACATCGTTTTACAACATAGAAGATATAAATACCCTACAAAATCAAAAAGTTAAGCAAAGTCAGTGGTCTAATTATAGCGTACTTCAAAATTATTATACCTTTTTAAAAGACAGATCGTTAACACTTAATGTTACTTTGTACTACGGAAGTAAAAACCTACAAGGGTTTAGGCTCGTAAAGGATAGGCTTTCTTCAAATGTAGCTATCTCAAAATCGTTATGGAATAATAAAGCCGTAATCTCTTTAATGGCCGAAGATTTATTTAACACACAAGACTACGATTATACGACAAGATTTCTTAATCAGAATAGTAGAAGTAAAGCCGATTTTGATAACAGATATATAAAAATAGGTTTCCGTTACAAATTTGGAAATACCTTGTTAGATACCAATAAACGTTCTAAAAACTTAAAAGAAAGAGAGCGATTAAATGAATAGTTAATCTATCCATTCAGCAATAAACAAGTTGGTATCTCTGGTGCCGTCATTATTTCGGTTTGATGAAAAAATCAATTTTTTACCATCATTAGAAAATACTGGAAACGCATCAAAAGTTTTACTATGCGTAATGCGTTCTAAATTCTTTCCATCAAGATCTATCATATATAAATTAAAAGGAAAACCGCGTTCCGACTCGAAGTTAGACGAGAAAATAACTTTCTCTCCCGAAGGATGAAAAAACGGACTCCAGTTAGCATTCCCCAAGTTGGTAAGTTGGCGCAAGTCGCTCCCGTCGGCATTACAAATGTAAAGTTCCATTTGGGTTGGTTGCACTAAACCTTCGGCTAATAAGTCTTTATATTCTTTTATGTCGGCTTCGGTTTTTGGTCTAGACGAACGGAAAATCAATTTTGTGCCATCAGGCGAAAAGAATGCGCCGCCATCGTAGCCTAATTCATTGGTAATCTGTTTTATGTCGGTACCGTCAATATTCATAGTATATAACTCTAAATCGCCACTACGTGTTGAGGTAAACACAATTTTATCGCCTTTTGGAGATACCGTTGGCTCGGCATCGTAACCAGGTTCGTTAGTAAGTTGTTTTACAATGTTACCATCTAAATCGGCTACAAAAATGTCGTACGAATCATAAATAGGCCAAATGTATTTCCCATTTTTACGTAAGGGTGTTTCGGGGCAAACACTATCACCTAAATGTGTAGAGGCATAAATAATGTGTTTGTTATCGGGTAAGAAATACGAACATGTTGTGCGTCCTTTTCCTGTGCTAACCATAGGCGGAATTTCGGTTTCCCAAGTTTCACCAACATTCATCAAAAACATTTGATCGCAGCTTACGTTCCACTTTTCATTATTAGATTGAAACACCAATTGTTTATCATCAAAACTCCAATAAGCTTCAGCATTATCACCACCAAACGTTAATTGCTTTAAAGACTTAAAGTGTTTTTCACCAGGATATATTAAAGTGTCTACCCATTTGGTAGCACCAGAATCGGCATCGGTGACTTTAGTCTTCTCGTTTTTACAAGATGTTGTTATTACAAAAAGTAGCGATAAAAGGTAAAATGTTGACTTCATACTATAATGCTTGTAACTTATGGCAATTATTGCCTAATTTTGCGTAAAAATAAGTTTATTATTATGAAACAAGTATCGCTATTGGTTCTTTTTATAACGCTATGGGGTTGTAAACAAGACTATACTTACCAAAATAAAATTAAGGATGACGTAGCTTTTTTAGCAGACGATAAACTTGAGGGACGCGAAACAGGAACCAAAGGCGAACAAGAAGCTGCAGCTTATATTGTAAAACGATTTAAGGAAATAGGGCTGTCGCCTAAAGGCACGGAGGATTTTTATCAAACCTTTTCATTCAAGCCCAAAACCAATCCTCACGAAGATGTAACCTTTGTCACTATGGCAGAGGATAGTACCGTTACAGGAACCAATGTGTTAGGATATATTGATAACCAAGCCGAAAGCACCATAATTATTGGCGCACACTACGACCATTTGGGGTATGGTAGCGAAGGCTCGTTATATCGTGGAAAAACTAAAGAAATACATAACGGCGCCGATGATAATGCTAGTGGTGTGGCGGTTATGTTAGATTTAGCTGGAAGATTAAAAAATAAAAACACGGCTAATAATTATTTGTTTATGGCCTTTTCTGGTGAAGAAATGGGGCTTTTGGGTTCCAATTACTTTACCAAAAATGCAACATTGGATTTAGGAACAGCCAATTATATGATAAATATGGATATGGTTGGTCGTTTAAAACAAGACGGTACATTGGCAGTTTATGGCGTAGGAACCTCACCACGTTTTAAGCAAACACTTACATCAAGTAATAATAATTTTAAATTAATTGAAAATGAGTCTGGTGTTGGTCCATCAGATCATACGTCTTTCTACCTTCAAGATATTCCAGTTTTGCATTTCTTTACAGGACAACACGAAGATTATCACAAACCAGGAGACGATGCCGAGAAGCTGAATTATGAAGGCATGAATTTAATTTCAGACTATATCCTGGAAGTCATCACAGAACTTGACGATAATGGCAAATTGGCCTTTAGAAAAACAAAAAATGAAAGTGAAGAAACACCACGTTTTAAAGTAGGAATGGGTGTTATTCCAGACTATTTATTTGATGGAGAAGGTATGCGAATAGATGGTATTAGCGAAGATAAACCAGCACAAAAAGCTGGGTTGCAAAAAGGTGATGTTGTAGTTAAACTTGGCGATAGTTTGGTGACCGACATGATGAGTTACATGAAAGCTTTATCATCTTTCAGTAAAGGAGATACGACAACGGTTGTTGTTAAACGACATGGAGAAAATGTTAATAAACAGATTCAGTTTTAAATGGTAAAAATTGCAGACATAGAATTACCTGATTTTCCATTGCTTTTAGCACCTATGGAAGATGTTAGCGACCCACCGTTTCGAGCCCTATGCAAAGAACAAGGTGCCGATGTGGTATACACCGAATTTATCTCCAGCGAAGGTTTGATTAGAGATGCCGCCAAGAGTACGATGAAGTTGGATATTTATGAAAAAGAACGTCCAGTAGGCATTCAAATTTTTGGAGCCAATTTGGATAGCATGTTGGAAGCCGTTGATATTGTTGAGAAATCGAATCCAGATATTATCGATATCAATTTTGGTTGCCCAGTAAAAAAGGTGGTTAGCAAAGGTGCTGGTGCGGGCATTTTAAAAGACGTTTGTCTTATGGAATCGCTTACGGCCGAAATTGTAAAACGTACCAAACTACCTGTTACCGTAAAAACTAGATTAGGTTGGGATCACGATTCTATTAAAATTGTTGAGGTTGCCGAGCGTTTACAAGACGTTGGTTGTAAGGCTATTTCCATTCACGGACGGACTCGTGCGCAAATGTATAAAGGCAATGCCGATTGGAAACCTATTGCCGAGGTTAAAAATAACCCTAGAATGCACATTCCTGTATTTGGAAACGGCGACGTAAATACACCAGAACGTGCTGTAGAAATGCGTGATAAATATGGATTGGATGGCGCTATGATTGGACGAGCTACTATTGGTAATCCGTGGTTTTTTAAACAAGTAAAACATTACTTTAAAACAGGCGAGCATTTACCACCAATTACGCTAGAAGAACGTGTAGAAGCGGCTAAACGCCATTTACAAATGGCCATAGACTGGAAAGGTGAAAAATTAGGCGTTTTTGAAACACGGCGCCATTACACAAACTATTTTAAAGGGATTCCACACTTTAAAGAATACCGAATGAAAATGGTAACCAGCGATGACTCAAAAGATGTATTTGCTGCATTTGATGAGGTGCTTGAAAATTTTAAAGATTATCAGTTTGTATCTTAATTAATGTCAATTAAAGATTTTGAAATCCGACTTGATGCAATTTTTGAGGCTAGTATGCCAAGAACAGAAATTGTGACAAACACCAAAATAAGATTTTCCCATTTTATTGTCATTGGATAGGGAAGAGAAGGTGTTATCATAACCAGAGAAAATGCTTTTTGTAAGCTGACAATAATGTAGCCTATAGTTAACCCTAAAACACCGCCTAAAACCGACATTAAACTGCCTTGGTAAAAAAATATTTGTCGTATGTGTTTTAGTGTTGCTCCTGTACTGTATAGCGTTTTAAGGTTACTCTTTTTATCTAAAATCATCATAATGATTGAGCCAATAACATTAAAAAGCGCGATAATTAAAACTAGAGTAAAAATGAGGTAAACAGCCAAATTTTCGGTGTTTAGCATTTTGTATAAAGCGTCGTTTAATTGAGCTTTATTTTTTAGTGTAACCTTATCGCCTAAAACCGAAAGAATTTCGGTTCTTGCTTCTTCTTCTGTAGCGTCTGGATTAAGTTTAAACTCAATATAAGAATAACTATTCTCAGGAACTTCTAAAAGAGCTTTAGCCATGTTAATAGGCGTGTAAATATATTTATCGTTTAAGGCCTCGTTAACATCAAAAATACCAACATTTACCGCATGAAAAGAGTTGTAAGCATCCTTTAGCGACTTAATTTGTCCTTTTCCAGGTTTAGGCACGTAAAGGTTTAGTTTTTTTCCATAATCTAAAACCCCAATAGAAAGTGAGTTGGAAATACCTAAACCCGTTACCACTTGATTAGATTTTGAAGTAAGCCAATTACCATAAAAAATAACAGAATCTATGGTAGTTACGGTTTGATAGTTTTCATCAACACCTTTTATGTAAGCATTAGGGTAGTTTTTATGCTCGTAAGCAACAAATACCCGTTCCTCAATAACTTTTGAATAAGCAGTGGTTGTTTTTAGCTTATCAAGTTTATTCGCTTCTTCGTTAGTCAGTTTAAAATACTTTCCAGTTGCCGATTGCGCTTTAAGATCAGGATCTATAATAGATGTAAATTCTAAAGTAAAATCTTTTAATCCAGCAAATCCAGAAAGCACAATAAATAACGCCGCCGATCCCATAACAATACCTATAGTAGCAATAATGGTAATGTAGTTTATGGCATTATTGGAACTTTTAGTAAATAAGTAACGCTTGGCGATGTAAAGGGAAAAATTCAATTACGATTTTTTTCGTTTATCTAAAAGGTCGGGATTATCAATAGGATTGTCTTTACCTTTTAAAGAGCGTTCAATATTATCTATATATTCTAACGTATCATCTATATAAAATTCAAGTTCGGGCATTCTACGTAATTGGTTTTTGGTACGTTGTGCAAGTTCGTGTCTTATTAAATGTTTGTTAGATTGAATACCTTTTAGTAATTCCTTAGCCTTATCATTTGGAAAAATACTTAAATACACTTTTGCATTCGATAAATCTACGGTAACTCTTACTTTGGTAACCGATATAATAATGCCTTTTAAACCGCCTTGAGTAGCTGCTTTTTGAAGGACTTCAACTAAATCTTGCTGTAAAACCGAAGCTATTTTTTTTTGTCTTTGCGTTTCTTCCATATTCTAATCCTGCTAAACATTAAACTTTTAAGGTACAAAAATAACGCATATTTGATTATTATGTTATTTTTAAAGCGAACATTTCAAAAAAGAACTAAATGAATAAAATAGAACATATCGGTATAGCGGTAAAAGATATTGAGGCTTCCAATACATTATTTAAACAGCTTTTTAACGAGCCGCATTATAAAATGGAAGAAGTTGCTAGTGAAGGTGTGTTAACCTCTTTCTTTAAATCTGGTCCAAATAAAATTGAACTTTTACAAGCTACAACAGCCGATAGTCCTATTGCTAAGTTTATAGAAAAACGCGGCGAAGGCATTCATCATATTGCTTTTGATGTTGAAGATATTGAAGCAGAAATTGTACGTTTAAAAAGTGAAGGGTTTAAGGTTTTAAACGAGACACCAAAAAAAGGCGCCGATAATAAGTTAGTGGCATTTTTACATCCAAAGTCTACTAACGGTGTGTTAATTGAGCTATGCCAAGAGATAAAGGCATAAAAAATCTTGTAGAGTTTTAAAATATGTAGTAATATTGCACACTCTTTTAAGGGAGCATATTAGCAATAAGCTAATAGGGCCTATAACTCAGTTGGTTAGAGTATCTGACTCATAATCAGAAAGTCCCTGGTTCGAGCCCAGGTGGGCCCACAAAACAACGCCTTACTTGATATCAAGTAAGGCGTTGCTGTTTCTACATTATTCTTTTTATAGCACCTATTTTTTTAGAACTTATTAGATAACAATAAATTAAAATTTTGAAATCCTTTTTTTAAGATAAAAAATTTATATTTGACACGCATTTAAAACGACACAAACACACTTAATCGATTTTTTTTGCATTTCAAAGACGTTTTTAACCTATTTTTATTTTGTTAAATAGGTTTTTTTAATACATTTACAGCAAATGAAGCTACAAAACAAGAAAATAATTGCCTCAATCTTATTTTTAGTAATAAGTTTTGTATGTGTTGCACAAGAAGATATGCCTGCTCCTGCAACTGGAGGAGGAAACCAGCCAATACCACCACCACCACCAGGAACACCTATAGATTCCGGAGTTTATATTGTAGCTGGATTAGCTTTAGCTTATGGGGCTTATAAAAAAAGAAAGGCTTTACTCAAATAAGTTTTTTACTTATTTATAGTATGTAGTTTTTGAACATACTTTCCAATAACATCAAATTCTAGATTAACTTTAGTGCCCACGTTTAATTTGTTAAACGTTGTGTGTTCGTATGTAAAGGGGATAATAGCAACACTAAAGGTATTTACTCCAGAATTAACCACGGTTAAACTTACTCCATTAATAGTTATAGAGCCTTTTTCAATAGTTATGTTATTTAAGGTTTTGTCATACTCAAACGTAAACTCCCAACTTCCAGAATTTTTTGAAATAGCTGTACAAATAGCAGTTTGGTCTACATGACCCTGAACAATATGCCCATCAAGACGATCGCCTAATTCCATAGCACGTTCAAGGTTTACATAATTACCAACTTTTAAATCACCAAGATTTGTTTTATCTAAAGTTTCTTTAATAGCAGTAACTGTATAGTTCTCATCTTGAATATTTACTACTGTAAGACAAATACCATTATGGGCCACACTTTGGTCTATTTTTAGGTCTTGAGTAAAGTCGCAACTAATAGTTATATCTAAATTATCGCCTTTTCTTACAATATTTTTTACTAAACCAAGAGACTCAATAATTCCTGTAAACATAAATCCTAATTTATTTGTCTAAATTTGTAATTACAAAAATACGAACAAAAACACATCAATTTTAATGAAGGGTAAAGAAAAAATCAAAGTTGGTATTACCATAGGTGATTTGAATGGTATAGGAGGAGAGATTATACTAAAAACGTTTGAAGATAACAGAATGCTGGATTTTTGTACACCAGTTATTTTTGCCTCTGTAAAAACAATAAGCTATTTAAAAAAACACTTTAAATTCAATTTAAACTTTAATGGTATTAATACCATCGATAAAATAGTACATGGAAAAATAAATGTGTTTAATGCTTGGAATGAAAAGTATAATATAGAATTTGGTAAAGAGAACTTAAAATCGGGTGAGTTATCTATAAAATCATTAAAAGAAGCGGTAAAATATTTAAAATCAGGCGATATTGATGCCTTGGTAACAGCACCAATAAACAAGCATAACATACAATCTGAAGAATTTAAATTCCCTGGGCATACAGATTATTTAGCCCAAGAGTTAGAAGGGAATAGCTTAATGTTTATGGTAACTGACACATTGAAAGTAGGGTTGCTAACAGATCATGTTCCCGTTAATGATGTCACCAAACATATTTCAGAAAAGTTAATAAAAAATAAGTTAGATATTATAAACCTATCTTTAAAACAAGACTTTAAAGTACGTAAACCCAAAATAGCCGTTTTAGGGATTAATCCACATACAGGCGATAATGGTGTAATAGGAAAAGAAGATGACGAAATTTTAAGACCAGCATTGTCTAAAATAAGAGAAAAAGGCATGCTTGTTTTTGGACCTTATGCAGCCGATAGCTTTTTTGGTTCTAACAACTATAAAAATTTCGACGCCATAATTGCTTCTTATCACGACCAAGGACTTATCCCTTTTAAAACATTATCCTTTGGAAACGGTGTTAATTTTACAGCAGGTTTAAGTAAAGTAAGAACCTCTCCAGACCATGGTACTGCCTACGAAATAGCAGGGAAAGGCGAAGCCGATGAAAACTCATTTAAACAAGCTGTATTTACTGCCATAAAAATTTTTAAAAATCGAAAAGAGTATAAAAACCTCACTAAAAACCCTTTAAAGCCAAAGCAAAAAAAGATATAAACAAAAAAATGTTTATAAGTCGTTGAGCCTAAACAATATTTTCTTATATTTGCGGGCTCAAATAAGATGTGGTAATGGAGTTATTGAAAGAGTTTACAATTCAGTTTATTGGACTGAAGCTGGGAAAACATCAATTTGAGTACGAAATTGGAAACCAGTTCTTTGAACATTTTGAGTATAACGAGTTTAACAATGCCAATGTAAAAGTTGTTGTTGAGTTAACAAAAAAAAGCACCTTGCTTGAATTACATTTTAAGTTTCAAGGTGTAGTTAATGTTAATTGCGATTTAACTAACGAGCCCTACGACCAAAACATTTCGAACGAATTTAACTTGGTAGTGAAGTTTGGGCATGAGTATAACGACGACGAAACAGATATATTAATTATTCCTCATGGAGAATATGAAATTAATATACAACAATATATCTACGAAATCATTGTCTTATCAGTACCAAGAAAGCGTATTCACCCAGGTGTAGAAGACGGTACTTTAAACTCCGAAATACTAGAAAAACTGGACGAATTAAGTCCAAAACAACAAGAAAATATTGAAAATAAAGAGGACACAGATCCTCGATGGGATAAATTAAAAAAACTATTAACGGATAAATAATTAATATAAAATGGCACATCCTAAGAGAAAAATCTCTAAAACAAGAAGAGATAAAAGAAGAACACATTACAAGGCAGTTGCTCCAGAAATTGCAACGTGTCCTACAACAGGAGAAGCTCACTTATATCACAGAGCTCACTGGCACGAAGGAAAGCTATATTACAGAGGTCAAGTATTAATTGACAACTCTGAGGCAGAAGAAAACGTAGCATAAACTATTATGCACGCATATATTAAAACGCTCATGCTTGAGCGTTTTTTTTATGATTAATTTTTGAATGTCTCAAAAACAACTTAATTTGCGTAATATTTTACTAAAAAAGCTGTAAATTCATATAAAATACTGAATTTCAGCCCCTTTTTTTGGATAACTAATAAATTAGCAATGAGTAAAATCACAGCAGCCATTACAGCTGTAGGCGCTTACGTTCCAGAGTTTGTGTTGTCGAACAAGGTTTTAGAAACCATGGTTGATACTAATGACGAATGGATAACAACCAGAACAGGTATTAAGGAACGTAGAATACTTAAAGAAGAAGGCAAAGGTACTTCTTATCTAGCCATAAAAGCCGCCCAAAATCTTTTAGAAAAAAAACAACTCGATCCTAAAGAAATCGATCTGGTAATTGTTGCCACAGCAACGCCAGATATGCCCGTAGCCTCAACAGCTGTATATGTAGCAAGCCAAATAGGAGCTACAAATGCTTTTGCTTACGATTTGCAAGCAGCATGTTCTAGCTTTTTATACGGGTTATCTACAGCAACAAGTTATATAGAGTCGGGACGATACAAAAAAGTCTTACTAATAGGAGCAGATAAAATGTCTTCTATAATAGACTATACAGATCGTGCAACTTGTATTATTTTTGGAGATGGTGCAGGAGCAACACTACTAGAACCAAACACAGAAGGATTAGGGTTTCAAGACGAATTTTTAAGAAGTGACGGCGCAGGAAGAGAGTTTCTAAAAATAGAAGCAGGAGGATCTATTTTACCTCCAAATGAAGAAACCGTTAAAAACAAACAGCATTTTGTACATCAAGATGGGCGTACAGTGTTTAAATTTGCAGTGTCTAATATGGCAGGCGTTTGCGAAGAAATTATGAAACGAAATAACTTAACACATGAAGATGTGTCATGGTTAGTGCCTCACCAAGCAAACCTTCGTATTATTGATGCTACCGCAAATAGAATGGGACTAGAGGAAGCAAAAGTCTTAAAAAACATTCATAGATACGGAAATACAACCTCTGCAACATTACCTTTATTATTAAGCGATTTTGAAGGACAATTAAAAAAAGGCGATAATTTAATATTTGCTGCTTTTGGTGGCGGATTTACTTGGGGATCTATTTATTTAAAATGGGCCTATAATTCATAAATCAACTAACAACGATAAACTAAATTAATACCTAATAATCATGGAATTAAAAGACATTCAAAACTTAATTAAGTTTGTAGCCAAATCTGGTGCAAGCGAGGTTAAATTAGAAACAGATGATGTAAAGATTACCATAAGAACAGGAAGCGACGATAAAGAAACAACAACTTACGTACAGCAAATTCCTGTTAACGCACCAGTTGCTCAAGCGCCAATGCCCGCTGCACCGCAACAGCCAGTACAACAAGCTGCTGCACCAGTTGCTGAAGCGCCTGCTGCTAAAGAAGACGATTCTAAATACATAACAATAAAGTCCCCAATAATAGGAACATTTTATAGAAAACCATCTCCAGACAAACCTACGTTTGTAGAAGTTGGTTCAACTATAAAAGAAGGCGATGTACTTTGTATTATTGAAGCCATGAAGTTATTTAACGAAATAGAATCTGAAGTTTCAGGGAAAATCGTTAAGGTTTTAGTAGACGATTCATCTCCAGTAGAGTTCGATCAACCACTGTTTTTAGTTGATCCATCATAACCTAATTTAAAATTCCAAAAGCAAATCCCAGTTTGTTGGAATTTGGAATTTTTGAGATTTTAAATACAAGACGTTATGTTTAAAAAAATATTAATAGCCAATAGAGGGGAAATAGCCTTACGTGTTATTAGAACCTGTAAAGAAATGGGCATCAAAACGGTGGCTGTTTATTCACTTGCAGATGCAGATAGCTTACATGTTAAATTTGCTGATGAAGCCGTTTGCATAGGACCAGCACCAAGCTCAGAATCTTACTTAAAAATATCCAATATTATAGCCGCGGCAGAAATAACGAATGCCGATGCTATTCACCCAGGATATGGATTTCTTTCTGAAAACGCTAAGTTCTCAAAAATATGCGAAGAGCATAATATTAAGTTTATAGGAGCTTCTGAAGAAATGATTTCTAAAATGGGAGACAAAGCCACAGCAAAAGCTACAATGAAAGCTGCAGGTGTACCATGTGTTCCTGGAAGTGATGGTATTATAGAAGATTACGACGAGTGTGAAAAATTAGCCGAAGAAGTTGGTTATCCTGTAATGCTTAAAGCTACTGCTGGAGGTGGAGGAAAAGGAATGCGCGCCGTATGGAAGAAAGAAGATCTTAAAGATGCGTGGGATTCTGCTAGACAAGAAAGTAAAGCAGCCTTTGGTAATGACGATATGTACATGGAAAAACTTATTGAAGAACCAAGACATATTGAAATTCAAATAGTTGGAGATTCTAATGGAAAGGCCTGTCATTTATCTGAAAGAGATTGTTCAGTACAACGTCGTCATCAAAAATTAACCGAAGAAGTACCTTCTCCTTTTATGACGAAAGCCCTACGTAAAAAAATGGGAGATGCTGCAGTAAAAGCCGCAGAATACATTAAATACGAAGGTGCAGGAACGGTAGAGTTTTTAGTAGATAAGCATAGAAACTTCTATTTTATGGAAATGAATACACGTATTCAAGTAGAACACCCTATTACAGAACAAGTAATCGATTTCGATTTAATACGTGAACAAATTTTAGTAGCAGCAGCTGTGCCAATTTCTGGTAAAAACTACACACCAAATTTACACTCTATAGAATGTAGAATTAATGCTGAAGATCCATTTAACGACTTTAGACCATCTCCTGGAAAAATTACTACGCTGCACGCACCAGGAGGACATGGCGTTAGGTTAGATACGCATGTTTATGCAGGATATATTATTCCGCCTAATTACGACTCCATGATTGCTAAATTAATAACAACGGCACAAACTCGTGAAGAAGCCATTAACAAAATGAAACGAGCTCTTGATGAGTTTGTTATAGAAGGTATAAAAACAACCATACCTTTTCATAGGCAGTTAATGGATCATCCAGACTACTTAGCAGGAAATTACACCACTAAGTTTATGGAAGACTTTAAAATGCAAGTGCCAGAAGAATAAATTAAAAAGCCCGGAATTTTCCGGGCTTTATTTTATAACTATTGTTTCATTTATTTCTTTTAATACTTGAGGAACTTCATTACATGTAAAGTTAAGATTAAGGTTGTATGTATTGTTACTTAATTTATTAATTAATAAATGGCCTTCTGTTATTTCGTAATAGCCCGTTTTCCCTTTACAAAAGCACAATCTAGCAAATAATAACTTTACTTCTTTTAACTGTTTATTTTTAAGATTAACCTCAAGATTATTATAAGGTAATTCCAAAAAAATTATTTCTTGATAATGACTATCTTGAGTATTTGAAATTTTATTCCTGGTATAATCCATTTTTATAATAACATTTTCACCTTTACTTATTTCAGGATATAAAGCCCCAGTGCCATCATACTTTAATTCAAGATGGCTTTGTTGTAAAACATTTAATGTACATATACCATTTTCGGGACAGTAATTGTTAAATGGTGTTTTTTTATTTTTTACAGCATGCTCTTGTTTATTAGAGCAGCAAAATAATGTAAAGGATAGAGCTATAAAAAATATGCTTTTCATAATTAAAATGACATTATTTATTTTCAATTGTTGTTAAAGTTTTGCAATAATGTAATTAAGGTAGTAATTTTATCAATTAATTAAAAAAATCAGATTATGAAAAAAAATTACAACAAATGGACTATTTTGTTGATTTTAATGCTTTTTTCCATAAATATTTATGCACAAAATAAATCATTTTGGACAAAAATAGATAAGTCAAAGATAAGCCAAGAAAATCTAGTTCTAAGAAAATCAGAACCCCAAAAAAGTACTTTTTACCAATTAGATATCACATCTTTAAAACAAGCATTAAGTTTAGCTCCAGAAAGAAGAAACTTTACAGGTGAGTCTAGTGTTATTATTAACTTTCCTAGTGCAAATGGTAAAATAGAAAGTTTTAGAGTTATGGAGGCATCAATAATGGCTCCAGAACTTCAAGAAAGATTTCCTAACATTAAATCTTATGTAGGTACAAGCTTAAATGACCCTTCAAAGCTAATAAGGTTTAGTATTACGCCTCAAGGACTTCACACCATGACATTGTCTAGTGAGGGTATGCAACTAATAGATCCTTATGGAGAAAATAACACTTATATATCATATTTAAAGGCAGATTTACCTATTTTAGATAATGGATTTATTTGTGGTGTTGAAGATGTAGACACAGAGTTAGAAAGAAATTCGAATTCAAGCACAGAATCTTACAGAAATGCTGATGATGGAACAATGAGAGAGTTTCGTTTAGCTCTTGCTAGCACTGTAGAATATAGTGCTTTTCATTGGCAAGCTGCAGGGTTAACAGCACTATCTCCTGAAAGCGAAAAAAAAGCAGCTGTATTAGCAGCTATGGTTGTAACTATGACTAGAGTGAATGGTATTTATGAAAGAGATTTATCTATAACTATGACTTTAGTTCCAAATAACGTAGATGTTATATTCATCGCTTTCGACTCATTTTCTAATGACAATGCTTCTGCATTAATTGATCAAAGCCAAACAGTAATAGATGCAAACATTGGTAGTGGAAATTATGATATAGGTCATACATTTAGTACTGGCGGAGGTGGCTTAGCTCAGTTAAACTCACCATGTACATCCTCCAAAGCACGAGGTATAACAGGATCACCATCACCTGTTGGAGATGCTTATGATATAGATTATGTAGCTCATGAAATGGGGCACCAATTTGGAGCACCACATACGTTTAATGGAGATGCAGCAAACTGTGCGGCACCAAACAGAGCAGCTTCTAATGCATATGAACCAGGAAGTGGGAGTACTATTATGGCTTATGCGGGAATTTGTCCTCCTCAAAATGTGCAAACTAATAGTGATGCTTATTTTCACCAAAAAAGTTTACAAATGATATGGGATAACATTACTATAGGTGCTAGCCAATGTGCTGCTACCACATTTACAGGAAATACTGTACCAACAGTAGATGCAGGGGTAAATTACACAATTCCTATTTCTACGCCTTATATGTTAACTGCTGAATCTACTGATGCTGATGGAACAGGTTCTCATACTTATACTTGGGAACAATATGATTTAGGTCCTGCTGGAGTGCCTACAACTACACTAACATCAGGTCCTTTAGTAAGGTCTATGACAGGAACTACTAACCCAACAAGATATATTCCCAACATACCTGACTTGATTGAAACGGGAGGTTCTACAGAGTGGGAAGTTTTATCTTCTGTGTCAAGAGATATTAATTTTAGAGTAACTGTTAGAGATAATGACCCTAGAGGAGGTCAAACAGCAACAGATATTATGACTTTAACAACAGCAACAGATGCTGGTCCTTTTATTGTCACTTCTCAAAATACTATTACAACCTGGTCACAAGGAAATACAGAAACAATTACTTGGGATGTAGCAGGAACCAATACAGGCTCAGTAAACACACCAAATGTTGATATTTTATTATCAATAAACGGTGGTCAAACTTTTGATGAAGTTTTAGCTACAAATGTTCCTAATGATGGTTCTCATGACATAACTGTACCAGATTTATTAGCAGATAATTGTTTGGTGATGGTTAAAGGGTCTAACAATGTCTTCTTTAATATCAATTCAGCAAGAATAGCTATAGGATATAATCTTACAAGTGGAGAAGAATGTAATACATATGTATTTGATTTAAATGAAACCTTGCCAACAAATGCAACAGCATTTGAACTTATAGAGGTTGAAGTGCCAGATGAAGGAGCAATATCAGATGTTAATGTGAAATACGATATTTCAACATCATCTTTGGGAGATTTACACATGGCTGTTATAAGTGCAGAAGGTACAAGAGCATATCTTTACCCTGCTGGTCCTTGTTCAACAGGATCTAATATGCAGGTTACTTGGGATCATGAATCTACACAATCTGTAGCAGATTTTTGTGGAAACAATCCTGTAACTGGAGTGGCTATGCCTGTAGTAACAACAGAACCAGAGCCATTAAATGCGATATATGGTCAAGAAATGAATGGCACATGGATAGTAATGGCAGCAAATTTAGGAGGAACAAATATGGTATTTAATACGGCAGAGCTAGAAATTTGTAAATCTGGTACAGCTGCTGTTCTAGCGCCAACTAGAGTAACACAAGATACAGTTGAGGTTGAAGTATTATCATCTGCAACAATTGACGATACCCATCTCGTTGTAACAAGTCCAAATACTGGAAATACTGCAGATATAGTTTACACATTAACTGTATTACCTTTTGAAGGCACCCTTTATCTTAATGGAATACCTCTAGGCATTAATGATACATTTACACAAGCCGATGTAGACGCAGGTAATGTTACTTACACAACAACAGCTTCAAATGATGCTGTTGATGGATTTAGAGTTGATGTAGATGATAGTAATGGTGGAACGCTTCCAAATTTACTTGTTAATATTGCTATTGTAGAGAATTTAAGTACAGATGAATTTAATTTTGAAGTATTTAATGTTTATCCAAACCCATCTCAAGGATCTTTTACGGTACAATTAAGTACAATGGACAATGTGAGTCTTAGCATGATAGATATAAGAGGAAGAGTTGTTTATAATGAAAATTTTAACAACAATAATAATACATTTATCCAACAAGTAAATGTGGGTGAAATAGCTTCAGGTATTTATTTACTTCAGGTTGAAGCAGAAGGACGCAAGTCTACCAAAAAACTCATTATCAAATAGATAATTTTAAACTATAATTATAAGAGCTCCTGGTTTTCAGGAGCTTTTTTTATTTTTATAAAAAAATTATGAACTTCTCATATTGGGAAAATACATCCTGGTTTTCAAATATTGATTTTACTATTATTGGTAGTGGTATTGTTGGTTTAAACTGTGCTATTTCACTAAAAGAAACCTACCCAAAAGCTAAAGTGCTTGTTTTAGAAAGAGGAATCTTGCCTCAAGGTGCTAGTACAAAAAATGCAGGATTTGCATGTTTTGGAAGCTTAAGTGAAATATTAGACGATTTATCATGTATGAAGAAAATAGATGTAGTAAATCTTGTTGAAAAGCGCCATAGAGGCTTAAAACTTTTAAGAAAACGCCTTACAGATAAAGCAATTGCTTATAAGGATTATGGAGGTTATGAATTATTTGCAAAAAACGATAAACTATTTAATGCCTGTTATTCTAAATTAGAAGAGGTTAACCAACTATTACATCCTATTTTTAAAGGAAATGTTTTTAAAGTACTCCAAGACAAGAACAAGTTTCAAGGTATAAATAAGAATGTTATATATAATGCTTTTGAGGGACAAATAGATACAGGAAAAATGATGTCAGCCTTATTAAAAAAAGCACATTTAAAAGGTATTCTAGTATTAAATAATATAGAAGTAACTAAATTTATAGAAGGTAACGACAAAGTTTATGTAAATACGAAAGTATTTAAATTTTCTACAAGTAAACTATTTATAGCTACAAATGGCTTTGCTTCAAAGCTAATAAACGAGCAAGTAAAACCAGCAAGAGCTCAAGTATTGATAACTAAACCTATAAAAAATCTTCACATAAAAGGAGCGTTTCATTTAGATAAAGGTTTCTATTATTTTAGAAATATTGATAATAGAATACTACTTGGTGGCGGAAGAAATTTAGATTTTGAGCAAGAAGAAACGTTTAAATTTGGTCAAACAAGACTTGTAGAACATAAACTTAAAGAGCTTTTAAAAACTGTTATTCTGCCAAATACAGCCCATGAAGTTGATTATTTTTGGTCTGGAATTATGGGGGTTGGTTCTTCAAAGAAGGTAGTTGTTAAACAGGTTTCAAATAATGTCTTTTGTGGTGTAAGGCTTGGTGGGATGGGTGTTTCCATAGGAAGTTTAATAGGAGAGGAGTTAGCTAAGTTTGCATAGTGGCTAATCGATTTTTAAAAAAACATTTACTCCTTCTTGTAACGCTGTATCATAATGAAAGAAAATAGAAGAACCATTTCTCATTCCCTCAATTAAATAATAACTGCCTTTAAAATAAGACCGTTTTACCATAATCTCTATATCCGATTGTTTTGTTACTGTTAATTGGTTGGCGTAAACTAATTGTCCATTAATACTATTATGTTCACCAAAAAAAGAAGCAACCAGGGGTATGTTAGGACTTTTATAAAGGTTTTCAACGGTATCTTTAAAGGCGACCTTTTGATCTTGTAAAACAAGAACCTTATCAGCAAATCCTAAGACATCATTTTTATCGTGAGTAGCAACCAAACAGGTAATATTTTCTTGCTTTAAGAAATTAAAAACATTACGTCTTAAACTACGTTTTTTAAAACTATCTATGTGGCTAAAGGGTTCGTCTAGTAATATAATTTCAGGAGCCTTAGCTAAGGCTCTAGCAAGTGCTACACGCTGTTTTTGTCCGCCGCTAAGGGTTTTTACTTTTACGTTCTTAAAATCGCTTAATTCAACAATCTCTAAAAGTTCATTAACGCGATCTTTTTTTCTTTCAGGGAAGAAGTTGGAAAGGTGTTTACCTACATTCTCTTCTACTGAAGTAAAAGGCATTAAATCGAATTCTTGGGTAACATGTTTTATAAAATCATAACCAACTACCAAGTTAAATTTTGGACCAAGAATAGGTTGATTATTCCATGAAATATGGCCGCTGTTTAAATCGTATTCACCATAAATAAGTTTTAATAAAGTGCTTTTTCCAGAACCACTTTCGCCAATAATAGCAATATTCTCACCTTTTTTTGCCTTAAAACTAACATGATTTAAAATGGTGGATTTATTATACGAAAAAACAATATTTTGAACATCAAGCATGGACGAAAAATAAAAAAACCGCTTGAAATTCAAGCGGCTTTTTTGTTTATTTCTTCACAAATTTTCGTGTCATAGTTTTTCCGTTTTTTTCAAGCCTTAAAATATAGAGACCAGTTGATAGGTTTGAAACATCTAAGTGATTTTGCTCTAATCGTTCGTTTTGAACAATTTTACCATTAATATCAAAAACTGTGGCTATTTTATTTACGACCTCTCCATCAGTTTTAAAGTAAATGGTGTTTTTAACGGGGTTTGGATAGATGTTTAAATCTGTTAGTGTTTCATCTTCAATAGATAAAGAGTTCCCTTCTACAAAAACATTTAAGGTATTAATATCTACATCTGTAAACACATCAACAGTTCCTGAAGGCCAATAAATGGTTACATTATTTATGGTAGTTTCTGTACCAAGTCCAAAATGTGTATTTAGCGAACTCATAAACTCAAAACCTTCGCCACTTCTTACATCTCTAATTTGAACACCAGAATTTGTATGTAGTTCTATTCTAGCACCTATACCATTAAGGTTACTAGCCGTTCCAACGGTTTTAATTTTTATATAATTGTTTCCGTTTCCGCCATTATTTAAGTAAAGCGAACCTCTAAAGACATCTAAAAAACCATCATCATTGGCATCACCAATGGCACCACTTGGTGGCATATCTGTTTGGTGTATTGTAAAAGAGTTGTCACCATCGTTTAGTAAAATCTGTCCATTACTAAGAATATCTACATATCCATCATTATTAAAATCACCTGGAGCATTTTCTATACCATAAGGAGCGCTGCCTACACCAGCATTTGCTGTGGCATCAGTAAATGTGCCATCACCATTATTAATCATAAATTTGTGGGATCCATCAGCAGCAGAACTAGCACCAACATAAACATCCATATCACCATCGTTGTCATAATCTGCCCAAGCAGAAGACCATGTTTGTACTGGGTCTCCAAGGTTAGAACTGTTGTTATGACCTTGTTCTGGATAATTGCTTTGGTAGTAACCTAAATCTGCAACATTGGTGAAAACGCCATTACCATCGTTACGCCATAATTCGTTAATTTTATGAGTAATGTCTCCACCACGGCATTTAGCAATAAACATATCAATGTCTCGGTCGTTATCAAAATCTATCCAAACAGTACCATAATTTCCACCGCTGTTGTGTGTGCCAAGTCCGTTAGGTATGGCGGTAGATGCGCCTTGATAAAAGGTAACATTGCCACTACCATCATTTATAAAATAAACATTTTGATCTATATCATGACATACAAAAGCATCTAGATTACCATCGTTATTAATATCGACAAAATTTGAACGTTGTGAAAACACATAACTAGTAGTAGCATAACTTTCTGAATACGCACTACCATCACTATTAGCTGTTATTATTGAAACACCATTACCGCCACCAAAAACTAAATCGTTATATCCATTGGCATCTAAATCACCTGCTGCAATACTCCAAGTTGGGCCATTATCAGCACTTATTGTGTGCGATTGATATAAAAACCCTGTGTCTGTTTGATAATTAATATCAACACTTGAAGAAGACGCTCTTACTAAGTCGTCAAAACCGTCATTGTTCATATCTACAAAAGCATAAGAAGACCCACCAGTCATTGAAACACCTGGGTCTTCAATAAAAACAAACTCACCTGGTTCTGGTGGTGGGACTTGAGACCCTTCTGTTAGCATAAATTCAAAACCACTAGCACTCCATCTATCATCAAAAGCAATATAGTATGTTGTCCCGGAAGTGGCATTAAATTCTAGGTAAGATAAATACCCATTGCCAATATCACCGCTATCATCATCACCAGCAACACAAGTTAATGATCCGCAGTTTCCAGTATAGACGTGCATGCGTGTATCTCCTCCAGAGTTTACTGCTAAATCGGTAGTTAAGGTATAAGTTGTAGAAACTGATGGCTGGAAGATATACCAATAACCACCTGTAGTATTGGTTGTTCCATTACCTGCACAAACAGGTGTAGGTATTTCTGTTCCTATAATCCCAGGAACAGTCACCGTATTGGTGTCATGAGCCGAAACAGATATAGCTTCGTTACAAGTATATCCTGCTTGAGCATTAGCAAAACAAGTTGCTAATATAGCAAGGATAAAAAGTAGTTGTTTTTTCATAATTATTATAGTTTAGTTGCAATTAGTATTTAAACTGGCTATCCAGTTTTCTATTAAAGTGACACCTTCTTGGTGTACTAATGTTCTTCCTAAAAGGGGCATTCTTACAGACTCATCGGTAGCACTAATGCGATAATGCATTACAGATCTACCTGGGTTTCCTGGAGTTACAATATGCGTTAAACCAACGCCTAAGTCGGTGTCGGGTTCTATGCAAACACCTTGGTTTGTTGAGTTTTCTGAAGATTCAAAATCGAAACGTACAGGGCGATATGCACAATGTGCTTGTTCTGAATGGCAATGCGCACAATTAATATCTAAATAAGCTCGAGCTCTTAACTCCAAAGAAACATTGGTGTCTTCCCAACTAGGCATAGCGTTGATGTCTTCTGAAGAAATATTGTTTAGATATCCAAATTCCTGCCATTTTTGGATTTGGTTTTTTACCCCATCGGAATAGGTGTAGCTCGTATTTAAATTTCTTGGTTTTGGCCCAATTGGAATAGAAACTTCTCCATATTTATGACAGGTGTGGCATTCTGCACCAGATGGTACTCTGTAATTTACAGTATTAAGGTTTCCAGACTCATCATTCCATTGAAAGTTTTGAAAGCTACCATCTAAATCAAGAAAAGCTTCATCCTGTTCCTCATTCCAGACATAATTGGCAAAAACCCATTCGCTAGGTTTTTTTATCATTAAACGTGTTTCTATAATTTTTTTAGTATTTCCTGGAAGTACGTTATTGTAATAGAAGTTTTTAATTAAAATAGCTCCTTCTGGAAAATCTAGTATCTCTCCGTCGGAAATATAGTTTGCAGAAGCATTTTCGGGCATCCATACAAACCGTTGTTTTTTAGCATAATCGCTAAATAACGGATTAATTAAATTATATGGTATAACACCATAAACAGGTTGAAGGTTGGATATGTCGCCTTCAAAAAAATGATAATCGGAAAGATTTTGATAAGGGACATTATCTATATCAAAAACCACAGGAGATGTTTGCCCGTTCTCGGGTTTTTCAATATAATCGTTACTATCAGAGGAACACGAAAAAAATAACGCTATCCCAAGAATAAAGGGGGTGAAAATATACTTTTTTAACATGAAATTTATAACCCTAGTAAATTAAGGGTTATAAATTTATTAAAAAAGCGTTAAATCGAGCGTTTTTATGAGAAAATATTTATATAAGCCCTTGTTTTTTTAAGAACTCGGCAATTTGCACAGTATTTGTAGCAGCCCCTTTTCTTAAATTATCGGCAACAATCCACATATTTAATGTGTTAGGTAGCGATTCGTCTCGTCTTAATCGCCCAACAAAAACATCGTCTTTTCCATGAGCATGAATAGCCATTGGATATGTATTAGAGCTAGGGTTGTCTTGTAGGATAATACCTTTTGTTTGTGATAAAATGTGTTTTATGTCTTCTATATTATAATCGTTTTCAAACTGAACATTTACAGATTCGCTATGTCCGCCAGAGGTTGGTATTCTAACAGCTGTAGCTGTTACAGCAATCGTTTTGTCGTTTAAAATTTTTTGTGTTTCACGAACTAGTTTCATTTCCTCTTTAGTATAGCCATTGTTTTCAAAAACATCGCAATGTGGTATGGCATTACGGTGTATTTGGTATGGATAGGCTATATCTCCTTTAATACCTTGCATTTCATTATCTAGTTGCTGAACTGCTTTTACACCTGTTCCAGAAACAGATTGATAGGTTGATACAACAATACGTTTAATGGTATATTTTTCATGTAAAGGTGCTAAAGCCATAACCATTTGTATCGTAGAGCAATTGGGATTGGCTATTATTTTATCGTCTGTTGTTAATGTATTAGCATTAATTTCTGGAACAATTAATTTTTTAGTTTGATCCATTCTCCAAGCTGAAGAATTATCGATAACAGTCGTGCCAACTTCGGCAAATTTCGGTGCCCACTCTAAAGAGGTGCTTCCGCCAGCTGAAAATAAAGCGATATCTGGCTTTAGGCTAACAGCCGTTGAAAGTCCAATAACAGAGTAGTCTTTATCTTTAAATGTAATTGTTTTACCGACACTTTTTTCTGATGCTACGGGAATTAGCTCGCTAACTGGAAAGTCTCTTTCTTCCAAGACTTTTAACATAACTTCGCCTACCATACCTGTGGCGCCAACAACTGCTACTTTCATGATTTTTTAATTTGAATTTTAAGGCAAAACTAAGTATTAATTCGATTTTATAATATGAAAAAAGCCCTTGTTTTTGGTTAACAAGGGCTTTTTAACAAGAAATTTTGATATGTTATATTTTTAACTGTCTGTTATTTTTTTAACAAATCACGTATTTCAGATAATAATTCGTTATCGGTTGGCCCTTTAGGAGCTTCTGGAGCAGGTTCTTCTTTTTTCTTCATTTTATTAGCGCCTTTTACAACCATAAACATAACAAAAGCAACAATAATAAAATCGATAACGTTTGTAAGGAAAGCACCCCAATGTACAGCAACTTCACCTTCTACAACACCTTCGGCATTAGCAACACCTTCTGTGATGATATATTTTAACTCTTTGAAGTCTGAATTGAATATTAAACCAATTAATGGTGAAACAATTCCACCGGTGAAAGAGGTAACAACTTTGTTAAATGCTGCACCCATTACAAAACCAACAGCAATGTCGATTAAATTGCCTTTCATGGCAAATGCTTTAAATTCTTTTAACATGATTATTGTTTTATAGTTAGTATAAATCTAAAATAGGTATTTTTCTTAAATCATGGAGCTTATTCTATAAAAACTCGTTTTATTCGTTTTGAAATACTGGTTATAACTTCGTAAGAAATGGTTTCTGTAGTTTGCCCAAAATCTTCGGCTGTGTAACTTTTATCAAATAGAATAACGCTATCACCTTCTTGGCAATCAATATGAGTAATATCAACCATGATCATATCCATACATACATTTCCTATAATGTAAGCTTTCTTACCATTTATAAGAACATAACCTTTACCGTGGCCGTATTGTCTTCCAATACCATCGGCATGACCAATGGGCAATGTGGCTGTTTTTGTGGTTTTTTGTGCAATAAAGCCTCTGTTATAGCCTAAACTTTCACCAGGTTTTAAGGTATGAATTTGAGATATTAAGGTTTTTAGACTTCCAATGGGTAAAAAATGTTTGTTTTCTTTAGTCGAGTTACCAAAGCCATATAAACCAATACCGCTCCTTACCATATCAAAATGGGCTTCAGGGTAGTTTAAAATACCAGAAGTGTTACAAATATGTCGCCAAGGCATGTGGCCTGTTTTGTTTTTAAAAGTAGAACAGATATTGTTAAAGTTATTTATTTGCGATAGTGTGAATGGTTTTTCGTTTAAATCTTCACTTGCTGCTAAATGTGAAAATAACGATGCTGTTTTTACCGCTTTCGAGGTTTTTAATGTTGAGGCAATTGTTGTAACATCTTCCATATCGAACCCTAAACGGTTAAGACCTGTATTAAATTTAAGGTGAATAGGGTAATTACTCTGGTTAAGATCTGTGGCTACTTGTATAAATTCATCTAAAACAAAATGGCTGTAAAGGCTTGGTTCTAGGCAACGTTCAATTATGGTTTTAAAGTTTACAGATTGAGGGTGTAATACCAAAATGGGTTTAGTTATTCCAGCATCTCTTAGTGCAACACCTTCGCTAGTATAAGCTACAGCAAAGTAATCAACACCTAAATCTTGCAGTTTTTTTGCCACAGCTTGTGCATCGTTACCATAAGCAAATGCTTTAACAACAGCTAAGAATTTTGTATTAGGCTGTAGTTTTGATTTTAAATAATTGTAATTGTGTTCTAACGCATTAAAATCAATAAATAAAGTAGTTTCCCTTATTTTATTATTTGGTATCATTATTAGTTTGTTCAGGAGACAGATCTTCGGCATCATTCACATTCATATTTCTTACTTTATCGCGTTGTAATGATTTAAAAAAAGCGGCACGACTTAAAGGTTCGTATTCGTCAACTTCACCAAGTAAAACCAAATCATCGCTTTTAGATTTCCTATAGCTGTAATTAGCAAGATTTCCTGTTTTAGTGCAAATAGCATGTACTTTAGTAACATATTCTGCTGTTGCCATTAAATAGGGCATAGGGCCAAAAGGATTACCTTTAAAATCCATGTCTAATCCAGCAACAATAACACGAATACCTTTATTCGCTAAATCGTTACAAACACGTACAATTTCATCATCGAAAAACTGGGCTTCGTCAATTCCTATAACATCGCAACCATCGGCAAGAATAGGAATGTTGGCAGCAGCAGGAACAGGCGTAGATCTAATTTCATTAGAGTCGTGAGACACCACCATATCTTCATCGTACCTTACATCAATAGCTGGTTTAAAGATTTCTACTTTTTGTCTGGCAAATTTTGCACGTTTTAATCTGCGAATTAGCTCTTCGGTTTTACCAGAAAACATAGATCCGCAAATAACTTCTATCCAGCCAAATTGTTCTTTATGATTTACTGTGTTTTCGAGAAACATTTTGTAATTTTAGCACTAAAGCCCGTTGATATTCGTTTTTTGTATAAAGGTGGCGTAAATTTATTAAAAAACAAAAGCATAAATTGCAATAAATTTTAAAAGTTATGAAGAAGAAACTTGAAGCAGAACTAATGAGTATTGCACATAGAATACTCAAGTTAAAGGGACAAGACGATATAGATAAAATGCATAAAGAAGTGGCCAAACTTTACGAAAAACTAACTGTTTTAAAGTTTGCAAAAGAAAATTTAGATGATGAGTTGCCAACGATAGGCAGCGATTCGTCGTTTTTTGATATGCTAGATGTAGCCTTTAATAATAAAGTAAGTGATACAATTGAAGTTGAGGATAAAGTTTACATTAATCTAGATGATAATGATGATGAAGGCATTATGGAGCCAGCTATAGAAAAAATTAAAGATATGGTAGCCCAAATGCCTCACGAATCGCAACAAGTAGATGAGGTGTTTGAAAAAGCAATTCCGAAAAAGAAGTACCATAAGAACGACCTTGAGGAAATAACAGCCGATTTTAAAGAAGTTCCAGTTTTTGAGCCTGTATCAAAACAAACGAAGCAAAAAAAATCGTTAAACGATAAATTAAAAAAAGGTATTAATATTGGGCTTAACGATAAAATAGCCTTTATTAAGCACTTGTTTAATGGCGAAAGTGAAGATTACGACCGCGTCTTATCACAATTAAATACGACCTCTAATTATACCGAGGCCGAAGAGCTAATTCAAAACATGGTAAAACCAGATTATAACAACTGGGAAGGTAAAGAAGAATTTGAAGAGCGCTTCATGCAAATTATAGAAAGTAAGTTTAATTAGTAATTAAGGTAAATCCATCCAATAATAGGGTTACTTTGTCCTTCTATATTTAAAATATAATAATACGTGCCTACAGGTAATTTATTATCTTTTTTGTGTAACAATCCTTGGTTGGATGTTCCGTTCCAGTTATTTAAATAATTGGATGTTTCAAAAACTAAAACACCATATCTGTTAAATATTTTAATATGATTTGTGTAATCCTCTAAGCAAGGAATGACTAAGGCATCATTAAAACCATCGTTATTTGGTGTAATTAATTCAGGAATAACAAGGCATCCATCTACTGATACAGAGGCAGAATCTTCGTTGTTTTCTGTGTTTCTATCAGGCTGATCAAGTGATTGTAGTAATGCTGTGTTTAAAAGATTATTAGATGATACTACTTGAGCCGTTATGGTTAATGTTTCAGATTGATTAGGTAATAACGAAGGTAAACTCCATATAGAAGTGTTTAAGTTATAAACGCCTAGACTAGTTGAAAAATCAATAAAGCTATACCCATTAGGTAGGAGATCATAAATTTCTATATTAGTAGCCTGAGTAGTTCCCAAGTTTGTTGCTGAAATTGTAAAAGTAATAGTGTCTCCTAAAGAAACATCTTCTTGAGAAACTGTTTTTTCAACGGCAACATCGACATCTGATGTATCTTCTAAAACATTTAATGTAGCATGGGCTTGAGAGGTGTCGATATTTACTTGATTAGTAAAATTACTGCTACTATTAGTGTAAAAACCAGATGTGTTTGAGGTAACAGGTACAGAGAACGTACAAGATGATACGCCTTCTGGAAAATATAAGTTTGTTACTTGGAAAGAGTTAGTGCCAATATTTGCTGTAAATGTAGCGGTGCAACCATTACTGGTTTCCCAAGAAACATCGCCATTTATTAAAATATTTGGAGGCAAGATGTCTGTAAAAGAAATATTATTCTGTTCTTCATTAGAAGAGATATTAGTAACGGTAAAAGTTAAAACACTCTCTTCACCAACATAAATTTCTTCTGGTGTAAAAGATTTTATAACATTTGGTGCAGAAACTCTAACACTACTAATAGAGATATTGGTTTCAGGTGTTAACTCTTCATTGTTTATAATATTAGGTATTGCTTCGGATGTGTTAATAAATACACCGCCATAACTTGGTGCTTCAACAGGAATAAATACTCTAACTGTAGAATTTGCTTCCATACTTGGAATAATACCAGAAATAAAATTATCTGAAACCGTAAAACTGTTTATGCAAGTAGCATTACCTGAAGTAACTTGACAAATAGGCGTACCAACAATAGTAAAAGGTGCTTCTAGCGTGTTTTCGAAAAGGACATTAATAGCCTCAGAGCTTGTTACGCTATTAGTAACATCAACCACCCAATTAAATGGTTGGTTTGTAGTAACAGTTGGAAACTCAGGAAAGGTTTGCACAACTAAATCTATACAAGGTGCAAAATAAGTCGTTACAGTAGCTTCGTTATTACTAGTATTAGGCTCTATTAAATTTTCATTAGGATACACTGTAACTTTATTTTCGGCAGTAATTTCTGGAGTTGCACATTTTGGAGACCACAATACTTCTGTTAAAAAAGTTACCGAGCTATTTGCGGGTAAAGCCCAACCGTCTTCTGGAAGGATTTCCCAAAATAGATCAGGGTTTCCATCATTGTCTGATATGCCATCAAGTTCAACATTTATATTAGCATGATCTATAGAGAAACATTGTGCGGTTCCAGTGGTTGAAACACATTCGACAGATTGTAAGCTAGCAGAGTTAATCGCTCCAGAATTAATAAAGTCTTTAAGTTCTATAGTAATATCTGTCTCACTAAGATTGGAAACGGTTATTTCGTAAGTTATAGGAGTTGCCCAAGCAGTTGTATTATCGGTACCAGAGCCTTCTGGAGGTTCTGGGTAAACCTGTGTTTTGGTTACTTCTATGTCAGAAGTATCGCAAAGCTCGACATTACCTTGAGACAAATCAAAATAATCATAATCAAAATTATTATTGAAATAGCTATCACTAATGCCATTGGTTTCTATGGCAATTCCAGATCTAACAATACCATCTATAGTGCCAGAATTAATTACACAATCAGGCTCTAAAAACCTTACTGTAGTTTCTATAACATAAAATTCTCCAACAGGAATATTAAATATATTACTAACCCAATTTTGTAATCCAATATTAAGAGATAATAAATTACATGGAAGTGTTGAAGAACTTTCGATACACGTAACTGAAACAATTTCCCAGTTTACATTCTCATCAGAGACATTCCTTAGGTTAGCTTGAGCATCTACTTCTAATGGCCCATTATTACAAATAGTTGTTTCGAAAACCATTTCTTCTCCCCAAGAAATAGTTTGCCCAATAGTAGGAGAGAGTTGTATTGTTTCTATACAAAGATCTGTTTGTTGGCATTGCGTAGCTTCGATAAGCTCCGTTTGAATAGGGTTAGACTCATTAGAAGACATATTACTGTGGTTAAGAACTAGAGCTCCGCCACTTTCTACCTCTAGAGGGTTATCTATTTGTATAGCACATTCAGGTTCTAAAAAACGGTAAACAGCCTCGATAGTTATTGCACTATTAGGTTGGAATATGTGTGTGTTAGATGTAGAAAACATTAAGCTACCTGTAGCGTTATTAACTAAAACGGGTTCATCGGGCATATTAAAGTTAGATATACAAGCTGTCCCATTAGTAGATTCGATACAATTTACCGATAAGACCTCAACCAAAGCTTCACCAAAAATCTGTGGTGATATCAAACTTAAATAGGCGTAAAATTCATCTAGAGGGTATGCAATCGAACTATTATTAGTAATCGTAAATTGATATGTTACCGTATCGCCCCATGTCGAAATTGGCGTGCCTTCTTCAGGTTGTATTTGTTCTTGATTAATAGTAAAGTCGATAACAACATCTACAATATCTATTGATATTATAGAAATATTATTACTATTGTTATTGTCTGTTGTTTCATTATTAGGAGTTATAGAAGCTTCTGTAGCAATGCCTCCAATAATTTCGGGAGCAATTACAGTAACTAATACCTCTATGCTTGAAGCAGCAGGAAAATTACTTATAGTTCCTGTAATAATATTATCTTGATCTATGTTAAAGTTGGTTATTAAACTAGCGCCATTTGTTGCGTTTTGACTAATAACAGAAACAATACTAGCATTTCCATTTATGGTTTGAGAAAAAATAGCATTTTCGGTACTGTTTCCTATGTTGCTTATAGTCACTAAATATTGAAATTCTTCAAAAATGTAGGCTTGCGAAATATCATTACCTAAAAGGTCTTGAGCTTCAACAGATATAGCCAAATCGGTTGTTTGAGAAAAAATATTAGTAGAATTTAATACAAGAAAAACGAAAAGTACAATTATTCTTAACATATCTGTTTTTAAATAGATGGTAATAAACCTGTATGGTTGCGTGAAAATACTATAAAAAGATTGTAAATTTGAATGTTATTATACATTTTATGAGCAAACTTTACATTGTTCCCACACCCATAGGAAATTTAAAAGATATGACTTTTAGAGCTGTTGAAGTTTTAAAGGAAGTTGATTTAATCCTTGCCGAGGACACACGAACATCGGGTAAGTTATTAAAGCATTTCGAAATTTCTACTCCTACGCAATCGCACCATATGCATAACGAGCATAAAACGGTAGAAAGCCTAATTAATAAACTAAAAAGTGGTATAACAATGGCCTTAATAAGCGATGCAGGAACGCCTGCAATCTCCGATCCTGGATTTTTACTTACACGTGCCTGTGTTGAAAACAATATAGATGTAGAGTGTTTACCAGGCGCCACAGCTTTTGTGCCAGCATTAGTAAACAGCGGATTACCAAACGACAAGTTTGTTTTTGAAGGCTTTTTACCAGTAAAAAAAGGGCGCCAAACCCGATTAAAACTATTGGCTGAAGAAACCCGAACCATGATTTTTTACGAAAGTCCGCATAAGCTTATAAAAACGCTTACTCATTTTTGTGAGTATCTTGGTGAAGATAGACAAGTGTCGGTATCTAGAGAACTTACAAAGTTATACGAAGAAACCATAAGAGGAACAGCCCGAGACGTTTTAGACCATTACACTAATAAACCACCAAAAGGTGAAATTGTTATTGTGGTTGGCGGGAGAAAGTAATCCTAATGTCCTCCTAAACTTGTTTCAGCATCTTTTTTGATTAGCTATAAAAGTTTTTGGAGCAATCTAAACATGCTTTCCTTTCTCCCAACCATGTTTTCTTAAATACTGCTCGCCACTTTCTACAGCACCATTTTCAATTGATGTTCCCATACTATCATTCCAACGGTTAAGGTAGCCAAACAATGAAATAACACCTAACATTTCTACAATCTCACCTTCATCCCAATAGGTGTAAAGATTAGATGTAATTTTTTCATCCACAGTATTAGGAATTACCGAAGCTGCTAGAGCAAAATCCAACGCAGCGCGTTCCGCATCAGAAAAAGAAGGGTGAGTTTTGTAGTCCCAAATATTATCTAACTGTTCCTGTTCGGCGCCATAGCGTTCTGCAGCACGAATAGCGTGTGCCTGACAATATCTACAACCTGCTGCATTACTGCTAACCCAAGCAATCATACGTTTTAAGGCAGAGGTAACACGACCTTCGTTGGCCATTACCGCTTTGTTTAAATTAATAAACGCTTTGGAAATCGCAGGTCGGTGTTGCATGGTTAATACCGAATTAGGGCAAAACCCAAGCGTTTCGTTAAAAAACTCGGCAAGTTGTTGGGTTTCTAAATCGTGGTCGGGAGATAGCGGAGAAACTAATGGCATGTGTACTTAGTTTTTAAGTTTTTATATAGTATTTTTGATAGAACAAGTAACAAAAATTTATTTAAAGATGTCTCATAAAGTCACAACTCATTGGAAAGGAAACTCGCAATTTGAATCAGATAACCCAAGCGGTAAAACCCTGTTTATAGACACTTCAGAAGAGCATGGTGGGCATAATTCAGGCTTACGTCCTAAAGCACTAATGTTGTCTTCTTTGGCGGGTTGCTCTGGATTGGATGTGGTGTCTATTTTAGATAAAATGAAAGTGAAAATCTCAGATTTTAGGATAGACACTTATGGCGAACTTACCGAAGAGCATCCTAAATATTACCATACTGTTTCTGTAGAATATCATTTTTATGGAAATCATCTAGATGAAAAAAAAATAAAAAAAGCGGTAGATCTTTCAGTAGATAAATATTGCGGTGTTATGGAAATGTTTCGAAAATTTGCTAATGTAAAAACATCTATTCATTATCATAACGATTAAGTTTTTATGCGTTGGACTTTAAAGCCAAAACCCGAACCACAAAAAATATTACAACTACAGGATGCCTTACAAGTTGATGAATTTGTAGCAACTTTGTTAGTTCAGCGTGGTATTGAAACTTATGAAGATGCCAAACGGTTTTTTCGTCCAAGTTTAAATCATTTACACGATCCATACTTAATGCAAGATATGGATAAAGCTGTTGCCCGTATAGAACAAGCTTTTGCTAATAACGAACGTATTTTAGTGTATGGCGATTACGATGTCGATGGCACGACGGCAGTGTCGTTACTAAGTAGTTACTTACGTACACGAACCGATTTGGTATCAACCTATATTCCAGATCGTTATCAAGAAGGTTACGGTGTATCTTATAAAGGCATTGATTTTGCTAAAGACAACGAGTTTTCACTCATTATTGCCTTAGATTGTGGAATAAAAGCAGTCGATAAAGTCATCTATGCCAAGGAAAAAGGGATTGATTTTATTATTTGCGACCATCACAGACCAGGAAAAGACATTCCAAAAGCGGTAGCTGTTCTAGACCCTAAACGAACCGATTGTAATTATCCTTACAAAGAGCTCTGCGGTTGTGGTGTTGGATTTAAGCTTATACAAGCCTTGGCAAAACATGAAGGAAAAACCATTAAGGATCTAACTCATTATTTAGATTTAGTTGCCATTGCAATAGGAGCCGATATTGTTCCTATTACTGGAGAAAATAGGGTATTGGCGTATTTTGGGTTACAAGTAATCAATAATCAGCCTAGACCAGGTATTAAAGCGTTAATTGCTCAAGTAAAAAAAGAAGAATTAAGCATTACCGATGTGGTTTTTATTATAGCCCCACGCATTAATGCTGCAGGAAGAATGAAACACGGCAATCATGCTGTAACCCTATTAACAGAAACCGATTTTAATCATGCGACTACTTTTGCTACAGAAATAGAAGTCTTTAATACAGATAGAAAAGAAGAAGATAGCCGTATAACCGATGAAGCCCTTCAACAAATTATTGAACAAAACGAAACCGACCGAAAAACCACAGTAGTTTATCAAGAAGATTGGCATAAAGGAGTTATAGGTATTGTGGCCTCTCGATTAACCGAAACGTATTATAGGCCAACTCTAGTATTTACTAAAAGTGGTAATAAATTAGCAGCTTCAGCACGATCGGTTATTGGGTTTGATGTATATAATGCTTTAGAGGCTTGTAGCGAACATATCGAGCAATTTGGAGGCCATAAATACGCCGCAGGATTAACACTTCACCCAGAAAATTATGAAGCTTTTAAACAAGCCTTCGAGGAAGAAGTCTCGCAAACAATAGATTCAACCTTGTTAACACCAGAAATTTCTATCGATGCTAAAATAGATTTAAGCGATATAACGCCTAAATTTTACCGTATTCTAAAACAATTTGCGCCTTTTGGTCCAGGTAATAGAACCCCTGTTTTTATGAGCGAACATTTGCAAGACACAGGCTATGGAAAACAGGTTGGCGATGGGTCGCATTTACGTGTTACAGTAACTAATGGTGCACAAAAAATTGTTGGTATTGGATTTGGTTTAGGAGAGAAGTTATCGCTAATCTCTAATAAAAACCTTTTTAAAGCTGTGTATTCTATCGATGAAAATCATTGGAAAGGAAATGTGTCTTTGCAGCTACGATTAAGAGATATAAAATAGAACCGTCATTCTGAACTTGATTCAGAATTCGTTTAAAATAAATTCTTTCAAGTTTACGTTCTTCTAAAATGAAATATCAACTATTAACCTTTTTCTTTTTGTTTCAAACCATCCTTCTGTCTCAAAACTTAGTTAAAAACCCCAGTTTTGAAGAGTTTAAAAATTGTCCTGAAAGCATAGGCTATTTTAGCTTTGATGAGGATAGAGGAGTAAGATATTGGTTAAGACCTACTGGAGGCACACCTGATTACTTTAATAAATGTAGTAAAACAGTAGGATATACAAACTTTAATGGGCAACAAAACCCTAGAACAGGAAAAGGATATGCAGGTTTTTATGGATTTACTCATGATAATTATCGAGAGTATATTCAAGGAACACTTTCTCAAACATTAGAAAAGGATAAAACATATCAAATTTCATTTTATGTAAGTCTTTCAGAACAGTCAAATAGAGCGATTAGGCATTTTGGAGTTTATTTTTTAGACCGTAAGATGAGTAATATAAATTACGACCGTGTTATTAACGCACATAAAGTTGCTGCCAGAGCAGATAATGTGGCATTTGCTCCTATTTTTAATAAGAATTACCTTAATAATAAAACACAATGGGTGCAAATACAATGTAGCTATAAAGCAAAAGGGTTTGAAACATATTTCTTGATAGGAAATTTTGAGAGCAATTTTAAAAGTGATGTTGAAAAAATAGAACGAAATAAGTTTAAGCCTATGGCTTATTATTATATAGATGATGTGGCGATTTCTTTATTGCGAGAGGATACTAATGAATTAAAAATAAAAGTTCCAGTAGAAAAAGAACACTCTTTTAAAAAAGACAAAACCTATACTTTTAAAAATGTGCTTTTCGACTTTGATAAAGCAACGTTATTAGAAGCTTCAAAAAACGAACTAAATAATTTATATGAACATTTAATTAAACACCCAGAGCTACATATTGAAATTTATGGACATACCGATAATGTAGGTACCCATAAAAGAAATCAGGAATTATCTGAACAACGTGCGAAAGCTGTATCCGACTATTTAATAAATAAAGGACTAGATAAAACAAAAATAAAGTGGTTTGGCTATGGTAGCTCAAAACCAAAAGTAAAAAATAACACAGAGAAAAACAGAGCGATTAACCGTCGGGTAGCGTTTAAATTAATAGAAAAGTAAGTCGGTAATAAGATAACTTAAAATTGCACTCTGCTTGTTATCATAGCTAAAATTAATATAATTCTTTTTTCAGCAGGATTTCATATTGTACTTTTGTACGTTTCAAAATAAGTTTGAGACATGGCCAAAAAAGATCCTTACGCAGCCCTACGAATTAAAGAGTTCAATATTTTTCTTTTAGTAAGGTTTGCTTTAGTTTTTGCATGGTCCATGCAGTTTATTGTCATAGAATGGGAAGTTTATTCTCTAACTAAAGACCCTTTATCATTAGGGATTATAGGTTTAATGGAGGTTATTCCTGCAGTTTCTATGGCGTTATTTGCGGGTCATGTTGTAGACCAAAAGGAAAAACGAAACCTGCTTATTAAATGTATTTTAGCCTTTTCAATAATAAGCTTGGGCTTGTTTTTACTCACCTGGGATTTGGTTATAAAAGACTGGGATAAAAAACTTATTTTATACAGTATCTATTTCTTAGTGTTTTTAGGAGGTTTTGTTAGGGCTTTTATTGGACCAACAGTATTTTCTTTAGTAGCTTTAATTGTGCCTAAAAAACTATATCCTAATGCGGCAACTTGGAGCAGTTCTACATGGCAAATGGCGGCGGTTTTGGGCCCAGCATTAGCAGGGTTTTCTATTCATTGGATAGGTGTACATTGGTCTATGTGCTTAATTTTTGGTTTTACAGTATTTGCTTTAATAGCCTTATTAAATGTTTCTAAAAAACCTATTTTAAACCCTAAAATAGGTGAGCCTGTTGGTAAAAGTTTAAAAGAAGGCTTACGTTTTGTTTTTGGTACCAAAGCTATTCTTGGGGCATTAACCTTAGATATGATTGCTGTATTATTTGGTGGAGCCGTTGCATTATTACCCGTCTTTGCACAAGATATTTTAAAGGTTGGTTCGCAAGGGTTTGGCGTATTACGTGCTGCGCCAGCAGTAGGCGCTTTTATAACCATGTTAGTTACTGCCTATATTCCATTAAGTAGAAAAGCTGGGTTGAAGCTTCTAGGAGCGGTCTTTGGGTTTGGGGTAAGTATTATTGTTTTTGGATTATCCGAAATGTTTTGGATTTCCTTAATAGCTTTATTCTTTAGTGGTGTGTTTGATGGCGTTTCTGTAGTGATTAGACAAACTATTCTACAATTAAAAACCCCCGATCATATGCGTGGTCGTGTAGCATCGGTAAATTCTATGTTTGTTGGGTCTTCTAACGAATTAGGCGCTTTTGAAAGTGGTTTAACAGCCAAACTTATGGGAACCGTTACTGCTGTTGTTTTTGGTGGTTCCATGACGTTACTTACCGTAATTTCTATGGGGTTAATTTCGCCATCTTTTAGACGTTTAGATTTAACCAAAGATGTTGAAGCACACGATGATGAAGAATAGATAAATTACTCTATTTTGATAAGCTCTAAATTATCGTCTATAGCATCACTTTTGGCATGAATTAAAAACGTATTTTCATTGGCTTCTAAAATAGTTACATGCATTTGCTTTCCTACAATCCCTTCTGATCCAATAGTGTTACTTACTACTTTTGTATAAGTTAAAATATATTCACAATCTGATACCCATTCAATATCGCTATGAACTTCTAAACCATTTTGAGGCACTTCTTCAATTTGTGAGGACGCCGTTCTTGTTATAACACCAGGAAATGATGATTCTCCAGTGTATTTAAATGTGCCTGTTTTAAATGCGTTGCAATTGGAAGGTTTTTCAGCACAAGAAAACAAAAAAGAGAGTGTTAATAGTAGTAATAAGTTTTTTTTCATTTTAATTAAAAGTATGAAGTTTAAAAGTATCCCCATCAAAAACACCATAGGTATAGTAGTTTATCCAATCGCCTAAATTAATGTATTTAGATGTTTCGTTGAGGTTTATTTCTAGAGGCAAATGTCTGTGACCAAACACATAAAAATCGTGATGTTTTTGGGCTTCTTTTCGTTTGCAATATTGCACTAACCACTCGTTATCTTCGCCAAGGAATTTGGCATCTTCTTCACCAGAAATAAGTTTGTTTTCTACAGAAAGGTATTGAGCCAATTTTACGCCTAAATCTGGATGTAACCATCGGAACAACCATTTACAAAACGGATTTGTAAAGACTTTTTTCATACGTTTATAGCCTTTGTCTCCTGGGCCTAAACCATCACCATGACCAATTAAAAAGGTTTTGTTGTTAAACGTAAATGTTTTGGGTTTATGGTATACAGGTATGTTTAATTCTTCTTCAAAATAACCATTCATCCATAAATCATGATTGCCCACAAAATAGTAAATAGGAATACCGGCATCCGAAATTTCGGCAAGCTTCCCTAAGGTCCTGGTAAATCCTTTAGGAACAACGGTTTTATATTCAAACCAAAAATCAAATAAATCGCCAAGTAAGAAAATAGCCGCCGCATCTTGTTTAACGTTGTCTAACCAGTTAACAAATTTTTTTTCGCGTGGCAACGACGTTTTTTTATTGGGTGCTCCTAAGTGATTATCGGAGGCAAAATAAATTTTTTTTCCTTTTGGGATATTCATGAAGTAAATATAATAGATGCTAAGTCAAGTTTAGCATAACAAATCATTTTTAATTATCGCAAGCGTACCATTCGGCATAACTCGTATCGGTCTCCTGAAGCTTTAAAGCGTGTAGTTTAATATTGTCAGGCAAACGTTTTTTAATTTTTTTTGCAAAATCTATGACCATCATTTCACTTGTTGGTTGGTAATCCACCAACATAACGTTGTGTCCGCGGTCTTGTAGTTCTTTGGCGAGTTCTACATGCGGGGTGTTTTTATTAAAAACCGTAGCATGGTCAAACACATCAACAATATCTTCTTTCACGATTTTTTTTAAATCACCAAAATCGATAACCATACCGTATTTTACATTGGAAGTATCGTTAATAGGCTTTCCTATTACAGTTACCGATAGTTTATAGCTATGTCCATGTACATTTTTGCACTTTCCGTCGTAGCCGTAAAGGGCGTGTCCTGTTTCAAAAGAAAATAGTTTAGTGATTCTAATATGACTCATGTTGTAAAAAAATTTCATTGCAAAGGTATCGATTTTGTAAAAGCAATCGGATTTTAAATTACATTTACACACTTTTTGTGATTTAAGTTTATGAGCGAGCTTTTTGAGCGATTGGATTTTGTTGAAAATCCACAATATGAACGCATTATTTCAGATTTACTGGAGCAACAATACAGTATTGTTGAAGCGTTTTTTACTGAAACCGAAGTACATGCACTTCGACATGATTTACTAGCAAAGCAAGAGGACGATGCCTTTAAAAAAGCTGCGATAGGGAATAAAGTAAACGAGAGTGTTGTAAAGACTATTCGTGGCGATCAAATTTTTTGGATTGATGAGGCAAAAGCAAATGCTTCCGAACAGTTATTTTTTACTAAAGTAAACGATTTAATTGCTTACTTAAACAAAACATGCTTTATGGGAATTTTGCATAAGGAGTTTCATTATGCTATTTATCCTAAAGGCACATTTTATAAACGCCATTTAGATACGTTTCAAAATGATGATAGACGAAAATTGTCTATAGTTTGTTATTTAAACGATGAAGATTGGACGCCAGAAAATGGCGGCGAATTGGTGTTGTATTTAAATAATGAAGGGCAAGAAATACCAAAAGTTATTTATCCATTTCCCGGTAGGATGGTTATTTTTGAGAGTCAGTTGCTAGAGCATGAAGTAAAACCTGTAAATACTAAAAGACTTAGTATTACTGGGTGGTTAAAAACACGATAAATTATCTTCTGCGGCCTCTATTTCGGTTATAAAAATAGATGATAATTAAGACGACTGCTAAAAGCAAAAAGAGTTGATTACCCATAATTAATTGTTGTTCATTTTATTTTTATTGTACCTATAAAATAAGTAGGCAATAGCAACTAATACTACAAAAGGCAGTAAGGTTCCAATAAACACACCTATTTCGTAGTGATTATCAGGAGCGTTTTTTATTTTTTCTTCAATATTTACTTGTTGTAATAGTGCTAACATAACCTGTTTTATAAGCATAACAAAGTTATTGTTTTTGTGCTAATGGTAAAAAGAGTTGTCTAAATTTTATAATTAATGGTACGCCTCGGGCAATAATCCAGACCGTCATGGCTGTAAAAACAGCATAGAGTTTATATTCCAACTGGTCTAAAAATAAAAGCACAGGAATAAAGACGATAAAAGTAGCAAAGAGTAAGAGGTTTCTTAGATATTTCATCATTCCTAACCCTTTAAACATACCATCAAAAATAAATGCTAAAGCACAAAGTGGTTGCATGGCAAGTACGATCCAGAAAATATTATAAAACTGATTTAAAACCGCTTGGTCATCGGTAAAAATTTCGCCAATACGATAGTAAAACAACGCGCCAAAAATAGCGATAACTATTCCAGAAACGATTCCAAAACCAATAAGTTTATTACTTAATTTAATTAAGGAATGGTAGTGTTTTGCACCATACAGTTTTCCAGATAAAATATTGCCAGCACTAGCATAGCCATCGATTAAAAAAGCACCAAAAAACCAAATATTAATAGCAATGGTATAAGCAGCAATATACTCTGCACCATAGCTAGTTGAAAAGGAACTAGCAAAATATAATGTCACATTAAGCGCAATGGTTCTTATAAAGAGGTTAAGTACCATAGCACTAAATTTTTTAAGTTCTTTATTTAATGGTAATTGCACTTTTAGTGGTATAGGCGTTTTTTTAAGTAAATAAATAGCCGAAATAAGCGCCATTAAAATTTGAGCAATAACACTAGCATAAGCAGCACCTTTAATGTGTAAAGCAGGGATTAAACCATCTATGCCATAAACCAGAATAATATCTAAAGCAATATTGGTTGATGCGCCAATAATAGCAATAATCATAGGGTATAATGTGTTTTGAAGTCCGCGAAAAGCCCCAAAAACAGCAATTGTAAATAATGTAAACGGAAACCCAAATATTCGTATGTTGTAATACTCTACACAATAATCAAGTATCAATCCTGATGCATTATATAGCTTAAAAATATGCTCAGAAAATGGGAATGTAGTTACAATAATAAACACACTAATCATTATAATAATAACAATAGCTTGTCCAGGTAACGATTTAACTTCATCTAATTTTCCTGCGCCTAAATATTGCGAAATAATAGACGAAATAGCACTTCGTGTTTGCCCAAACACCCAAATAAGCATAGACAAAAAAGTTGTAACAATGCCAACAGCAGCAAGCGACTGGGTAGCATTAACATCTATATTACCTACTACAGCCGTATCGGTTAACGATAGTATAGGTTCGGAAATTCCAGCTATTAATGCAGGAATGGCCAATCGGTTTATGTTTTTTGTGCTTAAATCTGCGTTCAAGAGATGAAATTGTAAGTGTGATTTTTTTTAGAACTGCTAAGGTCGTAAAATTTATTAAATCAATACATTTAAAGAAGTCGCAATCAAAATAAATTTAATGTGTATTTTTGCATTCTAACTTGTTTATAATCTTGATTATGAAGTCTATATTAGTTCCTGTGGGATCCTCGAAAAATGCTGTAAACCATTTACAATACGCTATAGATTTTGCTAAAGCTTTTGGCGCCAAGGTGTATGTAGTGCAAATTTACAATGTATATACCAAAGCAGGAACCATGCTAAAAGTAGATCATATTTTGGAGCGCGAAAGTTTAGAGTTTTTAAATTCTCATGTTAGTAAAGTTGATAAAAAAGGTGTTGAGGTTGAGGTTAAAACATTTAAAGGAAAGCTTATAGATACCATAGAATTGGTTTGTAAAACGCTTGATATAGACTTAATTTTAATTGAACCTAGAACTAATTCTAACCGTGAAGAAGTGTACTTAGGGAAGACCTCAGGTAAAATTGTTAAGCAAACCAATATTCCTGCTTTAATTGTTCCAGAAGGCTATACTTTTAAGCCTATTATTTATATTTTAATAGCTCTAAAATCAGCTAATATTAAGAAAGAAGGTGTTTTAAAGCCATTAAAAGATATCCAAAACCAATTTAAATCTATTGTTAATTTATTATTGGTAAAAACGCCGTTTTACAATGAAGGCGATTTTGATGTAAATACCGAGTTGCAAGCACTACTTACTAAGACCACTAAAAGTGAAAACGCGACAACATTTCAAGGCGTGTTAGAGCATTATAAAGATAACGACCCGGATTTACTGTGCGTAGTAAGAAGAAAACGTGGCTTCTTCACTAAGCTTTGGGAGAAGAATACGATTCTTAAAAAAGACTTTAATAGTAAAACGTTGCCTGTTTTAGTATTAAGTGGACTAAAATAAATTTATAAGAAAACAGTATTTATGTTTATAAAAATACTATTTTCGCTTTTATAATGGGGCATTAGCTCAGCTGGCTAGAGCGTTTGGCTGGCAGCCAAAAGGTCATCGGTTCGACTCCGATATGCTCCACAATTATTTTTTATATATGCCCTATTTACGTTGTTTTCGTGGATAGGGTTTTTTAATTGTGCCCACATTTATACAGCATAAAAAAATCACTTATTTTTAGGTGTATCTTGTTTTTCAATTAGCTGTTTTACTTGGTTTATTTCTTTTTGTAGATTATTGACTTTAGCCTCTAAAACTTCAATTTTAGATTGTTGTTTCGGGCTTTCATAAAAACCATTATATATTGTATATAAACCACCAAAAACGGCAATTATAAATGTAGGCCAAAAAGCATACATTTGCCATTTTTTCATTCTTAGAGTATTTTTAGGATATGGAATAATATCAATATCAAAATACTTTTTATCAACAGATATTTCTTTATAGTACTTACCAGTTACGGTTAACTTAAATGCAACTCTTTTTAATTGCCATGAATGTGGTTTATAATCATTCCCCATAACTTGTTTTATCGCAAATGTTGCACCACAATAATCGACATTTTCATCATGAATATGTTTTTTCACTCTTTCAACAGCTCTCAAATAGTCACTCCTTGTCATAGGGGCTTGTTTGTTATTTTTCATTTATGAAATTTTTAAATGTCTTAAATTTAGATAATTATTTAATTCTTACTACCCAAAAACTATATTAAGTAATATTGCAGGCCTATTAATAATGTAGTGATTTTACCTTATATTTTCATTATGCTTTTTAAAATAAGGTAAAGGTTAAGTATAATTACGCTCCACACAAAACCCCGAAATTATTCGGGGTTTTTCTTTTTAAAACATACAATAAAATACGATTTTCTGCTTAACTTTTATCTGAGGACATTTTTGTGTATTCTAATACCAAACCACTAAACCAATCCCAGTCTACAGCATTGTAAGGGTATTTTTTTATAAAGTTTTCGTTGTCGCCAAATAAAAAGTTGTAATTCTCTTCAAAATCACTTTTGTGTAGCCAAATAATTTTATCGTCTTTTTTTACATAATACGATTTTATAACACCGCCGCCAATTTTAGGCGCTCCGCCAAACCTAACACCACCCGTTTCTTTTGCAAAAGGGTCGTGATATACAGCAATAATATGACTGAAATTAGGGTTTAAAAGCTGCATTAAAAACTCTTGTTTGTCTTTTTTGTTTTTTAAAGAAACCATCTGGTTTTCAAAATAAATTTGATCGCTAGAGGTTACTTTGCTCATGCTATTTCTACCCATTCCCCAATTATTTATTTTTTTGGAAGCTTTGTTAAATTTTTCCATACCGCTAGCAAATAAATAAGCTTCGGCAATATCTTTTACATTAAGTGTCATTTTATCCCCAGAAATACTGTCTTTAAAATATACTTTGTGTATTTGCCCCTTTTTTGTAATAACACTTTTGCAATAGCCTTTATAAGTTGTGCCATCTTTCATGATTAGTGTAGAAAGCTTTTTTCTAGCTGGTGTGTTAAAGCCTTCATTAAAGTAGTATGCTTTTAGCATATCTATTTCATCATCAGTATATTTTATTTTGTCTTGAGAAAAAGAAAGTCCGGTAAAAAACAATGTTAAGACTAAAAGAAGTTTTGATGCCATAATGTTACGTTTAGTTAGGTTATTGATTCTTATTCAAAGGAACAACAAAACAATGTTTATTAAAATACGGCATATGACGTATAATGGATAACCTATTAGTGGATTTCTTTTTCTACAAATGGACTGTTAGGATTGCAAATTTTTAATATTAGCTGTTTTAGTTGCTGAAAATAGTTATCTAAGGTGTCTTGAGTTATAAGGTTGTTTTTATTGTCATGAAACGACATAAATCCTTGCCCTAGATTTTTAAAAGAAATAATGCCTGCTTGAATAGGTTTTTCAAACGGATTATTGTGATTCATCATATAAGCATAGGCCAATATTTGAAACGATTTACTGTATTTATCGTAATCGGTTGTAAGGTCTTCCCACTGCTTAATTTTTACTTTACTTGGTTCTACCTTACCAGATTTGTAATCGATAACTCTAGTTATGCCATTAAACTCATCAACACGGTCAACCATACCAGTTAAGTGTACTGGAAAATCAAGTTCAGGGATATGCAAAGGCACTTTATAAGAGGCTTCGACAGCGATTATTTTAATACTATTACCATTTTTAACCTGATTAAGTTCTAGGTTGATAAAGTTGTTGACATAGCGTTTAGCGATTTCAAAAATAATAAGATTTATCCCTGTAGTAATATCACCAGATTTAAATTCATTTTTTATATGATGACTTACAAGATTGGTTACCTTGCTTTTTAAGTCTTTAAGTACAACTTCGGTTAACTCTTGATTTATTAGTGGTTTATATAAATCTTCGAGAGTGTTGTGTATTGTTGTTCCTAAGGTATTTGCGGCTACGGTCTCTTCAACATCATCAAACTCTTTTATGCCTAGAATTTTTTGAGAATAAAAGTCTATAGGGTTTCTTATATAATTAGTTAATGCCGAAGGAGAAAACCCTTTTTTCGCGATGTCTTTTAATCGGTTTAATACGGCATTATTTTTTTCAACTTCTAATAGTTTTTTTGATACTGAAGGGACAGGAGATGTTACTATTGATGAGTTTACGTTATGAATTTTATCTATTTCTAATTGTGTTATAAATCGGCTTTTTTCGCCACCGTTTAGTACATCAGGTTCTGTATTATAAACAATATGAACATTGGTTGCTCGTTGCAATAATCTATAAAAGTGATAGGTATAAACGGCGTCTTTTTCTTTGTATGTAGGTAAGTTGTTTTCCAATTTCACATCAAACGGAATAAACGAGTTTTGTGTTTTTCCAGCGGGTAAAATTCCCTCGTTTACCGATGCGATAATAACCGTATCAAAATCTAAGACACGAGATTCCAGCATTCCCATAATTTGCAGACCTTGTAAGGGTTCTCCATGAAAATCTAGTGTGTCATTTTTTATAAGCTCTTTGTATAAACTATATAAGGTGTCAACGGTTTCTATATAGTTAAATTGTGCCATCATTTGCTCTAAGGAGTTAAATACTTCGTTAAAGCGATATAAATATTCTAAAGCTAATAAATGGCTAGATTTGTTATTATTAAGATGTGTTTTTATGCTTAAAATAATCTTTTTGCAATTTTGCAATGCTTCCTTGGGTACATTTTTACAGGTTTTAAAAAGATAGGTGAGCAGCTCTTTTTTTTGAGGGGCTAACTCAACAAGTTCATTTACAGAAAGTGATACAATGTTATTTGTTTGAATATGCTCTATAATAACATCGGCATGATTTAAGTTATTATCCCATAACAGTGGTCTAATGTATTCATGCGATAATATATTCACAATCTCTTTGTAATAAATAATAGGCTTTTTCGATTTATATATACCGAATAATTTTTCGAAAAGTGATGCTAAAGGAATTTGATGCAGGGGCAACCCCATAGTAATGTTTATTGCACTAATATTCTCAGGGAGCGAGTTAATTAACGGAATAAGAAGCGATTCGTCACCTAACACTACAGCTGTATTTTTTAATTCATTTTTGGTGCTTAGTTTTTCTAATAAGTTTCCAATATATTTTATTTGCCCAACATTTTTAGGCGTTCCTGTAATATTTATGTGTTTACTGTTACGATAGTGGTTGGTTTTCCAGTTAAAACCTTGTTTTTTTAAAATGTTCCAATGTTCTGTATGCGACCTAATAAAATAGCCTGCGTCGTGTAGGTTATTATTTATAAAATGCGCATCAATATCCCAGTAAATGTTTGCCAGTCCTTGATTTAATAATTCTTGAATAATTATCTCTTCGGCTTTATTAAGAGCATTAAAACCAGCGAAAATATATTTATTAGCTGTATTTTCTTTTACAAAAGTCTTTAAGTTGTTTGAGGCTTCTCTATAAACTAAACCTTGATAGCCTTTTTGTTTCGATATAAGCTGTTTAGTTAACGTTTGGTAATATAGTTTTAACCTATTCCAGAAGGACAAATAACTTTTTATATATGGTGTTTGATTAGCTTCTATAGACCAATGGTTATGTTCTATTTTTTTTATTTCGGTTAAGTAATCAAAAATGTTGTTAGGTTCGATTAAATAGCGATCAATCTCATTAAAATCTTGAATAATTATTTGTGCCCATTTAAAAAACCTATCAAATGGTTCAATATCTTCTTTTGGGGTAATGTCTAGATAAACCCTATAAAATTCAAAAAATAACTCGGTATTAGGAATTTGTTCTAAGTTAGATATTTGTTCAACAAACTCTTCGATAGAAATTATTTCTGGACTAAAAAAGGTGCCAGGAATGTGCTTGTTTAAGGTGTTTTTTAAAAATACACCAGCACGTTTGCTAGGTAGCACAAAGGTTAATTTAGAAATATCACGACCTTGTTGTTTTAGGTCTATAATTATGTCTTCAAGAAAAGTTGTTGTCATGTTATAAAAATAAAAAACGCTCCGATTTTCGGAGCGTTTTTTTAAAATTTATAATGGTGTGTTAACCAGTAATTATTTTATTAAGTTAATTTCTACACGTCTGTTGTTAGCTCTACCAGCTCTTGTTTTGTTAGTGTCGATAGGCTTGTCTTCACCATAGCCCATTGAAGATAATCTAAACTGATCTACACCGTTAGCTACTAAGTATTCTTTTACAGAAAGGGCACGTTTTTCAGAAAGGCCTTGGTTAAGCTTGCTGCTTCCAACGCTATCAGTGTGTCCTTCAACAGTAAATTTAGCTGTTGGGTATTCGTTTAAGATGGCGATAATATCGCTTAACACTTTTTCAGACTCAGATTTAATAGATGCTTTACCTGTGTCGAATAAGATGGTCTTAGCATAAGCGTTAAGTGTTTTTTGCACTTCTTCAGTTACTTCTGGGCAACCGTTGTTAGCTACAGTACCAGCAACATCTGGACAGTTATCGTCTTTATCTAAAACGTTATCACCATCAGTATCTGGCCATGGGCATCCGTTGTTTTCGGCAGGACCAGCTTCGTTAGGACAGTTATCATCTTTATCAGCAATACCATCACCGTCAGCATCTGGACATCCAGCTAAAGCTTTTTCACCAGCTACTGCAGGACAAGCATCGTCTTTATCAGCTACACCGTCACCATCTGTATCAGGGCATCCGTTAAATTCAGCTAAACCAGCTTCGTTAGGACAATCGTCTTTACCGTCTTCGATACCGTCACCGTCAGAATCAGGACATCCGTTGAATTCCTCAAGACCAGCAACTTCTGGACAAGCATCGTCTTTATCGTAGATACCGTCACCGTCTGTATCTTTACCACCAAACTTAAATGTTAAACCAGCAGTATGTTGGAAATGTGTATCTAAATAATCTTCGAATGCGTGCTTGTAAGTACTCTGTAAGTTTAAACCAATGTGTTCTGATAACCAGAAATTAATTCCTACAGTTCCGTTTAAAGTACCAGCTCCAATTTCGTCAACCCAAGTGTAACCACCACCAACACCTAAGAAAGGTTCAATGCAGTTTGAGTTTAAGATTTCAGAAAAGCTATATTTAACTGTACCGTCAAGTCCGTAGTAAGAAAGATCATTAACAGAGGCATCACCATAGCTGTCAATTCTGTTAATAGAACCTGTAACACCTAAACTAAAACCACTATCAATATATCTTGATACAGTAAGGCTAGAAAGTGAAGGTAAAATGTTCCAGTGATCTGTGGCATTAAAATATTCGTCGAAGTAATCGCCAAGTGGAGCATCTTCACCAGTAGGGTAAAAATCAACCGCGTTTACTCCTAGGCTTATAGCCCATGGGTTGTTTTCATCTTGCGCATTGGCATTGCTTAGGCCAAATATAAGCAACATCGCGAACAATAATCTGCTAAGATTTTTCATATTCAAAAATTTAATTTTTAAGTGTTAATTGTAAGCAAAAGTAAGTTGTTAAATAATATTAACAAAGACAAATATAGAAAAATATTGAATATTTGCCCTAATTTATAGGCTATTCTATGAAAAAATTAAATGATTTCCAACTTTTCTCCAACTTTAACAAATGCTTTAATGGCTTTATCTAAATGTTCTTTTTCGTGTGCTGCTGATAATTGTACTCGTATCCTAGCCTTTTCTTTTGGTACCACTGGATAGAAGAAACCTATTACATAAATTCCTTCTTTAAGTAACATATTAGCCATGGTTTGCGATAGCTTAGCATCATAAAGCATAACAGGAACTATGGCAGAATCGCCATCAATGATATCAAAACCTGCTTGTTTAAGCCCGTTTTTAAAATAGTTTGTGTTCCATTCTAGTTTGTCTCTTAGCTCGGTATTGTTAGAAAGCATATCGAAAACCTTAATTGAAGCGCCTACAATTGCTGGTGCTAATGAATTAGAGAATAAGTATGGTCTTGAACGTTGACGCAACATTTCTATAATTTCTTTTTTCCCTGTTGTATAACCTCCCATAGCGCCACCTAAAGCTTTTCCAAGTGTTCCTGTGATAATGTCTATGCGCCCCATAACACCTTTTTCTTCTAAGGTTCCGCGACCTGTTTCGCCTATAAAACCAGCAGCATGACATTCGTCAATCATTACAAGGGCATCGTATTTATCGGCTAAATCGCAGATTTTATCTAATGGTGCTACCAATCCATCCATAGAAAATACGCCATCTGTAACTATAATTTTAAACCTTGCGCCATTTTCATTTGCTGCTATTAGTTGTTTTTCAAGGTCTGCCATGTCGTTATTTTGGTAACGGTATCTAGCAGCTTTGCATAAACGAACACCATCGATAATAGAGGCGTGGTTTAAAGAGTCGGAAATTATTGCATCTTCTTTAGTTAATAAAGGTTCGAACACACCGCCGTTAGCATCGAAAGCTGCTGCATAAAGAATAGTGTCTTCGGTTTGGTAAAACTCGGCAATTTTTTGTTCAAGGGTTTTATGAATGTCTTGAGTTCCGCAAATAAATCGTACCGAAGACATACCAAAACCATGGGTATCCATAGTGTCTTTAGCAGCTTGAATCACGTCTGGGTGATTACTTAACCCTAAATAATTGTTAGCGCAGAAGTTTAGAACTTTTTCCCCTGTGTTTAAAGTGATTTCTGCATCTTGAGACGATGTTATAATACGTTCTTCTTTAAATAAACCATCGTCTTTTATGTGTTGTAATTCTTCTTGTAAGTAGTCTTTTATTTTTCCGTACATGATTGTATTGTTTTTTGCAAATTTATAATTCTTTTACCGTAATATCTTGATTAATGTAAATGAGTATTTTTTTAGTTACGTTATATCCCATATCTATAAGTGCATTGTGGTAACGTTCTATTTGTACTTGATGTTTTTCTTCTTCTTGCCCTGTTTTATAATCGAGAATGGTAACATCTTGGTTTTTATCAATGGTTAATCTATCGGGTCTTAAAATAGTTCCATCTTTAGTTATAATATCTTTTTCGTTGTAAATGACTTGTTGGTTGCTAAAATAGGTTGTTAATTTTGGATGATTAATAATTTGTAAAACCATTTCTTGTAGCTCGAGTTCTTGTGTTGGTGTTATTTTGCCTTTAGTTATATAGTCTTTAAAAACAAGAGGCACATCTTTTTGGGTTTTAATATTAGCCATAATATTATGGATTAAATTCCCCTTTTCAATAGCAGCTTCCTGATTAGTGTCCCACAAATATCCAGAGTTGGTGACTATTTTTAAACGGTGTTGTTCTCTAGGGGTCGATATAAATCTTTCTAATGTTTTGGTGGTTTGCTTATTTTTAGGTTGAAGCGTTCTTTTAGAGTCTCCAAAGGAGTATTCGGTTTCATTATCATTCCACAAGTGGTTTGCTTTAAGGTAATTAATTAGTAAGCCAGAATATTTTTTAATGTTTTCCTGATTTTTTCTATCGAAGTCTAGTTCTGAAATAACGTATAACTGTTCTACGGCACGCGTTAAAACGACATAAAGTAAGTTTATCGCGTCTAGTTCAAGTTCAGATTGATAGTTTGTATACAGCTGTTGTCCTATATTACCGTAGGTTTCAAGTTCTTTATTCTTGTTAATATATATGCATGGTAGTCCATGAAACTCTTCTGGATTTAAAGGAAACCAGACTTTAGGAGATAAATCGAAATAAACGTCTTGATTTGCATAAGGAAAAATAACCACAGGAAACTCTAATCCTTTCGATTTATGAATGGTCATAATCTGGATGGCATTACTTTGTTGCGGCGCGGCAATACTGAGCTTGTCTTTTTTTCTGTCCCAAAGCTCTAAAAATCCAGAAATACTAGCATCGTGTTTATGTGAATAATCTAAAATCTCGTCGAGAAAAAATTGAACGTATGCATTAGGTTTTTCACATAAATTGAAAGCTCTTATAATACTTTCGGTTGCTTCGTAAATAGGAAGACTTGAAACATCATTAAAATTAAAAGTTATTTGATTTTCACATAGTTGGTTAAATGCATCTACAGGATTTAAATCTATGTATTGGGCATAAAAATTATGCTTATCGTTAATATTTAAAATATGTTCTGCAATGAAGGTTAGTGTCGCAAATTTTGTTTCGTTGTTTTTAGGTTGTAAACTAAGCTGAAACATATCAACAATAAATAAAACCTCTGATGCATTGCTTAGTAATAACGATTCCGATGAGACAACATTCAAACCTTCATTATTTAAGTACTCGGCAATAGCAACACCTTCTTTTCCTTTTCTAGTAATAATACAAATGTCGCCAAGTGCAAAATTTTCTTTAAGAGCTTTCTGTACTATTTGTAGTGTTTTTTCACAATGTAATTCATCTTTGTCTTGATCTTTTACATCTAAAAAGCTGAGTTCTACATATCCTGTTTCTTGTATAGAAGTTTTTTGCTCACTAGCTTGATATATGGCTGCATGATTGGGATTTGAAAATACAAAGCCAGAAAGGTGTTTAAATAACGTATTGTTAAACTCTACAATAGTTTTGGTGCTCCTAAAGTTATAGTCTAAAGATTTTTCTTTAGCGTTAACCTGAAAGGGATTTACGGTTTTTGTATACAGATCTATAAATTGCTCTGCGCGTCCGCCACGCCAACGATAAATGGCTTGTTTGGCATCACCAACTAACATGGCTGTTCCTGTTTCACCTTTTAAATTTTCGTTAGATAGCGCATGACTTATTAAAGGCGTTAAATTAGTCCATTGTAATATGGAGGTGTCTTGAAATTCATCGATAAAATAATGTTTAAACTTTTCGCCAAGACGCTCGTAAATAAAAGGTGCTGGTTGCTGTTTAATTTCGTTGTGTATAATGGTGTTAAATTCTGAAATTAATAATAAATCGTCCTCTTTTTTAATATTATCTAAAGTTTCGCTAATAGCATGTATTACTGATAGTGGCGTTATGTTTTTTATGCAGTTTTTAAGAAAATTATACTCGGTAATAGCTGTTTTTGTTGTTTCGAAAAAAGCCGCTAATTGTGGCTGTATTTCGTTAATAGTATTAGCAACCATATCGGGTACGCGTTTGGGGTAAAGCGTATTGTTTTCTACTAAATCTTTTTGCCATGCAGCAGTAAATTCGTCTTTAAAATTCTTGTTAGAAAGTTTTGTAAAGTACTTTGGGAGTGAGCCGCGGCTAAAATCGTTATGTTCTAAACTTGCTGCTTCAATAAGTTCTAAAGCATTTTTTGCCTGATTAATAATATAATTACTCTTTTCTTTTTGTGTTTTAAGTAAAGCTGTTTTAAGATTGGCAAAATCTGTAACGGTTTTTCCTTTAAGCTCGTTTATATAAGGAATGTCGTTTTCGTTAATTAAAAGTTTTGCTATCTGATTAAAATCGTAAGCAATATTCCAGCTTCTGTCGTCATCGGCTTTTTCAATAGCAAAATCAACTAATATTTTGGTTAGTTCTTTATTCGTTCCAGCTTCTTCAATAAGTAAATCAACGGCTTTTCCTAATAAATAGGTTGTGTCTAGTTCTACTTCAAAGTTAACAGGCAGTTTTAAATCATGAGCAAACGTTCTTATAAGTCTATGGTTAAATTTATCTATGGTTGAAATATCAAAAGCCGCATAATTGTGAACCATAGTTTGCAGCAGTTTTTTAGACTTTTCGTGGAGTTCTTCGGATGAGATACGAAGTTCCTGTGTTAAATCATTAAACATAGGGTGGTTTGCCATTAGAATGCTTTCTTCAGAAAAAAGCTTTAGCGTTTCTATAATACGCGATTTCATTTCGTTAACAGCTTTATTGGTAAAGGTTAACGCTAAAAGTGTTCTAAATTTTAAGGCGCTATTAGAAGCCAAAATAATTTGTAAATAATTTTTTACTAGCGTATAGGTTTTTCCGCTTCCTGCCGAAGCATTATAAATGGTAAACGTATCTTGTTGTGGCATTTACTAAAATCTTTTGGTACAAGATAAAAACAATCAATAACTTCATAACAATTTATTATTTTCAATTTGTCTATAAAATCCTCAATAATCATTAAATTTGGCTTAAGAATTAAGTTTAATCACTAAAACATAACATATTATGGCTTTTGAATTACCAAAATTAAAATACGCATACGACGCATTAGAACCACATATTGATGCTCGTACTATGGAAATACATCACACAAAACATCATAACGGCTATACCACTAAGTTAAATGCTGCTATTGAAGGCACAGATTTAGAAGGAAAAAGTATAGAAGATATTCTTACAAATTTAGATATGAGTAATGCTGCTGTTAGAAATAACGGTGGTGGGTTTTACAACCACTCATTATTTTGGGAGGTGATGAATCCTGAAGGAAAAGGACGTTTGTCTGGCGAGTTAAAAGACGCTATAGAAGACGCTTTTGGATCTGTAGAGGCTTTTAAAGACGCTTTTAGCAAAGCTGCAGCAACACAATTTGGTTCTGGATGGGCTTGGTTGTGTGTGCACAAAGGTGGTAAAGTTGAAGTATGCTCCACGCCAAACCAAGACAATCCATTAATGCCAGATGTAACTTGCCAAGGAACACCTATATTAGGATTAGATGTTTGGGAACATGCTTATTATTTAAACTATCAAAATAGAAGACCAGATTACATTGAGGCATTTTTTAACGTAATTAATTGGAACGAAGTAGAACGTCGTTATGCTGAGGCTAAATAACCACACGTTCTTAATAGAATAAAAAAGCAAACCATTTTTGGTTTGCTTTTTTTTATTTCAATATAAATATTTTTAAAATGAAAAAAGGTGAACAAGTGTTCACCTTTTTTGCCCCAAATCTACCATAAACTTAACCTACTTATGTTATGGTGGCAACAAATTTATGGAATAGGGTAAAACCGATTAAAAATATTGGATAAACTACTTATAAATCAGTCTAAAAGTTAAAAAGTTGCGTTGAAACTGGTGATTTTTTATAAAATAGACAGGGTTTTAATAAAAAAGGCGAACAAGATGTTCGCCTTTTTTGCCCCAAATCTACCATGAACTTAACCTACTTATGTTATGGTATTACTAAGGTAGATTTTATTAAATTAAGTTGCGTTAAAAAATAGATAAAACGCTATTTTATTAGCCAAACAGTTTGTTTTGTAGGATAAAGTGTATATGCAACTCTCTGATTAGTAAGCTCTTTCTTTGTTTCCTTCGTAAAAATTAATAAACGCTCTATTAACAACACGATTTCCACCAACAGTAGGATAATTACCTGTAAAATACCAGTCGCCCAAATTTTTAGGACAGGCTTTATGAAGGTTATCTACAGGTTGGAAAATGGTTTCTACCTTAGCATTTACTGTATCATCTGAAATAAGTTGTGCTATTTTATTAGAAATCTCATCGTCTGTAAATTGCTTGTATAGATCTTTTACAAAGTTTCTTACGTCTTTATCTTCTAAGTTTACTTGAGCTTTACATTTATCGTAAACTTCTTTTACTAAGTGATATTTATTATTTTCTTCTAATAATTCTAACATAGCTCTAAAAGCAATTAAGTCTTCTAGCCTAGCCATATCAATACCGTAGCAATCTGGGTAACGAATTTGAGGAGCCGATGATACCACAACAATTTTCTTTGGACTCAAGCGATCCATCATTTTTATAATACTCTTTTTTAATGTGGTACCTCGTACAATACTATCGTCTATAATAACAAGATTGTCGGTAGGTTTAATAACACCGTACGTTACATCGTAAACGTGAGCTACTAAATCGTCACGGCTACTATCTTCGGTAATAAAGGTTCGTAGTTTAACATCTTTAATAGCAATTTTTTCAATGCGAGGTCTTTCAGAAAGTATATCGGTAACTTGATCTGCAGATAATTGCCCATTTCCATCTAAAATGGCTTGGGTTTTCTTTTCGTTTAAATGGGCTTCTACCGTTTCAATCATTCCAAAAAAGGAGGTTTCAGCTGTATTAGGAATATAGGAAAACACTGTGTTTTTTGTGTCGTTTTCTATAGATTCTAATACTTTAGGCATAAGTAGTTTTCCTAGTTCTTTACGCTCTTGGTATATTTCAGCATCGCTACCTCTAGAAAAATAAATACGTTCAAAAGAACACGCTTTTCTTTCCAGTGGTTCTATAATTTTTTTAATAGCGACTTCGCCAGATTTTTTTGTAATTATGGCATGCCCAGGATCTAATTCTTTAACGTCGTCAAAATCTACATTAAAAACAGTTTGAATAACAGGACGCTCAGAGGCAACTACAACAACTTCATCATCTTTGTAGTAATATGCGGGGCGAATTCCAGCAGGATCGCGGAGTACAAACGAGTCGCCATGCCCAAGTAGCCCAGCCATAGCATAACCTCCATCCCAATCCTTAGAGGCTTTTCTTAAAATTTTAGCAACATTTAAACGTTCAGCAATTAAAGGCGAACATTCATTTTTACTATAACCTTCTTTTTTAAGCTTCTTATATATTTTTGATACAGCATCATCTAAAAAATGACCAATTTTTTCCATTATAGTAATGGTGTCGGCTTTTTCTTTTGGGTGCTGGCCGAGTTTAACCAATTTATCGAATAGTTGATTAACATTGGTCATATTAAAGTTACCTGCAACAATTAAGTTACGGTGCATCCAGTTGTTTTGACGTAAAAACGGATGAACACTTTCCACGCTATTTTTTCCAAAGGTGCCATAACGCACATGTCCTAAAAGGACTTCGCCAACATACGGAATGTGTCTTTTTTGTAGCGCAACATCGTTAGCGTATTCTGGGTGCTCGGCAAGTTCTTTATTAATGCGCTCGTTAATTTGACCAAAAATATCTTGTATGGGTTGTTGTGCTATAGAGCGTACTCGGCTAATGTAGCGTTCGCCAGGTTGGGTGTCTAGTTTTATGCTTGCAAATCCAGCACCATCCTGACCACGATTGTGCTGTTTTTCCATCATTAAGTACATTTTATTTACGCCATAAAAAGCGCTACCGTACTTTTCTTTGTAGTATTCTAAGGGTTTTAAAAGCCTTATTTGTGCAATTCCGCATTCGTGTTTAAGTGCGTCGCTCATGATGTGTGTTGTGTTGTTTTGTAATGTAATTAAAAAACGCGCTCAATTTTGAGCGCGCCTATTTATGCTAATTCGATATCGAATTGTGTTAGTTGTTTAAATTCTTGTAAGCGTTTATTTATCAAGTTTTTTTCTAGGTTTTGCATGCGCTCTGTGCCAAATTTTTCAACACAGAATGATGCTAGTGTTGATCCATAAATTACGGCTTTTTTCATGTTTTCGAAAGTGATATTATCGGTTTTTGCTAAAAAACCAATAAAACCTCCAGCAAAGGTATCGCCAGCTCCTGTTGGATCGAAAACTTCTTCTAATGGTAAAGCGGGTGCATAGAAAACATTGTCGTTATGAAATAATAACGCCCCGTGTTCGCCTTTTTTAATCACCACATATTTAGGTCCCATGTCGTGAATTTTTCTTGCAGCAACCACTAAAGAGTATTCGCCTGTTAGTTGTCTTGCTTCTTCATCGTTAATGGTAATAACATCAACTTTGTTAATGACTTTGTGTAAGTCTTCTAAAGCATTATCCATCCAAAAATTCATAGTATCCAATACGACTAATTTTGGCTTGTTTTCCATTTGTTCTAATACACTTAATTGTACCAGTGGATGTAGATTTCCTAGCATAACATAGTCGGCATTTTTGTAGTTTTCAGGGACTACAGGATTAAAATCGGCCAGTGTGTTAAGCTCTGTGGCTAGCGTGTCTCTAGTGTTCATGTCGTTATGGTAACGACCGCTCCAAAAGAATGTTTTTCCTTCTTTAACGATTTCAACTCCAGAAATATCGATGCTTTTATTTTGAAGTAGGTCTAGGTAATCTTGTGGAAAATCGCCGCCTACTACAGATACTGCTACGCTGTCAATATCAAATTGAGAGGCTGCGAGGCCTATAAAAGTAGCTGCTCCTCCTAAAATTTTATCGGTTTTGCCAAATGGTGTTTCAATAGCGTCGAAGGCTACTGTACCTACAATAACTAATTTGCTCATTTATGGTGTTATGAATTTTTTGCAAATATAGTGGTTTTTTAAAGAAGAGCAGGATAATAATTGTTTGTGGTGTATTTACTTCTTGTAAGCGATTTAATGGCGGACTTATAGATGTTATTAAAGTATTAAAAAAAGAAAAGTGACTCGGTGTAATAGAATAAAACAACCCGTATTGTCAATTATAATTTACTCATTCAATGAGTTATAGAAAAAGCCATAATAATTTTCTCTGCATCAAGAGTTTTTTAATTAAATTAGTTGTATAAGCCAAACCCTTGCATGACATATAAATTTGACGAATATGAATAAGCTCTTTCATATATTTAAAGTAGATGCAACAGAAGCAAAACGAATTTCGGAATTGCCAAACAAACCCCATAATCATAATTTTGAAGAGCTTCTTATAGGAATTCAAGGTGAATTAGAGCATTTTATAGACTTTGAATCTTCGAAAATTCAAGCACCTTTTGTGAGCTTTATAACCAAAGGGAAAATGCATAGAGTACTGCCAAAACCTATAAATGGTAACTGTGAAATTTGGGGTATTCGGTTTAAAAGCGAATTTATACCAGAAACTACATTTCAATTGTATGCGCTGTATCATAACCAAGCCAATATAAAATTAAAAAAAGACAATTGTTTTCAACGGCTGATTACCATTTGCAAAATGATGTTTGATGAAACACAGCAAGAACAACCTGACTATGCTATAATCCGACAGCTATTAAGTGTACTTTTAACAATGATTGAGTCCGAAAGAAAAAAAATGCTTCCAACAGATGAAACCACCCAAAAAACACAACACATTTCGTTCGGCAATTTTTTAAGCATTCTAGAAGAAAATTATCATAGGCCTGTAGGAGTAGAATTTTACGCAGAAAAACTATTTATGTCCTCGAGAAACCTAAACATAATTTGCCAAAATATCCTAGAGCAAAGCGTTTCAGAAATTATAGAAACTCGAAAATTAATCGAAGCCAAAAACCTGTTAATTTCTACCAACAAAACAGTTGCCGAAATAGCCTATGAGTTAGGGTACAACGAGGGGTCTTATTTCTCTAAAGTATTTAAAAAGAAGTCTGGGCAATCGCCAGGAGACTTCCGCGAAGAGATGCAAAACACGCTTATTTCCTAAAATTACCCTAAGACTTCCGAAAAGTGTAAAAAATAAAGCATCATTTGTACGCATCTTTGCAATGTCAATATTAAACACTATTCAAAATGAAAACAAATTTTAAAACATTAAGTAAAGTATTAGCTGTTGTAGGTTTTACAGTGTTTTTAACTAACTGTACAAACAATAGCGCAGAATTGCAATCTAAAATAGAAACTTTAGAAGCCGAATTACAAAGTTATAAAGATGCCGAAACAAAAACTCAACAACGCTTAATGGTTTTTGATACGCTAGACTACGAATTTTATACAAATCAAAAATGGGATAAATTTAGTCATAGTCATGCTAACGATATTGTTGTTTATAATGCAGATGGAAGCATTAGCAAAGGGTTATATCCAGCACATATTAACGATTTAAAACCTATGTTTGTATTTGCACCTGATACTCGTATAGAAAATCATCCTGTAAAGTTTGGAAATGGCGATTGGACAGCTGTTATAGGAGAGTTAAAAGGAACTTTTACAGAGCCAATGCCAATTGGTGAAGGGAAAACAATTGCTCCTACAGGTAAAAAATTCAAATTAAGAATGGCAACCATAGCCCATTGGAAAGATGGCAAAATGACAGAGGAGTATTTATTTTACGACAACCAAGATTTTATGAAACAAATTGGACTAGCTCAATAAAATAAAAGTAAACCTTGAAAACATTGCTCTGTGAATCGAAAAAACTTTATAAAATCATTGGCCCTAGTGCCACTAATAGGTACAACTATGAATTTAAGAGATTTAGATAAAATGACCTCAAACATGAGTAATACGGGCCAAATGCCTGTATTATTCTTAGGTCACGGAAGCCCAATGAACGCCATTGAAGAAAACGAATTTGTTGCAGGATTTAGAAGAATAGGTAAAGAAATACCAAAACCCAATGCTATTTTATGTGTTTCTGCTCATTGGGAAACTAGAGGAACGTTTGTAACAGCTATGCAAAACCCTAAAACTATTCACGATTTTGGAGGTTTCCCACAAGCGCTGTTCGATGTGCAGTATCCAGCGCCAGGAAGCCCAGAGTTGGCCAAACAAACAAAAAACCTAATTACCCAAACAGAGGTTGGTTTGGACGACAAATGGGGGCTTGATCACGGTGCGTGGAGTGTTATAAAGCACCTTTATCCAAACGCTAACATTCCAGTTGTACAAATGAGTATTGATTATACCAAACCAGCACGTTATCATTATGAATTAGCAAAACAAATAAACAGTCTTCGTCAAAAAGGCGTATTAATTATTGGTAGTGGAAATATGGTGCATAACCTAAGAAGGGTAGCATGGAACAAACTAAATGAAGAATTTGCTTTTGATTGGGCAACTGAAGCCAACGAAACTATGAAAAGCCATATTTTAAGTGGTGATTTTCAGCCTTTAATTGATTTTAAATCGCAAGGAAAAGCTTTCGATTTGGCAATTCCTACACCAGAACATTATTTGCCATTGCTTTACAGCTTAGCTTTAAAAGAAGACAATGAAAAAATAACCCTATTTAACGACAAGCCTGTTGCGGGATCCTTAACAATGACCTCTTTAAAGATTGGGTAGAGTCAAAAATTTAAAATAGGGAAATTATAGTATTATGGGAAGATTTATTTTCTACCAAAATCGGCAGGAATTTCTCCCCAAGCTTTAGTTTCCCATTTTACAATGGTTGTTGTATAGCTGTTTTCTTTTAGCCATTTTATGGCGCGATCAACAAGTTCAAAAACAGGTTTGTTTTTCTCGTTCCGTTCTAATTTGGTGTTACAGTTTTTTTTACGAACCCAACTTAAAGCTGTTTTGGAGTCGGTATAAATAATTCGGTTACTCTTGTGTTGTTTTAAGAAAGCCAAGCCGTGAACAATAGCTAAAAACTCGCCAATATTGTTGGTGCCTTCTTCAAAAGGACCTTGAATAAAAAGCTGCTTTTTGGTTTTGGTGTCTACACCACGATATTCCATTTTTCCTGGATTTCCAGAAGATGCAGCATCAACAGCAATAGAATTATAATTAGGTTGTCCTATTTTTTTGAGTTGTTCTTCTGAAAGGTCACTTTTAAAACGTTTCGATTTACCTACATAATCTTTATAGTTGCCTTTGTAGGCTTTTTTAGCCGCTTCAAAAGAAGAGAAAGACTTGTAAATAGCACCTTTAAAATCTTTTATTTGCGCTTTGCAGTCTTCCCACGATTCAAAAACACCAGTGTTATGGCCTTTCCAAACCGTGTAATATTTTTTCTTTTTCTTACTCATTTAGTAATCTTTCAACAACTTTAGGAAAATGTTCCATTTCCAATGTATGTATTTTTGCTACAACATCTTCAGCTGTGTCTAATGCTTCAACATTACATTTGGCCTGAAAAATAATAGCGCCTTCGTCGTAATTTTCGTTTACATAATGAATTGTAATCCCAGTTTCTGTTTCTTTATTAGCAACAACAGCTTCATGAACATGCATGCCGTACATACCTTTTCCACCATATTTGGGTAATAAAGCAGGATGAATATTTACAACCTTATTAGGGAATTCGTTTAAGATATGTTGTGGAAATTTCCATAAAAACCCAGCAAGAACAATTAAATCGGGTTTTGTAGCCTTAAGAAGGTTTAAAACATCATTTGTAGCTGTGAAAGCTGTACGATTGAATGATAAAGCGCTAGTTTTTAAGTTTTTACACCTGTCTAGTACTTTGGCATGAGGATTGTTAGTGAGAACTTGAACAACAGTAGCATCATCTCGATTTTGAAAAAACCTGATTAAATTTTCAGCATTAGAGCCGCTACCGGACGCAAAAATTACAATTCGTTTCATTTATAGGTATAGTGCTATTGTTGTTGACAAAAAAAAGAATTATTATTAACAATTAAGACGCAAAATTGAAATACTTCAAAGTAATTTTAGTAAATTACAATCACATTTTTAGGTCAAAGGTGTGTATTAAAATAAAGTTTTATATTTTTGCGTCCTAAATTTAAACTTAAAATTAAAAATTATGTCAGACATTGCATCAAGAGTAAAAGCGATTATCGTAGACAAATTAGGTGTAGATGAGAACGAAGTTGTAACTGAAGCAAGCTTCACTAACGATTTAGGAGCAGACTCATTAGACACTGTAGAATTAATTATGGAATTCGAAAAAGAATTCGATATTCAAATCCCAGATGATCAAGCTGAGAACATTGCAACAGTTGGTCAAGCTATCTCATACATAGAAGAAGCAAAGTAATTCATTACGTAATTTATGGAATTAAGGCGAGTTGTAGTTACTGGTTTAGGAGCACTTACACCTATAGGCAAAACCAAAGATGAATATTGGGAAGGCTTACTTAATGGGAAAAGTGGTGCTGCCCCTATAACATATTTTGATGCTGAAAAGTTCAAAACTAAATTCGCTTGCGAATTAAAAGACTTTAACGCTACCGACTATCTAGATAGAAAAGAAGCTCGTAAAATGGATAGGTTTACGCAGTATGCTATGGTTGCTTCAGACGAAGCTATTGCAGATGCTAAATTAAACCTTGACGTTGTAGATAAATTACGAGTGGGTGTTATTTGGGGAGCAGGAATTGGTGGCTTGGAAACCTTCCAAAACGAGGTAATTAATTTTGCCGAAGGCGATGGAACACCAAGATTCAATCCATTTTTTATCCCTAAAATGATTGCAGATATTGCACCAGGAAACATATCCATTAAAAATGGCTTTATGGGACCTAATTACACAACCGTATCTGCATGTGCCTCATCGGCTAACGCCATGATCGATGCACTAAACTATATCCGTTTAGGGCATTGCGATGTTATAGTTACTGGTGGTAGTGAAGCTGCTGTAACCATTGCAGGAATGGGTGGTTTTAATGCTATGCATGCGCTATCTACAAGAAACGACAGTCCTGAAACCGCTTCAAGACCTTTTGATGCCACAAGAGATGGCTTTGTCTTAGGAGAAGGTGCAGGCGCTATTATTCTTGAAGATTATGAGCACGCTAAAGCAAGAGGCGCTAAAATTTATGCTGAAGTTGTTGGAGGAGGTTTATCTTCCGATGCACATCATATGACAGCACCTCACCCAGACGGTATAGGCGTTATAGCTGTAATGAAAAATTGTTTAGAAAATGCTGGCTTGAAACCCGAAGATGTAGACCACATTAATACACATGGAACTTCAACACCTTTAGGTGATGTTGCCGAATTAAAGGCTATTAAAGAAGTTTTTGGGAATCATGCTAAAGACATCAATATTAACTCAACAAAATCTATGACCGGGCACTTATTAGGTGCAGCAGGTGCAATAGAAGCTATTGCTTCCATTTTAGCTATGGAGCATGGTGTTGTGCCGCCAACTATAAATCATAGTACGGTTGATGAAAATATTGATCCAACATTAAATCTAACACTTAACAAAGCTCAGAAGAGAGACGTTAAAGTTGCTATGAGTAACACATTTGGCTTTGGTGGTCATAACGCTTGTGTGTTATTTAAAAAAATGGATTAATTCCTAAATGAGTTACATTAAAAACATATTTAATTCCCGTTCAGATTCTGACGGGAATTTTTTTGTTGCAGTTCGTCATATTTTAGGATTTAAGCCTAAAGCGTTACACTATTATAGAACCGCTTTTACACATCGTTCTATGAATATTAAGGACGATAATGGAAACGCCGTTAATTATGAGCGATTAGAGTTTTTGGGCGACGCCATGTTGGGATCTGTTATAGCTTCTCATTTGTATCTTGAAGTCCCAAGTGGCGATGAAGGTTATTTAACCAAAATGCGTTCAAAAGTTGTTAGTCGCGAGCATTTAAACGAACTAGGTAAAGACCTAAAGCTTATTTCGTTGGTGGAAAGCAAAATTCCTAAAGGCCAATTTGGCGATAATATTCATGGTAATTTATTTGAAGCCTTAGTAGGTGCTATTTTCTTAGATCGTGGGTATAAATACTGCGAAAAATTTATTTATAAAAAAGTTATTATCCCTTATGTTGATATAGAAAAACTAGAAGGGAAAGTTATTAGTTATAAGAGCTTACTTATAGAATGGTGCCAAAAAGAAAAGAAAACGTTCGATTATAACGTTTATGAAGATACTGGAAATGACGATATAAAACATTTTTCAGTTAAATTATCTATCGACGATAAAGTTGTTTCCAAGGCACGCGCAACTTCAAAAAAGAAAGCCGAAGAAAAAGCATCAAAGCGTGCTTTTTTTGTCTTCCAAAATCAAATTTCTAAAACCTTTTAATCTTTTTGATAAACATCGTGTTATAGCGCTTAAACTATAACGTTTTCGTTGATAAAATCACCTAAGATTAAAGAAAACATAACTTTTTTAACACTTATATATAGTATATTTGACTAACATTAAGTTATGGGTATACGTAAACTACATCTGGATGTGTTTGATGAAATCGACTATCGTTTAGTTGGTATTCACACCTCTATAGAAGATTACCGGTTAGCGTATTTGCTTAACCAAGCTTTAAACCTAAAACTTAAAAGACAAAAACACGATCTTGAATTTGGAGATGCTTCAATATTTCCCATTTTCCAATGGTACGACGATAAAAAACAAGTCACTTGGCACCTTGTTGCAAATACTTGTAAGCTAGAGCTAATACCGGGAAATCAAGAAATGGAAGACGAACAGAGTTTATTTAGTGGTAATAAAACGTATTTTAAAACAACATATTTATTGCCAGAGTATAAAAAAGTAAACTATTTGTTAAAAATTGAAGACGGCCAAGCCAATACCATGGTGGGTCAGCATTTTATAAATCAAATACAAGATATACATCATGTTATAACAGCTTATAGCATAGATGCTAGTCAACTTAAATCAAAAAACAATTTAATCTTTTATTAATGCCAGAACAAAAGAAAACAAAAATAGTAGCCACATTAGGACCAGCAACAAGTAGCAAAGAGACTTTAAAGCAAATGTTGGATGAAGGAGCTAATGTGTTTCGAATTAACTTTTCGCATGCCGATTACGATGCCGTTAAGGAACGTATAAAAATGATAAGAGAGCTTAACGACGAGTATGGATATAATGCAGCTATACTTGCCGATTTGCAAGGCCCTAAACTTCGTGTAGGTATTATGAAAGGCGAGGTGATTGTTAACGAAGGAGACGAGATTATTTTTGCTACAGGAAAACGTTTTGAAGGTACCAAAGAGCGTGTTTACATGACTTACGATAATTTTCCGCAAGATGCAAAACCTGGCGAAAAAATTCTTTTAGATGATGGTAAGTTAATTTTTGAAGTAGTTTCTACAGATAAAAAGTCGGAAGTTAAAGCGCGTGTAATTCAAGGTGGTCCTTTGCGTTCTAAAAAAGGTGTTAATTTGCCTAACACCAACATATCACAGCCAGCATTAACCGAAAAAGATATTGAAGATGCCATTTTTGCTATTAGTCAAGATGTAGATTGGATGGCACTTTCTTTTGTACGTCATGCAGAAGATCTTATGGAGCTAGAAGCTTTAATAAGTGAACATAGCGAACACAAAATTCCTATTATAGCAAAGATAGAAAAACCAGAGGCTGTTGAGAATATAGATAAAATTGTGGCTTATTGCGATGGTTTAATGGTAGCAAGAGGCGATTTAGGTGTTGAAATCCCAGCACAAGAAGTGCCTTTAGTGCAAAAGCAATTAGTATTACGCGCCAAAAAAGCTAGAATTCCTGTTATTATTGCTACGCAAATGATGGAGACTATGATTTCTAGTTTAACACCAACCCGCGCTGAGGTTAACGATGTAGCAAACTCAGTTATGGATGGTGCCGATGCCGTGATGCTTTCTGGAGAAACATCGGTAGGGCAATTCCCTGTTCAGGTAATTCGCCAAATGTCTAATATTATTAAAAGTGTTGAAGACTCTCATTTAATACAAGTACCACAATCGCCACCACATATTCGTACCAAGCGTTATATTACAAAATCGGTTTGTTATCACGCTGCCAATATGGCTAACGAAATTGATGCTAAAGTAATTTCAACGTTAACTAATAGTGGGTATACAGCCTTTCAAATTTCAGCTTGGCGACCAAAAGCACATATTTTAGTATTCACGTCTAATAAACGCATTCTTACACAGCTAAATTTACTTTGGGGCGTTCGGGCTTTTTATTACGATAAGTATGTAAGTACCGATGAAACTATTGAAGATGTAAACAAAATTGCTTGTAAAGAGAGTTTTGTAGAGGTAGGCGATATGATTATTAGTTTAGCCGCTATGCCAATCCAGGAAAAAGGTATGGTAAACACATTACGAGTAACAGAGATTACAAGCTGTAGTTTTTAAAGAAAATAACACACACTAAAAACAAAATGCGTTAGAGGCTTTAAATCTAACGCATTTTGTTTTTTTAGTATGTATGCTTATCAAGCGACGACACCTAGCGATTTATTTACTTTTTCTAGGGTTGAATTAGATGTTTCAAATTGATTTGATGTATTTTTTTCGCCACCTGCTTTTAAAGCCTTTTCACCAGCAAAAAACGTTTTGTGGTCATCACCAAGATCCGAGCCAGCCATTCTTTGGTGTTTTACACAAGACACGCCTTTTCTAATCTCCTGCCTTTGCACACCTTTTACGTAGGCAAGCATGCCGTCTTCACCAAAATAGGTCTCTGTAAGGTTGTTCATATCAAGCGCCGTAGTGTGATAAGTTGGGAGTGTAATTAGGTGATGAAAAATTCCTGCTTCACGTGCCGCATCCTTTTGGAAGGATTTGATTTTTTGGTCAGCACGAAAACTTAATTCCGAGTTATCGTACTTCGGGTTCATTAAATCATTACGATCATAAGCTGTCATGTTTTCTCCTTCGGCCAACATTTCATCATAAGCTTGATTTCTAAAGTTTAATGTCCAGTTAAATGATGGTGAGTTGTTATAGACTAACTTGGCCTTTGGCACAACCGCTTTAACTCGATTTACCATGTGAGCTATTTGTTTAATATCTGGTGTTGGGGTTTCAATCCAAAGTAAATCGGCGCCATGTTGCAGGCTTGTAATACAGTCTAACACCACACGATCTATATTAGACCCTTCTTTAAATTTATAAAGCCCATTTTCTAATCGAATAGGGCGAGCCAATTTACCCTCTCGTTTAAGAAGCACATCATTTTCTTTTGCGTCTTTTATAGTAATTTCTTCAGCCTCTACAAACGCCAGATATTGTGACGCTAAGTCGCCAGGAGTTTGACTTACGGGTAATTTTTGGGTTAACCCTGCACCTTCCGAATCTGTTCTGGCAACGATAATACCGTCATCTATTCCTAGCTCTAAAAAAGCATACCTAATGGCGTTTAGTTTGGCTATAAAATCTTCATGCGGCACAGTTACTTTGCCATCTTGATGGCCGCATTGTTTAGCATCTGAGACTTGGTTTTCAATTTGAATAGCACAAGCACCTGCTTGAATCATTTGTTTGGCAAGTAAATAGGTGGCTTCTTCGTTGCCAAAACCTGCATCAATATCAGCAATAATTGGGACTATATGTGTTTCAAAATTATCAATGTCTTTTTGAACATCCTCGCCGTTGTCTAATCGTCTAAATAAATCGTTTAGCTCAATGGCATCAGCTTGGCGTAAGAAGTCATATATTTCTTTAATTAAAGCAGGAACTGCTGTTTTTTCGTGCATAGATTGATCTGGTAATGGGCCAAATTCCGAACGTAACGCGGCAACCATCCACCCAGATAAATAAAGGTATTTTTTATTAGTCGTTTTATGGTGTTTTTTGACGGCAATCATTTTTTGCTGTGCTACAAAACCATGCCAACAACCAAGGGATTGAGTATATTTTGAAGGGTTGGTATCGTATTCGGCCATATCTTTTCTCATGATAGCGGCGGTGTATTTTGCAATGTCAAGCCCTGTTTTAAAACGGTTTTGAGTGGCCATTCTGGCGGCGTTTTCTGGGTTAATAGTATTCCAGGTTTTGCCGTGCTTTTCTTTAAGAGTTTTTACTGTTTGTAATGCAGATTGGTAATTGCTTTGTGCTAAATTTTTCATAATTTTGTAATACGTTATTTTTAATTAATAATGAGATCCTGCCGATTGTTGCCGCAATCGCAGGATTGCTTTTTTTAGATATGTTTGTAAGCAGGAGTGGTGAGAAATTCTTCAAACTCTTCTGCAGTAACGAGATTGTTAAATAGGTCTATAGCTAATTTAAATTTGGTGTTTTTGATGTTGCTATTGCTAACTTCTGTTATAATTTTTTCAACTTCATCATCCAATAATGTTTGGTAAAGGTTCTTTGTAAAAATCCTACCGTCTTCAAGTTTTACCTCGTTTTTTAACCATTGCCATACTTGTGTTCTAGAAATTTCGGCAGTTGCGGCATCTTCCATTAAATTATATAATGCTACAGCGCCAAAACCACGTAACCACGCTTCTAAGTAAAGAATACCTACGTTAATATTTTTTCTAATTCCAGCCTCTGTAATGGTGCCTTTAGGTTGTTCTACTAAATTGGCTTCGGTAATTATTAGGTCTTCTTTTTTTATGTGTATTTGATTTGCTGTTGGCATGTGTTTGTTAAATTCATCTATGGCAATTTTCACCAAAGCAGGATGTGCAACCCATGTACCATCATGTCCATTTTTAACTTCCCGTTCTTTATCTTTTCGTACTTTTTCTAAAGCTTGGGCATTGGCATTTTCGTTATTTTTAATAGGGATTTGCGCTGCCATACCACCAATCGCTAATATGCCACGTTTATGGCATTTTTGAATCACCAATTTTGAATAGGCATCCATAAATGGCGATGTCATGGTTACTTGGTCTCTATTTGGAACGATAAAATTTTGGTGATTTCTAAACTTCTTTATGTATGAAAAAATATAATCCCATCGGCCGCAATTTAAGCCTACAATATGTTCTTTAAGCTCGTAGATAATTTCGTCTAATTGAAAGCTTGCTGTTATAGTCTCGATAAGCACTGTAGCTTTAAAAGTGCCTTGTGGAATATTTAAATAATTTTCTGAAAAAGTAAAAACATCATTCCACCAACGAGCTTCTAAATAGTGCTCTAATTTAGGTAAGTAGAAATATGGTGCTGTGCCATTTTTTAGCATAGTTTTAGTATTATGAAATACATAAAGACCAAAATCTACTAAGCTTCCAGAAAGTTCTTTATCATCACATAGCAAGTGTTTTTCGTTTAAATGTAATCCACGTGGTCTTACTAAAAGTACAGCTGTTTCTCGTTTTAATGAATACGTTTTATCACGTGAAGCATCTGTTAAGCTAATGGTTTTTTGGTTCGCATCAATTAAATTTTGTTGTCCTTGCATGCAATTATCCCAAGTTGGAGAATTACTGTCCTCTAAATCGGCCATAAAGGTTTTGGCGCCAGAATTTAAAGCATTGATTATCATTTTTCTGTCCACAGGACCTGTAATTTCAACTCTTCTGTCTTGAAGGTCTTTAGGAATTGTTCCTGCCGTCCAGTTTTGTTCCCGTATGTTCTTCGTTCCTTTTGGAAAGGAAGGAAATGCGCCAGAATCAAAATATTCTTGTTGGGTTTTGCGATTTTCAAGAAGCTCTAAACGTGTGTTGTTAAACTTTTCGTGAAGTGTTAGAATAAAATCTACAGCAGCATCAGTTAATAGGCCAGGGTAGGTGTTTTTAACGTTAGCACTAAACTTAAGTTTAGGTTGTTTTACAAGTGTTTTTTCCATGACATTTAAATTTTACAAGACAATATTATGATAAAGATTTTAAAAAAACAAGCGAACGTTCGCTAAAAATGTATTTTCGCTTTTTGTTTTTGTTTCGCAAAATTGTTTATTTTTGTTTTTAACTATGGAACAAGACTATATAAAACTCATATTTGGGCTTAAGCTTAAACAAATTAGAACCGATAAAAATTTATCGTTGTTTGGCTTGTCTAAACTTACAGGATTATCAAAATCGTATTTAAATGAAATAGAAAAAGGAAAGAAATATCCTAAGCCAGATAAAATAGCCATCTTATCGGACAGGTTAGATGTACCTTACGACCAATTAGTGTCTTTAAAATTAGATAAGAATTTAGCACCTGTGGGTGAAATACTTCAGTCTAAAATTTTAAAAGAAATTCCTTTCGACCTTTTTGGAATAAAAGAAAGTAACCTGATAGATATTGTAGCCAATGCACCAGCTAAAGTGAATGCTTTTATTAGTACAATTATAGAAATCGCTAAGCATTATAATTTTAGTCGAGAAAGTTTTTTCTTAGCTTCTGTACGTTCTTTTCAAGAGGCAAATAATAATTATTTTGACGATTTAGAGCAAAAGGTTTTAAAATTCGCCAAATCATATCAGGTTGATTTAACACAACCCGTTTTATCAAAAGATTTGGAGGAAATACTTGTTGAAGAATACGGTTATACTATTAACGAAACGGAACTAGGTAAGCATGAAGCCTTAGATAATTTACGCTCGGTTTTTGTGCCTAAAACTCAAACCTTGTTATTGGCAAGTGGTGTTGATGAAGCGCAACGTGCCTTTATTTTTGCCAAAGAAATAGCCTACCATTTTTTAGAGATTACAGATAGATTATTTACATTTCCGTGGATAAAATTTGACAGTTTCGATCAAGTGCTTAACAACTTTTATGCCTCGTATTTTGCAGGTGCATTGGTATTACCAAAAGAAGAATTAACGCTGAAACTGCAAGATGTTTTTGAAAAAGATACTTTTGATAAAACACAGTTTTTAAAAACAATGGAAAGCTTTAATGCCTCTCCAGAGTCTTTTTACCAAAGGCTAACCAATGTGTTACCCAAAGCGTTTAATATTAAAAACTTATTCTTTTTAAGGTTTACACACAAGGCTAATAGCAATAAATTTTATTTAAAAAAAGAACTTCATTTATCACATCAACATTCTCCACGAGCCAATGAAACTAACGAGCATTATTGTAGACGTTGGGCGTCTTTAAAGGTTTTAAAAGATATTAGTAAAAGCAAAAAAACACATGAGTTTGATATTCAGATTTCTAATTATGTAAACGATGATATGACCTATTTGGTTTTGTCATCGGCAACGCAAGATCCATTTAAGCCTAATCAATACCGAAGTATTACCATCGGTCTATTGCTTAATAAGCAATTAGAGCGAAAACTAAATTTTTTAAACGATAAAGCGATTAAAACGCAAGATGTAGGCGTAACTTGCGAACGTTGTGCTATTAAAGAGTGTAAGCTAAGAGAAGCTCCGCCCATAGTTTTAGATAAAATAGAGAAGAATAAAAAGATTGAAGATATTGTTAGCACGTTAAACAATGTGTTTTCAAAAGCATTGTAAATTTTTTATTTAAAGAGGTTTTAAAATCTTAAAACGCAAATCGCAATTGTACACTTACTTCTTTTTTAGGTTTAATCTGCTTTGCTTTTTTTTCTGTATTAAGATTAGAAAGTGATATTCCTAGAAGTCTAACAGAGTTTTGTAGTTTTTCTTGATATAACAAATCTTTTGCGGTTTCTAAAATAATGCTTTTGTCGCTAATAAAATACGGTAAGGTTTTGCTACGAGTTTGTAGGGTGAAATCGCTATATTTTATTTTTAGGGTTACTGTTTTACCGGCGACTTTACTTTTGGTTAATCGTTTAGAAACCTCTTTGGCAATATGTTCAAGTTTTTCTAGCATAAATATTTCTGAAGACAAGTTTTCACGAAACGTGCGTTCGGCAGCTAGCGATTTTCTTATGCGATTAGGGCTTACTTCACTTGTATGAATACCGCGAACCACATGATAGTAATAACGTCCAGATTTACCAAAATGGTTATCTAAATATTCTACAGATTTGTTTTTTAAATCCTTTCCTGTAAAAATGCCTAGTTGATACATTTTTTCGGCGGTTACTTTACCAACACCATAAAATTTTCTAATATCTAAAGCTTCCAGAAAAGGTAAAACATCTTCAGGATTTACAGTTTTTTGTCCATTAGGTTTGTTGTAATCACTAGCTACTTTGGCTATAAATTTATTAATAGATATACCTGCTGAAGCCGTTAAGCCAACCTCTTTAAAAATGCGCTCTCTAATTTCCTTGGCGATTAATGTAGCACTTGGGTTGCCCTTTTTATTTTTGGTAACATCCAAATAAGCTTCGTCAAGCGATAAAGGCTCTACTTTATCGGTATAGTCGTAAAAAATCTTGCGAATTTTTTTTGAAATCTCTTGGTATCTGTCAAACCTTGGTTTAACAAAAATTAAATCTTCACATAAGCGTCTAGCTTTTACACCACTCATAGCGCTTCGTACACCAAATGTTCTAGCTTCGTAACTTGCAGCGCTTACCACACCACGCTTACTGCTTCCGCCTACAGCAATGGGTTTTCCTTTTAAGTCTGGATTATCCATTTGCTCTACAGAAGCATAAAAGGCATCCATATCTACATGAATAATTTTTCTAATTGGTAAATCGCTTAACATACCGTAAATTTAGGCATTAAATGCCTTTTAATAATTGATTTTTTAATGATTGAAATAGAACGTAAGTTTTTAGTGATTTCTAATGCGTTTAAAGCCGAAGCGACATCACAAACTAAAATAAAACAAGGGTTTTTAAATACACATCCAGAACGAACAGTAAGAGTAAGGTTGAAAGGCGAGCAAGGGTTTTTAACAGTAAAAGGAAAATCGACTAGCGATGGAACAAGCCGTTTTGAATGGGAAACCCAAGTTAGTAAAACCGAAGCCGAGAATCTTTTAAAACTTTGCGAAAAAGGCATGATTGATAAAACAAGATATGAAGTTCTTGTAGGAAATCATACGTTTGAAATAGATGTGTTTTCTGGAGAGAATGCAGGTTTAATTATTGCCGAGGTAGAACTAAATCATGTTACCGAGGTTTTTAAAAAACCGCTTTGGTTGGGAGACGAAGTCACGGGGCAATCACAATATTATAATTCGCAATTAAGTAAACGTCCATATAACACGTGGAATAAATGATAGCACTATGAAACAGTTTTTAACCATTTTTGCCTTAACATTATTTTTTACGGCCTGTAATAATAATGAAAAAAGCACCACATTAAAAGAGGGTGCCAAAGACTCAGAAGCTATAGAAATTTCTTCAGATACTCTATTTAAAGAAGAAGTTTCGAAAAAATCTATAGCAAAAATTAAACAGGAGTTAGAGGAATCTGGGTATCAAACTTTTGATTATGTAAATGAAAAAACAGGCGATACCATTTTAATGCAGCAGTATTTTATGGTGTTTTTAAAAAGTGGCCCTATACGTACACAAAATGAAGAAGAAGCGGCTAAGTTGCAAGAAGCGCATTTGGCGCATTTACGACGTATGTACGAAGAGGGTTATGCTGATATTTCAGGGCCTTTTGGTGACGATGGCAACATTCGAGGAATTACTATTTATAATGTGCCAACACTTAAAATGGCCGATAGTTTAGCTAATTTAGACCCTATGGTAAAATCCGGGCGTTTAGTCATAGAAGTACACCCTTGGTGGGCAGGGAAAGGGTTCCCTTTAAGGTGATTTTTAAACGACTGTTAATACCCAATACCAAAACGCTAAAGTTATAAACGAAATGGGAATACCTATACTAACCATCATATTACTTAATTTAGGTTTAAGACCATAAGCACTTGCTACAATAGAAGCTGTTATCATAGGAGCCATTCCAGCTTCCATAATACAAACATTTATGGCTGTTCCAGATTGATTTAAAATAACTTTGTAAAGCACCAATATAATTAAAGGCCACAATATTAATTGGTATGTTAATCCTAATATTAGAAAATTCCAGTGTTTGCTGCGTTTTTCTAAATTAATTTGATACCCAACAGAAACCAAAGCAAGTGGGGAAATGGTATATGATAATTTTTCAAAAACACCATCTATAGTTTCAGGAAGTGTTTGATTTAACAAAATAAGTAAAATGCCAATAATGAAAGCTATAAAAGGTGGAAAGCTAATTATTTGTCGCCCTATTTGTTTTAGGTTCGTTTTCCCTCTAGAGTAGGTTGTAGCAACAACAATTCCTAGTGTAGATAACATAATAAAAGAGCCTGGTAAATCTACAAGAACAAGAGTCTCTAAACCTTCTTTACCATAAAGCGCTTCAATAACAGGAATGCCTATAAATGAAGTGTTTCCCAAACCGCTAGTTAGTATTAAACAACCTGTAAGTTTTTTAGACCATCCTAGCCATTTGCCTAAGGAGGCAAACAAACCAAAGGCAATAAAAAAACCTATCCAAGCAGCCCCAATAGGATACAATAGTTTAGGAGATAATTCAATTTTAGGTAAATAGTGTAATGCCATGGCTGGCAAGGAAATGTAGATGACAAACTTATTTAAAACTACAGGTGTTTCTTTAGGAAAGAGATTACTTTTTTTAAAAAAGAAGCCTAAAAAGAGACATGTAAAAAGTAAAATAATATTAGCCATAGTAGAAATATGGCTGTAAAGATATACCCTAAAAGTTGAACTAGCATATTAATTAAAAAAGAAATACGCATTAAAACTCATATTCTCGTTCTACTTTACAAATTTTAACACGATACCAATCATACCAGACTGCGCGTCCTCTTTGTTGTGCTAAAACATGTTCGCTGTGTTGTTTCCACTGTTTTATAGCATTAAGAGATGCCCAATAACTTACGGTAATGCCAATATTACTTCGTACACTTTCCATACCTAAAAAACCATCTTGTTGTTTAGCTAGTATTTCCATTTTTTTAGCCATGTTAGCATAGCCTGTTGTGTTTTTAGATTGTTTTGAAGTAAAAATCACAGCATAATAAGGTTGGCGAGGTGTTGTCATTTAATTTTTTATTCTTAATTAACTAAACATAAAGTTAACAAATTTTAACCCCAGAGATTGTTTAATTAAGCGACTTATTATTAGTATATTCGCAAAAATTCACATAAATAAATATAAAAAAGAGAAAAATATGCAAGCAGTTGCTACAGATTTTGGGATTACTGAAGCCTTGAAAGCACTAGGCGTTAACGATATTAATAATGGTACATCAACAGGAGCCAATAATTTTTCAAGTGGAGAAATTATTGAAAGCTATTCTCCAGTAGATGGACAACTTATAGGGAAAGTAAAATCGACTACAAAAGAAGATTACGAAAAAGTAATTACTACCGCTACCGAAGGATTTAAAACATGGCGAACTATGCCAGCACCACAACGTGGCGAAATTGTAAGAAAATTTAACGACGAGTTACGTCGTCTTAAAGAACCACTAGGGAAATTGGTGTCTTACGAAATGGGAAAATCTTACCAAGAAGGTTTAGGAGAGGTTCAAGAAATGATAGATATCTGTGATTTTGCTGTAGGTTTATCACGCCAACTACATGGATTAACCATGCATTCCGAACGCCCAGGACATCGCATGTACGAGCAATACCATCCGTTAGGTGTTGTAGGTATTATTTCGGCATTTAATTTTCCAGTAGCTGTTTGGAGTTGGAATACAGCTTTAGCTTGGGTTTGTGGTGATGCTTGTATTTGGAAAGGATCAGAAAAAACCCCTTTAACATCAGTAGCTTGTCAAAATATTGCAGCTCGTGTATTTTCAGAAAACGGTGTGCCAGAAGGTATTTCATGTTTAATTACAGGAGATTATACCGTTGGTGAAATGATGACTAAAGACGAGCGTATTCCGTTAATTTCGGCAACAGGATCAACGCGAATGGGTAAAATTGTAGCCAAAGAAGTTGCTGGTCGTTTAGGAAAAACATTGTTAGAATTAGGTGGTAACAATGCTATTATTGTAACGCCAGATGCCAATATAAAAAATACCGTAATTGGGGCTGTTTTTGGAGCTGTAGGAACTTGTGGGCAACGTTGTACGTCAACCCGTCGTTTAATTATTCATGAAGATGTATATGATAAAGTTAAAAACGCCATAGTAGATGCCTACAAGCAAATTAAAATAGGAAATCCGTTAGATGAAAATAATCACGTAGGACCGTTAATCGATAAGGACTCCGTTAAAAATTATCAAAATGCTTTAACTAAAGTTGTAGAAGAAGGTGGTAACATATTAGTTGAAGGTGGTGTTTTAGAAGGTGAAGGTTATGAAAGTGGATGCTATGTAAAACCAGCTATAGCAGAAGCCGAAAACCATTTTGAAATTGTACAACACGAAACTTTTGCACCAATACTTTATATCATGAAGTACAAAGGCGATGTATCTAATGCATTAGACTTACAAAACGGTGTTCGCCAAGGATTATCTTCAGCAATTATGACCAATAATTTACGTGAAGCTGAACGTTTCCTATCTGTAGAAGGATCGGATTGTGGTATTGCCAATGTAAATATTGGAACTTCGGGAGCCGAAATAGGAGGCGCTTTTGGAGGTGAAAAAGAAACAGGTGGTGGTCGTGAATCTGGAAGCGATGCTTGGAAAGTATACATGCGTCGTCAAACAAATACCATTAATTATACAACCGAATTGCCTTTAGCACAAGGGATTAAATTTGATTTATAATATCATAAGAAATCATTAAAACAAAAGGCTCATTTCTTTTTTGAAATGAGCCTTTTTTATATTCTTACATAAGAAAGGTTCAATTAAAAAGCCATGAAGAAAACCTTTTATAAAGATTTAGTGGCAACTTTACATAATAAAACCTGCTTCATGTCGAAAATAATATCGCGGAAGCAGGTGTTTATTTTAATTGATTAATTAATAGCAAATCTAATGTCTAAAAAAATCCAGTTTGGATAAAATAAAACCTATGAATAGCATAAAAAACCATATAAACGGTTGATTTGTAGTTAGCTATATTTCACTTTTCTTAAAATTCTAACAGCATCTTTGTATAGCGAATACACGTCATCACTATACGCTTTAAGGTAGGGTTTGGCTTCGTGAAGCTTATCTAAGGCTTCGTGAAATAGGTTTAAATAACAAAGTAAATAGGTTGCAGGAAGGTTTTTAATGTCGGCTTGTTCAGTTTTGTTTAAGGTTAATCCTTTTTTTAGTTTTTCTAGTATAGCATTGTTGGCATTGTAAATATGATGTAGCACTTTTTTGTCGAATTGTGGCGGCTGGAATAAAAGCTCGCTATTTATTTGATACGATCCATTATTGTCAAAACTGAAAATAGTTTCCTCCAACGGATAGTATTTATAAGAGTTTTGAAGCCCCAAGCTTACGTATTCAATAATTTTAAAGCTATCGTCATCGTAAGTAATGGAAACTTCATCTAAATTGGAGTAGAACAACCGTACTTGCTCGTTGATGAGTTTAATATCAACTCTAGAAAAGAAAATATCATCTTTTACAATCTTTTTCAACCCAGCCCAGCAAACCACAAAATATTCCTTGAATACTTTATACTGAGGATTAAAATCTTCTCGGGTTTTCATAAAATCGAAAACACCATCCAAAGTGTGTTCTATATTGTTTTGTGCGTGACGTTCAATTTGAGAAACAATGTTGGAATTAACATCTTTAATTTCAATGTCAAACACTTTGGGCATACTCATACTGCCATCTCTAAAAAATACCGAGCCGCCATAGTATTTCCAAATGTTTTTTCTAAGCGATGTTATGGAGTTATCACCCTTAGGTCTAATGGTTACTAAGCCTACAACTTTATCGTCTGGCAAATGCGGAAACGGAATGTTTTCATACTGGACAATAGGCGGATTGGTTAAATAGGCGTTTATGAGGTTTTGTATTTTGCTGTCATCAAAAAAATCGACACCTATTATATTGTTGTCCTCATCATCAACGCCAATTACAATGTAAGAGTTGTTTTTAGGGTTGCTGTTGGAAAGGGCACAAATATGTTTTAAAAACTTGGCTTTGCCTTCTTTTTGACCAATATCAATTTTACGCTTTTTATCATAAAAACTATTCTCGTCGTTATGCGCCAAGAGGTTTTTTATAAGTAGGCGTTTATTAATCATTCTTTATAATAATATGATTTAAAAAAATAATGAATTGAAAAACAGTTTGTTTTGCACTTAAAAGATACTTAAAAAACTTATTGTAACTTAAGAAAAACAAAATCTTTTAATGTGTGTATAATCTAAAAACAGCTTTACTACCGTATATAATTATACAAATCAAAAAAACCTTAGAATTTATGAGAGCTTTTAAGCAACTAAAATTAATTTATCTTTCATTACTAGCGTTAACACTAACATTCTTTAATTGTTCAGACGATAATAACAGTACGCCTCAAGCTACTGGAGAATCGTTTATTTCTGTAAAACTTGTTGATGATCCAGGAGATTACGACAATGTATTTGTTGAGGTTGTTGATGTTATGGTTAAGGTTAACGACGATAGCGAAAGTGAATCGGGTTGGGTAAGTCTAGATCCTATTAACACAGGTGTTTACGATTTATTAGACCTTACAGGAGGTGTTAACGTACTGTTGGCCGATGATTTTCAAATTCCATCAGGAACTTTAAACCAAATAAGACTAGTTCTTGGTGAAGATAACTCTATTGTTATCGATGGCGAAACACACCCATTAAACACACCAAGTGCACAACAGTCAGGATTAAAAGTGCAAGTTAATCAAACTATCGAACCTGGATATACATATGATTATATTCTAGATTTCGATGTAGATGAATCAATAGTTGTAGCTGGAAATTCTGGAAATATCAATCTAAAACCAGTTATTCGTGCAACGGCCGAAGTATCTTCAGGAAAAATTGAAGGTATGGTAACACTATTCGATTTTCAAGTTCAAGCATCTGTAACAACAGCCGATGGCGATATTACAGCATACGCCGATGAAAATGGAGCATTTATGTTAAACGGTGTGCCAGGAGGTACGTATACAGTAACAATTACGCCAGATCCAGAATCTGTATATGCTGTAGCCACAGTAGAAAATGTAGAAGTGGTTAACGGGCAAGTAACTAATATAGGAACTGTAGAATTACAAGAAATACCTGTTGTAGGATCAATTACAGGAACTATTTTAAACGAAGGTGTTTCGGCAACCGTTTCTGTAATGGTTGAAGGTGAAGTAGTAGAAGCCACTACTGATGAAGCAGGTGTATTTTTACTTGCCGATTTACCAGTAGGGTTTTACGATGTAACGATTACGCCAGATGAAGCTTCTGGTTTAGCAGAAACAGTTGTTCCTGATGTTGAAGTTACACAAGACATGACAACAGATTTAGGAGAGATGACTCTCGAATAATCAAATCCATATAAATTTTTGTTAAAGAGCGGTACATATGTGCCGCTCTTTTGTTTTTTAACCAATTATTAACAGCGCTACAGAAAAAAAATTAACAATTTGCATCACTCAAATAAGCAAACTATATTCGAGCTTTTTAAAACATAGAAAAATGATGGAAGAAACAAGTACAATTGATATTAAAGCGATTAATGAAAAGATAGAACGCGAAAGTGCTTTTGTTGATTTACTTACCAGAGAGATGAATAAAGTTATCGTTGGCCAAAAACATATGGTCGAGCGGTTGCTTATTGGTCTTTTAGGACAAGGCCATATTTTACTTGAAGGTGTTCCCGGTTTAGCAAAAACACTAGCCATTAATACCTTGTCTCAAGCAGTAGATGGTAGTTTTAGCAGGATTCAATTTACACCAGATTTACTACCAGCCGATGTGGTTGGTACGCTAATTTACAACATCAAGGAAAACGATTTTTCCATTAAAAAAGGACCTATTTTTGCTAACTTCGTTCTGGCCGATGAGATTAACCGTGCGCCAGCCAAAGTACAATCAGCATTACTGGAAGCCATGCAAGAAAAGCAAGTAACCATTGGCGATGAAACCTTTGTGTTGGATAAACCATTCTTGGTAATGGCTACACAAAACCCCGTTGAGCAAGAAGGAACTTATCCCTTACCAGAAGCGCAAGTAGATCGTTTTATGCTAAAAACGGTAATCGATTACCCAAAACAAGACGAAGAGCAACTTATTGTTCGCGCCAACTTAAAAGGCGCTTTCGAAAAAGTAAATCCTGTGGTATCGTTGGAGCAAATTTTAAAAGCACAACAAGCTGTTCGCGAAGTCTACATGGATGAAAAGATTGAAAAATACATCTTAGACATTATTTTTGCAACACGTTATCCAGAGAAATTCAAGCTAGCCGATTTAAAACCATTAATTTCTTTTGGGGCATCACCACGTGGTAGTATTAACCTGGCCAATGCAGCCAAATGCTATGCGTTTATTAAGCGTCGTGGCTATGTTATTCCAGAAGACGTTCGTGCAGTAGTTTACGATGTATTGCGCCACAGAATAGGAATCACTTACGAAGCCGAAGCCGAAAACGTCACATCGGTTGATATTATCAATAAAATTGTTAACGAAATCGAAGTACCATAAAGAGTTAGCAGTATTCAGTGTTCAGTTTTATGGGATTATTAAAAAAAGCTGAATTAAAAACTGAATACTTTTTTAGAACTGCTTACTGCAAACTGAAAACTGCAAACTAAAAAATGGATACCAAGGAATTACTCAAAAAAGTACGCAAAATAGAGATCAAGACACGACGGTTGTCCGATCATATTTTTGGAGGCGAATACCATTCTACCTTCAAAGGGCGTGGTATGACGTTTTCCGAAGTACGCCAATACCAATTTGGTGACGATGTAAGAAACATCGATTGGAATGTTACCGCACGTTACAATGAACCCTACGTTAAGGTTTTCGAAGAAGAACGCGAGCTAACGATGATGCTGATGGTCGATATATCGGGATCGGAGTTTTTTGGTACCGACCAGCAATTTAAAAGCGAAATTGTTACCGAAATTGCAGCCACTTTAGCCTTTTCGGCCACACAAAACAATGATAAAATAGGACTGATTTTATTTTCGGATGAGGTGGAACTTTATATTCCGCCAAAAAAGGGGCGTTCGCACGTATTACGCATTATTCGAGAACTTATCGAGTTTGAACCCAAAAGCAAGCAAACCAATATTACCGAGGCATTGAAGTTTCTTTCCAACGTTATGAAAAAGAAAGCTATTGTCTTTGTATTGAGCGATTTTATTTCAGACGATTATCAACATACCTTAAAAATAGCTTCTGGAAGGCACGATGTTACAGGTATTCGCGTGTATGATAAACACGAAGTTGAAATCCCTAATTTAGGAATGGTGCAAATGCAAGACGAAGAAACAGGCGAATTACAGCTGATAAATACAGCATCCAAAAAAGTGCGCCGTAATTATGAGGCTTTTTACAGGGAGAAAGTGGCTTATTTTAAAGAGAGCTTTACCAAATCGGGTGCAGGAAGTTTAGCTTGTAGAACCGATGAAAGCTACGTAAAAAAATTGTTAGGCTATTTTAAACGAAGAGGATAAAATGATGAATCACAAATCACGAATTATGAATTTAAAAAAGAAACAAGTAACACGGTTTGTCTTGTCTCTTTTCTTTGTTCTGTTTTCTTTGTTTTCTCAAGCTCAAGTTACGTCATCTATTGATTCTACTTCCATAAAAATAGGTGAACAAATCACCTATAAAATTGAAGTTGAAGCCGACTCTACGGATTTGGTCATCTTCCCCGAAGGTCAAACCTTTATGCCGTTGGAAATGATTGAATCGTACAAAATAGACACCACTAAGCAAGATGCCAAGTTTCAACTCATCAAGAAATATGGTTTAACCCAATTCGATTCGGGAGCATATACTATTCCACCACAAAAAATTCTTATTGGTGATAAAACCCTGTTAACCGATTCACTTCAAGTTACGGTCAATTCCATTCAAGTCGATACCACAAAGCAAGGTATGTACGACATAAAACCGCTGATTGCCGTAGAAAAACCCGCAAGCAACTGGTGGAAAACAGCACTTATTGTACTCGGCATTTTAGCAGTTGTTGCCTTTTTGTTGTATTGGTTTATATGGCGCAAAAAACCATTGACAGAAGACGAAAAAATAGCGATGTTGCCACCATACGACAAAGCCAAGGCAGCCTTGAAACAGTTAGATGAAAGTAGCTTTTTACAAAATGCAGAATTAAAGGAATATTATTCTGAATTAACCTTTATTATCAGACGTTATCTCGATGAAAAAGTGTACGATCGCGCGTTAGAAAGTACTACCGATGAGTTGATTACGCGATTAAACTTATTAAAGGAAGGTAATCAAATAGATATTAGCAAAGATGATATTCAAAAATTAGAATCCATTTTACGTCGTGCCGATTTAGTGAAGTTTGCCAAATCTGCTCCAGATGTTGCCTTAGCCGAATTGGACAGGCAAACCATAGATCAAGAAATCGATCATGTTAAAGAAGCGCTTCCAGAACCTTCGGAAGAAGAAAAGCTACTAGACGAAAAATACAAAGAAGAGCAAGAGCGTAAACAAAAACGCAAAAAGGTTGTTGTTACTGTAGCTGTTTGTATGTTTTTAGCCATAGCTGCGTTTATTGGATTTGGTGTAAAATACGGGTTTACTTACGTTAAAGATACCATTATTGGTCATGAAAGTAAAGAACTGTTAGAAGGTCATTGGGTGACTAGCGATTATGGTGTGCCGCCTATAACTATTTCTACACCCAAAGTATTAAAACGTACCGAAATTCCAATGCCAGAAGAGGCACAACAAAACGCTAAAACCATTGGTTTTAATTATGGTACAATGCTAGATATGTTTAGCATTACGGTGGTAACATCGGTTTTTGAACAATCGCAACAAGCACCACAATCTCAAGGTCAAAAACAACAGCAAGCTCCAGAAATAGACTTAAGTATGGTTGCTGAAAATGTGATTAAAGGAATGGAGCAACAAGGCATGAGCGATATTTTTGTGAAACAAGATAAATTCACAACCCCAAATGGTGCTGAAGGTTTAAAAACCCACGGAACAATGAGCGTTCCCATTTTACAAACCGAAAATTATAAAACGGCCAATTATACCATACTACTTTTCACATCGCAAAATGTCCTGCAACAGATTATTATTACTTGGCCAGAAAACGATAGTTACGCAGACGAGATGGTAGAACGTATAATAAATTCAGTAGAATTGCAACCTGAAAAACCCGAAACAGAAGAATAATGTTAGAAGGAATCGAGTTTTTAAATAAAGAATTCTTTTGGTTATTGCTACTCCTACCAATAGCCATAGCATGGTATGTGTTTAAGCGAAACAAACAAACAGCCGAGCTAAAAATGTCAAGCCTAAAAGGTTTTAAGACCTCAAGTTCTTGGTTGCCCAAACTAAGACATCTGTTGTTTGTGTTACGTTTGTTGGTATTAGCTTTAATTATTACAGCTTTGGCCAGACCACGAACGGTTGATGTGTCTACAAAGACCAAAACCACACGAGGTATTGATATTGTCATGGCTATTGATGTCTCGGCAAGTATGTTGGCTAAAGATTTACGCCCAAACCGCTTGGAAGCGTTAAAAGATGTGGCTGCGGAGTTTATAAAAGGACGTCCAAATGATCGTATTGGCTTGGTAGAATATGCTGGCGAAAGTTATACCAAAACACCAATTACAAGCGATAAAGCTATTGTGTTACGTTCTTTAGATGACATAAAATACAACAACATCATCGAAGGTGGAACCGCCATTGGTATGGGTCTCGCCACCGCTGTAAACCGATTAAAAGACAGTAAGGCCAAAAGTAAAGTCATTATTTTGTTAACCGATGGGGTAAACAATTCTGGATTTATCGACCCCAAAATTGCTAGTGAATTAGCCGTTGAATACGGCATTAAAACCTATACCATTGGTTTAGGAACTAATGGTATGGCATTATCGCCAGTAGCTATTTTACCTAATGGGAATTTTCAATACGGTCGTGTTCAAGTAGAAATAGATGAAGATTTATTAAAGGAAATCGCACAGGTAACAGGCGGACGCTATTTTAGAGCGACTAACAACCAGAAATTGGCCGAGATTTACGACGAAATTAATAAACTAGAAAAAACCGAAATAGAAGAATTCAAATATTACAATTACCAAGAAAAATTCCGCCCATTAGTATTATTAGCAGGTTTACTATTGTTGCTGGAAGTGTTGTTGAAACACACTATTTTTAGAAGTTTTATTTGATGAATTTGTGAGCAGATGGATTATTTTCAATTAGAAGAAAAAATATGGTTTTGGGCATTACTGGTTATTCCAGTAGTTGTGCTTATGTTTTTAGTGCTTCAGTTTTGGAAAAAACGCACCCAAAAACGCTTTGCCGATAAAGCCCTTTTAAAACGACTAAGTCCCAACCAATCACTATTTAAAGCTATTTTAAAATTGGTGGTTTGGAGTTTGGCCATAGCGTGTTTGGTATTGGCCTTGGTTAATCCTAAAATAGGCACTAAGTTGGAAACTGTAAAACGTGAAGGTGTCGATATTGTCTTTGCCGTTGATGTATCTAAAAGTATGTTGGCCGAAGACATTGCGCCTAACCGTTTGGAAAAATCCAAGCAATTGGTAACGCAAATCATCAACAATTTAGCAAGCGATCGTGTAGGTATTATTGCCTATGCAGGAAAAGCTTTTCCGCAGTTGCCTATCACAACCGATTATGCTGCGGCAAAAATGTTCCTTCAGAATATGAATACCGATATGTTATCCTCGCAAGGAACAGCCATTAGCGAAGCTATTGAGTTAGCAAAAACCTATTTTGATAATGAAGAGCAAACCAACCGGATTTTAATTATTATTTCTGATGGCGAAGACCATACCGATGTTGCGGTGAATGTAGCAGAAGAAGCCAGTAACGAAGGGATAAGGATTTTTACCATAGGCGTTGGCGATGTAAAAGGTGGCCCAATCCCCATTAAAAGAAATGGCGTGGTGTTAAATTATAAAAAAGATAGTCAAGGCGAAACGGTAATTACCAAGCTAGACGAAAATACCTTAAAAGCCATTGCCGATGAAGCCAATGGTGCTTATATTAATGGGCGAAACACCAACGAGGTTGTCGATAACATTCGCGATATTTTAAATAAAATGGACAAAACCGAATTTGAAGCCAAGGAATTTGCCGATTTTAAAGACCAATTTCAATGGTTTTTAGGGTTTGCCTTAGCTTTTTTATTGTTAGATGTTTTCCTACTAGAACGAAAAACAGCTTGGCTAAAAAAGCTTAACCTATTCAATGAAAATCTATAATGTGCTTACAACTTTTATAAAACCTTTAACGTATAAACCCACTAAGGCTTTATAAATTAGTAAGCTAAATAAATAACATTGAAGAAACGATACTTTTGAATAAATCATTACAATCGTTGAAAAAGAAAATGAAACCACTACTTTCTATAATATTACTTTGTATCACCAGTTTTTGTTGGGCTCAAGATGAGGCTGAAAAAGAGCAACAATTAGCCTTACAAAAAGCCAATGGTTTAGTGTATGAAGCCAATGAATTATTGGGGGAAGACGATTATGTGTCTGCCGAAATGGAGTATAGAAAAGCTATTTCAGAGCAACCTAATCATACTGTTGGCGCCTATAATTTAGGAACATCGTATTACCTAAATGGAAGCCTAGATGAAGCGTTGTACCGTTTGCTACAAGCCACGAAAGCAGCAACAACAAAAGATGAGAAACACAAAGCCTTTCATAACATTGGTAATGTTTTATATAAAAATAAGCGTTGTAAAGAAGCTGTTGAAGCTTATAAAAACGCTCTAAGAAACAATCCTTCTGATGATGAAACGCGATACAATTATGCGTTAGCCAAGGAATGTGCCGAACAACAAAAGCAAGAGAACGAGCAAAATCAAGACGATAAGGATAAGGACAAAGACCAAAATAAGGATCAACAAGACCAGAAAGATAAACAGGATCAGCAAGACGATCAAGACAAAGATAATAAGGATGAAGGCGACCAAGATAAAAAAGAAGGTGAAGACAAGAAAGATGAAGATGGTAAGCCTAAAGATGAAAAACAAGACCCTAAAGACAAACAAGGGCAAAATCAAGATAAAAAGCAACAACAACCAAAACCTAAACAAGGTCAGTTGTCGCCACAGCAAGTAAAAAACTTATTGGAAGCGATGAACAACCAAGAGCAAAAAGTACAAGAGAAAATGAATGCCGAAAAGCAAAAAGGCGTAAAAGTGCAAACAGATAAAGATTGGTAATGAAAACGAAAACATATATTCTTATAGTATTTCTTTTTACTTCAGTATTTGGACTAGCACAAGTTAAGTTTGAAGCTAAGGTAAGTAAGAAAAAATTAGGAGTTAATGAACGCTTGCGCATCGATTTTGAAATGAATCAAGACGGCGATAATTTTAATCCGCCAAACTTTCAAAATTTTACAGTAGTTGGTGGTCCTAACCAATCGGTAAGTCACTCTTGGGTCAATGGAAAGCGTTCGTTTTCAAAAACATATAGTTATTTTTTAGCCCCAAAACGCTTAGGAACGTTTACTATAAACCAAGCAACCATAGAAATTGAAGGAGAAACCTACAAAACAACACCTGTAAGTATTGTGGTTACCAAAGCGGTTAATAAGCCTAAAGATGGTAATAATGCCGAGTATATTGCTTCAGAAAACATTCATTTAGTTGCCGAGGTTTCAAAAGCAAATCCATATTTAAATGAAGCGATAACGGTTGTTTATAAACTATACGTTAACCCTAATACGGGTGTAAGTAATTGGCGTGAAATAGATAACCCTAAGTACAGCGATTTCTGGAGTCAAAACATCGATATTAAAGGTTTAAAAGTTCAAAATGGCACGTATAAAGGCGAAGATTATCGCTATGTTGTATTACGAAAAACAGTATTGTACCCACAAAAAACAGGCAAACTAGAAATAGAACCTTTAAGTTTAGATATTACGGTTGAGGTGCCTACCAATCGTCGTGATATTTTTGGTGGTCGACTAATGAGTCAGGTACATAGAACCATTTCGGCAGGCAGCCGAACCATACATGTAAAACCACTTCCTGAGCAAGGTAAACCAGCTGGATTTACTGGTGCCGTTGGTGATTTTGATTTTGCTGTAACCACATCAAAGGAGAAATTAAAAGCATCGGAATCATTACAATTACAAGTAAAAGTGTTTGGTAATGGAAACTTAAAACTGTTTGAATTACCAAAGGTTTCCGTACCAAGTTCTTTAGAGATTTACGAGCCAGAACATATCGAGAATGTTAGAACCAATCTAGGTGGCATGCAAGGTAGTATTTCCGACAACTACACCGTAGTGCCACAATACAAAGGGAAATACCCTATTCCTAACATTTCGTTTTCATATTTCGATCCTAAAACCGAAAGCTATAAAAGCGTAAACTCCAATGAAATTATTGTTGATGTATTAGATGGTCCAACCAATGCGTCATCTAACGACAATATTGCATCTACAGCAGCCAACAAACAAAAAGTGATTATGAGTAACGACCAATTCGCTTTTGTAAAAACCGAGACAAGATTTGTATCTAAAACACCTAAACATTTCTTTAAATCGGTTGGGTTTTGGGCGTCGTTATTAGCGCCATTATTAGCTATTCCGTTAGCCATTGTTTTCCGTAGAGAAAAAGAAAAACGCGATGCCGATGTCTTTGGAAACAAAATTAGAAAAGCCGATAAATTAGCCAAGAAATATTTAAGTGAAGCTAAGAAAACACTAGGGCAAAAAGAAGCTTTTTATGTGGCGTTGGAAAAAGCACTTCATAATTACCTAAAAGCCAAATTGCATATTGAAACAAGCGATTTTAGCAAGGATAAAATTCAAGAATTACTACGATCAAAAGGAGTTGAAACTACGGTTGTGGACGAATTTTTAGAGTTGCTTGAAAACTGTGAATTGGCACGTTATACGCCGTTGAGTAATGTAGAAATGCAGCAAGATTATGACAAAGCAGCTAAAACTATTTCATTAATCGATAAACAAGCTAAATAAGATGAAAAAGTTTTTGTTTTACATATTGTTTTTCGTTGTGGTAACAGGGTTTTCACAAAATCAACAATGGTTTAACCAAGCAAACGAGTTGTACAATCAAGGGAAATACGACGAGGCTATCAAACGCTACGAAAAGATACTAGAAAGCGGGCAACATTCGGCAGAGTTGTACTATAACTTGGCTAATGCACATTATAAGCTAAACCATATAGCACCAAGTATTTATAATTATGAAAAGGCATTGCAATTAGCACCTAACGATAAAGAAATTAAAAACAATATGGCATTTGCTAAGAATATGACTATAGATGCTATTGATACCGTTCCAGAAGTTGGCTTATCACGTTTTTTAAAAGCAGTTACTAATTCGTTTAGTTTTGATGGTTGGGCGTATTTTGCGGTGTTTGCTATGCTATTTTTTATTGTATTGTATTTAGTCTATTATTTCAACTCTTCAACAGCTAGAAAACGTCTTTCTTTTGTGCTTAGTTTAGCCTTTTTATTACTTTCGGTTATTACATTGTCCTTTGCATTCCACAAATATAGTTTAGATAAAAACGATAAACCGGCTATAGTTTTCTCGCAAGAAGCCCAAGTTAAAAGTGAGCCTAATTTACGCAGTATCGAGTCGTTTAAACTTCATGAAGGCACAAAAGTTCAAATTTTAGACACCGTTAATAATTGGAAACAAATTAAATTATCAGACGGCAAAACAGGCTGGATATCATCTGGAGATATAAAGGCGCTATAAGATTTAAAATATATTTAACGTAATAATATCTTACAAACCCTATATTTGCAGTTCAATTAACCTTAAATATGCCAAAAACGAGAATAGCCATATTTTTTTCTATTATTTTTATGATGTTTCTCGTAGCTCCTACGGTTATTTCGGTTATTGAAGACACTTATGATCTTACTATTTTTTATAGTGTTAACGAAGAAGAAAATAAGGAGCAAAACGAAGTTCAAAAGAATTTAGAAGTTAAATATTTAGAAAACCTAGGTTTTTCTAGTGTTTTTTGGGATAATGATGAAAATAATTCTTTTAGCTATTACTTAAAAAACTACTCGCCTCTTGTTTTAGAGTGTGTCTCTCCTCCCCCAGAACAGAACATATTATAATACGTTTTACACAGTTTTTCCAGACATTAATTTGGAGCTGTACTTTATTTTCTAAAATTTTAAAACTTTATATATGTTCAAGTATATTAAAAGCGACTTGCCAGCTAGTATTGTCGTGTTTTTTGTGGCTTTACCATTGTGTTTAGGTATTGCACTTGCTAGTGGCGCACCATTATTTTCAGGATTAATTGCCGGTATTATTGGCGGAATTGTTGTTGGAGCTTTAAGTGGCTCTAAAATAGGCGTTAGTGGTCCAGCCGCTGGATTAGCTGCTATTGTATTAACAGCTATTGGCGCTTTAGGAGGATACCAAAATTTTTTAGTAGCAGTTGTTATTGCAGGTGTTATCCAAATTTTATTTGGTGTGTTAAAAGCAGGTGTTATAGGTTATTATTTTCCGTCTTCTGTTATAAAAGGTATGTTAACAGGTATTGGTATTATTATTATTTTAAAACAGATTCCTAACTTTTTTGGATATGATGAAGAATCAGCTTGGGATTTAGAATTCTTCGAGATTGATGGTGGAAATACATTTTCAGAGATTTTTCAAGTAATTAATAATATTCATCCTGGAGCAGCTTTAATAGGTGTAATTAGCTTATTAATATTATTATTTTGGGATAAAGTATTAAGCAAAAAAGGAAAAATATTTCAGTTAATTCAAGGACCTTTTGTGGCTGTGGTATTAGGTATTATATTTTTTACTGTAACTAAAGGGAATGAGTTATTAAATATAACCTCCAATCATTTAGTTAGTGTTCCTATTCCAGAAAGTGCTTCCGATTTTTTAAATCAATTTAGTTTTCCAAACTTTTCAGTAATTACCAATGTAGATATTTGGGTTACGGCTTTTACAATTGCTTTAGTAGCTAGTTTAGAAACACTGTTGTGTGTAGAAGCAACAGATAAGATAGACCCCGATAAAAACGTCACACCAACGAATAGAGAACTGTTAGCCCAAGGTACAGGAAATGTAATTTCTGGTTTAATAGGTGGGTTACCAATTACACAAGTAATTGTAAGAAGTTCTGCTAACATTCAATCTGGAGGAAAAAGTAAAATGTCGACCATTATTCATGGTTTCTTATTATTAATTTCTGTTATCTTAATACCAACATTACTTAATATGATCCCGCTATCTGTTCTAGCAGCAATTCTATTAATAGTGGGGTATAAATTAGCAAAACCACAACTATTTAAGCAAATGTATAAGTTAGGATGGAAACAATTTGTGCCTTTTATAGTAACTGTTGTAGGGATTGTATTTACCGATTTACTATTTGGTATAGGCTTAGGACTTTTAGTAGGTATTGTAGTAATTCTTTTAAAGAGCTACCAAAACTCACACTTCTTACATATTGAAGATAAAAGTAATGGAAAACATAAAATTAAAATGACATTAGCTGAAGAAGTAACATTCTTTAACAAAGGAGCCATTTTAAAAGAATTAGATAGTTTACCTCGCGATACGTATTTAGAGCTTGATTTAATAAAAACCAGGTATTTAGATAATGATATTATTGAGATTTTAGATGATTTTTCACACAAAGCAAAAGAACGAAACATTGATATTAAACTCGTTTCTAAGCGAGGTGTAGAAGAAAATCCAGAAAGTTTTGCCGAGTTTTTTAGAACAAGGCCAAAATCAGATATAAGCTTAAGCTAATTGCTATGGGAAAGCCTAAACATAAAATTCTTCTACTGGCCGATTTAAAAACGCCAGTAGAAGATATTCTAAAAAGTACTGTTAGTTTAGCAAAAATAATCCATGCCGATATTGAATTATTTCATGTTAAACAGCTTACCGATATTGTTAAACGAGAAAGTCAATTGTCTGCCATGCGAACGCTTAACGAAACACATTCAAAAACAGACAAAAAGCTTTTAAGTTTAATAGAGCCTATATCCAAAACCTATAATGTAACGATTAATTACAACTATGTTTTTGGAAATGTTAAAACAGAAATAGATAACTATATAGAAGCACAAAAACCAGACATTGTTGTTTTAGGTAAACGTAATAAATTGTTTAATCCTCTAGGAAATAATATCACCGACTTTGTGTTAAAGCAATTTAAAGGTACCGTTATAATAGCCAATAACAACAATCTTATCGATTTTGAAAAAGGGTTTAACTTTGGCGTGTTTAACGTAACTAACGAATTTCAAAATCAAATGTTTATAAAAGATTTAATGGCTTATATTAACAAGCCCTTAAAATCATTTCAAATTGCAGGAGAAGACACTGAAAAAATTAAACATGAAAACGATGTTGTAGAACACATTTTTGATCAAGGAAACAATGTTATAAAAAATATATCTAATTATCTGTTAAAAAGCAATATTAATTTATTGTGTGTAGAAAGAGATACAAATAATAGCAGCAAGACATCAATAAAAGATATTGTTAGTAACCTTAATGTTCCTTTATTTATTACAGGAAACAGAAATTATTATACATCTTAAAAATTAAAATATATTATGAAAGCACATACAAAAGAAACGCAGGCAACAATGACGCCTCAAAAAGCAATACAATTTTTAAAGGAGGGCAACCAACGATTTCAAAGTAACCTTAAAGCAAACCGAAATCTTTTAGAACAAGTAAACGATACTAGCGAGGGGCAATTCCCTTTTGCAACTATTTTAAGTTGTATCGATTCACGCGTTTCTGCAGAATTGGTATTCGATCAAGGTTTAGGCGATATTTTTAGCGTGCGAATAGCAGGTAACTTTGTAAATGAAGACATTTTAGGGAGCATGGAGTTTGCTAGTAAATTAGCAGGCACAAAATTAATTGTAGTCTTAGGGCATACAAGCTGTGGTGCTATTAAAGGCGCTTGCGACGATGCTAAACTAGGCAACCTTACAACCATGTTGGCTAAGATAAAACCAGCTGTAGAAGCTATAAGCGAACCTCAAGATAAAAGCCTTAGAAACTCTAAAAACTTAGAGTTTGTAGATAACGTAGCTAAAAAGAATGTTGCTTTAACAATAGAAAATATAAGACAACAAAGCCCAGTACTAAAAGAAATGGAGGATAACAATGAGATAAAAATTGTTGGAGCTATGTACGATATTAATACAGGAGCCGTTTCCTTTTTTGAATAGGATTATATACATTAAATAATGTTGTAAAAAAGACTGTTATTGTAACAGTCTTTTTTTTATATTATAAATTCAAAACATCAACCAATTATGAAACAGTTTTTCTCAAATATAAAAGGTGACGCTTTTGGTGGTATTACAGCGGGTATTGTTGCATTGCCATTAGCTTTAGCATTTGGTGTGTCCTCTGGTTTAGGCCCAAGTGCAGGACTTTATGGTGCTATTTTTATTAGTTTTTTTGCCTCACTTTTTGGAGGAACAAATACACAAATATCGGGTCCAACAGCTCCAATGACAGCGGTAAGTATGGTGGTGATAGCAGGAATTATAGCAGCCAACGACGGCGATGTTAATAAAGCCTTACCAGCTATTTTAACTGTTTTTTTGTTAGCAGGCTTAATGCAAATAGGTTTAGGTGCTTTAGGTTTGGGTAAGTATATTAGGTATATTCCTTATCCAGTCGTGTCTGGATTTATGACGGCTATAGGTGTTATTATTTTAATTACACAAATACTCCCAGCAGTAGGTTACTATCCAAAAGAAGACATGACTTTTGTAGATACCTTTAAACCTCAAGCCGAAGAAGTTATTTTAGAAAATATTTTAAAAGAAGAAGCAGGCGAAGGCATTTTAGTTTTAGAAGACTTTAAAGAAACCATTAATAGAGCAGAGAAAGTAACAGAAGCAGACATTTTAAAAGAATCTAAAACCTTAGCGGCAAAAGAAGCGTCAGGTGTATTAGGAACATTTAAAGTTATTGATAGAGCCTTAGGGAACATTAATTGGTTGGAAGTTCTATTAGCACTTGGAACTATACTTATTATTTACGGTTTCAAACGAATTACAACGGCCATACCAAGTACGTTAGTAGCATTACTGGTCATGTCTGGAATTGCTGTTGGTTTTGGATTAGATTATCGCCCAATTGAAGAAATTCCTAGTGGATTTCCCATACCAAACCTAGAAATCATTACACAATTTCAATTAAGTAGCATTACACCTTATGTATTTACAGCATTAACTCTAGCTCTTTTAGGAGCGATAGATTCCTTACTAACAAGTGTAGTTGCAGACAACATGACTAAAACAAAGCACAAACCTAATAAAGAGTTAGTTGGACAAGGAATAGGAAATAGTATAGCAGCTGTTTTTGGAGGGCTTCCAGGGGCTGGTGCAACTATTAGAACGGTTGTTAATATTCAATCAGGTGGAAAAACACGATTATCTGGTATGATTGCTGGCGTACTATTATTAGTAGTTCTTTTAGCATTAGGACCTATAGCTTCTCAAATACCTGCAGCAGTTTTGGCGGGGATTTTAATAACCGTTGGTATTGGTGTGATGGACTATAAAGGCTTACGAGCCATTCCAGCGCTTCCAAAGGATATTAAAATTGGGCCATTAAAATTAAGTTCTGAGGTATTGGTTATGTTGGTAGTTTTAGTATTATCAACATTTTGGAATTTAGTTTATGCCGTTGGAATAGGATTGGTGATTGCCTCGTTAATGTTTATGAAAAAGTTAGGCGATCTTACTGCCAAACGTTCTGATGTAAAAAAACTAGGAGAAGAAAAAGCTTGGGCAGACGAAAAAGGCTTTCCAGAAAAACTTAAGGAAGAAGTATTTATCAAGCACCTAAAAGGCCCCTTGTTTTTTGGCTCAACAAGCGATTTTCAAAGTTTGGCAGCTCAAATTCCCGATACGGCTTCAACCGTAGTTATAAGATTAGGAAGAATGCAATATATGGACCAATCTGGCTTGTATGCCATGGAAGATGTATTACAGGAACTCAGAAAAAATAAGGTGCAAGTACTATTCGTAGATCTATTAAAACAGCCTAGATATATGATGGAACGCATTGATATTATTCCTGATTTGATTTCAAATGAGTATATCTTTAAAAATTTTAAAGACTGTACACGCTGGATAAAAAACAATGTAAAAGACGAGTATTAACAACACAAAATTATCCTAACAGCTCACTGTCAATCAAGACTAATTTTCTGTGTGAAAAAAATGTAAATTATTTTTATTTAGACTGATTCTTCTTTATTTTTGCCGTCAAATATCAATAATTTATATGAAACTATTACAATCAGTATTGTTCGCTATGGTTTTCCTTTTTGGAAGTCAAAGCTTTTCACAAGACAATGTTTTTTTAAAGCGTGAATTTTGGAAAACCCAACCTTCACCAGAAGTTATAAAAGCTAAAATTAAAGCAGGGCATGACCCCTCCGAAGCCAATGCTGGCAATTTTGATGGTGTTGTTATTGCTACTTTGCAAGGCGCACCACTTAAAAGTATAATATATCTTCAATCTCAAAAAGGAAACGATGTTAATAAATTAACGCACGATGGGAGAACCTATATTTTTTGGGCAGCTTACAAAGGTAATGTGGAACTAATGGAACACCTTTTAAAACAAGGCGCCAAAACAGATATTAAAGACGATCATGGACTAACTGCTTTAAATTTTGCAGCCAATGCTGGAGTAACCAATACTAAGGTATACGACATATGCTTAAAGCATGGTGCTAACCTAGAAAAAGACTTAAATCAAGATGGCGCTAATGCGCTATTATTGGCTATTTCTAAAGATGACGATTTATCACTAACCAAGTATTTTACCTCAAAAGGTTTGAAGATTGATAGCAAAGACGCCAATGGTAATGATGCTTTTAATTATGTTGCAAGAACAGGAAAGATAGCATTAATGGATAAACTTTTTAAACAAGGTATAAAAGGTAATAATCAAGCATTTTTATTTGCAGCATATGGAACGCGAGGAAAAACTAATGGTTTGGAGGTGTATCAATTCTTAGAAGAAAAAGGCTTAAACCCCAAAACAACAAATCAAGAAGGAATTTCGCCTTTGCATATAGTTGCGGCAAGATCAAAAAACCCAGAAATCATTAATTACTTTTTAAATAAAGGTTTAAATGTTAATGCTCAAGACCACAACGGAAACACCCCTTTTTTAAATGCAGCTTCTAGAAATAATTTAAAAATTATAGACCTCCTGTTTAATAAGGTTAAAAACATTAATCAAAGCAATAAAAAAGGCGAAACAGCATTAATGTTGGCAACAGAAGGTAATCATCCAGAAGTTGTTAATTTCATAATTGAAAAAGGTGCCAATTTTAAACTTGCCAATAACAGAGGCAATAATGTAACATACTACCTTATCAATAGCTTTTCTGATAGAAATAAAGATGAGTTTGTAAAGAAATTAAAGCTTTTAAAATCGGCAGGATTAGATATTAAATCACCGCAAGAAAACGGTAATACCTGGTATCATCTTGCTGTCGAAAAGCAACGTTTAGAATTATTAAAAATAGCTGCAGAATTAAACCAAGATATTAATGCCAAAAATAGCGAAGGTAATACAGCCTTAATTTTAGCCGCTATGAAAGCACAAGATGATAGTATTTTAAAATTCCTTTTAGCGCAAGGTGCAGATAAATCTATTACAACCGATTTTGAAGAAACAGCGTACGATTTAGCCTTAGAAAACGAGTTGCTAAAAAAGAACAACATTTCAATAGATTTCTTAAAATAAAAGTCCTCCTCCTGAATTTGATTCAGAAACTCATAAAAAAAACAAGCATATGAAATTAAAACATATATCCATATTAAGTGTATTGGTTTTAGGCCTATTATCATTTACTACCTTGACAGAATCTACTAAGTATAAATGTATGATTCAAATGACGAATTATACGGGAGAAGGCGCTTATATTGTTATTTCGTTAATTAACCCAGAAGGCGAATACGACAAAACTTTATATGTAAAAGGCGATGACGATGAGTGGTACAACACCGTTGAACAATGGTGGCAGTTTTATGACAAAAAGCAACATAATATCGATGCCATTACTGGCGCAACTGTTTCTGGTGGTGGTCGTGCTATTGAGGTTATTGATATTGAAGACTCTAAAATCGACGCTGGATACAGTATTCGTTTTGAAACAGCAGTTGAAGACGATGAGTATTATATAAACGATGTGCAATTCCCTTTAACTACCGAAAATATTAAAGGCAAGCACGAAGGCAAAGGGTTTATTCGTTATATAAGAATGATGCCGAATTAGAATTAAAAACTATGACTATTTCTATCTGGAGATACAGCCACTTAGCGTTGGCTGTATCTTCTTTTGTTTTTATTGTTTTAGCATCTGTTACCGGAATTATTCTGGCATTTCAGCCTATTTCCGAACAGTTAGAGCCATACAATGTGGCCAATTTAGATAATATTACACTTGCCGAAACAGTCACTGTTTTTCAAGATAACTATCCGGAGATTATTGACATAAAAGTTGATGCCAACGATTTTGTAATCGCTACAGTTTTTACCGAAGACGGAAACAATTTAAGCGGCTATTTTAACCCCCAAACAGCCGAATATCTAGGAGAAGAATTAAAGCCTTCACCTTTTTTTCAATGGGTAACCAATTTCCATAGGTCGTTATTCTTAAAAAGCGTCGGCCGGTTTTTTGTAGGATTATGTTCCTTTTTATTGTTTTTAATAGCGGTTACAGGAACCATTCTAATCATTAAAAGACAACATGGTTTTAAGCGCTTTTTTTCAAAAATAATTAATGAAGATTTTAATCAATATTGGCACGTCGTTTTAGGTAGACTGTCTTTACTTCCTATCATTATTATTACGATTACAGGCGTCTATTTATCCTTAGAAAAATTTGATGCCTTACCAAAAACAAAAACTACTCATCAAGTAGATTTTGATACGCTTATAGAATCACCAAAACAGAATGCTTCAAATTTTAGCGTTTTTACAAACACGTCACTTTCCGAAGTAAAACATGTTGAATTTCCGTTTTCCAGTGATGTGGAAGATTATTTTACAGTAAAATTACACGATAAAGACTTACTTATTAATCAATTTACAGGAGCTATTTTAAGTGAAGTCAATACGCCAAAAGTTGAAGTTTTTTCAGCATTAAGTTTAAATTTACATACTGGGAAAGGCAGTATTTTGTGGTCTATTATTTTAGCAGTTGCCACGGCTAATATTCTGTTTTTTGTCTATTCTGGTTTTGCAATGACGTTAAAACGTCGAAAAAGCCGCTTGAAAAACAAGGTTAAAGCTGAAGATGCCGATATTATAATTCTTGTTGGCTCGGAAAATGGAAGCTCCATTCATTACGCCAACATGTTTTTTAAGCAATTAATTAAGCAAAATCAAAATGCTTTTATTGCCGAAATGAATGCTTATCAACAGTATCCAAACGCCAAACATTTGGTGGTTATGACGGCGACTTATGGGCAAGGCGATGCACCAACCAATGCGAACCAATTTCTTCAAAAGTTAAAGGAAATTACCAATACAAAAGATCTTAAATTTTCAGTCGTAGGTTTTGGGTCGTTAGCTTATCCAGATTTTTGCCAGTTTGCTTATGATGTCGATCAAGCACTTCAGCAAGTTTATAAACCCGTGTTGCCCATATTTACCATTAACGATAAATCGGTTGATGCATTTAGCCAATGGGTTAGCGATTGGAGTGAGGTTTCAGGGATTTCAGTAACTATTCCGCAAAAACATTTAACAATACAGCCCAAACAGCTTAAAAAATTAAAAGTGATAAGCAAGACTAAAACGAATGTTGACAATACCTTTTTAATCACTTTAAAACCTAAAAAGCATCATCAATTTACATCAGGCGATTTATTAGCGGTTTATCCTAAAAATGATTATAGAGAGCGCTTGTATTCTATAGGAAAAGTAGCTGGAAACATCCAATTAAGTGTAAAATTACACGAGAATGGGTTGGGTTCTGGGTTTTTACATTCGGCAGCAGATGGAGATAAAATCAAAGTGCGTTTGGTGAAAAATTCGGCATTTCATTGTCCCAAAAAAGCTAAGCAAATACTTATGATTGCTAATGGTACAGGCGTGGCGCCATTTTTAGGGATGTTACAACAAAATAAGAAGGTTGAATCACATTTATATTTAGGGTTGCGAACAGAAGAATCCTACCAGATATATCAAGAGCAAATAAAGCAATTTCTGTTTGATGGTAAATTAACAAAACATCATTTGGCATTATCTAGAGTAGGCGACAAACACTATGTTCAAGATCTCTTAAAGAGAGATGCTAAAGCGGTTGCCAAATTACTTTATAATAATTGTGTAATTATGATTTGTGGCTCGTTGGCAATGCATAAAAGTGTGATGAGTGTATTGGAAGAGATTACGGTAACGTATAACAATAAACCATTAAGTTATTACCAAAACAAGCAGCAAATAAAGAGCGATTGTTATTAAGCTGTAGGTGTTTCTGTGTTTTCTGAATGTTCTTCTGTAGAATCTTCGGTATTCAATATACTAGGAAAAATAGTAGGTGCCAAAGCTTTTACAGGTTGATATAGTAAAGATTCACTTAAACTGTCTTCATTGGCAAATGGGATTGTTTTATTCATTTTATCAAATACAATTAAAACAATACTTAAAATTAGGGCAATTTTAAGTGCGCCAAATACACCACCTAAAAGTTTATTTATAATACCTAAAGCCGCAAAATTGGCTAATTTGGTTAATGCTTTTCCTGCTAAAGCAATAGCCAAAACAATAACAACAAACGTAATGGCAAAGGCTGTAACATTAATAGCTTGTTCGTCCCAATCTACCTTGGCTTGTAAAAACTCAGCAGCATAATTACTAAAATGAATAGCGCCGTATACGCCAGCTACCAAAGCTACAAGAGAAGCCACTTCTACAAAAAGTCCTTTCATAAAGCCACGTACCAACCCAAAGAGGATTAAAGCCGCTAAAACAATATCAATACCGCTCATAATTTAATATTTCTGTAAATATAAACTAACTTTGCAACTTTAAAATTATTATGGCAAGAGACGAACAATTAAAAGAACGTTGGGATTTGGTGGTTACCAAACTCTCTAAACAGTTTGCAGATGGCGATGAATTAGACTTAGATGCTATTATTTACCTTATAGGAGTCCAGGAGTTAGGGCAATTCCATAGACGTTTTAAAAAAGATCATAAGTTAGACTTAATGCATATTGCTATTTGCCGCCTATTGGAACCTTATGGGTATTATGAGTTTGACTTTTTTGATGACGATGGCTGGCCACACTATAAAGTAAAAGAGCAATTACCACACTTAAAATCGGGTGAACAAAGCATACTTATGAAAGAAGCCATTGTAAACTATTTTATTGAAGCCGAGTTTATAGACTAACTTTTATTAAATTTGCACTCATTTTTAAACTATTATGATAGACGAGATTAAAGCACTTATTACCGAAGTAGAAGCCTTTACTGCAGATACTAAAAGTGATGTAGAAGATTTTAGAATTAAATACCTTGGTAAAAAAGGAATTTTAAATAAGTATTTTGCAGAGTTTAAAAACGTTGCAAACGACCAAAAAAAAGAGTTTGGTCAAACCATTAATGCTTTAAAGAATACCGTTCAAGATAAAGTAAACGCTTTAAAGGACGAATTAGATAGTAAAGAAGAAGTTAAAGGTATATATGGCGATTTGTCTAGACCTGGCGAACCTATTGAAATTGGTGCACGTCATCCTATTTCTATAGTAAAAAATCAAATTATAGATATTTTTTCGCGTATTGGTTTTAACGTTAGTGAAGGTCCAGAAATTGAAGATGATTGGCATAACTTTACGGCTTTAAATTTACCAGAATACCATCCAGCTCGCGATATGCAGGATACGTTCTTTATTCAAACCAATCCAGATATCTTGTTACGTACGCATACTAGCTCGGTACAAGTGCGATATATGGAAAACAATAAACCGCCAATTCGTACTATATCACCAGGTCGTGTGTATCGTAATGAAGCCATTTCAGCACGTTCGCACTGTTTCTTTCATCAAGTAGAAGGACTGTATATTGATAAAGATGTGAGTTTTGCCGATCTTAAGCAAACACTTCAATATTTTACTACCGAAATGTTTGGGAAAAGTAAAATACGTTTACGCCCATCGTATTTCCCATTTACCGAGCCAAGTGCAGAGGTAGATGTGTATTGGGGCTTGGAAACTGAAATAGATTACCGTATAACCAAAGGGACTGGTTGGTTAGAAATTATGGGTTGTGGTATGGTAGACCCTAATGTGCTAGAAAACTGTGGTATCGACCCTAAAGAATATTCTGGTTTTGCTTTTGGTATGGGTATCGATCGTATTGCCATGTTATTGCATCAAATAGGAGATATTCGCTTGCTAAGTGAAAATGACGTGCGTTTCTTAGAGCAGTTTAAAAGCGCTTTATAAGCTAAAAAACATACGTATTTTAAGCCGGCAATTCTGTCGGCTTTTTTATTTAACATTTATTTAACTTCGTTTAGTTCGGTTTGTTCCGAACCAAAATGTAATTTTGCAATCTAAAATTATAATGACAATGAATCAAGGTGAAAAAAGAAAATGCGAACTAGTTGAAAAACTAGGTATTTTTTTAGAGAAAAAAGAGCACATGGCTCCTGTAGCTGCTAGAATTTTTTCATACATAATTTTAACAGGCAAACAAGGAACCACTTTCGAGGATTTAGTTTCTAACCTTTGTGCTAGTAAAAGCACTATTTCTACACACCTTAATCATTTACAAGACCTTAAAAAGCTTAGTTATTTTACTAAAACTGGGGATAGAAAAAAATACTTTATCATAAACAAAGATACTACGGTGCAGACCATTAGTAATATGATAAACGAGTGGAAGGATGAAAAACAATTACATTTAGAAATAAAAGCATACAAAGAAGATGTTAATAAAAGCTTAGAAAAGGAAAACCAATTTGAACTTGACTATCATAAAAGCTTTATAGAGTTTTTAGATGGCGCCATAATCTCAATAAACAAATTAAAAGAAACGATAATTAATAATAAACACTAATCAATAGATAAAAATGAAACAATCAAAATTATATAGTATTGCTGTAATAGGCATGGTTGCCTTATTTTTTACAAGTTGTAAACAAGACCAACAACAAGGGCAACAGCAACAACAAGCCATGCCGTTGGCAGTAACAGCAGTTCCACAAAAGAATGTTACAGTATATACAACCTACCCAACGAATATAGAGGGTGTAATAAATAGTGAAGTTCGCGCCAAAGTTTCGGGTTATATACAAAAAGTTTTAGTTGATGAGGGGCAGAAAGTAAGAAAAGGACAAGCTTTATTTAAACTAGAAACACAGTCGTTAAGTCAAGATGCCGAAGCAGCTAAAGCGAGGGTAAATGTAGCACAAGTTGAAGTTGACAAACTAAAACCCTTAGTAGACAAAAATATTATTAGCGAAGTACAATTAGAAACCGCTAAAGCCAATTTAGCACAAGCCAAAAGTACTTACAATAGTATAATTGCAAATATTGGGTATGCTTCTGTAACAAGTCCAGTAGATGGTTATGTTGGTGCCATTCCTTATAGAGAAGGCTCTTTAGTAAGTGCCACAAGCGCAAAACCTCTTACAACCGTTGCTAGTATAGAAAAAGTGTTTGCTTATTTCTCCATGAATGAAACCGAATATTTAAATTTTCTACAACAAACAGAAGGAAAGACACTACAAGATAAAATTAAAAACTTTCCTAAAGTAGAATTAGTATTAGCCAATGGACAAGCTTATGAGCAAAAAGGAACTATAGAAACAGTAACAGGACAGATTGATGCCAATACAGGAACGGTAAGCTTTAGAGCTATTTTTAATAACCCAAATTTACTATTAACTAATGGTAACAGCGGAACAATTAAAATACCAAAACAGTACGAAAATGCTACAGTTGTACCACAATCGGCTACTTTTGAGCAACAAGGACAAACCTATGTGTACACTGTTGGAAAAGACAATACAGCTAAATCAACCTTAATGACAATACAAGACAAAAGCGATATGTTTTTAATTGTAAAATCAGGCGTAAAATCAGGTGATTTAATTGTAGTAAAAGGTATAGCTAAATTAAGAAACGGAATGCCTATACAACCTCAAAAAGTGGCGTTTGATAGTATTGTAAAGCCTATAAAACCGCTGTTTCAATAACATTTAGAAGAAAAGAATTATGTTAAAAACATTTATAGAAAGACCGGTATTATCTACCGTTATTTCCATCATCATAGTTATTTTGGGTATTTTAGGATATTCAGCATTACCTGTTGAACAGTACCCAGATATTGCACCGCCAACCATTCAGGTGAATGCCACCTATCCTGGTGCCAGTGCCGAAACCATTTTAGAAAGTGTTATCATTCCTATTGAAGAGCAAATAAATGGTGTTGAAGGCATGACCTATATGACATCTTCTGCTACAAACAATGGTACGGCAAATATTACAGTATATTTCGATCAAGAAATGGATCCAGATATTGCTGCTGTAAACGTACAAAACCGTGTAGCACGTGCCAACCCATTATTGCCACAAGAAGTAATACAAACAGGAGTAACAACACAAAAACAACAAACATCGGCATTAATGTTCTTGTCGGTCTACTCCGAAAATGAAGATTACAATGCCACGTTTGTACAGAACTACTTAAAAATTAATGTTATTCCAGCCTTACAAAGGGTTAATGGTGTAGGAGATGTAAACGTATTTTCTAATCAGGATTACGCCATGCGTATTTGGTTAAAACCAGAAAAACTGGCTAGCTATAATTTAGTGCCTTCAGAGGTAACGGCTGCGTTAAGAGAGCAAAGTTTAGAAGCTTCTGCTGGATCTTTAGGACAAAATGATGGTCAAGCGTTTTCGTATAATATTAAATATAGCGGACGTTTTAAAACCGAGAAGCAATACGAAGAGATCATTATAAAAGCTTTAGATAATGGCGAGTATTTACGTTTAAAAGATGTTGCTAAAATAGAGCTAGATGCACAAGGTTACGATTCGTATGGGTTTACTAAAGGATTTCCAAGTGTTAATATGGGGATTTACCAAACCGCAGGTTCTAATGCCCAAGAGATTATAAAAAACATTAAATCCGAATTAGACCGTTTATCTAAAGATTTTCCTAATGGCATAAAGTATCAAATTAATTACGATACGAATAATTTCTTAACGGCGTCAATGAACAAAGTAAGAAATACTCTAATAGAGGCTTTCCTTTTGGTATTCTTGGTGGTGTTTATTTTCCTTCAAGATTTCCGTTCAACATTAATTCCAGCTATTGCTGTGCCCGTAGCCATTGTAGGAACATTTTTCTTCCTTAATTTATTTGGCTATTCTGTAAACTTACTTACGCTTTTTGCCTTAGTATTAGCTATTGGTATTGTAGTAGATGATGCCATAGTTGTGGTAGAAGCGGTGCATGCCAAGATAGACGAAGGTGCTAAAAGTGCTAAAACAGCAACATTAGATGCCATGCACGAAATTTCTGGAGCCATTATTTCTATTACTCTAGTTATGGCAGCGGTATTTATTCCGGTAACCTTTATTCAAGGACCAACAGGAGTATTCTACGAACAATTTGGGGTAACATTAATTGTAGCTATTTTAATCTCAGCCATTAATGCTTTAACATTAAGTCCAGCATTATGTGCTTTATTTTTAAAAGGACATGATGAGCATGAACATGAAAACAAAAGCTTCTTACAGAAATTTTACGATAAGTTTAATGCAGGATTTAATGCCACTACCGAACGTTACGGAAAATCACTAGCCTTTTTATACAAAAACAAATGGATTACAGGTGTCTTATTAGTGCTTTCTGGAGTTGGTATTTGGTGGGCAGCCAATACAACACCAACAGGATTTGTACCAAATGAAGATCGTGGGGTTGTTTTTATGAACATTGAATTACCTGCAGGAGCTTCTATGGATAGAACAAATGCAGTAACTCAAGAACTTTACAAAAAAGCAACACAAATTCCTGGCGTTAATGGTGTAACCGTAATTAATGGTAGAAGTTTAATTAGTGGTGCTGGAACTAACTACGGATTAGGGTTTGTTATGTTAGATGATTGGAGTGAAAGAGAAACAGAAGACCTGTCATCAAATGCTATTGTAGGCAAGCTTTTTGGTATTGCAGCAACCATACCAGATGCTAATATTATTTTCTTTGCGCCGCCAAGTATCCCTGGTTTTGGACTTTCAGGTGGTTTTGAGGTGAATTTAATGGATAAATCTGGTGGAAGTTTTGAAGATCTAGATGCTGCCACACAACAGTTTATTGGTAACTTGATGAAACATCCAGAAATTCAGTATGGCCAGTCATCATTTAACACAAAATATCCGCAATACGAATTAGATATTGATGTGCCATTAGCAAAAAGATATGGCGTTTCAATAAGCAGTATTTTCTCTACTTTACAAGGGTATATAGGAGGTGTTTATGCAGCAGACTTTGCGAGATTTGGTAAACAATATCGCGTATATGTTCAAGCTTTGCCAGAAGATAGAACAGATGCGAATTCTCTAAACGAGTTATATATAAAAACAGGTAGCGGAGACATGGCACCTATCACTCAGTTTGTTGATTTAAATCGTGTTTATGGACCACAATCGGTAACCCGTTTTAACTTGTATAATTCAGCAAAAATAAGTGGTGCTTCCAACCCAGGATTTAGTACAGGAGATGCTATTGCTATTGTAAACGAAGAGGTTAAAAAGTTGCCAAGTAATTTTGATGTAGCATATTCAGGGTTATCTCGTGAAGAGGTAAATGCAGGAAACCAAACCGCCGTGATATTCTTGTTAGTAATTGTATTTGTTTACTTTTTATTAGCAGCGCAATACGAAAGTTATTTGTTGCCATTAGCGGTAATACTTTCATTACCACTTGGGGTATTTGGGGCTTTCTTTTCAACCAAAATTATGGGCTTAGAAAACAACATTTATTTCCAAATTGCCCTAATTATGCTAGTTGGTCTGTTGGCTAAAAATGCTATTCTTATTGTAGAATTTGCATTGCAAAGACGACGACATGGCGAAAATCTAGTAGATGCTGCCATACATGGTGCCAAAGCACGTTTACGTCCTATTTTAATGACCTCTTTTGCCTTTATTTTAGGATTAATGCCTTTAGTGTTAGCAAAAGGTGTTGGTGCCGAAGGAAATAATTCTATTGGAACAGGAGCCGCAGGCGGTATGTTAATAGGAACCATATTAGGGGTATTTGTTATTCCCATCTTATTCATTCTATTCCAATGGTTGCAAGAAAAAGTATCAAGTAAACCAGTTGTTATTGAAACTAAAGACGCTTAAATATGAATTCAATTATAAATAAAACACTCATTGTAGTCGTGATGGCTACAACCTTACAAAGTTGTTTTGTGGCAAAGGACTATACGCGTCCAGAGTTAGATGAAACAGAACATTTATATCGTACCGATAATTTACCACAAGATAGTTTATCTATGGCAGATGTATCGTGGAAAGATATGTTTACCGATACGTATTTACAACAGTATGTAGAAGAAGGCCTTCAAAATAATTTAGATATTCGTGTGGCCATACAACAAATGGCTGCTGCCGAAGCATATATGAAACAAGGTAAAGCAGGGTATTTACCAAGTTTTAATGCCAATGCACAAATGACACATCAAGAGTTATCAGAAAACAGTCAGTTTGGTGGATTTTTCTCTTCCATAGATCAATACGAACTTTCTGGAAGCTTATCTTGGGAAGCCGATATTTGGGGCAAAATACGCAGTAATAAGCGAGCAGGAGAAGCTAGTTATTTACAAAGTGTAGCAGCACATCAAGCTGTGAAAACACAGTTAGTGTCGGCTATTGCAACAACCTATTATCAGTTAGTGGCTTTAGATGCTCAATTAAAAATTACCGAGCAAACTATTGCTACAAGGGATAGTAGTGTTTACACAATTAAAGAGTTAAAAAATGCCGGACAAGTAAACCAAGTTGCTGTAGACCAAAATATTGCTCAGTATAACAATGCTAAGGCTTTAAAAGTAGAGTTAGAGGCAGCAATTTTTAAAACCGAAAACACACTTAACTTACTTTTAGGCAGGCCAGCTGCAACGATAGAACGTAGTGCTTTAGATAATCAGCAATTGGAGGCCGATATTAAATTAGGTGTTCCAGCAACCTTATTACGTAACAGACCAGATGTAATGGCTGCCGAATATGGCTTAATTAATGCATTTGAAATGACAAATGTTGCACGAAGCGATTTTTATCCTTCGTTAACATTAACAGCTACTGGCGGATTTCAAAGTTTAGAGTTAGACGAGTTATTTAATGCCAACTCGTTATTTGCGAATATTATTGGCGGTTTAGCACAACCTATTTTTAATAAACGCGCTATAAAAACACAACACGAAGTAGCTGTAGCACAACAAGAACAAGCATTATTAAATTTTAAGAAAACGTTATTAACCGCAGGTAACGAAGTATCAAACGCGTTATACGATTATAATGCTGAAACCGAGAAGTTTGAGTTTAGAGAAAAAGAAGTAAAAGCATTACGTAATGCCGAAGCAAACTCAGAAGAGTTACTTAAAAATGGTTATGCTAACTACTTAGATTTATTAACAGCTAGACAAAGTGCTTTAAGTGCAGAACTTAACATGATTGACAATAAGCTTAATCAACTATTAAGTGTGGTAAATTTATATGAAGCGCTTGGTGGCGGCTGGAAATAAAATAATGATAACTAAGGATAACTTATTACAATGTTCGGTAGCCAATTTTACGGCTTTTGGTAGTAAACGGTTTACTATGGATGAACTTGCGAGTACCTTAGGTATTTCTAAAAAAACTATTTATAAATTTTACAATAGCAAAGAGGATCTAGTTGTAGATAGTGTGTCGTTTTTAGTAACAGATTTTGAAAAAACCGTTAGCGACATTATTACAAAACAACAAGATCCTCTTGTTTGTATTATTGAAATTTATAAACATGGCTTTGAGCGATTAAAACATTTTAAACCATCTTTTATATTTGGGCTAAAAAAGTATTACCCAAAAGCAAACCAAGTGTTTGATGCCTTTAGAGATAATATTGTAAATAATACTATTTATGGGTTATTACAGCAAGCGCAGCAAAAAGAGTTTATAAGTAACGATGTTAATTTAAACCTTTTTTGCGAGTTGTATTTTAATAGATTTGAAGAAATGGCCTTTAAAAACAATGCCCTTTTTGAAACGTATTCAAATACAGAGTTATTAAATCATTTTGTAATATTTAATTTAAAAGGCATTTCAAACAAAGGATATTCTAACCCTTATTATTAGTTATTTAGTGTTTCTTGAAACAGTTTAAAAATGCGTCGGTATTCATCAGACCAACTGCTGCTTTCAATAAATCCGTGACCTTCCATAGGGAATACAGCTAATTCCCAACGGTCTTTTTTCAATTCTATTAAACGTTGCGAGAGCCTCACAACATCTTGAAACTGCACATTAGTATCAACCATACCGTGTAACATTAAAAGATGTCCTTTTAAGCCATCGGCAAAATAAATAGGCGAGCTACGTTTATAAGCTTTAGGATCTTCAACAGGTGTATTTAAAATATTTGCAGTATAGCCATGGTTGTAATGAGCCCAATCTGTAACCGAACGTAATGCTGCACCACTTTTAAAGGTGTCAGGTGTTTTAAACATGGCCATTAAAGTAATAAACCCACCATAAGAACCACCATAAATTCCAAGCTTATCTTTAGAGATGTTATGATGCTCTACAAGATATTTAGCTCCATCAATTTGATCGGTTAAATCCTTTCCTCCCATGTGCCTGTAAATGGCCGTTCGCCAGTCTCTACCATAGCCTTTACTAGCTCTAAAATCAATATTTAAAACCGTATAACCATTATCTGCTAAGAGGTTATGAAACATATATTCACGATAGTAAGACGACCACCATTGATGCACATTTTGTAAATAACCAGCACCGTGAACAAAAATTATGGCGGCACCATTACTTTTTTCAGGGTTTGGTTTAAATAATGTAGCAGGAACTTTTGCTCCATCTCTGGCTTTAAATGATATAATTTCGGGATCTTTCCATGAATAAGATTCAAAATCTTCTGAAGTAGAGTTTGTAAGTTGCGTCATGGGTGCCTTAGGGGTGTTATCCATAACATATAATTCCCAAGGTTTATTTTTATAAGAGTATCGTATAGCTAATTTGGTTTCATCTGGTGAGATGGTAACTTCATGCCCCCCTTTTTTTGTAGTTATTTGATGGAGTTTTCCGCCATTTACAGATAAGTGATAAAAATGTGTTTCATGTGGACTAACCTTATTACTAGTTATGTAAAAGGTGGACTTGTCTTTAGAAAGTGTTGCAGTTTGGATCTCGAATTGTCCTTTTGTTAAAGCTGATGTTTTTCCAGAAGTTACATTTGTAGTATATAAGTGTGCATAACCAGTTTTTTCAGATTTATACCAAACAGTTTCCTGGTTTAACCAACCCATTTCTGGTCTAGAAAACCAACCAATACCAGGACCGCCAATCCAAGCGTCATCATGTTGATGATCTACAAGGTTTAAACTACCATCTTCTAAATTAATAGTCATAATCCAACGGTCTTTGTAATCTTGCGAGGTGATATTTATTAGTGTTTTATCATCTTTAGAAAATAGAGGATTACCAAAATTTACAGGTCTTGGTTCGTCGTAAGTGTTACTGTATTCTTCTGAATTTTCAAGGTAGTCTTTTAAAAAGTCAGGTTTGTTTTTAATGCCTTCGATTTCATTAGTTTTTACTTGGTAAGTTTTATTTGTGTTAAGGTTTAATATCCAAGTTTGGTAGTTATATTGCTTGCTACCAACTTTTGAACGTGCATTCAAATCTTTAGTGTATCCATCTTTAGTAACAAAATCTGGAACAATAGTGTTTTTTCTGTTAGGCGTTTTATAAAGTTTGTAAACAACATACTTTAAGCTAGGTGAAATAGTTAAGTTTCCAATTCGCCATTTTCCAATATAGGTTGGTTCTAGCTGTTTTAATGCGCTTTGTTCGCGCCTATATTGTTTGGCTTGTTTTTGGTGTTCTCTTTCGGTTAAAATATCAAAAAGTGCTAGTTGATCGTTTTCTAACCACTCTTCTTGAGAGGAAGGCTTTTTATCACGAGGTTCTTTACCTGTTTTAAAATAGGTGAGTTGCTTTGTTGTGCCAGAATTAATATCCCATTGATATAAGTTATTACTTTTTTTGTAAACAATACTTTTGTTATCGCCAGAAAAAACAGGGTTACTTTCTTTTTCAACCGTATGTGTAATGCGTTTAATACTGTAATTATGAGTATTCATTAAAAAAATATCCCCACTTTTAGCATAGACTTTCATGGTAAAATCGCTTGAAAAATTGCCTTGATTGGTTTTTGCTTTTAAATCTTTAAAAGTCATTTTTTCAATGGCTTTTGTGGTGGTGTTAACCTTGTATGTAGAACGAATGGTATCGTTATCTGGGTTCCAACTAAAATAAATATCGTTACTGTTCTCGGACCAACTAATGTTTGTAGGTAAGTAGCCCACAAAGTCCTCGCCTTTCATTATCTCATCAATAGCAAGTGTTGAGGTGTTTTTTACTTGAGTGAATCCGGAAAATGATAAAAATAAAGAAAGCGATAAAAACAGAAGATATTTCATATTGCAGGCTAAAAGATTAATTTTGCACTAAAAGTAACCTATTTAGGTTTAAGTAAAAAAACAGATGAAAAAAGATATTGAAATCCCAAAGGTTGAAGGTGTTTATATGGCTGCGGTAAGTGAGTTTAACGATACCCATAGAACGCACGACTGGAATGTGTATTTAGTGAATGACAATGAGTTTGCTTTGGATACGGTATTAATTGTGTCTTTAGGGTATTCAACCGATAAGAAAACATCTGTTATGCGCCATAAATTAGATGTTTTACCAGCAAAAAGCTATGCGAAAGTCGAGTTTTTACAAGAAGATGTTTTGGCTTTAAATAACGAGTTTAAAGTTACTTTTTTTAAGGATAGCCAAATGTTTGATAAAACCTATATTTTTAAGAAAAACACGATTAATAAAAATGCATTACAAACAATTCCGTTAATGGAAACCAAAGGGGTTTTGGTTAGGTGAAAGTTAATACATAGTTGGCTGCAGAATTTTATTCATAATTTCCAAATAAAGGATAATTGTCATCATTATATCCAAAAGGTGTTGATACTTCAAGTGTATAATATAATTGAAAAGTACCATCGTCCAATCTGTCATATGCATTTATTACATAATTGCTATAATTGTTTTCAGAGAATGAGCGATAGAAAGCTCCAAGTAAATAGTGTTTTCCTTTGAATGGATTAGGGCTTGAATCATATTCCTGAAACAGTATTTCAGTCTTATCATTTATTTCGAAATTTAGATCATACTTGAATTTTTCAACTTTTATTAAGTTATTGTTTTCTAGATAAAATTTTCTGAGGAGTAAATTTTCATCATTTTTTTCGAGAATCAAATTGTCTCCATAATAATAGTTTAGTACCAAACCATCTCTCCTTATAGCTTTCTGTATTTGATTATTACTAATTATGTATTCAACAGGATTTTCGGGATTATCGGTAAAATAATAAGGTGCCGTTTCTGGATGTGTATAAACTTTATAAGTATCATTTAATTTAATTATTGAATCGTAAATATCATTAGTCAACCTTTTGTTTAGGTAAGATGAAAATGGATCATAGATCTCAAACCCTCCAATTACTTTAGTTATATTTTGATTTTGGTAATTAAATACAATAGAATCTAATTGAGAAAACGTAAAATTATTATCAGTAAACCTGATATCATCATTAAATAAAAGATATTGAACGTCACTGTCTAGAAGATTATTCGAATACTCATTTTCTATTTCATCATCGTTACTACAGCTAGTTAATAATAAGATTGGAATTATAATGTTCAGTAGAGTTCTCATTTTATTAGTTTTATTATACTCGGATATAAACTTTCCGTTTTTCCTTTACTTGTTTTAAAAGCAAAAATTATTGGCAATATTATGTTTATGGCATAAAGCCCAATAAAAATATAAAATAGAATGGGGTAATATCCATAATGCATGATTTTAAAAAAAGCGAATGTAGTTATAGATATAAAAGTGAAAATTGACCATATTATCTGATAGTTCAATAAATTTGCTCCGATTTTTTTAAATCCAATTATTTTATCCTTTTTATTCATCCACATAATTAAAGGAATAATTATGTTTCCAACAGGAATCGCTAAAAAGGTTAGTACAGTAAGATGAAAAATAGTTAGATAAGTTTTGTCTGTTTGTTTTCCATAATCCAAAACATCTTCTGCGTTGATTTCAAGAACCTCACAAATCAAATTCAGGGTTTTCCCACGAGGCTCACTTTCGTTATTTTCGATGCGCTGAATTGTTCTTAAATTTACTTTTGCCGATTCAGCTAATTCTTCTTGGGAAAACCCTTTTTTCCTTCTTAATTCCTTAATTTTTTTTCCTATCTCGTTCATAGTTAATTTTGATTTATTGTTTTTACAAAACTACTTATGAAAGTGTCTTTTTGATAACGGTTTCTTTGCGACATTTTTACGACATTCTTGTCGATATACTGACTTTGTTGAGTTTTTTAATTCGTGCTAGCGAGTTTGTATATGGTTTGTTGCGTGGTCAAGTACGTAATTTAGCAAATAAAAACCGAACAGAAAATCCGCGAGGATTTTCAGAAGTAGGCGAGAACAAGCAATTACTTATAGCCATTGTTGTGTACAGTTTTTTTATTTCAGTCGTTTTTTTATATCCATTCTTTGGTGCAAAATTCTAACAATTTCTACGATGTCATTTTCAACTTTTCTATAAAAAATCAAATGAGATTTTATTTTAGTCACACGATAATTTTTTCTAGTTTGCTCTGCTGATTTTCCAGTCAAAAAATTATCCGCTATGAACTCAATCTCTGAAATTATTAAGTCGTAATATCTGTCCGCTTCTTCTTTTGACCATTTATTTAGAGTATAAACCCAAATGTTTTTTAAATCCTTAATCGCTTCTTGACTTATTCGACATTGGTTTTTACTCATAAGTATTGGCGATGTAATTCTTTTAAAGTTTGTTTTGGGTCAAAATTCTCAACAAATCCACTTTGTTCTCCAATTTCGAGAGCTTTAATTAGTTCTCTTTCTTTTTTTTCCTCTCTTTCTAAAAGTCTTAAGGCAGAACGAATGACTTCACTGACTGAACTGTACCTACCAGATTTTACTTCTTCTTTAATGAAATCCTCAAAATGATTTCCAAGTGATATTGATGTGTTTTTGCCCATTTTGGATATTGTTTTTATCAAATATACCAAATCTTGGTAACGTGTGCAAATTGTACACAACGGGTTTGTGTATGGCTTGTTGCGGGAAATCCGCAGAGGATTTTCCGCTGTAGAACCAAATATAACAATTTGCAGAATTCCGATTAGGAATTCTGCCGCAATGAGCTATACTTGGTGTTGCCCATAGTAGCTTTAGTTATAATTTAGCTTAATAATTTTTTCTCCGATTACTAATTCGTGAATAATTTCATCTTTATCAAATGAAGGTCTAAATTGAGCGACTATTTTTCTTTTTTTATTGGCATTTAATTTTTGTTGTAATTTATTTGTTCTCGAAGTCATTTTCATAGACATCACAACAAAATCTATTTTATGTAATTCCCCGTTTTTATCGCGTAGATAAATTTTATTAAAATCTATTTCTTGAGATTGGGAAGAATTATTTTTAAATTCAAAAATCACAGTAATAAACCTTCTGCCTTTTTCAGCTACAATGTTATTTGCGTAATATCCGTTTCCTCGATCAATTACTCTTTGTTTATTTATTCCAAATATTCGAAATTCAAGATTTTCAGAATATTCATAGTACGTTTTTCTGTCAAGTTTTTGTGCTGTAACATTAATTGAAAACAGTAATAAAATCAGAAGTGGTTTATTCATTTTCTATGTTTTTTTAAAATTGATTTTCAGAGTCATGTTCCGCTATTATGGGCAGCTTCTTATAAAGAGACTATTAATCCAACTTTTCTGTTAACTTATTAAATACTTTTTTAGGGTTTTTACCTTGGTATAACACATCGTAAACAGCATTAATAATAGGTGTTCGTGTTTTCTTTTTGCTTTGTTCGTTTAATAAATGGGCGCTTTTTGTGGCGTAATACCCTTCGGCAACCATGTTCATTTCCATTTGTGCCGATTTTACGGTATAGCCTTTACCTATCATATTGCCAAACATACGGTTTCGAGAAAATGTAGAATACCCCGTTACTAATAAATCGCCCAAATAAGCCGAGTTGTTAATATTTCGTTTCATTTTATGGCGCTTTTTAATAAAGCGTTTCATTTCGCGAATAGCATTGCTCATAAGCACACTCTGGAAGTTATCGCCATACCCTAAGCCATGAGCAATTCCTGCAGCAATAGCATATATGTTTTTTAGCATAACAGCATATTCGGTACCAATAACATCATCGCTAGTTTTGGTTTGTATATAGTCGCTAGAAAGGTTTTTGGCAATGGCTTTTGCTTTTTTAGAATCGGCACAAGAAATGGTAAGGTATGATAAACGCTCTAAGGCAACTTCTTCGGCATGGCAAGGGCCTGCAATAACAGCAATGTTTTCAAAAGGAATCTTATAAACATCATGAAAATGCTCGCCAACTAGTAAGCCAGACTCAGGGATAATACCTTTTACAGCCGAAACAATGGTTTTGTTTGAAATATCTGCCGTTAGTTTTTCTAATTCAGAATACATAAAAGCAGAGGGGATAACAAATATGAGCACATCGGCCCATTTGGCCATATCGTTAATGTCGTTACTAAGTTTTAATTGTGCGGTATCAAACTCGACCGAGCTTAAATAACTTGGGTTATGATCTTCTTTTAACAGGTGTTCTTTAATATAAACGCTGCGCATGTACCAACCTACTTCATCTAAATTCTCACATAGCATTTTTACAATTGCAGTGGCCCAACTTCCAGCACCAAAAACGGCATATTTTAAAGGTGTTTCCATGTACGGATTTAACATATTAATTTTCTCAAAAATACATAAAATATAATGGTTTGTAAAGGTAAGTTATGGATGCTTTTTAATTTTTGGCACGTGTTTTGAATTACTTCAAGCATAACCCTTAAAAATGTGGCTTATGAAAACTTTAAAACTACTTTTTGCATTTGTGCTAACAGCCTTTTTATTTACATCGTGTATTTACGAAGAAGAAGTTGTTTACGATAATTATAATCCAGGCCCAACACATACGGTAACATCTGACGATATACTACGGTCTTACGAGTTATGGTACGTAGATATTAATCAAACCATAGGTTATGGAAGCACGCCTTTTATGGAAATAGCGTTTACCTTATCGTTTAGAAACGGTGTGTTATATGCCAACAATAATTTAGTAGGTTTTGGAAGCCAGGGTAATGGTTTTGGTATTCCAGTTGGCGATTATGATGCCTATAACATGATACTAGATGTGTACCACGATATAGATGGATACCAAACATTTGACGTTTACGAGGTTGATTACAATACCATAGAATTATACAACCCTTATACAGATACATCGTATTTTTTACATGGGTATCAACGCAATACGTTTGATTATGATTTTGTGTTTTACGATAATATCCACTATTTCCTTCAAGAATATGAAGCTTGGGAGAAAACCTATACAAGTAATTATGGTGAATTAAATGAATTTGACAATGAAAATTACTTGCAATTTTTAGCTGGCGGAAACGACTCAGAATTTAGAAGTTCTAAAGACCCTGTAGGGTTAAACCCAGAAAATTTATATTGGGATTATACAGGGGTTTATGGTGTAGGTAATGTTGCTAACAATATGTACTTAAAAACATTAACCTTAGACTACGATTATTTTGATAACGAACATTTTGAATTAAGTGTATTAAACGATCAGCGTATCGAGTTATACCATCCTTCCTCAGGAACCTTATACGAGTTTACAGGAAGAGGTTATATACAATACATGAGAAATGCCGCAGGTAAGCAAACCCAAGAGCCTAAAAAACGTAAACAAAAAACAAAGAAAAAAGCAAACCCAAGAGAAAATACAAGAAAGTCATAAATATTTTGGTTGATTAGTTAGTTGATGAGAGTGCTTTAACAATATAGTAATGTTGTAGCACTCTCTTTTTTTAGTATATTACCCTAAAATTAACCCTAACCAAGATAGATTTACATTAACTAATTTAAACATTTTAAATCACACACATTATGGGATTATTTTCATTTATTAAAGACGCAGGAGCAAAGATTTTTGGCGGAAAAACTTCAGCAGAAAAAGCCGCCGAAGCTAAAGCCGAAGCCGCAGAAGCCAAGTTAAAAGCAGAAGAAGCTGCTGCAAGCACATTAGAAGAAACTATTTCAGATTTATCATTACAAGTAGAAAACTTAAACATTCATATTGATGATGATAAAGCTACCGTAACAGGTGCTGCTTACGACCAAGCCACCAAGGAAAAAGTGGTGTTAGTTGTTGGTAACTCGGCGGGAATAGCTACTGTAGACGACCAAATGACGGTTGAAAACCCAGAACCTGAAGCGCAATTTCATACCGTTGTAAGTGGCGATACGTTAGGAAAAATTGCTAAAAAATATTACGGAAACGCGATGAAATACCCTGTTATTTTTGAAGCCAATAAGCCTATGCTTAAAGATCCAGATTTAATTTACCCAGGACAAGTATTACGTATTCCTGCGTTGGACTAAGCGATTTTCACTAAATAAAAATTAAAAATGCCAACTTTAAGTTGGCATTTTTAATTAGTTAATATTATTTACATCTTAATTTTATTTAAAAAACCAGTCGTCTGCATAAATACCATAAATAAAGTCCATTTCATGTTTTACTACATACATTTCATCACGATCAATGTATTCATTAATATTGTAGGCATACACTTTAATATTATTTGCTTTAAGGGTATTTAAAAGCTCTTGGTTTGAAGCAATAATATTTCGCGATATGGCAACATGTTTTATGTGGTACTTTTTAAGTGAATCTAAATAATTTTTTTTTAAATCGAATATTACATTTTGAGAGGGCATAACAGATTTAATTTTTGCTTGAGAGCCTTCTCTAACAGCATTCCAGGTAAATAATTCCATAATTAGCCTATCAGGGTCTATAAACTGTGATGCAAATGCTTTAGGGGTATTTATTTTATCAGTGACCAATACAGCATCAGGATGACTCTTAAACCAATTGTTAATAGATTTCATATCTAATGGGGTGTATTTTCCATATAGCTTATGAGACATAAATTCTTTACGAGAAACAGGAGTTTTTCCTGTGTATTCGGTCATTTTTATCCAATCATCCCAATAATGAGCAGCAACAAACTTGTTGTCTGAGGAAGTGAGAATATCTAACTCAAATAATCTAAAACCTTTTGCGTAGTTTGTATTTAATGCTTCTAACGAATTGGTATAAATTTTGTCATCTATTTTCCCTCCTGCATGAGCAATAAAACGTAATGTGTCTTTTTTATAAGTTTTAACGTGTTTTGAAATTTCAGGAATGATATAAGGGCTTAATTCTGTTCGCTCAAAACCCGAAACGTTTAAAGCAGTAATGTCACTTATGTGGTCTTGTATGAATTGGTTTTTATCGCCATTAACATGGTTTGTCAAAAATGTGGCATTAGTATTTATTTCAGCACCTTTTAAAATAATTTCAGGCAAATCTATTTGATAGAGATTTTTAAGGTTTTTTGTTTCAACAACCTCCTCTTTTGCGTTGGTTAAGATAAAAAGCCCCCGTTCTCCTGTACCTTTAAATATAGTGTCATCACCCATTTTAAGATGATCTGGAAATATATAAATAATAGTGTTTTTGTAAATGCCCACTTCTTTTAAGTAGTCAATAAAATCTTTAAGCATATAATCTGTGGCAGCTACCATAAATTCTAAATCAGAAGCTTTAGGTGTGATATATGCTTCCATGCGTTTGTCATAAATTCCATTTGGAAAGTGTGTACTTAACGTTGATATAAACAAAGAGAAGGGTGTGTTTGTTTTACTGCTGTTTAGGGCAGCTTCTTTAGCAACATTAAATAAGTCTTTATCTTGAGAAAATGCTCCTAGAGTTGATTTGTCAATAATATTATCAATCTTTAATGCGTAAAGCATATCTTGAGTTCCAGATACTTTAGCATCGGTGCCAATAAATGTTGTTTTGTAGCCTTCTTTTTTTAATATATGTCCAAGTCCAGTAATGTTAGAATGATAACTAGATTGAAAAATATTATTATGCATAGTTCCAAAATAAGCAGGAAACCCTGTTAGATATGTGTATAAAGAGCCGCTAGTCCATTTACTACCTTCATTTTGATTCATTTCATAATATTGCCAAGAAGGGTTTCTTATTAATGATCTTAAAAAAGGTGTTAACTTTGAATACTTTTCACTTAAATACCCTTTTTCAAAGGATTCAAGGGAAATAACAATAATATTCTTGCCTGAACCAGAAACTTCCAAATTTTCGGGAAAAACATAGTTCGTCATTTTTAGAGCTTGTAAATACTCATTAAATGATTTGTTTTCAACTTTTAATGTTGTGAATAACGTATAGCTTTTTTGTAAAATACCATTATGTAAACACATTGTATAAACCGCTATAAATAATATAATAACCTTGGTATATTTAATCACGGAAGTCTTTAATAAGTGTTTTGTAGAGGGAAAATACTTCTGCAAAAGTGTTACTATTTTTATAATGATTAAAGAAGCATAAAAGTATATAGTTGTAAAACAAACAAAAGCTATCAAACACAATATAACTTGAAACTTAAAGAGGCTTATCATCGCACTGATATCTCTTGTATTGAAGTGAATAATAAAACTATAATCAATAAATGATTTTAAGATATATGAAGAGCAAATTTGAAGAACAGTTACAGTGCTAAATATTATTGCTATTATAAACCTTATGGTTTTTTCCTTTATAAAAGAAGCTATAAAAAGAAAACTAATAATTAAAAAAAATAGATTGAGTATTAAAAACTTCCCTCCAAATGTATATGCTATTTTTTTTAATACGTTCACAATGCTTACCTATAAAAATTCATTTCATCAATATATTCCCAAACGTTTTCAGGAAGCATAGGCTTAATATTTTTGCCTTCTTGTATGCTTGAGCGAATAAATGTGGAGGATAACTCCATTATTGGCGCGTTAATATGATGAATTTTTGTATGATCCTCAAAACGTGTTTCAATACTTCCTTTTGAAATTCGTGGATACACATAAATATCATGATGCTCTAAAATAACCTGATAGTTTTTCCACTTATGAAAACTTTTTAAATTGTCTTCACCCATAATTAACGAAAACTCATGATTAGGGTATTTTTCGTAAAGATGCGTTAAGGTATTAACGGTATAATTAGGCTGAGGTAAATTAAATTCAATATTGCTTGGTTCAAGTTTTTCGTAAGCTTCGGTGGCACGGTACACCATTTCGTAGCGATGATGATCATCCAACAACGAGCTTTTTTTCTTAAATGGGCTATGTGGTGTAATTACAAACCAAACTTTGTCTAAATCACTAAACTCAACCATGTAGTTGGCAATGACTAAATGACCAATATGAATGGGGTTGAAGGTGCCAAAGTATAACCCTATTTTCATACCTTTTGTTTTATAAATTCCGAAACTAAATTATACGCTTCTTCTAAAGCGTGTTCTAAGGTGTCGTTAATTACAATATGATCAAATAATGGTGCTGTAGCCAATTCGGCAGAGGCTTTAGCAATCCGCATATTGATTTTGTCGTTGGTTTCTGTTTGACGTTTTTTAAGCCTAATTTTAAGTTCGTCTATACTTGGTGGTTTTACAAAAATAGCCAAGGTTTCCTTTGGAAATTTACGTTTAATACGCAAGCCACCAGACACATCAATATCAAAAATAACGTGTTTGCCTTTTGCCCAAATACGCTCGACTTCGGTTTTTAGTGTACCATAAAAATTATCACGATACACTTCTTCCCATTCTAAAAACTCATCGTTTTTAATTTTTTGCTTAAATTCTTCAAACGATAAAAAATAGTAATCTTTGCCATCAACCTCTTCGCCGCGTTTATCTCGCGAGGTAGCCGAAATGGAAAACTCTAAGCCCAACTCTTTTTGTTTAAGTAAATGTCTTACTATAGTGGTTTTTCCAGAACCCGAAGGCGCCGAAAACACAATAAGTTTACCGTCTTGTTTCATTATAGTACGTTTAAGAGTTGTTCTTTAATTTTTTCTAACTCGTCTTTCATTTGAACGACTAATTTTTGCATAGGTGCGTAATTAGATTTTGACCCAATAGTATTGATTTCGCGTCCCATTTCTTGACCAATAAACCCTAGCTTTTTTCCGTTAGATTCTTTAGAGTTTAATACTTTTAAAAAGTAATCTAAATGATTTTTTAAGCGTACTTTTTCTTCGGTAATATCATATTTTTCAATGTAGTAAACCAACTCTTGTTCAAAACGGTTTTCGTCTACCTTTTCCTTAATTTCTGCAATGCCTTTTTCTAGACGCGCTCTCACGCCTTCAATACGCTCTGGATCTATAGCGATAACATCGTCTAAAAGCTGACTAATATTTTTTACACGATTTATAAAATCGGTTTCCAGACTTTTACCTTCATCTATACGGTATTGTTCAATTTTTTTAAGCGTCTCATCAATAGCATCAGAAATTGTTTTCCATTCATCATCATCAATTTCGTCACGTTCAGTAGTTACGGCATCAGGTAAACGCACGGCCATTTTTAAGAGTTCGGTTTCATCGCCATCAACAACCTCTTTAAGTTGTTTTATATACTCTTTAACAACCGTTTTATTAATTTGAGAAGACGTGTCTTCACCTGTAATTTCCATATATAATGAAAAATCCACTTTACCACGATTTAAAACCGCTGCAATGCGCTTTCTTATCTCTAATTCTTTTTCTCTATAAACAGAGGGCATTCTAGCATTTAAATCTAGGTTTTTACTGTTTAACGATTTTATTTCTAAGGAGATTTTTTTGGTAGGAAGTTGTACCACGGTTTTCCCATAACCTGTCATAGATTGAATCATACACCAATTTGTATTGCATCCCACAAAGTGGGCTTTATTCCCAAACACGTCATGCGAAAGGGTATATTTATTTTGCGCAAAGGTAACAAATTGCTAGGTTTTTTTAAGGATGTTAAACTGTTATGCTTGCATAATAAAATTCCATACTTTTGTGGAAACCCAAAACGACACTTATGTTTAAAAAAGAATTTGAAATTCGTTGGAGCGATGTAGATGCTAACAGACATTTAGCCAATAGTGCTTATACCAATTTTATGAGCCATACAAGAATGGCTTTTTTAATTGAAAGTGGCTTTGGTATGAAAGAACTTGCTAAGTATAATATTGGACCAGTAGTGTTTTACGAGCATATGTTTTATTTTAAAGAAGCATTTATGGGAAGGCCTTTAACAGTTACCTTAGAGGTTTCTGGGCTAAGTGAAGATGGCACGTTTTTTATGTTCGATCATAATTTTTACAACCATAAAGGTGAGCATTTGGCACATTGCGAAATGTTAGGCGCTTGGATGGATTTAAAAGGACGTAAATTAACCGATTTACCAGAAAACTTATTAGAAATAGCCAATGCATTTCCTAAAGCAAAGCATTACAAAACACTTACTAGAGAGGATACTAGAAAACACGGTAAAAAACCAGTAAATTTAAATTAACCTAGAATATAAAAACGAAGTTGTTAAACGTTACATATTGCTTATAGCTTGTTTAGCAGCTTCGACGGTTTTTTTACTGTTGCCAATAAAAATTTGATTTTCAAGAAGTAATACAGGGCGTTTTAAAAAGGTATAGTGCTCTAAAATGTAGTGCTTAAAATCTTTTTCGGTTAGCGTTTGGTCTTTTAAACCCATCTCTTTGTATAACTTAGCACGTTTACTAAATAAGGCTTCGTAACTGCCAGATAGTTTAAGCATTTCTTCAAGTTGTTTTACGGTAATTGGTTCCGATTTGATGTCTTGCATAACAACATTGCTAGGTAAGTTTAACGCGTTAATAATTCTTGTACACGTATTGCATGTTTTTAAGTAGTAAAAAATCATAATTCTAAAAATTTATAACGGCATTATTGTTAAAAAAGGTTCGGCTTCGTTATATGGGATAACAAATTCTGTAATGCCCTGTGCGTAAGAGGCTATTTCATATTGATTATACAAAATAATAACACCTATATCATTAAATCCAATAGATTCTGGAAGTATAAAACCTTGCCCAAAGAAATAATCCTCTATAGTGTCGTTTTTATTGGTTTCAATTTCTTTTTTTAGGTGGGTTTCAACCAACTTGCTAAATCCATCTATATTAGTAATAAGATCAGTTATAGTCATTAATCCCCCCGTTTTTGTATCAAAATTTAAAAAGTCTATTCTATCATTTCCATGCGCACCACCAGTATACATATATGAGCTCATACCAACACAAATAATTTCTGGTGTTTGCAGTAAAACTTCGCCTTCAATACTTATTTCCCATTCTTGTGGTGTTTCTGGGAAATCTGCTTTAAACTGATTTAATTGGCTGTCAAACTTAGAAATCGCCTCTTTAATAGAAAGTGTATTGGTGGTATCTTTAAAATTAATTTGCTGTGCAATATAGCCTTCTATCTCATTATTCATTTGTTTTGCGACAGTATGATTTTCTTTTGCCTTGGGGTATAATATATCAATATCGGCAGTAGTTTTAGGAGATACAATAGTGTCTTTAAAAGTGATAGCAATATCCTCTTCGCAAGAAAACACAAGAAGTATAAATAGACTTAAAAAAGCGAGCCTTTTTATCATTACAGACAAGTTTTTGTTAAACATAGACTAAAGGTACAGCATCCATTTGAATAGACCGAATTAAACCTTAAATTTGTTGCATTAAGAAAAGAACTAGTTTATGAAATTTAACACAAAAACCATACACGGAGGTCAAGAACATGATAAAGCTTACGGTGCTGTAATGCCTCCTATTTATCAAACATCAACTTACGCGCAGTCTACTCCTGGAGGACACAAAGGCTTCGAGTATTCTAGGTCGCAAAACCCAACAAGATCAGCTTTAGAAAATGCTTTAGCAAGTATAGAAAACGGGAATTTTGGTTTAGCATTTGGGTCTGGTTTAGCTGCTATTGATGCTGTAATGAAACTCTTAAATCCTGGTGATGAGGTTATTTCGACAAACGATTTATATGGAGGAAGTTATAGATTGTTTACAAGTATTTTTGAACGTTTTGGTATTAAGTTTCATTTTGTAGGTATGGAAAATGCCGCAAACATTGAAAACTATGTAAACGATAATACAAAACTAATTTGGGTTGAAACACCAACTAACCCAATGATGAATATTATTGATATTAAAGCTGCTGCTAAAATTGCTAAGAAACACGATTTAATTTTAACGGTAGACAATACTTTTGCAACCCCTTATTTACAACAACCATTAGATTTAGGTGCAGATATAGTAATGCATTCTGCTACAAAATATTTAGGTGGTCACAGCGATGTGGTTATGGGGGCTTTAGTTGTAAAAGATAAAGACCTTGCCGATAAACTATATTTTATCCAAAATGCTAGTGGTGCAGTTTGTGGGCCACAAGATAGTTTTTTAGTACTTCGAGGCATAAAAACGCTTCATATTCGTATGCAACGTCACTGCGAAAATGGTCGTGCTGTAGCCGAGTATTTGAATAATCACCCAAAAATTGAAAATGTTTATTGGCCAGGTTTTGAAAGTCATCCTAATCATGATATTGCCAAATCTCAAATGAACGATTTTGGAGGGATGGTTTCTTTTACTACAAAAGGGAATAGTTACGAAGACGCTATTAAAATAGTGGAAAATTTAAAAGTGTTTACTTTAGCCGAATCTCTTGGAGGTGTAGAGTCTTTAGCAGGACATCCAGCAAGCATGACACACGCTAGTATACCAAAAGAAGAGCGTGAAAAAACAGGTGTGGTTGATTCGTTAATAAGATTAAGTGTTGGTATTGAAGATGAAGCCGATTTACTTGAAGATTTAAAACAAGCTATAGGATAACAATTACCTATTTAAAATATAAAAAAAGCCTAAACTTTTAACTGTTTAGGCTTTTTTATTATATGTTTTCTAGTCTGTCTAATCTAAATAATAAATGTATCCAAAGTTTAGCCACACTAACCAATCGTTATGTTTGTTGTAATCTAGTTGATGATCAAACCCATCAATCCAATCGCTAAAGTAATATTGCCAACGTAAATCTAACATTAAATCGGACAACTTGGTAAGTTTATACCTTACTCCAACACTAGCTACAACAGACCAAGCGTCGGTTGTTTCTGTATTAATAGGATACTCTCTTAATTCGCCAGGAGCTAAAGCTGGTAAATGAGACTCGTCTTCATACCAATAAGAGTAAATCGAAGATTCGTCCATAACATTTCCGCTACCATAAGTGGTTTGTGCTTTAGGATGTGAAGATGTATAATGCGCACCTAAACTAACAAAAGGCGCAAACCGATAACTAAACGCTTGGAATGATCTAATACTTAACGGGAAGTATTCAAGCTGCATACCTATGTCAAAATTTTGCGCTTCTCCAGTATGAGCTCTTAACTTATCTGCATTATCACTTGTTCTGTCTGGAGCAACCCAACGGCCATAGTGCTTAAGTTTTGTTTTATTCCAAGAAATTTCACTTCTTAATTTAAAATGATCGTTAAAATACGTATCGGTAGAGTAGCAATTACAATCTGCTCTGTAAGCAAAGTTTATATAATGAATAATACCAACACCTATACCAGTATTACCAAAGTTTGTTTCCTCATTATTACGGATACCGTAATCTGACCTAAATTGAACAGGACCTACAATAGCTCCAATTTCATGAGAGAAGCCTAATTGGGAAAACCCCAATTGAATTCCGCATATAAGTAGGATGAAGGCGGGCAAATATTTTATATTCAGCATAATATGGTATCAAAAAAAATAGAGCACTTAATATAACAAATATAACAAAACCCCTAAAGCTACCAAATTTAATGCTTAAATGAGATCTTTTTATTTTTATATAGATTTATTGGAATTTGATAATGTGAAGTAAAATAAATATGAAATTTTAAAAAAAATCTTTTCTTTTTTAAAGATACCGTATATTTGTTCTTTAATATTTTACATTCAATAACAATATCATAATTTAAAGATAAATGAGAGATAAAGTAGAAGCATTTTTAGAGCAAGTAAAGGTCAGAAATGGGCATGAGCCTGAGTTTTTACAAGCTGTCGAGGAAGTTGCAGAAACTGTAATACCTTACATTGTAAAACATGACATTTATTTTGGTAAAAACATTCTTTTAAGAATGGTAGAACCAGAACGTGTTATATCTTTTAGAGTTTGTTGGGTAGATGATGCTGGAGAAATACAGGTTAACAGAGGGTACCGAATTCAAATGAATTCTGCTATTGGACCTTATAAAGGTGGATTAAGATTTCACCCAACGGTTAACTTAAGTATATTGAAGTTTTTAGCGTTCGAGCAAGTGTTTAAAAACAGCTTAACTACACTGCCAATGGGTGGTGGAAAAGGTGGTAGCGACTTTGATCCTAAAGGAAAAAGCGATGGTGAAATAAGACGTTTTTGCCATGCCTTTATGTCGGAACTATTTAGACACATTGGCCCAAATACCGATATTCCAGCAGGAGATATAGGTGTAGGTGCTCGCGAAATAGGATACCTTTTTGGGATGTACAAAAAAATAAGAAATGAATTTACAGGAGTGCTTACAGGAAAAGGACTGTCTTGGGGAGGTTCTTTAATTAGACCAGAGGCCACAGGTTACGGTAATGTGTATTTTGCTGATAGTATGCTAAAAACAAAAGGAGACTCTTTTAACGGTAAAAATGTTGTTATTTCTGGTTCAGGAAACGTAGCTCAGTATGCAGCAGAGAAAGTACTTCAATTAGGAGGTGTCGTTTTAACCATGTCAGACTCATCTGGATATATCTATGATAAAGAAGGTATTAATGAGGAGAAACTAGCACATGTTATGTATCTTAAAAATGAAAAGAGAGCTAGAATACATGAATATTTAGAAAAATATCCAAATGCCGAATTCCACAAAGGAGAAACGCCTTGGGGAGTTAAGTGTGATATAGCACTTCCTTGTGCAACACAAAACGAATTACACGAAGAAGATGCCAAAAAATTAGTAGAGAATGGTTGTATATGTGTTAGCGAAGGAGCTAATATGCCATCTACAAAAGGCGCTATAGAAGTATTCCATAATGCTAAAATACTTTTTGCACCAGGAAAGGCATCAAATGCTGGTGGTGTAGCAACTTCAGGGCTTGAAATGACTCAAAATTCATTACGCTTTAACTGGACTAGAGAAGAAGTAGATAAAAAATTAAAAGAGATTATGGAAGATATTCATAAATCTTGTACCACCTTTGGAACAGAAGAAGATGGTTATGTAAATTATGTAAAAGGAGCCAATATAGCTGGGTTTGTAAAAGTGGCCGATGCTATGTTAGCACAAGGCGTTATATAATCTAAATAATTACTATAACTTAAAAAAGCTTCCTTGAACAAGGAAGCTTTTTTGTTATATCTATATGTTTTTAATATAAAACTCGTTATATATAAATATATTTGAACTTTTAAGTAGGCTATGAAACGTAAAATTCTGGTAATTGTAATAATGCTTTTTGCAACATTAATGCAGTCTCAAGACTATTCTGCACTTTGGGAAGGACATTATTCATATTTAAATATTAAAGATACCTCTAGAGGCGAAAATAAAATTTATGCAGCAGCCGAAAATGCCATTTTCACCTATGACATTAATACGTTTGAAATTGAAAAAATATCGACTATAAACGGGCTTTCAGGAGAAACCATTTCTACAATTCATTACAGTCAAGATTATGGGTTGCTGTTAATTGGTTATGACAATGGCTTGATAGAAATTGTTGTTGATGGCGAAGTTAATGTTTTAACGGTAGTAGATATTTTAGATAAACCTACAATACCACCCACAAATAAGCGTATTAATCATTTTAACGAGTATAACGGAGTTGTTTATATTGCTACAGATTTTGGAATATCGGTTTACGATTTAACAGGTTTAGAATTTGGTGATACTTATTATATAGGTGATAATGGAGCCCAAATTCGCGTAGAACAAACCACAGTAAACGGCGGTTATATTTATGCAGCATGTTTTGATAATAACGGCATTAAACAAGCCTCAGTCGCGAGTGATAATTTAATCGACTTTCAGGAGTGGAATACCATTTCTGGAGGAAATTTTGTGAGCGTACAAGAACATTTAGGAAGTGTATTTGCCGTAAGAGCAAATAGACGAGTGTACAGAATTGAAAATGGAGTTTTAAATCAGTTAACCATTTTAAACGACCCTATTTTAGATGTTAAATCAAACGATGACTATTTATTAATAACAACCCAAAATGATGTGTATGTTTACGATGTAAACTTCAATTTAATACTTAACCCAACATTTAATGAAGAGCTAAATACAAGTTTTACATCAGCAAGTTTTCATTCAGGGTTTTTATATATAGGAACAGAAAGCCACGGTGTTTTAAAAACCGATATTGATATAGGCATAAGTTATGAAGAATTACATCCTTTAGGGCCGTTAGCAAATACCCCTTTTAGTATTCTAGCTCAATATAATAGTTTGTGGGTAACTTACGGCGATTATAATTATTATCATACACCAACACCCTTTAAAAACCAAGGATTTAGTCGATTAACTGGAGACGAGTGGCTTAATGTCCCATTTGAAAATGTTTTAGGAGCTAGAAATTTAGGACAGATAGATGTTAACCCACTCAATGCAAGTCAAGTGTTTATTAGCGCACCACACTTTGGTATTTTAGAGGTTAATAATAACGAACCTACAATATTATATGATGAAAGTAATAGCGGGTTAGAGTCGTTAGTAGTGCCATCTGCACCAAACTATAAGAGTATTAGATTAGATGCAAAAACATTTGACACGTCTGGAGTACTCTGGTCGTTAACCGCAAGGATTGAGGAGCCGCTTAAATCTTATAATCCAGATAATGGTCAATGGAATAGTTACGATTTTACCAGTTTAATACCAGACGGATTTAACGGAGAAATAGGTTACAACGATATTGTTATAGACTTTAATAACACAAAATGGATTGCAAGTGTTAATAATGGAGTTATTGTTTTTAGAGAGAATAATGGCAATCAACAGCTTATAAATATAGCTTTAGAAGAACAAAATATGCCATCTGCTTATGTAAATACTTTAGCTTTTGACCAAAATAATCAATTATGGATAGGAACCTTACAAGGCTTAAGAGTGTTATACAATACAGGAAATATATTTCAAGATGAAGCCATAGAAGTTCAATCAATTATAGTTGAACAAGATGGTTTGCCAAGTGAACTTTTATATCAACAAGCTATTTCCGATATTGAGGTCGATGGTGCCAATAACAAATGGGTAGGTGTTACAGGTTCGGGGTTGTTTTACTTTTCTTCAGGTGGACAAGAAACCATTTTTCACTTTACAAAAGATAACTCTCCATTGCCATCAAACAATATTATGGATGTTTCTATAGATGATGATAGCGGTAAAGTGTATATTGCCACCGATAAAGGCTTGTTAGCTTATGGGTCTGGAAGTTCTGGCACCGAAGAAGATTTTGAAGAAGCGTTTGTGTACCCTAATCCTGTAAGGCCAGACTTTAATATGGCTGAGAAGAAAGTGAAGTTTAGAGGATTGCCAGAAAATGTTAATATAAAAATTACCGATATAGAAGGGAATCTGGTAGCCGAAGCCCAATCCAATGTTAATTTAAGATATAAAGGGTATCATTTAGAAATTGATGGTGGTTCTGCATTCTGGGATGGAAAAAACTTAGGAAATAACACCGTTGCATCTGGTGTTTATTTAGTAATGCTAACCGATTTAGATTCTCTAGAAACTAAAGTCTTAAAAATCATGGTAATTAGATAATGCAAGCTTCTACTCGTGCCATTGTTTTATCAAAAATTAAATATAGGGATAGCGATTTAATAGTAAAATGCTATACCGAAACATTTGGCACTGTAAGTTATCTTATTAGAGGCGTTTTTAAATCTAGAAAGGGACACCAAAAAGCAGCTTATTTTCAATTATTATCTCAATTACAATTAGAGGTTGTCCATAAAAACACAGCATCTTTACAAGCTGTAAGAGACATAAAAATAGATCATGCATATTCAAGCATTCATACCAATGTGTTAAAAAGTTCTATCGTCATGTTTCTTTCCGAAATTTTAAGCCAAGTCCTTAAAGAAGAAGAAAAAAATACAACTTTATATGGTTTTTTAGAGCATGCCATTTTATGGTTGGATACAGAACATAAATTTTCAAACTTTCATTTATATTTTTTACTAAAACTAACCAAGCACTTAGGGTTTTATCCAGATACCACAAACCTGTCTGCTAATTACTTTAATTTAGAAGAGGGTGAATTTCAAGACAACCCAAACAAATTTGCTATTTCAGGAGATAGTTTAACAATCTTAAAATCCATGTTAGGCATAGGTTTTGATGCGTTAAATAGCATAAAAATAAATGCTTTACAAAGACAAGATTTTTTAAAAATGCTTATCATGTATTACGAATTTCACATAGAAAGCTTTAAAAAACCAAAATCTTTAAGCGTGTTAAACCAAGTATTTAACTAACAAACCCTATGAAACCCTTTTTTACACTAGCTTTTTTTCTAATCGTAGGCGTTGTATTTTCTCAACAAATCAAGGTTTTAGATAAAACCTCTAAACAACCTATTCCAGCGGTATCCATTTATAATACATTAAAAACCACATCAACAATTACTAATTTTGATGGTGAGGCCAATATTTCGGAATTTCTTGAAAACGATAACATAACATTTAACCACATACTTTATCAGGACTTAAGTATAGAAAAATCGCAAATAGAAAGTATTATTTACCTAACACCAACGGTAGAGGGGCTTGACGAAGTGTTTATAGCGGCCTCCAAATTCAAACAAAAGAAAAAAGACATTCCTCAAAAAATAATGAGTCTTCATGCCGAAGATATAGCATTTAACACCCCACAAACCAGTGCCGATTTATTAGAAAATACTGGTGCTATTTATGTGCAAAAAAGTCAATTAGGTGGTGGAAGTCCTATGATAAGAGGGTTTTCAACAAATAGGCTTCTTATAACAGTGGATGGTGTACGTATGAATAACGCCATTTTTAGAAGTGGGAATTTACAAAATGTTATTTCTATCGATCCTTTTTCTGTAGAACGAACCGAAGTCAGTCTCGGTGCGGGATCGGTCGTTTATGGTAGCGATGCCGTTGGTGGTGTTATGGGGTTTTATACAAAAAAACCTAAACTGTCTTATACCGATAGCCTTCACTTTAAATTAAACACTACGGTACGATATGCTACAGCAAATCATGAAAAAACAGGCCATTTTGACGTTAATTTTGGATTAAAAAAATGGGCGTTTTTAACTAGTGTAAGTTATAGTGATTTTGATGATTTACGAATGGGACGTCATGGACCAAAAGCATATTTAAGACCTGAATATGTGGTGCAAGATGACAACGGAAATGATTACATAAAACGTAACGATAACCCTAAAGTGCAAAAACCAACAGGCTACAATCAAATAAATGTCATGCAAAAGGTGGCATTTCAGCCTAATAACAATGTTGCTTTTGATTTAGGGTTGCATTATTCCGAAACATCTAATTACCCGAGATATGATAGATTAATTCGTTATCGTGGCGAGAATTTGCGTTCGGCAGAATGGTATTACGGCCCTCAAAAATGGTTTATGGGAAATCTTCAATTTACTAAATTAAGCAGCCGTTCTAATTTATACAATAAAGTACAAACGACTTTAGCATATCAAAATTTCGAAGAAAGTAGGTACGATAGAGACTACCAGTCAACCATAAAGAATATAAGAAAGGAGCAAGTTGATGCGCTTTCGTTTAATGCCGATTTTGAAAAACTACTTTCCCAAAAAACAGAGTTATTTTATGGAGCTGAATATGTGTTTAATAAAGTAAGCTCCAAAGGAAAAGAACAAAATATTGTAAATGGAACAACTAACAATACTGTATCTAGATATCCGGACAATTCAAATTGGCAATCGGCAGCAGCTTATCTAAACTTGAAGTACAAACCACGTGAGCAATTTATTTTACAATCTGGAATCCGTTACAATTATATAAGTACGTATGCCGATTTTTCCAATAATAATACCTTTTTAAACTTACCTTTTAACGACACAAAAATTAACTCCGATGCCGTAACAGGATCTTTAGGTATTAGTTGGATACCTAATAAAATGATACATTGGAAAGTTAATACTTCAACAGCTTTTCGTGCACCTAATATAGACGATGTTGGTAAAGTTTTCGATTCGGAACCAGGCTCGGTAGTGGTGCCAAATAACCATTTAAAACCTGAATATGCTTATAATGCTGAAATAGGTCTTGGACTTAATTTTAATCAAATATGTTTAATAGATCTGGCCACATATTACACCTATTTAGACAATGCGCTTGTGCGTAGAGACTTTACTTTAAATGGGGAATCACAAATTATGTACGATGGCGAGTTAAGCGATATTCAAGCTGTTCAAAACGCATCTCATGCCAATATTTATGGATTTGAAGTAGGCATTCAATTGCATGTTAGTAATCATATAAAATTAACGTCGCAATATAACTTTATTGGTGGCGATGAAGACAATAATGGAAAAGATGTTCCCGTAAGGCATGTGGCACCACAATTTGGAAATACTCATCTTGTATGGGAAAACAAAAAACTTAAAGTTGATTTTTATGCAAATTATAACGGAGAGCTATCGTATAATCAATTAGCACCTTCAGAACAAGGTAAAGCTTATATGTATGCATTAGATGCGAATGGAAATCCTTATGCACCGTCATGGTATACGGTGAATCTTAAAACTAAATATAGTTTATCGCCTTCTGCAACAATTACAGCAGGCTTAGAGAATATTACCGATCAGCGTTATAAAACGTATTCTTCTGGAATAGCTTCTGCTGGACGAAACTTTTTAGTATCTCTCACGTATAGCTTATAACTAAAAAAAACGCTGCATTGTGCAGCGCTTTTTTATTTATAGTGACTTTGACTTATTTCTTTATCGCTTTTTTATTAATCACCTGTCCATTAGCTAAGGTTACTTTAGCAATATAAGTAGCACTACTTAAGTTAGATAAGTTGTGTGTTACCTTGCTAGAGTTAGTGCCTTGTAAAGTGTAAATTTGTCTTCCAAGTAAATCTAAAATTTCAATAGAGGTAATTTTATGTCTTTCATTAACCGAAAATTGGACATTGTCGTTTTGTAATTCAATAATAGTTAGGTTGTTATTAGACAGTAAATTCTCCTCAACAGATAAAGAGGTGTTTCTAAATACAATTTCGAAACGATTGTTAAATTCGCCACTCTCAGAAGCAAAATGATAAGGAGCATCGGTTAAATTGTGGATAAAATTTAAATCGTTATCTTTTAAATAAACGGTTTGTTCGCCATCAAACATTCCATCAAAATAAGCAATGGCTATAGTGTAATTTCCTGCATTATCAAGGTCGTAACCTATTGGGAAAGCATCATCAATATGAAATGGAGAACGTCCTTGGATGCTAAATTTCTCATTATTTATTAATGAATATAACTTTTGATTATCAGTTATGGCATCATAAAGTCGGTCTCTACCTGCGGTGGCATTAGCATTGTATCCTAATAATATGCGGCCTAAAGATTGATTGTTATGAATTATATCAAGCCAAATACGATGACGGTCACTTTGAGTTTGCGAGGCGCTAGATTGTCGGTAAAATTGTGAATTATCAAAAGCAGTACCTCGCATATTGTTTCTAAACTCTATTTGTTCTGTGGTTGTGTTGCCATCAAGCATATTTACCATAAAGCTTTGCCCAGCGGCTATTACTGTTTGTCCAGGACCAGCACCACTACCTAAGGCATTATAAGGAATATAATCGCTAGCCGTATAGTTAGCCCCAAAATCGTCATAAAACGGATCAACAATAGCAGCATCAGGTAATGTGCCGTGTGTCCAAAGATTTACAAAACCATCTAAAACAGCACTATTGGTAGCATTTGTTAAAAATTCGTATGCATCTATTGCTGAGGGGTATGGGTTTCCTATTAGGTTCCAATCATCATCATCGCTTGTAGCATCGTCGCCTCTAGAAACATCAACCGTGAAATACCCATTAAAAGGCACGCCATTGTTAAAGTTGGTTGTAAAATTTAAATCGGTACTCGAGCTAGGTTCACCTTGGCCATTATTTCCTCTAACAATGTAGCCAATGCCTTGTTCCATGGTTTCGCCAACGGCCGATACCCAGTTGCCTTCTCCACCATTAGGGTTTGTTATTGTTGGATCCCATTTATAAATGCGCGATGTAGAAGAAATATTACTAACGTTAAATCCTGAAATAGGCGAAGACCAGTAAACGTAATCTAAGTTTCTTACCGATGCTAAGCGTTCCATGTTTAAAGTTCCTGTATTCACGCTAGAGTCATCGCCTTGAACTAACGATCCATTATTTTCTATGTTAAATGTACCATTGTTAATTACGGATAGGTTTACATAAACATAGTCGTCACTAGAAGTTGTAAGTGTTCTAGTGTTATTAATTGTTAGGTTACCATTAGCAAATAACTCGCCAGAAATGCCTGTGGTAAAATTGTTATCTAATACAACATTATAAAATTGCTCAGTAGTAATTGGTGGCAATGGTGGTTGTGGATTAAAATAAATTATTTGATCTGTGGTTCCTGTAAAAATAACAGTACCATTACCTTCTTCAAATGCTAGCGTTCCTTGGTTGTTAGTCCAGTCGCCATATAAATATAGTAAACCGTCGTCCGTAGCTGTATTACCATCATCCATATTTAATAAACTTGTAGGATTGGCGTCTATTTGTAAATTACCATGAACTTCTAGAATGTTATTGACGCTTCCAGATAAGTTAACGGTATGACCATCAATAGTTAAGTTATTACAGCGGGCAATATCGTTAAATTCATCTGAGTAATCAGCAGTATAATCAATAGTTGCTATATTGGAAGCTGAATCATCAACGGTAACATTAGTGGCATTTTTTGGTACAGCCAAACCTTCCCAATTAGCACAGTTAAACCAGTTAGTGTCTACATCGCCAACCCATTGTCCTGCAGGGTTGCTTGGGCTTATGGTAAATGTTTTTCCGGCACTTGAAGCGGAGTTATCTGTTGGGTCGAAATTATATGAACCTAGAGTCCAGTTACCAGCAACATCCGAGACATTATTTACAATGGTTCTTATGGTTGCTAGGCCATGCTCTTTATCGTTTTCATAATACCCTCTAATATCATATTCGCTTTCAACGTTAAAACAGCGTAATTCTGCAGGTAAACGTGAAACACGATCAGAGTCTGATGTAGAACCACCACAAGCACTTGTTAAAGGCACCCAAGGTGTATCTATAGTAATACCGTGTAATAATGTTCCTGAAAAGTAATAATTTGCTTCGTTGGCATCTATAGTACCATCTGAAATAAAATCACCTTGCATAAGGTATAATTGGTCAGCTCCTGAAGTAGATATATTAGCATTTAAACCGGGCGTAACAACAGTAGCATTAAAATCGCTCGTTCTTGTTGTTGTGGTTGTGCCCTCGGTTACACTTGCATAAACAATAAAGGTACTTGAAGTTGTAACTTCAAATTGAAGCACTGATCCAGCAGGAATAACGGAAGCCCCTGTATAGGTTATTTTAGTTTCGAAAGGTGGTTGACTGGCATCATTGCTTCCTCCACCCCATTTTTGGGTTCTTACATTTGCTGGCGCGCCAGCTTCATAACGTGAATTTACTAAAGAGAATTCTGTGCCAGCTGTAATATCAACCAATGTGGCAATTAAGAATTCATCGTTAGCACCGCTACCATTAACTTGCCCATCATAGCCTACAAAAATAAGTTCTCCAGGGTTGAATATTGTTGAAGAGGTTATTGATACTGTTGCCGAATTAGACGTTGTGCTTCCGCAGATATTGGTTACAATCACTTGGTATAAATTGCCATCATCAGCTAATTGAAGATTGTTAACAACTAGCACACTTAAATCGGTTCCAATGTTGGACCATGTGCTGCCACCGTCTGTCGATTCTTGCCACTGATAACTTACAGCATTTGGACTAGACACCATAAACGATGCCGACCCGCCAACACCCGTTGTAATATCACTAGGATGTGTATCTATGGTTGGTACAGATGACGTTACAGAGACATTGTATGGGCCAATCTCACCATCCGACCAACAACCTTCTACTGTATTGTAAGCTCTTACATAATAATCGCCAGAAGTACTAACTGTTAAGTCGCTTGAAGCATCGTTTGTTTGATCTTCACCTAACGATGTATTTTGCCAGTAGTAAACTACATTAGCAGGTGCCGTTCCCGAAAAACTTAATGTGGTATTAGCTGCACAAACAGGTGTTGCTCCAGAAATTGTTCCTGTAGGATCTGCTGGTGGTGTGCAAGGTGTGCCACAATATATTTCAACATCATCAAGATAGAATGAGCCACCACTTCTTGGACTCATATACCATCTTAAATAGTAATCTCCAGTTAGATTTAAATTAACATTAAATTGTTGGTAGGATGTTGTAATATCACCAGAGTTATTTCCGTCTGCTGAAAATTGATTACTGTCAATCCATGTAATATTATCTAATGAATACTGTAGTGTGATAGAGTAATTAGATGTAGTTCCTGATACTCTTGCCCAAAAAATAATATTGTTAGGGTTAGAGATTTGTTCTGTTCTTATCCAATCATTTGTATCATTCATTCCTGCTTTCCCAGTGCCATTGTTTGCAGTGCCAGTATTAAAGTAAGAACCATTATTTGTCCAATTTAAGGGTTCTCCTCCTTCAAACCCTTCCTCCAAGCAAGGCCCAGTATAAACCTCAAACGTTACGCTAATGGTATGTGCTTCACTTACATTAGTAAAATCGTAAGAGGTGACAGCACCTACTGATACGCCATCAACTAAAACATCTTGTACAGCATAACCAGCATCTGGTGTGATGGTATAGGTGATATCATCACCACAGTTTACTGCTGAAGTTCCATTCGGAGAGATGCTTCCATTGGCACCTGCAGATGCAGTAATATTAAAAGTATCCGCTATATATACGGCTGTAATAGTATGGTCTGCTGTAACATTGGTAAAGGTATAAGGATTGGTATTTCCTACATTAGCGCCATCAACTAGCCAGTAATCAAACGTATGGCAGCTATCTGGCGTTGCTGTAAAGGCTTGGTCGTCGTTATTGGCTACCCCAATTGTTCCTGGCGTAATTGTACCGCCAGTTGCTTGTGTCACGGTTATGGTGTTGTCTGAGGTTAAACAGATAGATGAAGAATTACCAAAACCAGTCATAGTTGAACCAATACTAATTTCTTCAAACCTTAGACTAGGATCAATCCAACCATCGGTATCACCATCACAAATACTAGGTAGAATTTGTAAATTGTTATTTGCTGTTGAAACATCATTATTGGCCCATGATGAACCTGGGTCAGAACCACAAACACCAAACTGATCTTGAATAACTCCCGCTAACCTAATTTGAAGAGCATCATCTCCATTGAAACTAAACCCGTATTCAGTAGTTCCACTTAAATCCGTTCCATTATTAATGGCATATGTAACTAGGTTGTTTGTTCCAATAACCCAAACTTCACCAGCTCTTAAAGTCCCTGAGGTTGTTTCAGCCGCCGCTATGTTGTTGCAACCAGAGCCATTAGTGCCTTGAAAAACTTCTAAGCTATTATCTGTTGTAAAAGTAATATCAGAACCAGAGATATTCATTACTTCTATACCTTTAGGGGCACTTCCTGAATCAGTTTCAATATATTGACTAATGATTATGTCAGATTGCCCAAATCCAGATAGAATAAGGCTTAAAAAAGCTATTAATGAGAACGCGTATTTTTTAATCATAAGGGGAATTTTTTGCTATTTTTAAAAATAGGACTTACAAATATATATGAAATCACTTACAAATCAAGTTGTTGAGGTTTATAGATTATTAACAAAATGTTATTATTTTTACCCACATGCCGCAACACAAAACATATACGGTTGATGAGGCCAAGCGAACCCTAGAAAATTACTGTGCTTACCAAGAGCGTTGTCATAAAGAGGTGGTTGACAAGTTGCAGCAAATGCATATGATTCCTCAAGCTATTGATGTTATTGTATCGCATCTTATTGAAAATAACTATTTAAATGAAACACGTTTTGCCGAAGCTTTTGTGCGAGGAAAATTCCGATTAAAAAAATGGGGGAAACACCGACTTAAGCGTGAGTTAAAACAACGCGATATTTCTACTTACAATATAACTAAAGCTTTAGCGCAAATATCGGGGGTTGAATATTATGAAACATTTCATGTGTTAGCATCTAAGCGTTTAAACACTATAAAGGAAACGAACACTTGGAAAAAGCGTAAAAAGCTTGCCGATTATTTATTGTATCGTGGGTGGGAATCGCATTTGGTTTATGAGAAAGTAAACGAGTTAATTCCATAAAAAAAAGAGCCTTTTTTAGGCTCTTTTTTTATTCAAAATGCATGTTATTATAAATTAAAAACAGCGCCTAAATTAACCGTAAATTGGTTGTGAATATGCTCTGCTGGAGTTAGCTTGTCGTTATATTTAGCAATAGGAAATTGTGCTTCGGAGTAGACACCAAACCCATCGGTAAAAAAGTATCTCGCACCAACGTGTCCTCCAAAGTTTTTAAGACTAAGGTTTAATCCTGGATATAAATCGAAATTCTCGTCTATGTTTAATACATTACCAATATTGGCATTAAAACGTGCTTTTAAATCAAATCGATCTAAAAAATCGGCTTTTTCAACAATAGTCTCTCCGTTAACAACCACATCGTCTTCTAAACCATTAGCAATACCTAATGCATAAGTTGATGTTATACCTACTGAAATGTTTTCGCCTAAACCAAGGTCGTAACTTACATTAACTCCTGTTGCACTATCTTGAAAGTTAGCACCAACTTGTAGTTTTTGGTCTCCTTTTCCAGAGAAGGCTTGCCCATTAACAAAAGCAAAAGATAGTAATGCGATAATAACAAGTAAATTTTTCATAATAAGGTGTTTATCTGTTTTTTTGAGGGCGTAAATATATTACAAGTTTTTAATATAGCCGTTGGTTTTTACAATGGCTTGGTCATTTTTCCAATCAATCCAACGTTGCCCTCTTAAACGTCGCATTAGGTTGTCGAAATGTCTCATGATAAAAATGTTGTAAAGCGCTTTGCTTAAATTTTTAGGACGCTTTGCTATAGTTCTTAGACTCATAGAAAAGCCTGGGGTCACATATTTCATGTAATGCCAATACCCTTCGGGCATGTAAAGGACTTCGCCGTGATTTAACTGCGTTTTAAATCCTTTGGCATACTGTAAGGCTGGCCATTGGTTAAAATCTGGGTTTGAAAAGTCGATATCTTCTCGTGTTATAAGCGAGTGTGGTACTTTGTACAAGTATTTACTTTGGTCCTGATTAAAAAGAATAATTTCTTTTTTCCCTTCAAAATGAAAATGAAAGATGTTGGCCAAATCAATATCGTAATGCATAAATGTGTACGAGTCTTCACCACCAAAAAAAAGCATAGGTAATCCTTTTAAGAATTTTAAACCTAATTTTGGGTATGAGAAATCCTTTTGTAATTGCGGAACTTCTTTTAAAATATTCCAAAGGAAAATGCGGTATCTAGTCGGTTCTTTTTTAAGTAAATCTACATAATCGCCCAAATTCATTTTGGCATGAGGCTCGTTAAATCCATCTTTGTAATCTACTGGTCTGTCATCATATAATGGTACCGTTTTGTCGCCAGCAATGGTTTTTATATAGTCTAAATTCCATTTTGAAACAGCCGGCCAATCTTCAATAAATTGTTCTAAAACCACAGGTTTCTGTGGTTTGTAGTAATGTTTTATAAAGTCCTCTTGGGTAATGTTTTTAACCCGAGGAATGTCTTGAAGTTGTAGTTTCAACGTCTCTTAAGATTTAAGAATCAAAGTTAAGAAAACGTTAGGAAATACTATTTATGTTATGTTAAAACCTGTAATTAATACCAAGAATAATATTGCCTTTTGGCATAGGAACTAAATTAGTTTCGTAATAATCTTGGTTAAAAATGTTATTGGCTATAAGAGATAGGTTTAACTTTTGGTTTATAGTTGCTGTAACATTGGCATCAAGAACAATATACGATTGCCCAGTGGTGCGTTCTAGATATTTATAAACAATACTATGATTTAGATGTTTTATAAACGATGTTTTTAAAGTTCCTACAACTTGGTGTTTTAAAGAGTTTATAGAATATCTTGAGAAGTTATTGGCCACAGCTTTTACATCATCATCGATAAAGGTATATCCTAAAGATATATTTTGAGGTAATTGCGCCAAATTAAAGGTGTAGTCTGTTTGTAACTCCACCCCTTTTGTGTTAACATCTCTTACATTAGTAGCTTGCCAAAGGTCGGTGTCGTTTTCTTTTACAAAGTCGATTAATTTTCTAGAGTCTCTATTAAAAACAGTTGCTGTGGCATGTAGTTTTCCAGAGTTGAATTTTAAACCAATTTCTTCGGCTATAGCTTCTTCAGGATCTAGGTTTTCGTTTCCTAGGGTAGTTGGGTCGCTATAGTATAAGTCGGTATATGTAGGAATTCTGTATGTATATCCTATGTTTCCGTACACACGAAGTTTATCGTTTATTTGATAGCCTAAATCGATACCAGGGAAAGCATGGAATTTAAAATCAGAAAAATACGTTATTGCCACACCAGGTGTAATATCTAAGTTATCATTTATTAACTTAAATCGGTGTTCCATAAATACATTAGTCATAAATCTATCGCGTTGACCTAAGTTATTACTAGAAATATACACTTTGGCAAGGTCTACACCAAAACCTGTGGTTCCTAATTTAGATTTGTACGATCCGTGTAATTCTGCACCAATTTTGTTGGTTTGGTGCAAGTTTCGGTAAACTGCAGGGTTGTGTCTTATAAACACGTACATGTCTTGATTCCATTTCCAGTACAATCTTGGTTTAAGAGTAAGGTTTCCATTTCTGTAATTAGAAGAAACTCCAAGTAAGCTTGTTTTCGTTTCTTCGTATTGGTCTTTAGCACTTGGCGACGCATAAAACCCGTTAGCACCAAAATCTCTTTCTTGATAACTAGCAGTTACACTTATAGGCATTTTTTTATTTTGATTAAAGGTGCTTTTTAAGAAATAATTTCTGTTTTCATAATCGGTATTATAGCGGTAACCGTCGGAAGTATTAGAAGAGGCATGCACGATATGTGACGATCCTTTGATATTAAACCCAAACGTACCATTTATTAATTGCTGGTTATTAGATCCTAATTGATACCCCACTGAATTAATGTTGTCTACATTACTTTTAGTAACAATATTAATAGCTCCAGTAAAGGCATTTTGCCCAAAAACACGAGCGGCAGGACCTTTTATTATTTCAATACGCTCAATAACATCAAGTGGTAAAGCCATATTAAGAGTGTGGTGTCCCGTTTGGGCATCGTCCATTTTCATACCATCAATTAATAGAAGGGTTTGATCAAAACCTCCACCTCTTATATAAAGGTCACCTTGCATACCATTCGAGCCACGACGTCTTATATCTACACCAGCTACTTGTTGTAATAAATCTGAAACACTAGTTGCAGGACTTTCTTTAATATCTTTTGATGATATTACAGTAATGGTTCTAGAGTTTTCTTTAAAAGGTAAATCAATTCTAGAGGATGTAATAACAACTGAATCTAGATCTTGTTGTTGTAATTCTTGAGCATAGCTTGTAAGCGTAGCTAATATAAATAATGAGAAAAAGGGTATAAATTTCATAATACTGTTAGTTCATGTTTTTTAACGCGGCAAAAGTCGTAACTTTCCGGATCATTAAAATAGTCCAGTTTTAAAACTATGAATGGTCCGGTTGAAACTTTATTAAAACGCTTAATTTTTTTCGAAAAAACACAACCCACAGCGGTTTATATTCAAATAGCACAACAAATTATTAATGCAATCCAGCGAGGCTATTTAATTGAAGGTACAGTCTTGCCTGGAACACGTAAATTTGGGGAGTTACTATCAATTAACAGAAATACAGCTGTAGCTGTTTATGAAGAATTAGCATCGCAAGGTTGGGTAGATATTGTTCCTAATAAAGGAACGTTTGTACTTCTTCCAGAAAAAAGAACAGCAACAATAAAAGCGACAACACATGGAATAGATCACGTAAGAGATTATCCTAAAAAAGCAGGATTTCCTTTTCAATCCTCAATTAATTTAGCCTCTACTCAAGAGTTTTCAAATTGTACTTATAGTGTTAACGATGGGCAACCCGATTTACGGTTACACCCTACGCATCAATTTTCGCGTTGGTATAGTGCATCTATGAAACGAACAGGATTAATTTCTAAATGGAATAGAGCTGGCGAGCCATCATACAATTTCGGGAAATATTTAAGCAATTATTTAAACGCTACGCGGGGATTTCACATTACGCCCAACAATATTATGAGTACGCGAAGTACCGAAATGAGCTTGTATATTGTGTCGCAATTATTAATAAAGCCCAACGATATTGTATTGGTAGCAGATTTAAGTCATTTTGAATCGAATATGATTTTTCAACAAGCGGGAGCTACAGTAAAAACCATTCCTGTTGATGCTCATGGCATTAATGTCGATTTTATAAAAACACATTTTACAAAAGGCAACATACGATGTGTTTATGTTTGTGCACATAGGCATTATCCAACAACGGTAACGTTAAGTGCCGAGCGCCGTTTAAAACTGCTACAGTTAGCAAAAGCTTATAAGTTTGCTATTATAGAAGATGATTACGATTACGATTTTCAGTTTGAAGGATCTGCCATGCAGCCTATGGCAAGTTCCGACGCATATGGCATGGTTATCTATTTAGGAAAGTTAGGGCAATCGTTGTTTCCTAGTTTTCAAATAGGATTTGTTGTTGCTCCAGAGTATATAATTAATGAAGCTAAAAATTATTTACAGATATTAGATAAGCAGGGTGATTTAATACAAAAGCAAATGCTTTCCGAGCTTATTGCCGAAGGTGAAATACACCGTTTAATTAAAAAAAACAGCACCGTTTATAAACAACGATTAGATTATTTGTGCGATTGCCTTAAAAAGTATTTCAAAACAAAAATGGTATGGCAAAAACCCTCCGGCGGATTAGCCATTTGGTTGCATTTCACCCCGAGAATATCGCTTATAAAATTAGCCGAAAAAGCAAAACATTACGATTTATTGTTGCCGAAAACTATCTTGTATCACGATAAAAATACGTGTGCCATTAGGTTTGGTTTTGGGCATTTAAATGAAGAAGAAATTAAAGAGGTGATTAAAAAATTGCAACAGGCTTATAATGATATTGTAGATTAAAATTATTGTTTTTCGATAATTTTTATATATTTGTTATCGAAAAACAATAATTTATGAAAACTATCAAGCTTCTTAAAACAGCCATTGATATTTATTATTACTTGATGTTAATGGCTTTAGTCTTTGGTGTAATAACCTTGCCTATTTTGCTATTTACTAATCAAAGCTATCAAGTTAATATATTTGATTCGGAACCAATTGATTTGGGTATGCTAGACACCTTGGAGACATTAATAATTGTGGTTTCCATGATTGCGGTATTGGGCATTTACTTTGTCGCGATACGTTTAATAAAGCAAACGGTTAATATCATGTCGTATGGCAATTATTTTTCAGATGATGTAATAATAAATTTAAAAAAGATAGGCCAGCTATTTATTGTCTGTGCCTTTGGTTTTTCAGTATTAAAACTCCTTATAAATCTTGTGCTATTTAGCCAATTTTCAATAAACATAAATTCAACATTTATGATATTCTTGATTATGGGGCTTTTTATGATGTTTTTAAGTGAGGCTTTTGCTTCGGCAAAACAAATGAAAGATGAAAATAACTTAACGATATAATTATGAAAAAGGTGAAAATTTTATATACCGTGATTTTTATTAGTATAGTTTTATATATTATTCATTTTATAATGAATACATTCTTGATGTATTATAAACCTGAATTTTTAAACTTTCCTAAAACATTTTATTCTCAATTTATTTTTGGGTATTATACTCAGTTTGTGAGTTTATTTTTTTCAATACTAACATTTATTGCATTGTTTTATGTTAAATCTGGTTTAGGCGTAATTATTAAAGAAGGTTTCTTTAATGCTAAATGTTCTAAACAATTTAAAATTTCAGGCAACATATTTCTAATTACAGGTAGTTTAAGTTTTTTATGGTATTTACTACTCCTTTTTTATTCTAAAGGGAAAATGCCAATTAGTGGTGCTTCAGATGTGTTATTAATTATTATTGGTTTAGGAATGTTAGTAATAACAGACATTGTTAAAAACGGACATTTAATAAAAAAAGAAAACGATTTAACCATATAATTATGCCGATACAAATAAATTTAGATGCTGTATTGGAAAAACGGGGCATGAAAAGTAACGAACTAGCAGACATTATTGGCATTACAACAGCCAACCTTTCTATATTAAAAACAGGAAAGGCAAAAGCAGTGCGTTTTTCAACACTAGAGGCCATTTGTAAGGCATTAGATTGTCAACCAGCAGATATTTTAGAGTATGTTCCAGACTAATTTTACTATGTTACTTCTCATAGCTTAATATCTAAGCTGTTAAAATCTTTCTATTATCTTCTCCTATTTTAGCCCAACTCTTTTTTAATTTTGTGTTGTTTATTGCTAATAGTTCACTGTTATGTACGCCTTAGTAGATTGTAATAATTTTTATGCGTCTTGCGAACGGGTTTTTAATCCAAACTTGCAAGGGCAACCAGTGGCTATTTTAAGCAATAACGATGGCTGTGTCATTTCTCGTAGCGACGAAGCAAAAACATTAGGACTACCCATGGGAGCGCCTATTTTTAAATGGGAAGCGTTCTGTAAACAAAATAACATTCACATCTTTTCGTCTAATTATCCATTGTATGGCGATATGAGTAGCCGGGTTATGAGCATTCTTAAACAATTTACTCCAGATGTTGAAGTGTATAGTATAGACGAAGCCTTTTTGCAATTTAAAGGATTTCAATATTACGATTTTAACGATTATGGTACCCAAATGCGCCGTCGTATTTTAAAATGGACAGGCATTCCAACCTGTGTAGGTATTGCTCCTACAAAAGCATTAAGTAAAGTGGCTAATAAAATAGCGCGTAAATTTCCAAATGAAACAAATGGTGTGTATGTAATTAACTCTGAAACCAAACGGATAAAAGCGCTAAAATGGCTTAAAATTGAAGATGTTTGGGGTATAGGTCGTCGTTTAGCAAAACGTTTAAAAGCAAAAGGATGCGATACGGCGTTTGATTTCACGCAACTTTCTAATGACTGGGTTCGTAAGAACTTTTCTATTACCGAATTAAAATTAAAAAACGACTTAGAAGGTGTTCCTAGCATTCAGTTAGATGAGGTTACCAATAAAAGAGCTATTGCCACAACACGAAGTTTCGAGTACACGTTTTCAGATATAGACAATATTAAAGAACGTGTGTCTACCTTTGCGACAAGTTGTGCCGAAAAATTGCGTAAGCAGCAATCTAGTTGTTATATGATATTAGTAACTTTAAGCAGTGATAGGCATAAAAAAGAAACGCAACAACATCGCACGAGTAAAATGGTTCATCTAGCGTATCCAACAGATTCAACATTAATTATTAGTAGTCAAGCTGTAAAAGCGGCAATAAGTATGTTTAAATCTGGTATAAAATATAAACGCGCAGGTGTTATTGTTATGGGATTAGTGCCAAATAATAATTATCAATTACATTTGTTTGAGCATGAAAACCCTAAACACAAACCATTAATGCTGGCTATAGATAAGCTAAATGAAAAATATAAAGACTATAAAATAAAATTAGGTAATCAGGATTTAGAGCGCACTTGGAAAATGCGCCAAGAGCGGTTATCTTTAAAATACACAACAAATATCAACCAAATAATAACAGTAAAATGCTAGCTAAGAAATCTACAAACCTAACTTTTTTTCTACCAGATACTAGTAATAGTGAAGGTGCCATTTTTTTCGATTCTGGTATCTCGGCAGGATTTCCATCGCCAGCAGACGATTTTAAAGAAGAACGTTTATCGTTAGATAGTGAGTTAATAAAAAACAAAGAAGCTACATTTTTTGCAAGAGTTAGTGGGCAAAGTATGATAGATGCAGGTTTAGATGATAACGATTTATTAGTAATAGATAGAAGCCTACAACCAGAAAACGATAAAATTGCGGTTTGTTTTTTAGATGGGGAGTTTACCGTAAAACGTTTAAAAGTAGAAAAAGATGGACTTTGGTTGTTACCAGCTAATAAAAACTATAAACCTATAAAAATTTCCCCCGAAAACGAATTTGTCATTTGGGGAATTGTTACAAATGTTATAAAAAAGCTATAACATTAGAGATCAATTAAAAAAGACTATCTTACAACAAATTAAAAAGAATGACTGAGCAAAAAAACTACAATAAAGCACTGTATACATTAGTTACAGTGTTTTTCTTTTGGGGCTTTATCGCGGCATCTAATGGCGTATTTATCCCTTTTTGTAAAACCTATTTCAATATCGATCAGTTTCAATCTCAATTAGTAGACTTTGCATTTTATGGGGCTTACTATTTTGGAGCCTTGTTCTTATTTGTTGTATCAAATACATTAGGCAGGGACATTATGAATAGTTGGGGGTATAAAAATGGTATTATTTATGGGTTATTGTTAAGTTGTTTAGGGGCTGTAGCCATGTATCCTGCCATTAATGGCGCTAGTCCTGGCGATTCTAATGTGTTTTATTATGTGCTTATAGCGTTGTTTGTTGTTGGCTTAGGGTTCTCTTTACAGCAAACGGCAGCCAATCCATTTGCCATTGCTTTAGGCGATCCAGAAAAAGGAGCACATCGTTTAAATTTGGCTGGTGGTGTAAATTCTTTCGGAACTACCATAGGCCCAATTGTTATTGCACTTATTTTATTTGGTTCTACACCAAAAACGGGAGCCGAATTAAAACAAATGATAGACAATCACGAGATTTCATTATCAACCATACAGTATCTTTATTTAGCTGTGGGCGGATTATTTCTTTTGGCAGCAGCATTATTTTACTTTTCAAAAAAATTACCACAAGCTAAAGCCAATCCCGAAATAATAAAAGCGCCTAACGCAGTTAAATCATTATCTATAATGACGGTTTTATTAGTCATTTGTTTCTATTTTATTTTTGATCAATATACAGGAATACCAAATAACGATTTTATTTTAAAGTTATCCATTTTAGGTTTAGTCTCTGTAGTAAGTGTTTTATTAATCTCTAACTATTTAGCAAAGAAGAATAGTGAAGGTTGGGGCGCTATGCGTTTTCCGCAACTTGTATTAGGAATGTTAGCTATCTTTACTTACGTAGGCGTAGAAGTTACTATTCAAAGTAATTTGGGTGAGTTGCTCAAGTTTGTAACACATACAATTGATGGTGTTTCCTTTAATGCTTTAGGCTTAAAAGCGATGAACGATTCTGAAATTGCACCCTTAATTTCCTTGTATTGGGGTGGATTAATGATTGGGCGTTGGGCTGGAGCGATAACGGTGTTTAATCCTTCTAATACACTAAAAACATGGTTATATATCCTAGTGCCTTATGTGGCTTTTGGTGTGGTGCTTTTTGTAAATTATATTACAGGATTTAATGTGTCTAACTTATTTTTATTTGCCGTTTGTATTGCTATTCAAATAGGTGGTTTTTTCTTAGGCAAAGACAAACCAGCTTTAACCTTAAAAATATTTGGGCTATTAGGACTTCTTGCTGTGTTAATAGGTATGTTTACTAGTGGTTATGTGGCTTTGTTTGCCTTTATTAGCGGCGGGTTGTTTTGTTCCATTATGTGGCCTTGTATTTTTGCTTTAAGTATAAAGGGACTAGGGAAATACACCTCACAAGGCTCTGCGTTTTTAATTATGATGATTTTAGGCGGCGCAATAATTCCACCATTGCAAGGAAAACTGGCCGATATTATAGGAATATTACCTTCTTATTGGATAGCGGCTTTATGCTTTGTTTATTTAGCTTTTTTCGCCCAAAGAGTAGGTGTTATTACTAAGGAGATTTAGATAATTGTTCTTTCCAATTGTCTTTATTAACCCATTCGTAGGGTTGTTTAACGGCATTTAATAAGTTAATATTTAATTGTTCAGAAAGTTCAAATCCTACGTAAAAGGCATCGGTAATATTTTGTCTTTCATAAAGCTCGAGATGTCTATTACCATTATACCATAAATTAACTTGGTAGGTATAGTTCCCGTCACTTAATAATTGTTTGAATACAGAAACATAATCGTAATTTTTTATAGTTTTCCACTTACCAACTTTTACTGGACCAATTTCGTAAGAAGGTTTTAGTTTTGAGTTTTTAAGATCTATATAAATTCGTTTTTGCGACGAATATCCAATGGCTATAGGAATTAAATAAAAGCTTATAAATAATTGTTCTGCAAATAATTTAAGGATAGGATTGTTTATAAAAAACTGGAGTATAAAAGAAAGTAATATAGCAAATGCTCCGGTAAAACATAACGAGGCAATAACAATTTGCCAAAATGGTCTATTTCTTTCTGAAACAATAATGTCATCATTTTTCATATGACATAAAAGTAGGCATAAAAATGAAAAAAGCCCGATAAATGACTTATCGAGCTTTTTTATCTGTGAGTTTATTCTTTAATCTGCTAAAATAATTACTTTGTTATCTTTCATTTCAATGGTTCCAGAAGTGATTTCAACAGTTAATACCTTGTTATCTGCTTTTTGAGGCACAATACTAGCATGTAAATCATCTAACACCAAGTGACTTTGAGAATGTGTGTGAATTTGTATAGTTCCCTTTTTTAGTAGCGATACAATTGGTGCGTGATTATTTAACATTTGAAAATCACCATTTACACCTGGTACAACTACAGAATCTATTTCTGAACTAAATAATGTGTCTTCTGGGGATACAACTTCTAAATACATTTCTTTTTAATTAAGAATTAAGAATTAAGAATTAAGAATTAATTTGAAAGTCTTCATTTATAATTCACCATCCATAATTCCGAATTAGTTTTACGCTTCAGCTAACATTTTCTCTCCAGCTTCGATAGCTTCTTCGATAGTTCCTTTAAGGTTAAAGGCTGCTTCTGGTAAGTGATCTAATTCACCGTCCATAATCATATTAAAGCCTTTAATAGTTTCTTTAATATCAACCAATACTCCAGGAATACCTGTAAACTGTTCGGCTACGTGGAAAGGTTGCGATAAGAAACGTTGTACACGTCTTGCACGAGATACGGCTAATTTATCTTCTTCAGACAATTCTTCCATACCTAAAATGGCTATAATATCTTGTAATTCTTTATAACGTTGTAATAACTCTTTTACACGTTGTGCACAGTTATAGTGCTCATCTCCTAAAATATCCGCTGTTAGAATCCTAGATGTAGAATCTAATGGATCTACCGCTGGATAAATACCAAGCTCAGCAATCTTACGAGATAATACAGTTGTTGCATCTAAGTGGGCAAAGGTTGTTGCAGGAGCCGGGTCAGTTAAATCATCTGCAGGTACGTAAACCGCTTGTACCGATGTAATCGATCCTTTTTTAGTTGATGTAATACGCTCTTGCATCGCACCCATTTCGGTTGCTAAGGTTGGTTGGTAACCTACAGCAGATGGCATACGACCTAAAAGTGCCGATACCTCTGAACCTGCTTGCGTAAAACGGAAGATATTATCTACGAAGAAAAGAACGTCTTTTCCTTGTCCGTCGCCAGCACCATCACGGAAATATTCAGCAATAGTTAATCCAGATAATGCTACACGAGCACGTGCTCCAGGAGGCTCATTCATTTGTCCGAATACGAACGTTGCTTTAGAATCTTTCATAGCAGCTTTATCAACCTTTTGAAGATCCCAACCGCCTTCTTCCATAGAATGGATAAAGTCGTCACCGTACTTAATAATTCCAGATTCAAGCATTTCTCTTAAAAGGTCGTTTCCTTCACGTGTTCTTTCACCTACACCAGCAAATACTGATAAACCACCGTGACCTTTTGCAATATTGTTAATCAACTCCTGAATTAATACAGTTTTACCTACACCAGCACCACCAAATAATCCAATTTTACCACCTTTAGCGTAAGGCTCGATAAGATCGATTACTTTAATACCTGTAAATAAAACTTCAGTAGATGTTGATAAATCTTCAAATTTTGGTGCTTCCCTGTGAATAGGAAGTCCGCTGTCTCCAGCTTTTGGTAAATCACCTAATCCATCAATAGCATCACCAATTACGTTAAATAAACGTCCATAAACGTCGTCACCAATTGGCATTTGGATTGGAGCACCAGTTGCAACAACTTCGGTTCCTCTACTTAAACCATCAGACGAGTCCATTGCAATAGTACGAACAGTATCTTCACCAATGTGAGATTGTACCTCTAGTACTAATGTAGAACCATCTGGGTTTTTAATTTCTAATGAATCATAAATTTTTGGAAGTTCAGCCTCAGAACCGAATTCAACATCGATAACTGGACCTACAATTTGTGCAACTTTACCTGTAACTTTTGACATTACTTATATGTTTAATATTATGCAATTTAAATCTTTGAAAACACATCTAGTTTTCGCGCTGCAAAGATATGTTTTTTAATTTAAATATAAAGTCATTTTTCATGGCTTTTTTAAGCATAAAAAAACACCTTCGTATTGAAGGTGTTTTAGTTATCTTTTGTAGTGTCTTTCTTATTGTAAAGATGGTGGGTAATTTGTTGGATAGTTCCCCGCATTTAATAAGTTGCCAGAAGCCTCAAAATTACTACCATAAGTAACATCTATTGCTTTCATCATTTCGTTTGCCATAACAGCATAACCTCTTGCTGTTAAATGGACACCATCTAAACTTATTAAGCCGCCTGTTACAAGACTTGTATTTAATGTAAAATCTCCAGAGGAAATACCTGTTGTAGATGCTTCTTGAAGAATACCTTTAAAATCTACTAAAGCTAATCCGTTAGCATCAGCCACTGATTGAATAGTGTTATTATAAGCATCGGTAGCTGTCATGATTAATTGTTGCTCTGATGGAATTAGCACCCATTTATCTTCTAATGGTAAGGTAATTCCTTCTATCGCAAATTGTCCAGCAAGTGTAGGAGGTAACCCTTGACCAACTAATGCAGTAGCATAATCTTCGTTTACTGTTCCTATAACAGAGCTACTTGGTAATACAAATAAATCTTCAGCTGTTGCTTGTCTTGTTTGGCCATAGGTTTGCCCTAGTAAACCAGCCACTAGTGGAGCGGCAGATGGTGGAAGACCAAATTGTCCTATAAATGCAGGAAAGGTTGGGCTAGCCATTAAAGCGCCTGTAATTTGAGCAGATATATCAGCTAAACTTTCATCTCTAATAACAACTGCGCTAGCTTCTGTTTCTGAAAATACAATAGCTCGTTCTGGTTGTCCTAAAGCAACATACACTTCATTTAAAGCCCCAAAAATCATATTTAATGTTGGTATTTGTGGACCAAAATCTGGATTTGAAGGCTCTAAAGGATTATGTGGAACGGTTGTAAAATGTGCTAAACTTGTAATATAAGGCACATTAGCAACTACACCTTTGGCACCATTAGCTGTTAAAGCATCTACGGCTGCCGAAAATGAAGCGGCAAATATATTAGGATCTGTTATGTCGTTTCCTGCATATGTGTTAGGATCCATGTTACCTGTTTGGTCAACACCTGTTCCTCCAGATGTTGCATAAGATAAGACATCGTTTCCTCCAATTTCTGATAGAGTGAAAAAGGTAGCACCTTGTGAAGCAGCATCTCCTAAAACGGTTGCGCTAGCACTAGAAGCCATTCTTCCAAAGTATGGGTTTAATGTCCCATAACCTGGAATTCCCATATGAAAACTTTTCATACCTGGAATACCATAGTTATTAAACGGCCCAGTAACAGGTGTTGTAATTTCTGTTGTTGGTGTAGCAGGAAGCACAACAGGGCCTTCACCATTAAAATAAAGTCTAGGGGCAGCAGCCAACATGCCACCTACTAAAAATCCACCAATATTATCGTTCATTAGTGGTTGGTTAAAACTTCCGCCACCAAGCATAGCAAATTTTTGCGATAGCATATTTGGGAACGAGTTTTGTTGCCCAGCTATGAACAACGCATTGTCTGTAAAGCCAGCTGAAAATGATGCGCCAACGGCAACATAGTTAGAAAAATCGGCTTCACCAGCTGTTAAAGCCGGTAATGGTTCGTTCATGCTAGAACTATCGTCATCACTACTACAAGCAACAAAGCCTGTTAGTACTGTGGATAGTAAAATGTATTTTAACGTTTTCATTGTCATAATTTTTTATAGGTTGTTAATTGTCCATGATAGATAGTACATTGAACCAATGTAACCTGTACCAATAGCTGTAAAGTATTCGTCACCTAAAATATTGGTTGCACCAGCTTTAAATGATGATTTAATAGATGGTACTCTGTAGTTAATTTGTGCATCTAAGGTGTGGTATGCTGGAATTTCCCCATCGCCAAATGTAGCTTGCCACTTGTAATGGTCGCTCCATCTCCAAGCCACATTAAATCCGAAGTTTTTAAATACATCGGTGTTACCTAAACCTAATTTTACTTTGTGTTCTGGTGTGTTAAAGTTTGTTCTAAAGTCAGGATATCTGTCTTCATCAAAATCTTGTTTAGAGTAAGTGTAGTTAGCACTTAAATCGAAACCGTTTAACACTTTTGTAGATACACCAACCGATCCACCAAAGGCGTTAACATCGGCAGGGGAGTTAGTATAGGTTTGGTAAACATTATAGTCGCCATTTGCAATTGCAGCTACAGATAATGAGTTATCGCCTACTTCTCCATAAAGTGGTGCGATAACATTTTCACCAGAGATAAAATCTTGGTATTTATTATAATATACGCTTAAATCTACAATAGTTCTGTCTAGTTTACCACGGTAACCTACTTCGAAAGAGGTTACTTTTTCTGGTTTAACTAAATCTGAGTTTCCTATTTCTAAATCAGCTGGGTTTTCAGAATTTGCAAATGACTGTACTGAAGAAGCTGTGTATGAATTGTAATAAGCCGCTCTACCAGATTGAGATACTGTTGCGGGAGCACCAAGTAATTGCCCTGAAGCACTTACATTGTAGGTTCTTGTATATCTATCTAAGTTTTCTGGTGCTGCACCAACTAATAATGCGCGACCAGCATCTAAGCCAATAAATAAATCTTGTGTAGTTGGGTTTCTAAACCCTGTTTGGTAAGAAGCTCTAATATTGTGATCTTCATTAAGTGTAACACCGGCTGATAATCTTGGTGATACAAAACCATCGAAAAATTCTGATTTATCGTAACGGATAGATCCTGTTAACTTTAGTTTTAGGGTTTCATTTAAATCGAATTGTTTTTGTAATTGGGTGTAAACACCAAATTCGTTGTAATCGATGTTGCCATCGTAATCGGTGTAAATAGTTCCCGAAGAATTTAAGCTATATTGTCTAAAAGACCCTCCCACTTGTACTTCAACAACATCCCATAAATGACTAAAATTGTAGTTACCATCTACATGATAGTATTTTGAAGCATCTTTAAATTGTGACCCTGTAGTAAAGTCGGGATCAGCAATAACCTTATTAAACGCTCTTTGAAACTCTGGCGTTCCTGGTTCTAAACGTCCAGACTCAGCTTGATTTCTCGCAGCTGCGTGAGCTTGTTCGTCTGTAGCACCACCTAAAGTAGCTCCCACATAGGTGTTAATGTATTCGCTAAACCATTGCTCATCACTTTTCCAAGAACGGTTAATATTAATACCTGTAAACACCATATCGTAAGAATCTCCAGCTTTATCTGCAACTACATAACCACGTAAAAAGAAATTATCGTTTTTAAGTTCTAGTTTATGTTGTTGTTGGGTAAAGCCATCAATATAATAACGGTTAGTTCCTTGATAAATGGTAGATCCTGTTCCAATTTTACCTACATATTGAATTTCAAAATCATTACCCCAAGGGCGATAATATAATCCCCAATCGGCTTTAATACTTTCGGCATTGTAATCGGTTAAATCGGCTTCATTATACCCAGTTCTACTTACAACAACATCTGGAACAATCCCTAAACCACCAGCGGCAGCTCTAATATTTGTAGATACTTCGTCTCCGTAAACATTATAACCATCGTAGCCCACAGATGCTCTAGTGTTTCCTGTCCCAGGCTTCCCTTGCATGTTGTTTGCCATCCAGTCGGTTCCTTTTAACCAACCAAAATTTACTTTTGCGGCAAACTTATCACTAAACTTGTAAGCCATTCTAATTCCAGAATCTCTGTAAGTGTTATCTCCAGCGGCATCTTGAGAAGTGATGCCTTGCTTGTGGTAAGCACTAATACCTTGATGATCGAAAGGGCTTTTACTTCTCATAAATAAAATACCATTAAAGGCATTTGCACCATATAGAGCAGAAGCAGCACCAGGGAGAAGCTCGACACTTTGAATATCGGTCTCGTTCATACCAACTAGGTTACCAATAGGAAAGTTTAATGCTGGGGTAGAGTTGTCCATACCGTCGACTAACTGCATAAAACGTGTGTTAGCAAAAGTGGCAAAACCACGTGTGTTAACCGATTTAAACGTTAAACTATTGGTGTTAATATCTACACCTTTAAGGTTTTCTAAACCGTCGTAAAAATCTGCAGAAGCTGTGTTTTTAATTTCTTTTAGACCAAAACGTTCTACTGTTACAGGAGATTCAAAAATACGTTCAGGCGTTCTTGAAGCAGAAATAACGACTTCATCTAAAGAGGTTCCTTCTTTTAATACGAAGTTAATTGTTTGGTTGTTTGATGTTACTTCTTCTGAAGCTGATTCGAATCCTATGCTGCTTGCTTGAAGTGTAAAAGGTGGTTCTTTATCAACTGTTATAGAGAATGCTCCATCAAAGTCTGTTACAGTACCAGAAGAGGTTCCTTCAATTATAACATTGGCTCCAGGAATAGGTTGGGAGCTGTCGTCTACAACTGAACCAGTAACTGTGGTTTGGGCATAAAGTGTTATGCCTGCAAAAAACAGAAATAGTGAAAATAATGATTTCATTTTTTAGTTTAGTTAATTAATAATAAAGCAATATATATAAAACTATAAAAAAAATATGCATTTTTCTCAAAAAATTATGCATGCATAATACATTTTGATAATTTAAAGCATGTTAAAATGTGTAATTGTCAATTAATTACACATATAATATAAAATGATAAATTTTAAAAAAAATTACTCTACAGTTACAGACTTAGCTAAATTTCTAGGTTGATCTACATTTTTACCTAACATGACTGCTATATGGTAAGAAAGTAATTGTAATGGAATTGTAGTAAGTAATGGCGATAAAGACTCTAGTGTTTCAGGGATTTCGATAACATGGTCGGCAAGTTCTTTAACATGTGTATCTCCTTCGGTAACAACGCTAATAATTTTACCTTTTCTAGACTTTATTTCTTGAATATTGCTAACCACTTTTTCATAATGCCCTTTTTTTGTAGCAATAACTACAATAGGCATGTTTTCATCAATTAAAGCAATAGGGCCGTGTTTCATTTCGGCGGCAGGATAGCCTTCGGCGTGGATGTATGAAATTTCTTTTAGCTTTAAAGCACCTTCAAGAGCTACTGGGAAGTTGTATCCTCTGCCTAGATAAAGGCAGTTTTTAGCATCTTTATAGATGTTAGCTATGGTTTTTACGTTATTATCTGATTGTAAAGCTTTTTCAACTTTTTCAGGGATAAGCTCAAGTTCGATTAAATGATGTCTGTAATCGGAACTAGAAATTGTGCCTTTAGCTCTAGCTAGTCTAAGAGCCATAAGGGTTAAAACGGTAATTTGAGTTGTAAATGCTTTGGTGGAAGCAACGCCTATTTCAGGTCCGGCGTGAGTATAAGCACCTGCATCTGTTTCTCTAGCGATAGAAGAACCTACAACATTACAAACACCAAAAACAAAAGCACCTTTGGATTTAGCCAGTTTAATGGCGGCTAAGGTGTCGGCTGTTTCACCTGATTGTGAGATTGCAATAACAATGTCATTTTCGGTAATTACAGGGTTTCTATATCTAAATTCTGAGGCGTATTCTACTTCAACAGGGACTCTTGCTAAGTCTTCAAAAATATATTCGGCAACTAAACCAGCATGCCAAGATGTTCCGCAAGCCACAATAATAATTCTGTTGGCATTCAGGAATTTTTTCATATTATCCTCAACACCAACCATTTTAATAATGGCTTGATCTGTTTTTAGTCGTCCTCTAAAGGTGTCAAGAATGGCTCTTGGTTGCTCGTAAATTTCTTTAAGCATGAAATGCTCGTAGCCGCCTTTTTCAATTTGCTCAAGGTTAAGCTTAAGCTCTTGCATATAAGGATCGACTAGAGAATCATCTTTGATTTTCCTAATTTTAACGTCTTTACCACGTCTTACAATGGCCATTTCTTCATCTTCTAAATAAATGGCATTTTTTGTATACTCTATAAATGGAGAAGCATCACTGGCGATAAAGAATTCATCGTCACCAACACCAATAGCTAATGGACTACCAAGTCTGGCTACGACAATTTCGTTTGGTTTGTTTTTATCGAAAACAGCAATGGCGTAAGCCCCTACAACTTGATTTAAAGCAACCTGTACGGCTTTCCCAAGTTTAATGTGCTCTTTTTTCATGACATCTTCAATAAGGTTAACTAAAACCTCTGTGTCTGTGTCAGATTTAAAGGAATATCCTCTTTTAATGAGCTCTTGTTTTAGGGCATCGTAGTTTTCAATAATACCATTGTGAATAATAACAAGATTCCCTGAATTAGAATAGTGTGGATGTGAGTTTATATCATTAGGAACACCATGTGTTGCCCATCTTGTATGGCCAATGCCAAGAGTTCCATCGGTTGTTATTTCTTGTTGTATTTTTTCTTCTAAGCCGGCTACTTTTCCTTTGGTTTTACAAAGCTTTATATCGTTGCCGTCGTATAATGCAATACCGGCGCTATCATAACCTCTGTATTCAAGTCGCTTAAGTCCTTTAATAATTATAGGGTAAGCTTCTCTTTTACCAATGTAGCCAACAATTCCGCACATATGTTTTATTGATTAGGGTCTGTGTAATTTATTTCTAATTGTAATCTTTTATCTTCAGGGACATTAGCATTACTGCCATATATTGCGGTTCCTCTTGGTGATATTATTGTTCCTGTTGATGTAAAATTCTCTTGATTTAAAATTTTAACGTTGTCAACTTCATTAATATTTGTAGTAATAAAAAGTCCTAGCTCGACATTAGTTGAGTCTCGTAATAAGATATTATTTAAATGTTCGGTAAGATTAACTTTATACTTAACTCCGTTGTTATTATTATCTCTCTCTAATACTCTTGAAAAATAATTTTTAGAGAACAAAGGGTTTTGAGTACTTGTTGTGCCGTCATAATAATAGTCAACTACTGGAGTGTTATTTTTTAAATCATAAAGTAAAATTCTATCAGGTTCTTTACCATTAACAATGTTTTGGTTAACGTAAAATGAAATAGAGGCTTCATTAATTAATTTCTTGGGATTACCATCATTATCAACAAAGTCAGTTTTAAAGTCTTCAAAAGAAGTTTGATTCTCAAAAAGAGTTATTATAGAATATGAACCTTCACCTCCTTTAAGGTATAATGTATTATCACCATTTATTTGATCGGCGTTATCAGATGCATCGTCAATTACTGTATTAGTTGGGTCATTTTCTAAAATGTTTAGTCGATTGACATTAATAAATGATAGATTGTACTCTAGGGTTTCATCTTCTTCGGTATCGTTATTGGTATATTCAATTGTAATTCCTGATGCATTGTTGTTAAAATCAAGCATCATCATATGCCCATCTTCACTACCTATCGTTTCAACCTTGAAATATAGTCCTCTAAAAAAGTCCTTAAAATTGTTTGCATTACTTAATTTTGGACTGTCCTGATTTAGGAAAAATGTTGTTGCCCAAAAATCAGGATCTACGATGTTTTCATCATTTAAATCTAGGTTTAAACCAGGGGCTTCTTCGACAAAATCCTCAGATATTTCAGGTGTGAAATTATTTGTATATAACATTTCTAATAGATGGTTGTCAAAATTTATAGTCTGATTTGAATTAGAAAAATAAATTTCCTCTTCAGAGAAATCACTATCAGGAGTGTAATCTCTTAAAAAGTAGTTTATTCTATGAATCGATAATTTTATAGGAGATGCATTATTTCCAAATATAGAATCGGTTGCATAAGAAGAACTTCCTTCTTCATTAGTGCCTGTTATAGTATTGAAGAACGGAATATGTAATTTAACAGAGACCAATTGCGGATTTTCCCCAAAATCCGGGTTGAAATTATTAGATGTTGGTACTAGTTGAGTTACAATGCTTGCAGTTGTTTTTCCATAAATAGGGTCGTTGTAAACACCAAGCAAGTTAGAGCTAAGATTATCTGTTTGTACAGGACCCATTTTTTGATTGTAAGCTGTTACAGGAAATTTTTCTGTAACAACATCAAAGTTTTGAACACCTTGAATATCGCTTTCTAACGAGGTATAATCTTTATCGCAAGCAATAAACGTAATAGCGAGTATTACTAATGCTAATGCAGGTTTTAATATTTGGGTAAACTTTTTCATAGTATATTTTTGTGGTACAAGTTAACAGGTCTTGTTAACCTAAAACCTTAGTGTTGTAAAACTCTGTATAGGCTTCGCCAAATTCGTCTTTAGTTTTGTATTCTAATACAGGTTTTTTGGAATCATCAAGATGTTTTGTAATGTCTTCTGGGATTTCTTCAGAGCCAATAATTAAAGCATCAGAATAATCTATAGCCAATTTCATAATGTTGTTGTAGGTTGGCTTTTTTAGAACCTTAATGGCATCATCGTCAATATCATCAAATTTAATTTTACTTTGCATGTCTTTATTTAACGTGCCATCAAAACTTTGATTGTATATAGATGTAACAATTTTACTCTCATTAAACAAAGGTTCTCCTTTGTAATATTCTTTTAGGTAAAGAGGTAGTAAAGATGCTAACCAACCATGGACATGAATAATATCTGGTGCCCAATTTAATTTTTTAACGGTTTCAATAACGCCTTTGGCAAAAAATATAGCACGTTCATCGTTGTCGGGAAACAAATTACCATCTTCGTCTGTTAAAGTAGCTTTTCTTTTAAAATACTCATCGTTATCTATAAAATAAACCTGAATACGTTCTTTAGGAATAGAAGCAACTTTAATAATAAGAGGCATGTCTAAATCGTTAATTACCAAATTTATTCCAGAAAGCCTTATAACTTCGTGTAATTGGTGTCTTCTTTCATTAATGTTGCCGTATCTAGGCATGAAGATTCTAATTTGACCGCCTTGTTGATTCACCATGCGAGGTGCTTCAAACGACATTGAAGAAATTTCGGTTTCTGGTAAATAAGGAACTACTTCAGATGATACATACAATATCCTCTTATCTTTCATAAATTATATTGCTTTTGAAATTCAAAATAAAAAACACGCAAAATTACAAAAATTTATGCAAATTAACCGTAAAATCTTAAGTTTGCACGCGTTAATTTTTTATTAATTGTGAAAATTTTTTATAACAGAGAGGAAGTTGCTAAGGCCGTGAAAGGCTTGAAAACAGCAGGGAAAACTATAGGTTTTGTGCCTACAATGGGAGCCTTGCATGAGGGGCATTTATCTTTGATAGAAACAGCATTAAAGCAAAATAGCATAGTGTTTGTGAGTATTTTTGTTAATCCAACACAGTTTAATAACCAAGAGGATTTAAAAAAATACCCTAGAGATTTAAATGCCGATGTTGAGATGCTGTCCTCTTTGTCAGAGTGTATCTATGTATATGCACCATCTGTGGATGATATCTACCAAGATCAGGTCGTATCTGATAATTTTAACTTTAATGGGCTCGACCAAGCCATGGAAGGCAAGTTTAGGGAAGGGCATTTTAACGGTGTGGCTACAGTAGTTAAGCGTTTTTTTGAAATTGTAACCCCAGATAATGCCTATTTCGGGAAGAAAGATTACCAGCAATTACTTATTATAAAAAAGCTTGTTCATCTTGCTAAGATTCCTGTAAATATTATAGGTTGCGATATTCTTCGAGAGTCTTCAGGCTTAGCTATGAGCTCAAGAAATATAAGGCTTAAACCTGAATGTAAAACTGCCGCGCCTTTTATTTACAAAACGTTAATGTCTGCCAAAGAAAAGTTTGGCACAAAAAGTGCTAATGTAGTAACGGAATGGGTTGAAAATCAGTTTAAAAACCATGAGTTGCTCAAGCTTGAATATTTCACTATCGCTGATACTGAAACCTTATTACCAGCAAAACGTAAATCAAAACAAAAACAATATAGGGCGTTTATAGCAGTATATGCAGATAATATTAGACTGATTGATAATATAGCCCTAAATTAATTATCTTTGCACCATGCAAATACAAGTAGTAAAATCGAAGATTCATAGAGTACAATGTACCGGCGCAGATCTTAATTATATTGGAAGTATAACTATAGATGAAGATTTAATGGATGCCGCCAACATTATACAAGGTGAGAAAGTTCAAATTGTAAATAACAACAATGGTGAACGTCTTGAAACCTATGCTATTCCTGGACCAAGAAATAGTGGTGAAATTACACTAAACGGTGCTGCCGCAAGAAAGGTAGCTGTTGGAGATGTGTTAATTTTAATTACTTATGGTTTTATGGATATTGAAAAAGCAAAAACCTTCAAACCATCGCTTGTTTTTCCAGACGAGGCTACTAACTTATTAAAATAGCATGTGAATAGTAAAGCTAAACGTTTAATTAAGCTTTTATTACCACTTCTTTTAGGAGTGATTTTAGTTTGGTACTCACTTTCCAAAATATCTATTTCAACACTTATAAGTTACTTTAAAAATGCCAATTATTTATGGGTGATTGTTGGCGTATTCTTTGGTGTTTTAAGTCATTTTTCTAGAGCATATCGTTGGAAATACTTGCTAGAACCGCTAGGGTATAAACCTAGGTTTTTAAACAGTGTTATGGCCGTCTTTTCTGGCTATTTAATAAACTATACTATTCCTAGAGCTGGAGAAGTAACACGAGCTACTGTTTTAACAAATTACGAAAAAGTCCCTTTTGAAAAAAGTATAGGAACTATTGTATCTGAACGTGTTGCCGATATGATTGTTTTACTCCTTATTATTGCTATTACGCTACTTATAGAATTCGACTTTATTTACAACCTACTCGTTGATAAATTTGATACAAAAAAAATTCTCTTAGGATTAGTTGTTTTAATCGTTCTAGGAGGTTTTATGGTAGTCTACTTTAAAAAAAGTACCTCTAAGTTAGCTATTAAAGTAAGAGGTTTTGTCGAAGGTTTAATAGAAGGTGTTTTAAGTATTTTTAAAATGAAACATAAGTGGGCTTTCATTTTTCATACACTATTTATTTGGACTATGTACATACTTATGTTTTATGTTACATCGTTTTCATTTGAAGAGATCCAGCCCATACCTTTTTCGGCTATATTAGTTGGTTTTATTACAGCTACTTTTAGTATTGCAGCAACAAATGGAGGTGTAGGGTCTTATCCAGAAGCCGTTGTAATCGCCTTTTTATTGTTTAGTTTGCCAGAAGATCCAAGTCGTGCTTTTGGATGGATTATGTGGTCTTCGCAAACCATAATGCTTGTTTTGTTAGGAGGCGTATCATTAGTGTTTTTACCATTTTATAACAAAAAGCAGTCTACCAAACCTAAAACAAGCCATTAACAAGGCTTAAATCACTTCCAATCTATACTTTATTTTTTTATCTTGCCATATCATATTAACCAAGATAAAAATGAAAAACCTAATCTATATTTTAGTACTTGTATGTAGTACACAATTTGCCTTTTCACAAGTTGATTATCAAACACTTTTTTCTGAGAAATTAGGTGAAGAACGTGAGTTAAAAATACAATTACCACGAGGATATAGTGATAATACCGATAAAAGCTATCCTTTAATTATCGTTTTAGATGGCGACTATATGTTTGAAGTCGTAGCAGGAAACGTCGATTATTATTCCTATTGGGAGGACATGCCCGAAGCCATCGTAGTAGGCATTAATCAATTAGATAAAAGATATGATGATTGTTTGTATTCCGAGCAAAACTCATTACCCGTTGAAACAGGCGTGAGTTTTTTCGAATTTATAGGAATGGAATTAATGCCATATTTAGAAAAAAACTATAGAACAGAAAACTTTAAAATGGCCATTGGTCATGGAGAAACAGCAAATTTTATAAACTATTACTTGCTTAAAGGGCAACCATTATTTCAAGGATACGTAGTATTGTCGCCAGATTTAGCACCAGATATGATTAGCTATATTCCAGAGAAATTACAAAAAGTTGAGTCTAAGATTTTTTACTATTTAGCATCTTCAAAAAACGATGTTAGCCATATTAAAGAGATTACAAAAACACTAGATACAGAAATAAATAAATTAGAAAATAAAAACATTCTATATAACTACCGTAGTTTTGAAGGTCCAACACATTATGCTGTTCCGGCTTATGCCATTCCAGATGCATTAATGAAAATCTTTTTTGTCTACCAACCTATTAGTAAAAAAGAATACAAAAACACTATTTTAAAGCTAGAATCGTCTCCTGTTGAATATTTAGAAGAGAAATACCAGATGATTGAAGATCTTTTTGGCATAGAAAAGCAAATTCTAGTTAACGATTTTAGAGCCATTTCTGCAGCTATCGAAAAAACCGAACAATACCAATATTATGAAGCTTTGGGAAAATTAGCTAGAAAAGAGTATCCCGAAGCCATTTTAGGAAGCTACTATCTAGCACGCTTTTACGAAGAAACCAACGAACCTAAAAAAGCCATGAAAACATACCAATCGGCTTATGTGTTAGAAGAGCTTGGCGGAATTACCAAAGACGAAGTATTGGAAAGAGCAGAACAAATTAAAGCAGATTTTGGATATTAATGGCTAAAGTAAAAACTACCTTTTTCTGTCAAAATTGTGGCAGTCAATTTTCAAAATGGCAAGGGCAATGTACAGCTTGTAAAGCCTGGAATACGATTGTGGAAGAAGTGGTGCAAAAACCAGAAAAAAGCGACTGGAAAGCCAATAATGCTACAACCCCAACAAAGCGTGTATCCAAACCACTCAAAATAGGCGATATTGATACGACTGAGGATATTCGGTTTAATACCGAAGACACCGAATTTAACCGCGTACTTGGTGGCGGATTAGTTCCAGGATCTTTAACCCTATTAGGTGGCGAACCCGGTATTGGAAAAAGTACGCTGCTACTTCAAATAGCTTTAAAATTACCGTTCAAAACCCTTTATGTTTCTGGTGAAGAGAGCCAAAAGCAAATAAAAATGCGTGCCGAACGCATTAACCCTAAAACCAATAATTGCTACATTTTAACAGAAACCAAAACTCAAAATATCTTTAGACAAATTGAAGCATTAGAGCCAGATATTGTCGTAGTCGATTCTATCCAAACACTACATAGCGATTATATTGAAAGTTCTAGCGGAAGTATTTCGCAAATTAAAGAATGCACCACCGAACTCATTAAATTTGCTAAAGAAACGGCAACCCCTGTAATTCTTATTGGTCATATTACCAAAGACGGTCATATTGCTGGGCCAAAAATTTTGGAACATATGGTTGATACGGTTTTACAGTTTGAGGGCGACCGCAATCATGTATTCAGAATTCTTCGAGCACACAAAAACCGTTTTGGCTCTACTAACGAATTAGGGATTTACGAAATGCAAGGTTCGGGTTTACGTGAAGTAACCAATCCTAGTGAAATTTTAATCTCCAAAAAAGATGGCGAGCTTAGCGGAAATGCCGTAGCTGCAACTCTAGAAGGTATGCGCCCGTTAATGATAGAGGTGCAAGCACTAGTTAGCTCAGCTGTTTATGGTACACCACAACGTAGCGCCACAGGATTTAATGCCAAGCGGTTAAATATGTTGCTTGCTGTTTTAGAAAAACGTGCTGGGTTTCGCCTTGGAGCAAAAGACGTTTTTTTAAATATCACTGGAGGTATCACAGTCGATGATCCAGCGATTGATTTAGCTGTAGTCGCAGCTATTTTATCGTCTAACGAAGATGAGGCCTTACCAAGTGATTATTGTTTCGCTGCCGAGGTTGGTTTGTCAGGAGAAGTGCGACCAGTACAACGTGTAGAACAACGTATTTTAGAAGCCGAAAAACTAGGGTTTTCAACCATTTTTGTGTCGAAATACAACAAAATTTCCCTTAAAAACACCAAAATTACAATTCAGTTAATTTCTAAAGTAGAAGATTTGGTTGGAATTCTGGTTTAATTTACACCAATTCAACAGTCCTATTTACTTAAAAATCATTAATTTCGCAGGTCGATTAGAATTAATGAAATAATGAGTAAAAAATTCCCTGAATATAAAGGTCTTGACTTGCCAAAAGTAGCAGGAGACATCTTAGAGTATTGGAAAGAAAATAAAGTTTTTGAAAAAAGTGTAACCTCTCGCGAAGGTAACAAGCCATTTGTGTTTTTTGAAGGGCCGCCTTCGGCCAATGGGTTGCCTGGTGTTCATCACGTTTTAGCACGCGCCATCAAGGATATTTTCCCACGTTACAAAACGATGAAAGGCTATCAAGTAAAACGTAAAGCAGGTTGGGATACTCATGGGTTGCCTGTTGAGCTTGGTGTAGAGAAAGAATTAGGGATTACCAAAGAAGATATTGGGAAAACCATTTCTGTAGAAGACTACAACGAAGCGTGTCGAAAAGCCGTAATGCGTTATACCGATATTTGGAACGACCTTACCGAAAAAATGGGGTATTGGGTAGATATGGACGATCCATATGTAACCTACGAACCCAAATATATGGAAAGCGTTTGGTGGTTGTTAAAACAGATTTACAATAAAAACTTACTGTATAAAGGCTATACCATTCAGCCATATTCACCTAAAGCAGGAACTGGGCTAAGCTCGCACGAGTTAAATCAGCCAGGGACTTATCAAGATGTGACCGATACCACGGTTGTAGCGCAATTTAAAGCTATAGAAAACACCTTGCCTGATTTTCTGGAAAACCAAGGCGATATTCACTTTTTAGCTTGGACGACAACCCCTTGGACGTTACCAAGTAACACAGCGTTAACCGTTGGCCCAAAAATAGATTATGTGTTGGTAGAAACATTTAACCAATACACGTTCGAGCCTATAAAAGTCGTGGTTGGAAAACCATTAGTAGGCAAACAATTTACAGGAAAATATGTTGAAGCTGAAAGTGAAGCAGATATTACAAATTATTCTAAAGAAGACAAGAAAATTCCATATCGCATCATAAAAGAATTTAAAGGTGTCGATTTAGTAGGGATTAAATACGAACAATTATTACCGTATGCTTTACCAAACGATAACCCTGAGAATGCTTTCCGCGTTATTTCTGGAGATTTCGTGACTACAGAAGATGGTACAGGAATCGTTCATACTGCGCCAACCTTTGGCGCCGATGATGCTTTGGTAGCTAAACAAGCCAATCCGCCAGTGCCACCAATGTTGGTAAAAGACGAGAATGATAATTTAGTGCCTTTGGTGAATTTACAAGGGAAATTCCGTCCAGAAATGGGTGAATTTGCTGGAAAATACGTTAAAAACGAATATTATAACGATGGCGAAGCTCCAGAAAAATCAGTTGATGTAGAACTAGCCATTAAACTTAAAATAGAAAACAAAGCCTTTAAGGTTGAAAAATACAAACACAGTTATCCCAACTGTTGGCGTACAGATAAGCCTATTCTTTACTATCCATTAGATTCTTGGTTTATAAAAGTAACCGATGTTAAAGAGCGTATGGTGGAATTAAACAACACCATCAACTGGAAACCAAAAGCTACTGGAACAGGGCGTTTTGGTAATTGGTTGGCCAATGCCAACGATTGGAACTTGTCGCGCTCACGTTATTGGGGTATTCCATTGCCAATTTGGAGAACCGAAGATGGTAAAGAAGACATCTGTATCGGTTCGGTTGAAGAATTAAAAACCGAAATGGCAAAGGCTGTTGAGGCGGGTGTGCTTTCAAAAGATATTTTTGAAGATTTTGAAGTAGGCAATATGAGCGACGAAAACTATGCCACTTTAGATTTGCATAAAAATATTGTCGACCAAATTACCTTGGTGTCACCATCGGGGCAACCAATGAAACGCGAAGCCGATTTAATTGATGTGTGGTTCGATTCTGGAAGTATGCCATATGCACAATGGCATTATCCGTTTGAAAACAAAGAAAAAATAGATGAACACACCTCGTATCCTGCCGATTTTATTGCCGAAGGAGTCGATCAAACTAGAGGTTGGTTCTATACGCTTCATGCCATTGGAACGATGGTTTTCGATTCGGTAGCGTATAAAAATGTGGTGTCAAATGGTTTGGTGCTAGATAAAAACGGACAAAAAATGTCTAAACGCTTAGGAAATGCTGTCGATCCGTTTGAAACCTTATCAAACTATGGTGCCGATGCTACGCGTTGGTATATGATAAGTAATGCTAATCCTTGGGATAATTTAAAGTTCGATTTAGATGGTGTAGAAGAAGTAAAACGTAAGTTCTTCGGAACACTTTACAACACTTATTCTTTCTTCAGCTTATATACTAATCTGGATGGCTTTAAATATGAAGAAGCCGATATTCCTCTAGAAGAACGCCCAGAATTAGACCGTTGGATTTTATCGGAATTGCATACCTTAATTAAAAAGGTAGATGAATTCTATGCCGGGTACGAACCTACAAAGGCGGCAAGAGCCATTTCAGAATTCACACAAGAATATTTAAGTAACTGGTACGTGCGTTTAAGTAGAAGACGTTTCTGGAAAGGTGATTACCAAGCTGATAAGATTTCGGCTTACCAAACCTTATATACGTGTATGGTAACCCTAGCCAAATTAGGTGCGCCAATAGCACCATTTTATATGGACAGACTTTACCAAGACTTAACACAGGTAACACAAAAAGAAAACGTTGAAAGCGTACATTTGGCTGAGTTCCCAAAATATAATGAAAGTTATATTGATAAAAGCTTGGAACGCAAAATGGAGAATGCACAAATCATTTCGTCTTTAGTGTTATCGTTACGAGCTAAGGAGAAAATAAAAGTGCGCCAACCATTACAAAAAATAATGATTCCAGTTGATAATGAACAACAAAAGGAAGAAATTATGGCGGTTGCCGATTTGATAAAACGAGAGGTTAACATTAAAGAAGTCGAGCTCATGGAAGACGCTTCCGATATTTTGGTGAAGCAAATAAAACCTAACTTTAAAGTATTAGGACCGCGTTTTGGAAAAGATATGAAGCTGATTGCTAGTGCGGTAAACCAGTTTTCGGCAGCAGATATCAAAAAAATCGAGCAAAATGGTGAAATTGACGTTGAAATTAATGGAAAAAATGTTACTTTAGGGCTTGCCGATGTGGAAATTACATCGCAAGACATTGAAGGTTGGTTGGTAGCTAACGAAGGCTCCTTAACCGTTGCCTTAGATGTAACACTTACTGATCATTTACGAAGAGAAGGTATTGCTCGTGAGCTCGTAAACCGTATTCAAAATTTACGTAAAGATTCAGGATTTGAAGTCACAGATCGTATCGATGTAAAGCTTCAAAAAGATGATAATATTGTTAAGGCTGTAGATACAAACCTTGATTATATCAAGTCTGAAACCTTAACCGAAGAACTTGAAATTATGGACTCTGTAAACAATGGTATAGAAATTGCCTTTGATGAGGTAACGACCAAATTGTTTATACAAAAACATTAACATTATGTCAGCAGATACAAACGTAAGATACTCAGATAAAGATTTAGAAGAGTTTAGACAAATTATTCAAGAAAAGATTGATAAAGCCGAACATGATTTGGGCTTAATCAAATCGGCCTACATGAACGATTTAAACAATGGTACAGACGATACCTCTCCAACGTTTAAAGCGTTTGAAGAAGGTAGTGAAACCATGAGTAAAGAAGCCAATTCGCAATTAGCTATTCGTCAAGAAAAGTTTATTCGTGATTTAAAAAATGCACTCATCCGAATTGAAAATAAAACTTACGGCGTGTGTCGTGTAACCGGAAAACTTATTAAAAAAGAACGTTTGTTGCTAGTGCCACATGCTACGTTAAGTATTGAAGCTAAAAACATGCAAAAATAATCTCTTTATTAATAACATATTGTATTAAAAGCGCTTCCCTATCGAAGCGCTTTTTGTTTTTAATCTATGTGTTAATCTGGTTTTTTACACCGGTTTTAATAGCGCAACAACATATAGAGCGCCAAATAGATTTATCAAGCGTACAGCATATTAATATAAATGCCAATAAAAGCTTTAAAGTACAAGTTAAAACAAACAATACTACAAGAGCAGAAGTAACGTTAAAATCTGAAGGTGAGTACGGAAATCAGCTAGCTTTAATTACAACAATTAAAAACGACACGCTTTATATCTCGAGTGAGTTTCAACCTTTGTTTAAGGTATATGATGATAAACTTGCCGCACATAAAGTAACGTCCTTAGAGTTAGACATAAGTTTACCTCAAGAGAAAGAGGTTTATCTAAAAAGCGATATAGCAAATGTGTTTTGTAAAGGTGAGTTTAACCGTTTAGTCATAGAGTTGGTTAATGGGCAATTTCATGGTGATAATATAATTGGAAACGCAACCATAAATACCATTCGAGGGAACATTTATATACAAACGATTTATACAGAACAAACACATTTTAAGTCTCAAAATAGATCATCTAAAACAATCGTTAATAAAACATTTAAACAAACTTTAAATTCTATTAATGGTAGTATATTTATCTCTAAAATTGAATAATATGTCTATTTTTGCTGTCAACCCTTTGGCATGTCATTAAAGAAATCTATACTACTTATATTTATTATTTTACTTATCGATCAAGTGAGTAAAATTTATATTAAAACACATTTTGTTATTGGTGATGATGTCGAGATTTTTAAATGGTTTCGAATTTATTTTATTGAAAATGATGGTATGGCTTGGGGAACAAAAATTAGCGATTTTATACCTTCCATTTCTGATAGAACAGCTAAGTTGTCACTCACTATTTTTCGCGTAGTAGCCATTTTTGGAATAGGCTACTGGCTATACGATGTTACAAGAAAGCAAAGTTCTAAAATACTGGTGGTTTCAGTTGCATTGATTTTTGCTGGAGCCCTAGGAAATATAATCGACTCGGTATTTTACGGGGCTATTTTTAACGATAGTTATGGGCAAATTGCTAGTTTTTTACCAGAAGAAGGCGGCTATGATACCTTGTTTCATGGAAAAGTAGTAGATATGCTGTATTTCCCAATATGGAAAGGCTATCTACCCGAATGGATCCCTTATTACGGTGGTAAATACTTTACCTTTTTCGAACCCGTTTTTAATATCGCCGATGTGGCCATTAGCACCGGCTTTGGAATGTTAATTGTCTTTAATAAAAAAGCGTTTTCAAAGGAGTAGTTTAAAACCGATATACCTGTTTTGGCGTTACGCAGTAATCTAAAGGAATATCGTTTTTAAAGGTATTTTCAATACAATCTTCAGCTTCAAAAAAGCTTAACCCAATTTTTAAGGTGTTTGGACGACATTTCGATAAAAATTTGTCGTAAAACCCTTTGCCATAACCTACACGATGACCTTGTTTATCAAAAGCTAATAGCGGTACAAAAACAACCTCTATTTTAGCGTTGGGTATATCAATACCATCAACAGGTTCGGGGATATTATAATGGTTTTTCTTAATTACAGTAGCATCTGTTAGTAAAACATGTGTCATTTCAAACGTATTAAAATCACTTTTCGAAATAATAATGTTTTTGTCTTTCCCAGAAAGAATATTCAGAATATAATCGGTATTAACTTCACGTTGTTCTGCTATACTTAAAAAAATATGGTAGTAATTATAATCCCAGATATCAAGCTTTAAAAGCTGATTAGCAATATTAAGGCTTAAATCGTCTAATTGACTTACAGAAAGTGCTTGTCGTTTTTTTTTGTAGGCTTTTCTAAGTTCAGCTTTACTAGCCATAAGTTATTATTTAAGCTTAGTTGTAATATGGAATAGCGCATCGCCCTGGTAGACAATTGGCGATTCGTTAACATTAATAATATAGCCCGAATGTGATGCTTTAACAAAGTGATTGAGTTTGCCATAAGGATCGGTAATATTACCCAAAACATCCCCTTTATTTACTTTAGAACTTATTTTAGCCGAAGGTTTAAACATTCCTGAAAAATTAGCGCGTTGCCAGCGGCTATTATTTATAAACACTGGACTTATTTTAGGTGTTGTTGTTTTAAATTTTGAGGATAACATATCAAAATGCTTCAAAATACGTTTGGCACCATTAACGCCAGTATTGGTGACTTGAGCATCAATATGAAAAGATTTCCCGCCCTCATACAACAGTATAGGCTTGCCTAGTTTTGTACAAGCGTTTCTAAACGTTTTTTTTATGTTTTTGGAATATAGTACAAAGGGCGCGTTAAATACATGGGCAAAATCGTCTAAGTCAGGTTTATCTTTTATAAGTCTAATTTGTGGGGCATTAAAACGCCCTGAACCGCCTGTGTGAAAGTCTAAAATGAAATCGACATCGGGAATAATTTCTTTCATTAGCTTATGGGCGACACGACTCGCTAAAGAGCCTTTGCTACTTCCTGGAAAAACACGGTTTAAATCTCTACCATCTGGGAATTGACGTTCTAAATTAACAAAACCAAATACATTAATTACAGGCATACAAATAATGGTGCCACGTTTAGGCTTATTTATGCCTTTGGCAATAATTTGCCGCACAATTTCAACGCCATTTACTTCATCGCCATGAATGCCCGCTGTAAATAAAACAACAGGGCCAGGTTTTTTAGATCGCTCAACAATTACGGGTACATCAACACTTGATGAGGTGTGTAAGTTGGCAACACCAAAACTTAGTTCACGACTTTCGCCAACATTTATGTCCTTACCTAATATGGTTATGCTCTTCTTTTGATTGTAGGTCATTTATAATTTCTTTCGATAAATGTAATAATTGAGCGAGCAATATTTCGTCCTGTAGCCGTTTCTATACCTTCTAAGCCAGGTGTCGAGTTAACTTCTAAAAGTAACGGTCCTCGTTCCGATTGTAACATATCAACTCCACAAACGGGAAGTTTTAAAGCGCGAGAGGCTTTCATGGCAAGCTTTAATTCAGCTTCATCTAATTTTACAATATTGGCCGAACCACCACGATGTAAGTTAGAACGGAACTCACCTTCTTTGCCTTGGCGTTTCATGGCGCCAACAACTTGACCATCTACCACTAAAGCACGTAAATCGGCACCTTTGGCTTCTTTAATAAATTCTTGAACAATAACTCGTGCTTGCAACCCATTAAAAGCTTCTAAAACAGATTCGGCGGCGTTTTTTGTTTCGGCTAAAACGACACCTAAACCTTGGGTGCCTTCCAAAAGTTTTATAATTACAGGTGTTCCACCAACCGAGTTAATGACTTCCTCAACATCTCTAGAATAGTTGGTAAATACAGTTTTTGGCATGCCTACACCGGCTTTGGTAAGGCGTTGTAAGCTTCTTAATTTATCTCGTGACCGCACAATAGAGTCGGAGGTGACGGTAGTAAACACATTCATCATTTCAAATTGTCTTACAACGGCACAACCATAAAAGGTCACAGAAGCGCCAATACGTGGAATAATAGCATCGACATAATCTAAATAGCGATCTTTGTAATAAATTTTAGGCTGTTCTTTTTCAATAATGATTTCGCATTTAAGCGGATCGATAACTTCTACGTCATGACCGCGATGAAGCCCTTCTTCAACCAAACGTTGGGTTGAATACAAATTGGTGTTTCTAGAGAGAATAACAATGTTCATTTTAGCGGGTGTTGTGTGATAAGTTTTGTTTGTTAACATCTACAAGAAACTTCTTGCTTAAAAACTGGCGTCCTATAAGCACAGGAAATTTCATATCGTCTCGTGTGCTTAAAGTTAAGTTAATTGGATATGTTTTACCAAATATAACCACATCAGTTTTAATTTTAAACCTATTTTCTTTGTATCCATTACTGCTTTTTACATCGGTTTTAGAGTAATTGGTAAAGGTAACCTCTTCACCACTAAAATTAGGATGGTCTTTGCTGTAAAAAGTGCATTTTAAAGTTTTGTTTTCCTCAATGATTTTTGAGCAGTGAATGGCAGATGTATAAGCGCCAGTATCAATTTTAACATCAATATTAAACAATCCTAAGCTAGGAAAGTCTATGATATCTATACGACCTATAATGGGTTTTTGCATGATTGTTTTTCAGTATTAAAAAAGTGGCGAAAAGTAATGAATTTACCAAATTTGAAGCTATAAAATTTCACTAATTTTTTAGGGCTATGCGTTAAAATAATTACCTTTGAAATAATGGGAGAAACATCGCTTGACGTACAATTAAAAACCTTGCCAAATCAGCCAGGTGTGTATCAGTTTTTTGATTCGAATGATACGATACTTTATGTTGGAAAAGCTAAGAATTTAAAAAAGCGTGTTAGTTCTTATTTTAATAAGCAACATGATTACGGCAAAACCAAAGTGCTGGTAAAAAAAATTGTTAGCATAAAACATATTGTTGTTGCTACAGAAACAGATGCTTTACTTCTGGAAAATAACCTTATTAAAAAATACCAACCACGCTATAATGTGCTACTTAAAGACGATAAGTCTTATCCGTGGATTTGTATAAAAAAAGAACGGTTCCCTAGAGTGTTTTCCACACGACGTGTTATAAAAGATGGTAGCGAATATTTTGGGCCTTACACGAGTATGAAAACAGTAAATACGCTGTTAGATTTAATTCGAGGATTATTTCAACTAAGAACGTGTAATTACGATTTGGCTCAAGAGAAGATAGAAGCCGAGAAATACAAAGTGTGTTTGGAGTATCATTTAGGAAATTGTAAAGGCCCATGTGAAGGTTTGGAAACCGAGGTGTCATATCATAATAACATTGCATCAATTCGAGAGATTTTAAAAGGTAATTTTAAAGACTCGCTCTATCAGTTTAAAGCACAAATGGCACGTTTTGCTGAAGAGATGCAGTTTGAAGAAGCCCAAAAAATAAAGGAAAAGATAGAGGTTTTAGAAAACTATCAAGCTAAATCAACCATCGTAAATCCCAAAATTAGTAATGTAGATGTGTTTAGTATAGTAAGCGATGAAAGCTATGGCTATGTTAACTTTTTACAAATATCTTATGGCTCTATAATTAGGTCGCATACCTTAGAAATAAAGAAAAAACTTCAAGAACCCGATGAAGCACTTTTGCAATTAGCAATTACCGAATTACGACAACGTTTTAATTCGAAATCCAAAGAAATCTTTGTGCCTTTTAAAGTTGATGTTGGTGGCGATGTAAAAGTGACGATTCCAAAACTGGGCGACAAAAAACACATTTTAGATTTATCGTTAAGAAACGCGAAGTATTACCGTATGGAGCGTTTTAAACAAGTAAAAATAACAGATCCCGATAAGCATGCCAATAGAATTATGGCGCAAATGAAAGCCGATTTACGTTTGCATGAAGAACCACGCCATATTGAATGTTTTGATAATTCTAATATTCAAGGGACAAATCCTGTAGCAGCTTGTGTGGTATTTAAAAACGGTAAACCAAGCAAAAAGGACTACCGCCATTTTAATATAAAAACAGTTGAAGGCCCAGACGATTTTGCTTCCATGGAAGAGGTTGTTTATAGGCGTTACAAAAGGCTACTTGATGAAGAAAAACCCTTGCCACAATTAATTATTATTGATGGCGGAAAGGGACAGCTCTCTTCAGCGTTAAAAAGCTTAGAAGTGTTACATTTAAGAGGAAAAATTGCAATCATCGGAATTGCGAAACGTTTGGAAGAATTATTTTACCCCGACGATCCAATTCCCTTATATTTAGATAAAAAAAGTGAAACCCTAAAAATTATTCAGCAACTTCGTAACGAAGCACACCGTTTTGGTATCGAGCATCATAGAAATAAGCGTAGTAAAAACGCTTTAAACACCGAGCTAGAAACCATATCGGGTATTGGCGAAAAAACAGTAGTCGAATTATTAAAAACCTTTAAATCGGCAAAACGTGTTTCCAATGCAAAATTAGACGAGCTAGAAGACGTTGTAGGCAAACACAAAGCAAATATTATTTATAACTACTACCATAACAAATGAAAAAACTTTTAGTCGCGTTATTCATATTAACCCATTTGGTGACGTTTTCTCAAAACGAGCAGCCAAAAAACCAAAAAGTTGGTTTGGTTTTAAGCGGCGGTGGAGCAAAGGGGTTGGCGCATATAGGCGTTTTAAAAGTTATTGACAGCTTAGGGATAAAAGTAGATTATGTTGCTGGAACAAGTATGGGAGCCATTATTGGTTCTATGTATGCATCGGGCTACTCTGGAAAAGAGATTGATTCTATTTTTAATAGTGTTGATTTTGATAAAATTATAAACGACGAGTTACCACGAGAAGCCAAAACGTTTTACGAAAGAGACAATTCAGAAAAATATGCCATAACGTTGCCTTTCGATAAATTTAAGCTCTCTTTACCATCGGCCTTATCTAGAGGTCAAAACATGTTAAGTTTACTTTCTAAGTTAACACTTCATGTAAGTCATATAGAACGTTTTGAAGAACTTCCCATTCCGTTTTTCTGTATTGGGACAGATATTGAAACTGGGGAAGCCGTTATTTTAGACCACGGCAGCTTACCTTTAGCAATTACAGCAAGTGGTGCCTTTCCATCATTATTTCAACCTGTAAATATAGAAGGCAGACTACTTATTGATGGCGGCGTGGTTAATAATTATCCTATAGAACTGTTAAAAGCTAAGGGTATGGATGTTATTATAGGTGTTGATGTTCAGGATGATTTAGCGACAAGAGAAGAGCTAAAATCGGCGCCCGATATTTTACTTCAAATAAATAATTATCGCACTATAAACGCGATGAAGAAAAAATCGAAATTAACTGATATATATATAAAACCCAATATAGAAGGTTACACTGTTGTCTCTTTTGATGAAGGGCGGCATATTATAGATAATGGTGAGGTGGCGACCATAAAAAAAATAAACCAATTAAAACAACTCAAGCAAGAACAGGTATCGCCTAGAGAAAATAGACCACCTATAAAACCTGTCGATAGTATCACTATAAATGCTATTAATATTCATGGAAATGAAAAGTATTCAAGAGCTTTTGTATTAGGGAAGTTTAAATTTCGTCCTGGCGATAAAATAAAGTTTAAAACGTTTTTAGACGGTGTTAATAATTTAGCAGCAACAAATAACTTCGAAAATGTAACCTATAGTTTTCATGCAACAGGTAAGGGTAATGAGTATAATGTAGATTTTAATCTTAAAGAAAGTCCTAAAAAAACATTTTTAAAATTTGGCGTTCATTACGACGACCTTTATAAAAGTGCCGCTTTAGTTAATGTCACGAGGAAACAGTTGTTTTTTGGAAACGACGTAGCTTCAATCGATTTTATTTTTGGCGATAATATAAGATACAATTTTGAATATTATATTGATAAAGGCTTCTATTGGAGTTTGGGTATAAGGTCGCGTTTTAATAGGTTTAAAGATGAAACACCAAGTGCTAGTGTTTTTCCTGATAACAACACTTCTGGAGTTAATAAGCTTGATATGAAATTAAGCGATTTTACCAATCAATTTTATCTGCAAACATTATTTAGAAAAGATTTTTCTTTAACATTAGGAGCAGAACACAAAAAACTAAAAGTAAGCACAGAAACTATTTTGTCAAACTCTAACGATAAAGAAACGGTGTTTGAAAATAGCGATTACCTAAGCTTGTTTGGCGGCTTGAAGTTTGATACGTACGACAACAAGTATTTTCCTAATAAAGGCTTTTACTTTAATGGCGATTTTCATTTGTATCTATATTCTTCAGATTATAGTAATTCGTTTTCAGAGTTTTCCATAGCCAAAGCCACAATGGGATATTCGCATAGTTTTTCAAGCAAATTTACAGCCAATTTAACAGCAAAAGGTGGGTTTAGAATTGGCGAAGATGAAAACCCATATTTAAACTTTACCTTAGGCGGTTATGGTAATAACTTTATAAATAATTTTGAGCCATTCTATGGGTACGATTTCTTGTCAATTACAGGAGATAGTTACGTAAATAGTATACTTACATTAGATTACGAGCTTTTTAAAAAGCATCATATCAACATAGCAGCAAACATTGCCAATGTAGAAGACGATATATTTTCAACAGGAGAATGGTTATCAGCACCAGAATATACAGGTTATGCCTTAGGTTATGCTTTCGAAACTTTTTTAGGACCTATCGAGCTTAAGTACACGTGGTCTCCAGAAATAAAAGAAAACCATTTCTTTTTTAATTTAGGATTTTGGTTCTAGCTAGTGCAATATTTGAAAATTCAATCAAAAATTCGCATATTTGAAGGCATGAAACTCTATTGGAAAGACTTATTACTTCACTTACATTTTCTTATCAAGAGAAACCCAGAATAAGTTTCATATTTTGTATCTTTATACATAGTAGTTTAAAGCAAAATAAACGGTAACTCATTAAGTTTCAAATTAAAATAAAGCAACATGCCTTTTTATCATAAATTAGGGAAAATCCCTCATAAACGACACACACAATTTAGAAAACCAGATGGTAGTTTGTATTACGAACAACTATTTGGTACCATTGGGTTCGATGGTATGTCTACCAATATGTATCACGAACATAGGCCAACACAAGTTAAAGACATAAAAAAACAATATAGTGTTGCGCCAAAAATTGCCAAGGCCAACCATATACAATCCTATAGATTACATGGGTTTAAAATTCCGCAAGTAAACGATTATTTAGAAAGCCGAAAAACGGTGTTAACCAACAGCGATTGTAGTATTATTCTAGCAGCACCAAAACAATCAACCAAAGATTATTTTTACAAAAACACCGATGCCGACGAGCTTATTTTTGTACATCGCGGGAGCGGTAAGTTGCGAACACACTTAGGAAACCTCGATTTTAAATATGGCGATTACTTGCTAATACCGCGAGGAATTATCTATAAAATAGATTTCGATACAGAGGATAATCGATTGTTTATTGTAGAATCCCGTCGCCCAATTTATACGCCAAAACGCTATCGCAATTGGTTTGGGCAATTATTGGAGCATTCGCCGTTCTGTGAACGCGATTTACGCCAACCGCAAGAACTAGAAACTCATAACGAAACGGGCGACTTTTTAATGAAAGTTAAAAAACAAGACGATATTTTTGAAATGGTTTATGCCACACATCCGTTCGATGTAGTGGGTTACGATGGGTATAACTATCCATATGCTTTTTCAATTCATGATTTCGAACCTATAACAGGTCGCGTACATCAACCGCCACCAGTACATCAAACTTTCGAGACCGATGCTTTTGTGGTATGTAGTTTTGTGCCAAGGCTATACGATTATCATCCAGAAGCCATTCCGGCACCATACAATCATAGCAATATTGATAGTGATGAGGTGCTGTATTATGTCGATGGCGATTTTATGAGCCGTAACGATATCGATGCAGGACACATTTCATTACATCCAGCGGGAATCCCTCACGGGCCACATCCTGGTGCTACCGAAAGAAGTATTGGTAAAGTAAAAACCGATGAATTAGCCGTTATGGTAGATACCTTTAAACCGTTACAAATAACAGAAGACGCATTAACAATAGCCGACGAAGATTACTTTAAATCTTGGCTGGAATAATATATTAATAAGAAGCTAATCCTGCTTTTGGCAGTCGCTTTTTGTTTTTTAACTCTGAACTAAAATACAGAATCTGAAAACAAAAGAGCTCCAACAAACTGCCTCAATCAGGGCTAAAAACCATTAAATAAACTTGAAGATAAAATAGCAGAATTTCAAAAGATGACCATGAGTTTTCAAAACAAACTATAAGTCTCATATCTTTTCTCTATTTTCTCTTCTCTCTAAAACATAAAATATGAGCAAGAATATAGAATCAGTAAACTACGGATTAGAAAAAATATTTGAAGGTGCCGAAGACTTCCTTCCGCTTTTAGGAACCGACTACGTCGAGTTTTACGTAGGTAACGCCAAGCAAGCCGCACATTTTTACAAATCGGCTTTTGGTTTTCAATCTTACGCTTACAAAGGTCTGGAAACAGGCAGTAAAGAAACCGTATCTTATGTGTTAAAACAAGATAAAATACGTTTGGTGTTAACGACACCTTTAAATTCAAAACACCCCATAAATGACCATATTGTAAAACATGGCGATGGTGTTAAAGTTGTGGCGCTTTGGGTAGAAGATGCTAGAAGTGCTTACGAAGAAACAACCAAACGTGGTGCCAAATCCTTTATGGAACCAACCGTAGAAAAAGACGAACACGGTGAAGTGGTTCGAGCTGGAATATACACTTATGGTGAAACCGTGCATATGTTTGTGGAGCGTAAAAACTATAACGGGCAGTTTATGCCAGGATTTGTAAAATGGGAATCAGAGTATAACCCAGAACCCGTAGGGCTAAAATTTATAGACCACATGGTTGGTAATGTAGGCTGGGGAGAAATGAATACTTGGGTAAAATGGTACGAAGACGTCATGGGATTTGTTAATTTCCTATCATTTGACGATAAGCAAATACATACCGAATATTCAGCTTTAATGAGTAAGGTAATGAGTAATGGAAACGGACGTATTAAATTTCCAATAAATGAGCCAGCCGAAGGTAAAAAACGCTCACAAATTGAAGAATACTTAGATTTTTATGAAGGCCCAGGTGTACAACACATAGCTGTAGCAACAGATGATATTATAAAAACAGTAGCTAATTTACGTGCTAGAGGCGTGGAGTTTTTATCACATCCGCCAGAAGCTTACTACCAAGCTGTACCAGGCAGACTAGAAGAGTTTGATCATGAACTTAGAGAAGACATTGAAAAACTTAAAAATTTAGGTATCATGATAGATGCCGATGAAGAAGGTTATCTATTACAAATTTTCACCAAACCAGTAGAAGATAGACCAACACTGTTTTTCGAAATTATTCAGCGTATGGGAGCAAGAGGCTTTGGTGCTGGAAACTTTAAAGCACTTTTCGAATCTATTGAAAGAGAGCAAGAAAAGCGTGGTACGTTATAACATAAAATTAACAAGTATATTAGTAAAAACTCCATCGCAATTTTTGATGGAGTTTTTTTGTTTTAATACTTTTGGAACAGTAATTGTAATTTATAAAATAAAATAGATCACTATTAATAATATTTAGTTACACTTACAACGCAAAATCATGAAAAAAACTCTGCTCTTAATACTAGTAATGTCATTGTCTTTTCAAGGGCTGTTTGCTCAAAGCGAATCGGCATTTAAAGAAGGCGAATGGTTTCGTTTTGAAATGAGTTATAGCGGCTTTTTAAAAGCAGGAGAAGCCACCTTAGAGGTGAAAGACAAAACCTATAAAGGCACACCAGTATATCATGTTGTAGGTAAAGGTTGGACAACAGGGGCTATTAAATGGTTTTTTAAAGTAGAGGACCGTTACGAGAGCTATTTCGATAAAAGCACCATCATACCATATAAATTTATACGAGATATAGATGAAGGTGGCCATACCAAAGATGTTGTAATTCATTTTGATCAAGAGGTTCAAAAAGCTTACATAAACGATAAAAAACATAGGCAGAAATCGGTTATAGAGACAGAGCCAAACGTTCAAGATATGGTATCGACATTCTATTATTTACGCAATCAACTAGATGTGTCTAACTTGAAAATTGGCGACGAGGTTTTTGTAAATATGTTTTTCGATAAAGAAAACTATGGGTTTAAAATTAAATACCTTGGCGAAGAAACCATATCCACTAATTTTGGTAAAGTAAATGCCTTAAAATTTAGACCTTATGTAATGGCGGGAAGAGTTTTTAAAGAAGAAGAAAGTCTAACGCTTTGGGTTTCTAACGATAAAAATAGAGTACCTTTGCGTATAAAGGCAGATTTAGCAGTAGGCTCGTTACGTGCCGATTTAGATGCTTTTAAAGGGTTAAAACATCCGTTTAAAATTTTAGTAAAAAATTAAATGAATAAAAACATAACCAATCAGCTAAAAGATAAATACAATAAAATAGGGCAAGATTTAGATACCCATTTAGAAGGGTTGCTTTATAGTAAGCCCATAAACTATTGGGATTATATTCAAACAGATGCTCTGTTGGATCTCCAAACGCAGCGAAGTGTCTTGCCAGACGAGATGGTGTTTATAATGTACCATCAAATTAACGAATTGTTGTTTAAAATGATACTTTGGGAAATAGACCAAGTGGCTAACCATAAAGAGCTTACCGTCGATTTTTTCTCAGAAAAACTTATGCGAATTAGTCGCTACTTCGATATGTTAACTTCTTCTTTTAATATTATGAAGGATGGAATGGAAGTAGAACAATACAACAAGTTTAGAACAACACTAACTCCTGCTAGTGGATTTCAAAGTGCACAATACCGAAAAATAGAATTTGCCTCAACAGAACTCATTAATTTAATAGATAACAGATTTAGAAAAACCATAGATAGAAACACGTCTTTCGAGCATGCTTTTGAGCATTTATATTGGCAAGCAGCAGGAAAAGACTACAAAACAGGTAAAAAAAGCTATTTATTAACAGTTTTTGAAGAAAAATACAAAGAGGAATTTATTAGATTTGCGAAATTCTATAACACAAACAACTTATGGACAAAGTTTAAAGCCTTGCCTAATAGTGTTAAAGAAGACGAAAAATTAATTAAAGCCATGCGCCATTACGATCATACCGTAAATATAAAATGGGTTATGGCACATTATAATACTGCAAACCATTATTTAAATATTAATGGCGAAACAGCAGAAGCAACAGGAGGAAGCGAATGGGTAAAATATATGCACCCAAAATATCAAAGACGAATATTTTTTCCAGATTTATGGACAGAAGACGAATTAAAGCATTGGGGAGAAAATGTTTAGCTATAACTGCTATTATATTTGTAGCAAGCTGTAAACAAGACCAAAAACCCCAGATTAAAAACACCGAAGAATTAGCAGTTGCCCAACCAAAAGATATTTACGAGTTTGGGTTTAACTTAAACGATTTTACTGTTAAAAGAGATACCGTGCGTTCTGGCGATACGTTTGGCGTTATTATGGAGCGTAACAAGCTAGGGTACCCAAAAATTTATCAAATAGCAGAACAAGCCAAAGAAGGATTCGATATTAGATCTATCCAAATAGGAAAACCTTACACATTACTTTGTTCTAAAGATACGCTTCAAGAGCCCAAGTGCTTTATCTATCAACCCAACAAAGAAGAGTATGTTGTTATAAACTTTCAAGATTCTATTCATACATACAAAAGCCGAAAGCCTATAAATTTTGTTGAGAAAGAAATTTCTGGAGTAATTAACAGTAGTATTTCTCAAACTTTAGAAGAAAAAGGGTTAAGTCAAAGACTGGCTTATAAACTAGCGGATGATATTTATGCATGGACTATAGATTTTAGACGTCTTCAAAAAGGCGATCGCTTTAAAGTTATTTATGAAGATAAATACATAGACGATTCTGTTTATGCAGGCATAGGTAAAATAAAAGCAGCCTATTTTGAACACAAAGCAGAACCTTTTTATGCTTTCGAATTTGAAACAGATAGCGCAAAAGGTATTGTAGATTATTTTAATGAAGACGCTAAAAACCTACGTCGTGCTTTTTTAAAAGCGCCAGTTAAGTTTAGCCGTATATCGTCTCGTTATAACCTAAGACGCCGTATTGCACTTTATGGTAACCGTATTCGTCCACATAAAGGAACAGATTTTGCAGCTTCAGTAGGTACACCAATCATGGCTACAGCCAACGGAACCGTTATAAAATCAAGTTATACAAGAGGTAACGGGAATTATGTAAAGGTTAAACATAATTCGGTGTACACAACACAATACCTTCACATGAGTAAACGCAAGGTAAAAGTGGGCGACTTTGTTAAGCAAGGCGATATTATTGGACTTGTAGGAATGACCGGAAATACCTCAGGACCTCACGTGTGTTACCGTTTTTGGAAAAATGGTAGACAAGTGGATCCTTTTAAACAAAAACTACCAGAAGCTAAACCTATTTCCGATAGCTTAAAAGCACAATACCTAGAGTTTATTTCACCAATAAAAACCCAATTAGATAACATCCCTTTCGAGGATGAATTACTTTTAGAAAATAATCCGGACACCAATCTTATTACTCAAGCGTATTAATAAATTATATGGCTTTACCAAAAACTAACCCTACCCAAACTCAAGCCTGGAAAAAGCTTGAAGATAATTTTAATCAAGTAAAAGAGTTACATTTAAAAGAGCTATTTGCACAAGATGCTGATAGAGCCCAAAAAATGACCATTACTTGGGAAGATTTTTTAGTCGATTTTTCTAAAAATAGAATCACCAACGACACTCTAGAGTTATTACAAGAATTAGCTAAAGAGGTTAAGTTAGACAAAGCCATAGAAGCCTATTTTTCTGGTGAAAAAATTAATGAAACAGAGCATAGAGCGGTGCTTCATACAGCACTAAGAGCCAAAGAGAACGACACATTTTTTGTAGATGGTAAAAATGTTATGCCTGAGGTATATAAGGTGAAAAACAAAATTAAAACCTTTACCGAAGACATTGTTAATGGCACACGTAAAGGGTATTCAGGAAAACCATTTACACATATTGTAAATATTGGTATTGGTGGATCTGATTTAGGGCCAGCCATGGTTGTGGATTCGCTTCAGTATTACAAAAACAACTTAACAACCTACTTTGTAAGTAATGTTGATGGCGACCATGTTAACGAAATCATTAAAAAAATCAATCCTGAAACCACACTTTTTGTTATTGTTTCTAAAACATTTACAACACAAGAAACTTTATCTAATGCCAACACCATTAGAGCGTGGTTTTTACAACATGCTTCAGAAGAAGCCATAGCTAAGCATTTTGTTGCCGTGTCTACCAATCTTGAAAAAGTACAGGAGTTTGGTATAGAGCAAGACAATATCTTTCCTATGTGGAATTGGGTTGGTGGGCGATTCTCGTTGTGGAGCGCTGTAGGTCTTTCAATAAGCTTATCGTTAGGCTATCAACATTTTGAGAGCCTATTATCTGGAGCCAATAAAATGGATGAGCATTTTAAAAATACATCTTTCGATAAAAATATTCCTGTTGTTTTAGGACTTTTAACCATTTGGTATAACAACTTCTTTAATGCAGAAAGCGAAGCGGTTATTCCTTATTCCGAATATTTAGGGAAACTAGCTAAATATCTTCAGCAAGGTATTATGGAAAGTAATGGGAAGTATATTGACAGAAATGGAAGTAAAGTAAATTACCAAACAGGCACTATAATTTGGGGTGAACCAGGAACAAACTCACAACACGCTTTCTTTCAATTAATACATCAAGGCACCAAATTAATCCCAGCAGACTTTATTGGTTTTGCAAAATCTTTGTACGGTAACCAAGACCATCAAGATAAGCTAATATCAAATTTTATCGCGCAAACCGAAGCTTTAATGAATGGGAAAACTAAAGCAGAGGTAATGCAAGAGTTTGAAGGAAGTGATTTGTCAAAATCGGAAATTGAGAAATTAGCACCATATAAAGTATTTGAAGGTAACAAGCCAACAAACACGCTGTTTATAGACCAATTAACTCCAGAAAGTCTAGGGAAGCTTATCGCATTATACGAACATAAGATTTTTGTACAAGGAGTTATCTGGAACATCTTTAGTTACGACCAATTTGGTGTGGAACTAGGGAAAAAATTGGCAGGAGAAATCCTTAAAGATTTGCAACACGATGCTATAAGTAAACACGACGGTTCTACACTAAACCTTATAAAATTCTACAAGGCCAACAATTAAACTGTTAACATCTTTGTTAATTAAAACTGCTTAAACATCTGATAATTAGTTGTTAGTATGTGTAACTTGCTTATTAGTAAAGTAAAGAAGTAATATGCATGCATAATTAACAATTACGTAATATATATATTTGAAAGAGTTGCGTAATTTTGCCGAGAATTAAAACCAATTATCTTTTTATAAAAATGAGAAACATTACTAGATTTTTTGTAGCAGTAGCGTTTATGTTTACTGCTTTTTCTATGGCTCAAAGTACAGTAACTGGTACTGTAATGGATGCCGAAATGAATGCGCCATTACCAGGTGCAAACATTGTTGAGAAAGGGACTTCAAACGGAGTGTCTTCCGACTTTGATGGAAATTTTACCATAACAACTGAAGCTGCTTCAGGAGAAGTTGTGGTATCATACGTAGGTTATGGAAAAGTAACCGTGTCTTTTGATGGCGATACGAATTTAGGATCTATCACATTAACGCCAGACAACTCTTTAGATGAAGTTGTAATTGTAGGTTCTGGACTTATCGATTTAGCAGAAGATAGAAAAACACCAATAGCTGTATCTACCATTAAGGCTACTGAAATTCAAGAAAAAGTAGGCGCACAAGATGTGACTATGACTCTTGTGAATACACCATCAGTATATGTAGCAAGCCAAGCAAGTGGTTTTGGAGATACAAACATTAGAGTGCGTGGATTTGAGCAAGACAACACAGCCTTCTTACTAAACGGTCAGCCAATTAATGGTATGGAAGATGGTAAAATGTACTGGTCTAACTGGTCTGGAGTTTCAGATATTGCTAGTGCTGTACAAATTCAGCGTGGTTTAGGGTCTTCTAAATTAGCCATTTCTTCTGTTGGTGGTACTGTTAACTTTATTACCAAAGCAACTGATAGAAATCAAGGAGGTTTTGCCTCAGTTACTACTGGGTATAATAATTACTTAAAAACAACCTTAAGTTATAGTACTGGCCTTAATGAGAAAGGTTTTGGAGCCTCGGTTATGATGTCTCATTGGCAAGGAGATGGTTATAACTTTGGAACAAAAGGACAAGGCCAAACATATTTTATTTCTTTAGGGTATAAAATTAATGATGCTCATGAGTTAAACTTCTTATTAACTGGTGCACCACAATGGCATGATCAAAACTATAGAAAAAGAATTTCTGATTATTTAACTTATGGTAAAAAGTATAACTATAACTACGGTTACTTAAATGGAGAATACTTAAGCTTAAGAAGAAACTTTTATCATAAACCAGTTGCTAACTTAAACTGGGATTGGAATATTAATGAGAAATCTAATTTATCTACCGTATTATATGCATCATGGGGACGCGGTGGCGGAACTGGAAGTTATGGTACTGGTAACACCTATATTGATAACGGTGTAACAGACAATGGTTTAATAAACTGGAATGCTGTTGTAGATTATAATAGTACTGTTCCTAATAGAATTGGAGATGCTAGTACATATACAGGTTCTGCAATTAGAGGCTCTATGAATAACCATGCTTGGTATGGTTTAGTGACTAACTATGAAAATCAGTTAACTGATAACCTTTCTATGAATGTTGGGGCTGATTTACGTACATACAAAGGAACTCACTTTAGACAATTAGTAAACCTACTAGGGTTAAATGGATTTGAAGAAGGTGGAATTAGTTTACAATACCCAAGCTCTTATGTGGTTTCTGAAACTTATAGTATAAACCCATGGTCTACTATGTTTAATTATGCCGATGAAGATGAAAGAGTAGATTACGATTATGATGAACGTATTAATTATGGAGGTGTTTTTGGCCAATTAGAATACGCAACAGACAAGTTCTCAGCTTTTGTACAAGGGTCAGTTTCTACTCAAAGTCATATAAGATGGGATAGATTTCAATATGTTGAAGCTGAAGAAGAGTCCGAATCAGTAAATAATACTGGATTTAATATCAAGGGTGGTGGTAGCTATTCTTTTAATGATAGAAATACAGTTTATGCTAATGCTGGGTATTATTCGCGTCAACCATATCATGACAACATTTACTTAAACTATACTAATGATATAAATCCATTAACCGAGAATGAAAAAATTCTAGGATTAGAGTTAGGATATACTTATACATCATCAGTATTTAGTGCAAGTCTAGATCTTTATAGAACATCTTGGAAAGATAGAGTTACAACATCTTCTTATACAGACGGTGACACTAATGATTTATTTTATGAAACAGACGAAGGAGTGGAGCAATTACATACAGGTGCAGAACTTCAATTAACAGCAAGACCTTTCCGCGCACTTAGACTTAAAGGTTTTGTTTCTGTAGGAAATTGGGAATATGTTGGTGATGCACAAACCACAACAAGAGATGAGAATCTTAATACATTATCTGTAGAAATGGAAGATGTTGATGGAGGAAAAGTTGGTGGAGCTGCACAAACTACCTTTGGTTTAGGTTTTGATTATGAAATCTTAGAAAGATTCTCCATTGATGCAGATTATAGATACTATAATAACTTGTATGCTGATGTTGGGGCTATAAAAGAAAACTTAGAGTTGCCTGGTTTTGGTGTAACTGATGCTGGTATTTCTTATAAAATGTTAGTAGGTAAAAATAAAACTAACTCTGTGAACTTAAGATTTAACATGAACAATGTTTTAGATGAAGAGTATATTTCAGAGTCAAGTACAGCAATTAAAGCAGAAGCAGGTGATCAAACTTATGATGGTTTAAATGTTAACAATCAAGTATATTTTGGTAATGGTAGAACTTGGAACTTCGGTATCCGTTATAACTTCTAATCATTAGATAATAGAATTAAAAACCCCTTCAATTTGAAGGGGTTTTTTTATGACTATATTCATTACCTTTGTGTATTATAAATACTAATCTAAATTTATTATGTACGACATTGTTAAAACATTACATTCTTATTGGGCCTATATAGTGCTGTTAATCCTTTTTATTGCAGTTATAAATAGTCTTGTTAAAAGAGCTAAAGGGAAAGATTACCTGGCTTTCGATTTCAGAATATCACTCTTTACATTAATCGTGTCGCACTTACAGTTATTAATTGGCTTGGTTTTATACTTTGTATCACCAAGGTTTGAGTTATGGAGCGAATTAGGAGGTGGTGTTATGAGTAATTCACTAGCTAGATTATATCTTGTTGAACATCCATTTGTAAACATTTTAGCAATTGCTTTAATTACCATAGGATACTCTAAACATAAAAAGAAATTAATCTCAAAAGCCAAGTTTAATACTATTGCTATTTTTTACACCATTGCATTGGTATTGTTCTTATCTCGAATTCCTTGGGATGCTTGGTTAGGATAAGATAAATAATAACAAAAAAGGCGACCAATTAGGTCGCCTTTTTTATGTTTAAATATAATTGTTATTCTTTTACTTCTTTTAAAACGTAAACATACACAGGGAAGTGGTCGCTATAGCCATCGGCAAAACGCCCATTAGAGAAGCTTCTTTTAGGATAACCTTTCCATCTACCATGTTTACTTACAAGATAACTTTTGTTATAAATACCAGCTTTGTAGTATCTAAATGAAGAAAAGTCTTTTTCTAGTAGCGGTTGACTAACAAGAATTTGATCGAATAAACTCCAAGAATCTCTATAACCAGTAGTTCCTAAACCATCTTTTTTAAACATGCTGTAATAAGGGTTATAAATACCTTTAAAGGCAACGTCTTCTTTATCCTCATCATTAGCTTTTAAAACCTTAGCAAGGCTGTCGTTTGTAGGATTGTCATTAAAATCGCCCATGACAAATATTTTTGCGTAAGGATCGTTATTTTGTAACGAATCAACTAGTTTTTTACTCAACTTTGCTGCAGCTACACGCTTGGGTCTACTTCTTGCTTCTCCACCACTTCGCGATGGCCAGTGGTTAACAATAACATGAATCATTTCACCATCTAATTTACCACTAACTAATAGCTGGTCTCTTGTGTAATCTCGTTTTGTAGAGTTATCATCGTACAAAACTAATTCGTGACTACTTGTGTGTAATGGCGTAAACAGCGCTTTTTGATATATTAAAGCCACATCAATACCACGCTCGTCTGGAGAATTGTAGTGTACAATACCGTAATCTTTATCAACTAATTGTGGGTCGTTTACAACGTCTTCTAGAACGTGAATGTTTTCAACCTCAGAAACCCCAATTACAGCTGGTGAATTGTGAGTGACTTCTTTGCCAATATCGGCAAGAACTTTAGCCATATTAACCACTTTTTTCTTGTAAACCTCTTCAACATCACCATTCATTTCCATAATGGGGCTGGCTTCATCATATTTATCTGGGTCGTTTTCAGTGTCAAAAAGATTTTCAAGATTGTAAAAAGCCACGGTGTGAGCGATGTATTTTTTTTTGTTTTGTGCTTGAAGTCCAAAGACAAGTAATGTAATTATAGCTGTTGTAAATAGTCTAAGTTTTCTCATCTAATCAGAATGTTATGTTTGTGTTACGTTCATACAAATGTTGCGCCAAAAGTAGATATTTATTATAAAAAATGTAAATTTGCAAGCCTTAAATAATAATTATTTAACGCAAAAAGAACTATTAACTATAAATTCAAGTATGAAAAAAAGTTTATTTATTTTTTTATTTGGAATTCTAGCTACATTTACCGCTGCAGCTCAAGAGACTGTGGTTAAAGGAAGTGTAACAGAAGGAGATTCGTATGAGCCTATTCCAGATGTAACAGTAACCATTGAGGGTACTAGTGTTTCTACAACAACTGATACATCTGGAGAGTTTCAATTTCTTCAACAAGTTCCTTTAGGTGAACAGGTATTGCAGATTTCCAAAAATGGGTATGTATCTAAACGATACCCTATTATTGTAAATGAAGGTAAAACGTTAAACATTACGGATATGACTTTAGATAAAGTTGTAACCGATGCCGATTTGTTTACCATTACCTTATCTGATGATGAGTTGAATGATGATACTAGTGGTATGGATAATATCTCTGGATTGTTACAATCTTCTCAAGACGTTTTTCAACGTACAGCCGCTTTCGAGTTTAGCTCGTCTTTCTTTAGGGTACGAGGGTTAGATTCTGAAAATGGATCGGTTTTAATTAATGGAATCGAAATGAATAAGTTGTACAATGGTCGCCCACAATGGAGTAATTGGGGAGGCCTAAACGACATGCTTCGAAACCAAGAATTAACCACAGGCCTAAAACCTTCAGAGTATAATTTTGGCGGTATTTTAGGAACAACTAACATGAATGTTAGAGCCTCTCAGTATAGAGAAGGTGGCCGTGTTACTTATTCAACATCGAACAGAAGTTATACCAATCGTTTAATGGCTAGCTATGCCTCTGGGCAGTTAGATAAAGGTTGGTCTTTTGCATTTATGGCTTCAAGACGTTGGGGTAAAGAAGGCTATCAAGAGGCAACACTTTATGATTCAAATTCATTTTTTGCCACTGTTGAAAAGAAATTTGGTGAAAAGCATAGTTTAAACTTTACATCAATTTACACGCCAAACAGACGTGGTAAATCATCACCAAATACACAAGAGGTGTATGATTTAAAAGGTATAAAGTACAATGAGTATTGGGGATGGTTAGATGGCGAAAAGAAAAACTCTAGAATTAAAGAGATTGAAGAGCCTATTTTAATGCTTAACCATTATTGGGATATAAGTGATAAAACACGTTTAAACACCAATGTTGGTTACCAATTTGGTAAACTAGGGAACAGTCGTTTAGATTATGCTGGTGGTGGAAACCCAAGTCCAGCATATTATCAAAATTTACCTAGTTATGCTTTAGCAGATCCTGATGGGCCAGATTACGCTACGGCTTATCAACTAGAACAAAATTTTATTAATGGCGGTCAAATTGATTGGGAACGTATTATTGACGCTAACGTTACCAATAATGTGAATGGAGTTAATGCTGCTTATGCTTTATATGAAGATAGGTCTGACGATAAACAGTTAACCATTAACTCTATTTTAAGTACAGAGTTAAACTCTAATATTCTTTTAAATGCTTCTGTAAATTATAAAAAATTAAAATCAGAAAACTTTGGGGAAATATTAGATATGTTAGGAAGTACAACAGGTTATTTAAATTTTGATTCTTTTGATAGCTTCCAATACGATTACAGAAACCCTAATCAAGTTTTAGGTGTAGGAGATAAGTATAGGTATAATTATAACTTATATGCCGATGTGGTTTCTGGGTATGCACAAGCACAGTTTAAATATACAAAAATAGATTTCTATCTATCTGGTAGTTATACCAACACCCAATACCAGAGAGAAGGACTTTTCCAAAATGAAGCTAACGTAGAGTTTAACGATGCGGGGCAAATTGTTAAAGATAATTCTTATGGTAAAGGTGAAAAATTAACGTTTAATGGTTTTGGTGCTAAAGCAGGTTTTACATACAAAATTACAGGTAAACATATTATAGATGCCAATGCAGGCTATTTAACAAAAGCACCAACGTTAAGAAACACGTATACAAACTCACGTTCTAATCACGATTATGTAGGTGTAAGTAATTTAGAAGCCATAGATGGTGTTGGAGAAATTACCGAAGAAAAAATAACAAGTTTAGATGTAAGTTATATTCTTCGTTCACCAATAGTTAAAGCTAAATTAACAGGGTATTATACAAAAATAGAAGACGCTAATGAGGTGTCGTTTTATTATGCCGATGGCGTGTTTGGTTTTCAAAATGATCAAGGTATAGTAGTAGCAAGCGATTTAATATCAGAAACCTTACAAGGCGTAGATAAAAAACATATTGGAGCCGAATTAGGTATAGAAGCACAAGTACTACCAACACTAAAACTTAAAGGGGTAGCGTCGGTAGGACAATTTACTTACGACAATAATCCTAACTTATACCTTTCCTCAGATAGTCAGACCGTGTCTTACGGAAAATCTTTCTTAAAAGATTATAAGTTGTCAGCAGGTCCACATCAAGCTTACTCAGTAGGCTTTGAGTACCGCGATCCAGATTACTGGTGGTTTGGTGCTACGTTAAATTATTTCTCCAATGCTTATTTAGATGTAAGTCCATTAACAAGAACAAGAAACTTCTATACAGATGTAGATGGATTACCGTTTAATGATTACGATGAAGATATTGCTAGAGAATTATTAAAACAAGAAGAGTTTAATGATTACTTTACTGTTAATTTAATAGGAGGTAAATCTTGGAAAATAGACGATTACTATATTGGTCTTTTTGCGAGTGTAAACAACTTATTAGATGAAGTTTATAAAACAGGAGGTTTTGAACAAGGGAGAAACGCTAATTACAGAGAACTTAGAGACGATGTAAATAGCCCTAAACGTGTTTTCGGATCAAAATATTGGTACGGACGCGGTGCAACTTACTTTTTAAACCTTAACTTTAGATTCTAAATACTAGAAAAAGAAAAATTAATTAAAACATTACAAGATTATGAAAACTAATAAATTTTTAACACTAATAACAGGCTTAATGGCAGCTTTAGTTATTGTATCCTGTGTTCAGGATGATGATTATGCAGTGCCAGCAAGCTTAGGAAATGAAGAAAACGCTGGTCTTCAAAACATATTACAAGGTATTGAAGATGAAAGCTTACAAGAAGTTACGATTGCTGAATTAAAAGCTATGCATATAGGGGCAACTCAATTAATAGAGTCTGATATTGTTGTGAAAGGGTACGTAAGTTCTTCTGATCGTACAGGGAATTTCTACAAAGAGTTCTATTTACAAGATGCCCCAGAAAACCCAACAGCAGCCATAGGCGTTGTTTTAAATCAGGTAGATTCTTACAACCAATTTAATATGGGAAGAGAAGTTTACATTAAACTTAAAGGATTATATTTAGGTGAAAACTCTTCAGATGTTATTACTGTAGGAGGTGTGTTAGATGGTGGAAATGTTGAAGCTATGACAGCCAACCAAATAGGGCTACACCTTTTTAGATCTGATAACACAATGGAGATTATTCCTTTAGAGTTAACTCCTGGAACAGTTAACGATTCTCACCTTGGTGTTTATGCTACGTTTAACAATATGCAATTCCCAATGGCAGTTTCAGGTATGACTTTTCATAACCCAATAAACGATTTCGATACAAGATATTCAATGGTTAGCTGTGAAGACGGTTCAGAGTTTCAGTTAGAAACAAGCTCTTTTGCTAGTTTTAAACAAGAACCTTTACCTACAGATGGTAGAGGAAGTATTTCTGGTGTTATTACGCAAGGATTTGGTGGTTCACCAAGAGTAATGGTTCTTAATACTACAGAAGATATTTATTTTGATCAAGAAAGATGTGATCCTGTATTTGAAGAGTCTTTTAACTCTGCAGTAGATGGTACAACATTAAATATTGATGGTTGGATTAACTATGCTGAGGCTGGATCGGTACTTTGGACAGAGCAAGTGTTTAGTAATAACGGATATGCAGAATATAACCCATACAACTCAGGCGATTCTTCTAATATTGGTTGGTTAATTACTCCAGGTATCGATTTAGATGCTCAAGAAGGAGAATTACTATCGTTTCAAACAGAACATGCTTATCCAGATTCTGGACACGACCCATTAGACGTGTTAATTTCTACTGATTTTGATGGAACAGAAGAAGGTATTGCCACAGCTACGTGGACATCTTTAGAATTTGCTGTAAGTTATATAGAAGATTACGATAGCTGGTTTACATTTACAAGCTCTGGAGAAATAGATTTATCAACTTATTCAGGTACAGCTTACATTGCTTTTAGATATACAGGAAGTGATACTTCAAACGAAAACATGACATTACATGTAGAAAACGTAACAGTTTATGTTCCATAATTAACATGTATTAGATATAATAAAAAGCCTGCAATTTGCAGGCTTTTTTATTAATAAGATTCTAAAAGAATATATACAGGAAAATGGTCGCTGTAACCACCTTGGTATTTTTTACCAATATAGGTTCTAAAAGGCGCAGCTTCATATTTGCCTTTAAAAACTTGTAAAAAGCGCTCGTTAAAAATATCACTTTCTTTATACGTAAGTTCACCTTTTCTTTTTTCAAAAAAATTGGTGCTAAACAAAATCTGATCAAACAAATTCCAATCCGTATAATGTACCGTGGTACCTTTGTCATGAGATTGTAATGTCCTCATAGGATTAAACAGACCTTGTTTTTCGGTTAGTTGCGTCATACTTTTATTGGATGGATCATCATTAAAATCGCCCATAACAATAATTTTAGGGCTCTCATGCTCTTGTTTAATCAAGTTTATAATGTTATCCACTTCATTTGAAGCAGTCAAGCGTTTTTGTTCTGTAATATCTTTGCCACCATGGCGAGATGGCCAATGATTTACAATAATATGCACTTGGGAATTGTCTAATTGACCGGTGACTAATAAAATATCTCTTGTGTAATCTTTTGTACCATCTTCATTATAAATATCTACAGAAAAAGGTTCGGAACGTGTAACGGTAAATATGGTTTTATTGTATAATAATGCCACATCTATACCGCGTTCGTCTGGAGAATTATAATGCACGAAATCGTATTTGTAATGTTTTAAATCGCTAGAATCAATCAAATCCTGTAAAACTAATTTGTTTTCTACTTCGGCAAAACCTAGTAAAGCCGGAGGAAAATTAGTTTCTTCCAAGCCAATGTTTTTTATAGCGTAAGATAGTTTTCGTATTTTGTTATAATATCGCTTAGAGGTCCAGCGCTTGGCAGAATTTGGTAAAAAATCATTGTCATGGGTTGAGTCATCATCATAAATATCAAAAAGATTCTCCAGATTATAAAAAGCTACAGTAAACTGTTTTTTAGGCATAAGCAATTATGTTTTTTGTAAATATACAGATTAATAGGCGTTTCGTTTTTTCTGAAAATAACTTTAATACTCGTAACTTTGTAACTATGTTAGAAAAGAAAAATATAGAGCTAGAAAATGCGGTGTTGATAGGGATTATAACTCAAGACCAAGATGAAGTACAATCTAAAGAATATTTAGACGAGCTTGAGTTTTTAACTTATACAGCCGGTGGTGAAGTTGTAAAACGATTTACCCAAAAACTAGATACGCCAAACCCCAAAACCTTTATAGGTTCAGGAAAATTAGATGATGTAAGAGTTTTTATTAAAGAGAATAATATTGGTACTGCTATTTTTGATGATGAGCTTTCTCCAGCTCAAGAACGAAATATTAGTAAAATTCTAGGATGTAAAGTGTTAGATAGAACCAATTTAATTCTAGATATTTTTGCGCAACGTGCCACGACAAGTTATGCTAGAACACAAGTAGAATTAGCACAGTGTGAATACTTATTACCACGCTTAAAAGGGATGTGGACACACTTAGAACGCCAAAAAGGAGGTATTGGTATGCGTGGGCCTGGTGAAACTGAGATTGAAACAGATAGACGTATTGTACGCGATAAAATAGCCTTATTAAAAGAGAAAATAAAGACTATTGATAAACAAATGGCTGTGCAACGTGGTAACCGTGGACAGCTAATTCGTGTAGCTTTAGTAGGGTATACTAACGTAGGAAAATCAACATTAATGAATGTGGTAAGCAAAAGTGAAGTATTTGCCGAAAATAAGTTGTTTGCTACCTTAGATACTACGGTAAGAAAAGTTGTTATTAAAAATTTACCGTTTTTAATGACCGATACCGTTGGATTTATTAGAAAACTACCAACACAATTAGTAGAGAGTTTTAAAAGTACTCTAGATGAAGTTAGAGAAGCCGATTTATTATTACATGTGGTTGATATTTCTCACCCTAATTTTGAAGAACATATAGAATCTGTAAACAAAATACTAGGCGAAATAGAAAGTGCTAATAAACCAACAATTATGGTGTTTAATAAAATTGATGCCTACGAACCAGAACCGTTTGATAAGGATGATTTAATGACTGAGCGGACAACAGCTAATTATAGCTTAAAAGAGTGGAAACGCACCTGGATGAATAAAATGGATGGTAATGCGTTATTTATATCGGCATTAAACAAAGACAATATGGAGTCGTTTAGGAAGAAGGTTTATCAAGAAGTTAGGAAAATTCATGTCACACGATTTCCTTATAATAACTTTCTGTATCCAGATTATGATGAAGAATAAAAAAAAGCGTTTCTATTTTGAAACGCTTTTTTATTTATAGGTTTACATGAATACCTAAACCAAAAACCTCTCTAATTTGAAAACCTTCAAAGGCATCATCATCGTATATGGTTTGGAAGGTAAGGTTTGTTGAAAATATATCGTTAATTTTCATAACCATATTCATGGTGTAATCAATATCGGTGTTTAAAGGCTTATTTAAATAATTAGAATACAGCATGATTATGTTTTCCATGCTAATATTCTTCATGATATTAAACTTATAGTAGCCTCTAACATTTAAACCAAATTCATATAAAATGCCTCTTCCTGGCGCAACACCGTAAGTTTCAACATCGTCACTAGACTCGTAAAAAACATTATTGCTATCATCGTCATTAATTGTGAAAACTTCACCTGTTAAAAAGGTAAATTTTGAAGTTGCTGGCGCTAAGTTAACATTTAAATTGTCGCTTTTTTTCCATAAAAAACCTGGTCCAAAACTCCAATAAGCTGGTTTAAATGGTCCGGAAGTTCTGTAATCTTCGTTGTCGCCGATAAAATCGTCATTATAATCGTAGCCATCAGAAAACTGGGTTTTAAAGTTCATAAAAAAGGAAAAAATCCAATTTTCATTTTTCATTTTCCTACCAGCAATGGAGTTAATTTCTAAACGATCATCGGTTTTTCTTTTACCATCATCTTCGTTAATACTAATACCATAGTTAGCAAGAAGTTTATTATCCCATATCCAAGCACCTTTAGTATAATTAAGGTCGTAGTTTATACTAGCATTGGCACCTAAGTTATTGTCGCCACCAGCTTGCCAATTAGCAAATGCTGTTTGGTTAACTAAGAGTGTGATTTTTCCAGAGCCTTTCCAACCTTCTAAAGAGTCTGCTTTTACAGTAGCATCTTGTGCATTAGTTATAAAATAGCACGTGATAAAGCAGATGATTAATAGCGATTTCTTCATAATACGTGTTTTTAATATTGGTTAGCTTAAAAAGAATAGCTTAAACCAAAAGTAGTGTAAACTTGAATATCGTTATCTACATTGTCGAATGTTGGTTCTGGATTTGTAGTGGTTGCATCGTATTGTCCTATAGCATAATTTAACGCTTCTTGTTTATTATTTCTCAAGCCAACTTCAACACCAACACCTATGCCTTTCCATAATGTATAGCTAGCAGAGTTTATCCATGTCCAGTTTGAAAGGTCTGAATCTTTATAACTTTGAAAAGCAGATAAATTAGAGATAAAGTTAATGCCACCAAAAGTTTTCGTATAGTTAGCTACAATTTTAGCACCTAAAGAGGAATCGAAAACAGCGTCATTATCAGCAAAAACAAAGTTGTAGTTTAATGGATGTACCACAACAACTAAGTCGGCATTAGGTTTCCAAGTAGCACCAACACCAACATCTAAATAACCTGGATCGTTAAAGTTATCTAATACGGTTGTTCTGTATTCGGCTAGAGTAGACACAGCAATGGTTTTTGTTAGGTTATAACCAAAAAGAGAGGTTACATTAAATACATCTGTAGCTTCGCGCCAATCTTTCTCGTCTGTCGGGTCGTCTTTATCATCAAATTTAACCCAGCTAAGATTAACATTAGCATTGTTGTACCAAAAGTAATTTTCCTTAATTAATTTAGCATAAGGTGTAAAAGTAACACCAATTTTACCAGAGGAGTTATTTGGCGAACTTTGTGCGTACCAGTTATTAAACTCTGAGAAACTACCACCAATAATACCAACAGCCCCAAATCGCCAACCAGGCATCTCATCAATTTGTTTTTGAATGTCGTCAACTCGCCCTTGAATAGCTGCAATAGAATCTTTTTTAGCAGCTTGTTTGGCTTTTAACTCTTCTAAAGTTTGAGCAAACCCTGTACTTAAGGTTAGCAAAAACAAGATGGCTGTAAGTAAATTTTTAGTCATATGTTTTGTTTTTATTGTTGTTTTAAATTTTAAAAGCCTGCAAATATAATAGTTAGGGTAAATAGTTGCAAAACTATTTTTTCTTAAATAAAGGTACGGTAGAGCAAGCTTCACCAAACATAATCGATTTTGCTATGTGTTGTAATTTAGAAATAAGTAACGTGTAAGCAGACTCGGGGATGGGTTTATTAGCGCAGCCTTTTATAATAATAGGCTTGTCTTTGTAGTCTTCTAACGGTAAGCTATTTATAATATTTTGGTAAATAACGGTTTCTAGCGTGTCTAAATTACCAACCGTTACAGTATTGGCAAAAGGTGTTAGTTTTGTGGTAATTAGCATAAACGCCCAAGAAGGAATAATGGCATCGGCGCTACAGGTTAATGCTATATAAGTGTCTTTATATTGACTCCAGTCGTGCTGTTCTACATAATTCCTAAAGTCTTTTTCTTTAAGAATAAGTTCTTCGTACAACCAGTCTTTTATATCAAAAACGATTCGTTGTCCTTTTGGGTAAAAGTCTTCCAAGTCTAGAGTAACTAACTTACTGTTAGCAATACGATTTATAATCTCTTCTGCCATAATGTTATAACATGCCTAATTCTAACTTGGCTTCTTCGCTCATAAGGTCTTGACTCCAAGGTGGATCGAACGTAATTTCTACTTCGGCGCTTTTAACGTTGTCTAAGGATTTTACTTTCTCTTCAACTTCCATAGGAAGTGTTTCGGCTACAGGGCAATTAGGTGTAGTTAACGTCATTAAAATTTTAACATCGTAATCTTCGTTTACAAAAACATCATAAATTAACCCTAATTCGTAAATGTCTACGGGTATTTCAGGATCGAAAATAGATTTTAAAACTTTTACTATTTGCTCTCCTAAGGCATTGGTATCTATTGTGGTTTCGCTCATTTTAACTTAATTGTGTTTGGTATGCTACAGCATACATTTTGAGTTGTTTAATCATACTTAACAAACCGTTTGCACGGGTTGGTGATAAATGTTCTTTAAGCCCAATTTTATCAATAAAATCGGTATTTGCTTCAATAATATCTTTTGGGTGTTGATTTGAAAATACACGTATTAAAATAGCAATAATACCTTTGGTAATAATGGCATCGCTATCTGCAGTAAACACGACTTTGTTGCCTTCTAAATTGGCATGAACCCAAACACGACTTTGACACCCTTTTATAAGATGATCGTCAGTTTTGTATTGTTCGTCAATTAATGGCAATGTTTTGCCTAAATCTATCATGTATTGGTAACGTTCTTCCCAATCGTCAAACATTGAGAATTCGTCTATAATCTCATTTTGTATTTCAGTAATACTCACGTTGTTTTCTTTTATGCAAAAATACAAATAGTAAAGTTGCTATTCAACCTTTTCAGATAATGATAACAATTCCTCTACCAAAGCTTTAATAAGTTTAGGTGGGTTTCCATGATCAAAAGATGTGGTTTGATACGAATTATTATTACGCGTTATTTTTAAATTGGCGATTAAGGCACCATCATATTGAAACGCTTTTGAAGGGGCTTCTAGAGTTTTTAAATCGTCTAAATTTAAAACCTCTACTTTTTCTATAAGACTTTGATAAGCTTCTTTAGATACAGGTTTTGTAATAGGTTTTGAGTTTAATCCGTTTTGATATGTGATGCTTTCCGGGGTTACTTTTATTTCTTTAAAACTTCCTCTAGTGACCGCTTTATAGTTAAAAATATAAGTGTCGTCGGTTTGTTTTAATTCAGCTAGACTTGTTGTGTTATTGTTTTTTGAAGTTCCACAAGAATTCATAACAAAGACACTAAATAATATAGTAAGAATTTTCATAGTAGTATGTTTTACTATAATAATACAAAAAAGACGCCAAAGTTGACGTCTTTTTTAATTTGTTATGACATAGCTTTTTTAATTAGCCATAGCCGATCTTGATCCTCCAGACTGGAAAATAGCACGCATTCTCTCTTTTTGTCCTTCAGAGAACATATACATACAAGCATCATTTACATAATCCATATAGTTCATAGTCATATCGGTAGATCTACAATTAACTGTTGGGTAAGATGGGCAACCATAGTTAGGACCATCAGATTCTGGTGTATCAGCAACAAAATCATCTCTGTTACATCTACCGTCACCCCAAATATGTCTTAAGTTTAAGTAATGCCCTACTTCGTGAGTAGCTGTTCTACCTTCGTTATATGGTGCTGCAGAACCACCTGGTAAAGAAGAATAAAGCAATACTACGCCATCTGTGTTAGAAGGACCACCTGGGAATTGCGCATATCCTAAAATGCCACCACCAAGATTACATACCCAAATGTTTAAGTGAGTTTCTGGTGTGATAGGAGGATATTCGTTTTTAACAGCATCGTTTGTTCCCCAAGATGTTTGCGGATTAGCATGTCTGAACACGCCATCAAGGGTAAAATTAATTTCAGAATCTGTTACAACACTTGAAAATTCTGAAGGCACTTGGTTTAAATCGTTATTTGTTGCTCTAAAATCTTCGTTTAAAACAGCGATTTGAGAGTTAATTTGTTGGTCGCTAACATTTTCAGCAGAGTTGCTGTAAACTACATGTACATAAACAGGAATGTTTATAACACCTAAATTATCGCCTGTTCCGCCGCCGTCTCCGCCGCCATCATTTCCACCGCCGCCATTACCATTGCCGTTTCCTACACCATCTGGTTTTTTTCCAGCAATAAAAGCTCTTGTGTTATATTCTATATCGTACATTTTCTTTTCTAACCCAGGGTTTTCATTTAGCAATCTATTAAGATTAACCATAGAATAACAGGATTTTCCTTTTCCTTCCGCTAATCTATTTGTTTCATCTATGTCAGCATCTGTATAAACATAAAAATCGCTCATATCAATTTTAGATTGCTGATCGTTTGCTAAGTTTTCATTTGAATCGTCACTACAAGATGACAAGATTAACCCTAACGCAGTTAAGCTTAAAAATAGTTTTTTCATTATTAGTGTGTTTTTAATTAAAATCGGTTGAAAGTATAAAAAAAATGTTAAAAACATATGAAATAAATTATTTTAATCCATTTTTTCGATGAAATGCATTTTTGTAAAATAAAAAAAGCGCCCAATTAGGGCGCTTAATAGTTGTAATTTGGGTGAGCTTTATGATAACATCATTTTTGCTTTTTTAACCCCTTCAACTAAGGCGTCTATTTCTGCTTTGGTGTTATAAAAGGCAAACGAGGCACGAACGGTTCCTGGAATTTTATAGTAATCCATGATAGGTTGTGCACAATGATGCCCGGTTCTAACAGCAATACCCATTTTATCTAGTAAAGTGCCTATGTCGTATGGGTGAATACCTTCAATGTTAAAGGAAATAACCGAGGTTTTATGTTTCGAGGTGCCATAAATTTTTAAGCCTTCAATTTCGAGTAGTTTTTTTGTTCCGTACTCTAAAAGTTTATGTTCGTAATTGGAAATATTATCAAAACCAATAGCATTCATGTAGTCTATTGCAGCTCCAAAAGCAATACCGCCGCAAATGTTTGGTGTTCCTGCTTCAAATTTATGCGGTAAATTGGCGTAAGTGGTTTTTTCAAAAGTGACTTCGGCAATCATTTCACCACCACCTTGGTAAGGAGGTAATTTATTAAGCCATTCTTCTTTTCCGTAAAGGATTCCAACGCCTGTTGGCCCACACATTTTATGTGCAGATGCCACATAAAAATCAACATCTAAAGCTTGAACATTGGGTTTTATATGTGGACATGCTTGAGCCCCATCCACTAAAACCGCAGCACCAAATTGATGCGCTTTTTTAATAATCTCTTCAATAGGATTTATGGTTCCTAAAGCGTTTGAAATGTGATTAACAAAAACTAGTTTGGTATTATTGTTAAGTAGTTTATCGTACTCTGAAATTACCAATTCGCCATCTGCATTCATAGGAATAACCTTTAAAACTGCTCCTGTACGTTCACAAAGCATTTGCCAAGGCACAATGTTGCTATGATGTTCCAAGGCCGAAACAATAATTTCATCGCCTGTATTTAATAAAGATGAAAACCCATTGGCTACTAAGTTAATACTGTGAGTTGTCCCAGAAGTAAAAATGATTTCGTAAGGCTTGTTGGCGTTAAAATGTTTTTGAATTTTAAGCCGTGCTACTTCGTATTTATCTGTGGCTTCTTGACTTAAACTATGCACACCACGATGTATATTGGCATTGTAGTTAGTGTAATAATCTGCAATACAATTGATGACTTGTTGTGGTGTTTGCGATGTGGCCGCATTATCAAAATAGACCAAAGGCTTTCCGTTAACCTTACGATTAAGGATAGGGAAATCTTTTCTTAAGGCTTCAACATTAAAAGGTGTCTCTAATTTCATGGCACAAAGGTACAAAGCATTGGTGTATCTATAAACATAAATAGAGGTGCATTTTAAGTTGTGATTGTAAAAAACAATACATTTTTATAAAATGTATTTAAAAAAAATGTATATTTGTGATATGTATAGTAAAGAATTGACTAAAGGAACGTTACAACCCATCATTTTAAAACTAATTAGTAGTAGGGATAAAATGTATGGTTATGAGATTACGCAAGAGGTTAAAAAACTAACTTCTGGTAAGATTGATATTTCTGAAGGAGCGTTGTATCCCATTCTTCATAAACTAGAAGCTCAAGGAGTTTTGGTTACGGAAAAAATATATGTAGGCAAGCGTGTAAGGAAGTATTACAGTGTTACTAAAGACGGGAAACAAAAAGTGATTGAGGCAACGAAAGAGATTAACGATTTTATAATAACGTTACAAACTATTTTTAATGTTAAACCAACAATATCATGAAGTTAACAGACAAACATATCGATTTTATAGAGCGTAGTTTAACACTTTATGGTGTTGAAGATAAAGCGTTGAGAGAGGATTTAGTTGATCATATATGCACTTATATTGAAAATGAAGAGACCAGTGATTTTAATACATTATATCAAAAAGCGATACGGAAGTTTGGTGGTTATGCGAGCTTTCAGAATTTGCAATTAGAAACCAATTATCAAAAATTTGCTAAACAGATAATTACAATTAACAGGCTGAAATTTTATGTGGGGTTTGTAGTTATCCTGCTTTTAGTTATGAGTTTAGTTTTTCAAATGATGCAATGGCCTTATGCTAATGCTTGGTTGTTAGCTGCTACTGCACTTTCAGTTTTAGTTATTCTTCCCATACACTTATATTTTAAGTATAAACTAGCTATTCATAAATTTTCTTAAACACTATAAATATGAAAAAAATCATTTTATATTCTTGGTTTTATTACCTTTTATATTCTTGGTGTTGGTGCCATGTTTGAGTTTTTAACTTGGCCTTACAGAGGTATCATCGTATTTATTGGTTTTTTGTTTCTTAATTTTGGACTAATACCAACCTATTTTTATCAAAAATACAAGCAATGTCAGTCTTAAAATATGGTATTGTAGTTTTTAGTTTATTGGTTGCTTGTAATGTTAATGCACAAACCAATTTTACTGAAAAGATTGATAAACTGTTAAGTGTTTACAATTCTAACGATGCGCCAGGATTAAGTGTAAAAGTTATTAATGAAGGTAAGCCTGTCTATTCCAAAGGCTTCGGACTTTCCAATTTAGATTATACTGTTAAAAATTCAGACTCTACCGTTTACAATGTTGCATCTATTGGAAAACAATTTACAGCATCTGCTATTTGGTCTTTGATTAAAGACCAAAAGATCAGTTTGGAAGATGACATTAGAACTTATTTGCCAGAATTTCCAGAGTATGATAAATCTATTAAGATTAAACATTTATTAAATCATACTAGCGGCATTAGAAATTATCATACTCTAATGTATTTAGCTGGTTTTGATTACGATTCAGCTTATTACGATAATAACACTGTTTTGGAATTAGCTATCAAACAAAAGCACCTAAACCATCAGCCAGGTGAAAAAGTAAGCTATTCCAATACCAATTATAATTTATTGACCATTATTATAGAGCGTATTTCTGGACAAAACTTAAACGACTATTTGAAGCATCATGTTTTTAACCCGTTAAAAATGAATACCACTTTTGTTAGGGTAGAATATGGTAAACCAGTTAAAAATAAAGCCGTTGGTTATAAAAAAGATAACAATGGTTTTAAGTTTTCAACGAGTAACCAGTTAAGCTATGGCGCAGGAAGTATGTATGCTTCTGTGAACGATTTAGCTATATGGACGCGAATGCTAAACGAACAGATCCCTCGCTTTAAACCCTTAGCGCAATTTTTAAAACACACGGAAACGTTAAACTCTGGAAAAAAAGCAAACTATGCTAGAGGACTAATGTTAGACACCTATAAAGGTTTTAATGTTGTTGGGCATAGTGGCTATGGTTTTGGTGGGCGCTCGCACTTACTTGCCCTTAAAGAAAAGCAAATAGGCATTGTTGTTTTAACAAACACGCAAATTATCAATGCAACAAGAATCGCTTATCAAATTTTAGATATTCTTTTATACAATGAAGAGGTCGGTCAAGTGGAAAATGAAACGAATATATCCTTTGAAAATCAAGACGTTAATAATTTTGTAAGTGAGTACAAAGAAGTGAATAGCGATATGACCATGACGCTATTTGTTGAGAATGACACTTTGAAAGCTTTGGGTTCAATGGGTAAAATGCCTGTTTCTCTCGTACAATTTGCTAAGGATAAATTTCATAGAGCACAAAGTGAAAATGTGAAGTATGATTTCACTATTTCTGAAAATCATGATATGATAATTTCATTTGGTGGCACGCCATTTTATTTTAAACGCGCTCATTTTGTTGATACAAACGCGGTAAATATATCAGATTATATTGGTGACTTTTATGCTGAAGAATTAGATGTTAGCTATCATTTTTATACAGAAAACAATACGCTTAAACTAAGTTATAAAGGTCATGAAAACATTACTTTAAAGCCTATTCAATTAAACGAATTTGGAAATAACGATAGAACGCTCTATCATTTTGTGAAAGATAAAAATAATGAGATTACTGAAATGCTATTATCTTGCGACGGAACGGTGAAAGATATTGTTTTTAAAAAAGAAAAGGACCGCTAAATAGCCATCCTTTTTTTATTTATGTTTCTTAGTAAGATTTACAAATCAAACCCAATATCAACACCAAGTTTATTAGCAATAAGTTTGGTAATGCGTTGTTTTATTTCAGGAATTTTTACACTTTCTAAAACATTATTGCTAAAGGCATACATAAGTAATGCTCTAGCTTCCTTTTCAGGAATACCTCGCGAACGCATATAAAACATAGCACTTTCGTCTAATTGGCCAATAGTACAACCGTGAGAGCATTTTACATCATCTGCAAAAATTTCTAATTGTGGCTTAGAGTTGATAGTCGCTTTATCACTTACCAAAATATTGTTGTTAGATTGATAAGCATTAGTTTTTTGAGCTTCTTTTTCAACAACCACTTTGCCATTAAAAACACCTGTAGCACTGTCGCCAAAAATACCTTTGTAATCTTGATGACTTTCGCAATTAGGCTCAATATGATGTACTAAAGTATTATGATCTACGTGTTGTTTGTCTCCAATAATAGTGATACCTTTTAAGGTAGAATCCATACGTTCACCGTTTTGATAAAAATTAAGGTTGTTACGCGTTAATTTTCCACCAAACGAAAAGGTATGTACAGAAGCGTGACTTTCTTGCTTTTGTTTAATAAATGTATTATCTATTAAAGAGGCATTTTGATTGTCGTTCTGAATTTTGTAATAGTCAACAATAGCGCGTTTATTGGCAAAAATCTCCGTTACCGAATTGGTTAATACAGGATTATTGGTAAGACTCTGGTGACGTTCTATAATTTGAACATGAGAATTCTCGTCAACCACAATTAAATTTCTAGGTTGAAGCATTAAAGCGGCTTCGTTACCTGTAGAAAAATGCACAATTTGAATTGGTTTTTCAACAAGCTTGTTTTTAGAAATATGAATGTAAGCACCTTCACTTGAAAATGCAGTGTTTAAAGATGATAGACTATCTTTTGTCGCAGCTTTATTAAAATAATTTTCAATAACTAAGCGATACTTAGGTTTTGCTAAAGCAGCAGACATTAAGCAAACATCTATACCATCGTGAGTTGTTTCAGAAAGGTAAGATGAGTATTTACCATCAACAAAAATAATCTTGTACGAATCAATATCGTGAATTAGGTATTTTTTTATGTCTTTGTATTCTATACTTGTTTCCTGTTTAGGGAATAAGCTGTAATCGTGTTTTAAAACAGATTTTAGAGAAGTGTATTTCCAAGCTTCATCCTTTTTTGTAGGAAAGCCTTCTTGCTCAAACAATTTAATGGCTTGGTTTCTTACATCATGTATGGGCGAGGCGTCTTCTAAATGATCCTCGAAAGCCATAAATGATGATACTAATTTATCTTGTAATTCCATTATGTATTAGTCTTAAAGTTAAAAGTCTTAAAGTCGAAAGTTAAAAAAACATGACCGTTAAGACATTTATACTTAAGTGAATTATTTGTTTAAATATGTTATAAAACCACTTATAAGTTTTGAAATTTCAATGATTTCAGAACTTAATTGGTCGAATTCTTTTTGAGTTAGATAGTTTAAATCTAATGCTAAATACAATTGAGATCTAACTTCGCCTGCCGATGCTTTTGCGACAAATAAAAAGTGGATAAATTCTTTATCGGTGTTACGTTCAAAACCTTCAGCAATATTTGACGATATTGAAACCGAAGCTCTTCTTATTTGTCTAATTAAATCGAAATCACGTTCAAAGTTTTTATTAGTAATAGTATAAACACTTTTATTAAATAACCTGGCTTTTTGCCAAGCAATTATATCTTCAAAAGCATTTATTTTTTTCATTACTTTTAACTTTGAGACTTTCGGCGTTCCAACTTTAGACTATTAAACGTTAACTTCTTCTTTTACCCAATCGTACCCTTTTTCTTCAAGCTCATGAGCTAATTCTTTAGATCCAGATTTTACGATTTTTCCTTGATGTAAAACATGTACATAATCTGGTACAATATAGTCTAGTAAGCGTTGGTAATGCGTAATGACGATTACGGCATTGTCTTTAGTTTTTAGTTTGTTAACGCCGTTAGCTACAATACGTAATGCATCGATATCTAAACCAGAATCGGTTTCGTCAAGGATGGCTAGTTTTGGTTCTAGCATTGCCATCTGGAAAATTTCGTTACGTTTTTTTTCACCACCAGAAAACCCTTCGTTTAAAGAGCGAGATAAAAACTTACGGTCTATTTCTAGAAGTTCAGATTTTTCACGAATCATTTTAAGCATTTCGTTGGCTGGCATATCATCAAGCCCTTTTGCTTTTCGAGTTTCGTTAATAGCTGTTTTCATGAAATTAGTTACCGAAACCCCTGGGATTTCTACAGGATATTGAAACGATAAAAACACCCCTTTGTGAGCGCGTTCTTCGGCATCTAATTCATTAATATCTTCACCTTCAAAAATAATTTCACCTTCGGTTACTTCGTATTCTTCTTTTCCAGCAATTACAGAGGCTAACGTGCTTTTCCCAGAACCATTTGGTCCCATGATAGCATGTATTTCACCTGGGTTAACTTCAAGGTTAATACCTCTTAAAATTCCTTTATCTTCAACACTTGCGTGTAGGTTTTTAATCTTTAACATAGTCTTATTCGCTTCCTAATTTAACAACGTCTTTATTGTTTGGGTCTGGTTTAGAGACCTTAATAATTTCTTTTATTTCAACTCGAAATGGCCAACCTTCCTCATTTTCAGGTTTAGGTGTAATTAGTCCCATTATTTCAACAGGAACCATATCGGTATCTTCTTTTTTATATTGTTTTACTTGGTTATCTAACTCGTGCATTTTGTCGTTAATAATAACGCCGTAAACTTCTAAGTTGGTTTGTAGCACAGCAGCATCAGCTAAATACACAAACTCTCCTTTTAGTAGTGTGTAATTATCACTTTCTGTATCTTGTTTTTTAGTATCGTTTTTACAGGATACTAGTAATGTAAACGTTAAAAGTAATAGTGCTAATTTTTTCATAGTGTTTGTTATTATCCTACAGATCCTTCTAAGCTTATTTCTAATAACTTTTGAGCTTCAACAGCAAATTCCATAGGTAATTTGTTTAATACTTCTTTACTAAATCCGTTGACTATTAAAGCAATGGCTTTTTCGGTATCTATACCACGTTGGTTACAGTAAAAAATTTGATCTTCACCAATTTTACTGGTTGTTGCTTCGTGCTCTATCTGCGAGGTTTGATTTTTATTTTCTATATATGGAAAGGTATGTGCACCACATTCGTTACCCATTAATAAACTATCACATTGCGAAAAGTTACGGGCGTTTTCTGCGCGCGAGTTAACTTGAACCAATCCACGGTAACTGTTTTGCGATTTTCCTGCAGAAATACCTTTGGAGATAATGGTTGATTTGGTGTTTTTACCTAAATGAATCATTTTGGTACCTGTATCGGCTTGTTGAAAATTGTTGGTGACTGCAATCGAGTAAAATTCGCCAACAGAATTATCGCCTTTAAGTATACAGCTAGGATATTTCCATGTTACAGCACTTCCTGTTTCAACTTGTGTCCAAGAGATTTTAGCGTTTTTCTCGCACAACCCACGTTTGGTCACAAAATTGAACACACCACCTTTACCTTCGGCATTTCCTGGATACCAGTTTTGTACGGTAGAGTATTTTATTTCGGCATCATCCAAAGCAATTAATTCAACCACAGCGGCGTGTAGTTGGTTTTCGTCACGCATTGGTGCAGTACAACCTTCAAGGTAACTTACATAGCTACCTTCATCGGCTACAACAAGGGTTCTTTCAAATTGTCCTGTTCCTGCTTGGTTGATACGAAAATACGTAGATAATTCCATTGGGCAGCGCACACCTTTTGGAATATAACAGAAACTACCATCGCTAAATACAGCGCTGTTTAATGCCGCATAAAAGTTGTCCTTTTTAGGAACAACGGTACCAATGTATTTCTTAACCAATTCGGGGTGTTCTTGAATGGCCTCGGAAATGGAACAGAAAATAATGCCTTTTTCTGCTAATGTTTTCTTGAACGTTGTGGCTACGGAAACCGAATCCATGACAACATCTACAGCAACACCAGCTAGTTTTTTTTGCTCGTCTAGAGAGATGCCCAGTTTGTTAAATGTATCTAACAATTCTGGATCTACTTCATCTAAGCTTTCGTACTTAGGTTTTTTATTTGGTGCCGAATAATACGAAATGGCTTGAAAATCTGGTTTGTCATAATGTACGTTAGCCCAATCGGGTTCTACCATATCTTGCCAAACACGAAAGGCTTCTAAACGCCATTCGGTCATCCATTCTGGTTCGTTCTTTTTCTTTGAAATAGCACGAACAATATCTTCATTTAAGCCTACAGGGAATGTGTCCGATTCTATGTCGGTATAAAACCCGTACTCGTATTCTTTGGTTTTTAGTTCTTCTCTTAAATCGTCTTCGGTATACTTGCTCATTAGTTTTCTCGCTTCAAAAAGTTACAGTGAAAATGATTCGCCACATCCGCAGGTTCTATTAGCATTAGGGTTGTTAAAAACAAACCCAGAGCCGTTTAATCCACCGGAATATTCTAATGTGGTTCCTATAAGGTACAAAAAGCTTTTTTTGTCAACAATAATTCTTACGTCGTTATCTTCAAAAACTTTATCGCCTTCTAGCTGTTCTTTATCAAATTTTAAATCGTATGATAAACCAGAACAACCGCCACTTTTTACGCCAACGCGAACAAAGTCTGTCTCAGCGTTATAGCCGTCTTCAGTCATTAATTCAATGACTTTCTTTTTAGCTGATTCCGATACTTTTATCATATATTATTTAGATTAATTAAAATAGAATGCAAATATACAATATAAGTAGGGTTTTACCATATTACCTAACATTATATTAATAAATAGTGTGATAGGGTTTAGCTATTGGTTTGAGAAGTTTGGGTTGTTGATAAAGGATGGATCTGAGAGTGTGAGTAAAAAAGCTTTTAAATCGGCTTTATCTTGATTTGAAAGTTGTACGCCGCCTTGATCTACTTTTTTCATTAAAGGATCAATGGTAGGGGAGTCTTGCAAACCTTCGCTGTAGTGGTTTATAACCTCATCTAATGTGGAGAAACGCCCGTCGTGCATGTAGGGTGCTGTGTAGGCTAGGTTTCGTAATGATGGCGATTTAAATTTGCCGTTATCGGCTGGATCGCCTGTAATTTGTCCTAAGCCGTTATCTGAAAAAGTGGTATCTAGTCCATTATTATGAAAGGCATTGTCTGTCCATAATGGATTATTAGGGTTTCCGTGACAATGAAAGCAATCGCCACGATCTTCATCCATAAAAATATTTAGACCATTTTGTTCCTGCGTTGTTAACGTCGCTTGACCTAGTAAATATTGGTCGAATTTAGAATTAGCAGAAATTAAGGTTCTTTCAAATTGCGCAATGGCTTTGGTTGTTAATTCTTTGGTGATATTTTGGTTACCAAAAGCAGCTTTAAAAAGGTCTGGATATTCTTCATGGTTGTTTAATCTAGTAACCACTTCGCTCCAAGTATTTGCCATTTCGGTAGGATCGGTTACAGGTTGTAGGGCTTGATGTTCTAACCTAAAAGCTCTGCCATCCCAAAAAAAGTTTTCGTCGTAATTCCAGGCAAGGTTGAATAGTGGCATAGAATTTCTTATGCCTAAATCGCCATTTACACCAGTACTAAACGTATTACTATCTGTAAATGCATTTTGAGGTAAGTGGCAACTAGCACATGCTTGAGTAAAATCTACAGATAGAATAGGGTCGAAAAATAATTTTTTTCCTAAAGCTACGCCTTCAACTGTTTGTGGGTTATCTGTGGGGATTATTGGGGCTATGATATTGTCTTCAAAAACCTGAGGAATGTCTAACGGCGACGGTGTTGGGGTGTTTTGCGTTGGTACATAATCATTATCGGAACTGCTACTTGAGCAGGAACTTAATAGAAATATGATTATAATATGAATATACCAGCGGTTTTTCATTACTTTTTTATTGTGTAATTTCTCCTAATGTGAATGCGGAAGCGATGTTTTCTTGCATCATTTTTTGAGCCTCGTAATTAGGCATTAAAGATGTGTTGTAAGTATTTAAATCCCATAAGTTAGGGTTTTTAAATAGTTCGGCAAGATTAAATTGAATTTCAATTGTTGTGGTTTCAGAAATAGGTATTTCTGTCGGAAATTCAAAAGCAACAAAGTTTTGTTCAAAATTGTCTTCGCTTACCATTGCCATACCATTATGATAATTAAAAGGCATTGGCGTTGTAGTATTAACGTTGTATTGCCCGTCAAATTGTAGGAAATGATAACCGCCACCTAACATTTCTGGCCAATTCCAAGATGCCGAATTTAAATCGGTATAGGCACCATCAATATTATCTGCTTCGTTAAATCCGTAAACAAATTTTAAAGTGTAATTTCCTGGTGTAACAGCACTTGTGGGAATAAAATTATATGTTTCAGCATCAGATAAATCGATAAGCTGATAGCCTTGTAAAGGTGTTGTGTTGCCGTTTTCGTCTAATAGCTCAAAATGAGACAGCAAATATCTAAGTCGTGTAATAGTTAGTACTTCTCCATTAGCATTGGTGTATTGCGTGTTTTCAATATCGGAAGGAGAAATTGCTGTGTCATCCCAATTTTGCGTAAAGGTAAATGTGGGAGTAACATTAATGTTGTTGCTGCCTAGTTTATCGTCATTATCTTCAGTACAAGAGAAAGTAAGCATTCCTAAAATGAGGATTAAAGCTATTTTTTTCATTTTCAAGTTATTTTAAAACTGTTATTAAAAGGTCGGTAAACCCTTTGTTTTCAATGATATCAAAATCTAAACTGTTAGATTCGCCAACAGTTATAATATTACCGTTATTAATTTGAACGGCATTGTAAAAAAAGTCTATTTGTGAGCCACCAACAGTTTTTTGCCATAATAAGTTGCCTTTGTTGTTTACTTCAAAAACCCAAGCATCGTTTTGCCCGTTGTTATTTGTTAGATTACCATCTATACTTCTAGAGCTACCAGATATGACAAAGTTATTGTTTTGAGTTTTAGAAATAGAGCGTCCAACATCGAAACCGCTTCCACCAAACGACTTTTGCCATAATAAATCGCCTTCAGGTGTTATTTTTATAAGCCATAAATCTGCCAAGCCATAGTTTGTACTGACATCTTCATTGTCACTTCTAGTATCTCCAACAATTAAGTAATTACCGTCGTTTGATTGGGTAATGGCACGTGCTTCGTCAATTTCGGTACCACCAAAGTTTTTTTCCCAAACAATGTCTCCTGTGCTAGAGGTTTTAACGATCCAAAAATCGTAAGTCCCTATATTATTGGATATGTCTACATCGTCGCTATCCGATGAGCCTACTATTATAAAACCGCCATCATTTGTTTCGGTTACGCCATAAGGTGTGTCGGTGAAAAATCCGCCATAATAACGACTCCATTCTAAGTTTCCAGAAGCATCAAGTTTTAATGCCCAATAATCACCGCCAGCATGTCTGGCATTTGTTCTAGAATTACCTTCGCCGTTAGAAGCAGTAACATCTAACACGCCAGAAATAAGAAAGCCGTTATCCGATGTTGGAATAACAGAATATCCAGTATCTATTCCGGCATAACCAAAAGACTGTTGCCATAATAAATTCCCGTTAGGAGATAGTTTTGCTAGCCAATAATCTTTTAGTCCATGGTTATTGGTGACATCTTGATCGTTACTATCACTAAACCCTAAAACGGCTAGAGATCCATCTGGGGTTTCAATAATTGAATTTCCTCTGTCATTTCCAGTACCGCCAAAGGTTTTACTCCAAAGTAAAGTGTTTTCGCTATTAAATTTTAATACCCAAAAATCAAAACTTTCATTGTTTTTGTCTGAAATGTCGCCATCCATACTTTGTGTGTAACCTAGAATAGCATAACCGCCATCTTGCGTATTTGTAATAGATGTTGCGGCATCGTTTAAACTTCCACCAAATGTGTTTATGCTAACAATGTCTCTAGTGACAATGTTTAGTGGATTGGAGTCGTCACCTTTAGAGCAATTGTACATACTAAAAGTGGCGCAGAAAAGTAATATTATTAGTGTTGTATGTTTTGTTTTTTTAAACATATTTTAATTCTGACTTCTAATTATAAACAAGCCTCTATCAATATCACTTACAATAATGTTACCGCTAGAAAAATAAGGGTAAACACTCCAAGCGCCTTGAAAATTAGCCGTATTACTTTCTGGGTAAGTATCGAAATATCCAGATTCGGTCATGGAACCTGAAGCAAGGTTAGATACATCAATAAATCGAACACCAGCACTATAATTTGCTAGGAAAAAGTTATTGCCTTTTACATAGCCATTATGATCTATAGCAGGTGTTGGGCCTGAATAATCTAAATGAAAAGATGGGTTGTCTAAATCTGACACATCAAAAACCAAAGTTCTTGTATTGTTGCCGTAATATTGTTCATCTAGTTCGTCGCCTAAAATAAAGTATTCCATATTTTCGGTAAACCATCCTTGGTGTACATAGCCAATATTATTGTAGGTTATGGTTGAAATGATTGTAGGGTTGCTTTTATCGCTAACATTGGCAATAACAATTTCATCTTCATTACTTCCTATTAAAATCTCTTCTCCTAGATAATCATTATCTGGACCATTGTAGGTGATAACTTGTGCATCGTGAGAATAGTCATGTAGCCCACCTTCGCTAATTGGTGATAGTGGGGTTTGAATGTTAATAAAAAGCGGTCCGCCGCCATAGGTGCCACTTCTTGAAGTGCCAACAATGTAGGCATAACCAGAGTTTTCGTTGATTACAATGTTGTGCGCACTACCAAAATCGGTAAAATGAGTATCGGCTGTAAAGTCTTGGGGTTGTGTTATGTTTCTTAGTCTTGTAAGGTCGAAAACTTGCATACCATGCCCAGTGGCTTCACTTACAATAAAAGCGTGATTATTATACACTTTAACATCACGCCAAATATTGCCATTATTTCCTGGATTGGCACTAGCGAGTTTTCCTATAAGTTGTGGTTGTGTTGGGTTGGAAATATCTACAAAAGCTGTTCCTTGAGTAGAACATACTAACGCATATTCTTTTCCTGTTACGGGGTCTGTCCATCCCCAACAATCATTGCCTTCGGCATTAGGTTCGGCTAGTTCATCTAAAGACATGTAACCAATAAGATCGTAGCCTTCGCAAGGGTAAATGTCTGCCATTCCATCAATACACTCTGCAAGTGGCTGCGGTGTATTGCCTTCGCATGCATCGCCAATACCATTTTCGTTAGAGTCGGCTTGATTTGCATTGGCTACTTGTGGGCAATTATCTTCACTATCTGGAACGCCATCGTTATCTGTGTCGATTACTGCAATTTCAGCCACAGGTTCGTTGTCACAAGATAACATAACACTAAAACTAAGTGTTATTAATAGTGTTTTTATAATACTTTTTTTAATAATCATAAGGTTATTTGATAATTAGTTTTTTTATGGTTGTATTATTTATTTTAACTAAATACAAACCTGTTGTAAGTTTTTTTGTAGGTAAAACGAAAGATTTAAGGTTGATATTGTTTGATTTAAAGACAACTTTTCCTAATGTGTTGTACACTTTAATAGATTGAATTATCCCTTCTTTAGAGCTAATTTTAGTTTGATTTATTGCTGGGTTAGGTAACAAAGTGATTGTTTCTTTAGTTTTAAAAGTACTAGTGTTTAATGTGCCACTTTTTCTAACAACAAATAACCCTCTTTCAATATCACTAATGATAATATTTCCACTAGAAAAATAAGGGTAAACACTCCATGCACCATTAAACGCTGTACCATTACTTTCAGGATGCGTATCGAAATAACCAATTTCTTCCATAGCATCTGTTGCCGCCGATATGTTAGTAATATCTAAAACACGTAATCCAGCTCTGTAATTTGCTATAAAAAATTTATCACCCAAAACGTATCCATTATGATCAATCGCAGGTGTAGAGCCGTAGTAGGTAGATGAAAGAATAGGGTTGTCTAAATCGTTAAAATCAAAAACTAGTGTTCTAGTGTTAAAGCCATATCCTTGTTCGTCTGTTTCATCACCTAATATAAAGTATCTTTGGTCATCTGTAAACCAACCTTGGTGTGTGTATCCAATTTGTGGGTAGGTGATTTCTGAAAGCTTTACAACGTTATTTTTGTCTGTGACATCAAGTATTAAAACTTCAGACTCATTGCTACCAATATAAATTTCTTTTCCTATGTGTTCGGTGTCTGGGCCGTTATATGTGACTACTTGTGCATCGTGGGAGTAACCATCATTGGCATAGCCGCCAGCATTAGTAGGGTTGGTCGGGTTGGAAATATCAATAAATGCAGGGCCGCCAGCATAAGGACCACTTCTACTTGTTCCAACAATATAGGCATATCCAGTATCTTCGTTGATAACAATATTGTGTGCGCTTCCAAACTCTGTATAATGTGCATCGGCAGTAAATGTTACAGGTGGAGAGGTTACATTTCTAAGTCTAGTTAAATCAAAAACTTGCATACCGTGGTTGCCAACAAGATCGGCTACTATAAAGGCATGATTATTATATACTTTTACATCGCGCCAATAACTCGTTCCTGCGGCAGTATCTAAACGGCCAAGGAAAATTGGATTTATAGGGCTTGAAATATCTACAAAAGCTGTGCTGTTTGTCATGGCTATAATGGCGTATTCTTTTCCGTTTGTTGGGTCTGTCCATCCCCAAATATCACTACCTTCCGGGTTACCTTGTGTGTTTGCTAATACCGATACTGGTATGTTGGCAAGTAAATCGTAATCGTTACAGGGGTATGCTCCTGCAAAACCGTTATTGCAAGGTGTTTGCGAAAAAAGAAGGGTTGTTATAAAAAGAGCGTAGATTAAGGGTAAAGTTTTTTTCACGTTTTTTTGTTAAAAAATTAAAAATGACAAACAAAATTACATGAAAATAGGGGAATTGTGTGTTTTTGAACCGTTAAAATTAAAGATTTTATGAGTTATAAGGCTATTTCAATGAAAGCGATTATTTTTGCATTATGATTGAAGATAAAAACCAAGAAAGAACACCACTTTCGGAATTAGGCGAATTTGGTCTTATAGACCACTTAACAAAGCACTTTAAAATATCTAAAGAATCTACGGTAAAAGGCATTGGTGACGATGCTGCTGTTTTAGATTTTTCTGATAAAAAAGTAGTTGTAACCACAGATATGCTTGTTGAGCAAGTGCATTTCGATTTAAGTTATATGCCATTAAAACATCTTGGCTATAAATCTGTTATGGTTAATTTATCTGATGTTTATGCGATGAATGCTACGGCAACACAAATTACAGTTTCTATAGCAGTTTCTAACCGTTTTCCTTTAGAAGCACTAGAAGAATTGTATTCTGGAATTCAAACTGCCGCTGAGGTTTATGGTGTCGATTTGGTTGGTGGCGATACAACATCGTCTACTTCAGGATTAATTATATCAATTACAGCTTTAGGTGACGTTGATACAGAGAGTATTGTTTATAGAAATGGTGCTAAGCCAAACGATTTATTAGTTGTTACTGGAGATTTAGGTGGTGCTTACATGGGATTGCAAGTATTGGAACGTGAGAAAGAAGTGTTTAAAGTTAATCCGCAAAATCAACCAGATTTAGAACCTTACACTTATATTGTTGAACGACAGTTAAAGCCAGAAGCTAGAAAGGATATTGTTACGTTATTGAAGGAATTAGAGGTTAAACCAACGTCTATGATTGATATTAGCGATGGTTTATCATCGGAGATTATTCATTTATGCAAACAAAGCGATGTTGGTATCGAGTTATACGAAAACAAAATCCCATTAGATCCGCAAGTTATTTCTACCTGTGAAGAATTTAATATAGATAGTACTACGGTTGCTCTAAATGGTGGAGAAGATTACGAATTATTGTTTACAATAAGTCAAGAAGATTTTCCTAAAATTAAAGGTAATCCTAATGTAACAGTTATAGGTTTTGTAAAGGATAAAAGCCAAGGCATGCACTTAATTACGCGTGCAGAACAAGCTATTCCATTAAAAGCACAAGGGTGGAATTCTTTAGAGAATTAATTAAGAATAGCAAGTTTCTTGCCTTCTTTTAGTACGAGTTTTATACAAGCGTTCTAAATCTTTATTTATTTCTTGGCGTTTTTTGGTAAGAGGGGTTAAATGCCCTCTGTCGCTTGTGGTAACTTGTTTGTTGCAGTGTATGCATCTGTATTCTTTTACCGATGCGGTTACATACTTTTTTACTACAAATTTATGTTTGAACAATCTGCAATAGAGATTTTTCAAGATGACTGTTTTTTTAAGGTTTGACAATTCAATTATTAATGAACCACTAACTTAAAAAAATAATTGAAGTGATAAAACCTTTAGTGTTAAGATTTTATAAATTAGTGTAATTGCTGTTATTTTATACGTACCATTCTTCTTGTGTAGATGTCTTCAAGAATGGAATTTATTTCTTTAAATGTAGGTGTTAATTCAGTTAAGTCACCATTGCTATTAGTCGTTAGTTGCTTTTTACAACATTTGCAGGTGTACTCCTTAACATGAGAGGTGACTTGTTTGCTAACAACATACTTGTGACCAATAATATCGCAAATAATTTTAAAGGCATTTTGGTTAGTAGATTTTTTCATAATATAAAAGATTTGGGGATTCTAAACTTAGAAAAAAATCATATAATAACAGTTAAAATTGGTGTTTTATTCGATGAAACGCATAATTAAGTAAGATAATTCTTTCGTATTTTCTATATGACTCATGTGTCCATCAGGGAATTCATGTAATTTAATGTTAGTAGAATGAAAGAGGTTTTTAATACTACTTGCGTCTAAAACCGTGTCTTTTAATCCGTAAATAATCATTTTTTTGCAATGTAAAGATTTGAAAAAAACGGTTCTATTTGGTCTAATTTTCATACCTTCTAGTGCAGCAATAATACCTTGAAGTGGCGTTTTTAAGGCTTCTTGTTTTACGGTTTCTATTTCAGAAGATAGCCTCTCTCTGTTGTTTTTAGCAAATAAATTAGAGATAGCCATGCTAATAAACGCTTTATGGTTTTGTTTTACCGCTTTAATAGCGCGATCTCTATTAGCTTGCCTGTCTTTACTATCTGCTTCCGATGTCGAGTTTAACAAACAAACACTTAACGCTTTGTTAGGGATTTTTTCAAGTAATGCTAAAGCAACATAACCACCCATAGAGTGCCCAATAAAATGAGCCTTTTGAATGTTTAATTCATTTAAAACTGCATTTACGGCCTCGGCCATATCTTCCATGGTATGTATGTAGCCTAAGCAATCTGTTTTACCATGCCCTAGTAAATCAATGGTAATAACTTGATAAGAGCTTTCAAGGTCTGAGACTAAATTATCCCACATAGATAAGTTTTCTAAAAAACCATGAAGTAGCACTACGGCTTCTCCATTACCTATATGGCTATAATTAATGTTTATGTTTTTGTGTTTTATAACCATGTGTTATATTACTGTTTTAACTTTTTTATTACCGAAAATGCTTTGTCAACCAAATCGTCTTCAACCAAAACAGTAAATTCATTCGTGGTTGACACCACTTCATAAAGCGCGATGCCTTCCCAAGCTAAACGTTTAAAAATTTGATAGTACAAACCTGTAACTTTTGAGTTGTTTTCTGGTAAACTAATGCTTATTGCCGAAAGGTTTTCTTTTACACCTTTTTGCTTTTCATTTTTAAAGTGCTCTAGAACATGCTGTTTTTGCGAGCTTGATACAATAATATTGCTCTCTAAAATGCCTCTTGTAAAGGCATAAAATACATTGGCGTTTAAGTTGATTTGCCCTAATATTTTTGAATGACTTTCTATTAATGTATTTGAGTTTTGAAATGTAAAATCGCTTAAGTTAGATCTAACCGTGATGTCTCCTAAGCTTTTAATAACTCGCTTTAACCGTGGTGAACTGCCCAAATCTTTAGGTGGGTTGTAACGACGCAAAGCCATCATTATAGCACCTGTTTTTACAGGTTTTCTTAGCATGTCGCTTACAGGTTTTGATAGCTCCTCAGCTAATGCCGAATAGTTTATAATGTTCCGTGATAAAGCTTCTTCTAAAAATGGTTGAGCAACTAAGAGTTCTTCAACACATGCTGCAATAGTTTTCATATTGTTAATTATTTAACTAAGTGTGCAAATTTAGTTTAATTTTTTCAATTTTATTTTTAAAAAGCTGCTCTACGTTAGTTTTGTTCACATAAATAAAAAATCTAATATGCAAGTTTTAAAGTTTGGAGGAACGTCGGTTGGTTCAGTGCAAAATATGACTAATGTAAAGGGCATTATAAATGATGGTACGAAAAAAATAGTTGTGCTCTCGGCAATGTCTGGAACAACAAATGCTTTGGTAGCTATTTCTGATACTATTAAACAAGCAAAAACCAAAGAGGCTATTCGATTATTAGATGCGTTGTACATTACTTATGTTGATGTTTTAGATGATTTGCTCTCAAACAAAACATTGTATAAAGAGGCCGAAGCTTATATCCAATCTGTATTTAATACGCTTAATGAATTTGTACATCAGCCTTTTTCCCAATTATTGCACAACCGTATGGTGTCTCAAGGCGAGTTATTGTCTACGTTTTTGTTCAGTAGATTTTTACAACAAGAAGGTGTTAATGCGCAATTGATTTCGGCTTTAGATTTTATGAGAATCGACAAATCTAACGAGCCCGATAATTTTTACATCAAACAGAATTTATCCAGAATTATAAACGAACTTCCCCAAGCCGATATTTACATTACACAAGGGTTTATTTGTTTAGATGCCGATGGGTGTATTGCAAACTTACAACGTGGCGGAAGTGATTACACGGCAAGTATTATTGGTGCTGCTATTAACGCTGAAGAAGTACAAATTTGGACCGATATAGATGGGTTTCATAATAACGATCCAAGATTTGTAAACGATACACAGGCTATTTCAAACCTATCGTTTGATGAAGCGGCAGAGCTAGCATATTTTGGTGCAAAAATTCTGCATCCACAAACCGTAATGCCTATTAGAGAGCAGAACATTCCGTTGCGATTAAAAAATACGATGGCACCAAATGCTCATGGAACAGTAATAACAAATTCCATTCATGGTGAAGGTATTAAAGCTATAGCGGCAAAGGATGGTATTACAGCCATAAAAATTAAATCGGCAAGAATGCTGTTGGCGCACGGATTTTTAAAACGCGTTTTTGAAGTTTTTGAGAAATATGAAACGGCGATTGATATGATTACAACCTCGGAAATTGCTGTGTCTTTAACCATAGATAATACTAACTATTTAAAGGAAATAATTCAAGAATTAGAGCAGTTTGCTATGGTTGAGGTAGATGCATACAGAACTATTGTCTGTTTAGTAGGAAATAATATTGTGTTTCATCCAGATACGCCAAAATTATTTCAAATATTACAAGATGTTAATGTAAGAATGATTGCCTATGGTGGTAGTAACAATAATATATCATTACTAATTAATACAAGCGATAAAGTAGAAACCTTAAGGAAACTAAATCGTTATGTGTTTGAAATGGAAATGGTATAGGTTTTTTTAATTAAATCAGAAAAGGCCGGGTTTAACCGGCCTTTTTATTTTTTAGGAATTCATAATATCTTCAATCTCATCGGCTTCAATAGGAATGTCGCGCATAAGATTAAATGGTTCGCCTGTTTCTTGAATAACAACATCGTCTTCCAAACGAATACCAAAACCTTCATCTGGAATATAAATACCAGGTTCTACGGTAAATACCATATTAGCTGTCATAGGCTCGGTTAAAATACCGTAATCATGCGTGTCCAAACCAATATGATGACTGGTACCATGCATGAAGTACTTTTTGTAAGCTGGCCAATCGGGATTTTCGTTTTGCACGTCAGCTTTATCCAATAAGCCTAAGTCTAATAATTCTGAAGTCATTAATTTACCAACTTCAACGTGGTAATCGGCCCAAATAGTTCCTGGAACAAGCATTTTTGTGGCTTCATCTTTAACACGGTTTACAGCGTTGTAAACCTCTTTTTGGCGTTTAGAGAACTTTCCAGAAGCAGGAATCGTTCTAGTCATATCACTAGAGTAATTGGCGTATTCTGCGCCAACGTCCATTAAAATTAAGTCGCCATCTTTACACGGTTGATTGTTTTCTATATAGTGTAACACATTAGCATTATTCCCAGAGGCCACAATAGGCGTGTAAGCAAAACCGCGAGAGCGATTTCTTAAAAACTCGTGCATGTATTCGGCTTCAATTTCAAATTCTGAAACACCAGGTTTTACAAAATTCAACACACGTTTAAAGCCTTTTTCGGTAATTCTACAGGCTTGTTGCATAATATCAAGCTCTATCTGATCTTTTACAGAACGAAGGCGTTGTAATATAGGGTTGCTTTTCTCTACACTGTGCGCTGGAAACTTCTCTCTTAACCATTTATTAAAACGGTCTTCGCGAGTTTGTGTTTCTATATTAGCTCGGTAATGTTCGTTAGTGTTAATATAAACGGTGTTGCATTGTGCCATGACTTCTCTAAAAACTTTATCGAAATCTTGAAGCCAATACACGGTTTTTATCCCAGCCGTTTCAAAAGCTTTATCTTTGGTTAGTTTTTCGCCTTCCCAAACAGCAATATGATCGTTTGTTTCAGTTAGAAATAAAATTTCACGATGCTTAGGGTTTGGACAATCAGGAAATAATAACAAAATGCTTTCTTCTTGATCAACACCACTTAAATAAAAAATATTGCGATCTTGTTGGAAAGGTATGGTACTGTCGGCACCAATAGGATAAATATCATTACTATTAAAAACAGCTAAACTATTAGGTTTCATTTTAGCCATGAAGTTTTTACGGTTTTTAATAAATAATTTGCTGTCTATAGGTAAGTATTTCATATTAAAAATTGAATTTTTCCAAAGGTACTCAATCCAATAATTCTAATAAAATAAGCTTGTTAAAACTTTATTAATGCAATATTTTTTAACAAATTTGGTTATTAAACTAAACCTCAAATCATGAAACATCTATTTAAAATTTGCTTTTTAACTTTTTTAATTGTCATGTCTTGTAGCGAAGATAACGATGATACGCAGCAACCTAATACACCTAATTTAGTTATAAAGTTACAGTTTGATCCTAGTCAGGAACGCTTAAATAATATTGGCGAACCAGCCACTATACCAGATGGTAACGCCGCGCAATCACCAACTATTTCAAGAATGAGTGCAAATTATATTGAATTAGCTCCAGGTGCATTTACACCCTTAGGAGAAGGTGAAATTATTTTTAATGGTTCGGAAACAACAGCTGGAGGTGACAGAGCGATTAATTTTCAAAACGCACGATTTGCTGGAAATAATGAGGTGTTTTTAACCTTGCCGTTAAACCAAGTTTCTGTGGGAACATACGAATGGGTTCGTGTATCTTTGGCCTATCAAGAAGGGGATATCGACTTTCTTTTAGATGGTGTTGATTATACCGGAACTTTAGCAAGCTTTGTTGGGTATAATACTTACATTACTACGTTCGACCTAAACGGGCAAAGTATAGATGTAAATGGAAATAGATTACAAGGCTTCTGGGCTTTTGAAGCCGAAGGATTTGCTACGCAAGGTCAAGCGCCTGCTGGAGCAACGACAGTTCCTAATCCATTATTCGATTCGTCACCTATTCCTCAAGGATCTTGTGTGGTAACTGGTGCGTTTGAAAATGGGTTTACCATAACAGGTGAAGAAACACAAGATGTTGAAGTTGTCTTGTCATTTTCAATAAATAATAGTTTTGAATGGACAGAGGTTAATGCCGATGGTAAATACGAGCCAAGTGCAGGAGAGCAAGTTGTGGATATGGGACTTCGGGGGCTTATTCCAATGGTTTCAGAGTAATTTCTGTTTAAAATCATTCTAAATACCTAATTATAACGTTTGAGTTTTTGTCTAAAATTTAGATGTAGTGTATCTTTGTTTGGATAAAAAATTAAACTTCAACAATGAGCGGAATTCTAAATTCTTCGATAGGAAGAAAATTTGCCATGGCACTTTCGGCCCTCTTCCTAATGATTTTCTTGTTACAACACTTTATTATCAATTTTTCATCTATAATTAGTGCAGACGCTTTTAACAATCTGTCTCACTTTATGGGAACCAATTGGTTAATTCAATACATTATGCAACCTGTATTGATTTTTGGTGTCGTTTTTCACTTTGTAATGGGATTTATTCTGGAGATAAGAAACAAAGGTGCTAGACAAATTAAGTATGCAAAAAACAATGGTGCTGCCAATTCATCATGGATGAGCCGTAATATGATTTACAGCGGGTTATTCATTTTAATTTTCTTGGTTATTCACTTTATCGATTTCTGGATTCCGGAAATCAATACTAAATATATCCAAGGCGATATGTCTGGGTTGTTGCCAAGTGGTGAGTACAGATACTACGAAGAGCTTGTGCATAAATTCCAACCATTATGGCGTGTGGCGCTATATTGTTTAGGGTTTGTGTTTTTAGCATTGCATTTATTGCATGGATTTATGTCGGCCTTTCAATCGGTTGGAGCAAACAATAAATACACAAGGGCATTAAAAGGATTTGGAAAAGCATATGCTATTGTTATTCCTTTAGGGTTTATCATTATTGCATTAGTTCACCATTTTAATCATTAAAATACATCTAACATGGCTTTAGATTCAAAAATACCAAAAGGTCCTTTAGCTGATAAATGGACTAATCATAAAAACAATATTAACTTAGTAAATCCAGCTAACAAGCGTTTAATAGATGTAATTGTTGTGGGAACTGGTTTAGCTGGTGGTTCTGCTGCTGCAACTTTAGCAGAGCTTGGCTATAATGTAAAAGCATTCTGTTTTCAAGACTCGCCGCGTCGCGCACACTCTATTGCTGCTCAAGGTGGTATAAACGCTGCCAAGAACTATCAAGGTGATGGCGATTCTGATTACCGTTTATTTTACGATACAGTAAAAGGTGGCGATTATCGCTCGCGTGAAGCCAATGTATATCGTTTAGCCGAAGTATCAGCAAATATTATCGACCAATGTGTAGCACAAGGTGTTCCTTTTGCTCGTGAGTATGGTGGGTTATTAGATAACCGTTCTTTTGGTGGGGTTTTAGTATCTCGTACTTTCTACGCCAAAGGTCAAACAGGGCAACAGTTACTACTAGGAGCGTATTCTGCCATGAACCGACAAATTGGTCGAGGTAAGATTAAAATGTACAACCGCCACGAAATGTTAGATGTGGTTGTTGTAGATGGCAAAGCGCGAGGTATTATTGCACGTAATTTAGTAACAGGAGAAATTGAAAGACACTCAGCTCACGCTGTTGTTTTAGGAACTGGAGGTTATGGGAATGTATTTTTCTTATCCACTAATGCGATGGGAAGCAATGTAACTGCAGCTTGGAAAGCTCATAAACGTGGAGCTTATTTTGCTAATCCATGTTACACACAAATTCACCCAACTTGTATTCCAGTATCTGGAGATCATCAATCTAAATTAACATTGATGTCTGAGTCGTTACGAAACGATGGCCGTATTTGGGTGCCAAAACATATGGAAGATGTTAAAGCAATTCGAGAAGGTAAGTTAAAACCAACCGAAATTGCTGAAGAAAATAGAGATTATTATTTAGAGCGTCGTTATCCAGCTTTTGGTAACTTAGTGCCACGCGATGTGGCTTCTCGTGCTGCTAAAGAGCGTTGCGATGCCGGCTACGGTGTAAATAAAACAGGTGAAGCTGTTTACTTAGATTTTGCCTCGGCAATTCAACGTTACGGTAAAGAGCAAGCGCACGTTAAAGGATTAAACGAAAATGATGCGGCTTTAGTTAAAAAACTAGGTCAAGAAGTGATTAAGAATAAGTATGGAAACTTATTCCAGATGTATGAAAAAATTGTTGACCAAAACCCATACGAAACCCCAATGATGATTTACCCAGCAGTGCATTACACTATGGGCGGTATTTGGGTAGATTATAATTTAATGACAACCGTTCCAGGATTGTATGCAATTGGTGAAGCTAACTTCTCCGATCATGGCGCTAACCGTTTAGGAGCTTCGGCTTTAATGCAAGGATTAGCCGATGGATACTTTGTATTACCATATACTATTGGAGATTATTTATCTAACGATATCCGTACTGGACCAATTTCAACAGAGTTACCAGAGTTTGAACAAGCTGAAAAAAATGTTCGTGACCGTATAGAATCTCTAATTAATAATAACGGAACACATTCTGTAGACTATTTCCACAAGAAGTTAGGTAAAATTATGTGGAATAAAGTAGGCATGTCTCGTAATGCTAAAGGTTTATCTGAAGCTATAGAAGAAATAGCAGCATTACGTGAAGAATTCTGGAAAGATGTAAAAGTTCCTGGAACAGCCGATGAATTTAATGAAGAATTGGCTAAAGCAGGTCGTGTAGCCGATTTCCTTGAGTTAGGTGAGTTATTTGCTAAAGATGCTTTACACAGAAACGAATCTTGTGGTGGACACTACCGCGAGGAATCTGTAGAAGAAAGTGGTGAGCAAAAAGGTGAAGCTAAGCGTGACGATGAAAACTTTAAATATGTGGCTGCATGGGAATACAAAGGAGAACCCAAAGAAGCCCTATTACACAAGGAAAATCTCGTATTTGAAAATATAGAATTAAAACAAAGAAGTTATAAATAAGGAAGACTATGAATTTAACGTTGAAAATATGGCGTCAAAAAAACGCTAACGATAAAGGAAAAATGGTTGACTATCCAATAAGTGGGATAGAACCAGATATGTCTTTCCTTGAAATGTTAGACGTTTTAAATGAGGAGTTAATTAATAAAGGGGAAGAACCTGTAGCATTCGATCACGATTGCCGTGAAGGTATTTGTGGTATGTGTTCGCTTTACATTAATGGTGAAGCACATGGACCAGATCGTGGTGTTACAACCTGCCAATTACACATGCGTATGTTTAACGATGGCGATACCATTTATATCGAACCATTTAGGGCAGCTGCATTTCCTGTTGTAAAAGATTTAGTGGTAGATAGAAGTGCTTTCGATCGTATACAACATGCTGGAGGGTTTGTTTCGGTAAACACTTCTGGAAATACTATTGATGCGAATTCAATTCCAGTAAACAAACACGATGCAGACGACGCTTTTGATGCAGCTACCTGTATAGGATGTGGTGCATGCGTTGCTAGTTGTAAAAATTCTTCTGCAATGCTATTTGTAGGAGCAAAAGTATCGCAATTTGCGTTATTGCCTCAAGGACAAGTAGAAGCTACAGACCGTGTTATGAACATGGTTAAACAAATGGATGAAGAAGGATTTGGTAACTGTACTAACACAGGTGCTTGTGAAGTAGAATGTCCTAAAGGAATTTCTTTAGAAAACATTGCACGTATGAATCGTGAGTACTTAAAAGCCTCTTTTAAAGGATAGATTAGGGTTTATAAACCTACACAATAATAAAAGTCCCAACGTCTTGTTGGGATTTTTTGTTTCTTTACAATTCAATAAATTAAGTATGCCACAGCCAATCCGTTTTTATAAAACACAATTAGATACATTTAAGCTGCAGGTTAATCGTTTTAATAAACACTTAGTAGGTTTAAGCTTTATTAGATTAGCCGTATTTGTATTAACAGTAATAGGCATTTATTTTACCTATACTAATTGGCAAATTACAGCAGCCATTAGTGTTGTGGGTATTGCGGCTTTTTTAATCACATTATCAAAATATACCGATGCTAAACGGGAACGCGACTTAAATAAGGCTTTAGTTAAAATAAATGAAGAAGAATTAAGAATTGCTTCAGGAGAATTTCACCATAGAGACAAAGGTGCTGAATTTCAAGACTCTAAACATTTTTACAGTTTAGATATTGATTTATTTGGAAACGGGTCGTTCTTTCAGTTTATTAATAGAACGGCCATTACTGAAGGTAAAACCGCTTTAGCAAACCTTTTAAAGGCTAATAACATTACTAATATTAAATTAAAACAAGAAGCAATACAGGAGCTAAGCTCAAAACCTGAGTGGCGCCAATTATATTCAGCTACAGCATCTTTAATTCATGTTGAGGTTTCTGCAAAAAATATTATTAAATGGTTAACACAGCACAAGCAGTTTTTACCTAAAATAATACGGTGGTTACCAATGATGTTTAGCGGGATATCTGTTCTATTTTTTGTCTTATTCCTCTTTAAAACACTAGACGTTTCTATTTTAGGATATTGGCTGTTATTGGGTTTGTTTATTACTGGAGCTTATGTAAAAAAAATAAATGTTCTTTCTTCGCAAACAGATAAAGCTAAGGACACTTTTAAGCAGTATTCGCAACTTTTAAAGCAAATTGAAAGCACCTCGTTTTCATCAGAATTATTACAAGAAAAACAACAAAAAATACAGAGCGACCATAAAAAAGCATCCATTATATTTAAGCACTTTTCAAAGTATTTAGATGCTTTAGATAATAGAAATAATTTAATAGGTGCCATTTTTGGCAATGGTTTGTTTTTAACCGATTTAAAAAACAGTTATAAAATCGAACAATGGATAGCAACATATAATAAAACAGTTGCCGATTGGTTTGAAGTGGTGACTTTTTTCGATGCCTATAACTCCTTAGGAAATTATGCTTTTAACCATCCAAGGTTCGTGTTTCCTGAATTGGTGGATAGCCATGTTTGTATTAAAGCAAAACAATTAGGGCATCCGTTATTACAAGCCGATAAACGTGTGGATAGCGACTTAAATATAGATAATGAATAGTTTTTTATTGTCACCGGAGCTAATATGGCTGGAAAAAGTACGTTTTTACGAACCGTTTCCTTACACATTGTCATGGCAAATGTAGGATTACCTGTTTGTGCACAAAAAAGTGAATATAGCCCAATAAAACTTATTACAAGTATGCGGACAAGCGATTCGTTAACCGACGATAGTAGTTATTTCTTTTCAGAATTAACCCGATTAAAATTTATTGTGGAAGCTATTAAAACCGAATCCTATTTTATTATTCTCGATGAGATTTTAAAAGGAACAAATAGCACCGATAAAGCTATTGGGTCTCAGAAATTTGTTGAAAAATTAGTGTCTAGCCAAGCTACTGGAATTATAGCCACTCACGATTTAAGTTTAACTAAAATTGAAGCGAGTCTAGAACAGGTAAAAAACTACTTTTTTGATGCCGAAATAAAAAACGATGAGCTTTATTTTGATTACAAACTTAAAAAAGGCGTCTGCCAAAATATGAACGCGAGCTTTCTGTTAAAGAAAATGGAGATAGTTTAAAAATAAAAAAGCCTCATAAATTTATGAGGCCTTTATTAATAGAGTAAACCATTATCTTATTTTTTAGGATGTACAAGTGACATTTCATCGACAAGATGTTTCGCACCAGCATATTTGTCTATAATAAATAAGACATAACGAATATCTACCATAATATTTCTGCAAATTTCTGGGTCATAATTCATGTCGCTCATAGTACCTTCCCAAACACGGTCAAAATTTAAACCTATTAAATTACCTTCGGCATCAATTGTTGGACTTCCAGAGTTTCCACCAGTAGTATGGTTTGTACCAATAAAGCATACAGGCATTTTACCATTGGTGTCAGCATAATTTCCATAGTCTTTAGCATTGTATAAATCGATTAATTTCTGCGGCACATCAAATTCATAATCACCAGGAACATATTTTTCCATAACACCATCTAAATAACTAACATGGTTGTAGTATACAGCATCTCTAGGAGAATATCCCTTTACTTGGCCATAAGTAACTCGTAAAGTTCCATTAGCATCAGGAAAATAACGTTCGTCTGGTAAGGCTTTCATTAAGGCTGTCATGTATTGGGTTTGCAGTGCAGAAATTGCTTGGTTTTTCTCGGTATATTCAGGGTTTATGTCGTTAAAAAATGCTGCAATAAGAGGTTTAGCGTAAACATAAGCGGCATCGTTGTTTAATTTTTCAATAATCGTTTCAGCAGAACCTTCAAATAACTTTAAGGCACTATCTAGCTTTGTAAAAGCAGTTTTGTCGTAAATAGTTGGGTCTACATTGTTCTTTTTATACAAAGGCATCACGGCTTCGTAAACACCTTTATCAACAGAAACATTGTAGTTTTTATGAATGCCTTTTAAAGTGTTTTCTATAGATGCTTTAGCACGATCTAACACTTCGGGTCTGTTGGTTAGGGCTTCTTCAAATTGATACGCTCTAAAAGTCATTTGCATTAGCTCGTTAGTAACTAAAAAGACCTCGATAAAGTTTCGACGTTTAATATTGATATCGGCAAAATCTTTATAGCGTTTATCAAATTCAGGAAGAATGTTTCCGTAGGCATCTTCCAGTTTTTTGTCTTTTAGCGCTTTTTTAAAGCGTTCTTCAAAGGCTTTTCTATTAGCAATAGCTTGACTTTTTTCGATACCTAGATTTTCGCCTATCCACTTTTTCCATGCATTGGCTATTCTGGCCTGTTTAGAAGCATATTTAATTCTAATGTCATCACTCGCTTTCATATTCGCATCAATAACTTTTAATGCGGCTTCACGAATGGCAATATTACTTGGGTTAAATTCTTTTGTAATATGTTCTATAGCAACTGCTGGCAGATATTCGTTGGTGGTTCCTGGAAAACCAAATACCATGGTGAAGTCGTTTTCTTCAACACCATCTAACGAGACTGGTAAAAAGTGTTTTGGTTTGTAAGGGACATTGTCTTTACTGTATTTAGCAGGGCGATTATTTTTATCGGCGTAAATTCTAAATAACGAAAAATCGCCTGTATGTCTTGGAAATACCCAATTATCGGTATCGCTACCAAACTTTCCAATGCTACTAGGCGGGGCGCCTACTAAGCGAACGTCTTCATAACGCTCGGTAACAAATAGAAAATATTGGTTGCCTTTGTAAAACGATTTTACTTTTACATCCTGCCATGTTTCTTTGTTAACTTGTGCCTGTAATGCATTACTATTTTTATCGATAGTAGACTGCTTTGTCTTTTCATCCATAGCATTAGTAATGCCGGAAAGTACCTGTTGTGTAACATCTTCTATTCTTACAATAAACTCTACAAAAAGGCCTTCGTTAGGAAGTTCTTCATTGTAATTCATAGCCCAAAAGCCATCTTTTAGGTAGTCGTTTTCTAATGACGAATGTGATTGTATTTGACCAAATCCACAATGATGATTGGTTAATAGTAATCCATTTGGAGAAATAACCTCGCTAGTACAACCTCCATTAAAATGTGCAATAGCATCTTTAAGGCTAGAATTGTTAACATCATAAATATCTTGAGCGGTAAGTTTACTACCTAGGTTTGTCATTTCGGTTTCATTCATGCCTTTTAAAAGTGAAGGAATCCACATGCCACCTTGTTGGGCCGAAACCTGAAAGCATAAAAATAATGCGAGAAGTTTTAAGTATTTCATTGTTTTATGTTGATTGAAAAATTGAATTTCCCAAAGATACGAGTTCTTATGATAAAAAATAGAAAGAAGTTCTTACCTTTAAAAGTATGAGACATATTTCAAAATTACCCCAAGTAGGCACGACCATTTTTACAGAAATGAGTGCTTTAGCAAACAAGCACGATGCGATAAATTTATCACAAGGGTTTCCCAATTTTAAAAGTGATAAAAAATTAATGGAATACGTTACGCAGGCTATGCATTCTGGTTATAATCAATATGCGCCAATGGCCGGAAATATGGAATTAAGACAGGCCATAGCCAACAAATTTCAATCACTATATAACAGTAGTTACCAGACCGATACGGAGATTACCGTTACCGCTGGAGCTACGCAAGCCATTTTTACCATTATTTCTGCTTTTGTAAAATTAGAAGATGAAGTTATTATTTTTAGACCAGCTTACGATTGTTACGAACCAGCGATTACATTGCATGGCGGCAAAACTGTTTCGGTGCAATTAGAAGCGCCTAATTATTTAGTGAATTGGGACGACGTGGAAGCAAAAATTTCTTCTAAAACCAAGATGATTATCATTAATACGCCACATAACCCTACAGGAACATTATGGACTAAAAGTGATATGCTAAAATTGCAGGAGTTAACCAAAAACACCAATATTATTGTGTTAAGTGATGAAGTATATGAGCATATTATTTTTGATGATGAAAAACACCAAAGCGTATGTTTATTTTCCGAGTTAAAAATGCGTAGTTTTATAACGGCTTCGTTTGGCAAAACATTTCATAATACAGGATGGAAAGTGGGGTATTGCTGTGCCCCAGAAGTATTAATGAAAGAGTTTAAGAAAGTACATCAGTTTAATGTGTTTTCGGTAAACCATCCCATGCAAAAAGGATTAGCCGATTACATGCAAACTCCAAGTCATTATTTAGAGCTTTCGGCATTCTATCAACAGAAGCGGGATTTATTTTTAAAATTAATTAAGGATTCAAAATTTAAAGTAAAACCATCAAAAGGAACTTATTTTCAAATAGTAGATTTCTCTAATATAACAGACGAGTCCGATGTAGATTTTGCGAAACGATTAACGGTTGATTATAAATTGGCGTCTATTCCATTATCAGGTTTCAACGAAAACAATCGTGATGATAGCGTTTTAAGGTTTTGTTTTGCCAAAACCGATGAAACACTAGAGAAAGCTGCAAAAATTTTATGTAGTCTATAAGTTTGTTAAAGAATAATAAAAAAGTAACTTTTTTCAATTTTTGTGTCTAAATCATAAATTAAACTATTTAAATTATGAAAAAGTTATTAAGTGTTGTTTTTCTAATGTTTTTAATACTTTCATGTGGTACAACCCATAAAGTAATTATGGATAATCATGAAGTTTACGAAGTGAAAGGCGACAAGATTTTTAAAGATGGCACAGAAGTTACAGAAACGTTAAAAAAAGACAGAAGAGACGCTATTTTAGATACTTTAGAAGAACGCCTAGAAAAACAAGAAGAACTTGAAGAACAACAAGAAGCTTTAGAAAAAGCACAAAAAGAAGCTGAAGAGCAACAAAAAGAAATAGAAAAAGAATTAAAAGAAAAAGAAGATGCTAGAGAAGCTTTTTTTGACGCAAAGGAAAAATTAAAAGATCAAAAAAATAAATATGAGCGTCTTCATAAAAACGGAAAATTGTCGCCAAATGATGAAGAAAAATGGGCTAAGAAGCTTAAAAAATTAGCCGAAGATGTTGCAGAAGCCAAAGAGAACCTAAATAAATTATAATTTGAGTAACACCCTAAACATAGCACTTGTACAAACCCATTTGGTTTGGGAAAATCCTATAACAAACAGAACAAACTTAGCACATAAAATACAAACCATTTCTAAAGATGCAGATCTTGTTGTGCTACCAGAAATGTTTTCTACTGCGTTTACTATGAATGCTTCTGAAGTTTCAGAACCAATGACTGGCAAAACGGTAAATTGGATGATACAACAAGCCAAAGACAACAAGGTTGCTATTGTTGGGAGTTTGGTAATAGAAGCCCAAAATAATTTTTACAACAGATTATTGTTTGTGTTTCCTAATGGAGATTTAGAGTTTTACGATAAAAGGCATACGTTTTCACTAGCAGGAGAAGATAATGTTTATACAGCGGGCAAAAAAAAACTGCTTGTAAATTACAAAGGGTGGAAACTTTGCCCAATGATTTGTTACGACTTGCGTTTTCCTGTTTGGGCTAGAAATACAGAAGATTACGATGTGCTAATTTATGTGGCTAATTGGCCTAAAATACGCATACATGCATGGGACGCTCTGTTAAAAGCACGTGCCATAGAAAACATGACGTATTGTATAGGAGTAAACCGTGTTGGACTAGATGGTAATGGCCATGAATACAATGGCCATTCTATGGCGTTTAATGTGTTAGGGAATCGTATAGATACTATTCCTGAAAGCAAAGAAACAGTTGAAGTAATATCACTTTCAAAAGATCATATTAATAAAAATCGTAAAAAATTTAATTTTTTAGAGGATCGGGATCACTTTCAGATAGAATAAATTCTTGTACTAAATCCCATCCAGAGCGCACATCAAGTTTTTCTGGATAATAACTTACGCGTTCAGGTTGTTGTTTTTTTAAGAAATTACCCGAGTCGTATTCTTGGTTGCCATTTGTATCAAAAATAACTCTTAAAAAATATTGCCCAGGCGTAGTGTTTCTAAAATCTATAGGTTCGGGTTTGTTACTTATTTTTTCAAAAGCCACATCACCTTTGTCGTCGGTTAATTGAATAATTACTGGGTAAGTAGCGTTTTTTAAATTAACGCGAACATTACCATAATCGGAAAATTCTTTAGTTGAAAGATTATAGCTTAGCGTGTCGTTGCTATTACCAAACAAATCGGTAACACTATTGGGTAAAAAAGTAATGTTGTATTTGTTTTTTTCGGTTTTATCAAATTCAAGATAGTACTTGTTTGATAAGGTGTCTAAACGGGTTTTAAAATCTACTTTTGTAGAGTCTTTATCAAGAATAGTAATGTGTTCTTTTTTTAAATCGACTAATGGTGTACTACCTGTAATGCTAAAATGATCGCTAAAATTTATGCTTCCTTTAGGTTCTGGAGTAATGTTTAACGTATCGCGAGATTGTTCGCTTATTTTTACGGTAAACTCTTCTGTGTAATTTTTGTTATTAGTGACTTTAAATATTAAAGAATCGGTTTTAAGTCTAGGAACATACCAGAAATTAAGCGAATCGGTTTTAGGGTCTTTTGTTATGCGATAATTAAAACTATCAGATACTTTAGAGAGTAATTTAATATCGAAATTTTTGTAATCGCCTTCATAACCAAATGCTATTTTTTCACCAGAAATTAAGCGTGGTCTTATAATTCTATCATCGGTTTTTTCCTTGAAAAGTTTTATCGTGTAAGTTGTATCGGAAGGCACAGTAATAAAGGTGTTATGAAATCCTATTTTGTCTGCTTTCTGTTGAAATTTATTGTCTTGGTTTTCATCTTTCATAGCAACGAGCAAATAGGTTCCTTTTTTAATATTATTTATAGAAAAATTGGTAGTGCTATCTAGTGTATTGGTAATGTATTTAGGGTTTTCTTTATAAACAATAGAGTCGGAATACGTGGAGTCTATTTCATACAACATAACAGAAACGAAATCGTCTGGTTGGCGTTTTGTGGCATCGATAATATTCCCTTTTACCGAAAGCGAATCAATGTAATCTCCTGTTGAAATAACATAGCGATAATACGGATAAGGATTTCCTTCGTTATTATCTACAATACTATTACCAAAATTAAATGCATACGTTGTGTTGGGTTCAAGTGTATCGTTAATTTTTATAGAAATATATTTACTAGCGGTTCCTAAAGGAATTATTTCTGGTGCAGGCTCTATTGGTGGCGAAATAATAAGCTGTTTTTGAATGTTATTTACTTTAATAAACTCGTTAAAGTAAATGCGGATTTCGTTTCCTTCAAAATTGGTAGAGAAGTTTTTAGGAGTCGCTCTAACAATTTCTGGAGGTGTAACGTCTTTTGGTCCACCACTTGGGCGCCCTCTATTAGCACAATTAGCCATAAGTAACAGGCAAACGATAAGTAAAACGTTGTAAAAGTATTTCTTCATGTTTTGGGCACCTCTATTTTAATACAAAGAAACAATATATTTATCATTAAATAAACTGTCCTTAAGCGATTGCCATAGTGGCAATACTTATTTTAACATTTTTCGCCTGATGTAGTATAGAAATACAAGCTTCCATAGTGGCGCCAGTAGTAATAATATCGTCAACTAAAAGAATATGCTTATTCTCTATTTTAGAAGCATTTTTTAGTTGAAATACTTCTTGATTAGACAACCACCTTTTAAATCGTTTTTTACCTACTTGCGATGTTACATTACGAACTTTTATTAACACATCTTGGTAGTATTTGGCTTCCAAAGCACAAGCAATTTCATGCGAACATTTATCAACTTGATTATATTTTCGTTTTCGTAGTTTCTTTTTATGAATAGGTACAGGAATAACAATATCTATATCTTTTTTAAGAGAAGTTTCTTTAATGGTTTCCCCTAACCACTTCCCTAAAAAAACACCAACCTGTTCGTAACCTCGATATTTTAGGTTGTGTAACAATTTTTGTGTAATGCCCTTTTTTTCAAAACGTAATAACGATATAGCCGATTCTATTTTAACACGTCCATAAAGCGCCTTGTAAGTACTGTTATTTTTACCAAATTCTTGGTTAGTAACCGGAAGATTGTGTCTGCAAGACGTGCAAATATAAATTTCATTATCGGTTAACATTTGGGTACAAGCTAGGCAAACATCAGGAAAAAATAGTCGGATAATACTTTCAAACATGGTATTTATAACGATTTCATAATGTTGATAAAACAAGTTTAACAATTTTTTTACCGTTTTATCGATAAAAATTAAAAAACTCTTTACATGTTCTTAATTTTGTGGTTTACAATTGATTAATCCATTTTTTTAGAAATTAAGATGATAGTTACCCCTCAATTATTTAACTACAGATTAATTATCGGTACATTGTTGTTTTCCATTGTTGCTTTAGGGTCGTATAGTTTGGCAAACTACAACGCTTTAAAAGAACAGCAAGATTTTTTAGAACAAGAAAGGTCTTTGGTTCAGAGTGAATTAACCGAAATAATTACCCTGTATGAAACATTAAGTCTTAATAAGAATATATTGCAAAGCGATTTTAAAAAATCAAAACAGCAGTTGTTACTTGTTCAGGATTCACTTAATATAGAAAAAGCCAATGTCGCGTCGCTTTCTAAGTATAAAGCCCGATTAAGCGAAGTAAAAAAGCAAAATAAAGCGCTTTTTACACTAATAGATTCCTTAGAGAGAGTCAATAAAAACTTAAAACAAACAATACAATCTGTAGAAGCCTTACAGGCTACAAGTATAAAGGCAGAAGCTTTAAGAACAGTAAGCTTAAACGCTATTTATCCAACTAATAAAGCAGACAAAGCAGATCATATTAAAGTTTGTTTTAATCTAAAGAATAACACGTTTGTACCCGAAGGAAACAAAACCATCTATGTGCAAATACTAGATCCAAACCACCAAGTAATTGCAGGTAAAGGTGTTGCCAGTTTTAATGATAAATCTTTGGCTTACAGCGGAAAAACTACGGTTAATAACCTTAAAAGAGAGCAGGAGGTTTGTGCAAAGATTGATGTGAACAAGGACAGCAAACTTATAAAAGGCGATTATTTAGTAAGCATTTTTCAAGAATCCTATTTTTTAGGGAAAACACAACTGAAACTCAATTAATTTACCAAATATATTTTTGTACAAACCGTTCTTCTTGTCAGAACGGTTTTTTATTTTTGTGCCATGGCAAATAACGACGATCAATTTAAAAAAGTAATCGCTCACGCAAAGGAGTATGGTTACGTATTTCAAAGTAGTGAAATTTACGACGGACTAAGTGCTGTTTACGATTACGCTCAAAACGGTGTAGAACTTAAAAAAAACATTTGCGACTATTGGTGGAAAGCCATGGTACAAATGCACGATAATATTGTAGGCTTGGACGCAGCTATTTTTATGCATCCAACCACTTGGAAAGCTTCTGGGCATATCGATGCCTTTAACGATCCATTAATAGACAATAAAGACTCTAAGAAACGCTATCGTGCCGATGTTCTTGTAGAAGATTACTGCGGAAAGCTTGAGGCTAAAATTGAAAAAGAAATCAAAAAGGCCAAAAAACGCTTTGGCGATGCCTTCAACAAAGAAGAATTTGTTTCCACAAACGGAAGAGTGTTGGGGTATCAAGAAAAAATAGACACCATTTTAAAACGCTTAGGGAAGTCTTTAGAAAATGAAGATTTAGCCGATGTGAAAGCATTGATTGAAGAATTGGACATTGCTGATCCTGTTTCGGGTTCTAAAAATTGGACCGATGTGAAACAGTTTAATCTAATGTTTGGCACCAAGTTAGGTGCTTCGGCCGATTCTGCCATGGATTTATACTTGCGTCCAGAAACCGCACAAGGTATTTTTGTTAATTTCTTGAATGTTCAAAAAACAGGACGAATGAAAATTCCGTTTGGTATTGCCCAAATAGGAAAAGCCTTTAGAAATGAAATTGTGGCGCGCCAGTTTATCTTCCGTCAGCGTGAGTTCGAGCAAATGGAAATGCAATTTTTTGTAAAGCCAGGTACGCAAAAAGAATGGTATGAGTCTTGGAAAGATACCCGAATGAAATGGCATTTATCACTTGGTTTAGGAAAGGATAACTACCGTTTTCACGACCACGAAAAATTAGCACATTACGCCGATGCTGCTGCCGATATAGAATTTAGATTTCCTTTTGGGTTTAAAGAGTTAGAAGGCATCCATTCGCGTACCGATTTCGATTTAAGCCAACACGAGAAATTCTCAGGCAAGAAAATGCAGTATTTCGATCACGAAGAGAACAAAAGCTATGTGCCTTATGTTATTGAAACCTCAATAGGTTTAGATAGAATGTTTTTGGCGGTATTTTCTAATGCTTTAATGGAAGAAGAATTAGACAACAATACCACAAGAACAGTATTAAAATTACCAGCCGTTTTAGCGCCAACCAAAGCCGCTGTGTTACCGTTGGTGAAAAAAGATGGTTTACCAGAAATTGCCAAGAAAATTGTAGATGATTTAAAATGGGATTTTAATGTAAGTTACGACGAAAAAGATGCTGTTGGGCGTCGTTACCGTAGGCAAGATGCCAATGGGACACCATTTTGTATTACTGTAGATCACGATACTTTGGAAGATAACACGGTTACCATTCGCCATCGTGATACTATGGAGCAAAAACGTGTTAACATTGAAGAATTACGCGACATTATTAAAAAAGAAGTCGACGTAAAAGAGTGGTTAATGAAGATGTAATTTTGTTTTCAAAAGAAAGCATCTATAAAATAAAAAACACCCAAGTGAAACGCTTGGGTGTTTTTGTTATCATTACTTAATGACTATGTCCACCGCCTTCATTATCATTTAAAAGCATTCCAATGCCTTTAACCAAAATAGGTTTGTTTTTTAAGGCTTCCGAGTTTAAAATTTCTACAGAGTTTTCGTTTTGTTGTCCTATGTCAACGGCAATTTTTTTAAAACGATATTCATTATCTAGCTTTTCATCTAGAACAAGAATATAGTTGTTATCATCAACAGAGGTTAGGGCTTCTTTGGGTAGTCCCATTCCTGAGTTACTTCCAGTAATGATATTGGCTTCTACAAACATACCAACAATAAAGTTTTGCTCATCATTATCGACGTGACCGTGAACTTTCACACGTCTTGTGGTTTCGTCTATTGTCGTGCCAACCAAATGAATATCGGCTTTATAAGTATCGTTGGAAGCTTCGGGTATTTTAAATTGAATGTCTTGCCCTTTTTTAATATGCATAATGTCTTTCTCAAACACCGATAATTCTAAGTGAATGTGATCTATATCTACAATTTCCAAAATCACATCGTTTGGCGACACATAAGCACCATTACTAACATTTACCTTGGTAACGTGTCCGTTTATTGGTGCGTACAAGTTAATAGTTGAGGTAATTTGCCCTTGCTCAACAGTTTTAGGGTTAATATTCATCATCTGTAATTTTTTGCGTAAGCCATTGTAAGTTGCCAAGCTACTTTTGTAGGTGCTTTGAGCTTTTAAATAGTTTTTTTCTGAAGTTATGTTTTCATCGTAAAGTGTTTTTTGTCTGTCGTATTCAGCTTTTAAATAATTAAGTTGCTCGGCAATTTCCAAGTAGCCTTGCTGGATTTCGACATACTCAGGGTTTTTTAAACTGACCAAAAGTTGTCCTTTTTTTACTTCATCACCAACCAAAAGAGGCGTGTGAGAAATATAACCACCTACAAATGTGGTAATACTGGATTTGTTTTTAGGCGGAACATCTATCATTCCTGTAACTTGTATTGTATTGTTAAACTGCAAGGTTTTAATACTGTCTAAAGCCATTTTTTCACTGTCAAATTGAGCTTTAGTAACGGTTACAATGTTACTTTTGGTTGTTTTTTGCTCAATAGAATCTGAGTTGTTTTCTTTATTTCCGCAGGCTAAGAATACAAGCGAAAAAAGAAGGATATATATGTTTTTCATAGGTTTAAAATTTTCAAGAACTATTGGTTCAGTTATTTACTTTTCTAAAGTTATTGGTCTCTATTTGCCAAATGCCCATTATGGGCTTTCATTTTAGTTAATATTTAATATCAAGTGATTAATTTGTATTACGGTTTGATTGTAAGCGTTTAAATCGTTAAGATAAGAGAGCTCGATTTCGCTAGCATTTTCAAGACTTTGTATGTATTGAAAAAAGTTAATCTCCCCTTCTTTAAACGTCCGGTTGGCCGTTTTTATAATTTGCTCTTTTAGAGTGCTTCCTTCGCTTTTATAGTAATTAACAGCTTCTTTATGTTGCTCGAGTGTTGCAATAAGCGATTGGTATTTAGCTTCTAGTTTTGTTTTATAATCTAGTTCTTGCTGTTCTACAATATCTCGCGCAATTTTAGATGCTTTTATTTTCGAGGCATTTCCAGAAAACAATAACGGAATTTTCAATCCCAATTGATAGCCTTGAATGTTGTCGTTTAATTGACTGTTAGAGCCTTGAAAATATTCCACACTAATATCGGGCAAGAGGGTTTGTTTTTCTTTGCTATATATTGCTTTTTGATAGGTTTTAGCATTTTCAAAATATTGTAACCCAAGGTTATCGGTTGTTGAGATACTTTGTAGTTCTAGCTGTTGTAAAGGTTGGTCCACAATATCTATCGTATCTACTTGCACGACACTTTTTAGTTGTTCTTTTGAAAAAGCGACTTCTTTTAAGGCTTGTTTGTATAAAGTTTCTAGCTGTTTTTGTTTGGACTTGGCGGTAATCATTTCCAGATAATTAGTTTCACCTAGTTCAAAACGACGCTCCGATTTTCTAGCAAAATCTTGATACAAACTATCTAAATATTTATAGGTTTTCACCTTGTTTTTTGCGTAGCTTAATTGATAATAATTAGCATAAACAGCCTTTTGTAGTTGCTGTAATTGCAAATTGTAATGGGTTTCTTCCAAACCAACTTTGGCTTTATTGGCTTTTTTATCAGCAAAATAAATGGTTGGGAATTTAAAATCTTGTGCAATACCAAAAACTTTAAGCGGTTCGTTGTTTACAGCTAGATTGTTTTCGTCGTAACTGTAATAGACAGATGTTTTATCAAAATTAAAAGCGCTTCCAACTAACGCTTTGCTTTCATCTACTTTTAGGTTAGAAGCTTTTAAACCCGCATTGTTTTCAATAGCTAGGCTTAAAGTTTCTTCAATAGTTAATTTTGATTGCGCATTAACATTAGTTAGAAAAAAGAAACCTATAATGCCAATAATGGCTGTTTTATTCATTTTTAATTCTTTTTTTGTTTCAAACCACGCATAAAGTACGGGCAGGACAATTAAAGTTAAAACGGTTGCGGTAATAAGACCCCCAACAACAACCGTGGCTAAGGGGCGTTGTACTTCGGCACCAGCATTGGTAGATACAGCCATTGGTAAAAATCCAAGTGCTGCAGCAGAAGCTGTTAGCAATACGGGTCTTAATCGATCGGCAGTACCAATTTTTATACGTTCTTCAATATCATCTATGCCTTGTTCTTTTAATTCTTTAAAATGTTCAATAAGCACAATACCATTAAGCACAGCAATACCAAAAAGTGCAATAAACCCTACGCCAGCAGAAATACTAAACGGTAAATCACGTAGCCAAAGTAATAGGACGCCGCCAACAGCCGATAATGGGATGGCAGAATACACCAATAAGGCTTCTTTGGCAGAGCCAAAAGCAAAATACAGTAAGATAAATATTAAAGCCAATGCCACTGGCACAGCAACAAGCAATCGCGCTTTGGCACTTTGTAAATTTTCAAATTGTCCGCCATAAGTTACGTTGTATCCCGCAGGTAAATGTAAGTTGTTTTCAAGAATATTTCTTACATCGTCTACAACGGACTGCAAATCGCGGTTACGCACATTAATACCAACAACAATACGACGTTTAGTATCGTCTCTTGAAATTTTTGCAGGTCCGGTGGTGTATTTTATATCGGCTAATTCGCTTAATGGAATTTTAACACCATTAGGTGTATCGACATATAAGTTTTGAAGGCTAGCTAGGTTTTTTCGGTTGTTTTTATTTAGGCGCATCACTAAGTCAAAACGTTTTTCACCTTCAAAAATGCTTCCTACTGTGCCGCCAGCAAATCCCATTGAAATCATTTGATTAACATCGGAAATATTAAGTCCGTAGCGCGCAATTTTACTGCGGTTGAATGTTACGCTCATTTGTGGTAAGCCTTCTACTTTTTCAATAACAATATCCGAAGCGCCTTCAACATCTTTAATTAATTCTTTTACTTCGTCTGCTTTGTTGGCTAGTATGGATAAATCTTCACCAAAAATTTTAATGGCCACATCGGCTCTAACTCCTGTAATAAGCTCGTTAAAACGCATTTCTATAGGTTGTGTAAACTCCACTTCCATACCAGGAATTACGGTGAGTGCTTCTTTAAATTTATCGGCTAATTCGTCTTTGCTTTCTGCCGAAACCCATTCGTCTTTTGGTTTTAGTTTTATTATGACGTCGCTTTCTTCCATAGACATTGGGTCTGTTGGTACTTCGGCGGCACCAATACGCGTCACAACTTGATCGACTTCGGGGAAATTGTCTAGTAGAATTTGTTCGATTTTGGTGGTTATTTCAATCGTTTTTCCTAATGATGTTCCCGTTTTTAAAACGGGTTGAATAACAAAATCGCCTTCGTCCAATGTAGGTACAAATTCGCCACCCATTTTACTGAAAACCCAAACGCTTAAGGCAAGTAAAACACTAGCCAAAACAACAACTAGCTTTTTGTGTTGTAAGGCCCAATGTATAGATGGTTTGTACCAACTATTTAAGACTTTCATTAACCTAACCGAAATATTTTTATCGCTTGGCTTTTTGGGTTTTAAGAATAATGATGATACGACAGGAACATATGTTAAACACAATAGCATTGCGCCAATTAACGCAAAGCTAAACGTGAGTGCCATGGGTTTAAACATTTTGCCTTCTACACCGCTTAATGATAAAATGGGGATAAATACAATTAAGATGATAAGTTGCCCAAAAATGGCCGAATTCATCATTTTTGAAGCACTTTTTAAGGTGATTTGATCGATTTTCGACTGTTTTTCTACTTTTGAAAGTGTTTTTAGTTGGTCGCTTTGTGTAATAATTTTAAAAGCAATAAACTCGACAATAATCACAGCGCCGTCAATGATAATACCAAAATCTATGGCGCCAAGACTCATTAAATTGGCATCGACACCAAAAATATTCATTAGAGAAATTGCGAATAATAAGCTTAACGGAATAACCGATGCCACTACTAATCCAGAGCGTAAATTACCCAACAATAAAACCACAACAAAAATCACGATTAGCGACCCTAAAATGAGGTTTTCAGAAACGGTAAAAGTCGTTTTTCCTATGAGTTCGCTACGCTCTAAAAACCCGTTTATGTAAACACCTTCTGGTAGCGTTTTTTGAATGGAGGCAACGCGTTCTTTCACGGCATCGATAATAGCTTTGGAGTTCCCGTCTTTAAGCATCATAATTTGCCCGAGCACTTTTTCGCCTTCACCATTACCGGTAATAGCACCAAAACGTGTGGCGCCACCAAAACCAACGGAAGCAACATCTTTAATGTAAATAGGAGCACCTTGGTTTTTAACCACGATTTGCTCAATGTCTTTTAGGTTTTTTACCAAACCTTCACCGCGTATAAAATAGGCTTCGTTGCTTTTTTCAATATATCCGCCACCGGCGACACTATTATTTTTTTCTAAGGCATCGTAAATTTCCGATACCGTAATATTCATAGCGTTTAGTTTATTTGGGTTAATGGCAACTTCGTATTGTTTTAAATAACCACCCCAAGTATTGACTTCGACAACCCCAGGAATACCCGATAATTGACGTCTCACAATCCAATCTTGAATGGTACGTAATTCGGTTATAGTATATTGATCTTCATAACCAGGTTTTACATCTAAAATGTATTGGTAAATTTCGCCTAAACCTGTGGTAATTGGCCCCATTTCTGGAGAGCCAAAACCTTCGGGGATTTTCTCGGAAGCCGATTTTATTTTTTCGGCAATAAGTTGCCTTGGAAGATAGGTTCCCATATCGTCTTCAAAAACGATAGTAACTACAGAAAGCCCAAATTTAGATACCGATCTAATTTCTTCAACACCAGGTAAATTAGCCATTTCTAACTCGACAGGGTAGGTGATAAATTGCTCGACATCTTGAGTAGACAAGTTACGTGATGTTGTGATAACTTGAACTTGATTATTGGTTATATCTGGTACAGCGCCAATAGGAATTTGGGTTAAAGAGAAAATTCCGAAACCAATAATAAACGCTGTTAATAGGAAAATGATTAGCTTATTGTTTAAGCTTAATTTTATGATTTTTTCTAACATGATTCATAATTAATTAAAAATTAAGATTTATCTGATTTAATAAATCAGCATCGTTTTTTTAAAAATTATGCGTGTTTTGGGGGCTGAAAAACTGTAGGTTTTTCAAAGGATGTGAAGCTTTCTTTGTAAAAGAAGTTACAAGGAATTTCAATAAATTCTTCGTTACTTATTTTAAAGGAAGTATTTGGGCTAATAAAAGTTGCATTAATGTGTGTGCAAAGGTGATGACAATCTTTAAAAGGAAGGTCTTCATGTTCTCTGTGATGACTTTCGTGGTTCTCTTTTGCATCGCCATAATGTTCCGCTAAAAACTGAACAAACGAATCACCATACATTTCTTTATGAAATTGGGCATGTTCCATCAAGGCATTAATTTTATTAATGTCTTCTAAGTTAATATTAAAACTCTGTAGAAGAATTAAAAGCGAATATGTTAATGCCACAACTTTACTCATAACAGCACGAAATTATAAAAAATTAGGTATTTATCTGTGACAAAAGTTACATAGTAACGCTAATATAGAATGTTTATAATTAACGTATTAAGCTATAAAATGCTTTTTGCTAAATACTTGGCATCTTTTTTTATGCCTCCTAAAGTAGCAGATCCTCTTGTGTGTAACCATGGTAATCCTATAAAATAGAGTCCTTTTGTAGTGCTTATTCCTCTGTGGTGTTTTGGGTAGCCGTCTTGATTAAGTTCAATATTTTTTATCCAATTAAAATTGGGTTTGTAGCCTGTTGCCCAAACAATGTTTTTAACATCGTTAAGTGTTTTTTTAGAGGTTTTAATCGTGTTATTATCTGCATCTAAAGTGTAACCTACAGGAGTAACATTATCCCGTTTAATAATAGATTTGACATCGGTGCCAATTATGGGTTGTTTAGACTTGCTAATCTTTTTACCTATCCATGAGTTTTTACTAAAACTCAAAAAACCTGTTATGGTAAACCACCACCAAAGTGTTTTTCCTAAAATTTCTTGAGGCAAGGTTCTTATGTTAGTGTCTCCAGAAAAATAGGTGGTTTCTGAGGTGTTTTTAGAAATTTCATCTAGAATTTGAAACCCGCTGTCGCCACCACCAACAACTAAAGTTGCCCCTTTTTGTAATTGCTCTGGATTTTTATAATAATTGCTGTGTATTTGAAACATCTCCTCGGAAAGTTTGTTGTGAAACTTCGGTGTGTATGGGATGTGAAACGGTCCAGTCGCCACAATAACTTCTTTACATGTTAAATTGCCTTGATTGGTTTTTATAATAAAATGATTGTTTGTTTTCTCAATGCTTTCAGCAAGGGTATTTAATTGTACTGGAAAATCAAATTTTTTTACATAAGCTTTAAAATAATCGGCAACTTCATATTTATCTGGATAATGTCCTTTTGGGGCAGGAAAAGGCATGCCTGCCAAATGATTAAATTCGGTTGGCGTAAATAATTTTAATGAGTTCCAACGGTTAAGCCAAGAGGCGCCAATTTGGTCTTCTTTATCTATGATTAAAAAATCTTTGTTACGCTGTTTTAAAAAATACGCCATAGAAAGTCCAGCTTGAGCTGCACCAATTATTATAAAATCCTTCATGTATACAATTGTGGTTGTTGGGGAGTATACATCTTTTCGTGGTTTTATACAAGTTGAAGCGGCGTGTATTTTTTAAACATTACACATATTTCCTATAATTCCCACTTATTACTTCAAGTTGGTGTTTTAGGGTTTAAATCTTTAGCTTAATTTAAAAGTTTTTTAGATAATTACGGTTTTTCCGTAATGGTTTAGCTGTATTTGGGTGGTATACTAGGCAAAATACGTAGTTATACGTATAAAAAACCTAAGGCTTATGTAATAATTTGCTACCAATAACACCATTTAAAAAGCAAAACTATTTAATTTTATAAAGTGTTTAAACTTATGGAGAAAAGAAACCGATTAAAAATTCCCTTAAAATCTATAGTATTACTGTTTGGTGTTTTATTTATATTAACCAATTGCCAGTACGACGATACTGTAGGAGACATTAATGGCACCCAAGACCAAGTAAAAAGCAAGATACCTTTTAAATTAAAAGAGAAAACCTTTGCCGAGTTACATGATGATTCTAGGTTTGTAGGTGCAGTAAACCATGTTTTTAGTAAAGGAAAAGCTAATGCAAATTTTAATGCTAGAACAGTTATGGAAGAGCAATATGGGTTTACCATAGACTCCACACTAATAAAAGAAATTTCAACAGAAGGTTATACGTCTTACACGTTTTTTATTCGTAGAGATACCATTTCTGATAATTTTATTGAAAATCTAGTGGTAGAAATAGACAGTACAAATATTCCAAAAGCATATATCATTAAATATGTATTGAATTCAGAATCTAGATACATTGCAGATGATAAGGCATATATTTTAGATGCAGAAACTGAAATAACACCTATAGAGTATAATAATTCACAACTTAAGACAACTTACGACTCTTATGGTTGTGTTATTACATTAATGTGTCCTTGGAAAGGAGATCATCCAGCAGGAGATGCTTGTATTGCTGCAGACAGGGGTGATTTGTATTGGTCCGATCCTGAGTGTCCAGAATTTCCTACTAGTAGCGGAACGTCTTCTAGTGATGGTGGTGATGGCGGCGGTGGTGGAAGCGGCGGTAGTTCTTCTGATGGTAGTGATGATGACTTTGACCACAGTTGCAAGGGTTGTGGTGATACAGGTGAAGTTATAACAACACCTATTATTGATGAGGAGATTCAAGAGACGGAAGAAGACTGCATAAAATTAAAAAATTTAATTAGCAAATCCGTTACTAACCAACTACCAAGAAAAGAAGTTGGAACATTATTGAACCAACTTCAGGATAGTTCATCTACTACCACAAAAGAAATGGGATATTTTCTAAATCCAACAGATACAACAGAATCTCAATTTATTCCTTCTTATTTTGAAGGTGAAGAAAATGCAGACGAAGTTGCTATGGATTTAGGAACAAATGCTGTAAGTGTTTTAATGCACCTACATTACAACAACGAAACAGAAAATAAAAAACAACTTTCAGTTTTCTCACTACAAGATATTTACGAAATGTATCAATTTATCGGTACTGGTCATATTTTTAGCCCAAATACGTTTACTAATTTCTTAACAACCGAACATGGCACAAATTATGCTATACAAATTAACGACTCTAATGCTTTTGTGAATTCAAGTTTCGCTATTAAATATTTTATAGGCTGGGAGTTTAGCAATTTTCGTGAAGAAGCTGAAAACCAATACGGAGCTAAACGATATAATATATTGCCAGACAAAACTAATGGACAAAATGAATTAGCATTTACTAAATTTTTAGCAAACGAAAATTTAGGCTTAACATTATTTAGAGCGAATGATGATTTTACAGAATTCACAAAAATAGAATATAAAAACGGAACATTTAAAGAAACACCTTGTAACTAAAAACATATAAAAAAATGAAAAATATAATTTTAACTTTAATCATATTATTTACATTAAGTTGTAAAGCGCAATCACCAATCGTAAACATAGCATCAGATTATGATTCTGATGATATTGTAGATGGTTGTTATTTAAAAGATGTCAATAACTCTTTTGCACCATTTATAGGTACTTGGCAATGGACTAATGGAACGGATACACTTACTATAGTTTTTTCTAAAATTGAAATGGTCTACAATAATTTAAGTGAAATGTATACGGATCAATTGATTGGTAAATACAAATATGTAGAAAATGGTGTAGAAATATTTAATACATTAGATTATGATATTAATGCTAATAACGCATGGGATTTACACCCAAACTACCCTAAAAGAATGTTAGCTCCAATGTTAGGAGCATGTTATCGTAATACAACACTTGCAGATTTTTCATTTATGGACTATTTAAAAGATAAAGGAGAAGTAGCTAAGTTTGAATTATTAGATTTACTAACAGATTTAAATGGTGAATTTAATGTTACTCAAGCTAAACTAACTTTAAGCAATAGAGAACATTGGAATGTAAATGGACAAAACCCAAGAGACCCAGAGTTTACCATACCAAATAATATAACTCTAACAAAACAATAAAAACTAACCACAACCACGTATATAAAAAATAGTAGTTAAGGGGTAAACTTAAAGTTTAGTTCTTTTCTGCTATCTTTGTTTCACGACAGAAAAATAGCACATATAAGCCTACTGCTTTTCATATGCGAGACCTTTGTAGCCAATTAGAGAAATGAACTTTCCTGAAATAGGTTGACTAAAAATTAATCATTTAATTAAAGTTGAGTGATTTTAGAAACGTAGAGTTTATAAAACAATGAAAACAGCACAAAGAATTTTAAGTGTAAGCATATTGGTTATAGCACTCTTGGGGTTTGCTCAATCACAACAGCAACCAACCGAAGAAGAGCTTATTGTTGGCACTTGGCATATTGAAGAAAACCCTTCCGACTATTTGTTTGTTGTGAATAATGATTACACCGCAACAAAAGAGTATGGTGGTGATTTTGAAACCGACTATTATAGTTGGCAAATAACCGAATCACAAACCCCAAGTGGTTTAACCGTTAGCCATTTAATTTTAACTAATATAGCTAACACTGACGAGCAATATGATTACGAGATCGATACCTTAAATAATGAGAGGTTAGTTTTGATATATCAACGCCCTGGAGGTGGTATAGGTAAGTTAACCACCTATTTACGCCAATAGTGTTCGCAAACAATGAAAAAGAGTAATTTTATAATTCCAATGTTATTTTTCTTTGCAATAAGCTGTAAGGCTCAAAATAACTCGATAAGTAAAAACCAAGCAACAATTAATGATCATATAGTCTTTAAAGCTTCAAGCAATTTTTTAATTGAAAATTTTGGCCAACCAGAAAGTATTGAAAGTTATTTTTTTGAAACTGAGGATTCATCGGGTGAAATTTATCATTATTTAGGAGCCTCTTTTTATCTATTAGATGACAAAATTGATAGTTTTGAAATTGACTCAAATCTATACAACTTCACGAGTAATAGTATTTCGGTAGGGGATAGTATTGATTCAATTCAAAATATATATCCATTTAGTTACTCAAACAGAGAGAATGGGGAAATCATAATCACTTTTACTGATGCAGATTATTTTATTTCAATACATTATGACGCTAATGATTTTATTCATAAAATAAATCTAAATGTATATTAAAAAAGACTCCTTTCGCCACTACAAGAATTTTTACATAGTGGTTGGGTTAAAACATCATATGAAAAAAGCAATAACAATATTAGCATTCTTTTTTATAGGAATGGGTTGTAAGTCACAACCAGCAACAAATGAACTTACTCAGGAGCAATTTGATAACATAAGAATTGATGGAATTCTTAAGTTGGATATTGAGCAAACAAATGGTGATGTTGAAGAAATGGCATCTCTTTTTGGAACGCCACAATCCATGGTTGACAAAGGTGTTGAAATTGGAGAACATACTAGAAAGTTTGTTTATGTCAATAACTCCTGTATTGTTTTTAATGGCTTATCTTCTAACTTAACAACACCAAGCATTTCTTATTTTAATGTAAATTCCATCACGATAAATAATCAAACAGCAAGTATTGGAGATAACATCAATGTGTTAGGTGACGACATAATTATGAATGAGAATGTTGATGGAACTCAGTCTATTATTTTTTCTCTTTTTGATTATGATGGGTTTTCAATTATAATTGAATTTGACCAAAGCTCAGATTTGATCACTAAAATTGAGTATTTTGTTTGGACTTAAGTAATTTCTTTGCTAAAGATGGAATTATGATGAAAAGCATAGCTTTAATATTATTAATAGTTTTTACAAGTGTGGCACAATGCCAAACAGCTAATGTAATTTCAGAAACAGAGTTTAACGACATAGAGATTAATGGCAACAAATTAATTGATATAAAAGATACATATGGCAATCAAAATGCTATGGCGTTGTTATTTGGAGTGGCAGATGAAACAATTATCGATTCTGATGGAGAATTTCACATTATACATATAACGGATTTAGCATTGGTTTTTCAGCTATGACAAGCAGTGACCAAAGCCAAACCGAAATAGGAAGTTTTGAGATTGTCAATAGTAATTATAATATTACAATTCAAGGAACGACAATAACTGTAGGTGATAACATAAGTCTTTTAGGCGATGTGGTATTTAACACAATGAACAATGGAGACCAAAGCATTGTTTATATGCCTTGTGATGGATGTAATAATTTTATTTCCATAAGGTTCAATCAAGAAACTAATGTTATTTCCAAAATAATATATATCGAAAAAACATAGCCTACAGTAGCGGCTCTAAAGATTATAATCCGATTGCAAACTGTAATCAATTATGAAAACAATAGCTTTAATAATTCCAATGTTATTTTTCTTTGCAATAAGCTGTAAAGCTCAATCTCAAACAAATTTATATGATGCTCAGGAAATTACAGGTGTATGGAATTGGCAAAATGATAACGGAAAGCATATAACAGAAATAAAACTTAACTTTGTTGATTCAAATGAAAATGAATTACAAGGTAATTATTGTTCTGTGTTTTTTAACGGTTCTAAGGTTGATTGCGAGGAACTTGAGTCCTCATATTGTATTAATTTAAGTCGAACAGAGGATAATACTTACGAAGGAACATTTCAAAGTTTTTCTCATGGCGGTACAGGAACATTAAGAATTATCTATGATGCTATTAATGATAGTATAACTTTAGATGTGTTAACTAGTGAAGGTGTTTTTTATTTACCACAGCATACCACATTTAATAGGTAGAGTTATGTTTTAAAAAAACCGATCTATATGCCTAATAAAGTACCAGATTACCCTATGTTGTTTTACATAGTTAGAATAGTAAACATATTTTGTTTATTGGTTTATCTTTTTTTTGTGCTTTTTGAAGTGATTTATGGCTATCTTTATTTATTGGTCTATTTCTATTTTTGGTTATTGATCGTTCTTTCAATCATTGAGATAGGGTATGTTATTAAAGGCGATAAAGAGCTTTTTAAGAAAAAAAGAGTAACAAATATCTTTTTTCTAATTATTTATTTTTTAACTATTGCTATTGTCTTTTTCCCTATTATTTTAAACTTTTTCTAGAATTAATTTTTTTAAAAAATTCATAAAAATAATTTAATAATATTGTGCGTATTAGGCTTTATTTTTAGTTGCAAAGCACAGCTTCAACTTGAAAGACTTAATAATTATGTGCTTTCCTGAAATAGTTTAACTAGTGAAGGTGTTTTTTATTTACCATAACATGCCACATTTAATAGGTAGAGTTATGTTTTAAAAATACGCCTTTAACTGGATGTTTCCCGTATGGATAACACGACTGGTTTCGCTTTTTCTGCCTAAGTAATTTAAGTTTAAGTCTAAGTATTTGGTAATCTTTTTTTGTGCTAAAAGGCTCCATGTAAAATTGGTACCTGGTTGTAAACCCTCCAACATTTGGTAGGCAACAGGTGTATTATTATCTCCAGAAAAAGTATTGGAGAAGTAATTAAACTCCCCATTTAACGCTATTTTTTCGGTATTGGAATAGGCAAAAGACACACCATAACGTTGTTGCGATAAGGTTTCTAAACTACCAATAGTATTTTCTTTACTGCTGTATTGGTAAAAAACATCAAATTGGGCATTGTCGTTAAACAAATAAGAGAGTTTTGGATGGATGTTGTTTTCATCAATATTAAAGTTTTTACTTGTAAAATTTTCACTAAAACTCTCGTTGTTGTTATAGTTGCTTTCCAAATTAAGCAACCAACTTTTAGCAAATTTATGCGTAAACTGAAATTTATGACTAGTTAAAGCATTTTCAATAAGGCCAACACTTAAGGTGTTTTTGGTGTTATTCTGTAAATATGTGTACGATGTGGTGTAGCGTTGTTTACCGCGGTTAAAAAATAACACATGCCTAAAATTAGATTGTAACCCTAATTCGTTTTCGGCATCACTTTTAAAAGGGTTTAGGTTAAAATTATTGCCTTCACGACGTTGTTTGCGGTCAACTAAATATGATGTCTGACTGTAAAAACGAGATAGTATTTTTAAAACCCCATTATTGCTTGTGGACCATTGTTGCGGATTAAGTGTTAAATTTAAGCTTAATCTATTTTGATGCGTTTTTATATAGACTTGATTAGGGAGTAAAACGCGAATATATTTTCCTTGATCTTGAAATTGCGCTACTTCAAACTCTTCCAATTCCTGAATGCCATTTTGATTGTAATCTATCCAAACGTACGCGCCTTGTCCGGGTTCTACTTCAACAAAAGTGTAATCTTGTTGTGGTAAGGTTCCCGAGTTGGTTTCGTAAGCAGTATTCAAAAATATTAATTGCTTGAATAAGCGTTGGCTAAACTGCAATCTAGAATTTATAGAGTGTTCATCCTCTAAAGTATCATCGTCATGTTTCAGTGTTCTGTAATTGGCGTAAAGCGATAAGTTTGTTCTTTGGTTTTTTATAAGTCGCGAGTTTAAATAATAGGTGTTTGAGGTGTTTACTTGTTGTAATTGATTGTTTTGCAAACTATCGTTTACACGAAATTTATATCCTGCTTCAACAAACACATTGGTGCTATCGCCAATACCAGCAAATAGATCGGCCGATTTATAGCGTTGACTTAATGGGGTGTAATTATTGGTCGCTTTTTCTTTCTGTTCGTTGTCTTCAATGGCTAATTTTGTGCCAATCCATGCTTTGTTAAAACTATATGTAATGCGATTGTAACTGCGCAAAAAGGTTGAGGTATTTACCGTTGATGAGGCGTTTAAAAAACTAGAATTTGATGCGATATGCCAACGATTTAACATTAGATTGGTATTAAATACATGACGACTGCCATTAAAGTTTTCAGAATAATTTAAATATTCAAATTGATATTCGGCAAATCCTTTTTTATGATGAAAGGCTTGCAAGCCAGATTTTAATAACGTTTGATGCCCTAAATTGGTAGCAATGTAAGAGTCTGAGCTGTTGCCTAAATTCCAATCGCGGTTAAATTCGGCATTATAGATACGTTGAATAGATTTGAAGTTTTCATTTATATAATCGCCATCTACCATAGCATTTAAATTCCAAAGACTATCTTTTTTTACAATGGATTGGTTAATTTTTAGTTTCGCTGCGTAGCCGTCGTTATCATCATCATTTATATTAGAAAACAGGTTTAAGTCGTTTTTACTACCTGCAACCTCAAAGGCGATATCTGTTTTTTGGGTGGGTTTGTAATTTCCGTTTAAAACAGCCATTTGTAGTTTTGTAGGAGCGACAAGGCGTACTACAGGATCGTAATTACCTTGCGGGATACCATTTATAGGCGCAACATATTCGTAAATATTGCTAATAGTGTTACTCGTACTTATAATATAATTTCCTTGATTATCGCCAACTAAAGTAAACTGAACATTAAATAACTCATATTCTGGATTGTTAGAGAACACAAAAATTTCTTCGCCATTAACTAGTTCTTTTCGGTATAAAATACGATTTTCGTTGTACTCTTCTGGCGTACTTGACGGTGCCAACATAAGGTCTTGGTTATCGCCAGCATTGGCAAGAATGTCAATTTGTTCGGTGGAAAGATTTTGTTGTAAGGGGTTGTTTTTCGAATCGTTTTCGCTATATACAGAAACGCCTAAGTTAAGATTGTCGCTTTCGTAACGTCCGCCACCAAAAACAACCAATCGCGAGTAATTACGTTCGCTATATTGATAATCTACAGTAACACGCATTTCTGAGGTTACCGGAAAATTAGCATTAAAAATAATTTCACCGGCATTATAATCAATAATATAATCGTTGTTTTCACCGCGCTCTAAAGCAATACCGTTAACATAAACGGTTTCACTTCCCGAAACAATAAGCACAAAAAGTTCTTGGTTGGGGCCACGCAATTTATATGGTCCTTGATTGCCTTCTTGTGCCGTAAATTGACTTGTTGTAAACTGCCCACGAACCAAAGCACCAGAGGCAAATAAATTGGTGTTAGACGCCTTGTGATTAAGTTTAGCTTGAATGCTTAATCCTTGAACACGCTTGGAGAAATTAGCAAAATAGGAGTGTGTGTTTGTAAGGTCGATATCACCAGCACGAATTTTCCAATTGTCGCTAAAAAGCTCGACAAATACTTGGTCAAACTCGTCTAAACGTTGCGAATACCCACTTTCTTGTAGCGGGATATTGGAGTCCTGTATTGAGGCTTTTAAAGAAATTTTATCGGTGAGTTTTCCTGTTACTTGTAAATCTAATTCACTATTTAAAACCGAGTTTTGATTGTTGCCAATAACAATTCCACGCGAGATGCTACCAGAAGTGGTTAAGCCATCAAACGGCGTAAAGGTTTTTTGGTCGCTTGGTTGCGAAAACTTATAAAGTTTTTGAAGATTATTGCTGCGCTCTACAATAATGTTTTCGTCAAGTTGCTTGTAGGTTTTCGTTAAAAAATCAGGATAGTTTAAATAATCAATAATTAACGAGTCGCTATTAATAGGTTTTTTAATTGTTAAGAGAGATTTTGTGTAATCTATTTTGTAGTAACTATCATCTAGGTAAACGCCATTTTTTGTTTTTAAAGAAAAGAAATTCGGGTTAATACTTACACTATCAATAACAATACTATCGGCAACAGCCACACGTTTTGTTTTGTAATTACTGTTTGTGTCTTGGGCAAAAGCACCAAGTCCAAATAGAAAGATAAGAAGTAAAAGAATTCCTTTCATTAACAGTAAAACTTGATAACTTTAAAAATATTTTATGGCTATGAGATGTTAAAAGCCTTTTAATTTAATGGTGTAAAAGTAACGCATTATTTATTTTAGCTGAAATTCTTAAAAAATCATTCTTTTGAAAATAATTTCATACAACGTAAATGGCATTCGTGCCGCTATAAGAAAAGGATTTACCGATTGGTTAAAAACAGCCAATCCAGATGTTATTTGTATTCAAGAAACAAAAGCCCTGAAAGAACAGGTTGATGTTGCCGTTTTGGAAGAAGCTGGTTATAAGTATCATTATTGGTTTTCAGCACAGAAAAAAGGCTATAGTGGTGTAGCTATTTTTTGTAAAGAAGAGCCCAATCATGTAGAATATGGAACGGGAATTCAATCTATGGATGCCGAAGGCAGAAACCTAAGAGTAGATTTTGATGATATTTCTATTATGAGTTTGTATTTGCCATCAGGGACGAACATTGCTAGATTAGAACATAAATTAGACTACATGGCCATGTTTCAAGAGTATGTAAATACCTTAAAGCAAGATTATCCTAACTTAGTTATTTGTGGTGACTATAATATTTGTCACGAAGCCATAGATATTCACGATCCTGTAAGGAACAAAAATACATCTGGCTTTTTACCTGTAGAACGTGAGTGGATAGGCAATTTTATAGAAAGTGGTTTTATAGATTCGTTTAGATTTTTTAATAAAGAACCACATCATTACAGCTGGTGGAGTTATCGTGCTAATGCAAGAGCTAACAATAAAGGTTGGCGGATAGATTATGCCATGGTAGCAAATCCATTACAAGAAAAACTTAAACGCGGCGTTATATTGCCAGAAGCAAAACACAGTGACCATTGCCCCATAATGGTTGAAATAGAACATTAAAAAATGAACAACTTATTTATTATGAAAAAACAACTTGCAACATCTGTATTCGGCGTTATTTTAGCCACTTCATGCGTATCACCCAAAGTCTATAAAGATTTAGAGAGTAAGTATGCTACCTTAAAAAAAGAGAATAAAGCACTCGCCGAAGAAAATGAAGGTTTGCTTAGTAAAGCCACAACAGCAGAAAACGAGTTGTCGCAACTTCAGCAAGCTTACGATGAAGCCATAGCAGAAAGAGACCAATATCAACAAGATTATAAAGCAGCAAAAACAAATTTAGATAACTTAAAGGCATCTTATGAAGCCTTGGAAAAAAACAGTTCGGCTTCCATTGCCAAAAACGCACAAAAAAACAGAGAGCTTTTAGCACAATTAGAAGCTAAGGAAACTGCTTTAGCTGCCGAGAATGCTAGATTAGAAAAACTTAAGAGAGAATTAGAAGAACGCTCTAATCGTGTAGCAGAACTTGAAAGTGTTATTGCAGCAAAAGACCAAGCCATGACAAAGTTGAAAGATGCTATTTCTTCGGCTTTAACCGATTTTGAAGGTAAAGGACTAACTGTAGAGCAACGCGATGGAAAAGTATATGTGTCTATGGAGAATAAACTCTTATTTCAATCAGGAAGTTGGGCTGTAGGTGGTAAAGGAACCCAAGCCGTAAAGCAATTAGGAACTGTTTTGGCAGATAATCCAGATATTGCTATCCTTATTGAAGGGCATACCGATAATGTACCATATTCTGGACGTGGCCAATTAACCAGTAATTGGGATTTATCTACAAAAAGAGCCACAGCTATCGTTAATATATTAAGAGATAACCCAAATATTAATCCAAGTAATTTAACAGCAGCTGGTCGAGGAGAGTTTGCACCTATCGCAAGTAATGAAACCTCAGAAGGGCGAGCAAAAAATAGACGAATAGAAGTTATTTTAACACCAAAACTAGATGAGGTGTCAAAACTGCTAAACGATATTTAGTAAAAAGTAATTAACAAATAGGCGCATCGTAAGATGCGTCTTTTTTATTAAAACAAAATGAAATATACCACACTACCTAATACCAATATAAAAGTTAGTAAAATTTGTTTAGGAACCATGACTTGGGGTAACCAAAATACCCAAGAAGAAGGTTTTAAACAAATGAATTTTGCCTTAGAAAAAGGCGTCAATTTTTTTGATACTGCCGAACTCTATCCTGTGCCAGCTTGTGCCGAAACATATGCCGAAACCGAACGTATTATTGGTAATTGGTTTCAAAAAACAAAAAATAGAGATAAGGTTGTACTTGCAACAAAAATAGCGGGGAATGGCGATTATACAGCGCATATAAGAACCAATGGGTTTTCCAAAGAAGCTTTAAACAATGCTGTAGATAACAGTTTAAAAAGACTGAAAACAGATTATATCGATTTATACCAACTACATTGGCCAGAACGCGATACCAATACGTTTGGCACACGTGATTTTAAATATAATCCTAATGATAAGTGGGAAGATAATTTTCAAGAGGTTCTTCAATCGCTTCAAGAGATAGTAACATCTGGAAAAGTTAGGCAGATAGGAATATCAAATGAAAAAGCTTGGGGAACCATGCGCTATTTAGAAGAAGCCAAACAACATAATCTGCCAAGAGTAATCACGATTCAAAATCCGTATTCGCTTTTAAATAGAACTTTTGAGGGCGATTTAGCAGAAGTTTCCATGAGAGAAAATGTAGGCTTGTTAGCCTATTCCCCAATGGGATTTGGCGTACTTTCAGGAAAGTATATTAAAGGATTAGATAGCGAAAACTCACGATTAAATCAATTTTCAAGATATACAAGGTATAGTAGTAAGATGGCAACCTTAGCAACTAAAAAGTATATGGCAATTTCAGAAAAATACGGATTGTCTATGGCAAAAATGGCATTAGCTTTTGTAAATCAGCAATCATTTATAACCTCTAATATTATAGGGGCTACAAATATCAATCAGTTAGAAGAGAACATTAATAGCATCCATATTTCGCTAGATTCTGAAATCCTACATGAGATTAACGAGGTTCATGCCGAAATACCTAATCCAGCACCATGATACTTTTAAAGGAATAGTCATTTTGTCGAAGAAAAAAGCTTTTTATCTATTAAGTATATGTTAACTTATTCTTGCGATAGTTTTTTTCTAATTTTAAGGATTAAAAATTTTGTAGGATTATTTTTAAAATGCCTATCAAAATGATAAGTACGTAATGTTTTTATTGATAATTTACTGTCAATAAATGAAAAAGATTAATAACTAACTATTTAACAACACATGAAAAAAATTACACTCTCTATCTTGTTTGGGTTTATAGCTTTCTTTGGTTATTCTCAAATAGGATTAGTGGAAAACTTCGATGGTCAAGCTGGGTTGCCTCCCGGATGGACAACAGATTCTTACAATTGGACAGTTTCTGAAGTATGTAACGTTATTTCTTTGCGAGGTAACTTAAATGATACTAATACTACAGATCAATTAACATCACCAAATGTTGCAGGGCAATCAAATGGTACAGATGTTAATATTAGTTTCGATTATAAAGTCGTAGACTGGTCTGCAGGAACACAAGCTACGCCGCCAGGTTGGGGGCAGATGGATGTTCAATACTCAACAGATGATGGAGGGAATTGGATTACACTTGTCACTATAGATGATGGTAATCATACAACATCAAATACATGTGCGACATTTAATACGGTGTTGCCAGCTGCAGATATACCAACAGGCTCAGATTTTAAACTTAGGTTTGCTAATACCTGGGGTGCTGGAGATTATTATTTTTATATAGATAATGTTGTAGCTAATCAAGTTGTTGCAGATCCACCTTCTTGCGTTACCATGACAACACCTACAAATGGAGAAACGTCAGTTAGTATCAATACAACACTGTCTTGGAGTAGTGCTTCAGGGTTACCAAATGGATATGTGTTATCTGTAGGTACAACGCCTGGAGGAACTGAAATAATAGATAACGAAGATGTTGGTTTATCTACATTTTATAATACGTTACCAGTATTAGATTATTCAACAACATATTATGTGAGTATAATACCTTACAATGATAATGGTCCTGCTGTTGATTGTGAAGAACAAACTTTTACAACAGGAGCAGATCCAAATGCACCTGTAGATTGTGCCTCAGGAACACCAATAAATGTAGTACATTGTTATACTAACGGAGATACAACTACATGGAACTTCCAAAGTTCTAGTGGAGCGCCATTAAATGTGTTCTTTAATTCAGGAGGAATTGAGTCTTGCTGTGATGAGATTTTTATTTATGATGGAACAGATAATACAGGAACATTATTGTACGGTGGTAATAATGGAGGAGATTTAGCAGGATTGTCAATTAATTCAACTGGAGATTCTATTTTTATTGAAATCGATGCAGATAGTAGTGTTAGTTGCGATTCTGGAAGTACATGTTGTACAACACCTTGGAACTTTGATGTGTCTTGTATAGATGAAACTGCCGTGCCAAACTGTAATGCTTCACTATTAAGCCCTACAAATGGAGAAACAGATGTTAACGAAAACTCAGATATTACGTGGAGTGCCGCTTCTGTAATAGTTACAGGCTATACACTTTCTATAGGAACCACTCCTGGAGGAACAGATGTAGTTAACAACTTAGATGTTGGAAATGTATTAACATACGATCCAGGAACATTAGCTTACGAAACAACCTATTACGTGACTATTGTACCTTATAACGATAACGGACCTGCTGTAAATTGTGCAGAATATAGTTTCACAACTAGAAACGATCCTAACCAAATTGTAGATTGTTCTACTAATGAGGTTATAAATACGGTTCACTGTTACGATAGTAATGAAGATGAAGGGGTAATTGCTTTTAGTTTTGCTAGTAGTGATGGAGCACCCTTATCATTAACGTTTAACTCAGGAACTGTTGAGAACAACTTTGATGAGTTATATATTATAGATTCTGATGGAACAAACTTAAATGCTGCAACACCTTATGGAAATGGTGGGGATTTAACAGGACTTACTTATGTGTCTACAGGCAATTCAATTACAGTATATGTTGATTCTGATGGTTCTGTAAGCTGTCAAAGTGGTTCACAAACTCAATGGGATTTCGATGTAACTTGTGTTGATACCTCTGCACTACCAAATTGTGATGCTGTATTAACAGCACCAGCAGATGGAGCTACAGGAATTAATGAAAACGATGATTTAAACTGGAGTCAAGCAACGGTATTCGTTACAGGTTATACGCTTTCTGTTGGAACAACTCCAGGAGGAACAGATGTAATTGATAATTTAGATGTAGGAAACGTATTAACATACGACCCTGGAACTTTAGCTTACGAAACAACTTATTATGTAACTATAGTGCCTTATAACGATAATGGTAATGCTACCGATTGTACAGAATATAGCTTTACAACAAGAGCAGACCCTAATCAGATTGTTGATTGCTCTACTAATGAGGTTATTAATACAGTTCACTGTTATGATAGTAATGAAAACGAAGGTGTAATTGCTTATAGCTTTGCTAGTAGCGATGGTGCCCCTTTATTCTTGATTTTTAACTCAGGAACTGTTGAGAACAACTTTGATGAATTATATATTATAGATTCTGATGGAACAAATTTAAATGCCGCAACACCTTATGGGAATGGCGGAGATTTAGCAGGACTTTCCTTTACATCCACAGGGAGTTCAATTACAGTATATGTTGAATCTGATGGTTCTGTAAGCTGCCAAAGTGGTTCACAAACTCAATGGGATTTTGATGTAACTTGTGTTGATACTTCTGCGGTTCCAAACTGTGATGCAGCTTTGACATCTCCAGTAGATGGATCTATAGATAATGATGAAAATGCTGATATCAACTGGGATGTTGCAACAGTATTCGTTACAGGTTATACGCTTTCTGTTGGAACAACTCCAGGAGGAACAGATGTAGTTGATAACTTAGATGTAGGAAACGTATTAACATACGATCCAGGAACACTAGAGTACGATACAACCTATTATGTAACTATAGTACCTTATAACGATAACGGTAATGCTGCCGATTGTACAGAATATAGCTTTACCACAAGACCAGATCCTAATCAAGTAATTGACTGTGAGGCCGGTCAGGTGTTCAATACAACATATTGTTATACTAATAATGATCCTATGGAATTTTATTTTGCGAGTTCAAGTGGCTATCCATTAAGCTTAGAATTTAACGCAGGTGAAATAGAAGAAACTTGGGATGAGATCATTATTTTAGATTCAGATGGTAGTGTTTTATACCAAGGAGATAATGGCGGAGATTTAACAGGTCTGTCATTTACTAGTTCAGGAGACACACTAACGATTCAAATAGATTCAGATGGTTTTGGTAGTTGCTCAAGTAGTGGTTACATTCCATGGGATTTCGACGTTTGGTGTCAAACGTGTATTACACAAGACGTTAGTTTTAATATTATAAATGGTGATTGTGTTACAGATCCTGATAACCCTGTTTTTGAGGTTGCTGTCGATATTTCCGATATGGGAGATGCAACTTCAATTACAGTTTCAGATGATCAAGGTGGTACACCACAAGTTGCAACTGAAGTTGGTATATTAACTTTTGGACCTTATCCAGCAACTACTAATGTTGTTATAACTGCAGAAAACACTAACGATTCAAACTGTATCGTAGAAAGTAATCCATTATCGTTCTTGTGCCCACCACCACCAAATCCATGTTCTATTGCTTATGCTGGTGAAGATCAAGTAGTAGATTGTGAAAACCCAGAAGCAACACTTTCTGCAAACTTCCATTTATATGGTCAGGATACGGAAAATTATGAAATAAATGCTATAGATACATGCCCTTCACCACCAGTTGATGGTGCTACACCAACAAGTGTAGATAGTGATGATGTATGGTCAGAAGTTATTGACCTTGGATTTGAATTCTGTTTCTATGGTGGGGTTTACGACCAAGTTATAATAGGATCTAATGGTGTAATTAGTTTTGAAACGCAATTTGCAGAAACAGGAAATGGTTGGGCTTTTGATCCAGGAGACACCTTGCCTAATAATGATAATGCGTCTATAACAGAAGGTAATATTTTTGGAGTAGGTCATGATATCGACCCTAGCGTATGTGGTAGTATTGATTATGTTGTATTAGGATCAGCACCTTACAGACAATTCGTAGTTAACTTTAATTCAGTTTGTCATTTTAGTTGTAATGATATACAATCAACTAGCCAGATTGTGTTACATGAGTCTTCTAATAATATCGATATTCATATTATTGAAAAACCAACTTGTCCAGGGTGGAACGATGGAGGTTTAGCTGTTGTTGGTTTACAAAGTATAGACGATACGCAAGCAACAACACCTCCTGGACGTAACATGGGGATTTGGGATGTAACAGAACCAGAATCATGGAGATTCTCACCTTCTGGAACACCTAACTATACCTTAAACTGGTTAGATGAAGATGGAAACTCTGTAGGAAATACAGAAACAGTAACAGTATCACCAGGTGAAACAGAAAACTATACGTTCGAAGTAACTTACGATTTATGTACTGGTGGTCAAGCAACAGTTTCTGATGAAGTCCTTGTTGAATATATTGGAGGCGATGGTTTTGATGCATCGTTTACTATGGAACCAACATGCGATGGAGGAATAGCAACTCTTTCTAGTACAGCTGATACAGGAGGGACATTTGAATTAGACCCTGCACCAACAGATACTGCAGTTATCGATCCTGCAACAGGAGAAGTAACTGGTGGTACACCAGGAGAAACCTATACCGTTCAATATACAACTTTAGGAAACTGTCCTGCTATCGAAACGCAAACAGTTACTGTATTAGGTGCAGGAGATGCATCATTTACTATGGAGCCAACATGTGATGGTGCTACAGCAACTATTACAGGAGATACAGGTGGAACATTTGCCTTTAACCCAGCACCAACTGATGATGCAGTTATTAATCCAAATACAGGTGAGATAACAGGGGGTAACACAGGAACAACGTATACTGTGGAGTATACTTCACCAGGAGATTGTCCAGCAGTTTTAACACAAACAGTAACTACATTATCTGGAGGTGACCCAACGATTACTGTTGCACCAACATGTGATGGTGGAACTGTTACCATTGTTGGAGATACAGGTGGAACATTTGCTTTTAATCCAATGCCGAATGATGGAGCCACTATTAATCCAGCAACAGGAGAAGTTACTAACGGTACACCAGGAGCAACTTATACGATTGAATATACTGTTACAGTAGGTTGTACAGTTGTAGGGACACAATCTTTAACAGTGCTACCTGCAGAAGATGCTACATTTACTATGGAACCAACCTGTGACGGCGCAACAGCAACAATAACAGGCGACATGGGCGGCACATTTGCATTTAATCCAATGCCAAATGATGACGCATTAATAGACCCACAAACAGGAGAGATAACAGGCGGTACACCAGATATGAGTTATACAGTAGAGTATACGACTTCTGGTACATGTTGGGCGACATCAACAGTAACAGTTACTACATTATCTAGTGACGATCCTTATTTTGAGATGGAGCCAACAGTTTGTGGTGCACAAGTAGTATCCGGAAGTGTGATGACATCAGGAGGAACTTTCAGTTTTGACACGCCACCGTCTGATGACGCTGAGATTAACTCTAACACTGGAGAGATAACAGGCGGCACCATTGGAACCACTTATTCTGTTCTTTATACAACAGCAGGCGAGTGTCCAGAATCAATGGTAGTTGATGTTACTGTAGAAGTATGTACTATTCCTCAATTAATAACACCAAATAATGATGGTAGTAATGATGTATTTGATTTAGATGGGTTTAATGTGAGTAGTTTAGAGATCTTTAATAGGTATGGTGTTAAAGTTTATAGTAAACAAAACTATACAGATGAGTTTGGAGGTATTTCAGATGATGGCGAAGAATTGCCTACAGGAACCTATTACTATGTAATGAAGTATCAAGGCGATCAAGTTAAAACGGCTTGGTTATACATCAATAGACAGAAGTAAACCACTAAATCAACTAAAATATTATAATGAAAAAACTATATATAATAATCGTAACAGTTTTGCTTGCATGGCAAGTGCAAGCACAGCAAGACCCACAATATACGCAGTATATGTATAACATGAATGTCATCAACCCGGCCTATGCAGGATCAGTTGAAGATGCTATATCTATAGGCGCGTTATATAGAAGCCAATGGGTTGGTTTAGAAGGTGCCCCCAAGACAGGAACATTTTCTATTCACTCGCCGGTAGGTAGACGAGTTGGTTTAGGACTTTCTTTTATAAGTGACGAGATAGGTCCAGTAAATGAAAACAATGTGTATGCAGATTTCTCATACACATTGCCACTTGGTGGAGATCATAAATTAGCCTTTGGTGTTAAAGCCGGAGCTACCTTTCACGACATTGGTTTAGGTAACTTAGATGTTATTGAGGAGAATGATCCTTTAAGAGAAAATATTAACGAAGTAACGCCAAACATAGGAGCTGGATTGTACTTATATCAACCTAATAGATATTACGTGTCTTTATCTATGCCGAATATGTTGAATTCGGTACATTTAGATACTAATGGAACAAAAATAGGCTCAGAAGTACAACACTTTTTTGCAGCAGCAGGTTATGTGTTTGGTTTGTCTGACAACTTTAAGTTAAAACCACATGCGTTTCTTAAAGCGGCTGTAGATGCACCAGTGAGTTTTGATGTTAATGCCAACTTATTTATGTACGATTTGGTAGAATTAGGAGTTGGTTACCGTTTAGAAGATTCGTTTAGTGGAATGATTAATTTCTTAATCACACCAAACCTAAGAATAGGTTATGCGTATGATAGTATTCAATCAGATTTAGACATTGAAACCTCATCATCTCATGAAATTTTTATCAATTTTGATATTAATTTAACGAAGAAAGTATCGCGTTCACCACGTTACTTCTAATAACTACTTAAGCTAAACATTATGAGAAAAATTAAAATATTTATCACATTACTATTAATGAGTAGTTTAAGTGTAACTGCTCAAAATAAACACACCAAAGAAGCAGACAAACGTTTTGCAAAATACGAGTTTGTCGAAGCTATCGAGGATTATAATAAACTGGTAGAAAAAGGTAAGGCCGATAGTTATGTTTACGGGCAATTGGCCGAAGCTAACTACAATATTTTTAATACCGAGGAAGCCGAGAAGTGGTATGCAAAAGCCTTAGAAAGCTCAGAAGATCAAGACTCTGAAATGGTTTATAAGTATGCACAAATGCTAAGAGCCAATGGTAAATACGATCAATCTAATACATGGATGCAAAAATTTGCCAACATGGAGCCTAAAGACGATCGTGCAAAAGCGTTTACGTCAAATCCAGATTATGTTTCTGGTATTTTAAATGCAAAAGAAAAGTATGAATTATCATCCTTAGATATTAACTCCGAAGTTACCGATTTTGGAGGAACATTACAGGATGGCGTACTTTACTTTGCATCGGCAAGAAATAATGCTCGAAGAGATTACGGATGGAATGAAGAGCCATTTTTAGACGTTTACCAAGCAGATATGTCTATGACAGATGGTGAAGTAGCCGAAGCCGAGAAAGTCTCAGGAGACATTAACACAAGATACCATGAAGGCTTAGTAACGTTTAGTCCAGATGGTAATACCATGTACTTTTCTAGAGAAAGCTTTTATGAAGGTGTTTACGAAAAGAATAAAGACGACAGAACAAAAATAAGCTACCTTTATTTATATAAGGCTACCAAAGATGGCGTACAATGGGGAAATGTTGAGTTATTGCCATTTAACGGTGAAGATTACTCGGTTAAAAACCCATCGTTAAGCAAAGATGGTAAAACATTATATTTTGCCTCTAACATGCCTGGAGGAATAGGTGAGTATGATATCTATAAAGTATCTGTAAACGCTGATGGTTCTTTTGGGACCCCAGAAAACTTAGGAAACAAAGTAAATACAGAAGGGCAAGAAATGTTCCCTTACATTAGTGATAATGGAACACTATACTTCTCATCAACAGGACATTTAGGTCTTGGGGGATTAGATGTATTTTATGTTGATGATGCTGGAAAAGCTCAAAACATAGGAACACCAGTTAACAGTAAAGCCGATGATTTAGCTTTCACAATTAACGAAGAAACAGGTGAAGGTTATGTATCATCTAATAGAGAAGGCGGACAAGGAAGCGACGATATTTATGGCGTACAACGTTTAAAGCCTTGCAATGTAGATTTAACTATAGTTGTGGTTGATCAAGATACTAATAACCCTTTACCAGGAGCCAATGTAACCGTAGCCGATGCTAATGGGAAAGTTGTTTTAACTGAAACGACCAACAATCAAGGAGAGGTTATGTATACTGTACCTTGTTCAGAATCGTTAGATATTTCTGCAAAATTAGCTGACTATGAAAGTAATCAAGTTACTTTTTCTGGAAGCGAAAAAGAAGAAGACACCTTTCAAGTTAACTTAAAGCCAATAGACAAGATTATAGTTAAAGATCGTGTGGTATTAAACCCAATATTCTTTGAGTTTGATAAATCTAATATTACATCGCAAGGTGCTTTTGAGTTAGACAAGCTTGTAGAAGTGATGAAGAAATACCCAGAGATGGTAATTTCAGCAGAATCGCATACCGATAGTAGAGGGCCAAAACGTTATAACGAGCAATTATCTGAAAGACGTGCACAGTCTACAGTACAGTATGTTATCTCTAAAGGAATAGATGCCTCTAGAATATCAGGAGTAGGAAAAGGAGAAAACGAACCAAAGGTAGATTGTGGTTCTAAGTGTAGCGAAGAAGAGCATCAAGAAAATAGACGATCTGAATTTATTATAGTAAGTGGAGGACCTTCACAAGAGTAAATTTAAGATATAACTAAAACAAAAAAAGCCTTGCTAAATTAATAGCAAGGCTTTTTTGTTATTTAATCTTTTTACCATTCTTATCAAAGAAATGGTATTCGAGATATGTGTAAGCATCTCTTGGTAAAACTTTAACCCATTTTTTATGTTCAAAAAACCATTTTGAACGTATAGATGGAAATCCTCTTGTTAAAAAGGCTGCTATAAAAGGGTGTGCGTTAAGCGTTACTTTTTTATAGTCTTTTTTAAATAATTGCTCAAGTTCGTGAGTTATTTTTTGTACTAAAACAATAGGTGCTTCAATTTCGGAGCCATTAGTGCCATTAGGGTTTGTTTCCCTTGTTTTAATGTTCATTTCAGGCCTTACACGCTGTCTTGTTATTTGTACTAATCCAAATTTACTTGGAGGCAATATTTTGTGTTTTGCTCTATCGTCTTTCATTTCATCTCTTAAATGATTGTAGAGCTTTTTTCTATTTTCAGCTTTTGTCATATCAATAAAATCAACCACAATAATGCCACCCATGTCACGTAATCGTAATTGTCGTGCCATTTCTGTTGCGGCAATAAGGTTAACTTCTAAGGCTGTTTCTTCTTGCGATTTGGCTTTGTTAGAGCGGTTTCCACTATTTACATCAACGACATGCATCGCTTCTGTATGTTCTATTACTAGATAGGCTCCTTTTGCCATAGAAACAGTTTTCCCAAAAGAGGTTTTTATTTGGCGTTCTATACCAAATTTTTCAAAAATGGGAACTTTAGATTGATATAACTTAACTATAGATTCTTTTTTAGGTGCAATTTGCTGCACATAATCTTTAATTTGAATATAAAGCTCTTCATCATCAACATGAATGCTAGTAAAGGTATCGTTAAAAATGTCTCGTAAAATAGACGAGGCTTTGTTTAACTCTCCTAATACTTTGGTTGGGTGATGAGCCTTATGTAATTTTTTACACATGGCGTTCCAACGCCCCATAAGGTTGTGTAAATCTTTGTCTAATTCAGCCACTTTTTTGCCTTTGGCTACAGTACGTACAATAATTCCGAATCCTTGCGGTGTGATACTTTTAACAAGTCGTTTTAGGCGGTCTTTTTCGTCTTTGTCTTCTATTTTTTGCGAAATAGAAATACGGTTGGAAAAAGGTACTAAAACGATGTATCTGCCCGCTATCGAAAGTTCCGAACTTATGCGCGGCCCTTTTGTTGATATAGGTTCTTTTACTACTTGTACTAAAATAGACTGATTTGATTTTAAGACGTCGTTTATTTTGCCGTCTTTATCAATCTCTTTTTCAAATGGGAAGTTTTTTAAAGAAAAATCTTTTAGTTTTCCTGTGCTTACACGTTTTGTGAATTTTAAAAGGGAAGATAGTTTTGGGCCTAAATCGTGATAATGTAAAAAGCCATCTTTTTCGTAGCCTACATTTACAAAAGCAGCGTTTAAGCCGGGAATAACTTTTCTTATTTTGGCAATAAATACATCGCCAACAGCAAAGTTATTACTTTCTTCATCTTTATGTAATTCAATTAATTTTCCATCTTTTAATAAGGCAAAATCAACATGTTCTGAATCAGATCTAATGATCAATTCTTTTTCCATTTTGTTAATTTTTATCCATACAATTACGTACAGATGGATTAAATAATAATTTCACAGGATTGTTAATCCAGAGGGTTTTAGATGGCGTAAGGTAAGCGCTATCTTTTATATAAAACCCGTTATCAAAGAACGTTTTACTGTAAAACCAAAAAAGTAGTTAACAAACTACTTTTTTGGGTTTATTTTTTCTTTTTATGACGATTAGCGCGTCTTCTTTTTTTACGCTTGTGCGTAGCTACCTTGTGTCTTTTACGTTTTTTACCACTTGGCATAAGTTACATGGGTTTAAAATTAATATTGTGTTTTAATTACTTTACTTCAACATTTGCTTTTACGCCTTCTAAGAAAACTTTAGCAGGTTTAAATGCTGGTATGTTGTGAGCAGGTATTTTAATAGTTGTGTTTTTAGAAATGTTACGTCCTGTTTTTTCAGCTCTAGTTTTCACGATAAAACTTCCAAAACCTCTTAAATAAACGTTATCTCCACTTTCTAAAGATGTTTTTACTTCATCCATAAAAGTTTCAACTGTTGCTTGAACATCTCCTTTTTCTATTCCTAATCTTTCAGAAATCTTTGCTACTAAATCAGCCTTAGTCATTTTTAAAATATTTTGTATAGTTACTATTAATTATAAAAGGGTTGCAAATATAGTCATTTAATATTCAATTTTTCAAACCTAAATAACTAAAATTTAACATTATAAACGTTTATTTTTGCGTTTAGTATATATTTTTCATGGTATTTTCACAAACTTTAACTAATTGGTACTCAATAAATAAACGCGATTTACCTTGGCGAAACACCGTTGAGCCTTATCGTATTTGGCTATCAGAAATTATTTTGCAGCAAACACAAATTAAGCAAGGATTACCTTATTATCAAGCATTTGTGAATGCTTATCCAGATGTAAAAAAACTTGCAGATGCTCCACAAGATCATGTTTTAAAACTATGGCAAGGCTTGGGATATTATTCTAGGGCAAGAAACTTACATGAAACTGCAAAACATGTTGCTTATAACCTAAATGGAAACTTCCCAGATAGTTATAAAGACTTATTAAAACTTAAGGGTGTTGGCGATTATACAGCAAGTGCTATAGCATCTATTTGTTATAACGAAAAAAAAGCAGTGTTAGATGGTAATGTATACAGGGTTTTGTCTAGATATTTTGGGGTTGACGAACCTATAAATACATCAAAAGGGTTTAAAGTTTTTAAAGCCTTAGCGCAAGAGCAACTAGATAGTAATAATCCAGCAAATTATAACCAAGCTATTATGGATTTTGGTGCCACACAATGTACGCCTAAAAAAGTACAGTGTAATAATTGCCCGTTATCAGAAAGTTGTGTTGCCTACAGAAAAGATCTAGTGGATGTGTTACCTGTAAAATTGAAGGCAAAAAAGCCTAAAAAGAAATATTATAACTTCTTGGTTTACTTATCGACAGATAATAAAACATTCTTAGAGCAGCGAACAGGTAAGGGGATTTGGAAAGGATTGTATCAATTTCCTTTATTAGAAACCGAAAAACCAATAACACATACAGATTTAAAAAAACAAATTGCAAATAATCAAAAGCAAGCATTTGATTTAAGGCTTTTTAATACAAAAGATATAGTACACAAGCTATCTCATCAACATTTGCATACCAAGTTTTGGATTATTGATGTTCAGGAACTTTCAGAAAACAGTATTTTAATTTCAGAATTAAAAAATTATCCTGTTCCTGTTTTAATTGAGAAATTTATTGAAGCGTTTAACTTTTCATAAAGCTGTAAGCTCATATTTTTTTATTAATTTTAATGAGATGTAAAGCAAAAACGTAATTTTGTTATTTAAAACTAAAATAAAGACATGTCAGGAACACTAAATAAAGTTATGCTTATTGGGCATTTAGGAGATGAAGTTAAAATGCATTACTTTGATGGCGGCGGATGCATTGGGCGTTTTCCTTTGGCTACAAATGAAACATACACCAATAAACAAACTAACGAGCGTGTTACAAACACCGAATGGCATAATGTTGTTGTAAGAAACAAAGCAGCAGAAATTTGTGAAAAATACTTAAGTAAAGGTGACCGCATTTATGTAGAAGGTAGAATAAAAACAAGAAAATGGACAGACGATAACGGTAATGAAAGATATTCTACCGAAATACAATGCACAGATTTTACGTTTTTAACTACAAAATCTGAAAGTGGTAATAACCAACAGCCAAAACAAGCAACACCATCGCCACAAAAGCCTGTTGAGAACAAAGAAACTTCAGGTAATAATGAAGATGATGATTTGCCTTTTTAATAAACCACTAACGTTTGTTTAACCAAAGTTTTACTATTGGATTCAGAACCTCCGAGTTTACTGTTAATGTATATTTTAACAATTGATTACTCAATTGTATTTGGATTTGCCTTGCTTTTTATTTTGTTACTATGCTCTGCATTAATTTCTGGAGCAGAAGTAGCGCTTTTTTCTCTCACAAAGTCAGATATTGAAAATAGTATTGAAGACGAGCCTACATCAATTAAAATACTTACAACATTACTTGAAAAGCCTAAAAAATTATTAGCTACCATACTTATAGCAAACAACTTTGTTAATATTGCTATAGTTATATTATTTGCTTATTTAGGTGAGTTTTTATTTAAAAGCTTAACCACATTATGGTTAAGATTTGTAGTAGAAGTCGTTGTAGTGACATTTTTTATATTACTGTTTGGTGAAATTTTACCAAAAATTTATGCCAGCAGAAACAACCTTAGATTTGCCACTTTTATAGCCTATCCGCTTAAAGTTTTAGACACCATTTTCTCACCTTTAAGTTTACCTATGCGAAGCATTACAATAGGGATTCATAAACGTTTGGGTAAACAAAAAACAAATATAAGTGTCGATCAGCTTTCGCAAGCCTTAGAGTTAACAAGCGAAGAAGACACTACAAGCGAGGAACACAAAATCTTACAAGGGATTGTGTCTTTTGGTAATACCGATACCAAGCAGGTTATGAAGCCTAGAATAGACATTTTTGCACTTAATATCAATCAAAAGTATCAGGAAGTTATTCCTGAAATTGTCAATAATGGTTATTCTAGGATTCCCGTTTTTGAAGACAACATAGACAACGTAAAAGGCGTGTTGTATGTAAAAGATTTGCTACCGCATATAGATAAAAAACAATTTGATTGGACAACTTTAATAAGAGCACCTTTTTTTGTGCCCGAAAATAAAAAGCTTGACGATTTAATGGTCGAGTTTCAAGAAAAGAAAGTACACTTAGCCATTGTTGTTGATGAATATGGAGGAACCTCTGGCGTTATTTCATTAGAGGATATTATAGAAGAAATTGTTGGCGATATTAGCGATGAGTTTGATGATGAAGACCTCGTGTATTCTAAATTAGATAAAAACAATTATGTTTTTGAAGGAAAAACACAGCTAAAAGACTTTTATAAAATTATTAAGATAGATGATAATACTCTCTTTGAGGAGAAAAAAGGTGAGGCCGAAACCATAGCAGGTTTTGTACTTGAAATATCAGGAAGTTTTCCCAAACTAGGGAGTAAAATAAATTATAAAAATTACGTTTTTACTATAGAATCGTTAGATAAAAAACGTCTTAAAAGAATAAAAGTAACGATACCTTAATTTATGAGATTTACCATTTCAATTTTAACCATGTTTGTTTTATTAGGTTGTGGTGAAGACCCTTTGCCAAAACCTAAAGCATATTTAAGGTTAGATTATCCAAAGCCAGAGTATAAGCAGTATCAGTCAAGTAGTACGCCAATTGTGTTCGATAAAAATGAAGAGGTTTCTAAAGTCAATGTTAGGCAACTTCAAGGCGAAACAAAAACTGTTGGGATAGATTTAGTATATGAAAATTTGCAAGGCACTATATATTTAACCTATAAACGTGTTGAAAGAGATAAAGAACGTTTAATAACGTTTTTAAAAGATGCTCAAAAATTTACACAAGAGCACACTAGAAAAGCCGATGAAATTGTTGAGCAGCCTTATTTAAACGAAGAGCGAAAAGTTTACGGGATGTTTTATGAAGTTGGCGGCAATGCCGCTTCGCAATCTCAGTTTTATGTAACAGATAGTTTAAATCACTTTTTAACAGGGTCACTTTATTTTTATACAAAACCAAATTACGATTCTATTTTACCAGCTGCAAAATACTTAGAGAATGATATTAAACGTATCATGGAAACAGTAAAATGGCAATAAAAAAAGCACCCTAAATTAGAGTGCTTTTTATGTAAGTATTGTATTTTGTTTTACGCTTGTTTTTTATCTGCACAGCATGGTTTTTTACAATCTTTAGCGCAGGCAGTTTCTTTTTTAGCTTCTTCTTTGTTAGCACAACAAGCCATTTTGCAATCTGCTTTACATCCTTTTTTCATTGAAGATCCATCAAGAGTTTTCATGTTTTTTACAGAATACATGTCGCCAGCTTTCTTTACAGTTTCTTCTAAAGAAGAGGTGTTAACAGTTGCTACATCGTACTCAACCATGGCTAATTCTTTATCAAAATCTACTGTTGCAGATTTTACACCATCCATATTGGCTAATTTTTTCTCAATAGTTTTCGCACAACCAACAGCACATGTCATGCCGTCTATATTAAATTCTGCTTTAGCAAATGTGGCATTAGGATTTAATTTTTTTGTTTTAGATGTTTCAACTTCTACAGTTTTTACTTCTGGAGTTGTCGTGTTTTCTTTACAGGCTATAGTTAATAACGAAATGGTAACTACAGCAAAAAAATATTTTAAGTGTTTCATTTTTAATGAATTTTATTTCATACAAAATTAAGAAATATTGCTTTTTATTCTACTAAAAGTTAGAATTTTGTACGCTTTTAAAATTAGCTATGAAAAATATACATCCAAAGTGGCTTTTTCTAATGTCATTATCTCTTATTTGGGGAAGTTCGTTTATACTTATAAAAAAGGCACTCTTAGGGTTTACGCCTTTTCAGTTAGGAGCTTTAAGATCTGTGCTTACAGGATTGATTTTATTGGTTTTTGGAGTTAAGTATCTAAAGTATATTCCTAAGGAGAAATGGAAATGGATTGCGTTGTCGGGGTTTCTAGGGTCTTTTTTTCCGGCGTTTCTGTTTGCGTTTGCTCAGACAGAGATAGATAGTTCTATCGCGTCCATTTTAAACTCTTTGGTACCTTTAAATACGACTTTAATTGGACTTACAATTTTTAAAATTATTTCTACAAAACGCCAAATATTAGGTGTGATGATTGGTTTTGTGGGTACAGCAATATTAATTTTTGAAGGGGCTGATGTTAATCCAGACCAAAATTACTTTTATGCGCTTTTCGTGATTACTGCGACGGTTATGTATGCGTTTAATGTAAACATTATTAAGCGGTATTTACAAGATGTTAAACCATTGGCTATTGCCACAGGGAATTATCTTGTTATTTTCTTGCCAGCACTATTGGTTTTGATTTTTTCAGGGTTTTTTACGTCAAAAACCATTCATGGAGTTATGTTTATGGAAGCATTGGGATTTGTAGCCATTTTAGCGTTGTTTGGTACAGCAATGGCAAAAGTTATATTTAATAGATTGGTGCAAATATCAACACCAGTATTCGCCTCGTCGGCAACGTATTTAATGCCTGTTATAGCGTTGTTATGGGGTGTTTTAGATGGAGAAGGTTTTAGTGTGTTACAAGCTTTAGCAACCTTTATTATCTTATTAGGAGTTTATCTTTCTCATAAACGAAAAAAGCCCGAATAAATCATTCGGGCTTTTAAAATATTTAAGTTTAAAACTTAGTTGAAGTCTTCTTCAGAAACCCCTTCGTTAATGATTACCTCAATTAATTTAGATGTAATAGGTTGTCCCATTTGAGTACCTTCTTTAACTGAAGGGAAAAGAATACCATCGTAATCTTTATAATCTTTTAAAACGGCTTCTTGAGTTTGTGTTTGTCCTTGCATAGAAGTGGTTTGAACTTCTTTTACTTTAAGACCTGTTTCTATATCGTAATACATGCTAACAGATACAACTTCTCCAGCAACATCAACTTTATAAGCATCCTTACCATCGATTTTTTCTATCCCAGAAAGCTTGGCTTTGTCCGAGTTTAATAAATCTTTTTCTAAAAATAAGCCTGCCATAATTTTCATGTCATTAGCCATATTTTCAGGAAGTGGTTGTTTCATGCCACCTCTTTTCATAAAAGTTTCTTCTTGAGTAACAACAACAGTCATCATTGGTGCGCCATTCATAGAAACTACTTGAGCCATTTTGTTGTCTACCTTTTTTTCTTCGTTTAACAAGGTAGACCCCATGGCGTTAGCTTCGTATTTTAATATTAAAGACGACACTTTATTTAATCTGTCTTCGCCACCAATAGCCTTAATGTAATTGTTTAAAACAGTATTTACATCTACCCCAGACACTTCTTTTGGTGCTTCTGGTTTCTTAGTTGGGTTAGCGTACTTGTCGTAATATTTAATTGGCAAACCAGTTTTTTCTAGGTTTTCTATAATTTCACTACCTTTTCCTACAACAACAACACGTGCATTTTCAGGTTTGAAATACTTATTAGCAACACGTTGTACATCGGCAGCAGTAACAGCATTTATTTTTTGAAGATATGTTGAGTAGAAATCTTCTGGTAAATCGTTTATAATAGTGTTTAAAGAATATCTAGCAATTGTTTGAGGGCTTTCTAATGCTAGTACAAAATCACCCATATATTTTGCTTTAGCATTAGCTAATGCTTCTGCAGTTACGGGTTCGTTTTTAATTCGTTTAATCTCTTTTAAAGTCTCTACTACAGCGCTATCTGTTACAGCGTTTCTAACTGAAGCTCCTGCGCTAAAACGCGCTACATATTTATCGGCACTTAAACTAGATCTGGCACCGTATGTATAACCGTGTTCTTCACGTAAATTCATGTTTAAGTAACTGTTAAAACCACCACCAAGAATTTTATTGGCAATTAAAACAGCATGATAATCTGGGTCGTTCATTTTAAGGTCTACTGTGTGCGTTAAAGAAATATTTGATTGCACAGCATTAGGCATATCAACAAAGTCAATTTGTGTTTTACCAACATTGTATTTTGCATCTGGAACGTTATAGGAAATATCGGCGCCTTGTTGCCATTTTCCAAAGTACTTTTCAACTTGCTTTTTTATATCGTTGAATTTAACATCACCTACAACAACTAAGTAACCGTTTTTAGGGTTGAAGTTTTCTTGGTAGAACTTTTTAACATCTTTTAAAGTTGTTTTGTTAAGCGATTCTTCGGTAACAAATTCTCCGTAAGGGTGGTGTGTACCGTAAGCTAAAGCTCTTCCTACACGGCTAGCAACTGTAGAAACACTATTTTCTCCAGATTTTATACTTTCTATAGCTTTATCTTTTTCTTTGTTGAATTCTTCTTCGTTAAAAACAGGGTTTATAGCAGCATCGGCCATTAACTCTAAAATTCTTTCAGAATATTTAGTTAACGATCTAGCATAACCACCTCTGTAACTAAAGTTCATAGAAGCCCCTAAGAAATCAATTTCTTCGTTAAAAGTATCTTTAGAAATACTTTGAGTGCCATTACCCATCATGCTTCCAAAAAGCTGAGAAACACCTGCAATATCACCTTCTTTAATAGGTTTGTTGTCTATAGTTAAACTGTAAGAAACACGCGGGAGTTTGTGGTTTTCAACAACAAGGACTTTAAGTCCGTTTTTAAGTTCAAATTCACCAGGAACTTCCAAAGTTATTTTTGGAGATGGTCCAGGTTCAGGTTGTTTAGATCGATCTACTTGAGCATGAACTCCTGCAGATATAAAAAACAATGCGATTAATGGATATATATATCTTTTCATTTTTTGTAATGTCTTTTTATTGGTCATCTTTTTTAGGTAAGTATTCTAACACTAATCTTTGGTTAGGGTTAAGATATTTTTTGGCTACATTACGAATGTCTTCTCTTGTAATGGATCTGTAAATATCTATTTCGTTATTAATTAATGCCGTGTCTCCATATAGCATATAATATCTAGCCAAAGAGTTAGCAATACCTTGAATACTTGAGTTTGAATTTACGAATTGGTTTTCAAACTTATTTTGAAGTTTTTGATAATCTTTTTCTGAGATTAACTCGTTTTGAACCTTAACAATTTCCTCGTCCATTTCGGCCAATAAATCGGTTAAAGGTACGTCGCCTAACGGAAGTCCAAAAAGGGCATAAATACCATAATCTTCTTGACTAATATTTACGGCTTGTACTTGCAGGGCTTGTTTTTGCTCGTCAACTAATTTCTTATATAATACAGAGCTTTTACCGCTGCTTAAGTATGTTGAAAGCATGTCTAAAGCATACGCATCACGTTCTTTAAAAGAAGGTGTTCTGTAAGCTGCAATAACTGCTGGTATTTGAATGTTTTGATCGTAAGTCTTGGCATTAATTTGCTGAGTAATTGGATCTTCTTTTGGTAGATTTCTAGTAACCTCTTCGCCTCTAGGAATAGTGCCAAAATAATCTTGAATCATTTTCTTTACTGATGGAACATCGATGTCTCCAGCAACAACTAAAACAGCATTGTTAGGAACGTAAAACTTATTATTAAATGCTTGAAATTCCTCTAGGGTAGCTGCGTCAAGATGGTCCATAGAACCTATTGTAGCCCAGCGATAAGGGTGTTTTTTAAAGATGTTTTTCTTTACTTCAGCAAGTAAGTTTCCATAAGGCTGGTTGTCTACACGAAGCCTTTTTTCCTCTTTTACAACTTCATTTTGTGTATCAACACCTACTTGGTTTATTACGGGATGTAGTAATCTTTCCGATTCCATCCATAATCCTAATTCCACATTATTTGAAGGGAAAACTTCGTAATAATAAGTTCTGTCGTCCGTAGTGTTAGCATTATTGCTACCACCATTAGAAGAAACAATATTAAACCACTCGCCTCGTTCAATATTTTCGGTGCCTTCAAATAATAGGTGCTCAAAAAAGTGCGCAAATCCAGTACGTTCAGGATTTTCGTCTTTGGCACCTACATGGTACATAACAGATGTTGTTACAACGGGAGCAGAATTGTCTTGATGTAAAATAACATGCATGCCGTTATCAAGATCGTATTCTTCATACTTAACTTCTTGTGCTTTTAAAGCTACATTTGCACAAAGCAAAGAAGATAGAAAAAAGATGCTTTTTTTCATTTCGGATTTTGTTTTTAATTATAATTAATAACTGTTTGTATACAGTTTAGTAAAAAAGTTACATAAAAATCAAAAATAAACATTTGTGTTGATTATATATTGCTAAAAAGTTAAAAAAAAGATATTTAGAGGTGAGAATATGGTATTTTTTTCCGAAATTTAAAGAAAGTAACAACTTAAAATTCTGTGTATTATGAATTCAACAGTTGCCGTTTCGTTTAAATATGGTTTGTTTACAGCTATTATGCTAATAGCCTATTTTTTAATTTTAAAATTGTTTGGGTTACATTTAAATCCGTGGTTTCGGCTTTTTAATGGTGTTTTAATGGCTGTAGGTATTTACATGGCAATAAAACTCTACAAGTTAATTTCTGGTGCTAACTTTAATTACATTAATGGGTTTAAAACAGGATTGTTAACAGGGTTTTGGGGAACATTTCTATTTGCTGTTTTTATGGCAATTTATATGTTTCATATAGATGTAGACTTTATGAATACCTTACTTAAAGATTGGTTTCAAGATACAAATAGAGGAGGTGGGGTCTTAATTTTTATTATTTTAATTGAAGGATTAGCCTCCACAGCAGTATTAACGCTAACCTTTATGCAAATTTTTAAAAACAGTACTAAATTAGTTGAAAACCAATAAAACGTTTGTAGTTTAATAATTTAGCAGTATATTTGCACTCATTTTTTGAGTAAAATTATTAACATAAACTTAAACGTTACGCTATGTACGCAATTGTAGAGATAGCAGGGCAGCAATTTAAAGTTGAGAAAGACCAAAAAGTTTTTGTTAACCGTTTACAAACAGAAGAAGGTAAGAAAGTTTCTTTCGATAACGTTCTTTTAATTGGAGATGGTGACAATGTAACTGTTGGCGCCCCAGCTATAGACGGAGCTCAAGTAGGAGCAAAAGTCGTGAAGCACCTTAAAGGTGATAAGGTTATTGTTTTCAAAAAGAAAAGACGTAAAGGTTACCGTGTAAAAAATGGTCACCGTCAAGCACTTTCTGAAATCGTAATCGAAAACATCGTAGCTTCAGGAGCCAAAAAAGCTGCTCCAGCTAAAAAAGAAACTAAAAAAGCAGCGCCTAAAGCTGAAACTAAAAAGGCGGCACCAAAAAAATCAACTGCAAAAGCAGATGATTTAAAGAAAATTGAAGGTGCAGGACCTAAAGCAGCAGAAGCTTTAGTTAATGCAGGACTTGATACTTTTGCAAAAGTTGCTAAAGCAACACCAGAAGAGTTAAGTACTATTTTAACAGAGGCAAGCTCAAGATTAGCTCATTTAGTAACAGAAACTTGGCCAAAGCAAGCTGGATTAGCTGCTGAAGGTAAGTGGGATGAGTTAAAAGAATTACAAGATAGATTAGACGGCGGAATAGAAAAATAATTCCGTTAATTATTAACAAAATAAAACCTTAAGACAATGGCTCATAAAAAAGGAGTTGGTAGTTCTAAAAACGGTAGAGAATCAGAATCGAAACGCCTTGGTGTTAAGATTTTTGGTGGTCAAGCTGCTGTTGCAGGGAACATTATCGTAAGACAAAGAGGTACAGCTCACAATCCAGGTGAGAATGTATACGCAGGAAAAGACCACACTTTACATGCTAAAGTTGATGGTATCGTGAAATTCGAAAAGAAAAGAGATAACAAATCTTATGTTTCAGTAGTACCATTTGAAGCATAAAAGATATCTTTTACAAAATAAAAAGGCGTTTGATTTAATCAAACGCCTTTTTTTGTTTCATAACATAAGGATGATATAAGCAATATGTTTAAGTAATATATAGGACGTTACTTTATGGGTTATTATAATACCTTATGTTTTGACTATTATTAAACAGTTTATTTTTCTATTTGGGCTTATTATAACTTTAACCCTATCTGCTCAAAATACCCCAATTGAAAAAAGAGTAGATGTAGAACTTATCACACTAAAAAAAGATTTAAGTAAAGCAACGGTTTTACAGGATTCACAAAAAATTGCGATGGCTTATCTTAAACTTGCAGAATTCTACAACCGCTTACATATAGATAGCGAGGCTACAAAACATTATCAGCATTATTTAGATATTGAAAGTAAGAAAGATACCGGTTTTGTGTATGTAAAAAATGCATTAGGCGCTATAAATCTAGATTTAAAAAAGTTTAAAGACGCTAAACATTACCTAAAGCAAAGTCTTTTAGTTTCAAAAGAATTAAATTACAGCAAAGGTCAAGCTAAAACTCATGCTTTATTAGGAAGTGTTTACGAGAAAACTAAAGCGTATAAAGAAGCCTTAGAGCATCAAAATATTAGTCTATCAATATTTAAGGCTTTAAACGATAGTACAGGATTAGCTATTACTTACGAAAATTTAGGAAGTATTTATGAGGATCTTGAAAAATATGATGTTGCTTATAAGTACTTTAAAAAAGCCTTTTCTTATGCCGAAAATGGTCGCTCTGATATAAAAATTAATATTATCAATAATTTAGGTGATATTAATAGAAAAAGCGGACATTATAATAAAGCTTTATCCTACACAGAGCAAGCTTTATTCTTGGCGAAAGAAACACAAAACAACTCTCAAATAGAAAGTGCCTTAAAAGACTTGGCTAGAATTTATGCTGGGCTAGGAGATTTTGAGCAAGCATATCAGTACTTAAATAATCAAAGTATTGTGAACGAGCAAGAAATAGAGCGTCATAATGCCGAATTGGTAAGTGCTATGCAAGTGCTTTATGAAGTCAAAGAGAAAGAAGCCGAACTTAAGTTGCTTAACAAACAACATCAAATAAATACGGTTCGTCAATATATAATTTTGATTTGTGCAACAGCGCTATTATTGGCATTATCTGTTGGTTTTTTGTATTGGAAGAAAAAACGAAAACACGAACAACATATTTTTGAGTATAAGCAACAGTTGTTACAAGCAGATTTAGATAAAAAAACCGTAGAAGAAGCAGCCTTAAAAAGAGAAATAGATATTAAAGTATCGTCACTTGCTAATTACAGTTTACATATAGCACATAAAAATAAAATGCTATCAGATATTTCTAGAACGCTTAGCAACCTAAAAGATAGAAATGTAGTATTAATAAAATCTAAGCTTACAGAAATAACAAAAGACATTAATTCAGGTTTATCTAATAATAACGAGTGGACAGAACTTATGAGCTATTTTGGGCAAATACATCCCGAATTTTTTGAAACCCTTAAAAGAGTAGCCTTAGACAAACTCTCACCTTCAGAAATGAAATTGTGTATGCTGTTGAGGTTAAACTTATCTTCAAAAGATATAGCCGAGATTTTAAGAATTACTTCAGATAGTGTTCGAATAGCAAGATATAGACTTCGAAAAAAACTACCTATAAATTCAAAAGACGATTTACAAGCTTTCCTATTAAATTTATAGCCTATATGTTTTAAACTTTTCCCGTATGTTAACTTAATGTGAATGTTGCTATGTTTTATAGCCATTTTGCGGTGTTGAATTACTTTTTGTTAACAGTTCCTTTAGCTAAAAAAGAAGGTTGAGATATAGCTTTGTTCAAAACAAAAATCAACCTATAATGAAACATTATTTTACTTTTTTATTAATAATATCTGTGACCTTTTTAGGGGTTTCTCAAAACGGAAACTTGCAAGGTATTATTACAGATGAAAACGGACTTACTGTTCCAGGAGCAACCGTTGTAATAGAAACATTAAATAAAGGCTCTGTTACCGATTTTAACGGAAAATACACCTTAATAAACGTGCCAGAAGGTAACCAAACAGTTACAGTAAAGTATTTAGGTTATGCAGATGTTAGCCAAGAGGTAACTGTAATTGCAGAAGGCACAACAACATTAAACTTTACCTTAAGTACTGAAAATACAGAACTAGAAGAGGTGTTAATTACGGGTTACGGTTTAAGTGGCCAATCAAGAGCACTTAACACTCAAAAAAACAAAACAAATATCACCAACATTGTATCTACTGATCAGATTGGAAAATTCCCAGATGCCAATATTGGAGATGCCGTAAAACGTATTCCAGGTATTACCATGCAAGTCGATCAAGGTGAAGCGCGTAATATTATTGTTCGTGGTTTATCGCCACAATTAAACTCGGTAACGTTAAATGGTAGTAGAATACCTTCTGCCGAAGGCGATAACCGTAATGTGCAAATGGATTTAATTCCATCTGATATGATTCAAACCATAGAAGTTAACAAAGCGGTGACCCCAGATATGGATGGCGATGCTTTAGGAGGTTCGGTAAATTTAATTACAAGAACATCGCCGCAAGGGTTTCGTTTGTCGGCAACCTTAGGATCAGGGCTAAACTTTATCACAGATAAACGTATTTTAAACGGATCGTTTTTGGTTGGTAATCGTTCTAAAAACGATAAGTTTGGTTGGATGGTTTCAGCCTCTATAAACGATAACGATTTTGGAAGTGACAATGTGGAAGCCGAATGGACCGATGAATTTGAATACTATACAGGTGTTGATGATACCGAAGGAGATCCTATTATGGAAGAGGTTGATGTAAACCCTTATGCCAATGTATTCGAAATTAGAGAATACTTAGTACAACGTATTCGTAGAAGTTTCTCGGCTAATTTTGATTATAAACTAGATAAGAATAACACGCTCTACTTTAAGTCTATTTATAACTGGAGAGACGATCGTGAAAATAGATTTAGGTTAGAACATGAAATGTTAGATGGTGAAGATATCGAGCTTGGAGACTTTACTGTAGATGGAAACGGAAACTTAACCAGTTTCCCTGTAGAAGCAAAACGTCAAACAAAAGGTGGTATTGATAGTAAACGAAATAAAAATGCCAGATTAGAAGATCAACGTATGCAAAACTATAGTTTAGGTGGAGAGCATTTAATAGGAAACATACAACTAGATTGGATGGGATCGTTTTCAAAAGCTTCCGAAGAACGTTTAAACGAACGTTATTTAGAATACGAAAGTGAATACAGCATTAACTTCAACAACAATGAAGATAAACCGTTATTTACACCTGTAAGTGCTGCCGACGCAAATTTTGCCGATTTTGAATTAGGTGAAATCACCGAAGAAAATCAATATACCGAAGAAGAAGACATCAACTTTTTTGTAAACGCCCAAATTCCATTATCCATTATTAAAGAGCAAGACGGGTTTTTAAAAATAGGTGCTAAAACAAGGCTTAAAAACAAAAATCGTGATAATAACTTTTTTGAGTATGAAGTAGGCGATACAGATGTTTTAAATACAATGGGAATGATTCCAACTAGAAATTATTCAGATTCAGATTTCCTTGCCGGAAGTCAATATGCTGTAGGAACTTTTGCTAGTACAGATTACTTGGGTAGTTTGAATTTTAATAATACCAATCGTTTTACAGGCGAAGATTTACCCGACGAGTATGCCACAGCAAACTTTGATGTAAATGAAGATGTGTATGCAGGTTACGCCATGATTAATCAAAATTTATCAGACAAGTTTAGCGTGCTAGCAGGTGTGCGTTTAGAACATACTGCCATTGAAAGCCAAGGAAATGAACTAGAGTTTAATGAAGATGGCGATGTTTCAGGAATTAAAGAAATAAACGATGAAAGTTCTTATACTAACATTTTGCCAGGTGTTCATTTAAAGTATAATCTATCCGATAATACGATATTACGTTTTGCTTGGACAAACACATTAGCAAGACCTAACTACGAAGATTTAGTGGCTTATAGAGAGCTAAATAGAGAAGATGAAGAAATCTTTTTAGGAAATTCAGAATTAGATCCAACCACATCTATGAACTTCGATATTATGGCAGAGCACTACTTTAAATCGGTAGGTATCATTTCTGGTGGATTATTTTATAAAGACATTAAAGATTTTGTGTACACTTTTCAAAGTGAAACAACCGATAATACATTTGGTAATAATACCGAAGGATTTGAGGTTTACCAACCATTAAACGGTGAAGGTGCCAGTATTTTTGGTGCTGAGATTTCGTTACAAAGACGTTTAGACTTTTTACCAGGATTTGCTAAAAACTTTAGTGTGTACGTAAACTATACGTATTTAACTTCTAGTGCTGATGGCATATATAATGAAGATGGTGAAGAACGTACCGATCTTGATTTACCAAATACCTCGCCAAACATGTTTAATGGGTCTTTAGGGTATTCAGGTAAAAACTTTAGTTTACGTTTATCAGGAAATTATTCCGATGCTTACATTGATGAAATTGGTGGAAATGCTTTTGAAGATCGCTACTACGACGAGCAATTTTTCTTAGATTTTAATGCCAATGTAGCCATTAATAAAAATTTAAGCATCTACCTTAATGTAAATAATATAACCAATCAACCATTACGTTACTACCAAGGTGTTAAAGGCAGAACCATGCAAATGGAATACTACGAGAAACGTTTAACCTTTGGCCTGAAATACGATTTATTTAAGAAATAAGAAATATGAAAAGAACAATAATTTTAAGTGCCTTTTCGCTAGTAATATTGTCTTGCGGAAATAACTTACCAGAAATAGCACCAACGTTAAAAACCAATAAAGTACCACACGATAGCGACGACCCAGCTATTTGGGTAAATAATGAAAACCCAGAAAAAAGTATCGTTTTTGGTACCGATAAAGACGAGGTAAATGGTGGAGTTTATGCTTTCGATTTAGAGGGTAAAATCATAAAAGAGAAAAGCTTAACAGGAATTAGCTATCCAAATAATGTAGATGTTGAATATGGTTTTAAGCTAACCGATTCTACACAAACAGATATTATGGTATTTACCGAAAGGGAAAAACACCAGGTTCGCGTGTATTCAGTGCCAGACATGACACCGTTAGATAATGGTGGATTTAAAGTATTTACCGATGAAACTAATGTGGAAATGAAACGACCAATGGGAGTTTCTATCTATAAAAATTCAACAAATGGCGAGGTCTCTTTTTTTGTAAGTAGAAAAGAAGGGCCAACTGAAGGCTATTTATATCAATATGAGTTGGTGTCGGATTCTTTAGGAGTTAAAGTTAACTTGCTTAGAAAAATAGGCACATTTAGCGGTGAAAAAGAAATTGAAGCCATTGCTGTAGATGATGAATTAGGTTATGTGTACTATTCGGATGAAGGTGTTGGTGTTAGGAAATACTACGCCGATCCTAAAAAGGGTGATGAAGAACTTGCCATGTTTGGCGGTGAGTATTTTAAAGACGATATAGAAGGTATTGCCATTGCAAAGTACAAAAACGGAAACGGTGCTTTAATTGTATCTAATCAGCAAGACGGTTCCTTTAATTTGTTTAGCAGAAAAGATAATAGTTATATAAAAACATTAAACCTAGGAACTCTAGAAACAGATGGTTGCGATGTAGTAACAAAACCATTAGGTACAAAATTTCCAAATGGCTTATTTGTTTCTATGAATGACGAACAAGACTTTTTCTATCATGCAGTTGACTCATTACAGTTGAGTAAATAAATTGGTAATTTTCTCGTTAAAAGTCCTTTCTGTTATGGAAAGGGCTTTTTTTTTATTATTATAAAAAAATCCCAAGCATTTCTGTTTGGGATTTTTGTCTAATTATATAATAGTGTAACGGTCTTATTTAGTATCTATAGTGCTCTGGTTTAAAAGGCCCTTCAACTTCTACGCCAATATACTTAGCTTGATCTGGTTTTAACTCAGTAAGCTCTACACCAATTTTTTCTAAGTGTAATTTAGCTACTTTTTCATCTAAATGTTTTGGTAGCATGTAGACTTGGTTTTCATATTTATCAGAATGATTCCAAAGTTCTATTTGTGCTAACGTTTGGTTTGTAAACGAGTTACTCATTACAAAACTTGGATGGCCAGTTGCGCAACCTAAGTTTACTAAACGTCCCTCGGCTAAAACAATAATATCGTTACCATCAATTGTATATTTATCAACTTGTGGCTTGATAGTGTCTTTTGTATTACCATAATTTTCATTTAGCCAAGACATTTGTATTTCATTATCAAAATGGCCTATGTTACAAACTATAGTTTTGTCTTTCATGGCTTTAAAGTGCTCTGCGCGTACAATATCTTTGTTTCCAGTAGTTGTAATCACAACATCGGCGTTACCTACAACAGTTTCTAGTTTTTTCACTTCAAAACCATCCATGGCAGCTTGTAGTGCACAAATTGGGTCAATCTCGGTTACGGTTACAATACTTCCTGCGCCTTTAAAAGAGGCAGCAGTACCTTTACCAACATCGCCATAACCACAAACCACAACGCGCTTTCCAGCTAACATTAAGTCAGTTGCACGACGTATTGCATCTACAGCAGATTCTCTACAGCCATATTTGTTATCAAATTTAGATTTAGTTACCGAGTCGTTTACATTAATAGCTGGCATAGGTAACGTGCCATTTTCCATGCGCTCGTATAAACGGTGAACGCCTGTTGTAGTTTCCTCAGAAAGTCCTTTAATAGCAGTAGCTAACTCTGGATATTGGTCTAAAACCATATTCGTTAAATCACCACCGTCATCTAAAATCATGTTTAAAGGTTGTCTGTCTTCACCAAAAAATAAGGTCTGTTCAATACACCAGTCAAATTCTTCTTCGGTCATGCCTTTCCATGCATATACTGGAATACCAGCGGCAGCAATAGCAGCGGCAGCATGGTCTTGTGTTGAGAATATATTACAAGAACTCCAAGTTACTTCGGCTCCAAGAGCCACTAAAGTTTCAATTAATACTGCTGTTTGAATAGTCATATGTAAACAACCTGCTATTCTAGCACCTCTTAAAGGTTGTTGTGCGCCATATTCTTCACGAAGGCTCATTAAACCCGGCATTTCTGCTTCGGCTAGCTCAATTTCTTTTCTTCCCCAATCGGCCAAAGAGATGTCTTTCACCTTGTATGGTACGTAAGGAATTGTTTTTGTACTCATAATTTTCTTTAATTTTTTTATTGTATAACAACTTTGGCAATCGTCTTTAAATAGTTAAATTCGCTTAACAAAATTGTTTAAACTTCTTTCAAGAAGTGCAAAGGTAATCAATAACTTTCATAATTTTAAATGCCACTATATAAAACACTTACTCCAAATGCACAAACAACTGTTAAAATTTGGAAGATTACCGAATCTTATGATGAGTTAATAGCTCCAATTACCTTAAAACCGCAAAACATGCAGCGCGTTTTAGGTATGAAAAGTGAATTGCACCAACGTGGGTTTTTAAGTGTGAGACATTTACTAGCAGAATTTGGGTATACCGATAACGATTTGTTTTACGATGAAAACGGGAAGCCACACTTAAAAGATGGTAAACATATTTCTATAACACATTCTTTTACGTTTTCAGGAGTGGTTGTTAGTGAAGATGTGGTGGGAATAGATATCGAAAAACAGCGAGATAAAATAGGTGTGATTGCTCATAAGTTTATGGACTACGAGTTTGAGTATTTAAACAAACGAGATGTAGATTACATAAATAAACTTACCGTGGTTTGGTGTATTAAAGAGTCGTTGTATAAGTTGTTTGCTACACCAGGATTAAGCTTTTTAAAACATACATTGGTTATTCCGTTTACTATAGAAGAAGCTTCCACGGTTTCTTGGATAGATTATAATGATGAAAAATACCGTTATCAAGCCGAATTTTTAGAGTTTGAAGGTTTTACTTGCGCTTATGTTATGCCATAATTATAATGAAAACACTCTATAAAAACATATTACAAGCAATGCTAAAGGACCAAAAGCTTTTAGCTGTTTTAATAGATCCTGACAAAATGAAATTGGATCATGTAGAGCTGTTTATTAAAAAAGTAAATATCTCTTTGGCAACGCATATTTTTGTTGGCGGCAGCACAGTTGAAGCCAATGCGACGGATATTTTAGTAACTAAAATAAAGCAGTTTACTACATTGCCTGTTGTATTATTTCCAGGTGATGTTACGCAAATAACCAATAAAGCAGATGGGTTGTTATTTTTAAGTTTATTATCTGGAAGGAACCCCGAATATTTAATTGATAAGCAAATTGCCTCGGTTTCTAAATTACGAGAAACAACATTAGAAATTATTCCTACAGGGTACATTTTAATAGAAAATGGTAAGCAAACGGCTGTTCAACGCGTAACAGCTACAAAGCCATTGCCTAGAAATGATATCCAACAAATTATAGATACTGCCAAAGCTGGCGAATATATGGGAAAACAACTTATATATTTAGAGGCAGGGAGTGGCGCAATACAACCTATTTCCGAAGATATTATCGCAAAAGTAAAGCAAGAATTAAATATACCATTAATTGTTGGTGGTGGTATTAAAACCAAAAAGCAACTACAGTCGGCTTACAATTCGGGAGCAGATTTAGTGGTTATAGGAACTGCTTTTGAAGACGATGAATCGTTTTTTAACGATATAAAAAGACCCGCAATAGCCACAACGTAAAAATATATAAAAAGCATATGAAAATATCAGTAGAATTAACACTTACACCAATACAAGACGATTATGAGCCATCTATCATCCATTTCATAAAAAAACTAAGAGCGTCTAATTTAAACGTATTAGAAAATCCTTTAAGTACACAAGTTTATGGCGATTATGATGAGGTTATGAAAGTGCTTACCACAGAAATTAAAGAAGCTTTCGAGTTGATAGAACGCGGCTTGTTGTATATGAAAATTGTAAAATCTGATAGACACGATTATGAACCACATTTTTGATTGGTTATTTTCACAATACCAAGGTGTTGATACACATTTAATTGTCTTAGAATTTATAGGGGTCTTTTTTGGTTTTTTAAGTGTTTGGTATTCAAAACAAGAAAATATTCTTGTGTATCCAACAGGTATTATAAGTACCGCCATTTTTGTTTATATACTTTGGGTTTATGGTCTTTTAGGCGATATGTTTATCAATGCCTATTACTTTTCTATGAGTATTTATGGGTGGTATTTTTGGACAAGAAAAGATGCCAATAACAATGAGGTTCCTGTTACCAAAACCACAAAAAAAGAACATTTATGGAGTGTGCTTATTTTTATAGCCACCATAATTTTTGTGGTGATAATTTATAAATTCAATAATAAATTCGATACTTGGACAGCTTATGTAGATACAGTTACAACAGCTATATTTTTTGTTGGTATGTGGCTTATGGCTAAAAAGAAATTAGAAAACTGGACCTATTGGATTATTGGAGATATCATATCGGTGCCTTTATACTTTTACAAAGGATTGGTATTTACCTCTTTTCAATATTTTTTGTTTACTATTATAGCGATTTATGGATTTAGAGCATGGAAGAAAAGCTTAAACAACACCCCACAAACTGTATAAAAGTTGTTTTATTTGGCCCTGAAAGTACAGGGAAAACAACATTGTCTAAACAACTGGCCAGACATTATAATTCTGTTTGGGTGCCAGAATACGCACGTGAATATCTTCAAAATAAATGGAATGAAGAACGTAAAACATGCGAACCAGAGGACTTGTTACCCATAGCTGTTGGGCAAATGGCATTAGAAAATAAATTAGCCACAAAAACAAACTCGGTGTTAATTTGTGATACCGATTTGCTAGAAACTAAAGTCTATTCCGAAGCGTATTATTCAGGGGATTGCGATCCTTTATTAGAAAAATATGCCCTCAAGAATACTTATCATATATACTTTTTAACGTATATTGATATCCCTTGGGAGAAAGACGATTTACGTGACAAACCTAACGAGCGTGAACGCATGTTTAAAGCCTTTGAGAATGCTTTAAAAAAGTATAACCGCCCTTATGTTTTACTAAAAGGAAGTAAAACCGAACGTTTACAAATAGCCGTAAATCATATTGATGAACTACTAAAAAATAATGTATGAATTTTTCCAAACAGGATGTTCAACAAATAAAAAACAAAGGACTTACAGTTGATAAGGTAAAAAATCAACTACAAATTTTTAAAACTGGCTTACCACCAACAAAACTAAAATCAGCTGCAACAATCGGCCATGGAATTGTAAAAGTTTCAGAAGAAGAAAAGCAACAACACACCAATTTTTTCTCTGAACATAAAGATGCTTTTAATATTCAAAAGTTTGTACCAGCCTCTGGAGCTGCAACACGAATGTTTAAGTTCTTGTTTCAGTTTTTAGAAGAATTTAATCCAGAGGAAGATGATTTTGAAGCTTATATACAAACTAACCCAAAAGTGAAAACCTTTGCTGAAGGATTACAAAACTTTCCTTTTTACGATACCGTAGTTTCTAAAATAGACAATTACGACGCATTAGATTTAAAAAGTAAAACATACCATTTTGCAAATGTGCTTTTAAACGATACCATGTTAAACTTTGGAGCTTTTCCTAAAGGATTGCTGCCTTTTCATAAGTACAAAAATGAGATAAGAACACCTTTAGAAGAGCATTTGTTAGAGTCTTCAAAATATGCTTCATCAAAAGGAAAAGCCAATTTGCATTTTACCATTTCGCCTAAGCACGAAAGCAAGTTTAAAACGGAACTAGAGACTGTTTCAGCAGCGGTTCATAAAAAAACAGGTATTACTTTTAATGTGACATTTTCATTTCAAAAAGAAGCAACCGATACGATTGCTGTAAACATAGATAATACCCCATTTCGACTAGAGGATGGCTCTATGTTATTTAGACCTGGTGGCCATGGCGCGCTCATAGAAAACCTAAACGATTTAAACGCCGATTTAGTATTTGTAAAAAACATTGATAATGTAGTTGTTGATGCTTATGAAGATGACGTTGCCGATTACAAAAAAATGTTAGCAGGAATGCTTCTTAAATTTCAGAAAGAAGCGTTTGCATATGCAAAAGCCATTGATGAAAACAATTTAAAGGATATAGCAGAAGTAGAAGCTTTTTTAACCAATAAATTAAATGTTGTATTTACAGAGGCGTATAAAACGTTATCAACTTCTAAAAAGTTAGAGGCTCTAAAAAAGCATATAAATAAACCTATACGTGTTTGCGGAATGGTGAAAAATGAAGGAGAACCTGGTGGTGGCCCATTTTGGACAGAAAGTAGTAAAGGAAAAATAGCGTTGCAAATTGTAGAATCGGCACAAATGAATACCAATGATGAAACGCAATACGAGATTTCGCAAAATGCTACTCACTTTAATCCCGTGGATTTGGTCTGTGGTTTAAAAAACTATAAAGGAGAACCCTACGATTTAACCAATTTTGTCGATGAAGACGCTGCCTTTATTACACAAAAAACTAGAGAAGGAAAACCTTTAAAAGCTCTTGAACGTCCAGGATTATGGAATGGCGCTATGGCCAATTGGAATACCGTTTTTGTTGAGGTGCCATTAATTACATTTAATCCAGTAAAAACTGTAAACAACCTTTTAAAACCTACCCATCAACCTCATGTTTGATGTAGAAACACTTATAAAAGAACTCGACTTTAAGGCCGTAAAAAGTTCTGGAGCTGGTGGTCAACATGTAAATAAAACAGCATCGAAAGTAGAGTTGCATTTCAATATTTTAAACTCTCAAGTATTTAACCAATCGCAAAAGGAATTACTTTGTAAAAACTTAAATAATCGATTAACCAAGGAACAAGTTTTAATTCTACAATGTGGCGAAAGCAGAAGCCAACATAAAAATAAAGACCTTGTAATAACACGGTTTTTACAGCTTATAAAAGAGGGGTTAAAAAAGCCAAAACCGCGAAAAAAAACAAAAATTCCTAAGGCTGTAAAACAAAAGCGTCTTAAAAACAAAAAGCAACAGTCTGAAAAGAAAGCTAATAGAAAACCACCTAAAATATCCTAAAATAATTAGTGTTACCTATTGCCAATTATGAATTGTTAACTAAATTTGCGCCGTTCTCAAAAAGGGGTGCTTAAATTGGTGGTAGTTATTAGTTGTAAAACTTTTAATTATTAACTGAAAAAGCTGAGATCATACCCAATGAACCTAGAACAGGTAATGCTGTTTAGGGATTACGAATATTTGTTTCTGTATCCGGAACGGAAGCCATATTCAACATTACAATATATTATTAACAAAGAATAATGACCTCTTTTTATTCGGCAAAAATTATTTTATCGAATGAAAAATCTATTCGCATTTTTAGCACTGTTTGTATTGTCAGTCAGTGTGTTTTCACAAGAAAAACAACAAGATTCTACCAAAATTGAAACCTTAGATGAGGTTTTAGTAAAAGCGGTAAGAGTAGACGCAACATCACCAATTACACATTCCAATGTCACTAAAGAAGACATAGAAAAACGCAATTTAGGGCAGGATATTCCTGTGCTTTTAAATTATTTACCCTCTGTGGTTACTACAACCGATGCTGGTGCTGGTGTTGGTTATACAGGCATTCGTGTGCGTGGTGTAAGTTCGCAATCAACTAACGTAACAATTAACGGAATTCCGTATAACGATGCCGAATCGTTAGGAACGTTTTGGGTAAATTTAGGCGATATCGCCTCATCTGTTGAAAGTTTACAATTGCAACGTGGTGTGGGCACATCAACTAATGGTTCTGGAGCCTTTGGCGCTAGTATTAATGTGCTTACCGATGCCGTTTCCGATGATGCCTATGGTGAAATTTCAAATTCGTTTGGAAGCTTTAATACCCGAAAGCATACCTTAAAGTTTAGTACGGGAAAAATTAACGACCATATTGAAATTGCTGGGCGATTATCGCAAATTAAATCGGATGGTTATATTGATAGGGCTTCTTCAGATATTAAATCGTATTATCTGCAAGCGGCTTATGTAAGTGAAAAAACCTTATTAAAAGCCATTACGTTTTCAGGAAAAGAAGTTACCTATCAATCGTGGAATGGCTTGGAAGATTTAGAAAAATTAGAAAACGATAGAACGTATAATACCGCTGGTGAATATACCGATGAGAATGGGAATACACAGTTTTACGATAATGAAGTAGATGACTACCAGCAAGATCATTATCAATTACATTGGAACCAAAAAATAGCTAATAATTGGTCAACAAACCTCGCGTTAAACTACACACAAGGACGTGGCTTTTTTGAGCAGTACAAAGAAGATGAAGACTTTTCAGATTATGGTTTTGAGGAGTTAACCGTTAATGGCGAAACGGTAAATACCACCGATTTAATTCGCAGACGTTGGTTAGATAACGATTACTATGTGGTAAATGCCAATGCTAACTATAAAGATAATAAGTTGAATGTGATTTTTGGCGGATCGTATAGTTATTACGAAGGCGATCATTTTGGTGAGGTTATTTGGGCGCGTTATGCAACAGATAGTGAAATTCGAGACCATTATTACGACGGTGTTGGAAAAAAACAAGACTTAAGTGGTTTTGCAAAAGCAACCCTTCGCTTTAATGATAATTGGAGTTTATTTGGAGACTTACAAGTTAGAAATGTTTCCTATGAAACTACTGGGATTTCATCAGATTTAGTACCGTTTAATGTAGATGAAACGTACACGTTTTTTAACCCAAAAGCAGGTGTAACCTTCGAATTGAATAATAAAAATAACTTCTATTTCTCGTTTGCGAGAGCCAATAGAGAGCCTAACCGAGACGATTTTAAAGGCAATCCAGATATTAAACCAGAAAAGCTAAACGATTTTGAATTGGGTTGGAGACATAATAATGAAAACTTCAGAATTTATGCCAATGCTTACTATATGTTGTATAACGACCAATTGGTGTTAACTGGCGAATTGGATGATGTAGGAAGCGCACAACGTGATAACAGTGGCGAAAGTTACCGATTAGGTTTGGAACTTGACGCAGCAATAAAAATAAGCGATATGTTTTCCATAAACCCAAATGTTACCTTAAGCTCTAATAAAAATAAGGAAATGGTAGCAGATATAGATGGTGAGTTGCAAAATTTAGGAACAACTAATATTTCGTTTTCACCAGAAGTAGTTGCTGGAAATGCGTTTGTTCTTAAACCTGTAAAAGGCTTACAAATGGCGTTGTTAAGTAAGTTTGTAGGTGAACAATTTATGAGTAACACCGATGCAGAAAAATCGAAGTTAGACAGCTATTTTGTAACCGATTTTAATATTTCTTACGAGTTGAAAATGAATAAAATATTTAAATCGATTGTGTTTACAGGATTGGCCAATAACATTTTTGATAAAGAGTACATCTCTAACGGGTATTACTATACTTACGATGATACTTGGACAGACCCTAACCAAGTAACCACTATAGAAGGTGCAGGATATTACCCACAAGCTACGGCTAACTTTTTGTTAGGCGCTACGTTAAAATTTTAAACGTTATGTTTCTCTAAGTTCTATTGATACGAACTTAACCTAAAGCCCAAACATTTTGTTTGGGCTTTTTTTAGTTATTCCAAACCCTAATAATATTTCCATTTACTTCAACAAAGTAACGGCGTAACGCATATTGCCCTGTCGTACCCTCTCTACCTAGACCTGTTAAAACATCATAAGAGTTGTCATCGTCGCAATTGCATGTGGCAATAATCCCTTCAACAGTAAGTTTAGAGCATGTTCTTAAATTATGATTGGGATCGGTTATTTCAAAAGCATTGTAACCGCTACCCGTATTCATAACCACAATACCATTAATGCCATAAGCCGAGTTGTCTATTACTACAGGGTTATTAGGAAACGTTAAGTTATTAAACTGTGGTAGGTTAGTGTTAATTAACGTACCCGTATCAAACGCTACATTAGGTAAATTTTGGTTATTATCGTTGTCATCGTCACTTTTACTACAAGATGTAACAAAAATGAAAGCAAACAAACCAAGTAACAAGGCATTTTTCATAGCATGAATTTTGGGTGTAAGTTACAAAAAAAGATAACTGATATAAATATTTTGTATATTTGTGTAACAATCTCGTGAAAACGGGATTTTTGTATTTTAATACACACAGTTAGATGGCTAGTAAACAGCTTGAAATAACACAAGAATGTTGAAAGAAATCTTGCTTTAAATGTCCATAAAATTGTTGGAAAAAGCAACGCTCTATTATAGAGCAAAAGCTGTATTATTAATTTAAAAATGAAGTTATGAGTAACGTATCTTATTACACAGCAGAAGGATTAAAAAAATTAAGAGACGAGTTAAATCAATTAAAAGATATCGAGCGTCCTAAAGCTTCTCAAGCTATTGCAGAAGCAAGAGATAAAGGCGATTTAAGTGAAAACGCCGAATACGATGCCGCCAAAGAAGCCCAAGGCTTATTAGAGATGAAAATTTCTAAACTAGAAGAAACTTTAGCCAACGCTAGGTTAATAGACGAGTCGCAATTAGACACCTCAAAAGTATTAGTGCTTTCTAAGGTGAAAATTAAAAACCAAGCCAATGGTATGGAAATGAACTATACTTTGGTGGCCGAAAGTGAAGCCGATTTAGCCTCAGGAAAAATCTCGGTAAACTCACCAATTGGTAAAGGGTTACTAGGGAAATCTGTTGGCGATATAGCCGAAATACAAGTCCCTAACGGTAAGATTAATTTTGAGATTATTGAAATTTCAAGATAAAAATTTATACAGAAAATAAACGAAAAAACATTCCTGTTAAGTTAATTTAGCAGGAATTTCTTTTTATATTTAATTGAATATTAACACTGATCTATTACAAATGGCTTCTATATTTACAAAAATTATTAATGGCGATATACCATGCTATAAAATAGCCGAAACCGATGAGTTTTTTGCATTTTTAGATATTAACCCTAACTCCAAAGGACACACACTTTGTATCCCTAAAAAAGAAGTCGATAAAATTTTTGATTTAGATGAAGCAACTTACATGGGGTTAATGGCATTTTCTAGGCAAGTTGCTATGGCTATAGAAAAAGTAATTCCTTGCGAGCGTGTAGGCATGTCGGTTATTGGGTTAGAAGTACCACATGTGCATGTGCATTTAATTCCCCTACGCACTATGGAAGATGCTAAATTTACAAGTAAAGATACCTTAACGCCAGACGAATTTCAAGAAGTAGCTACTGCCATAAAACAAGCGCTGTAATAATTCCGGCAGCTACTACAATAGAGATGCCAATTATTAACCAAGCTAATTGTTTTAATTTTGTAGATGCTTTTTTAGGAATAAAAGCGCGTTGGTGGTAATTGTACACACGGTCAATATCGTCGGTCCATCTTGCCGGATAAATAATGGTGTTGCAAACCTTACACTCAATTTCTTGAGATGTCTCATTAGTAATAGATTTGTAAAGTTTAGTCTCAATAAACTTTTGCTTAAACGTTAAATGTAAGCCCGTATTATTATAGCATTCAGGGCAATTATTGTTTAATGTTGCCTCTTTTACCGTAAAAAATCGTTCTTCCATAATCTTAAACTTTAAATCGACTTTAATGTAATTTGCATGGTTGTGCCTTTATTTATTTCAGATTGTAGGACTTTTATTTTGCCATTATGAAACTCTTCAATAATGCGTTTTGTTAAAGATAAACCTAATCCCCAACCTCTTTTTTTAGTTGTAAAACCAGGCTCAAAAATAGTATTAAATTGGTTTTTTGAAAGTCCTTTTCCAGTATCTGTTATTCTAATTTTTACAAATTGTTCTAACTGAAGGATTTCAATACTAAGTTTTCCTTTACCTTTCATGGCATCGATAGCATTTTTTACCAGGTTTTCAATGGCCCAACTGTAAAGCTGTTTGTTTAAATTTACATAAATTTCTTCATTAGGAGCAACAATTTCAAAATCGATAAGTTTAGAAGCACGTGCTTTCAAGTAATCGTAAGAGGTAATAGTTTCTTGTACAATATCGGTTTTTTCTAAAGTTGGTACAGAACCAATTTTACTAAAACGTTCGGTTATTGTTTGCAAGCGATTAATGTCTTTTTCAATTTCTACAATGTATTCTGGGTTGGTGTTTTCAGTCTTTAAAATTTCGGTCCAACCAATTAACGACGATAGTGGTGTGCCAATTTGATGTGCGGTTTCTTTAGCCATACCCGACCAAAGTTTATTTTGTGTAGCAATTTTTGTACTTCGGTAAAAAAAGTAAACCACGGCACCAAACAATACAATAATTAATACCAAGGCTAACGGATAATATTTTAACTTGTTTAGTAAAGGCGAATTACCATAATACAGCGTTTGATTTTCGTAACCAATGGCTATTGGTGCATTTTCTTTACTAAATTGTGTTACTAAGCGTTTTATATGCCGATTCACATAAATAGAATCCTCCTTAGTAACCGCATCGGTAGAAGAGTTTGCTTTTATATTACTAAATGTGGCTACTGTAGAATCTTGATTAATAACAACCATAGGTGTTGTATTATTGCTGCCTAAAATCTTCCAAATTAAATCCAGGTTAGTAGAAGTAATATTGTCATTAAGAGAAACCGATTCTATAATCTTTAAATACTCATTCTGCGCAAACGACCAGTTTTCCATTTTCATGCGTTCTTCAGCCTTAAATTTTTGAAAAAACACATACGTATTCCATAAAATAAGCGAAATAATAACAAACGAAATAAATACAATAACCCAACGTACAAGGTTGCGATACTTAGAAAAAACCATTGTAAAACTTTTATGTTGAAAGATAATGTAATTCTGTTAATAATATTGTGTTACAGAGTTCCAAATCATTTTTTGTTCACTAAAGGATTGGTTACATTTGCGAAAATAAATTGTATAAATGATTTCATTTGAACCTAAAGACCTATCTACAGGAAAGTTACATGGCTATTTGCTTAGTGCTGTGGCGCCAAGGCCTATAGCTTTTGCCAGTACTGTTGATAAAGATGGAAACCCCAATCTATCACCGTTTAGCTTTTTTAATGTCTTTAGTGCCAATCCACCCATTTTAATTTTTTCACCAGCAAGGCGTGTTAGAAATAATACCACCAAACACACACTGGAGAATGTTGAAAAAACTAAAGAAGTGGTTATTAATGTGGTAAATTACGATATTGTACATCAAATGTCATTAAGCAGTACCGAATATCCAGAAAACATTAACGAGTTTGATAAGGCTGGGTTAACTATGTTACAATCGGATATTGTAAAGCCATTTCGTGTGGCCGAATCACCAGTACAATTAGAGTGTAAAGTAAACGATATTATTAAACTAGGAACCGAAGGCGGTGCTGGAAATTTAGTAATATGCGAGGTGGTAAAGTTGCATATTGAAGACGAGATGTTAAATGAAGAAGGTATTATCGACCAAGAAAAACTAGATTTAGTAGCACGTGCTGGAGGAAGTTTTTACAGTCGTGCAAAAAAGGGCTTTTTTGAAATTCCGAAGCCATTATCAACTTTAGGAATAGGCGTCGATAGTTTTCCTGAACATATAAAAAACAGTATGATTTTAACAGGAAACGATTTAGGTATGCTAGGAAACGTAGAAAAACTACCTACAACGGCCGAAGTAAAAACATTTATAGAAGAGGTAAGCGAACGCTACCCTAATATTTCGGAAGCGTCACATAGAGAAAAGCATAAATTAGCACATAATTACTTAAGCTTTGGAGACATCCAAAGCGCATGGAAAATTTTATTATCATAAATAACAGAAATAGAAAAGATGGAAGTACAAGGAAGAATTAAACTTATTGGAGAAACGCAGACGTTTGGTAATAACGGATTTAGAAAACGCGAGGTTGTGGTAACAACAGAAGAGCAGTACCCACAACATTTAATGGTAGAGTTTGTTCAAGACAAAACCGATTTATTAAATAACTTTCAAGTAGGACAACAAGTAAAAATAAATATTAATTTAAGAGGTCGTGAGTGGGTAAATCCACAAGGTGAAACAAAATATTTTAACTCTATACAAGGGTGGAGAATTGAAACATTACAACAAGAGCAAGGAGCCCAAAATGTACCACCAGTACCACCTGCTGATGCTTTTGAGCCTGCTAACGATTTAAACGAAGATGATCACGACGATCTTCCGTTTTAATAACACAAGAGAAACCACTACATTTAGACCTATTAAAGTTTACTTTTTTAGGTCTTTTTTTATTTATGAAGATTACAACGCTTATCGAAACTTTTTTCAAACGGTATTTACCCTCACCGTTTACTATTGCTGTACTATTAACATTGCTCACGGTAATTCTAGCGTTACTACTAACAGAGTCAATAACAGGAGAAAATCATGTTTTAGAAATTCTATCCTATTGGGAAAAAGGTGTATGGAATAATAGTCTGTTGGTATTTGCTTACCAAATGATGCTTATTTTAGTTTTAGGTCACATTTTAGTGTTAAGTAAACCTGTTAATAAGGTGATAACGAGTATTACTACCTATGCCAATACAACACAAAAGGCTGTTGTTTTAGTAAGTGTTACAACAATGTTAGTGGCGTTTTTTAATTGGGGGTTAGGCTTAATTTTTGGCGCCATTTTAGCACGGAAAATTGGCGAACAAGCTCAAGACACAAAAACACCTTTAAACTATCCTTTAGTTGGTGCTGCTGGTTATGTAGGGTTAATGGTTTGGCATGGAGGAATTAGTGGTTCGGCATTAATAAAAGTGTCTGAAACTAATCATATTAAAAACTTTATGGCTAATATTTCTTCTGCTGAAATGTTAGTGAAATTACCCGAAAGCATAAATTTTAATCAAACTGTTTTTAGTTGGACTAATTTATTGCTGTTTGCCATTTTACTAATCACGATACCGCTGGTGCTTTCTGTAGTGGCTAAAAGCACATCGCCAACACCAATTAATTTAGAAACCTATAAGTTTACCACAAGTGAAAAAAACACCTTAAAAGGAGCCGAAAAACTCGACTTTTCCAAATGGTTGTCTCTAGGGTTTGGAAGCTTAATCTTAATCGCCTTTTTTTATCAATATTGGGGCAGTTTAATGCAATTTCAAATTACACCTAACATGCTTAATTTTTTTATGTTAGGTTTGGGAATTATACTTCATGGCTCTTTTAATAGTTTTTTAAAAGCACTTGAAGAAGCTATAAAAGGCGCATCAGGAATATTAATTCAATTTCCATTGTATTTTGGTATAATGGGAATTATGAAAAGTACTGGAATGGTAGTGATGATTTCCGATTTTTTTGTGTCTATTGCAAACGAAACAACCTTACCCATTTTCACCTTTTTTAGTGCTGGACTAGTCAATATTTTTGTGCCAAGCGGTGGCGGACAATGGGCAGTACAAGGCCCAATAGTTATAGAGTCGGCCTTAAAATTAGGAGTGCCATTACCAAAAGCAATTATGGCCTTAGCTTATGGCGACCAAATAACCAATATGCTACAACCATTTTGGGCACTTCCATTATTAGGAATAACAAAATTAAAAGCTAAAGAAATTTTACCATACACACTTATTATGATGCTTGTTGGTGTCATGGTATTTCTTGGCGGGCTTCTATTATTATGATAGTTCTTACCAAAGCCATAGAATTTCCAGAGGTAAGTTTAGCGACTCCAGAAGGCTTGCTTGCTATTGGTGGCGATTTATCGATTGATAGACTACTCTTAGCCTATAAAAGTGGCATTTTTCCTTGGTTTGAAGACAATCAACCTATATTGTGGTGGAGCCCAGATCCTAGATTTGTCTTGTTTCCAGAAAAATTGAAAATATCAAAAAGCTTGAAACAAGTTATGAGGAACAAAGGGTTTCAAGTAACCATTAATAAGGCCTTTAAAGATGTTATCGAGAATTGCGCAGCAATTAAAAGAGAAGGACAATTAGATACTTGGATAACACGCGATATGATAACAGCTTATACCAAATTACATGAACTAGGGTATGCTAAATCGGTTGAGGTTTGGTTAGACTATGAATTAGTAGGCGGATTGTATGGCGTAGATTTAGGAAACGGTGTGTTTTGTGGCGAAAGTATGTTTTCTAAAGTAAGTAATGCTAGTAAAGTAGGGTTTGCTACCTTTATTCAAAACAACAATTATAAACTAATCGATTGCCAAGTACATACCAATCATTTAGAACGTTTAGGAGCAGAAAACATAGATAGAGAGGTGTTTTTGAGTTATTTGTAGACTAAATTTCACCATACCTAAAACAAGAAACTTCATGATCGTTTACCATACCAGTAGCTTGCATATGAGCATAAATAACGGTTGAACCTACAAACTTAAACCCTCGTTTTTTTAGATCCTTGCTTATAGTATCGCTTAATGTTGTGGTAGCAGGAGCATCTTTATAATTTTTCCAAGTATTAATAATAGGTTTACCATCAACAAAATCCCAAATGTATTTTGAGAAGGACCCGAATTCTTCTTGAATTTTCATAAACGCTTGTGCATTTGTAACTGTAGCACGTACTTTAAGCTTATTTCTTATAATACCAGCATCTTGGAGTAGTTCGTCAATCTTATCCTGTCCATACTGGGCTATTTTTTTATAATCAAAACCATCAAAGGCTTTTCTAAAGTTGTCACGTTTTTTTAAAACGGTAATCCAACTTAAGCCTGCTTGAAAAGTTTCTAAAATTAAAAATTCAAAAAGTGTATCATCATCGTAAACAGGAACACCCCATTCGTTATCATGATAGGCTTCGTATATAGGGTCGCCAACACACCAACCGCATCTATGTTTCTCCATTAATACTTAAAATGTAAGTTTCTTCAATAAAGATAGACATACTTTATGACATAAGTCATAGAAATTAAAAATTACACAACCTACTTTTGATAAGTAATTTAAGATATCACCCATGAAGCACATTATAGAAAACAGTTTAAAAACAAGTATGTCCTACCAAGAGTATATAAATTTGGTAGATAATCTAACGTTAACAAACTCAACCACAGGTCCAGAAAAAACAGAGACTTTGGTTAATTATACGGCTTTAAACCAGAGACGAATGTCTCGATGGAATAAAAAATTAAGTTTAACCGAGAGCCAAAAAGAAACGGTTAAGGCATTTAACAATCAAATTATTTGGTTGGTATTAACAGAAAGCTGGTGTGGCGATGCAGCTCATGTTATGCCTGTTATTAATAAAGTAGCAGAATTAAATGACAATATAAACTTAAGAGTTGTGCTTCGAGATGAGAACTTGGAGCTAATGGATTTATTTTTAACCAATGGTGGGCGCTCAATCCCTAAACTCATTATGTTAGATGCTAAATCGCATGATGTTATTGGTACATTTGGACCAAGACCTAGCGCAGCAACACAAATGGTAAACGATTATAAAGAAACCCATGGTGTGTTAACAGCAGAGTTTAAAGAAGATTTACAACTGTGGTATAATAAAGATAAAGGCCAAACTATTGTAAAAGACTTAATTAATCTTTTGCCTGTTAATGTTTCCCTTTAAAATAAAATGTGATTGAACCTAGTTGAGAAGACTTAGAAGCGTCAGGGGTAAATGTGGCTTCTTTTGCGTATTCTAGAGCGTGCTGTTTTAAACATTCGTTAGTGGTTTTGGTAGCACCATTTACATAGGCTTTAGTAACAAGTCCTTTGCTGTTTACTGTAATATTAATGATAATTTTACCGCCAGATTCGCATAAATATATGGGAGTTGGTAAAGATAAATGTGTTCTATCTTTTAACGAATAGTGCATAGAGCTATTCTTATTTACCGATTGTTCACTTGGGTTACTTCGATGTTTTTTAAGAAGACTGTTTACACTATTATAAGATGATAACACATCGTCATCAATACCAGATGAGGGAGCTTGTTGTGGGGTTTCTGGAGTGTTTTTGGTAAGGTTTTCCGAAGGGGTGTACTCGTAATCCTTTGGGGGTTCTATAGGTTGATAGGCTTCGGCAAAGCGCTTGTATTTTTGAGTTTCGTTAAAGGCTTTGTTGGTTTCTGGCGTATTGGTGTTTTCTTCAGGAGTTTGTGCTAATTCTTCTTCTTCAAAAAACTTTTCAGGGTCAATTTCATAATAACTTTCAGCCATAAGTTCGGTCTGCTTCTTTATATGAAAACTAAATAAAGAAAGCAAAACGGTACCTGAAATTAAGCAGGTAAGTAGTAAGGCCTTTTGTTTGTTATTAAAATTCAAAAAAACATCAATTTACCCTAACATAAGTAGGTGTGTTGCATTCTAATATACGTAAATAATGCTTATTTGGTTGTTAACGATTCCTCAAAGGCCATAGGCGTGATGGCATTATCAACTAGGAAATCACCAATTCGTATACGTCTTAATGCAGAAAGATGCGCACCAGAATTTAACGCTTTTCCAAAATCGTGTGCTAACGAACGAATGTAAGTACCTTTACTGCAAACCACTCTAAAGTTTACATTATTGCCATCAATGTTAGTAATCTCAAACTCAGAAATGGTAATTGTTCTAGGATTTATTTTAACGTCTTTACCCTCGCGAGCAAATTCGTATAAACGTTTGCCTTCTTTTTTTATAGCTGAAAAAATAGGAGGGTATTGTTCAATATCGCCAACAAATTGTTTGGTAGTATCGTGAATAAGTACTTCTGTAATATGACTAGTTGGAAATGTGTTATCTATATCGGTTTCAAGGTCGTAAGACGGTGTTGTGCTTCCTAAAACAAAGGTGCCAGTATATTCTTTTTCTTGGCCCTGAAACGTGTTTATTTGCTTGGTCATTTTTCCTGTACAAATTACCAAAAGGCCAGTTGCTAAAGGGTCTAAAGTGCCAGCGTGACCAACTTTAATTTTTTTAATATTGCAAGTTTTTCTAATAACCCATCGCAATTTATTAACCACTTGAAATGATGTCCACTCTAAGGGTTTGTCAATTAGTAAAACTCGTCCGTTTTTAAAATCTTCAGCTGTTGTCATATTAATTTAGAAATGAAAAAAGAATAGCAATAAGGCCTACAATGGCACAATAAAGCGCAAAATAAGTCAGCTTACTTTTGCGAACTAAGGCAATCATCCAAGTACAGGCAAAAAGCCCAGAAATAAAAGCAGCAAGAAATCCAAGGCTTAACGATAATGTGTTAGCACTATCAAAAGTAAGCTCGTCACTTAAAACGTCTTTGGCGATTTTACCAAAAATAAGAGGAACGACCATTAAAAATGAAAATCTAGCAGCTTTAGTTTTATCGTTGCCTAATAATACAGAAGTTGAGATTGTTGCTCCAGAGCGTGAAATCCCCGGTAACATAGCAATAGCTTGCGCAATACCAATAATAAAGGCATTGCTAAAGCTTACTTTTTTATTGGTGTCTTTGGCTTTATCTGCTAAGAATAATAAAATAGCAGTAACAAGTAGCATAAAACCAACGAGTAGAATGTTACCACCAAAAAGACTTTCTAATTGGTCTTCAAACAGAACACCAATAACAACAGCAGGAATCATGGAGAGAATAATCTTTAATGAAAACTGTAAATCGTCATTCCATTTAAATTGTAAAAGTCCTCTTAAAATAAGTGCAATATCTTTTCTAAAAATAACAATGGTACTTAATGCTGTGGCAAAATGTAACACAACGGTAAAAAGTAAACTTTCTTTGGGGACAGAGTGGTCGCCAAGAATGGCTTTTCCAAGCTCTAAATGACCACTAGACGAAACAGGTAAAAACTCGGTTAATCCCTGTATAATGCCTAAAATAATTGAATCGATAACATCCATAGGGCAAAAGTATCAATTCTAAAGAATGATGTTAAAAATAAAGACGTTATTTTTTAGAATCCTTATCAGGATTTAATAAAATGGCATAAACCTCAATGCCAAACCCTATAAGAACTAGCATAGGTGCTAAACGAATACGTCGCCAACTAAAAATATCAGGACTAAACACATTAGGATCTTCACTACCACCGCCAGACATTAAAATAAAGCCTAATGCGATAACCAAAAGCCCAATAAACATAAACTTGTAGTTTTTTCTTCCGAAGATAAAATCGTTTTTAGTTGCTTCTTTGCGTTTTTGTTCTCCCATAATTAGTCAAATTCTGTATAGATAATCTTGTTGTCTACTTGTAGCTGTGCAATATGTTCCGAAGTGCCTAACCACAGTTTCGCTAAGTGCAAAGTAACGGTTTTATTTAAAACTTTTGCGTTAAGGGAATCTAAATTTAACCCATGTTCCAAACCGCGATTAATGTAATATTTATCTCCAGAGGCCGCTTCAAACACAATATCGTTTGAAGTGCCTTTAGAAATTTTAGTAATCATCTCGCGTTCAGTAATGCAAGAGTCGGCTGTTATAGCATCATCAACAAATAAAGATTTAATAAAAATGAAGCCAAAAAAGCCGACACAAAAAAACACGATAATAAGAACAATATGGCTTCTTTTCATAGAAATTAAGTTATTGGTTAATAGTGTGCTAACGATTAAACGTGAAGCATATTACGTGTTTTAATAGTAAAGTTGGTCGGTTTTTAAATTTAAAAAACGTTGGGTTGCAATAAATGTACTTATCCAAGTAATAACAATACCTAAAAGAAAAATAACCGTAAACAATCCGCCTATTAAAACACGATTACTTAAAAAATCTAATTCTGGGAAGGTTTTATTAACGTAATACAGTGTAACAGCCATACCACCCATGGCTACAATGGCGCCAATAATGCCTAAACGAACACTTTTCCAAACAAAAGGTTTGCGTATAAAACGCTTGGTAGCTCCAACCATTTGCATGGTTTTTATAGTAAATCGTTTGGAGTAAACCGAAAGACGTATCGAGCTATTAATTAAAAGCACAGCAATAACGGTAAATACCCCGCTTAAAACTAAAATCCAAAAGCTAATTTTTCGAACATTATTATTCATTAAAGTCACTAAATCACTATCATAACGCACTTCTTCAACAAAAGATTTACTAGTCGTTTCATCGGCAATAGACTTAAGTTGCGTTTCGGTAACAAAATCAGCTTTTATGGTCACATCAATCGAGTTTTGTAAGGGGTTGTAGCCCAAAAATTCCATGAAATCTTCGCCGTTTTCAGCTTTCATTAGTTCAGCAGCTTGGTCTTTCGAGACGTATTCTGAGGCTTTTACATAATCTGCCATAGCCAAACTTTTTTCCAATTGCTTAACTTCAACATCTTTGGCCGAATCTTTTAAATAAATGGTAACAACAACTTGTTCCTTAAAATGATCGGATACTTTTTTAGCATTTAAAACCAATAATCCTAATAACCCCAATAAAAATAAAACTAAGGCAATACTTAATACAACCGAGAAATACGACGAAATTAATCGACGTTTCTGATACCTTTCAAAAGATGAACTCATAAAAAACTAGTTAGCGATGTAAAAATATAAAACTATTCTGTACCCTAAAGGTTTATAACGCTGAAACTTTCAACATTGTTATAATAACTGTAAATTTGCGCTTTCAAAAATGCAGAAATTCAATCGAATGACATACAATTTTAACGACATCGAAGCCAAATGGCAAGAGTATTGGGCAAAAAACCATACGTTTAAAGCCGATAACCATAGCGATAAACCTAAATATTACGTTTTGGATATGTTTCCTTATCCATCAGGAGCAGGATTGCATGTTGGGCATCCGTTAGGATATATTGCGTCCGATATTTATGCGCGTTATAAACGCCACAAAGGGTTTAATGTATTGCATCCGCAAGGTTATGATAGCTTTGGATTGCCAGCCGAACAGTATGCTATTCAAACAGGGCAACATCCTGCGATTACGACCGAAACCAACATTGCTACCTATCGGAAGCAACTCGATAAAATTGGCTTTTCGTTCGATTGGAACCGAGAAGTGCGCACGAGTAGTCCAGAGTATTACAAATGGACGCAGTGGATATTTATCCAATTGTTCGAGTCGTATTATTGCAACGATGCTAACCAAGCACGACCTATTTCAGGATTAATCGATGTGTTTGCTGCCGAAGGAAACGCAAACATTAATGCAGCTTGCGATGATGATGTCGAGATATTCTCTGCTGAAGATTGGAACAACTTTTCATCTGAAAAACAACAAGATATTTTATTGCAATATCGGTTAACTTATTTAGCCGAAACCGAAGTTAATTGGTGTCCTGCTTTGGGAACGGTTTTGGCAAACGACGAAATTGTAAATGGCGTTTCCGAACGCGGCGGTCACCCAGTGGTACGCAAAAAAATGACGCAATGGAGTATGCGTATTTCGGCTTATGCCGAGCGATTATTACAGGGCTTGGACACTATAGATTGGACTGATTCTTTAAAAGAAAGCCAACGCAATTGGATAGGAAAATCGGTTGGAGCAAGCGTCTCATTTAACGTCATTGCGAGCGAAGCGAAGCAATCTCATCAAATAGAAGTTTTTACCACACGTCCCGATACCATTTTTGGTGTGTCTTTCATGACACTTGCGCCAGAACACGATTTGGTACAAAAAATCACGACACCAGAACAAAAAGCTGAGGTCGATGCCTATATAGAAGCGACTGCAAAACGTAGCGAACGCGATCGTATGGCCGATGTAAAAACTATTTCAGGGGTGTTTACAGGAGCCTACGCCGAACATCCGTTTACTAAAAAACCAGTACCTATTTGGATTGGCGATTACGTGTTAGCAAGTTACGGTACGGGAGCAGTAATGGCTGTGCCTTGTGGCGATCAGCGCGATTATGATTTTGCAAAACATTTTAATATCGATATTCCTAATATTTTTGAAGGGGTCGATATCTCTGAAGAAGCCTTTGCTGATAAAAATAATACCATTATTGCCAATAGCGATTTCCTAAACGGAATGAATAGCAAAAAAGCGACTAAACGCGCTATTTATGAATTGGAACAAATCGGGCAAGGAGAAGGAAAAACCAACTACCGTTTACGTGATGCCGTGTTTAGCCGTCAGCGTTATTGGGGCGAACCATTTCCGGTGTATTATGTGAATGGAAAACCACAAATGATTGCCGAAGAATATCTGCCAATCACCTTGCCAGAAGTCGAAAAATACTTGCCAACCGAAACCGGCGAGCCACCACTAGGTCGCGCCGATGTTTGGGCTTGGGACACAAAAACCAATACAGTTTGTCATTCTGAACTTGTTTCAGAATCTGATGGGGTTTTCCCATTAGAACTAAATACCATGCCAGGTTGGGCAGGAAGTTCGTGGTATTTTTTCCGTTACATGGAAGAATTGGATAAACGCGGTGAAGCCTTTGCAAGCGAAGCGGCTTTAAAATATTGGGAAAATGTCGATTTATATATTGGCGGTAGCGAACATGCCACAGGACATTTATTGTATGCCCGTTTTTGGACCAAATTTTTAAAAGATCGTGGTTTTGTTGGTGTTGATGAACCGTTTAAAAAGCTCATTAACCAAGGGATGATACTTGGTACTAGTGCTTTTGCATATGGATTTGGATTAGGAATAAAAGTCAAAAATGGAGATAAAGTAAAGGAAGCTTTATCTAAAGGGTGTAAAATTTCTTCAAAATTTGTGATACCTAAAGAATCATATGAGAAAGCTATTAATGGAGATTTTGATGAATTGGTAGAAAGAATTATTTGCTCAAAACTCAGTTATTTAAAAGAAGATTTTGGTTTGGATGCAGAATTTGATTTAGAAATGACTTCTTTTACACCTTTTCATGTTGAAGTTGAATATGTGAATTCTTCTGATGAACTTGATATTGAGGCTTTCAAAAAAGGCAATAGATATAAGGGCTTGATGATTGATGAGATTTTTGCAGGAGAAGATGGGATTTACAAAGTAGGCCGCGAAGTCGAAAAAATGTCCAAGTCCAAATATAATGTGGTCAACCCAGACAGTATTTGCGAGCAATATGGCGCCGATAGTTTACGTTTGTACGAAATGTTTCTTGGACCATTAGAGCAAGCCAAGCCTTGGAATACGGCTGGTATCACAGGCGTGCACGGTTTCCTTAAAAAACTATGGAAATTATTTTACGACAACAATGGTCTTAAAGTTACCGAAACTGAACCAACAAAAGACAATCTAAAAACGCTTCATAAAACCATAAAAAAAGTAGAGGAAGACATCGAGAATTTTTCGTTTAACACGTCGGTGTCCACGTTTATGATTGCGGTTAACGAACTTACAGCGCAAAAATGTACAAGTAAAACCATTTTGGAACAATTACTAGTCTTAATTTCACCGTATGCGCCGCACATTGCAGAAGAATTATGGGAAGCACTTGGAAATAATGAGAGTATTGCCACGGCGCCATTTCCAGAATTTAACGCAAAGCACTTGGTGGAAAGTAGTAAAGAATACCCTATTTCGTTTAATGGGAAAATGCGATTTAAACTAGAGTTACCGTTAGATATGAGTAAAGAAGCTATTGAAAAAGCGGTGTTAGAACACGAAAAAACTCAAGAGCAATTACAAGGCCGTGCACCTAAAAAAGTGATTGTTGTACCAGGTAAAATAGTTAATGTTGTAGGATAATAAACAGGCAGTATAGGTTTTTTGAGAGTCTGCTGGCAGGTAGATGTTTCAGGTGAGTAAATATAAAATAAACGGTCTAAAAGGATTCTGAAATAAATTTAGAATGACCATTCTGTTTTTTTAAAATTGCCTAAAAACCCTATTTTAGAGCCTTGTTTTAAACCCAATTCATGAAAGTTTGTATTGCCGAAAAGCCTAGTGTTGCACGAGAGATAGCATCTGTTTTAGGTGCTAATGTTAAGCACGATGGCTATTTTGAAGGGAATGGGTATGCTGTAACATATACCTTTGGGCATTTATGTACACTGAAAGAGCCTAGTGACTACAAACCGTACTGGAAACGTTGGGATTTAAATAATCTCCCTATGCTACCAGACAAGTTTGAAACCAAAGTGGTAGCAAATTCGGGAATTCAAAAGCAGTTTAAGATTGTTAAAACCTTATTTGAAAAAGCCGATCTTATTATAAACTGTGGTGATGCCGGACAAGAAGGAGAACTCATACAGCGTTGGGTAATGAACGAAGCCAACTATCAAGGCGAAGTAAAACGCTTATGGATTTCATCACTTACAACAGAGGCTATTAAGGAAGGCTTCGAGAATTTAAAACCCGCTTCCGATTACGATAACTTGTATTATGCAGGATTTTCACGAGCCATTGGCGATTGGTTATTAGGTATAAATGCCACACGATTATACACCTTAAAACACGGCGGTTATAAACAAGTGCTGTCTATTGGTCGAGTACAAACCCCCACTTTGGCTATGGTGGTTAACCGGTTTAAAGAGATTGAAAATTTTAAACCACAACCGTATTGGGAACTCCAAACCTTATATCGAGACACGCTATTTAGTTATGAAGAAGGTCGTTTTCTTAAAAAAGAAGATGGTGAAGCTTTGGCAAATAAGGTCAAGGAAAGTGAATTTACCATAGAGGATATCACCAAGAAAAAAGGAAAAGAATATGCACCAAAACTATTCGACCTAACAGGGCTGCAAGTATATTGCAATACCAAATTTGGCTTATCTGCCGAAGACACCTTAAAAATTGTACAAGGTTTGTATGAGCGCAAGGTGGTGACCTATCCTAGAGTAGATACCACCTTTTTGCCTAGCGATTTGTATCCAAAAGTAGAAGGTGTTCTTAAAAAATTAACCAACTATGCCAAATTTACACAGCCGCTTTTAGGAAAGAAAATTAAAAAATCGTCTAAAGTATTTAACGATAAAAAAGTAACCGATCATCATGCCATTATTCCCACAGGCATAGAAACGCAATTGGCACCTAATCAACAACAAGTGTACGATATTATTGTAAAACGTTTTATTGCGGTCTTTTATGATGATTGTTCGGTGTCTAATACAACGGTTATGGGGAGTGCTGCCCAAATTATGTTTAAGGCCACGGGAAAAGAAATTTTGAAAAAGGGCTGGCGTGTTGTTTTTGAGAATTCAGATACCAAGAAAAAAGAATCGGGTATTCTGCCTACTTTTGAAAAAGGCGAAAAAGGCCCACATGAACCATCATTTTTAGAAAAAGAAACCAAACCACCTAGGCAATTTACCGAAGCTTCTCTATTGCGTGCTATGGAAACTGCAGGAAAGCAAGTTGATGATGATAAACTTCGTGATTTAATGAAAGAAAATGGTATTGGACGTCCATCTACACGAGCAAATATTATAGAAACCTTATTTAAAAGAAAGTATATAAAGCGCAATAAAAAACAAGTTTTACCTACGGTAACAGGCATTCAATTGATCGATACCATTCAAAACGATTTATTAAAATCGGCCGAGTTAACAGGGTCTTGGGAAAAACAACTAAAAGATATTGAAAAAGGCACCTTTAGTGCAGCAGCATTCATAAAAAACATGAAGCGTATGGTCGATGCTTTGGTGTACGAAGTACGTAGCGAAACCAAACGCGCTAATATTTCGCATGCCACAACAACAAAGCAGAGAAAGGCCAAAGCTAAAAAAATAGAAGCCGCAGGTATTTTAAGCGAAGATTGTCCTAAGTGTAAACAAGCCAAATTATTAAAAGGAAAAACCGCCTATGGCTGTAGCCGGTATAATAACGGATGCGATTTTGTGCTGCCTTTTAAGTTTATGGGGAAAAAAGTATCAGAAAAACAGTGGATACGCTTACTACAAAAAGCATCTACAATAAACTTAAAGGGGTTTAAATCCAAAGAAGGTAAAGTGGAAGGTTTAATTCGGTTTGATGAGAATTATAATCTAAAATTAGAACCTAAAAAATCATCAAAAAATAAAAAAGAAGACGAAAACCCCGAAGTATTGCATTGCCCTAAATGTAATTCTGGAATAATTATAAAAGGGAAAACCGCTTACGGTTGTAGTAATTATAAATCGGGTTGTGATTTTAAAGTAACCTTCGAAACAGTTAGGCAAGCTATAAATAATCAAAAACCAACCAAACAACTCGTCTATCAAATATTGAAAGATAGTATTACGAAATCCTCAAAATAAACCGCTTATATTACTAATCTCTTAAAAAGTTCAAAATACTGATTTACAGAAAGGTATTTTTAAATTTAGGTTGTATTTTTAAGTCCAATCAATAATCTTTAAACCTTCAAAAAAGATGACCATTGGAATTCCTAAAGAAATTAAAAACAACGAAAGTCGCGTTGGTATGACACCAGCAGGCGTTTTTGAACTCACAAAAAGAAACCATACCGTTTATGTGCAAAAAGAAGCAGGAGAAGGAAGTGGTTTTTCTAATTTAGACTATGAAAACGTAGGCGCAATTATTTTAGATAGCATCCAGCAAGTGTATCAATCAAGCGATATGATTGTTAAGGTAAAAGAGCCTATAGCAGAGGAATACGATTTAATTCAACCCCGCCAAATCGTGTTTACTTACTTTCACTTTGCGTCTAGCGAAAGACTTACTTTAGCGATGCTAAAAAGCAAGGCAATTTGTATTGCTTATGAAACTGTAGAAGATGAAGATGGTACCTTGCCATTACTTACACCAATGTCTGAAGTAGCAGGAAGAATGGCTATTCAACAAGGAGCCAAATATTTAGAAAAACCCATAAAAGGTCGTGGTGTATTACTTGGTGGTGTGCCGGGTGTTCCGCCTGGTAAAGTATTAGTTTTAGGCGCAGGTGTGGTTGGTATTCAAGCGGCGAAAATGGCTGCTGGATTAGGGGCTCATGTAACTATCTTAGATGTTAACATGAAACGATTACGTTATGTTAACGATGTAATGCCAAGTCATGTAGTAACAGAATTTTCAAACGAGTTTAATGTTAGAAAACATATACAAACACACGATTTAATAGTTGGTGGTGTACTTATTAAAGGCGCTAAAGCACCTAAATTAATTACAAAAGACATGTTAAAAAATATGCGACCAGGTACTGTTTTGGTAGATGTTGCTGTAGATCAAGGCGGTTGTATGGAAACCACAAAGGTTACCACCCACGAAAATCCCACTTTTATTGTAGATGATATTGTACATTATGGTGTTGCTAATATGCCAGGTGCGGTTCCTTACACATCAACTTTGGCATTAACTAACGTCACTTTACCTTATGTGATAAAGTTGGCTGATAAAGGTTGGAAACAAGCTTGTCAAGACGACAAAACCCTTGCTAGAGGACTAAATATAGTTGAAGGAGAAGTTGTTTACAAAGAAATTTCGGAAGCTTTTGGTTGGGAAAATACATCTGTTAACTGACAAATTTTCTTAACGTAACTTTGGCTTATTATTTGCTAATATTATTCTAAATTTACACGAGAAAAAAGAACAGTATGTTTGGATATTATATATTAATAGGCGGTATTGCCTTAGTAAGTTGGTTGGTAAGCAATCAATTAAAACAAAAATTTAAAAAATACTCACAAGTACAATTACGTAATGGTATGAGTGGGAAAGAAATTGCTGAAAAAATGCTAGCCGATAACGGTATTTACGACGTTGAGGTAATGTCTACAGCAGGACAATTAACAGACCATTACAACCCTAAAAATAAAACAGTTAATTTAAGTGAAGCAGTTTACAACCAGCGTAATGCAGCTGCAGCTGCTGTGGCAGCTCACGAATGTGGTCATGCCGTACAGCATGCGCAAGCTTATAGTGCATTACAAATGCGTTCGGCGTTGGTGCCTGTGGTAAGTGTAACTTCTGGTATGTCGCAGTGGCTGGTAATTGGCGGTTTAATCCTTGGTGCAGCAGCTGGCGTAGGCTTAGGATTTTGGGTAGCCGTTGCAGGCTTAGTTTTTATGGGCTTTGCAACACTGTTTAGCTTTATTACCTTACCTGTAGAATATGATGCGAGTAACCGCGCATTAGCCTGGTTAAAAGCAAAAAACATGGTAACTCCAGAAGAGTATAAAGGTTCGGAAGATGCTCTTAAATGGGCGGCAAGAACCTATTTAGTAGCTGCTATTGGAGCCTTAGCATCATTATTATATTGGGCACTTCAAATTTTTGGTGGCAGAGATTAAGCATACAGTTTTTTAAATAAAGTATAAAGACCTTCAAACGAAGGTCTTTTTTTATGACTTATATTTTTATTTGCCTATCAATTTGTTGTTGAAGTGAAATAAAAGTTTCAGTTCGCGAAACCCCACTAATAGACTGTATTTCTTTATTTAAAACATGCATAAGGTGTTCGTTATCTTTAGCAAGAATTTTAATAAAAATACTCCAATTTCCAGTAGTGTAGTGGCACTCAATAACTTCTGGGATGTTGCGTAATTGTTTAACCGCTTCGGGGTTGCTTACAGCTTTATCAAGATAAACTCCCACAAAAGCCATGGTAGTATAGCCTAAAACTTTTGGATTAATAATAAATTTAGAGCCATCAATTAATCCCGATTTTTCTAGTTTTCGTAACCGTTGATGTATGGCTGCACCAGAAATCCCAACCTGACGAGCGATTTCCAAAATAGGAGTTCGGGCATCGGCCATTAAAGCTCTTAAAATCTTTTTGTCAATACCGTCTATAACTATATTTTGGTTTTTTATCTTCAAAAGGTTATGGTTTTATGAATTCATACCAAAAGTACAAAATTGGTTACAATATGAAAGCTATACATTCAATGGATTGTAGCCTAAATAAGGAACTGTTTTGTCATGAAACACAATGCCGTAATCCTCGAGTTCTTTTAAAATAGGGGTGTAAACCTCTTTATTAATTGGAATTTGAACGCCAGGCGTTGTTATTTTACCATTTAAAACAGCCAAAGTAGCCATAGCGACTGGTAAGCCAACAGTTTTTGCCATAGCTGTATATGTTTGATCTTCGCCAATACAAACCATGGTAGAATCGATTTGATGTTTTTTACCATCTAGCTCATACCCAAATTTATGATACATGACTATCATATCTTTGTCGTCGTGATCTAATGTCCATTTGTCCATTAATATTTTTTGAAGAATTTGTGCAGGTGTGGCTTGTTTTAAATTCACCATTTTTGTTGGGCTAAAAATATCTAGCTCTTCTAGCTTATCCCATACAATATCGTCTTGATCTATTTTAAGTTGATGTCTAAATTTTAATTCTACCGAATCTGTTGGGCTGTAAGGTAAAAAGGCATTTACAAAATCGCGATAGCTCATATTTTCACTATCGTCTATAGTATAGCTGTCATCGGTCATGCCTAGTTGTACAAACATATTCCAAGCACGTGAAAATCCAACGCGTCTCATAGTGCCACGATATAAGGTTTTAACATCTTCTAAACCATAAGCCGATTGATATTTTAACGAATCGCGATTTGCATAGCCTTCAAAACGACCAAAGCCATCAACTTCTAAAAATTCGGTACGTCTAAACAAACGGTTGTAAGGAATGTATTTATAGGTGCCTTCTTGTAAAAACTTGGCAGCGCCACCTTGACCTGCTACAACAACGTTTCTTGGGTTCCAAGTAAATTTATAGTTCCAAAGGTTGTTATCACTTTCTGGAGCAACCAATCCGCCGCAAAACGATTCAAATAAGATCATTTTACCGCCTTTATCACGAATATCATCTATAATTTTCATGGCGCTCATATGGTCTATACCAGGATCGACACCAATTTCATTCATAAAAACAAGCCCCTTAGCTTTAGCTTCATCATCTAGAGCTTCCATCTCTTTACTTACATAAGATGCCGTTACTATAGGTTTATTAAACTTTAAGCAATCTTTGGCAGCTTCAACATGAAATCTTGCCGGTAACATAGACACGACAATATCGGCATCTTTAATAGCACGTTCTCTAGAGTCCTGATTAAAAATATCTAAAGCAATGGCTTTGGTGTTTGGGTGATTGTTTACAAGTTTTTTGGCATTATTAATATCAAGATCGCCAACCGTAATAAATAGCTTTTCGCTGTCTGATTTATCTAAAAAATATTTGATAAGAAAAGAGGTTGATTTTCCTGAACCTATAATTAATATATTTCGCATAATTGGGTTTTGTTCTGTAATTTTGTGTTCACGAATGTAATAAATCAAATGGGTTTTAAAAATCCGAAATCGTTAAATATGAATAAATCCATTTTAGTTACAGCCGCCTTATTTGGATTGTTAGCTGTTGTATTGGGAGCATTTGCAGCCCATGGGTTGCAAAAATTAGTAACTCCAGAACAAATTAATACGTTTCAAACAGGCGTAACCTACCAAATGTATCACGCCTTTTTGTTACTTTTTTTAGGTGTAACAACTAAAGTTAGTGTTAAAACCAAAAGAGCCGTTTTTGTACTAATATTAATAGGTGTTTTCTTCTTTTCTGGATCTATTTATGGACTAGCGACAAATAGCTTAACGGCTTTCAACTTTAAAACAATTGCCATGATAACCCCGTTAGGAGGAACACTTTTAATAAGTGCTTGGTTAGTTTTGTTAATAAGCTTTTTAAAACAAAAACAGGATTAACATAGTCCTTTTTGTGTCCGTTTTAAAATAAAGTTTTAGCTTTGCATCATCAAAACAACACAAAAATTATGGTAAACCATACGCAAACTACGAAAACGATTTCGTTAGAGAAGTACGGCATAAAAAATGCCAAGGTACAATATCAGTTATCTGCTGATGAACTTCATGAGGAAACAATTGAAAAAGGACAAGGCGTTGAAGCGTCTTCTGGAGCTTTAGCCGTAAAAACAGGTGAATTTACAGGCCGTTCACCAAAAGATCGTTTTATTGTAAAGGATAGTATTACCGAAGACAAAGTTTGGTGGGGTGATATTAACCTTCCTTTCGATTCTGAAAAATTTGACAACTTATATGATAAAGTAGTAGATTATCTATCGGAAAAAGAAGTGCTTGTTAGAGATAGCTATGCTTGTGCCGATGATAATTACCGATTAAATATTCGTGTTATTAACGAATACCCTTGGAGTAACATGTTTGCTTACAACATGTTTTTACGTCCTACCGAAGAAGAATTAAAAAACTTCGATCCAGAATGGACAATAGTAAACGCTCCTGGTTTTATGGCCAACCCAGAAATAGATGGAACACGCCAACACAACTTTGCCATTTTAAACTTTACTAAAAAGATAGCCTTAATAGGTGGGACTGGTTATACAGGTGAAATTAAAAAAGGGATTTTCTCTGCCTTAAACTTCATCTTACCAGTATTTAAAAATACATTACCAATGCACTGTAGTGCCAATGTTGGAAAAGATGGTGATACAGCTATTTTCTTTGGATTATCGGGGACAGGAAAAACAACCTTATCAACCGACCCTAACAGAAGTTTAATAGGAGATGATGAGCATGGTTGGACCAACGAGAATACCGTGTTTAACTTTGAAGGAGGTTGCTATGCTAAGGTTATTAATCTTTCTGCAGAAAAAGAGCCAGAAATTTATGGTGCTATTAAAAAAGGAGCCATTCTTGAAAATGTAATTATGGATGATAACGGTAATGTCGATTTTGCCGATACATCAATTACACAAAACACACGTGTAAGTTACCCTATTTACCACATTGAAAATATTAAGCAACCATCAATAGGGAAAAATCCTAAAAATATTTTCTTTTTAACAGCTGATGCTTTTGGTGTGTTGCCTCCAATTTCTAAGTTAACACCTTCGCAGGCAGCCTACCATTTTATTTCTGGATATACAGCCAAAGTGGCGGGAACAGAAGCTGGAGTAGTTGAACCAGTGCCATCGTTTTCAGCTTGTTTTGGAGCACCATTTATGCCATTACATCCAGCTAAATATGCCGAAATGTTAAGTAAAAAGATGAAAGAAGCCGGTGTAAATGTATGGTTAGTAAATACAGGTTGGACAGGAGGTCCTTACGGTGTAGGGAAACGTATGGAGTTAAAATATACTAGAGCCATGATTAACGCTGTACTTAATGGCGATTTAGGCTTATATAATTACGAAGATTACCATATTCATTCGGTATTTGGTGTAGCACAACCAAGACATTGTCCTGGTGTGCCATCTGAAGTATTAAGTCCGAGAACAACATGGAACGATGATAAAGCCTATTATACAACAGCTTTTAAGTTATCGAATGCGTTTAGAGAAAACTTTAAACAATTTGAGGCTTTTGCAAATGAAGAAATAAGAAGAGGCGGACCGCAACGTTATGCGTTTTAATAAAACAGACTTCTTTTAAGAGACAAAGCGACTTCCATTTGGGAGTCGTTTTTTTTTTATTGAGCTAGCTACAATTTTTATTGGTCGTTACCCATATTGTAACATAAAAAAAAGCGTCTTAAATTTAAGACGCTTTTTTGTTCTATAGTAAATAAGAAAATTACTTCTTTTTGTTAGCTTCTTTAATGTATTTATCTAATGCCATGGTCATAGAAGGTGTTTCTGGTGTTGGTGCCGAAATATCTACTCTTAAACCACGTTCTTCAACGGCTTTTATAGTCGTGTTTCCAAATACAGCAATACGCGTATTATTTTGTTTAAACTCTGGGAAATTGTGAAATAACGATTCAATTCCAGAAGGACTAAAGAAAACTAAAATGTCGTAAAACACATGTTCTAAGTCGGAAAGATCGCTAATCACGGTTTTGTAAAAGGTTCCTTGCATCCAATCTACACCAAGCTCATCAAGAATTTCAGGAACTAATGGTTTAAGCTTATCTGTTGTTGGCAAAAGGAATTTTTCGTCTTTATACTTCTTAATAAGAGGTGATAACTCTGCAAAAGTTCGCTTTCCTACGTAAATTTTACGTTTTCTGTAAACAACATACTTTTGTAAGTAATAAGCAACAGCTTCCGATTGACAGAAGTATTTCATGCTATCTGGAACCTTAAAACGCATTTCATCGGCTACTCTAAAGAAATGATCTACAGCATTTCTACTAGTTAGGATAATGGCGCTATACTTGCTTAAATCTATTTTTTGCTTTCTTACCTCTTTGGCAGGGACACCTTCAACGTGTATAAAAGGCCTAAAGTCTATTTTCACTTTTTGTTTCTCCTCTAAATCAAAATAGGGCGAATTTTCTATTTTAGGTTCTGGTTGAGACACTAAAATGGTTTTCACTTTCATAAATGTAGGTGGATTAAAGCTTAATAATCAATAATTGTTTTATACAAAATCAGGAACGGCCCGATTTCGAGAGTGCAAAGATACAAAATAAAATAAAACATGTTCTGTTTTATTAAATTTTGATTTGATTTATAGGTGGTTACCAAGCCTACAACATTAACAAGGAGGAGTATTATGATAGTGATGTAAATGGCATAACGGCTAGGGGTGATGCCAAATAGTAAGATAATATTTATGGGTATAAGTAATAGACCCAAAAAGTTTTTATAACTAATTTTTTGAAAAAGATAAGCGTCTAATATGTTATCAATTTCAAATAAACTGGCAATAAGTCGTTCGAGTAAGGTTTTAAAAATGAAAAAAATAGCGATGCCTATAATAAGTTTTAAAACAATATTGTAACTTATCTCAAAGGTGTCGTTAAAGTAATTTAAGGCAATGCAACAAAACGTTGTTAGACCTAAAACTAGATTGGTAAATAATAAGCCATCAAACAAATCGAAGAATCGTTGGTCCTTTTCGTAAACTTTTAAATAGGTTGAGTTAATAAAGACATAGGTGAAATCTTTAAAACGTCTTTCAAAAAATACTTTAGATAAAGCTACTAAAAGCAACCCAATAACAATTAAAACAGTAAATATGTCGTATGTTACAACCTGTCGAATCATAGTGTAAAATTATTATAAAATTAGGGTTTATTTAGCCTTATTTAAGGAATAATTAAAAAAATAAATCTTTTAAAAAGATTACATTTGCCTAATCAAAGCAGGTTTTAATGAAGGAAGCTATCGTAATTATTCCAACTTATAACGAAATTGAGAACATCGAGCTCATTATTAGAGCCGTTTTTTCACAAAATGATGTTTTTCATATATTGGTTGTAGACGATAACTCACCAGATTTAACGGCCTTAAAAGTAAAAGAATTACAAAGCGAATTCCCTGAGCGTTTATTTATACTTAATCGAAAAAAGAAAACAGGCTTAGGAACAGCTTATATAGACGGTTTTAATTGGAGTTTAGAAAAAGAATATAGTTACATCTTTGAAATGGATGCCGATTTTTCTCATAATCCTAACGATCTTGAGAAATTATATAACGCTTGTAAAAATAACGGAGCAGATGTTGCCATAGGCTCGCGTTATGTGCAAGGCGTTAATGTGGTTAATTGGCCAATGAGTAGGGTGTTGCTATCTTACTTTGCCTCTAAATATGTGAGGTTAATAACTGGTATGAAAATTCACGATACCACAGCAGGATTTGTTTGTTATAACAACAAAGTACTGCAAAGTATTAACCTTGAAAATATTGAGTTTGTTGGGTATGCCTTTCAAATTGAAATGAAGTTTAAAGCCTATTTAAAAAAATTTAAAATAGTTGAAGTGCCCGTAATTTTTACCGATAGAACTCGCGGAAAATCAAAAATGAGCGGCAGTATTATTTCAGAAGCTATTTTTGGAGTCGTTAAAATGAAGTTGAAAAGTATTTTTAATAAAAAACAACATGCAGCATAGTACCTTAATAAAAAACGCTAGAATTGTTAACGAAGGAAACATTATAGAAGGCGATATCTTAATAGAAGGCGATAAAATAACAAAAATAGCCCCTTCTATAAGCGCTAAATCAGCCGATGTAAGAGTTGTCGATGCCGAAGGAAATTATGCTATTCCTGGAGTTATAGACGATCAAGTGCATTTTAGAGAACCAGGGTTAACCCACAAGGCAACCATAGAAACCGAGTCTCGTGCTGCTATAGCAGGTGGCATTACATCGTTTATTGAAATGCCTAACACAGTGCCGCAAACTACAACTATAGAGAAGTTAGAAAATAAATTTTCTATAGCCTCTAAAAGTTCTTACGCTAATTACTCGTTTATGTTTGGTGGTACTAACGATAATTTAGAAGAAATCCTAAAAGTAGATCCTAAAAGTGTTGCTGGATTAAAATTATTTTTAGGCTCTTCAACAGGAAATATGTTAGTTGATGACCCCCAAGTTTTAGAAAAGATTTTTTCAAGTACTAACATGGTAATATCGGTGCATTGTGAAGACGAAGCCACCATTAAGAAAAACCTTGAAACTTATAAAAAAGAATACGGAGACGATATTCCTATTAAGTTTCATCCAAAAATACGAAGTGAAGAAGCTTGTTATCTATCTTCGTCTAAAGCGATAGAATTAGCCAAAAAAACAGGCGCCAGATTACATATATTTCATTTGTCAACAGGAAAAGAAACCAGTCTATTTACAAATAAAATACCATTAAAGGATAAGAAAATTACCGCTGAAGTTTGCATACATCATTTATGGTTTTCAGATGAAGACTACGATGAAAAAGGCACCTTAATAAAATGGAATCCAGCCGTAAAAACAAAAACAGACAGAGAACAACTTTGGGAAGCTTTACTGGATGACAGAATAGATGTTATAGCTACAGACCATGCCCCACATACATTGCAAGAGAAACAAAATGTTTATACTAAAGCACCATCAGGTGGGCCATTGGTACAACATGCCCTTGTAGCAATGTTTGAAGCCCATTTAAATGGAAAGATTAAGGTTGAAAAGCTTGTAGAAAAAATGTGTCATAACCCAGCTATTTTATTCGATGTTGAAAATAGAGGTTATTTAAAAGAAGGTTATTTTGCAGATATTGTGTTGGTAAACCCTGCAAATCCGTGGACGGTAAATAAAGATAATATTGCTTATAAATGTGGATGGTCGCCAATGGAAGGTACAACGTTTAGATCGCGAGTAACGCATACGTTTGTTAATGGCGAATTGGCTTACGAGAACTTTAAGTTTAATGATAAGAAATTTGGGAAACGCTTAACGTTTAATAGATGAAAAAAATAAGCGTATATATGCTTTGTTTGTTGGTTTTTTCGGCTTGTAATTATTCTTACAAACCAGAAAAGCCAGAGAACTTAATTGCAAAAGATAAAATGGTCGATGTTTTAATGGATATCTCTTTATTATCTTCGGCAAAGGGAGTGAACAAAAAAAAGTTAGAAAATAAAGGCATACATCCCGAAACGTATATCTATAAAAAACATCATATAGATAGTTTACAGTTTGTGGAGAGTAATGCTTACTATGCTTCTAACGGTAAGGTTTACGAAGAGATTTTAAACGCCGTAACCGATAGTTTAAAGCGCCTTAAAGATAAATTTGACGATCAAGTAGAAAAAGAGGCTAAAAATAAAAGGTTTAAAGACTCCATTAAAAGGGAAGAAACAAAAAAGAAAAAATTAAAAGAGTTTAAAGCTATTGCAAGACCAGATCAAAAAGTAAATTAAAGCTCTTTTAAATACTGTTTAGAAATTCTGTTAATGCTCTTTTCAATAGGAGTAAAATTGTAGTCTAATTCTTTTTTTACTTTTTCATTGCTATAAATCTTAGTCGATTGTAAAGTGTTTTTTAAATGTTTGGTAAGTAATCTGTCTTTTCCTGTAAGAAACGATTTTAACCAATCTAATCTCCAAGCAATATTTAACAATATATTCGAAGCTTCTTTTTTAGGTGGTTCAACATGAAGCGCAGTAGCTGCTTGTTCTAAAAAGTTTTTGTAAGTCCAATTGTCTGACACTACAATATAATTTTGATTTTCAATTTTAGAGATCATTAAACGTTCCATAATTTCTACAACATCTAAAACATCAACATAACCAGCTGTACCTTTGGTGTAATAAGTGAGCCCGTTGTGAATTTTTTTAAAAATATAGCAACTACTATCATCCCAAAATCCGCCACCTAAAATAACTCCTGGATTAACAATAATAGCAGGAACTCCTTCTTGTGTGCCTCGCCACACTTCCATTTCGGCACCATATTTTGTTATACCATAAATACTATGGCTTTCCTCCGGATTCCAATAAGATGTTTCGGTAATAGTATCTTTTCCCGCAGTTTTACTTAAAGTTGCTACCGAACTTACATAGCAAAGTTTTTTAATGTTATTTGAAATACATAGATTAACAATGTTGGCTGTCCCCTCAATATTAGTACTTCGCAAGGCGTGATATTTTTTAGGATCGAAAGAAACTAAAGCCGCACAATGGTAAACAATAGTCGCGTCTTTAAAAGCATTAGAAAGTTCTGGAATGTTTAATAAATCAGCTTTTACCCAGTCTATTTTATCAAAACAATCACGAGCATTAAAATTGCTAAACACCTTTTTAACAAGAGGTAGTTTTTTTTCATCTCTATAAATAGCGCGAATAGCTTGTTGTTTTTTTGAAAGCGAAACAAGCAAATGAGCCCCAACTAATCCAGTGCCACCAGTAACTAAAATCATAAAAACGAAAGTAAAGAATTATTCATAAACCCCTAGTAATTGAGTCGTGATTTTTATCTTTGCCAAATAATTGGCCTCATTAAATTTGTAGGCTTTTATTTTTATAGAAAAAACACGATAGTAAACACATTTAAATATGTCTAAAACATTAGTTGACGAACTACGCTGGAGAGGAATGGTACATGATATCATGCCTGGAACCGAAGAACAATTAAGTAAAGGAATGACAACCGCTTATATTGGGTTCGATCCTACCTCAGACTCGTTACATATAGGAAGTTTAGTGCCTATAATTCTTTTAGTTCATTTAAAGCGTTTTGGTCATAAACCTATTGCTTTGGTTGGTGGTGCCACAGGAATGATTGGTGATCCTTCTGGAAAAAGTGATGAGCGAAATTTACTAGATGAAGAAACGCTTAACCATAATGTACAAGGCATAAAAAATGTGCTGTCTAGGTTTTTAGATTTCGATTCTAAAGAAGACAACGCACCATTATTAGTTAATAATTACGATTGGATGAAAAACTTTTCATTCATAGATTTTGCCCGTGATGTTGGTAAGCGAATTACCGTAAACTATATGATGGCAAAAGACTCTGTAAAAAAACGTTTTTCTGGAGAAGATGGTAATGTAGGAATGTCGTTTACCGAATTTACCTATCAGTTAATTCAAGGATACGATTTTTACCATTTGTATAAAACGTATAATTGTGTGTTACAGATGGGTGGAAGTGACCAATGGGGAAACATTACTACAGGAACAGAACTAGTGCGCCGTATGAATGTAGGTGAAGAAGCTAAAGCTTACGCCATGACATGTCCATTAATCACTAAAGCTGATGGTTCTAAATTTGGGAAAAGTGAAGGTGGAAATATATGGTTAGATGCCGATAAAACATCGGTGTATAAATTCTATCAGTTTTGGTTAAATACCTCAGATGAAGATGCCGAAAAGTATATAAAAATATTCACGTTTTTAGATAAAGACACGATAGACGACTTAATAAAAGCACACAAAGAAACCCCTCATTTACGATTATTACAAAAAAAATTAGCCCAGGAGGTTACCACGTTTGTGCATTCTAAAGCCGATTTTGAAGTAGCCGAAAAAGCCTCAAACATCTTGTTTAGTAAAACCTTTAAAGAAGATATTAAAACCCTAGACGAAAGTACCTTTTTAGATGTTTTTGAAGGTGTGCCACAAGCCGAGATTCCATTAAGTGAGTTTAACGATGGCGTTGATATGATAGGTGCTTTGGCAGCTAAAACAAACTTCTTAGCTTCAAATGGAGAAGCAAGACGTGCTTTAAAAGAAAATTCAATTTCTGTAAACAAGGAAAAAGTAGGAGAATCTTATAAGCTAACAACAGAAGATTTGATTAATAACAGATATGTGATTATTAATCGCGGTAAGAAAAAAACATACATAATTAAAGCTGTATAATAAAAACGCCTGATAGAAATATCAGGCGTTTTACTTTCAATTCAAAAATTTAACTAACCAACCAATTTTTCTTTCTCATCTTGAAAGCAATATGTTAGTCGGAAAAAATAACAAGACCTTACAGTACCATTAAATTACAGCCACGAATATCGGAGTGGTCAAAGCGTCCTAAAACTTCAAATGTACTGTTGGGGTGCACTTTGCCTAAATCTTGAGTAGCTATAAAACTACAGGAATTAATATTTGCCAAATCGATAATATTTAATCCACCAGAAGATGATGTGTTTAAAATAGTTAAAGGGTCTTCGGTGTCTCTTGTTACTACACGCATCCAATTAGGGCATTTAAACAGGCCTTTCCCTTGGGAGTAGGCCTGACTTAAAAGTTCTGTCATGCCGTATTCGCTATGAATGTTTTCAACGCCAAAGCCTTGTTTTAAAATAGCGTGCAGTTCTTCACGAATTAATTCTTTACGTCTGCCTTTCATACCACCTGTTTCCATAACAATAGTGTTTTTTAATTGAAATTGATGGTGTTCAACTAAATCTAATAAAGCAAACGAGACGCCTATTAATAAGGTTTTTTTGCCTTGAGCTTCAAGTTTTAGCAGTGTGCTTTTTAAATCGGATAAATTGTTGAGATAATAACCACTTTCAGTATGTTGCGATTGTGTAATTAAATGGTCTACCATATAAATTAAAGACGATCCGTCACGTTCTAAATACGATGGTAAGAGTGCTAATATGGTGTAATCTTCAACGTTACCATAAAATTTTTGAAATCCTTTTGTAAAACTGTTTTCGTAAATACTCAAGTCGCTAACATGATGTTTGCTTGTTGTAGTACCAGTTGTGCCAGAACTAGTAAACGTTTTTTCAATGTTCTTTTGGCTTAAAACGGTGTGTGATTTAAAAAACTGTATGGGTAAAAACGGAATATCTTTTACCTGAGTAATATCGCTAGGATGTTTGTAAAGTAAATCGCAATACGACCTATAAACGGGATTATTTTCAAATTGAAATTTGAAAATATCTAAAGCCATGGTATCAAATTCTTGGCTAGTGTTTATATTAAAAATGTGGTTAGCATTTATCATTCATGCAAAAATAGGCAAAATAAAAAGCGCTACCATAATAGTAGCGCTTTCTAAAATAATTTATTAGGAAATAAATGTTATTTAATAACAAGTTTCTTAGTTGTAGAAGCACCATCTTGAGAAATTTTCAAGATGTACATTCCAGCATTAAGAGAAGATACATTTAAGGTATTTTCAGTTAATGTTTTATTAATAACTTGTTTTCCTAAAATATCGTAAACAGCTACAGAAATAGTACTGTTTTTAGCCGATGTAATGTTAACATATCCCATATTTGTTGGGTTTGGATAAACACTAAACGACGTTTTATTATATTGGTTTACAGATAATGGAATATCATTATTTTCTCCAGGAGAGAACAGACGACCATTATTTCCAGTAATAGTTGAGTGTTCAACAAAACTTCCTGTAAAATCAGGACTTCTACCAATAGATTGATTGTTACCGCCTTCGCTACCGTAAGTGTATGAAACAACTTCTACACCGCTAGCATTTTTTAGGGTTACAGTATCACCACCATTGTTAAATCCAAATGCGCCAGAACTAGCTGTTTGGGAAATACCACTTATACCAGTTGGTGTTCCTCCAGCAAATACAGTAATAAAGCCATTAGCAGGAAGTATTGTTCCAGCAGGGAAAACATGTCTATCACTAGCTCCATCAGCAATAATATAACCTTCAAGATCTATACTGGACATACCTACGTTGTATATTTCTATAAACTCATCGTCTTGAGTATCTACTACACCATCACCATTAGCATCACCATCTGTTGCATCAGGATCTGCTAATATTTCATTAATAACTAAATCGGTTGTTACTGGGTCGCATATAGCAGAACCTACAGTTCCAGAAATAGTTGTACCATCGCAGTCACCACCGTTTAAAGTTAAGTCCCAAGCGTCTCCTTCAGATAGTCCAGTAATTGTTATAACTCCGTCAGCAATAGAAGAAGGGTCATCACCGCCAACTGTACCGCCAGAAGTTGTAGTTACTGATGTTAATGTGCTTTCTACACCGTTGTAAGGAATCTCAATAATTACAGCATCATTGTCATTTCCTGCAGTATTGGTGTCACAAACGTAGTTTTCAGTGTCTAAAGTTAAATCACATACAGCGCAGTCAGATACTGGTCTTGTACCTAAAGTAGGGCAAGAACCAAATGCATTAAGTGCAACGTTTTCTAAATCCCATCCAGAGTATCCGTCAGTTCCATCATCAGCATATTGAATACCAATATAAACCTCTGTTCCTGAAGCTGAAGCTAAGTCTACACTTATAGCGCCAGAATCTGTAATGGTTTGAGCAGTTGTCCAAGATGTACCTGATGGACATCCAGAGTAAGCACTTGTGTAAGCTACAACTAAATCGGTAACTCCAAAGTTTTCAGAAGCATCAAAATCTAAAGTTAAATCAGAAACTCCTGTCATATCTAATGGGCCAAAAACCAACCAGCTTTCTACAGGTTCTACACAACCACCACCGCAATAGCCATTTGCACTGTAAACACCAGAGTTATTTTCCCAAGTTCCGTTGTTTGTAAAGCCACTATTTTGAGTGATAACAACTAATTCAAATTGCTCGGTACCATTGCTAATATCGAAGCAAGTGTTAGGTATAGGGTCGCATTCAGCAGCAGGAACAGTTCCTGAAGCAGAAATAGCGCCGCAGTCACCACCAACTAAAGCTAAATCCCAAGCATCACCTTCAGATAAACCTGTTATAGTGATTATACCATCTGCAAAAGAAGCAGGGTTGTTTCCGCCTACTGTACCACCAGAAGTGGTTGTTACATTGGTGATTGCTGCATCAGATCCTGTGTAAGGAATTTCTATAGTAACAGAATCATTATTATCTCCAACGTTATTAGAATTACATATGTATGATTCTTGCTCTAGTAAAACACCACAAGATGTAGAAAAAGCAGTCCATGTAATGTCATCAATAGTAACTTGTCCATCACTATTATTTACACTAATGAATTTTAAATCAAAACTTCCTGCTTCGTTTACAGTAATTGTTCCAGATGATTTAACAACTCCTTGTTCACCATCGCTAGTTACTGTGCCTACTACGTTACCATTAACTAAAACGTTTAAATTAACATTTGTGCTAAAAGCTTGCATATAATTAAAGGTAAGTGTTCCTATACCTCCAGAAATAGAACCAGAATAAACCTCAGCTTGAGGAGATCTATCTCTACCAAGCATTAAAGCATGTCCTGTGATTTCAGAATCTCCACGAGATTGTACATAAGTCCAGGTGGAACCATCGTTTCCTGTAAAGGTGCCATCAGCATAAGACGACCCTGTTTCAGGAAAGTTGTCAAAAGTTTCTGTTCCTTGAGAATAGCCATAGTTAAGGCCAATTAGAACAAAAACTAAAAAGTAAAGTTTTTTCATAATATAATTAATAGTTAAAAAAATTAGAGTAACAAATATAAGGAGAAATATGTGTTTTACCTATAAGGAGATAGGGCTAATTGCTTTTTTTACAATTATATAACATTGTTATTCTACTACAAGTTTTCTTGTGAATTCTTGATTTTGGATAGAAATTTTTAAGATGTAAATGCCTGAAGGAAGCTTAGAGACGTTAAGCTTATTCTTTAAAAGAGATGTTTTTAAAACCTGTTTTCCTAAAACATTATAGACCTCGACAACTTTTTTATGGTCACTTTTAGAAGCTATAGTGACTACCCCGTTTTTTACAGGGTTGGGGTAAACGTTAACTGTTTCTGTTTGGGGTGTGTTCATAGAATTTTGACGTTCTTGAGAAAACCCCTCAACAGAGAAACACAACGTAAATAAAAAGATAATAATAACGTATAATTGTTTCATAAACAGTGTTTATCTTTTACATGAAATAAAGCTACAAAAAATAATCAAATTTTATACCAAATTCTATCAATGTTCGCCAAAATGCACTCAAAAAATTAAATTAACGTCATTTAGGTGTTACATAATTGTTATTTGTTTTGTGTAGATTTATAAATCTTTGTTATTAATAGTATCTTTACACTAAATCGTAAAAAACACAACACAATAAGTGCGGTAACTATGGTTAGTTTTATAACAAGTTACGCCATCTGAAAAAACAAATTTACAACAGATGAAAAAAAAGGACATTAAAATTTTACTTGTAGACGACGAGCCAGATATTTTAGAAATTGTAGGCTATAATTTATCTTCTGAAGGCTATCAAGTAACCACTGCAGAAAACGGTATGGAAGCTGTTAAAATAGCAAAAAAAGAAAAACCACACCTTATTATATTAGATGTGATGATGCCAGAAATGGATGGTATTGAGGCATGTGAACAAATAAGAAAACTTCCAGATTTACAAGAAACAATAATTACTTTTTTAACGGCAAGAGGCGAAGACTATTCACAGGTTGCTGGGTTTGATGCTGGTGCAGACGATTACATTACAAAACCAATAAAACCAAAGGTTCTAGTAAGTAAAGTAAAAGCGCTTTTAAGACGACTAAAAGAAGATGAGAGTCAAGATAGTGTGGTTAAAATAGGTAACTTAACCATTAATAGAGACGAGTATAAAATTGTTTTAAAAAACGAAGAAATTATATTGCCTCGTAAAGAATTTGAATTACTATCTTTGCTTGCATCCAAGCCTGGAAAAGTGTTTAAACGCGAGGAAATTTTGGACAAAGTTTGGGGGAATGAAGTCGTAGTTGGTGGAAGAACCATAGATGTACACATAAGAAAACTTCGTGAAAAAATTGGCGACAAATCATTTAAAACAGTTAAAGGTGTTGGGTATAAGTTTGTAGATTAATGCAAAAACTCAAAAAAACATACAAGTTTGCGTTCAAAACTTCGTTGTTTATAACCGTAACTACAACACTCCTTATGAGTGTTTTTTTATGGATTATAAAGGCCTTTAGTTGGTTAATATTGCCGTTCGCAATAATTCTATACGCCATTTCATTTATCGTTATTCAATATCGTGTAGAACGCTTTATATACAGAAGAGTAAAGAGAATTTATGATGACTTAACACTTTTAGAGTCTACGTCGTTAACCAACAAAGCCATAACAACCGATATGGCTACACTTACAAAAGAAATAGATAAGTACGCCAAAGATAAAAAACTAGAAATAGAAACCTTAAAAGTTAGAGAGGAGTACCGTAAAGAGTTTCTTGGTAACGTGTCTCACGAGTTAAAAACACCTCTGTTTACCGTGCAAGGCTACTTGTTAACACTTCTTGATGGTGCTAAAGATGATAAAAAAATACTATCAAAATACTTAAGTCGTGCCAACAAAGGTGTAGAAAGATTAATATACATTGTTAAAGACTTGGATATGATTACCAAGTTAGAAGTTGGCGATTTAAGATTGAATATAGAAGTTTTTGATATTGTTGAGCTGGTGAAAAACGTTTTTGAACTGCTTGAAATGAAAGCTGCCAAGAAAAAAATCACCTTAACTTTCGATATAGATTACGATAAACCTATTTATGTAAAAGCCGATAAAGAGCGTATTCAGCAAGTGCTTACAAATTTAGTGGTTAATTCTATAAAGTACGGAAGAGAAAAAGGCACCACAGAAGTCAGTATAGAAAATCTTATAAAAAATAAAGCTATTGTTAGAGTAACCGATAATGGTGAGGGGATTTCAAAAGAACATTTATCGCGAGTGTTTGAACGCTTTTACCGTGTAGATAAAAGTGGCTCTAGAAAAGAGGGTGGTTCAGGATTAGGACTGTCTATTGTGAAACATATTATAGAAGCACACGACGAGAAAATATATATTGAAAGTGAAGAAGGTGTTGGTAGTGAGTTTTCTTTTAGCTTAGAAAAGGCCGAATAGTTTTTTATAGTTCACCTCATAGTCAAAAGTAGTTAACCCTTGATAATCTTTAACTTTTTCTAGAGCTTTAATCGTAAAATCATTTTGATTACAATATGGTACTAAACCATCATCATCAAGTTTTTTGGCTAAATACTCTTGTTCGGTTTGCCCTGGAGTAGGAATAAAAAAAGCCTTTTTGCTTAGTTTAGCTAAATCCATAACGGTGGTGTAACCCGAACGCGAAATAATAAGCTTACTCTTATTTATGGTGTTTTCAAGCTCGTTACTTGTCATAAAGTTAACAACTGTTATGTTGTTAAAAGTTTCTTTGGTTTGAGAGTGTTCTATTTTACCTTTTACAAAAACAACCTTTCCATTAAAGGAATTAAATTCGTGTAATAGCTTTTCTTCTAAAAAACTACGTTGAGGTTCTGGACCAGAAAGTAAAACCATGACATCGTATTGTGGGCTTTCAAACGTCTTTTTTAAACGGCTTAAAGGGCCAATGTATTTGGTTTTTATAATCGGGGTGTCTATGTGACCAAGTTTACCGCTAAGATTTGGAGCGTCAAGATTGTCGGGTACCCAACATTCGTTAAACTTTTTTATAATTTTATGATGAATTTTAGTGCTAAACCATGTGGTTGTGCCACTTAGTACTTGAAGTTGATGTGTAATAAACGCCGAAGGAATGTGTTTGCTATACACGCCAAATCGGTTATCCGAAATAATACCATCAATCTTATAATCGGCAACTATTTTCTTAATAGCTTTTTTTTCAGCTTTAAAAGCTTTTAGCATTTTAGGAGAATCTTTAATAAGCTTAAGCTTGAACAGACTTCCTTTTTTAGCGTAAGTAATATTGTAGGACGGAATTTCAATATGCGTTAACTGCGGGAATTCTTTTTGCAATAACTGTAATGCCACACCATCGCTAGCAATAATGGGTTCAAAACCTTGAGTAATCAAAGCATTAATAATAGGAATGCATCTCGTAGCATGACCAAGACCCCAATTTAATGGGGCGACTAAAATTCTTTTTTTCAACTTCATAAAAAAAGCAAATGTAATACTAATATGTTTCCTTAATTTTGCCTAAATATTAAATTACTGTGGGAAGCAAAAATAAACTAAAACGATTTAAGGAAAACGAGACCTTTACTAATGTTATTCAACCTACTAGAGAGGACATGGTTGAGAATAAGTTTCAATATAAAGGTAAGTGGAATAAAGACTTTTTCAAGAATAATAATCCGCTAGTGCTAGAATTAGGCTGTGGAAAGGGCGAATATTCTGTAGGTTTGGCAAAAAAATACCCAAACAGAAACTTTATAGGGATCGATATTAAAGGTGCGAGATTTTGGCGTGGTGCTAAAACCGCAATAGAAGAAAATATACCTAATGTAGGGTTTTTACGTACCCAAATAGAGCTTATAGAATATGCTTTCGATGTTAATGAAGTCGATGAAATCTGGATTACTTTTCCCGATCCGCAAATAAAATACAAGCGTACTAAGCATAGAATGACTAATAAAACTTTTTTAAAACGTTATAAAACTATTTTAAAACCAGATGGTGTAGTAAATCTTAAAACCGATAGCGAGTTTATGCATGGTTACACACTTGGTTTATTACATGGTGCAGGACACGACGTTTTATATGCCAATCATGATGTTTATAAATTAGGTGGAAGCCCAGAAGAAGTCACTGAAATTCAAACCTTTTACGAAAGCCAATATTTGGAACAAAACAAAGCAATTACGTATATTAGGTTTAAAATAAACAACGTTTGAATTTAACCATCGTTTTTTTACTAGGTTTTGCGGCAACGTTTTTAGCAACACTTCCACCAGGTTTGTTAAATATGAATGCAGCAAAAATATCCATGAAAGATGGCCACATTAGAGGGATTATGTTCTCTTTAGGCGCCTGTTTAGTTGTGGTTTTTCAAGCATTAATAGCAACAGTATTTGCACGATATTTAAGTAATCATCCAGATGTTATTGATATTTTACAACGCGTAGCCTTTGTTATTTTTGTGCTAGTTTCTGTATATTTTCTATTTATAGCAAAATCGACCGATAAACCTAAAAAAGAAATAGAAGTTAAAAGTAAATCTAGTCGCTTTTTTCAGGGTGTGTTTTTATCGGCAATAAATGTATTTCCTGTGCCCTTTCAGGCATATATGGCCATTACCTTATCATCTTTTGGCTGGTTAAGTTTTGATAAAACTAGCATTGCTTCTTATGTTACTGGCGCAACAACAGGAGCTTTTGTGGTGCTGTATATTTATATGTTCTTTTTCGAGAAAATTAAAGGACGATCGTTTACATCACAAAAAAATATGAATTACCTCATTGGTGGTATTACAGGTATTGTAGCTGTCATTACATTAATTAATATTATTAAAGAAATGTAATGACACCCGAAACACTTAACTTTTTCGATAAGGTTTATCAAGTTGCTCAGCAAATTCCTTACGGGCGAGTAACTAGTTATGGTGCCATTGCAAAATATTTAGGGGCACCACGAAGTGCCAGAATGGTGGGGTATGCCATGAATAATTCCTCCGAGAAAAATGTACCAGCACATCGTGTGGTAAATAGAAAAGGACTTCTAACAGGGAAACACCATTTTGATGGTACAAATCTTATGCAGCAACTTTTGGAAAGCGAAGGGGTAACCGTAGTGAATAATCAGATTCAGGATTTTAAAAATTTGTTTTGGGATCCAGCTGAGAAAACACCATTATAATTCTTAAAGATTGTACAATAAATCATTTCAATTAAACAGCTTCAAATTGTAAAGATTTCGCAGTATATTTGTAATCTTAGAACCAGTCTAAATTATTGATTTTGAAACTAAATAAACAAGATATATTAAAAGCACTCGAAACTATAACAGCTCCTGGCGAAGGACAAAATATGGTGGAAAGTGAAGCCGTAACCAATATCGTTACTTTTGGCGATGAGGTTATTGTAGATGTTACCATAAAAAACCCAAGTTTACAAGCCAAAAAGAAAACCGAAGTCGAAATCATGAAAGTCATTCACGACAAGGTTTACGAAAAAGCAAAAATAAAAGTAAACGTAAAGGTTGATGCTCCTGCTAAACCTAAAAATGGCATGTCTGGAGGCAAGCAAGAAATAAAAGGAAAACCTATTCCTGGAATTAAAAATATTGTAGCTGTAGCCTCTGGAAAGGGTGGTGTTGGTAAATCTACTGTAACAGCAAACTTAGGTGCCATGTTAGCTAAAATGGGCTTTAAAGTAGGTATATTGGATGCCGATATTTATGGACCATCTATCCCTATTATGTATGATGTGGAAAACGAACGTCCATTATCCGTAAACGTAGGCGGGAAGTCTAAAATGAAGCCTGTCGAGAACTATGGCGTAAAAATATTGTCCATAGGTTTCTTTACCAAACCAGATCAAGCTGTTATTTGGCGAGGTCCAATGGCTGCAAAAGCATTAAATCAAATGATTTTTGATGCCGATTGGGGCGAGCTAGACTTTTTGCTAATCGATTTACCACCAGGAACAGGCGATATTCACTTAAGTATCATGCAAGCTATGCCAATTACAGGTTCTGTTGTGGTTAGTACACCACAGCAAGTAGCTTTAGCCGACGCTAGAAAAGGTGTAGCTATGTTCCAGCAGGATAGTATTAACGTACCTGTTTTAGGTATTGTTGAAAATATGGCGTATTTCACACCGGAAGAATTACCAAACAATAAATATTATATTTTTGGTCAAGAAGGCGCAAAACACCTATCCGAAGATTTAAAAGTCCCATTCTTAGGAGACATACCTTTAGTACAAAGTATTCGTGAGGCAGGTGATGTAGGAAGACCAGCAGCTTTACAAACAGCAACGCCTTTAGAGCAAGCGTTTGAAACGTTAACCAAAAATGTTGTACAAGAAGTAGTAAGACGTAACGATGCCTTACCACCAACCGAAGCAATTAAAATTACAACAATGGCCGGATGTTCGGCAGTTAAGAAATAATGATGACACAAGAAGAATTAAAAAAGAATGTGGAAAAAGCATTAGAAGAAATTCGCCCTTTTTTACAAAGTGATGGTGGAAATATCTCTTTGCTTTCCATTGAAGATGGAACATTGGTAAAAGTTCAGCTAGAAGGTGCCTGTACCAATTGTAGCGTTAACCAAATGACACTAAAATCTGGTGTGGAAATGACGATAAAAAAATATGCACCACAAATAGAACAAGTTATTAACGTAGAAGCTTAGAAAAATAAGTATAAGCACATCGTATTAAAAGAGTGCTTCGTTATAATATTTCCAATATGACAATTGTCATAAAATTTCGATACCAAACACAAGACATTTGTGTCTAAGAAGAATTTTCAGAAGATAAAACATGATTAAGACCGATATTTTAATTATTGGCGCTGGCCCAACAGGATTATTTACTGTTTTTGAAGCAGGCTTATTAAAATTAAAGTGCCATCTTATAGACGCCTTACCACAACCAGGTGGGCAATGCTCAGAGATTTATCCTAAAAAACCTATTTACGACATACCTGCCTATCCAGAAATATTAGCGGGTGATTTAACAGAGAAACTTTTAGAACAAGGGAAACAATTTGAGCCAGGATTTACCTTAGGCGAACGAGCCGAAACTATTGAAAAGCAAGATGACGGAACCTTTATTGTGACGACTAATAAAGGAACCAAGCATCACGCGCCAGTAGTTGCTATTGCTGGTGGGTTGGGTAGTTTCGAGCCTAGAAAACCAAAAATTCATAACATTCATTTGTATGAAGATAAAGGTGTGGAATATATGATTAAAGATCCAGAAATCTATCGCGATAAAAAAGTGGTTATTGCTGGTGGTGGCGATTCTGCTTTAGATTGGAGTATTTTTTTAACAGATGTAGCTAAAGAAGTAACGCTTATTCACAGGAGAAATGAATTTCGTGGCGCTTTGGACTCTGTAGAAAAAGTACAGGAATTAAAAAACCAAGGGAAAATAAACTTAATAACTCCTGCAGAAGTTGTAGGTATTTTAGGTGAAGATCACGTTACAGGAGTTGTTGTAGAACAAGTGCAACAGATCAAAAAAGAATTTGAAATAGAATGCGATCATTTTGTGCCTTTGTTTGGTTTGTCTCCAAAACTAGGTCCTATAGCCGATTGGGGCTTAGAAATAGAAAAAAATGCCATTAAGGTAAACAACGCTTTAGATTATCAAACCAATATTCCTGGAATTTTTGCCATAGGCGATGTAAACACTTATCCAGGAAAACTAAAGCTAATTCTTTGTGGTTTCCACGAAGCAACACTAATGTGTCAAGCGGCTTATCAAATTATTAATCCAGGTAAACGTTATGTGTTAAAATATACAACCGTTAGTGGTATTGATGGATTTGACGGCAGTAGAAAAGAAGCACCAAAAGCAGTTGTGAAAGCAATAGAATAATGGAAATGCAAGATATAAAACTTACAATTATAGACCGCGATGGGGTTACACACGACGTTGATGCACCAACCGATATGGCAATGAACTTAATGGAAGTTATTCGTAGTTACGAATTAGCCCCTGAAGGAACTATTGGAATTTGCGGTGGTATGGCCATGTGTGCCTCATGTCAATGTTATGTGTTGTCTGATCACGAGCTACCCGAAATGCAAGATGATGAAGAAGCTATGCTTTCTGAAGCTTTTGATGTGCAGGAAAATAGTCGTTTGGGATGTCAAATTCAAATAACTCCAGAAATGGATGGCTTAAAAATAGAATTGGCTCCAGAGAGTTAAAAATCACTCGGTTTTATAATCAATCAGCTTTTTTGGGCCTTCCAACAGTACACGCACAATTTGTAGCGTGCCATCATCTGTAGTAGCAATTTGCCATTTTATTAAAGAAATCATCCCGTTTTCAATTTCGATGCCAGTAATACTTCTGGGGTGAACGCAACTCCCATCGTTGAAAAAAGCAATATCTCCCGGTTCGGGAAAACGTGGGCGATGTGTATGTCCTACAACTGTGAGTAAATTGTTGTTTTCAATAATCCATTTTTTAAGGCGTTTTTCAACTTTTATGAGTTCTTTGTAGTTTTTCGCTGGGCTTGTTGGGTCTGCAATACCCATAACATTTAAAGGTTTCCAAAGTATTCTAACCAAAAACCGACTCCATCGCCAGAAGGTATAGTTCCACCAATCGGCTTGATGTCCGTGAGCCAAAAACAGTTCTTGATGGGTTTCTGTATGTTGTAGCAATAAGGCTTCGTGGTATTTTATGTTGCAAAACAGATCTTCGTTTTCACCAGTTTTAGGATCGAAATAACTGTTGAGGTATTTGTCTACATATTTAGGGTCTTTGTAAACCATATCGTGATTGCCCCAAACCATATGCAATCTGCCCTCATCATGAAACAATTTCAATAAATCATATACATTTTTATGTGCAAATAATATGGATTCAAAAGTGAGATTTTCCCAAAGCTCGTCACCATCGCCTAATTCACAATAGTCAAATCCTTCAATAAAATAGTGCTTTAATGCGTGAAAGTAGATGTTGCGATTATTGGCAAAATCATCGGCAAAACTGTTGTCGCCACGATGACAGTCACTAAAAAAGATAAACTTAGAGCTGTCGTCAAAAGGAATTCTTTTAGCATTCTTATAAGCGCGATTTAATCTTGTTTTGGAAGACATGCCGTAAATATCAACAAAAAAAGCGAGTTATAAAACCCGCTTATTTGTATTGAAAAACAATCTTTTCTATTTAAAGGCGTTCAACCCTGTAATATCCAATCCAGTAATTAGTAAATGAATATCGTGTGTTCCTTCATAAGTAATCACACTTTCTAAGTTCATAGAATGACGCATAATACTATATTCGCCAGTAATTCCCATACCGCCTAGCATTTGTCTAGCTTCACGAGCAATATTAATAGCCATATCTACATTATTACGTTTCGCCATAGATATTTGTGCCGATGTAGCTTTACCATCATTACGAAGTACACCCAAACGCCAAGTTAATACTTGTGCTTTGGTGATTTCGGTAATCATTTCAGCGAGTTTCTTTTGTTGTAATTGAAATTGTCCAATAGGTTTTCCAAACTGCGTACGTTCTTTACTGTAACGCAATGCTGTATCGTAGCAATCCATAGCAGCACCAATAGCTCCCCAAGCAATACCGTAACGCGCAGAATCTAAACAACCTAGCGGTGCGCCCAATCCAGATTTATTAGGTAATAGATTTTCTTTAGGCACTTTGACATTATCGAAAATAAGCTCGCCAGTTGCCGAAGCTCTTAATGACCATTTGTTGTGCGTTTCTGGAGTAGAAAACCCTTCCATGCCGCGTTCAACAATAAGCCCATGAATACGGCCTTCTTCATTTTTAGCCCAAACGACAGCTACTTGAGCAAAAGGGGCGTTGCTTATCCACATTTTGGCACCATTTAATAAATAATGGTCACCCATATTTTTGAAATTAGTGACCATGCCTCCAGGATTAGATCCGTGATCAGGCTCGGTTAAACCAAAGCAACCCATCCATTCGCCGCTAGCTAATTTTGGTAAATATTTTTGACGTTGTTCTTCGGTGCCATATTTCCAAATAGGATACATAACTAAAGAAGATTGTACCGAAGCCGTACTACGTACACCAGAATCACCACGCTCAATTTCTTGCATAATCAACCCGTACGAAATTTGATCCAACCCTGCGCCGCCATATTCTTCTGGAATATAAGGGCCAAAGGCACCAATTTCTGCTAAACCGCCTATAATTTGCTCTGGGAATTCTGCTTTTTGAGCATAATCTTCTATAATTGGTGAGACATCGCGTTTTACCCATTCACGGGCTGCATCGCGAACCAATTTATGTTCTTCGGTTAGTAATTCGTCAATATTGTAATAATCTGGCGCTTCGAATAAGTCTGGCTTCATAATTGATTTTTAATTTGAAATCCAAAAATAACGAAAACGTTTTCAGTGTACAATTTTTGGGTCTACATTTTAAGGTAAAAATCCTTGGTGAGGGCTATATAATCTTCGGTGTAGTTATGTCTTGAGGTTTCAATAATAAGCTCATCAATGGTTGTTTCTGTTTTGTTAAAGGAAAAGCTTATTAAACTTCTTTTAATGTTTGCTTCTGGAGAGCCTTTTATGTGTAGAATATCTTTTGAAAATAATTGGTATTTTAATGCTAAATGAATAAATGTTTGTTCTTCTGAAAAAGGAATAACAACAGAGAAGATACCTTCTTTTGACAGTAGTTTAGCCACACTTTCTAGTAAATGGTCAAAAGGCATAGCGTCTTGAAATCTTGCTAAATCTCTTTGTGTGCTGTTAGTTTTATAATTGTCTTGATAAAATGGCGGGTTGGAAACAATGACATCGTAAGTATCGTCTATTTCTTCTGCAAACTCTAGTAAGGAAGCATGGTAACAAAACAGTCTGTCGTTCCAAGGCGATTGTTCAAAATTCTCAACACATTGTTCATAAGCATTCTCATCTATTTCTAAAGCATCAATAACTTGAGCCGAACTACGTTGTGCAAGCATTAAGGCAATTACGCCAGTTCCAGCACCAATGTCTAAAATAGAAAATGGTTTGCGTTCTAAAGATGTCCATGCACCAAGAAGCACACCATCTGTGCCAATTTTCATAGCGCAACGGTCTTGGTTGACCGTAAATTCTTTAAATATAAAAGGCTTATTCATTAATATATAGGTCAATTAAGCCTTCTGGAGTTTCTACAACAATAGTTTTGTTGGGTTTGTCTACCTGCTTGATAAACTCATCGTTCATGGGGATTAAAATTTCTACTCCATTTCTGTCTAGTACAAAAAGAGCCTGTGCAGTGGAGTCGTTTACTGAGGTTATTATACCAACATCTCCAAATTTTGTGTCTTTAATGGAAAAACCAATGATTTCGTGATAGTAAAATTTATCGTCCTCAAGTTTTGGTAATAGCTCCAAAGGAAGATATACGTCGCTTTTTAAAAGGGCATCGGCATCGGCTTCGTTATTAACATCTTCAAATCTCACGCGTAGTAAATCCGATTTGTGCAGTTGCGAATGTTCTACAAAAAACGGAATTAAATTTCCGCGAACCTCTAAAAACATGGCGTCTAGGTTTTCGTAAATTTCGGGTTCGTCGGTATCTAGCTTAATAAGTAGCTCGCCTTTAAAACTGTATTTTTTTACAATTTTACCTAAAAAAAAGCAGTCTTCTTTTTTCATCGAAGATTTTAAATTTTCGTTTCCGATTATTGGAAACCTTAATCCTAATATTAAATTAATGAGATTCCATTTATTAAGGGAATTCATAAAAAAACCCAGACATAGTGTCTGGGTTCAAAAGTATAAAAAAATAATTTTTTATTCTTCTTCGTTTGAAGCGTCTGCTTCGGCTGCTGGAGCTTCTTCTGCAACTTCCTCTTCAGGAGTGTTAGCAGCAATTCTAGCTTCGTTTACAGCTTTTTCAGCTTCAAGCGCTTTAGCTTTAGCATCGGCATCAGCTTTTGCTAAACCACTGGCTTTAGCTTCAATTTTAGCAGCTTTTTCTTCTAACCAAGCGTTGAATTTTTCTTCAGCTTGCTCTTCAGTTAAAGCGCCTTTTCTTACACCACCAGCTAAATGGTTTTTTAATAATGCACCTTTGTACGATAAGATAGCTTTTGCAGTATCTGTTGGTTGTGCACCATTTTGTAACCACTTTACAGCACCATCAACATCAAGCTCAATAGTTGCTGGGTTTGTGTTTGGATTGTAAGCACCTATTTTTTCTAGGTATTTACCATCTCTTTTTGCACGCGAATCTGCGGCAACAATCCAGTAATAAGGTTTTCCTTTTTTACCGTGTCTTTGTAATCTAATTTTTACAGGCATAGATAATTAATTAGTGAGGTTCACGACCTCGATTATTAATAAGGGTGCAAAGATACGATATTTTTTTAATTTTCAATCTTTTATAAGCTTCAATGGATATTAATTTTTTTTATTCTATTTTTGAGTGCTTTAAATACAAAATACAATAAAATTTATGAAAAAGTTTTTTGCCCTTTTACTACTTAGTTTAGTCTTTGTAGGATGTAGTGATGAGGTAGAGTTTAACTCTCCAGCAGTACAAGGAAAAAAAGATGGAAATAGATGGAAAGCCTTAACTTATAATGCTACATTTGATGATAATGGTAGGCTAGTAGTTACTGCTAGTAATAATTACGATGATATAACGTTACGAGTGTCGTCTCTTTCGGTTGGAACAGAGTTTGTTTTAGGTCAAAATAATGTTGATATGGCTAGCTTAGTAAATAACCAAGGTGATAGTTTTTCAACAAATAATTTACCTGATGGCGATACACAAGTTTACCCTCCAGAAGGCATTATAAAAATTACAAGATACAACCAAGCTAAAAATACTGTTTCGGGTGAATTTTGGTTTAATGCCTATAATGAGCTAGGTAACGAAACCGTTAACTTTAACAGAGGTGTCTTTTTCGATTTGCCTTTGCCATATACGTCTTCTGATGTTGTGTCTTGCGAAGAAGCAATTATTGAGACTCAAACCGCTCAAGAAGCTTATTTTAACTCAGACCCAGCTACCGATCCTAGTTATTCTGCAAAATGCCATGCTTACATGGTAGCCTTAATGCAGCAACAAGATTCCTGTGTAGATGAAACAGGTATGCTACAAGAAGTTATTGATGGATTGTTGTGTGATGATGACGATGAAGATGGTGTAATGACTGTTTTAGAAGATATTGATGGTGATGGTAACCCAGAAAATGATGACACCGATATGGATGGTACTCCAAATTACTTAGATACAGATGATGATGGTGATACCATTTTAACCATAAATGAAGATGTAGATGTTGATGGTGATTTTACAAATGACGATACTGACACTGATGGTATACCAAACTACCTAGATGATGACGATGACGGTGATGGTATTTTAACTGCCGATGAAGATGCTAATGGCGATGGCGATTTAACAAACGACGATACCGATATGGATGGCATACCAGATTATTTAGATGCTGAATAAAATAATAATTGCGTTAAAAAAAAGCGACCTGATTCAGGTCGCTTTTTTTGTTTATAACTGTTTATAACTTCACTTTAAAAAAGAGAAAATTCTACGTAATTTTATTCGTTCAATTTTTTTAAAAAATAACTCTCAAGAATAAACGACGAAGCCTTTTATGTACTTAATTTTTGATACCGAAACTACGGGATTGCCAAAAAACTGGAAAGCGCCTATTACCGATACCGATAACTGGCCAAGAGCTATCCAAATTGCTTGGCAATTACACGATGAGATGGGGAATTGTATCGAGCATGAAGATTACCTCATTCAGCCAGATGGGTTTAATATTCCTTTCGATGCCGAAAAAATTCACGGAATTTCTACCGAATTAGCTCAAGAACAAGGGGTGCCGTTAGCCGAGGTTTTGGAAAAATTTAATGCAGCGATTAACAAAACCAAATTTATAGTAGGACAAAATGTAGGGTTTGATGTTAATATAATGGGCTGCGAGTTTTTTAGAGGTGACATAGCAAATCAGTTACAAGAATTACCTGTTTTAGATACCTGTACAGAACATACAGCACAGCTGTGTCAAATTCCTGGTGGACGAGGCGGGAAGTTTAAGTTGCCAACATTAACCGAGCTTCATGAGTATTTATTTAACCAGCCATTTGCCGAAGCACATAATGCCACAGCCGATGTGGAGGCTACAACACGTTGTTTTTTAGAGTTAATAAGAAGAAAACAGTATACCAAAGAGCAGTTAGATGTTCAACCAGACTATTTCGAGCGTTTTTCAGAGGAAAACCCTCAAGAAATACAGCTTATAGGATTAAAACATATTAATCTAAAACGCGAAAGTGCTAAAATACGAGAGCGTCTAGAAAAGGAACAAACCGATACCATTTCAACAGAGGAAATAAAACAAAACATTTCCGATTTAGCCGATGTTGATTTTGTGCATTTACACAACCATTCGCAATTTTCTATTTTGCAATCAACTATAAGTATTGCAGATTTGGTAGCCTCGGCAGCTAAACACCAAATGCCGGCAGTAGCTCTTACAGATCACGCTAATATGATGGGAGCGTTTCATTTTGTAAGTGCTATTAGTAAACACAACAAATCGATTGAAGAAAAGCATAAAGAAGCTCAAGAAAAAGGCGAGGTTTCAACGGCAAAACCAATAAAAGGTATTGTAGGGTGTGAGTTTTTTGTTTGCGAAAACCATACCGATAAAACACGAAAAGATAATGGTTATCAAATTGTTATGTTAGCCAAAAATAAACGCGGTTATCATAATCTAGCAAAGTTATCATCAATCGCATATACCGAAGGATTTTATTATGTGCCACGAATTGATAAAAAACTTATTGAGCAATACAAGGACGACGTTATTGTGCTAACAGGAAACCTGTATGGCGAAGTACCTAGTAAAGTGTTAAATGTTGGTGAAAACCAAGCAGAAGAAGCCTTATTGTGGTGGAAAGACACGTTTGGAGACGATTTGTATATCGAATTAATGCGTCATAATCAAGAAGACGAAAACCGTGTTAATCAAGTCTTGGTGGCGTTTGCTAAGACACATGATGTTAAGCTAGTGGCGTCTAATAACACCTATTACGCCGAAAAAGGAGATGCCAATGCGCATGATATTTTATTGTGTGTAAAAGATGGTGAAAAGCAGGCCACACCTATTGGTCGAGGTCGTGGCTATCGTTACGGGTTGCCAAATCAGGAGTATTACTTTAAATCTTCTGAGGAGATGAAAGACCTTTTTAAAGATTTGCCAGAAGCCATTACCAACCTCCAAGAAGTGGTTGATAAAATAGAACCTTTCGAGTTAGCTCGCGATGTATTGTTACCTAAGTTTGATATTCCAGAAAAATTTCAAGTAGAAGAAGATAATGTAGATGGCGGCAAACGTGGCGAAAATGCATACTTAAAACATTTAACATACGAAGGCGCTAAAAAACGATATAATGAAATTACAGATGATATAAAAGATCGTCTTGATTTTGAGTTAGATGTTATTGCCAATACAGGTTATCCGGGGTATTTCTTAATTGTGGAAGACTTTATTAGAGAGGCCAGAAACATGGATGTATCTGTTGGGCCAGGTCGTGGTTCGGCAGCTGGTTCGGCTGTAGCTTACTGTTTAGGAATTACCAATATAGATCCTATTAAATATGATTTACTGTTTGAGCGTTTCTTAAATCCAGATCGTGTAAGTATGCCCGATATTGATATCGATTTTGATGACGAAGGTCGTGGTCGGGTTATGGATTATGTTATTGATAAATATGGTGCTAATCAAGTAGCGCAAATTATAACCTATGGTACCATGGCAGCAAAATCTTCTATTCGCGATACTGCTCGTGTTTTAGATTTACCATTGTTTGATGCTGATAGAATTGCTAAACTCATTCCAAACACCAAGTTGGCCAAGATTTTTGGTATGGATGAAAAAGCATTGAAAAGTAAATTTCGTTCTGAGGAAGTTGAGCTTATTAATGAATTGCTGAATATTTCAGAAGGCGAGGGCTTGGAAGCGGAAACCGTTAATCAAGCACGTGTACTAGAAGGTTCGGTGCGAAATACTGGAATTCATGCTTGTGGTGTGATAATCACACCAGACGATATTACCAATTTCGTTCCGGTTTCAACAGCAAAAGATTCCGATTTATATGTCACACAATTTGATAACTCGGTTGTAGAAAACGCTGGTTTGTTAAAAATGGATTTCTTGGGGTTAAAAACCTTAACCTTAATTAAGGATACCATTAAAATTGTAAAAGCAAAACATGGCATAGAACTCGATCCAGAAAGTTTTCCTTTAGATGATGAAAAAACTTACGAATTATTCCAGAGAGGAGAGACTGTAGGTATTTTTCAGTACGAATCTCCCGGAATGCAAAAACACATGAAGGATTTAAAACCTACGGTTTTTGATGACCTTATCGCCATGAATGCTTTGTATCGTCCAGGACCAATGGAATATATTCCAAGTTTTATTGCTCGTAAGCATGGTCGTGAAGAGATTGTTTACGATTTGCCAGCTATGGAAGAATATTTGCAAGAAACCTATGGTATTACAGTATATCAAGAGCAGGTGATGTTGCTATCGCAAAAACTAGCAAGTTTTACTAAAGGTGAAGCCGATGTATTACGTAAAGCTATGGGTAAAAAAATCTTTGCTTTACTAGAAAAGCTTAAACCAAAATTTTTAGATGGCGGCGAAGCTAATGGTCACCCAAGAGATGTGTTAGAAAAAATATGGAAAGACTGGGAAGCTTTCGCGAGTTATGCGTTTAATAAATCGCATTCTACCTGTTATGCCTGGATTGCTTATCAAACAGCCTATTTAAAGGCTCATTATCCAGCCGAATATATGGCGGCAGTATTGTCTAATAATATGAACGATATCAAGCAGGTGACCTTCTTTATGGAAGAATGTAAACGAATGAAGCTAAACGTACTTGGACCAAGTGTTAACGAATCATTTTATAAGTTTTCTGTAAACAAAGATTATGCGGTACGTTTTGGTATGGGCGCGATAAAAGGGGTTGGTCATGGCGCTGTAAAAACCATCGTAGAAAACCGAAAAGAAGATGGTTTGTATAAATCTATTTTCGATTTAACAAAGCGAATAGATTTACGAGCAGCTAACAAAAAAGCGTTTGAAAATTTAGCTCTAGCAGGTGGATTTGATTGTTTTTCTGATACGCATCGTGCGCAATATTTTCAAGATGAAGGTGATGGTATTACATTTTTAGAAAAAGCCATGAAATACGGTGCCAAGCACCAAGAAAATGAAAACTCTGCCCAAGTAAGTTTGTTTGGTGAAGCTAGCGATGTTCAAATTCCAGAGCCACAAGTACCACCATGCGAAGATTGGGGGACTATGGAGAAATTAGCCAAAGAAAGAGAGGTTGTTGGTATATACATTTCTGGTCATCCTTTAGATGATTTTAAAGTAGAAATGACCAATTTTTGTAATGCCGATTTATCGTTATTTAATCATCTAAATGACTACGTAAATAGAGAGTTAACTTTTGGTGGCGTAGTAACCGATGTACAACATCGTATTAGTAAAGCTGGAAAGGGTTGGGCGATGTTTACCATGGAAGATTACGAAAATAATTTTGAGTTTAGGATTTTTGGTGAAGACTATTTAAAGTTTAGACACTTTTTGGTAAATAACTCTTTTCTTCACGTAAAAACGTTTGTTCGTGAGGGTTGGGTAAATAAAAATACAGGCGTGAAAAGCGACCCAAGGGTGCAATTTAATAGCTTTCAGTTATTGCATGATGTTATGGATAATTATGCTAAAAAATTATCTGTAAAACTAGATATTTCCGATTTACAGAATGACAGAATTCAGGTATTGCAAGATTTGTTTAGGCTTCATAAAGGCGAAAAAGCCTTGAATTTTATTATATATGATAGCGAAGAACGTATTAAATTAAATATGCCTAGTAGAAAACAAAAGGTAAGAATATCTAAAGAGTTATTAGATGAACTTAAAGAAAACGAACTGGTTTATAAACTAAACTAGTCCCGCACTAGGGATTGAGGTACTTGTTGGAGCTCTTTTTTTTTAAAAAAAGCGACTACCGAAAGCCCGACCCAAAAGTATTTTGGGAGTGCTAGAAACAAGAAAATAAGGTGAGCTAATGCTTATATAAGTAAAACAAATTGATTGGGTGTAAGCTTTCGTGTTTTTTTTGACTAATATTGCATAGAAACTAGAAGTACAATTTTTTAAATAATAAATTATGGCATTAGAAATTACAGATGCAACGTTTGAAGAGCAAGTATTAAAGAGCGATAAGCCCGTAATGGTAGATTTTTGGGCTGCTTGGTGTGGACCATGTAGAATGGTGGCGCCTATTATTGATGAGTTAAGTACAGAATACGAAGGAAAAGCTGTAGTAGGTAAAGTAGATGTAGATGCAAATCAAGAATTTGCTGCAAAATATGGCGTAAGAAACATTCCTACTGTTTTGGTTTTTCAAAACGGTGAGGTTGTAGGACGCCAAGTTGGTGTAGCGCAAAAAAGTGCTTATGCAGAAGCTTTAGATTCGCTTTTGTAAAATAAAAGATTAAAGAAAATGATAAAAGGTTTGCTGTAATGGCAAACCTTTTTTAGTTTAGATGTGTATGGAGTTACAACAAGAGTTAAATAAGGTAGACGGTTTTAAAAACCTGGATTTGTTAGCCAAACAAGTAGTTGAAGGGTTTATTGCTGGAATGCATAAAAGTCCGTTTCATGGCTTTTCGGCAGAGTTTGCCGAGCATAAAATATATAACCAAGGCGAAAGCACGAAACATATAGATTGGAAGCTGTTTGCAAAAACAGATAAACTATATACGAAACGCTATGACGAAGAAACCAACCTACGTTGCCATTTAATTATTGATAATAGTAGTTCTATGCATTATCCTGAGATGAGCTCGTTCTCTATTGAGAAACTTAATAAAATAGCCTTTTCAGCATTGGCATCGGCGAGCTTAATGCATATTTTAAAAAAGCAACGTGATGCTGTAGGCTTAAGTGTATATAGTAATGCTTATGATTTCTATGCTCCAGAAAAAGGAAGTGAAAGGCATTATCATATGTTGTTACATAGGTTAGGAGAGTTGGTGCAATCTAAGCCAGAAAGCAAAGAAACGGAGACGTATACTTACCTTCATCAGATTGCTGAGAAGATTCACAGACGATCGTTAGTGTTTTTATTTACAGATATGTTTCAAACAGAAACTAACGATGATAAATTATTTGAAGCCTTACGACATTTAAAACACAATAAACATGAAGTTGTGTTGTTTCATGTTTTTGATAAAGCTAAAGAGTTAACGTTTGATTTTGATAATTCGCCGCGACGATTTATAGATGTTGAAACAGGGGAACATATAAATTTATATGCCGAAAATATTAAAGAGCATTATGAAAAAGCCGTTAATAAGTATTTTAATGATATAAAATTAAAATGCGGGCAGTATAAAATAAATTATGTGGAAGCCGATGTAAATAAGGGATTTAACGCTGTTTTATCTACCTTTATGGTGGAGCGTCAAAAATTTTTATGAGATAATTTTTAAAATTTCTTGTAAAATATTTGAGATATAAAAAAAGGCGTGTATATTTGCATCCGCAATTGTGCAACGGTCTGGTAGTTCAGTTGGTTAGAATATCTGCCTGTCACGCAGGGGGTCGCGGGTTCGAGTCCCGTCCAGACCGCAAAAATTGCTAAAGCTTCAATATTTATTGGAGCTTTTTTTGGCAATAAGATTTAGTTGTGTTGTTTTTGCCTTAATGTTGTTATTAAGGCAAATATGTAGAGATACTCAATAAAGTTGAGTATTCCAATGGAAAGCTTTCCTTTTTTCACTTAGGTGAAAATTGGGATGCTTTTTTGTTTTCTAACCATTTAGAGCAACATTAAACACACTTCATCGATAAAAAATGTATTTCATCGTGTTTTTTTAGTTAATTAAGTTATTTTACAATACATTTGATATTCCTTCTTAAGCCCCAAATTAATTTACAATCAGCTTATTAAGGTTTTTAATCCATTTTATCCCTCACAATAAGTTTACTTGTGCATATTCACAGGTTTGCTAATTAATTATCCATTTATCATCCCTCAACTTTTAGAGCTTTTTAAGCTCTTAAACCGGTTTTGAATTTATTGTATAACCTAAATATTAAAAGTTGAATAGTATGAAAGCCCTAACAATTACATTATTAGCAGTTATTTTTTGTGTAGCCTTAACAGGATTAAACAGTGAAAAAAACATTAAAGTAGAAGGTGTTAACCATAAAGAGGTTAAAACCGATGATTTTAAATATGATTTTGCTGTCAATAAACACGTAAGAAAAGAAAGAATTCCGCAACACGGATAGTATTTACAATTTTATTATACATAACCCAATTTGGCCTAGCTGAATTGGGTTTTTGTGCTTTCTGTATTTTCCAATTTTTTGTTTTAAATTTGGTTACACCCTCTAAACCGTTTTTGTGTACAAAAAAATTTTAATCTTATTTCTTTTTTTAGGACCAGCATTAGCAATGGCGCAATCTAAAACCTCTTTATTAGATAGTGTTAAGGTCTATAGAGAAGAAGCCCAAAAAAGTAGCCATAATTTAAATGATCGTATCCAATATGTGCAAAAAGCCATTGCGTTTTCAAAACAATATAATGAAGATAGCACGCTATTAAAAAGTAGAAGACTGCTAACAACACTATATCTTCAAAAAAGAGATGTCGATACGCTTTTAAAAATTAATAGGACTAATTTAGCCTTAGCAAATAAAATTAACGATTCTGTAGCTATAGGTTATATTAGTAATGTTTTGGGGTGGTGTCATTCTTCCAAAGTAAAATCAGATAGTGCTTACTATTATTATTACAATGCTTCAAAAGTATTTTCTAATTTAAATATGGAGCAAAATTATGCCGAAGCTCTTTTGAATATGGCTAATATTCAGTTTGAAGAAAAGGATTATTTAGGGGCCGAAAGTAACGCTATTCGTTCGGTGCGTTTATTTCAAAAGTTTCCTAAAACCGAGTATAATTTAGACGCTCTTTGGTCTATTTATAATCTTCTTGGAATACTCTCGGATGCTTTAGGCTTGTATGACAATGCCATTGAGTACCATAAAAAAGCTTTAACTTATAGCGATCAAATAGAAGATCATTCGTTATACACATTATATTCTAAAAGTAATATTGCCTTAATTTATAAGGAGCAAGAAAAGTATAGTGAGGCCTTAAAAATTTATAGGGAGTTGTTTCAAAAAGAGGAGGAGTTGCTAGAAGACCTTTCTAACTACGCTTTAATTTTAAGCGATTATGCCTTTATTAAGCATTTGTCTGGCAACTTTCCTGATGCGGAAATTAAAACCATGCTAAGCAAATCTTATAAAATTAGTGACAGCATTCAAGATGGGTTTAGTATTATGACGGTGGCCTTAAATGCTTCGGAATATTATTTAGATAAAAAGCAAAAGGACTCGGCGTTGTTATTTGCCAATCGTGCTTACACATTAGCAAAAGAAACAAACTCTAACGATGTTACTTTAAAATCACTTTTATTAAAGTCGAAAATAGAACCCGCTGAAAAAGCAAAAGAGTATTTAAAATCTTATGTCAATATAAATGATAGTTTACAAAATAAAGAACGTGCTATAAGAAACAAGTTTGCAAGAATCGAGTTTGAAACAGACAATCTTAAAGAAAGAAACAAGCAAATAGCACGTGAGCGCATGTGGCTTATTGTTTTATCGGCAAGTTTGGTGTTTACTTTAATTTTATTGTATATTATAATTTCGCAACGTGCTAAAAACAAAGAATTACAATTAGTACAACAACAACAAGAAGCAAACGAGGAAATTTATAATTTAATGCTCTCGCAACAAGATAAAATAGACGAAGCGCGAGTTGTTGAAAAAAAACGAATCTCCGAAGAACTTCACGATGGAATTTTAGGGCGGTTGTTTGGAACACGTTTAAGTTTGGATAGCTTAAATATGGTTTCTACAGACGAGGCTATTACCAATAGAAGTAAATATATTGAAGAATTAAAACATATTGAACACGATATTAGAAAGGTGTCGCATGAACTTAATACCGATTTTGTTTCTGGATCAAGCTTTTATAGCATTATAACGTCACTGGTAGAAACACAATGTGTTGCTTATGGTTTGGAGTATGATTTAAAAAACGATGATACCATCGATTGGGATACGGTGTCTAATAAAACAAAAATTCATTGTTATAGAATTATACAAGAATCGCTACAAAATATATATAAACATGCGAACGCTACCCGAGTAGAAATTAGTTTTAAGCAAAAAAATAATGTAATTTGCTTACAAGTTTCAGATAACGGTTCTGGTTTCGATGTAAGCCGAGCAAGAAAAGGAATAGGCTTAAAAAACATAGCCTCTCGTGTTAGTGAAATTAAAGGAAAATTAACTATAGAATCAAACCAAAAAAATAAAACTACGATAACAGTCAAGGTGCCTGTTTAAACCAAAAATAATGTCTCAAGAAACGATACGAATATTAATGACAGACGATCATCCTATTATAATAGAAGGATATCAAAATACATTGTTAGCAACAAAAAAAGAGCATCAAAATTTAAAAATAGATATAGCCAACAATTGCGACGAGTCGTTACATTATATGCAACAGGCTTTAGAGTTTAATAAACCTTACGATTTAATGTTTATGGACATTAGTTTGCCGCCTTCGTCTGATGGGAAATTTACATCTGGCGAGGACTTAGCTAAGCATGCTAGAAAGATAATGCCCAATGTTAAAATCATTATTTTAACTATGTTTAACGAGTCGTATAGAATTCATAATATCGTGAAAAGTATTGACCCTGAAGGCTTACTTATTAAAAGTGATTTAACATCAAGTGAATTGTCAAGTGCCTTTCAAGCCGCATTAAAAAACCCGCCTTTTTATAGTGGTACAGTAAATAATCTTATAAGAAAAACCATTTCCAGTGATATTGAAATAGATGATGTAAACCGTAAAATTTTACACTTATTATCGCAAGGTGTAAAAACGAAGAGTTTAAAAGATCATATCAATCTGTCGATGAGTGCGATTGAAAAACGTAAAAAGCATTTAAAAGAGCTCTTTTTTGTAGAAGATGGTAACGATGAAACGTTGTTAAAAGAAGCGAGAAAAAAGGGGTTTTTATAAGTAAAAAAAAGTAAGCTTAATGTTGACTATAGTTTAAAATTACGGTTTTTCCGTAATTATTTTGTGGTTAAACCGTAAAGGTGCTATCAGGATTTAGGTTACTTTTGTTTAAGTCAACAGCAAATAATTAATTAATCCCTCAAGAAGAATTTTTGTTGATAATAGCATTTACACTAACCTTGTAATTTTTCAACTTTGTTTTAAAATTGCAAGGTTCTTCTTTTTTAGAAAGAGAAAATACGATCAAAATGCTTTACTAAAACTTTTATAAAAATTCCTAAGTAAACAATTGATAGGATAAATTTTAAAAATGTTCCTGTTAAAAAGCCTAAAAACGATCCAAAAGCTGCTTTGGTAGCTGTTTTAGAGTCCGATTTATTTATTAACTCTCCAATTAAAGCACCAACAAAAGGCCAAACAATAATACCAAACACCCCTAAAACAGGAAAAAATATAGCAACCAAAAGCCCTAGAGTAGTGCCAATAATACCTTTTCGGCTTCCGCCAAATCGTTTTGTTCCTATGGCAGGAATAATATAATCCAAAGCAAAAACAAATAAAGCAATAACAAGTGTTGTGCCCAAAACCCACCAATTATTCGCTACAGGTTTTGTAAGGTAAATCATAAGAAGCCCAATCCAACTTACTGGTGGTCCAGGTAAAACAGGTAAAAAACTTCCTAAAATGCCTAGGATTATAAATAAAAACCCAATAAAAGTAAGTACAATATCCATATACAATAGTTTATGTATAAGACGAAAATACAATATCTATGTTACATTTTTAACTAAAAAATTAGTTTAAACTAATTTTTTAGTTATATTTGCTTAATAGAACTAAACTCTTAGTTAATAAAATGAAACAACTTACCAAAGCAGAAGAAGAGATTATGCAAATTCTGTGGCAATTGCAAAAAGCCAATGTAAAACAGGTTATAGAGCAATTACCCGAACCAAAACCTGCTTACAATACAGTATCGACTATAATACGAATATTAGAAAGTAAAGGAATTGTGAGTCATGATAAAAAAGGAAAAGGTCATGTGTATTTTCCTGTACTAAAAAAGCAGGATTATAGTAATCAGAGTTTAAATACGTTGGTTGAAAATTATTTTCAAGGCTCTTTTAAAAGTATGGTCTCTTTCTTTGTAAAGAAAAACGATATTAGTTTAAGTGAATTGGAGTCTGTGTTAAAAGAAATTAATAAAACGGAGTAATCATGTTGCATTATATAGTTCAAATAATGGTTTACCAATTACTTTTTGTATTGGTATACGATGTTTTCTTAAAAAAAGAAACGTTTTTTAATTGGAACAGAGCTTATTTGTTAATAACAATGTTGCTTTCTTTTTTAATACCTGTTATAAAAATAAAATCATTTCAAACTGCTATAGCTAAGCAATACGCTGTTGCGTTGCCAGAAGTTTTTATAGGTAATAAAACACCTATAGTTTTAGGTGAAGTGGCTTTGGGAACTAGTCAAACTAATAGCTTTTCGTGGTCTTGGAGCTATTTGTTTGTTTTAGGAAGTGGGGTTATGTTTTTTATTTTTTTAAGTAAACTATTTAAAATAATCAACTTATACAGAAAAGGGGCTAAACAAAAAGTAAAGAAATTTACCATTGTTAAGCTAAGTGATAGCAATGCGGCATTTTCGTTTTTTAATGCCATTTTTATTGGCGATTTAGTCGAGCAACAAGAACGCGAAACCATATTACGACACGAGCTAGTTCATGCAAAGCAAAAACACTCTTTAGATATGGTGTTTTTTGAACTATTAAAGATTGTATTTTGGTTTAATCCTATGGTATATATCTGCCAGGACAGAATAAGTCATATACACGAATATATTGCCGATAAAGAATTAGCGGGTTACGAAGGTAAAAAACAGTATTATTTAAACTTATTATCAAAAATATTCGACACAAAAAAAATTACATTCATCAATACATTTTTTAAACAATCATTAATCAAAAAACGAATCGTTATGTTACAAAAATCAAAATCAAAACAAATTAAATTAGTTAAGTATGCACTTCTATTACCCGTTATAGTAAGTATGTTAATGTATTCTTCGTGTTCAAATGAAAATTTAAATAATCAAGAGCATAATAAAGAGGCCTCAATAATGGAAAATATTGACGCTTTAAAAGAGTCGATAGCTGCTAAAGGAGAAATGACACCAGAAGAAGAAAAAGCCTTTAAAGCTTTGGTGGTATTAATTTCAGATGAAGGCTTAAACCATGATTATTACGAAGAGGTATCAGAAACTATTGAAATTCCGTTTGGTGTTGTAGAAAATGTGCCTGTTTATCCAGGATGCGAATCTTTAGAGAGCAAGAATGAAATGATTAAGTGTATGCACGAAAACATTACAAAATTTGTAGGAGATAATTTCAATACGAAAGTTTCTAAAGGTCTTGGCTTAGAAGGAAACCAAAGAATTATGGTTGCCTTTAAAATTGACACACAAGGTAATATTAAGGAAGTAAAGGCAAGAGCACAACACAAAGCATTGCAAGAAGAAGCTGAAAGAGTTGTTAACCTGTTACCCAAAATGATACCAGGAGAACAAAAAGGTAAAAAAGTTACCGTGCCTTATATGCTACCAATAATGTTTGCATTAGATGAGTAGAGTATTGTTATTATGTTTACTAATATGTTTTAAAGCCGAAGCGCAAACTTCGGCTTTATCTGTAGCCGATAGCTTATATGCTCATGGCAAATATTCGCAAGCCATTACTGTTTACAAATCAGATACTTTAAACCCTGCAACCAATTTAAAAATAGCAAAGTCATACGAAGCCATTGGGAATTATGACAAAGCCTTAAAATATTACCAAAAAGGACTTACAAAGCATAATCTGCTATCGCGGTTTAACTACGTTAAATTATTATTTAAAACCAAGCAATACACGTTAGCAAAATCGCAACTAGAAGCCTTAATAGCATTGGATAGTGTAAACCCTAATTACCATTATCAATTAGGTGTAATTCTTGAGGCTACAAACGATACAACAGCAATTAATAAGTATCAAACAGCTTATAAATTAGATTCTACGCATCAAAAAGCCATCTATAAAATTGCGCGTGAGTTGGTTAAAACAAGACAGTTTGATAAAGCTAATAAGGTTATAGATGAAGGTTTAATGGAATATGCTAATAATATTAGTCTTATAAGTTTAAAAGCACAGAATTTATATTATAAAGAGTATTACGAACAGGCGCAACAATGGTTTCATAAGCTTTTGGATTTAGGCGAGCAATCCGAATTTATTTATGAAAAACTCAGTTTATGTTATGCTAAAAACTTTCATTATAAAGAAGCAATAACATATAGACAGAAGACTTTAAAGTACAACCCCCAAAACGCCAACGCTATGTTTGTAATAGGAAGTTATTATGAACAATTACAAGATTATGAAAATGCCAAAAAATATATAGAACAAGCGTTGTTAATTAAAGATCAGCCGTTGGATTTTGAATATCAAAAATTAGCCATGGTATATAACCGATTAAAAAAATATGACAAAGCTATTGATGCCTATAAAAAAGCTATCAAAGAAGATCCAGACAGGGTTGATATTCATTTTTTTATGCTTCTGTCCAAAGAAAGGTACTATGCAGATATAGATGCAAAAATTAAATTATATGAAGACTTTATAAAGCGATTTCCAAATGAAAAGAACTTTGTGAGAATAGCCAATAGGAGGTTACAAGAATTAAAAGAAGAAAAGTTTATGTCTGAAACAGATTAGCCTCATTTAAATATTTCTTCTTAGACAGCCAAAAAAATTGTACTTTTCGCTTTCATAAAGGTTTATGAGAAAGTTAATCGTAATTTTGTGGGGTTTAAGTATAACATCTTGCAACTATTTTGATGTTAAAAAAACATCTACTGAAACCATTTTAAATGAAGAATTAAAAACATTTAATTGGAAAGATGTAGATGAATATCCGTCGTTTTCATCTTGCGACAATGCCTTTCAAAAAGAGGAACGAAAAAAGTGTTTTACGCAAACACTTATAAATACTATATCCAACCAGTTAGCGCATCAAAATATTGTGGTTACAGAAGATGTTGCCGATACAGTTGTCATGCGTTTACAAGTTACTTATAAGGGAGAATTAAACGTGTTAAGTATTAAAGCCGATTCTTTAACATACCAACAAATTCCAAAAATAGATAGCTTATTAACAAGCACCTTAAATGCACTGCCAAAAATTTATCCAGCGGTAAAACGATCGCAACAAGTAACTACCCAATTTGATTTACCTATAATTGTAGAGGTTAACTAAAACCTAATAGCAAGCTTTTTCATCAGCCTTAAAATTTCTACGTAAAGCCAAATTAAGGTTACTAATAAGCCCCAAGTAGCAAACCATTCTTTATACTTTGGCGCTTTGTTTTTATGGCGTTCTATAAAATCGTAATCTAAAAGTAAGGATAACGAGGCTACAATTGCCGCCAGAATATTAAAAATGATAGCAATCCAAGAGGTTCCCCAAATAAAGGTTTTAATACCAAAAAAACTTAAAATAAAAGAGATGATATAAACAACAAAAATACTAGCCGCAGATGTAATAATAACACTCCTAAATGTTTTGGTAACTACAATAAGTCTTGTTTGATAAAGAATAAGTGTTACAAAAAAAGTTACAATAGTAACCCCGATAGCTTGATAGGGCATTTCGGGAAACTTAACTTTAATATAAGCAGAAAAACCGCCTAAAAAACAGCCTTTGGTAATTGTGTAAAGAGGTACTAAAATATGTGCCCAATGTTGCTTGTAGGATAAAATAACACTTATAATAACCGATCCAATAATGCCGCCATAGGTAAACCAGCTTACATCAACTCCCTGTTCATGAAGTTTCCATACGCCAAGGGTAACTCCCATAATAGCCAAAATACATAACATAGATTTTATAAAAATCCCTCTAACGGTCATTTTAGAAGTGTCTTTATTATTATCGTTCCAGAAATAAGGTGTAAAAGCTGGGTTTGAGGTTTTTAGGTTTAAAGCCATATTAAAGAATCATCTTAAAGCCTAAAGAAACGTCTGTCGAAAAATTGTCTGGACTGTCTAAAAATATAGCAACAAGTCTGTTGTAATTTAAAGAAATAAAAGCACGACTACTTATACGGTACTCTCCACCAATTCCAAAAATAAAAGGCGCATCAAAAATGGTTTCATGATCACTAGTGCTAACTAATTGCGAATTGTTATTCTCGTAAGTATATGTGACTTTATTGAAACTTAGCGTTGCAAATTTAACATTGGCATAAACGCCTAATTTGGATGTACTAACAAAGCGATACCTATAGCCAAGTGATAATTCGGTGCTAGAGTATTTTAGTTCGTCGTTTTCTAAAGCATGACGTAATTGAAAAAAACCAGAATGTCTCGGATTTTCTTTACTGGAAATAACTTCTAATTCAGCACCAAATATAGGCGACAGCTTATTGTTAGGGTTCTCAACAAACGGGAAGTTAGTTAGTCCGCCTAAAACACCCAATCGTAACTGTGGTTCTGCTTTTTTAACAACCGATTGATAGGATACATCGGAAGTGCCGTTGTATAAATCGATAACTTTTTTTAAACTAGGAAGTGTAAGATCAACATTGTCAACCGAAACATTATAGCCGCTATCCATAATGCTGTTTAAAGTTGCTTTATATTCTTCTTGATATTTTTTATTGCTGTCTTTCGTATTTTTTAACTCGGTTATTGCGCCATCTTGAGTTCTAACAAAATAACGATATTGCCCATCAATAACATTCCAAAGTAAGTCTAAATTACCTTCAACTTCGGTTTTCAATTCTAGAGTCTCCCCATCAACAGTATAGGTTTCTTGAGCTTGACTAGCATAAACGCTAAGAGTAAAAACAAAAGCAAGTATAATGTGTTTCATAAAAGGCGTGATTTAGGTTTTAAATAAAGTAAAAACAATAGCTTTTTTAGTAAAGCTAACAAAAATAAACGAGAGTGAGTTTATTTTTTAAAGGTTCTTCCTTTCCATTTATAACTTGATAAAGTAGCAGAAATAGCCACAAAAACAGAGGTGAAAGGATATAAAAAAACACTAATAATGTATGTTGTAAAACTAAAAGACTGATTAAAAAACCGAGCCGTTTTAGCAATAAGTAAATAATCAATCAATCCTTTAATTAAGAAGAAACATAGCAGTAGTTTAAAATTAAAATGTCCTGCTAGCCCCATAACTGAAAAACCGACTAAAATACCATTAGTAAGCAATACAATTATTCCTGTTGATTTAGCAAAATTATTAGAATAATGTGTCGATTTTGAAGCCCAACGTAAACGCTGCTGAAAGTAAGCTATAAAAGAGCTTTCGGTTTTAGTGCTAACAATTGCCTTGGTGCTTTTTAAGTAAAAAACACCATTAGGGAATTGCTTTAAAGCATTTTCCAAAAGAAAAATATCGTCGCCACTAGCAATATTGTTGTTGCTTGAAAATCCATTAACCTTAAAAAAAACAGTTTTTTGATAGGCTAAATTAGCACCATTAGCCATAAAAGGTTGTTTTATCCCAAAACCACCCATGGTTGCACCTTGAAGGCTTAAAACATCTAAAAGTTGAAAATAGTTAAAAAACGTAGTTGTGTTGTGCAATGTTACAGGAGCAACAATAACTTTTGGCGCTTTTTCTGCTATAAACGAATTAAAACAATTCAACCAAGAATTGGGTAAAACGCAGTCGGCATCGGTTGTGATTATCCAAGAATATTTAGCAACCGCAATAGCTGTGGTGATGGCATCCTTTTTAGGTGAGTTGGAAGTTCTTTTGTTATTTAAAATGGTGAAATTGATAGTAGTATTTTTTAAATGCTCTTGAATTAATTTAACAGAGTTGTCTTCAGAAGCATCATCAACAAAAAGGATTTCAAAATGCAATCTTGAATACTTTAAAGCCTTTATTGATTCCAGAAGAAAAGGCAAATCTTTGTCTTCGTTTCTAAAAGGAATGATTACCGAAAAGGTGTTTTTTGCAGAAATGTCTTTATAAAAGAAAATAGGTGTTTTATTAAATCCAATAATAAAACTACCTAGTAAACCTAGATAGAAAATTACAATTACAATAGCAAAAACACTTAACATTTAATCAGATTCAGGGAGTTTAAAGTTTAATACATAATAACTTCCAAAAACACTAGGAAGTGCAAAATTAAGTAGCCACATTAGCATTACAGTACTAAGAATAATAAACTCGTTTACACCAACGCTAGTAAATAAATAAACGGCAACACTTCCTTTTATAACCACATCAAAAATAGAAATAGAAGGAATAATGGAAGCCAATAAATACATACTTGAAATAACTATCATAGCATTAGGATAAGATATATTAACCCCAAAAATGATCAAAATCCAATAAAATTGAAACGAAAAAACAGCATAACGCAATAACGAAAAAGCACTAGCCTTATAAATATTGTTTTTAGGATAGTCTTTAAAAAACGCTTTGATTTTTGAAAATGACTGTCCCTTTATTTTTAAAGGGTATTGTTTTAAGCCAAAACCAATCATAACACTTATTAAAATAATAATGGTTAGAAACCGCAAGACTTTTTTTAGGTTAAAATCGATATCATAGTTTAACAAAAATAAAGTCAGTCCAATACAACCAAGAATTGTAGTAACCCCCATTTGAGTTATATTTCCTAAAAGGTTTATTAAAACTACACGTTTTCTAAGAGGCGGTTTAAAATATAAAACCTTAGCGCCATATTCGCCAATTCTATTTGGGGTAAATAACGATGCTGTTAAAGCACCAAGTGTTTGTTGGGTAGCATTTTTTATTGAAATTTGTTTAATAGGGATTACAAGAGTTTGCCATTTTAAAACATCTAAAAACCAGTTTATACTACTTAAAAATACTAAAAAAGCCATGTGTTTTACAGTAAATACACCATGCTGCTCTAAATAATTAATAAAAGTATGATAGCTTAAGTCGTTATTTAATGTTATTTTTTGATAGATAAAATAAAAAGCCCCAACAACAATACTTAATTTAATAAGTACAATAAAGAATTGCTTAGTTTTGTATGAAAGTGCTCCAAAGCGCATACTGCAAAATAAACCATTTTAACAATATGAATTTAATGACAAGGACGAATAAAAAAATATTAAGCTTAAGCCTATTTATTTTAATAACTGCATTTGGGTTTTCGCAAAGAACAACAAGTAAGTGGAAAGCGCAATTAGCTTTAGGTGTTAATAGTCCTTCGCAGTCAGGTTTTGTTTATGGTTTTGAAGGAAAATCTATTAATTTTCCTACGGTTAATTTAGGAATCCAGCATATGTTTAAACGTCAAATAGGCGCTAAATTAGATTATGGGTTTAATAGAATTTCAAATCAAGATAATACACCAGAATTCAAATTAAACTATTCAAGAATTAATGCACAGTTTGTTTACGATCCCACGCCCAGTTTACATTTTTTGCCTTTTAGAATGGGCGTTGTAACCCATGCTGGCCCAGGATTTTCATTTGTAAAACCTTTAAGTGTTTATACAGATAATAATACGTCTTTTTTTAATGTTATGGCTGGCTTAGAAATACATTATGGTATTACAGAACGCTTGTCTATTTACACCGATGTATCTTATATTTATGGTGTATCGAAAGATTTTGACCTGCCTGCTGAAGGCTATGGTAGTTTTAATGGAAATTTACTAACAATCACAGCGGGAGTTACCTTTTCGCTTAGTGGTTGCCAATATTGCGATTAATGAAGAAAGAAAAAATTATTTTAGGAATTGATCCAGGAACAACTATTATGGGGTTTGGGCTCATAAAAGTTGTTGGAAAATCGATGACGTTTTTACAGCTTAATGAATTAGATCTAAAAAAGTACAAAGATCATTACTTAAAACTGAAATATATTTTTGAGCGCACAGTAGAATTAATAGACACTCATCATCCTGATGAGATAGCTATTGAAGCACCTTTTTTTGGGAAAAACGTGCAAAGTATGCTTAAACTAGGACGTGCTCAAGGGGTTGCCATGGCGGCAGGTTTATCTAGAGAAATTCCAGTAACAGAGTATTCACCTAAAAAAATTAAAATGGCCATAACAGGCAATGGAAATGCTAGTAAAGAGCAAGTGGCAAGAATGTTACAAAGTACTTTAGGATTAAAAAGTTTGCCTAAAAATTTAGATTCAACCGATGGATTGGCCGCAGCTGTTTGTCACTTTTATAATGAAGGTCGCGTTGAGGTTGGTAAAAGTTATAGTGGTTGGGCTAGTTTTGTAAAGCAGAATGAGCATAAAATCAATAAACAATAAACAATTATCAATGAATAAAGAAAATCCTTTATCTGATAAATCATATAGTTTAGCTCTTAAAATTATTACACTTTACAAGGAATTATCAATTAAGCAAAAAGAGTATGTTCTTTCTAAACAGTTATTACGTTGCGGTACATCAATAGGAGCAAATGTTGCTGAAGCTAATGGAGCAATTTCAAAAGCAGATTTTTTCCATCGCTTACAAAGAAAGTTTAGAAGCCAAATATTGGCTAAATTTACTGAAAGATTCAATGTATATATCAGAGAAAGTATTTAGTGAACTCTACGAACAAACAGATGAAATTTCTAAAATATTATTTTCAATTTTAAAGAAAACACGTATAAATAAGTAATTTTGCTAATTGCTAATTGCTAATTGCTAATTGCTAATTGCTAATTGCTAATTGCTAATTGCTAATTGCTAATTGTATTGTCTGGTATTTACATCCATATCCCGTTTTGTAAGCAAGCCTGTTATTATTGCGATTTTCATTTTTCAACCTTATTAAAGAAGAAAGATGATTTACTTTCTGCGTTAAAATTAGAGTTACAACGTCGAAAAGGTGAACTTGCAAGTCAAACTATAGAGACTATTTATTTTGGAGGCGGAACACCATCGTTATTAAGTGATAATGAGATACAAGGTTTAATTTCTGAAATTTATAATAACTACCAAGTAGCCAAAAACCCCGAAATTACGTTAGAAGCTAACCCAGACGATTTAACTAAACCCAAAATTTTAGAGCTTGCCAAAAGTCCTGTAAATAGATTAAGCATTGGTATTCAATCCTTTTTTGAAGATGACTTAAAGCAAATGAATCGTGCCCATTCCTCTCAAGAAGCTAAAGCGTGTTTGGAAGAGGCAATAAAATATTTCGATAACATTACTATCGATTTAATTTATGGTATTCCTAACATGAGTTTAGAAAAGTGGAACACCAATTTGCAAACAGCATTTCAGTATGGTGTAAATCATATTTCAAGTTACGCTTTAACTGTTGAACCAAAAACAGCTTTAGAAACGTTTATAAAAAAAGGACAATATCCACCCATGGACGATGCTTTGGCGCAGCAGCATTTTAATCATTTGGTTAACGAAACACAAAAGCAAGGATTTGTACATTACGAGATTTCTAACTTTGGGAAACCACATTACTTTTCTAAACACAACACCAGTTACTGGCAAGGAAAGCCATATTTAGGCATCGGGCCATCGGCACATTCTTTTATAGGGCAAACGCGAAGTTGGAACGTCGCTAATAACTCAAAATACATTAAAAGTATTCAAGAAAAAATATTGCCAAGTACTTTGGAAGAGTTAAGTAGTAAAGATGCTTACAACGAGTATATCATGACAGGATTGCGTACTATTTGGGGTGTATCCTTAAATAAAATTGAAACCGATTTTGGTGTAAGCTTTAAAACATATTTACTTGCCGAAGCTCAAAAATTTATCGACAAAAAATTATTAGAAATAGATGATAGCGAAACAGCATCTTTAAAGTTAAAAACCACGTTAAAAGGACAATTTTTAGCCGATGGAATCGCTGCAGAGCTATTTATGATTTAGTATATTTGATTACTATGAAAGCAACAATACAATATAACTCCAGAAAACTTCAAATAGATCTAGCAAAACCTTTAGATATATCCATACCTGTAAAAGCACCAAATGCTGTAAAAGCATGGTATGTTCAGGATCCTAAGATTGCTCCTGTAGTTATGGATAAATGGGTAGGAAGTGTAAAAGAAGGCGCTTCGGTAAATTTTAACACAATTACGTTTAATCCACATAGTCATGGTACGCACACAGAATGTGTGGGGCATATTACCAAAAAAAACGAATCTATAAATAAGAGTTTAAAAAAGTTTTTTGTCCTAGCTGAAGTTGTTACAGTAGCACCAGAAAAAAAGGAGGGTGATTTTGTGATTTCAAAAAAGCAAGTACAATTTGCCTTAGGTAATAAAAAGCGTGATGCAATTATTATTAGAACTATACCTAATACAACAGAAAAGCTAAGTAAAGAATACTCCAACACAAACCCTACATATTTATTGCCAGAAGTTGCCGTTTATCTTCGTGAAAAAGGCATTAAGCATTTATTGGTAGATTTACCAAGTGTAGATAAAGAAAAAGACGACGGTAAACTCATGTCTCATAAAGCATTTTGGAATGTAGATGGTAAGATTAGAAAAGATGCTACAATAACCGAATTGGTTTTTGTGCCAAATAAAGTTACCGATGGTGAGTATTTTTTAGATTTACAAGTAGCACCCATAGAAAACGATGCAGCACCTAGTCGTCCTGTATTATATCAAATAATCGATTAAATGAAAACAACTATAAAAATAGAAGAACTGTTTATGCTTATTTTAAGCATTTACATGTTTTCAATCTTGCCTTTTTCTTGGTGGTGGTTTTTAGTGCTAATTCTATTACCAGATATAGGTATGTTGGGTTATTTAGTAAATACAAAAGTTGGTGCTGTATGTTATAATATTTGTCATCATAAAGGTATTGCAATCGCCATTTATTTATTGGGTATTTGGTGGCATAGTGACGTGCTTAGGTTAGTAGGTGTCATAATATTTGGACACGCATCTTTAGATAGAATATTTGGCTACGGCTTAAAATACTTAGATAATTTTAAACATACCCATTTAGGCAAAATAGGACGATAATCATGGAGATCTTTATAGGACTTATTATAGGAATATTGGTGTCGATGGCTGTGCTTTGGTTTTTTCAAAAAAAACGAGCTAAAGTAAAGGCGCATACGCAGTCGGTAATTTTATTAGATAAAATAAAAAAAGTATATAAGTTTATTACTGTTGAAGGCGATTTTGCCGAAATTTATCATTACGAGAACACTAAAGACCGCTTTTTAAGTTTAATAAGCAGTAAAAAGAAAGCCTTAATCGTTATTAACGCTAAAGCACAAATAGGCTACGATTTTTCTAAAGTATCGTTAACAGCTAACGAAAAGCAGAAAACTATAGTTTTAGGTGTTTTTCCACAACCAGAAGTGTTAAGTATTCAAACCGATTTAAACTATTATGACAAAACAGACGGTATGTTTAATAAATTTGAAGCGTCCGATTTAACCGAATTAAACAAAGAGGCTAAACAGCATATCCTTGATAAAATTCCTGAAAGCGGATTGTTTCAAGTAGCACAAAAAGAAGCTTTAGAAGCTATAGCGTTAATCGAAAATATTGTGCAAACTATTGGCTGGAAGCTAGATTATTCAGCATTGGAGTTAGATGATGCTGCTGCTAAATTAATCGATAAAACAAAACAATGAACATAGAGCAACTTTACCAATACTGTCATAATAAAAAAGCAGTTACAGAGCACTTCCCGTTCGACGAAGATACCTTGGTGTTTAAAGTTGCTGGAAAAATGTTTTTGTTAACCTCTATAAAAAATTGGGAAGCTGGCACACCAGCCTTAAATTTAAAATGTGACCCCGACTATGCCCAAGAACTTCGCACACAATACGAAAGTGTGCAGCCAGGTTATCATATGAATAAAACCCACTGGAATACCGTTAGCTTGTATAAAGATTTACCACCAGCATTAATCCCAAAATTAATCGATCATTCTTACAATTTAATTATTGAAAGTCTTCCCAAAAAAGTAAGAAATAAGTTACAGTAATGTTTTTTAAATTATATTTAAGTTGTAGTTGATTGATAATCAAAAACTTATTTGTATATTAGCGATTCCTTAGAGTAATTACTTCACCTAAAGTAAACATAGCGTTTTACCCCAAAATTCAGGTTGTCCCAAGGCAAATTTAGTATCGAAGATTAAACATTTATACTAACCTTAATTTGATTTGTAATTATGAAAACAAACAACCGAATTTTAATTGTAATGGTGTGCTTACTATTACTGTTTACAGCACCTGTCTTGTCGCAAGATGAACAAGAAAGACCAACGTATGTTGTTGTAACAACAATGCATTGGAATTTAGATTATGAAGATTTTGATAAAGCTAAATGGATAGCTACAGAAAAAGAGTTTTTTGATAAAGTAATTAAAAAAAACGACCATATTGTTTCTGCAGGCATTTATACCCATTTGTTATCTGATGATAATAGCGAACTACTTTATGTGCAAGTATACAATACTTGGAATGATATTGATTTAGCTGCAAAAAAGAATCAAGAACTTGCCGAATCTGCTTGGCCTGATGAAAGCAAAAGAGAAGCCTTTTTTAACAAGCAAAATGCTTATTATGCACCAATGCATTCAGATGAAATTTATGCTACCATGGATCATGCAAAACTATTTCAAGGAGATTTTAACGATGATATGGTAGTCTATGTTAGAAAAAATCATTTTGATTTTCCTGAGGATGGCAGTATAGAAGAGTTTAATAGCATGAATACAGAATTTATTAAAAATGTTATTCATAAAAACGAATACATTAAGGGATACTATCCGCATTCGCATGCCTATGGTGCTAATAGCACAGATTTTATTGAAGGATTTTATCTAAATTCTATGTCGGATTTAGAAAAGATGTTTGAGCGAAACCAAGAGCTAATCGAGGCTCATTGGAGTAGCGAAGCGAAACAAAAAGAATTTGCAAAAGTAGCCAGTAAGTATTTTACAGGAAAACACAGCGATGCTGTATATGCTGTTATTCCAGAGTTAAGAAAATAGATTAACTATCTAACCAGAAGAGGCATCCAAATATTATATTTTGGGTGCTTTTTTGCTTTAAAAAACTCAAGAAAATGTACTTTTGTGTCATAATTAAACTATCATGCAAATTTTACAAACTCTTCAAGAACGCAGCGATAACTCATGCGAGTTGTGCGGCTCAAAAGAACATTTATCACAATATACTATTCCACCATCTTTAAATGAAACAGTTGATAACAGCTTATTGGTTTGTCAAACCTGTTTAAATCAAATTAATGAAAATGAAGAGATGGATGCTAACCATTGGCGCTGTCTTAACGATAGTATGTGGAGCCAGTATGTAGCCGTTCAAATTATGGCTTGGCGTATGTTGCAGCGTTTACGTGCCGAAGGTTGGCCACAAGATTTATTAGGCATGATGTATTTAGACGATGAAGCATTAGCGTTAGCCAAAGCAACAGGTGAGGATAAAGACGACTCCGAAAAAATTATACATCGAGATAGTAATGGGGTTATTTTAGAGGCTGGCGATTCGGTAGTTTTAATAAAAGACTTAAAAGTAAAAGGCTCTAGCATGGTAGCTAAACAAGGAACTGCTGTAAGAAATATCCGTTTAGATCATGAGAATGCCGAATATATTGAGGGTAAAGTCGATGGTCAAAACATTGTGATTATTACAAAATTTGTAAAGAAAACATAAGCTTAGCAAGACATATCGGCAACAATTTTCCATTTGCCGTTAATCTTTTTAAATATAATAAGAAATACACCATTGGCATTGCCAACAGGACGCGTTAAATGGTATTCCCCCATAACATAATAACTATTGTCCTCTATTGGGGTTATAGTATTAATTACAAATTTTAACGTACCGCTTTCTGCTTTTGTAGGATACCCTTTTTTATAATTATTCAGGGTATTTTCCCAACCATAAGTAATGCCTTGGCTACCATAAAACTTCAGCGAGTCGCTTTTCCAATATCCTTGCATAAAACCTTCTAGATTATGATTGTTCCATGCTTTTTCTTGGGCTTTCATAACGCTTAAAATATTAGCTTTAATAGTTGCTTGCTTGTTATTGTTATCAGGATTTTGTCCAAGAGATATTGATGCGTAGAAAATGCATAAAAAAACAAAGAATGGTTTCATAATAAACGTTATTTAGACCCTTAAGTTACAAAATCTGTAATGTTGTACATGATTGAAGCAAAAAAGCCTCGATTTTTCGAGGCTTTTTTCTGTGTTAGCGATTGAAGCTAACTACCTTGTAGTGCGTAAAGCGCGACCGCCATTTTTGGCGGGAACACCCAAATATTAATTATTTAGCTCGGTAAAATATTTATAAAACCAAGGAATAGTTTCAATGCCTTTTAAATAGTTCCAAACACCAAAATGTTCGTTAGGCGAATGGATAGCATCGCTATCTAAACCAAAGCCCATTAATATGGTTTTGCTTTTTAATTCTTGTTCGAATAAGGAAACAATAGGAATACTTCCACCGCTACGTTGTGGTATTGGTGTTTTGCCAAAGGTTTTTTCGTAAGCTTTGCTTGCTGCTTGGTACCCTTTGCTGTCTATTGGCGTTACGTAGCCTTGCCCACCGTGATGAGGGTTAACTTTAACTCTTACGCCTTTTGGTGCAATATTTTCGAAGTGTGTTTTAAACAGTTGAGTAATCTCTTGCCAATCTTGATTAGGGACTAGTCGCATAGATATTTTGGCGAAAGCTTTACTTGGTAATACTGTTTTTGCACCTTCGCCAATGTAGCCTCCCCAAATACCATTAACATCTAATGTTGGGCGAATGGAGTTGCGCTCGTTGGTTGAAAATCCTTCTTCACCATAAACAGCATCAATGTCGATAGATGCTTTGTATTTGTCTAAAGAAAATGGTGCTTCGGCCATTTTAGCGCGTTCTTCATTGCTAAGTTCTTCTACCTTATCATAAAATCCTGGAATAGTAATATGATTATTCTCATCGTGTAAAGAGGCAATCATTTTACTTAAAATATTAATAGGGTTGGCTACGGCGCCACCGTAAAGTCCTGAATGTAAATCGCGATTTGGTCCTGTAACTTCAACTTCAACATAGCTTAAACCACGAAGTCCTGTGGTAATAGAGGGTACATCTTTAGCAATCATACCCGTATCGGAAATTAAAATGACATCGTTTTGTAACTTGTCTCTATTGGCTTTTATAAAATCGGCTAGATGCTCGCTACCTACTTCTTCTTCGCCTTCAATCATGAATTTTACATTACATGGCAGTTTTTGTTCTTTTACCATGTACTCTAAAGCTTTAACGTGCATATACATTTGCCCTTTGTCATCGCAAGCGCCACGAGCAAAAATAGCACCTTCAGGATGTCTGTCTGTTGGCTTTATAATAGGATTAAAAGGTTCGGAGTCCCATAAGTCCATAGGATCTGGTGGTTGTACATCGTAATGCCCATATACTAAAACTGTAGGTAGATTTTTGTCGATTATTTTTTCGCCATAAACTACGGGGTGTCCTTTTGTAGGATGAATTTCAACAACATCGCAACCGGCTAATTCTAATTGTGTTTTTACTGCTTCGGCAGTGGTTTTCACATCGTTTTTATAAGCAGAATCGGCGCTAATAGACGGAATTTTAAGCAAGTCGATTAACTCGTTTAAAAAACGCTCTTTGTTGGTTTCTATATAAGAAGTTATACTGTCCATATTGATATTTTGTGTTTGTTTCAAAGGTACGAAATAGCTAAGACTTAATTTCGTAAGTATTTGTTGTTTGTATATAAAAAGAATGTGTATATTTGCATCCACAATTTTGCGGATGTGGTGGAATTGGTAGACACGCTAGACTTAGGATCTAGTGCCGCGAGGCGTGGGGGTTCGACTCCCTTCATCCGCACTTAAAAAACCTCTCAATTTTTTGAGAGGTTTTTTTATGCCTAAAAACTAAGTGAGTTGTTTTAAGTCTATCTTCTGTAAGATGTTAATTGTTTTGGGGTTATTGATGATTTTTTAAATTTATGCTTAAAAGTCACAGTTGTTATTTTTGTTTTTATGATCTTTATTTAATTTTTAAAAAAGTTTATTTGTTTTAAAAGACACATATTTATGAAAGCATCTGAACAGTGGGTAACTTTTATGGCAATTTTATTAATAATTTATGCTGCTGTAATTTTGTTTTTTGTTATTCGAGGCGCATTAAAGGTTAAAAATATATCCGACTTTGCCGTAGGGAATATTGGGTTTCCTTCTTGGGTGGTAGGATTGTCGTTAGCTGCGTCTATGACGAGTGCTGCAACTTTTATAATAAATCCTGGATTTATTGCACTTTATGGTATTTCTGGTGTGTTGTCTTTTGCAATTGTGTTGCCTATTGCTGCATTTGCCTCTTTAATTGTGTTGACTAAAAAATTTGCTAAATACGGGCATAGCGTAAAAGCAACTACAATGGCGCAATGGATGGGGAAACGATATAAAAGTAAAAACTATGCATTTTTTATGGCTGTCCTGGCATTGTTGCTTATAGCATTTATCGTATTAATTAATGTGGGATTAACACAAGTTATTTCTAAATCGCTTAATGCCTCGCCATTTTATGTGTTGTTGGGAATTACTGTTTTTGTATTTGGTTATATGATGTTTGGCGGTGCTAATTCCATGGTTTATACCAATACTATTCAAGCTATAATAATGTTTTTTGTGGCGTTAGTTTTAATAGGGTCGGGTTACGAGTATTTTAATGATGGTCTTTCTGGTTTTTTAAATGAGTTAAGTAGTATAGATGAAAACCTAACAAAACCTGTTAATACAACTAGTTTTTTATTTCGTGATTATTTTGAAATTATTATTGTTCAAGCTATAATAGGTGTTGCTATAGTTTGCCAACCACATATTATTACAAAATCTTTATTGCTTAAAGACTCTAGTAAAATTAACAAATATCTTTTTAGTGGTATTATGTTTATGATTGTGTTTTTTTTAGTGGTCGTAGTTGGTTTGTATGCAAGAATTATGTTTCCTGATTTGCAAATTGATGGAACAACGTTAAAGATGGACGAAATTATACCAACTTATGTGGTAGTTAAATTTTCTGTTGGCATTGGAATGTTTATTGTTGTTGGGCTTATATCGGCTGGATTATCTACTTTAGAGAGTTTAATACAGTCCCTGTCAATTACGATTACTCAAGATATTTTACAACCTATTTTTAAAGAAAGCGTTCAGAAAAACTCAGTATTAGTTAATAAAGGGGTTATTGTTGTTTTAGCAGTTGTTAGCTTTTTATTAAGTTGGAACCAAATTGTAAGCCCTGATGTTAGCGTAGCTATTTTTGCACAAAATGGTGTGTATGCTTATTTTGCTGCAGCTTTTGTGCCAGTACTTTTTGGTATGTTTTTTAAAAATGTACCTCTTAAAGCAGTTGTAGCAGCTAGTGTTGTTGCACTTATAGTTCATTTTGGAATATACTACGGACGCCTTACGCCTTACATGCAAGAGCCTGTAAATAATCCAGGAATTCCAGCAGCAATAGCTATTGTTAGTTCGGTTATTGTAGGAAGTTTAATATATTATTTTAATAAAGAAAGTAATAATGGGAACGCTAGATTGGATAGCTAAATGGGCCGATTATACGCCAAACAAAGTTGCTGTAACGTCTTTTGATAGTGAAGAGAAATATACCTATAAAGATCTTGATGCTTATGCAAATAAGTTGGTAGAAAAGTTTGAATCTTTTGGACTTCAAGAAGGTGATCGGATTGCAGTATTAGCAGAACATAGTTTACATTACATAGTGTTGTTCTGTGCTTGCCAACGTAGTGGAATGATACTTGTACCTTTAAATTACAGGCTTTCGCTTAGCGATCTTCAAGCACTTATTGTAGACTGCAATCCTAGTTTATTACTGTTTAGTGAGACACAAAAAGAAAAGCTAGAAGAATTAGCTATACCGTTGCCTAAAACAATTCATTTAGATGTTATAAAGTATTATTATAAAAATGATGTTGTTGTAAAGTCTAAAACATATCATATAAAAGAAAAGAATCCTATTTTTATATTTTACACCTCTGGAACCACAGCAAAGCCAAAAGGTGTTATTTATACTAATGGTATGATGTTTTGGAATAGTCTTAATACCTCTATGCAATTAGGGATTACTTTTCGCGATTCAACAATTAATACATTACCGCCATATCATACTTCTGGATGGAATATATTTATAACGCCATTATTGCATAAAGGCGCTCATATAGGCATGGTTGAAAAATTTGATTCTGAACGTGTATTGTGTTTATTAGAACTTTATGAAACCACATTGTTTATGGCCCTGCCAACCATGTTGGGAATGATGCAAAAAACAGAAGTTTTTAAACGCGTTAATTTAGAAAAACTTCGATTTATTATTTCTGGAGGAGAAACGGTTTCGTCTAGTTTGTTAAAACATTGGAAACAAGAAAAAAATATTACTATCAGGCCAGGTTATGGTTTAACCGAAGCCGGACCAAGTATTACATCTTTGCATCATGAAGCAGTAATGTCGAAATCTGGATCTATAGGAAAACCCAATTTTTATTTAAAAACAAAAATAGTAACCGCTTCAGGAAAAAGAGCTCGTGTAAACGAAGTTGGGGAGCTGTGTATAAAAGGTAATATTGTTACTCCTGGATATTGGAATAATTCTGTAGAAACAAAAAGCAAAATAAAAAACAATTGGTTGTACACAGGAGACTTGGTGGTAAAAGATAAAGATGGCTTTTTGTACTTAAAAGGGCGAAAAGACGATATGTATATCTCTGGAGGCGAAAATATTCACCCTCAGGAAATAACATCAAAACTTTTAATGTGCAATAGTGTTTTAAAAGCGGCTGTTTTAAGCGTTTCCGACCCTGTTTGGGGACAATGTGGTGTGGCTTTTGTTGTTGTTAAAGAAGGGAAAAATCTAAATGATATTTTAGCTTTTGTTAAAGATAATCTAGTGTCTTTTAAACGCCCCAAGCATATTATTTTGCTAGAGGATATTCCATTAACAAGTGTAGGGAAAATATCAAGAAAAAAACTACTCGCTTGTTACAAGGTTTATAAGGATAATCTAAAATCTTAAACTAATTACAATGAAAAAAAACATATTCTTCTTCATATTTATATTGCCACTAATGGCGTGTTCGCAAACCTCCAATACAATGAAAAATATAGTGTCCGATTACGAATTTACATCTCATTATATTACTGTAGATAGTATTGATATTAGTTATGTTAAGGAAGGTAATGGTAGTAAAACATTGTTATTTGTACATGGTTTAAGTAGTAATGCCGATGCGTGGTCTAAAAATATAAAATACCTCAAAAAAAAGTATACTTGTGTAGCTCTAGATTTGCCGGGTTTTGGAAAGTCAGCAAAGCCTAATGTCGCGTATACGCCAACTTTTTTTTCTGAAATTATTATTACTTTTATTAAACAATTAAAGCTAAAAAATGTGATACTTGTTGGGCATTCAATGGGTGGTCAAGCAAGTATAAAAGTGGCCATAAATCAGCCAAACATAATAGGTAAATTAATTTTAGTGGCACCCGCTGGAATAGAAACATTTTCTAAGGAACACGGTACGTTTATGAAAGCGACTTTTACACCAGAGTTTGTTGCAGGTACAACAAATGAACAAATAAAAAATAACTATGCTCTAAATTTTTATAAGCAGCCTAAAGCAGTGGATAAAATGATAGCCGATAGAATTGCCATTAAAAAAGCATCCGATTTTGATGCGCATTGTAAGGCTATCTCAAAAAGTATTGCAGGTATGCTAGACGATCCAGTATCAGATGATCTAGAAAAAATACAACACAAAACATTAGTGCTTTATGGAGAAAATGATATGTTAATTCCTAACCGCTATTTTCATCCAGAATTAAATGTTGTTAAAATAGGGGAATCAGCTAAAGAAAAGATAAAACACAGCACGCTTGTTTTTGTAGAAGAAAGTGGTCATTTTTTACAATTTGAACAAGCAGATAGAGTAAATAATTTAATTGAAGACTTTGTAGAAAACGATTAGTCTATGAAAGTTAAACTTAAAAAGTTTACAGAATTTAGTAAAACAATTCTTCCTAACGAAGCTAAATATTTAGCATCACAGTATAAATTTACAGATGACGAAAAAATAGAAATTATTAATCGCTTAACAACAGGAGCCATGGCAGAGAAAGTTATGCCTAGTTTTGATGTTGATGTAGACAAGCGAAAATACTCTTATGTTAAAGATTGGATTGTAAAAAAGCTAACTAGCATTGATGTTGATAAAACCGCTGCATGGATTTTAGATTTAAAAAAGAAAATCCTTCTTGATGCTATTGCTTCTTCCGAAGAAAAAGCGTTTTTAAATTTTCTAACAAATTATAAAACAGTAGGGTATAACTTCCAGATAGTTTATGAATTAGCCCAAGAATACAAACCTTATTTACTAATACGATTACGGTATAAAGATCATGAGATTGTCGCTAATTTTTTAAATCAATTTGAGGCGCATTATAAAAAGGCTAAAAACATTCAGCAAAACATTTATAATGCCACAACCGAAATTACGAGTCAGTACACCAAAAAAGAAAACGAAACAAAATATTGGGAGCGTTGGCTTTTAAAAGTGTTTAAAGCAGAAGGCATCGATGGAAAGAACCGATACATGGCGTTTATTACACTAGCATTTTTATACACTAATTATAATGAGAGTGCCAAGCTTAAACTACTTTTTGATGAAATAGACGGCTATTTTAGCAGCGGTTATATGTATTCTAGACGATTATTGTCCAATTATTATGCGAGCAGAGTGCTAATGCATTCAAAAGAGAATGAACTCGATTTAGCCGAATACTATGCGTACTTGTCCATTAGGCAAGATAATAACGACACCTTAATGTATGTAAATAACTTAGTGGCTATCTTGCTTAAAAACAAAAAAGCCGAAGAAGCTAGTAAGGTTATTGATGGTTATTATTCCTTGTATAAAGAGTCTCATAATTATCACCAAAAAATAGGGTTTTACTCATACAGAGTACGGGTTTTAAACCAATTACATCAAAATAAATTAGCCGAAGATGCTGCTGTTACTTTTTTAAAACAGTATAAGAAAGAGGTATTAAAACATCGTTGGCATCATTTTTTCACATCGTATTTTAATGTGTTAATTGCACAAGAGAAGTACAGTGAGTTACTTAAAATAGCTTCAAAATTTGATATTTCAAAGAAAGAAAAAGAGCGTAGATCTGGGCATAATTATATTCCTAATATCTCTTGGAGTATTTCCTTGTCAAGGTTTATAGAAGGACAAATAAACTCTAGCAAGTTATTAGAAGAAATTAAAGCGCCAATGCAAGGAATCGAGCCTACAAAAAGCCAGCGTTTAATTTTAATTCAAGTTATAGATACGCTTTCAAATAATCTTCCAGAGGCTTTTTTAAAGTTAAAGTCATACCTTTAGTAAGGTTTTAAAAATACTACATATAACAGGTTTTATGTTTTTAATAAAATAAAAGTCACAGGTATTAACTTTGGCTTTTGTCTTTACATACATGTTTATTCATGATAGATTGCACACATCAACTATTTAACATTTATTTAAAGTTATGAGAAACATATTACTATTAATTATTTTTACAATTAGTGGGTTTGCATTTTCGCAAAACACAGGAAGTGTTAGTGGAAATATCCAAGATTCACAAGGAAATCCGTTACCAGGAGCTACGGTACAAATATCCGACTTAAATATTGGGGTTGTATCCGATTTTAATGGCGATTTTATGTTAGAAGATGTGCCAGAAGGAGATCATACAATCACGATTTCTTTTATGGGATATAAAACAACAGACAATACTGTTACTGTAGTAGCAGGGCAAAGTGTGGTAAGTAATGTAACACTAACTGAAGATGAAAATATTCTTGGTGAAGTTGTTGTTACCGCAGGGAAAAAACCACAAAAAATCACCGAAGTTCCTGCAACAATAGAGGTTATTTCAGCTCAGGAAATTTCTGAGTTTCCTAGCTTTAATATAGGAGAATTAGCTGCCAGACAAAAAGGGGTTGATTTTGTAAGAACAGGTGTTTTAGGTACAGGGGTTAATATTCGTGGATTTAATTCTGCGTTTAACTCTAAAAACCTTCAATTAACAGACGATAGAGTATCTATGCTTATTGCAACAGGATTGCCTTATGGATCTTTTTCAACCATAATAAAAGATGATGTAGAGCGTGTAGAAATATTACTTGGTCCAAATGGAACACTTTACGGTCCCAATGCTCACAATGGTTTAGTGAGTACCATTACTAAAAACCCAAGAACATCAGAAGGAACAACAATGGCTTTTGGTGCAGGAAACCAAAATGTTATAAGTGGTCGTTTAAGACATGCACAGGTTATTAACGATAAATGGGCTTATAAAGTGCATTTTGAGAGAACAGCAGGAACAGATTTTAGATATAACGACTCTGTTTATGTAGGAACAACAGCCTATAAAGAACATAATTTAGACCGCGATTTCGATGCCTTAAAATACGGAGGATCTGTTTATTTTAGACCAAGCAAAGCTTCAGAAATAACAGCATACTATGGCCATAGTAATAATACCAATTTAGCGGTAACAAACGCAGGGAGAAACCAGATTAAAGATTGGACTATAGATGTGGCTCAACTTAAGTATGTGTCTAAACACTTTTTTGCAAATGCTTATTACACATGGAGTAACACAGACGATACTTATGCCATTAACCAACGTACACAAAATTATGTGTCTTTTATAGAAAATGGTTTTTCAGAAAAAGAATCTTGGGAGCGTGCTTTATATGAGCAATGGGTACCTTCATTAGGTATAGCTATACCAAGAGGCGCTTTATTTAAAGATGCATCAGAACGTTTTAATGGTGAAGCACAATACAATAATAACTGGGGGAAATTTCACTTAACAGTAGGAGCGCAATACCAATTAGATATGGCTAATTCTGATGGAACATATCTTTTAGATCAAGATGGGCCAATTGAAATTGCACAAACAGGATTTTATGGTCAGTTCGAATATAAATTAGATTCAGGGTGGAACTTCTTAGCAGGATTACGTGCCGATAATCATGAGTTATATGGAACAAACTTACTACCAAAAGCAGCTATTACTAAAACAGTAAAAAATGGAACATTTAGATTAACTTACGGTAAAGGTATGGCTGTACCTTCAATACTAAACTTAAAAGGAAACTTATTTGGTGGTTTAGTATTAGGTAATGGTGAAGGATTTACACTTACCGATGGTACAAAAATAGATGCTTTAGAGGTTGAAACCATCAACTCGTTCGAGTTAGGGTTTAAAGGAAAGATTGCCGATAAACTTTTTATAGATGCAAGTGCTTATTATAACATGTCTGAGGATTTTATCAGTCCGTTACGTAATATTGCAGACGCCGCAAACGGCAATTATGTAACTCATATAGGCGATCAACCTATAGATGAAGTGTCTCCAGGAGCTAGTGCGTCACCAGCATTATTAACCTATAGTAATTTTGGTAGCGTAGATACTTATGGTTTCGATTTAGGATTAAACTATTACATTTCAGATGCTGTAAGAACCTCTCTTAACTACTCTTACTTTGGACGTAGTCTTGATACAGACGATTTAGATAACGATGGTAATTTAGATGGTATTGTATTAGAAAGTGAACTACCAATTAATACACCAGAGAATAAATTAAGTTTAGGTGTGCATTATGGCGGTAAAAAACTATACGGATCAATTTTTGGACGTTGGGTACAAGACTATAACTTCTTTTCTGGTATAAATGTAGCTTCCGAAACCCAAGATATGGATGGCGATGGTGTAAACGAAATTGTTGAAAATTCGCGAGTAGGAAGAACTTGGAATTATGGACCACTTGGAGGATTTACAGTTGATGCTAATTTAGGCTATAACCTAAACGAAAATATCTCTTTAGGTGTTAATGTAACCAATATTTTCGATGCTGGAGTACGTGAGTTTGTAGCATCTCCAGAAATAGGACGCCTAATATCTTTCGAGCTTAAGTACAACATCAACTTCTTTAAAAAGAAACAATAAAAAAATAGTATGCCAAAAGAAATAAATAAGCAACCTATTTCTTTAGACTACTCCAATACAGGTCATGGTGATAATGTGTTATTATTATTACATGGTTTAGGCTCAACAAAACAAGACTGGAAATTTCAAATTCCAGCATTTTCCAAAGAATACCGCGTAATCGCACCAGATTTACGCGGTCATGGAAAATCGTTTCACGAAAACCTAGCTTATGGAGTTGCGTTTATGGTGCAGGATGTTGTCAATCTTTTAAAGCAATTACAAATAAAAAAAGTAACCCCAATAGGGTTCTCAATGGGAGGAGCAGTAGCCTATCAATTAGCTTACGATTATCCCGAGTTAATCGATAAATTAATTATTGTAAACAGTGGTCCCGATTTTAATGGTTTAGGAAAAATAGGAGAAGACCTTTTAACTAACAGAACAGAGTTTTTAAAAACAAAAGGATTAGAAGCATTAGCTAAAGAAGTGGCCTATAATATGTTTCCAGAACCAGGGCAAGAAGCACTAAGAAGTGAATTTGAAACACGTTGCGCTGCTAATAATTATAATGCTTATTACCAGTCGTTCGTAACATTAATGGATTGGGGGCTTGGCGACAAACTTAAAACCATAAAAGCAAAAACATTGGTCGTTGCTTCAGATATGGATTATACCCCTGTAGATTTTAAAAAAGGTTATGTAGAAAGAATGCATGATGCCCAATTACAGGTTGTTAAGAATTCAAGGCATGGTGTAGTTTTAGACCAACCAGAAGCATTTAATAACATCGTTTTACAATTTTTAAAAAATGAATAAAGTTGCACTAATAACAGGTAGTACAAGCGGTATTGGTTTGGGTATAGCAAAACATTTTGCTAAAAAAGGATACCATATTATGTGCCATGGTTTGGAGGCTAATGGTCCAGAAATTGCTGAAGACATTAAAAAAAACTATAATGTTAATGTGGGCTTTTCAAACGCCAATCTAATTAACGCTAATGAAGTAGAGCAATTAGTTGAGAACACAATAAAAACTTTAGGTAGAATAGATGTTTTGGTTAATAATGCAGGTATTCAGTATGTGGCACCAATAGATGAATTTCCAAATAGTAAATATGAAGCCATTATAGCCATTAATATGAATGCGTCTTTTTATGCTTCAAAAGCAGCTTGGAAATACATGAAAAAACAAAGTTTTGGAAGAATAATAAACATTTCGTCTGTACATGGACTTCGTGCTTCAGAATATAAAACAGCCTATGTAACCGCTAAGCACGGTGTTATAGGTATGACAAAAGTACTTGGCTTAGAGGGTGCACCCTACAATATTACATGTAACGCTATTTGTCCTGGCTATGTAAGGACACCTTTGGTGGAAAAACAAATTCCAGATCAGGCAAAATCCCATAACATGTCAGAAGAGGAAGTTATAACAAACGTAATGTTAAAAAAACAAGCCGTAAAATCGTTTGTGCCTATAGAATCTTTAGCCGATATGGCTTTGTTATTGGCAAAAGAAACGTCATCAACCATTACAGGTTCAGAATTTGTTCTTGATGGCGGATGGACAGCTCAGTAAATTTTCACTGAATTAGTTTAGTTTTTAAGTAACCACCATTTTTTAATGGTGGTTTTTTTAGTTTTGCATTAAACTAATTTATAGTAAATGATAGTTGTTAAGAAGTTATTTTTAGCTTTAGGAGTAACCTTAGTGTCCTGTAATTTTGGAAACCTTAAGTTTATGGGCGATATAGAAAACGACTTAAAAGAAGTCTCAGCGGTTGAAACCATAACGCAATCAAATCTCTATTGGGTGATAGAAGATTCGGGGAATGATAATGTGCTTTATGGTTTAGATGGAACCGGAAATTTAATATCAGAAGTAAGAATTTTAAATAGTAAAAACAAGGACTGGGAAGACCTGACTTCAGATAATTTAGGGAATATTTATATTGGTGATTTTGGTAACAATTCTAAAAAGCGTAAAAAATTTCAAATTTATAAAGTAACTAATCCAGAAGGTAAAACTGAAACGACTGCTGAGGTTGTAGAGTTTAAATTGCCTAAAAAAATGAAGTCTGAAGATTTTGAAGCCTTTTTTCTATACCAAAACTATTTTTACATTTTTAGTAAAGAGAAGAAATCAGCAGTCATGATTAAAGTTAAAAATGAGATAGGAGAGCAGAAGGCAAAATTTGTAACAAAATTTAAATTAAAAGAAAAAAAAACGAAAATAACCTCTGCCGATATTTCTAAAGATGGAAAAACTGTTGTTTTGCTTAATCATGATAAATTATGGAAACTAAGTCATTATTCAGAGGATAATTTTTTTACAGGCGATATTGAAAAAATTCTATTTAAGCACGATTCGCAAAAAGAAGGACTTTGCTTTAAAAATGATACCATAATTATTACAGATGAGAGAAATGGTAGTGAAGGCGGTAATATGTATCAAATACAACTAAAATAATACGCCTAAACCAAAAGCAAACCTAGGGTTTTCATTGCTGTTAAATAATGAAATATTTGCGGTAAGCATTTCGGCGCCAATAATCATAACACCACCGCCATACGAGGTGTGCCAAGTGTTAGAAAAATCGTTTTCTAGCCAAACGCGACCATAATCAAAACCACCATAAAGGGCCACATTAATAGGTAGTAAACCTGTACGCATTTTACCAAAGAGGTAACGTACATCGGTTAACTGGTAAAATGCATTTTTACCAGTAAAACGTTCGTTTCTGTAGCCTCGTAAGCCATTACTAGCACCAATTGATGCGGCTTGGAAAAATTCAAATTCATTTCCTAAGGAAATATGTCCTTTTAGTTTTGAAGCCAATACTAGTTTTCCGCTAGAAAGAAGTTTGTAATCTACACTCATATCTGGAATAATATATCCAAAATCTTTATGATTATCGATATTGGTTTTATAACCAGAAGTAATTCCAAAGGACATGCCTAGGGTAGGAAACGCGTTATAGTCTTTGTTTTTAAATGTATAAGAAAGTTCCACACCAGCGTAGTGGTTTCTATTTTCAATAAGTGTGTTATTATAGTAGGTGTTTATAAAACGGTTTTGTGTTTGTTCTACTTCAATGGTTTCGTATAGCAGTTTTAAGGACGTTTTACTGCCTAAATCGCCACGTTTTATTAGGCTAGGGGCAATTTTAAAACCGCTTAATTTAACGCGGTTGTAATCTAAATCGTATATATGATCGTTGTCATAATTAGGATTAGTTGTTTCATTGCCAAACCCAAAAAAGTTGATGCTGTAGTTAGGGCTTGTTAATCTAGCATTAAGCCCTAAATTAAAATCATTAATAACTTGAGTAAATTCGCCATCGTATTCAAAATCAAAACCTTGTGTTGCAAAATAGTATGCTCCAGATAGTTTGTGTTGCTCAGTAAAAGGGTTTCTTTTAAAACCATTAACGGTATAGGTTCCGGATAAGCCTAGTTTAACGCCGTCATCTGGATTATAGCCTAAAATTGGCGCCACTGCGAAAGCATTAAAACTAGGTTTTTCATAGTCGTAAATGTTTATATCGTAGTCGTCTGTTAATGTAATATGTCCTTTTTGGGTTTTAAAGGTGTTGGGTTTTGATTTAAAATCGTATATAAACACTTTTTTACCATTTTCTATAGTGTAGACATCATTGTTTTGACCACCAATAAGGTACATTGCAATATACTTGTTGCTACTTCCGTGAACGTGTAAAACATCATCATCATCTAAAGCATAGAGCCAAATAGCTTTGGTTTCTGTTAAAGAAAAAGTACGTTTAAAAAATACATCGGCTTTTTTGCCTTTTTTAATTCTGTAGCCAACAATTTTTGTTTCTCCGTTGGGTAAACGTTCAATATCAAACCAATCGTCTTTATCGGTACCTTGAACAACAACTGTCTTAGAGACTATGTTATAATAATCTTTAGCCATTTTTAATAGGTGTGAGCGTCTGTCTTTAAGTTGCTGTTTAATCGTGTTGGTTGTATTATTTTGAAGTTCTTCTGGGAAATTTTCAAAAGCTTCATCAATAACTTGATTGGTTAAATGTGTTTGAATGTATTTAGCTTGTTCTTCCCAAATGGAGCCATCAGATTGCGATGTGAGTACGACATCCAATTTATATGGTGTTAAGTTGAACCATTTTATGTTTTTTAATTGGGCATCGTAGGTTTGAAATTTTCTAGCCAGTGGTATAAGAATACGTCCTATGGAGAACAAAAACCCGTCGCCAATTTTAGAAAACGCTTGATCGCGATCTCTAGGAACGGGTTGATAAACAGTTTTTTTATCTACTTTGGTTGTAGCCCAACGCCATTGATCGGCGTGTCTGTCCCAATCGCCAATTAGCATATCAAACAATCTGGCGCGAATAAATGCGGCCTCGTCAATAATAACATCTTCATCAGAGCGTATTTCTAGAAACATATCATCAGTTCCAATAAGCTCGTCTGAATACGCAAAGCTTTTAAGGTACCCGTGGTCGTCTCCAGCGTGTTCTTCAATCATGTATAGCTCATCGCCAAATGTGTCAATATATTCTAAAAACGTCTCTTGTTTAGGGACGTAGTAAAGCTTAGGATTAGTATGTAATACATTAATTGGAGTTGAAAGGTTATCAATTATAAATGGTGCATAAGGATGCGACCCTGTAAAGACATCAAAAACCAAACCTTCGGTATAGGTGTTGCTAAATTGACCTTCTACATATTGATCTTTAAAAGCCACCGATTGAATAAAGTTTTGGGCGTTTTTACGCAACCCACGCATCACAAATTCCTTTCCTGTAGAATCAGCTAGGCGTAAGGAGTTTGATTGTGTTCCGCCACCTTTTCGTATTGGGGTTAAACCGCCCATTAACGTATCTAACATAACCGTTTTTGCTAAAATGGGTTTGCTGTAAGCGTTGCGATAGCGATTACCCCATAAAAACTTATAAAATCCAGATTTTTTTGTTTCTTCTGGTGTGTAAACGGAGGCAGTTACAGTAGGGTTGTGGTGTTGTTTAAAAGTTGTTTTTGGGTGAGTTTTTGAGGTGTAAATTTCAGTGTTAAAAAGTGTTTCTTTTGTGTTAGAATCGACATATTCAACAGTTGAAGAACCGTCTTCATAAATTAATAATTTAGCAAAACCGTTATTGCTTGAGGTAAATTGTGCGCCAGCTTCTAACTTGGTTGCTGTGGATTTAGATCCAGAGCCACTAATTATTTGAGGTAAATTATCTTGAACAATATATTGCAAGCTATGCTCATGTCCAGATACAAAAATAACACGATCGTTTTCTTGAGCAATTCTAATCATGCGTTTTCTAAACTCGTTGTAGCGTTTAAACTGAATATCGGCAGGAACAACTCCAGTTGTTTTTCTAAGCAGATTTTTTAGAGTGCCTAAAACAGGGAGAGGTTTTAAATGCTCTTGAAACGAATACTTGCCATTGTGCGGACCAAATGAAAATAAAGGATGATGCAAAGCAATAATAGTAGTTTTACCCCGTGATTTTTTTACATCGCTTTCAAACTCATCCCAAAAAACTTCTCGGGTTTTTATGTCGCACTTGTCATTCATGGTTGGGTGGTTGTTCCAATTGGTTAAATACCACTCAGAATCGACAATAATAAGCTCTATATCATCAGAAATAGTTTCGCGCTCTAATGGGCAACCGTGTTCTGGTAAAAAGGAATTTTTCCCTAAAGCATCGTCAATATAGTCTTCTTGACGTTCAAGACCATTTAAACCGTTGTACCAATCGTGATTTCCTGGAATAAAAATGGCTCTTCCTTTAAAGTCTTTTGTAGCTTGTGTTTGAACATACAATTGGTGTTCGGCAAAATCCCTTCCTTTTTTGCCCTTTTTTGGCATACCTTTAGGGTAAATGTTATCACCTAAAAATAAAGCCGTACTATTTTTATCAGCAGTTTCTATAGTTTGTTTAAAATGCTGAAGAGCTTTTGTTGAAGTTCCTATTGGGGAGTTTCCTGCATCACCAATAAGATAAAACGTATGGGAAACAGGTTTATTAGGTAGGGTATAATTATCGTCAATATTCTTGTATTGCGTTTTAAATGTCGCGCAGCTAATAGCTAGAAAAGCTATAAGAAATAGAGAGAGAAATCTACTAAGTTTTAAATGCGTCATATTAAAAAAAACAAAAGCTAAAAGTAAGGATGTTGTCGTTGGGTTTATGTTTTTCTTTCAAAAAAAATTACTTTTACTGTAATTTGAAAGTTTTCAACTTAAAAATAGACAAAACTTTTCAGAAATCATTTGTCATCATAAAATCAAACTACAATCATGACTACATTAGAGCAACAATCACTCGATTTTGTGTTTAACCTTTTTAAAACTAAACTTTCTAGCACATTTTTATACCATAATTATACGCATACCGAACGCGTTTTAAAAAGTGTTAACGAAATAATAGAAGCCGTAGGGTTGAGCGACGATGAAAAGCTAATTATTAGGTTAGCGGCCATTTTTCATGATGTGGGGTATGCTACTTCTACAAAACAGCATGAAAAAGAATCGGCCAAGGTTGCCAAACGTTTTTTAGAAGACAAGAAGGTGTCTTCTGAGATTGTAAGTGGTGTTACGCGTTGTATTTTGGCAACTTGTCTTGACGAAGCTCCAACAACGTTATTAGAGCAAATTTTGTGTGATGCTGATACCTCGCATTTTGGCAAAAAATACTTTGAAGAAACAAGTGAGTTGTTAAGAAAAGAGTTTGAAATTCAAGACGTGGTTTATTATACACATGATGAATGGTTGGAGGAGAATATTAAAATGTTGGCTGAAAAGCATAAATTTTTTACTGAATATGCAATTAAAAATTGGCAGCCACAAAAGGAGAAAAATTTAACCGATTTAATTAAGAAAAAGAAAAAGAAAGCCGAGCGTGTTGCTAAAGAAAAATTACGAGCTAAGTATAAAAAAGAAAGCCCGGAGCGAGGTGTGCAAACCTTTTATAGAGTAGCACTTAGAAACCATATTAAATTAAGCGATATTGCTGATACAAAAGCCAATATTTTACTATCAGTAAATGCTATAATTATATCACTTATTATTTCAAACTTACTGTCAAAATTAGATAATCCATCTAATGCATATTTAATTTGGCCAACAGTTATTTTTGTGTTATTTAGTTTAATTTCTATTGTGTTATCTATAATCGCTACACGACCTAATATTACTAGAGGTGAGTTTACTAAAGAAGATGTGGAAAACAAAAATGTTAACCTCACGTTTTTTGGAAATTTTCATAAAATGAAACTTGAAGAGTTTGAATGGGCGGTTAACGAATTACTGCAAGATAAAGATTATGTGTACAGTTCCTTAACTAAGGATTTATATTTTTTAGGAAAAGTTTTAGATAGAAAATATAGAATACTTAGAATAACCTATTCTATTTTTATGGTAGGAATTGTTGTATCTATATTAGCTTTTGGAATTTCGTTTAATATCATGCAAGGTGGTCATTAAGCTTTTATAACCTGCATTAAATCATCGTAATTATAATATGCTTTAGAGCCGTTTTTTGAAGTGTTTTTTAAGGTGTTTTTATACAATATACCAACTTTTATAGCTTTAAGTCCTGTAACACCTTGTAGATCTTCTAGTTCTACTATTTGAACGTTTTTATCTAACATGTTTTTATGCTGAAGAAACTTTACATAGCGTAAATATTCTTCTTCATCTTCTTTTTGAGAGTAAACAATAGAAAGTTTTCCGGGCTCGGTAATACGTTGATTGGTGTTTTTTACAAAAGCTTTGTCAACACGCTTTTTTACCACTTCGTATCTGGCATTATACGTACCATCAACATCAAATTTCTTTTCGTCCATTCTAAACCTAATAGACATTGGTTGATTAAAAACTAAAATTAAAGAAGCTACATTTAGTGGTACCAAGAAATCTTCTTTTTTGTTGTAAAATTCGTTTTCCATTTCGCACATAACCTGCATTTGCCACAAACGCAAATTATAAAGATAAATATCGCTAAAACTATCTTCTCTTGTTATAGATTCACCAATATACATGTTGTGCTCTACACCATCGGTTTTAAAGCGCTCAAAGAAATGTGGGTACATTTGTTGGGCATCTTTTTGGCGTTTGTCTAGAAGCCTTGACATGGAGCGGTTAATAACTTTAACGGTATCATCAAACTGTTTTCTATGGTGATAAAATACCTTTAAATCTGTATCTATTTTTGATTTGTAATTATAAATAGCATTAGATAAAGAAGTATCATTTTCAAGAAGTAAACCTAATAACGGATAAACATCATGTTTTAAAAACTGACCAATTTGATGCTCGCTGTCAACTTTAAAGTTGTTGTTTAAAAGTTCAAGATATTCTTCAGTTTGAAATAATACCTGCTCGTAAACAGGCATACTGTTAAACTTGTAAGCTTTTTTAAGTAGCGAAACCGTTTCTTTTAATTGCTTTTTTAAATCTTGTTGTGTGGCTTGATTTCTGGCGTTAGAAGATCCTTTAATATCGATCTGTCCAAATAAAGGATATACATTTCTAAAGGCAATCTTTTCAAACGTGGTATTTTTATTTTGATAAATATTATTATTTATAAAATCTATGGCAGCTTTTCTAAAACGCCAATGTACACTGGGGTGAATAGAGGTGCATTCTTGTTGTATAACAGCATCAACCAAATGTTCGTGAGCATTTTTTGAGCGTTCAACGGCGGCAACAATATAAGGCATAACTTCATTAAGTTTATTGGCGTTTATACTGTTAAGAGCTCTTGGGGTATATGAGACTAACTCTAAAATCCCCATGAGGCCATTTTCATTAGCAATTGGTGCAAAAATAGCACTTTTAATACCTTGTTCGTGTAAGGCTTTAATGTAGGAAATTTTACCTCTAGATCGGTGATATTGTAAATCAACATCAGAGATAGCAAAAAGCTTTCTGTCTTTTAGTAATTTTTCATAGCTATTATTACATAGTGCATCGAGACAATGCTCTTTTTCAAAGTCGTTAATAATATAACTGTGAATATCTTCACCAAAAAACCTTTCAAAAGAATCTTCTTTTTCATCGTATAAGGAGAAGCCTACATTAATGTCTTTAATTTTATAAAATGCCCTGAAAACGTCTTCAAAATCTGAAATAAAACTCGCGTCTTTTGGGTTTTCAATTTTGATAAGGCTAGATTTAATGTTTGAAATAGATTGGTCGTCTGTCATATCAAACATGTTTGATATGACAAATCCCTTCATAATATAGCTATGCGGAGGGAACTTTTCTTTCCAAAGGTCTATATTGTCAAAATTATCAAGCAGTAAGCTAATGTCGTCTTCAGATAAATCAGGGGCTTTGTCTGTTTTTATGATCTCTGTAAAGTCGGCGTTATAAGTTATTTTATAATACCTAATTACGCCATTTTTGTCTGGGATTTTGTAATAGAAAGGTCTTTTAAAATTAAGGTCGAAATGGTAATGATATTTTAAAATCGCCGCGCATCCAACAATATAAAACTCTTCATTTGGCATGTTGGTAATGGTAGGCGTAAAGTTATCTCCAGCATCTTTTATAATATCTTTAAAGCGTTGCGAAGACCTAAATAAAACATCGCAAAATGGTAGTCCTGCGGTTTTAATTTCATTTTGAGTTAACAGGTCGCTAAACGAATCCTGAAGGATTTCATTAATATCTTCAGAAAACGTTTTTATTAATTTGGTGTCTGTAAATCCTTCTCTAAGTTTAGGGTTCTTTTCAGCAATTTTCAATACAGCCTTTGCGCGTTGCGAACTCAAGGTATTTTCGCTTGATGCAAGGCGCTCGTATTGGTCCAGGAGTTTACCAAAACCAATTTTTAAAAATAAAGGCGATTCAAAATCTGTGTTTAAAGACATAATGCAAAATTAATTAAAAAAATGCTGATATGCCTCTTTAGACGAAAAAGTCCTTAAAACGTTACATGTTGATGTTTTATAATATAACTTATTGTACTGATTTTAATTCAACTTTTGCAGGCTGCAAGCCATCTCCTGATACCATAAGTGAAATATTACCAGTTTCTTTTGTAGATTGTACTAAAACAACAAGTTTTCCACTAAATAATTTCATAGTTGGTAAATGAAACATCTCTAGTGATGTGGCGTCACCATTACAGGCAGCACGATAAACACCTTTGCCGTCAACTTTAAATTTTAGTTGATTAGTAGCTGTAGGACACGGAATACCATTTTTGTCGACTACCGAAACCGTTACAAAGGCAATATCTTCGCCATTGGCTTTTATGGTTGAGGTGTCAGGCTCCAAAACCAATTGATGTGGTTTTCCAGAGGTTTTTATTTCTTTTTCCGCTGCTGGATTACCTTGATCATCAAAAGCGATAACTTTTAAGGTTCCAGGTTCGTATGTAACGTCCATCCACATTAAACGATAACGGTGTTGCGGTGAACTATTATTTTTGGTTTGAACGCCCAAACTTTTTCCGTTTAAGAACAATTCGGCGCTATTGTAGTTTGTGTATACAAAAACAGGTGTGGTTTTTCCTTCGCGACCTTCCCAATTCCAGTGTGGTAATATATGAAGGGTTTTGTCTTTGGTGTTCCATCGGCTTCTGTATAAATAATAACGGTCTTTTGGTAACCCAGCTAAATCGTTAATGCCAAAATAGGAACTTCGTGAAGGCCAAACTTCGTCGTATGGTGTTGGTTCGCCCAAATAATCAAAACCTGTCCAAACAAATTCGCCTAAAACCCAAGGTTTGTTATCTTGTAAGATAAAATCGTCTTCTGGAAGATTTGACCAGCTGCAATATTCCAAATCGTAAGATGACGATTGATAATCGTCGTGCTGCACCATACTCCCTTTTTCAACTGGGAAATGATAAACGCCACGTGAACTTACGGTTGAAGCTGTCTCGGAGCCTAAAATAAATCCTTGCGGGAAACGCTTGTAAGCGTCTTCGTATAAATGAACGCGATAATTTAAACCGGGAATATCCATAATGGCGCCAAAACCAGATTCCATAACGGCCTTTACTTGATCCATACCTACGGTAACTGGGCGTGTTGGGTCTTCACGATGAAAAATATCTTGTAACCATTTGGCGCGTTTTACACCTTCGCTTCCCCATTGGTCTGGAACTTCGTTGCCAGAACTCCACATTATAATGGATGGGTGGTTTCTTGTAGCTCTTACCAAATTCACAACATCTTTTTCGGCATAGTCGTCAAAATAAAGATTGTAACCATTTTTTACTTTTGTTTTTTTCCATTCGTCAAAGCTTTCGGCCAAAAATAAAAAGCCCATTTCGTCACATAGTTCCAGTTGTTCAAACGAAGGCATATTGTGGGAACTGCGTATGGCATTGACCCCCATATCTTTTAATATTTTTAATTGACGCCTTAAAGCTGATTTATTAACGGCTGTTCCTAAAGGGCCTAAATCGTGATGTAGGCAAACACCTTTAAATTTAGTTGGAATACCATTCAAGTTGAATCCAGACTCTCTGTCATATTTAATATCACGAATTCCAAATTTTGTGGTGACTTCGTCTTTTAGGATATTACCAGCGTATAATTTTGAAACAGCGGTATATTGATATGGGTTTTCAGTGTCCCATAAAACAGGATTGTTGACAGCAATATTTTGTTCAAACTGATTGCCAAAACGCGTTGAGGTTTCGTTGGAATTAACTTTTTTTCCATTGGCATCAAAAATAGTGGTGATTAACTTTAGGTTATCTCCCGTAACATTGGTTTTTACATTTACTTGAGCAATTTTATCAGTGATATTGGGTGTTGTAATAAAAGTTCCCCATTGATTAATGTTTTCTTGGTTTTTTACAATCACGCGCACATTTCTGTATAACCCAGCACCAGGATACCACCTTGAAGATAAACCATTGTTATTTAGCTTTACAGCTAGGGTATTGTTTGTTGCTTTTATATGTTTAGAAATATCAAAATAGAAATAAGCATAGCCATATTTCCATTCACCTATTTTTTTTCCATTGATGAAGACTTCAGGTTCGCTCATGGCGCCTTCAAAAAGAATTAAGACTTTTTTATTTTCATTGTAATTAGGAATATCAAATGTGTTTCGGTACCAAGCTTCACCTATGTAAGGTAAAGCACCTGTTCGCCCTGTTTTTTCAGTAGCTACAGTTTCTCCGTTTTGAACAATCGCTACGTCTTGTTTGTCTATTTCTTTGTCAAAAGGACCATAAATTGCCCAATCGTGTGGTACAGTTACAGATTCCCAATTGGTGTCATCATAGCCAATTGAAATAGCGTTTGGGTGACTTCCTTTTTGGAATTTCCATCCCTCTTTTAGGGTGATGATTGCTCGAGTAGTCGTGTTGCTATCTGTTTTAGAACATCCAAAAAATATAAATAGTACTATGAAAAGAAGGCTTCTGTATATCATTATTAATTGTCTTGTGAACCGTTGTAAAATTGCATTCCTAAAGTGGCTTGATTATTATGGTCGAAAAGTGTGGCGTTGTCCCAATGCGAGCCTTGTCCCCATTGTGTGGAACAGCTGGTAGATACCCAGGCAGGTTCCCAATACACAATGCCTTCGCCACCAGCATTTTCAACTATAGATTGCAGTTGGTTTAAATAGCCTAATTGCCCTTGTTGTGTAGCAGAATAACCAGATACCAAGGCATCGTTACTTAAAATGTTGCCTGCGCTGTCATTATCTGTCATAGTAAATGGGTAGGCTGTTTCAACAATCATTAAACGTTTGTTGTAAGTGTTTATTAGAGTGCTAAATGCTGTACCAACATTGTTAAGGTTATAGTCGCTCCAAATAGGATAATACGAAAGTCCAATCCAATCATAATCGGTTATACCATTATCCGTAGCTTGCTCAAACCACCATAACCCATTTTCGGGTTGGGCGATGTGCAGCATGACTTGGATATCTTTATTTTTTTCGGTTGAAATATTTCTAACAGCTTCAATACCTTTATTGATTAAGTGTGCGTTTCGTTGCCAATCTATAGGCCAAACCAGTTCACCTTGTTGTAAAATCATTCCGTTAATTTCGTTCCCAACTTGTACAATTTCGGGTAATAAATTGTTGTCTGATAATTCTTCTAGTGTATTGTAGGTATAGTCGTAAAGTAGCTCCCCTAAAGCTTCTGTATTATCAATTTCGCTTAACCAAGCTGCTGGAATTTCTTGTTTACTAGGATCTGCCCAAGTATCGGAATAATGAAAATCCAACAATACGTCCATTCCTTTCGCTTTGGCGCGTTGAATGGTTGTTTTTACATCTTCAAGGTTTGAGTAATTGGTCCAAGTTGGGTTATGCCAAAGGCGAACACGTACCAAGTTTGTTCCTGCTTCTTGAAAAATGGTATAGGGGTCTTTGGTATTACCATTAGCATCTTTATAAGTGGCACCGCAATCTTCCATTTCATTAACATAGGATAAATCGGCACCGTAATAGAATGACGTTTCGATAGGTGGGTTTGGATCATCGTCTGTTGAGCTAGTGTTATTTGAATTATTGCTATCCGAAGAACACGCAATAAAAGACAATATAAACAAGGCAATTATGTGGATGTTGCTGAGAGATTTCATAATAATTAATCCTTTAAATCATTAAATTGTGTAAAAACAGTTGTGTATTATGCGAATTTAAAATTTTTTCTTCAAAAACCCTACTAGTACCTACCAGTTTTTATATCTTTGTATTATGAGTATTATTTCGGTTTCAGAAAAATTGGGTGTGCCAAAATACAAGCAGATAGTATCTTCGATAGAAGATGGACTGTCTAGCGGATTACTTAAAAAAGGCGATAAATTACCATCTATAAATAGTATTCGGAATAAATTTGATTTGTCTCGAGACACCGTTTTAATGGCTTTTAACGAGTTAAAGATGCGTGGTATTGTCGAGTCGATTTCTGGAAAAGGCTATTATGTAAAAAGTGAAGATATAGGTGTTAAACAAAAGATTTTTTTGTTGTTTGATGAATTAAATGCTTTTAAAGAGGAGTTGTATTATGCTTTTTTACAAGAATTGGATGACGACATTCAAGTCGATATTTTCTTTCACCACTTTAGTTTTAATGTATTTCAAAAACATATTTACGATAGCATAGGCAATTATAATTATTATGTTGTAATGCCTGCAAACTTACCAGATACTCATTTAGTCTTGGATAAATTACCAGAGGATAAGGTGTATCTTCTTGATCAAACATCAAAAGAGTTAGCACATTTTCCATCTGTTCATCAAAATTTTGAAGAAACAATTTTTAGTAATCTTAAGGATGCTTTTCATCTCATTGAAAAATATGAGAAAATAACCTTGTTGTTTTCAGACATAAAACAGCCAAAAGGGGTGATAAGCGGTTTCCAGAAATTTGAGAAATCGGTAGATTTTCCTTGTGATATTATAGACTCGTTAAAGTATAGAGACATAAAAAAAGGTGAAGTTTATGTGGTTTTAGACGATCGTGATTTAATTTTTTTAATTAAAAAAATCAAAGAACAAAACTACAAGGTTGGTGAAGATGTAGGTATTATATCGTATAACGACACGCTTTTAAAGGAAGTTGTAGAAAATGGGATTACGACTATTTCAACCGATTTTAAAACTATGGGAAAACGATTGGCACAAATGCTTGCCAATAATGAAAAACTAAATGTAGAAAACCCCAACACATTAATTATTAGGAACTCATTATAATGATAGATAACACCGAACATATAAAAACGATAGTTTTAAAAAACCAAGAAGCTAATACTTATGCCGAAGTAGATCTATCTTTTGGTGCTGCCTTAAAAAATCTTGTTTTACAAGGGGAAACTATTATTTCAAAACATAATAAAAAGCCCTTTGCTTCATCGATTTTGTTTCCTTTTCCAAACCGTATTAAGAATGGAGAATATAAGTTTAATGATGAGTTGTATCAATTGGAAAAAGGGTCACCCGATATCGATTCGCATAATGCCATTCATGGGTTGGTGTTTAATAAAAATTTCACGATTGAAAGGCAAACTGAAAATGAAATTGCCTTAACCTATTCGCAACAAACACTAGAAAAAGGCTTTCCTTTCACGTTTGATATTTCGGTTACATATACATTGACAATGTCGGTATTTCATATAGAAGTTGTAGTGGTAAACACCGATAGTAAGGCGTTTCCATTTGCTTTAGGTTGGCATCCGTATTTTGAAACGTCAAATTTAGAGAATAGTGAGTTGGCAATAAAAAGTACTGAAAAATTTTTAGTTGATGATAGAATGATTCCTAATGGGAAAACGGCAATCAATTGGAATGACTTTGAGACAATAAACAATCAAGCATTTGATGACTGTTTTAAATTGTCTTCAAATGAAATTCAGCTTAAAACACCAGATTATCAAATTAAAATAAGCAGTTCGTCCAAAAATAATTATTTGCAGCTGTATACGCCAGAAGACCGACAATCTATGGCCATAGAGCCACAAACAGCACCAGCTAATTGCTTTAATACACAAGAAGGACTTCAAATACTGCAACCAGACGACGTTTATAAATTACAATGGACCGTTGAATTAGAAGGCAAATGAATACAGAATTAACAGCTTATATAACAAAACAATTTCAGGAGAATTTTGGTGAAAATCCATTGATTATACATTCTCCTGGACGCATTAATTTAATAGGAGAACATACCGATTATAATGAAGGATTTGTGTTTCCCGCAGCTATAAATAAAGGTATTGTTACGGCTATTGGTAAAAGCAATAATTCAACTTGTAAAATTGTTGCTAGCGATTTGGAAGAAACCTATGAGTTTGCATTAAATGACATAAAGCCCATTCCAAATGGTCAATGGCGTAATTATATTATTGGTGTGGTAGGAGAATTGCAAAAGCGTGAGATTAATATTAAGCCTTTTAATGTTGTGTTTGGAGGTGATATTCCTAAAGGTGCTGGATTGTCATCTTCTGCAGCCTTAGAAAACAGTATTGTTTTTGGTTTGAATGAATTGTTTCAACTGGGATTAACTAAAGAAGAAATGATAGACATTTCCCAAAAAGCCGAACACAATTATGTTGGTGTTCGTTGTGGTATTATGGATCAATATGCTAGTATGTTTGGTGAAAAGGATCGCGCTTTATTGCTAGACTGTAGAACATTACAAGCTAAAACTTATCCTTTGGAGTTTAATGATTATCAAGTGATGTTAATAAACACAAACGTAAGTCATAATTTGGTAGATGCCGAGTATAATGATAGAAGAGCCGTTTGCGAGAAAGTAGCTTCCTTATTAAATGTTGATTTTTTAAGAGACGCTACAGAAGCAACTTTAGCGACTATTAAAAATCAACTCTCAGAAAGCGAATATCAAAAAGCATTATATGTTATTCAAGAAAATAAACGTGTTCTTGATGCTGGAGGGTTCTTGAAAAAAGGAGATATTAAAGGCTTTGGCGATTTGTTGTTTAAAGCACATTATGGGGCGCAACACCAATTTAAAATAAGTTGTAAGGAATTGGATTTTTTAGTTGAACAAGCAAAAGAAAATCCAAACGTTATTGGTGCAAGAATGATGGGTGGTGGTTTTGGAGGTTGTACCATAAATATTATCAAAAAAGCAGCTGTAAATACATTTTCAACCCTTATTTCTAAAACATATAAAACACAGTTTAATAAAGATTGTTCTATTTATTTTGTTGAATTATCGCAAGGAACGCACCGTATAAATTAAAAATTAGTTATGGAAAATATCCAAGAATACTCACATAAACGTTACAACCCATTAACAGGTGAATGGGTGTTAGTCTCGCCGCATCGTGCTAAAAGACCTTGGCAAGGGCAGGAGGAAGAACCTAGTAAAGAACAACGACCGTCTCATGACCCAACTTGTTATTTATGTGCAGGAAATAAGCGTGCCAATGGAGAAACAAATCCAGATTATAATGATGTTTATGTTTTTGTAAACGATTTTTCAGCACTTCAAAAAGATTCTAAGCAGTTTACAGTTAACGATGGTTTAATTAAAGCGGAAGCCGAACAAGGTATTTGTAAAGTGATTTGTTTTAGTCCTGACCATTCCAAATCTTTGGCCGATATGAACGTGAAAGATATTCAAAAAGTAATTCACACTTGGCAAAACGAATATGTAACGTTAGGAAAGCAGCCTAATATAAATTATGTGCAAATTTTTGAAAATAAAGGTGCTGTTATGGGATGTAGTAATCCGCATCCACATGGTCAAATTTGGAGTCAATCAACTTTGCCTAATGAAGTTGTAAAAAAAGATAATCAGCAAAAAGCATATTTTAAAACGCATCAAAAAACCTTGCTTCAAGATTATTTAAAGCAAGAATTAAAACTTAAAGAACGTCTTGTTTTTGAAAATAGAGCGTTTGTGGTTTTAGTGCCTTTTTGGGCTGTATGGCCTTATGAAGTGATGATTGTTCCTAAACAACCACAAGAAGACATAACCAAATTACCACGGGAAGAAACTATTTTGTTTGCCGAAGCTATTTCAGTGTTAACTAAAACTTACGATAAGTTATTTAACACATCTTTTCCTTATTCTAGTGGAATTCATCAAGCACCAACAAATGGCGAAGATAACGACCATTGGCATTGGCATATGAGTTTTTATCCGCCCTTATTACGTAGTGCTACTGTAAAGAAGTTTATGGTAGGTTACGAAATGTTTGGCATGGCACAACGTGATATAACCCCAGAAACCGCCGCAAAAACATTAAAACATTTAGCCGATAATTTATATTAATAAGAAACAAAAAGCTTCAACGTATAGTTGAAGCTTTTCTTTACTCAAGACAATAATTGTTTTTAAAGTTTGCTTAGAACTTTACAAGCTTAGTGGTTTTTATAGCTCCTGAGTTGTTTTGTGCTTTCACGATATATAAACTTTTAGCAAGATTGGAAATATTGAAGGCGTGATTTTTTGAGAAATTGCCGTTAAATTCTTGTACAATTTTTCCATTTAAGTCTATAATCTTTACATTATTTACTTCTGTGTTTATATAAAACGCATCGTTTGCTGGATTAGGATAAATAGAAAGTGGTTGTTGTCTCACATCGTCAATACTTAATGTAGATGTGGCATTACCATAAATTCTAAATTGTCCAGCAGGAATACTTATCGTAGCGGTTGTACTAGTCACGTTAATTGAAGTGTTTCCTGTTTCGTCCATTAAATCGTACCAAGTTCCTGTATAAGGGAAATCTGGAACAATATTTTGGGTGGTTACGCCAAAGTTGGCCAAAATCACAACATTTTTTAATTCGTTAGCAGGAATATTATCATCCCAAATATAAATTCTAGGTGTTGTATTGCCAGAGTTTATAGCGTAATCGCCTTCAAAAACAGCTTCGTTAATTTTTAAATAGTTTAGCCTTGCCCAATCGTTATAAATTTGACTTCTATTGGCATCACTTAACCAGTTATTAGTCCATTGCGGCTGTGGTTTTGTACTTAATTTACAATCGCCATCATTGTTGCCGTCGTAGTCGGTGTTTACAGAGCCATTATCACAAGTCCAAATAGAAACATCCATACCTAAATCGGCAAAATGCCAAATCATTTTTGGTCCTGGAATAGTTAAAGAAATAGCACCAATAGACGACATTCTTTCTAGAGCCGTGTTTAAGTTAGTAACATCGTATCCGCCACTACTGTTTCCAAATTGAAGCATTTCGTACATAATACGGTCTTTATCGTGACTTTCTGGATAACCAAGTGCTCTTTTTTCTGTAAAACCATTTGCTACGTTGCCCATAGCGTTGATGTTTCCTGAATTTCCTTGAGCAAGGTTTTTATAATCGTTCCATATTTCTTTCCACATCATAATACCTTTACCTTCATTTATACGGTAATTGGCCCATTGTTGTTCTTCGGAAGTGCCTCCAAGATGCTCAAAAATTACATAATGATCAGGATCTAAACTCCAGCTATAATCTGCATAAGATTTTAAAACATCTACACGATCTTGTTGATAAGAGTTCGTACAGTTTTCATCACTTTCAGAACAGTTTTGTGTAAATCCTTTGGTTAAATCCCAACGGAAACCGTCAATATTGAATTCTTCAATCCAATGCTTAACAACACGTTGTACATAATATTGTGTTCTGGATTCTTGGTGATTAAAATCGTTACCTACGTTGTAACTGTGTCTAGGTGTTTGATTAAAATAAGGATTTTCGCTACTTGGTCCGCCCCAGCCATCGCCATCGGGATCGTCCATCCACATTCTAACCATTGGGTTTCTACCAAAAGCGTGATTTAAGGCGACATCTAAAATAACAGCAATATCGTTTTGGTGGCATACATCGATAAACTCTTTAAGTTTATCCTTTGTTCCATAAAATTTATCTAAAGCCATATGAAATGACGTATTATACCCCCAACTTTCATTCCCTTCAAACTCCATAACAGGCATTAATTCAATAGCATTAATGTTAAGATTTTTGAAGTAATCAATTTTGTCGATTAAATCTTGGAAGTTTCTGTCGCTGTCAAAATCACGAATAAGAACTTCGTAAATAATAAGGTCTTCTTTTTTTGGTTTTTGAAAATTGGTTACTTGCCAATTATATGGTATTTGTCCAGTTTTTAAAACCGTAACTTCGCGTTCTTGCCCTGTGGGATAAGAAGGTATGTTTGGATAAGTAGTTTCTGGAATCCAAGGATCATCGTAAGGTGATAATACAAGTGTGGAAAATGGATCAGCCGTTTTAACTAACTTTGGAGAGCCTGAAACAGGAGATATGGCACCTACCCAATATTGGTATGTATAATTTGTTTCTGGTGTTAACCCTGTTAATTCAACCCAAAACTTTCCTGTACTAGAGTCTTTTTTCATTGCATGAGATGCTGTAGGCTCCCAATTGTTGAAGCTACCTGCTATATAGACGAAGTCTTTATTTGGTGCATCTAATACTAAAGTAGCTTTTGAATTATCAACTTCGTCATAATTTATACCATTTTCTAAATCAGCTGGCATATCTTCAGTATTACTATTGTTTACAAAAATTGTAAATACTTTAGTGATTGTAGAACCATTTTGAGTGATTACTAATTCGCAATATTGATTTTCAGTTAAACCACTAAATAAATAACCGTTATAAAAAGTAGTATTGTTTTGGGTATGGACACTTACTCCATTTGCAAAAAGCTCATAGTTTGCAGGGCCTCCAGAGTTTTGTGCCAAAATTTGAGTGCCACCACCATTATCTACTACTATAATTCCATTAGATGAATTGGAAGGATTAATCATGGTAACTTGGAAAGTTCCTACATTGAAGAAAAAATCGGTACACCCACTTGCTTTCATTTCTTCAGTACCATCTTCATTTCTAAAAACTAATCCCATTTTAGTTGCTTGAGATGCTTCGGAAGTAGATAATGAAAAATAAGTCTCAGGTGTAATACTAATGCTCCAAGTTCCATCTTGGTTATCGGTCATTTCTCCTATGCCATCATCTTCTCCCCAATTACCAATAACATTAAACCCCCAAGGATCACTGTCATCACCAATACCAGCATGCATATATACTTTTGTAGGATTATTAATGCCATTACAGTCAGTATCTGAGCTGTTTAAATCAACAGTTATATTTATGGACTCATCAACTTGAAATGGAGACGGAGCTATTGTTACCTGTGAGTAAGAAACTGCATAGGCAAACAGAATTAAAATAAGTAATTTTTTTTTCATATTGTTTTTTTAAACAATAAAAGGTCATGTGGAAAAACCTCATAACCTTTTATTTTCATAATAATATTATAATTTAGATATATTCTTATTCTACTGGGATTAAAATATAACCACCATCTAAATCATTAAACCAAATGTTATAGATGCCTGCTGTTACAGGGATGTTGGCACCATCTAGAGTTCCAAAACCACTTAAGGGAGTATTATTACCCCAATTGGTAGCCCAATCGTTTTCAGCTCTAAATTTCATTTCACCATCACCTATTTCAACGTCATTCATGTACCAGATATGAGGGTCAAATGTAGATTGCGTCATGTCAGTGTCTGCGTCCCATCCGCCTACAGTTGCATCACCAATAATGCCTATTGTTGTATAGTCTGTAGCGGCAGAAGCATCATACGTATCTAATGTATATGTCATAGCATCTGTATCTAATGTAAATTCATAATATCCACTATCGGTAATTGGGAAAGCGGTAGGGTCGCTCCCTGTACCATCGTTTACAGCAGCTTCACCTGTACTGGCTCCAACACCCCATTGAGGTTGCCATTGTCCTAAGACTTCTAATAGTTTAAAGCCTTCTCCGCCACCAACAAAATAGCCTCTAAAAGTGTACATATTTTCATTATCAGCATGTCTTATTATTGCAGGGTTATTATTGTTTTCACTCCATCCAGGTGCAGTTGCATCACCTACTAAATATAAATCTTTTAGTACTGGTTCAACAGTTTCGTCTCCTCCAATTAGAACTAGAGTTAATGCTTGAGATTCTGAAGTTAATTCAATGTCAGAGTCAGATCCAACATAGGCTCTTACTCTAAAATATACCTCACCTGTATCTGGCATATCTTCCGTATCAGGATCGTTATCTAAACCAGCTTCTTCTGCGTAGTTTAGTAAGTCACCTATTGTAACTGCGTACTCATTTGCGGAGGTTGTTCCAATAATTTCCATGTCGCTAAAATCACCAGTTATAGATTTCTGGATATCATAGCTAACATTTGTTTGAACATCAAAATTAGCATTGTCCCAAGTAAATCTTTCACCTAGATTGCTTGAAGTAGCAGTAGTTAAAACATATTCAGATGAGAATGAGTTTGTAAAAGAAAAGTCTCCTACAGGTTGAGCTATGTAAGATAAGTTATCATCATCTTGACATGAATAAAAGCCAAGTAAGCTCAAAAAAAGTAATGTTAAAATTTTTATTTTTTTCATCGTATTAAATTTTAATTAGTAGCCTGGGTTTTGTTGTAAATTTGGATTGGTTGATATTGAGTTTGTAGGGATTGGGAAAATGTTTCTAAACGAACCTACTGAAGTTCCATTAGGTTGGTTTCCTTTCCATGGCCAAAGATAATTTCCTGATGTGAAATAATCGTATCTTATTAAGTCTGTGCGTCTTTGTCCCTCCCAATATAACTCTCTAGAGCGTTCGTCTAATACAAAGTCTAAAGTTAAATCAGAACTTGTAATATTACCAGAAGGGCCTCCATAGGCTCTTGTTCTTAGTTCATTAATTTTGTCAACGGCTAAACCTGTGTCACCGCCACCACCTCTTAAAGTAGCCTCGGCATAGTTAAGATATATTTCAGCTAGCCTAATTACAGGAAGGTCTGTGTCTACAAACTCTCCATTACTATCATTTCCTGGTCCTCCAGTTGATGTAACATTTTTAAATTTAGTGATAGCATATCCATCACTAAATTGCCCTATACTTTCAATCTCTAAATTTTGACCGTCTGTGTAAAACATTGCTCTCATATCACCAGAAGCAGTCACCTCTGTTATGGAGTAAGTTAAGTTGTCTAAATCTAATGTTATAAGATAAGGGCCATCGGCAGGAATAGGAATATTTCCTCCTCCAGCTTCTAAAGAGCCATCTAACTCGTTATCACCATAGTTGTTCCCCCAATCTTCATCAAATCTAAATTTAAAGTCGCCAGCTGTTAAATTAGCATAAAGTGAATATTGATTTGGTGAGGTTTCATACATTTCCATGTCTGGGCCATCCCAAGCATTTTCTGTAGCATCACCAACTAATCCCCAGTTAGAAAGTGTACCTCCTAAATCGTTATTAAGCTCATCGATATCAATAGTACCCATTTCAAATTTTTCAACTAAAGCAGAGGTTGTTCTATTACCTCCCCAACCGCCATTGACACCAAATAAAGAAGCGTCCATAGAGCCTCCAATTGCTGCATGTACTAAAAATGTAGAGCCACCATAGGTTTGAGATTGAACGCCATCAAAATTTAATGTAAAAATAAACTCATCTTGAGCACCATTGGTATTATTATCGGCAAGAAATAATTCATCATAAGCTGTTCCGTTACCATTTACATCATTCGTGTTAATTGAATAACCAGAATTTATAACATTGTTAGAATACGTAACACAATCTGTATATCTAGGTGTGCCGATCCATACTTCAGCATTCAAGTACAATCTTGATAGTAAAGCCCATGCTGCAACTTGATCAACACGTCCATATTCATTAGAACTTGGAAGGTCGTCTTGTATTTCTAAAAGTTCTGTTTCAACAAAATTGAAAAGTTCAGGTCTGTCACTTTGACTTGGAAGTTCTGTTGAAATTTGTGTTGCTAAAGGAACGTTAGCATAAAAGTCAATAAGGTTATAATATGCAAAGGCTCTTAAAAAACGAGCTTCTGCGATATAAGATGCTACCTCAGGATCTGTAAGTTGTGAGGCATTATCTATAAATGAATTACAAAATGAGACTTCTTGTGCTAGACGTAAATACATAGCTCCGGTAAAATCGTTACCAGCAGACCAATAAAGGCCATGTAAATCTGGAAGACCAGCATCTCCCCAACCAACTACAGCGTGATCTGTGGTTAGTTCGTTAAGGTTGAAAAGCATTCTAGAGAATTGAGAAAATCCTTCGTCTATTTCAGTAATATCAGGGTTTCCAGCAGGTCCCTGTTGCCCTGTAAGTGCCAAACTAGCATATAACTTGGCTAGTGCACTTCTAGCTTCAGATGCATTAACAAATACATCTTCTTCAGTAAAGCTATCAGGGTCAATAGGTGATTGGTCTAAATCATCATGACATGAAAACATGAAGCATGTTATCGCTAAAAAGCATGTGAATTGTTTTATTTTATTTTTCATAATTTATTTTTTTAAAAATCTAAATTAATACCAAATACAAATGATCTTGGTCTTGGATAAAAACCGTTATCGATACCTCCAGGAATTTCTGGATCTAAACCATCATATTCAGTAAAAGTTGCTACATTTTGTATAGAACCATATAGTCTAACTATCACATCTTTAATGGCTTTGTCTAAAGTATATCCAAGAGTAATATTATCAATTTTAAAGAATGAGGCATCTTGTACCCAGTGACTACTCATAAAGTTTCTTTCATCACTTTGATCAGTAAATCCAGAATTTAAATATTCTGAATGCAAATTCCATAAGAAATCATTACTAGTTGGAATAGCTCCATCTCTGTAAGAATTTCCAGAAGCCACATTGTTATAGGCATAATTACCTATGTTAGCCCGTGTAACTACAGCTAAATCCCACTTTTTATAGTTTAAATTTGTGTTTAGCCCCATAATTACATCTGCATAAGGGTCTTTATATAAATATTTGTCTGAATCGTTAATAATATTATCGCCATTTCTATCTACAAATGCCCCCTCAATAGGATTTCCGTTAGCATCGTATACTTGTTGTAACACATAAAAACTAGAAGGTGATTCCCCTTCGGTATGTAGCTGAATGTTGTTGCCAACACCACCGCTAATACCTCCAACTTCTTGATTGAATGGTAGTCTTACAACTTCGTTTTCGTTGAAAGCTATATTGTAATTGATAGACCATTCTATGTCATCAGTTTGGATAGGAATAACATTTAAAGCAATTTCGACACCTCTATTTTCCATATCTCCAATATTTCTATCAATACTACTACCAAAATTGGTAAAAGGGTCAATAGATGAAAATGCGATTAAGTTTTCTGTTTTCTTTTTATAAAGGTTAATTGATCCAAACACTCTACTGTTAAAAAAGGCATAGTCTAAACCAAGGTTTATTGTATTACCTACCTCCCATCTTAACTCTTCATTGATAGGGTCAGGTCTGTAAGTTTGATAGAACGTGTTTCCAAATTGATAATTAGCGGAAGAGTTACTTCTCGTATATCGTGTTAGGAATAAATAATCTCCTAAGCCATTAACATTACCAATTTCACCATAGCCTACTCTTAGTTTTAAATCATTTATAAAACTAGCACTTTCTAAGAAGGGTTCTTTACTAATATTCCACGCCAATGCCGCAGATGGGAAGTATCCCCAACGATCGTCTGGGTTTAACTTAGATGATGCATCGGCTCTTAAAGATGCTGTAAGTAAATACTTTCCTTTATAATCATAATTTAATCGACCAAAATAAGATAGTAAAACGTTTTTAGATTTATCAATGAATTCAAAATCAATATCAGTATCTGGGTTTCTGATATCTCTTTCTTCTGCTTCGCTATCATAACTGTAATTGTCATATTCGAAAGATTGGTAAGAATATCCCGCAACGGCAGTTATGTTGTGAGTTTCATTAATAGACTTGTTGTATGTTAAATACGCATCAAATAGTTTATTTGTTGAGGTGTTAGAATACGTTGATCTTGAGCCATTCCATATCTCCCATGAATCAGCTAATAATGAGGTAGGCATTTGTTGTGAAGTGATAGTTCTACCTGTACCATGCGATTTATCTAAACCAACATTAACTGTAGCTGTTAAGTCTGGGAAAAAGTGAAGCTTATAATCAACCTTAGCATTACCAATAAAACGTCTTACTTCAGACACATCATCAACCAAATTAAGTTGCGCAACAGGATTTACCGTTGCTAAATTAATCTGACTTAATACCGGTAGCCCAGTACTTGGGTCTATAGCAGAAATAGGATTATACCAGCCATTATAACCACCAAATTGACTAACAATTTGAGGGTCGTTACTATATACTGGTTGGGTAGGGTCGAAAGTATTTGCAGCACCTATGGCGCCTCTATTTGCAAAAAAGTTTTCGGAATAATTACCTCTTGCATTAATTTCAAATTTCAAGTGGTCATCAAGTAAGCTAGGAGTTAAATTTAAAGAAGCTGTGGTTCTTTTAAAATTGTCACGACGTAAAATACCATCATGGTCAGTATACCCTACAGAAGCTCTCATTGGAATACCAAAGGCATTTCCTCTAGCACTTATAGAATGGTCTTGGCCAAAAGCGGTATTGTAAATTTCATCTTGCCAATCGGTGTTGGCATTGCCTAACAAAGAAAGTGTTTGCGCATCGGCATTAGGATGATTGTTAATCACTTGTCTGTACTCATCGCCATTTAATACATCTACATAATCAACAGCAGTGTGAACCGTTGTTGAGGTGTTTACGCTAAACTTAAATTCAGAATCTTTACCCTTTTTTGTGGTTATAATTATAACGCCATTTGCTGCACGAGATCCATAGATAGCAGTAGCTGAAGCATCCTTTAAAACAGTCATGGCTTCAATATCGTTAGGGTTAATCTGGTTTAGTGGGTTTCTAGACCCTCCAACAGCTCCATTGTCTAAAGGAAATCCATCAACAACAATTAAAGGGTTATTGTTTAATGATAGAGAACCGTTTCCCCGAATTCTAATTTCTTGACCTTCTCCAGGAGCACCACTGCTAGAAGTGATAGACACCCCGGCTACTTTACCAGATATTAATTGTTGTGCTGAAACAACGGGGCCTTGGTTAAAATCATCAGATTTAATTAAATCAACAGATCCTGTTAAATCCTCTTTTTTTACACCACCATAACCAATTAAAACGACTTCGTCTAATTGAGCTGCGTCTTCAGCTAGACTTATATTAATTGTGGTTTGTCCATTATACGTTATTTCTTGAGTAATGTAACCAAGGTACGAGAATACTATAATATCACCAGAGTTAGCCTTAATTTGATAATTACCATCAAAATCTGTAGCCGTTCCTGTTGAAGTCCCTTTGATAATCACATTAACACCAGGAAGTGGTAATGATGATTCATCAGTTACTGTTCCAGAAACTTGATTTTGTGCCAACAGAAATGAAGGAACAAGCAAGAACAGAAACAGTAAGCTATTTAAAGTTGTTTTCATACAAAATAATTTGAATTAGTCTTTTGTTTGTTAGTTATATTTTTACTTCTCGACGTTAAATCTATGTAAAAATAACCTAAAAAAAGCCTGTGATTTTGCGACATCTACAACGAAAACGTTTTCGTGTTAACAACTTTTTAAGGTTTTTGTATTTTGCGTGATAGAATAGTTAGAATGCCTTATCTTTAGGCTTCTTTTAAAATATACAAAAAATATTTATATGAAGCGGAAAGTAACGCTCAAACAAATAGCAAAAGAGTTAGATGTTTCAATATCAACGGTGTCTAAAGCTTTAAGAAATAGTAAGGAGATAAGTGAAGATACTAGAGAGAAGGTTCAGGCTTTTGCAAAACTATATAATTACAAACCTAATAACATTGCTTTAAGTTTAAAAAACAAAAAAACGAAAACAATAGGCATTATTATTCCCGAAATTGTACACCATTTTTTCTCGAAAGTCATTAGAGGTATCGAACTTGTAGCGAATAAGCGTGGTTATAATGTAATTGTTGGGCTATCTAATGAATCGTTTAATAAAGAGGTTATTAACATGGAAATGCTAGCCAATGGTAGTATAGATGGATTTATTTTATCTATTTCAAAAGAAACCTTACTGCAACAAGATTATCATCATTTTTACGAAACCATAAATCAAGGTATGCCTATAGTTATGTTTGATCGTGTCGTTAACGATGTAAGATGCGATAAGGTAATTGTAGACGATTTAAAGGGCTCGAAAAAAGCCGTTAATAAACTAATAGAAAATGGCTGTAAAAACATCGCTATAATTACAACAAAAGATTATGTTAGTGTCGGTAAATTGAGAACACAGGGCTATCTTGAGGCTTTAGAGGATCATAAAATTCAACCTAAATCTGAATTAATACTTAAAATAGTTGAAGAGTTGGATGCCGAAGATCATCTAGAAGATTTAGAAGCCGAAATAGAATGTCTTATAAAAAATAATCCAGAAATAGATGGCGTTTTTGCTGTTAACGAGTTGTATGCACTTACGGCTATGAAGGTTGCGAAAAAGCTAAAAAGAAAAATACCTGCCGATATTCAGGTTATTGGCTTTACAGATGGGGTATTATCTAAACACGCCACACCAAGTTTAACAACTGTAAGTCAGCATGCGCAGCAAATGGGTGAAAAAGCAGCAGAACTGTTAATAGATAATCTAGAGCATGAAGAGGAAGAAGAACACTATAAAACGGTAGTTATAGAAACCGAATTAATAGAGCGAGAATCAACAAAATAGGATTTTAACATGGACTAATTAAAATCTTTTATATCTTTACCGCCTGAAATCAAAACTTATATTTTTACTTCTCACCATAAGTTTTGATAAGTTATACCGCTTGTCAAAATAGTATTAATTTAAAATATACTATTAATGAAAAAGCGCGCCTTAAATTTTTGGGAAATCTGGAATATGAGTTTCGGTTTCCTGGGAATTCAATTTGGTTTTGCCTTACAAGGAGGCTTTATGTCTCGAATCTTTCAAACGTTAGGAGCTGATAAAGATGCTATTCCTTTACTTTGGATTGCAGCACCTTTAACAGGGCTTATTATACAGCCAATTATTGGGTATTTAAGCGATAAAACGTGGCACCCAAGATGGGGGAGACGTCGTCCATATTTTTTAATAGGAGCTATTTTAAGTTCCTTAGCGTTATTTTTTGTGCCGCATTCACCAGCATTATGGGTGGCTGCAGGGTTTTTATGGATTCTAGATGCTTCTATAAATGTTTCAATGGAACCTTTTCGTGCTTTAGTAGCTGATAAACTGCCTAATTCGCAACGATCGTATGGTTTTGTTGTACAAACTCTTATTATTGGTATTGGTACTTGGGTAGCAAGTAATTTGCCCTGGATGGTGTCACAACTTGGTGTTAGCGATGCGGCACCAAAAGGCGTCGTGCCTATGTCGGTAAAAGTGGCGTTTGGTATTGGAGCCATAGTGTTTTTAGTAAGTATTTTATATACGGTATTTACCACGACAGAATATCCACCTGAAGATATGGAGGAATTTGAACGCGAACGCAAAAAGAAGAACCGCTTCATTCCTGATATTTTAGAGAATATTGGAAAAATGCCACTAACAATGAAAAAACTAGGACTTATTCAGTTTTTTAGTTGGTTTGCGTTTTTTACGATGTGGAGCTTGGCAAATCCAGCGCTAACCGAACACGTTTTTAATACACCGGCACCTATAGAAACAGCTTTCGATTTAACAATCCCCTCGCAAGCCGAAGCTTTTGATACAGCAAACACCGCTTTTCAAAAATCATCAAACTTAGTGGGGTCTGCAATGGGAGTTTATGGGTTATCTTCTATGGCTTTTGCGTTGCTACTAGCCTTTTATACATCTAAAAAACGCATTAATAGAAAGTTTGTGCATATGGGGTCGCTGTTTTTGGGAGGATTAGGCTTTATTTTAATGTTTTACGCTACGCCAGAAACGCTAAAATACTGTTTCATATTAGTAGGTATTGCTTGGGGAAGTATTTTGTCAATGCCTTACGCAATGTTATCAAGTTCCGTAGATCCTAAGAAAATGGGCGTTATTATGGGAATATTCAATATGTTTATTGTAATCCCTCAAATTATTGCGGCTGTTGGCGGGATAAATTATGTGTCTAGTCTTTTAGGTGAAGACGCTATTAATGCCATGACGATTGCTGGTATTAGTTTAATTCTAGCAGGACTATGCAATTTATTAATTGTTAATAAAGATGCTATTTCATATCAACCAGAAAACGAAATAAATTAAAAATGAACACAAAAGGATTCATATTTGACCTCGATGGCGTTATCGTAGATACAGCAAAGTATCATTTTTTGGCGTGGAAAAAATTAGCCAACAGTATCGATGTCGATTTTAATAAAGAACAAAACGAACAGCTTAAAGGCGTAAGCCGTGTAAAATCGTTAGAGAAAATTTTAGCCTGGGGGAATAAAAGTATTTCCGAAGATGAGTTTATGTCTTTAATGGCCAAGAAAAACGATGATTACTTAAGCTACATAAATAAAATGGGAGAAGATGAAATTCTTCCCGATGTACCAAAAATATTAAACTATTTAAAAATCAATAATCAAGCAATAGCTTTAGGGTCTGCCAGTAAAAATGCTAGAAAAATATTGGAAAAAGTTAACCTTATTTCAAGCTTTCAGGCTATTGTAGATGGAAACGATGTTAGCAAAGCAAAACCCGATCCGGAAGTGTTTTTAATAGGAGCAAAATTACTAAATCAAAAGCCTGAAAATTGCGTGGTTTTTGAAGATTCCGTGGCTGGTATTCAAGCCGCAAATATTGCCAATATGATTTCTATTGGTATTGGTGATAAAAATGTGCTTCACGAAGCCGATTACATATTTAAAGATTTTACAGAAATCTCAACAGATTTTATAAAAGAATTAGTAAAAAAATGAATCAAGATTATATAAAACCAGATAATTGGTCCATTATAGAGGAAGGCTTTGAGCCAGAAAGAGTCAAGTCTTCAGAAAGTTTATTTAGTATCGGTAACGGTGCTATGGGACAACGTGCCAATTTTGAAGAAACTTATACAGGCGATACCTTTCAAGGTAGTTATATTGCTGGCGTATATTATCCAGATAAAACCCGAGTAGGTTGGTGGAAAAACGGTTATCCAGAGTATTTTGCCAAAGTGCTAAATGCGCCAAATTGGATTGGCATTAACGTTCGTGTAAATGGTGAAGATTTAGATTTACATACATGTAAAAAAGTTGAAAACTTTCGTCGCGAACTTAATATGAAAGAGGGTTGGCTATCTAGAAGCTTTGTGGTTACATTACCAAATAATGAACAAGTGAAAGTGGAAGTACTTCGCTTTTTAAGTTTAGAGTTAGATGAAGTAGGCGCTATACAATATGCGGTAACGCCATTAAATGCTGATGCTGAAATCAGCTTTACACCCTATATAGATTCTGGTATTACCAACGAAGACACTAATTGGGACGACCAATTTTGGAATACCACTAAACTAACCCATACATCAAACCAAGCATTTATCGAGGCACACACAATGAAAACCAATTTTCATACCTGTACCTTTATGCAGTCGCAATGTTTTGTAGATGAAAACATTAGCGATATAGAACCTAAAATAGAGCAGACAGCTCAAAAGGTATCGTTTGAGTATTCAGCCTCTATTAAACAAAATCAAACCTTTACCATTCATAAATTTGGAGGTTATACCGTCGATAGAAATCACGATAAAGAGAGCTTGGTTACTGCAGCAAAAGCCACCTTAGAAAAAGCATTACAATTAGGTTTTGAAGGCTTGTTGGACACACAAAAACAAGCTTGGGCTAGTATTTGGGATATGGCCGATATTACCATTGAAGGCGATGTAAAAGCGCAACAAGGTATTCGTTTTAATATCTTACAATTAAACCACACCTATATAGGAAAAGACGCCCGATTAAATATTGGGCCAAAAGGATTTACTGGAGAAAAGTATGGCGGAAGTACCTATTGGGATACCGAAGCCTATTGCATCCCATTTTATATGGCAACCAAAGATCAACAAGTTGCCAGAAATCTATTGGAATATCGTTATCATCATTTAGGAAAAGCCATCGAAAATGCCGAAAAATTAGGATTTACAAACGGGGCAGCTTTATATCCAATGGTCACAATGAATGGAGAAGAATGTCACAACGAATGGGAAATTACGTTTGAGGAAATCCATCGTAATGGCGCTATTGCGTTTGCTATTTTTAATTATTATCGCTTTACGGGCGATTATAGCTATATTCCTGAAAAAGGCTTGGAAGTACTTATCGGTATTGCACGTTTTTGGCAGCAACGCGCAACGTTTTCAACAGCTAAAAACAAATATGTTATTTTAGGTGTAACCGGACCGAATGAGTACGAAAACAACGTTAATAATAATTTTTATACCAACTATATCGCCAAATGGTGTATTGATTATGCCATAGAAAACATCAACAAAGTAAAATCAGAATACGCCTCGGATTTTACTAGAATTATGGAGAAAGCCAATCTGTCTGATGCTGAAATTTCCCAATGGCAACAAGTAGCCGACGAGATGTATTTTCCATATTCCGAAGAACATCAAGTTTATTTACAGCAAGATGGCTTTTTAGATAAAGAATTAATCACGGTGGATAAGTTGGATGCAAACCAACGCCCTATTAATCAATACTGGTCTTGGGATCGTATTTTGCGTTCACCATACATTAAACAAGCCGACACCTTACAAGGGTTTTACTTTTTTGAAGACCATTTTTCGCAAGAAGAATTAGAAAAACATTTCGATTTTTATGAGCCTTTTACGGTACACGAAAGCTCATTGTCACCTTGTGTACACAGTATTCAAGCCGCCAAATTAGGTAGAATGGAACAGGCGTATACCTTCTATTTAAGAACTTCAAGATTGGATTTAGACGATTACAACAAAGAAGTTCACGAAGGCTTGCACATTACATCAATGGCCGGAACGTGGATGAGTATTGTTGAAGGTTTTGGCGGTATGCGTGTTAAAAATGATATGTTGAGTTTCGAGCCACAAATCCCAAAACAATGGCAAGCATTTTCATTTAAAATCAATTTTAGAAATCAAATTTTAAAAGTAAACGTCTCTCAAAAGGAAACCAATTTTGAGCTAGAAGGAACTACCGGTTTAACCATTTTGGTAAATGGAAAACCTGTAACGGTTACACCAAATAATTTGGTGAAAGTGTAAGTGAGTAAGCGTCATTTTGTGCAATGATGTAGAATCTAAAAAAAACATATATTATGAAGTATCATATTGGTATTGTATTGGTTTTAATAACGTTGTTAGGTTGTAAAGAATCAAAGGAACAACAGCCAATGGAAGTGGATAAAACAATCCCGGTTTCAAACACTTCCTTAGAGCGTGTAGAACCACCACATTGGTGGGTTGGTTTTAAAAACACCAAACTGCAATTGTTGGTTAAAGACGATGGTATTGGTGGTTCTTCTGCACAAGTTGCTTATCCTGGCGTTATGGTAACCAAAGTGCATCAAGCTGATAGTCCCAACTATTTGTTTTTGGATTTAGAGATTGACAGCACTACAAAACCTGGGAAGTTTGATGTACTATTTGAAGATGAAAATGGCACAAAAAAAACGCATACTTATGAGTTAAAATCAAGAATAATTTCTGCCGAAGATTATGTCGGTTTTGATAGTAGCGATGCCATTTATTTGATTACACCAGACCGTTTTGCTAATGGTGATCCCTCTAACGATATAAATGAAAATTTACGGGAAACCACCATAAATCGTAACGATGATTACGGTCGTCACGGTGGCGATATTAAAGGTATCACTCAGCATTTAGATTACATTGAAAAGTTAGGGTTTACGGCTATTTGGCCAACGCCAATGCTTATTAACGATATGCCGCAATCCTCATATCACGGGTATGCAATGACCGATTTCTACCAAGTCGATCCACGTTTCGGATCGTTGGAAGACTATAAAACCTTATCCCAAAAAATGCAGGAAAAGGATATGAAATTGATAATGGATATGGTGGCTAATCACTGTGGGAGTAACCATTGGTGGATGGACGATTTACCCTTTAAAGATTGGGTGAATCAACAAGACGCTTTAGAAGCTGGTCAAAGACTAAAGAACTCCAACCATCGCCGAACGGTAAACCAAGATACTTATGCATCAAAAAAAGATCAAGCCGAAATGAACGAAGGCTGGTTTGTTCGTGCGATGCCAGATTTAAATCAGCGCAATCCATTTATGGCAAATTATATCATTCAAAATAATATTTGGTGGATAGAAACGCTACAATTGGGAGGCATCCGTCAAGATACATATCCATATCCAGATAAAGACTTTATGAGTGATTGGGCAGGCGCCATTATGACTGAATACCCTAATTTTAATATTGTAGGTGAGGAATGGAGTACCAACCCGTTGTTGGTAGCGTATTGGCAAGAGGGGCAAAAAAATAAAGACGGTTATGAGTCCAATTTAAAATCTACAATGGATTTTCCAATGCAAAAAACCATTGTTCAAGCATTAAATGAAGAGGAATCTTGGGGGACAGGTTTAGTGCGTATGTATGATGGTTTGGCGAACGATTTTGGCTATACTAGACCAGAAGATATTTTGGTATTTCCAGACAATCACGATATGAGCCGTATTTACACCCAATTGGAGGAAAACCTTACCAAAACAGAAATGGCATTGGCCTATATGGCGTGTATGCCACGTACCTTACAAGTGTATTATGGTACAGAAGTGTTGCTAAGCGATGCCAAAAAACCTGGAGATCACGGGTTAATTAGAACCGATTTTCCCGGCGGTTGGGAAAACGATACCGTAAACGGATTTACAGGTGAAGGTTTATCCGATGAGCAAACCAAGATGCAAGAGTTTGTAATGAAACTTATGAATTATAGAAAGCACAGCGAAGCCATTCACAAGGGGGAAACTGTTCATTTTGCACCAGAGAACGGTGTTTATGTTTTGTTTAGAACTATGGGAGATGAAACGGTTGTCTGTATTTTAAATAAAAATGAAGAGTTAGTTGAGTTGGATTTAAAGCGTTTTTCAGAAATGAATTTAAGAGGGAAAACATTCCACAACATAATATCTGGCAAGTCTGTACAATGGAATGGCACTTTAAAATTAAATAATAAAGGAGTAACACTATTGACCACAAAATAAAACAAAACTTGTCATTCCGAACTTGTTTCGGAATCTTAATATAAGTATGAAGCAAATTAAATATATACTATTTTTCTTATTATTTCAAGTAGTAAATGCCCAAGTCACCATTGTAGTAGAAGAACTTCCCTCGCAAACCCCAGAGGATGCTACTATTTTTATTTCTGGTAATTTTGAAGGCTGGACAGGTGGGAATGAAGACTTTCAACTTAAAAACAATAATGGACAATACACAATAACGCTTCCAGAGCAAAAAAATGCTATTAATTTTAAGTTTACCCAAGGGACATGGGAAACCGTTGAAAGCGACGAAAAAGGTTTAGCAATAGAAAATAGAACCTACGCTTTTGCTAAACCCAACGACACACTAAAGATAAAGATTAAAGGTTGGACACATCTTTTCGATGCGCAACCACAATCCACTGCAGCAAAAAATGTCTCGGTAATTTCAACCGAATTTGAAATACCAGAGCTCAATCGAAAACGCCGTGTTTGGATCTATTTGCCACCTAATTACAAAGTGTCCAAAAAATCATTCCCCGTCGTTTATATGCACGATGGCCAAAACTTGTTTGATGCATCAACATCCAATTTTGGGGAATGGGAAATAGACGAAACCTTAAACAAGCTCTTCAAGGAAAAACAAATGGAGCTTATTGTTGTTGGTATTGATAATGGCGGCGACAAACGCTTAGACGAATATTCGCCTTGGGAACACGAAAAATATGGCGGTGGCGAAGGTGACGCCTACCTAGAGTTTGTAGTCAACACGCTAAAACCATACATCGATACCAATTACAATACATTAGCGGATAAAAGTAATACGGGTATTTTTGGAAGCTCAATGGGCGGTTTGATTTCGCATTACGCGGCCTTAAAATATCCTCAAGTTTTTGGAAAAGTAGGGGTGTATTCACCTGCCTTTTGGTTCGCACCAGAAGTGTTCGATTTTACCCAAGCTAAAGCAAAAGTAACTGGCACAAGAATGTACTTTTTAGCTGGTGGAAAAGAAGGTGAAAAAGCAAGTTATAATGAAATAAGCCAAACCGTTCGCGATATGAACAAGATGGTCGAAACACTCAAAAATAATGGTTTCCCGTCAAAAAGCATCACGTCCAAAGTCGTTCCTGAAGGAAAGCACAACGAAAAACTATGGCGTGAAAATTTTAAAGAAGCTATACTTTGGTTGTTTCCAGAAGCTGTCACTGAAAGAAAATTCGTGAGTGCTGAATTTCAAGATGGCGAGTTTTTAAAGATTGAAATGAATGATGGCGAATACAAAATTGAATTTTATACACCTGAAATTGTAGAAACAACTTTTGTTCCAAATGGCGAACAATTAAAACCCAATTCGCACGCTGTTGTACTATCTAAAGCTGCGTCAGATATTCAATTCAAACAAAACGATTCACTGTTGACGTTTGGTACAGATGATTTTCAAGTTAAAGCGCATAAACAACCTTTTAAAATAGCGTATTGGTATAAAGGAGAAGAAGTTACTTCAGAGCAATATGGTTATCAAAAAACAGATGATTTTGAAACCTTAAGCTTTAATTTAACCCCAGAAGAAATCTTATACGGTGGTGGAGCCAGAGCTTTAGGGATGAACCGTCGCGGACATCGTTTGGAGCTCTACAATAAAGCCCATTACGGTTACGAAACGCATAGTGAACTAATGAATTTCACCTTGCCAATTGTCTTGTCATCAAATAAGTATTTACTACATTTTGATAACGCACCAATTGGCTTTTTGGATTTGGATAGTCAAGAAGATAATACCCTAACTTACGAAACCATTTCCGGTAGAAAAACCTATCAAGTTGTTGTGGGAGAGTCGTGGTATCATATAGTTGATAACTATACTAATCTTACAGGAAAGCAACCTATGTTGCCGCGTTGGGCTTTGGGCAATTTTTCCAGTCGTTTTGGATACCATTCGCAAGAAGAAACCATTAATACCATTAAAAATTTTAAGGAGGAAGACATACCTGTCGATGCCATTATTTTGGATTTGTATTGGTTTGGAAAAGAAGTGATGGGAACTATGGGTAATCTAGAATTTGACAGAGATTCGTTTCCCAACCCCAAACAAATGATCAAAACCTTACGTGATCAAGATGTGGAAACCATACTTATTACCGAACCTTTTATTTTAACAACGTCTAAACGTTGGGGCGAAGCAGTTGCCAATAAGGCTTTGACAAAAGATAGCTTGGGCAATCCGGCAACCTACGATTTTTTCTTTGGTAATACAGGTTTGGTCGATGTGTTTAGTAAATCGGGTTACAATTGGTTTAAAAACATTAATAAAAATCTTTTGAATTTCGGCGTAACTGGAATTTGGGGCGATTTGGGAGAGCCCGAAGTGCATCCGTCAAGCTTGGTTCACGAAACAGGAACTGCCAATGAGGTTCACAATATCTATGGCCACGATTGGGCAAAATTAGTACAAGAAGCATTTCACGAAGCTAGACCAAATCAGCGACCATTTATTTTAATGCGTGCTGGTTATTCAGGCTCACAGCGCTACGGAATGGTGCCTTGGTCTGGCGATGTTAATAGAACTTGGGGCGGTTTGCAGAGTCAGCCAGAAATTGCCTTGCAAATGGGAATGCAAGGGTTAGCTTATATGCATAGCGATCTCGGTGGTTTTGCAGGAGCCAACCTAGATGATGAGCTTTATATACGTTGGTTGCAATATGGTGTGTTTCAACCCATTTTCAGACCACACGCACAAGAAAAAGTAGCGAGCGAACCCGTTTTTAGAAGCAAAAAAGCCAAAATATTGGCCAAACAAGCTATTGAACTACGTTACAAATTATTGCCTTACAATTACCAAATGATGTTTGAAAATCATACACAAGGCAAGCCCTTAATGCGACCTTTGTTTTTTGAAGAACCAAAAAATCAAGACCTATTGGGGTATTCTAAAACCTATCTTTGGGGATCTGATATTTTGGTAGCGCCAATTCTTAAAGCCGACCAAAAAAGGCAAGAGATTTATTTTCCAAAGCTATCTAATTGGTTTGACTTTTATTCCGATGAAAAATTTAAGGGAGGAAGTACTACAACCTGCGATTTAAAAGAAGAGAGTATTCCAACCTTTGTGCGCGGCGGAAGCTTTCTTCCAATGGCAAAACCTATGCAATCTACAAAGGAATACGATGGTAGCATTTTAGAACTTCATTATTATTTTGATGATTCCAAATCAGAGAAGTCTAAGAGCCAGTTGTACAATGATGATGGACTCACTTCAAATACTTATGAAAAAGGGCTGTATGAAATCTTGCAGTTTGAAGCCGAAATTAAAGAACGTAACTTGGAAATTGAATTTGAAACGGAGTTAGGTGCAAACTATCAATCAACAACAAAGCAAATTGAGCTTATCGTTCACAGTATTCAAAAGCAACCAAAACGTATAAAAGTTGATGGTAAACGTCAAAAAGCACGCTACAATTCAAGTAAAAAAACAATACACATTCCAATCACTTGGAATACTAAGAACAATAAAACAATTACACTAAAACTAAACCTATAAACAATGAGAAAATTAATAGCTCTTTTGGTAACTATTACCGTTTTTACATCTTGTAAAGATGAGAAAAAAACAGAAAAAGAAAGTCCTGTTGTAGAAAAGCAGGAGGAAACAATGCCAGATTTTAATACCAATGTAGAAGAACAAGCCGTGATTTACGAAGCTAATATTCGTCAGTATTCACCAGAAGGCACTTTTGATGCTTTCACGAAAGATATTCCTGTATTAAAGGATTTGGGCGTAAAGGTGATTTGGGTAATGCCAATTAATAGAATTTCTGAAGTAAAACGTAAAGCTACCGATGGACAGTTTACAAGCGATATTGAGGATGAAGAAGAGCGTAAAAAGTATCTGGGAAGTTATTATTCGGTATCCGATTATCGTTCTATAAATCCAGAATTTGGAACTTTGGAAGACTTTCAAGAGTTGGTTGATACAGCTCACGAAAACGGTATTTATGTTATTGTCGATTGGGTACCAAACCACACAGGTTGGGATCACCCTTGGATTACAGAACATCCTGAATATTACACACAAAATGAAGCAGGCGACATCATCGATCCTATTAATCCAGACACTGGAGAATCTTGGGGTTGGACAGACGTTGCCGATTTAAACTACGATAATCAAGAGATGCGTAATGCTATGATTGCCGATATGAAATATTGGGTAGAAGACGTCAATATTGATGGTTATAGAATGGACGTGGCGCATAAGGTTCCAGTTGATTTCTTTAAACGTGCTATAGATACGTTAAAAGCTGTAAAACCTGTGTTTATGTTGGCAGAAGCAGAGCAACCAGATTTATTACAAAATGGGTTTGATATGCATTACGGTTGGGAAGCACATCATATTTTTAATGATATAGCCAAAGGCCATAAAACCGTAAAAGCATTAGATGAGTATATGGTGAAAATCGACTCGACTTTACAAGACGATGACATCAATATGTACTTTGTTACTAATCATGACGAGAACTCTTGGGCTGGAACCTTAAAAGAACGTATGCCGGAAAACAAAGAGATTTTTACGGCCTTGAGTTATACTATTCCAGGAATGCCTTTGATTTATTCAGGACAAGAATACGATATGGATCATCGTTTAAAGTTCTTCGAGAAAGATTCCATTCCAAAAACAAAAGGAGAGTATTTTGAATTGCTTATAAAGCTAGGTGAGTTAAAGAACACCAACAAAGCCTTAAACGGTGGAAAAGCAGCAGCATCTTATGAAAGATTAAATGCTGAAAATGAAAATGTTTTGGTTTTTAAACGTGAAAAATCAGGAGATAAAATCATTTTTGTTGGTAATTTTACTGCAGAACCACAAACTGTTACACCAGAAGCTTCAGGAGATTTTACTGATTACTTATCTAACCAAGCGATAAAGCTAGAAGGCAATGAAATAACATTACAACCTTGGGAATATAAAATCTTAGTAAAGTAAACAATGAAACATACAGTCGTTATACTTATTGCTGCAATGGTATTATCAAGTTGTAGTAAGCCAAAACAAAAGCGCTATCAGGCTAGTTCACCTGATGGTAATATTGAGGTCGATTTTAATGTAAATAATCAAGGTGAGCCGTTCTATTTGGTTGCATTCAACAATAAAGCCATTGTGGATACATCGTATTTAGGCTTTGACTTTGTGAATGTTAAATCTATAAAAGATAACTTCAAAATAATCAATTCAACTGCATCAACTTTTAATGAGACTTGGCGAATGCCTTGGGGCGAACAAGAAGATGTGGTGAACCATTACAACGAATTGAGAGTTGAATTAGAGGAAACTTCAGAATTAAATAGAAAAGTAAATCTTGTTTTTAAAGTGTATAACGACGGTATTGGTTTTAGATACGAATTTCCAGAGCAACCAAACTTTAAAGAAGCTTTAATTGCCGAAGAGCAAACCGAATTTAATCTAACTGAAGATTACAAAACCTTTTGGATTCCTGGTGATTGGGAGATTTACGAGCATTTATATAGTACGACTAAGCTTTCGGAAATTGATGCGATAAGCAAACGTAATCATCCCAATTTGGCACAAACCCATATACCAAATAATGCGGTAAATACACCAGTAACAATGGTTGGTGAAGATGGTACGCATTTAAGCTTTCACGAAGCAGCACTGGTAGATTATTCAGGGATGACTTTAGAGGTCGATACTGAAAATTTAAACTTAAAAAGTGTATTAGTAGGTAGCGAAAACACCAAGCACAAAGTTAAACGTAAGGTGCCATTTCATACACCTTGGCGTACCCTGCAAATTGCGGAAAATGCCCCAGAATTAATCGAGTCGAAATTGATTATAAACCTAAACGAACCTAATAAATTAGAAGATATATCTTGGTTTACACCAATGAAATATACAGGTGTTTGGTGGGAGATGCATTTAGGAAAATCGACTTGGGACTTGGCTTCCGGGAAACACGGTGCGACTACCGAAAATGTAAAAAAATATATCGATTTTTCAGCAAAAAACAATATTGGAGGTGTTTTGGTAGAAGGCTGGAATACAGGGTGGTCAGAAGAAGAAGGTGGCTTTGACTTTGTAACGCCTTATCCCGATTACAATCTTGATGAGGTGACACGTTATGCCAATGAAAAAGGTGTTGAAATAATTATGCATCACGAAACTTATGGAGGCGTAGATACTTATATTAAGCAGCAGGATTCGGCCTATGCGCTGATGAAAAGCTTAGGAATTCATACCGTAAAATCGGGATATGTGTTTACTCTATCTCCTAAGGGAGAATACCATCACGGGCAATTTATGGTAAACCATCATAACAATTCTGCAATTAATGGTGCTAAGTACCAAGTAGCTATAAATGCGCACGAGCCTATAAAAGCAACAGGTTTACGAAGAACGTATCCAAATATTATTTCTCGTGAAGGCTTACGTGGACAAGAATTCAACGCTTGGGCAGAAGATGGCGGTAATCCACCAGAGCATTTACCAATTGTCGCTTTCACACGTATGTTGGCTGGACCAATTGATTATACACCTGGTATTTTTAATATAAAGTTTGATAAGTATAAGCCAAATAACCAGGTTAATACAACCTTAGCGCAGCAATTAGCGTTGTATGTCGTTATTTACAGTCCTGTTCAAATGGCAGCCGATTTGTTAGAACATTACGAAGCCAACCCCAAAGCGCTTCAGTTTATAAAAGATGTTGGTGTGGATTGGCAACAAACCAAAGTACTCAATGGTGAGGTTGGGGATTTTGTAACCATTGCCAGACAAGAGCGTGACACAGGTAATTGGTTTGTTGGCGGTATTACCGATGAAAATGCAAGAACTATAACGGTTGATTTTAGTTTTTTAAACGACACTGAAACCTATCAAGCTACTATTTATAAAGATGGAGAAAATGCCCATTGGAATGATAACCCGTTGGATTTGGATGTTGAAACTGTAAATGTCACAAAAGATTCTAAACTTACTTTAAATTTAGCCAAAGGCGGTGGTTTTGCTATAAGCTTGATGAAATAATAAAAAAGCTCCGGAAGGGGCTTTTATCTTTTTAATGTAAAATGTCCTTTATGTGTTGTACCGTCTTCACGTTTTACTAAAAACCAATAATCATTGGTGGGCATATTATTACCATTATAGGTGCCGTCCCAGCCTATACTATTTCCATTGAAGGAGGAAAGTATTTTACCATACCTATCAAAAACAACGACTTCAATATTTGGTTCTGCTTGAGACTCGTTTATTTGCCAATAATCATTATAGCCATCATTATTAGGGGTGAAAAATTGTGGGTTATTAAGAAGAGATATGTCTTCCGAAATAATACCACAGTTGTTTAAATCTTTTACAAAAACGGTATAAGCTCCAGGTTCTAAACCAACAAAAACGTTTTCTTCTTGATAGGTGATACCATCTATTGAATAGGCATAATCGCCACTACCTGATACAGTTATAGTGAAGGTGTTGTTGTTCGAAGTCCAATCAGAGATATCAATATTTTCAATAGTAGCGATACTTGATGACGTTACTGTAAATGTTTGTGTTGATTCGCAAAAATTGTCTCCATAAAGGTTCTTAACAGAAACAGTGTATGTACCACTTTCACTAACGGTAATATTTTGAGTTGTTTCACCTGTAGACCATTCATAAGCATCATATCCAGAAATAGCATTAAGGCTAACTAAACTGCCATTGCATATAGTGATGTTTTCATCTGCATTAAAGTTTGGTATGGTTCCTATGTTTAGCTGAAATGATGTGGTAGCATAACAAACATTTAAAGTGTTATGAATAACTCTAACATAAATGATTTGTGGATTTGAAGTGTTTACATAATTATTTGGCAATGGGTTGTCTCCAGAATTGGCATCTATTTGACTTAAATGATAAGTGATGGTAAAATTATCTGGATTTTGATTGCCTAGAATTTGAGAGTTTTGATTTGTTAAATCAAAGGTGGATGAGGCACTTTCGTTTGAACATGTAAACATATTATCCGGAGTATTAATATTTACAACAGGTAAGAGGTCTTCAATGTTTATTACAGCATTTTCAATGTTCCCACAAGCATCCTCGACTTCTATTTCGTAGATGCCTGGCGCTAGATTGGAAAAAATATTATTCTCTCCATTGTCAAAACTATAAGGTGAAATAATACTAAAATTATAAGGTTCAACCCCTGCAACATCTACCAAAACATCTGAAGGGCCAGTGCCTCCTTCACATCCTAAATTATATATACCTGATAAAATTAAATCTGAAGAGACTTCAAACTCGTTAAAAATATCTAAGCAAAAATTATCTGAGTTAATGTCATTATAAGATTGAAATACTTTAATTAATCTAAAGGTTCCTGTTAAGAAAATATTATAAAGTGTTTCCTCATTTTCAATTTCAATAGCTGTGTCTGGATTAGGAATATCACCTTCTGTATATAATTCTTCTGTGTATGGATGCCCCCAAGAACCTGTTTCTGGAAAAAATTTTTGAAACCAATAACTTTTATTTGTTACTGAATCGTCAGCGTCTAAAACTCCAACATCAAAAGAGCCACAGTTTCTATTTAATGTGTAAGCGTTAGGTGTGCTGATATATGAATTGATATAAATATTTGGAAAGTATTCAAAGCCACATTCATCAATAATTTCAAAAGTATAATCTCCAGAAGGAAGATTGTTTAAAACAATGGCGCCTTGACCATTAATAAGGTGAGAAATATCGTGAGGTATATTTTCATTATAATTGTTAGGTGCTGCAGTAATTGTGATGGATGTTATATTTCCATGTCCGCTGGCAATTCTAATAGACCCTGTATCTGTTGAACAATCAGCTCTATTGATAATAGATAGTTCTCTAAATGAAAATTCTGGGACTGTCGTATCTATAATATGTTCTCCGTCGCATTCGTCAATTAATGTTAAAGAGTAGTTACCACTAGGAAGGTTGTCCATTGAAAACACCCCATTTTCAATAAAACTAGAAACATCATCGGGTAAGGTGTTTGAGTAAGTGTTAGGTGCTGCTGTGAATATAACAGAAACAATATCTCTATCTGGAATGGAAATATTTATTGAGCCATTTACACTACAGCCAGAGTTAGCGGCATCTACATCAGGTTCGGGAAGTTCTTCTTCTAGTACAATAGCGTATTCGGCAGTATTTCCACAGGCATCCGTTACTAAAACAGAATAATAACCAAAAGGGATTGAAGCATTTGTAGTTTGAAAGAAAATTGAAGGTTCAGAGAAAGGTCCTGGATAGGTGTTATTATATTCATTTGGGGTAAACTCAGGTGGAGCTTCTACAAAATCGACTGTATAAGGTGGCATAAAGTTATCAATCATTAAGTTAAGATGATACCCACAAAAAGCATCATAAGGCAGTAACTCTACAGTAGGGTTTGGATTAATTTCGTTGCTATTACTAAATTCATCACCACATGAGTCGGTAATTAAAATATCTACATTAAAAACTTGATCACCATAAAGAGGAATTGTCTGCAAAATATCCATATAATGTTCAGCGCCAGAGGTAATAGTTTGTGTTATAGTAAATGTAGGTGAGCCGTCTGGAGGGAAAATAGTATAAGTAATGTCTAAAGGATAGATTATGGGGTTTTCAGGAGGCGAACTAATACTATTAGAAAGTTCAATGTCTGTACAGGAATTATGAATACTAGGAATAACACCATCCGATATTTCAATATTGTTAGTGTTTAATATTAGGGTGTAAGTTTTTGTAAGTGCATTATTGCAATCATCAAAAACTCTAATTACATATGTGCCTTCGGGTAAATTGTGAAATTCATTAGATGTTTGGATATTAGTTGTAACTGGGCCAGAAATAATTTCAAAACTTATAGCGCTACCTGATGTAACATTTACAATAAGACTACCAATGGTATCGCAATTATTAACAGTACTTTGGGTGATTTCAAAATCTAATTCTGTTGTTAAATCAGATATTGATACGTCCTGTTGCGCAGTATTTTCATTATCGTTTAGAGTCTGTGTGGCAATAACTCTATACTCTCCAGCATTTAGGTTGTTAAAAATATTATCAGACGTTTGTGCTATTGGGGTATTTATATCAGGGAAAGCATAAAGTGTATAGACTATTTCTGAGCCGCTAGTTGTATTGGAAACACTCATTTGCAGAGCGCCGTTTCCAGAACAGGTTTCATCAACAACAATTACTGTGAGGTCAAAGCTTGGCAGTTGAGCAAGACAAAATGTTGAAAAATGCAAGGCAAAAAACACCAAAGCAAACTTTAGTTTTAAAGAGTATACTTTATGAAAAGCCTTATGATGCATTCTACATTGAAAGTTGAAAACATAAAGATAGTAAAATGATTATCAAATGTTTTTTTGGGATGAAACAATTAACTTTGTATGATTATGTCTTTTGAAGAAAAAAATGAAAAGGATAAAATGCAATTAAAAATAGACACCACATTTACTAAAGCACTTCCAGCAGATTCTATTAAGGAAAATTATGTCCGAAAGGTAGATCGCGCCTGTTTTTCTTATGTGTTACCTGCAACCACTTCAAACCCAAAGTTGGTTCACGTTTCTTCAGAATTTGCCCAAAGTTTAGGTTTTGCCAAAACCGATTTAAAATCTAAAGCATTTTTAAACCTCGTATCAGGAAATACCATTTACCCAAATACCAAACCCTATGCTATGAATTATGGCGGTCATCAATTCGGTCATTGGGCAGGGCAGTTGGGCGATGGTCGTGCCATCAACTTATTTGAGATTAAACATAATAACCAACGCTGGGCATTGCAGTTAAAAGGCGCTGGAAAAACACCTTACTCGCGACAAGGAGATGGATTAGCCGTATTGCGGTCTTCCATTCGGGAATATTTGTGTAGCGAAGCTATGCATCATTTGGGAGTGCCAACCACACGTGCGTTGTCCTTAGCGTTAACGGGAGATCAAGTACTTCGAGATATGTTATACAACGGCAATGCCGAGTATGAGCCAGGTGCCATTGTTTGTCGCGTGTCACCAACATTTATCAGATTTGGTAGTTTTGAAATTCTAGCAGCACAACAAGACATAAAAACCCTAAAACAACTCGCCAATTATACCATAAAGCATTTTTATTCGCATTTAGGAGAGCCATCTAAAGAAACGTATATTCAGTTTTTTGCTGAAGTGTCTCAACGTACTTTAGAAATGATTATCCACTGGCAACGCGTGGGTTTTGTTCACGGTGTTATGAATACCGATAATATGTCTATTTTAGGATTAACCATAGATTATGGGCCTTACGGCTGGCTGGAAGGTTTCGATTTTGGTTGGACTCCAAACACGACCGACGCACAACACAAACGCTACCGTTTTGGCAATCAGCCCAACATAGCACTGTGGAATTTGTATCAACTAGCCAATGCATTGTATCCGCTAATTGAAGATGCTAAACCATTAGAAGATATTCTAAATCAATTTAAAACCGATTTTGATGTCAAGTCCTTACAAATGATGCGCTCTAAATTAGGGCTGTTTGAAGATGATAATACAGATAAATTACTCATTCAGAATCTGGAAGATAATTTATTGCTTACCGAAACCGATATGACCATATTTTTCAGAAAGCTGTCAGAATTAAAAAAAGATGAGTCAGAACAAGGACTTTCAATAATTTCTGAAGCCTTTTATGCTGAAACCATTTCCAAAGACATTAAAGAAAAATGGAATAAGTGGTTTACGAAATATGTCAATCGATTACAGCAAGAACAACTTTCAGATGATGAGAGAGAACAAAAAATGAATCAAGTAAATCCAAAATACGTCTTACGAAATTATATGGCACAACTTGCTATAGACGATGCTGAAAAAGGCGATTATAAATTACTAGACGAATTATTTACAATGCTGCAAAACCCATATAACGACCAACCTAAATACAACAAGTGGTTTGCCAAACGCCCCGAATGGGCAAGACATAAAGTAGGATGTTCTATGTTATCCTGCAGTTCTTAATATATTTGTAAAAATAAGTTTTTAGAATGACATCAATAGATGATTTATACAACATACTTCACTTAAACCAAGTTGAAGATTTAAGCTTTCAAGGTGTAAGCAAAACCGTTGGTAGTCCAAATGTGTTTGGCGGTCAAGTTTTGGCGCAAGCCTTAAACGCCGCTTATCGTACCATTACCAATAACCGTGTGTTGCATTCTATGCATTCCTATTTTTTGGAAGCTGGCGATTTAACCCTGCCTATTACGTACGATGTTGGCGTAATGCGTGATGGTGGTAGTTTTTCGGTACGTCGTGTAACAGCAAGCCAAAACGGGAAGCTCATTTTTATTTTGTCAGCATCGTTTCATAAAAACGAAACAGGATATAACCATCAAATTGATATGAAAACCGATGTTGCACAGCCTGAAGATTTATTGAGTTGGGACGATATGCTAGAGCAATTTGGCGATACGTTACCCCAAAAAACCAAAACCTTTTTAGAAATTCCAAGACCAGTATCCTTTAAACCTACGCAAGTAGCCAATCCTTTTGACAAGAAAGATTTGCCGCCTTATATGGATGTTTGGTTTAAGGTAAAAGGAGATGCGTCCAACTACAATTTAGAAACAAAACAACAGATATTAACTTACATTTCAGACTATAATATTCTAGCGGTTGCTTTGCATAGACACGCCAGTAAAGCACATTGGGGCAATACACAAACGGCAAGTTTAGATCATTCTATGTGGTATTATCGCGATTTCGATTTTAACGATTGGATGCTTTTTTCTATGGATACACCAAGCACGTCTAATGCCAGAGGATTTGCTAGAGGAAACATTTATACACGAGATGGTGTTTTAGTGGCATCTGTAGCACAAGAAGGGTTAATGCGACCAATACAATGAGAACGTACGATGTGATAATTATTGGTGGCGGCGCAGCAGGTTTTTTTGCAGCCATTAACATAGCTGAACAGAATCCAAGTTTAAGCATTTGTATTCTTGAAAAAAACAAGGAAGGCTTACAAAAGGTGAAAATTTCTGGTGGCGGTCGATGTAATGTGACACACGCCGAGTTTATACCGCAAGAGTTGGTACAGAATTACCCTAGAGGTGAAAAAGAATTGTTGGGGCCGTTTCATCAATTTATGACAGGCGACACGATTGAGTGGTTTGAAAAGCGCGGTGTAGCATTAAAAATTGAAGACGATGGTAGAATGTTTCCCGTTTCAGATTCCTCGCAAACTATAATCGATTGCTTTATTAACGAAGTTAAAAAGCACAACATAGACATTTTATATAGTCAGAATGTCACAAAAATATCACCACAAGAGCAGCCAACAAGTTTTGAAGTAAACACAAAGTCTGACCTTTTTCAATGTGAAAAATTACTCATAGCAACAGGAAGTAGTGTTAAGTTTTGGAAATTGATAGCCCAACTTGGTCACACTATTGTGAAACCTGTGCCGTCGTTGTTTACGTTTAATATAGATGATAGGCGTATTAAAGATATTCCCGGTGTCGTGGCTCAAGATGTTGAAGTTAAAATCCTTGAAACCGATTTAGTTTCAGAAGGCCCATTACTTATCACACATTGGGGAATGAGCGCACCCGTTATTTTAAAATTGTCGGCGTTTGGTGCTGTTACGTTGGCTAAAATGGATTATAAATTCAATATTGAAATCAATTTTATAAAACAAGATTTTGATGCTTGTTTGCACCAGTTAAAAACAATAAAACAAGAATTAGGGAAGAAATTAGTGTTTAAATCGCCACAATTTGACTTGCCAAAACGGTTATGGCAACAATTGGTTTTGGCCTCAAAAATTAATCCAGACACACGTTGGGCAGATTTAAATAAAGAGCAATTAGAAAATTTAACTACGCAATTAACCCAAGCCATTTTTAAAGTAGATGGGAAAAGCACCTTTAAAGAGGAGTTTGTTACCGCTGGTGGTGTCAATTTAAAAGAAGTTAATTTTAAAACCTTTGAAAGTAAATGCATTCCGAATTTATATTTTGCAGGGGAAGTGCTCAATATCGATGCGGTAACCGGTGGATTTAATTTTCAAAACGCGTGGACAGGCGCGTTTGTGGCTTCAAAAGCAATGTCGAAATGAGATATATAGCCTTACTTCGTGGTATAAATGTTGCCGGACAGAAAAAAATCCCAATGGCAGAGTTGCGCGAATTATTAACAAAATCGGGTTTTAAAAATGTACAAACTTACATTCAATCTGGTAATGTGATTTTTGAATCTAATGAAGAAAATACACAGCAATTAGAAGGTGAAATTCATAATAGCATTAAAGCACATTTTGGTTTTGAGGTGCCAGTTTTAGTGAAAACACCAACACAATTGCAACAAATTTTTAAGGATTGTCCTTTTCCTGAAACCAAAAAACAGAACAGTTATTTCTCGTTATTATATACGGTTCCAAACCAAGAGTTGGTAGATGAGGTCTCTAAGATTTCTTATGAAAATGAAGAAATTGTTATTACCAAAAACTGCATTTATTTTTATAGTGCAACAGGATATGGACGCACCAAATACAACAACAATTTCTTTGAACGCAAATTAAAAGTCACGGCAACGGCAAGAAACTACAAAACAATGCTAAAGTTGTTATCTTTGTCGCAATAATTAAAAAGAATGACCGAACAAGATTTTATTCCCAAACCATATAAAAATTCAGTTGAAAACGGCACTGTAACTTGGGAATCGCCAAGCAACATTGCTTTAATAAAATACTGGGGAAAACGCGATCTGCAAATTCCAGAGAATCCTTCTATAAGCTTTACATTAAGTGAATGCAAAACCATAACCAAACTAACATATACAAAGAAAAACGACACTAAAGATTTCTCATTTGATGTGTTTTTAGATGGTGATAAAAAAGATGATTTCAAACCTAAAATTGAAACGTTTTTTAAGCGAATAGAAGTTTACGTACCATTTTTAAAAGACTATCATTTCACCATTGAAACAAAAAACACCTTTCCGCATAGTTCTGGTATTGCATCATCGGCTTCAGGGATGAGCGCTTTGGCGTTGTGTTTAATGCGTATTGAAAGACTGTTTAATAGCGAAATGTCAAATACGTTTTTTAATCAAAAAACATCGTTTTTGGCGCGTTTGGGTTCTGGTTCTGCTTGTAGAAGTATAGAAGGCAATTTAATTGTTTGGGGAGCAACAAAAAGTATAGAAAATAGCAGCGATTTGTTTGGTATAAAATATCCGTACAAAGTCCACGACAATTTTAAAAACTATCAAGATACCATCTTGTTAATTGATAAAGGTGAAAAGCAGGTGAGTAGTACTGTTGGCCATCAATTAATGCATGGCCATCCGTTTGCCAAAGAACGTTTTGCACAGGCGCACGATAATATGGAAACGTTGAAGCCTATACTAGAAACAGGCGATTTAAATGCGTTTATTAATCTTATGGAAAGCGAAGCATTAACCTTGCACGCCATGATGATGACTAGTAATCCGTATTTCATTTTAATGAAACCAAACACCTTGGAAGTCATTAACCGTATTTGGAAATTTAGAACAGAGACAGGACTTCATATTGGTTTTACGTTGGATGCTGGTGCGAATGTACATATTTTATATCCACAGTCAGAAAAAGCACAAATTCTTGAATTTATTGAAAACGAATTGGTTGCGTATTGTAAAAATGGTGAATATATTTGTGACCAAATTGGTTTGGGAGCAAACCAAATAGAATAAATAATCGTATATTTACATAGTAGATTGCTATTTAATTATGAAAGGACCACTTTTTTACTCTAAAATCCTACTTTTTGGTGAATATGGAATTATCAAAGATTCCAAAGGATTGTCTATTCCGTATAATTTTTATAACGGCGCTTTAAAAGTCACCAACAAAGATACCGAAGAAGCCAAAGCGTCTAACAGTGCATTAAGCCGTTTTGCCGATTATTTAGAGCAAATAGACACTAACTTGGTTACTTTTGATATAGAAACTTTAACTAAAGATATCGCTGAAGGAATGTACTTCGACTCATCTATTCCGCAAGGTTATGGCGTAGGGAGTAGTGGTGCATTAGTTGCTGCGATTTACGATAAATATGCTAACGATAAAATAACTGTTCTTGAGAATTTAACACGAGAAAAATTATTACAATTAAAAGCTATTTTCTCAGAAATGGAATCCTTTTTTCATGGGAAATCATCAGGACTAGATCCATTGAATAGTTATTTGAGTTTGCCAATCCTTATTAATTCTAAAGATAATATTGAAGCCACGGGTATTCCATCTCAAAAGGTAGATGGGAAAGGCGCTGTGTTTTTATTGGATAGTGGTGTTGTTGGAGAAACCGCACCAATGGTAAGTATTTTTATGGAAAATATGAAACAAGAAGGTTTCCGTAACATGCTTAAAGACCAGTTTATAAAACATACAGATGCTTGTGTGGAAGATTTCTTAAAAGGCGATGTTAAGTCGTTATTCAAAAATACTAAACAATTATCTAAAGTCGTATTGAGTCACTTTAAGCCTATGATTCCAAAGCAGTTTCACGAACTGTGGAAGAAAGGGTTGGAATCCAACGATTATTATCTGAAACTTTGTGGTTCTGGCGGTGGCGGCTATATCTTAGGATTTACAGAAGATATCAACAAAGCCCAAAAAGCCTTAAATGGTTATAAACTGGAAGTGGTTTATAATTTTTAACACACATTTCTGTCATTCTGAACTTGTTTCAGAATCCCATTAAAATCTATGCTAACCAGAAAACAAAAACATATTCTACTTAAGTTTTTTAGTATGTTTTCTGTTATTCGTGGTTATAATATTTTGGTTGTTGCTGTGGCTCAGTATTTAGCCTCTATTTACATTTTAGCACACTATAAACCCGTTCGTGAAGTAGTTTTTGATGTAAACTTACTTATGCTGGTTTTGGCGTCTTCGGCAACTATTGCAGGCGGTTATATTATCAATAATTTTTACGATTCCGAAAAAGATTTAATCAACAGGCCAAGAAAAACTATGTTAGACCGTTTGGTCAGTCAAAATACGAAACTGTCTTTTTATTTTGTGTTGAATTTTTTAGCGGTTGTTTTGGCTAGTTATGTGTCGTTTAGAGCCGTTGTGTTTTTCTCTATTTATATTTTTGCCATCTGGTTTTACTCACACAAACTCAAAAAAATGCCTTTTATAGGCAATTTAACATCGGCCATTTTAACCATTACGCCGTTTTTTATCATTTTTGTGTATTACAAGAATTTCGAGCACGTTATTTTTGTGCACGCTATGTTTTTGTTTTTAATAATATCCATGCGAGAGCTTACCAAAGACTTAGAAAACCTTCAAGGCGATTTGGCGCAGAATTATCAAACCATTCCTGTGGTTTATGGCGAAAAAGTATCAAAAATAATGCTTACTGTTTTAGGCGTGTTGACACTGCTTCCCGCATTGTTGCTTATTTTTCAATATCAGGTAGGAAAAATGAGCTATTATTTTTACCTAAGTATTGTGCTTTTGGTTGTTTTTGTAGTAATGCTTTGGCGGTCAAACTCAAAGTTACAATACCTCATTCTACATAACATTTTAAGGTTCATTATTGTACTAGGGGTGATTAGTATTCCGTTGATTGATATAGGTTTGGTGCTTAATAAAATCACTTTTATTCGATAAGCAATAATTTATCGTATATCTTTGCAAAAAAATTATAAGTAATGAGCAGAAAGCAAGGAACAGGAGGAAAGAAAAGACCATCAGGGAGAGGGCAACGACACAATAGCGGAAATAGGTCTAGCAGAGGCGGAAATAATTCCGGAGAGAAGAGCTTTGCACGTGGAAATGCTCCGATGAAAAAGAAAAACACACCGAGTAAAAGCAAGTCGTCTTCAGGAGACATTCGCTTAAACAAATATATTGCCAATTCAGGAATATGTTCGCGTCGTGAAGCCGATGAACACATTGCTATAGGTTTGGTAACTGTTAACGGAAAAGTAGTAACTGAAATGGGTTACAAGGTACAACTGGAAGACGATGTTCGTTTTGATGGACGCCGCATTAATCCAGAACCAAAAACATACGTTTTATTAAACAAACCAAAAGGGTTTGCCACAACAACAAGCAATGCTAAGGATAGAACTGTAATGGATTTAGTGGCTAATGCCACCAATGCTAGAATAAAACCTATTGGCCGTTTAGGACGAAATTCAACTGGTTTGTTATTGTTTACCAATGACGATACCGTTGTAAAAAAGTTTACTAACTCTAAAAATGGCGTACCGCGCTTGTTTCAAATAGAATTAGATAAAAATCTTAAATTTGAAGACCTCAAGCAGGTAGAAGAAGGTCTGAAGATTGATGGTAAAGAGGTTGTTGTTGAGGAAATTAGCTACATTGAAGGTCAAAGTAAAAACCTAATTGGGCTAAAAATAAAGAACACCGGAAATTCTATAATCCGTAATATTTTTGATCATTTAGGCTACAACATCATAAAAGTAGACTGCGTGGCGATTGCGCATCTTACCAAGAAAGATTTGCCAAGAGGCTACTGGAAGCATTTAACCAAACAAGAGGTTAATACGTTGAAGATGTTGTAATTGTGTGTTTGAATTTTTTTTCAAAAAAAGTATTGTAATTCAAATTTTTGTATTTCATTTGCATCAGTTTTTTAGCTGAACAAAGTGAACACTGTTTATACGTTTGGGCTTTTGGGAATTAGGAAGTCATATCCAAAAGCAACCCTTAAGAAGGGAAACCGAAATTTAAAGCTAACTTCCGTAAATCACTACTCAAGCCAACATTTGTATGGCTTTATTCCTACAACCCAACGCCAACTGTTGGTTTGATAATCATTGTTTTTTATTAACATAATGTTGCGTTAACACGCATTTTTCATCTTTAAACTTTAATAAAAAAACAATGAATACTAAATATATTGATTTAATCAATCAAACTTTTTATTTTCCACAAGACGAGTTTGCACTCGATGGACAGTTTTTAAAATTTCACGATATCGATCTCAAAGCATTGGTCGAGGAATATGGTGCGCCGTTAAAATTTACTTATCTGCCACAAATATCCAATAACATCAATCGCGCAAAAGGCTGGTTTGCAGCTGCCATAAAAAAGCATAATTACCCAGCAACGTACAACTATTGTTATTGTACCAAGAGTTCACACTTTAAGCACGTGTTAAACGAAGCACTAAAGAATGATATTCATATTGAAACGTCTTCAGCTTTTGATATTGACATAGTGGAAAATCTAAAACAACAAGGTAAAATTACCGATGATACGTATGTGATTTGCAATGGTTTCAAACGTGCACAATATATAACCAATATTGCACGATTAATTAATGAAGGCCATAAAAATTGTATCCCAATTATCGATAATTACGAAGAAATCGATTTATTGTCTGAAGTCCTCGACAGTAAATTTAAGGTCGGGATCAGAATAGCTTCAGAAGAAGAACCAAAATTTGAATTTTATACCTCAAGATTAGGAATTGGTTACAAAAACATTGTGCCATTTTACAAAAATCAAATACAGAATAATGATAAAGTAGAATTAAAAATGCTTCACTTTTTCATCAACACAGGTATTCGTGATAATGCTTACTATTGGAACGAATTACTTAAGTGCTTAAAAGTGTACATTAGCTTAAAGAAAATTTGCCCAACTTTGGATAGCTTGAATATTGGTGGCGGATTTCCTATTAAAAATTCATTGGCATTCGATTTTGATTACGAGTATATGGTTGATGAAATCATTAATCAAATAAAAATAGCTTGTGACGAAGCCGAAGTTGACGTGCCAAACATTTTTACCGAGTTTGGAAGCTTTACCGTTGGGGAAAGTGGTGGCGCTATTTACGAAGTGTTGTATCAAAAACAACAAAACGATCGTGAAAAATGGAATATGATTAATTCATCATTCATTACAACCTTACCAGATACTTGGGCGATAAACAAACGTTTTATCATGTTGCCCATTAACCGTTGGAACGATAGTTATGAACGTGTGCTTTTGGGTGGATTGACATGTGATAGCGACGATTACTATAACAGCGAGCAGCACATGAATGCCATTTATTTGCCTAAATACAACAAAGACAAGCCACTTTATATAGGCTTTTTCAATATTGGAGCTTACCAAGAAACCATTGGTGGTTTTGGCGGATTACAACATTGTTTAATTCCTTCTCCAAAACACATTTTAATAGATAAAGATGCCAATGGCAATTTAACAACAACATTATTTAGTGAACAACAAAAAAGTGAAGACTTACTTAAAATTCTAGGTTACGATGCAAACTAAAACTTACGCAGGAATCCCTGAAAAATATGCAAAATTAGACAGTTCTAAAATTGTATTAATTCCAGTACCTTACGATGGTACGAGTACTTGGCAAAAAGGTGCCGATAAAGGTCCAGAAGCCTTTTTGCACGCTTCAGAAAACATGGAGTTGTATGATATTGAAACACAAACCGAAGTTTATAAACAAGGAGTTTTTTTGGCCAATGCCGTAACCGAAAATAGTTCGCCGGAAACTATGGTAAATGCCGTGCATAAAGCCACTAAAAACTATATTAAGCGTAATAAATTTGTAACCATTTTTGGAGGCGAACATTCCATTTCCATTGGTACTATTCGCGCGTTTAATGAATGTTTTGATAATTTAACAGTGTTACATATCGATGCGCATGCCGATTTACGAAAAGAATACGAAGGCTCTGCTTGCAATCACGCTTGTGCCGTTTACGAAGCAAGCCAGACTACAAATTTAATTCAGGTGGGAATCCGCTCAATGGACATAATAGAAAAAACCGTTATGGACCACGACAAAACCTATTTTGCTCACGAACTGGCACAAGACGATGCTTGGATGGATTCGGCATTAGACCAAATGACAGATAATGTGTTTATCACCTTTGACTTGGATGCCTTAGATCCGTCAATTTTACCAAGCACAGGAACACCAGAACCTGGTGGTTTGTTTTGGTATGAAACCCTTGAGTTTTTAAAAATGGTATTTGAGGAAAAAAACGTGGTCGGATTCGATATTGTAGAACTTTGCCCTAATGAAAACGAAAAATCTTCAGATTTTCTAGCGGCTAAATTATACTATAAAATGCTAACATATAAGTTTATGGAGGAAGATATTGAAAACACTTATGAAAGTAATTTTGAAAACAACAATAACGAAATAAATAAATTTTCTAAATTTAATGACGATGAGTACTAAAGGGCACATATCAAAATTCATAGAAAAATACTATTTGCATTTTAATGCTGCTGCATTGGTAGATGCTGCTAAAGCTTACGAAGATCAATTAAATAGTGGTTCTAAGATGCTAGTATCATTAGCTGGAGCAATGAGTACGGCCGAGTTGGGTAAGATATTTGCCGAAATGATTCGTCAAGACAAAGTACATATTATTTCTTGTACGGGAGCTAATTTGGAAGAAGATATTATGAATTTGGTAGCACACTCACATTACGAGCGTGTACCCAACTATCGCGATTTAACCCCAAAACAAGAATGGGATTTACTTGAACGTGGCTTAAATCGTGTAACCGATACGTGCATTCCAGAGGAAGAAGCCTTTAGACGTTTGCAAGAGCACATTTTTAAAATATGGAAAGATGCCGAAGATGCAGGAGAACGCTATTTTCCGCACGAGTTTATGTACAAAATGCTGTTAAGTGGAGTGCTAGAAGATTATTACGAAATAGATTTAAAAGACTCGTGGATGTATGCCGCTGCCGAAAAGAATTTACCAATTGTGGTTCCCGGTTGGGAAGATAGTACAATGGGAAACATTTTTGCAAGTTACGTGTTAAAAGGTGAGTTAAAAGCCAGTACCATGAAATCTGGAATTGAGTACATGACCTTTTTAGCCGATTGGTATACCGATAATTCCAAAAACGGTATTGGGTTTTTCCAAATTGGAGGTGGCATTGCTGGAGATTTTCCTATCTGTGTTGTGCCAATGTTATACCAAGATATGGAACGAACCGATACACCATTTTGGAGCTATTTCTGTCAAATTAGCGATTCTACCACAAGTTATGGATCGTATTCTGGAGCGGTGCCAAACGAAAAAATCACTTGGGGAAAACTAGATATTGATACACCTAAATTTATTATAGAAAGTGATGCTACCATAGTAGCGCCACTAATATTCGCCTATTTATTAGATATGTAATTATGAAGGACAATTTAAAACGCGTCATTGTTGACTTTAAAAAACTAACACCAGAGATTTTGGCTTTATTGGTTGAAAAATATCCTGATGGATATGATGACGACCAAATAATCAAGTTTAAAAATGCCAAAAGTGAATTGGTAGAAGCTGTTGAAGTAACCACAGAAGATACCAAGTATTTGGTGAAAGTAAGTACCAAGTTAGCCGTAACTATGGAAAATTATGATGAGGAAGACTATGATGATTTTGAAGATGATGATCCAGAAGCAGTACAGCCACCAGAGGTAGAAGAAGCGGATAACGACGACGATTAATTACCAGATTTAAATAACAACTAATTCAGATGTAACCTTCTGAAAACAGGATACTATGCTTTAAAAATAGATGGTTTTAAAGCCATCTATTTTTTGTTTAGTAATGTGTTTTTGTATTGAAAAATACATTAAATTTATAAAAAACACCATTCCTATGAAAACACCATTCCACCTTGCATTGCCTTGTGTTAGTATTAAGGATACCACAACATTTTACACCAACGTTTTAAAAGCATCGGTTGGGCGTTCTGCACAAAACTGGGTAGATGTTAATTTGTACGGCCATCAAATTACATTTACAAAAACAGGTCGTTTTAATTTTGATTATAGGAGTTATTCCTTAGGTGATGAAGTACTGCCATCATTTCATTTTGGTGTTATCTTAAATAAAGATGATTGGAACAAACTTTATTCATCACTAAAGAGTAACGATGTGTCTGTTACTAATAGCATAGATTTTCTAGCAGGAAAAACAGGTGAACACCAATCGTTTTTTATAAAGGATCCTAATGATTATACCGTAGAATTTAAATGTTTTAAAGAGCCATCGGCCATTTTTAAAGAATAATGTACCAGGTTGTTGCCTACCAAGTAGCCAGCACTATCCATACAAAAAGCGTAAAAGAACAGTTGGATTGGGAACTGCTGTTTTCGGATAGTGACGAATTGTTTTATAAATTTTCAAAAGATCAATTTATCTATATTTTTCAATATGGAATGGTTGGTTTTTTTAATCTCTCAACAGATGATATAGGAGAAATTTTAAAACAGCTAAAACCATTTTCTAGAAATTTTTTTCAGGAAAGAATATCAGAAACCATCCATGTTGATGTTCAGCAGAACATCCTTAAAGTAGCGTTTGAAAAAGTCATTTTACCATATTTAGATACCGAAATGATACGGTTAGTTGTATTGAATGCTTCGCAATCCGTGGCGTTAAACCGCTATTCAGAAATTACTGAGGAATTATTGGAAGAAACCAACAAGCACACGCTCTATCTAGAACGCAAGGGTAAATTGGATATCTCTGGAAATAAGCTAAAGCGCTTTATTGGTAAAACGCTTAATATTAAAAATAAGATTTCAGAAAACCTATATATTTTCGATGCGCCAGAGATTACATGGGAAAGTGAACAATTGAATAGATTAAATACCGATTTAAAACAGTCTTTCGACCTCACGGATCGTTATCATTTAATTCATGATCGCATCGAGATCATTAAGGAAAACCTCGAGCTGTTTAAAGATATTATGGATCACAAGGAAAGCAGCAAACTAGAATGGATTATCATTATCCTAATTCTAGTTGAAGTAGTGGATATGTTTGTGGTAAAAATTTTCTTTTAAAGGAGTGCTTTTAAGGCGTCATAATATTGCTTGGTAATATGTATGCCATTATGCCCGGCATCGGTTATAATTGTTAAATCGATATTTTCTGGAGCAATGGCTTGTAGTTTTTTAGAGTTTTCATCGATATGAACGAGGAAATCGCGACTACCGTGGAAAATTTTTATAGGGCATTTCACCTCTTTTATAAATTTGTAGGTAGGAATGTCGTATTTAACTATAAATTCTGGAATAGGTGGCGCAATTTGTTCGGAAATTAATGTTTTCCAAGAGTAATAAGGCGCATTTATAATTAACATTTTTGGGTTGTTTTTGGAGGCTACATAGGTTGCTAATCCGCTGCCTAAAGAAAACCCTAGAGTAATAATGTTTTGTTCGCTATATCTGGTTTTTGCAAAATCATACACCTTTTGAGCATCATTTAATAATTGCTTGCTGTTGCTGTATTTTCCATCACTTTTACCATAACCTCTATAATCAACAAATAAAATATCGTAATTGTTTTCCAAATATAGAGGAGCACGTTTTCCCCAATCATGGATAGCTCCTGCGTTTCCATGATAATACACAATAACACCTTTTGATGCTTCGGCTTTAAAAAGTAAAGCGTTTAAAAACACATTGTCATCAACTTCAATATTTAATTCTTCAAAGGGTTCTTTAAAATCAAAAACATAGGTTTTGTCTAATGTTTTTGGGTTGAAAAAAAAGCGTTCTTGTTTAAAGTATAAAAAGACTAATACTAATACATGAAGTATTGCTAAAACAACAATAACTCTTAGTAAACGACGGAAAATTTTTGGGAAGTTTATTTTCAAAAGACAAAAATTTAAAGTGTTTTTATAAGCGCTTTAAAAAGCGTTATTAAGTTAGGTTCTGCTTTTTTTGCCATAGCAATAATGTCTTCAATATTTACAGGTTCTAGAGTCTCTGGATTGCATTCATCGGTTAATACCGAAATAGCAGCCACCTTTAGGTTTAAGTGATTAGCAACAATAACCTCAGGAACAGTACTCATGCCAACAGCATCGGTGCCTAGAGTTTTAAGCATGCGGTATTCGGCTTTGGTTTCTAACTGTGGGCCAATAACGCTAGTATAAACACCCGAATGAAGGGTTATGTTTTTGTTACTAGCTATGGTTTTTAGTTTGTTTTTGATGTTTGTGTTGTAGGGTTCACTCATATCAACAAAGCGTTCGCCTAAAAGCGAAACACCTTTAAAAGCTAGAGGAGAATTGCCTTGTAGGTTTATATGGTCGTCTATAAGCATAAGTTCCCCTTTTTTAAAGTTTAAGTTTATAGCGCCGCTAGCGTTAGAAATAAGTAAGGTGTGGATGCCTAGTTTTTCCATAATTCTAACAGGGTAAGTAACGTCTTGTAGTGAATACCCTTCGTAAAAATGAAATCGACCTTGCATAACAACAACCTTTTTGCCTTCTAAACTTCCATAGATTAATTTTCCTTTATGAAATTCTACAGAAGCTGTAGGGAAATTAGGAATATGATTGTAGCTAACTTCTTGTATTACGTCTATATCATTTACAATTTGATTTAAGCCAGTGCCAAGAATTATGCCTATTTCAGGACTGTCAAATCCTTTGTTTTTAAGGTAATCGGTGGTTTCGTTTATAAATTCAATCATAATTAAGCATTAAAATGATATTACGAATATAGGTTAAAATCGTTTTTCATAAGTGCAGTTGTCTTTAATGTTGTACACTCCAAAAACCAAAAAAGCCCTAAATCATTTGTTGTCAAATGTTTAAGGCTTCTTGATGGTGGTGCCTCCAGGAATCGAACCAGGGACACAAGGATTTTCAGTCCTTTGCTCTACCAACTGAGCTAAGGCACCAGTTGCTTAATTGCGGATGCAAATATAACGGCATTTTTAATAATCACAAAAGAAACTAAATAAAAAATTCCTTTTGTACCTTTATCCCTTTATAAATTATACATGAATTTAATTATTGATATAGGAAATACAGCAGTTAAACTAGCTGTTTTTAAAGAGAGTAAGTTGCTTTTTAGTGTAAGAGATACAGTTGTAAACCTTGAAAAGAAAATACACGAAATATTTCTAGAATACCCCAAAATAAAGAACAGTATTATTGCTTCGGTTGGTAATTTACCTCCAAATATTGTCAATTGGTTGAAGGATAAAGTCAATATTATTATTTTAAATAATGAAACAAAACTACCCTTCAAGAACCAATATAAAACACCAAAAACGTTAGGCGTTGATCGTATAGGGTTAATTAGTGCAGCTGTTGAAAAATATCCCAACAAAAATGTCCTTATAATCGATGCTGGAAGTTGTATTACGTACGATTTTGTAACTGATAAGGCCGAATATCTTGGCGGCGCTATTTCTCCTGGGTTACGAATGCGTTATAAAGCTTTAAATACTTTTACTGCAGGATTGCCATTGCTTGAAACTAAAATACCGCAATATTTTGTTGGAAACTCTACAGAAAGTTCAATGCATTCTGGTGTTGTGTGTGGAATTTTAAATGAAATAGATGGTTTTGTTAAAGAATACCAAAATAAATATTCAGATTTAACAGTTATTTTAACAGGAGGAGACGCTAATTTTTTGTCTAAACAATTAAAAAGTAGCATATTTGCCAACTCGAATTTCCTTTTACAGGGTTTGAACTATATTTTACGATTTAATTTAATTGAATGATTAAAAAGCTTTTAATAGTTTTTCTTGCATTAATTGCATTTACTAGCTACGCTCAAGAAGATGCTGCTTCGCCTTATTCGTTTTACGGTATAGGTAGCCTAAAATTTAAAGGTACTGTAGAAAACCAAAGTATGGGTGGACTGAGTATTTTTTCTGATAGCATCCATGTTAATTTACGAAATCCAGCGTCTTATGCGAGTAAGAACTTAGAACTTTATGGTAATAAATCTAGACCAGTTAAGTTTACTGTTGGTGGAAGCCATTCTACAGCAAAACTAAAAAGCAACTCTGGAGAAGATAGGTATAATAGCTCAACATTCGATTATATTGCATTGTCCATCCCAATGAATAAGTTTGGATTTGGTTTTGGATTGTTGCCTTACACATCAGTTGGATATAAGTTAGAAACTTATGGAACCAATGGTATAGAAACAAGATTTAGAGGTGAAGGCGGAGTCAATAAAGCATTCTTGTCGGCAGGGTATCAAATTACCAATAATTTAAGTGCTGGTATAGATATAAATTACAATTTTGGAAACATTCAAAACAATACGGTGTCTTATATTTATAATTCAGATGGCGAGTTAGCAAGATATCAAACCCGTGAAGATAATCGATCTGATCTAAGTGGTTTTAATATAAACTTTGGTGTTATTTATAAACAAAATTTGTCAGATAGATTAGAACTGACAACAGCAATGACTTATAAGCCAAAAAGTACTTTAAAATCAAGTAATGAACGTTATTTTAATACACTTTCAATCACTAATTTAGAGAATGAAACCATCGTAAACTCTATCGAAGCCAATTTAGCGGCTAATGGATTAAAAGAAACCGAGTTAGTTATGCCTGCTAAATTATCAGTTGGGGCAGGAATAGGACAACCAAGAAAATGGTTTGTAGGGGCAGAATACACATTTCAAAAAACAAGCGACTTTTCAAACGAATTGTACAATGCTAGTCAATCTGCAATAGCAACAAATTATAAAAATGCTTCAAATTTTTCTTTAGGAGGATTTTTTATTCCGGAGTATAATTCATTCTCAAGCTACTTAAAACGAGTGGTTTATAGGGCTGGAGTTAGGTTTGGCAACACAGGGTTGAGTATAAATAATGAAGATATAAACGAGTTTGGCATATCTTTTGGATTAGGTTTACCAGTTGGGAACGCATTCTCAAATGCCAATCTAGGTTTCGAGATAGGAAAAAAAGGAACAGTTAACAATAACCTAATACAAGAAAACTTTGTTAATATTAACTTGAGCCTCTCTTTAAACGACAGATGGTTTATTAAAAGAAAATATAATTAAGCTTACATACAATAAATTACGAATTATGAAAACGAAGATTACATTACTAATTACCGTTTTGTTTTTAGGATTGGGAGTTACTACAGCTCAAAATGAAGACCTAAACACACTTTCTATTATGACGGAATACGCCAAAGCAAAAAATTTCGATGCTGCGTACAAACCGTTTATGGAACTAAGAGAAAGAAACCCTAAATATCACAGAGGGATTTACAAATACGGTGAAGATATTCTTGATGATAAAATTGAAAAAGCAACTGGCGCAGAGAAAGTAGCTTACATTAACGACTTATTAAAACTTTGGGAGCAAAGAGCAACGTATTTTGCCAGTAAAACACCTAAAGGAGAGTATGGAGCGAAAGCATGCCAGTTAATGTACGATTACAGAAAAGAGTTAAATAAAACCGATGAGGAACTTTATGCATGTTTTGATGCCGCTTATAAAGCAGATCCTAAAACGTTTACAAATCCTAAATCGTTATACACATATTTCTCTTTAATGGTAGATTTATACGATGCAGGAAAGAAACAACCAGCAGAATTGTTTAACAAGTATGATGATGTTGTTGAAAAAGTAGAAAGCGAAGTAAGTAACTACTCAGAAAAGTTAAACAAGCTTATCGAAAAAGAAGATGCAGGAACAGCATTAACATCAAGAGACAAGTCTTATAAAAGATATTACGAAAGTTATTTAAAAGCTTACGATCAAATTTCAAGTAGTATTGATAGTAAATTAGGTGAAAGAGCCGATTGCGAAAACTTAATTCCGCTTTATACTAAAGACTTTGATGCTAACAAGAACGATGCCGTTTGGTTACAAAGAGCCATGAGTATGATGTACCAAAAAGGTTGTACAGACGATGCTTTATTTGTGAAAGTTGTTGAACAAAAAAACAGTATCGAGCCAGATGCTAACACAGCATTTTATGTAGGTATTCTTAAAGATAAAGCAGGGCAATCTTCCGAAGCACTTAAATATTACGAGCAAGCATTAAGCTTAGAAACAGATGGCTTTAAAAAAGCAAAACTTTACAATAAAATTGCGATAAAGCTAAAAAGTAAAGGAAGTTATTCTAAAGCGAGAAACTATTTTAGAGAAGCGTTAAAATTAAACCCTTCAAACGGAAGACCACATTTGTCAATTGCTGGAATGTATGCTAGTAGTGCAAATAGCTGCGGCGATTCAAGCTTTAATAAAAGAGCTGTATTCTGGTTAGCTGCAATAGAAGCAGAAAAAGCAGGACGTGTAGACCCTACGTTAAAAAGTTCAGCAGCTCAAACAGCAGCAAACTATAGAGCAAAAGCACCTCAAAAATCAGATATCTTTAGTAAAGGTAACGCAGGTGAAACGATTAGAATTGGTTGCTGGATAGGAGCTAGTGTTACAGTACCACAAATATAATGCGTTTACATTCTAAACATATTACAAAACTTATGGTCACAGCATTTGCTGTGACCATGTTTTTTTCATGCAAAAATAACTTCGAAGAGGTTAAAAAAATAGGCGTTTCGGAAAACGAGCCTATTGGTATTGCCGAAAATATTAATCTTAAATATACCGACTCTGGTAGAGTAACAGCAAATTTAAGAAGCCCTAAAATGTTAGACTTTACTAATAGAGAATTTGCTTTTAATGAATTTCCGGAAGGGATTACTTTGTATCTTTTTGACGAACAAAATCAAAAAAGTACTGTTATTTCAGATTATGCCATAGTTTACGATAAAACGGGGCTAGTAGATATGCAAGGTAACGTTATTTTAGCATCAGCAACAAACGACACCTTGTATGCGGATCAATTATATTACGACCAAAACAAAGAGTGGTTATTTACCAACCAAGCTGTAACGTTTAAAACAGGAAGAGATCGTATTAATGGTACGGGATTCGATTCCGATGTAAAATTTAAACAAGCACAAGTTTTAGAAATAGATGGTATCATCACACTTGATGAATAATTCGCTATCTTTGCTGTATTAAATGTCCTTATATATGAAAACCAAACTGTTCAAGTTTTTTCAATACGCGTATTTGTTTTTTGCAGTTGTATTTCTTTACGATGCTGTAAATAAATATATGACCGATGGTAGTATAGCTTACATGTCTTTGTTGTTAGCTGCAACTGCCGTGTTTATGTTTTTCTTCAGAAGAAAATTTAATAAAAGATTCGAGGATAAGGAGTAATTAGCTCTATGGGAACCGAGGTTGTAATTATAATTATTTCTTTAATTTTATCGGCGTTTTTTTCAGGTATGGAAATCGCCTATGTGTCTTCAAACAAGATTCATATAGAAATAGAAAAAAAGCAGTCAGGTATACTTGCCAAAGTCTTATCTAAATTAACGGCCAAGCCCTCAAAATTTATTACAACTATGCTTATTGGTAATAATATAGCATTGGTAGTTTATGGGTTTTTTATGGGTGATTTATTGGTGGATTGGTTTCAAGAATCGTTGCTCCCATCAAATTATGCAGTCGTAAATTATTTGTTTGATGAGTTAAGTTTGCTTTCACAAACTGTAATATCAACACTAGTTATTTTAATAACAGCCGAATTTTTACCAAAAGTATTCTTTCAAATTTATGCCAACACATTATTAAAAGCGCTAGCCATACCTGCCTATATATTTTATGTGCTATTTTCTTTTGTGTCTCAATTTGTTATTTGGATTTCAGACTTTATTTTAAAATACGTCTTTAAAACTGAAGGCGACCAAGTGCAATTAGCTTTTTCAAAAGTAGAATTAGGGCATTATATAAGCGAGCAAATGGAATCGGTAGAAGAACATGATGAAGTTGATAACGAAATACAAATTTTTCAAAACGCATTAGAGTTTTCCGATGTAAAAGCACGCGAAGTTATGGTACCAAGAACCGAAATTGTCGCGGTAGATGTAAACGAAACGCCTAAACAACTTAACGCCCTTTTTACCGAAACAGGCTTTTCTAAAATACTCGTTTTTAAAGAAAATGTAGATGATATTTTAGGCTATATTCATTCGTTCGAGTTATTTAAAAAACCTAAAACCATAAAATCTATAATCTTACCAGTCGAGTTTGTTCCTGAAACTATGCTAGTAAAAGATATTTTAAACGTGCTTATAAAAAAGCGCAAAAGTATGGCTGTTGTTTTAGATGAATATGGCGGAACTTCTGGAGTTATGACGGTGGAAGATATCGTAGAAGAACTTTTTGGCGAAATTGAAGATGAACATGATACTGTAGCGTTAACAGAAGAAGTAAACGGCGATGTGTATAAGTTTTCGGCCCGATTAGAAGTTGATTATATCAATGAAACCTATAAATTGGAGCTTCCCGAAGGCGAAAACTACGAAACTTTAGGAGGATTAATTGTAGACCACACAGAGGAAATCCCCAAACAAAACGAAATTGTACTTATAGAACCATTTCAATTTACCATTTTAGAAGTGTCTAATACTAAAATAGACTTAGTCGAACTAAAAGTTTTAGAAGAAGACTAAAATACTAAGGCCTTAATAATTAAAGAGATTTTCTGCTTTTATTATTAAATAGAAAATGGTATTTTCGCGCACGATAATTTTAATTCAACAAAAGAAAAGAATGGCAGTTTTAAATAATATTAGAAAACGCGGACTATTTTTAATCATAATCATTGCATTAGCATTATTCTCATTTGTACTAGCAGATTTGTTTAGAAATAGCGATGCCTTAATGAACAAATCTCAAAACGTTGTTGCTACCATAAACGGTAAAGATATTACCAGAGAAAACTTTATGCAAAAGGTAGAAGCCGCCCAAAGACAAATGGGAGGAAATGGTACAACCACTCAAGCAATGAATAGAGTGTGGAACCAAGAGCTAAGACAAGCCGTTCTACAAACACAATTTGAAGAATTAGGATTAAGCATTGAAACAGATGAAATGAAAGACTTGCTAAGAACAAGCTTAGCAAACAATCCAAACTTTCAAAATGCCGCAGGACTTTTTGATGAGGCAAAAATGAACGAATATATTGCCAACCTAAAAGCAACTTCAGATGTAGCTTACCAACAATGGGTAGATTACGAAAACAGTATAGCAACAAACTCTTTACAGCAAGATTACTTTAATATGGTAAAAGCTGGAATGATGGGAACTGTTGCCGAAGGAGAATTAGAGTACAAACTTCAAAACGATAAAGTTGACATTAAATTTGTACAAGTGCCTTATAGCTCTATTCCAGATAGTACAGTAACTGTATCAAAATCTGAAATTAAAGCCTACGTGCAAGACCACAAAAACGAATTTGAAGTTGAAGAAACTAGAGATGTACGTTATGTAATGTTTGAAGAAAAAGCTTCGTTAGAAGATGAAAACGCCATTAAAAAAGACCTTACAGATCTTTTAAAAGACAAGGTTGAGTATAATGACGTAACAGATAGTAACGACACCATAGTTGGGTTTGGTCATGTAACAAACAACAAATCTTACATTAACAGACATTCTGATATTAAATTCCAAGATCGTTTTCAATTCAAATCAGAAATCTCAAAAACAATTGCCGATAGCGTTTATAACTTAAATGTAGGTGATGTTTACGGACCTTATAAAGACGCTGGTTATTTCAAATTAACAAAAGTAATTGAAACTAAAAACTTACCAGATTCTGCACAAGCAAGACATATTTTAATTCCTTTTGTAGGAGCGTCAAGTGCCGGTCCAGAAGTAACACAAACCGAAACTCAAGCAAAAACTACTGCCGACAGCCTATTAAATGAGTTGAAAAACGATTTATCTAAATTTGAAACTTTTGTAACAGAATTTTCTTCAGATCAAGGAAGTGTAGAAAAAGGTGGTAGATACGAATACTTTAGTTATAATACTATGGTGCCAGCTTTTAGAGACTTTGTTTTTGAAAATGACAAAGGCGAATTAGGCGTTGTAAAATCACCGTTTGGCTTCCATATTATTGAAGTAGAAGGTCATAAAAACGAACAAAAAGTTCTTAAACTAGGAACTATTGCTAGAGAAATTGAGCCTTCAGAAAAAACTATTGATAATGTATTTATGGATGTGTCTAAATTTGAAATAGCTCTTGAAGATGGCGATTTTGAAACATTAGCCAAAGAAAAAGAATATGCCGTACGCCCAGTTAATGGTGTGAAAATTCTAGATGAAAGTATCCCTGGTTTATCAAGCCAAAGACCAATAGTTCGTTGGGCTTTTGAAGAAGGAACAAAAGTGGGCGATTATAAACGTTTTACAGTTCCAGGAGGCTATGCCGTTGTACAAGTAGTAGGAAAACATGCCGCTGGCTTAATGGATGCCGAAGAAGCTTCTGTAAAAGTATTACCAATTTTAAGAAAGCAGAAAAAAGCAGCGCAAATTAGAGAGCGTATTACAGCAACGACATTGCAAGATTTAGCATCAGCAGAAAGTACTTCTGTAAGATCATCAATGGCAATTAACATGAAAAACCCTACCATATCTGGTGCAGGACAAGAACCATTAGTTGTTGGACAAGCGTTTGCTATGGAAGAGGGTGAAACATCAAACTTAATTGATGGTGAAAAAGGAGTTTACATGATTGAAGTAACTAAGAAATCACCTGCTGCTGGTATGGATAATTACCAAGGGTTTTCTTATCAAGTAGAACAGCAAAAAGTAAATTCTGTAAATTCTAAGCTATATAATGCTTTAAAAGACCAAGCAGAAATTGAAGATAATAGAGCCAATACGGTTCAGTAATTAGCTTTAAAATACAAATAAAAAAGCCTCACATTGCGTGAGGCTTTTTTTATAAAATCATCTTGTTGTAGGGGATAATAGTTTTATATCCTTTTTCTAAAAAGTACGGTGTTGGATTTTTTAAAGACGATACTAAAATAAAATCGCCTCCCCAAGCACCAAGACTTTTAATGGAGCCATTAAAGTTTGGAAAGACCCTTTCTTTAATAGGGGTTTCATTTAAAACAGTGCCAATAAGCATTTCGTGTTCATCTATATATTCGTTAAATAGAGAGATATTTGTAGCTGAAATTATTTTATTAGTTAGGTTATTAACTTTAGTTATAACATCGGTTTTATTAAAATCTTTATTTCTGTAATGTTTAATGCCATCACGACTATTTTGTTTTTTATTAAGATGAACAAAATAAAGATGATCCTTAAAACTAGGATTAAAATCTATAGATGAAATCTCTCTTTTTGTTATAGTTTTATTAGAATTAAAAAATAACTGATATGTAATTGGTGTTTTAGCACTAGCACATGCAATATCGTAACCACTTCCTCCAAAAGTCGCTTCGGAAAGTAAAAAGGGGTCAACATTAGCCCATTGCGCGATATTATTAATTAAAGTAGATGAAGACCCTAAGCCCCAATCGCGAGGAAATGTTAGGTAGCTTTCTACATGATGTCCTGTGTTTAAAAAATCAGGATTCAATGTTTTAGCTTCGTTTAATAGTAAAAGCAGCCATGTTGTAGTTTCATCTTTATTGGAAGCTTTAACTTTTCCATTAGCTAACTGAAATGTGTTTTCGTACCAAAGGGCATTGGCATTGTCAAAGCTTTTCCATAATAAGTAATTATCAGTCGTTTTGGTAACGTTAAGAGATTGCCCGTAACGCGTTGGTAAAGCTAAAGCTTTGGCGCCATCTAACACCAAATATTCGGCAGTTAATAAAAGTTTCCCTTGACTACGAAATGTTTTCATTAAGAACGAATTTTTTCAATAGCCTCTACAACAGCGCTATGGGTTACCGTATGGTTTTTAAAATGTTTAATAAGTTGTTTCTTTTCGTTTTCGGTAGCTTCAAATTGATTAAGAATATTCATTAAATGCATTTTCATATGGCCTTCTTGAATTCCCGTTGTTGTTAGCGAACGTAGGGCGGCGAAATTTTGAGCTAAACCAGCAACAGCAACTATTTGCATGAGTTCTTTGGCAGATGGTTTATGAAGTAATTCTAACGATAATTTAACCAACGGGTGTAAACTTGTTAATCCACCTACAGTTCCTAAAGCTAAAGGAATTTCGATCCAAAATGTGAATTGCCCCTGTTCTATTTTAGCATGCGTTAAACTTTTGTATTGCCCATCTTTAGAAGCATAAGCATGAACACCAGCTTCAACAGCTCTAAAATCGTTTCCTGTGGCTAGTACAACAGCGTCTATACCATTCATAACACCTTTATTGTGTGTTACAGCACGATAAGGCTCAACTTCAGCAATATTTACTGCTTGTACAAACTTGTTAGCGAATTCGTCTGGATTTATATCGTTGTTTTCGGTGAGCTCTTCAATAGGGCAACTTACTTCAGCCCTTACTAAACATTCAGGAACATAGTTTGATAGAATGCTCATAATAATTTCAATGTGTTTTTCTTCATCATTAAAATCAGGGTGCGTTAGTGCTTGTTCTTTAAAGGTTTTAGCAAACTCTTCTAAACAGGAGTTAATAAAGTTTGCGCCCATAGCATCTAGCGTTTCAAAGGTAGCGTGTAATTGAAAATACCCATCAATATCGGCAGTTTTGTCACGCAATTCAATATCTAAAATACCACCGCCGCGTTTTTGCATGTTTTTAGTGATATGCTTGGTGGCCTCTAATAATTGAGGTTTTACTTGGTTAAAAAACCGATGTAGGGCTTCTTTATTTCCGTGGTAATTAAAATGTACTTGACCAATTTTTATAGTAGAAATAACCTCGGCTTTAAAGCCGCCACGGTCAAACCAAAACTTAGCCGCTTTACTAGCTGCAGCAACAACCGAGCTTTCCTCAATAGCCATAGGAATAGTATGAACTTTGCCATTGATTAAAAAGTTAGGAGCAACACCCAGCGGGAGGTAATAATTGGTAATCGTATTTTCTATAAACTCGTCGTGAAGTTTTTGTAATTTTTCGTTGGTATTCCAGTATTGTTTGATAATGTTTTTAGCATTTTCATTGTGACTAAAATAGGTGTCGACAATCCAATTTATTTTTTCAGATTTAGATAACCTTGAGAAACCCGATATTGATTTGTTCATAGTATTGTAAACTCTTGCGTATTGAGTGTTAAGTGTTTGTTTATGAGCTGTTTGTTTTGGTTGAGCTAAGGCAACTTTATTTTTAAAGGATTAAGCTTAATTACAAAGATACTATTTCTTGGGTACTATTCTTAAGATGTTAAACTTATAAATAGCCTATTAAACTGTTAATATCTACGGTTTTTTGAGGATTTTTTAGTAAACTTGACATCATTTTGAAAAAAAATAAGAATTAATGAAATTTATGAGGTTTTTGTCGCTATTTTTCTTCTTTGCGACATTTATAGCAACTGCACAAAACAAACAAATTACCCTATCTGAAATATGGAATGGCACATTTAGAACAGAGCGCATGGATGCGTTACATTCTATGAAAAATGGGCAACAATATTCTGTGTTGAATTTTGATAGATATTCACGTTCTACTTCTATTGATGTGTATGATTACGAAACACTGTCAAAGGTGAAAACACTTGTGAGTTCTGCAACAATAGATGATATAGATTACTTTACCAATTATACCTTTAGTAGCGATGAAAGCAAAGTGCTTTTAGCCACCAATGTAGAATCTGTATACAGGCATTCAACATTAGGGCAGTATTATGTTTACAATATAACTACTGGGAAGGTTGCATTAGTTGCCGAAAAGAAAATTCAAGAACCAACTTTCTCTCCAGACGGTAGCAAAGTAGCTTATGGGTACAATAATAATTTATTTGTAAAAGACTTAAACTCTGGTGAAACGAAACAAATAACTTTCGATGGCGAGAAAAACAAAATTATAAACGGTATTACAGACTGGGTTTACGAAGAGGAATTTGCTTTTGTTCGTGCATTTGAGTGGAACAAATCAAGTGATAGAATAGCCTTTATTAGGTTTGATGAAACCAATGTGCCACAATTTTCTATGGATGTTTACGGCACAAAACTTTATCCAGAAGAGCAAGAGTTTAAATACCCAAAAGCAGGAGAGACTAATTCTGTTGTATCCCTTCATTTGTATGATGTGAATAAAGAAACACTCAGTGAGATTAAAGTTGGGAAAACTTATAACGATTTCTATATCCCTAGAATTAAATGGTCCGAAGATGAAAATGTGTTAAGCGCACAATATATGAATCGTCACCAAAACGAACTAGATTTATGGTTTGTTAATGCTAAAACAAACACAGCAAAATTAGTTCTAGAAGAAACCGACAAAGCGTATGTTGATGTGACAGATAACCTTACGTTCTTAAACAATAATAGCTTTATTTGGACAAGCGAAAAAGATGGGTTTAACCATATCTATCACTACAGTAAAGAAGGCGATTTAATTAACCAAGTAACCAAAGGCAACTGGGAAGTAACAGCATATTATGGTTACGATGATAAATCGAAAAAAATATTCTATCAATCTACAGAAAATGGATCTATCAATCGCGATGTGTATTCAATTAAGTTAAACGGTAGAGCTAAAGAGCGATTAACAAAGAATAACGGCACAAATAGTGCTGCGTTTAGTGCCGATTTTTCTTATTTTATAAACACATTCTCTAGTGCAACAACCCCACCAAAATATACCTTGAATAATGCCGATTCTGGCGATGTTATTAAGAACATTAAGGATAACGATAAGCTAGCAGAGAAAGTTTTAAATTATAAAACATCTAAAAAAGAATTCAAAACTATAAACGTAAATGGTAACGACTTAAACATGTGGATGATTAAGCCTGCCGATTTTGATGAAAACAAGCAGTACCCTTTATTTATGTACCAGTATTCGGGGCCAGGATCGCAACAAGTTGCAAACCGCTGGAATAGCTCAAACGATTATTGGTACCAAATGTTAGCACAAAAAGGTTATATTGTAGCCTGTGTTGATGGTCGTGGAACAGGTTATAAAGGTGCTGAATTTAAAAAAGTAACCCAAAAACAATTAGGAAAGTACGAAGTAGAAGACCAGATAGCAGTAGCTAAAAAATTAGGTAAAAAGTCCTATATAGATGCTTCTAGAATTGGTATTTGGGGATGGAGTTATGGTGGCTTTATGAGTAGTAATGCTCTGTTTAAAGGTAACGATGTGTTTAAAATGGCTATCGCAGTTGCTCCCGTAACGAGCTGGCGTTTTTACGATAGTATTTATACTGAACGTTACATGACAACACCGCAAGAAAACCCAGGTGGTTATGATAATAATTCACCATTAAGTCATGTAGATAAGTTAAAAGGAGACTTTTTACTAATACACGGTTCGGCCGATGATAATGTGCATTTGCAAAATACTATGCGCATGGTGGAAGCCTTAATACAAGCCGACAAACAATTTGAATGGATGATTTATCCAGACAAAAACCATGGAATTTACGGCGGAAATACAAGATTACATTTGTATAAAAAAATGACCAATTTTATCGATAAAACCTTAGGTGATAAAATAAAGGAAGAAACTTCTGAAAAAGAAGATAAAGTATAACTAACTAATACAACTATATATGTCAAATCAAGCAAGTATAATGAAACAAAAAGAACTATTCGGACACCCAGTAGGATTGTACGTTTTGTTTTTTACAGAAATGTGGGAGCGTTTTTCTTACTACGGAATGCGTGCTATTTTAGTACTTTACTTAGTAGCTCAAACAACCGATGAAAATGCTGGTTTAGGATGGACCAATGCTGAAGCCCTAGCGCTTTATGGGTGGTACACCATGCTAGTTTATGTGGCTTCTATCCCTGGTGGATGGATTGCTGATAAATTATTAGGACAGAAAAAATCGGTGTTATATGGAGGAATCCTATTAGTAGCAGGTCATAGTGTTTTGGCTATCGAAGAAATGTGGGCGTTCTATACAGGACTTGGGTTAATTATTGCTGGAGTTGGTATGTTAAAACCAAACATTTCTACTATGGTTGGTGGTTTATACAAAAAAGGAGACATTAGACGAGATAAAGGGTTTACCATTTTTTACATAGGAATTAATGTAGGGGCATTTTTGTCTAGTTTAATAGTTGGTTATGTTGGTGAAGTTCATGGTTGGCATTATGGCTTTGGGCTAGCAGGTATTGGAATGGCTTTAGGTTTATTGCAATATGTCTTAGGACAAAAACATTTAAAGTATGTAGGTAATTTTATAGGAACTTCTGAAAATGCAGAAGATAAAGAAGCCATGAATAGACCATTAACCAAAGTAGAAAAAGATAGAATAGTCGTATTGCTTATCTCTTTTTTATTGGTAATTGTGTTTTGGGGCGCTTTTGAACAAGCAGGTGGTCTTATGAATATTTATGCCATGGATAATACCAACAGAATGTTGATGGGATGGGAAGTTCCAGCATCTTGGTTTCAATCTTTAAATGCCATGTTTATTATTTTTCTTGGAACTACCGTAGCAGGGTTTTGGGCAAAAAGAAAGTTGGAAGGAAAAGTAGCAACATCATTATTTAAAATGATTATTGGTTTAATTATTATGGGAACAGGCTTTTTCTTTATGTCAGCAGCGTCTGCTCAATTAGAAAGTACAGGAGCCTCTGCCATGTATTGGTTGGTGCTAGCTTATTTATTTCATACTGTAGGAGAGCTATGTATATCACCAGTAGCATTGTCTTACATAACCAAATTAGCGCCTTTAAAATACGCCTCTTTAATGATGGGTGTATTTTTTGCAATGACAGGACTTGGTAACAAATTAGCTGGATTATTAGGTGAATCAGCATCAAAATTTGGTGAATTTACCATATTTACAGGTATTGCAGTATTTTGTATTGCTTTTGGAGCAATAGTAATGCTGTTTAGAAAAAAACTAGAAGTCTTAACCCATGGTGTTGAAGATGATGAAAGAGATATGAATGATGAACTTCCAGAAGGGTACGAACTAGCCGACGAAAAAATTAACTAACATTATCTTATACTGATTATGACAACAGACGCAGAAAATTTATTTAAAGATAAAGTCTTAGGTCACCCAGCAGGCCTTTTTGTATTGTTTTTTACCGAAATGTGGGAACGTTTTTCGTTTTACGGTATGCGTGTACTTTTGGTAAACTTTTTAACTTTTGCGATAATTGGCGATAACCCTGGTTGGGGCTGGTCGGCAGAAAATGCAGGGGCACTTTTTGGTACTTATGCTATGCTTTTATATATCACACCAATTGTAGGTGGGATAATAGCTGATAAACTTACAGGGTACCGTTGGGCAGTAGTTATAGGAGCGTTAATTATGACCCTTGGTCATGCGTCTATGGCTCTAGAAACAGAACTTTCACTATACTTAGGATTGGGCTTATTGGTTATAGGAACAGGCTTTTTTAAACCTAATATTACCTCTATTATTTCCGAAATGTATAAGAAACATCCAGAAAAGAAAGATGGCGCTTATACTATTTTTTACATGGGAGTAAATGCGGGAGCTTTCTTTGGGATGATGCTTTGCGGATATTTAGCCGAAAAAATAGGCTGGTCTTATGGATTTGGTCTAGCAGGTATTTTTATGTTATTAGGAACACTTCAGTTTTATTTTTCAAAAAACTTATTTGGAAAAATAGGTGTTAAACCTACTAAAGTTCACGAGGTTGAAGATGTTCAAGATGCCGATAATTCTATAGCTGAAATAGATGAGGAAGAAGAAGTTGAAAAACCAAACCCGTTTACAACACTAGATAAAATTTTAATTGTTATATGCTCGATAATTGGCTTGGGCTATGCAATAAACGACCCCATGTCTAAAATTGCAGGTATAGATATGTTTTCTGCACTAGAGATAGGTGGTTTCGAGGGGCAATACACAGCCGTTTTATTAGCGTTAGCTTTATTCCTGTTTTTAGTTATAGGGCGTATTTTAAGATACTCAGCAGTAGTAAGAGATCGTATGATTGCCTTTATTGTTTTTGCTTTTTTTACAGTATTTTTCTGGTTGTCATTTGAGCAAGGGGCGTCATCTTTAGTGTTATTTGCTAGAGATAATGTCGATAGAGTATTAGAAGGAAATTCTGCTATGATATTTAATATTGTAAATGCTTTACTTACTGTAATTCCTTTACTCATTATAACATATGTGTTATACGATTTATGGAAAAAAACATTCCGAAAAATACCGTACTCCAACATTGTTTTAGTTATTTGTTTCTTATTTATGTGGGGAATTGTGGCATGGATGTTACAAAGAGAGTTTACAGCCGAAGTTTCTGAGATTACAGTATCTTGGTTTAGTATATTAAACTCGTTCTTTATTATTGTGTTTGCATCATTATTTTCTAAATGGTTTGAAAGTAAATACAATCCTTCGGCAGCATCAAAATATGCGCTTGGACTTATTATTATGGCAATAGGTTTTGGATTATTAGCTTTTGGTTCTTACGGTATTGAGGCTGGTGTGAAAGTAAGCATGATCTGGCTAATTTTAGCATATTTATTCCATACTCTTGGGGAATTATGTTTATCGCCTGTAGGACTATCTTACGTGAGTAAATTAGTGCCAGCAAGAATGATAGCCTTAATGTTTGGTATGTGGTATTTGGCCATTGCTATTGGAAATAAATTAGCTGCCGTATTAGGTGGGCAAATTGAAAACATTACAAAAGAGTATAGTCTTTCTACATTCTTCTTAATTTTTACCATTGTACCACTTGTAGCAGGATTACTTGTGTGGGCTTTAAATCCCGTGATGAAAAAATTAATGCATGGTGTACGTTAGACCATAAAATCGTTAAAAAATAATAAAATGCTCCTTGCTTGGGGCATTTTTTGTAAGTTAGGAACAACTTTTGTAACAAATAAACTATGAGAACACATATTACAACCTTAGTTATTTTACTATTACTTGTCGGAAATATTTCGGCGCAAGAAATTAATTGGGTGTCTTTAGAAGAGGCAGTTGAACTTCAAAAGAAAAATCCCAAAAAAATCATTTTAGATGCTTATACCAAATGGTGTGGTCCATGTAAAATGTTAGATAGAAACACCTTTAGTAACAAAGATGTCGCTGCGTATATTAATAAGCATTATTACGCTGTCAAGTTTAATGCCGAAGGAAATGAAGAAATCAATTTTAAGGGTAATACGTTTACAAACCCAAATTACGATCCAGCAAAAGCCAATAAACGTAATTCGCCACATCAATTATCAAGATATTTTAGTATTAGGTCTTATCCAACATTGGTGTTTCTTGATGAAAAGGCCGATTTGTTAGCGCCTATTATTGGTTATAAAAAACCACAACAGTTAGAACTTTATTTAAAATTATTTAAAGACGATAAACATACTGAGATGGATACGCAAGAAAAATTTAATGCGTATTTTAAAGCCTTTAAACCCGAATTTAGCAATTAATTCAAGATTAATAATTTATAATAAAAGCTCCTTTTTCATAGGTATAATGGAAAGGGAGTTTTTGTTTTTTACAGGTTGTTTTCCAGCGGGCTACATACGATTTGTAATTACTACCATCAGCAATTATAAGTTTAGGCTTAACCGAGTCAATTAAACGTGTTAAATTTATTTTAGGGGAGTTTCTAAGTAAAATAATATCAGGAGTCATCTTCTTTATGTTATAAACACCTAAACTATCAACAACTAATATTAGATTATTATTTGCTTGATAAATAGGGCTTATAGAATCATATCTAGTTTCAGAAATATATGTGCCAACTTTATAGTTTTTAATAAGTTTTTGGGTTTTTAAGTCTTCTAACTTTAGGTTGTGATTAATAGTTAGTAAGTCATTCGACTTTTCACCAATTATACTATACTTACTTTTATGAAACACGATAAATTCGCGAGTGTTTGTCTCATGTTTTTTATATAGGAAGGTAAGTTGTAATACCAGAATACTGATTAAAAATATAATCACATGTTTAGACTTGTTTTTCGAGGTGATTAAAAAATAAAGAGCCATAATGACTAAATAGGTGGTTGCAACCTGAGAAAAATCAAAAGAAATATTATCAAAAAAGAATTCTTCTTGATGCGATACCCAAGCTACTAACTTATTTATATTGGTGATAAGCCAACTGTATATGTCAGGTAATAGCGGAATATTTATATTTACTAAAGCCAAAAATATAATTAAAATACCAAGTGCTAGAATACATCCTAAAAACGGAATAATTACAATGTTTGAAATAAAAAACAGGCCTGGAAACTGATGAAAATTAAACAAAGCAATTGGCGCCACACCAAGTTGTGCGGCAAAAGACACGGTAATAACATTCCATAGGAGTTTATCTAATGCCCATTTGGGTGTGTAGAGTTTATAAAAAACAGGTTGAAATGCTACAATAGCAATAACAGCAAGGTAACTTAATTGAAAACCAACATCAAATAAAAACAACGGTTTTACCAAGAGTAAAATAAAAGCTGAAATGGCTAAAATATTGTAAATGTTTGTTGGCTTTTTTAAGTTTATAGAAATAGCCACAGCCGTAAACATTGTAACAGCCCTAACAACAGAGGCCGATAATCCTGCAATAATAGCAAAGCTCCATAGACACAATAAAATAACTATTATTTTAATAAAATTCCCTTGTTTTAAATACTCTAATGGGCGTAATAAGAAATTTAAAATAAGTAGTACAATACCAACATGTAATCCAGAAACAGCTAAAATATGAACCGCGCCAGCATGGGTGTAATTTGTGTAAATGTCTTTACTTATGTTTTGCCGTTGTCCAAGTAAAAGGGCGTTGGTTATAGCAAGAACATCATCATTAAAAGCATAGACTTTAAGCTTTTGGTTTATGTGTTTTCTTATCTTAAATGCTATGCCATAAATAGAGGTTTCTTGTAAAGTATCTAACTTTAAAAGATGCTCTTTTTGACTAAATAATTGATGGTAGATATACGATTTTTCTAAATAATCTTTATAATTAAATTGAAACGGGTTGCGCGGCGCATTAACCTGTTTTAAAGGTTCTCTACTAGCGTAAACCGCATCAACATTTAAGGGGGTGTTTTGTAAGCTGTCTTTTTCAACGTTAAGTAACAATTTTCCAATAACCGATTGGCTATTAATTGAAAGTACCTCGACTATATATTTATCGTAATACGTCCCAGGCTTAAGGACTTCTCTTATTTTAAATGTTATTGTTGAGGCCTTAGTGTTATTGGTATTTGTAAAATGAGTATAATGATTTTGCGATATTTTTTCATTATGAAAATTTACCGTAGCAACTCCAAGGAAGAATGTTGTTGTGTAGGTAACTATACCAAACCAAATGTTTGTGCTGAGAATTTTTTTGCTAAAAAAATATAGTAAAGAAAAAATAGCGAAACTTAGACCAAGTGATAGGTAAACTACATAATTAGAGATGCTTAAAAAAACACCTGTAGTAATACCTAAAATTAATACAAGAAGTAATTTTATAATAACAAAGTCTAGTAACTTCATGCTTTAAGTTACTAAAAATAAGATTAAAAGGTGTTTTTATAAGACACGTCTTGCTTGTACAAAAGCAAAATACCAATATTTTTCAGAAAGTTTAGAGGTAATAACACCACGACTAGTCGTAGAGTGAATAAATTCTACATAACCTGGTCGCGTATTTGTTACAATACCTACGTGGTTAACTTTACGACTATTTTTTTTTGTCGCAAAAAAGAGTAAATCGCCTTTCTGTACGTTTTTTAAGTCAATCCAATCGCCGTGAGTAGACAAACTGGAAGTCGTTCTAGGTAATAGAATGTCTTCACTTTTAAAAGCAGTAGTAACTAACCCAGAGCAGTCCATACCACGTTTTGTGTTGCCACCATATTTATACCTAACACCGTGGTAAGTTTCGGCTTCAGCTATAATATTATTTATGGTTGTATTAGCGTGAGTTGAGCTTGAATATGTTTTAGAAGAAACAGTAGTTGGCTCAGAAGAACTATTTTTAGTGGTTGTTTGTTTGCTTTTTTTGGTAACTACTTTCGTGCCTTTTGTTGACTTACATGAAACTAATGTGAGTACCGCAATACATAACAAGTAAAATGTTTTTTTCATGAATTAAGAAATCTTTTCGTAGATAAGTTGAGCTGTTTTTTTGCTAGCACCTTTTCCGCCCAATTTTTTCTCAAGTTCATAATAGTTTATAAAAAACTTGGTGCGTTCGTAGTTGTCTAAAATGAGATCGAGTTCAGCCTTTAATCGTTTTTTATTGAAGTCGTTTTGAATTAACTCAGTAACCACTTCTTTGTCCATAATTAGGTTAACTAAAGAAATATATTTTATGTGCTTGACCAGTCGTTTTCCAATTTGGTATGAAATCCAACTACCTTTATAGCAAACAACTTCGGGAACTTTAAACAAAGCCGTTTCTAAAGTAGCCGTTCCAGAGGTTACCAAAGCAGCTGTAGAAACGCTTAACAAATCGTATGTTCTGTTAGAAACAAAGTGTACATTAGATTTTTTAAGAAATGGTTTATAAAACTCGTAGTCTTGACTTGGAGCTCCAGCAATAACAAATTGATAGTTTGGATAGTCGTTACTAACGGCAAGCATAACCGAGAGCATTTTTTTAATTTCTTGTTTTCGGCTTCCCGGTAGTAAGGCAATTATAGGTTTTTCGTTTAACTCGTGTTCGGCACGAAAATCGTATTCATCAATTTGAGTTCTATTGGAAATGGCGTCTATTAACGGGTGTCCAACAAAATGAACAGGAAAGCCATGTTTTGTCTCGTAAAAGTCTTTTTCAAACGGAAGAATAACATACATTTCATCAATATCTCTTTTAATGGCTTTAATTCTGTTTTCTTTCCAAGCCCATATTTGAGGAGAAATGTAATAGTGTGTTTTGTAGCCTAGAGCTTTAGCCCATTTGGCAATACGAAGATTAAATCCTGGGTAGTCTATAAAAATAATAACATCTGGATGATATGCTTCAATATCTTTTTTACAGAACGACAGATTTTTGGTTATGGTTCTTAGGTTCATAATAACTTCCACAAACCCCATAAATGCTAAATCTTTATAATGTTTGATTAAGTTACCGCTTACATTTTGCATTAAGTCGCCGCCCCAAAACCTAAACTCGGCATTAACATCTTGTTTAAGTAATGCTTTCATTAGGTTGGAACCATGTAAATCTCCCGAAGCTTCGCCTGCAATAATGTAGTACTTCATTATTTAAATACTTATAAGAATTTAATGATAAATGTTAAAACAGCTGCAAAAAGGGTAGCTAATAAAACACCTCTTGCTCGGTATTCTTGTTTCTTTTTTAAAAATATAAAAAAAGCTAATAGATTTAAAACAGCACCAAAACTTATTAATTGACTAATCGAGCCATGAGAAATAGCGGCGTTTAGTGTTTCCCAAAACGGACGGTTGCTATTATAAAATAATGTAGCCATAAATAAGCCAATTATATTGGCAATTAAGCCAACTACAAATCCAATAATAATATCTTTTTTATTCATTAAAATTCCACGAGTTTAAAGTTTGAATAGTATGATGTGCAGTTAAATCAAATTGCACAGGAACAATAGAAACATAATTGTTGTTTAAAGCCCATTCATCGGTATCTTCTCCTTTGTCAAGGTTAACAAATTTTCCAGTTAGCCAGTAATAGTCTTTACCAAGAGGTGTTTGGCGTTTATCAAATTCCTCAACCCAATTGGCTTTGGCTTGTCTGCACACTTTTATGCCTTTAATAGCATTTAAAGGGGTGTTAGGAATGTTAACGTTTAGTACAGTATTTTTAGGAATGCCTTCTTTTAGCGCTTTTTTCACAATCTTAGTGGCAAAATGTTTAGCAGCTTCAAAATTAGCATTGTAATTGTAGTCGCATAACGAAAATCCAATAGCAGGAATGCCTTCTATGCCAGCTTCTAATGCGGCGCTCATGGTGCCAGAGTAAATAACGTTGATAGAAGAGTTTGAGCCGTGATTTATGCCAGAAACACAAATGTCAGGTTTCTGTTTTAAAATTTCTCTAACAGCAAGTTTTACACAATCGGCTGGCGTACCAGAACAACTATACTCTGTTTGCGAGTCATCATCTATAGTAACACGCTCTAAATGTAAGGTAGAATTTACCGTAATGGCGTGCCCCATACCGCTTTGTGGACTGTCGGGTGCAACAACAACAACCTCGCCTATGGTTTTCATAGCAGTAATTAATGTACGAATTCCAGGAGCTGTTATACCGTCATCATTTGTAACTAAAATAAGAGGTTTTTTGGGCATTTTAAAGGCATTTTTTCATTAAGCTAAAATACATAAAATCTATTGTAAACTATGATTTTATCTTGTTTAACAAAAAATTAGTGTCAATAGGTTTCATTGGCATGGTTTTTTCTTTAATTTAGTAATCTTATAAACTTAATTTAATATAAGTTTTCTGGCCTTTTTATTAAGCCAAATAAGTATAATAATGATGATAAGACTTATGAAAAGAAATTATAAAATTTTGATGTTGGTGCTGTTATTAGCATTTGCATCGTGTAGCTTTACGTCTAAAACTTTTGATAATCCTGATAAAGACAAGTTATTAGTACAGGTTATTACTTATGTTCTAGAACGCGGACATTTCGATCCTAAAGAATTAAACGATAGTTTTTCTGAAGCGGTTTACCAAGATTATTTAGATCAGATAGACCCATTAAAACGTTATTTTCTAAAATCTGATATTAAGGAATTTGAAGCCTATAAATATCAGCTTGACGATCAATTAAAACAATTTGACATTTCGTTCTTTAACTTAACTAACGAACGATTAATGAAACGTATTGATGAAGCTAAAGACATTTATAAAGAAGTTTTAGAGAAGCCTTTTGATTATTCGGTAGATGAAGCCTATAGTTCTGATTACGAAAATCAAGATTATGCAAAAAATAGCCGTCAGTTAAAAGAGCGTTGGAGAAAGCAACTTAAATTTAGCAACTTAGCTAATTACGATGCTTTAATGCAAGAACAGGAAAACTTAAAAGAAAATAAACCTGATGCTTCTGAAAAAGGAGCGAAAAAAACATTAGCACAGATAGAGCAAGAAGCTAGAGAGGAAACCTTAGAGTCTATCGATTTGTATTTTAATGATTATATCGACGATTTACAACGAAAAGATTGGTTTGCTATGTATGTGAATTCAATCGTTGAAGAGTTCGATCCACATACCTTTTATTTTGCTCCAGAAGATAAAGATCGTTTCGATCAGCAAATGTCTGGAAAATTGGAAGGTATAGGGGCGAGACTTCAAAAACGTATGGATAATACAAAAATAGTCGAGCTTATTTCTGGTGGTCCAGCATGGCGAGGAAAAGAATTGGAAGTAGGCGATGTTATTATGAAAGTACGCCAAGAAGATGAAGAGCAGCCAGTAAATATTGTTGGTATGCGATTAGACGACGCCATAAAATTAATTAAAGGCCCTAAAGGCACTAAAGTAATTTTAACAGTAAAAAAAGTAGATGGAACGGTGGAAGATATCACCATAACTAGAGATGTTGTAGAACTGGAAGAAACTTATGCCAAATCGTCTATAGTTAAGAAAAACGACAAAACATTTGCGGTAATTAATCTGCCCAAGTTTTATGTGGATTTTGAAAATTATAAAAATAGAAATGCTGCTTCTGATATTAAAAAAGAAATCGAACGTCTTAAAGAAGCAGGCATGGAAGGACTAGTTTTAGACTTAAGAAATAATGGTGGCGGGTCGTTGCAAACCGTTGTCGATATAGCTGGTTTGTTTATAAAAGACGGTCCAATTGTTCAAGTAAGATCTACAGGAGAACCTAAAGAGGTTTTAAAAGATAAAGACAAATCTATTATTTGGGATGGTCCTTTGGTTATTATGGTAAACGAGCTGTCAGCCTCGGCATCAGAAATTTTAGCAGCAGCCATGCAGGATTATAAAAGAGCTATTATTATAGGAAGCAAACAAACCTATGGTAAAGGAACGGTGCAAAATATTTTTGACTTAAACCGAATTGTTAAAAATAATAGAAATGGCGATTTAGGGGCGCTTAAACTAACCACACAAAAGTTTTATCGCGTAAGTGGCGGATCGACACAATTGGAAGGTGTTAAAAGCGATGTGGTTGTGCCAGATAGGTATTCTTACATAGATATAGGAGAGAAAGATCAGGAAAATCCATTACCATACGATAAAATTGCTTCTGTAGAGCATACCTATTGGGATAATTATTACGATTATGACCAAGCTATTAAAAACAGCGAACAACGTATGATTAATAACGAACAGCTAAAACTTATTAATGAAAACGCTTTATGGGTTAAAGAACGAATGGACGAAACGCATCATTCATTAAATTATAATGCTTATAAAGCCAAACTAGATGAAAACGAAAAAATTGCCGAACGTTTCGATAAACTTAACGATTACAAAACAAACTTAACGTTTGAGTCGTTACCCTACGAGCAAAATATGTTTTTAAATGACACCGTTTTAAAAGATAAACGCGATCGTTGGCATAAAAGCTTGAGTAAAGACGTATACATAGAAGAGGCCTTGAATGTTTTAGAAGACTTAAAGCTTTCCTACTCTATAAATAAAGTAGCTACGGTAAAGGACTAAGACTTTTATGAGTCGCGAATCAAATTCATTAACAGCATTAGCGCTCCAAAAATTCAAACGTAATTTTTGGGGCGTTTTTAGTTTTCTTTTTATAATCCTTATTGGGCTAATTTCAGTGTTTGCTTACGTAATTGCGCCAGATAATTCGGTAAGTGCAAACCAAATGCATCTTTCTATCCATTCAAAAAATCCTGGATTTAAAGTCGATATGCTAACTGTTCCATCGATAGTAAGCACCAACCAAAATGCTTTTGATAAATGGTTTTTTGGAGTGAAAAATTTAGATGAAGAAATTCCTATTTCATATCATAACATACAAAACGACACGCTTTTTTATAAAGAATACGTGTCTGGTGGATTAGAAGCTGAAGAAAAACACATCGTATTCTCTGATTTTGAAACAAAACCATATGTGACACAAAAACACTTTGTTTTTGGAACTGATAAATATGGAAGAGATATGCTAAGCCGTATTTTAGTGGGGGCAAGAATTTCTTTTTTTATAGGTTTTGTGGCCGTCTTTATTTCGTTAGTTGTGGGTATTTTATTAGGAAGCCTTGCTGGGTATTATGGCGGAAAAGTCGATGCTGTAATTATGTGGTTAATAAATGTAACCTGGTCCATACCAACATTGTTATTAGTAATTGCAATAACATTAGCATTAGGAAAAGGGTTTTGGCAAGTGTTTATAGCAGTTGGATTAACCATGTGGGTAGAAGTGGCTCGTGTGGTAAGAGGGCAAGTTATGAGTGCGAAAAATATGCAGTATATAACAGCTGCAAAAGCGTTAGGGTATAAAGATTTTAGAATTATATTTAAGCATATACTACCTAATATTATGGCGCCAGTAATTGTAATTTCAGCCGCTAATTTTGCAGCAGCCATTTTAATTGAAAGCGGATTGAGCTTTTTGGGTATTGGCGCACAACCACCAATGGCAAGTTGGGGCGCTATGATAAAAGATCACTATAACTATATTATTCTTGGGAAACCTTATTTAGCATTAATTCCTGGATTGTGTATTATGAGTTTGGTTATGGCGTTTATGCTTATAGGAAATGCATTGCGAGATGCTTTGGAAGTAAAAACTTAAAGAAAGTTACTATTCTTTTGTACTGCCAAAGAAAATACTCCAATTTTCTTTTTTTAAATGCTCAGCCATCCAGTCAGCTCTGTACTCTCCATTACGTATTAGCGTTTCTCCATTAGGTTTAATTAAAGCAAACGAACCGCATAATGTAGGGTTTGTGAAAAGTTTGTTCCTAAAATAGTTGTCTTTATCTGTATAAAAATATTCTTTTTTGAGTTTTGGGTTGTTGTTTAATATAATATCTTCTTCAAATAACACTATAAAAGTTATGTCTTGTCCTTTTAAGGTTCTAAGAATGGGGCTGAGAAACCTTTTTCTATCACTAATTTCTATTTTTGTCCATGTGTTATCTCGTTTAGAGGAACATAGGTCGTCTTTGTAGTAATATTCTAAAAGGATGATGGTGTTATTGTCGACTTTATTTTTAGTAAGAAACTCAAGTCTTGATTTAATATGTTGGTAATTAAAATGAGCTGTTTGATATAAATCCTTCTTAAGAGTAACGTAGCGTGTATTGTTTTTAATATAATCCCATCTACTTAGAAGTAAATTTTTATCTCTCCATTTATTTAGGAGTTCAGAGCGGCTAATCTCTTGGTCGTTTTCGTCTACATAAATACGTTTGTGTTTTTTTTGAGCATAAGAATAACCGTTGATTAATAAAAATGAAACAATAATAAAAGCAATTCTCACTATGTAATACTTTTATTAATATCCCCAATATAATTTAAAAGCTCATCTTTACCCATATCTTTTGTAGAGGAAGTTATAAAGTAGTTTGGCATCTCCTCCCAGTATTCTAACATGATGGTTCTGTAGTCGTTAATATGGTTTTCTATGGCTTTAGGTCTTAGTTTATCAGCCTTTGTGAAAATAATAGAAAACGGAATCATGTTTTCGCCTAGCCATTGCATGAATTCTAAATCGATTGGCTGAGGTTTATGTCTAATATCTACTAAAACAAAGGCGCTAACAAGTTGTTTGCGTTTTTCGAAATACTGTGTAATAAACTTTTGAAATGTTTTTTTAGTGCTCTTTGAAACTCGCGCATAGCCATAACCGGGTAAATCAACTAAATGCCAATTTTTATTAATTAAAAAGTGATTAATTAATTGTGTTTTTCCAGGTTTTCCAGAGGTTTTGGCAAGCTTTTTTCGCCCAGTAAGCATGTTTATTAACGAGGATTTACCAACGTTACTTCGTCCAATAAAAGCGTACTCTGGTAAATTAGTATTTGGACATTTACTGACCTCAGAATTACTTATAACAAACTCTGCTGTTTTAATTTCCATAGTTGCTTGTTTAAAACTGCTTTTCTGTAAGCCACTTTTCAAGGATACTATTAAATTCTTCCGGGTGTTCCATCATGGCAGCGTGACCACATTTATCAATCCAAAATAAATCAGAATCTGGTAAAAGCTCGTTAAATTCTTCGGCCACTTCTGGAGGTGTTACTGTGTCGTTTTTACCCCAAATAATACAGGTTGGTGTGTGCATATTTGGGAGGTCTTTAGACATGTTGTGTCTAATCGCACTTTTAGCAATGGCAAGTGTTTTTATTAATTTATTTCGGTCGTTAACCGTTTCGTAAACTTCGTCTACAATCTCTTTGGTGGCAACTTCAGGATCGTAAAACACATCTTGCGCTTTCTTTTTAATAACTTCATAATCGCTACGTTTTGTGTAGCCGCTTCCCATGGCGCTTTCATAAAGTCCCGAACTTCCAGTTATAACAAGAGCTTTAACCTTTTTGGGAAACATTTTTGTGTGATAAAGTCCTATGTGCCCGCCAAGAGAATTTCCTAATAAAATAACCTCGTCAAATCCCTTAAATTCAATAAAATCATGTAAATACTTGGCAAAGCTTTTTACATTAGTTTTTAATAAGGACATGGTGTATATAGGAAGCTCTGGAATAATAACTTTATACCCTTTTTGGCTAAAGTGTGAAGTGACAGAGTCGAAATTACTTAATCCGCCCATCAACCCATGAAGCACGATAATAGGTGTGCCTTCTCCGACTTCTATGTAGCTGTAATCTTTCTCTTTTTTTAGTCTGTGCGCCATTAATCAGTTAGTCTTTTCGTAAAAAACAAATATAGTCAAATCATTCAAAAAATCTACAATTATTGGTTTCGGTGTTTCTGCAATGCTGTTTAAAGCTGTTAATAAATTGTTTGGGGCGCTGTTTAATGTGTGTAAGCTGTTTGAAAATCAATGATTAAAGAAATTTTCATTGAGATAAAAACGACATATTCCTGCGGTTAATCGAAAAATTATCAACAAAGTGGTAAAATGTGGTAAAATGTGGTATATTTTTCGATATATTTGAATTTCAAAGATCGAACTGCTTTTGAACTCATTAATAGGAACATACGAATGTAAAGCTGATGCCAAAGGAAGGCTTATGCTTCCTGCTGCGCTAAAAAAGCAGTTGGCAGATGTGCTTCAAGATGGGTTTGTGTTAAAGCGAGCAGTGTTTCAGCCCTGCTTGGAACTATATCCAATGGCAGAGTGGGAATTGTTAATGCAGAAGGTGAATAAGTTAAATCGGTTCAAGAAAAAGAATAACGATTTTATTAGGCGATTTACAGCTGGTGTAAAGATAGTTGAGGTAGATAGCACAGGACGTTTGTTAATTCCTAAGGACTTAGTTGTCTTTGCGGGAATTTCAAAAAACACAGTAGTATCATCGGCGGTCAATATTCTTGAAATCTGGGATAAAGAGCGCTATGAAGCAGCAATTGATGATGCGGCAATGGATTTTGCCGATTTAGCCGAAGAAGTAATGGGTCAAGATGAAGAAGATGGAATATCATAATCCAGTATTGCTTAAAGAAACCGTCGATGGATTAAATATTCAAGAGGATGGTATTTATGTAGATGTGACTTTTGGTGGCGGTGGACATAGTAGAGAGATTTTAAAGCATTTGGGTGAGAAAGGGAAGTTGTTTGCTTTCGATCAAGATTTAGATGCGTTAAAAAACAAAATTGAGGACGATAGGTTTACGTTGATTAACGAGAACTTTAGGTACATGAATCGCTTTTTAAGGCTTTATGGAATAAAGAAAGTAGATGGTGTTTTAGCCGATTTTGGCGTCTCGTCACATCAATTCGATAAGCCAGAAAGAGGGTTTTCTACGCGATTTGATGCAGAGTTGGATATGCGAATGAATCAAAACGATAAGCTGTCGGCATTTCATGTGATTAATGAATATGAGGAGAAGCATTTGGCGTCGGTTTTAAAGCAATACGGAGAGTTGCGTCAAGCGCCAGCAATGGCAAGGAGTATTGTTCATTATAGAAAAGACCAAGATATAAAAACAGGAGAAAGTTTAAAGCAAGCATTAGCAAAGTTTTTGGGTCATAAAAAAGAAAATAAAGTGCTGGCTCAAATATACCAAGCAATTAGAATTGAGGTGAATCAAGAGCTTGAAGTTATTAAAGAGTTTTTAATTCAGGTGCCAGAATTGTTAAAACCTCATGGGCGTTTAAGTGTGATTTCGTATCACTCTCTAGAAGATCGTTTGGTGAAACGATTTATTAGAAACGGTATGTTTGAAGGTGAGCCAGAACGCGATATATATGGCAATTTTGAGGTGCCTTTAAAAAAAGTAGGGAAGTTAATTGTGCCTTCAAAAGAAGAAATTGCACAGAATAGTCGTGCAAGAAGTGCAAAGTTAAGAGTGGCAGAAAAGGTATCGTTAAATGAAAAGTAGACTTCATAACATATTAAAAGGGAAATTTTTGGTAAGTGAAGATGCTTTTAAAAACTGGCGTATGATTTTGTTTTTATCCTTGCTGGCTTTAGTCATGATAGCGAGTTCGCATAGCGCAGATAGGAAAGTGCACGACATAGCAAAACTTAAAGATGAAGTGAAAGAGCTGCACTCCATGTTTGTAGAAGGTAGAAGCGAGTTAATGCGGTTAAAAAAAGAGACCGTCGTAGAGTTAAAAATGAAAGAGAAAGGGATTTATATTTCAGAAATTCCACCAACAAAAATTATAGTTAAATCTAGTAAATAGTTCAACTTGGCAGTAAACGAGAAGAACATATTAAATCGGTTATATTTTATTGCAGGATGTATGTTCATCTTCGCACTACTAATTGTATTTAAATTACTAACAATTCAGTTGGTTCATGGTGATGAATACAAAAGTATGGCCGATGACCGTTTGGTGAAAAATGTGGTTATTCCAGCTAATAGAGGGAATATTTACTCGGTAGATGGTAATCTTTTAGCAACATCAATACCTAAATACGATATTCTTATCGATGCGGTAACATCAACTAATAAGCGGTTTGAGGAAAATATAAAAGGACTTTGCGATTCGCTTTCTGCATATTCTGGAAAATCATCAGCTTATTATCAGAAAAAACTACGACACGCTAGAGCGGTTAAAAACCGTTATTACCCGCTTGTAAGAAATGTGGGGTATTCCGATTATATGCGATTTAGAAGTTTTCCTTTATTGAACTTGGGGGCATTTAAAGGCGGATTAATAGTCGAACAAACCACCAAACGCGAATATCCAATGGGTGGTGTAGCACAAAGAACTATAGGTTACGAAAGAGTAGATGATAAAGGTAATATAACCAGACCTGGTCTTGATGGTGCTTTTGGAGCTAAATACCTAAGAGGCGTTGATGGTAAGCGTTTAAAGCAGCGTATAGGAAAAGGACAATGGAAACCTATTGTAGATTATAATCAAGTTGAGCCTAAAGATGGTTATGATGTTTATACCACCATTAGTAGTAATATACAAGACATTGCGCACCATTCTTTGTTACAACAATTAGAGTATTATAAAGCCGAGCATGGTTGTGTGGTTGTTATGGAGGTTAAAACAGGAGAGGTTAGAGCAATTTCTAATCTTGCTAGAACAGAAAATGGAAGTTATTACGAAAAACGAAACTATGCCGTTTGGGAATCACACGAACCAGGATCTACATTTAAAACCATGGCACTTATGGTGGCACTAGAAGATAAGGTGGTTGATACAGCTACAGTAATAGATACCAAAAAAGGGCGTAAGCAATTTTATCGAAGATATATTACAGATTCGAAACATGGTGGCTATGGTAAAATATCTGTTGCTAGAACTTTAGAGGTGTCTTCAAATATTGGAATGGCAACTTTTATAGATGATAATTACTCAAAAAATCCAGAAAAATTCTTATCCCGTTTAAGTTCTTGGGGGTTAGATAAACCTATAGGCTTGCCCATTATTGGAGAAGGGAAGCCAGTTATTCCAAAGCCAGGAGATAAACTGTGGAGTAAAAATGCATTGCCTTCTATGGCGTACGGATATAACCTGCGTTTAACGCCATTACAGACATTAACATTTTATAATGCTATTGCGAATGATGGTGTTATGGTGAAGCCTCGATTTATTAAAGAAGTGAAAGAACTTAATAGAGAGGTTGAAAAATTTGACAAGCAGGTGGTGAATAATAGAATATGCTCAGAGGAAACTCTGCATCAAATGCAAGATATTTTAAAACATGTAGTAGAAAGAGGAACCGGGAGATCATTGTATTCGCCGTATTTCTCCATGGCAGGAAAAACAGGAACTGCTAAGTCGGAATATTGGATGAAAGACTGGAGTGAAAATCCAAGGTATGTGTCCTCGTTTGCTGGGTATTTCCCTGCTGAAAATCCAAAATACTCGTGTATAGTTATTATACATAAACCAAGTGTTAAAAAGGGATATTATGGTGCAGATGTTTCTGGGCCAGTCTTTAAACGCATTGCGCAAAAAATATTTACCGAAACACCTATTGTAGATGAGATAGAAACTTTAACGGTTAAAAATGCACTAGCTGAAAAAAGCTATCAAAGTTATTTCGATACGGCGCAGACCTACAAAACCATTATGCCAAGTGTTGTAGGAATGCCTTTAATGGATGCTATTTCCTTATTAGAAAACATGGATGTTGATATAAAAGTTAGGGCTTCGGGAGAAGGGATTGTAGAGTCGCAATCTGTATCAAGAGGAACAAAATTAAAAGCAAATCAAACAGTTGTAATTAAAGCATGAAACACGCATTAAAAGACATATTATATAAGGTTGGTTTAAATGTCGTTTCAGGAAATACGCATCAAGATATTAATGGTATCCAGTTCGATTCAAGACTTGTAAGTAAAGGCGATGTGTTTGTGGCTATTAAAGGAAGTGCTGTTGATGGTCATGACTATATTGAAACCGCTATAAATAAAGGTGCTGTGGCCATTGTTTGCGAAAAGTTGCCTAGTGAGAAAGTAGAAAAGGTGACTTATGTTGAAGTGGATAATGCCTCTGTAGCTTTAGCGCAAATGGCGTCAAATTATTATGGGTCGCCATCCGAAAATTTAAAATTAGTAGGTGTTACTGGTACAAATGGTAAAACAACTATAGCGTCGTTGTTGTATCAATTGTTTAAAAACGCGGGTTATAAGGTTGGGTTGCTCTCTACTGTGAAAATTATGGTCGATGATAAAGCGTTTAAAGCAACACATACAACGCCAGATTCATTAACAATAAATAAATATTTAAAAATGATGAATGACGATGGTGTGGAATTTTGCTTCATGGAAGTGAGTTCGCATGGTATTCATCAAAATAGAACAAAAGGACTTGCTTTTTCTGGTGGGATTTTTACAAACCTATCGCATGATCATTTAGATTATCACGCATCATTTGCCGAGTATCGCGATGTAAAAAAACGCTTTTTCGACGAGTTGCCTAAAAACGCCTTTGCTTTAGTAAATACAGATGATAAGAATGGTGCAGTGATGCTTCAAAATACAAAGGCTAAAAAATACACTTACGCTTTAAAAGGTATGGCAGATTATAAAGCCATGATTCTAGAAAATCAGTTTAGCGGTCTCTTGCTTAAAGTGAATGAGAGTGAAGTTTGGACCAAGCTAATAGGAAGTTTTAATGCCTACAATGTTTTAGCTATTTATGGTGCGGCAGATTTGTTAGGGTTGGAAAAGGTTGAAATATTGCGTCTTATAAGTGAGTTAAACAGTGTGGCTGGAAGGTTTCAATATGTTATTTCCGAAGGAAAAATAACCGCTATTGTTGATTATGCCCATACACCAGATGCCTTAAAAAATGTGTTGGAAACCATAAACAGCATTCGTACAAAAAATGAAGAATTAATTACGGTTGTTGGTTGTGGCGGAAATAGAGATAAAACAAAGCGCCCTAAAATGGGAAACATCGCGTCGTTGTTAAGTACAAAAGTCATTTTCACTAGCGACAATCCAAGACATGAAGATCCAGATGAGATTATAAAGGATGTTGAAAAAGGTGTATCGCCAGATAATGTCAAGAAAACACTGTCTATAACCAATAGAAAACAGGCGATTAAAACGGCTTGTCAAATGGCAAATGCTAACGATATTATTTTAATAGCGGGCAAAGGCCATGAAACTTATCAAGAGATAAAAGGCGAACGCTTCGATTTTGATGATTTTAAAATAGTAAAAGAATTTTTAAAGCAATTACAAAAGTAACATGTTATACTACTTATTCGAATATTTAGAAAAACACTACCAATTACCTGGAGCATCTCTATTTGGGTTTTTAACCTTTAGAGGGGCTTTGGCTATAATTTTGTCGTTGCTTATTTCAACCATTTTTGGAAAACGAATCATTGCTTTTTTACAAAAACAACAAGTTGGTGAAACCATAAGAGACTTAGGGCTTGAAGGTCAAGTTGAAAAAGCAGGAACACCAACTATGGGAGGGATTATAATCATTCTAGCCACTATTATTCCAGTACTTTTGTTGGCAAAATTAGAGAATGTTTACATCATTTTACTGTTAATAGCGACAGTGTGGATGGGAACCATAGGGTTCATCGACGATTACATAAAGAAATTTAAAAACGATAAAGAAGGATTAAAAGGCAAATTTAAGGTGCTTGGGCAAGTAGGTTTAGGAATTATCGTTGGCGCAACCTTATACTTTAATGATAGTGTAACAATAAAAGAGAAACTACCCGTTGAGCAGCAAAAAGTAATTCTTGAAGAAAATCCTAATGTACAACCTTCAAAATTATTTAAAGCCGAAGAAAAATCAACCAAAACAACCATTCCATTTGTAAAAGGAAATGAGTTTGATTACGCCGATTTAATTACTTGGATAAGTCCAAACTTAAAACCTTACGCATGGGTTATTTTTATTTTGGCAACCATTTTTATAATTACAGCCGTGTCGAACGGTGCCAATTTAACCGATGGTATAGATGGCTTGGCGGCGGGTACATCGGCCATAATTGTCCTCACTTTAGGCATTTTTGCCTGGATATCGGGTAACATAATTTTTTCCGATTATTTAAACATTATGTATATCCCAAAAGTAGAAGAAATAACCATTTATATCGCTGCATTTGTTGGAGCATTGGTTGGGTTTTTATGGTATAATACCTATCCGGCGCAAGTGTTTATGGGCGATACGGGAAGTTTAACTATTGGAGGTATCATAGCTGTAATAGCTATTGCTGTAAGAAAAGAATGGTTAATCCCTGTGTTGTGTGGTATTTTCTTAGCAGAGAATCTTTCTGTGGTGTTGCAGGTAAGTTACTTTAAATATACTAAGAAGAAGTTTGGTCAAGGAAGGCGCATTTTTAAAATGTCGCCCTTACATCATCATTATCAAAAATTAGGATATCACGAAAGTAAAATAGTGACCAGGTTCTGGATTGTAGGCATTTTGCTAGCAATTGTAACCATAGTGACTTTAAAAATTAGATAAATGAATCGGTTAGTGATTCTTGGTGGTGGTGAAAGTGGTGTAGGAGCCGCTTTATTAGGAAAGGAAAAAGGATACGAAGTCTTTGTCTCAGATAAAGGTGAGATAAAGAAAAAGTATAAAGACGTTCTTATACATAATAATATTGATTGGGAAGACAAGCAGCATACAGTAAGCAAAATACTTAATGCAGATTTAGTGATGAAAAGCCCAGGAATACCAGATACAGTTCCATTGGTAAAGCAAATAAAAGAACAAGACATTCCTATTGTTTCAGAAATCGAATTTGCATCAAAATATACCAATGCGATTTTAGTGGGTATTACAGGAAGTAACGGTAAAACAACCACAGCAGCATTAACACATCATATTCTCAAACAAGAATTACAAGTAGGATTAGCGGGGAATATAGGGGACAGTTTCGCTTTGCAGGTGCTAAATGAAAACGTTAAAACATTTGTGTTGGAAATAAGTAGTTTTCAATTAGATGATATCGTGTCATTTAAGCCACATATCGCAGTGATAACCAATATTACACCAGATCATTTGGATAGGTATGCATATAAGTTTGAAAATTATATCGCCTCAAAATTTCGAATAGCCGAAAATCAAACCAAAACCGATTACTTAATCTATGATGCCGATGACGAAGTGATTGTGGATTGGTTAACAAAACATCCCGTTAAATCAACATTATTGCCGTTTTCATTAACAAAAAAAGTAACAAGCGGCGCTTATTTAGAAAAAGATAGAATAATAATAACAATAGATAATAACATAATAAATATGCCAACAGATAAATTAGCATTAGAAGGAAAGCATAACGTGAAGAATGCTATGGCAGCTTCAACAGTAGCGCATTTACTTAAAATAAGAAAGCAAACCATACGCGAGAGTTTAGAAAACTTTCATGGTGTAGAACATCGTTTAGAAAATGTGCTTAAAATTAATAAGGTACAATACATAAACGACTCTAAAGCCACTAACGTTAATGCAACATATTATGCGTTAGAAAGTATGGGAGCACCAACCGTTTGGATTGTTGGCGGCGAGGATAAAGGCAATAATTACGAAGAGCTTTTTTCGTTTGTAAATGAAAAAGTAAAAGCCATAGTATGCTTAGGCGTTGATAACGAAAAACTCCTAAAAAGCTTTAGCTCGATGGTCGACGTTATTGTAGAAACTCAGTTCATGACCGAAGCTGTTAAAATAGCTTACAAGTTAGCCGAGCCAGGAGATAATGTCTTATTATCGCCAGCTTGTGCGAGTTTCGACTTGTTTGAAAATTACGAAGATAGAGGAAGGCAATTTAAAGAAGCTGTAAGAAACTTATAAAAAAAACAAATGCAGGCCATTTTTAAAAATATTAAAGGGGATAAGCTAATATGGGCCATTGCGGCTTTATTGGCTGTTTTCTCGTTTTTGCCTGTTTATAGTGCGGCGAGCAATTTGGCCTACGGCGGTAGTGGCGCAAGTACATTTACCGATTTTGCTAAGCACTTTATTCATCTAGCTTTAGGTTTTGTAGTTATGTTCGGTGTTCATAAAGTGCCTTACCGCTACTTTAAGGGGTTATCTATTGTTATGATGCCTGTAGTTTTAATACTTCTGTTAATAACACTGTTACAAGGTACTACAATGGCAGGTGCAAATGCTAGTCGTTGGATAAATATCCCTATTGTAAATATGTCATTTCAACCGTCTACCTTGGCTTTCGTGGTTTTAATGGTTTACGTGGCAAGATACATGTCTAAAATTAAAGATCAGGTAATTACTTTTAAAGAGTCTATTTTGCCTTTGTGGACACCAGTGTTTTTAGTGCTTGTGCTTATTCTTCCAGCAAACCTTTCCACAGCTGCTATTATGTTTGTAATGGTACTTATGTTAGTGTTTTTAGGCGGATATCCTATACGGTATTTAGCGGTGATATTAGGTGCTGGGTTGTTAGGCTTAACATTTTTTGTGTTGGTGGCAAAAGCTTTCCCAGATGCTATGCCTAATAGGGTAGATACATGGATGAGTAGAATTGAAAGTTATGCCGACGATAAAGGTGAAGATGGTTATCAAATTGAAAAAGCAAAAATAGCCATTGCCTCAGGAGGTGTCCAGGGGCTTGGACCAGGAAAAAGTAAGCAAAAACACTTTTTGCCACAATCGTCTTCAGATTTTATTTTTGCCATTATTGTGGAAGAATATGGACTGTTAGGCGGGTTTTTCTTAATGGTGCTTTATCTATGGTTATTATTTAGAATTGTTATTGCATCACAAAAATCCGATACTATTTTTGGTAAACTTTTAGTCTTAGGTGTTGGTCTGCCAATTGTTTTTCAGGCACTCATAAATATGGCCGTAGCTGTCGAGTTATTCCCTGTGACTGGGCAAACTCTACCTCTGATTAGTAGTGGTGGAACATCAATATGGATGACCTGCTTGGCCTTAGGTATTGTGTTAAGTGTAAGTGCAAAAAGAGAAGAAATTAAGGAACAAGAAGAGAAAGAAGATAACCCTTTAGAGGTGTTATCCGAAACGATATAATGAAAAAAATTAAAGTCATATTATCTGGAGGTGGAACAGGAGGTCATATCTATCCTGCGATTGCCATTGCAAATGAACTAAAATCAAGGTATCCTAATGCCGAGTTTTTATTTGTAGGCGCCAAAGACCGTATGGAAATGGATAAAGTCCCAGAGGCTGGTTATAAGATAGAAGGACTTTGGATTTCTGGTTTACAGCGATCGCTAACCATTAAAAACTTAAGCTTTCCGTTTAAGGTTATTGGTAGTTTAATAAAAGCACGAGGTATTATAAAACGTTTTAAGCCAGATGTGGCTATTGGTACCGGAGGGTATGCTAGCGGACCATTGCTACAAGTGGCAGCGTCAAGCAATATACCAAGTGTTATTCAGGAGCAAAACTCATTTCCTGGAATTACAAATAAATTATTAGCCTCCAAAGTAGATAAAATTTGTGTGGCTTATGATGGTTTAGAACGCTTTTTTCCTAGTGAAAAAATTGTAAAAACAGGAAATCCAGTTAGGCAAGATTTACTAACCATAGACACAAAACGAGAACAAGCTTTAGAGCATTTTTCATTAAGCAAAGAGAAGAAAACACTTTTGGTGCTTGGGGGTAGTTTAGGAGCGCGAAGGATAAATCAGTTAATAGAAAAAGAACTCGATTTTATTCAAACGCATAATGTTCAGGTGATATGGCAATGCGGGAAACTATATTTTGAAAAGTATAAACTATACGACCATACTAAGAACGTACAAGTGCATGCATTTATAAAAGATATGGATTTAGCGTATGCTGCGGCCGACATTATTATTTCTAGAGCAGGAGCTATATCTGTTTCAGAATTAAGTATTGTAGGAAAGCCAGTTATTTTTATTCCGTCACCCAATGTGGCCGAAGACCATCAAACAAAAAATGCCATGGCTTATGTTAAAGAGAATGCTGCGATGTTGATTAAAGAATCTGATTTAGATGTCGATTTCGAAAACAAATTTACGCAGTTAATCATGTCGCCAGAGCGTTGTGAAGAATTAGGAGAGAATATTAAAACAATGGCTTTAGTAGATGCCACAAAGCATATTGTAGATGAAGTTGAAAAACTATTAAAATAAAGTATGAATATTAACCAGATACATAGCGTTTACTTTATTGGTATTGGCGGCGTGGGAATGAGTGCCTTGGCAAGATATTTTCATGCCAATAATAAACAGGTATCTGGGTACGATAAAACGCCAACCGAAATCACCAAGGGATTAACCAATTTAGGGATAGAAATTCATTTTCAAGATAACCTAGATTTAGTGAACCTAGAAAGTTTAAACAAAGCAACAACGTTAATCGTATATACGCCTGCAATACCTAAAACGCATACCGAGCTAAATTACTTTATTAATCAAGAGTATCAAGTAATGAAACGGTCTCAAGTTTTGGGCCTTATAACGCAAAATACGTTTTGTTTTGCTGTGGCAGGAACACATGGTAAAACCACGACGACAAGTATTTTAGCACACTTACTTTACAGTTGTAATGTGCCGCTTACTGCTTTTTTAGGTGGCTTTAGCGAGAATTATCAATCTAATTACATAACAAATGGTACCGAAGTAACGGTAGTGGAAGCTGATGAGTTTGATCGTTCCTTTTTAACATTGTCGCCCAATTTAGCCTGTATAACTTCTATGGATGCCGATCACCTGGATATTTATGGTAATTCGGAAGCGTTATCTGAGTCGTTTAAAGACTTTGCGAGCAAAGTAAAAGAAGACGGTAAGCTATTTGTTAAAAATGGGTTGACTATTAAAGGAATTACCTATGGTATTGAAGACGAATCAGATTATACAATTCAAAATATAACAATAGAACAAGGGAGTTATGTGTTTGATGTAAAAACGCCTAAAACAACAATTAACAATATTAAATTTAACCTACCGGGTAGACACAATTTGTCTAATGCTTTAATAGCCTTGGCGATGGCTGTAGAATACGGTTGCCCTCACCAGCAGCTCGCCAAAGCTTTAGCATCATACAAAGGGGTTAAAAGACGTTTTACATACCATATAAAAACCAATAATTTGGTGTATGTAGATGATTATGCGCACCATCCAGAAGAAATAAAAGCGGTTTATCAGGCGGTAACTGAAATGTTTCCTAAGCAAAAAAATGTGATTGTTTTTCAGCCACATTTATTTAGCAGAACTCGAGATTTTGTTAATGAATTTGCCGAAAGTTTAAGCCTTTTCGATGAGGTTTTTCTATTGGATATTTACCCTGCGAGAGAAGAGCCTATACAAGGTGTAGATTCAAAATGGTTGTTGGATAAAATTTCAAACCCAAACAAAAAACTGATAACAAAGAAAAATATAGTTGAAGAAGTGCTTAAAACAAAAGCTTCGGTAGTTTTAACTGTTGGAGCTGGCGATATTGGAGCAGAAGTTGAACACGTAAAAAAAGGTCTAGAACTTGCGGGCTAATTTTAATTACATAAAGCTAATTTTTCTACTCATTGTAGTAGTGTTTCTCTATGCGTTTTCTGCACACAGAAATACAGCTAGAATAGTTGGGGAACCACAGGTGAAATTTAAAGGAGGCGAAAACCTGTACATCGCCGCCCAGACTGTTAGTAAATTGTTAATACAAAATTATAAAGGGGTTAAAAACACATCTAAAGAAGCTTTAGATTTGAATAAATTGGAAACTGCCCTGAATTCCAATGAGATGATAAAATCAGCCGAAGTCTATTTATCTGTAAATGGAGTGCTTACGGCTGAGGTTGAGCAAAAAAAACCTATTGCAAGAGTGTTAGCAAAAACATCATATTATATCGATGATCAGGGAAGTTACATGCCTTTGTCTTCCTATCATTCTGCTAGAGTGCCGCTTGTAACAGGAAAAATAGATAGAAACAACTTAAACAACATTTATAAAATAGCCCAGAAAGTAAACACTGATGTGTTTTTAAAAAAGAATGTTATTCAAATACATCAAACAAAAAATAACGATTTGTTTTTACAATTACGAGGCTATGATTTTACCGTGCAATTAGGCGGTTTAAACAATTTAGAAAAGAAAATTAACAACTTAAAAGCGTTTTATAAAAAAGGCTTAAAAGATAATATACTTAACGATTACAAAACGGTCAACCTTAAGTTTGATAGTCAGGTTGTATGTACTAAAGCGTAAACCATGGAAAATAATATAGCAATAGGATTAGACATAGGAACCACAAAAATAGTGGCCATGATTGGGCGTAAGAACGAATATGGAAAAGTTGAAATTTTAGGCATAGGACGTTCTAAAAGTCTAGGGGTTCATCGTGGGGTAGTTAATAACATAACACAAACCATACAATCTATTCAAGCTGCTGTTCAAGAAGCAGAAGCCAGTTCAGACCATAAAATAGAAGAGGTTACCGTTGGTATTGCAGGACAGCATATTCGTAGTCTGCAGCACAGCGATTATATAACACGCCCAGACTCCGAAACGGTTATAGATGAGGAAGACATTGTTCGGTTAATCAATCAGGTACATAAACTAGTGATGTTGCCAGGCGAAGAAATCATTCATGTACTACCACAAGAATATAAAGTAGATGGACAAGCCGAAATAAAAGAACCTATTGGGATGTATGGCGGCAGATTAGAAGCCAATTTCCATGTGGTTGTTGGGCAAGTATCTTCTATTAGAAATATAGGAAGATGTGTAAAAAGCTCTGGCCTAAACCTAGAAGGAATTACACTAGAACCTTTAGCATCGGCCAATGCTGTATTAAGTCAAGAAGAAAAAGAAGCTGGAGTTGCTTTAATAGATATAGGAGGCGGAACCACCGATTTAGCAGTTTTTAAAGATGGTATTATACGCCACACGGCGGTAATTCCTTTTGGGGGTAACGTGATTACCGAAGACATTAAAGAAGGTTGTTCTATCATAGAAAAACAAGCCGAATTATTAAAAATAAAATTTGGCTCCGCTTGGCCAGGAGAAAATAAAGACAACGAAATAGTATCTATACCAGGATTAAGAGGTCGAGAACCTAAAGAAATCACCTTAAAAAACCTGTCAAAAATTATTCATGCGCGCGTAGTTGAGATTATAGAGCAAGTATATGTTGAAATTAAAAATTACGGTCATGAAGAGCAAAAGAAAAAACTTATTGCAGGTATTGTGTTAACAGGAGGTGGAAGCCAATTAAAGCATTTAAAGCAATTGGTAGAGTACATTACAGGAATGGATACCAGAGTTGGCTTTCCTAATGAACATTTAGCAGGCAACAGCGACGACGAAGTAACGAGCCCGCTTTATGCCACTGCAGTAGGTTTGGTTATGGATGGTCTTAAACGACACGAACGTAAAAAAGCAGAAGAAGCAGCGGCACAACAACAACCGATTGATGAGGACGATAATGCTGAAAGTGAAGAAGACATGCCTCAAGACGAGCACATCAATCAACCAAAACCAGAAAGACGTTCTTTTCTGGATAAATTAACAGAACGAGTAAAAGATTTTTTAGATAACGCAGAGTAATTAAAAACCGAAATTCATGAGTAGCAACAACGAATTCGAGAACAACATTTCATTTGATTTACCCAAAAACCAATCCAATGTCATTAAAGTGATTGGTGTAGGTGGTGGCGGAAGCAACGCTATCAATCATATGTTTCAATTAGGAATTAGAGGTGTCGATTTTGTCATCTGTAATACCGATGCCCAAGCCCTACAGAATAGTGGCGTGCCTAATAAAATTCAATTAGGGGTTAATTTAACCGAAGGGTTAGGAGCAGGTGCCAATCCAGAAATTGGCGAACAGGCCGCCGTAGAGAGTATAGAAGATATTCAGCATATGCTAGATACCAATACAAAAATGGTATTTATTACAGCTGGTATGGGTGGTGGTACAGGTACCGGGGCAGCACCAGTGATTGCTAAAATGGCTAAAGATTTAGACGTTTTAACAGTAGGTATTGTAACCATGCCATTCCAATTCGAAGGAAAAACCAGAAATAAACAAGCCCAACAAGGGGTAGAGAAACTTCGTGAAGTGGTAGACTCTTTAGTGGTTATAAACAACAACAAGCTTCGTGAGGTATATGGTAATTTAGGATTTAAAGCAGGCTTCTCAAAAGCCGATGAAGTGTTATCTACAGCTGCTCGAGGAATTGCCGAGGTTATTACACATCACTACACGCAAAACATTGACTTGCGCGATGCGAAAACGGTGTTAAGTAACAGTGGAACAGCCATTATGGGATCTGCAGCTGCATCTGGTCAAAATAGAGCCCAAGAAGCCATTAGAAAAGCGCTAGATTCGCCGTTACTTAACGATAATAAAATTACTGGAGCCAAGAATGTATTGTTGCTTATCGTATCTGGTGCTCAAGAAATCACTATTGATGAAATAGGTGAAATTAACGACCATATTCAAGAAGAAGCGGGTCATGGTGCTAATATTATTATGGGAGTTGGTGAAGACGAAGCTTTAGAGGAGTCTGTAGCTGTAACTATTATAGCTACTGGGTTTGATGTCGATCAGCAAGACGAAATTTCTAATACCGAGGTTAAAAAAGTCATTCATGCTTTAGAAGATGATAAACCTTTAGAACAGGATTTAAGCAAGCGCGAGAAAAACCCAGCTATCATTACACCCAATATCGAGCTGGAAAAAAAGGAAGAACCAATAGTTAAACATACCTTAGATTTAGACGAGCTTAACGATACAGAACCACCTGTAAATGAAACGCCACCATCAGAGATTGTTGAGACTACAAATGCCATAAAAAACATTCCAGTAAATTATGAACAAGTTACTGTAAATGAAACTGTAGATGAAGAGTTCAATATCACATCGGTAACACCTGAAGAGTCTATAGAAGAAGATTCAGAAGAAGAACAGCAATTTACATTAACTTTCGATATGCCAATAAGCAACGAAAGTAATGAAGCGCCTAAAGCTACGGATGAAGATTTTGTGGTTCATGAATTAGACGAGAATATTAAAAAATTACCTGTAAAAGATCATGTAGAACTCATCCCTATTACAGAGACTAATGATGAAGGTGAAAAAAGATATGCTTTAGATGATTACATGGAGTATGAGTCAACGTTAAATAACAGTCAAAAAACAGAAAAACCAGCTTCCAAAACGACACATAAAGTTGAAGAAGCAAACGAAGACATCGTATTTGAAAAGAAAGTTGTTGCAACAGAAGCTGAAGAAACAGCCGAAGAAGATGTAGATCCTATAAATGCACCTATTTCAGACTTGCTAAAAGAACGTGCTGCAGAGCGAAGACGTAAAATGAAAGACTTCAACTATAAATTCAATAACTCTAAAATTGATGACATAGAAAAAGTGCCAGCATATAAACGTCAAGGTGTTAATTTAGACGAAGCCAAGCATTCTTCTGAAACTAATTCAATATCAAAAACAAGTATCAGTTCAGATGATAATGACGATATTCAACTAAGAAGCAATAACTCTTTTTTACATGATAATGTAGATTAATTAATAGCGATTAAGTTTAGTGTTTAAGCTTCTCGAAAACCCGAGTCTTATGTCATGTAAGTTCGGGTTTTCTTTGTTATCTTCGCAAAAGATTAAAATTTAGGTAATATGAGTTTACAACAAGATGTGATGACTGCCATGAAAGCAGCCATGAAAGCTAAAGACCAAACAGCCTTAGCAGCATTAAGGTCGGTTAAATCGGCAATATTATTAGCACAAACAGAAACCGGAGCTAAAGAAGACTTAACAGAAGAGCAAGAATTAAAATTGTTGCAAAAACTAGTTAAGCAAAGAAAAGATAGTGCCGCAGTTTATATAGAACAAAACAGAGAAGATTTAGCCAAGCCAGAATTGGAAGAAGCCGACATTATTTCGCAATTCTTACCAGAAGCACTATCTGAGGAAGAAATTGAAAAAGTGGTGGTAATGGTTATAAACGATACCAATGCCGACGGCATGAAAGACATGGGTAAGGTTATGGGTATTGTTAGTAAGCAATTAGCAGGACAAGCCGATGGAAAAACCATCTCTACGATTGTAAAGCAAAAGCTTTCTCAATAAATAATTGTTTTGGCCACGTAGTTCAACTGGATAGAATATCAGATTTCGGCTCTGAGGGTTGAGGGTTCGAGTCCTTCCGTGGTCACAAATAATAAAGGCAAGTGAAATTCTCACTTGCTTTTGTTATTTTAGCAGGCAACCTACATTAGTCTCTATGAACCCATTTTTTCTTATAAAACAAAATACCGTTTACGATAATATTATAGGTGTCCTTTTCATAGTTGCTATAGGTGGGTTTTTAGGGCGCTTTCTATTTCGGTATATAGAAATGGGGTATGCGCTATTTAAAAAGAAGCCTATTTATACACACCTGTATCTTAGACCTAAAACGATAACATCAAAACAAGAACAAATATTGGTGTCTAAAAGTCATTTTTATAAGCGATTGTCACCCAAAAAGCGACAATATTTTAGGCATCGCTTAGCCCTTTTTATGAATGAAAAGTCTTTTGTGGGAAGACAGGATATGGAAATTACCGAAGAAGTTAAAGTGCTTATCTCAGCAACAGCAGTGATGCTAACTTTTGGATTTCGAAACTTTTTAATAGGAATGGTTGATACTATTTTAGTATATCCTGCGGCATTTTATTCTAATACCAATAACAGCTTACACAAAGGCGAGTTTAATCCAAAACTTAAAACAGTAGTGTTGTCTTGGGAAGATTTCGTCTTAGGAATAGATGTTTCTAATGACAATTTAAACTTAGGTGTACATGAATTTGCACATGCTATTCATATGAACAGTATAAAATATCAGGATATTAATGGCGCATTGTTTTTAAAATCTTTTAATGAGTTGGTTACCTTGCTTATTAATAATGAAACGCTAAAACAAGACCTGATTGAATCTAGTTATTTAAGAGGTTATGCGTATACAAATCAGTATGAATTTATGGCTGTTGTTATCGAGCATTTTATAGAAACACCGAGTGAGTTTAGAAGCCAATTCCCGCAACTTTACAACAAAACAAAACAAATGCTCAACTTTAATTTTGCAGGGTATTAAATTTAACCAACATGACTTTTATCATACTTTAATAGCGTGTATAAGGCTAATTTTAATGAAGAATTAAAAAAGCCATACCCATGAAAATACATGCACCTATTTCAGATATTATGACCAAAAAAGTCATAACATTAAAAACGACAGACGACTTAGAAACAGCCGAGCTCCTTTTTAAAACCCATAATATTCGTCATATCCCTGTGGTAAACGGTAAAGATATTGTAGGCATGTTAAGTTATACCGATTTACTACGTATAAGTTTTGCTGATGCTGTAAACGAAGACGATAATACGGTCGAATCTTTAGTTTACAATATGTTTACTATAGAGCAAGTTATGGCTAAAAAGCTTATAAGTGTGCCACCAACAGCAACCATTAAAGAAGTCGCTGAAATTTTAGCCATGAGAGAATTTCATGCCCTTCCTGTATTACAAGAACGCACTATTGTAGGTATTGTAACAACAACAGATCTTATTAAGTATATGCTAAAGCACTTTTAATTAAGTGAAAAAATATTAACTATTAACTAAAGATTTTAAATGAGCAATAGTGTCTTTTGGGTTATCACTTTTAAACACATAGCTTCCAGCGACTAATACATCGGCGCCAGCATCAACTAAAGCCTTGGCGTTTTTGTTGGTCACGCCACCATCAATTTCTATTTGTGTGGAAGCACCTTTCCTATCAATAAGGGCTTTAAGTTGTGTGATTTTGTTATAGGTGTTTTCAATAAATTGTTGTCCGCCAAAACCTGGGTTAACACTCATAATACAAACCAAATCAATATCGGTAATCGTATCTTCTAACAGGGCCACGTTTGTATGCGGGTTTATAGCTACGCCAGCTTTCATGCCTTCCGCTTTTATGGCTTGAAGGGTTCGGTGTAAATGTGTGCAAGATTCGTAGTGAACAGTGAGGATGTTACTCCCTAATTCGGCAAATGTTTTAATGTAGCGATCGGGATCAACAATCATTAAATGGACATCAATGGTTTTATGGGCGTGTTTTGAAATGGCTTTTAAAACAGGCATACCAAAAGAGATATTAGGAACAAAAACACCGTCCATAATATCAATATGAAACCAATCGGCTTCACTTTGGTTAACCATGTCGATATCGCGTTGCAGGTTAGCAAAGTCTGCTGCAAGAATAGATGGAGCTATTAATTTAGAATTCATGAGTGTGTTGTTTTTTGCAAAAATAGCGTAAAAAAATGAACCCTCGGTCATCACTCCGAGGGTTCTTTCATCAATCAAAAAACGAACAGTTATGTTTTGTAACTGTTGTGCTTGTAATATAAGGTTATTTTTTAAAAATCCTAACCTAAGTAGGTTTTTAATATTTTACTTCTTGAGGTGTGTTTTAAACGTCTAATAGCTTTTTCCTTAATTTGACGGACACGCTCACGGGTTAAATCAAAGGTTTCGCCTATTTCTTCTAGAGTCATGGGGTGTTGATTACCAAGACCAAAATACAGACGAATCACATCGGCTTCACGCGGTGTAAGCGTTTCTAACGCGCGTTCAATTTCTGTGCGTAACGACTCATGTAATAACTCTTTATCTGGGTTTGGCGATTCCCCACTATTTAATACGTCGTATAAATTAGAGTCTTCCCCTTCAACAAGCGGTGCATCCATACTAACATGACGGCCAGAGTTTTTCATAGACTCTTTTACGTCGTTAATGGTCATATCAAGTTCCTTAGCAATTTCTTCGGCGCTTGGAGGGCGTTCGTGAGATTGTTCAAGAAAAGCAAAGGTTTTGTTTATTTTGTTTATAGACCCAATTTTGTTTAAGGGTAAACGTACAATACGCGATTGCTCGGCTAACGCTTGTAGAATAGATTGACGAATCCACCAAACGGCATACGATATAAATTTAAAACCACGTGTTTCATCGAAACGTTGTGCCGCTTTAATTAAGCCTAAGTTACCTTCGTTAATTAAATCGGGTAAGGTAAGCCCTTGGTTTTGGTATTGCTTAGCAACAGATACCACGAAACGTAAGTTAGCTTTGGTTAATTTTTCTAAAGCGATTTGGTCGCCAGCTTTAATACGTTGCGCTAATTCCACCTCTTCATCGGCAGTAATTAGGTCAACTTTTCCTATTTCTTGTAAATATTTGTCTAAAGAAGCTGTTTCTCTGTTAGTAACCTGCTTCGTAATTTTAAGTTGTCTCATTTAAATAAAAGGTGCTGTAAATAAGTTATATAATGGTGTACTTATAGTTATACGTAAATAGCCGCGTAAATGTTACAAAACAGCAAAAAAAAAGCTGCAATATTACATTGCAGCTTGATAATGTGTGCTTTAATGGTGTGTTTTAAACTCTCACGTGGCCATCGCCAAACACATAGTATTTGTTGGTAACTAATTGCTTTAAGCCTAATGGTCCACGATGGTGTAATTTATCGGTGCTAATAGCGAGTTCGGCACCAACACCCATTTGTCCACCATCTGTAAATCGGGTAGAGGCATTATGATACACTGCTGCACTATCTATTTGCTCCATGAATATAGCGGCAGTATCTTTGTTTTCGGTTATAATGGCTGCAGAGTGTCCGCCTGAATATTTGTTAATCATAGCAATCGCCTCGTCTGTTGACGCCACTTCGGCAATTACAATTTTTAAGGCTAAAAACTCTTCGTACCAAGTATCTTCATTGTCAATCGTGGTTTCATCAGATAATATATTACCGACCTTATCATCGGTTACAATGGTCACGTTAACAGTGTGTAGAACCTCTTGAAGCTCTTTGAGTTTAGCGTCGTAATTCGGGATGTTTTTATTAATTAACACTTTATCTAACGCATTACAGCCTGAGATTTTATCGGTTTTAGCATTCACGATTACTTTAACAGCTTTTTCCCAATTGGCATCTTCCGAAACATATAGGAAGTTATTACCACGACCACTAACAAGAACAGCACAAGAGGCATGATCTTTAACAAATTTAATTAGGCGTTCGCCACCACGAGGCACTATTAAATCTAGTGGTTCCGATGGGTTTCTTAAGAATTCTTGAGTTTCTTCGCGTTTTAAGTGTAATAGTCTAATCCAGTCTTTAGAAAGCCCGTTGCTCTCTAAGGCTTCATGCCAACATTGTTCTAAAATTAAGTTGCTGTTAATGGCTTCTTTACCGCCTTTTAATAAAATTTTATTGTTGGCTTTAAAGGCTAATACAGCCGCTTCGATAGTCACATCTGGTCTAGATTCGTAAATAATTAAAATCGTACCAAAAGGGGCCGTTTTGTTGGTGATTTGTAATCCGCTATCCAAGGTCATATCGGAAATAGTCTGTCCCACAGGGTCGTCCTGAGCCATAACTTCTTTTACGGCTTGAATCATACCATCAACTTTTGCTTCGTTAACAACTAGTCGGTCATATAACGCTTGATCGTCTCGATTAAACGCATCGAGATCTTTTTTGTTGGCGGCGATAATATTTTGGCGTTCTCTATCCAAGATGGTAATCATGGATTGAAGCACGTTGTTTTTTATATCTGAACTTAAAAGTTTCATAGTTGTATTATTTTTTTAATGAATAAATTTTGTGCCTACCTCTTTATCGTCAACAATGTCTACAATAACATTTTCACGTTTTCCGTTGGCGATATAGGTAGGGATGTCTTTTTTGGCAGTACCTTTGGCAATTTTTAATTTAGAGGCCATACCACCACGACCTTCGCCTTCTTTTTTATTAGAGGCTTTGACGTATTTTTCAACGTTTTCATCGACTTTAACTTCGTCAAGTTTTTTAGAGTTATCATCGTCTGGATGTCCTGTATAAAGGCCATCGGTATCTGATAAGATAATCAATCTATCGGCGTCAAGCAACTCGGCAACAAGACTGGCGAGCTCGTCGTTATCAGAAAACATAGACATGGTTAAAGATACGGCATCATCTTCATTGGCAATAGGAATAACGCCTTCCGATAGTAAACCTTCGTAACAATTCACCATGTTTTGGCGGTGTTTGCCTGGATCGAAATCGCGTTTTGTGGCTAATACTTGAGCGCAACGCATACCGTAATCGTGAAAGATACTGTAATAGTGTCGCATCATTCTTGGTTGCCCAATGGCCGAATAGACTTGGCGTCTAATTGATTTGTCTTTTATTTTGGTTTTTCCTAAGACTTCTTTTCCAGCAATAGCCGATCCAGAAGATACGAGGATAACCATAACATCGCGTTCGTAAAGTACCGCTATTTGTCTAACAAGTTCTCTTAAAACAGGGCCTAATATTCTATTGTCTTTATTAGTTAACACATTGGTGCCCACTTTTACAACAATACGTTTTATATCGTCTTTCATCTTATTTGTCGTTTCCTAGTTCTACAGCGCGATCAAAGGCGGCATAAGCAGCCTCTTGAATAAGTTGCTTTACATTATTATCTTCCATAGAGTCTATAGCTGCTTGTGTGGTACCGCCTTTAGACGCTACACGATTAATCCAACTTTCTGGCGAAATATTAGATTGATTAAATAGTTCGATAGCACCTTCAAACGTATTACTAACAAGGACTTTAGAATCGTAGTCTGAGAAGCCCATTTTTTGTGCGGCTTCTAGCATAGATTGCATAAAGTAAAATACGTAGGCTGGCCCACTACCCGAAATACCTGTAGAGGCATCGATGTATTTTTCGGTGTCTACATGAATAGAGGTTCCTGTGGTATCTAATAAATTTCTTGCCATTAGAAGCTCTACTCTAGACACAGCTTCAGACTCGGTATACGAAGTCACACCTTTACCTACTTTTGCTGGTAGGTTTGGCATGGTTCTAATCACTTTTTTGGCACCTAATTGGTCTTGTATGGTATCAATAGTTACACCGGCCATTAAAGATACAAATATTTGTTGTTGGTTTATCATAGGTTTCATGTCTTCAAACAAACTTTCGCTATGATAGGGCTTTACAGCTATAAAAACGATATCGGCTTTTGGAAGGCAATCTTCCAAGCTTTCGTAAACGTCAAAATTGGGATTTTCTCTAAGTGTTGAAATTTTATTTGGATCAGTATCATAAATTTTTAGGTTGTGTTTTCCTAAAAGTGGTGATTGTGACATTCCTTCGGAATATGTTAATCCCATGTTTCCTGCTCCAATTACAAGTACTTTCATGTTTTGTTTTTAAAATATTGATTTTCAATGTTATTTGCTATATATAGCCACAAGGATTGTGCGATAGTGCCAAATGATATTACGGATTTAAAAAATTATGATATTGAAATGTTTTTCCTCTTTATCATATGATGTTGGAAGAGAAACAGAGGTTTTCTTGAAGAATGTTAAATTCTAGCGTTGCTAAAAACTGTCATTATGTCGGTGACAAAATAGGGGAGTGCATAAAAAAAGCCTTAACAGTTGTGTTAAGGCTTTCGTAATTATATAATAAGAAATTGACTATTCTTTATCTTTTTTGTAGTCTTTATTACCGCCGCCTTTATGATTTCCTTTAGGTTTGCTTTGGTAACCTTCAGGTTTAGGCAATAAGGCTTTTCTTGAGATTTTTTCACGTTTTGTTCTTGGGTCAAAACCAAAGTACTTTACGTCTACAAGATCACCTAGATTCATCACATCGGTTACGTTATTTGTACGTTCCCAAGCCATTTCAGAAATATGTAATAATTGCTCGTTTCCAGGAGCTTCAACAAATTCTAATACGGCACCAAAATCAAGGATTTTAACCACCTTCATTTCGTAAACGCTTCCTTTTTCAGGTTTAAACGTCATAGCATCAATTTTAGCTAAAACAGCATCGATACCTTCTTGACTGGTTCCTAAAATTTCAACAACGCCTGTTTCGTTTTCTTCATCTTCGTTAATAACGATAGTGGTTTCGGTGTTTTTTTGTAACTCTTGAATGTTTTTACCACCTGGGCCAATAAAGGCACCAATTAAATCGCCAGGAATGGTTGTTGTCACCATTTTAGGGGCATGTGGTTTAACAGACGTATTAGGTGTTTGAATAGTATCTGTTAATTTACCTAGGATATGCATACGGCCATCGCGCGCTTGTTTTAACGCTTTTACTAAAATTTCGTAGCTAAGCCCTTTAATTTTAATATCCATTTGGCATGCTGTGATACCATCTTCAGTTCCAGTTACTTTAAAATCCATATCTCCTAGGTGATCTTCATCACCAAGAATATCGCTTAATACCGCATAACGTTCACCGTCGGAAATTAATCCCATAGCAATACCAGACACGGGCTTTTTAAGCTGAACACCAGCATCCATTAAGGCCATTGTACCCGCGCAAACGGTAGCCATAGACGATGATCCGTTACTTTCTAAAACTTCTGATACGACTCTTACAGTGTAAGGGCAATCGGCAGGTACCATCTTCTTTAACGCACGTTGTGCTAAGTTACCGTGACCAACTTCTCGACGCGATGTGCCTCTAATAGGTCTCGCTTCTCCAGTTGAAAATGGTGGGAAGTTATAGTGTAAATAAAAGGTCTCTTCGCCTTGATATGTTGGTAAATCAATTACATTAGCTTCTCTAGACGTTCCTAACGTTACTGTAGCTAAAGCTTGTGTTTCTCCTCTTGTAAAAATAGACGATCCGTGTGTTGATGGTAAGTAATCCACTTCACACCAAATAGGGCGAATATCGGTTGTTTTACGACCATCTAAACGAATGCCTTCATCTAGTGTTAAGTTTCTTACCGCTTCTTTATGGACTTTTCCAAAGTATTTAGAAATTAATTTACCGTAGGCTTCTTGTTCTTCTTCGGTAAATAAGGCTTTAACCTCGTCTTTAACTTCGCTAAATGCTAAGCCACGTTCTTGCTTAGACGATCCTGCTTTAGCAATATCGTAGCATTTTTGGTAAGCAGCATCGTAAACTTTTTTCTCGATAGTTTCATCTTCTACTTCTGGCTCGTATTCACGCGTGTCTTTTTTACCGAAAGCTTCGGCCAATTTTACTTGGGCGTCGCATTGTACTTTAATGGCTTCATGAGCAAACTTGATAGCATCGGCCATTTCTTCTTCCGAAATTTCCTCCATTTCACCTTCAACCATCATCACAGAATCGGCAGAAGCACCTACCATCATATCGATATCTGCTTCGTCTAATTGTGCGCGACTAGGGTTAATGATGAATTCGCCATTTACACGTGCTACACGAACTTCAGAAATTGGTGTTTCAAACGGAATATCGCTTAATTGAATAGCAGTAGAAGCAGCTAATCCAGCTAAGGCATCAGGCATCACATTCTCGTCGTGAGACATTAATTGAATCATGACTTGTGTTTCGGAGTGATAGTCTTTTGGGAATAATGGACGTAGTACTCTGTCTACTAAACGCATGGTTAATACTTCGTCATCGCTTGGTCTGGCTTCACGTTTAAAAAATCCGCCAGGATAGCGTCCTGCAGCAGCAAATTTTTCGCGATAATCTACTGTTAAGGGTAAAAAATCAACATCTGCAGCCGTGTAGTTAGATACTACGGTACAAAGCAACATGGCGTTACCCATTTGCACAACAACCGAACCATGGGCTTGTTTAGCCAATTTTCCGGTTTCGATAGAAATTTCTCTTCCATCGTCGAGGGTTATTACCTCTTTAAAAGTTTGTGGAATCATAAAATTATTAATTCTTATTCAGGCTAAATGCTAGTCTGAACTTGGTTAAACATTGGCGTTGTGTTGTTGTAGTTGTTGTGTTTACCAATGAAAAACTATAGTACAGCTTTTTAGTTTATGGTCTTTATTTAAAAGACGTATATAATCAAAAAAGAGGCCGCGAAGCCTCTTAAATGTTATTTTCTAATTCCTAATTCCTGAATTAACTCACGATATCTTACAATATCTTTCTTAGCTAAGTAATCCAGTAAGGATCTACGCTTACCTACTAATTTTACTAACGAACGCTCGGTATTAAAATCTTTTTGATTGTTTTTTAAGTGTCCTGTTAAGTGATTAATTCTGTGGGTAAACAAGGCAATTTGTCCTTCGGTTGAACCGGTATCGTTTTTTCCTTTACCGTACTTTTCGAAGATTTCTGCTTTTTTCTCTTTTGTTAAATACATTCTAATATTATTGTAAATGATTGTTATGTATTACTCAATGTTACTTGAGTAGTTATGAAAGATTTTCTTTCAAGCGGCAAATATAGGTATAATTATTTAAATACTCTTTATGTCATGGGAACTTAGATATAAAAAAAAGCAATCATTTTAATTTGATTGCTTTTTTATAGTTATTCTCTTAGAGGTTGATTTGATATTAAATCGATATACAGATTAACCTTATCTTTTAAGTCTTTACGGTGTGTTATAAAGTCTAAAAACCCGTGTTCTAGTAAAAATTCTGAGGTTTGAAATCCTTCAGGGAGTTCTTGTCCTGTAGTATCTCGTACCACACGTGGCCCAGCAAACCCAATTAAAGCACCAGGTTCGCTAATGTTAATGTCACCTAACATAGCAAAGGAAGCTGTAGTTCCTCCTGTGGTAGGATCGGTACATAGCGAAATGTAAGGCACTTTAGCTTCGGCTAATTGAGCCAATTTTGCTGAGGTTTTGGCCAATTGCATTAAGGATAATGCAGCTTCCATCATACGTGCCCCGCCAGATTTTGAAATAATCATGAATGGTATTTTCTTTTTTAGAGCATAATCGGCAGCACGAGCAATTTTTTCGCCTACAACACTTCCCATAGAGCCTCCAATAAAGGTGAAATCCATACATGCAACAACTAAGTTATTGCCTTTGGATTTTCCTACAGCAGTTCTTACAGCGTCTTTAAGTTTTGTTTTTTCTTGAGCTGCTTTTAATCTGTCAGGGTATTTTTTTGTGTCAACAAATTTTAAAGGGTCTTTAGATTCTAATTTCGTATCTAATTCTTTGTATTTGTTGTCATCAAAAAGTATTTCGAAATATTCTTTGCTTCCTATTCTAACATGGTAGCCATCTTCAGGGCTAACGTAGAAATTCTGTTCAAGCTCTTTGGTGTCGACTATTTTTCCTGTAGGCGATTTATACCAAAGTCCCTTAGGAGTGTCTTTTTTCTCCTCGGTGCTTGTTTGAATGTTTTTTTCTTTTCTTTTAAACCAAGACATTAAAAAATAATTTTAATTAAAGTTTGTTAGTTGTAACATGCAAAGTTATAAAGTATTTACATTATTAAGGTCTTCGAAGGCTTTTTTTAGTCTTTCAACAAAAGCATCTTCTCCTTTACGAAGCCAAACTCTTGGGTCGTAATATTTTTTATTAGGTACATCGCTACCTTCTGGGTTGCCAATTTGTGTTTTAAGGTAGTCTGCCTTATCGCTCATATAATCTCTTACACCGGTCATAAAAGCGTATTGCATATCGGTGTCGATATTCATTTTAATAACACCATAACCTATAGCTTCTCTAATTTCTTCTACCGTAGATCCTGAGCCACCATGGAAGACAAAGTCGATGTGGTTGTGTTCTACACCGTATTTTTTAGTAATATATTCTTGAGAGTTTTTTAAGATTTTTGGTGTTAATTTCACGTTTCCTGGTTTGTAAACACCATGAACGTTACCAAAAGCAGCTGCAATAGTAAATTGGTCGCTTACTTTACTTAATTCTTCGTAAGCATAAGCCACTTCTTCGGGTTGGGTGTAAAGTTTAGAATCATCTACATCGGTATTGTCAACGCCATCTTCTTCACCTCCTGTAATACCAAGCTCTATTTCTAGAGTCATCCCCATTTTACTCATTCTTTCAAGGTAGGTTTTACAGATGTCTATGTTTTCTTCAAGTGGTTCTTCACTTAAATCAATCATATGAGAACTGTAAAGTGGTTTTCCGGTTTCTTTAAAATGGGTTTCGCTAGCATCTAATAAACCGTCAATCCAAGGAAGTAATTTCTTAGCGCAATGGTCGGTATGTAAAATAACAGGAACACCATAAAGTTCTGCCATTTGATGAACGTGTTTTGCGCCAGCAACAGAACCAGCAATTGCTGCTTGTTGGTTGTCGTTACTTAGTCCTTTACCCGCATTAAATTGAGCACCACCATTTGAGAATTGAATGATAACTGGGGCATTTAAAGCTGCTGCAGTTTCTAAAACGCCATTAATCGAGCTAGAGCCTATCACATTTACCGCAGGTAAAGCATACCCATTCTCTTTAGCATGATTAAAGATATTTTGAACTTCTTTGCCTGTTGCAACTCCTGGTTTAATATTATGTGCCATGTTATATTTTATTTGTTTTTAATTAACAAAAGTAGTAAAATAATATGGCTTAAAAAGGGTAATTTATACCAATATTATAAACGGCATTTTGAAAATTGTAATCGTTAAACCAACGATTTTGATCTAAGTAGGAAGGGTCGTAGGTTTTAAAACCTATATCGAAACGGAAGAGTACTGGGCCAAAATCATACCGAAACCCCATACCTGAACCAATAGCAATGTCTTTTAAAGAGTTAAAACTATCTAGTGTGGCATTGTCGTCTTCAACATCATCTAAAGCATTCCAAATATTCCCGGCATCTATAAATAAGGCACCATGAAAACTGCCAAAAATATTAAAACGCTGTTCGGCACTTAATGCAATTTTTAGGTTTGCTTCATTAAACTCGTTGTTAGATTCTGAACTTCCAGGCCCTAAACTATAAGCTGTCCAAGCTCTATTGTCGTTGGCACCTCCAGCAAAAAAACTTTTTGAGAATGGGATGTTCGTGGAGTTGCCATAAGGAATAGCAAAGCCAAAAAAGCTTCTAATAGCAACGACATTTTTTTTGCCTAAATCCCAGTGTTTAACATAGTCAAGTTCCGTTTTAGCATATTGCGAATAGGCGACGTTAAACATTTCATAGCGATCATTAGAGTTTTTATCTAGCCCACTTAAACTAGCAATAGTAGAGAAGAGGTTTCCTGCAAATTCAATTTTAAATCTAAAGATAGAAAAGGTTTCATCGTAAAGTGTTTCACGATTGTCTCTTACATAATTAAAGTTGGTTGCAAAAATAAGGTTGTCCTCGGTAAGTCGTTCTTTTCTTTCGTTAATGGCAGAAACGGTGTCATAATCATCGTCGTTTGCTGTTATGGACGTGTTTCCGTTTAAAACATCATTTATAAAAGCATCTGTTTGTGAAGGATAGGTTAAATCGTTACCGTTATTATAGTTAATACTAGAGGCAATATCATTTAAGGAGTTATAGGAATTACCGTAAACTCCAAAATAATTATTTGGGTTTAAGTTTTTTACATATTGTACATTAAATAAATCCAATCTATTGGTAACAATGTTTGATGGGTGCCATTTATAATTAAACACCCCAGAAAATGTTTGTTTGTCTAAACCAATATTTGTTTGACTAGTAGTTGATAGGGATATGCGTGTGCTAGGAAACATGGTTTTAGGGATTATTTTTTCGGTATTGAAAGGGAAAAATAATCTTGGAATGGTGAGTTTTAAATTGGCCCCTAACTCGTTAATATCAAAAAAACGATCTCTGTTATCACCAGCATCTTTGGAGGCTCCAATGGATCCTAGTGCAGAAATCTCAAGTGTTTCGGCGCCACGAAATACATTTCTAATGAGTAATCCTGGATTAAAAGAAAACCCCACGGTTTGTATGTTACTTTGGTAAGCTTCGGCGCTTAAGTTTAATGCAAACCTTTTTTTAGGCGTTAAATAGATGTTTGCAGTTAATGTCGTGTCTGGGTTCTCGATATATTCTATATCGGGGTAACTAAAGGTTTTTAAATCACTTAAATGTCTGTAGGAATTTCCACGGTCTTTGTCTTGATAAATTTTATTAGGAGCAATAAATACAGCATCGGTTAAGGCTTTAGGTTTAAACCGCATTTTGTTAAAACTGTATAAATTATAGTTTTTATACTGTACTGTGTCTGAGATTTGTTGCGCTTGATTTTGATAAGAGTAATCGGTGTAAATATTAACGTCTTTGACTTTGTAAATGTGTAAAGGTAGTGTGTAAGAGGAGTCTAAAGAGGTGATTTTTCTATTAGAAATTTGTAATTCTACATTAACCTTATTATTGGTGTATACCGTATCCATTTCAAAAAACACATAATCTTCGGAGAAGTGATACACGCCAGAATTTCTCATTTGGTAAGTAATCCTGTTTTTTTCAGTTTCAAAATCGGTGGTTTCGTATTGTTTTCCTTGAACAATATGAGAATTGGTTATTTCTGTTTGATATAACGAGTCGATAACAGGCGATGCAATATCAAGACTTAAAGAATCTACAATATAAGGTTTTCCTGTGGTGACATTATAAGTTATTTCGGCTTTTTTATCGCTAATTTGTGTCACTTCAGAAGAAGCTTCAACATTAAACCAGCCATTATTAAAGTAATAAGCTTTTAGTTGGTTTTCTGATTTTTTTGTTTTTTCCTCATTGATTATAGTTGGTGCTTCGCCAGTTTTTTTTAACCAGTTATTAAACCCTATTCTAGAGTCTATATATTTGTCTAATTGTTTTTTTGATAAGAAGTTTTCTAAATGTTGCCGTTTTTTAGGTTTGGCATCTATTCCCGCATTTATAATAGAATCAATATTAGGTCTTGCCAGATTGTATATGTGAAGCCGAAGTGGAGTAATACCAAGTAGCTCTCTATTTTTTTGCTGATAGAGTAGGTTGTTTATACGTTCGGTTTTGTTTTTCTCGCCATTTACAAGAATGGTGTTTTTAACAAGCAGTTTTTTACCTTCAGGAACGCGTTTTACCGAGTTACATGAAAACAAAACTCCCAAACAGAAAATAATTAATGCTATTTTTGAAAAAAATAATTTCAAATACTAGTAATATTAGCTTTGTGGCTTAATGTATAGTTAAAATCAAAAATACACTATTTAGCCGAAAAATTATTGAAACACGTTTTAATGTTATCTAAAAATCAAATAAAATTCGTTAGACGTTTAAAGCAAAAAAAATACCGCCAGCAACATGGCCTATTTATTGCCGAAGGCGTAAAAACCATTACGGAGCTATTAAACTCTAATTTCGAGTTGTATCATTTATATACTACAGAGTCCTTCAATATTGATGCCAATCTTGAAACCATGATCTCTTTTCCTGAATTAAAAAAAATAAGCGCTTTAAAATCGCCTAACAAGGCATTAGCTGTTTTTGTAATGCCAGAACAACAATCGGTTGATCTAAATACGTTAATAGTGGCATTAGACGATGTTCAAGACCCCGGAAATTTAGGCACGATTATTAGACTGTGCGATTGGTTTGGTGTAACACATTTAGTTTGTAGTGAGACTACCGTAGATTGTTTTAACCCAAAAGTAATACAAGCCACCATGGGGTCTATTACAAGGGTAAATATTGTGTATAGTTCGTTACACGATTTTTTAAGTGATGTAGACGTTGATGTGTTTGGAGCCTTCATGGAAGGTAAACCTGTTTACAGTCAACAATTACCAGAGCAAGGTGTTCTGGTAATGGGTAATGAAGGTAATGGTATTTCAGATGCGGTTAAACAGCATATAACCAAAAAAATAGCCATTCCTCGATTTGGTGATATGCAAAAAACCGAAAGTTTAAATGTGGCTACTGCAACAGCAATATTGTTAAGTGAGTTTAAGCGTTCTACTGGAACGTAAAGTTGATAAAGACGCCACGAGTTTTCATGGACTCTATGTTTCCTGTCCAAGGGCTGTTAGGATCGTAATCTCTCACAACTTCATCGTTTATAGCAAAAACCCCTCTAATAGATGGTGTAAATTTAAACCAGTATAAGTAGAAATCGATACCAAAGCCAATTTCGTAAAAATACATATTAGATTTTGTTCTAAATTTTCCATTACTATTATCGTCTGGATTTTTTTCGTTACTCGATAAATTTATGGCCGTAGAAATACCACCAACAATAAATGGTTTAAAATTGTTTAATCGTTTGGTAGATAGCTTTAATAGAAGCGGAACATGAATATATGTTGATTTAATCTCGCGTTTTAAGTCGGAATCGGTGTATTCCATGCCTTGAAAATAACTTGGATGATATTCTAAATTACGAGTGGTCATGTAAAGGCCTGGTTCTAGTCTAATATCCATATAGTTGTTAATACGCATATTACCAATTAATCCAACATTAAAACCGGTGGTTTTATTGACCAAAATATCTTTACGGTCAAATTTATAGTCAAAATTAAAATCGTAACTATTAAACCCTAAAAAGTATCCGTAGCTTAAAAACTTTTTATCAAAATTATCAAGATTTCTTATGCGTTCTTTGCTAAAAAGTTGTGCCGAAGCCACTTGCGTTATCAGAAAAAAAACAAGACAATAAAGACTCTTCTTCATATTACTTTTTTGATGATTTATAAATTGTTGCGACCCCAAGAGTTTGTGGGAAGTCTTCAACCTGTATAAACCCAATTTTTCGTAAAATATTGTTTAAGGCTTCGCCATAAGGAAATGCTGATGCCGAATCGCTTAAATATTTATAAGCACTTTTATCTTTAGAAAACAGTTTGCCTATTAAAGGCATAATGTGTTTGGTGTAGATGTTGTAGCCTTGTTTAAAAGGTGTTTTTGTTGGGATAGACGTTTCTAGAATAACAAAGGTTCCGCCAGGTTTTAACACGCGTAAAATTTCTGAAAGCCCTTTTTCTAGGTCTTCAAAATTTCGAACGCCAAAAGCAACTGTAATAGCATCGAAAGTGTTGTTTTCAAAAGGGAGGTTTTCAGAATCGCCCAAAACCATTTCAATGGTTTGGTCTAATTTTTTTTCGACAACTTTTTTCTTTCCAATGTCAAGCATGCCTTGGCTTATATCTAAACCAACAATTTTTTTAGCATTGGTTTGCGCTAAGTTTATGGCCAAATCGCCAGTTCCTGTTGCAATGTCTAAAATAGATTCTGGATTGGTTTGTTCAATCATAGTTACCACACGTTTACGCCATTTTATATCAATTCCAAAGGAAATAACACGATTTAAACTATCGTAACCGCTAGAAATATTATCAAACATTTTAGTGACTTGCTCTTTTTTCTTTAGGTCACTATCTTTATATGGTTTTACTTTTGCCAAGATTTAAAAATTTTGTCAAATATAAACTATTAAGCAACCATTTTACAAAGGCTTGACCAATAATTATATATTGTAATTTTTTATCACTCAACTATTTTTGCTGTATATTTGTTCTTCCATATACATAATACAGATAATGAAAATAATTATTGCTGGAGCTGGTGAAGTTGGATTTCATTTAGCAAAATTATTATCCTACGAATCACAAGAAATTACTTTAATAGATGTTAACAAAGAAAGTTTAGCATATGCTGATACCCACTTAGATATTAAAGTTATTAAAGGTGATGCCACCTCGATTGCCATATTAAAAGATGCCCGTATAGAAAGTACCGATTTATTTATTGGTGTTACAGCATCCGAAACAACCAATATTACAGCTTGTGTTTTAGGAAAGCAATTAGGCGCAAAACGTACCATAGCAAGAATATCTAATACAGAGTTTATTCGTCATAAAGACGAAGTAGGCTTTACTAAATTTGGGATAGATGAACTTATTTCTCCCGAGGCTCTAGCCGCTGCCGAAATAGAATTATTACTAAACCAATCTGCATTTAATGATAGTTATGAGTTTGAAGATGGCGCTTTAACTATGTTTGGACTAAATTTATCTAGAACAGCAACATTTGTTGGGAAAACTGTTAAAGAAGCTGCCGAAATTTTACCAGAAATACATTTTGTCCCTATAGCTATTCAGCGTTTTGGTACGCAATACACTATAATTCCTCGTGGCGATACGCAATTTAAAGAAGGCGATAGCGTGGTTTTTATTACTAGTGAAGGTGGTGCCGAAGAACTTTGCCGAATGACAGGAAAAGTTAATCGCGAAGTGAAAAATATTATGATTCTTGGCGGAAGCCAAATAGGGTATAAATCGGCACGAGATTTAAGTAAAACATACTCCAATATAAAACTTGTAGAAAAGGATAGAGAGCATGCTATAGAGTTGGCAGATCAACTGCCAGATACGCTTGTTATTAATGGTGACGGTAGGAATGTAGATCTTCTAGAAGAGGAGCATATTAGCGATATGGATGCTTTTATTGCAGTTACAGAAAACTCTGAAACCAATATTATGTCTTGCTTAGTAGCAAAATCTAAAGGTGTAAGGAAAACTATTGCCCTAGTAGAGAATATGGATTATTTTGAATTGTCGCAATCCATAGGTATTGATACGCTAATTAATAAGAAGCTTCTTGCAGCCAATAATATATTTAGATACATAAGAAAAGGCGAAGTTGTAGCTATGACTAAGCTAAATAATATGAATGCCGAGTTGTTGGAATTCAAAGTAAAATCAACATCAAAAGTTTGTAATAAATATATAAAAGATGCTGGCTTTCCGCGTTCTGCCATTGTAGGTGGTGTTATAAGAGATGGTCAAGCCCATATTGCTCTTGGCGATTTTAAAGTCACCGAAGGCGATATGGTTGTGGTATGTTGTTTGCCTAGATCTATCAAACAAGTTGAAAAAATGTTTTTGTAAATGAAGCTTAATTACAAAATTATCTTTCATTTTTTTGGGTTGCTATTGTTATTTAATGGCGGTTTTATGCTATTAGCTTCTTTAGTGAGCTTAATTTATAAAGATGGTGCTACCATTGGAATTTTTGAAGCAGCTGGTTTAACTATACTAACAGGCTTGTTAGTTATGTTTTATACCAAGAGCCATAAAAAAGAAATGAACAAACGCGAGGGTTACATTGTTGTAGGTCTTGGTTGGATTATTATGTCGCTTTCAGGAACGTTACCCTATGTGTTTTCTGGCGCTATTCCAAGTTTTACGAATGCTTTTTTTGAAACCATGTCTGGATACACCACAACAGGCGCATCTATTTTAAATGATATAGAAGCAATGCCAGAAGGTATTTTATTTTGGCGTAGTTTAACCCATTGGATAGGTGGTATGGGTATTATTGTATTAGCTATTGCTGTATTGCCGTTATTGGGTATTGGTGGTATGCAAATGTTTGCGGCTGAAGCTCCTGGGCCTAATGCCGATAAACTTCATCCAAGAATAACCGATACCGCTAAGCGTTTGTGGCTAATTTATTTTGGGTATACCGCAGCCGAAACTATTTTGCTTAAGGTTGCTGGAATGTCTTTTTTCGATGCTATTAACCATGCACTTTGTACGTTGTCAACCGGAGGGTTTTCAACGAAAAATGCTAGTGTTGCTTATTGGAATAATCAGCCTATTATTCAATATATTATTATAATTTTCATGTTTTTAGCCGGGACTAACTTTGTGTTAAGTTATTTTGCTTTTAAAGGGAAGGTTCAAAAGGTATTGCATGATGGCGAGTTTAAACTTTATTTTAAGTTTATCGCAGCGTTTACAATTATAGCAGCTTTAATTATCTACTTTCAAGCCGATGTGTCAAAATCGTCTATTATTCACCCAATGGTTTGGGGAGAAGCCGAAAGCGCTTTTAGGCACGCCTTATTTCAAGTGTTAGCTATAGTTACTACAACAGGATTTGTAACAGCTGATTATACCCTTTGGTCGCCCTTTTTAGTGGTGTTTTTCTTTGGTTTGATGTTTCTTGGTGGTTCGGCAGGAAGTACCTCGGGCGGTGTTAAAGTGATACGGCATCTAATTCTTATAGAAAATGGATTCTTAGAGTTTAAAAGGTCGCTTCATCCTAATGCAATTTTGCCCTTGCGTTACAATAAGCGGTCTATCTCTGGAGATATTGTATTTAATATTCAAGGCTTTTTTATTCTTTATATGTTGTCTTTTATTGTTGGAGCTTTAGTGTTTTCTATGCTTGGTATAGACTTTAAATCTTCGGTTGGTTTGGCGGCTTCTAGTTTAGGTAATGTTGGACCAGCATTAGGCGATTTTGGGCCTGTTAATAATTATGCTGCTTTACCATCGTTAGGAAAATGGTGGGCATCGTTTTTAATGTTAATAGGACGATTGGAACTTTTTACGGTGTTAATTTTGTTGATGCCTTTCTTCTGGAGAAATCGATAAAGATACTTTACTAAATAAAAAAAGCCACTTTTTAAAAAGTGGCTTTTTTTATGATGAAACTATTCCATTAGTTAACGGCAGCTTTAATACGCTTTAAAGCCTCTATAATTTGATCTTTCGAAGCGGCATAAGATATGCGTATGCAATCTTTATTACCAAAAGCTTCTCCGGTAACTGTTGCTACGTGGGCTTCTTCTAGTAAGAATAAAGAAAAGTCGGTAGCATTGTTAATTTGTTTGCCTTTTAAAGTCTTTCCAAAGTAATACGATACATTAGGGAAAACATAAAACGCGCCTTCAGGAATATTTGTTTTAAAGCCTTCAATATCATTTAGTAAGTCTAAAATTAAATCTCTTCTCGATTTAAATTCATCAACCATAAATGTGATACGTTCAGGAGATTCTGTTAAAGCTGTAATAGCAGCGCGTTGTGCAATGCAATTAGTTCCAGATGTAATTTGGCCTTGCATTTTTGTGCATGCTTTAGCAATCCATTCTGGAGCGCCAATATACCCTATTCGCCACCCTGTCATGGCAAATGCTTTAGCTAATCCATTAACCGTTATTGTACGGTTATACATGCTAGGAATAGAGGCGAAGCTAAACATTTTTGTGCCATAGCTTATATGCTCGTAAATCTCATCGGAAAGGATAAAGATATCAGGGTGTTTTTCTAATACTTTGGCTAAAGCTTTGTATTCTTCTTCTGAGTAAATGCTTCCACTAGGATTGTTAGGAGAATTAAAAAACACCATTTTTGTTTTAGGCGTAATAGCAGCTTCAAGTTGCTCAGGTGTAATTTTAAAGTCGTTTTCTATTGTAGAAGGAATTTCTTTAAAGTTGGCTTCACACAACATTGCAATAGCTGAATAACTTACCCAATAAGGTGCCGGTAACAATACTTCGTCGCCAGGGTTTAATAATACTTGAGCGACATTAGCTATAGATTGCTTGGCTCCAGTAGAAACCACCACTTGATTAGGTTGATAATCTAAATTATTATCACGCTTAAATTTTAGACATACGGCTTCTTTAAGCTCACGATAACCATCTACAGGTGTGTAAGAGTTATAATCGTCTTTTATAGCCTGGATAGCAGCATCCTTTATATAATCGGGTGTATTAAAATCAGGTTCGCCTAAACTTAGGCCAATAATATCGATACCTTGTTCTTTAAGTTCTCTAGCTTTAGCAGCCATGGCCAATGTTGCCGATGTAGGTAAACTATTAATTCTGTTGGAAAGCTTATCGTTCATCTATTGTAATAGAAATATAGTTTAAACAGTCGCAGGTTTCATTCCCATTTCTTTTAAGAATTTAAAATGGGCGATAACAGCTTTTCTTGTTGTTTTGTATTCGTTATAAGGTAAATTAAATTCTTTGGCTGTTTCCCTTACAATTTTAGAAATCTTGGTATAGTGTACGTGACTAATATTTGGAAAAATATGATGTTCTACTTGGTGATTTAATCCACCAGTAAACCAGTTCACAACTTTGTTTTTTGTAGAGAAGTTTACCGTGGTTTTTAACTGGTGTACGGCCCAAGAATTTTTCATGGTTCCTGATTCTTCTGGCATTGGCATTTCGGCCTCTTCCATGACGTGAGCCAATTGAAATACCACACTTAAAATTAATCCAGCAGTGTAATGCATGATAAAGAATCCTATTAAAATTTTCCACCAAGCTATATCTAATATTAACATAGGTAGTACAATCCAAACAGCAATATAAATAAGTTTTGATATTACTAATTTACTCCAGTTCCATACCGGATTAGGAAACTTACCGTACGATAGTTTACGTTTCATATAGCGTTTCATTTGTTGCCAATCTGTGGTAATGGCCCAGTTTATAGTTAATAAACCATAAAGCAACACCGAGTAAACATGCTGAAATTTGTGGTGCCAATGCCAATCGGCATTTTTAGAAAAACGCAAAATGCGACCAGCTTCTAAATCTTCATCATGGCCATGAATATTTGTATAGGTATGATGTAATACGTTGTGTTGTACTTTCCAGTTGTAAACATTTCCGGCAAGAATATAAATGCTGCTTCCCATAAGGCGGTTTACCCATTCTTTGTTTGAATAAGCGCCATGGTTTCCATCGTGCATAACATTCATGCCAACGCCTGCCATTCCTATTCCCATAACAATGGTTAAAAGAAGTTGCGCCCAACCAGGAATGTTTAACGTAAGTAATAAGAAATATGGTGTTAAGAATAGCGAAAACATCACGATTGTTTTTACCCAAAGTTTCCAGTTTCCTGTGCGTTTTATGTTATTGTCTTTAAAATAAGCATTAACACGTTTGTTTAAGGTTCTAAAAAACTTAGCAGAATCTGTTCTTGAAAAAGTAAGTGCTTTATTTGTCATCTTTTTATAATTTTAATCTATAATTACAAACAGTATCTGTAATTATTAAAGGCCAAAGATAAATAATATCTTAAGGTTAGGTGGTAAAGTTTTCATAAAAATATACACAATAAATTCTCTATTTTTGTCGAAAAATAAATTTAATGGAACTCGTACTTAAATATTTTCCTGACTTAACAAGCGAACAAATTCAAAAATTTGAAGCCTTAGAAGAGCTTTATAAAGATTGGAATTTAAAAATAAATGTGGTTTCCAGAAAAGATATTGATGAGCTGTATTTAAGGCATGTGTTACATTCTTTAGCCATAGCAAAAGTTATTACATTTAAGCCTGGCACTAAAATCATGGATGTAGGAACAGGAGGTGGTTTTCCAGGGATTCCTTTAGCGATTTTATTTCCTGAGTGTTCGTTTCATTTGGTAGATAGTATTGCCAAAAAGTTAAAAGTAGTTAATGAAGTTGTTGATGGTCTTGGACTAGATAACGTAAAAACAACACATACCCGTGTAGAAGAGATAGATGATACTTACGATTTTATAGTGAGTAGAGCTGTCGCCGCTATGCCAACTTTTGTAAGATGGATAAAAGGTAAAGTGTCTAAGAATCAGAACAATACCTTGAAAAATGGTATTCTGTATTTAAAAGGTGGTGATTTAACCGAAGAGCTTCAAGATTACAAAACAGTAACCATTTATCCTATTAACGATTTTTACAACGAGCCATTTTTTGAAACAAAAAAAGTGGTTCATCTGCCTATAAAATTTAAAGGCTAAACAAAACCACTTTGTGGTATTGTGGAGTAGTTAAGATTATCTTACCACAATTTTTTCTCTTAATGAAATACCTTCTTGTGTATTAATGTTTAAAATGTATAAACCAGAAGCTACATTAATTGGAATGTCTGTTTTAGTACCTAAGTTGGTTACCGTTTTAAATACTAATTTTCCTGTTAAATCTGTTATAGATATTGAGGTGTTTTTAAAGTTTTTCTGAGTAATTAATGTCAGGTGTTCGTTAATAGGGTTTTGAGCAATTTTAATATAGTTATCAACAATTACTTGTTCTTGTGTGGTAAGAGCATTTTCTAAAATTTCGTTTAAAGCAAAAGTTACATTGTCTTCAGTGAGCGTAACATGAGGTTCGTTATTGTCGGGGATGTAAGCATTAACAAAAGGAGAGGCCGTCATGTTAGGTGTGGTATACCAGTTACTATCTGTTATGGCTAAAGCGCTTAATGTTGGTATGAAATTAAAGTATTGCGAGTTCAGGTTGTCAACAAACTCAGTAATTAATGCATTAGAGCCATCATCAAAAGAATATAAATCAAATTGTCCACCAGGTGCACTATCTATACCATCTGATGTTGCTGGAGACTCCGCTGTAGCACTATAAGTTACAGGAAAACCAAAAATAGATAATAAGACGTCGGTGACAGTTATATTTTGATTGGCTGCTGGTGTAAAATGAATATCGGCTGTAGCAGTAATGCCAAACTCAACATCAAAAGTATGATTAATTAACTCCATTCCAGGAGTGCCAGTCATTTGCCCTATGTTACTTCCATTTGAAATGGCAACATTTCTAATGTCTTGTGGGAACCCTAAGTTTGTTAGTTCGGTTTGAAAAGCGTCTCTATAATTTGGTGCGCCTAAAGGGGTATGTGTTATGGCACTTTGGTCAACGCCACCAGCATCAACGTGGGCTAAATAATGGTCTATAAGCATTTGTTTTGCTGCAGGGCTATTTAAAAGGCCATTAACTAAAGGCTCTAGTTCTGTAATACCAGCATCATTTAGCATATAATTAAAAAGGTATTGTATACCAATAGGAACATTGGCTCCTAAATGAGGCGAATCGAATGAAATATACAATCTGGTATCGTGATCCATGGTATTTTGTTCCATATAGCTCAAGGCATATCTAGAAATTAAACCACCCATGCTTGGGCCAATAACCACATTTTCCTCAACACCAGTTTTCATGCTGTTAATTTCATTTATTAAAGCAATGAGAATAAAAGCATTTCGTTGTATATAATCGGCACCACCATTTATTTCGGCACCATCGGCAGTTCTTGTATAGGTTGGGAAGTTTAGAACAACAAGATCAAAGCCTTCGTCTCTTACAACATCGGCTAAATTTTCAACAGGATTGCCGTAATCTAATAAACCATACATTGAAGGAATATCTCTAGTATCGTTAGGGTCGAAGCCATCAACAAAAAAGATAGGTTTATCAAGAACACCATCTATATTGTCGTAATAAATTTTGTACTCGCCGGTTCCTATATGGCTTTCGGTTTCATCAACACCTTGAAATGGTATAGTTGAATTTATTTCTGTAATAGTACTTTCGCTACCAGCTTGAGCAAAAAACATATAAGGGAGCAAAAACAAAATGAGAAAGTAATTTTTTTTCATAGAATATAATTTGATTAATAGCTAGGTTAAATATAGCAAGTTTAATTGATTTAGTAGTTTAGGATTGAGATTTTAAGGTAAAACGCAAAAAAAATCCTTAAAAGTCATGCTTTTAAGGATTTAGTATGTTTGTGATTTTTGTAAAAAATTACTCGCCTAAAAATGGATATCTGTAATCGGTAGGTGTAACAAAAGTTTCTTTAATTAATCTAGGAGATACCCAACGTAATAAGTTTTGTGCACTTCCTGCTTTATCGTTAGTTCCAGAAGCTCTAGCACCTCCAAAAGGTTGTTGTCCTACAACAGCACCAGTTGGTTTGTCGTTAATGTAGAAGTTTCCAGCCGAGTTTTCTAGAGCTTGAACAGCTTCTTCAACAGCATATCTACAATTCGATAAAATAGCACCTGTTAACGCATATTCGCTGGTTTCGTCTACTAGCTTAAGCGTTTCACTATAGTCATTTTCGTTATAAACATAAATGGTCATAACTGGCCCAAACAATTCGGTACACATGGTGGTGTATTTAGGATTTGTTGTTACAATTACAGTAGGTTCGATAAAATACCCTTTAGATTTATCGTAATTACCGCCAACAATAATTTCAGCTTCGTTACTAGCTTTAGCTTCGTCTATATACTTAGCGAGTTTATCAAAAGATCCTTCATGAATAACAGCTGTAATAAAGTTTTCCATGTTTTCTGGAGATCCCATTTTAAATGATGTTACATCTTCTATAACATAATTTTTAACATCGTCCCATAAATTAGAAGGAATGTAAGCTCTTGAAGCAGCACTACATTTTTGACCTTGGAACTCAAAAGCACCACGAGAAATAGCTGTAGCGACTTGTTTGGCGTTAGCCGATTTATGAGCTACGATAAAATCTTTTCCACCGGTTTCTCCTACAATTCTTGGGTAGGTTTTATAGTTGTGGATGTTGTTTCCTATTTTTTTCCAAAGTTCTTTAAAAACAAATGTTGATCCAGTAAAGTGTAGTCCTGAAAATTCGGTGTGATTGATAATAGTATCGGTAATCATAACAGGATCGCCAAATACAACATTAATAACACCATCTGGAACACCAGCTTCTTTAAATACGTCCATAATAACTTTTGCAGAGTAGATTTGACTATCGCTAGGTTTCCAAACTACAACATTACCCATTAAAGCCATGCAAGATGGTAAGTTTCCAGCAATGGCGGTAAAGTTAAAAGGTGTTACGGCATAAGTAAATCCTTCAAGTGGTCTATATTCTACACGATTCCAAGCGCCGCTTGTGCTTTCTGGTTGCTCCATGTAAATTTCGGTCATGTATTGTACATTAAAACGTAAGAAATCTACAATTTCGCAAGCTGAATCAATTTCTGCTTGGTGAATATTTTTAGACTGCGCAATCATTGTTGCGGCATTCATTTTAGCGCGGTAAGGTCCGGCGATTAGCTCGGCAGCCTTTAAGAAAATACCTGCGCGTTGTTGCCAAGGCATTTTAGCCCATTTTTTTCTAGCTTCTAATGCAGTAGAAATAGCCTCTTCAACATGCGTTTTTTCAGCTAAATGATACGTGCCAACAACATGTTGATGGTCGTGAGGTGGCGACATAGTTCTAGTGTTTCCTGTTTCAATGTCTTTACCGTTTATATATAATGGTACGTCAACTTTACTGTTAAACATGTTTTTGTATACCGTTAAAACTTCCTCGCGTTCTGGAGATCCAGGAGCGTAAGTTTTTACTGGTTCGTTAACTGCAATTGGTACGTTAAAAAATCCGTTTGCCATGAGAATTTAGATTTTATTGATTTGTAATTTTTTAGCATTGCAAATTTAATATTTTAAAACGGGTTTGCTTGCAAATTTGATTATAAAAAGGCGTTAAATATTAGAAATTTTGTAAGTTGCCATTTTTATGTTACAATATGATTTATGTGTACAGTTACTCTTGCCCCACAGGGCCAAAACAATTTTGTTTTAACCTCTAACCGAGATGAAGCGCCTGGGCGTGATAATTTAGCGCCAACATTCTATAAAGAAGACGGTGTTAAGTTGCTATATCCTAAAGACAGTTTGGCTGGAGGTACTTGGATAGGTGCTAGCGAGAAACAACGTTTAATTTGCTTGTTAAATGGAGGGTTTAATAAACATAAAAGAAAACAAACATATGGGTTAAGTCGTGGTGTGGTTGTTAAGGATTTATTGATTTGCAAAGATTTTAAAACTGAAGTAGCTAGCTATGATTTGAATGATGTAGAGCCATTTACAATAGTTTGTGTGGAATGGATTGAAACGTTGCGTTTTTTTGAACTTGTATGGGATGGCAATAAAAAACATGTAAAAGACTTACCATTGGAGCCACATATTTGGTCGTCATCTACATTGTATACTGCGTCTATGAAGCAGGAGCGCAAATTATGGTTTGAAATGTTTAAAAATGACCATGTTTTAAATAAGTTTACACTTCTTAAATTTCATAAGCATGCTGGTGACAATAATAATGATTTTGGTGTTATAATGGACAGAGGTTTTGTAAAAACAACCAGTATTACACAAGTTGAAAAATCTAATCATTTAGTAACCATGCAATATGAAGACTTACAGAAGAATACAAGTGCATTAATTGACTTTGATTGTAACTTAATTCATGAAAAATAATACAGGAATTATTTTAACCCTAGCTTATCCCGAAACTATTGTTCGGCATGCCAAAGAATGGTATTCCCCTTTTTTAAAGTATCTAGGAATAGGTAATCAAACCCATGTAAGGGCTGGGCATGCTGCATTGGTATTAATTAACAAAGAGACAGGTGTTTTAGAATATTACGATTTTGGACGCTATGTAACACCAGATGCAACGGGCCGTGTAAGAGCAAAAGACACCGATTGCGAACTGGAAAAACCTTTAAGAGCAAAGTTGGTTGATGGTAATATTGTAAACTTAAACGATATTTTAAACTATTTAGCAACGCACCCAGAATTTACACATGGTGAAGGTACATTGTATGCATCAATTTGTAAAAAGGTAAACTATGATAAAGCAAGTGAGTTTATTAAAATTATGCAGGAAAGACAGTTTATTAGGTATGCTGCTTTTATAAAAAAAGCGACTAATTGTGCGCGGTTTGTAACAGATACTTTAATTACTTCGGTTACTGATGACGCTGTAAAAAAGCGACTTATAAAGTTGAAAAAATTTACGCCCAGTACTGTAGGTAATGTTGTTGCTGCAAACACCGAAACATATGTGTATAAAGTTGACGAAGATGGTTGTGTTCAGGTTTTTAATGGGTCGGTTAGGCAAATTAACAAAATGTGCTTTTTAGATAGATTGAAAACACATCGTGTATCTCCTATAGGAACATTGCAGCCAAAAGGGCAAGAGTATGTTAACAATAATGCACAATGGTTGTCTGGCATAGGGTCGGGAGCTTGGTTTGAATTACATGAAAGTGATGTAGAGCATGAATATCGCTTTAGAAGAGTTTCTCCTAATGGAACAGTAGATGTGGATGCGATTTTTATTCAGCAAGAAGAAGGTTTTCAGTATAACGAACCTTATGCTTTTTTGTATTCTTCTAACTGTTTATATTGTCATGTTAAGCAACGTAATACCATTTATCGTTTTGATAAAAAATCTTAATTAAGAGCAAAAGGAGTGCTTAGCTTAAAGGAAGGAATGGTGACTTGAAACTGTTTGGTAGTGGTAAGGCTTGTCATATAATAGTAGCCGCTCATGGCGCCAAAAGGTGAGGTTAAGAGGCAGCCGGAAGTGTAAATATGAGACTCGCCAGGTTTTAAAATGGGTTTTTTTCCTACAACGCCTTCACCGGAAACAATAATTTCATTATTTAAAGCATCTTTAATAACCCAATGTCTAGCAAATAACTGTACGGTGTCTTTGCTTTGGTTTTCAATAGTTATTTCGTATTCATAGGCAAATTGAATTTTATAATCTTTATAAAATGTGCCTTCGAATGACGTATCTACCGAAATTTTTATGCCTTTTGTAACTTGTTGAACCATATAGGGTTTGGTGTAAAATCTTTTGGTGTTTAGCTAAAATAATAAAATTTATTTATTTAATAGAATTAATGCTTTTATGCCGTTTTATGTTAGTTGGAAATGTTAACCGAATTAGCTTCGCCAATACCAATTAATCTGTCGTATCTTGCGCCTAAATCGCGATAATATACCAATACTTTATAATTGTTTTCGGTTTGGTAAAAGTTTCCGCCTATGCTACCTTCTTCAAGTGTGCCATTGTTGTCTATGGTAACATATTTGTAATTATAAAACCCTTGTTTTAATAAAATACTAGCTTCGTACATGCCTTCTTTGTCATTGTAATGCATCAGGTTGCTTTCATCTGTAGCATAATTATTAAAGTTGCCGTATACATATACATTTTTACCTTTTAATTCTTTGTTAGTAAGGAGTGCAAAATGAATCCATGCGTAATCAGCTTCAATGTCGGTGTTTTCAACATCTATAGCAGTAATAACAAAGTTTCCATTAATATCGGGGTTGTAAGTGTATGGTCTGTCTTTTCTAATAATATTAGCAAATAAAAAGTTATTATAAAGGTTACCAAGTTCTATGTATTGTATGCCTGTGTTGGCAGCTCTAATATCTTTGTTTTCGAAGAAAAAATACTCATTTCCCGCCCAAAAGCTAGTTTCTTTGGTGTATTTGTATATCAATTCGTTTCCTAAAGTATATTGCGGTTTTAGTCCAGATATGGCTGTGTTTAAATTATTGTTTTGTACAATTAAGGTTTTTACGGTTTGTGTAGGATTGTTAAACCTTAAGTTGTTAGAGTTTATGGTAATGTCCACACTTTGTTTGCCATCAATATCTTTTACATCTCTCGATCTTTTTATACTCACGCCAACATTGGCTAAATCTTCGTAAATCATAAACTTTCTAGAGAAGACTAATTCGTCATATTCATTGAATACTTTAATCATGTAGTTTCCAGAAATTTTCAAGCCTCTGGTTCTTTGGTTGGGAATGGTTAGCTTATAATGCGAATAAATTTGATAGGTGTTAAACGAATTCTCGTAGTTTCGAATGCGTTGGTTGTCAAAACCTTCCATGAATTCGGCCCTAGCTAATACCGATGGCGTCCAATCGTAATTATAATGCTCAATTTTGTAATAATAATCATCTTCGTTACCATTTAAGGCATCAAATTCTAATACTAAAAACTCTCCCTTTTTAAGTACAGGTAGCTGGCTTTCAGGAGTATCGCCTTTAAACGTAATGGTTTTAATATAATCTGGAGGATTAACTTCTTTAACTTGAGAAAAAAGTGTATTAAAAGTAAGAACGGTAAACGTAAAAAGAATATGTTTTAGTGTCATTTTATACAATCAAGGTTAGTTTGTAAATATAAGCAAATTTTATGCCTAAGGCAGATTGTTTATTTAGAATTGATATAAATAAAATACTCGTGAAGTTTCTATATTATTATTTCCTATTTACTTCGTAAATTTGCTGCGATTTTTTGAGAACTAATATCAAAATTAAACCTATGTCAAACGACATTAAGATTAAAAAAGGTCTGGACATCAACCTAGTTGGTGAGGCTGAAAAGACTACTGAAAATGCCATAGTTAGTAATTCCTATACTATCAGACCTGAAGATTTCCACGGCATAACTCCAAAACTTATCGCAAAAGAAGGCACCAAGGTAAAAGCTGGCGAAACTGTATTTTACAACAAAGATGTTGAAGATATGAAGTTTGTGTCTCCTGTTGCAGGTGAAGTTGTTGAGGTAGAGCGTGGTGCAAGAAGACGAATCATGGCTATTAAAATCCAAGCCGATAAAGAACAAACTGTGTTAGATCACGGGAAGTTTGATATTGCCAAGGCCAATGCCGAAAGTATTAAGGCACATTTAATGGCTTCTGGATGTTGGGTTTTTATTAAACAACGTCCATACGATGTAATTGCCAATCCAACAAAAACACCTAAAGCTATTTTTATTTCTGGTTATGCTTCGGCACCTTTAGCTGCAGATTACGACTATGTACTGCAAGGAAAAGAAGCCGAAATGCAAGCAGCTATCGATGCTTTAGCGAAATTAACAGACGGTAAAATTCATGTTAGTGTTGGTAAAAATGCTAATTCACCTTTGGCTGGGTTAAATGGTATTACATTACATAAAGTGTCTGGGCCGCATCCATCAGGAAATGTGGGGACGCAAATAAATAAAATAGATCCTATAAACAAAGGCGAAACGGTTTGGACTATCAACCCGCAAGATTTAATCATTATAGGTGAATTATTGTTAACAGGTAAATTTAATGCAGAACGTATGGTAGCTATGGTAGGTTCTGAAGTTAAAAAACCACGTTACTTTAAAACCAAAATAGGTAGCGAAGTTTCTACAATGATTTATGATAACGGTATCGAAAAAGATGCTAATGCAAGAATTATTTCTGGAAATGTTTTAACAGGAACACAAATTAAACCAGATGGTGCTTTAGGATACTACAACAATACGTTAAGTGTTATTCCAGAAGGCGATGATTACGAGTTGTTTGGTTGGAATAAACCTGTTTTTGATAAAATATCAACCTCTAGAGCCATGACATTTTCTTGGTTAAACCCAAAGAAAAAGTACGATTTAAACACAAATACTAACGGTGAACACAGAGCTTTTGTGGTAACAGGAAACTACGAAGAGGTTTTCCCATTAGATATTTACCCAATGCAAATTCTAAAAGCATGTATGTATAAAGATCTAGATGAAATGGAAGCTTTAGGTATGTACGAAGTCGCTCCTGAAGATTTTGCGCTTACAGAATTTATTTGTGTGTCTAAACAACCACATCAAAAAATTATTAGAGAAGGTCTAGACATAATGATTAAAGAAATTGGTTAATCGTTCATTTTAATCTTTAGAATGAAAAACTTTAAATAAATGAGTTTAAAAAGTAATTTACATAAACTAAAAGAAAAGTATAAAGGTACCAAGATGGCGCCTGCGTTTAACGCGCTTCATACGTTTTTATACTTGCCTAACGAAACCACTCACGGTGGGACGCATATTAAAGCAGCAGACGATTTAAAGCGTACTATGAATACCGTGATTATGGCATTAGTTCCATGCTTAATTTTTGGAATGTTTAATGCCGGATATCAACATCATTTAGCTTTAGGAGACATAGAAGCTGCCAACGGATTTTTCGGAGCCACATTTTGGACTTGGGATAACTTAGTAGTAGGACTATGGAAAGTATTACCATTAGTTATAGTGTCTTACGGTGTTGGTTTAGCTATCGAATTTTTATTCGCTGTAATTAAAGGACACGAAGTAGAAGAAGGGTATTTAGTAACAGGAATGTTAGTGCCATTAATCGTACCAGTAGATTTACCACTTTGGATGCTTGCTGTAGCAGTAGCTTTTGGTGTTGTAATAGGGAAAGAAGTCTTTGGTGGAACAGGAATGAATATTCTTAACCCAGCTTTAACGATTCGTGCATTTTTATTCTTCGCGTATCCAACATGGATGTCTGGAGATAAAGTTTGGGTTCACGGTGCAAAAGAACGCGCTAGCGAAATTGCAGCAGGAGCCAATGTCGATGCCATTTCTGGTGAAACTATTTTAGGTAGTTTGGCTCAAGGAAAAGGAACTATGAGTCATGATTGGTTAGATATGTTCTTCGGAATAATTCCAGGCTCAGTTGGAGAAACATCAACCATCTTAATTCTGCTAGGCGGTTTATTCTTAATTTTTACCAAAATAGGAAGCTGGAGAATTATGCTATCATCGGTAATAGGTGCTTTAGTAATGGGCTTAATTTTTAACGGTGTTGTAGATGCTGGTTGGATAACAGAAAGCAGTAAATTTTATGGGTTAATGAATACAGAATTCTGGCACCACTTATTAATTGGTGGATTTGCATTTGGAGCTGTATTTATGGCAACCGATCCAGTAACCGCTTCACAAACCAATAAAGGAAAATGGATTTACGGATTCTTAATCGGGTTTATCTCTATTTTAATTCGCGTGTTTAATCCAGCATACCCAGAAGGTGTTATGTTAGCCATCTTATTGATGAATGTATTTGCACCAACTATAGATCACTACGTGGTACAAGGTAATGTGAAGAAAAGAATGAAACGTTTAAAAGCAAAAACAGCTTAAAATGAGTAATAAAACAGATAGCAACGTATATACCGTATTATTTGCCATAGGAATGGTAATTGTAGTAGGTGCCTTGTTAGCCTTTACAGCAGCATCGCTTAAACCTACAATTACAAAAAATGTAGAGTTGGAAAAACAACAGAACATTTTATACGCTATGGGTGTAAATGAAAACGACGAAAGTAGCGCTAATTTTGTGTCTACCGATGTCGCTCCAGAATTATTTAACAAGTACATCACCAAGCAAATTGTCATTCAAGATGGTAAGGTTACAGAAAACGATGAAGCTTACTTAATCGACATAAAAAAAGAAAAAGCAAAAGCCAAAGGCGACGCTTCTAAAAGAAGATTACCATTATTTATTGGGGAAAAAGACGGTCAGACGTTTTATATTGCTCCAATACGCGGAAAAGGGCTTTGGGATGCTGTTTGGGCATACATAGCTATGGATGAAAACATGGTGATTCAAGGCGCGTATTTCGATCATAAAGGAGAAACACCAGGTTTAGGTGCTAATATTAAAGAACGTTACTTTATGGACGACTTTATTGGTGAGCATTTATTAGATAGCGAGGGCAATTTTAAAGGTGTTGATATCTCTAAAAGCAATGCCGATCCATTAAATAAAGACAAAACTGATAATGAAGTAGATGCTATCGCTGGAGCAACCATTACAGGTGATGGCGTTTCAGCAATGATTAAAAGCGATTTGTCTTTGTATGTGCCTTATTTTAAAAACTTAAATAACTAATCTTATGGGATTACTTTCTAAAAAAGACGCAAAATTAATTACAGACCCGTTAGCAGATAACAACCCAATTACTATTCAGGTGTTAGGAATCTGTTCGGCCTTGGCTATTACGGCACAATTAAAGGCTTCTATAGTAATGTCTTTATCTGTATTGTTTGTAATGGGAGTAGGTAACGTGGTTATTTCATTAATCCGTAACATTATTCCATCAAAGATTAGAATTATTGTTCAATTAACTGTAGTAGCAGCTTTAGTAATTATTGTAGATCAAGTACTAAAAGCCTATGCGTATTCTTTAAGTAAAGAACTTTCGGTATTTATTGGATTAATTATTACCAACTGTATTATTATGGGACGCTTTGAAGCCTTTGCCTTAGGTAATGGCCCATGGAAATCGTTCTTAGATGGTATAGGTAATGCTTTGGGTTATGCTGTAATTCTAGTAATAGTAGGATTCTTTAGAGAGCTGTTAGGTTCTGGTACGTTACTAGGGTTTAAAGTTTTAGGAGATCCAATTGAAAAAACAGGCGTTTATGCTATAGGTTACGAAAATAATGGCTTTATGCTATTATCGCCAATGGCTTTAATTGTTGTAGGAATCATTATTTGGGTACAACGTAGTAGAAACAAAGATTTAATAGAAGACTAAAATTGGCTTGTCATTCTGAACTTGATTCAGAATCTCATCAAAATATAGAATATGGAACATTTAGAATTATTTTTCAAATCAATTTTTATAGATAACATGGTATTTGCCACCTTCTTAGGAATGTGTTCTTACCTAGCCGTATCTAAAAAAGTAAGCACAGCCGTTGGTCTTGGTGCTGCCGTAATATTTGTATTAGCAGTAACCGTACCTGTAAACTGGTTATTAGATCAATACATCTTACAACCAGGAGCATTACAATGGTTAGGCGCAGAATATGCCGATTACGATTTAAGTTTCCTATCGTTTATCATGTTTATTGCAACTATTGCAACCATGGTACAATTAGTAGAAATTGTGGTAGAAAAATTCTCACCATCATTATATAACTCTTTAGGTATCTTTTTACCACTTATTGCTGTAAACTGTGCCATCCTTGGTGGATCGCTATTTATGCAATCTAGAGAAATAGAAACTATTGGGTTAGCGTTTAATTATGGTATTTCTTCAGGTATTGGTTGGTTCCTAGCTATTTTAGCTATTGCTGCCATTCGTGAAAAAATACGTTATTCAAACGTTCCTGCACCGTTAAGAGGTTTAGGAATTACCTTTATTATTACTGGTTTAATGGCGATTGGATTTATGAGTTTTGGAGGCATGTTAACTGGTGGCGATGATGAAGGTAAAAAACAACCTGAAGAAACTGCAAAAGTTGAAAAGGTTAACAAAAAAGAAAACAAATTAGCTGAAAACACCACTACAATAAACGAGTAACATGATATTAGCAGCAGGTACATTAGGAACAATTTTAGCAACCGTAGCCGCTTTTTTAGTGGTCACCTTACTATTGGTGGGCTTGTTATTATTCGTAAAACAAAAACTTTCTCCATCTGGTCCAGTAACCATAAAAATTAATGGCGAAAAAGAAGTTGAAGTAGCTTCTGGAGGAACCTTATTATCTACTTTAGGTAACCAAAAAATCTTTTTACCATCAGCTTGTGGTGGTGGTGGAACATGTATTCAATGTGAATGCCACGTATTAGAAGGAGGAGGCGAAGCACTTCCAACTGAAACACCTCACTTTACACGTAAAGAGTTACAACACGGTGCGCGTTTAGCTTGCCAAGTAAAAGTAAAGCAGGATATGGAAATTACCATACCTGAAGAAGTTTTCGGAATTAAAAAATGGGAAGCCGAAGTGGTTCGTAATTACAACGTAGCTTCCTTTATTAAAGAGTTTGTTGTTCGTATTCCAGAAGATATGAACTATAAAGCTGGTGGGTATATTCAAATTGAAATCCCGCCATGTACTATCAATTATAAAGATATTGATATTACAGCACACCCAGAAGAGCATGAAACACCAGATAAATTTCAAGCAGAATGGGATAAGTTTGGTCTTTGGCCATTAGTTATGAAAAACGACGAAGTTGTTGAGCGTGCTTATTCTATGGCTTCTTACCCAGCTGAAGGTCGGGATATTATGCTTAACGTACGTATTGCTACGCCGCCATGGGATAGAAACAAAAATGGTTGGATGGATGTTAACCCTGGAGTAGCATCGTCTTACATTTTTGCTCAAAAACCTGGTGATAAAGTAACTATTTCTGGACCTTACGGTGAATTCTTCATCAACGAGTCTGATGCAGAAATGCTTTATGTTGGTGGTGGAGCAGGTATGGCACCAATGCGTTCGCACTTATACCACTTATTTAAAACCTTAAAAACAGGTAGAAAAGTAACGTATTGGTATGGAGGACGTTCTAAAAGAGAGCTATTCTATATTGAACACTTTAGAGAATTAGAAAGAGACTTCCCTAACTTTAAATTCTATATGGCATTATCTGAACCATTAGAAGAAGATAACTGGAAAGTAAAAGAAAATATTGATGCACCAGGCGATGGCTTTGTAGGATTTATTCACAATTGTGTAATCGATAACTACTTAAATCATCATGACGCACCAGAAGATATTGAGTTATATTTCTGTGGCCCACCGTTAATGAACAAGGCGGTAGAGAAAATGGGACAAGATTTTGGTATCCCAGATGAAAACATTCGATTTGATGATTTTGGTGGATAAACCAAAATAGTATATAATAAAAAGCCAACTTATTTTGAGTTGGCTTTTTTTATTTAATGAGATTAGGGGTACAATAGTGTTTAGCAAGAACTTATTTGGCCATCATTATTCTTCTAATTTGTTTTGCCTTCACTAAGAAGTAACTTGCGGATGTTTCTAAAGAGTTTAATCATTTTTATCTAAAGTTTGAAGGGTTTTTATGAGCGCTTCCGTTTTTTGGGAAACTTCCTCATAAATCATAATTCTTGAGCTAGAAAAGTCCAACTTTGAATTTAGTAAATTGTCAAAAACTGTGATAAACTCAACATCGTCCATAGCGTCCCAAGTTTTAGATTTGAATTTGTCATTAATTCCAAAAAAATTATACTTTTCCGGTCTTGTAGCCAAAAGATTTTGAGCATGGACATTATGTAGATAATCTGCTAGGTATATTTCTATAATATCGTTATACTCTTCCTGTATTGCTGTAAGTTCTAGCATTAACTCTTGTACTTGTTTAGGATATAATTGTATTTCGCTCGATGCCTGTAAAGCTTTTAAGGTATTGTTGTTGTAGTTTTTTTTATTGTCTATTACCATATTAAATTCATATCGGGCAATCTGTTTCATGGTGTCTATGGTTGCACTTTTTGACTTTAATCTTTCATGAAAACCTTTTAAGACTTCCATTTGTTTCTTAAGAAATTCTGTGTTCTTTCTAAAATCTGTAGTGTCTTGCTTTAGTTCTTTTAAAAGAGACTTGGTGTAAGCACCTCTTTTATTTAAACCCTTTCTGTGTTCATTCCAGTTATTGATTTGAAGCGCTATTAAAATACCAATAACAACAAGCACAATTTCGCCAATGGCGTATAATAAATATTTAGAAAATCGATTCTCTTTAAGAAGCTGTTGTCTTAAACGACGAAAAAAAGTTAGCATATACTCAACAGTTTTTTGAGTAGATGAAGTTGTTGGTTTGGGAGGTGTTAACTATTTGAAAACCAAAATATCTAAAAAAGGAATCAATAAGTTATCCTAAAAGTAATAAAAAAATTAAGTAGGCCTAAAATATGTTGTAGTTTTGTATTATGAGCAAACCACTAACAGAGCAAGAATTACACAATTTAGCTATGAATCATGTAGGCAAAGATCTCGAATCTAGAGGTTTTGAGTTTATTACCGTAAATAGTCAGCTTAAAAAGCATCCGCAGTTTGTGTGTATCGATAAAAAAAGTCAGTATTATTTTGTTATAGTTAAAGCAGTTATGTTGCCTAACAATCCTAATAATTACGATGTTGTTTGGATGGAAACCTTTAAAAAACATGCGCGCGATAAAGACGCCAAAGTATTGTATGCTGGCGTAGGTTTAGGAAATCCTAACGGCCAAGAATTGCCTGTATACTTAAACGAAGAATATTTAATTGAATACAATGGTATTCAAGTTATAGATATGAATTTAAATTAATGAGAAAATTAGGTTTTATACTTGTATTATTGGTTCTTGTTTCTTGTAAGAAACAACCAAAAAATACTAAAATTTCTGGTTCTGTTTTCGGAACCTCGTATTCGGTGATTTATAATAACGAAACTAATTATAAACCACAATTTGATAGCTTATTTAGAGTGATTAATCAGTCGATGTCTACCTATATTTCAGACTCTAAAATATCGAAAATAAACCGTAATGAAACCGTAGATGTAGATCCTCATTTTACAACTGTTTTTAAACGCTCGAAAGAGATTTATCGTTTTACCGAAGGCGCTTTCGATCCAACCATTGGTGCTGTGGTTAATGCTTGGAATTTTGGCCCTAAAGGAAACATAAAACAGCTAGATAGTTTAAAAATTGATAGCCTAATGCAATCGGTGGGATTTAATAAAATGGGATTGGTTAATGGGCAAATTCAAAAACGCAAAGGAGCTTTTATCGATTTTAATGCGATAGCTAAAGGGTATAGTGTAGATGTTATAGGTAACTTTCTGGAAGATAAAGGTGTACAAAATTATTTGGTTGAAATAGGAGGTGAAATTCGTTGTAAAGGGATTAACATGGAAAAAGAATCACCTTGGAAGGTTGGGGTAGAAAAGCCCCATTTTGATGGCACACAATCCATTTTAAAAGCGATTACATTACAAGATGCTGCCATGGCAACTTCTGGAACGTATAGAAAGTTTAAAACCGATGAACATGGTAACAGGTACTCTCATATTATAGATACTAAAACAGGCTATCCTAGTAAAACCAATTTGTTAAGTATTTCGGTTATTGCAGGCGATTGCATGACTGCTGATGCTTATGCAACAGCTTTTAAAACGATGGGTGTTAAAAAGGTGAAAGATTTCCTCGTTTCACATAAAGAGTTGAAAGTGCTCTTGATTTTTGAAAATGATAAAGGCGAATTTGAAACCTTAAATATTAATGGGTTTCCAGATAAATAGCTAGGTTTTTTTCTTAACCACAGGTATTATTTCACCTTCTGCCAAACGGTATTTATCAATTTCTAAAGATGTAATGGTTGCAGTATAATCCACTTCTTCAACAGTGAAACCAATGCTCCGAAGTTTATTAAAATAATCTCGTCCGTAAATCCTAACGTGATCGTATTGCCCAAATATTCTAGCACGTTCTTTTTTGTCGGTTATACTATCGTCTTCAAAAGTAACTTCTCTATTTAAATCCTGTGGAATTTGGAATATACCCCAGCCGCCAGGTTTCATTACTCGATATAACTCTTTCATAGCTTTAGTATCGTTAGGTATGTGTTCTAAAACATGATTGCATAAAATAACATCGTAACTATTATCCTTAAAAGGTAAGTTGCAAATATCAGCTTTTACGTCGGCTAATGGCGAATTTAAATCGGTTGTTGTATAGTCTAAGTTTTTAAGGTTTTTAAAACGTTTGTAAAAAGCCTGTTCTGGAGCAAAATGCAAAACCTTGAGCTTATCGTTAAAAAAGGTAGTGTTGTTTTTTAAATACAGCCAAAGTAAGCGGTGGCGTTCTAAAGACAATGTAGATGGCGACAATACATTAGGGCGTTGTTTGCCGTACCCATAAGGTAAAAAGGTTTTAAAACTTTTGTTGTCGATAGGGTCGGTGTAATTATCACCTTTTAAAGCCAAAGCTACAATGGGGCGTGCTACATAACTAAGCCTAATTAAAATAGGTCTAGGAATACTATTTAGTAGTATTTTAAAAAGCTTTTTCAATACGTTTTTTCAACTTCAGTGTTTGAAACAATTAAATTATGAATACCATCCCAAAGTTTAATGCGCTGGTTTAATGCGGCTTTTGCTGTCTCTAATACCTCTGTCCATTTTTGATTATCGGTACCACATAATTCTTCAACCATTTTTAATGATAGTGGTCCATGCTCATCACCATCTAATTCAATATGGCGGTTAAGGTAATAGGTTAATTTACTGTAACTGTCGTCTTTTGTTTTAGACTGATTAATAATTTGAAAAAACATATCAGGAATCACATCTTCACGACCAAAAGTAAATGCCGAGGCTATTTTGTGAGGCTCTTGTGTGTTGATAACCTGAAATGTAAAGGCAATAAAATTTGCGGTGTTACTTTCTATATTAACCGTTTCTAAAGCGTTGTTTAACGACTGTCCTTCGGAAATAAGTTTGGTAAATAGCGTAATGTTTTCAGTATTTGCACCTATTTGCTGCATGGCATCTAAATACATTTCGTAATGACTTTTAGGTTCTCCTAATTCATTAAGATCACTTTCTTCACCTAAAACAATTTCGTTAATAAACCTTGCTGTTGCTGGATTTTTGACAGGAACCCAAGGCAGTGTAGTACATGTTAATTTGTTTTGTAATGCTTTTAAAAGCGACATAAAATCCCAAACAGCAAAAGCATGCTGTTCCATAAAGTGTTTAATGTCGTCTAAAGAGGATAATGCACTATAAAGCTTATGGTTGTTTAGTTGTTTTCTTAAAGGGGCAAGTTCCTTTTCTATAAATGGAATGTTATAGTCCATGTTTTATAGTGATAAAGCTTTTTGTCTAAACTCATCTTCTTCATTACTTTCAATACCTAGAGCATCGTATACATAGGCAAAGGTTGAAAGAATTTCTGGTTTACCATCAATTATAGCAACGTCATGTTCAAAGTGCGCGCTTGGCTTACCATCGCGAGTTACAATAGTCCAACCGTCTTTTAGCTGTTTTATTTTTTGAGTGCCAAGATTAATCATAGGTTCGATAGCTACAACTTGTCCTTCTAAGAATTTTTTGCCACGACCACGTTTTCCATAGTTTGGCATTTCTGGATCTTCATGCATTTTTTTTCCTAATCCGTGACCCACAAGCTCTCTTACAACACCATAGCCTTGATCTTCACAATACTTTTGAATAGCATAGCCTACGTCACCAACACGGTTTCCTAGCTTAAATTCTCTAATTCCAACGTATAGTGATTCTTTAGTGGTTTGAAGTAGTTTCTTGGTTTCTGGAGCAACGTCACCAATTTCAAAGGTGTAAGCATGATCGCCATAAAAGTCATTCATTATAGCTCCACAATCAATAGAAACAATATCACCTTCTTCTAAAGGTCTATCGGTAGGAAGACCATGAACGACAGCTTCGTTAACACTACAAAGTAGTGTTGACGGGCAATCGTACAACCCTAAAAACCCTGGAATAGCGCCTTGCGATCTTATAAAGTCTTCGGCTAATTTGTCTAATTGATTAGTGGTTACGCCAGGTTTTACTTCTTTGGCTAACATACCTAATGTTTTAGACACGACCAAAGCACTTTGACGCATTAATTCTATTTCTTCTCTTGTTTTTACTATAATCATACTCTTAAAATATGTGCAAAGATACTTAAAAATATACGAGTTAAATTATTATGTTGTAATATGATTTTTGACAGTTTTTATTACAACTATTATTCTGAAATTTGCACTAACAAAACACTAATATTATGTACACACCTGTTACAGCAGAAAAAGCATTGGAAATTGTAAAATCTAATGATAAAGTTTATTTACAAGCAGCAGCTGCTGCTCCTCAAGTTTTAATTAACGCCTTAACTAATCGCCATAAAGAGCTACGAAATGTAGAAATTTGCCAACTACATACCGAAGGCGATGCACCTTATGCTAATCCAGAGTTACGCGATAGTTTTCATGTTAATTCCTTTTTTATAGGTAAAAATGTGCGTCATACTTTAAAAGCTGGTAACGGATCGTACACCCCAGTTTTTTTAAGTGAGTTACCATTACTTTTTAAACGTAATATTATTGATTTGCAAGTAGCTTTAATACACGTATCTGTACCAGACAGACACGGGTATTGTTCGTTAGGCGTATCGGTTGAAGCGACGTTAGCGGCTATTGAAAATGCTAATTATGTTATTGCCCAAGTTAACAAGCAAATGCCAAGAACTCATGGTGCCGGGATAATCCATGTTTCAGAAATAGATGCTTTTGTAGAATGCGATGAACCGCTACCAGAGCACACGATGTCTAGCCCAACTGAAACAGAGCAAATAATTGGCGATTATGTGGCTAGTTTAATAGAAGATAAAAGTACCCTGCAAATGGGGATAGGAAGTATTCCTAACGCGGTCTTGTCAAGATTAACAAACCATAAAGATTTAGGGTTGCATACCGAAATGTTTTCAGATGGGGTGATTGACTTAATTTTAAAAGATGTTATTAACGGGAATTACAAAAGTATTAATAGAGGACGTGCGTTGAGTACTTTTTTAATGGGATCTAAGCGTTTATATGATTATGTAGATGATAACCCTTTTATAGAAATGCGTGCCTCAAATTATACTAATGATGTGTCTATTATAAAACAAAACCCTAGAATGGTTGCGATTAACTCGGCTATAGAGGTTGATGTTACTGGACAAGTTTGTGCCGACTCTATAGGGTCTAATATGTATTCTGGTGTTGGTGGCCAAATGGATTTTATTCGTGGAGCTTCTTTAAGTGAGGGCGGAAAAGCCATTATAGCATTACCATCTATTACTAAAAAAGGTATTAGTAGGATTGTACCATCGTTAAAGCCTGGAGCAGGTGTAGTTACCACACGGTCGCATGTACATTATGTAGTTACCGAATATGGTATTGCAAATTTATATGGTAAAACCATTCAAGAACGTGTTAAGGCATTAGTTAATATTGCGCATCCCGACCATAGAGAAGAGATTGATAAAGCCTATTTTAATATGATTAAATAACCTAAGATTTTAAAAAACCAAAGAGTCCTTTTTTACGACGTTTAGGAATATTGGGTGTTTCCTTGGTAATAGTCTGGTAAACTTCACCCCAGCCAATAAAGCCTCCAATATTTCTATCGTCTATAAAAAGATCAGCGTGAATTTTTCTACTCCTCTTACCATCAAGTTTTTCTTCAGGAAAACTCTTGTTTACAGCGTAGAAAGTAATTCCATTTTCCTTACAAAAAGCAACAGCTTCTTCTAATCTAATACCACTTCTGTAGGTCCATAAGATAAGTCTGTGTCCATCCTGCTGAAGTCGTTTTAAGGTTTCAAAGGCAAAAAGCTTAGGTTTTCCTATTTTAGGATAGGCATCGTCTACTATGGTACCATCAAAATCAACAGCAATAATTAACTTATCTTGAAAATTCATACATCTTGTCTGTTATTAATAATATAGTAAAAAAGTTAGACTAAGCTATGTTGTGTCATTGTTTTAGGTTGTTCAATACCTAAAAGATGAAGAATAGTAGGCGCAATATCTCCTAAAATACCATCTTTAATAGGTAATTTGTCTTTGTCTATTAAAATAACAGGAACAGGGTTTGTGGTGTGCGATGTGTTTGGCGATCCATCTGGATTAACCATCGTTTCGCAATTACCATGATCTGCAATTAAAATAGTTGTGTAATTGTTGTCTAAAGCCGTTGTTACCACATCCTTTACACACTCGTCTACCGCTTCACAGGCTTTTATGGCAGCTTCCATAACACCTGTATGACCAACCATATCACCATTTGCAAAATTTAAACACACAAAATCGGTGTCTCCTTTTTGTAGTTCTGGAATTAACGCATCGCGTAGTTCGTAGGCGCTCATTTCTGGTTGTAAATCGTAAGTTGCTACTTTGGGCGAATTTCGTAAAATTCGGGTTTCTCCTTTAAAAGGGGTTTCGCGACCTCCAGAAAAGAAAAAGGTAACATGTGGATACTTTTCGGTCTCCGCTATTCTAATTTGTGTTTTATTATTTTTCTCAAGTACTTCTCCTAAAGTTTCTTTTAGATTTTCTTTATCAAACACCACATGAATGTCTTTAAAGGAATCGTCGTAGTTAGTCATGGTTACATAATGCAAATCGAGCTTATGCATGTTTTGTTCATGGAAATCTTTTTGACATAACGCTTGGGTTAATTGGCGACCTCTATCAGTTCTAAAATTGAAGAAAATAACAACGTCACCATTCTTAATTGTTGCAATAGGACTATCGTTGTTATCTGTCATGACGATGGGTTTTATAAATTCATCTGTGACATCATTTTCATAACTTTGATCGATAGATTTCAACACATCTTTTGATGTTGAACCATTGCCGTTTACTAAGGCATCGTAAGCTAGTTTAACGCGTTCCCAACGGTTGTCTCTATCCATAGCATAGTAACGACCTGTTACCGTTGCTAGTTGGGTATTGGTGTTTTCTATATGTTGTTCTAATTCTGTAATAAAACCATAACCCGATTTAGGGTCAACATCGCGACCATCTGTAAAGGCATGAACATAAGAGTTTGCAACACCATATTGATTGGCAGCATCTATTAACCCCAACAAATGATTAATATGCGAATGAACGCCACCATCGCTAACTAGTCCTAAAAAGTGAACAGGTTTATTGTTTGTTTTTGCGTATTCAAAAGCGTTTTTAATGGCAGTTTCATCACCTAAGGTATTGTTTTTAACAGCTAGGTTAATTTTAACAAGATCTTGATAAACAATACGTCCCGCACCTAAATTCATATGACCAACTTCGCTATTTCCCATTTGGCCTTCAGGTAGGCCAACATGCAACCCATCGGTCCTTAAATTGGCATTAGGGTAATCTTTATATAATGAATCTATAAAAGGGGTGTTGGCATTGTCTATAGCAGAAACTTTTGGGTCTGGAGATTTTCCCCAACCATCCAAAATCATTAAAATTACTTTCTTATTCATGTTACTTGCTTTAAGTTATCAAAGATAAAAGTTTATAAGTTCTAACTTAAAAATCATACTATAAAATAAAAATGATTAATCAAGTTTTATGCTTTTTTTGTCTGTAAGTTAATTAATAATAGGGTTTTATTAAGGTGTTAACATATTTGTTCGCAGAACGTTAAATATATGTTATAAGATTTTTTTTGTGTAACAGATTGAAAAAATAGTCGTCTCTTTAGTGTAATCAAAAATCAATCAATTAATTTAAATTCTTTCATCATGAAAAAAACAACAGTCATTTTAGCACTTGCATTAGGAGTATCTTTTGGATATACTCATGCAAACAACGATCTTAATCCTTCAAGTACTATTGAAGTTATCTCATCACCATCTATTAGTCCTTTTTGTACATCTGTTGCAAAAGGCGATATAGTTACTGTTAAAAAACTTATTGAACTTGGCGTAGATGTAAACGAAAAGTCAAATGGTATGACACCAGCTATGTATGCAGCAAGGTATAATAGGGTAGAAATTTTAGAGCTTTTAATTAAAGAAGGTGCTGATTTAAAGTCTAAATGTAAGAAAGGGCATACGGCTTTAAAGTATGCAGAACTTTCTAATGCTAAAGAAGCACAAGCGTTAATTAAAAGCACATTAAAGAAGAAGTAAACAGTAGTTTATTTTCAAGTTGGTTAGTTAGTTAAAAAGGTCTCTACTCTAGAGACCTTTTTTTAGTTTTTATATTTTTCTATGGCTTCTAGAATATGTTCAATTCTATTTTCAGGATCTGGATGTGTACTTTGAAATTCAGGAACACGGTTAGGGCCTGCTGCAGTTTTTAAAATTTCCATCACTCCAATCATTTCTTTAGGGTTATAACCAGCTTTTATCATAAACTTAACGCCTAAATCATCACTTTCTAATTCATCATCACGGCCATTAGCTAATAACGTATTTTGACCAATAGATTGTACAAACCCACCCATATCGGCACCCACAGAAGCTCCCATAGTAATGGTTTTCCAAAAATTAGATTCGCTTATACGTTCGTTAGAATGTTTTCCTAAAACGTGTCCTATTTCATGACCTAATACGCCAGCTAATTGATCTTCATTTTCAAGTTTAGAAAATAATGCATACGTAATAAAAACCTGCCCGCCAGGCAAAGCAAAAGCATTTATCGTATTTGGGTCTGCTAGTAAATGAAAGTCGTACTTATAAGGAGTTTCATTAGCAATGCTACTATTAACAAGTTTCATCCCTACTTGATCTACAAAGGCTTGATATTCTTTGTTTGGATATAACCCGCCATGTTGTTGTGCCATTTGAGGGGCGCTTTCTAAACCAATGGCAATTTCCTGATCTGGAGAAAGCGTAATGGTTTGTGTGCGTCCTGTGTATGGATTAACTTCTTGTTGGCTACATTTCCTAAGGTAAGCAAACGCTACTATAGCAACCCCAATTAATAACCTTATTTTAAAGTTTTTACTTCGCATGGTAGTAGATGATTAGAAACTTAAATTTACTAAAGTAATTTTTAAAATGTTAGTTTATTTTTCTAAACATGGTAAAATGATTTCCGATAAGAGGTATAGAAAATGGTTCGCCTAAAACTTGAAATTGGTTTCTTTTGTAAAAAGAAAGAGCTATTTCTCTAGCATTACACCATACAATTTCACAATGTAATTCAGTTAGTTTTTTAATGCTAGCATCAATAAGGTATTTGCCTAAACCTTGTCCTTGATAGGGTTTTAAAATAGCCATCCCCCTTAATTGATATTGGGATCTTTCTTGTATTTGCTTATTAGAGTTACGCATAAGGCTAACCACGCCAATAAGTTGCTCTTGATGAAAAAGCCCTAAATGATATGTGGTGTCTAAATTATCACCTTCAAAAACACAGTCGGTTATTGGTCGCCCTGGTCGTAAAACAGGATGTCTAACATCATAAGTGTCTTTTGCTGAAATGATTTTTATAGAATAGGTGTTATCCAATATTAAAAAGTAATAAAAAGATTAATAGGTTTAATTTGCTAAAAAAAGATTTTTGCTACAATAAATCTTTAACTATATTTGCATCCACGATTGCGGGAGTAGCTCAGTTGGTAGAGCGTCAGCCTTCCAAGCTGAATGTCGCCGGTTCGAACCCGGTCTCCCGCTCAAAAAAGCTTCACTTTTATAGTGAAGCTTTTTTATTTTAAATTACTTAGGTTTGTACCTGTTTCAACTTCATAAGGTGGTTTGTTATACTCGAAAATCCGTGCTTGTAATTCACCTTTTAGTATAATTGTTTTATCTGCAATTTCTAGCCAACTCCCTTCACGTAAGCCTACAACGGGTTGTGTGTTAAACTTATGAAACTCTTTTAGTCGTGTTTCACGAGTTTCTCCCATATGTTTGCTGTTGGGTAATGGATCTAGGTAATGCGGATTAATATTAAACGACACCAGCCCAAGTGTTTTAAAACTTGGCGGATATACTATGGGCATATCGTTTGTGGTATTCATAGTAAGCCCTCCAATATTGCTTCCTGCACTCGTGCCAAAATATTTTGTGCCGTTAAGTATACTGTTTTTTAAGGGGGTAATAATATTGTTTTTATAAAGTTGTTGTACCAATAAAAAGGTGTTGCCACCACCCGTAAAAATGGCTTTAGCATTACTTATAGCTTCTACTGGGTTGTCAAATTGATGTAATCCAATAATGGTTCTATTTATTTTTTTAAAAGCTTCTTGTGCTTTTTTTGTATATTCATTATGCGTAATGCCACCTGGTCTAGCGTAAGGTATAAAAATAATGTCTTCTATATCATTAAAAAAGATGTCAAGTTCTGGTAAAATATAATCTAAATAGTCACTGCCATGAATGGTTGATGTACTTGCAAGAATAATATGTTTCATAATGTAGCTTTTTGTAAAAGTAATTAAAGCTATCATTTAACAAAAGTTTATTAAACCCTTCCGAAGACATTAAGATATGAAGTTCTTACTTTATACCAGCTAAAAACCAATGATTTTGAAACACATATTACTTTTTACATTTTTGTTACTTACCGCATTAGTGTTTTCTCAAAACAGTAGAATAGAGATAGAGGGTGTTATTGTATCTAATCATAACGATGTAGAAGGTGTTACCGTTTATAATTTAACCACACAAAAAGGTACAATAACAAAAGCCAATGGTCATTTTTCTTTGCAGGTAGCAGAACATGATATATTAGAAATATCGGCATTGCAGTTTCTTCCACAAACCGTTAGAGTGACAAAGCAAACCATAGAAACAGGTATATTAAGAATTTTGCTAACGGAAAAAGTAAATAGTTTAGATGAAGTTCTTGTGTTCTCGTCAGATTTAACAGGATTGTTAGATGTAGATGTAGAGAATGTAGAAGAGATTGAAGTCAATCCTTTAGCAAACATGTCTTTGGGCGATATTAAGAATATGAATTTTGAAATAGACCATTTAACCAAAGTCGATAATCAACTTATGAAGCAAGGGCAGTTTTACAACGGGGTAGATTTTGCCGCTTTATTAAGTTTATTTTTTAAACGAAAAAAGAAACCAATAAAAAACTATCGTACCTATGAGCCTAAAAAAATAAGCTACCCTAAAGACATTTCTAATAAATACTCCAACCAATTTATAGCCAATCAATTTGGTGTTCCCAAAGACGAAGTAGAAGCTTTTTACGCATTTTGTTATAGAAAGGGGTTTGATGACACATTATTATTACCCAAAAATGAAGTGTATTTACTAGAGTATTTTTCGAAGATGAGCCAAAAATATGTATCCGAAAATAACACCGTTGGAAAAGACTAAGCCGCTCGTTTTTTTAAGTTGTTTTTTCTCAGTTTTATGTTCTTTCGCACAAGGCATAGAGCTTAAAGGAAAACTTGTTTCAAATTTAAATGTGGAGAATATTCATATTATAAATCAAACATCACATACATTTTCGGTAGCCAATAAATTTGGTGAGTTTGTAATTCCAGCTCGTAAAAACGATACTTTAAAAATCACCTCAATTCAACATAAACCTAAAGAAATTGTTGTTACAGAATCTATATATACAGAACGCTTTGTTGAGGTTTTTTTAGAGCCTTTAACATATGATTTAGACGCTGTAACCGTTGGTAAAATACTAACAGGTGATTTGCTAAAAGATGTAGAACGTGTAGAAGGACAACCCGTAACGGCAAAAATGTTAGGTATTCCTAGTTATCAAGGCAAGCCACTTACGCATAACGAAAGAGTGTTGAATGAAGCGACAACAGGAGGAGGAATAATTCCGTTAAATCCTATTTTAAATGGAATTTCAGGAAGAACCAAAAAGCTAAAAAAACGCGTAACATTAGAACGTCGCGACGAACTCCTTAGAAAAGTAAGAGAACGGTTGGAAGACGAGTTTTTTCAAATGGCATCGTTAAAAAAAGCCTCAAGAACCGATTTTTTCTATTTTTGTGCCGAAGATCCAAACTTTACAGCACGTTGTAAAAACACAAACGATTTAGAAATTTTAACCTTTTTGCAGGAAAAACTTCAGCAATACAAAAGAAATTTAAAACAGTAAACACGTTATTTGGAACGTTTTTTGACCACGTAATTATAACGTTTCAAAACTTGAATATGAAAACATACATTAAATACATAAGTTTACCATTGCTGTTCGTTTTTTTAGCTTTTGGAATGCACAAATACTATGTAAGTGTTACCCAAATAGAATACGTAAAAGAACAATCATCAGTACAAATAATTACCCGCATTTTTATCGACGATTTAGAAAACGTACTAAAAAAGCGTTATGATGAAAATATTATTTTAAAATATAAAGATGAATCTGGAAAAGTAAACGATTACATAGCGCGTTACCTAAAAAGCAAAATAAGTATTAAAATTAATGGTGAAGAACAAATTATAAACTTTATAGGAAAAGAGTACGATGTCGATATTGCTATCTGTTATCTTGAAATAGAAGGGATTAAGAATATAAAAACCTTCGAGATTTCTAATGAGGTTTTATTTGATATGTTTAAAGAACAGAAAAACGTTATACGAACAAACATTAATTCTAAAAATAAGAGTTTTATACTTATAAAAGAAAATGATAAAGCTATGTTAAACTTTAACGAAAAACCATAGCTAAATCTTGAAAAATCACTACTTTTCCAAATCAATTTTTTTTACTAACAAACTTTCAAAAATGAAGATTTTTAAGAGCTTATTCCTCTCAATTATGTTTTTGTCGGCAGCTACTTTTGCCCAAGAACAGGAAGCCCAGGAAATAAAACAAGGGCACACAAATAATAACAAGTTTAAACAAATGTACGATGAGTTTTCCACACCAAACATGTATCGTGCAGCTTCTGGTGCTCCAGGTCATGCGTATTACCAACAACAAGCAGACTATAAAATGGATATCGAGTTAGACGATAAAAACGCTCGACTTTATGGTAATGAAACCATTACCTATACCAATAACTCACCAGATCAATTAAACTATTTATGGGTGCAATTAGATCAAAACATGAGAGCGAAAGACTCTAAAACGCCACTTATTGAAGGTAGCGGTGTTGCCCCAGCAAATCAAGCATCTTCATTTGCAAATAATTATATGACCGAACCTTTTGATGGTGGTTTTAACATTCAAGAAGTAAAAGCAGATGGTAAAAATTTACCACACATGATTAACAGAACTATGATGCGTGTTGAGCTTCCAGAACCATTAGAATCTGGAGATAGTTTTGAGTTCTCAATTAAATGGTGGTATAACATTAACGACCACGTTAATGGTCGTGGACGTTCTGGGTATGAATATTTTCCAGAAGACGGTAATAGAGCTTATGTAATTGCGCAGTTTTACCCAAGAATGGCGGTCTATAACGACGTTGAAGGATGGCAGAATTCTCAATTCTGGGGTCGCGATGAATTTGCATTACCATTTGGTAATTTTGAAGTAAATATTACTGTTCCTGCAGATCATATATTAGATGCTACAGGGAAGTTAACCAACCGTAAAGAAGTCTTCTCAAAAGACATGATGAAACGTTACGAAAAGGCTAAAAAATCTTATGACGAACCTGTTCTAATTGTAACTCAAGACGAAGCAGAAAAAGCAGAAAAAGGATTTTCAAACGATACAAAAACATGGAAGTTCTATGCCGAAAATGTTCGTGATTATGGTTTTGCGACATCACGTAAGTTTATCTGGGATATGATGGCCGTTAAAATAGGTAATAAAGATGCTATGGCGGTGTCTTTATACCCAAAAGAAGGAAATCCACTATGGGAAGAATGGTCTACAAAAGCGGTTGCAAGTACGTTAAAATCGTATTCAAGAATGACCTTTGATTATCCATACCATAAAGCCATTTCTGTGCATGCCAAAAATCAAGGTATGGAATATCCTATGATTTGCTGGAATTATGGCCGTCCAGATAAAGACGGTAATTATAGCGACAGAACAAAATACGGCATGATGAGTGTTATTATACATGAAGTTGGGCATAACTTTTTCCCAATGATTGTGAATAGCGATGAGCGTCAATGGACCTGGATGGACGAAGGCTTAAACACCTTTGTACAATATGTAGCAGAGCAAGATTTTGGTAAATGGTATCCAGATGCTTTATCAGAAGGACACGATACGTATCCGTCACGTCGTGGGCCAGCAGCCAAAATTGTCCCTTACATGGGCGGCGATCAAAATTATATCGCACCAATTATGACCAAAGGACTTAATACCTATCAATTTGGAAACAATGCCTACGGAAAGCCAGCAACAGCATTAAATATTTTGCGCGAAACGGTTATGGGTGAAGAATTATTCGATTACGCTTTTAGAGAGTATTCACAACGTTGGATGTTTAAACACCCAACACCAGAAGATTTCTTTAGAACCATGGAAGATGCTTCGGCATTCGATTTAGATTGGTTTTGGAGAGGTTGGTTCTATACAACAGATTGGGTAGATATAGGAGTAAAAGACGTTAAAAAATATTATGTGTCTTCAGAGCCTAACGAATATGTGAAAAATATTGTTAAGCAACGTGGTATGAAAATGAGCGATTTACCACCTTTAGTATATATGGTGGAAGATGGTAGCGAGGAATATAAGGAAAGTATGAAAGACCAAGATTTAATGGATATTCCTACAGTTAAGGAGTATGTTATGGATAACTTTTCTGAAGAAGAACAAAGAAACATCAAGCAGCCTAAGTACTTCTATAATGTAACATTTGAAAAACCAGGAGGTTTAGTCATGCCAATAATTGTAGAATATTCATATGCCGATGGCACTTCAAAAACCGAGCATTATCCAGCACAAATATGGCGTTATAACGATAATGAGGTAAGTAAAGCTATAGCATCAGACAAAGAGATTATAGGGATAACGGTTGATCCTAATTTAGAAACAGCCGATGTAGATACCGCAAACAATTCTTGGCCTAAACAAGAGCAACAAAGTGCTTTTGATAAGTTTAAAGAAAAAGTAAAAGATTAAATAAATTTTTAAAAGCCGATTTTTTTAAATCGGCTTTTTTATTCTGTTATAATAGCAACACTTACTATATTTGCATTGTGATACAAGAAGCAACATTTTTATTTATTGGAACTACAGAGGTGGTCTTTATCCTTTTTATTGTAGTTATGGTCTTTGGTGCCGATAAAATTCCAGAGATCGCCAAAGGTATGGGAAAAGGTTTACGAATGCTTCGTGATGCTTCAAACGATATAAAATCTGAAATTACCAAAAGTGCCGAAAAAAACGGTATTGATACTAGTATTACGAAAGATGTTCAAGACGAACTCAACAAAGTAAAAGACGATCTTGAAGATTTTACAGGTTCTGTAAGACGAAAGATGTAACCATAAATTACGCTAAACTTTCCAAAGCATAAAGCAGTCTATTTTCAGCATTAGCTTGCGAGCCAAAAATAGAGCGATACAGTATATTATTTTTATCTATAATTAACCATTGTGGTGTGCCTTCACTATTAAAAGCATCATAAATACTATGATTTTCATCCAAATAAATAGGGAAAGGTAACTCTTTAGTGGTGAAAATACTTTTTATGTCCTCTTCAGTGGTTTTCTCATTATTAAAATTAGAATGAATACCAATTACGGTTATATTAGGAAACATGTTTTGAAGCTTGTAAGCTAACGGTATAGCACGTCCTGTACAGCCCAAACATTGATTGTTGTAGAGTAAAAGCAACAAGTTTTGCTCTTGATAAGCAGAAAGAAGATCTATACTAGTATGTTCAAAATCTTGAACAATAATGGAATTAATTTTAGATGTCATGACTAAATTTTCCTGCTTATTGTTAAACCGTCCCTAATGGGTAATAATACAGTTTCTACTCTTGCATCTTCTTTTAAAAGCTTGTTGTATTCGATAAGCGCAGGCGTAGAGGTGTCTTCTTTTTTAAATGTTGAATGCAGAACCTTGCCGCTCCAAAGGACGTTGTCCGATAAAATAATGCCGCCAGGGTTTAATTTATCCATAATAATCTTGAAGTAGTTGGCATAATTTTCTTTATCGGCATCAATAAACACCAAGTCAAAAGTTGTATTTAATTCAGGAATAATATTTAAGGCATTACCTAAATGTTGATGAATTTGATGGCCTCGTACAGATTTATCAAAATATTTTCGTTGAAAATCGACAAGCTCTTCGTTAACATCAATAGTATGCAGTGCCCCTTCTTTTTGCATGCCTTCTAAAAGACATAAAGCAGAGTAGCCTGTGTAGGTGCCAATTTCTAGAATCGTTTTTGGATTAACTATTTTTGAAATCATACTCAATACACGACCTTGATAATGTCCGCTCAACATACGTGGTTGCAGGATTTTTTGATAGGTTTCTCTATGTAGTTCCTGCAAAAGTTGTGGCTCGTTCTCAGAATGTGCCACTACATAATCGTCTAATTCCTCTGGAAAAAAGTGCATTACCCTAAAATTTTGTTTACTAGATCTTGTTTGCCTTTGTCATCATCACCATAAAGCCATTGTAATACGTTATCTTCCCACATGGCGTCTTTCTCGGTTTCAGTTATAATGTCGCGTTCTATGGCTAAATCTAAAATTTTTCCAGGGTAAGACGATTGCGGCAAACTTTCCATTTCACCTAATGGGTACGGATCATCTAAACCAATTAAAACTTGTTTAGAGCCTTGATTCTTTATAAGCAAGTCTAAAGAATTAGTGTCGTGGACTAAAGTGTCAAAAAAGATGTTTTTATGGCCAACAGCCTTTCTTGGGTGCACTTTGCCTTCAAACAAATCGTGGCGCCCATCAAACCCTTGAATACGTCTTCCTAGGTTAATTTGTGCTAATTGACCACCGTGAGCAAAACATACACGCATGTTAGGGTATTTTTCGTAATACCCATTTAAGGTTAAAAAGTGATACGCATCGGCGCATTGTGCTAGCATCCAAATTAAATGAAAGCGCCAAGCCGTGTTTTCCAATTTAATGAACTTTTCGCCATCATAGGGGTGAATTTCAACAGCTAAGTTATACTTGTCTGCTAGTTCAAAAATAGGCTCGTTTTCTTCGTCAAAAATGCAACGCCATGTACCAATAGTGTCCATGTAATGTGTTGGTAAACATAATAAACGCATGCCTAACTCTTCAACACAGCGCTCTATTTCCCAACACGCACCACGTACAAACCCAGGATGGACAACAAACCCACAGGTAAACTTCCCTGGGTTTTCAGCTTGAATACGACCGTTAAAATCATTCTGAAAACGCAAGGCTTGTTTCATTTCTTCCAAACGCAAACCATTACCATAAAGCTGCGATAAGTTTAAAACCACTGCATGGTCAATCTTAAAACGCTCCATCCAAGCGAGTTTTTCATTCAAAAAGAAACTAGAATCCGTGATGGGTCTATTCCAATCTTTTTGAAGCATAAATTTTCGGTCTTTATCAACCCAGAAAATCCCTTTATCCTTCATAAATTGAGGGATTTCCTCTGGATAAGGTAATAAATGCGAATGACCATTTATACGTAATTTGCGCTTTTCCATATAAGTTATTACTAGCTTTTAGATCTTATCTAAGATTAAACCTTAATGCATTAATATTTTAATTTAATAGAGTTTACTACTCACTACTTCTTAGGTGGCTGCATAACGTGACCACAAGACGTGCAAGTGCGTTTTTCTTCGTTACTGTAATATTTATCAAAAATCACAGGCATATCGGTTTCTATATTATCCAACGGAAATTCCTCACGATACAACAGCTCATTGCAATTCTCACAATACCACTCTAAGGCATCGTTTACTCCATCTGGGCGTGGATATTCTATTACTAAACCAACAGTGTCTGCTTGACGTTGTGGAGAATGTGGGACTTTAGGAGGTAGTAAATAAATATCCCCTTCCTTAATATGAACATCTTCGGGTTTGCCGTTGTTCATAATTTTAAGCACCATATCGCCTTCCAGCTGATAGAAAAACTCCGGTGTTTCGTTGTAATGATAATCTTTTCGGCTATTTGGGCCGCCAACAACCATAACAATATAATCACCATTTGGCCAAACACATTTGTTGCCAACAGGCGGTTTTAATAAATGGCGATTTTCATCAATCCATTCTTTAAAATTCAAAGGGGTTACTAAATTGCTCATAAACTACATGTTTTTTGGGCGTGTCCCTTTCGGGTCGGGCTTTTCGCGCTACACGGTAGCTCGCTTCAATCCCTCACGCAGATTTTGTTATAAAGTTACAAAGATTTTGTTCGTCCACCATCAACAGGAAGGTTAATTCCGTTAATGTAACTGGCGCGCTCGCTTGCTAAAAAAGTAATGGCATCGGCCAATTCTTCAGGTTTAGCAAAACGTTTTGCTGGAACGGCTTGTTTCATCGCGTTAGCAGCCTCATCTTTGGTTTTTCCAGTCTTAGCCGATTTGTTTTTTATAATTTCCGTTAAACGTTCGGTTCCTGTGGCTCCAGGCAATACATTATTCACTGTTATACCAAACTGTCCCAATTCGTTAGCTAAAGTTTTACTCCAATTGGCCACAGCACCACGAATGGTATTACTTACACCAAGACCGTCTAAAGGTTGTTTAACCGAAGTGGAAATGACATTAACAATACGTCCGTAGCCTTCATCTTTCATAAAAGGGACTAGTGTTTGCGCTAAAACATGATTACATTTTAAATGTTGTGTGAAGGCATTTTGGAACTCCTCTAATTTAGCATTAAAAATTGGTCCACCAGCAGGTCCACCGGTGTTGTTAACCAAAATATGAAACCCGTGGTTGTTGGCAATAAAGTCTGCAACTTTTTGTTGTAAGTCTTCTGGATTAGAAAAATCGGCTACAATGTAGCTGTGGTTTTCAGGGTGAGGTAATTCTGTTAAAACAGCTTTTAGTTTGTCTTCGTTTCTTGCTATAAGGGTTACGTTTGTACCTTCACTGGCCAAAGCTATTGCTGTCGCTTTTCCTATACCTGCAGTACTCCCGCAAACCAAAGCGTATTTATTGTTTAAGTTTAAATTCATATTATTTAGATATAAGGTTCAAGAATTAAGAGCCAAGATTCAGAACATTTCTTTTTTGTCTTGGTTGTTTGCTTTAATAATCTTGATTCTTTTTATTTAATATTTTATACACACATTTTTAGGTTCGGTAAAAAAGCGTAAAGCCTCAAAACCACCTTCACGACCAACGCCAGAGGCTTTCATTCCACCAAAAGGTGTTCGTAAATCGCGCATTAACCATGTGTTTACCCAAACAATACCAGCTTGTATTTGGTGGCTCATACGCATGGTGCGTTTTAAATCGTTTGTCCATAATGTGGCTGATAACCCATATTTTACTTTATTGGCCATTTGTAGCACATCGTCTTCAGTTTTAAACGGCATTATGGTAACCACTGGGCCAAAAATTTCTTCCTGGTTTACGCGACACTCATCTGTTGGAACTTCAATAACGGTTGGTTCTAAATAATAGCCGTTTTCAAAACCTGTTACGGTAACCTGGTTTCCGCCACATAATATTTTGCCGTTTTCTTCTTTGGCAATTTTTATATAATCCATTACTTTTTCTAGGTGCGGTTTTGATACCAAAGCACCAATATTAGTATCGTTTTTAGATGGATGACCAACTTTGAGTTGCTTTACTTTTTTAACAAAATCGGTTTTGAACTTCTCATAGATGGAAGCTTCCACAAAAATACGACTGCCACATAAACAAATTTGACCTTGATTGGCGAACGATGATTTTACGGTTGTTTTCAGCATATCGTCATAATCGCAATCTGCAAAAATGATGTTAGGATTTTTGCCGCCTAATTCCAAAGACAGTTTTTTAAACATTGGCGCAGCAGTTCTAGCAATATGAGCTCCTGTTGCCGTTCCACCAGTAAACGAAATGGCTTTAATATCTGGGTGTTCAATTATGGCTTGTCCTGTCGAGGTTCCTAAACCATGAACAATGTTTAAAACGCCTTTTGGTAGCCCCGCTTCGTTACAGATCTCACCTAATAAGTAAGCCGTCATTGGCGTGACTTCGCTTGGTTTGGCAACAACACAGTTTCCTGCCGCTATGGCTGGAGCAATCTTCCAAGTAAATAAATAGAGTGGAAGATTCCAAGGTGAGATACAACCAACCACACCAATGGATTGACGTAAGGTGTAGTTTATGGCGTTCATACCAACGCTTTCGTGACTCTCACTAGCAAACTGTGTAATGGCATTGGCAAAAAAACGAAAGTTACTTGACGCACGTGGAATATCGATAGCTTTGGCTAAACTAATAGGTTTGCCATTGTCTTGACTTTCGGCTTTGGCTAATTTGTCGAGGTTGGCTTCAATGCCTTCAGAAATTTTAAGTAAAATACGACTGCGTTCTTCCAAAGTAGTTCGCGACCAACTAGGAAAAGCTGATTTTGCAGCAATGTAAGCATTTTCAACATCCGCTTTTGAAGAGTTGGGAATTTGTCCATATATGTCGCCATTGGCAGGACAAAAATTATCTATCCATTCGTTTGAAGATGGATTGTGAAAATTGCCATTAATGTAGTTTTTTATGTTCATATTTTTAGATGATAGAACCAAGAGACAGGAGCCAAGACAACTTGGTCTGATGTCTTGCTTCTTATGTCTTTATTCTTGCTTCTTGTAAGCCATTACTTTTATTTCTACCAACAAATCGGGATGCGGTAATTGATGAACAGCAACTGTTGTTCTTGTTGGGCCAGTAGCTTTCTCAAAAAATTCAGCGTAAGCTTTGTTGTAGCCGGCAAAGTCGTTCATGTTGACTAAAAAAGTAGTAACATCTACAACATCTTTTAGACTAGCACCAACCGTTTGCAGGTTTTTGTCGATATTTTTTAAAACTTCTCTGGTTTGTACTTCAATATCTAGTACTTTAGTATTCATTTCGTCAATCAACTCCACACCAGCAATAGTATTGTCTGCTCTACGTGAACTCGTTCCCGATACGAAAATGAAATCCCCTACAACTTTTACGTGTGGATAAGCGCCTCGTGGAGTTACTTTAGTTCCTGCAGAGGCAGAAGTATCATTTTTTTTATTGCTCATATTTTTTCTTTTATTCTGTTCATTTTGTCTTGATACAAAACGAACCAAAAAATCATATCAAAATAAGGAAATTGCTGAAAAAGCATCATTCGCTTTCAAAATTACGTGCTTAAAGCTTCGCTTTGCAGCTACATTTTTTCGCTCATTATTTCTGAATTTTGATGTTCAATTCTTCAATTGATTTATATTTCTCATTTCTCATTTCTCATTTCTCACTTCCCACTACTTCAACCCAGCGATTCTGTCATCCTCAAGGATGTTTTCGGTTTCGATTGTCACTTTCTCTAAATTAGATTTTAAGTCGTCGTTTATGTTTAAGGTGCCATCAGCTAACATATTTAAAATAGCCTTGTCTTGAGCGCGACCACGAAGCATAGCATCACGATAGCCAATATTTTCATTAAAGGTTACCAAGGAATATTTTGATGAATATTCATTTGGAAAGTCCTTTTCAAAAGCCATTTCAAGGTTTCGTTTTTCCCTAAAATTAGGGTGGTTAACATGACCTTTCATTTCGTAGAAATTGTCAATTGCTAAATCGGCAATGGCGTCAGTGTCTTTCTTTCTATTGGCTTCGTAAGTTTTAAAAATGGTTTCCCAATCTTGATGGCCTTCATCTAACACTTTATCAAACTCGGTAACATCTTCAAACGAGGCATTCATGCCTTGGCCATAAAAAGGTACAATGGCGTGAGCGGCATCGCCCATTAATAAGGTATTACCTTTGTAATGCCAAGGTGAACATTTTACAGTGCCTAATGGTGATGTTGGGTTTTCAAAGAAATCTTCTACTAAGTTAGGCATTAGCTCTAAGGCGTCTTTAAAGTATTTTTCAAAGAATTCCAACACCCGTTCTTTAGTCGTTAAATTGTTAAAATTGTATTCGCCTTCATCAAAACTTAAAAACAGTGTAACCGTAAAACTACCGTCTAAATTAGGTAGTGCGATAAGCATAAATGCTTCGCGTCCCCAAATATGAAGGGCGTTTTTAAAGGTTTTGTAACTGCCGTTTTCTCCAGGGAGAATACTAAGTTCTTTATAACCGTGAGATAACCAGTCCTGCGAAAAGCTAAAGAGGAACTTTTTGCCTAAATAATAACTTTTACGAAGTGCAGAACCAGCTCCATCTGTGGCAAAAATAACGTCGGCGTCTTCTATAAATTCCTTTTTAGTGTCGTAGTCTTTGAAAAGTGCTGTGGTTTTTTCAAAATCAACTGACAGGCATTTTTTATTGAAATGAATGTTGACGTTATCGTGCTTTTCGGCTTCGGTGAGTAATAATTCGTTTAAACCACCACGAGAGATAGAGTTGATATATTCGTTTTCACGACCGCTGTATGGCGCTAAAACGGTGTTGCCTTCTACATCGTGAAGCATTCGTCCTTTCATTGGAATACAAAGTGGCATGACTTTATCTAAAATGCCAACCAGATTCATAGCTTTAATACCACGATCTGAAAATGCTAAGTTTATGGATCGACCAGCACTAATATCTACTTTTCGCATATCTGGACGTTTTTCCATAACGGTTACATTGTAGCCGCGTTGCCCTAAGCGTAAGGCTAGGAGAGAACCACAAAGTCCTGCACCAATAATAAGTATGTTCTGTTGTTTAGTCATTTAATATTTCTTTCAAGCGTTCAACCATTTTATATACATCTTCATAACTGTTATAAAGCGGAACAGGCGCACAACGAATGACATCGGGTTCACGCCAATCGGCAATAACACCAGAGGCCGTGAGTTTATCAAATAAAGCTTTGTCGGCATTTTTAACTTGAATAGACAATTGGCAACCACGTTCTTCTGGGTTTTCTGGTGTGATAATACGGATAGTGTCTTCGCCTAATTGTTTTAGTAGATATTCAAAATATCCCGTTAATTTTCTAGATTTTTTGGTTAGAGCTTCCATACCGACTTCGCCAAAAATATCTAAAGAGGCTCTGATAGCAGCTAACGATAAAATAGGTGGGTTGCTTAATTGCCAACCTTCGGCACCTGGAAGGACATCAAATTCGTGACGCATATTAAAACGTGTTTGCTTGTTGTGGCTCCACCAACCTGTAAAACGGTTTAAAGTTTTGTCGTGAGCGTGACGTTCGTGAACAAAGGCACCAGCTAAACTTCCTGGTCCAGAGTTTAAGTATTTGTACGAACACCAAACGGCAAAATCGGCTCCAGAATCGTGAAGGTTTAACTGTACGTTTCCAGCACCGTGAGCACAATCAAAACCAACGATACAACCGTGTTTATGACCTAGGTTTGTAATGCGTTTCATGTCAAAAAATTGCCCTGTGTAGTAATTGGTGTTTCCAACCATAATTAGTGCAATTTCATCACCTTGTTGTTCTAAAATGGCTTCAAGGTCTTCGTAGTGGTATAGTTCTTCATTTTTTCTAGGTTTCCAAAGAATAAGCCCTTCGTTATCGTCAAATCCGTGGTGACGTAATTGGGATTCTACGGCATATTTATCAGATGGAAACGCATCGGCTTCAATAACAATTTTATAGCGCTTGGGTGTAGGTTTATAAAACGATACCATCATAAAATGAAGGTTGGCCGTAAGGGTATTCATTGTAACGACTTCAATAGGTTTGGCACCAACTACTTTAGCCATGTTTTCGGTAAGAAATTCGTGATAAGGTAACCACGGGTTTTTGGCTTCGGTATGGCCTTCTACACCCAAATTTGCCCAATCGTCTAGTTCTTGATCGATATAGTCTTTGGTGGCTTTTGGTTGTAAGCCTAAAGAATTTCCACAGAGATAAACTAGCTCATTTCCATTGTTGTCTTTTGGAATATGAAACTTACTGCGGTACGCCTTTAACGGATCGTTTTGGTCCATTTCTTTAGCGAAATCAAGACCTGTTTTATAGTTCAATGTGCGGTGTTTTTTTGAATTTTCCCAAATGTACAAATTATAACAAAAGAAAAGAAACGGTAAATGGTTGATAATTTCTGATGGAATTTTTTTCTATATTTAATAAAAATAAAATTATGGATAAGACAAAAGAATATTCAAACGGAGAAGTTACTATTGTTTGGGCGTCTGAAAAATGTATTCATTCAGCCATTTGTGTTAAAGGGTTGCCGAGTGTTTTTCAACCAAAAGAACGTCCTTGGATAAAAATTGATGCCGCTTCTACAGAGGAATTAGTAGATCAAGTAAAGAAATGTCCTTCTGGTGCATTAAGTTTTTTTATGAATGGAAATAACGACAAGACAAAACAGGCTCTAGAAACTAAAGTTGAGGTTCTAGAAAACGGACCGCTTTTAGTTTATGGAACATTGAAAGTCACGGATAAAGATGGCCAAGAAGAAACTAAAAATAAAACGACTGCTTTTTGTAGGTGTGGCGCCTCTAATAATAAGCCTTATTGTGATGGAACTCACGTTAAAAACAATTTTAAAGGGTAGGTAAAATGGCAGATAGCGTTAAACAAGCTAATTATTTTAAGACTAATCAAGCCACCTGGAACGAGAAGGTGAAAGTTCACGCCGAAAGCGATATGTATAATTTAAAAGCTTTTAAGAAGGGTAAGACGTCTTTAATGCCTTATGAATTAGATGCACTAGGTGATGTTTCAGGGAAACGTTTATTGCATTTGCAGTGTCATTTTGGCCAAGATACGTTAAGTTGGAGTAGGAAAGGCGCCAAATGTATTGGCGTGGATTTGAGTGATGAAGGTATTACGTTGGCAAAAAAGCTTAATGACGAATTACAATTAGATGCCGAATTTGTGTGTTGTAATGTGTTGGATACATCAAAGTATTTAGATGCTGAGTTTGACATTGTTTTTACCAGCTATGGCGTGATAGGTTGGTTGCCCAATTTGAAACCTTGGGGTAAAATGATTGCCGAACGCTTAACTTCTGGAGGCGTTTTTTATATGGTCGAGTTTCATCCTATTGTCTGGATGTTTGATTATTTAGGTGAAACGCCAACTTTAAAATATGGCTATATGCAGGATGATGTGATTTATGAAGAATATGAAGGTACTTATGCTAATGCTAACTCAAAAATAATAAGTAAAGAATACGGTTGGAATCATGGATTAAGCGAAGTGGTTAATGCATTAACCGAAGCAGGTTTGCATGTAGATTATTTAAATGAATATGATGAAAGTCCTTATAATGTGCTTCCAGATTTGATTAAAACCCAATCTGAAATGTATGTTACTAAAGACAAATTATATCCTTTGATTTTTGATATAAAAGCAACGAAACCTTAGTTTTTGTTTAGGTCTTTAATAACATCATTTACCTCTTTTTTTACCAACAACGGGCAGGTTTTGTATAATTTATCTAAGCGCTTGTTAGATACATTTCTTACATACGGATGATTAGGATTCCTAGCTTCAAAGTTTTGGTGGTATGCTTCGGCTTCCCAGAATTTTTGGAACGGCATAATTTCGGCGGCAATATTACTACCTATTTTTTTGGCCCATTTAGATTTTTTGGCTTCAGCAATTTGTTTTTGTTCCTCATTTTGGTAAAAAATAATGGAACGATATTGCGATCCCCAATCTGGTCCTTGACCATTTATTTGGGTTGGGTCTTGCGTGCTAAAATAAACTTCGACTAAATCTGAAAAACTCACCACATTGGGGTCGTAAATGACTTCTACGGCTTCGGCGTGACCAGTGCGTCCTGTATTACTTGAGTTGTATGTTGGATTTTCTGTATGACCGCCAGAATAACCTGAAATAGCATCATCTACACCAATAACGCTTTGGTAAATGGCCTCAACACACCAAAAGCAACCACTAGCAAAGTAGGCTTTTGTTTTACCATCTTGTAACGGAACCTCTATAGGTTTTGTGTTTGCCATAGCTTGTTGTTTTTTATTGTTTTGGGCGTTGTTGTTGCAACTAAATAAAAGCGTGAAAATGATTAAGGAAGCAGCTTGTTTCATAATATCTTTTTTAAGTAGTCGAAACAAAAGAGAGAACCTTATAATAACAAGATATTTTTTTATAAAAAAAAAGCCCTTGCATGAGCAAGAGCTTATAGTTTATAATGTGAAATTATGACTTATAGCTTAGCAAAAAGCTTGTCCATTTTTTCTTTTTCTTCTTCGGCTAATTGTGCGTCTACTAAGATACGTCCACTATGCTCATCGGTAATAATGCGTTTTCTTGTTGCAATTTCCATTTGAATTTGTGGTGGAATAGTAAAGAAAGATCCACCAGAAGCTCCTCTTTCAATAGGTACAACCGCTAAACCATTTTTTACATTTGTTCGTATTCTTGTGTAAGCTTTTACAAGTCTTTCTTCGATGTTTTTCTTGTAATCCTCAGATTTATCGATTAAAGCTTTTTCTTCTTTTTCGGTTTCAGCTAAAATGGCATCTAATTCACCTTTTTTGTGTTTTAGATGTTTTTGACGCTCTTTAAGCTTGTCTTTAGTTTCAGAAATGACTTCTTTCTTTTGTTCGATTTGCGCCTTAAACTCTTTAATGTTCTTTTCAGCTAATTGAATTTCTAGTTCTTGGAATTCAACCTCTTTAGTAAGCGAGTTATGTTCTCTGTTATTTCTAACATTTTTTTGTTGCTCACTGTACTTTTTAATTAGTGCTTTAGATTCTTCAATTAAGTTTTTCTTGTCACTAATTTGATTGTTGATAGACTCTAAGCTAGAGTCTAATTTCTCTAACCTTGTGTTAAGACCTTCGACTTCGTCTTCTAAATCACGAACTTCTAGAGGAAGTTCCCCACGAACATTTCTTATTTCATCAATGCGAGAGTCGATTAGTTGCAAATCGTAAAGAGCTCTTAAACGCTCTTCTACAGTTAGTTCTTTCTTTTTTGCCATACTTTAAAAATAATTTACCGGATTGGTATTGGTCTTTGATAAAACGACTGCAAAATTAGTAATTTTTTTTGTAAGATAGGCAGTTAGAAGGTTTTTTGTGAACTGTTCGCTTTCAAAATGGCCTATATCGGCTAAAAGAATCTGGTTGTTTGCCGAAAAAAAGTCATGATATTTTAAATCGGCTGTAATATAAGCATCTGCTTTTTGTGCTTTGGCAGCGTTAATAGCAAAGCTCCCTGAGCCGCCTAATACAGCTACTTTTTTTATAGGTTTGCCTAAAAAAGCACTATGTCTTATGCACTCGGTTTTCATGTTTGTTTTTACAAAATCTAGAAAATTGCTTTCAGACATTTCTTTTTTTAATTCGCCTATCATACCTATACCAATTTCTTGGTTTTTATTGTCTAATGTTACAATGTCGTAAGCCACTTCTTCGTAAGAATGTGAATTAAATAGAGCTTTTAGGATTTGATTTTGTTTGTGTTTTTCGAAAATAACAGTTATTTGGGTTTCGGCTTCGGTATGTGTTTCATTTTTGTTTCCAATGGTTGGATTAGCGTTGTCATTTCCCATAAATGTACCATAGCCTTCTATATTAAAACTGCAATTGCTATAATTGCCTATGCTTCCTGCGCCAGCTGCAAAAAGCGCATTTCTAACTTTTGAAATTTCGGCATTTGGAACAAATGTGGTTAGTTTTTTTATAGTGCTTTTTTGCGGGATTAAGATTTGCTTGTTTGTAAGACCAAGCTTTTCGCTTATCATGTGATTGACTCCTAACAAAGCGTTATCTAATGCAGTGTGAATAGCATAAATGGCAATGTTGTTTTTTATGGCTTTTAATACGGTTCTTTCTACATAGTCTTTGCCTGTTAAACTTTTTAGACCTTTAAAAATAATGGGGTGGAAGCTTACAATTAAATTACAATTGTTTTCAATGGCTTCCTCAACAACATCTTCAAGTGTGTCTAGTGTAACTAAAACGCCTGTTAGGGGTTTGGTTTTATCGCCTACTAATAATCCAACGTTATCAAAATCTTCGGCATAATTAAGTGGGGCTAATTCTTCTAAATAATTAATGACATCTTGAATAATCATAAAGTTTTAGGTTTGGATTTAAAAACAAATATAAAATATTTACTTTCGTTACTATGAAATTACTACGCATACTTCTGTTTCCTATTGTGCCCATTTATTATTTGGTGACTTGGTTTAGAAATTTGTTTTACGATTTAGGTTGGAAGACATCCACTTCTTTTTCATTTCCTGTGATTTGTGTAGGCAATTTAAGTACAGGAGGAACCGGGAAAACCCCTATGATAGAGTATTTAGTAAGCTTGTTAAAGCAAGATTACGAGCTAGCTACTTTAAGTAGAGGTTATGGTAGAAAAACCAAAGGTTTTAGGTTGGCTGGTAAGGAAGATACAGCTGAAACTTTAGGCGATGAACCTTTTCAGTTTTATAATAAATTTAAAGAATTTATTAGTGTTGCTGTAGATAGTAATCGTGTTCGCGGTATAAACGAATTGCTTTCGTTGCAACATCCAGATGTTGTTTTATTAGACGATGCGTTTCAACATAGAAAGGTAAAAGCAGGATTAAATATTTTGTTAACTACTTATAACGATTTATATATTAATGATTTTGTCTTGCCAACAGGAAATTTGCGTGAGCCTAAAACAGGAGCAAAACGGGCCGATATAATTGTTGTGACTAAATGTCCTGATAATCTTTTAGAAGAAGAGCGAAGGCGTATTGTGGGTATGTTACAACCAAAAGCACATCAACAGGTGTTTTTTAGTTATATAACTTACTCTAAACACGTTTTTACAGAAGTGAATAAGCTACCTCTAGCTGAGTTAAAACCGTTTACTTTGGTAACTGGAATAGCCAACCCTAAGCCGCTTTTAAACGTTCTTAATGAAAAAGGATTACATTTTAATCACATGCAGTTTAAAGATCACCATGCTTTTAGTGACAAGGATATTACAAAGATTACAACAAATAATAAGGTAATTGTTACTACCGAAAAAGATTATATGCGATTGTTGGAATTTAAGGCGCTAAAAAGTAAATTGTTTTATTTGCCTATTGAAATAGGTTTTTATGATACAGCTAATTTTAACAAAGTTATTAAGTCCTTTATTAAGGCGTTTTAATTAGCTAGTTTTTTGTTGAGGCTCTCCCATTAGGGCATTAAAAAGTTTTTTCTCAAAGTCTTCTTGCTTAAAAGGCTTAGAGATAATATCATCAAAGCCAGCTTCATCAAATTCATGCATTTTGTCTTCAAGGGTTACGGCTGTTAGAGCAAAAATGGTAATTTCTTTGTTAAACCCACGTATTATTTTTGTGGCTTCAAGTCCGCTAATTCCTGGCATGTGAATATCCATTAACACGACATCGTATGCTTTGTCTTTAACACTTTCAACAGCGGCTTCACCATGATCAACAACATCACATTTAAGTTTCATTTTGTTAAGGATTTTCTTAGTAATCATTTGGTTGATTTTGTTATCCTCAACAACAAGAATATTAATGTTTTCTAGATCAATCTCGCTAATGTCATTAAAATAGCTTTTCTTTTCTTCAACAACTTCTTCTTTTTCGGTATACTTTAATGGAATTTCAAAAATAAAATTAGAGCCTTTGCCTAGTTCACTTTCTAGGTATATTTTACCTTTTAAAATTTTAACTAATCCTTTTACAATGGAAAGTCCTAAGCCGGTTCCGCCATATTTTCTGTTAATTTGAATAGAGCCTTGCGAGAAGCTATCAAACAATTGTTCTTGTTTCTCTTTACTTATACCAATACCGTTGTCTTTTATTTCAAATCTTAGATTAAAAATTTCGCTGTCTTGGCTTAGTTTACTCACTTTAACCCAAATATCACCATCTTTAGTAAACTTAATAGAGTTTCCTACTAGGTTTATTAATATTTGCGAAATCTTAATTTGATCGGCAACAAAGTTTTCTGGTAAGTTTTCTTCATATTCAAAATGAAGTTTGGTATTGTTATCGTTCGCCGAGTTTTTTAATGCCGCAATAACATTGGTAATCTTTTTCTTTAAGTTAAAAGGTTCGGGTTCAATATCAACTTTATTGGCTTCAATTTTATTAATTTGAAGGATATCGTTTATAAAAGTTAATAAGTAATCTCCAGAGAATTTTAAAGATTTTAAATGCTGAATTTGTTCTGGTTTTGGGTTTTCCTCTAACAGCATATTGGTTAAACCTGTTACAGCATAAAGCGGTGTTCTTAACTCGTGTGTTACGGTAGATAAGAAGTTGGCTTTGGTTTTTGAGGCTAGTTCTGCTTTTTCTTTAGAGACAATAAGCTCACTGTTTTTCTTGTGAAGCATATTGTTGGTTTTTAACCTAATATTGTTGTTTTTGTATAATGATAGAGTAAGTAGCGATAAAATGGTAATTAACGCAATACTTAAAATGGTTGTTAGCTTGCTTAAATCGTTTGCAGCTTTTTGCTCTTCTAAGTCGGCCGATTGTTCTTTTTGATATTCGGTTTGATTATCTGTTAATAATTGAATACGCTTTTCGTTGGATAGATTATTACGTTTAACTTCTAATAGCGAATCGGAGATGGATACATATTTCTTTAAAAAGCTATTGGCTTTTTTGTATTCGCCATTTAGTTGATGTAAATCGCTTAAAATTAAATACCCGTCGTTTAAAACATTCACAAAATTATTGTTTTTTGCAATGGAGAGCCCTTCGCTAGCTTCAGAAAGCGCATCGTTTTTAAGGTTGAGTTTATAAAGCGCATACCCTAAATTTATTTTGGCACTACTTAATACTTTGTCTAATTCATACCTATTAGCAAGAACAACAGATTTTTGTAATTTCGATTTGGCTTCGGAATATTCCTCTAAAGCTATATGTGTTTTTCCTTCATTAAGTAATACTTCGGCGACATAATTATTTAAGTTAGCTTGTTCGAATAAAGAATGGGACGAGGTGTAATATTCTAAGGCTTTATTGAATTCTTTTTTAGAATAGTAAACGTTTCCTAAAATTTTATAGGTTTCGGCCAAGTTAGTTTCATCTTTAGCCAAACGCTGAATTTTATTAGCTTTAATAAGTGATTTTATAGCTTCGTTAGGTTCTTCTGTTATAAATTGAAGTTTGCCAATTTTAGAATATATAATACCTAAGCTTTTTTTGTTATCTATCTTTTGAGCAAGTTTTAAAGCTTCGTCTAATTCATTCTTCGCTTGAAAATAATTATGACTTTCAATATCAAATTGGGCTTGATTTATTCTATAGTCAATATTGTTTTGAATGGTTTCTGGATCATCACCAACAGTTTCTTGTGCGAATGCGCCAAAACTCATTAAAATAATAAGAAGCGTATAAGTATGTTTTAAAATTTGGGACATATTCATAGTCTCTGTTACAGGCAAATATAAATATTTATTCGATAAAAGTTACGATTTAATCGATAAATTGCATATTAAGTCTAAAATTCTAGAAGAATAGCCTGTTTCGTTATCGTACCAACCAATAATTTTTACCATATTTCCAATTACCGATGTCATTTCAGCATCAAATATACAAGAATTCGTATTTCCCACAATATCAATAGATACGATTGGGTCTTCTGTATATTGCAGAATATGTTTGTAAGCATTTTCAGAAGCTTCTTTAAAAGCTTTATTTATCTCTTCGATACTTACGGTTCTTTTCACATTAAATGTAATATCGGTTAAAGAGCCATTAGGAACCGGAACACGAATACCACAGCCACCTATAACACTAGCTAATTCTGGAAATATTTTGGTTAAAGCTTTGGCTGCTCCAGTGGTTGTAGGTACAATAGATTGTCCTGCTGCTCTAGCACGACGAAGATCGCGATGCGGTTGATCGTGTAAACTTTGGTCGGTAGTATAGGAGTGTACCGTTGTAATATAGGCTTGGTCAATACCACATAAATCATTAATGATGTTAATCATTGGTGCGGCATTATTGGTTGTGCATGAGGCATTGGAAACCATGGTTTCGGTACCGTCTAGAATATTGTCATTTACACCAAGAACAACCATTTTAATATCATCGTCTGTTGGAGGAACGCTTAAAATAACTTGTTTAGCACCATTGTTTAAATGATGTTGTAAGCTAGATTTGTCTTTAAATTTACCTGTAGATTCTACAACAATATCAACATTGTTGGGCGCCCAATTTATTTTACGAGGATGATTGTGGCTTGATAATGGAATGGATATTCCATCCACTAAAATGGCATTTTTGGTATAAGAAACATCCATGTTTAAAACACCGTGAATACTATCGTATTTTAATAAATGGCTTAAAGTTTTAGCATCAGCTAAATCGTTTATAGCAACAATCTCTATAGCAGGATGGTTTAAGGCAAGTCTAAATAAGCGTCGACCAATTCTTCCAAATCCATTAATCCCAACCCGAATCATTAGTTGATGTGTTTTTGAGCTTTGTACGAAGATCTTACCAGAGCACTGCTTTCTACGTGACGGAAACCAAGCTCTAAACCAATCTCTTTATATTCTTGAAATTCATCAGGTAGAATAAAACGCTTAACCGGCAAATGTTTTTTACTTGGCTGTAAATATTGACCGATAGTAACAACATCCACATCGTTTTCTCTTAAATCGTGTAGCGTTTCAATAACTTCTTCGCGTTTTTCACCTAAACCTAACATAATACCAGATTTTGTACGACGTTGGCCTTGGCTTTTTAAGTATTTTAAGACACCTAAACTTCTATCGTATTTTGCTTGAATACGCACATCGCGAGTTAAACGACGAACAGTTTCAATATTATGAGACACCACTTCTGGAGCAACATTAATAACTCTATCTATATGGCGTTCTACCCCTTGAAAGTCTGGGATAAGAGTTTCTAAGGTGGTTTCTGGGTTCATACGGCGAACAGCTTTTACGGTTTCGGCCCACATAATGCTTCCCATATCTTTTAAATCATCACGGTCAACACTAGTTAAAACCGCGTGTTTTATTTTCATAATTTTTATAGAACGCGCTACTTTTTCTGGTTCATCCCAATCTACCGTTTCAGGTCTTCCCGTTTTTACACCGCAAAAGCCACAACTTCTTGTACATACATTTCCTAAAATCATAAACGTTGCAGTGCCTTCACCCCAACATTCACCCATATTTGGGCAGCTTCCCGAAGTGCAAATGGTGTTAAGGTTGTACTTGTCTACTAAACCACGTAGCTCTGTGTATTTTTTCCCCGTAGGAAGTTTTACGCGAAGCCATTTCGGCTTGCGTTCTTTTGGTAATATATTGGATGCAGTTTTTGTTTCCATAAACTAAATTCAGCCCACAAAGATACAAAGTATATCCTTAAAACTATGCTAAATGGTTGTTAAGTACCAAATACTAAAACCAATCAAAAATATGATGCTTAGCCAGCTAAACATATGCATTGTTTTTGAAGGTCGCCAAGCTTGTGGTGTGTGTTTGCTACTAATAACCTTGTAATTTAAAATAGCATAGAAAGGTGCTGTTAAAAACGATAATATTGTAGCGATTTCAATAAGTGTACCCATTTCAGAAAGAAATAAGAAGAAAATAGCTAAGGTGCCAATGGTTAACAATAATATCCAAAATAGATACCCTTTTTTGTGGTTCTTGTTAAAGAGTAGCGAGGTGGTTTTATCCATGGCTCTTGGTGAAGCGTCTAAGGTTGTTAAGGTGGTGCTAAACATGGTTGTAAAAGCGGCAATACCAATAAGCCAATACGCCCAATTACCAAGACTGTCTGTGTACATTGTGATGAGTTGATTGGAAAATACTGCTGCCGAACTACTAAAGCTTACGTTAGATTGATGCATAACTAAAGCACCTAAAGCAAGAAAACACAGCCCGATTACAATAGTGCTTAAAAAACCCACATTAAAATCGAATAATGCCGTTTTAGGCTCTAAAGAAGCATCTATTTTTTTCTTTTCTAGCGACCATAACGAATGCCATACCGAGATATCTAAAGGCGCTGGCATCCAACCCATAAAAGCGATTAAAAAAGCAATGCCAACCGTATCGTTAGGAATAATTTGAGAGAAAGACAGTATTTCGTTTGTGTTTGAAGTAGCCATTACAACTGCAGCTATGGTGCTTATGGTTAGAGTGATGACAATGACTTTCATTAAGTTGTCTAAAAATGCATATCGTCCTTTAAGCAAGATGCCCAAACAAATAGCAAGGATTATTAATGTCCAATATTCAATAGGCCAATCTATTCCAAACAACGTTTTTCCTAAGCCAGCGGTAACAATAGTAACTGCCGTTTGAATGGTAAACATTGTAGCGAATGTGATAATAAAATAAGCTATTAAAACACCATTACCTAATTTTTTGTAGCCGTCTAAAAGACTTTCTCCAGTTGCTGTTGCATAGCGCGGCCCAAATTGAAAAAACGGATATTTTATGATGTTTATTAATAGTAATGCCCAGATTAACCCAAAACCAAAGTCGGCACCAGCTCTTGTAGATTGTACCAAGTGCGATACGCCAATAGCGGCACCAGCAAACAGCAAACCAGGACCTAAAGATTTAAACCGAAGTATCATTTTTTCTTAATAATTTCAGCTAAAAGTTTTTTAGCCCGAAGCAGCTTTACTTTTACATTGTTGATGGGTTCGTCAAGTTCTTTGGAAATTTCCTTGTAGCTTAATTCTTGAAAATACCTAAGATTAATAACTTTCTGGTAATGTGGTTTTAGTTTTTTTATGTCGCGAAGTAACTTAGCTAAATTTTGCTCTTTGATAAGTTTATCTTCGGCTGTTGGAGACTCGTCGGCAACGGCAAAATACTCATCTTCTACATGTTTGTTTGCAGTGCTTTCAACAGAAGATTTTTGCTTTCTCAACAAATCAATATGAATGTTTTTTGAAATGGCAATTAGCCACGTCTTAAAAACATAATTATCATTATAGGTGTCTATTTTATCAAAAGCTTTTGAAAAGGTTTGAATGGTGATATCTTCGGCATCATTTTCATTTTGAGTGCGCTTTAATTGAAAGCCATAAACATCGTTCCAATAAGTGTCTAACAAGTAGTTAAATGCTATTTGGTCGTTCTTTTTTGCTTTTTCAATAGCGTCTTTTATTTCCAATGATGTGGTTTTGAGATAAGATTTTTTATAAAGATAACCATTTGCATACTAATTAAAAACAATTCTAGAACAGGTAGTATAGCTAGAAGCCCTTTCTCATCTAGCTTTTTAGATGTTTTTCCTAATATTAAATAGAGTGTCATTAACCTAAACATAACTAACGATAGGACAATAGGCCAATTAAAAGTTGTTAGTAATAAAGCAATGGCCAGTCCCCAAAATAAGAATTGCGATGCATAGAATGTAGATAGTAAAACCTTATGTTTTAATTTATAGCGATGTGCTGTGCTAATGTGTCGTCTTTTTTGTAAAACCCAATCTTTATAGGTGGTTTTTGGTAGCGATTCTGTAAAACTCGTTTTTGTTACGCAAATGGCTGTGTTTTTTCCAGAAGCAATTTCGTTTATAAACAAATCGTCATCGCCAGAATTAATATCAATATGATTCATAAATCCTCGTGCATCGTAAAAGGTTTCGCTTCGGTAGGCTAAATTCCTGCCAACAGCCATATAAGGTATACCAAGACTTGCATAAGAAAAATATTGCGTAGCGGTAAGTAAGGTTTCAAACCTAATTAGCATATTTAAAAAAGAGCCTTTTATACGTTTATAAGCGCCGTAGCCAATAACGATGGTTTTTGCATTGCTAAAATGCGAACTCATATCGCTTATCCATTTGTTGGATACAGGTTTGCAGTCGGCATCTGTAAAAAGTAATGTGTTGTTTTTTGCAGCTTTAATACCCAATGTTAAGGCGTATTTTTTGTTGGCCCAAAACGCTTCAATGTTTCTAACATTTACAATTTTAATGTTGTTGTATTGTTTTTCGAATTGTTCCATAACATCAAGGGTGTGATCTCTGGAACTATCATTAATTAAAATGACCTCGAAATTTGGGTAATCTTGCTCTAGGATTGAAGGAAGAAAATTTTGAAGGTTCTTTGCTTCGTTTTTGGCACAAATAATAACCGAAACAGGAGTGGTTTTTGGTTTTTTATGCTTAATTTTTTCAAAGGCAAACTTTGAAAAAATCCCTAAATAAAATACAGTTTGTATGCATACTACTACAATAAAACTGTAGAATACGATATCTATAAACTGCATTAAAGCCTATGAGTGTTGAGGTTCGTTACAAGAGTCGAATTGATCTGGAGTTTTTCCACAGAATCCACAAGCGTCACCATCTTTGTTAAGCATCGGGTTTTGGCTAGCACAAGTCCCAGCAAATTTACCATCTTTTTTTGCCCATATTTTAATGGCAATACCAGCAACTCCAAGCCCTAATAAAAGTAATGTAATTAATAAAAGTTTCATAAAAGAAATTTTAGGCAAAGGTACAATATTTACAGTTGAAAAACATAAATACATTAATAGTATTTATAAGTGTAGAAGGATTAAAGTGTGACTTATTGCAATATTCTGTATCTTAGAAGTATACAATCTTAACTTTTCACATTATGAAAAAATTATTAGCTGAATTTTTTGGAACCTTTTGGTTAGTTTTTGGTGGTTGCGGAAGTGCCATATTTGCAGCAGCTTTTCCAGAATTAGGCATTGGCTTTGCAGGAGTAGCATTGGCTTTTGGTTTAACAGTTTTAACTATGGCTTTTGCCGTTGGGCATATTTCTGGCGGACATTTTAATCCTGCAGTAAGTTTAGGACTTTGGGCTGGGGGTAGATTTCCTATGAAAGAACTACCAGGTTATATTATAGCACAATTAATTGGTGCTATTTTGGCCGCAAGTGCATTGTATCTTATTGTTTCTGGAGTAGATGGCTTTGAAAGTGTTGGTGGATTTGCTTCTAATGGCTATGGTGAGTTGTCGCCAGGAGGCTATTCGTTAACCTCTGCTTTTGTAGCTGAATTTATTTTAACAGCGTTCTTTTTACTTGTAATTTTAGGAAGTACAAGCGACAAGGCTCCAAAAGGATTTGCGCCAATTGCCATAGGATTAAGTCTAACCGTAATTCATTTGGTTTGTATTCCTGTTACAAATACTTCTGTAAATCCTGCAAGATCTACCAGTCAGGCGTTATTTGCAGAAGGTGCTTATTTAAGTCAAGTTTGGCTGTTTTGGTTAGCTCCCATTGCTGGTGCTATCGTAGCTGGAGTAATAGGAAAATTTCTTTATGGAAATAACGATTAGTTATAAAAAAAAGCTGAGTTTTTTTGACTCAGCTTTTTTGTATTATTTTTTCTGAAGTGAAATCTCGGCGACTTCATTTTCGACAGTAACATCGTTAGAATTTTCTTTGTCCTCTATGGTAATAGACAATCCTAAAGCATCTTCCATGTAGGGGATTGTTTTAAGTTTTCTATCGGCTTCATCTAAAATACCTAAGTTAACCATTCTGTCCTGTACTTCGGCCCAAATTTGATAGGTTTGGTTTTCTGGAAGTTTAGGTAGCGAAACTACATCAATCATCGATGTTTTTTCCTTAGGGTTAATGTAGGCTACTGTTTTTAAGTTTTTAGCTCTATCATTTCCACGCAACACATATTTTTCGGTGTCAGGGTTATTCAGTTTCATAAACTGACGCATTAAATCGTCTAACTTGCTATTGTTGTTTTCAATATCGTTACGTAAATCAAATATTTCATCAACAACTACTTGGTTTTCGTGTTTTAAAGCTTGATTTTGCTGATAAAGTGTGTAAGATAGTGTGGCAAAAGCAATAGTTGCAACACTGGCAGCTATAGAATATTGAAACCACTTTTTGGAGGGTTTCTTTTTAGTAGCTAAGGTTTTAACAGGCTTTGTGTCTAACTCATTTAAAACATTGTTTAAAATGGTTTTTGGTGCATCAACGGCATTGTACTTGGCCATAATTTCCAAGTTGTCTTGTAATGTGTTGTATGCTTGTTCTACTTCTGGATATTTCGAAATATAAGTTTCAACCATTTCTGTTTCGGCAGAAGTAGTGTCACCTAAAAGATATTTTTCTAATAGGTCAGAATTTAAAAAAGTAGTTATTTTATCATTCATGACGCTTTTTATTCTGGATCGTAAATTTTTCTTAATTCACGAAGTCCAATTTTTAATCTTGATTTTATAGTACCCAACGGAATGTCTAGTTCGTCGCTGGCTTCTTGCTGTGTCATCCCTTCAAAAAACAAGGCTTCAAGTACAATTTGATACTTTTTGTCCAAGGTTTTTAAATGGGTTTTTAGGTCCATAACATCTTGATTTATACTCTTGGATGTCAATTTATATACGTTTGAAACCTCAATTTGGATCTCTTTACTTTGTTTATTTGCTTTCGAACGTATTTTATCTATGGCTGTATTGTAGGTAATTCTATATAACCAAGTAAATAATTTAGCTTTTTTAGGGTTGTAGGATTGGGGCTTTCTCCAAACTTTTATTAAGCTTTCTTGAAGGACATCTTGGGCAAGGTCTTCGTCTTTTAGTACTTTCATGGCGACCCCCAGAAGTGCATCGGCGTAGTTTTCGTATAATAACGTGATGGCTCTTTTGTCGCTTTGTGCTAAAAGGTCAATAATTTCTTTTTCTATTGAAGTCCTCAAATGGTTAACTGTTTCGTTTAAGTTAGAAAGCCAAAGTTATATATTTTTAAATAATATTGACTTCAGTTTCAATATCAATATTAAAAATTCGTTTAACGGTTTTTTGAATTAACCTTGCAAGATGTAATATGTCTTTTCCATTTGCATTACCATAATTAACAAGAACCAGGGCTTGTTTTTTATGTACACCGTAGTTGCCAAAGGTTTTTCCTTTAAAGCCGGACTGCTCGATTAACCAACCGGCAGGGATTTTAATTTCATTTTCAGAAATTTTGTAAAAAGGTACGTTTGGAAAGTTGTTTTGTAAGGTGTTAAAATGTGGTTTTGTAATAATAGGATTTTTAAAAAAACTACCACTATTACCAATTTCTTTAGGGTTTGGTAATTTACTTTCTCGAATAGCAATAACAGCTTTCGAAACATGAGATATTGTAGGTTTTTTTACATCCATTTTCTCTAGTTGAGCTGTAATAGCGCCATAGCCTGTATGAAGGTTGTGTTTGCTTTTCGTTAACGAGAAACAAACGCTAGTAATAATATATTTTCCTTTGGCATTTTGTTTGAAAACAGATTCGCGATACCCAAAATTGCAATCTGATTTTGAGAAAGTAACCATTTTTTGTGTGGCTATTTCTATAGCATTACAAGACACAAAAACGTCTTTTAGTTCTACACCATAAGCGCCGATGTTTTGTATTGGAGCGGTGCCTACATTACCTGGGATTAGAGATAGATTTTCAATTCCACCAAAGTTATTTTTTAAGCACCAAAGTACAAACTCATGCCAGTTTTCTCCTGCATGAGCTTGTATGGTGACGTGTGTGTCGTTTTCTGAAATAACTTCAATACCTTTTATATTAATGTGTAAAACTAAAGCGTCTATATCTTTGGTGAGTAGCATGTTGCTGCCGCCACCAAGAATAAAGAGCTTTTCTTTTGGAAATTTGTTTAAGGCTGTTTTTAAATCATCAATAGTATTGATTTCTAAAAACGTTTTAGCTTTTACATCAATGCCAAAAGTATTGTAGGGCTTAAGAGATATGTTTTCTCTAATGTCCATTAAGATTTTTTATAAACTTTTAGGGCTTCACTTAAAATATGAACGGCTTTAATTAAGCTTTCTTTTTTTAATACGTAAGCAATTCTAATTTGGTTTTTTCCAACGCCTTTTGTTGAGTAAAAACCTGCTGCTGGAGCAACCATAACTGTTTCACCGTCAATATCAAAATGTTCTAAAAGCCATTGTGCAAAGTGATCGGCATCTTCAATGGGAAGTTCTGCAATACAGTAAAAAGCACCTTTAGGCTTAGCAACTTGAACACCATCTATTTTTTCTAATTCTCGGATTAGTGTGTTGCGTCTATCTACATATTCTTCAATAACATTATCAAAGTAGCTTTGTGGGGTTTGCAGTGCAGCTTCACTAGCAATTTGGGCTAATGTTGGAGGGCTTAACCTTGCTTGGGCAAATTTTAATGCCGTAGAAATAATCTCTTTATTTCTAGAGACCAAACAGCCTATTCTAGCACCGCACATACTGTATCTTTTAGAAACAGAATCTATCATAATAGCATGATCTTTAATGCTGTCCTCTTGCATGATAGAGTAGTGTTCGTAACCATCATAAATAAACTCACGATATACTTCATCTGCGATTAAAAATAAATCGTGTTTTTTTACTAATGCAGCTAATTTTTGTATTTCTTCTTTTGAATAAAGGTATCCGGTAGGGTTTCCAGGATTACAAATAAGAATAGCTTTGGTTTTAGGAGTAATAAGTTGCTCGAACTCTTCAATTGGAGGCAATGCGAAGTTATCTTCAATTTTAGAGATTACTGGAACAATGTTTACGCCAGAGGCTGTAGAAAACCCATTGTAGTTGGCGTAAAATGGTTCTGGAATTATTACTTCATCATCAACATCCATAATGCTTCCAAAAGCGAATAATAGGGCTTCGCTACCCCCAGTTGTTACAATAATATCATCTTTATCAACTTCAATATTTTGATTGTGGTAATAGTTCGCAATTTTTGTACGATAGCCATCGGAACCTTCAGACCTGGTATAGGCTAAAATATCTAAGGAGTGAACTTTTACAGCATCAAGTGCTATTTCTGGTGTTTTTATGTCGGGCTGCCCAATGTTTAAGTGGTAAACAGTTTTACCTTCTTGATAAGCTTTTTCTGCATAAGGCACCAATTTTCTAATTGGCGATTGCGGCATATCTTGCCCTTTTTTTGATATTGTTGGCATGTCTTTTTATTTGTCTGCAAATGTCTGAAAATTATCTTAAAGTTTTTTTAAAAAGGACTGTTAAAAAGCCATCTTAATGTAAAGATTTGTAACTTGATATAGTATTGATTATTAGTTTTTTGTGAGAAGTGTTTTAATGATACTATTTTTTTTGATAGGTGTGAGCGTAAACGTTCATGCACAAGATGGTTTTGTTATGAATGGAAAACGCTCAAAAAAGATCCATTTTAAGCTAATTAATAATCTTATTGTTGTTCCAGTAGAAGTTAATGGTGTAGAATTATCTTTTTTATTAGATACAGGCGTTAATAAGTCGATTGTTTTTAATTTTTTGAATTTAAAAGATTCACTTCAAATTAAAGAATCGGAAAAAATATTTTTACGAGGCTTAGGAGAAGGGCTACAAGTAGAAGCTTTAAGGTCTCAAGGAAATGTGATAAGAATTGGCGAAACGGTTAATTTAAATCAAGAATTATTTATTGTTTACGACACCAATTTAAGTTTTGCGCCACGTTTGGGGGTAGCCGTTCACGGTATTATAGGATACGATTTTTTTAAGAATTTTATAGTAGAGATTAATTATAGCAGATCTTTTTTAAGGGTATATAATCCTAATTTGTATTCTCCAAAAGTATGCCGAAATTGTAAAGAGCTAGATGTAACTTTTTATAAAAACAAACCGTATCTAAAAGCACAGGTTACTATTTTAGGTGAAAAAATACCGGTTAATTTACTTATTGATTCTGGTGGAAGCGATGCCTTGTGGTTATTTAAAGAAGATAGTTTGGGGATTGTGCCTAACGACATGTTTTTTAAAGACTTTTTAGGTTATGGGTTAAACGGAAGTGTTTATGGTAAGCGTTCCAAGGTTGATGCTTTCTCTGTAGCAGGATTTCAATTTAAAAATACCAATGTGTCTTTCCCAGATTCTTTGTCTATATCTAATGCTAGGCAATATAAAGATAGAAACGGCAGTGTTGCTGGTAATGTTTTAAAACGTTTTAATATGTTTATCGATTATCCTAATGAAAGATTAATCCTAAAAAAGAACAAATATTTTAATGAAGATTTTAGGTATAACAGAGCTGGATTAGAGATAGAACAAAACGGGATGATGCTTGTTGTAGAAGAACAACTTAGTCTAAGAAGTGGTCAATTAATAAAGTTTGGAAATCAAACTATAACAACCAATCCTGAATATAAGATAGGCTTAAAACCGGCTTTTGAAGTCGTAGAGCTTAGAAAAGGTTCACCAGCTGAAAGTGCAGGCGTAATTTTAGGAGATATTATTTTAGAAATTAATGGAAAATCTGCTGGAAAACTATCGTTACAACGAATTGTAAAACAGTTTTATGGTAATTCAGGGAAAGTAATAAAACTGCTTTTAGATAGAGATGGAAAAACTATTGAAGTCACTTTTAAATTAGAAAGTATGTTTGATTAAAAAAAAAGCCCTGAATAATTCAGGGCTTTTACATTTTTATTTTTCCATCACACTTTTCTGTTTCTTTTCCAGAACACTTGTTTTATTAGGATCAATAACTTCTCCTTTAATTTTAAGTGCAACAGTAGGCGTTTCTGCGTTAGATGTTACTGTAATGGTTTTTCTAATCGGCATCACACGATTAGTGTCATATTTTACTTTTATTTCGCCTGTTTTTCCAGGTAAAATAGGCCCTTTAGGTTTTTCCGGAACAGTACAACCACAACTAGACTTTACATTAGAAATTACTAATGGCGCATTTCCTGTATTTGTAAATTCAAAAACACGAACACCATCAGCACCTTTTTTAATTGTGCCATAGTCAATAACATCGGTTTTAAACTCGATTTTAGCAACTTTATCTTGTGCTGTAGCAGTAAAGCTTAATAAGCCAATAAATAATATTGTAATTAAATTTTTCATAATATTTATATTTAATTGAACGGTAAACTTACTTACTTTTCAGTCCTCATGCAAAAAAAATAGACGTAATGCATGTTAAAAAAAGCTAATCACTCAAGTATCAACTCCTAAATCTTTTTACAGAAACCAAATTATAAGTACTTTTGCACATTGTATTTCAAAAACTATTCCAAAGTATGAGTATTCCATCAAAATATGATGCTAATCAAGTAGAAAGTAAATGGTATGATTACTGGATGAAACATGAGTATTTTCATTCAACACCAGATAAACGTGAGCCATATACCATTGTAATTCCGCCTCCAAACGTAACAGGGGTTTTACATATGGGACATATGCTAAACAACACCATTCAAGATGTGTTAATTCGTCGTGCACGTTTACAAGGGAAAAATGCATGTTGGGTGCCAGGTACAGATCATGCCTCGATAGCTACTGAGGCTAAAGTTGTAGCAAAACTTAAGGAACAAGGCGTTGATAAAAACGATTTAACCCGCGATGAGTTTTTAAAGCACGCTTGGGATTGGACACATGAATATGGTGGCGTTATTTTAGATCAATTAAAAAAGCTAGGCTGTTCTTGCGATTGGGATAGAACGAAGTTTACAATGGATGACGATATGTCGGAAAGTGTAACCAAAGTATTCATCGATTTATATAATAAAGGCTTAATATATCGAGGTTACCGCATGGTAAACTGGGATCCTGAAGCCAAAACAACCTTGTCCGACGAAGAGGTGATTTATGAAGAAAAACAAGGTCTTCTTTATTATTTAAAATATAAAATTGAAGGTAGTGATGAGACTGTAACTATTGCAACCACACGTCCTGAAACCATTTTAGGCGATACCGCTATTTGTATTAACCCTAATGATGAGCGTTTTACTCACTTAAAAGGTAAAAAAGCCATTGTACCGCTGTGCGATCGTGTTATCCCTATTATTGAAGATGAGTACGTAGATCTTGAATTTGGTACAGGATGTTTAAAAGTTACGCCCGCTCATGATGAGAATGATAAAATGTTAGGCGATAAACATAATCTTGAGGTCGTTGATATTTTTAATGACGATGCTACGCTGAATAGTTTTGGATTGCATTATGAAGGTAAAGATCGTTTTGTTGTACGTAAAGAAATTTCAAAAGAATTAGAAGAAAAAGGGTTTTTGGTAAAAACAGAAACTCATATTAATAAAGTAGGAACTTCCGAAAGAACCAAAGCCGTTATCGAGCCACGATTAAGCGACCAGTGGTTCTTAAAAATGGAAGACCTAGTAAAACCAGCTATTAAAGCGGTTTTAGAAACCGAAGAGGTTAAATTATTCCCTAAAAAGTTCGAAAACACCTATCGCCATTGGATGGAAAACATTCGCGATTGGAATATTTCACGACAATTATATTGGGGACATCAAATACCAGCTTTCTATTACGGCGACGGTAAAGACGATTTTGTTGTTGCTGAAAGTATTGAAGAAGCTCATAGTTTAATCGAAGAAAAAGGCATTATAATAGATCGCGAAGATATACGTCAAGATCAGGATGCTTTAGACACATGGTTCTCATCTTGGTTATGGCCAATGAGTGTGTTCGATGGCATTCGCAACCCAGAAAATGACGAGTTTAAATACTATTATCCAACCAACGACTTGGTAACTGGACCAGATATTCTGTTCTTTTGGGTAGCACGAATGATTATTGCAGGTTACGAATATACAGGCGAGCGCCCATTCGAAAACGTGTATTTAACAGGACTGGTACGCGATAAGCAACGCCGTAAAATGAGTAAATCGTTAGGTAACTCGCCAGATGCTTTAAAACTTATTGAAGAATTTGGCGCCGATGGTGTTCGTGTAGGTTTATTATTAAGTTCAGCGGCAGGTAACGATTTATTGTTCGACGAAGGGTTATGCCAACAAGGTAAAAACTTTGGAAACAAAATTTGGAATGCCTTTAGGTTAATCAATGGTTGGGAAGTAAGCGAAACAATCGAACAGCCAGAATCTAGTAAAATAGCTATCGAGTGGTTCGAAAACAAGTTTCAGCAAACCTTAGCCGAGATTGAAGATCATTTCTCAAAATACCGCTTAAGTGATGCCTTAATGGCAACGTACAAGCTAATTTGGGACGATTTTTGTTCGTGGCTATTAGAGATGATAAAACCATCATACGGCGAGCCAATCGATGAAAAAACATTACAACAAGTTATTGCGCTTTTCGAAGATAACTTACGCATTCTGCATCCGTTTATGCCATTTTTAACCGAAGAAATTTGGCAATTTATTTCAGAAAGAACTCCAGAAGAAGCTTTAATTGTAGCTCAATGGCCAAAATCAAAATCAATAAATGAAAGTTTAATTTCAGAATTTGAAATCGCTCAAGACGTCGTATCTGGAATTCGAACTATTCGTAAAGAAAAAAATATAGCCTTTAAAGATGCGATTGCTTTTTCAGTTATAAACAATGAAAACGTTAAACCAACATTCGATACTGTAATTAAAAAGTTAGGAAATTTAGAAGCTATTAATTACGTTACAGAAGCTGTCGAAGGTGCATTGACTTTTAGAGTAAAGTCCAACGAGTATTTTATTCCTATGGCTGGCGCGATTGATGTGGAAGCTGAAATAGAAAAACTTACCGAAGAGTTAAACTATACCGAAGGCTTTTTAAAATCTGTTCAGAAAAAACTATCCAACGAGCGTTTTGTAAATAATGCTCCAGAGCAAGTGGTAGCCAACGAAAAGAAAAAAGAAGCTGATGCTTTGGCAAAAATTGAAACGCTAAAAGCAAGTTTAACATCGTTAAAATAATATGAGTAAACGAACCATATATTCCATAGTCGCTATTGTTATTGTGTGTGGGATATATGTGTTCGAAACTTACCTTAATACTAAAGAGCAAGATGCTATTATTAGTAAGGGAAAGATAGAAAAAGATCTTACTAATTTATTTTTTTTACCAACAAGTACAACCGGGCAAATAGTACATCATGATGGCTATTCGTTATCATATAGCGAACCTCATGAACAACCAGAATGGGTAGCTTACGAGCTTAAAGAAAGCCAGTTGGTAAATACCAATTTTAAACGGCCTTATTTTGAAATTGACGACGCTGTAAAAACAGGCGCAGCTCATTGGAGTAATTATAAAAAATCTGGTTATGATCGTGGACATTTATGTCCTGCCGCCGATAGAGAATTTAACTACGATTTGTATGTAGAAACCTTTCTAACAAGTAATATTTCACCACAAAAACATGATTTTAACTCTGGAGTTTGGAATAGATTAGAACAAAAAATACGGTATTGGGCAAAACGCTATGATGGCGTTTATGTTATTACGGGTGGTGTTTTAAAAGGAAATATGAAAGTGATTGGAGACGAACGTGTTTCGGTGCCTAACCAATTTTATAAAATTGTGATGGATTATAATGATGGTAATCCTAAGGCTTTGGCTTTTTTAATGCCTCATCACAATTCTGCTAAACCGTTGTATCATTTTGTGGTGTCTATCGATTCGCTTGAAAATTTAACAGGAATTGACTTTTTCTCAGAATTAGACGATGTTTTAGAAAATAAACTAGAAGCTTCCAGCAGTTATAAGAATTGGCATTTTTAGTCTCAGTTTTCAGTCTACAGTCGCAGTTTTCAGTTATAAAAAATGAATTTAAAATTGTCACGTCACTGCGAATGAAATGAAGCAGTCTCAATCTTCTAATGCTAAGTATTTAGAAGCAGTTTCGTTTTTTTAGAATTATCACAGTTTTTTGGACGTTTTATGTTGTGTCAGGTCGAGAACTAATAATCATTTTCCAAGCATACCTCTCCAGCGTAAATTCCTAATAAATTTGCCTTCCTCTTTAGTCACAATAAATGGTATTTTGTTTTGTTTTGCTGTGTGAAACCCTAAAAGGTAGTTTTTAAAGGTGTTAAAGCTACGTTTTTTGTATCCCATTTTTAAAGCAGCAATACAGGTGATTATAAACCCATAACGCATTTTATATAAAGCTTCGCCTTGCAAGTGTTTTGAGGTTTCGTTGTAAGTGTTTCCTGTAGGTTTTAAGTGTTTAACGTGTAGCAACTTATCTACAACTACTTCCCAACCATGATATTTAGCGAGCAATGTATCTACGGTATCCCAACCAATCGATTTTTTTAATCCGCCAATAGCTTTAAAACAAGCTTTACGATAGGCTTTAAAAGGGCCGCGTACATGTGTTTTTTTGGCAATATTTTCGTAAACCCAAGCATTATTCTTTTTTATGTAAGCCAATCCGCCAACAATTCCTGCTTTTTGGTTTTCTGTGAAAATTTCGGATAGTCGTTCTAGGTAGTTAGGAGGTAAAATAATATCGGCATCGAACTTGCAAATCACATCGTAATTGTCGTCTAAAGTTTCAAAACCTTTATAAAAAGCATTAATAACTTTAGAACCGGGAATATGTTGGTTGGTCGATGTGGTATTGATTGACGATATCCAATCGTGTTTTTTTGTGAAAGTTTCTACAATGTTTTGCGTATTGTCGGTCGAGTTATCGTTAACCACCACTAAGCGCCTAGGTAGTTTTGTTTGACAGACTACAGATGAAAGCATTTCTGATATAAATCGTGCTTCGTTATGCGCTGGTATGACAATGTAGAAATTCATATGTTAAAATTTCAATACTAAAATATCGAATTTTAATTCTTAACTCTTTCAGCGTACACAATATAATATCGTGGTGTAAACCAACGCAAAATAGGGCGGATGCCAATTTTTTTGGTTGGGTTAGTCCACTTTTTACGGTCAATTATTTTCCAGCCAGCTTTTTCTAATAACCAATCAAACTGCCAGTCTTCAAACTCATGAAAATGTCGGTCACGTATATCTGTTTTACTCCTGTAGGCTGAAGCAAACCATAACCGCATAGGAATGCTAGCGACTAATTTGTTTGCTTTAATCGATTTTAAAACTGTGTATGGCGATAATAAATGCTCGAAAATTTCAAATGCAGTTATTACATCGGCTTCCGATTTTTCAATGGTTGAGGTGTTTTCATCCAAATCTTCTCCTTGAGTGTTTTTAACTTTAAAGCCTTCAGAAGTCATAATTTTAGAAAACGGATTCTCAACACCTAAATCTAAAATAGATTCGTTGATTGAAATGTGTTTTTTTAAAAATGAAAGTGTGTGTTTATAGCGTTTATTCGGAAAGTTATTCTCGTACATGTTGTTAATATCTGTAAGTAATGGCGTTTATGTGCATGCCTGCACCAACACTTGCAAATATAATAACATCGCCTTTTGAAAGAGAATGGTTTTCTAATTTATTGTGTTTTACCAAATCAAACAATGTAGGAACAGTAGCAACAGAGCTATTACCAAGCTTATGAATACTCATTGGAGTGACATGTTCTGGTTCTGGTGTCCGATAAAGGCGGTAAAAGCGTTTAATAATGGCTTCGTCCATTTTTTCGTTAGCTTGATGGATAAATATTTTCTTAACGTCTTTTATATCAACGCCACTATTATCTAAGCAAGTTTTCATAGCTTTAGGAACTTGATTTAAAGCAAACTCATAAATTTTGCGTCCTTGCATTTTAATAAATCGGGTATCCGAAGGTAATTCTTGGTTGTTAGATTTTCCAAAGTACAAGTAATATGCTTCGTCGTAGGTGTAACTTGCTGTTTCGTGGGCTAAAATACCGCTATCGTTATTAGTTTGTTCGATAACTGTTGCACCGGCACCATCGGAAAAAATCATAGAATCACGGTCGTATTTATCTACTACTCGCGATAGCGTTTCGGTACCTACAACCAAACATTTTTTAGCCATACCTGCTTTTATAAAGGCTTGGGCTTGTATAACGCCTTCTACCCAACCAGGACAACCAAAAAGGATGTCATAAGCCACACATTTAGGGTTTTTTATACGAAGTGAATGTTTAATTCTTGCAGCTAAGCCAGGTAAAATATCACTTTGTATTGTATTGTGTTTTACATCGCCAAAATTATGAGCAACTATAATGTAGTCTAGTGTTTCTGGGTCGATATTGGCATCGTTTATAGCTTTTTCAGCAGCAAATGCTCCAATGTCAGAAGAAGAAAGGTGGTCTTGAACATATCTGCGTTCTGAAATTCCAGTAATGGCTTCAAATTTTTCAACAATAACTTCGTTTGTTGAATTTATTGTTGAACCATCTGTATTTAAGAAGGTGTGATTGTTAAAACTATTGTTTTTTTCAATAGTTTCTGGAATGTAGCTTCCAGTTCCTGTTATAGTAATGCCCATAAAAAAGTTCGCTTTTAATCATTGCAATGTAACTAATATAATTACCAATAATTAAAAGCGAACTATAAATTATAAAACTTTTACGATGTTCAAACTGTTAAATTAGGCTTCCATATAGTCTTCAATAGGCGCGCAAGTACAGATTAAGTTACGGTCTCCGTAAGCATCATTAACACGACGTACTGATGGCCAAAATTTATTGTCTTTAACATAATTTAACGGGTAAGCAGCTTTTTCTCTACTATAAGGAAAGTGCCATTCTTCTGCAGTTAACATTTCTAATGTATGTGGTGCATTTTTAAGCACATTGTTAGTGTCTTCTTTCGATGTTATATCTATTTCTTCTTTAATAGAAATCATAGCATCGCAGAAACGGTCTAACTCTTCTTTACTTTCACTTTCTGTAGGTTCAATCATTAAGGTTCCTGCAACTGGGAAAGATACCGTTGGTGCATGAAAACCATAATCAATTAAACGTTTAGCAATATCGGTAACTTCTATACCGTTGGCTTTAAATGGTCGACAATCCACAATCATTTCGTGTGCAGCGCGTCCCATTTCACCAGAATATAATGTTTCAAAGTGTCCTTGAAGACGCTCTTTCATATAGTTGGCATTTAAGATAGCAGCTTTGGTAGCGTCTGTAACCCCTTTGGTTCCTAGCATTTTAATATAGCCATACGATATTAAGCATACTAAAGCAGATCCGTAAGGTGCGGCAGAAATAGCATCGATAGCTTGGTCGCCGCCAGTTTTTACAATAGGATTTCCAGGTAAAAATGGCACTAATTGTTTCGCAACACAAATAGGGCCAACACCAGGTCCACCGCCACCATGAGGAATGGCAAATGTTTTATGTAAGTTTAAGTGACAAACATCGGCACCAATTTTCCCTGGATTAGTTAGTCCTACTTGGGCATTCATATTGGCACCATCCATGTAAACTTGTCCGCCGTTATCATGAATAATCTGTGTGATTTCTTTTATAGCCGATTCGTAAACACCATGTGTTGATGGATAAGTGACCATTAAACAAGATAGGTTGTCTTTGTGTAGTTCGGCTTTTTCGCGTAAGTCATCTACATCTATATTACCTTTTTCTGTAGATTTTGTTACCACCACTTTCATGCCTGCCATAACTGCAGATGCTGGGTTTGTTCCGTGAGCTGAAGCTGGAATTAAGCAAATATTCCTATGTCCTTCACCGCGTGATTCGTGGTATGCCTTAATAACCATTAATCCTGCAAATTCACCTTGTGCACCAGAGTTTGGTTGTAATGATGTTGCAGCAAAACCAGTAATTTCAGTTAATTGGTCTTCTAATTCTTTTAAAACGGTTAGGTAACCTTTGGCTTGTTTTGCAGGAACAAAAGGATGTACGTTTGCCCACTTAAAAATACTTAAAGGAAGCATTTCAGCAGCGGCATTTAATTTCATAGTACAAGAACCTAACGAAATCATCGAGTGGTTTAATGACAAATCTTTGCGTTCTAATTTCTTGATATAACGCATCAACTCGGTTTCAGAGTGGTATTTGTTGAAAACCTCTTCGGTTAAAAATGTTGTTTTCCTTTGTAAGTTTTCTGAAATAGCGTTTTCTTGAGGAATATCGTCTATAGTGAATGCTTCTTTGTTAGCAATTTCAGAAAAGACTAAGATTAAATAATTTAAATCGCGAACAGTAGTAGTTTCGTTAATAGAAATAGTTACTGTTTCCTCATCTGGATAGTGGAAATTAACTTTCATTTTCTTAGCTAATTTCTTCACTTTTTTGGCTTTTGTCTTTATTTGAAGCGTATCGAAAAACTCGGTGTTTACTTGCTTAAACCCTAGTTGCTTTAAGGCATTAGATAGCAATACTGTAGCGCTGTGTACGCGGTTAGCAATAAACTCAAGTCCTTTTGGTCCGTGATAAACAGCGTACATTCCAGCCATAACAGCTAAAAGTACTTGGGCGGTACAAATGTTTGATGTAGCGCGATCGCGTTTTATATGTTGCTCGCGTGTTTGTAAAGCCATACGCAAAGCACGATTGCCATCCATATCTTTAGTTACACCAATTATTCGGCCTGGAATTTCACGTTTATAAGCTTCTTTTGTTGCAAAATAAGCAGCGTGAGGTCCGCCGTAACCCATAGGGATACCAAAACGTTGTGTGGTTCCAATAACTACATCGGCACCAAATTTTCCTGGAGCTTCTAGTTTAACTAAGCTTAAAATATCGGCAGCAACAGCTACTTTTATATTGTTGGTGTTAGCCTTTTCTATGAATGATTTTATATCGGTTACTTGACCGTATTTTCCAGGGTATTGAAGTATAGCTCCAAAGAATTCAGAAGAAAAATTAAAATCATGTTCTTTTCCTATAACTAATTCAATACCTATAGGTAGCGCTCTAGATTTAAGAAGGGAAAGGGTTTGTGGCAAAATGTCTTCGGAAACAAAAAACTTGTTAATGCCAGCTTTTTTTTGTGCTCTTTCTCGAACAGCAAATAATAAACTCATGGCCTCAGCAGCAGCTGTACTTTCATCTAAAAGCGAGGCGTTAGCGAGTTCCATTCCTGTAAGATCGGCAATCATGGTTTGGAAGTTTAAAAGAGCTTCCAAGCGTCCTTGGGCAATTTCGGCTTGATAAGGTGTGTAAGCCGTGTACCAACCTGGATTTTCCAAAATGTTACGTTGAATAACAGCAGGTAAAATGGTTGGGTGATAGCCTAAACCAATATAGGTTTTATAAACTTTGTTCTTTTTTGATAAGTTATGAATATGAACCAGATATTCTTGTTCGCTCATGGCTTCGTCAAGATTAAGAGGTTCTTCAAGTTTTATACCATCTGGAAGAGTTTCAAAAATAAGTTGTTCTAGAGAGTCTACACCAATGGTGTTTAACATCTCTTTTTGTTCCTGTTGATCTGGGCCAATATGGCGCAGTGCAAAAGACGTTGTATTCATTAAAATTATAGTTGCGTTTAAAGCTGCAAAATTACGGAATAATTCAGGGTTTTTTGTTAAAGAGAACTAAAGTTTTTAACCAAAAATAGTGGTTATTAACACATTGCTTATTTTTGTGGTATGCAGTTGGCAAAAAATCTTTTTAACTTTTATCTTAATAGTAGTATTCACGTGGCTTTAAGTGTGTTGGCGTTGTCGTGGATTACGACTATTGAATTTGATTTCTCCTTTGATAAAAATGTGATGAGCTTTATTTTTTTTGCGTCGATTACAGGCTATAATTTTGTGAAGTATTTTGGGTTAGCAAAATTTCATCATAGAAGTTTGGCAAAATGGCTTAGAGTCATACAGGTTTTTTCGTTGTTGTGCTTTGTAGCCATGATTGTTTTTTTCTTTACATTAAAGCAAAGTACATGGTGGTATATTTTAGGAATGGCTGCGGTTACTTTTTTATATGCGATACCTTTTATACCTCGAAAATATGTGTTTGATTCTCATAATAATTTGCGAGATATTGGTGGTATAAAAGTTTATATTATAGCTTTTGTTTGGGCTATTGTAACGGTATGCTTGCCTTTAGTGAACGGTGGTTATGAGGTGAGTTTTGATGTGTTAATTACGGTATTGCAACGGTTTGTGTTTGTGTTGGTGCTTATGTTGCCTTTTGAAATTAGAGATTTACAATATGATAGTTTAAAATTGGCAACTATTCCGCAGAAAATAGGTGTAAAGCGAACAAAAATTTTAGGAAGTTTAGGGTTAGTTGTGTTTTGTTTGCTGGAATTAATGAAAGATGATGTTCAAAGAGGTTTTTTAACATCTACAGTTGTTATTTCAATTATAATACTGTTGTTTTTATGGTTTTCAACACAAAAGCAAAAGGTTTATTATTGTGCGTTTTGGGTAGAGGCTATTCCTATATTTTGGTTACTGTTATTGCTGCTTTTTTAATTCCTGTTTAAACTGTTTTTGTAAGTGTTGTTTTTCAGAATTATTTAAACAGTTAATATTTGAGCTTTTAATTGTATGGGTAAGTTTTTTATTTCTCTTAATGTAAGAGCGTGTAACTTTACACCACAAATATCTGACGTTTAATTTCATTTTTTCTAGAATAGAGGCTTCTTTGTATTGTGCCTTGTCGCAAATATGCTTTGCTTCGTCACAAGAAATAAATAAAAAAGACTTTTTTTGCTTCATAATTTAAAACCAAGTTTTTTCCATACAATCTGCCATAGCATTTCTAGCTCTATGGATAATTACCCAAAGGTTAGACGCAGTAATATTTAATTCATTACAAATAGTCTCGGTATCAAGACCTTCAATTGTTTTCATTCTAAAAACGCTAGCTTGTTTTTCGGGAAGTTTGTCTAAGCATTTAAAAATGGCATCACCTAATTCGTCGTTTTCTAAATCATCTTCAGCAGTTTTGTCGTAAGGATCGGCAACTTGTTCTTCTAACCAGTCACCATCATTGTCTTCTGCATTATAACTCATTCTTACTTCTGCTTGCCCTTTTTTAGAATTTATTTTACGGTAATAGTCAATTATTTTTCGTTTTAAAATAGCAATAAGCCACGTACGTTCGCTGGCATTGCCTTTAAAGTTTTTCATAGATTTTAATGCCGCAAAAAACGTGTCTTGAACTAAATCCTTAGCCATTTCACGGTCGTTAACACGTGAAATAGTGTAGTTAAAAAGATAATCGGAGTATTTGTTTATCCAATTATCAGGATTTAGTTTGTGGGTTGGCATTTTCTTTTTCAAGGGTTTACTCAAAGTTAGGTAAAAAAATTAGTTCTATAACTTATTCATGTAATATGTTAGTAAGAAGGTAAAGCTAAAATATAACCACAATAATGAAAACAAGATATGAATTACGGTTTCAAATATTTTGCCTTTCCATAATTTAGGAGAATACACAAAGAATTGAAACAATAGTCTGAAACTCCAAAATACACCTAGTCCTAATGTTGTTTTTTTACCTAATAAAGTTTCGGTTAGTTCTACTGAAGAAGTAATGCATAGCAATCCCATTAAGCCAACTGTAATTGCAATAAAGAATGTATGAATTCGCATCATTTGATTATTAATTAAACTCAAATGTTTTAGTTCTTTATTCCACTTAAAATACTTTGGGAAAGCAATGTGGATACATGCTAGTACTAGTAAAAGATAGCCCGCTATTTTTATATGAATTATCATAATGTGTTTATTAAGGTTGGCAATTGAATACTGACATAAAAGGAGTGAATTTATTTTCGTTAAACGTTGAGAAACCAGCATTTTTAAAAGCTGTTTCCCAATGCTTTCTTGAAAAGAAATGTGTAAAACCAACAGAAAAAGCCAAAAAGTTTGGAAAGTCTCGTAAGTGTTCTACCATAATGAGTTTTCCGTTAGGTTTACAGATTCTGTGGCATTCTTTTAAAAATTGAACTTTTTCATTAAAAGATCGAATTTCATGAGCTGCTGAAAGAAGAAAAATAATGTCTACAGAATTTGTTTGAAGCGGAATGTAATCAGTTTTTATTTGTGAAGTGTTAGGGTAGGTTAAACTTACTTTTCTTGCTCTAACAATTGCAGGTTCTGTATGTTGTTCAGCATTATAAAAATCAAATACCTGAAGTTTTGATTTTGGAAATTTATTCTTCAAAATATAGCTTGTTTCATCAAAACCTGCATTAATGTTTACTGCTAGCTTTTTTTCAGAATCTTCAAGTTGTAATGATTTTAGCCAATCAAAATTATAGTAACCTGAAAAATCGTAGACATAAGCCGAAACTATCAATGGCATCAATAATCCATATAAGAATAGACCTATAATTATCCATAATAGTGCTTGCGACCACTGAAAATATAATTGACTTAAAATTATTATTGTAATTGCTGTAATTCCTATAACATAAAAGTGTCTGTTAAAGCTTAAAATGTTTAGGACGCCTTGAAATTTTTTTCGTTTTGTTTCCATAATTCTTTCTTTCCTTTTTTCCAATAATACGGGATGTGTTCAATAATAAATGCGTTTGCTAGATGATGGTTTTTTAATTTAAGGGCATTGATAAACTCAAATTTATACTCAATTACTTTTAACGGTTTTGGTTTCCAGTTTTGTCTTACACCTTCAATAATCAATACTTCTTTTTCCACTTTATTATAAGTAAATGTAAAGGGTAAAGGACCAGCAAATCGTCGTGCTTCTTTCCAGCTTAAAAACGGTGAGTTTTTAGGTAAACCTGTAGCTTTATCATCTTTTTTGTAAGTGATTTTAAAATTTGATTTTTTAGAGGTTATTTCAACATTGTTTTTGGTTTTTATTTTTGTAATATCAGTAGTTGTATAGTTATAATGGGTAAAAATGTTGCCCATGAAGGCCATTTTCTGTTTATCAGTTTCTGACTTTATGATGTATAATCCGCGTAAACGTTTGCCTTTGTTAGTGGTGTAGCGCACAAAAATGCGATAGCCAATTAAGAAAAAATCATTACCTAATAATTTTGGAAATCCTTTAGGACGTAAATTTTTGGTTTGTACCATGGCTACAGCTATGAATGCCCATTTATCTTGAAATGTGTCTAGTTGTAAACAATCAGGTATTAAGGGTTCCAACTGTTTTTTTGGCACGGCAAATGTTAATACAACCGAGCTTTCAAAAAAAGCTTCAACTCCAAACGGATGATTTTTAAGATTAGATAAGTTCATGATGCGTTTTGTTAATATGAAAGTGATTGCAGTAAATAACGACGATTAATACAAGGGCGAACAATGCGTTTAGCTTTCCCCAGAATAATAGTTCAGGAGCGATTATGAATTCTAAAATATTCATGCTTGCTATAATTACAATTTGGGTAATAGTATTAAATTTTGTGGCTTTATTGGATAGAATCCAAAACGCCATAGCAATTTCTAAAATTCCTATTATTATGGTTAAAGGTCTTGAGTAGTCTTCACTCAAAATTTTTGAAACAATTTGTTCGTGTCTAGGTACTGCATTTAAAACCTTACAAAACAGTCCGTTTATAAACCAGATACTTGCTATAATTATATTGTTTATTTTTTGATTCATCTTCGTGTATTTTGAACTTTCAAAAAATATTGAAAGATCATTGCAAATTTTTTTTATTTAAAAAGTTTAAGTAATGATTTTGTTAACCAATTTTGCTTTTGGTTTACAGCCTTATTAATCATAAGGTCTATTGTATCGGTTAATTCGTGTAGTGCTTTAGTTTGTTTTATTAGTTCTTTAGTGTTTTTTGTGCCATCATCTTCTATGGATGAAACGTCTTTAAGTATTTTTATAACTGGCTTTATCTCACGTCTGCTTCGTTCTTTAGCTACAATCCTTGCTAATTCTTGTACATCTTTTTCTGTTGTAAAGTATTCTCTACGTTCACCAGGGATAATTTCTTTAGTAACAATCCCCCAATCCATTAACTGCCTTAGATTCATGCTTGTATTACCTCTGGATATTTTTAGTTCGTCCATGATGTCTTCCATAGATAAAGGTTTTGTGGCTATAAAAAGAAGGGCTTGTATTTGTGCCATAGCTTTATTTATGCCCCAAAGAGAACCTAAACTTCCCCATGTGCTAATAAATTTGTCTTTGGCTTCTTTGTATTTCATAAGACAAATATATAAAACATTTTAAATTTTCAAAAAATATTGAAAGTTTATTTTGTTTTCAGTTTGTTATTCTGAGATCAGTGAAAAATTCCTTGTCAAGAAAGGATGAGATGCTGAATCAAGTTCAGCATGACAAGCTCTACTTCTCAATTAACCCTGCGCGTTTTAATAAAGCTTCGGGTTGGGGTTCTTTACCGCGAAAACGTTTGTACAACGTCATGGGATCTTGAGTGCCACCTTGAGAGAGTACATTTTCTTTAAATTTCTCTGCTACGGTTTTACTAAAAATACCTTCTTCTTTAAAATATTCAAAAGCATCGGCATCTAACACTTCTGCCCATTTATAGCTATAATATCCAGAAGAATACCCGCCTTGAAAAATATGAGAAAACGAGGTGCTCATACAGTTTTCTGGCGTATCTGGATAGAGTTTGGTGTTTTCAAAAGCCTTAAGTTCATGGGCTTTTACATTTTTTATAAGTGAAGGATCCTGCCCATGCCAACTCATGTCTAACAAACCAAAGCTTAATTGACGTAACGTTTGCATACCTTCGTGAAAAGTTGATGACGCTTTAATTTTTTCTATTAAATCCATAGGAATCACTTCACCAGTTTCGTAATGTGTGGCAAACAACTCTAAAGCCTCTTTTTCGTAACACCAATTTTCTAACACTTGGCTTGGTAGTTCAACAAAATCCCAAAAAACACTTGTTCCCGAAAGGCTAGGGTAGGTTGTATTTGCTAACATGCCATGTAAGGCGTGACCAAATTCGTGAAATAAGGTTGTAACCTCATTAAAGGTTAATAACGATGGTTTTGTTTTTGTTGGTTTGGTGAAATTGCATACAATAGAAATATGTGGTCTACTGTTTTCATTGTTTTTAACATATTGTGGCTTGTAAACAGTCATCCAAGCACCATTGCGTTTTCCTTCTCGCGGAAAAAAATCGGCATAGAAAATAGAAATATAATTTCCGTCGTTATCGGTGACTTTATAGGTTAATACATCTGGATGGTATTTATCAATGGTGTCAATTTCTTCAAAATTTAACCCGTAAAGTTTATGGGCAATCGTGAAAACGCCGTTAATAACGTTTTCAAGTTTAAAGTAGGGTTTTAGCTTTTCATCATCGAGATCGAAAAGTTTTTGTTTTAGTTTTTCTGAATAATAAGCGCCATCCCATTTTTGTAGCTGTTCGATATTATCCAAGTTTTTAGCAAACTCGCTTAGTTTTTTAAACTCTTTAGTTGCAGCAGGCTTGGCTTTTTCTAAGAGGTCGTTTAAAAAGGTGTTTACGGTTTCTGGATTTTTAGCCATACGTTCTTCGAGAACAAAATGCGCGTGGGTTTTATACCCTAATAAATTAGCGCGTTTATGACGCAGATTGGCGATTTTTAAAACAATATCTTGGTTGTCAAGATTATCATTATGAAATCCTTTTGACCCAAATGCAAGCGCTAGTTTTTTTCGTAATTCACGATTATCTGCATAGGTCATAAATGGAATATAACTAGGATATTGTAATGTAATAATCCAGCCTTCTTTTCCTTTTTGTTCGGCAGTTTGTTTGGCATCTTCTTTAGCGCTTTCAGGAAGTCCAGATAAATCGGCTTCGTTGGTAATATGAAGTTCGTATTTGTTAGTTTCTGCTAGAACATTTTCACCAAATGTAAGTTTTAGTTTACTTAGCTCTTTATCTATTTCGCGGAGTTGCAGTTTTTTGTCTTCTGGTAAGTTAGCGCCATTTCTAGAAAAGCTTTTATATTTTTTATCTAAAAGTGTTTGTTGTTCTTTATTAAGGTTTAAAGAGTCTTTTTGATTATAAACTTCTTTAACACGTTTAAATAATGCTTCATTTAAAGTAATGTCGTTACTAAACTCAGAAAGCAAAGGCGATACTTCTTGTGCTATTTTTTGAATGTCTTCGTTGGTTTCGGCAGAATTCAGGTTGAAGAAAATACTAGACACTCTATCCAACTGTTCACCAGAGAAATCTAAAGCTTCAATTGTATTGCTAAAAGTAGGTGGTTCTGGATTATGAGTAATGTTGTTTATTTCGGCCTTAGCATGTTCTATTGCTTTTTTAAAAGCGGGAAGGAAATGGGCGTTTTTTATTTTTGAAAAAGGCGCTGTATTGTATTGTGTATCAAAAGGTTGTTTTAAAATAATCATAGTTCTTTAGCTGATGTGAATTAAAAAAAGTAATTGCTTTCCTACTAATGAGTTGTAAATCTGAATATTAACAAAAAATTTGGTTTTTTTTTAAATATTAGGTGTTATATTTGCACCGATTTTTCATAAGTGATTTAAAAGGACCCCCCTTTTAAATAAATTGGTTAATAGCGTTAAAAGCCTCGACAATTGTCGAGGCTTTTATTTTTATACTATAAACTTTTTGCAGACTCGTGAACTTTTGTTTTTAAGGTTTCTTTGTACTCTATAATTTTTTCTAGGATATTCTTATTAGAACTCCCCAAAATTTGTGCAGCTAAAATGCCTGCGTTTTTTGCGCCATCTAAGGCCACGGTAGCAACAGGAACGCCGCCAGGCATTTGTAAAATGGATAAAACAGAATCCCAGCCATCAATAGAGTTTCTACTTTTTACAGGAACACCAATTACCGGAAGTGGCGATAAAGAGGCAACCATACCAGGTAAATGAGCAGCGCCACCAGCACCAGCAATTATGACAGAAATATCTCTCTTATGAGCATTGGAACCATAATCAAATAATTTATCTGGAGTGCGATGTGCCGATACAATATCAACGTCTACTTCTATATCAAATTCTTTTAAAATATCGATAGCGTCTTGCATGATAGGCAAATCGCTTTTACTTCCCATTATTACACCTACTTTACTCATAATTATTTGCTTATTACTTTAATTGTGTTTTTTACTTGTTCTGCTATTTGTCTTGCTGTATTAATGTCTTTATCTACTATAGTAACGTGCCCCATTTTTCTAAATGGTCTGGTTTGTTTTTTGCCGTAAATATGTGGTGTTACACCATCCATTTTCATAATGCTTTCAATGTTTTCGTATACAACATCGCCAGTATAATTTTCTGCACCAACTAAATTTACCATAATGCCACCAACTTTACTATCTGTTTTTCCCAAAGGAAGGTTTAAAATGGCACGCAAATGTTGTTCGAATTGCGACGTATAACTAGCTTCTATCGTTTGATGCCCCGAATTGTGTGGCCTTGGAGCAACTTCGTTTACTAAAATATGGTCGTCTTGTGTTTGAAACATTTCTACGGCTAATAAGCCAACATGATTAAATGCTTTGGATGTTTGAAGCGCAACCTCTTGCGCTTTTTTAGCCACAGTTTCATCTATTCTAGCCGGGCAAATAACATATTCTACTTGATTGGCTTCTGGGTGAAACTCCATTTCTACAACAGGGAATGTTTTAACCTCACCATCTGCATTCCTCGCCACAATAACAGCTAATTCGTTTTTAAAAGGAATCATTTTTTCGGTAATGCACTCTACATTGGGTAACCCTTCCAAATCGTTAAGTTGTCTTATTACCTTAACTCCATTACCATCATAACCAAATTGTGCACTTTTCCATACAAAAGGTAATTCTAAACCGCCATTATTTAAGGCTTCTCTTATTTCGGAAGTATAAGCAAATCTTGAAAATTCGGCAGTAGGAATATTGTTGTCAATATAAAATAACTTTTGTTTGGCCTTGTTTTGAATAGTGCGTAATGTTTTAGAGGAAGGGTAAACAGTAACGCCTTCTTTCTCTAAAGTCTCTAAAGCATCAACATTAACATTCTCAATTTCTATAGTTAATGTATTTACTTTTCGTCCAAAGGCGACAACAGTATCATAATCCATTAAATTGCCTTGATAAAATTCGTTACAAGCAATTTTGGATGGTGCTTCGTTACTAGGATCTAAAACACATGTGTAAATATCAAATTTCCTTGTGTTGTAAAGAATCATTTTACCAAGTTGTCCGCCACCCAGGATACCAAGTTTAAAGTTAGATGAGAAAAAATTCATTCTACAAAATATTTTTAGCAAAAATACAAATCAATATGCTGTGAAAAAAGCTAAAATACAAACAATGTAAAGGCAAATTCGCAAAACGTTAATCAAATGATTATCTTTGCTTTTCTAAAAATAAAAAACAAGAGGTGAAGCTTCACGATTTAGAATTTAAACCGTTTATAAGAGCCAAAGAAATTGAGCAAACTGTTAACCGAATGGTAACAGAAATTGCTAATGATTTGAAAGATGAAATCCCAGTATTTGTAGGTATTTTAAACGGCTCGTTTATGTTTGTTAGTGATTTTGTAAAGGCTTATCCCAAGCCTTGCGAGGTTACTTTTATAAAATTAGCCTCTTATGAAGGTGTGAAATCTACAGACGATATTCAAAGACTAATAGGGTTAACACAAGATCTTACAGGGCGAACAGTAGTTATTCTAGAAGATATTATCGATTCTGGAAAAACTCTAGCCGAAGTACATCGCATTTTCAAAAATGAGAATGTGAAAGAACTTAAAATAGCAACACTATTTTACAAACCCGAAGCCTATAAAAAAGACTTTAAATTACACTATGTAGGTATAGAAATTCCAACAAAATTTATTGTAGGCTATGGTTTAGACTACAGTGGTTTAGGGAGAGACTTGCCTGAAGTATATCAACTTAAAACAACACAACACATGACAAATTTAGTCCTATTTGGACCTCCAGGTGCTGGAAAAGGAACACAAGCAGAGTTTTTAAAAGAAAAATACAATTTAGTACATATTTCTACAGGAGATGTGTTTCGATACAATATAAAAAATGAAACCGCTTTAGGTATGTTAGCAAAGTCTTACATGGACAAAGGCGAATTGGTTCCAGACCAAGTAACCATAGATATGCTAAACGCTGAAGTTGAAAAAAATGCCGATGCTAACGGCTTTATTTTTGATGGTTTTCCAAGAACTAATGCGCAAGCAAAAGCTTTAGATAAGTTAATGGATGAAAAAGACTCTCAAATTAATGCTATGATTGCCCTTGAGGTTGATGATGAGGTACTCGTTCAACGTTTATTAGAACGTGGGAAAACAAGTGGTCGTGCCGATGATGCCGATGAAAACATTATTAGAAACCGCATTACAGAATATTACAAAAAAACAGCTATTCTTAAAGACTTTTACTCTGCACAAGACAAGTTTTATGGTGTAGATGGCGTAGGAAGTATAGAGGAAATTACAGAGCGATTAAGCAAGGTTATAGATAACCTTTAAGAGTCTAATCTAAAAAATAGTCCTGTATTTACGGGAAATAACTATGACAGAAGGAAATTTTGTAGACTACGTAAAACTATATGTGTCATCGGGTAAAGGTGGAAAAGGATCTGCACATTTACACCGTGAAAAGTATATAGCTAAAGGCGGGCCAGATGGTGGTGATGGTGGTCGTGGAGGTAACGTAATAATACGCGGTAACAAAAACCTTTGGACACTTTTTGAATATAAATTTAAACGCCATTTTAGAGCAGAACACGGTGGCGATGGCGGTAAACAGCGTAGTACAGGAGCCGATGGCGCAGACGTTTACATGAATGTGCCTTTAGGAACGGTTGTTAGAGATAAATCAACCAATGAGATCCTTTTTGAAATTACCGAGGATGGTGAGGAGAAAATTATAGCACAAGGCGGAAAAGGTGGGCGTGGTAATTGGCATTTTAAAAGTGCTACCAATCAAACGCCACGTTATGCGCAACCAGGAATACCAGGTGAGGAGAAAGAAATTATTTTAGAACTAAAAGTTTTAGCCGATGTAGGTTTAGTAGGGTTTCCTAATGCAGGGAAATCTACTTTACTATCGGTAGTTACTGCAGCAAAACCCAAAATTGCAGATTACGAATTTACAACACTTAAACCCAATTTAGGCATTGTAAAACATAGAGAATTTCAAACGTTTGTTATGGCAGACATTCCTGGGATTATTGAAGGCGCAGCCGAAGGAAAAGGTCTAGGACATTACTTCTTGCGTCATATCGAGCGTAACTCCACCTTACTGTTTTTAATTCCTGCAGATGCCGATGATATTAAAAAACAATACGATATTTTGTTGGATGAGCTAAAACGCTATAATCCAGAAATGCTAGATAAAGAACGGTTTATTGCCATATCGAAAAGCGATATGCTAGATGATGAGCTAAAAGCCGAATTAAAAACCGAGCTCGATAAAACACTTCCTGTAAATTATATGTTTATTTCTGCTGTAGCACAACAAGGTATTACCGAGTTAAAAGATAAATTATGGGACATGCTTAATAGCTAAAATTTCACTTAGATGAAAGACTTTGTTAAAAGCGTTGTAGAAATTAACGATAATAAATTAAGCCGATGGTTTGCATTTATTATTCAAGGCTTAATTTTATTATCAGTCATTGCTTTTACGGTTGAAACCTTACCAGACCTAAAACCGCAAACCAGAGATATACTTAAATCTATAGAGATTGTCACGGTTATTGTTTTTACCGTAGAATATTTATTGCGAATTTATGTAGCAGATAATAAATTAAAATTCATTTTTAGTTTTTATGGAATAATCGATTTGGTGTCAATTCTACCATTTTACCTAGCGATAGGTTTCGATTTAAGATCGCTTCGTGCCCTTCGTTTTTTACGAATTTTTAGGGTGCTAAAAATGGTTCGCTATAATAAAGCTATGGCACATTTTATTTTTGCTATAAAATCGGTAAAAGAAGAAATTATATTATTTGTCATGGTAACCATGATATTAATTTACTTTTCAGGAGTAGGGATATATTATTTTGAAAATCAAGCGCAACCAGAAAATTTTTCATCAATTTTTGATAGTCTATGGTGGGCAATTATTACCTTAACAACCGTAGGTTATGGCGATGTTTATCCTGTAACAATAGGGGGGAGAGTTTTTACATTTTTAATTTTAATGATAGGGTTAGGAATTGTAGCTATTCCAACAGGAATTATTTCATCAGCGTTAACCAAAACTATGGATGAAAAAAATGAGTAACTTTAAACATAAAAAATTATGAGACATATACCTTTTATTCTGCTTTTGTTAGTTGTGTCGTGTGCACCAGTTAAAGTAAGTTACGATTATGACGAAACCGTAAACTTTTCAGCATATAAAACCTATAATTATTATTCCGATATAAAAACAGGGTTAAGTGAGTTAGATAGTAAGCGCATCTTTAATATTTTAGACAAAGCCTTAGAAAAGAAAAACCTTACCTTATCGGAAAATCCAGATTTCTATATCGATCTTCAAACCTCACAGCATAAAGAAGCCAATAGGAGCAGAGTTGGTATAGGTATTGGCGGCGGTGGAAGACATGTTGGCGGGCGTGTTTCGGTTGGTGTTCCTGTAGGAAAGGATAATATTAAAAGAGCCATTCAGTTTGATTTTGTCGATGAAAATGGCAAAGGACTTTTTTGGCAAGCTATTAGCGAAAGTTCTTATAACCCCAACGATACTCCAGAAAAACGCTTAACGCAACTACAAACCATTGTAGATAAAGTATTAGAAGGCTATCCACCTAAAAAATAATACTTATTCGTTAAGTTGATGTTAATGGTTTTTGGTTACATTTTAGGTTGTGTATCTTGAGGTACTTTAAAAAACAACCATTATGAAAAATCATTTTCTTGCTTTAATTTTCTTATTTTCTGTATTCACGGCGTCGTCTCAATATAAAGTAGAACCTCCAAAAGGATTTAGTCAAAATATTGGGAATATGGTAAGTATGTTAGATAATTTAAAAGATAGAGTAGAACGGTTGGTAAAAGACTTAAATGAAGAGCAAACCGATTTTCTTATCGATGAAAATGCCAATAGAATAGGCGCTATTATTTATCATCTAGCAGCTACCGAAGCGTATTATCAAATATACACGTTTGAAGGAAGACAGTTTAACGAAGAAGAAAAAGTAATGTGGGAGACCGCATTAAGTTTAGGTGAAAAAGCACGTCAAGATATACAAGGTAAACCTATAAAATATTACTTAAATATTTATGACGATGTTAGAAAGAAAACCAAAAAGTTATTAAAACAAAAAGATGATACTTGGTTTTCTGAAAAGAATGGCGTTATGACAAATCATTGGGCTTGGTTTCACGTTATGGAGCATCAAGCAAACCATATGGGGCAATTAGCCTTTTTAACAAAACGATTACCAAATTAAAATAGATATATTATGACACATAAAGTAGCTTTAATAACAGGCGGAACAAAAGGTATTGGTTTTGGCATTGCAAAAGCATTATTAGACCAAAATATTAATGTAGCCATAACAAGTAGAAGTAGCGCCAAAGCGCATGAAGCAGCAGGTAAATTAAATGCAGCCTCTAAAACCGATGCTAAAGTTTTTGGCTTAAAAGCCGACGTACGAAGTCTAGAAAGCCAGCAAGAAGCCGTTAACGATGTTTTAAAAGAATTTGGGCAATTAGATATTGTTGTTGCTAATGCTGGTTTAGGACATTTTGCTAATATTGAAGATTTAACACCCGAACAATGGCAAGAAACTATCGATACCAATTTAACTGGGGTTTTCAATTCTATAAAGGCAAGTGTTGATGCTCTTAAAAAAAGTAAAGGGTATTACATTACCATTTCTAGTTTGGCAGGAACCAATTTCTTTGCCAATGGCTCTGCGTATAATGCGAGTAAGTTTGGAGTAACAGGGTTTACGCAATCTGTTATGTTAGATTTAAGACAGCATGGTATAAAAGTGAGTACGATTATGCCAGGGTCGGTTTCTACAAATTTTAATGGTAACGAACCAAGCGATAAAGATGCCTGGAAAATTCAAAGTGAAGATATTGGTGAACTGGTTGTCGATTTAATAAAAATGAATCCACGCACCTTACCAAGTAAGATTGAAGTAAGGCCAAGTATGCCACCAAGTAAATAAACAAAAAGCGGTTTCAAATTGAAACCGCTTTTTTTGTTAGTTTTTAACTGAAATCCTTACACCTTCGCTATGGCTGCTAAACTCTGGCGCGTACATACTTTGTAAGGTAGTGATGCCATTACTCATATTACCAGCGTTGTTAACACGTAAATCGTATTCAAAAACGTAAACGCCTTTTGGTAGATAATCGAAAAAGAAATTGGTGCTCGCATCCTTGGTACTTTCGTAGTATCCCAAACCATCTTGCCATTTGTATTGCGAGAGTACATTTACAGGCTCCAATCCAGAAGCACGCATATCTTTCATGTGAATAAACTCCATATCACGATCGCTTCGTAATTCAATACGTACACGAACTAAATCGCCAACTTCAAGTAGCGTTTCAGGTGTGATTTCGGTAATTACCTCGCCTGTATTGGTGTTGGTTTTCTTAAATAGTTTTTTCTTCAAAGACAATGGTGTTTTGGCAGAGGTGATGTTATCCAAATCCTCAAAATATTGCCAGTATAAACCTCCCCAAGCAATACCACCGCCTTCCTGCCTGCCGGCTGGCAAGGTTTTGGTTAGGGTTACATTGGCCATTTCTGGTGTAATTTCTGAAGCATCCCAAGCGGTTTTAAAATAACCTGTTCCAGCTTCCACTTTTACATTGTCCAATTTTGAAGGATCGATTTGTTTTCCGCCAACTTGAACATCAACAGCTTCGGTTACAGATAACCAATCGCTACCTTGAAGTAACAGCGCATAAACAGCATCGATTGTGGCTTTGGTGGTTTCCCATTTGTTGGTTTGCTTGTTTTTAAGCAACCAGATTTTTAGGTTGTCAATAGTTTCAAGATTTTTTGTGTCACTCTGAAAAACCGTACCAACTTCAGAAAATACTTCAATCATTAAGGCCTGGGTTTCAATAGGCGCTTGATACCAATGCCAAGAGGCTGTATTGTCTTTCCAATACATGCCTAACTCATCGTTAGTGATGCTGTTTTCGTTGAGTGATTTTAAAATGCTTTCGGCTGTTTTGTTATCGTTCATTCTATGCGTTATCAACGCCATTAATCCTTTGGAGTAAAGAGAACGTTTTAACCAATATTTCTGGATTTGCGATAAGTAATAAGCAGAGATTTCTTGCACTTCATTGGATTGCTTCACTTCAGGGAAAAAGCTTCGCATATACAAGTAATGCAGTTGTGTATAACTCAAATGATCTTTACTTAAATCAACATTTTTATTATGTTTTTTAAGGTTGTTGTATTCTTCAATAAATTTTGAATCGAGATACGATATAGCTTTATTGATTAAAGACGTCTCGACTGCGCTCGACGTGACATTAAGGTGTTTTAAATGTCCAAATCCTGTTATGATGTGCTGGGTGATAAAACGGTTTGGTCGTCCGCCATTAAACCATGGCCAAGCGCCATTATCCATTTGATTTTGTTTGAGCTTACGTAAAGCGTTTTGTAGCTCGTTGTTCATTTTGTTGAGGTCAAACAACAAGGCAATGCGCTTTTTTTGTTCGGTTTCACTTTGGGCATCGCGTAACCAAGGCGTTTCTTGAATAAGAATGTTTTTTAGGTCTTCATTCTTTTCCAGATTACTAATAAGTGCCTCTTGAGAAGCCCATTGGTTAAACACCTCCTGAATTCTCGGATTGCTGTTTGCAATATTACTAGCCAAGGCGTTGGCGTAATAGCGACTAAAGGTTTGCTCGTTGCAATCATACGGATACTCCATTAAGTATGGTAATGCTTGAATTGCATACCAAGCCGGATTGGAGGTCATCTCCAAAGTTAATTTATGATGCTTTAAAGTAGATGAGGTGTTGTTTTGTAACTTATCTAGTGTAAAGGTTCGGGTTTCGTTGCTTTTTATCCACATCGGTAACGTTTCAGTAACTAACATTCGGTTTGATAATACTGGTAAGGCATTTTGCTCGCCATCGCTAAAATCACCTGCTTTGGCGATAATTTTATATTGAACGGCATTGATGTTTTCTGGGATTGACAAGCTCCAAGCGATTTGGGTGTTGCCATTTTGTTTTACAGAGAAATTCCGATGCTTGTTTGGTATCATATTATCAAAAGGTAGCGATGTTAATAATGTACTTGTTACTTCTTTTCCAGTTACAGCATCAAGTAATTGCAATTGCGCTTGTCCGGATAGGTCTTTATTGGATAGATTGGCAATTTTGATGCTAATAACAATCTTGTCACCGTGACGTAAAAATCGTGGCGCGTTTGGTATGACCATAAGTTCTTTTTGTGTTACGGTTTCCAAACGGGTTACGGTGCTTTCCAGCGTTTTGGTATGCCCTAAAAGTTGTAACTTCCATTGGGTTAAAGCTTCTGGTGTTGTAAAACTAAAACTTACATTGCCGTCTTTATCGGTTTGTAACTGCGGATAGAAAAAAGCCGTTTCTTGGAGGTTTTTACGGATTTTAACTGAAGATAAATCAGCTTTTTTAGTTGTTATGATAAGTACACCATTAGCTCCTTGAGAGCCATAAAGTGTTGCACCAGTTGCACCTTTTAGAACGTCTGTTTTTAGGATGTCATTTGAGGATAAATTTTGAAATTCTTCTTCAGAGGCTATTCTACCATCGATAACAATTAGTGCTTTATTTTTGCCTGATATAGATCTATTTCCTCTAAAAGTTATTTTAGTGTTTTTTGCAACACCAAATGATGTAGTAACAACTTCGTCCATTTCAGCATCTTCAGCAACCATTTCGTTTATCGCAATACCAGAAACCTTACCACGTAACATCTGGTATCGGTTTCCTAAGTGTAATCCAAACCAATTTAATTCATCATATTCTTGTAGTGGATAATTAGCATAAAAACGGTTTTGGTTATATACTCTAAAGCCATTAATGGCAAAACTTAAACGGGCGTTTTTACGTAAATACGAATTGTAAATAGGTTGTTGTAATGGGGTGAAATTCCAACTATGTGGTTTAAATTGATCCAGCGACATATCGTACATGCTTGCCAATAATTCAGCTGAAACTTGCTCACCTTTAGGGCCTTTTATCTTAAAGCTCCAAGTCTCATCTTGGCCGGGTTGTAATTTGTCTCTAAAGGTTGTGGTTTCAATCTCTAAATCGGTTTTAGGGTAAGGAACAGCAATCATTTTAACCCCAGAACCAAAACTATTAGCAAAAGCATAGCTGTAATGTACAGCAAAACCACCTAAATCATTTTTAGTAACAGGAACAGAAATGGTTTTTTTCTGGTTGTTGATTGTAATGATTTCAGTTTTTACAAGACGTTTATCTTTTTCAACAGCCAGTGTTACAATCATATTTTTAGCGGAAGACCCTAAAGTTATTTGTACTCTGTCGTTGGGGCGATAGCTTGATGTATCGGTTGTAATACTGAATAATTGATTATCGGCTAAGGTTTTGTCTTTAGCGCTATAAAGTGTTGTTCTAGTTTGGTCTTTTACGGGCTGTCCAAATTTGTCCTTCGTTTCCAATGTGATAAGATATTCGCCAGATGCCCATTTTTTAATGTTGCCTAACAAAAGCTCTTTAGAGCTTTCAGTATTGAAAGGTTTTTCAAACACCAACTCACCTTTTTTCCAGTTTTTTGAATCACTTTCATTGGTGTAAGCTTCGTTTGGGAATTTTTCCAAAAACTCATTTTTGGCAATTTCTTGATAATCTGGAGCGTCCCAAGGTCGTGGTCTAAGTACACGTTTTGGGGCGTTTAGTTTGTATATTTTTATGGTTCCAGTGGCTGGGACAAACTCGCCATTTAGGTTTTTTGTGTCAATGGTGAGCTTGTGGTTTTTATTGGTTTTATCTAAAACACTTTCAATAATTATTTGAGCTGTCAAAGCGTGATAGCCAACATTAATAACGGTTGTGCTACTTCTAGTCTCACCGTTAATATCGGTAACATCTGCTGTGACTTCATATTGAAATGTAGGTAGGTTTTCTTTGTTCACACTTTGGTCTGGAAGTGCCAGGAAGGTAATGTCAAATTCTCCTTTGTCATTGGTTGTGGTTTCGCCATGAGTAATTTCTTGAGGCTCACTATTAAACCAAGGTCTCGACCAATAATACCATCTTGGAAATTGCACCTTTCTGTGTACACGATAGACCACTTTGGCGTTGGAAATATTACTTCCCGCATAAGCTTTTGCAGTTCCGTTTACTGTGACAGAATCGTTGACTTTAAACGTCTCGCTTACAGGATTGAAATTGGTCTCGAATTTTGGGCGTTTGTATTCTTCAACAGAGATGTTAGTATAAGTATATTCGCCACAAAACATATCCAAACTATAACTTCCAGTTAGGCCGTTATTTGGTAAAATGAATTCTCCTGAAACCGAACCATAATCGTTGGTTTTTAAAAGTAGTTCGTTAACTACTTCACCATTAACATTTTTGAGTCTGATTTTGGCGGCTTGTCCTGCGTTAATTTTGGTCGTTCCGTTTTTTATAATAGTGTTTATTCCTTTGAAATACACCGTTTGCCCAGGTCTGTATATGCTTCTATCGGTAAATAAAAAACCTCTATATTGTGTTTCGTTTTCTTGGTTTTGGTTACGGTAGTTATACAAATAATACTCTCCAAAATCAGCTGTATCATTGTTGAAGCTTACATTAATATTAACGTTTCTTAACCGCTCATTGTCTTGTTTACTTCTACTAAAAAAACCTTGAGGATCTGTAGTGTAAGTTTCGTTGAAGGTAGTTTTATTATAGTTTTTTTGATACGTTAATACTATTTTAGCACCACTAATAGGTTGTCCATTATTACGGTTAATAATTTGAAAACGATATTGAGAATCATCGGTTAATTCTATAATAGCAAGATTGGTTACTTGAATAGTTTTTGCGGCAAAAGTTTGTTCGGTGTTATTTACGTTGGCTGTAATAATGTAATGTCCATTATCGAGTTTAGGTATACTAACTTCGGTAGTGTGAAGTTGGTAATCGTTTTCGTTTTTTAATTTATTTGTAAATTGTTTATTCGTCGACAACTTGTTGATAAACTGTTGCTTTTTATCTTCTCGGTAAATTTTATTAAAAGCCTTTATTTGCGAATACGATGCGTTGTAGATTTTAAAATTTAAAGCATTTAAATTTTTATAACGTACTAAAACTTTACTAAATGTATTTATTGGAAGTTGTGTTTCTGTGGTTATTTGAAGCTGCTCGTTAAGAATTTGCTCTTTAAGGACTTCTAATTTTTTTGCTGCCCGACTTTTAGGGAAAGCAAAAATGTAATTGTTGCAAATCGCCAAGGCTTCCTTTAACTTCCATCTATTGTCTTCGTTTATTTTTGCATTATAAGTATGTCCTTGTTGCTGTAAGATTTTAGCTTTTTCAAAAGCATAAAAACCAGAAATAGCTTGTCCTTTGTATTTTTCTATACTTTGATTAAGTGTTTTTAAAAATAGCGCATCTTTATTAGGGAATGTACTATTGCCATAAACAAAGTTTAAACGTTCAATATCAACTTCGACTAGGGCTTCTAGCAACTGTTTCTTTACATGAAATATGGTAAGATTCTGATATAACTTCAAGGCATTAAGTTGAAGAGATGTAGAATCTTTTGATGTTATATTTAACGTTGAAAACTCACTAGCTGTAGCTAAAAACTCAGGGTTGTCAATTTCAAATTTGTAAGCAGGTTTGCTTATGTTGTTCTCATCGGTTTTGTAAAATGATAGCGCGTTGTGTGCTAAAATATCATAGAGTGTAGGTCTGAGTTTTTTAGAGCCTTCAGCTGTTGTAAGAATACTTTTAAAATCATCTACAGCTATGTTTTGTAAAAGCTTGTAATCGCTTAATGAGTTTTGGTAATGGCAATGAATTTCCTCAAACAACGTTTGTAAATCCCAAGTTCTAAAATCGGAAGTGTCCATTTTTTCAGAAGTTTTAGTACGGTCGTAAAACCTCCATCTGTTCTGCTGAAAATATTGCCAATATAAGGTAGCCAACATATTTTCTAAAACCGATTTTGTAGGAGTCGAGTTACTAGATATTTCAGTTTTAAAGTCATTAATAATGTTGAGTTGTGCTTCTTCTTCAAGGATTAAAGCATATTTACTTTTAAACAATAAAGTTTTTATTTGCTGTGGTTTATTATCCTCTTTTTTGGCTTGATTTTCAATTTGCTTTACAATTTTTAAAGCCGATTTTGGTAAACCTTTGTTGTCAAAACTTTCAACTTGTTTCCAAAGCGATTGGTAATTGTCTTGAGCTTGAGAAGTGTGAGCAAAAAGTATAATCATTAAAAGTGTTGTAAGATGCTTCATAGTTCCTATTTTCTTCAAAACTACTTTCAAAATGTATTCCAAAATAGGGATAATAGTGTAAAATGTAGTTTTGAATGAGTAAAGTTAGCCAAATTTTAAGTAATCTTGACAAAGCAATTTTTTAATTTCTACAGTTTGATATGCTTCGGTTAGTTATCTTTTTTTTGTGTACTATTTCAGCTTTTGGACAATCTGAAGTAGAGAATATATCAAGTTTAATAGCCCAAAAAAAATATTACGCAGCAAAAGAACAAGCCAAAACATATATAGAGTCCCAGCCAGAAAGTTTAAAGTTACAAGAACTTTTAGGAGATGCTTACAGTCATTTAAAAGAATGGGATCATGCTATTAACATTTATAAAAACTTGGTTGAATTACAGCCACAAAACGCCAATTATCATTATAAATATGGTGGTGCGTTAGGTATGAAAGCTAAAACGGTTAGTAAATTACAGGCCTTAATGATGATTAATGATGTTGAGCTAGCTTTCTTAAAGGCAATACAACTCAACCCCAGTCATATTAACGCACATTGGGCTTTGGTACATTACTATTTGTATGTTCCAGGAATTGTAGGAGGAAGCAACAAGAAAGCCTTGAATTACGCTAAAAAATTGCAAGCTTTATCCGTTGTTGATGGTTTTCTAGCTTTAGGACAAGTGTCTGAATACAAAAAAGACTTTAAAACTGCTGAAACTAATTACAAACACGCCATTACTATTGGTGGTAGCAAAACCTGTTACATGCATTTGGTAGACTTATATATAACTTTTGAAAAATACCAAATGGCTGTCAATACTCTACAAGAAGCCTACAAAAAGTTAGGAGACGATAGCCTTTTGGAGCGCATTTCTGAAATAGAAACGAAAATAGATTAAGACTTTCTATGCTTCATGCTTCCAAGAAAAACCTATATCTTTGAGGTTTCAATCGCAAGTTTTATGAATGTACATTTTATCGCTATTGGTGGTGCAGCTATGCATAATTTAGCCATAGCATTGCACAATAAAGGATATCAAGTAACTGGTAGTGACGACACGATTTTCGATCCGTCAAAATCACGATTAGAAGCCAAAGAGTTGCTACCAAAAGCGTTTGGATGGTTTCCTGAGAAAATTAACAAAACCCTTGATGCCATTGTATTAGGAATGCATGCCAAGGCAGATAACCCCGAGCTGTTAAAAGCCCAAGAATTAGGATTAAAAATCTATAGTTATCCCGAGTTTTTATACGAACAATCTAAAGATAAAACACGTGTAGTTATTGGCGGAAGTCATGGTAAAACTACCATAACATCTATGATTTTACATGTGATGAACTATCATGATCGCGATGTCGATTTTATGGTTGGCGCACAGCTAGAAGGGTTTGATGTGATGGTGAAACTCACCGAAGACAACGATTTTATTGTTTTGGAAGGCGATGAATATTTAAGTTCTCCCATAGACAGACGTCCCAAATTTCATTTGTACAAACCCAATATCGCTTTATTGAGTGGTATTGCTTGGGATCATATTAATGTATTTCCAACTTATGAAAACTATGTGGAGCAATTCAAAATTTTTGTTGATAGCATTGTACAAGGCGGTAGTATTAACTTTAATGAAGAAGATGATGAGGTGAAACGCGTTGTAGAAGCTAGCGAAAACCCGATACGAAAAATAGGGTATCACACTCCAGAATATACTATTGAAAATGGCGAAACACTTTTAGACACGCCAGAAGGGCCAATGCCTATTGAAATTTTTGGCGCTCATAATTTAAATAATTTGGCTGGCGCTAAATGGATTTGCCAACATATGGGTATTGATGAGGATGATTTTTACGAAGCCATTGCCACTTTTAAAGGTGCAAGCAAACGCTTGGAAAAAATAGCCGATAGCGAAACTAGTGTAGCTTACAAAGATTTTGCGCATTCACCAAGTAAAGTAAAAGCAACTACCAAAGCTTTAAAAGAGCAATACCCTAACCGAACTTTGGTAGCCTGTTTAGAATTACATACTTATAGTAGTTTAAATGCCGGGTTTTTAAAAGAATATAAAGGCGCTTTAGATGCTGCCGATGTTGCCGTAGTGTTTTACTCACCACACGCTGTTGAGATTAAAAAACTTGATGCTATTACTCACGAGCAAATAGCCCAAGCTTTTGAGCGAGATGATTTAATTATTTATACCAATCCAAGCGATTTTAAAGATTACTTATTTTCCCAAGATTTTAACAACAAGGCTTTGTTGCTAATGAGTTCTGGAAATTATGGTGGTTTGGATTTTAAAGAGGTAAAAGAATTGGTTTAATGACCTTTGTCACTCTGAATTATGTTTCTCGTTCAAGATGGTTTATAAAAAAATCTTGCTCAAAAACGTTTCAATACTTTTTTGTGAATGCCTTTTAAGCGCTTTTGTAGCCAGCTCAAAATCCTCTTTATTTCGATTTTGCGAGAGTTTAAATTTACCTTCCCAATGTGTTATAGTTATTTCAAACCCAATTACGTAAGGCAAGTAAGCTTCCATTTTTGGGTTGCCGGCTTTTAAAACATAAGCATTTTCTGGTTCAAGAAATGCTGTCATGCTAATCATACTTTGCTTTACGGTTTCAACATTATCAATTTTAGAAACCGTACCTTTTAAATGCACTTTTACATAGTTCCAGGTGGGAAGCTGTTCGGTTTTGTATATGCTGGGTGAAATGTAACATTGTGGACCAGAAAAAATAATGGTAACTGCTTGGTTATCTTGTAATAATTCGGCGTGTGGATTAAATTTATCTAAATGACCAATAAGTTTATCATTACTATAAATAAGTGGTAAATGTGTAATAATAGGATTACTATTTTTTACCGAAATAACTGTAGCTAGAGGAAACGCTTGCATCACGGCTATCATGTGTGCTTTGTTGTTATCTTGATGAATTTTAGGTGGGTACGCCAATTTAGAATGTCCTGTAAGTTGATTTATAAAAATACAATATTTATATTTATAAAATGACCGATAAATCAAGTTCGTTTTCTATAAAACATTGGAATCAAGATGACCAACCAAGAGAAAAACTCCGCGATAAAGGCAAAGCTGTATTAAGCGATGCCGAGTTGATAGCTATTCTTATAAGTTCAGGAAGTCGAGAAGAAAGTGCTGTCGAGCTTTGTAAACGTATTTTAGCGAGTGTAGATAATAACTTAAATGAATTAGGGAAACTCTCCTTAAAACAATTAATGGCATTTAAAGGAATAGGTGAAGCTAAGGCTATAAGTATTGCTGCAGCTATGGAGTTAGGTAGGCGACGTAGAGGAGAGGAAGCTTTGGAACGAAAAAAAATAACTTCCAGTATTTCGGTTTTTGAATTAATGCAACCTATTATAGGCGAATTACCACACGAAGAGTTTTGGATTGTATATTTAAACAATTCTAATAAAGTTTTACAAAAGCTTCAATTAAGTAAAGGTGGTATTACGGGAACTTTGGTTGATGTACGTTTGGTAATGAAAACGGCTTTGGAATGTGGTGCTACAGCGGTGATTTTAGTTCATAATCATCCATCGGGAACGTTAAAGCCGAGTGAAGCCGATAAACAAATCACCCAAAAATTAAAGCAGGCAGGACAAAGTTTGGATATAAAAGTCTTGGATCATCTTATCGTAACCGAAAATGCTTACTTTAGCTTTGCCGATGAAGGTATTATGTAAATTATTTTATGCTATTAGTTTATACCCATAAAATTACGCCGCGATTAACCTATGCGTTTAAGCATATTTGTACACGAATTTTAGGTATTCCTGTAAATTTCACGACCAAAGTAGAAGAGTTTATTGCACACGATAGTATAAAAATGTCTTACACGAAACAGTCACTAAGTAGTGAGGTTTTTGTAAGAAGCCATGAGTTATTATTTGAGCAAGGATTATCCGATTTAGATATTCACGTTCAAAAATGGGACGATACTAAAGGCTTTTTTTCTACATCAGAAAAGAGTACTTTACCTTTTGATGTTTTTGCAGCAACGTTTTACTTATTAAGTCGTTACGAAGAGTATTTGCCGCATGTAAAAGACGATTATGGGCGTTTTACAGCCACAGAAAGTATGGCATTTAAGCACGATTTTTTACATCAGCCTGTTATTGATATTTGGGCTTACAAACTAAAAACCGTCTTGCAAAAGCAGTTTCCAGAGTTTCAATTTCCAGAAAGGAGCTATACCGTGAAACCTATAATAGATGTTCCTTCACCTTACGATTTTAAACAAAAAGGCCTGCTTAGAACTATAGGAGGAATTTTAAAAGATGTGGTAAATTTAAAGTTTAAAAAATTATACTTAAGATTTTTAGTACTGTTTGGTTTACGTCATGATCCTTTCGATACTTATAAGTACATTCTTAATAAACAAAAACAGTATAACTTTAAGTTTCAATTTTTCTTTTTAATTGGTGATTATTCAACTTTTGACAAAGGTGTTAGCGCACAAAAAAAGCAATATATTTCATTAATAAAACATGTAGCAGATTATTGCCATGTAGGCTTAAAAGCTTCGTATTTTGCTTTAGAGAATAGTACTATTCTTAAAAAAGAAAAAAAGCGAATGGAATCTATATTAAATACCTCATTATCGGCTTCTAGACAATCGTTTTCAAAACTTAATTTACCCGAAGCTTATCGTAATTTGGTTGATTTAGAAATTTTTGAGGATTATACTATGGGCTATGTTAATCATTTAGGTTTTCGTGCAGGAACATGTACGCCATTCTTTTTTTACGACTTAGATTATGAAATACAAACGCCATTAAAGGTTCATCCTTACCATTTAATGGACTATGCGTTATTAAAAACGCACTCGCAATTAGATAAGAAAAAAGCCGTTAATGAGTTGATTCATGAAATTAAAGCGGTAAATGGTGAGTTTGCTCCAGTGTTTCATAATTATACCTTTAGCGAAATAGAACGTTGGCAAGGATTTAAAGAACTTTTTAATTTAATGTTAGATTCTACATATGAAGCTTAACGGAATAACAGATATCTTTTTTGATTTAGACCATACACTTTGGGATTTTGATAAAAACTCAAAGCTAACTTTTGATAAAATATTTAAAATAAATGATATTGAAATAGATTTAGATGAGTTTGTCTCTGTATACGAACCCATAAATTTTCAATATTGGAAACTATACCGTGAAGAAAAAATTGATAAGAAAAACCTTAGATTTAATAGATTACATGACACGTTTTCTATGCTAAAATTAGAAGTACATGAAACCACAATAAATAAACTTTCAGACGATTATATTACTTATCTATCTACTTATAACCATCTTTTTAGCAATGCTGTAGATATATTGCACTATTTGTCAAATGATTATACATTGCATATAATTACCAATGGTTTTAATCAAGTACAGCGAAAAAAATTAGTCAATTCTAAAATTGATGTTTTCTTTAAATCGGTAACCGATTCTGAATCAGTTGGGGTAAAGAAACCAAACTCGAAAATTTTTAATCATGCTATAACAGCAGCAAATACATCAGCAGAGCAAAGTATTATGATAGGTGATAATTTGGAAGCCGATATTTATGGCGCATTAGATGTTGGTATTGATGCTATTTTCTATAATTTAAATAATACTCCTGTAGATAATAGTATTAAACAGATTAAGGATTTACAAGAGCTAGAAAACTACTTATAAATATTATATTTACAATTAAAATATTAAACATGAAAAAGACTTGTTTAGTGTTGATAACGCTGTTTTTAACATTATCAGCTTACGCACAAAAAACTATAAACAACTATAAATATGTTGTCGTTCCTAAGAGTTATGATTTTTTAGGGGAACCAGATAAATACCGATTAAACTCATTATCAAAATTTTTATTTGAGAAATATGGTTTTACAGCTCTTATGGAAGGCGATGAATATCCAGAAGATTTGCAAAAAAATGGTTGTTTAGCTTTGTATAGCAATGTAGAAAAAGATGGGGGGCTGTTTTTAACCAAATTAAAAGTAGTTTTAAAGGACTGCAAAAAGGATATCGTTTACGAATCTAAACTAGGAGAAAGTAGAGAAAAAAAGTATGTTGTAGCTTATAATAAAGCACTTAGAGATGCTTTTGTGTCTATAGATATGTTACAATACGCTTACGAACCATTGCCAGAGGATAACAAAAGCGATAGTGAAGAGGTGAAACAACTAAAGGCAGAAATAAAACAACTAAAAGAAGATAACACAAAATCAGTAGATAATACTGTTAACTTAGGTATTGCTACAACAAATAAGGAAATAAAAGAAGTTTCTCCTTCTAAGGACACTGATTCAGCGTTAGTGTATCAAGCCAAACTTATTTCCAATAGCGTATTTTCATATGATGTTTTTGCCAATGGTGAAAAGGTGTTTACATTATTATATACAGGAAAGGAAGATATTTATATGATTAAAGATAAAAATGCTGTTGTTTATAAACTTAACGGTAATTGGGTAAAAGCAGAGCAATTAAATGCTGAAAACTTAAAAGTTAAAGTTATAAATCTTAAGTTTTAATAATTGTATTTATTTTTCCAACGATTTTTTAAAAAGTCACGGTGTGCCTTTTCTCGTGCATTATTACCAGGATCGTAAAATTTTTCTCCGGTAATTTCTTTAGGAAGAAATTCTTGTTCGGCAAAATTGTTAGTGTAATTATGGGCGTATTTATAATTATCGCCATACCCTAAATCTTTCATTAATTTAGTTGGCGCATTTCTAATTTCAAGAGGTACACTTAAATCACCAGTTTGTTTTACCAAAGTTTGTGCCGAATTAATGGCTTGATATGCAGCATTACTTTTAGGCGAGCAGGCTAGGTAAGTGGCACATTGACTTAAAATAATTCTAGATTCTGGATTGCCTATAACAGAAACCGCTTGGAATGTATTATTAGCAATTACTAATGCCGTAGGATTAGCATTTCCAATATCTTCACTTGCTAAAATTAATAAGCGTCTTGCTATAAATTTAACATCTTCACCACCTTCAATCATTCTTGCCAACCAGTAAACAGCGCCATTGGGGTCGCTACCACGAATAGATTTTATAAAAGCAGAAATAATATCGTAATGTTGTTCGCCTGTTTTATCGTAACGCACTGTATTACTTTGTACTTTATTTAAAACAAATTCGTTTGTTACGGTAATTTCTTCTGCGGTTTCCGATGTAATGATTAATTCAAAAATATTAAGTAGTTTCCTAGCGTCGCCACCAGAAAGACGTAATAAAGCATCGGTTTCTTTGAGAGTAATATTTTTTTTGGCTAGTTGTTCATCTTTTTCAATCGCACGCGTTAAGAGTGCTTCTAAATCGCTTTTTTCAAAAGCATTTAAAATATAAACCTGACATCGCGATAATAGTGCAGGAATAACTTCAAAGCTTGGGTTTTCTGTTGTGGCACCAATTAAAGTAACCCAGCCTTTTTCAACGGCTTGCAATAAGGAGTCTTGTTGCGATTTACTAAACCTATGGATCTCATCAATGAATAAAATAGGGTTTTTAGTTGTAAACAAGCCGCCACTATTTTTTGCTTTTTCAATAACTTCTCGAACGTCTTTTACACCAGAATTTATAGCACTAAGTGTATAAAATGGTCTTTTTGATTGTTCAGCAATAATGTTGGCTAAGGTCGTTTTTCCTGTTCCGGGCGGTCCCCAAAAAATCATAGATGGAATAATACCTTGCTCAATATGTTTGGTTAGTACACCTTTGTCACCCACAAGATGTTTTTGACTAATGTAGTCTTCCAATGATTTTGGTCGTAATCGTTCTGCCAATGGTTCGTTCATGTGGTAAAAATAATGTAATTTATGTGGAATTAAAAGACGTTAATTGCTGACATTTTATCACATCTGTCTATATTGGATTAGCTTTTGCTAATAATGTTTCTATGAATCACTTACAAGACGACAATTTTAAGTTTACTAATGGTGTTATACTTTACCCAATTCTATTTGTTTTAATTATTTGGATTGTATTTTGGGTTGAGATTAGATTTGGCATAGATTTTACCTTTTTAGGTGTTTACCCACAAACGTTGCCTGGTCTAAAAGGTGTTTTTTTTAGCCCTTTAATACATTCCAATATTACGCACTTATATCATAATACAATACCGTTATTTGTTTTAACAGCGGCCATGTTTTTTTTCTATAAAGACATTGCATGGAAAGTTATTGTGTATGGTATTTTACTATCGGGTTTGCTAACTTGGGTTATTGGGCGACCATCTTACCATATTGGAGCAAGTGGCGTTATTTATGTATTAGTAAGTTTTACTTTTTTTAAGGGCGTTTTTGCGAAACATTTCCGACTTATTGCTTTGTCTTTATTGGTTGTTTTTCTCTATGGAAGTATGTTATGGTACATTTTTCCTGTTAAAGAACAAATGTCTTGGGAAGGCCACTTGTCGGGGTTAATAACAGGATTATTGTTTGCTTTTATTTTTAGAAATAAGATAGCAAAACCTATTAAATATGAATGGGAAAATCCTGAGTATAATGAAGATGATGATCCATTTTTAAAACATTTTGATGAAGATGGTAATTTTATTGAAACATTGCCAGACCAAGAAGAAAACCCTGAAACTGATGAAAGCTCCTCTATTGAGGTAAATTATATTTTTAAAGAAGACGAGGATTAACGTCTTTGCCTAACTACTTCATATAAAAATGCTCCACACGCCACAGATACATTTAAAGAGTCTATATCACCTAGTAAGGGTAGTTTAGCTTTAGCATCTACAGCTTTTAAAACTGATGGAGAAATACCTTTGCCTTCAGCTCCCATTATAATACCTGTAGGTTCTTTAAAAGATACATCGTAAATATAGTGATCTGTCTTTTCGGTAGCAGCGACCACTTTTATACCAGAAGCTTGTAAATGAAATACGGCATCTTTAATATGGTCTACTTTACAAATAGGAATTTTAAATACAGCCCCAGCACTTGTTTTAATAGTATCAGCATTTACTGGAGCACCACCTTTTTTCTGAATAATGATACCATTAACGCCTGTGCATTCGGCAGTTCTTATAATAGCACCAAAGTTTCTAACATCGCTTAGTTGGTCTAACAACAAAAATAGAGGCGTTTTCCCAGATTCTATAACACTCATAACCAAGTTATCTAAATCATAAAAGTCGATAGGTGAGATTTGCGCAACAACACCCTGATGATTTTTATGTGAGAGTCTATTTAATTTTTCAACAGGAACTACGCTATAGGAAATATTTTCTTTTTTAACGAGATCATGTAGCTCTTTATATAATTCGCCTTGTAAGCCTTTTTGGATAAAAAGTTTATCGACTGTTTTTCCAGATTCTATGGCTTCAATAATAGCACGTAAACCAAATATTTGAGTGTTTTTTTCCATGGGGTAAAGGTATAAAAAAAGCGACTGAAATTTTCAGTCGCTTTTAAGTTTATAAAGTTAAAAGAAAATTATTTTCTTAAAGCACCTTCATAACCGTGTAAGTTATTTAACGATATGTTAGAGTTAGGAGCTGCAGCTCTACCTGAACCAATTTCTGTTCCAGTAGTATCATCAAAAAGCGTTACAACACCATTAGTGATATTAAAAGACATAACATATGTTAAATCTAATCCATCAGGGTCTGATCCATGAGTTGAGCTATATGCATTAGCATCAGCTTGAGTATATGAACCACTTAAAGTAGAACCACCTCTAGAATATTCAACGGTAACTGGGATTAAGAAATCTAAACCAGTTGGCTGTAATCCACCATCATCCCAGATATTTTGAATGATAAGGTAATCACCATCGGCTAATGAAGAAATATCTACATGAGCAACTTCAGGACAATCTGCAGTAGCAGCTAAATAATCAATAAAGCTACCGTCTGCACCATTAAATAAAAGAAAGTCATTATCATATGCTATTTGGCATAATGTAAATTCACTTCCTGAGTAAGTAAATGTTTGATCCCAATCAAATACTAAATCTAACTCATTTGAAGCTACATTTTTAATAGTAAATGTGCCCGCATTTAGATTACTATCTGGGTGAACATAATAAGAACTAGCTGGACTAGCTGGTTCTATATGAATAGTTGCTGTTTCATCTTCTTCATAAAGATCATCAGCGGAAATAGTAACAGAAACAGTAGTTGAGGTGCTATAAGCAGAAATTCTACTTCCTCCTAATTGTACATCGTCTTCATCTGCAGTTCCACTTTTTAATACAGCAACTAAATCTACGTTGTAAGCTGTAGGCTTATCAAATTCAACTAAAAAGTCGATAGTTTGCCCTTCGTTTACATCACCAGAAACACTACTTGTTATAGTTGCTGTTGATTTATTGTTCACAGAACCTGGATCTTCAGTATCTATCTTAGCTTTTTCATAATCACATGAAAAAACCAAAACTAAAGATAGAAGAGAGGTATATAAATATTTTAAATTTTTCATAATCGTTATTTAATTTAATTATTGTCTTGTATAAGTTGATGTCCAGAAGAATGGTCCTCCATTAAAGAATACATCTTGATGTTGCATAGTTAAAACACCTGTTTCACCATTCCATGTACCTCCTAGTATATCTCCAATACCATATCCTCCATCTGTACCAAATTCTAAGTTTGTACTAGGTAAAATCTCACCACATAGCTCAATGATAGTACCAGCATTTAATAAAGATGTGTTAGAAGTACATTGGTGTAAGAAACCACCATCTGCACTACCTATAAGCCATCCACCTTGTCCGTCAGATGCAATTGTAGTAGTAAAAGTTGGACCACAAAAATCATTAGTTACTACATAAGTTCCAGATAGGTCTGCAAAACATTGGTAAATAAAAGTTAATGTGATTCCATCTTTTAATCCGTTAGGAATTACATTAGATCCATTTACAGACTCAATATTCAGTTTTAAAACTGGAGATACAGCTAGTGGAGGCGTAATTCCTTCGGTAATTACCGTTAAAGGTAGGCTTCCGATATAGTTGTTTGAAGCTTGCAGAGTAGTAGACATAGAAGTTAAACTGTAATGAGTCCCTTCAATTGCAGTAGAAGATGGATCAACAGATACAACAACATCAACACTACCTACGTTACCTACAGAAGCAGGTCCAACTAAACTTAAGTCGATACCAAACTGCTTATCTTCGCCATCAGCTACAGCACTTAGATTTCTTGCAGCTGATGTGAAACCAGCCAAACTAGGAGAATCACCATAGCTATCAGATTCAACTTCATCATCAACTAAACAAGAGGTTGTCATAGTTAATGCTACAAAACATAATAATAAACTTAATATTCTATAATTTTTCATTTTTCTATTTTTTAGTTTGCCCAAAATATTTTTGTATTGAATACATCAGGCTGGTTAGGTAAATTTCCTGAGTTAGAAGTAACTTCACTATTAGGATAAGCTAATCTTACAGGTCTATCAGGAGTAGTCGCTAACATTGATACTGGTACATCAGAAGGGAATCCTGTTCTATTATATTCAATCCAAGATTCAAAACCGTTAGTACCATTTAAAGCGATCCACTTTTGAGTTATAATAGCTTCTATTTTATCACTAGAAGCATTCCAACCTACATTTTCTATAGATTGGCTATAATATGCAGAAGCATCTCCAGCACCTAAGAAATTAAATGAAGCTGTAATAGCAGACTCATATAATGATTGAGCATCTCCAGTCATTAGATTTCTTTGGGCAGCTTCAGCTTGTAAAAATAAAGCTTCATCAAGTGTGAAAATAGTCGCATCTTGCTGAGGACTGCTTAAAACACCAGGACCTAATAAAGAAACATGTTCTGGCTCCCAGGAATCGTCCGCAGGGTAATTAAGTACACCTTGTGGTATACCAACATGACCTATGGTTAATGGCTCTACAGGTAAAGTGTAAAGACGGTCTATTCTAGGATCATTAAAGTTAATCAATTTCTGAACCACGTAATCTGAAGCACAAGTAGCTTGACCGTTATTTTGCGTTTCACCAGCAACAGTTAAACCATAAGCGGCATAAAATGGACTTTGTTTACCTTCTTCATTAAGGTAACCTGGGTTTACAGCAACATTGTTTGTAATAAATCCAGAGCCTTCATTCATTATAGCATTCATTTCAGTGGTGATATAAGCTTGTTTAGAAGCCATACCAGATTGTCTTACTAAAATTCTTAATTTGACGGTATTAGCAAATTGTTTCCAAGACGTCATATTACCACCAAACATGATATCATCTTCACCAGGAATTACAGCAGTTTCATCTGCATTGTTTATCATGGCAATAGCATTAGTTAACTTTACAATTAAATCATCATAAATAGTTTCTGCATCATCGTAACCAGGAGTTGGATTATCTCCTCTTTGTAAAGCTTCAGAGTATGGTACATCTCCATAAGCATCTACTAATATTTGCATGTGAAAGGCTTTCATGATTTCAGCGATAGCTACATAATTAGCATTTTCAGCTCCTTCTAGATTAGCTAAAGCTTGGTATTGCTTTAACGTATTTCCATACGAATAATCAAAAATTCTATCATAAAAGGTAGCATTTACTTGATATTCAAATTCATCGTAATACCAAGAGAATCCATCACTTTGACTCCAGTTGTACATAAGCATATTCCCTAGAGTATTTGTATATCTATTTGCAAATTGAGTGTTAGCAGAATATACCTGTGCAACAGGAAGCATTAATTCTGCACCAACTTCAGTTGGATTATTTGGATCTTCATTTACATCTAAATAGCTATCGCTACAAGAAAATAAACCTATAGAAACAAATAATACTGTTATTATATTTTTTATTCTTTTCATTATCTTTTTTTTTAAAATTCAATATTTACATTAAATCCATACGAACGTGTTGGAGGTGATTGGAAGTAACCACCAGTACCAATAGCATTACTGTTAGTGTTATTAAATTCTGGATCTGAAAATCTATTTTCTTCAGGCAACCAAGTAATTAAGTTTCTACCAACAACACCTATAGATACTTTAGATAGCTTTAAGTTTTCAATTAACTTACTAGGTAAGTCATAAGATAAAGCAATTTCACGTAGCTTAACTGCTGTAGCATCTCTTACGTAATTTTCTTTAATGTCATTATATGTGTCTGTCCAATAACTTTGTCTACCACCTGTTACAGGTATATTATTGTTTGCAACGTATTGTGGGTTTTCAGCTGTACCTACGTTAATAACGGAGTTAGGCATCACAAAATCTTGTCTATTTGTAGATACACTTTCTACAGATCTACCGGTAAACTCCATAGCATCTGCTAATTGAGAGTAATATACGTGACCTGTTCTATAATCTAGCGTACCAGATAAATTAAAGCCTTTATAGCTTAAAGAGTTAGTCCAACCAATAACATAATCCGGGGTTGTTTTTCCTAATGGCTTTAAATCACCAATTAGAGGTCTACCATTAGTAGCATCTACAACAATTCTACCTTGAGGGTCTCTAACATAAGAGGTTGCTTGTATTTGAGGGAAAACCTCTCCTTCAATAGCATAAATATTGCTACCTAAGTTAACACTAGTAACTCCATTTCCAATCTTATTTACTGTAGTTTCTGCAGATGAGAATGTTAGTGCAGAGTTCCAGTTTAATCCATTATCTGATCTTAAAATATCACCAGCTAAGGTAAAATCAAAAGCATTGTTTTCTAACTCACCAATATTAGTTAAGAAGTTAGTACCACCAGATGCTACAGAAGGCGTGGTGTTTACAATGTTATCAGTAATCATAGTTTTAGCATAAGAACCATCTAAAGTAAGACGTCCTGTGAACATAGATAAATTCAAGTTAATCTCAGTTGAATTTATTTTTTCTTTCTTAATATCAGGATCAACAAAAGTTCCTGGAGCAAAGAATCCATTTATAGTACCAAAAGGGAATGATCCTGATTGAGCATAACGTTCATTAATTTGGTATATTGGTAAATCGTTATATACTGTAGAATTGTTAGCTGATATTTTAAGTAAATCTATAGGTCCTTCTTTAATTGATGGGAAAGCTTCAGATACTACAAAAGACAATCCGATAGCAGGATAGAAGTAACTATTATCATCAGGATTTAGTGTAGATGTGTAATCTTGTCTTCCTGATGCATTTAAGTATATAAAGTCACGGTATCCTAAGGTAACATCAGCAAAGAAACCATAGGTTCTTTTCTCTTGTTCATCTACTGTTCCTTGTAATTCACCTGTACCATTTGAAATGTCATAAAAACCTAAAATACTTAAGTTGTTAGCCGTAATAGAACTCTGTCTATAACGTTGATTGTAACTTGTAGCACCTAAGATAGTTTTAAGGCTAAAATCCTCAAATAAAGTAAAATTACCTGTAGCTAATAAATCTGATGTATAAATAGTAGATTGAAACTCACTATCTGTAACAAAAGAAGATACTGCATCAGGTCTTGTGTAAGCTCCTGTATAATTTTGTTCAGCTCTCCAGTTTTTACCAGTACCTGTAGCTCTATTCAAACTAAACCTTCCTGTAATATTTAACCAGTCAGCAACATCCCAACTTGCTTGAATGTTACCATTCAATCTGTTAGTTCTATCAGTGTTTCTGTTAGTATCGATTGCCCAATAAGGGTTTTGATAATATCCGTTAAAGTAGCCATCAGGAGAGGCATACAAATCGTTTCTCCAATCTTGATAATTTTCTAAAGGAATATTTGCAGGGGTATTCAATACAAACCAGTATAGAGGTCTGTCTTGAGAACCTATAGTACTCCCTACAACATTTGTATTGTCTCTGAAAAAACTAGAGTTTAAAGATAATTCTAGATTACCTAACCTTTGAGAAGCATTAACTCTAACAGTTGTTCTTTCGTAATCATCATTCTTAATAATACCTTCTGTATCTTGATGACCTAAAGACATGTAGAAAGAACTGTTTTTACCCCCACCTGTAAAGTATACATTGTTTTGAAGGTTAACCCCCGTTTGATAAAAATTCAATAAATTATCATCTACTGGCGCATATGGTAAGGTTTGGTATGTACCATCATCAAAAGTTGGTCCAACTTGTCTTGGAACACCGTCAAAACGAGGTCCCCAGTTAGTGTTTTCAATTGGGTCATAGTCACCTTGCCATCCAGTACCATATTCAGTTTGGAAATCAGGCATATAAGCCACTTGAGTAAATGTGGTAGTTGATCTTACGCCAACAGTGAACTTAGAGTTCTCTTTACCTCTTTTAGTGGTAACAATTAAGGCACCATTTGCAGCATCTGATCCATATAAAGCAGCAGCCGTAGATCCTTTAAGAACGTTGATATTCTCAATATCATTTGGGTTTAAATCATCAAACGCCCCTTGAGTAGCTCTAGAACCGTCAATAACAATCAATGCTGAGTTGTTTTGACCAATAGAACGTAAACCTCTTAACAGTATCTGAGAAGAAGGATTTACACCGTTATCTTGAACATTAATTTGAAGACCAGAAATCTTACCAACAAGACCTTGAGCAGCTGTAGTAGGGTTAACCGTACTTAACTTCTCACTCTCAATGGCTTCTGCTTGATAAGCAATTTCTTTCTTTTCCCTTTTAATACCTAAGGCTGTAATTACTACTTCGTCAATAGCCTGAACATCAGGATCCATAGCGAAGCTCATGGTGTTAGAAGCACCAACAGTCATTTCTTTAGTAGCGTAACCTACGAAAGAGTAAGACAATACATCACCTTGGTTTGCAGTGATAGAGTAATTACCGTCGAAGTCTGTTTGGGTACCGTTAGTAGTCCCTTTAACAATGACATTAACTCCAGGAAGAGGTAATCCGTTTTCATCGGAAATTGTTCCTGAAATTTGTTTTTCTTGCGCGAACGAAAGTTGCACAACAAACGCTAGGAATAGCGTTAAAATTCCACTAAACTTTGTTTTCATTTTATATTTTATTTGAATTAGTCTACGCCAAAAATCATAATAAAAAGTTAATTAAACAATAAATAAGGGTTAAAATTTTGAATTTTTTTGCGAAAATCACCGTGTGAAGCTAAAGTTTTCCTAAAAAAATGAAGTTAAGCTTAGGTGTACTTGAGAGTTTGAAAACTTGAAGTTTTGGGTTTCAGTTTTGCCGTTGGCGTAGTTAAATTTTAATAGTCCTGCTTTTGTTAATATGCCAAAACCTAATCCAAAACCGTAAAGCTTTTCTTTTTGGTTTGCTATATCATTTTCTAAGTAAGAGAAATCTATAATGGTATGAAGGTAAATGCTTTGACTTAGCAAATATCTGTATTCCGTATTAAGGATACCATATAAATTTGCAGACAGGCTGTTTTCTTTAAATCCTCTAATGGAATTTATTCCTCCAAACCGGTAGAGTTCGTTTTCTAAATAATTATTGGAGATTAAATAGCCGCCATTTGCTCTTAAGAAAATACTGTTTTTCCGGTTTAAATTAAAGGTTTTATAAGTGTCGATAAATAAATCATGTTGTTCGTGTTTTTCTTCATTATTTCTATATCCTGTCCCGAATTCTAGGTTTATATATGTGGAAATAGGGAATAAACGATTATTTGTTTGAAGGTTTTGGTGTAGGTAGCCTATGCTGTAGAAAAAGGATTCGTAATCTTCAATAGGTGTAAAATTGCTGGTGTTACTTAATAAGTTATTTGACTTTATTGATTTTATCCCCGCCGATATTTCATTTTTTGTATTTAACTGATATAAAAGTTTGACGTTTTGCGATGCTGTTGTAAATGAGGAGTCTTTTTTAAATAAGTTTAATTGTAATTGGGCTCCTATTGGAGAGTTAAAAAGATACGGTATTTTTAAGTTAGCATTAAACGTGCGTTGGTCGTTTTCATCACTTTTATATATTAAGGAGAACGATTCACCTAAATTTAGATTATTGTTTAAATCGAGGTTAAGGTAGCCATTAAATTCTAAGTTGCCGTTTTCTTCATTTGTTCCAAAACCTAAAAAGCCATCAAAATTATTGCTTTTGGTTTTTTTAAGATATACATATAATATAGTAGAGTCTTTGGTGAATAAAACTTCAGGATCTTTAATTTGACTCGAAAATCGAAGCTGATTTAAATTAGATAGTTGTTGTTTAATTTTATTTAAATTGAATACGTTCCCTTCTTTAATTTTTAGATTATGCTTTAAGTATGCCTTTGGGAATTTTTCATAACCTTTAATTATAATCTTGTCAATTTTTCTACTCTCTGTTTTTTGAGTTATGTCCAAATTGGCTTCTAGGATGTTTTTATTTATAAATTGTTTTGTCAGTTTTACTGTCGAAAATGGGTCTCCCGATTCAATTATCTTGGCACTTAGTTGTTCGAGTGTGTTTTGAGTTTGTTCGAAAGGGATTGTAATATAATTCTCAAAAACTTCACTATTAGTAATGTTGTTAAGGTGTGTTTTGATGTTGTGCTCTTTGTTGTTAAAGAAAATTTTTACCGAATCAATTTTGCTTCCTAGCAACATCTTGCAGGTTACAAGACTGTCGTGCTTTTTTTTAACGTTGTAAACTTTTGCTTCTATAAACCCACTTTTAATGAGTTTGGATTTTAAACTGTCGATTTCGTTGATTGCGGATTTAAAATTATCGTGAGTGGTTTTGTATCCTGTTTGGTGTATAATTTGTGTCTCTAAGCTATCTTTGCTGGTAATTTTTAATTTTAAGTTTTGGCTAAAACCTAAATCAATATTTACACAGTATATAATAAGGAGTAAAATAAAAGTTCTAAACACGTTTTAAAGCAGGGTTTGGTGTGTAAAGCTAACGTAAAATGTAATTATATGATATGAAAGGCGTGTCAAAATTTTAATTCGCTTGAAAATTAATGTAATAACATTTGAAAAATTAATTTTTATTTCTACCTTTGCAGCCCTCAAAAGTGAGGGTTAAAATAATTTTATATAGAAATATATGCCAACAATTTCACAATTAGTACGAAAAGGAAGAGCCAAAATAACCAAGAAGAGTAAATCGGCTGCTTTAGATTCGTGTCCACAAAGACGTGGGGTTTGTACGCGTGTATATACGACTACACCAAAAAAACCTAACTCAGCAATGCGTAAAGTTGCAAGGGTAAGGTTAACTAATGGTAAAGAAGTAAACGCATACATCCCAGGAGAAGGACACAATTTACAAGAGCACTCGATAGTATTGGTTAGAGGTGGAAGGGTAAAAGATTTACCAGGTGTTAGATATCACATTGTTCGTGGTGCATTGGATACCGCAGGTGTTCAAGGTAGAACGCAACGTAGATCTAAGTATGGTGCAAAACGCCCTAAGAAGTAATTAAAAACTTTAAGAAGAAGACATGAGAAAAAGACAAGCGAAAAAAAGGCCTCTTTTGCCGGATCCACGTTTTAACGACCAGTTAGTAACTCGTTTCGTTAATATGATGATGTGGGATGGGAAGAAGTCTGTGGCTTTTAAAGTGTTTTACGAAGCAATAGATATCGTAGAGCAAAAGAAAACAGATGACGAAAAAACAGCTTTAGAAATATGGAAAGATGCACTTTCAAATGTGATGCCACACGTAGAAGTACGTAGTCGTCGTGTAGGTGGTGCAACATTTCAAATTCCAATGCAAATTCGTCCAGACCGTAAAGTGTCAACTGCTATGAAGTGGTTAATTAACTTTTCGAGAAAAAGAAACGAAAAATCAATGCCTCAAAAATTAGCTGCTGAGATTTTAGCTGCAGCTAAAGAAGAAGGTGCTGCCGTTAAGAAACGTTTAGATACTCACCGAATGGCAGAAGCAAACAAAGCATTCTCTCACTTTAGATTCTAAAATATAAAATGGCACAAAGAGATTTAAAATATACAAGAAATATAGGGATTGCCGCTCATATTGATGCAGGTAAAACAACAACTACAGAGCGTATTCTTTTCTATACAGGAGTTTCTCATAAAATAGGTGAAGTGCACGATGGTGCTGCAACTATGGACTGGATGGAACAAGAGCAAGAAAGAGGTATTACCATTACTTCGGCTGCAACAACTTGTACTTGGAAATTCCCAATGGAAAATGCTAAAGAATTACCAGATACAAAAGGATACCATTTTAACATTATTGATACTCCAGGACACGTTGATTTTACCGTAGAGGTAAACCGTTCGTTAAGAGTATTAGATGGTTTAGTGTTCTTGTTTAGTGCTGTTGATGGTGTTGAGCCACAATCAGAAACTAACTGGAGATTAGCAGATAACTACAAAGTACCACGTATGGGATTTGTTAACAAGATGGACCGTCAAGGATCTAACTTTTTAGCAGTATGCCAACAAGTAAAAGATATGCTAGGGTCTAACGCCGTACCAATTGTATTACCAATTGGTGATGAAGCAGACTTTAGAGGTATTGTAGATTTAGTAAAAAACAGAGCTATCGTTTGGCATGAGGATAATTTCGGTTCTACGTTTGACGTAATCGATATTCCTGAAGACATGAAAGACGAAGTAAAAGAATATAGAGCAAACCTTATCGAGGAAGTAGCTGGATACGACGAAAATCTTCTAGAAAAATTCATGGAAGATGAAGAGTCTATCACAGAAGATGAAATCCACGCAGCATTACGTGCAGCAGTTATGGATATGTCTATTATTCCAATGATTTGTGGTTCGGCATTTAAGAACAAAGGTGTACAGTTTTTATTAGATGCTGTTTGCCGTTACTTGCCTTCACCAGTAGATAAGGATGCTATCGTGGGTACAGATCCAAATACAGGAGAAGATACAACACGTAAACCAGATGTAACAGCGCCTTTTTCAGCGTTAGCATTTAAAATTGCAACCGATCCTTTTGTTGGTCGTTTAGCTTTCTTCCGTGCATACTCTGGTAGATTAGATGCAGGTTCTTATGTGTTAAATAACCGTTCTGGTAAAAAAGAGCGTATTTCACGTATTTACCAAATGCATTCAAACAAGCAAAATGCAATCGAATATATTGAAGCAGGAGATATTGGAGCTGCAGTAGGATTTAAAGATATTAAAACAGGTGATACATTATCAGATGAAAAATCACCAATCGTTTTAGAATCTATGGAATTCCCAGACCCAGTAATTGGTATCGCTGTTGAGCCTAAAACTAAGGCCGATGTAGATAAATTAGGTATGGCTTTAGCTAAATTAGCAGAAGAAGATCCTACATTTACTGCAAGAACAGACGAAGCTTCAGGACAAACAATTATATCAGGAATGGGTGAGCTTCACTTAGATATTATTGTAGATCGCCTTAAACGTGAATTTAAAGTAGAGGTTAACCAAGGTCAACCTCAAGTAGAGTACAAAGAAGCCGTAACACAAAGAGCTGAACACAGAGAAACTTACAAGAAACAATCTGGTGGTCGTGGTAAATTCGCAGATATCGTATTTACTCTTGAACCAGCTGAAGAAGGTAAGCAAGGTCTTGAGTTTGTCTCTGAAATTAAAGGTGGTAACGTACCAAAAGAATTCATTCCTTCTGTAGAAAAAGGATTTAAAATGGCTATGCAAAACGGTCCATTAGCAGGATACGAAGTAGATGCTATGAAAGTTACTTTAACAGATGGATCTTATCACGATGTGGATTCAGATCAATTATCATTCGAATTGGCTGCTAAATTAGGATTTAAAGCTGCTGCAAAAGCTGCAAAAGCTGTAATCATGGAGCCAATCATGAAATTAGAAGTGTTAACTCCTGAAGAAAACATGGGAGATATTGTTGGAGACCTTAACCGTCGTCGTGGCCAAGTTAATAACATGAGCGACAGAGCAGGTTCTAAAGTAATAAAGGCAGATGTGCCATTATCTGAAATGTTTGGATATGTAACATCGTTACGTACTTTATCATCTGGTAGAGCAACATCTACTATGGAATTTTCACATTATGCAGAAACACCTTCTAACATTGCAGAAGAAGTGATTAAAGCTGCGCAAGGAGGAGTTGAAGCTTAAATTTTACGAAAATGAGTCAAAAAATTAGAATAAAACTAAAATCATACGATCACAACTTAGTAGATAAATCTGCTGATAAGATTGTAAAAACAGTAAAAAGCACTGGAGCTGTAGTAACGGGACCAATTCCATTACCAACACACAAGAAAATTTTTACTGTACTACGTTCACCACACGTAAACAAAAAATCTAGAGAGCAATTTCAATTAAGTTCTTACAAAAGATTACTTGATATCTATAGCTCGTCATCAAAAACTATCGATGCTTTGATGAAACTAGAGTTGCCAAGTGGTGTAGAAGTTGAGATTAAAGTATAATCACACACCTGTGTAGGCAGGTATCTCTCAGAAAGAGATTCCCGCTTTCGCGAGAATGAAAATGTCCCACCGATGCGGTCGCGGGAAAAACGGTAAAAATACATTTCAGGGTTGAAAAGTATTTTGACCCTGAAATTTTTTAAATAAGTAAGTAATAATAAATTTTAATTAATAATTATGTCTGGGTTAATAGGAAAAAAAATCGGTATGACCAGCATTTTCGATGACAATGGAAAGAACATTCCATGTACAGTTATCCAAGCTGGACCATGTATCGTTACCCAAGTCAGAACTGACGAAGTTGATGGCTACAACGCTGTTCAATTAGGTTTCGATGACGCGACAGAAAAAAGTGCTACAAAAGCAGACTTAGGTCATGCTAAAAAAGCAGGTACTTCTGTAAAACGCAAAGTTGTTGAATTTAAAGGTTTTGATGAGGAGTACAAGTTAGGCGATGCTATTACAGTAGAGCATTTTGCTGAAGGAGAATTTGTTGATGTTTCAGGTACATCAAAAGGTAAAGGATTCCAAGGTGTTGTTAAAAGACACGGTTTTGGTGGAGTTGGTCAAGCAACACACGGTCAACATAACCGTTTAAGAGCTCCTGGATCTATTGGTGCTGCATCATATCCTGCACGTGTATTTAAAGGTATGCGAATGGCCGGAAGAATGGGTGGCGAGAAAGTGAAAGTTCAAAATTTAAGAGTTTTAAAAGTAGTTCCAGAAAAGAACTTACTTGTTGTTAAAGGATGCGTTCCTGGACACAAAAACGCTTATGTAATTGTAAGAAAGTAATGAAAGTAGCAGTTTTAGATATAAACGGAAAAGACACAGGAAGAAAGGTTGAACTTTCTAAAGATGTGTTTGCTATAGAGCCAAACAACCATGCTGTTTATTTAGACGTGAAGCAATATTTAGCTAATCAACGTCAAGGAACACACAAGGCTAAGGAAAGAGCAGAAATTGCTGGAAGTACACGTAAAATTAAAAAACAAAAAGGTACTGGTACTGCAAGAGCAGGAAGTATTAAATCTGGTGTTTTTAAAGGTGGTGGACGTATGTTTGGTCCAAGACCTAGAAATTACGGGTTTAAATTAAACAAAAACCTTAAACGTTTAGCACGTAAATCAGCTTTAACAATTAAAGCAAATGAGAAAGCGATTACAGTACTAGAAGACTTAAACTTTGAAACTCCAAAAACAAAAGAGTTCAAAGCAGTGCTAAAAGCCTTAAGCCTAGATGATAAAAAATCACTCTTTGTGTTGGGAGCGTCAAATAATAATGTATATTTGTCGTCACGTAATTTACAAGGGCACGAAGTTGTAAATAGCTCTGAATTAAGCACTTATAAGATTGTTAATGCAAATCAAGTAGTGCTTTTTGAGAGTTCATTAGAAGGAATTGAAACGAATTTAAGTAAATAAGGAACCATGAACATCTTAATAAAACCTATAATCACAGAAAAAGCGACCACTCAAAGTGAGACTTTGAATGCTTATGCTTTTGAGGTGAATACAAAGGCGAACAAGATAGAAATTAAAGAAGCGGTAGAAGCTGCTTATGGTGTTTCTGTTGAAAAAGTTCGTACGATAAATGTCCGCCCAGAAAGAAGTACTCGTTATACAAAAACGGGAATTCAAAACGGAAAAACAAAAGCTATTAAAAAAGCTATTGTTCAAGTGGCGGAAGGTGAGATTATTGATTTATACAGTAATATGTAAATAGACTAAAATGTCAGTAAAGAAATTAAAACCAATCACGCCAGGTCAGCGTTTTAGAGTAGTTAATGGGTATGACGCCATTACTACTGATAAGCCGGAGAAAAGTTTACTTGCTCCGAAAAAAAGATCTGGTGGTAGAAACAGTCAAGGAAAAATGACCATGCGCTACATAGGTGGTGGTCATAAGAAACGTTATCGTATCATCGATTTTAAACGTAACAAAGCAGGAGTATCTGCAGAAGTTATGTCTATCGAGTACGATCCAAACAGAACTGCATTCATCGCTTTATTAAAATATGAAGATGGTGAAAAGAGATATATTATCGCGCAAAACGGTCTTCAAGTTGGACAAAAAGTGGTTTCGAATACCGAAAATGTACCAACTGAAATCGGTAACGCTATGCCATTAAATAAAATTCCATTAGGAACAATTATTTCATGTGTTGAGTTAAGACCAGGACAAGGTGCTGTAATGGCGCGTTCAGCTGGAGCCTTTGCTCAATTAATGGCAAGAGAAGGTAGATTTGCTACTATTAAATTGCCTTCTGGAGAAACACGTATGGTTCCTGGATCTTGTATGGCAACAATAGGCGTTGTGTCAAATTCAGATCATCAATTACTTGTAGCTGGTAAAGCTGGTAGAACACGTTGGTTAGGTAGAAGACCAAGAACAAGACCAGTAGTAATGAACCCAGTTGATCACCCAATGGGTGGTGGTGAAGGACGTTCTTCTGGAGGACACCCTCGCTCAAGAAAAGGATTGCCAGCTAAAGGTTATAGAACGCGTTCTAAAACTAAGGCAAGTAACAAATATATTGTAGAACGTAGAAAGAAATAATAAGACATGGCAAGATCATTAAAAAAAGGACCTTACGTTCATTATAAATTAGAAAGAAAAGTTCAGGCCAATGTTGAGTCTGGTAAGAAAACCGTAATCAAAACTTGGTCAAGAGCCAGTATGATTACTCCAGATTTTGTTGGACAAACGATAGCTGTGCATAACGGACGTCAATTCGTGCCAGTATATGTAACAGAAAACATGGTAGGACATAAATTAGGAGAATTTTCACCAACACGTTCATTCCGTGGACACGCTGGTGCTAAAAACAAAGGAAAAAGGTAATAAGCTATGGGAAGTCGTAAAAAACAAATGGCAGACGCTATTAAGGAACAGAAAAAGCAAATTGCTTTCGCTAAGCTTAATAACTGTCCTACGTCTCCAAGAAAAATGCGTTTAGTAGCTGATTTAGTAAGAGGCGAACGCGTGGAAAAAGCTCTAAATATCTTAAGATTTAGCCAAAAGGAGGCATCAAATCGTTTAGAGAAACTTTTATTATCGGCTATTGCCAACTGGCAAGCAAAAAATGAAGACGCCGATATTGAAGCAGCTGAGCTTTATGTGAAAGAAGTAAGAGTAGACGGAGGAGCAATGCTTAAAAGATTGCGTCCAGCTCCACAAGGTCGTGCTCACAGAATTAGAAAACGTTCAAACCACGTTACATTAGTGGTGGATGCGAATAATAAAACACAAAGTTAAGATAGAGGTATGGGACAAAAAACAAATCCAATAGGAAACCGCTTAGGAATTATCAGAGGATGGGAATCTAACTGGTTCGGTGGCGACGATTATGGAGATAAACTTGCCGAAGACGACAAGATTAGAAAGTATATCCATGCACGTCTATCAAAAGCTAGTGTATCAAGAGTAATTATCGAGCGTACACTTAAACTTGTAACCGTTACTATCACTACGGCTCGTCCAGGTATCATAATTGGTAAAGGCGGTCAAGAGGTAGACAAGTTAAAAGAAGAGCTTAAAAAAATTACAGGTAAAGAAGTTCAAATAAACATATTTGAAATTAAAAGACCGGAACTAGATGCGCACCTAGTAGCAGCAAGTATTGCACGTCAAATCGAGAATCGTATTTCTTACCGTCGTGCTATTAAAATGGCTATCGCTGCCACTATGAGAATGAATGCTGAAGGAATTAAAATTCAAATTAGTGGTCGTTTAAACGGCGCTGAAATGGCACGTAGCGAACACTACAAAGAAGGACGTATTCCTTTATCAACATTTAGAGCCGATATTGATTATGCACTTGTAGAAGCACATACTACTTATGGTAGATTAGGTGTAAAAGTGTGGATCATGAAAGGTGAAGTATATGGAAAAAGAGAGCTTTCTCCGCTTGTTGGATTGTCTAAGAAGCAAGGAAAAGGTGGACGCGGAAAATCCCGTCGTAGAAAGTAATTTTTTAAACAAGAAAGAACATGTTACAGCCTAAGAAAACAAAATTTCGTAAGCAACAAAAAGGACGCATGAAAGGAAATGCCGGAAGAGGGCATAGATTAACAAGCGGTTCTTTTGGAATAAAATCTTTAGACGCTAAGTTTATAACAGCACGTCAAATAGAAGCAGCGCGTATTGCCGCTACACGTTACATGAAAAGAGAAGGATCTATCTGGATTAAAATATTCCCAGATAAGCCAATTACAAAGAAACCTCTTGAAGTACGTATGGGTAAAGGTAAAGGTGCCGTAGAATATTGGGCAGCAGTTGTTAAACCTGGTAGAATGTTGTTTGAAGTAGGTGGTGTACCTTTAGAAACAGCTAAAGAAGCATTACGATTAGCAGCACAAAAACTACCAGTAAGAACTAAGTTTGTTGTTGCAAGAGATTACGAACACGAAGCATAATTTATTTGATATTATGAAACAATCAGAAATTAAAGAATTATCTGTTGCTGAGTTGCAAGAGAAACTTAGTGAAACAAAACAGAGCTATTCAGAGTTAAAAATGGCTCATACTATTTCTCCTTTAGAGAACCCAATTCAGTTACGTGCTGCAAGACGTACAGTAGCTAGAATTGCAACCGAATTAACTAAAAGAGATTTACAATAATTCTGCAGTAGAATATGGAAACAAGAAATTTAAGAAAAGAACGTATAGGTGTAGTTACCAGTAATAAAATGCAGAAGTCGATTGTGGTTTCTGAGGTAAAAAAGGTAAAACACCCTATGTACGGAAAATTCGTATTAAAAACGAAAAAGTACGTTGCACACGACGAAACAAACGATTGTAACATTGGAGATACTGTAAAAATCATGGAAACAAAACCCATGAGTAAATCCAAATGTTGGAGATTAGTTGAAATAATTGAAAGAGCGAAGTAATTATGGTACAGACTGAATCAAGATTAAAAGTAGCAGATAACACCGGAGCTAAGGAAGTATTAACAATACGCGTTCTTGGTGGTACTAAAAGAAGATATGCCTCTGTAGGAGATAAAATAGTTGTTTCTGTAAAAGAAGCCACTCCTAACGGAAATATCAAAAAAGGTGCTGTCTCTACAGCAGTAGTAGTACGTACTGTAAAAGAAGTACGTCGTCCAGATGGATCTTATATTAGGTTCGACGATAATGCTTGTGTCCTTTTAAACCCACAAGGTGAAATGAGAGGAACACGTGTATTTGGACCTGTAGCAAGAGAACTTCGTGATAAACAATTCATGAAAATTGTATCATTAGCACCAGAAGTGCTTTAATGAAATTATAAAATGACAAAGCTTAAAATCAAATCAGGAGATACTGTAAAAGTAGTAGCTGGAGATCATAAAGGATCAGAAGGTAAAGTACTTAAAGTATACAAAGATAAAAACAAGGCGATTGTTGAAGGTGTGAACATGGTGAAGAAACACACAAAACCAAGTGCACAAAACCCTCAAGGAGGAATCGTTGAAAAAGAAGCAGCTATTCACATATCTAACTTATCATTGTTAACCGCTAAAGGAGAAACAACACGAGTAGGATACAGAATGGAAGGAGACAAGAAAGTAAGATTTTCCAAAAAATCTAATGAAGTAATTTAGTTATGGCATATACACCGAGACTTAAAGAAGAGTACAAGAGCAGAGTAATCTCAGCTCTTACAGAGGAATTTGGTTATAACAACGTAATGCAAGTTCCTAAACTAAAAAAGATAGTTTTATCTAGAGGTATTGGCGCTGCTGTTGCAGACAAAAAGTTAATCGATCATGCTATCGACGAGCTTTCTGCTATAACAGGACAAAAGGCTGTTGCAACTATGTCTAAAAAAGACGTTGCATCATTTAAACTTCGTAAAGGAATGCCTATTGGAGCTAAAGTTACTTTACGTGGAGAGCGTATGTACGAATTTTTAGATCGTTTAATAACATCGGCACTTCCACGTGTAAGAGATTTTAATGGTATTAAAGCCACAGGTTTTGACGGTAGAGGTAATTATAACCTAGGAGTTACTGAACAAATTATCTTCCCAGAAATTGATATCGATAAGGTAAACAAAGTTTCTGGAATGGATATTACATTTGTAACTAGCGCAGAAACCGATAAAGAGGCAAAATCATTATTAACAGAATTAGGATTACCTTTTAAAAAGAATTAATACTATGGCTAAAGAATCAATGAAAGCCCGTGAGGTAAAAAGAGCAAAAACAGTAGCTAAATATGCAGAAAAACGCAAAGCTTTAAAAGAAGCTGGCGATTACGAAGCACTACAAAAGTTACCAAAAAATGCTTCTCCAGTACGTATGCACAACCGTTGTAAACTAACTGGAAGACCAAAAGGTTACATGAGACAATTTGGTATCTCACGTGTAATGTTCAGAGAGATGGCTAACAAAGGGTTAATACCTGGAGTTAAGAAAGCTAGCTGGTAAAAAACAAATATAAACTGGTCTCAGGTTTAATGTTGAAAGACAATATTAAAAACCGTTACCGAAATTAAATAACTATGTATTCAGATCCAATTGCGGATTATTTAACGCGAATTAGAAATGCTGTGCGAGCAAACCACAGAGTGGTAGAGATTCCAGCATCTAACTTAAAGAAAGAAATAACTAAAATATTATTCGATCAAGGATTTATTTTAAGTTATAAATTTGACGACTCGTCTGCTCAAGGAGTAATAAAAATTGCCCTTAAGTATAACAAAGACACCAAAGAGTCTGTAATTAAAAAAATACAGAGAATAAGTAAACCAGGTTTACGTAAATACTCAGGTTCAAAAGAAATGCCACGTATTTTAAATGGTCTTGGAATTGCAATTGTTTCTACCTCTCATGGAGTTATGACAGGAAAACAAGCACAACAAGCAAACGTTGGTGGAGAAGTATTGTGTTACGTATACTAAAAAGCTGAAAAAAATGTCAAGAATAGGTAATAGCCCAATAGCAATCCCAGAAGGAGTAACAGTAGACGTTAAAGATAACGTTGTTACAGTAAAAGGGAAGTTAGGAGAACTAACCCAAGAATTTTCAGCTGTATCAATAAAAGTTGAAGAAGGAAATTTAACGGTTGAACGTTCTTCTGAGAAAAAAGATGAAAAATCGAAACACGGTTTGTACAGAGCTTTAATCAATAACATGATTGAAGGTGTTTCTAAAGGTTGGACAAAAGAATTAGAGTTAGTAGGTGTAGGATATAGAGCAAGTAATCAAGGACAAAAATTAGATTTAGCCTTAGGTTTCTCTCATAATATCGTTTTAGATCTTGCACCAGAGGTAAAAGTGGAAACTATCTCTGAAAAAGGAAAGAACCCAATTATCAAGTTAACATCGCATGATAAACAACTTGTAGGACAAGTAGCGGCAAAAATTCGTTCTTTCCGTAAGCCAGAACCTTATAAAGGAAAAGGAGTGAAATTTGTTGGTGAACAAATTAGAAGAAAAGCAGGTAAATCAGCATAATAATTAAGTTATGGCATTAACAAAGAACGAAAGAAGACAAAGAATAAAAAACAGAGTTCGTAAAATAGTTTCTGGAACTGAAGCTAGACCAAGACTATCTGTTTTTAGAAGTAATAAAGAAATTTATGCTCAAATAGTTGACGATGTAACAGGAAAAACCATTGCATCATCATCATCAAGAGATAAAGAAATTAGTTCTGCTAAAGGAACCAAAACTGAAGTTGCTACATTAGTAGGGAAGTCGGTTGCAGAAAAAGCCCTTAAAGCAGGTGTAGAAACCATTTCTTTTGATAGAGGTGGGTACTTATATCACGGAAGAGTAAAATCATTAGCTGAAGGAGCTAGAGAAGCAGGACTTAAATTCTAAATATATTATGTATCAAAAATATAAAAGCGCAGAATTAGTAAAACCAGGTGGATTAGATCTTAAAGATCGTTTAGTTGGTGTACAAAGAGTAACAAAAGTAACTAAAGGTGGTAGAGCATTTGGTTTCTCAGCAATTGTAGTAGTTGGTAACGAAGCAGGTGTTGTTGGACACGGTTTAGGAAAGTCTAAAGACGTAGCAAGTGCTATTTCTAAAGCTGTAGAAGACGCTAAGAAAAACTTAGTTCGTATTCCATTAGTGAAAGGAACACTACCACACGAGCAAAAAGGTAAATACGGCGGAGCAAGAGTAAACATTATTCCTGCTGCCCCTGGTACCGGAGTTATTGCTGGTGGTGCTGTAAGAACTGTATTAGAAGCAGTTGGTGTACATGATGTATTATCAAAATCTCAAGGGTCATCTAACCCACATAATGTGGTAAAAGCAACTTTCGATGCGTTACTTCAATTAAGAGATGCTAAAGCAGTTGCTAGAGAAAGAGGAATCTCTCTTGAGAAATTGTATAAAGGTTAATAAAGGATAACGATGGCAAAGATTAAAGTTACAAAAGTAAAAAGTGCAATCAACCGTACCCAAAGACAAAAAAGAACCCTTGAAGCATTAGGGCTTAAAAAAATTGGTCAAGTAGTTGAGCACGATGCCACACCAAACATCCTTGGTATGGTTAATAAAGTTAAACATTTAGTTTCTATAGAAGAAACAAAATAATAAGATACTGAAATGGATTTAAGTAATTTAAAACCTGCTGAAGGTTCAGTTAATAACAACGCAAAGCGTGTTGGACGCGGACAAGGATCTGGAAAAGGTGGCACAGCAACAAGAGGTCACAAAGGAGCAAAGTCTCGTTCTGGATACTCTAAGAAAATAGGATTTGAAGGTGGACAAATGCCACTACAAAGACGTGTGCCTAAATTTGGTTTTACTAATAGAAACCGTGTAAGCTATCAAGGTGTAAACTTAGATACTATACAACAATTAGTAGACGATAAAAAGATTACCGATACTTTAGATTTTGAAACTATGGTTTCTTTAAGATTAGCTAGAAAAAACGATCTAGTAAAAATCTTAGGAAGAGGCGAATTAAAATCAAAAGTAAAAGTATCTGCTCATAAGTTTACTGCGTCAGCTCAAGCAGCTATTGAAGGTGCTGGTGGTGAAGTTGTAACTTTATAATCACGTTTAAGCGCATGAAGTTTATAGAAACAATAAAGAACGTTTGGAAAATAGAAGAACTAAGAAACAGAATTATAGTAACCCTAGGTCTGTTATTAGTTTACCGTTTTGGTGCACAAGTAGTTTTACCTGGTATTGATGCTGCTCAATTAGAGAGCTTACAAAGCAATACAGAAACAGGATTGTTAGGATTACTTAATGCGTTTACCGGAGGAGCATTTGCAAATGCATCGGTTTTTGCTTTAGGTATTATGCCTTACATTTCGGCTTCTATTGTGGTACAGTTAATGGGAATAGCTATTCCTTACTTACAAAAACTACAAAAAGAAGGCGCTAGTGGTCAAAAGAAAATCACTCAAATTACACGTTGGTTAACCATTGCTATTTGTTTGGTGCAAGCACCAGGATACTTAGCTAGTTTACCAACAGCATTTGGAATTCCTCAAAGTGCCTTTTTATTAGGAACAGGAGGATTATTCTATTTTTCATCTATAGTTATTTTAGTAACAGGTTGTATATTTGCAATGTGGTTAGGTGAAAAAATCACTGATAAAGGAATTGGTAATGGTATATCCCTATTAATTATGGTAGGTATTATTGCAACATTACCTAAAGCATTCTTACAAAATGCCTCTTCAAGATTAGAAGGAAACAATGTTATGTTAATCCTTTTTGAATTGGTAATTTGGTTAGTGATAATCCTAGCTTCTATAATGCTAGTAATGGCTGTAAGAAAAATAGCCGTTCAATATGCTAGAAGAACAGCTTCTGGTGGCTACGAGAAAAATGTATTTGGATCAAGACAATATATTCCATTAAAGTTAAATGCTTCTGGAGTAATGCCAATTATATTTGCTCAAGCTATTATGTTTGTGCCAGGTTTAATAGGCGGAACATCTTTAATGAAAGATTCTGCTGTAGGACAATGGTTGCAAACTCAGTTTGCTGACATATTTGGGTTTTGGTATAATTTAGTATTTGCCTTATTAATTATAGTATTTACATACTTCTATACGGCAATTACAGTACCAACAAACAAAATGGCTGATGATTTAAAACGAAGCGGCGGATTTATACCAGGTATAAGGCCAGGTAGCGAAACGTCGGAATATTTAGATAAAATAATGTCTCAAATAACCTTACCAGGATCTATATTCTTAGCCCTAATAGCAATTTTCCCTGCTATTATTGTTAAGGTGTTAAATGTACAATCTGGTTGGGCACTATTTTTTGGAGGAACATCATTGTTGATTATGGTAGGAGTTGCAATCGATACCATGCAACAAGTAAACTCTTATTTGTTGAATAGACATTATGATGGCTTGATGAAAACAGGTAAAAATAGAAAAGCAGTCGCTTAAAAAAATACTATGGCAAAACAAGCACCTATAGAACAAGATGGAACAATTATAGAAGCATTGTCTAACGCAATGTTTCGCGTAGAGTTAGAGAACGGTCACATAGTGACAGCTCATATCTCAGGAAAAATGAGAATGCACTACATAAAATTGTTACCAGGAGACAAAGTAAAATTAGAAATGAGTCCTTACGATTTAACTAAGGCTCGAATAACTTATAGATACTAATACTATGAAAGTAAGAGCATCAGTAAAAAAAAGAAGTGCAGATTGTAAAATCGTGCGTAGAAAAGGTAGACTTTACGTAATCAACAAAAAGAATCCTAGATTCAAACAAAGACAAGGATAATTATGGCAAGAATTGCAGGTGTAGACATACCAAAACACAAAAGAGGTGTTATCTCTTTAACTTACATCTATGGTGTAGGAAAAAGTAGAGCAAAAGACATTTTAGCAGAAGCTAAAGTTGATGAAAACACCAAAGTTCAAGATTGGAACGACGATCAAATTAGTAGCATTCGTGCTGCTGTAGCAAACTATACTATTGAAGGTGAGCTACGTTCTGAAACACAATTAAACATTAAGCGATTAATGGATATAGGATGTTACAGAGGAATTCGTCATAGAGCGGGACTTCCATTAAGAGGTCAACGTACTAAAAACAACTCTAGAACAAGAAAAGGTAAAAGAAAAACAGTTGCTAACAAGAAAATGGCAACTAAGTAATAATTTTTTTGAGACGTTAGTCATTAGTATTTAGAAGTTAGACGAATCTGCTTGAAATAGAAATGTTTAGGATTCTAATAACTATAAACTAACAACTAAAAACTAATATTTAATATGGCAAAGTCAAATACAAAGAAACGTAAAGTTATTGTAGACGCAGTTGGAGAAGCTCATATTACAGCTTCTTTCAATAACATAATCATCTCTCTTACCAACAAAAAAGGTGACGTAATTTCATGGTCATCAGCTGGTAAAATGGGATTTAGAGGATCTAAGAAAAACACACCTTACGCTGCTCAATTAGCTGCTGAAGATGCTGCAGGAGTAGCACAAGAGGCAGGATTGAAAAAAGTAAAAGTTTACGTTAAAGGTCCTGGAAATGGTAGAGAATCTGCTATTCGTTCTATTCATAATGCAGGTATTGAAGTAACAGAAATTATAGATGTTACACCATTACCACATAACGGATGTAGACCTCCAAAACGCAGAAGAGTTTAATTACATGTAACCTCAAATTAATATCAACTGTTCTAAATAGTTGATATTAATTTTTTTATATGTAAATTTGCAAACTGAAAAAATTTAAACAAGTATAACAAGAGATTAACGATTATCGAAGGATAAGACTAAGACCTTAATTCAATAATCACTCTAAAATTAATTAAAATGGCAAGATATACTGGTCCTAAAACTAAAATAGCTCGTAAATTTGGAGAAGCTATTTTTGGAGAAGATAAATCTTTCGAGAAAAGAAACTATCCTCCAGGTCAACACGGTGCAAATAAACGTCGTGGAAAAAAATCTGAATACGCAATCCAATTGCAAGAAAAGCAAAAAGCTAAGTACACTTACGGTATCTTAGAGCGTCAATTTAGAAACATGTTTAAAAAAGCAACAGCAGCTCCTGGAATTACAGGTGAAGTATTGTTGCAATTATGCGAGTCTAGATTAGACAACGTCGTATTTAGAATGGGAATCTCTCCTTCTCGTCGTGGCGCTAGACAATTAGTTTCTCACAGACACATTACTGTAAATGGTGAGTTAGTAAACATTCCTTCTTACCAATTAAAAGCTGGCGATGTTGTAGGTGTAAGAGAAAAATCAAAATCACTTGAAGCTATCAATAACTCGTTAGCAAATTCAAGCAACGTATACGAATGGATTACTTGGAATAACGAACAAAAAGAAGGAACATATGTTTCAGTTCCTGCTAGACTTCAAATTCCTGAAAATATCAACGAGCAATTCATCGTCGAATTATATTCTAAATAATAAATTAACAACATTGGTATTTAGCCAAAGGGTTTATTCGTACTTCTTCAAACTTATAAACCGCGCAACTAAATAACAATTAAAACGAAGAAAACAAATGGCTGTATTTAATTTTCAGAAACCAGATAAAGTAATCATGATCGACTCGACAGATTTCGAAGGTAAATTCGAATTCCGTCCTTTAGAGCCTGGTTACGGATTAACAGTAGGAAATGCCCTTAGACGTGTGTTATTATCTTCTTTAGAAGGTTTTGCAATCACATCAGTAAGAATTGAAGGTGTTGATCACGAATTTTCTACCATCTCAGGTGTTGTAGAAGATGTTACCGAAATTATCCTTAATTTAAAACAAGTACGTTTTAAAAGACAAATAGAGGATGTTGATAACGAATCTGTATCAATAGCAATTTCTGGACAAGAGCAAATTACTGCTGGCGATTTCCAAAAATTTATCTCAGGATTCCAAGTGTTAAACCCAGAATTAGTTATATGTAACTTAGATTCTAAGGTTAACATTAACATGGAAATTACTATAGAAAAAGGAAGAGGATATGTACCTGCAGAAGAAAACAAAAAAGCATCTGCACCAATAGGTACCATTTTTACCGATTCTATTTACACTCCTATAAAGAATGTAAAGTATAGTATTGAAAACTATCGTGTAGAACAAAAAACAGATTACGAAAAATTAGTTTTTGAAATTATTACAGATGGTTCTATAAATCCACAAGATGCTTTAACCGAAGCTGCTAAAACATTAATTCATCACTTCATGTTATTCTCTGATGAAAGAATAACGCTTGAAGCCGATGAAATTGCACAAACAGAAACTTATGATGAAGAATCACTTCACATGAGACAACTACTTAAAACTAAATTAGTAGACATGGATCTTTCTGTACGTGCTTTAAACTGTTTAAAAGCAGCCGAAGTAGATACTCTAGGAGATTTAGTATCATACAATAAGAACGATTTAATGAAATTCCGAAACTTTGGAAAAAAATCATTAACAGAACTAGAAGAGTTAGTTAGTGTAAAAGGATTAAGTTTTGGTATGGATTTATCAAAGTATAAATTAGATAAAGAATAATAAATGCTTCATAATTTGCTCTCCTATCGTGGATTGAAGCAAGATGAAAGCGAAATTTAAACGTCATGAGACACGGAAAGAAATTTAACCACTTAGGTAGAAAAACAGCTCATAGAAAAGCAATGCTTGCTAATATGGCTTGTTCTTTAATCGAACACAAACGTATTAATACTACCGTAGCAAAAGCTAAAGCGCTTAAACAATTTGTTGAGCCATTAGTAACTAAGTCTAAAGAAGACACAACTCACAATAGAAGAGTCGTATTTTCTAAATTAAGACAAAAAGATGCCGTAGCAGAGCTTTTTAGAGAAGTAGCTCCTAAAGTTGGGGATAGACCAGGCGGATACACTAGAATTATTAAATTAGGTAATCGTTTAGGTGATAATGCAGACATGGCAATGATCGAGTTAGTTGATTACAACGATACTTATAACCCATCTGGAACAGCTAAAAAGAAAACTCGTAGAAGTAGAAGAGGCGGTGGTAGTAAACCTACTGCAGCAGCAGCTAAGCCAGAAGCTACTAACGAAGAAGAATAAAATGTTTTTAGCATGATAACATAAAGGATAAACTATTTTAGTTTATCCTTTTTTTTATGCAATTTTGCAAAACCTTTTTTCAAAACAAAACAACAACACAGCACAATGAAGTACAAGAAAAGAGATAAAGCACTTATTTTACTAGCCGATGGTACCATTTTTTATGGTAAATCGGTTGGAGGAAAAGAAGGAACTTCTTTTGGAGAAATATGCTTTAATACAGGTATGACAGGGTATCAAGAAATTTTTACAGATCCATCATACTACGGTCAACTAATGGTTACCACAAATGCACATATAGGTAACTATGGCGCAAATAATGAAGAAGTAGAATCCGATTCCATAAAGATTGCAGGTTTAATCTGTAGAAACTTTAGTTACGAATATTCAAGGGTTAATGCCGATTTTTCTTTAGAAGAATTCTTAAATAAACATAACCTATTAGCTATTTCAGATGTCGATACAAGAGCTTTAGTTAGTTACATTAGAGACAATGGTGCTATGAACGCCGTTATATCAACAGATGTAGATAATATTGAAGGACTTAAAAAGCAATTGGCCGATGTACCGAATATGAATGGGTTAGAGTTAGCCTCTAAAGTATCAACCAAAGAGCCTTATTATTTTGGTAATGAAAATGCCACCTATAAAATAGCTGCATTAGATATTGGTATTAAAACCAATATCCTTAGAAACTTTGCAGAAAGAGATGCCTATATAAAAGTGTTCCCTTATAATACATCTTTTGAGGAGATGCAGGCTTGGAGCCCAGATGGTTATTTCTTATCTAATGGTCCTGGAGATCCAGAGCCATTACAAGAAGCACAAACCTTAGCTAAAGAAGTTTTAGAAAGAAATTTACCTTTATTTGGTATTTGTTTAGGGCATCAAGTTATCGCATTGGCTAATGGAATATCAACGTATAAAATGCACAATGGCCACCGCGGGATTAACCATCCTGTTAAAAACTTAGTTACAGGAAATGGCGAAATAACCTCACAAAATCACGGTTTTGCTATTAATAGAGAAGACACCGAAAATCATCCAGATATCGAGATTACACATGTTCATCTTAACGATGACACCGTAGCAGGTATTAAAATGAAAAATAAAAACTGTTTTTCAGTTCAATATCACCCAGAAGCTAGTCCTGGACCACATGATGCGTCGTATTTATTTGACCAGTTTATGGAGAATATCAAGAATGAATAATAAAGAAACCTCAAAGATTACCGAAATTCTTTGAGGTTTTTTTGATACGAAAACATTATCGTTAAATTTAAATTGAATAATAATTAAGCTATTAACAAGAAGCGCAAGTATTTTGTAAATTTGTTAGAATAGTAATTAAATAGAACTTATGAGTATTATAGTAAACATTCATGCAAGACAAATATTAGATTCAAGAGGAAACCCAACTGTAGAAGTTGATGTGGTTACCGAAAACGGTATTTTAGGACGAGCTGCTGTTCCTTCAGGAGCATCAACAGGAGAACACGAAGCTGTAGAATTACGCGATGGAGGCGATAATTATATGGGGAAAGGTGTTTTAAAAGCCGTAGAAAATGTAAATACTATAATAGCACAAGAGCTTTTAGGAGTATCGGTTTTAGAGCAAGCTTTAATCGATCAAATTATGATTGAGATCGACGGAACACCTAATAAATCAAAATTAGGAGCTAATGCTATCCTTGGTGTGTCCTTGGCAGTTGCCAAAGCTGCAGCAAACGAATTAAACATGCCATTGTATCGTTATGTTGGCGGTGTTTCAGCCAAAACGTTGCCAGTTCCTATGATGAACATTATTAATGGTGGTTCTCATAGCGATGCACCAATTGCATTCCAAGAATTTATGGTTATGCCTGTAAAAGCAAAGAATTTTACACATGCTATGCAAATGGGAACCGAAATTTTTCATAACCTAAAAAAGGTACTTCACGATAGGGGTTTAAGCACCGCAGTAGGAGATGAAGGTGGTTTTGCGCCGACATTAGAAGGCGGAACAGAAGACGCCTTAGATACCATAGCTAAAGCTGTAGATAAAGCAGGATATAAATTAGGCGATGAAGTCATGATTGCTTTAGATTGTGCTTCGGCAGAGTTTTATGTTGATGGTAAATACGATTACACAAAATTTGAAGGCGATAAAGGACAAGTAAGAACATCTGAAGAACAAGCACAATATCTAGCCGATTTATGTGCAAAATATCCAATTATTTCTATTGAAGATGGTATGGACGAAAACGATTGGGATGGATGGAAGCTCTTAACCGAAAAAGTGGGCGATAAAGTACAGCTTGTAGGAGATGATTTATTTGTTACAAATGTAGAGCGTTTATCTAGAGGAATTGAAAATGGTATTGCTAATTCTATCTTGATTAAAGTAAATCAAATAGGAACTTTAACCGAAACCATTGCAGCTGTTAATATGGCGCATAATGCTGGTTACACGTCTGTTATGTCTCATAGATCTGGAGAAACCGAAGATAATACCATTGCCGATTTGGCTGTAGCTTTAAATACAGGGCAAATAAAAACAGGTTCTGCTTCACGAAGCGACCGTATGGCAAAATATAACCAACTACTAAGAATAGAAGAAGAATTAGGCGATATTGCTTTTTACCCTAAGGAGAAAGCATTTAAAGTAAATTAAAAACATCATCAGTTTAAAAATTAAAAGCGGTTATTGATCTTTCAATAATCGCTTTTTTTATGCATAGTTTTTAACAATTTCTTAATAGCTAAAACCTTTACTAAGTTACTTCATAAATCCTTAGATATTTCTTAAATTTGTGACACTTTCAAAAAAACGTCAAATTAATAAAATATAACAGACATATGTCAGATAAAGCTACATTAGAAATTAATGGCCAAAAGCATGAATTTCCTTTAATTACTGGGACAGAAAATGAAGTCGCCATAGATATTAAAACGCTAAGAGGAGTTACAGGTGGAGTTACTACCATAGATCCAGGTTATAAAAACACAGGATCATGTGAAAGTGCTATAACATTTCTTAATGGAGAAAAAGGAATTTTAAGATACAGAGGATATTCTATTGAAGACCTTGCCGAAAAAGCCGATTTCTTAGAAGTAGCATATTTATTAATTTTTGGAGAACTGCCAACACAAGAGCAATTAGATAAGTTTCATGGTGATATTAAAAAACACTCTGTCGTAGATGACGATGTGAAAAAGATATTAGATGCTTTTCCAAAATCGGCACATCCAATGGGCGTTTTAGCATCATTAACAAGTGCGTTAACAGCATTTAACCCATCTTCTGTAAATGTAGAGTCCGAAGAAGATATGTATAATGCTATTGTTAGAATTTTAGGTAAATTCCCTGTTTTAGTAGCATGGACCATGCGTAAAAAGCAAGGGTTGCCACTTAACTACGGTAGCGAAGACTTAGGATATGTAGAAAACATCCTAAAAATGATGTTTGAAAAGCCTAATAAAGAATACCAACAGAGCGAGATATTAGTAAACGCTTTAGATAAGCTATTAATTCTTCATGCCGATCATGAGCAAAACTGTTCAACATCTACTGTCAGAATAGTTGGTTCATCACATGCTGGGTTATTTGCGTCTTTATCTGCTGGAATATCTGCGCTTTGGGGACCATTACATGGTGGTGCTAACCAAGCTGTTCTAGAAATGTTAGAAGGTATTAAAGAAGATGGTGGCGATACTAAAAAATACATGGGTAAAGCAAAAGACAAAGAAGATCCATTCCGTTTAATGGGATTCGGTCACCGTGTTTATAAAAACTTCGACCCACGCGCAAGAATTATTAAAAAATCTGCCGATGAAGTGTTAGGTGATTTAGGTGTAGAAGATCCAATTTTAGATATTGCTAAAGGTTTAGAAAAAGAAGCTTTAGAAGATGACTACTTTGTAAAACGTAAACTTTATCCAAACGTAGATTTTTACTCAGGAATTATTTATCGTGCTATGGGCATTCCAGTAGAAATGTTTACAGTAATGTTTGCCTTAGGTAGACTACCAGGTTGGATTGCACAATGGAGAGAAATGAGATTGAGAAAAGAACCAATTGGTCGTCCAAGACAAGTTTACATTGGCGAGAACCATAGAGATTTTAAAACTATAGAAAACAGATAAAATACATTTTATAAATTAAAAAGCTTCATAGGCATTATGAAGCTTTTTTTATTTTATTTCCTTTATGTTGAAGTTACATGTTAAAAACGAAACGTCTAGACTACGAGCAGTTGTTTTAGGTACAGCAGAAAGCAATGGGCCAATTCCTAAAATTGAAGATACTTACGATCCTAAATCGCTTCAGCATATAAAAGCTGGTACTTATCCTAAAGAATCTGATATGATTAAGGAAATGGAAGCTGTCGTTCAGGTTTTAAAAAAGTATGATGTTACAGTTTACAGGCCAGATATTATAACAGATTACAATCAAATTTTTTCAAGAGATATTGCTTTTGTTATTGATGATAAATTTATAAAAGCCAATATCCTACCAGACCGCGATAAAGAATATCAAGCCATTCAACATGTCATTAAACAAATTCCTAAGGAGGATATAGTTATTTTACCAGAAGATTGTCATATTGAAGGTGGCGATGTTATGCCTTGGAACGATTATGTTTTTATAGGAACTTATTCGGGTAAAGATTATCCCGATTATATTACCGCAAGAACAAATACAAAAGCTGTTGATGCGATAAAAGCACTTTTTCCAAATAAAACAGTAAAATCATTTGAATTGCGAAAATCTAATACAAATCCAAAAGAAAACGCCCTTCATTTAGATTGCTGTTTTCAACCGGTAGGAAAGGATAAAGCGATTATTCATAAAAATGGATTTTTAGTTGAAGAAGAATATCAATGGTTAGTCGATTTTTTTGGTAAAGACAACGTTTTTGAAATTACTAAAGATGAAATGTACAACATGAATAGCAATATATTTTCTATCTCTGAAGATGTTGTAATTTCAGAAAAAAACTTTACACGATTAAATACTTGGTTACGCGAGCAAGGTATTACTGTTGAAGAAGTGCCTTATGCCGAAATAGCTAAACAGGAAGGATTGCTGCGTTGTAGTACATTGCCGCTTATTAGAGATTAATCTTTTACAGCGCAAATAATAGTCACTTCAGCTTCTTCGCCAACTTTAAACGTGCCAATATCGTTACCAATATTGTAATGAAATCGGTTTATAGTTAATTGGCCTTTAAACGTGTTGTTTTTAAAAGTAAAAGGAATACTAACCGTTTTAGAAACCCCATGCATGCTTAAATTACCTGTAGTTGAATACCCTTTATTTGTTTTAGTGACGGATGTAGATTTAAAACAGATATTTGGATACGTTGATACTTCAAAAAAATCAGGATTTTTTAAATGGGCATCCCTTTTGTCATTACCAGTATTTACAGTTGAGGCATCGATACAGATATTAAAAGCAGAATTTTCCAGACTCTCAGGGGTAAACCTAAAGTCTCCTTTCATGCCTTTAAAAGACCCTTTTACATTAAAAATTCCACCACCTTTTATTTTAAATTCAACTTTAGAATCTTTAGGAAGGATGTCTTGTGTGTAAGAGAACGTTATACACATAGAACAGAAGAGAATACTCAAGTAAGTTTTCATAACTAAAGTGTTTATTTACACTTAAAAGTAAATAAAAAAAATGAGTCCTGTTTACTTGTTGTTGGGGAAGTACATGTTTATAAGTTTGTAAAGGCGTTCTTTAACAAATGGTTTGGTAAGGTAATTTGTCATACCACTATTTATGGCCTTTTCTATAGCAGTTGTAGTAACGTTTGCCGATAAGCCAATAATAACCACTTGATCGTTAACTTTTCGTATGTTTTTGGTTGCCTCATACCCATCCATTTCTGGCATGTGAATATCCATGAAAATTAGATGGTAATCTGCTGTTTTTGTCTTTTTTAAGGCTTCTAAACCATTGTTGGCAATATCAACTTGAATATTAACCTCTTCAAGTAATTTTTTTAATACAATTACATTAATGTTGTTATCATCTACAATTAAAACGTTTAGATGTTCTAATTGTAAATTGTCGATAGATTTTTCGGTAACATACTCTTGGTTATCACTTACTTTAAATGAGGACGTGAAAACAAAAGTACTACCATTATCTTCAGAACTTTCAACAGTAATATTACCATTTAAAAGTTCGGAAAACTCTTTGCTAATAGCTAAACCTAGTCCACTACCTTCATGCTGTTTTTTTAAACTACTGTCTAATTGTGTAAATCGTTTAAAAATAGTTTTTACTTTACTTTCAGGTATGCCAACTCCAGTGTCTTTAATACTAACTTTTATGTTAAGTTTATCATCAATAAGTTGTTCTGTGTAACTTACATTAATGCCGCCTTTTTCGGTGAATTTAAGGGCGTTTTTTAAGAGGTTTGTAAAAACTTGAGAGAACTTATTTTTGTCACCATAGGCTTTAATACCTACATTTTGCGTTAAATTGGTTTTTAAAAACAGATTTTTTTCTGCAAACTGAAGTTGAAAAGTATCGGTAATATCTTTAACCTTTTTTAATGGTGAAAAAGAGGATTCTTCAAGTGTGACAGTTCCAGATTCTATTTTATGTATTTCAAGAATGTCGTTTACAATAGCTAAAAGATTTTTTGAGGATTTGCCCATTAAATCGATATATTCTTTTTCACTATCGTTAAAGTTACCTTGTTTTAAAATTTGAATAAACCCTAAAATAGCGTGAAGGGGCGTTCTTATTTCATGGCTCATATTAGACAAAAAGTCGGTTTTGGCTTTAGAGGCTTCTTCTGCTTTTCGTTTTTCTTTTTTTAAGCTTAAGTTTAAGTTTGCCAATCTGGTATTACTGTCTAAAGCTTTTTGTGTTTCTTTTAAAGATTTATGATAAAAATAGCTTAACAGGCTTAGAAGAAACGATAGCATTAAACCAAAAAGTAAAGTGTAATTTATAAACGTCCTTTCTTCAGTAGATGAGAGTAGTTTTTTTGTAGGATATAGTTTTAATTCCCAATCTTGATTTTTTAGTTTATCTGCTTTTAATAAGCTAGTGAAAGTGTAGCTGTCATCTACATTAGCTTTTTTAGGCATATTGTAGCTATAAAAAACTGTGCCATTATGATCGGTTAACTCTACACAAAAGTTATCCAAACCTTGTGAAAATGCTTCAAAATTTTGCGTAAAATCCATGCCAGCCGTTACAGTACCTTGAAATGTATTGTTATAATAGGCGGGTACATCAATTAAAAAAGCGTGGCCACCTTGTGTCATTCTAGACCATGGCGTAATGTTAATGGTGTTTTGTTTTGTATGCTTTATCCAATCATCTTTTCTGTAATCTACTTTAGATATATCTAAACCAATAGCATTAATATTTTCTTTTACAGGTGTTATTTTTGTTATAACCATGGAGCTATCTATCCATTCAATGAATTTTATTGAATGGGATTGATTTAAAATCATCTGGGTTTCTTTTTTCCAATGTTTATGGTAATCACCTTCAGAAATTTCCAGACGATTTTTTAGGTTTTCAACTCTTTGGACTTCTTTGTTTATTGTTTTAATAAACTCTTGTGTTGATAACGTTCCTGTTAATTGAATTTGCTCTTTTACTCTTATTTGATAATCTTCGATAGATTTATCCCAGATAAAATAAGCAACAGTAGTAAGACCAACAAATATGGCTATTGGAAGGATTAGGATATTTCTACCAGAAGTTAATATTTTGGATAAATCCTTCATGTTTTATAGTGAGGTTAAGATATTTTAACCGTAGAGAAATTAACGGGGCTTTTCTCTACGGTTAGAAACTCTAAATCTATAACATTTCTACAAATAAACCAGAGTCGGTTTTATTAACTTTAGCTAAACCGTTTTTGGTTAACCCTTTAATAGACTTATCCCATTTTTTGTTACTTAAACCAGATTGTGTTTTAAGCTCGTTTAAATCAATTGGGTTATTGGCTTTTAATAAATTAAAAACAGCTTTTTCTTCCTCGGTCATTTCTGGTATCTTTTTCTCTGGTTTCATTTGTGGGAAAAATAATACTTCTTGAATAGATTGATTGTTGGTAAGGAACATAATTAACCTATCCATACCTATTCCCATTCCAGAAGTAGGCGGCATACCATACTCTAAGGCGCGTAAGAAATCGTAGTCTATAAATTGCGTTGCTTCGTCATCGCCACGATCGGCTAATTTTAATTGATGTTCGAAACGTTCTCTTTGGTCTATAGGGTCGTTAAGCTCAGAATACGCATTGGCAATTTCTTTACCACAAACCATAAGTTCAAAACGCTCGGTTAATTCAGGATTGTCGCGATGTTCTTTACACAATGGGCTCATTTCTTTAGGGTAATCTGTAATGAAGGTTGGCTGAATGTAATTGCCTTCGCATTTTTCACCAAAAATTTCATCAATTAGCTTCCCTTTACCCATGGTGTCATCAACTTCAACGCCCATTTCTATAGCTGCTTTACGAATGTCATCTTCAGATTTACCTGTAATATCAAAGCCTGTAAATTCTTTAATAGAATCGGCCATAGTGATTCGCTTATATGGTGCTTTAAAATCGATTTCATGTTCGCCAAAAGTAGCTTTTGTTGTACCATTTACTGCGGTAGCACAATGCTCTAAAAGTTTTTCGCAGAAATCCATCATCCAGTTATAGTCTTTATAAGCAACATAAATTTCCATTGCAGTAAACTCTGGATTATGGGTGCGATCCATACCTTCGTTACGAAAGTTTTTAGAGAATTCATAAACACCTTCAAAACCACCAACAATTAAACGTTTTAAGTAAAGTTCGTTGGCAATTCTCATATATAAAGGAATATCTAGAGAGTTGTGATGTGTTACAAATGGCCTTGCTGCAGCACCACCAGGAATAGATTGTAGGATAGGCGTTTCTACTTCAAAATAACCAGAGTTATTAAAAAACTCACGCATGGCGTTAAAGAGTTTTGTACGTTTTACAAAAACATCTTTTACGTTGGGGTTTACTACCAAATCTGCATAACGTTGTCTATAGCGTTGTTCTGGATCGTCAAATTTATCATGAATGTTGCCTTCGGCATCTACTTTTGGTAATGGTAATGGTTTTAAAGATTTACTTAATAACGAAAAATCTTTTACCATAACGGTTTTCTCGCCTACTTGGGTTGTAAATAATTCACCTTCAACACCAATAAAATCACCTATATCAAGTAGTTTTTTATAAACATCGTTGTATTTACTTTTATCGTCGCCAGTGCAAATTTCATCTCTATTAAAGTACACTTGTACACGTCCTTCGCTATCTTGTAACTCAGCAAAAGAGGCCTTGCCTTGAATACGGCGTGACATTAACCGTCCTGCAATCACTACTTTTTTACCGTCTTCAAAGTGTTGCTTAATACTTTTTGAGGTGTCTTGTACAGGGTATAAATCGGCAGGGTAAGGATTTATTCCTAATGCTCTTAATTTATTTAATTTTTCTCTTCTTACTACTTCTTGTTCTGAAAGTTGCATGCTAATTATATTTTGAGTTTTACCATTTGTGGTAAGCGTGTGCAAAATTACATTATTTCAAAAAAATAGCATATACCTTATGGAAGGAATTTAGTATTAGGTAAAAAGGGTGTTTTCTCATATTTTTAAGAATAGTTTTTTAAACCAAGTTGTAACAAGATTACTGTAAATGCGTCCTATAGATACATCAATCATCAAACTATTATAACTATGAGTTTTTGGAGAGTCTTACTTTCTATTTTATGTCCGCCGTTAGCTGTTTTAGATAAAGGTTGCGGATCTATTCTTATTGTATTTTTGCTTTGGCTTTGTGGCTGGGTTCCTGGGGTTATTGCAGCATTAGTAATTTTAAATAATCCTAAATCGTAACCCATTATTTTTCCGTATTTTTGTGCGCTATGAATAAACAGATAGAGTTACAGGAATTAGGAAGAAAAGACTATAAACAGACTTGGGACTATCAGGAATCTCTTTTTAAGTCTATTTTAGATTTAAAAATTAGAAATAGAAGAGAAGCTCTTAACTTAAAAACACCCAATTACTTTTTATTTGTCGAGCATCCACATGTATACACTTTAGGAAAAAGTGGCGATATGTCTAACTTATTGATAGATGAAAAACAGTTAGCCGAAAAAGGTGCTACATTTTACAAGGTAAATCGTGGTGGCGATATTACGTATCATGGTCCAGGACAAATTGTTGGCTATCCTATTTTAGATTTGGACAATTTTTTTACCGATATTCATAAATACTTACGTTTTTTAGAAGAAGTTATTATTCTCACCCTTGCCGAGTATGGCTTAAAAGCCGAACGTAGTAAAGGCGAAACCGGTGTTTGGTTGGATGTAGGAACGCCATTTGCTAGAAAAATTTGTGCCATGGGTGTTCGTGCTAGCCGTTGGGTAACTATGCATGGATTTGCGCTAAATGTGAATGCCGATTTAGGTTATTTTGATAATATGATTCCTTGTGGCATTCGCGGCAAAGCGGTAACCTCCTTAAATGTAGAGTTAGGACAAAAAGAGGTTAATGTAAACGAGGTAAAAGAGAAACTTAAAACCCATTTTAAAACGTTATTTGAAGCGGAGTTTGTGTTAAAAAAATAACGTTTAGATATTGTAGAGATACATTCAATTGTTTTATATTTAACATTTTAACCAATTGAATTTATCTATGAAACAATGTTACGTATTACTTTTTACCTTATGTTTTTTCAATCTTAGTATTGGCCAAAACACCCTTTTTTACACGGTAGAATCTATTCCTTATCAGTCTTTTCAAGGCGATGCAGAAGTTACTTTTAATCAAGATGATGTCTATTCTGATGTAATTAATATTCCCTTTGACTTTAGTTTTAGTTCTTACTATCAAGGCTTTTTTTACGAAGACTTTTTTTCTCAGCTAGTTATTAGTTCTAATGGTTCCATAAGTTTTGATACTAGTTTAGCAAATGGATATTGTCCGTGGGCTTTTAGTGACACCTTACCAGTAAGTGATAGTAATCATAATTTAGCCCAAATGAATATTTTTGGGCCGTTTCATGACATATATAATATGGCTCCAGGGGTAGATAACGGAGTAGTGTTTACAGGGGTTTCTGGTGAAGCACCCCACAGAAAATTCTACGTGGTTTATGATAGTATACCACAATATTCATGTACAGAATTATTGTCAAGTTCTCATATTGTATTACACGAAACTACTGGAATTATAGAAGTTTTTATTTATGATAAGCCACTTTGTGACTGGAATAGCGGTAATGCGGTAATAGGGTTACAAAAATCTATAGGGGGAGATATTGTTGCAATTACACCACCAGGAAGAAATACAGGAGCTTGGGAAACAAGTTCTGAAGCATGGCGTTTTACACCTGCTTCAAATTTTGATGTTGTTATTTGCGATGTGGATAATAATGGTGTAGAGCAGTTTGATTTAGACCCCTACAAAGCAAACATATTAGAACTATTTAATTTATCTCCCGATGAAAATTCTATAACTATTTTAAATGAGAATGATGTCGTTGTATCTGGAAGCGTAGCATTAACTACAACTCCAATCGATTATACAATAGTGATAAATCCTGGAATAACTGAAGAAACATTTCAATTAACATTGTCTGCTATAGATTGTACGGCTGATGCAGATACCGATGGCATGCCAAGTGATATGGAAGACGTAAATAATGATGGCAATTTAGCTAATGATGATACCGATGGTGATGGAATTCCCAATTACTTAGATGATGATGATGACGGTGACAATGTGTTAACTAATATAGAATTGGTTTTTGGTGATGGAAGAACGACCGAAAATAGCACTTCATCTCCTACATTTTTAGACACAGATAGCGATGGAATTCCAAATCATTTAGATTTTGATGATGATGGTGATGGAATCTTATCCATCGATGAAGATTATAATGAAAATGGAGACCCAACAGATGATGACTTAAACAATAATGGTGTTCCAGATTATTTGGATGCGCAACAATTGAATGTTGAGGAATTGAGTTTGGAAACTAACTTATTTACACTTTATCCTAATCCTACAAGTACCGATATTAATATTGCTTTTCCAGAGCAATTACAAGTTGAAAGTAAGTTATTAGAGATAGCAATATACGATTTGCAAGGTAGAGAAGTAATGCAGTCTCAACAACGCATTAGTAACAATAATGTTGCATTAAATATTTCTAATTTAGCCTCCGGAAATTATATTTTAATGGTTAAAATAGATGGTTTACAGAAAGCAAAAAAGTTTATAGTTGAATAATATTTTGATTTGCTAAATAAAAAAAAGCACTCAATTATTGAGTGCTTTTTTTTTAGCCTTCTTCGTTAAAATACACTTTGTAGTAATGCATTTTTTTCTCATCGTCGTAACCGCGTTCTAGATATTCGCTGGAAGCGTCTGGTGCATCAATATCCAGTTTTATTTGAATGTTGGTGTCGAGCTTAATATCGGTTTTTAATTTGCGTTTAGCTTTTTTTACCACGTTTTCAGCCACATCAAAGTGATTGCGAATAACAACATCTAGTTCGGTTTCAAAGCTTTTTTTGTAGTCATCAAAAAGGGTTTTGTGTTTGTCTTCTTCAAAAATATCGTCTTTAAAGTCTTCTACATTAACACTTTCGTGTTCTTTAAAATAGTCGATGGTTTTTGCAAGAAAGGTGTTTTGTTCTTGGTTGCCGTAAGATGTTTTTAGTACTTCTTCAGAAAAATCGCGACATAACTCGATATACTGTTGGGTATGTTGGTTGGCATCATCAGCATATTTAACGTTTAAAAAGTGTTTGGTCCAATATTGGGCATCGTAATTATTATTGTCGGCACTTAATACAATATGGCCTTCACCATCACTTTGATTTAAAATAAGACAGCCTTTATCTACCTTTTTACTACTAATCCCTTTTTGTACGACGATATCGTAGCTGTTATTTTCTAGATACGTTTGAAAAAAGTTGACTTTATTTTCAATTTTAAAAATGCCAAGCGCATTGGTAGTTATCTCGTTAAATTCAATGCCTTCAAAAAGTACGATAAGCACATCACCTGTTTTTATTTGAGCAGAATTAGATTGCTCGAATAAATGTTCTACAATGTGTTTTGAGGTATCTATGAAGGTGTCTTCATCTGAAAAAATAGCAGTGCTATAGGTGTTTATTTCGTTTAAACTAATGTCGGCATGATGGCTAAAACGATAGCTTTGTACTTCGCTAACAAAAGGTTTTAATAGAAATGGTAGCATGAGATCGTAACTATCATCATCAAAATGAATGAGGTTTTCGGAAAACGCATTTCTGGTATGGTTAAATTTATTACCAACTTTGTGTAAAATACATTTGGAAATTGCGGCATTTTTTCTTGAAATCATAACATAAAAATTAGAGTACAATACTAATCATTTCCTTGTAAATAGGGTATAAAAAAAGCCGAAGGTTCTAGCTTCGGCTTTTTTTATTTAAGACTAATTGATAATTAGTCTTCTAATCCAAAATGGTTTATTAATTCTTCATAAGACATGTTAGTAAAGTCTAAACTGTTTCTATTTGTGTTGTTGGTTGGTATAATAACGTACCTAAAGCGATTCCCCCTAAAGCCAGCATATTGATACTCGGTTAGTGTAGTACCATTTGTAGATTCTAATTTTATACGTATTCCAGAAACATTAGCACCGGTATTACCATAGGTGTAGGAGTACCAAGCGGTACTCCAACGACCACTACTAGGCATTGTGTAAATATTAGAATCGCCCCATTGACTCAAGTAAACTATAACCAGACAGTTGTTTCTTAAATCACTGTTACTAATACCTATTTCCTCAGGTGTAATTTGCATCGTTTTTTGGGTGTCGGTGTCAGATACGTTCCAATTGGCGTCTAACCAAGCTGAAGTTATAACATTGGCATTGCCATCTTCACCATCAGCACCATCCTGACCTGTAGGGCCTTGTTCGCCTTGTGGCCCTTGAGCACCATCTTCACCGTCTTCTGGTGAACAGGAGATGTTAAAAGCCATAATAAAAGCTAGCATAACATAAGTAATTGCTTTTACGGTTTGTTTAGTTGATTTTGTGAGCTTCATGATTTTAATTTTTTATAAACCTTCTAAGTTTTTAAAACCTAGAAGGTTTTGTTTTTTATTGAAAAGATTAACATTTTTAGAAATCGAAATTTAAGTACTAATTATGGTTTAATACTGTAATATTCGCAAACGGCATAATAATCGTTAATATCTACTCCAGCTTGTTTAAGCTCGGCATAAACTTGTTGTTTGGTGTTGCTTGTTCTAGCACTTGTTGTACTGCTAGACTCAATAATAATGACTTTTCCCGATTGCAGATCTCCAGCAGTTATTGAAGTACTATCTCCATTTCCATCAGCGTAGTCAAACCAAATATATCCAACAGACATATTTACATCGACTGCATAATCAAAACCCCACAGATCGACAGGACATGGCACTTGAAACCAGATATCTTCAGAAGATGTATGCATTAATAAATACGTTAACACAGCATCGTTTGCTAAAACATCTTCAGTTAATTCAGGAATTTCTACATAACTAGCAGTTCCATCAAAGCTAGAGGCATCAAAAGTTATGGTTTGTACATTAGCATTACCATCTTCTCCAGGAGGACCTTGCTCTCCATCTTCTGGTGAACAGGAGACACTAAAAATAACTAATAAAGCTAATGCAATTTGTTTAAGGTTTAACATAAATGGTTTCATAAGTATTTGGTTTTTAATTAATAAAGCGGGAATATAGCCAAATACTACCTTGATAAAATTGTTAATGTATAGTTGGTATGAAACGTTGTATAGTTGGTGTTAAATCTTGTATTACTGTGTAATCGGCTTGTTTTTAGGTGTTTACCTTAGTTTATTTGATAGATTAAAATAGAATTATCGCTGCCTTTGGTTACAAATTCAAGGTTTCGGTCTTTATCTATATTATCGAGTTCTATTTTAGAAGCGCCATAAACGGGGAAGTTGTCTATATATTTTGCGCTACTGTCAAATAGGTGAATTTTATTTGTTTGTAAATCGGTAATGGCCACGTAAATTTTATCGTATAAGTAGAAAATTTCTGGTGCTGTATAATTACCGTAATCCATTTCTAGGGTTTTGTTTTTAATGGTTAAACGGTTTTCAGATTGTGCTACAAGTGTTTTAATAGTTGTGGTTAAATAATGCCTATCGGTAAGGTTTAAATCTCGAGATGCCGTGTTTCCTTTTTGGTCTATCGTAACAAGAATACCATTTTTGGTGGTTGTAGCAAAGTTATTTTGATATTCGTAAACAGCTTGATTAGAATAATTATATTGTTTTTTTGGTGTTATTCTAGTTTTTCCTGTTCTGTCTAAAATGTATAATTTATCGTTTGTTTTTAATATTATGTAGTCTTTTCGTCCTATTCTTATATGTTGTGGCTGATGGATGATAGCGCTATTTGCCGATTTAAAAGTGAAGCCTTTTACAGTTTTTCCTTTGGCGTCTATCATAAAAATGTCCTTGCCTTGAGTAATAAGTAATCGGTACTTTTTGTTGTTGTCATAATCGAAAACCGAAAGTGGTTGAGTGATTTGGTCGTTAAATTTTATAGGAAATGGTTTTACATCGTTTCCATTTCTATCAATAACATGTACTCTGTTAGATGTGGCAAACGCTAATTGTAAACGCCCATTTTTATACATATCAATTTGATTAATTTTACCTAATATGGCTCCTGGAAGTTGTTTTTTCCAAAGAACTTTTCCTTTGTTAGAGATTAAGTATAAATTGTTTTTTATGTCTTGAACCACAATTTCCTTTTCTTTGGTGACGTGGTTTTTTACAAATTGTGGTGTATTAAGCAAGCGTTCGTTTAGTTTTATGTTAAACTCTTCGATAACTGAAGCTTCTGCAGCTTTTGCTTTATTCTTTTTAATAATACCATGAATGTGTGCAAAGTTATTATCGTTAATAAATTGAATAGTAGCCCATTTGTAATTATCGTTTTTAATAATGGCTTTTTCAGAGATGCTTCGTTTTAATACGTCATTTAAATGTGTCGTATTTGCCGAGATTAAAAGCGAACTTTCATCGCTTAGTTTTTCAGTAATGTTTTTAAAGTAGCTTTTGTCGCTTAATGTGGTATTATTTTGATAATTGGCAATAATGTTTTGTAATACTTCGGTGTTATTACTAAACACAAAAAAGTTGTCTAATACAATATATTTGTTTGCTTTGGTATCGTTAATAAAAGGGTAAAATGTGTTTTTAAATAGTGTAGGCTGGTTAAAGCTAAAAATGTCAATACTTCTGTAGGTTTCAATATGCTGCTTGTTTAATGAAATGGCTTGAGAGGTTGTGGTTTCATCTAAAGAGTTTAAAACAATAGCTTGTTTGTTACCTTGAAAAATAACGCCAACTTCTGTAATACTTCCAAATAGCGTTTTATCTAAATTAAGCGTATCTGGTTTTTGATAGCGCTTTAGATTTTCGTGAAACGTATTAAAGTTGTTAAAAGTAAGGCTTAAAAAGCCATCGCTATTAGATGGTGTTACCCTTTGGATGTCGTTTTTTTGCGGTGTTGTGCCGTTAAAAACATGTATTAAACTTTTTGTAGAGTCGGTTGCTTTAGTAATACCATTAAATAAAAGTTCGTCTTGTTCTAAGTTAATATCTATTAAAGAGAATTCGGTTAGTTTGCTATTTCTTAAGGTGTCTTCAACAAAAAAATCTGAAAACATTTTCGTCTTCTTTTCATCTATATAAACAGAAAGCTGACTGTTGTTAGAGGCTGTTTTAAGCAGTGTCTTATTGCTGTTAGGCTGTCCTTTAATTGATGAAAGTAATAATTCTTGAGATGTTGCACCAATAAAAATACTGTCTTTAATAGTTGTGTAAAGAACTTGCTTGTTTACGGTAGCTTTTTTAAAAGTTTGGTTTTGGGTGGTAATCGTTTCAAGACTGTGATTAGGAATAGAGTCGAGTTTAAAAATGCTATCATTAAATCTGGTTAATACCGCATATTGCAATGTATTATTATTGTCTTTTAAAAATGAAATAATAGTTTCACCTTGATTGTTTAAGTGGTTTAGGAGAGATGTTTTGTTTGCAAGTTCGTTAAAAAGTGGCGTTTTGTTTAATTGTTGTAAAAAATGATTGTTTTCAATATTACTAACAAGACTTTGTAAGCCGTTACTTTTTATAACGATAGAGGCCTCTTCAGGAATATAGCTATATAAATCCTTCTTTTTTTTCTCCGAAGTACAAGCGGTTAATAAACATATAAGTAGTAATAGACGAAAAACTGATTTCATGTAATGAAGGATTTTTTTGCAAATATAAAAGTTATAACTCTAATTTTAATTGTTGAGGTAGTAGCCTAAAAGATTTTCTATGATATTGGGTAACGCCATGGTCTTTTATAGCTTGTCTATGCTCTTTTGTTGGGTAACCTTTGTTTTTTTTCCAGTTATACTGTGGAAATTCTTCATGAATTTTAGCCATATAGTCGTCGCGATACGTTTTGGCAAGAATAGAAGCAGCGGCTATAGATAAATATTTTCCATCTCCTTTAATAATGGTCTCGTAAGGAATGTCGTTTAAAGGTTTAAATTTATTCCCATCAACGATAATGTATTCTGCTGTTTCTTTTAAATTAGAAATAGCTTTATGCATAGCCAAGATAGACGCATTTAAAATATTAATGTTGTCAATTTCCTTAGGAAACACATGTGCTACAGCGTAAGTGAGTGCATGAGTTTCTATATAGGTTCTAAGCTCATAGCGTTTAGATTCAGAAAGTTGTTTAGAGTCGTTTAGTACTTTATGCTTAAAGTTATCTGGTAAAATAACTGCAGCAGCCGTAACGGGGCCCGAAAGACAGCCTCTGCCAGCTTCATCCGTACCGCATTCTAGTTTAAAGTCTGAATATTTGAGCTTAAGCATTTAAATAAATCTTAATAAGGTATCGTTATTATAATATATGTATATAAATTTGCAAGGTCTAAAAAATAATTATGAAGAAGCTTTTTTTGGCAGTTTTTTTAATATCGGTAGTTCATTTAGGATATTCTCAAAACAGACCTATCCTTTCTAAAGATAAAGATGCTAGAGGGAATAATAGATTGGGTGAAAACAATCAGTACTCTACTAAAAGTACGAGTAATGAAAATATAAAAAATGAAGATGCCAAAATCGAGGACTATCTCATAATATCTAAAGAGAGAGATACTATAATAGTAGATACGACACTAACCATTTTAAAAGAATATAAATTTAATTACTTACGAAAAGATAATTATGGCCTATTGCCTTTTTCCAATGTAGGACAATCTTACAATACGTTAGTATATCATTTTAATGATACTAATTTAATGCCACTATTTGGAGCCAGAGCAAGGCATTTTAATTATATGGAAATAGACGATATTAATTATTATCGTGTGCCAACGCCACTTACCGAACTTTATTTTAAAACAGCTTTCGAGCAAGGACAACAATTAGATGCATTTTTTACCGTAAATACATCTGAGCAATTAAATATGTCCATAGCTTATAAAGGGGTTAGGTCTTTAGGGAAATATCAAAATATACTTACAAGTACAGGAAATTTTAGATTTACCACCAGTTACAATACTAAAAATAACAGATATGTTGCCAATGCACATATTGTAATGCAGGACTTATTAAATAATGAAAACGGTGGGATAACCGATAGTAATGTGCCTTATTTCGAATCTGGAGACCCCGAGTTTAAAGATCGTGCTGTTTTAGAAGTGAATTTTGAAGATGCCGAGAATATATTAAAAGGAAAACGCTTTCATTTAGATCATAGTTTTAAACTAATTCAAAAAGACTCCACATCAAGTAACCAATTAACCCTTGGACATATTATTTCTTTTGAGGATAAATATTATGAATACAATCAAACAAGGCAGAACGATTACTTTGGTGAAGCCTTTCAAGATAGAAATTTAAGAGATCGGGTGACACTTGAGAATTTTTACAATCAAGTTTATGCCAAATATGAAAACAAAACATTAGGAGAGGCAACCTTTAATGTTGCACATAATAATTACAATTATGGCTACGATAAAGTAACCTTTATAAACAACCAATATATAAGCAACCGTTTAAAAGGCGATGTTGTATCTTTAGGAGGCGCATACAAGAATACAATTGGTGCGTTTAATGTTGAAGGAAACTTTGGATTAAACATCTCAGGTGATTTTGATGGTAATTATATAAGTGGAAAAGCCTCCTATAATGTAACCAAAGATATAGGGTTGTCGGCAATGATTACCCATAGCTCTAAAGCACCAAATTATAATTATCAATTATATCAAAGTGTTTACGAAAATTATAATTGGCAATCAAACTTTAATAACACAGAAACCCAACAGCTAACTTTTGCATTAAAGTCTAATAAGATAGCCAATGTCTCAGTCGACTTAATTACAATAAACGATTATCTATATTTTAAAAAAGATGAAAGCTTAGGTTTAGTAAAACCATTTCAAAACGATGCGTCTATAAATTACCTAAAAGTTAATCTAGAAAAAGAGTTTACGCTAGGCAAGTTTTCTTTAATGAATACAATGACCTATCAAAACATTAAAGACGATAACCAAGTCCTTAATGTGCCAGAACTAGTCACGAGAAATACCTTATACTATTCCAATTACTTTTTTAAACGCGCCTTGTTTTTACAAACAGGAGTAACCCTTAGGTACTTTACCAGTTATAATATGAATGCCTACGATCCGCTTTTAGCCGAGTTTTATGTGCAAAACAATCAAGAGTATGGCGATTTCCCTAGATTAGACTTCTTTATAAATGCCAAAGTACAGCAAGCAAGAATCTTTTTAAAGGCAGAACACTTTAATTCAGCATGGACAGGATACGACTTTTATTCTGCTCCAAACCATCCCTACAGAGACTTTGTAGTTAGGTTTGGTATCGTCTGGAACTTCTTTCTGTAAAAGAAGAAGTTCATACGCTATTCGTAAATGCTAATTCATCAACTGTAACTCGTAACACAATATGGGCGTTCCCCTTCTCAAAGTTTGGGTCGGGCTGTTCGTTATATCTTTTTTGTTATAACTAACAAAGTAGAGAAACAAAAAAGGATGCCACTGCCATCCCTAACGCATTTAGTGTTTAATTACAACATTCCATCAGTATAATACACTATTATATATAAAGTATATTAGCGTAGAGTTGTTATTACAATATATGTGTACTATTGCTTTAGGGGTATTTTATTAAACGGTCTATCGGCACATCAAATATCAAAAGGAAAGATAATTTGTATGGTAAAGAAAAAAGATTTACATTTAATGCCCTGTTTTTTAGATAGGTGGCTTTTCGGGTAAAAAAAACTTTAAAAAAAGGTTATAAAAAATTTGTTTAGAAGAGAGGGAAGGTTGTATATTTGCACCCTCGAAAACGCCACTATGGTTGGTTGTAAGTAGAGAAGTTCTTTAAAAAATATGCGGCACGAAAAAAAATTAAAAAAAACTTCAAAAAGTTTTTGTGAATTAAAAAAGGGTTGTATATTTGCACCCGCTTTGCGAAACAAGGCGATAAAGA
>NZ_RWBG01000002.1 GCF_003944795.1 Mangrovimonas spongiae
CGGAACCATCGTCTACTCCACCATCGGAAGTGATTGATCCGCCATCGGAACAGTTATCGCTCCAAGTGGTATCTAAACTTTCTGGCCATGCTGTGTTACAGCCGTCTAACATATAGTCGTCTATATCGGCTATCGTTGGATCTGTCTCGTCGTACATTCTTGAGACACGTACCGTTTCTGTGGCATCGTTACCACAAGCATCAGTCACACTAAAGGTGTATAATCTATATTGGATACAACCGTCAGAACCATCGTCTACTCCGCCATCGGAAGTGATTGATCCGCCATCGGAACAGTTATCGCTCCAAGTGGTGTCTAAACTTTCTGGCCATGCTGTGTTACAGCCGTCTAACATATAGTCGTCTATATCAGCTATCGTTGGATCTGTCTCGTCGTACATTCTTGAGACACGTACCGTTTCTGTGGCATCGTTACCACAAGCATCAGTCACACTAAAGGTGTATAATCTATATTGGATACAACCGTCGGAACCATCGTCTACTCCGCCATCGGATGTGATTGATCCGCCATCGGAACAGTTATCGCTCCAAGTGGTATCTAAACTTTCTGGCCATGCTGTGTTACAGCCGTCTAACATATAGTCGTCTATATCAGCTATCGTTGGATCTGTCTCGTCGTACATTCTTGAGACACGTACCGTTTCTGTGGCATCGTTACCACAAGCATCAGTCACACTAAAGGTGTATAATCTATATTGGATACAACCGTCAGAACCATCGTCTACTCCGCCATCGGAAGTGATTGATCCGCCATCGGAACAGTTATCGCTCCAAGTGGTGTCTAAACTTTCTGGCCATGCTGTGTTACAGCCGTCTAACATATAGTCGTCTATATCAGCTATCGTTGGATCTGTCTCGTCGACTGCAACAGTAAATGTAGTTTCGCAAAATTCTTCTTGATCACATTCGTCTGATACAGTATACCTTATTTTAGCAACACCTCCATCACAAAAGTTAGGCGCAACAAAATTTTCTAACGCAACCTCTACATCATCTAAATAGTATGTATAAGCTTCGGTTACAACACCACCGCCTCCAGTATATGAAAATCCTGAATTATCCATCCATGCTGTAAAAGCTGTTGCGATATCATCCTCACAATCTACATTCACATTAGTAGGACATGAAGGTACTAATATTTCAGCTTGTGTTCCTTGAGTAACAGTTGCTGGATTACTTTCTGCTGTACAACCAGCTATACCATTTCTTATAATTGTAGCTTCTGCCATATAAGTTCCAACGGTCGCTTCATAAGTACTATTTACAGCACCTGGAATAATATCCCATGATTCCGTTGCTTCATTCCATTCATACCATTGATAATCATAAGAAACTCCTGGTGGACTTGAAGGAGGTACTGTTGTTACTGTTAGAGTAGCTGAAGTTTCAAAGCACTCATATTCGGCATCATCTACTTCTACAACAATTTCTGGTTGATCACCTAAATTAAATGGTCCTGCCATATCTTTTAATGATGATGTAAATGACGCTGAAGATCTTGATTTTACAATAACACTTCCTAATGGGTTTTCACAGGATCCGCTTTCTGATTGTGTGTCGAATCCTAATAATGTAGAGTTAATCGCGAATTCTACAAACGTATCTGTTGGATATTCAAATACTTGATCTCCTCCAGAGTCTATAGTTCCCCATGGTGGAGCTGCCGTAGGACCAGTATTGTTTAATTGCGAAAATACTGGTACTTGAGAAATTCCTTGTCTTAAGGTAATTCTTGCATAACCAAAGTTAGACTCGTCGCCTTCTATAGAATTGGTACAAGCAGCAAAAACATAGCCATTACCATCATCATAAAAATCAAAAGGTCTGTCTCCTAAGGTGTTGAAATTATCAAAATCTGCATCGGTAGGGAAGTCATTTTTATCAATCCATACTAATAATGTTATATCTGCTTCTCTACCGCCTTGTTTATAATCTACTGAAAGTAAAATATCACCATGCTCTTCCACATTACCGGTGGCTCCAAATTTATATGTGGTATGTCCACAATCTAGTCCTTCTTCAGTAGGGTTTTCATAAACTATATTAAACCCATCTAATTGGATTCGTTTTCTAAAATATTCAAAATCTAAGTGATTACTACCATCTGCATCTGAGGTTGAGGCTGCAATATAAGCCCATTGAAATGTAATTGGAAAGTCTCTTCTTAAGTGGGCATAAACATCAATAATATCAGTTTTTGCAGGTACATCACCTACTTTTAACTCCCATGCTCTTGGATCATCAAAATTTTTATTGATGGATTGATCAAACACTGTTGCATCTTGGTTACTTCCTGCCACGTATTGATCTCTATAAAACGCTGCATCAATCCATATACGACCATCGCCTTCGGGTGTTGAGTACAGTGGGGCTGATTGTCGTAGTTCAGCAAAGTTATTCTGACCAGAATTAATTCCAGAAATAGCAGATAACGCTTCTGGTGAAAAGATATCGATAATTCCAGCTCCAGTAGCTGTGTTACCGTCTGGTTCTGTATCTAACCAATCATCAATTCCTAATGCTTGAGTAACATAAGGAGGCTCTATTAAAGGCCAATAAGATAATTGATCATCATACACATCACCGTCGATACCAAAATCGGCATGAACGGACGTACCAGTATCAATAGTCTGGGATTGAAGTGTGTTAGTAAAACACATACAACAGACTATAACAAAAAAGATCATGAATTTTTTCCAGAGAACCTCCCTAAAAAAAAGCATTGTAATGTTGTTAGCATTCATGGTTAAATAGTTTTAAGATTAAACAATAACCATAAACATTAGCTAACGCTAAGAACAAAAAGTAGCTTGAGCAAAAATCTAACTCTTTATATTACGAAGAGTTAAATACTGCTATTAATCATAATTTTATGCTATTATATATTTAGTAAAGGTATGTAACAAATATATATATATTTTGAATTTAAAACTAAGAAAAACACAATAACTTTTTGATTTATAGGAATTTACGCACACTATAAATGATTAAAAAAAACTCTAAAACCCTTATTTTAAAGTCGTTTTGCAATATTGACCTAAACAAAAAAGCGCAACCATAATGGTTGCGCTTTTTAAAATAAATTTAGTATAAAAAACGTTATTTTACTTCTTCAAAGTCAACGTCTTCTACATCGCTACCTTCGTCGTTATTGTCACTACCAGCATTTCCTTCTGGTTGCGCTCCAGCGCCGTTGGCTTGTGCTTCTTGCTGTGCTTTATACATGTCTTCGCTAGCTACTTTCCAAGCTTCGTTGATTTTTTCTAAAGCTGGTTCGATAACCGCAATATCTTTAGATTCGTATGCTTTTTTAAGCTCTTCTAAAGCCTCTTCGATTGGTTTTTTCTTATCATCAGATAATTTATCACCAAATTCTTTCAGCTGACTTTCTGTTTGGAAAATCATTGCATCGGCTTGATTTAACTTATCGGCAGTTTCTTTTGCTTTAGCATCGGCTTCAGCATTGGCTTCTGCTTCTTGTTTCATCTTTTCGATTTCTTCTTCAGTTAATCCAGAAGATGCTTCAATTCTAATATCTTGTTTTTTTCCTGTAGCTTTATCTTCAGCAGATACTTTAATAATACCGTTGGCATCAATATCGAAGGTTACTTCAATTTGAGGGGTTCCTCGTTTTGCTGGTGGAATACCATCTAAATGGAAACGACCAATGGTTTTGTTATCGGCTGCCATAGGACGTTCACCTTGCAATACGTGAATTTCTACTGAAGGCTGATTATCTGCAGCTGTTGAGAACACTTGCGATTTCTTTGTAGGAATCGTTGTGTTTGCCTCGATAAGCTTGGTCATAACATTACCCATGGTTTCGATTCCAAGTGATAATGGTGTTACGTCTAATAATAGTACATCTTTAACATCGCCTGTTAATACACCACCTTGAATTCCAGCTCCAATAGCAACAACCTCGTCTGGGTTAACCCCTTTACTTGGTTTTTTATTGAAGAATTTTTCTACAGCTTCCTGTACGGCAGGAATACGTGTAGAACCACCTACTAGAATAATCTCGTCGATATCGCTAGTTGATAATCCTGCTGCTTTAAGTGCAGATTCACAAGGCTCGATAGTACGTTTTACTAAATCGGCAATTAATTGCTCGAATTTAGAACGTGTTAAAGTACGTACCAAGTGCTTTGGTCCACTAGCAGTTGCCGTGATATATGGTAAGTTAATTTCTGTTTGTGCAGAAGATGATAATTCAATCTTTGCTTTTTCGGCAGCCTCTTTTAAACGTTGTAATGCCATAGCATCTTTGCGTAAGTCCATATCTTCTTCAGATTTGAACTCTTCGGCTAACCAATTAATAATTTTTTCATCTACATCATCACCACCTAAGTGTGTATCTCCATCGGTAGATAATACCTCAAAAACGCCATCTCCTAATTCTAGGATAGATACGTCATGTGTACCACCACCAAAATCGAATACTACAATTTTTTGGTCTGAATCTTTTTTATCTAAACCATAAGCTAAAGCTGCAGCAGTAGGCTCGTTAATAATACGTTCTACTTTTAAACCTGCAATTTCTCCGGCTTCTTTAGTTGCTTGACGTTGTGAATCGTTAAAGTATGCTGGAACGGTAATTACAGCTCCTGTAACATCTTGGCCTAGATAATCTTCGGCAGTTTTCTTCATTTTTTGAAGAATCATAGCCGAAAGTTCTTGTGGTGTATATAAACGACCGTCGATATCTACTCTTGGTGTATCGTTATCGCCTTTTACCACTTTATATGGTACGCGTTCTGCTTCTCTTTGAGACTCAGAATATTTGTTTCCCATAAAACGTTTAATAGAATAAACGGTTTTGTGTGGGTTTGTAACTGCTTGACGTTTTGCTGGGTCGCCTACTTTAATTTCGCCACCTTCAACAAAAGCAATTACAGATGGTGTAGTACGCTTACCTTCTGCATTTGGGATTACAACGGGTTCGTTACCTTCCATTACTGAAACGCACGAGTTGGTTGTACCTAAATCAATTCCAATAATTTTACTCATAACTTTTTGTTTCTGTATTTTTGTTTCGTTCTTGTTTTCTAGTTACAAGAACATTTATTATTCATTTTATACTCATCAAGTATTTGTCAATCTTTATGCCAACATTTTCATACTGACAAGCTGTCACCTGTAAAAATTAAACTATTACCTTTTATGTATATTTTATTCAGAAAATTGAATATTTAGTTTTAACTTAGAGAAAATTATACCAACCAACTATTTATGAAAAACGCTTTATTTGTTGCTCTTATACTCTTTTCTGTAGGACTAAGTTTTGGGCAATCTAATCAAACAGATAGTCTAACAACACCCCAAAAGAAAATTAAAAAAGTAGATTTTAGTGTGATGCCATTTGTAAGTTACAATCGTAATTTAGAGTTTATGTTTGGGGCAATTCCTATGATGATGTATAAACTAAATAAAGAGGATAATACTTCTCCTAAATCCTTGACCGGTCTTTCCGCAGTTTATACAACTAATAGTTCTTATTTTCTAGCCTTTTTTAATCAGTTTTATTTTAAAGAAGATACTTGGCGGGGTAAATTATTTGCTGTTCATGGCGATAATAATTCACAATTTTACATGGAAGGCATTGAAGCTTCTGGATTTTATGATTATGGCACCTTGACAACTATTATAAGTGCAGGAATACAACGTAAAGTAATAGATAAGTTATATGTAGGGCTTACTTATACGTTTGCACATTATGATACGGAATACGAAAATGAGGTATTACCACAATCTACAACCCAAACAAATGCGTTAGAAATTAATGCACTATACGATGGTAGAAATGCGGTTTATTACCCTACAAAAGGTGAAAAAGCTCAATTTAAATTTATTTCTTTCCCAACATGGTTTGGAAATGATGTACAAGCCAATAAAATAGTAAGTGAATACAATAAATATTTTTCAATGAAAAATGAACGCGATGTTGTAGCTGCTAGATTTGCTGGAAAATTTGGGCTTGGTGATATTGCTTTTGAGCAACAACAAACCTTAGGCGGTAAAGATATTCGCGGTTACTCTGAAGGGAAATATCGTGGTGAGGGTTTAATGGCTATTCAAGGTGAATATCGCCTTAATTTTCATAAAAAAATGGGTATCGTAGGTTTTGCAGGCTTAGCCACCATTTACGGTTCTAGTAATGATGATTTTAATTGGAAAGCTTATCCAGGTATTGGTCTAGGATATCGCTACAAAGCATTTAAAACTGTAAACTTTAACATAGGGCTTGATGCTGCTGTTGGAAAGGATGATTGGGGTATTTACTTTAGAATTGGTGAAGCCTTTTAATACGCTGCTAACTTGAGCTTTTAATAACCTAAAGAAACTTTCATTTACACTCAAGCTGAATTTAACTGTACATTTCATGTGTTTGGAATGAAACTTACATATATTTGCCGAAAATATACAACGTTTTCGTAAATGGAATGTATCTCGGTTTTTGATATGCTTAAAATTGGTGTAGGACCTTCAAGTTCGCACACCTTAGGTCCATGGCGCGCTGCCGAAAGATGGATTAAAGAGTTAAAAGACAAAAAACGCTTTGATAAAGTTGAAAAAATTTCAGTAGATCTTTATGGGTCACTATCGTTAACAGGCAAAGGACATGCCACAGATTATGCGGTTATGTTAGGCTTAAATGGCGCCGATCCAGAACGTATGCCAACCGAGAATATTGATATAATCATATCTAATATAAAAAATACAAATACACTTGTATTTAATAACGAAAAAACACTGCCATTTAGCATAGATACCGATATTCGTTTTAATAAAAAGTTCTTACCATTTCATGCCAATGCCTTAACATTTACAGCAACCATAAATGGCCGCAACTATAAATCTACCTTCTATTCTATTGGAGGCGGTTTTGTTGTAAAAGAAGAGCGAAAAAACGCTAAAGCAAATAAAATTATATTCTACTGTACATTTCCTTATCCTACTCAAAATGGGGTAGAATTATTAAAATACTGTAAAGATTTAAACCTTCCTATTTCTGGTGTTGTGTTGGAAAACGAAAAATCTATCAGAGATACAGAAACCATAGATGCTGAGCTAAAACGCATTTGGGATACCATGCTAGAATGCATGTACCTTGGTTGCCATACCGAAGGCGAGCTTCCTGGCGGACTTAATGTTAGAAGACGAGCTTATGACATGCATCAAAAATTAAAAGGTGAACTAACTTATAATTCGCCTGAAGAATGGTTGCAAGTTATTAGACAAACGGAAGTTAAGTTTAGACAAATTTTAAAATGGGTAAGCTGTTTTGCTTTAGCTGTAAACGAAGTTAACGCCTCTTTAGGTCGTGTTGTAACTGCACCTACAAATGGTAGCGCTGGTGTAATTCCATCGGTACTTATGTATTATATGGTTATTGAAAATCATGAAGCAAATTTTAAACACATAAAACAATTTTTATTAGTAGCAGGTGAAATAGGTAGTATCTTTAAAAAAGGGGCCACTATTAGTGCTGCAATGGGTGGTTGTCAAGCTGAAATAGGCGTATCATCGGCTATGGCTGCAGGAGCGCTTTGCGAATTACTGGGCGGCACACCAGAACAAGTCTTAATGGCTGCCGAAATTGCTATGGAGCATCACTTGGGCTTAACTTGTGATCCTATTGGAGGCTTGGTGCAAGTCCCGTGTATAGAACGCAATTCTATGGGAGCTATAAAAGCTATTAATGCAGCTGAGTTAGCATTGGATAGCGACCCGACAAAAGCAAAAGTACCTTTAGATAAAGTTGTTAATACTATGTGGGAAACTGCCAAAGACATGAATTCTAAATACAAAGAAACTAGCGAAGGTGGTTTAGCTGTTGGAGTTAACTTAGTTGATTGCTAATTTTGGCAGCCTTCTCGCCTTCTAGTATCAATAAGATAAATAATTTTCCAAGTTCCATTATCGTTAAATAACTGGAAAGAGTTTACACCACAATGACTAAAACTACCATTAAACCAAAATTCATAAGGTGTCCAGGCATTAGCCATATTACCATCTACTTGAATATTATAACTTAGTAGTTTTTCGTTCCATTTTTGCTCTTCAGGGCGGTTACCTATTGCAGAAATTAACTTTGAAAGATCCTCTGATACTAATTGATCCTTACCTTCTTTATCCTTAAACGCCGTTTGCAACAATACTTTATCTGCCAAAACCGATTTCATTAAAGTAGTATCCCCCTTATGAAACCCTTCAAAAAAAGTTTCAATAGTATGCTTAACCTTCATTTCGGAATTGGTTTGGCCAATGGCAGTAGTAACTATCAAACAAGCTACAAATCGTAAAATTTTTATCATAATAACAAACTTTAGGGTTACTAAAATAGAAGAAAGTTGTTTTTAAAATTATCAAATAAAGAAAAGTTTAACAGTTATACCATTGCATTTTGTTAATTTTACAATCCAATAAAAATAAAACTATGTCAACAGCAAAAAAAGAATATAAACGGGTTACTGTAAAGTCGTTAATCGACATGAAACAATCTGGCGAGAAAATCTCCATGTTAACAGCTTACGATTATACTATGGCAAAAATTGTTGACGGCGCCGGGATTGATGTTATTTTAGTTGGCGACTCGGCTAGTAATGTTATGGCTGGACATGAAACCACACTGCCCATTACCTTAGATCAAATGATTTATCATGCCTCTTCGGTTATTCGAGCAATTGATAGATCTCTAGTTGTTGTTGATTTACCCTTTGGAACCTACCAAAGCGACCCTAAAGAAGCCCTCCGTTCTGCTATTAGAATCATGAAAGAAAGTGGCGGACATGCTGTAAAACTAGAAGGAGGAAAAGAAATTAAAGACTCTATAAAACGTATTCTAAATGCTGGTATTCCTGTTATGGGACATTTAGGATTAACTCCTCAATCTATATATAAGTTTGGTACTTATACCGTAAGAGCCAAAGAGGAAGAGGAAGCTAAACAACTTATTTCTAATGCCAAAATGTTAGAAAAAATAGGCTGTTTTGCAGTTGTTCTTGAAAAAATTCCTGCAGAACTTGCCAAACAAGTAGCTGACGAATTAACTATTCCTGTTATTGGTATAGGTGCCGGAAATGGCGTTGATGGCCAAGTTTTAGTATTGCATGATATGATTGGTATGACTCATGAGTTCAACCCACGTTTTCTACGTCGTTATATGAATTTATATGAAGACATGACCACAGCTATTTCACAATATGTAGACGATGTGAAGTCTGTAAGTTTTCCTAATGAAAATGAGCAATATTAATTGTGAGTAAAACTTTTTCAAACAAATCCAACTTACAAGTACTCTATGAAGACAACCATATTATTGTGGTGAATAAACGTGCTGGCGATATTGTTCAAGGTGATAAAACAGGCGACAAACCTTTAAGCGATGTTGTAAAAAGCTATCTAAAAGATAAATACAAAAAGCCTGGAAATGTTTATTTAGGTGTCGTTCATAGATTAGACAGACCTACAACAGGTATTGTTTTATTCTCTAAAACCAGTAAAGCATTACCACGTTTAAATAAGCTTTTCGCAGAAAAGAAAGCACAAAAAACATATTGGGCTTTAGTTAAAAATACACCACCAAAACCTCAAGATACTTTGGTACATTGGTTACGAAAAAATCCTAAAAACAATAAATCAACAGCATTTATTAAGGAGACGAATAATAGTAAAAAAGCGATTCTTCACTATAAAATTCTAAAAAAATTAGACCATTATTTTCTATTAGAAATAGAATTAGAAACCGGTAGGCATCATCAAATAAGATGTCAGTTAGCGAGTATTGGTTGCCCTATAAAAGGTGATTTAAAATATGGTTTTAACCGAAGTAATCCAGACGCTAGTATTAGTTTACATGCCAGACAGCTAGAATTTACACATCCAGTTAAAAAAGAACCTATACAAATTATAGCACCATTACCTAACGATGCGTTGTGGCAGGCTTGTAATAACTAAACTAATGGGTAATTTAGAACTAGTTTAGTCCCTTCTCCTTGCTTAGATGTTAAATTAAAACTTGTTTTTATTAATTCGGCGCGACTTTTCATATTGATTAATCCAGAACCTTTTTCGGCTAGTGCAACATCAAAACCTTTACCGTTATCGGCTACTGTAATTTCTAATATGTTGGGTTGATAATTTAATTGAATAGAAAGTGTATCTGCTTCAGAGTATTTTATCGAGTTAGAAAAGAACTCTTGTAATATTCTAAATAAAATAACTTGATGCTTTTTATCTTGTAAGGGTTTTTCTTCTCCTACAATATTAAAATTAACAGTTTCAAACTTTAAGCGCTCTAATCGTGTTACTTCATTTTTAATAGAATCAATTAGCCCCATATTTAACAATACATCGTTATTTAAGGATTTTGAAAGCGCTCTTACTTCCTGTAAACTTTGTTTAATGGTTTCGGAAGTGGCATTTAAAGTAGGCTTTACCTTCTCTTCTACTTGAGCATTTAGCATATTCATTTGCATATTGGCATAGGCTAACAATTGTCCAACATTATCATGGAGTTCCCATCCAATATTTTTTAAGGTTTGTTCTTGTACTTCGGTTTGGGCGCGTTGCATTTCTTTATCAAATGCACGCTGTTGCTTTATTTTATCCATAAGCAACTTATTTTTTCGTTTTTGAAAAAACACAAAAAATACAATAACCAAAGCGGTAAGTATCACCAAAACTGCTATCATATAGATAAGCAAGTAGCGTTGAGCATCTGTAGTGACTAATTGTTCTGTGGTTTGCACCATAATAAAGCAAAACTAAAGGTTAAATACATAAACATAATGGCTCCTAAATATATTTGCCATTTTAATACAACAAAGTTCCAATCGGCTGTGGTAAAATATACATTGTAAAATGACATAGGTGTTATAATTAACTCCCAAATAAACAATACGGCAGCAATATAAAAATTAAGCGATTTGTAAAAGTTTAAAATTTTATCTGATAGCAACACCTCTATAAAATAAAATATACAACACAAAAAGATGATTGCCGCTCCAAATATTTTTAAACTAATATGAGTAAAATATAAAAACAGACTTTCAAAATGTATTGCATAATAAGTTAAATAAGTAATAACGTAACTTATTGTAAGTACTTTAATCACTTGTTTAAAGTACTTATTTTTAAGAATCTTTAAAAAGTATAGAATAAAAAACAAGCGTGCGAAAAAAAAGCTAAAAATAGAATACCACCAGTAATTTTTTTCAAACCAGGTACCTTCTATTTTAGGTTTTATAAAATGAAGCCACTTATAATTATTAATATCAGTCATATAGCCACCTAAACGGTCTACCAATACCCAATAAATTACTATATAAATAAAGTACTTAGCTGTAGTATGTTTATATTTTTTTAGGCAAAACACACCAATGATAGCGGCCAGCATTTCTACTGACCGCACTAATAAAACATAATTCTGTCTTAAAAATTCTTCCAAAGAAAATTATTGTGGGTAGTTAGCACTTGGCGGTTCGCCATTTTCTCCATTATTCAACCCATCGCCTTCAGAAATATCACCACTTCCTTTTAATGTAGGTAAAGGAGAACTGCTGCCTTCTTCTAGATTTTTAGTTCCTGTAGGAATTAAAAACATGGTGGTATACCCTACTTGGTCGCCTTCGTTAGCATGGGCGCCTAAATAAATACGCACACCATCCATTGTATAACCTAATTCTTTAGCTTGGTTTTCGGCATAATCTAAATAGTTACGCATATCTTCTAGCGAATACCAACTAGAGCGATTATCTGGTCGCTTTACAATAGAATCGCTAATTAACTCATGTCTAGAGTTAAAAGCAGCATCTAAGGTTTTCGCTTCTTTTGATGTAATAACACCTTTTGGTTTAATAATTTCTGGTTCTTCTGCCATATTATCTGGTTTTAAATATAAATAACATAATAACATCCCTAACAGAACTCCTAAAATAAGTAAAGCAAGTTTTTTCATAATGTGTTAGAATTGATTAATAACGGTTTTAAATGTATTAAAAAGTTAGAATATGAACAGCTTAATAAGAAAAATATTACAATATATTTTACACTAGCCTAGCCAACCTTCTCGGTCTAAACTTCTATATTGAATAGCTTCTGTAATATGTTGTCCTTGAATAGTAGGTGATTCTTCTAAATCTGCAATGGTTCTTGCTACTTTTAAAATTCTATCATAAGCTCTAGCTGAAAGATTTAAACGTTCCATAGCTGTTTTTAACAATTCTTTAGAGGGTTCGTCTAAAGCACAATATTGTCGAATTTGCTTGGTATTCATTTGGGCATTATAGTGTATACTATCATTATCTTTAAATCGCTGTGTTTGGACATCTCTTGCTACTGTAACGCGTTTTCGTATATCTACTGAAGATTCTCCTCTTCTATCATCTGATAATTTTTCAAAAGGTACTGGAGTCACTTCTATATGAATATCAATTCTATCTAACAAAGGCCCTGATATTTTACTTAAATAGCGTTGCATTTCGGCAGGAGAAGACGTTACGGGAGCATCAGGGTCGTTAAAATAACCACTCGGACTTGGATTCATACTGGCCACCAACATAAAAGACGATGGATAAGTTACTGTAAACCTAGCTCTGGAAATGGTAACTTCTCTATCCTCTAACGGTTGTCTCATAACTTCTAAAACGGTTCGTTTAAACTCAGGAAGTTCATCTAAAAACAATACACCATTATGCGCTAATGAAATTTCGCCTGGTTGTGGATAAGTCCCACCACCAACTAATGCGACATCACTAATAGTATGATGTGGACTGCGAAAAGGACGCTGTGCCATAAGTCCAGTGTGAGCTTTTACTCTACCAACAACCGAATGTATTTTGGTGGTTTCTAAAGCTTCATGAAGTGTCATTGGGGGCAAAATACTAGGTAACCGTTTCGCTAACATGGTTTTTCCTGCTCCTGGTGGACCAATTAAAATAATATTATGACCGCCAGCTGCTGCAATTTCCATGCATCGTTTTATAGACTCTTGCCCTTTAACATCGGCAAAGTCGAACTCTGGAAAATCTAAATTCTTATAAAACTCTTGTCGTGTATCGATAACCGTTTGCTCTAACGTATCACCTTTATCAAAATGATTAATAACTTGTTTGATATTGTCAACACCAAATACATTTAAATCATTAACTATGGCTGCTTCTTTAGCATTCTGACTTGGCAAGATAAAGTTTTTAAAGCCTTCTTCTCTAGCTTTAACAGCTATGGGTAAAGCACCTTTTATGGGTTGCAAGTCACCATCAAGAGACAACTCGCCCATGATTAAATAGTCTTCTAAATGGTCTGCTTTTATTTGTTTTGAAGCAGCTAAAATACCTATAGCCAATGTAACATCGTAAGCACTGCCTTCTTTACGTAAATCGGCAGGTGACATGTTAATGATAATTTTCTTCCCTGGAATTTTATACCCATTATTTTGAAGAGCTGCCGCAATACGGTAATTACTTTCTTTTATAGCATTATCTGGCAAACCTACTAAATGATAGCCAATACCAGAATCAACATTAACCTCTACAATTATAGTTGTTGCTTCGACACCAAAAACGGCACTTCCAAAAACTTTTTTGAGCATGAAAAAGACTTGTTTGCTCTTAAATGTAGGAAAAAAAATTAAATTATCTAGAATGTACCTACAACGCCAAAAGTATTGTACCCTGCTTTAAATCGCCAAGAAATTTTATTTTTTGTAGCTTCTGGATAGCGGTTGGCTTTGTTTAAATAGTTATCTATACTATCAACAGTTAGAATACTTATTACTGTACCAAAAACAACATCGGTAGCCCAATGTGCACGATCCCACATTCTTGACAATGGTGTTATAGATCCTACAGCATAAATACCTGCTTTTAACCAAATATTATCAAACTGTTTGGCAAGAGAATGTGCTAATGTCATACTTAACATGGCATGACCTGATGGAAATGAATGGTGACTTGCTTTACTACTAAACATTTCAAAATCGTGTTTTCCTAAACCTGCTCCAGGTCTTGCACGGCCTACAACAGTTTTTATAACCGTTTGGAATACGCCCGTTGCTGTGGCAGAAGAAATCATTAAAACGCCTGTTCGTCTTACTTTTTCATTTTTGGTTAATAAGCCTCCGGCATAAATACCTCCTATAATTAAGTAGTTGTATTGTGGTTTTCCTAAATACCATCCAAAGTCTTTTATACCTTGTGGTATATCTTTACCTTGATTTCCAAAATAAGTATCTAAATCTGTATCGACAGAATAAAACAGCGCTTCACCAGCGATAATGGCTCCTGCAGTTAACCAATCGTCGCCTTCCCAATGAAATGGTCTTGAATACACGTGCGTGATGCCTTTAAAAGCCGATACGCCATCGTATTTTATTTTTTCCCATGTTGTTTGTTGATCTGGTAATGAGTCTGTTGGTTGCTCTATTGTATTTATTTGCGAAAACGCTAATCCACAACAAAGAAAAACACAACTTAAAAAGAATCGTTTCATTTATATCTTATCTTAAAACTGTAAATTCTATCGAAGAATCGTTAAATACCTTATGCGTTTGCGCTTTAAAATCGGTTTCTTTAGCTTCAAAAATATTATCTACATAAGTTTGCGGATTAATATCTATATAAGGGAAAAACGTACTTTGAACCTGTATTTGTATTTTATGTCCTTTTTTAAAGGTATGAAAAATATCTTGTAGCTTGATATTTACATTGGTTTTCTCATTTGGCTTAAAAGGCTCTGGAGCGGACATACTGTTTCTAAACCTTCCACGCATCACTTCACTTCTAACCATCATATGGTAATTGCTTAATTTTAAGTGATCCTGTACATCGTTAGTACTTTCGGTATTGTTAGGAAAAACATCTATAACCTTTACAATCCAATCGGCGGCAGTTCCCGTAGTCGCTACTTTTAGCTTTGCTAAAATATCTCCAGCCATCGTAATGTCACCTTTTAAAGGTTCTGTTTCAAATACTAAAACATCTGGGCGTCTAGCGGAAAAACGCTGGTCGTCTGTCATGAATTTTCGTGGTGTAAACACCACTTTAATATCTTCTGAATATGGTACAGGTTTCTTTGGGTCGCTAATAAATTCAGATGCACTAATCTCTTTGCTTGCTTTTTGAGTTAGCTTTTCATCTGTTTGCAAAAAGAAACTCATTTTACTGGTGCTTTCTGGTGGCCATGCGTTAAACGACGCCCATGTTTTGGTTCCTGTATTAAACATATGAGCTTCTGGTAATGCTGTTTTTCCATTAGCTTCACCTTTAAGGAAATGATTAAAAAACTTGGTTTCTATATTTTTTTGAAAATAATCTGAAATACTATCACCAAAATGAATGTTCCCTATCACTTGTCTATCATTAGATCTTGCCCAATCGCCATGACTCCATGGTCCAAAAACAATAGTGTTGTAATTATTTTCACTATGCTTTTCAATACTTTTATAGGTGTTAAATGGGCCATATAAATCTTCGGCATCAAATAAGCCACCAACAACCATAGTTGCCGGTTTTATATTTTTTAAATGCTGAATAATGCCTCGTTTTTGCCAAAATTCGTCGTACGTATTGTGTTCTTTTAGTTGTTCCCAAAATACGTTATCCTTATCATAATAACTGTTTAAACTACTTAACGGACCAGCATCTAAAAAGAATTGATATTGATCTTCTGTACCTATATCTGGAAACTCGTACCACGCTTCTGTCGTTGGTTGGTCTTTCATATAACCAAATACCGATGTCGCTCTCCAATAACTTAATAAATAGGCGCCATTGTGGTAAAAATCATCAAAAAAGAAATCACCGATACAAGCTTGCGGAGAAGCTGCTTTTAAGGCTGGATGTGCGTCTAACAATGAATATGTTGTGTAAAATCCAGGATACGAAATACCGTAAGTTCCTACTTTTCCATTATTATTTGGCACATTATTTACCAACCAATCAATGGTGTCGTAAGTATCGCTAGATTCATCTACTTGATTTTCTGTTTTATTGGGAATATAGGCACGCATATTATCGTAAACGCCTTCGCTGTTCCAGCGTCCACGCACATCTTGATATACCATAATATTGCCTTCTTCCATTAAATATTTGTTAGGACCAATTTGAGTAGGGAATTCGTTTTCACCATAAGGTCGGCAACTATATGGCGTACGCTTTAACAACATTGGATATGTTTTTGACGTATCTTTAGGAGAATAAATCGTGGTATGTAATTTTATACCATCACGCATGTCTATACTAACTTCTTTTTTTGTGTAATACTGCTCTACATAAGATAAATCAGTATCTTCACTACTTTTTATTGTTGTTTTTTTACAAGCGATTAATGTTATGCTAAAGCATAATAACACAAGTGTTTTTTTCATGACTGTTGTTAGTTTTTAGAGAGGTTAAAGATATTCAATAAAAGTCAAAAAAATGTTAATGGTTTTCTAAAGGCAAGAAATTAAAATTTGCGCCATCAAACAGCCCTTTATCACTCAATTTTAACTCAGGAATAACCAGCAATGCCATAAAACTTAGCGTCATAAAAGGTGCTTTTAATTTGCTTCCTAAGGCTTTTGCTTGTTTATCTAATTTTTCATATTGATTACCAACTGTTTCGGCATCTTGGTCACTCATAATTCCTGCCATTGGCAATGGCATACTATAATTCTTTTTATTAGATACCACAGAAATTCCTCCTTTGCTTTCAATAATTAAATTAACGGCTTTACAAATAGCGTCATCACTTACACCAACAGCAACAATATTGTGCGAATCGTGTGCTACAGAGCTTGCAATAGCACCTTCTTTTAGTCCAAACCCTTTTATAAAAGCTATTGCTGGTTTGGTGTTATTGTACCTGTTTACAACCGCTATTTTTAAAATATCTTCTGAAGTATTTGATATTATATTTCCATTTTCAACATGAGCTTTGGCTTCTATTTTTTTGGTTATTAACTCTCCATCTAAAGCTTGGATAACATTTATTGTTGAACTTGTTGAACGTGTTTTAAAGTCTGATACTTGTTTTTTATCTGTATTAAATTTATTTAAATTTTTAAACGGAACATGCTTTACAATCGAGGTGTTATTTTTAAATACACAAATACCATTTATGTATGTTTCAAGCACTTTAAAATGTTTTAAATCTTCTACTACAACTATATCGGCTTGATCGCCTTGTTTTAATAATCCAACATCCAAATTATAATGCTTTACAGGATTTATACAAGCTACTTGAAGCACTTTAAAAACATCTATTCCTTTAGATACGGCACGTTTACAAAGTTGATTAATGTGCCCTAACAATAAATCGTCTGGATGTTTGTCATCACTACAAAACATCATATTTTCAAAATGGTCTGGAAGCAAATCTATCAACGCTTCAAAGTTCTTAGCTGCGCTTCCTTCTCTAATAATGACTTTCATGCCCTTTTGAAGCTTTTCTAAACCTTCATTGTAAGTAAAACACTCATGATCTGTCGTAATTCCAGCAGAGATATAATTTTCTAAATTTTGCCCTGTAACTCCTGGCGCATGACCATCAATAGGTTTGTTGTAATGTTTTGCCCAGGCTATTTTTTTCATGACTTCTAAATCGCTATTTAACACACCTGGATAATTCATCATTTCGGCTAAATACTTAATGTCAGGATGCTGTAATAAGGTTTTAATATCTTCTGAATCGATTACTGCTCCAGCCGTTTCAAAGGCTGTTGCAGGTACACAAGATGGTGCGCCAAAATTAAACTTAAACGGTGTTTGTTTGCCATTTTCAATCATAAACTCAACGCCTTCAATTCCTAAAACATTTGCTATTTCATGTGGGTCGGAAACCGTTGCCACTGTGCCATGTTTTACTGCTATTTTAGCAAATTCACTTGGGACTAACATGGAGCTTTCTATATGAATATGTGCATCGACAAATCCTGGTAAAATATAGTTGTCAACCTGATGGTCTTTTTCTATGATAGACGTGATTTTCCCTGCGTCAATTGTGACTTCTCCTTTAAAAATCCTCTTATTTAAAATATCAACAATATTACCTTGTAATGTCATTTTTGTTACTTTTAGTAAAGCTAAAACATTTCTTATAAAAAAAGCGGGAAAAAATCCCGCTTTAATGTTTTGTATGTTTCTTTTTAATTGTCTTTAAACTTGGTTATACCACTCATCATCCATTCAAAATACTCGTTGGCATCTGGTGTATATCCTACGGTTTTTGTTAAATCGTTACCATTTGCATCTTGAATAACGTATAAGGGCTGCGCATTGGTATTATATCGTTTCTGTTGAAATTCTAACCACTTCTGTCCGTAAGTTCTAATTTTATTTCCAGAAAACTCCGATTCGTATTGTTCGTCTTTTGGTAATTTTTCTCTATCATCAACATATAACGAAATAAGTACCAACTCGTTATTAAGTAACTTGAATATGCGATCGTTTATCCACACTTGCTCTTCCATTTTACGACAATTTACACAGGTAATTCCTGTAAAGTCAAGCATAACGGGCTTGTTCACCGATTTGGCATAGGCTAAACCAGTATCGTAATCGTGAAACGCTATAATATCGTGTGGCCCAAAATGTGCGCCTTCTGGTAGCTCGCGTACTTCTTGAGAAGTTGCTGTTGTTCCCACTTGTTTTTTCATATAACCAACGCCATAAGGCGATTCGCTATTGGTACTCATTGGTGGCGGGAACCCACTTATAAGCTTAAGTGGTGCGCCCCAAAGTCCAGGAATCATATATACGGTAAAGGCTAATGTTATAATAGCTAAACTTAATCGGCCAACCGAAATATGGTTTAATGGTGAATCGTGAGGTAATTTAATTTTTCCTAAAAGATAAAGTCCTAACGTTCCAAAAATAGCTATCCAAATAGCTATAAATACTTCACGCTCTAAGAAGTGCCATTCTAATACCAAATCGACCATAGACAGGAACTTAAATGCAAAAGCTAATTCTAGGAACCCTAATACTACTTTTACCGTGTTTAACCAACCACCCGATTTTGGCATGGAGTTTAACCAACTTGGGAAAAAGGCAAACAACGCAAAAGGTAATGCTATTGCCGAAGAGAATCCTAACATACTAATAATAGGAGCAATGCCACCTTTAGTTGCAGCATCTAACAAGGCTGTGCCAGCAATTGGAAATGTACATGAAAACGATACAACTGCCAAGGCTAAAGCCATAAAAAATATGCCTAAAATGCCTCCCTTATTAGCACCTTGATCGACTTTATTTACCCACGAGTTAGGTAACATAATTTCGAAAGCACCCAAAAATGAAAAGGCAAAAATTACTAACGCAAAAAACATGATGGTATTAAACACCACTCCAGTAGAAAACTCATACATGGCATTACTACCAAACAAGGCTGAAACTGCTGTACCTAAAAGCGTATAAATTACAATAATAAAAACCCCATAAAGTAGCGCATTTTTAATACCTGACGCTCTGTTTTTACTCTGTTTGGTAAAGAAGCTTACCGTCATAGGAATCATTGGGAATACGCATGGTGTAAGTAATACTAAAAACCCTAGAAAAAAGGCCGTAAAGAATATTTTCAACAAGCCTTTAGACTCTTCTGTTTTATCTATAGTTTCTACTTCTAAAGCACTTTTATCTGTATCTGTTTTATTTGGTGAAACAGTTGTTTTTTCTTCTGTAGCTTTAGTACTATTATTTAGATTAAAGTCTATGGTTTTAAACTTGTAAATACAACGTTCGTCATCACAAGCTTGATAAGCTATTTCGACAGAAACTGTTTTTAATGTGTTTTCTAAAACTTCTATTTTTTGCGCGAAAGTGGCTTCACCATCAAAAAAATTCAACTCCATATCAAACACCTTATCATACTCGGTAATAGATTCGCTTTCTGTTACTTTTCCTATAAGCTTAAAGCTTTTATCGACTTGTGTAGAATCAAAAAGAAATTCTGTTGGTAATGGTCCATCTTCTGGAAGATGTTGCGAATACAAATGCCAATGGTCTTCTATATCGGCTTTAAAAACAAGTTCGTATTCGTTTTCTGAAGTTTTCTTAACTTCATGAGTCCATGTTACGGGTTCTAAAATTTGGGATTGAACATTAAAAAAGGTAACCAAAGTTAAGATTAATGTTGCTAAAAATGACTTCATATTTATTGCAATTGAATTTTTATAACTTGTTTAGTTTGTTGTGTTACTTTATATCTGTCGTCGGCACGTTGCCCCATTATCCAAACAATATCATCACCAGAACAAAGTACCAAAATACGTTCTTTTTCAAGTAAGGACACTTTCTCATCTTTTAAATATTTGCTTACTTTTTTTTTACCACGCATTCCAAAGGGATAAAAATAGTCGCCTTTTTGCCATTGTCTTACACACAACGGGTATTTTAACAAATCTTTATCAATGTAAATAATATTTGCTGTTGTTTTGGTAATATGTTCAACTTCTTGAAACGACAACTTTCCTGAGGGAGTTATCACGTTATTTTGGCCTTCCTTAATTTGAAGTTTTAGTTTCTCGTTACTTAGATTGCTGTTTTTTGACAAAATAAGATAATCTCGATTCTTTAATAACGTGTAATTTTTCGATAAAACTTGTTTACCTGATTGGGCTGTAAGTAAATTTATAACATCGTCCCACTCGGAAAACCCATAAGTGTTTAATAACTGATACAAATAAGCTTTAGGACTAGATAATGCTTGAATTTTTTCAATATTAAAGTAAATAGCATCCTCTGAAATCGTATCGACAACTTGATTGAACACCTCGTCTACCCTATCTTGAATTATGGTTTCACTTTCCTGTAAGTGTTTTTGCGTTTTTTGAAAGTTTTGTAAAAACGTTGTATGTAGTGCTTTTAATGTTGGAATAACCTCATGACGTAATTTGTTTCGTAAATATTTTGTAGAAGCATTACTACTATCTTCGCGCCAAGACAAGTTGTTTTCTTTAGCATACGCTTCAATTTCTGCTCTTGAAAATGGCAATAAAGGCCTAACGACATAGTCATTAATTTCTGGTATACCAGAAAGTCCTTCTATTCCTGTACCACGTGACAGGTTAATTAAAAACGTTTCCAAATCATCATCGGCATGATGCGCTGTAAGCACATAATCGAACTCAAGTTGTTTGGTTAGTTCTTGAAACCAATCGTAACGTAATGTTCTTGCGGCCATTTGTGTGGACACTTTTTGATTTTGTGCATAACTAGTCGTATCAAATTTTTGAACAAAAACTTCAACACCTAGGTTTTCTGCTAGATTAACTACAAACGTTTCATCGGCATCGCTTTCTTCTCCTCTAAGGTTAAAATTACAGTGTGCTAAGGTTATAGGGTAATTTAAAGCCTTCAAAACATGCGTTAACACCACACTATCAACACCTCCAGAAATAGCAATAAGTAAGTTACTATCTTTAAGAAATGGTAATGTTGTGTTTAAATGTTGTTGTAAAGCTTTAATCATGCTTCAAAAATACTATTTAATTTTCCAAAACCTCTCGCATAGCTTTAGCTTTAATTAAACATTCTTCATACTCTTTTACGGGGTCACTTTTTGCAGTTATGGCACCACCAACCGAGAATGAGACGTATTGTTTGGTTTTATTGTATAAAATGCTTCTGATAATAACATTAAAATCGAAATCGCCAGCAGGTGAAATATATCCTACTGCACCAGAATATACACCGCGCTTTGTTTCTTCTAAAGCTTCAATAATTTTCATGGCAGATACTTTTGGTGCACCTGTCATGCTTCCCATTGGGAATGTGGTTTCTATAATATCGATAGGATGCGTGTCTTTATTAACTATTGATGCAACTGTAGATATCATTTGGTGTACTTGAGGAAATGTATACACTTCGCACAATTCTTTAACAGTAACACTTCCTTTTGTAGCTGTTTTAGACAAATCGTTACGCACCAAATCTACAATCATAATATTTTCGCTACGTTCTTTTTCATCTATCTTTAAAGCTTCTTTTAGCTCTTTATCTTCCTTTAAGTTGGCGGAGCGTTTTGCTGTTCCTTTTATAGGTTGTGAAATAATTGTATTGCCTTGTTTTTTTAAATAACGTTCTGGTGAAGCAGAAAGTATATACTTATCTTCAAATTTTAAAAACGTTGCAAATGGTGGCTTTGAAATGTGATTTAAGTTAGCGTAAATTGCTAATGGGTTTAATGTGACTTCTTCTGCATAAAACTCCTGGCAAAAATTGGCTTCATAAATGTCGCCTCTATGAATATGTTCGAGCATATTTTCTACCTTACTATAATACTCATCTTTATGAATACGACGTTTTATTTTTAACTCTTTATTATTACTTGCTGTTTTTTCTGTTAGTTTATATGATATAATTGCATTTATGTCATCTTCTATTTCATCTTCAACCATATTTAAATATTGTATAACAACATCTTCGCCTTTAATAAAGAAGAGTTTTTTTGGTTGAAAAAACATAAGCTCTGGAAATTGCAGTCCATCAAAATTATTTGAATACAGAGCTTCTACATCGTTTTTTAAATCGTAGGATAAGTAGCCAAAAATCCAATCGTTTGTATTGGTTTGGTATTCTTTTAAGTTTTGAAACCCCTCATGGTAATCGGTAGAAATTGAGGTTAGCGCATCTACAGCTAAAACAGCATCGAAGTTAGAATAAGCATTTTTAAAGTTATTGGAGTCTAACCAAACAACTTCGTAAAATTGTTGCGCCCAAGCCAATAATTGCTCTTTAAAACTAGTTATATTGTTAGGATTATATGTGTACGTTTTTCGCAAAGACTATCCTTTTTTGCAAAGTACCGAATAAATGCTCTAGCTTACAAATACACTTTAATGAAAATAAAAAAAGCCCTTTTCAATTAAGAAAAGGGCAAGCAAGATAATCGCTGTTTCAAAAAAAAACTCCTAACAATTTATTAACCCTAAACAAATTTAGCTTTTAATTTCAACTTGATTATCTACTATTTCCTTAATAGGCACTATGAGCTTTCCCTGCTCAGTTTTTAATGTTATTGTTATATCATTTACGGCTACTATTTCTCCAGTTACTCCATTAAACGATACAACTTGTCCTAATACAAATAAACGTCTTGTGTAATATGCTTTTAATAAACTATCTACCACATCTCTAGCTCCAAGACCAATAGCTAATGCTAATGCTAACAAGAAGCCTGCAAGAATCATGGTAATATTGTTAGTAATTATACCGGTATCTATTCCGGCTTGATTTAAAGCTGTTATAGTAATGAATGTAAAAAGAATTAGAAAGACTATGCTACTTATTATTTTACCGCCAGAAAACCCTACTTCTTTAAAGAATTTTTGTAGTGTATTTTTTACAAAACCAGCAATATAAAGTCCAATTAAAAACAATGCTATTGCACTGATTAGTTGCGGTAAGTAACGAAGTAGATTGCTTATTTCTTCTGAAATAATGGTCCACTCCATAATTTGAGTTGCTAAAATTAAAAATATTAAAAACAGTCCCCATTTGGCGAATGCCGATACTATATTTATAATGTTGAAATTAAATTTTTTGTCTCCAAAAAACCTAATATCGTTAAGCTTATCATCTAATTTATCGGCTTTAATAATTCCTAATGCCTTTTTGATAATTTTAACCACTATTTTTGTTAAAATCCACCCTATTAAAAGGACTACTAGGGCTCCTAGAATTTTAGGTACTACTGCTATAATATCATTCCATATTGCTGAGAGTGAGTTTAGAAGCATTTCCTTCCACTCATTAATTTTATTCATGTTGATTAGTTTTTATATACTCTTTCTTTTACTTAATGTTCTTTCTATAACATCGCCTACGTTTACAGCAAATAGCCTTGATAAGTCCATCAAGAATTTGGCAAAAGCAATGTCTTTCATAACCTTACCTTTAAGCTCTTCTGGAGCTGCCCTTAAAGGTTTTTGCAATTCTTTAAACGGGTTTTCCATAACTAAAGCGTATTATATGCGTTAATTAATTTATCCTTGGCTCGTTTTAACCTCATTTTCACAGCGCTTTCTCCTATGCCAAGTATGCCTTCCAATTCATTAATAGTCAAGTAGTCTTGATACTTAAGTAATATGATCATTTTATCGTTTGGGGGTATTTCTTCTAATGCTATTTTAAGCTTATCAACTTTCATTTGATATAAACTATAGTCTTCTTCCTCATAGCTTTCTTCTTTTATTTCTTTAGCTTCTACAGCATTTTTTTCAATCTTTTTAGCTGTATTTCTTGTCACATAATTAACACAGTGGTTATATGTAAATGCATACAACCATGTTGAAAATTTTGATTTTCCTTTAAAAGACGATAACTTAACAAATAGTTTTAAAAATACATCCTGTGTTAAATCTTTGGCTTCGTCTGCACTTTTTGCAAAGCCATAACATTTGTTGTAAACCAAATCGGCATATCTATCGTACAGTATCTCAAAAAGAACAGTATTATTAGACTGTGTAATCTTGGCTACAAGCTCTTCATCTGTCATCTTTTTTGAAATACAATTCGGCCTCAATTATTACTATTCGTTTAGGTTATCTATTTTTTAGACACACTATTTTTATTGAAGTCACATTAAACTTAATTTTTTTATTTTTTTTAATCAAAAAACCATTAACACACTAAAATACAATGCGCTACTTGTAATAGTAATTATTATGGGGCGGGTTAAATCAAATAAAATATACCAAAAACAATACCAATTCTATATAGAATATTTATTACAAGGTACGTATTGGTAGTATTTTATATTATTTTTATGGTTTGGTGAGGTTTAAAAAAATAACTCATTAACAATAATGAAGTTGTCATTTATAACCTGATCTATGGTGTTTTAGATTGTTTAGACGTAAGAAAGAAATAAAACATTACAAAATTTAGCTTTTAAAAGGCTAATAGCATGAAAAACACATTATTTTAAAATTGGTTCTTATAATATTACAGAGTAAAAAACATGCAGTCTACCAAAACTTTTATAACTTTTTATACGATAATTATTAATCGCTGCGTTTTATAACCACTAAACATTTATTATATCTTAATTTATTTGTGAAACACTTTTACAACAAAATTCTCCCAAAACTAAAACCTTTTAATTTTGATAAGCATTTTAAATCGTACTTAAAAGATATTAAATGGGTACTTATTAATGGTATAGCAAACAAAAAAGTGGTTTATATTTTTAAAAATGATACACTTTTAGAAATCATAGAAAACACAAAAACAATAAAAACATCATGGCAACATATTGCCGCGAATTTTATTTCTATAAAAACTGAAGATGGTGAACAAATAGTCTCGTTACATTACAAAGATGATGACTTGCTAGTAATTAATAAAAAAGGTACCGAAGATTATGCTTTTTTTGTAGATGAAAGTAGTTATGAAAATGACTTAAATACAGAAGAAGATTTAAAAAACTTTTTATTAAATAAGTATATAAATAAAGCTAAAAATCTTATTAAAGAGCATGAGTTTTATTACATAAAGAACTTTAAAGAATATGGCCCTTATAGTGTAACCGAACTTTTAGAGCGCGTTAAAAACAATTTAGCAGATGAACGCTGCTTTGTTCGTGATATAAACGAACATGATTATAATAATCGTATTCGTATTTCAGATTTACTTCGAGAGTTATAAACAAAAAGCGCAAACTAAGAGTTTGCGCTTTTTGTTTATTGATAATATTACTTTTTAAACATGCAAAGCACGATCATCGGTTGCAGCTAATGCCGCTTCTTTAATCGCTTCGGTAAAAGTTGGGTGTGCATGAGACATTCTGGCAACGTCTTCAGCTGAGGCTCTGTACTCCATAGCTACAACAGCTTCTGCTATCATATCGGCAGCACGAGCACCAATCATGTGTACACCTAAAATTTCATCGGTATTTTTATCGGCTAATACTTTTACAAAACCATCAATATCCATACTTGCTCTAGAGCGTCCTAAAGCACGCATTGGAAACTGACCTACTTTATAAGTTACACCTGCTTCTTTAAGCTGTTCTTCGGTTTTACCAACAGCAGCAACCTCTGGCCATGTATAAACTACGCCAGGAATTAAATTATAATCGATATGTGGTTTTTGCCCTGCTATAGTTTCGGCCACAAAAACACCTTCTTCTTCGGCTTTATGAGCTAACATAGCGCCTTTTACTACATCGCCAATTGCGTAAATATTACTTGCGGTGGTTTGTAAATGCTCGTTAACTTCTACTTGTCCTCTATCGTTAAGTTTTACGCCTGCAGCTTCAGCATTTAAGCCATCGGTATAAGGTTTACGCCCTACCGATACTAAACAGTAATCGCCTTTAAACTCTACTTCGTTTCCTTTTTTATCGTCTGCCTTCACAATAACATCATCTCCTACACGCTCAACAGATTTTACCTTGTGAGAGGTATTCATTTTAAACTTGGCTTTTTTAAAGACTTTATTAAGTTCTTTAGATAACCCAGCATCCATAGTAGGAATAATACGATCCATATATTCAACCACAGTCACTTCGGCTCCTAGACGTCTATAAACTTGACCTAATTCAAGACCAATAACACCGCCACCAATAATAATTAAATGTTTTGGTACTTCCTTTAATTTTAAAGCCTCTGTAGAGGTTATAATACGTTCTTTATCTATCTCTATAAATGGTAATGTTGATGGTTTAGATCCTGTAGCAATAATAGTATGCTTTGCTTCAATTTCTTCGTCTTTTTCACCTTTTATAGTAATATGCGTAGCATCTTTAAAACTTCCCACACCTTGGTAAACATCAACCTTATTTTTTTTCATCAAGAAATCGATTCCGCCAGTAGTTTGATCTACAACTGTTTGTTTACGGGCAATCATTTTTTCCAGATTAACTTTAACATCACCTGGTATTTCAATACCATGATCTTCAAAGTGTTTTACAGCATCTTCGTAATGATGGGAAGAGTCTAAAAGTGCTTTACTAGGAATACAACCTACGTTTAAGCAGGTTCCACCAAGTACAGAATATTTTTCTATGATTGCAGTTTTCATTCCTAGTTGAGCGCAACGAATGGCAGCTACATATCCACCAGGACCAGAGCCAATAATGGCTACATCGTATGAGTTCATAAGATTGTTTTTTTCGTATTTATTAAAACGATAACAAAAATACGAATTTCCTTTTACTCAACACTGTTTTAAAAGCGCTTAATTTTAATTAACTAAACTGTAACAGCTGTAGTGTATTTAACCTCATTAATCACAAACATACTATGCGTGCTTCCTATATGGTTTATAGAGGTTAATTTATTTACTAAAAACTCCCGAAAGGCTTCCATATCTTTTACCACAACTTGTATTAAATAGTCGTAATCGCCACTAATATGATAACAAGACATGACTTCTTCTAATTTGGTGACCTCTTTTTCAAACTGAACCACATAATCGTGCGTATGTTGTACCAACTTAATATGACAAAACACGACAAAAGATTTATTAACAGCTTCCTTTTTTATTAAAGCGACATACTTATCGATTACACCTGATTTTTCAAGTTTTTTTATACGCTCGTAAACGGCAGTTACCGAAAGATTTAACTTTAATGATAATGCTTTGGTGGTTTGTTTACAATCGTCCTGTAATAAGGCGATTAACTTTTTATCTACCGAATCTAAAATCATCTTATTTGAAAATTATTCTAACATCATAATTAAAACACTAAAATTACAATAAAAATAACTGAAATATAAACCATATATAGAATAAAAATCTATAATAATAAACTAACATTGATTTTTAACCTGTTTATTCCGAATTTTGAAGTATTAACACCTAAAACAATAATATCATGGCTTTTAAACCCGCAAATAATATACAAGATTTACAATACTTTGGAGAATTTGGAGGTGTGAACCCTTCTATTTCCGACTCATCTACCTATACATTTTTATCGGCAAAAACTATGTTCGACACTTTTGAAGGAAATGCCGATGGTTGCTACCTTTATTCACGTCATTCATCACCGTCAAATCTATATCTTGGTGAAGCTTTAGCAGCCATGGAAGGCACAGAAACCGCTACTGTAACTGCTTCAGGAATGGGCGCAATTACCCCTGTAATTATGCAGTTATGTCATGCTGGAGATCACGTAGTTTCTAGCCGCACTATTTATGGCGGCACCTATGCATTTTTAAAAAATTTCGCACCTAAACTTAGTATCAACACTACATTTGTCGACATTACTAAATTAGATGCTGTTGAAGCTGCGATAACTAAAAACACAAAAGTATTATATTGCGAAACCGTAAGCAATCCATTGCTTGAAGTAGCTGATATTAGGGGGCTTTCTGAATTAGCCAAAAAATATAATTTACAATTAGTTGTAGACAACACCTTTTCACCACTATCAATTTCACCAGCAAAATTAGGGGCCGATGTTGTAATACATAGTTTAACAAAATTTATTAATGGTTCATCTGATACTGTTGGTGGAGTTATTTGTGGTACACAAGAATTCATCGACACTCTTAGAAACGTAAACGATGGTGCATGTATGCTTTTAGGAGCTACTATGGATAGCCTTCGAGCTGCTTCTATTTTAAAAAACCTACGCACTTTACATATAAGAATGCAACAACATAGCAAAAATGCACAGTATTTAGCCGAAAAATTTGAAAACGATGGTTTAAAAACTGTTTATCCAGGATTGCAATCTCATCCTTCTCACAAGACTTTCAAAAATATGATGAATGATAAATATGGATATGGTGGTATGCTAACTATAGATGTTGGCTCTTTAGACAAAGCCAATACCTTAATGGAAATGATGCAAGACAAAAACCTAGGATATCTAGCGGTTAGTTTAGGGTTTTACAAAACCTTATTCTCTGCACCAGGAACATCAACATCTTCCGAAATTCCCGAAGAAGAACAACAAGACATGGGACTAAGCGATGGGTTAATTCGTTTTTCTATTGGTCTTGATGCCGATATAGAACGCACCTATAATATGATGCACACATGTATGAAAGTCTTACATATACTCTAAAGTCTTTTTTAAAAATAATTGTTTAAGCCCAACATATTTAATGTTGGGCTTTTTGTTGTATTTGCAAAACTTCGGCTAATGTCGTAACATTACAATCCAAATTAACTAACTAATATATATGGAAAGCCAAGACATTAAGCCTAGACAACCACAAGACGAACATATTGTAAGTAATAAAGAATTAAATATTTGGGAAGCATTAATTCCTGTTTTTGCCTTGGTTGTCATGTTATTTTATAACGTGTTTTTTGTGTATGGCGATGATGCCTTAAGTGGAAGTAATCAATTTATTTTACTTTTAGGAGCTGCTGTAGCTGCCATAGTTGGCTTTTTTAACAAAGTATCTTTCGACCAAATGGTTGAAGAAGTTGCCGAGAATGTTAAATCAACCTCTGGAGCCATTATTATTTTGTTAATGGTTGGCGCCTTAGCTGGTACATGGTTAATTAGTGGTATTATTCCAACCATGATTTACTACGGACTTCAAATTTTAAACCCTACTATTTTTTTAGCTGCTAGTGTTGTTATTTGCGCTATTATTTCTATAGCTACAGGTAGTAGTTGGACAACTTCGGCTACCGTTGGCATTGCTTTAATTGGTATTGGCGAAACACTTGGGATTTCATTAGGAATGACCGCTGGAGCCGTATTATCTGGCGCGTATTTTGGAGACAAAATGTCTCCGTTAAGCGATACGACTAACTTAGCACCAGCCATGGCTGGAACCGATTTATTTACACATATTCGCTATATGGCTTTTACAACCGTACCCACAATTACAGTAGCATTAATTGTATTCATTATTATAGGTCTTAATATTGATACTACAGGTACTCCAGATATATCAGATAAACTTGCAGCAATCGACGGCGCTTTCACTATTTCACCTTGGCTATTTTTAGTTCCTGCAGCTGTTATCTTTTTAATCGTAAAAAAAACGTCACCATTAATTGCCCTATTAATAGGAACACTTTTAGGTGGTGTTGCCGCCATAATTGCACAACCCGATATTGTAGCTAATATTGCTGGTAGCGATTCGCTAACTTTTAAAGCTGCTTATCGTGGTGTTATGGATGCCATTACTGTTGATGTTGCTGTAGAAACCTCTAGCGCTGAATTGAATGATTTATTTTCTTCTGGTGGTATGAGTGGTATGTTAGGAACCATCTGGCTTATTGTTTGCGCTATGGTATTTGGTGGTATCATGGATGCTATTGGAGCATTAAGCAGAATTAGTAAAGCCTTATTAAGTTTAGCGTCTTCAACTTTTGGATTGTTTGCCAGTACAGTAGCAAGTTGTTTAGCTTTAAATGTTACGGCTTCCGATCAATATTTAGCATTAGTTGTACCAGGAAAAATGTTTAAAAAAGCTTATGAAGAAAAAGGACTTGCTCCAGAAAACTTAAGTCGTACACTTGAAGATTCTGGTACTGTCACTTCTGTATTAGTCCCTTGGAATACCTGTGGCGCCTACCAAAGTGGTGTTTTAGGTGTTTCGGTAGCCGATTATTTCTTCTATGCTATTTTTAATTGGTTAAGCCCGTTTATGACACTCCTTTTTGCGGCCTTTTCTATAAAAATAAAACAGCTAACAAAATAAACGTAACAAAACTACCTAAATACTATTAATTCTTCAAAAACACACTGTTTTTAATACTGATTTAATAAAACACCTGTCGTTTTTTTAACACAATTATCATTTTCTATTTAACAATAGTATTAAATAATTAAAATCAATTTTAAATCTAGATTTTGTGTGTAATTTTGTACCTGATTCAAAACAGAAATAGTAACAATTAAATAAAAACATAAACTATGGCATTCGTAGGAAAAAAATTCCCAAATCTAAATGTAGACGCAATGAACGATATGGGCGATACATTTAAGCTTAACGTATTAGAAGAAGCAGTAAACAACAAGAAAAAAGTAGTTCTTTTTTGGTATCCAAAAGACTTTACTTTTGTTTGCCCAACAGAATTACATGCATTTCAAGCTGCTATGGCAGAGTTTGAAAAAAGAAACACAATTGTAATTGGTGCTTCTTGTGATACTCCTGAAGTACACTTTGCTTGGTTAAACACACCAAAGGATAATGGTGGTATTGAAGGTGTAACATATCCAATTCTTGCCGATTCGAACAGAAACCTTGCTTCTACTCTAGGTATTTTAGATATCACTAACGAGACTTACAACGAAGAAACAGGCGTTGTAACAGTAGATGGAGACAATGTAACTTACAGAGCCACTTATATTATCGATGAAGAAGGTATCGTGCAACACGAAAGTGTTAACAATATGCCATTAGGTAGAAACGTAAACGAGTACTTACGTATTATTGATGCTTTAACTCACGTACAAGAAAAAGGTGAAGTTTGCCCAGCAAACTGGGAAGAAGGAAAAGATGCTATGAACGCCAATAGAGATGGTGTTGCAGATTACCTTAAAGCACACTTAAACTAATATATATGGTTAAGGAATTAGATCAAGATAATTTAGCTGATTTAGTATCTAATAACGACACTGTAGTTGTGCAATTTTCTGCCGGATGGTGTGGGAATTGCCGAATCATGAAACCAAAATTTAAAAAACTGGCTTCAGAAAACGAGACTATGGCGTTTGTTATTGCTGATGCAGAAAAATTCCCAGAATCTAGAAAATTAGCAACAGTAGATAATTTACCTACGTTTGCTACATTTCAAAATGGAGAATTTAAAAGTCAAGTTCAAACCAATAAGTTTGATGTGTTAAAAGAATTGGTTAACGACGTTAAATAATTAATAATGAAGTTACCTGTAATAAAACATTTAACACAATTTATAGAAGACAATGACGAAGATTTCGTGATTGAAACTATTGAAACCCTTGAAGCGTTAACAGAAGTTCCTTCGTTAAAAGATGAAGAACTAGATATTATTGGAGAGCTTATCTCCAACATGTATGGTGCCGTTGAAGTTAATAAAATGATTAAAGACGGAACACCCAAAAAAGAAGCCTTAAACGGCTTTATGAAACGCGTTATGGGATCAATAGATACCTAAGCAACTCCTTAAGTTGATTAATAGCACCCCTAAAAGCCTTTTGTTAATTTTAGCAAAAGGCTTTTTTTATGCTAAATTTACACTTACATAAAACACAACGCTCTTGAATAAAAAAGAATCCTTCTTAAAAAACAGACTAAAAAGTATTGGTTATGCTAGTAAAGGCGCTATAATACTTTTAAAAACAGAATCTAGTATACAAATACAATTTGTTATTGCTATTATTGTAACTATCTTAGGTTTTTATTTTAATATTTCTAATTCAGAATGGATGATGCAAATTTTTGCTATTGGTTTAATTATAACTGCTGAAGGGCTTAATACTGCTATAGAAAAAATAGCCGACTTTATTCACCCAGAGCATCATAAAAAAATTGGTTTTATAAAAGATGTAGCTGCTGGGGCAGTATTTATAGCTGCTATAACCGCAATAATTATTGGGCTCATTATTTACTTTCCTAAGATATTCTAAATACAATTATATAATAGGATAAACGTTTGTAATTTGTATTTTTGCTAACCAAATACCGCATGAATGGCGAAATCTAAAAAGAAAACTAAAACTTCAAAAAAACGACAATTAAAACGTCCAAGTTTAACACTATCCAATCAACAAAAACTCGTATTGGGTAGTTTTTTGGTTATTTTTGGAGTACTTCTTTTTATCTCGTTTATCTCCTATTTTTTTACAGGACGTGCAGACGAAAGTGTATTAACCCAGTTTTCATCTCGTCATATAGAAGCTAAAAACTGGTTAAGTAAAACTGGAGCTTGGCTAAGCGATTTCTTTATAAAGAAAGGGTTTGGTGTCGCCTCGTTTATTTTTGCAGGTCTTATCATGCTATCTGGCTTTTTTGTATTTTCTAATGCCAATAAAAATAAACTGAGAAAACATTGGATATGGGGAACCTTAATTGTTATATGGTTATCTGTAGCTTTAGGATTTTTCACTAGTAAAATTGACGTATTAGGGGGCACCATAGGTTTCGAAATCAATTCGTTTTTACAAGACTATCTTGGTAAAATTGGCACTATATTACTCCTTCTATTTGGACTAATCACATACTTAGCTATTCGATTTAAAATGACGGCAGAGAACTTTAAAACGTTATTCAAATCTGCACAAAAAGATCTAAAAAGTGATTTTGAAAATAGTACAAATGATACCGATACAAAACCTATTATTGATAACGATCTTACAGCAGAAGCCGAAGACATAAAGTCAACTTTCGATCTTGACTCAAAACAAGACACTTCAAATTCTAACAAAGAAAAAACAGAAGAAACCACAAAGAGTGATTTAGAAATTTCTACGCCTGTTGAAGAAGAAAAAGAAGAAGATATAGCTATTGAAGTAGAACAGGCACCTGAAGAAGAAGCTGAAAGCGATAATCTATCTAATAAACTAGTGGAAGATTTTGGTGAATTCGACCCTAAATTAGAACTAAGTAAGTTTCAATTTCCACCACTAGATTTACTTAAAAAGTACGATAGCGAGGGCATTACCATAAATCAAGAAGAACTAGAAGAAAACAAAAACAGAATTGTCGAAACCTTAAACAATTATAAAATTGGTATTTCTAGTATTAAAGCCACTATTGGTCCAACAGTAACGCTTTACGAAATTGTGCCCGAAGCAGGTATTCGAATTTCTAAAATTAAAAATCTAGAAGACGATATTGCACTGTCGCTTTCGGCATTGGGTATTCGTATTATTGCACCTATTCCAGGACGTGGTACCATAGGTATAGAAGTTCCTAATAAAAACGCTACCATTGTTTCCATGCGTTCTGTAATAGCCTCTCAAAAGTTTCAAAAAGCAGACATGCACTTACCTATCGCTTTAGGTAAAACTATTAGTAACGAAACCTTTGTTGTAGACTTAGCTAAAATGCCACATATGCTTATGGCTGGTGCTACTGGACAAGGTAAATCGGTTGGTTTAAATGCCGTATTAACATCCTTATTGTATAAAAAACATCCTGCAGAAGTTAAGTTTGTACTTGTAGACCCTAAAAAAGTAGAATTAACATTATACAATAAAATTGAACGCCATTATTTAGCAAAGTTACCTGATAGTGAAGAAGCTATAATTACCGATAACACCAAGGTTATAAACACCTTAAATTCGCTTTGTATTGAAATGGACGATCGTTACGAACTGCTAAAAAATGCTATGTGTCGTAACATTGCCGAATACAATGCTAAATTTAAAGCCAGAAAATTAAATCCCAATGATGGACACCGCTTTTTACCTTACATTGTTTTAGTTGTTGATGAATTTGCCGATTTAATTATGACCGCTGGTAAAGAAGTAGAAACACCTATTGCTCGGTTAGCTCAGTTAGCACGTGCTATTGGTATTCATTTAATTATTGCCACGCAACGTCCATCGGTTAACGTAATTACAGGTATTATAAAAGCCAATTTCCCAGCGCGTATTGCTTTTAGGGTAACCTCTAAAATAGATTCCCGTACCATTTTAGATGGTGCCGGAGCCGATCAATTAATTGGTCGTGGTGATATGCTATACACACAAGGAAACGACATGATACGACTTCAATGTGCTTTTGTAGATACACCAGAAGTTGAAAAAATAACCGATTTTATTGGGTCGCAAAAAGCCTATCCAGATGCTTATCTTTTACCAGAGTACGTTGGTGAAGAAAGTGGCACAAGTCTTGATGTAGATATAGACGACAGAGATAAACTATTTAGAGATGCTGCCGAAATAATTGTTAACGCTCAACAAGGATCGGCTTCCCTACTCCAACGTAAACTAAAATTAGGATACAACAGAGCAGGTAGAATTATAGATCAATTAGAAGCCGCTGGCATTGTTGGTGGTTTTGAAGGCAGTAAAGCACGACAAGTTTTAGTACCGGATCTTGCAGCTCTTAATCAGTTATTAGAAGAAGAAAAACAATAATTTTTTTGAACCATAGTATAATGAAGAATATATTTTTAATTGTAACACTAATAATTTCAACACTTAGTTTTTCACAAGATAAAAAAGCACAAACACTCCTAAATGAAGTCTCTAGTAAAGCAAAAGCCTATAACAATATATCTATAGACTTTAAATATACGTTAGAAAACCTTTCGGAAAACATTAAACAAGAAACCAGAGGCGATGTTGTTTTAGAAGGCGATAAATACCGCTTAAATATTTTAGGATCGACAAGAGTTTACGACGGAAAAACACTTTACAGTATTAGCCCAGACGATGAAGAAGTGACTATTTCAACAGAAAATGCCGATGATGAAAATAGTATTACGCCAAGTAAAATGCTAACATTTTACGAAGATGGCTACACCTATAAAATGGATATTACACAAAATGTTAAAGGACGTAAAATTCAGTATGTTAAATTAACACCTATCGATTCTAATGCCGAGATAAAATATGTATTACTAGGTATCGATGCACAAACAAAACACATTTATAACCTTATCGAGGTTGGAAACAACGGAACAAAAACCACATTAACTGTTAATTCTTTTAAAACAAATCAACCTATTTCAAAGTCCTTATTTACCTTTGATGAAAATAAGTACAAAGATTACTACATTAATAAACTAGATTAGGTTTTAATTGAAAATACTAGACCGTTACATACTCACCTCCTATCTTAAAACGTTCATCAGTGTACTTGTCATACTACTGATGATCTTTGTTTTACAAGCCGTTTGGTTATACATCAAGGAACTTGCTGGAAAAGACCTAGATGTTATGGTAATTGCTAAATTTTTAATTTACGTAATACCAGAGCTTATGCCATTGGTTTTACCGCTTACCATTTTGCTTACCTCCATTATGGTATTTGGTAATTTTGCAGAAAACTATGAGTTTGCGGCTATGAAGTCTACTGGAATTTCTTTGCAACGCGCCATGAGAAGTTTGGGTGTTTTTATTGTACTCTTAGCTATCACAACGTTCTTTTTTAGTAATAATGTTATTCCTTGGGCAAAATATAATTCTTACAACCTTAGAAAAAATATTGCAAAACTTAAACCAGCTATGGTTATTGCCGAAGGTCAGTTTAACGAGGTTGGCGACCAATACAATATTAAGGTAGCCAAAAAATCTGGTGATCGCGGGCAATTTTTAGAAGAAGTCATTATTCATAAAAAAACGGGTAATAAAACAGGAAACTATACTACTATAATTGCAAAAAACGGAGAACTTAGCGGAAATGAAGAATCCGATGTATTAAAGCTTATTTTATTTGATGGGTATTTTTACGACGACACACCACCTAAAGATTATAAAGACCGTCAAAAACGTCCTATGACAAAAAGTTACTTTGAAAAGTATACTATAAATGTCGACTTATCAAACTTAAATAACGTTGATTTAGATCAAAAAAACGTATCCGATAAGTATGATATGCAAAGCATAAAGGACTTAAACTACTCGATAGATTCCTTAAAAGTAGCTCAAACAAACGATTTTAAAAATCATGCTAAAAACCTCTACACCCGAACTAATTTCCCTATTATAAACGCCGGTGTTAACGTAAAAAAGAGAGACACTCTTTATAAAGATAACTTACTATCGCTTTTTAACACAAGACAAAAAGCACAATTGGTAAACCTGTCGTTAAACACCTTTAAAAGCACAAAACAAATTGTGCAATCCAAAGAAAAAAACTTAAAAAACAATCAAATTTGGTTAAACAAACATATTATTGCCTTACATGAAAAACTTGCTTTAGGCTTTGCTTGTATTATCTTATTTTTTGTTGGCGCACCTTTAGGCGCTTTAATTAGAAAAGGTGGCTTAGGATTACCTATGGTTATTGCCATATTATTATTTTTAACCTACCATTTTATAGGTATTTTTGCTAAAGAAAGCTCTGAAACTGGTAGCATTAACCCGGCATTATCTCCTTGGATATCTACATTAATTATGTTGCCGTTAAGTGTTTATCTTACAAAACGTGCTACAGAAGACAGAGGTTTATTTGAATTTGACCACTTAATCGAACCCATTAAAAAATTACTTAAAATTAAACATAAAGATGATGAAGAGCGTAAAGAAATACCCGATGCTGTAGCAGATATTATTGAAGATAAAAAGCCTAAAACACCTCAATTAAGTGTAGAAAACAAACATACCGTTTTAAAGCTTCAAGAAGATTTTAACACCTATGCTAAATTTAGTTTAATATTCTGGATTTGTGGTGCTGTGTTTGTTCCTCTATTCTTTATCCTTAAAAACAATAAGCTACCAGAAATTGCTTTAATATGCATTCAATTAGGTATTATCTCTCTCTTTATCTATTTAATATACTACGTAATATCTTATATTAAACTCTTAAAACTCGATAGATTAGTTCCTAGTGAGTCTGGCCTTTCTAAAAATCTTATTCTTATTATTTTAGGAATAATACTCTACCCTCTCACCTACCTTCTAAGAAAAAACAAATTAAGCAATGACATTTCTGATAGTTTAAAATAACACTATCTTTGCATCATAAAAAAACAAGTTACTCCTCTCATGGCAACAGAAACTGCTAAAAATAAAACGACTATTACATTAAATACAATAGAAGAAGCCATTAACGATATTAGGCAAGGAAAAGTCATTATTGTAGTTGATGATGAAGATCGTGAAAACGAAGGTGATTTCTTGGCAGCTGCCGAAAAAGTAACCCCAGAGATGATAAACTTTATGGCCACTCACGGTCGTGGGTTAATTTGTGCGCCATTAACCGAAAATCGTTGTAAGGAATTAGACCTTCATATGATGGTAAATAACAATACCGATCCTATGGAAACGGCCTTTACAGTTTCGGTAGATTTACGTGGTAAAGGAGTAACAACAGGGATTTCGGCAAGCGATAGAGCTAAAACAGTAGAAGCTTTAATACATCCTGACACTAAACCATTTGAATTGGCTAGACCAGGACATATTTTTCCTCTTATAGCAAAACAAGGCGGTGTTTTACGTAGAACAGGTCATACCGAAGCAGCCATAGATTTTGCTAGACTAGCAGGCTTAAAACCTGCTGGCGTAATTGTGGAAATAATGAATGAAGATGGCTCAATGGCACGTTTACCACAACTTATGGAAGTGGCAAAACGTTTTGACCTTAAAATTGTGTCTATCGAAGATTTAGTTGCTTACCGTATGCAACATGACTCCCTAATTGAAAAGAAAGAAGACTTTGATATTGTAACGCGTTTTGGCACTTATAGACTAAGAGCCTATCAACAAACCACCAACAATCAAGTACATATAGCGTTAACAAAAGGGAATTGGGCAGAAAATGAACCTGTGCTAACCAGAGTTAACTCTACATTAATTAATAACGACATTTTAGGAACCCTAACCAATAACGCCGATAAAAAGTTAGACGACATGTTTAAAGTCGTTAATTCGGCAGGAAAAGGGGCTATCATTTTTATAAATCAGCAAAACCAATCAACCAATCTACTTAACAGGCTTCACACTTTAAAAGCTACCCAGAATGCTAAAGATGTTGTTAAGGCTCCTAGCATTAAAATGGATAATAAAGATTTTGGTATTGGCGCTCAAATATTACACGACCTAAACATACACAAACTACGTTTAATCTCTAATAGCGAACAAACTAAACGTGTTGGTATGATTGGTTATGGGTTGGAAATTATAGATTATGTTAATTATTAATCTAACACCTCAAATTCCTTAAACAGTCCTTTTGCCTTAGCATTAGGAACTTCAGAAATAAAAGCATACTTGCCAGGTTTTAAATCGGCATAAAAATAGCCTGTGCTGCCTTGGAAGGCATCATTAAAACCTCCTAAAAACGTAATGCCATTAGGTACAGGAGTTATAAACCCTTTTGGATCGTACCAAACCATCCAAGACTCTAATTCATCTTTGTTAGCATAATCCTCTAGCTTTACTAGATGCACATCGGTTGAAGCAAAGTTTTCATGTAGTTTTTGACTTTCAACATTAACTTGAAAAATATGTTTTCCTGTACGAATATCAGGGTTAAAGTGAAAACCATCTTCTCTTATATTTATTGTATCTGTTGCTTGTGGTGCTACATTACCGCTAGTTGTTTCACTTACAAAAACCTGCTTAACCATCCCCATAGTAGAGTGAAATTTACCGTTAGGCATTTTTACATAACACTCCATACTATATAAACCTGGTTCCAACGAAAGTGCCGTATATGTTTTACTTTTAGGTGCGATTAATCCTGAACCTCCGGTAGGAATACATTTACTAAACCACTCTGGTAATTTACCAAAAGCAGCAAACCCTTCTTCTGCTTTACCTGCGTTAATAAGGTCCATGCCCTCTTCAAAAACAGGATCTGCTTCTTTTTTAAAATTTTCTGCGGTTATGCCTTCTGGCATTTTTGACAACCTAAAAAAATGTGTTTCGTTTGCTCTGTTATCATATTTAAAGGTATTCCAACCCGAAGCAATGGTGTCTGGCATTATAAATTCCATACTTTTGGTCAAGATATCTATGGTATTAGTTGGTATTTTCACCGTTTCCTCTACCACTTTTGTCTCAGTAATAGACTCAGCTTTTTTATCACTTTTACAGCTTAAGAGCATTGTAAACAAGCTTACAAGACATAGGAAGTTTTTAAAAATATTTTTCATAAGTAATTGATTATTTGTTTGTTGTTAAGTTACTACAAAAAAATGAATTGACTATTTTCACATTATAGTCTATACATTATTTGTAACGTATATTTTATCTAGGTTAAAGGTTAATTCTTAAAAAAAATCTTAATTATTTGTATCTCGATAAAATAATTCTGCCGAATAGTCTGTACCATTAATGGATTGTTGGACAGTTATTGTATGATTTTGAAGATTAGTAATTTTTAACCAAATTGTATTAGAAACCTGTCCAGTACCTTCAAGATTATCTATTCTTATTATTCTTGAATCCTCATCTTCAAACACCCAATTTCCAGTTCCAGTATATTCTGTACCTTGTACTATCTTCTTCTGTTGATATTCTCCATTTGAATGAAAATATATATCAGCTGCAAAATCATTTGAGTCGTACCACCACTTATCTAAAAGAGATGGCGTTTCAGAAGGATTTTGAGCATCATCATCGCTACTACAACTTGTTACTAGAGTAAGTAGTAATATAAAAGTGCCTACTAATCTTAAATAATGACCATTTTTCATAAGTTTTATGTTTATTTTATAATAATTCGTTTGGTAACTTGCTTGTCACCTATTGTTATTTTTAACAGATACATCCCTGAACTTAAGTTGTTCACATCGATTTTATTTTTATTTTCTACAGAAAGTTCTAATTTCCCTAGTATGTTGTATAAGTCAAGCTTATCAACCTCTGTATTTGAAGTGACCGTTAAGGTTTCAGAAACTGGATTAGGGTAGACTTTTATACTACTCAAAACTACTTCTTGATCAACATCTAAGGTTTGATCCTCCTGAAGTGGATTGATAAACCCCTCAGACACTAAAATACTTCCTCCACTAACTTCCTGAATATCAACCTCGCCAATAGTGTATATTAATTCAATATTACCATTAAATACACTAGTACCACCACTGTCTATACTGAATTTTTCTATGGTTTGGGCGGTGCCTGAAAACCACAGTAGAGAGATTATTAAAAAACTGGTTGTTAATTTCATACTTGTTTTTTTATTATGAGATTGCCACGTCGCTACACTCCTCGCAATGACAAAGTTCTTTTGGTTTTACTTCTCGATACATCCAGAGCTTTCTGCCGAAAGCCTGTACACTCGAAGTGACGGTAGAGCGAAAATTATTAATTGATTTCATTTTTGCTTTTTTAATTGAGAGTCCTCCTCGTCCCTACGCTCCCGATGTTTTTATTTGGACATCAATGCTCGTAATGACGCAGCGTCACTGCGAGGACGTAGGACACGGTAGTCTCTTTTATTGTTGAGATTGCTTCGTTGCACTTGCCATGACGGCCTTATCGTTATGCTTGTTTTTTTCTAGAGCTTCTACTCTTTTTAGGAGAGCCTCTAAGACTTGGCTTTGCTCTGCACTAGCCGTTTCCTGATTTTGGATGGTTTGGGCTTGCTGATCTATAATAGCTTGCTGCTCTTGTATAGCCTTAATAAGTACTGGTATAAGCTCCGTATAGCTAACACTTAAGGTTTTGTCTTTATCTCCTGCCTCGTGTACTATCTCGTTGATGATAGGCTGTACTTCTTGAGCGATAAGTCCTAAGGTTTTACGGGTTTGCACTCCGCGGTTTTTCCAGTAGTATTGCTTGGGTGCCAGTTGTAGCACTTCCTCTAAACCATAGGGCAAGGTTTCTATATTACGTTTTAACCGGCGATCGCTACTATGCACTACGGCACCACCAGCATACACATCGCCACCACTTTGCTGTAAATACAGCCCAGAAGCGATCCCATTGTTACGTGCCAAAATCTCGTTACTATCTATCACAATATTGTCTCCCGTAACATCTCCCAACACCACAAACCCTGAAGTATCTGCATAGGTTGCATCTGTTCCTCCTGTAATATGCAGCTTACTGACTGGATTGGATGTTGTGATGCCTACATTACCACTCTGAACTACAGTAAAGGCATTACTTCTAGCTGTGCTATTAGTTCCATTACCTATTTGAAAAAGAGAAGTGGTTGTAGCAGATTCATTATTAAAGTAACCTACAACAGTAGAAGAGAAGTCATCTGCTATAGTATTATATCCTATAGCTGTTGAATGAGTTCCTGAAGCAAGTGTACCACTACCCATCGCTGTTGAAGTTTCTCCTGAAGCAATTGTACCACTCCCCATTGCTGTGGAGGTTAGTCCAGATGCTTCAGTTTCGTTACCCATTGCTGTTGAACTTATTGATGAAGCTATTGTTAGCGTCCCCATTGCTGTTGAGCCCATTCCTGAAGCTATTGTTTGCGCTCCCAATGAGGTTGCATAAATGTTATTAGCTTCAACTTGATAACCTAATGCTACCGAATAATCTCCAGATGCTACCGATTCATAGCCTCCAGCAAAAGCATTAGACCCTGAAGCACCTGACAAAGCACCAAAAGCAAAACTCGAAACACCTGATGCTATGGTATTAATACCTAATGCAACAGAATTGGATGCATTTGCTGTGTTGCCATATCCTGCCGCTAAAGAATAATTACCTGTAGCATAAGTTCCTCGTCCAAAAGCCATTGATGAGATTCCAATTGCTTGAGTACCCTCTCCAATTGCAACTGAACTCTCTCCTTCTGCATTACTAAAATATCCAGAAGCAAAAGATCTATATCCGTAAGCAGATGCCGTATCTCCTAAAGCAATGGAATTAGAACCACTGGCATTTGAACTTACACCTATTGCTGTCGAAAAGTTACCTGAAGCTTTTGTTAAATAACCCGAAGCAAAAGAATGTGCTCCAGTAGCACCACGCGTATCGTCTGATGACAAGCTTACACTTAAATCCACAGCATTCAACCCAATGTCACCAAAATTATTAGGATTACTACCAATCAATCTCCAACCCGTTCCGTTACCTTCATCCAAAGCTTCTAGACCTGTTGGTGAAGTTCCAGTACCTCCACCAGAATAATTGGCATCTGCATATTCTTTGGTAATGAGAGCTTTTGGGTCGGTAATTTGTTCTATTTCAAAGCTTGGGGCGGTAACGGTACCGTTTCTCAACACGGTTAATGCATTACTACGAATATCATTGGTACCATCAATAAATTTACCGTTTCCTACTTCAAACAAAGGATCGTTTTCTGAAGCTAGTAATGGATCACCACCACCAACATTAAATAGACCTATGGCAGTAGTATTTGGTGCTTCTGCTATCGTACTTTGTCCTAGAGCTATTGAAGTATGTCCTGAGGCAATTGTACCTGACCCCAAAGCCGTAGCTTGTGTGCCAGATGCCATTGTAATGATGCCCGAAGCAAATGAACCATGACCTGAAGCCGTTGTTTGATACCCTAAAGCAACGGCATAATTACCAGTAGCGCCACGAGTTGTAGAACTCGCGGGACTGTAGCTTAAATCAACTGCTCGATCACCAATTGTGCCATAAAAATCTGGATTTCTACCTATAAAGCGATAGCCATTCCCGCTGCCTTCGTTAACAATCTCCAGTCCTGTATCATTAGTGTTTTCAGCATATAAAGCAAAGGGTACTGCTTTAAATTCCGTGGTTCCCATATCGGTAAGTCCAGAACCTGTATCTATTTGAACTTTTAAAAAGTGTGAACCAAAATAGCTTCCCCAATTAATGGTTTCATAAACATCTTCATAGCCAGCCTCAGGGTTTCCTTCACCAATATTAGCTATAACAATGCCATTGGCATCGGTAGTTACTGTATGAGTTTCTATATAAACTGGATTCAAAAAACCTATTTCAGGACCTTCTAAAATTGAAAACTCAATGGTAATATTTTGGTTGGCAACTACATTACCCGAATCGTCCTTAATCAAGGCTTTATAGTTGATACCTTTTTGGGCTGTTGCTGTGCCCGCTAGCATAAAAAATAAAGCTACAAGCGGTAATATTTTTGATTTCATGGTTCTTAATTTTAATGGAAGCGATGGTCTAAAAAGGTCTAGCTTTGTCAATCTGAACTCGGTTTAGGTTCTAACTTGTAAAATCGTTTGATTGAGATTCTGAAACAAGTTCAGAATGACAGACTTTTTATGATTTTTTTAGACCACCTCTTCTTTTCTATTATTTTGCTATAATTATTCGTTTTGTAACGGTGGCATGTTCACTTGTAATACATACAAAGTAGATCCCGTTTCTTTTTAATTGGTTTTGTAAATTCAATTCAACCTGTTGTGCGCTTGAAAAACTACTCCTGTAGACTTCCAGTCCGTAGGTGTTTTTAACACTTATAGTTACCGTTTCGTTACTACGTGACCAGTTCTTGAAAGCTAGGGTAAACATTCCGTTATTAGGGTTTGGATAAAGTGCTATAGCTTCTGTATCCATAGCTTGTCTTGCTTGGGTATTGCAGCCTCCTATGGTATCGCCATGATCCAAGTGACGTTGTAATTGGTTTTCCCTAACACACATTTCTATAGTATCGCCATTATTTTTATAGTGGCAAATAAGGGTTTCACCTACAGCACATGGGTTTGAGTTACACAGGTCGTTTGGATCGTTAGGACACACATCTAAACAATCTGGAACGGTATCGCCATCAGAATCCAAGGTATCGTCTTGACCATTACATATATCGTTACAATCGGCCACGCCATCGCCATCAGAATCTTGGTCTCCTATACAAGGATCTATACAATCTGGAATACCATCGTTATCTACATCTACAGTATCATCTTCCCTATCGCACACATCATTACAATCGGCGATACCATCATTGTCTTTATCTCTATCTACAGTACCACAACCACAGTCTCCTGGCTCTGTTTTCTTTCTATCGTTAGGACAGCCATCTTGACAATCTGGTGTGCCATCGTTATCACTATCCAAAATACAGTCGTTAGTATCTGGTGTGTCCGGATTACAATCGTCGTCTATACCATTACCCACTATTTCTGTGGCTCCCGGGTTTACACTAGCATCTTGATCGTCGCAATCCTCTGATTGTAGATAACCGTCACCATCTAAGTCATCATCTGGAGTACTTGCATCACAATCGTCATCAATGCCGTTATAAGGTATTTCTGTATTTCCTGTGTAAATAGCTGCATTGGTATCGTCGCAATCACCTTCATTTTCTGTTTGGCCATCACCATCGTTGTCTATATCCAAAGAGCTGTCTGGTGTGTTCGGATTACAATCATCATCTATACCATTGTCCACTATTTCTGTGGCTCCTGGGTTTACATCTGGGTTAGTATCATCGCAATCTCCTGCAATTTCTACATACCTTCCTCCTGGATGGCTGCATTTATCTTCTGATACTAAATCTGGGTTTCCATAGCCATCTAAATCGGCATCCCAATAATAGGTTGTTGTTGGTAAACCTTCGTCTGTATTGCCATCGCAATTATTATCTTTACCATCACAAATTTCTGGAGCTCCTGGATAGATATTGGCGTCTTGATCGTCACAGTCAATATCTGCTGTCACGCCATCGCCATCGTCATCAAGTGAACTACAGCTTGGTAAAAAAGAAGTATATAATTGACTACATTGTGTACCATCAAGTTCACCCCCTACATAAACAGTTACAATAGATTGTTGCGGTTGTCCACATATAGAAAAAGTATACAGCCCAGAAGAAAAAATTGGATGTGCTTGGCTGTCTCCATTTTCATATTCAAAAACCAGAAACTGGTTTTGAATCCCTTCAGTATATGCTACAACAGTTACACACAAGTCATTGCTTTCGCAATAGGGAGTCACACTTATAATTTCACAAGCGCCTTGGGCATTGGAGTAAGCTACTGTAAACAGTAAACAATAAAGTAATAGTAATTTTTTCATGATTTAGAGATTTTAATTGATTTAATAGGCTTTTTATTTTGCATGATATTAATTGTATAATCACCACGTTTTAAATGATCTATATAGATAAAGATGTTCTTATCATCTTTGATTACTTTATTTTTTTTAAACATGCTATTAAATACTTTCTCGTAGGAATTGTTACTAAGAATAGGGAGTCCTTGTGTATGTAAAGCTAGAGTGAGATAAGAAAACGTGGTATGACTTATGTAACAAAACGTTACACTTATGTAACAATTCGTTGAAACACCTTATTTTTCGGTGTTTTGAAGATGTTCTTTAGGCGTATAACGATATACTTCTTTAAAACATTTAATAAAATAAGATGGTGAGTTAAAGCCTGTTTGGTAAGCGATTTCGGAAATGGTGTAATTAGAGTTTTCCAACAGCGACATAGCTAATTTTAAACGCTCATTTCGGATAAATTGCGACGTAGTTAACCCTAAAAGCGCTTTTAGTTTTCTATGCAATTGCATACGACTCATATGCATAGATTTGCTTAAGGTTTCGGCTGTGAAGTCTGATTGTACAATATGCTCTTTAATGGCTTCTTGAAGCTGCTTAAAAAACTGTTCTTCGGTCTTAGAAGCTTTTATATTGTGAAAATCCAGAACGTTGTTCTTGCCATAAAACTCCTGAAGTTTTTTTCGAGTGGTTATAAGTTTTTCTACTCTTATCTTAAGCTTTTCACTGTTGAAGGGTTTGGTCATATAAGCATCGGCACCTGTTCTTAGACCTTCTATTTCGTTATGATCGCCAGATTTTGCCGTAAGTAGAATAATAGGAATGTGACTAGTTTTGATGTCTTCTTTTAGGGTATTACAAAGTTGAATACCATCTACTTTGGGCATCATGACATCACTTATAATAATATCTGGAATATGCTTTACGGCCTTTTCAATACCTTTTTCACCATTACAAGCTTCTATTATTTTATATGTATCTTTTAAAATAGACTTTACAAAAGCTCTTATGTCTTCATCATCTTCCACAATAAGCAATAAAGGTTTTGTTTCTTTACCATTAAGTTGGATACTTGTTTCTTCTTTAGTATTCGGTTCGTTGGAATCTTCTTCATTTAATACAATAGCTGATATTTCGGTTGAATTAAAATAAGCTTTTTCTATAGGTAGCGTTACCACAAACTGGATATCATCCTGATTCATTGAGTGTGCTACTACACTCCCATGGGAAAGGACACTAAGTTCTTTTACTAAAGACAACCCAATACCTACACCTTCACTATGGGTATTGTTTTGGTAATACCGCTGAAATAATGCTGGAAGTTCTTCATCTTTTAAATTGTTTCCATTATTAAGGATTGTAAGTGTAACATAACCTTGATTAACAGAAGCATCAAATTTTACATAACCATTTTCTGGAGTATATTTTACCGCGTTGTTTAATAGATTAGATACTATTTTTTCTACTAAATCCTTATCAAACCAAGCTGCTTCCATGTTTTCAATACTATAAGTAAACTCGATATTTTTCTGCTGGGCTTTAAATGCAAAAGCGGTGGCTAATTGTTTTAATAACACCGACAAATTACCTTGTGTCACCAATAACTTAATATTACCTGTTTCTAATTTTGAAAGGTCTAGTAATTGATTTACTAAATTTAGTAAACGCTTGGAGCTTCTTTTAATAAGGTTGAGTTCCTGCTTATCATTTTTTGAAATATTGGGCTTACACAATTGATTTTCTACTGGACCAGAAATAAGTGTTAGTGGCGTACGAAACTCATGAGAAATATTGTTATATAGTTTGGTTTTAAACTCGTCTAACTTCTTTAACCTGGCTGTTTCGCGAGACTCTAACTCCAATTTCATTTTCATTTGCCAGCGCCAACTAAAATATTTATAAATTCCATAAACCGCTAATAGAAAAAGCATTGTATAAACCGCCTTAGCCCAATTGCTTAAATACCAAGGCTGTAAAATGGTAAAGGAATAGGTGTCTGGAGTGTTGTTCCATAATCCATCATAGTTACTAGAAATAACTTCGAAGGTGTAATCGTTTGGTGGTAAATTAACATATCTAGCAACATTATTATTTCCCGATTCTATCCATTCGTTATCATGATTGATTAATCTGTATTTAAAATTATTTCCTCTTGGTTTTGAAAAACTTAAACTTTTAAAATCAAATGATATAGAGTTCTTCTCACTATTAAAAGTATGCACGGATTTAAAATCAATTTCGTTATTAAGCACCTTAATTTTAGAAATAATGGTTTTAGGACGATTAGGATTTTTAGTAATGGTTTCTGGTTTAAACCAATTTACCCCAGACAACCCTCCAAAGTACATGACGCCGTTATCGTCTTTATAGTAGGCATTGGAATTAAACTCCAAAGATTGCAAACCATCATTAGTATTAAAGTTCTCTATTTGGACATTATCTTTATCATGGTAGAAAAACTTAACTAGCCCTCTATTGGTACTCATCCAAAGGGTATTATGTTCATCAAAAAGAATTCCATAGATACAGTTATCTGGTAGTCCTTCCTCTGTTGAAAACAGCTCTTTTTTATTAGATATAATATCGTATCTAATAAGCCCCTTCCCGTTAGTTCCAATCCATAATATATTTTTATTAACTGGATCAAAAGCTATGCTTTTTATCTTCTTAGACTCTTTAAGTTTTTGCTCGATTTTACCCGAATTAAGATCTACTGTATAAATGCCATCGGAGTAGGTTGATACCCATAATGTTTTCTGATTGTCTTCGATAATACATGAAACTGCATTGATTGGTTCAGAATTAATATCATCTATTTGATAATGGTACTTTTCAATCACTCCTAAACTTCTATCAAATTTAACCAAACCATAATCACAGGCTAGCCACATTTGCCCATTTGAATCTTTAAAAATTTTATTGATATAGTTAATATCTAATGGTACTTCAGAAAATTTATTGTACACCTCTGCCCCACCATCTTCTTTTAAAATTGTTAACCCTCCTTTTTTCTTTAACACAGTTCCATTTCCTATCCAAAGATCACCATCTTCATAATACAAAGCATCAATAGCTGAGGTAAGTAAAGGTGAGTTTTTATCGGTTAGGGTTTTAAATTCATTTGTTAATTTATTACTAACTGTTAGACCGTTGGTTGTGCCCAAAAAAACACGTTGTTCATTATCTGATGTAATAGAAAGTACTACTTCTACATTTATATCTTTAGGAACCTGACCTGCGGTTAGCACATTGAATTTAGATAAATATTCATCGTAATACGCTAAACCTGATACATTGGTTCCTAACCAAATTACACCATTCGAATCTTCATACAAACTAAATATTTCATTATCGCTTAGAGCGTACAAATTCCCTTTTTGAAATTTTAGTTTTTCAATGGTATTCGTTCTTAAATCAAGTAGTAAAATTCCTTGTTTTAAAGTACAAATCCAGAGTCTTTGGTATTTATCTTCATGTAAAGACAGAATATACAAATCCTTTGGAAGTTTAGGATTTATCACATTTGCCGATTGGAAGTCTTTATCTAACTTGGTTTTAAAATATAACCCATCTCCTAAAGTCCCCAACCAAATAGTACCATCTTTCGATTTTTCTAATACATGGTTTCTTTTAGAGTTTTGATTGTATATCGTGTTATATTCTTGAGTTTTTAAGTTATACTTATAAATATGTTTAAATGTTGTAAAGTATAAATCCTCTTCAACTTCTAGAAAATGATGAACAACCAAGTCTTTTTTAGTTGGTTTAAATATGATGGTTGTATCTTTTGTTTTAGCATTTACCGATACAATATTACCGTTGTACATACTAAAATACATATTAGAATAAGAGTCTTGAAAAAGATTTACTACAGAATCGTTTGGAAAAACCCTAGAAAATTTATCGGTCTTCTTTTGGTATTTTTCCAATTTACAACCAGAAGATATAATCCACAAATCATCTTGACGATCTACAAAGACTCTTCCTAAAATTTTACCCCTTCCTTTGGCAGTCGCATCAAATTGTTTGTTGTAAGCTTTAAAGGTATTTCCATCGTACCTATCTAAACTACTTCTTGTTGCTATCCATAAATACCCTGTACTGTCCTGCGCCATGCTAATAACACTGTTTTGCGACAGTCCATCTTCGTTGTTTAAGTACCTAAATGTAACTTGTTTAAGATTAGGGTTTGTTAATTTAATTTCTTGAGTTTGGCTAAATACCAACGATGAGTAAAATAAACTTATAACAAGCGATATGTAGATATAACTCCTAGTCATTCAGTATTTTATTAAAAATACACGAATTTAAAATAGAGAAGCCTCCTTTGTTATTTCAAAGGAGAACCTGTTAGCTCTATCTAAATTTGATGGTTAATACTTATAAAGTTACTATTTTTTTAACATCATTCATACTGTATCCATATACTATCCATACTTAAACCATAAGGAAACACGTTATACCTTTACTAATTCTTTACTGTTTTTTTAACGTACTCCCCTATGGTTATTTCTATCTTAAGTAAATAGATTCTACTTAAAAGTGAAGCCATATTTATTTGGTTGAGATTGTCATTTTTTACTTTTAACACCTATTTTCCTCATACATGCATCAAATAATCTAATCGTCAAAAACCTGTTATTTTATAGCTTCATCTTATTATTGGCGTGTCCACTCTTGATAGTTACCAGCCCCAGAAGCATCTACTGATATCCAAATAACATCATCTGATTGAAAGTTTATATTTGCACTGTAATAATTGTAATCGCTACCCAATTCTGAATGGGTAAAATCGTTAATATCATCAGCTTGTATATTCATCCATTTTACATCATCTATCTCAAATCCAGAGGTAACAGGATCTACAATAACTCCATTTTCATCTATTATATTAATAATCATTCCTTCATTTCCTTCATGGTTTCCTCCTGTACGTAACCAAGTGCCTTGTAAATCATCAAGTGTATAAGAAGTTTCATTATCGGGGTTATTGTTATTGTTTTCATTAATAAATGGATTATCGTCTTGAGAGCAAGACATTATAGTAATAAGTAGTAAGGCGAATAAATAAATGATTTTAGAATTTGTTTTCATAATGTGATTTTTTAATGGTTTTTTGTTTTTAATTAAATACATATTGGTTAAATAATTTTTGATAATGTTAAGATTGACACTTGCTATGATGCATTTACATAAGTTTTTTATACTCTTTAGAGTTTATCGTTACATCTTGCTCTTCTAGTGCCACACAGCGCATGGTTATGGTTTCAGGTTTTCTTTTTGAAGTATCGGTAACCTGCATATCCAAAACAAGACCATTTACTTGAGTCATCCATTGCTGGTTAGTGGCTTGTTTTTTATTGCTTATATTGTAAAATTCATTTGGGAAACTAACATCTGCACTTTGGGTTACCCAAACATAGCCTTTCATGTCGCTAGATGTAATAAGGTATTCTTCGCAAGGATACCCTAATATGGTTTTTGTTTTTCCAGATTTTTTAATACGTGCATCACTTTCGCTATCAGCTTTATCTAGTATTTGATTAAAGTTTAAGGATGTTGCCATTAACATTTTGCTATTACCAGCTTCGGTATACATAAACATGGTTTTTTTCTCGAAATCCATCACAGTGGTCATGGTGCTTGCAGACTCAATAGTACTTCCCAAATAAGATTCTCCTTTAGATAAATAATAATTTATAGTGGTATTATACTTCCCGCTTTGCAGTTGCATAACATATTTATGGGTAAATTGGTAAACTGCTCTTGGCGATTTATTAGATTGAGCGCTTGAGGATTTCTTATCGCTTTTTTTCGATGTCTTTTTTCTGTTGAATGTCGAGTCGAAGGCTTTTTCGGTTTCTTTTCTACTTTTTTGTTCAACTTTTCTTTCAACGGTACGTTCTGCAGAATTAACAGCCTTGTCTGCCAAGCGCTCCAAAAACTGGGCTTGTCCAGTAAATGAAAACAGTACGGCAAAACTTAATGTGCTAATACATTTTCTGATTTGTAGGTCTTGATGCTTCATTTTTTATTAATATTTATTGTTTTAATTATTTCGTCTTTTAACAGAATATTGAGTTGATAAGATCCCGACTTTAAATGATCTATACTCAAATAAATGGTATTGTTATTAAGTAGTGTTTTATTTGGTGTATCCACTATTATTATAATTTAAACGTTAAAAGACAGGGTAAAGATAATTGTGAAGAATGCATGCGTATACGACATATGTTCCAAAGTATAGAACATATGTTCCATGTTATAAAACAGTAGGTTTTATACGTGTTTAGAAGCGTACTCGTTAGGCGTACAACCAAATATTTCTTTAAAACACTTATTAAAATAAGATGGTGTATTGAACCCTACTTGATAGGCTATCTCTGCTATGGTAGCATCTGATTTTTGTAATAATTCCTGAGCTAGTTTTAAGCGTTGGGTTCTTATAAATTCGGTAGCGCTAACGCCAAATATTGCTGTAAGTTTTCTATGCAGTTGTGTGCGGCTCATTTGCATATGTTTACAGAATTGTGTGTTATTGAACTCTTGATTTGTAATATGTTTGTCTAAAACTATTGTTAACCTTTTTAAAAACTGGTCATCGTTAGATATTATTTTTAAGTCGGGTGTAATACTTAATGTTTTTCCGTAATGTTGCTGTAAGCGTTTACGAAGTTCTAATTGTTTATTTACAATTAATTTTAGTTTTTTAGGGTTAAAAGGTTTTGTTATATAAGCATCTGCACCTGTTTTAAAACCTTCTATTTCATTAGCCTCACCAGATTTTGCGGTTAACATAATAATGGGAATATGGCTAGTTTTAATATCCTGTTTTAATTCGTTGCATAGTTGCACGCCATCTAGCTTAGGCATCATAATGTCTGTAATAATAACATCGGGAATATGTTTTAATGCAAATTGTTTACCTTCTTCCCCATTACTTACTTGAATAACATTATAAGTATGTTTAAAAATAGTTGCTACAAAATCATTAATTTCTTTATTATCTTCAACAATTAACACCATAGGGTTCTTACTATTGTGTTTAGTTGTTGAGGTCGATGGTATATCTTCTAATTTCTCTCTAAAGTTGTTTTCTGAAATCTCATCACTAATTTCTGAAATTTGATAAAATGAACGCTCAATAGGTAGTGTTACCGTAAATTGGATATTGTCTTCATTAATAGTATTTGCAACAATATTACCATGCGTTACAATAGCAAGTTCCTTTACAAGGGATAACCCAATGCCTACACCATCTGTACTCTTTTGGTTTTGATAATACCGTTGAAATAGTTTTCCTAATTGCTCATTAGGTATGGTGTTCCCATTATTAATAAAACTCATTACAAGTTGGCCATTTTTTCGTGTAGTTTCAAAATATATCTGTCCATTTTTAGGCGCATATTTTACCGCATTAGATAATAGATTAGTAACTATTTTCTCTACAATATCACGGTCAAACCATACTTGTTTTAGCTCTGGTATAACATAGGTAAACTGAATATTCTTTTGTTGTGCTTTATATTGAAATGCTTCTGCTATTTGTTTTAACAATACGTCTAAGTCTCCTTGTTGTATCGCTAGTTTAAAGTGACCTGTTTCTAATTTTGACAAATCTAACATCTGGTTTACCAAGTTTAATAAACGCTTAGAATTGTCCTGAACCATTAATAACTCTTTTTTGTCTTGTTTAGTTAGTTTTGGTTTGGCTAATTGTTTTTCTATAGGCCCTGTAATTAAAGTTAGTGGCGTTCTAAATTCATGGGAAATATTAGTGTATAATTTGGTTTTAAATTCATCTAATTTCTTTAACCGTATGGTTTCTTTATGTTCAAACTCCAGTTTCATTTTCATATGCCAGCGCCATTTTAAATATTTATAGACCCATACACTAATTCCTAATAGTAATAAGGCATAACATATAATCGCTAGTGTGCTTAAATACCATGGTTTATTTATAGTAAAAGTATAAGTAGCAGGAGTTTCGTTCCACACGCCATCATAATTACTAGAAATAACTTTAAACGTATAATCGTTTGGGGGTAAATTTGTATAGTGCGCTGTATTGTTATTTCCAGAAGAAATCCAATTAGGATCATGATTAACTAACTGGTACTTATATTGATTTCGGTCTGGCTGCGAATAATGTAAACTTGAAAACGTAAATGTCATGGTGTTTTGCTTTGATGAAAACACATCGTTTTGGGTTATTTTATGCGGCTTGGCAAAAATGTCAAAACCAGAAATTATTGTTCTAGGCTTATCTGAATTATAGGATAATTGATTAGGGTTGAACCAGTTTAATCCTTCCAAACCACCAAAGTATAACATACCTTTTTCATCTTTAAAATAAGCTCCAGTATTAAATTCATTGGTTTGTAAACCATCGTAATTACTAAAGTTTTCAATAGCAACAATCGTATCGTTATCAATTGTAGCTTTTGTTAACCCTTTATTAGAACTTAACCAAAGATTATCTTTTGAATCTGGTAAAATGGCATAAACTACATTATTTGCTAACCCTTGGTTTGTGGTAAAATGTTTTATGGTTTTAGATTGTGTATTATAAGCTTTTATACCGTTGCCATTAGTTCCTACCCATAATATATTATTATTGTAATAAAGTGATTTTATTCGGTCTTTAATCTCTTTAACATCCACAATAATTCCCGTTTTAGTATTTAAAACATATAAACCGCTGCCTTCTGTTCCAATCCAAAGTTGATTGTCGTTACCAGACTCAACTGTTCTTATAGCATTGGATGTTAATACAGAGTTTTTTGAATGATACGTTTTAACAACTCCTTGCTCCTCATCAAACAAGACCAAACCATTTAAGGTACATAACCAAAGTCTATTATTTGCCGCTTGATAGATTTTCCATATAGACATTCCTTTAGTTACATCAAAAGATTTGAATGTCTCATTGGCAATCCACTTTTGAAGTCCGCTATTTTGATGTCCAATCCACAATGTACCTTGGCTATTAAACAAACTCATTACTCTATCACTCGATAAAGTTGAGTTTTTTGTAGTGTACATCTTATAACTGTTGGTTTCAAAATCTATAGCCGTTAATCCTTTGTTTGAAGTCCCTAGCCAAACCTCGTTGTCCTTTTTAACAATAGCTCTTACAAAATCTATACTTATATTGTCTGGCGCTTGTTTATTGGTTAACACATTAAATTTAACCAGATCTTCATCGTAATAACTCAATCCGGAACCATCGGTTCCTAACCAAACAATTCCCGTAAAGTCTTCGTAAAGGCTTAACACATCATTATAGTGTAAGGCATAAGGGTCTGTTTTATTAGCCACAAAATGTTGTATGGTTTGCTTTTTAAAATCGATTAAATAAGCGCCGTCGCCATACGTTGCTACCCATAACTTCTCGCTACTATCAACCAACACATCTTGAATAATCAAATTGCTAGGTAATGTGGTCTTTTCAAAACCAGTAAAAGGTTTAAAATTCATTTCGTTACCATTTGAAACAAACAACCCTTTCCCATAACTCCCCAAGAACAATTTGTCGTTTTTTAAAGATTTTGTAAAGGCACTAAAGTTTGTGTTTTTAGCAATAGTAAGAAACCGATAGGTATTATTTGTGTCTATTTCAAGTATTCCGTTTAGTGTAGCAACCAGAACCTTCTCGCCATCTTGAAATAAATCATAGGTAACTAAGTGTTTATCCTCAGCTTTAAGGATTTGAATGGTATCTTTAGTTTTGTGCTGTATTTTATAAAGCCCAGAACCATACGTTCCTATAAAATAGTCGTTATTGGCAGCTTGCAAAACAGTACTTGCCTTTTTAATATTACTTACCAACTTAAAGGTTTCAGGCGTATTACCTTGCTTATGAAGCTTTCCTGAATTAGCTACAAACCAAACTTTATCATAATTATCTACATAAATCTTACCTAATTTACTAAAAGTATTTCTGGTAACATCTTCAAATTGATAAGGAAAATGCTTGAATTGTTTTCCGTCGTATTTGTTTAAGCCATCTTGTGTAGCAAACCACATAAAACCTGTTTGATCCTGAGCAATACTTACTACACTATTTTGGGATAATCCTTGCTCAACTGTTAATTCACGGAAAGCGACTTGTTTGTCGTCAGATTGTGAAAACATAAAAGCAGGTAACACTAAAAAAAGAAAGTGTAATTTTAAATGATTCATTAATAGCTAGTTTCAACTATTAAAGTTATCAAAAAATTCTTATAAAACAGAAGAAATTGCCTTAACCATATTTTGAGCTCTTTCCTTAACGTCCTGTTCTGTCCAAGAGAGTTTAATTAAACACGAAATATTTCTTCCTATGTAATGATCGGATTGTGTAAAGGTCTTTGTTTGTAGATACTTTAATCCTTCTTTGACTTCAGCTGAAATAGGGTACAATGATTTTAAATCTTTAAGGTGTTCCCACTTTCTCACATAATGCCAATTGTTGTCGTAATAATGAAAACAACCATCCACTCCTGCTTCTTTTAATGCTGCTGAAGCTTTTTGTGCTGTTTCCAAATCGGGTAAAAAGAAACTTAAAAAGGCATAGCTTTCTTCACCTCCTTCAGGAATAGCTCTAAAACTTACTTGTGGTAATTCTGATAAAGCTTCACGAAGTATACTATAATGCTTTTTTTGAATATTAATAAACTCTGGCAAGCGTTTTACTTGTGCTAAACCAACTGCAGCATTTAATTCTGAAATTCTAAAATTATAACCTAAAATTGGATGAGATTCTGCCCCCCTATCATTACCAACATGATCGTGACCGTGATCGGAATAATGGTCGGCACTTAAAGCGTAGTCTTGATTGTTGGTTACTACTGCACCACCTTCGCCACAGGTAATTGTTTTTACAAAATCGAAAGAAAAACAACCAACATCGCCAATAGTTCCAAGCGCTTTTCCTTTATACGTTGCTCCAATAGCTTGGCAAGCATCTTCTATCAAAAGCAAATTATGCGTGTTACAAATACCTTGTAAAGCTTCTAAATTAGCCATACTACCACACATGTGTACAGGCATAATAGCTTTTGTTTTAGGAGTTATAGCGGCTTTTACAGCTTCGGGATCGATTGTTAAGGTATCGTCAATATCAACCAATACGGGAATTGCTCCTAGCATCATGATGGCTTCAAAGCTTGCTACAAACGTAAATGTTGGCATAATAACTTCGTCTCCAGCTCCTATACCAGCAATGGCTAAAGATACACTTACTGCTGCTGTTCCGCTAGAGACTAATTGCGCATATTTTACGCCTAGTTTTTTTTGAAGTTCTATTTCTAATTCTTTGGCTTTCCAATGACCATTTCGCATGGCATCAAAACCATAACGCATTAGTATTCCGCTATCTAACACATCTTGAACTTCTTGTCGTTCTAAGTCGCTAAAAAACTCAAATCCAGGCATAATATTTTAATTTGATGTTATGTCAAAGCTACAATTAAATACGAGCTAAAAAAAGTAGCTTGATAAATTTTAAAATTTTAAAAAAATCACCACTTAATAACGGCGTCTTCTATGTTTTTTCTCACTTTTTTAAAAGCTGCAAACTTATCGTCTTGTGCTCTATATCCTACAGGCATAAGCAAAACTGATTTTAACCCTTTTTCTCTTAGATTAAGGGCTTCATCGATTTTATGAGGTAAAAAGCCTTCCATTGGGCAAGCATCTATATCTTCCATAGCACAAACAGTCATTAAATTCCCCATGGCTAAATAGGCTTGGTTAGTCGCCCAAATATCTATGTCTTTTTGCGATTTGTTTTCAAAATCATTGATTAAAAAGTCTTCAAAAGGCTGAAGAATCTCTTTGGGCGTCTTTCTAATGGTATGAACTCTATTAAAATATTCGTTTACAAAATGTTTATCAATTGTGGTCTGGATACAAAATATAAACAGATGCGATGCTTGCTCTATTTGTTTTTGGTTCATAGCATGCTGCATTAATTCATGCTGCAATGCTTTATTTTGAATAACAATAAGTTTTATAGGTTGTAACCCATAAGAAGTAGCTGTTAAGTTAAAGGCTTGGGTTAATGTATGTATTTTATCTTCTGTTAAAATAGCGTTCTCATCAAAAGATTTGGTAGCATAACGCCATTTTAGTTGCTCAATAATGTTCATTCTTATTAATATTTGGTTGCAAAATTACATATACAAGCTTATAAAGCATTAATTAATAGCTACAAATAGTAAACTTTAAAATAAAATATTAAAAAGTTGTTTTTTTATTTGAAGGAATTAAAAAAGGGTTATATATTTGCACCCGCATTGGGAGAGATGGCAGAGTGGTCGAATGCGGCGGTCTTGAAAACCGTTGAGGGTCACACCTCCGGGGGTTCGAATCCCTCTCTCTCCGCAAAAAAGCCTTGTATAGCCCATTATACAAGGCTTTATTTTTATTTGAATTATTGATACAAAACATACCTTGGCGGTGTTTCTCCAATTTTATCTATCATTTCTTTTTTCGATTTATTATCTACTTTAAGCTCTGTATCAGTATTCCAATCTCTAGCTTTGCGTTCTCCCATTAACGATTGACTATGCCAATCCATTGCCCAAGCTATATGCATTAAATTTTTAGCAAAGAACTTCTGTCATACAATACTATTTTACCAGAATTTACCCAATAAGTAATTTAAAACGTCTTTAAGTTGTACACCTTAATTTTACACAAAAATTTAGATTCCTATAATTATGTATTGTATTTTCGGCATAATAAATGCTAATAAAATCGTTAATAGAATACATTAACATTTTTAATATGAAAAAAATTGTTTTCCTTTTAACTTTAGGTATCTGTTTTACAACCGCTAAAGCACAAAATACTGCTGTAGGCAATTCTGAAAAGTTAGTTTATACAGCCACCTATAACATGTCTGGTATATTAAACGACCTAGCTCAGGTAACCATGGAAACCAGCAAAGTTAGAACCTCTAAAGCAACTTTACTTAGACTTAAATGTACTGCAACTACGTACAGTAAATGGGACAGTTTTTTTAAAATAAGAGATTTATACGAAAGCTATGTAAGTCCAACATCTTTAAAGCCATACCTTTACAAACGAGAAATTAACGAAGGAGGGTATTATAAATACATGAAATACACCTTCAAGCATAGTTCTGGGTATGTAAAAAGTTTAAAAAAGAAAAAACGTAGCGATGGTACTATATGGGAAGAAAACAAAAAAGTACTTATTAACCATAATACAAACGATCTTGTTACCACATTATATAAACTTAGAACGATAGATTTTTCTAATATGTCTAGCGGACAATCTAAATCCTTTAAAGTTATTTTTGATAATGAAGAGCACACCGTAAACTTTAAATATTTAGGAACAGAAACCATTGCATCTGCCATAGGAACTAAAAATTGTTACAAGTTAGCTATTTCAATCAGTGATAATAATGTTTTAAAAGGTGCTAACGAAAACCTACTTTGGTTATCTGCCGATGCTAATAAAATCCCAATTTATGCTAAATTTAAAATTGCCGTTGGAAATGGCGAGTTAAAAATTAAATCTGCTAGCGGACTAAAAAACTAAAAACATGAGAAAAATTTCTATTATAATCGGGTTAATTTCTGCTATACTTGCGGTAATTTTATCTGTATTACCGCTTTCCAATCTAGCTTATATTCCAGCTATAATCGCTTTAATTTTAGGGGTTTTAAGCATTTACCTATCTAATAAAGAAGGAAAAAGTAAAAAAACTATTCAAATTGTATTTTTACTATCAATAATTGCTTTATCATTAGCTATTTACAAATCCATATTTACCACTGTAGAAGTTGGTAACACCGAAGAACTTGAAAAGCGAGAACAACAATCGGAGCAAGAAGCTATCGAGGAACTTGAAGAATTAGATATAGATGAAGAAGACCTTGAAGACATAAATAATGAACTTGAAAGTCTGGATAATGAAGACTTAAATGCTATTGAAAATGAACTTGAAGAGATAGACACAGAGGATTTAGAAATAGAATAACGTCCTAAATCCTGATGTAAAAAAAAGATAATGCTTCGGTATTATCTTTTTTTTTTATTTTATTTGAAGTAACAAGCTGCTAATCACTATGAAATCATTTCTTGTTGCCACCGTTTTAACGTTAATAGGTTCTTGTGCTACCACAAAGTATAGTACTAAAATAAGCCACCTAAAAAAAAACATTACGCTTAAGGATTCTGCTCTGGTTTTAAAATACGCAAATACCATAACATCTCAAGAGCTTGAAGAACTCTTATACGAGTATACTAACAAAGAATTTCAAGGTAGAAAAACAGGAGAAATAGGCCAAAAAAAAGCCGCTCATTATTTAAAAGATTATTATAGTAACCATAATATAACATCACCATTAAAAAGCAACACCTACTTTCAATCTATTCCAGAAGGCTTTCTACCTGAAGGCATAAAATCTTCCGAAAATGTTCTTGCTTTTATCAAAGGATGTGAAAAACCTAACGAAGTTTTAATTATTTCTGCACATTACGATCACTTAGGCTTAGAAGATGGCAATATTTATTACGGAGCCGATGATGATGGCTCTGGAACGGTCGCTATTTTAGAAATAGCCGAAGCTTTTAAGGAAGCGCAAAACAATGGATTTCCCCCTAAACGAAGTATTTTATTTATACATTTTACTGCCGAAGAAATTGGACTTCATGGCTCAAGATTTTATACAGAAGAGTCACCTATTTTTCCATTAAATAAAACCTTCGCCAATCTTAATATTGATATGATTGGAAGACAAGATTACGCCTATCAAAACACAAATAAAGATTATATATACCTTATTGGCTCAGATAGACTTAGTAAAGAACTACACTACATTTCAGAGAAAGTAAACACCACACACTTTAACCTAGAACTGGACTATAAATACAATTTAGAAAGCGATCCGAATAAATACTATTATCGTTCCGACCACTACAACTTTGCCAAAAACAATATTCCTGTTATTTTTTATTTTAATGGTGTTCATGACGATTATCATAAACCAACCGATACGCCAGACAAAATTAATTATAGCTTATTAGAAAAAAGAACCAAACTTATTTTTGCTACAGCATGGCAACTAGCAAATCAAGATAAACAACTAACCATGAATGTTGATTTGTAATTTGTAACAAAACATCTTGTTAAAATTAACAAAAACCAACTCTTTTCACATTCTCTTTATCCTTACATTTGTAAGACAAATTAAAAAATAACTAGTAATGAAGAAAGCATTATTTCTCGCATTAGGTGTATTGGTATTTTCTTGTGGTACACAAAAAACTAAAAATACCAATAACTCTAAATCACAAAACGAAACAGCCAATGCAACCACATTTGCAGAAACAATAACATCTAAAGAACTAAAAGACCTTTTATACGTCTATGCTTCAGACGAATTTGCTGGTAGAGAAACTGGTAAACCAGGGCAAAAAAAAGCGGTTGACTTCTTAAAAAATCAGTATATAAAAATGGGGATTTCTTCTGGGTTACCTAACAATAATTACTTTCAAGAAGTTCCTCTTGAAATAGCTCAAAAACCAGATGCTTCTATAACAGTAAACGGTACAAATTTTTCATATATAGATAACTTTGTATCTGTTTTATCTAGCAAAAGTGGAGACATTAACGCTAACAATATAGTTTTTGCTGGATATGGCATTGAAGACGATACTTACTCCAATTATACCAATATTGATGTTGAAGGAAAAATTGTTTTAATTAAATCTGGCGAACCCAAAACAGAGGATGGTAACTACGTTATTAGTGGCAACAAAGAAACCTCTAAGTGGTCCAATTTAAGACAAGAATTTGCTTTAAAAAGAGACCTTGCTAAAGAGAAAGGCGCTAAAGCACTATTCTTTTACAACCCAGAAATATACCAAATGGCAGCGGCTCGCTTTGGGAAAGCCTCTGGTAGAATGAGCCTTAAAGGTAATGCCGAAAATATGTATTATTTTTTAATAAATACAGATTTAGCTAAAGCGCTTTATCCAGAGATTAGCAACGCCACAACATCTAAAACTATTAAAAATGTTGTAAACATTTCATATAAAAATAATTCTGAAGAGATTCTTTCAGAAAATGTTTTAGCTTATATTAAAGGAAGCGAAAAACCTAACGAATTGGTTGTTATTTCGGCACACTTAGACCACGAAGGTATTAAAGATGGTGAAATATATAATGGTGCCGATGATGATGGTTCTGGAACAGTCTCCATTTTAGAAATAGCCGAGGCTTTTAAAACAGCCTCTAAAAATGGTATAGCCCCAAAACGCTCAATTTTATTTCTTCATGTAACAGGTGAAGAAAAAGGGTTGTTAGGCTCACGTTATTATACCGATTTCGATCCTGTTTTTCCTTTAGAAAATACAGTTGCCAACCTTAATATTGATATGATTGGTCGTGTAGATCCAAAGCATGAAGAAGCTGGCGTTGACAATTATTTATATTTAATAGGAAGTGATAAATTGAGTACAGAACTTCATCAAATTTCTGAAAACGTTAACAATAAATATATTGGGATGACTTTTGATTATACTTATAATGATAATAACGATCCTAATAGATTTTACTACAGAAGCGATCATTACAACTTTGCCAAAAACAACATTCCTGTTATTTTTTACTTTAATGGCACCCATGCCGATTATCACAAACCTAGCGATACAGTAGAAAAAATACGTTTCGATTTATTAGAACAACGCACAAAATTAATCTATTATACTGCTTGGGAGTTAGTTAACCGTGATGATAGAATTATTGTTGATAAAGCCTTTAAGTAAATCATATCATACAATTATAATTAAAAAGCTTTCCCAATAAGGAAAGCTTTTTTAATTTAGAACCCAACAACTGTAACCAAGTCATGTCTTACGCCAAACTAACCAGAGAAAACAAGTCTAAAATTAGAAAATACTCACATCAAAAGCGACTTGATATGGCTGTAAAACTGATTGATTTAAAACAGGACGAAAGCTTAATAGACTATGGCACTGGCGACGGCTATTTACTTAAACTTATTTATACAAAACTAAAAAACAAACAACTCTATGGTTTTGATCCTGTAGATGACATGTTTGAAGAATTAAAACAAACCATAGCGACTTATAGCTTACAAGATGTTAGCATAACGAAAAACTTAAATACGTTAGAAAACAAAAAATTTGATGTCGTATCTTGCCAAGAGGTTTTAGAGCATTTTTCTGCCACTAAGCAACAAGAACATCTAAAAAACATATCAAATCTTTTAAAAGATAATGGTCGTGTAGTTATCTCTGTACCTTTAGAGATTGGTTTCCCATCTTTAGTTAAAAACAGTATTCGGTTTTTAGTTGGACAAAGTAAAGCTGAAGCCACGTTTAAAAATATCGTAAAATCGTTTTTAGGTTTAGAAATAAATAGACCTAAGGATGATTATATTTACACACATATAGGCTTTAACCACAAACACTTAGAAAAAGTATTTGAAGACGTTGGTTTTATTATTGAAACAAAACAATACTCGCCTTTTAAGTATTTATATAACTTTGTAAACTCTCAAGTATTTTATATTCTAAAGAAACAACATGTATAAAACAAAAAAAGCTTCACAAATTTGTGAAGCTTTTACTTTTGGGTGGAAGATCGGTCTCGAACCGACGACCTCCTGAACCACAATCAGGCGCTCTAACCAACTGAGCTACAACCACCGTTTAAATAGGTTTGCAAATTTAAGCGATTTCCTTATTTCTACAAACCTTTTTTTAAATTATTTTAAATCAAAAATGCTATCAACTGCCGGATAGCGTTCTACAGTAAATCCTTCGGCATGTTCAACACCTATTAATCGCCCTAAATCGCGGGCTCTATAAATAACACTATCGGTAAAGTTCTTACTAGATATAGGCGTTTGTGGCGCTTTGCTATCAGGGTTAAAAAACTGCGTTTTATAAGCTAGTACGGCATCCATTTTTTTATCGATAAATCCTGAAACATCAACTACAAAGTCTGGTTCAATATTTTTCCATTGAATATAGTGATATACCTGTTTAGGTCGCCATGGTTCTTGCCACATCTCACTTTCTTCGCATTTGGTATCAATTTTTAATAAACCACTTAAAAAACAAGCATCACTGACCAACTTACTGCCTTTTCCATGATCTATATGTCTATCATCTATGGCATTGCACAATACTATATCTGGCTGATATTTTCTAATCATTTTTATAAGTTCCAGCTGGTGTACTTTATCATTTACAAAAAAGCCATCGGCAAATTCCATGTTCGTTCTCATAACAACCCCTAAAATATCTGCAGCATCTTGCGACTCGATATCTCTTGTTTCGGCTGTACCACGAGTTCCTAATTCACCTCTGGTTAAATCTATAATTCCGACTTTTTTTCCATTTGAAATTTCTTTTGCCAATGTAGCTCCGCATCCTAACTCCACATCGTCTGGATGCGCGCCAATAGCAAGTATATCTAATTTCATTTAATAATTTTTAGTGTTATTCTATTCAATTATAAGAGGTAAGCTAATAGTTTAGTACTAAATTATCTATTATTAACTCACTTCCTTCTGCACCTTGAAAATAATCTCCAAAAGCACTAGACGAAAATACGACTTTAATATGTGTTGGCGGTTCATTTTCTTGTGCATATATCTCATTATTTTGTGGTTGCATATATGAAGGGGTTTCTTGGGGTAATTCTCCATAAATAAAATCGACAGAAATAGTTTCTAGACTCATGTTTGCCTCCTCTACCCTATACCATGCTGTTGCAACACGCTTTACAATGCCTTCTTCACGTCGTTCTAAAAGAATATAAATATCGCCTACATCTGGATACGTTAATTCGTTTTGATTGGCGTCCATATTTGTATCTCCCGGCATGTATTGATACTCGATAGTAAACGACGCTGGTGTTGCAGTAAACGGTATTCCCATACTTACAGCTGCTTGTGGGTTTGCTAGTGTTATCTCATCTTCTAAAAAATCTCCTGTAAAGACCGATCCTGCCGCTATAGGTTTATTAACAACAGCTCCTAAAGACGTATATCTTGTAATTAATTTAATGGCGTAATCTCCTGGAGTTATTTCATGTTGTAAAACGTTAGGATTAATCCCACCAAATACAACACCTGGATTACTTGTTCCCCATGATGAGGAAACATCGTCCTCGCCTAAATCTAAATAATCACCTTGATTGTACCAGGTGTTAAAATCTGAATTATCGATTTGTGGTTCACTGCCTATTTCAGTAACTGTTATTTCCCAGTTTGTAACCGAACCACTTTCTGCTGTAATAGAAACAAGAATAAATCCATTATTAAAATTTAAAATATCACCTTCAGTAATATTTGATATCGCAAATGGTGATACTTCTAATTTATTTAGTGTTAACTGCGTGATATTTGCACCATTAGCAACAGCTATTTCAACTGTTTTTGCTTCAGTATTTATAATTGGTGTACCACTTTGGTTACTAATTTCTATACTTAAAATATTGGCATAATCACTTGCGCCAAAATAGTCTTCATCTACACAGGAAGTACATAGTGTAATAAAGAAAGCTGTTAATGTAATTATTTTAAATCTCATATGTTTAAGTATTAAAAATAATAAGCTAATCCAAAATCTAAGGATAGTAACGATATATCGAAATCGAAATTAAAATCGGATCGACTTCCTTCTTTTACACCGTCTTTTGTTACATCTTCATTAGAATATGTTAACCCTAGTAAGTCTAATGACACTTCAAAAGCAAACCCTTTGGTTAGTATAACTGAAATTCCTGGCCTAACACCTAATTTTAAATTATATTCATCTGTAAATGTTTTAGTGATATCGGTGTCACTTTTGGTATGCCTAAAATTACTATTACCAAAACCAAAACTCAAATCGGTTTCGTTAAAAAAATTAAAGCGATTGTTTGCTGAAATTGGAAAATAGTTTCTTAAAAAGGCTGTTGCTGTATGGCGGGATAATGCCGATTGTCGCCTGGCTTCGTTATCATCTAATTCATATATTAAATCGCGTTCACGTTTTAAATAACTATATTGAATACCTACCGACATAGCTTCTTTAACAAAATAACCTCCCAAAACATTTATCTCAAAACCGTTACGCTCATTTTCTATGACATTATAAAGTAGGTTGTCTATGTTTTCATCTTCAGAATCATCAATACTTAACGTGATACCTGTATGCCACATTCCTTTTGAAAAAGTAATAACTTTTTCTTGATCTTGCGCATAATTATCTAGGATTACTGTAAATAATACTATTAATAAAAAGTAGACGTCTTTATTTTTCATAGGATATTCTATTTGGTTTTAAAAGTATTATTAGTAATAAACATCTTAAATGTTGTTAATTACAAATACATGACACACTAAAATAAAAGTGACAACAACTACAAATATACTATAAAATAAGTCGTTTGTTTACAGCTATTTTTACATTCATAAATATGAAAAACAACTATTTTAAAGCCTAAAAACCACCAGCCTATTTTTAAATAAGTGTAAAATTTCACAAAAATTTAATATTAAAAATCACACTATCAATAGTAATACTATTATTTTTGCGATATAAATATATAGTATTATGGATGATTTACTTAAAAACTTTAAAATTGAAGTTCCTAAAGGGATTTTTATTAAAGATCCAGAATCATCGAACTTAGGGAAGCGCATTATAAAACACAGTATAGTATTAATTAGCGAGCTGGGCTTTGAACAGTTTACTTTTAAAAAATTAGGCCAAGCGATCAACTCTAACGAAAGCTCGATTTACAGATATTTTGAAAGCAAACACCACTTACTTATGTACCTTAACTCTTGGTATTGGATATGGATAGAATATCAATTAGTAATAGAAACTTTTGCTTTAAGAAATGCCGAAGAAAAGCTAAAAAAAAGTGTACAAATAGTTACACGAACTATAGAAGAAGATGCTAACTTTAAACATATTAACGAAATAACTTTAAACAAAATTATTATTAACGAAAGTGCTAAGGCGTATTTAACAAGCGATGTTGACAACGAGAATAAAGAAGGACTTTTTATGCCTTTTAAACGTGTAGTAAAACGTTTTTCTAACATTATACTGGAGTATAACAACACTTACAAATATCCCTTAAGTTTAGCAAATACAGTTATTAATGGCGCTTTAAACCAGTATTTTTTTCAGGAGCACTTTAAAACCATTACTAACTGTAATGATACATATTCTGTTACAAAATTTTACACCAACTTAACACTAAACACCTTAAAATATGGCCAATAAAACTTTAACCCCTTGGAAACGTTTTTTAGGGCTCTTACAGCTTGAAAAGAAAGATATTTTTAGGGTGGCCTATTTTGCTATTTTCGAAGGTATTTTAGCCTTAACACTCCCTTTAGGTATCCAAGCTATAATAACACTATTACAAGGTGGACAAGCCTCAACATCTTGGATAGTTTTAGTTGTGCTTGTTACTGGTGGTGTAATGTTTACAGGAGTTTTAAAGCTTATTCAAATTAGAATTATAGAAAGTATTCAACAGCGTATATTCACGCGGGCGTCTTTTGATTTAGCTTACCGGCTTCCTAAAATAAAAATGAGTGAGTTACGAAATTATTACTTACCAGAATTAGCCAATCGGTTTTTCGATACATTAAGCATTCAAAAAGGATTATCAAAAATACTTATTGATATTCCATCGGCAGTGTTACAAATCGTTTTTGCACTTATTCTACTATCATTTTACCATCCCTTTTTCATTGCTTTTGGGTTATTATTACTAGGCTTAATCTTTATTGTATTTAAATATACCGCAAAAAAAGGATTAGACACCAGTTTAGACGAATCTAAGTATAAATACAAAATGGCACATTGGCTAGAAGAAGTTGCCCGAACAGTTATTAGCTTTAAATTATCAGGAAAAACTAGTTTGGCTATGAATAAAACCGATGATTTGGCTTATGATTATGTTAACTCTCGTGAGAAACACTTTAAAATTTTAGTGCTTCAATTTAAACAAATGATTGGCTTTAAATCTATTGTTACAGCTGGACTATTATTAGTTGGTGGCTATTTAGTACTTGAACAACAAATGAATATTGGTCAGTTTGTGGCTGCCGAAATTATTATCCTGTTAACGATCAATTCGGTTGAAAAACTTATTCTAAGTTTAGAATCTTTTTACGATGTCTTAACGGCCATTGAAAAATTAGGTGAAATAATAGACAAACCTATCGAAAATCAATTTGGCGAAGAGCTTTCAAGCAACAAGTCGTTTACAATAGAACTTAAAGATGCTGGTTACCAAGTTGCCAATCGTAAGCAACCTATATTAGAAGATATTTCGTTTACTATAAAGCCTACCGATAGGGTTTTAATTCAAGGAGAAAGTGGCTCGGGAAAATCGAGTTTGTTACAACTTATTTCGGGTGTTATTGCACCTACCGATGGCTATGTTTATATTAACAACCTATCTATAGAAAGCTTGCATATTAATAAATATAGATCGCATTTGGGAATGATTCTTTCAGAAGAATCTCCTTTTGAAGGTACAATACGAGAAAATGTTACGTTTGGCAATAAAGACATAACCGATGATGCGATATACGATATTTTTGAAAAAGTAGGTTTAAGCTCCTTTTTAAAACGTCAGTCAAATGGTTTAAACACCTTATTAAAGCCAGAAGGTCAACAAATACCTTACTTCATTTCAGGTAAATTATTGCTAGCAAGAGCTATATTAAAACAACCTAAAGTACTCATTTTAGAAGAGCCCCTAAAGCAATTTAATATTGAAGAATCTCAAAAAATATTCGAATACTTATGCCATCCATCCAATCCGTGGAGCGTTGTTGTTGTTAGTAATTTAAATGTTTGGAAACGCATGTGTAATAAGCACATCACTTTAGAAGACGGTCGTGTTATTAAGTCGTAAATACTATGCTAAATATATCTCATAATAATGTTTCAAAATATCTTGATTTAAAACAATTTAAATCAGGACGAGCAACCCTACATACTAATCACCATAAATTATTTAAACGCGTTTTACTAATTAGTTCTGTATTGGTTATTATTATTTTATTTTTACCGTGGACACAAAACGTTACAAGTAAAGGTTTGGTAACAACGTTAAAGCCAGACCAACGTCCGCAAACCTTACAATCTCCAATCCCTGGAAGAATTGATGCTTGGTTTGTGCAAGAAGGCGATTTTGTAAAACAAGGCGATACCATACTAAAAATTTCAGAAATAAAAAGTGATTATTTCGACGCGCAACTTACTAAACGTACAGGCGATCAAATAAAGGCAAAATCTGCCTCTGTAGAGGCTTACCAGTCAAAAGTTAAAGCATTAAAAAACCAATATGCTTCCTTACAACAAGAACGCAAACTCAAACTAGAGCAAGCTAAAAACAAGTACCTACAATCACAGTTAAAAGTAGAATCGGATAGTATTGATTTAGAAGCAGCAAAAACGAAAGCCGCTATTGCTAAAACACAATTCGAACGTACTGTTTCGCTTCAAGAACAAGGCTTAAAAGCTGTAAAAGATGTTGAAGAGTATAGAAACAAGCTCCAAGAAGCAGAAGCCAAACTAATTTCGCAAGAAAACAAATGGTTATCAGCTAAAAATGAGGTTATCAACGCCGAATTAAACATTTCAACCATAAAAGCGACCTATGGCGACAAATTATCTAAAGCACAAAGCGATTTATACACCGCACAATCTAGTGCTTTAGATACCGAAGCACAAGTCTCTAAATTAGAAAACAGTTTAGCTAATTACGAAAAACGTAATAGCTTACAGTATATTACAGCGCCTCAAGATGGCTATATTAACAAAGCTATAAAATCTGGTATTGGTGAAACCTTTAAAGAAGGTGAGCCTTTAGTAGGTATTATGCCTTCTAACTATGAGTTGGCTGTTGAAATGTGGGTAAGACCTATCGATTTACCTTTATTGCACAAAGGGGAACATGTCCAAGTAGAGTTTGAAGGTTGGCCAGCTATAGTTTTTAGTGGTTGGCCTAATGTATCTTACGGAACTTATGGTGCCGAAATTGTTGCTATTGAAAATTTTGCTAGTAATAATGGTATGTATCGCGTTCTTATTACAAGAGATCCTGATTACGGCCCATGGCCTAAAGCACTTCGAGTAGGCTCGGGAGCAAAAACTATTGCACTTTTAGAAGATGTGCCAATTTGGTTTGAATTGTGGCGACAAATTAACAGTTTCCCGCCTAACTTTTACACACCAAAAGAGCAACATACTTCAAAAGAAAAAAACACTAAAAAACAGTAGTCGTATTTAATTTTAAGACATGACTTTAAAAAATAAACCGATAATCAAATTCTTCACGATTAAACTACTTGTATGTTTGTTACTGCCTATTTTTAGTATTCAAGCACAAACAACAACCGATAATATTTTTACTTTAGAAGAATATTTAGGTTATGTTAAACAATACCACCCTATTGTAAAACAGGCACAATTAATAGCTACTGAAGGTGAAATTAAATTATTAAAATCGCGTGGAGCTTTCGATCCTAAAATAGAGGTTGATTACAATAAAAAAACCTTTAAAGGAACCGAATATTACGACAAATTAAATGCCGCTTTTAAAATTCCAACTTGGTACGGCATTGAACTTAAAGCTAATTACGAGGATAACGAAGGTTATTATTTAAATCCTGAATCTAATGTACCGCAAGATGGTTTATATAGCGCAGGTGTTTCTATGTCTTTAGCAAAAGGACTTTTAGCCAATAAACGTATGACGACCTTAAAACAAGCCAAGTTATACAAAAACATTAGCCTTAACAAACAAAGTATGGCTGTTAACGAAGTTCTTTATAATGCTGTTGAAGCTTATTTTAATTGGCTAAAACATTATCAAGAATACCAAGTTTATATCGACTATCAAAACAATGCTAGCATACGCTTAAACAATGTAATTGCTAGCTTTGAAGCTGGCGATAAACCAGCAGTAGACACTCTAGAAGCTAGTATAAACCTTAAAAACAGAGCTTTAGATAGAGAGAAATCGCGTGTCAAGTATATTAAATCGCAATTAGAACTTTCTAACTTTTTATGGTTAAAAGATAACACACCTATTGAGCTTGATTATAGCCTAATTCCAGACACAAATTCACCATTAATAGTAGATAGCGTATTAAATAGTAGTCTTTTGGAAGTAAACAATGATGTTTTAGAAAATCATCCAAAAATTAAATCGTTAGTACTAACAAAAGAGCAATTGGTACTAGAAAAACGCTTAAAAACTAATAACTTATTACCTAAAATAGATTTGCAGTATAATTTTCTTACAAGTGATTATAATAACTTAAATTCATTAAACACACATAACTACAAAACTGGTCTCAACATAAGTATGCCCTTATTTTTACGTAAGGAACGTGCCGATTTAAAATTAGCAAAGCTACAATTACAAGATATCGATTTTAGCCTATCGGAAACCAAAGTAAGTTTACGTAATAAAATTACTGCCGTACAACAAGAAATTGCATCGTATAATACACAACAGCAAATTGCAGAAAACTTAGTAAACGACTATAAAAAACTTGTTATTGCCGAAGAAAAAAAGTTTCAATTAGGTGAAGGATCTTTATTTCTTATTAATTATCGTGAGGCAAAGCTTATTGAAACCGAACTAAAGTATATTACTATTTCCAATAAACTTTTATCTACCAAAGCTAAATTAGCCCAAATTTTAAATACTTTAAATGAATAGCTATTCTAGATGTAATAAAGTAGGACAAATAAAGTATAAATTAAAAAAAGCCTTAATAAATCATTAAGGCTCTTATTTTTTAGTTTTTTAATCTTTTAATGTCCATGATTAGCATGATCCTCAGCCTTTACTTCACCCGTTTGGTTCATCGCCATTGTATGGTCGTACTGGCAACATCCTGGTAAGTTTTTATAAGCTTCTTCATTACCAGCTACCTTTTCAGTATCATAACCTGAAGCCGCAATAGCTTTGTGAATAGCCATTTCGTTGGTTTTTGTGTCGTCAAAAGACACATCAATTTTCTTTTTGTCCACATCCCAATTGGCTTTTGCTACACCATCAACAGCATTAACGGCTTTTTCTATGGTAGTTTTACACATACCACAGTTGCCACGTACACCAAATGAAATATCTGTCATGGCCATGTCTTTTGAAACTTCCGTAGTTGTCGTTTCTGTTTCTGTTTCTGTTTTGGTGTTGTTTTTACAGCTTGTAAAACCAATAGCTGCCATAACAGCTACACTTAAAATTACTTTTTTACTAACGTGGTTTACATTCTTGCTTTTGTGTTCGTGATTTTTCTTTGTAAAATTCATTGTTAAAAATTTAATAGTTATTATTTATATGTATTTATTGAATGACTTGTTTTACTTCGCCACAGGTTAGCATGGCATCTCCAAAATACGGATTGCGAACTTCCTTTTCTGTACTCAACCAAACGGCACCTTTATTGTTATTGGCCATTGGGCATCTTTGCACATATAAAGTACTTTCCAATCCGTTTAAGTTTTTGGCTATGGCAACTATATTATCGTTTAAAATAACAAAAGCAGCCCTTTGCTTCTCTAAATTATTAGTTTGCGATATATTTTCTACCATCTCTATACTTTTAGATAGGTGGTTTTGAAGCATTTTAGATACTTTCTCTTGATTGACATTTTGAAGTTTTGAAAGCATCTTTTTTGCCAAAGTTGAAACGTTTTTAGTATGACTTTCTACAAAAGCATCTTTTAGGTTTAAATAAGTAGGAAGTAATGTTATAAATTGCTTTTTAAAATCTTCTGAAAGTTCCATTGTCATTACCATGGTATTATCTTGCGGGTTGCTTTTATGATTCATCATGCTCTTTTTGCCTTGCAACTGGGCAGCAGCATCTACAGTAAAAGTACCGTTTGTAACAATTTCATCGCCGTTGTTCAATCCTTCAATAACTTGATAAGAATCGCCATTTTTATGTCCTAGAGTAATCTCACGCATTTCAAAAACAGGTGCATCGGAGTTACTTTTCAGGTAAACTACCGAACGTTTTCCTGTCCATAAAACTGCCGATGCGGGTACAGTTATAACGGCTTCACTCCCATTACCCAAAATACCTTCAATAGTGCCTTTTACAAACATACCTGGTTTAAACATTTCATCGGTATTGTTCAATACAACTCGAAGTGTCACGGTACGTGTATTGGTATTTAAAATAGGATCTATAAAATCAACTTTTCCTTTAAACACCTTATCGGGATACGCATTTGACAATATACTTACGCTTTGTCCTTTTTTAAAGTAATCTATCTGGTTTTCGTAGATATCAAAATTGGCCCAAACTGTGTTTAGATTGGCTATTTTTAAAAGTGGTTGACCTTGTTTAATATAATCGCCTTGATCAACCAATTTTTCAGTAACCGTTCCAGAAACCGTGGCGTAAACTGAAAATTTTTCTTTAGGTTTTCCTGAAGTTTCAATAGCATTGATTTGACTATCTGATAACTTCCATAACTTTAGTTTATTTCTCACAGCTTTATATAACTCTGGTTGCGATTCTTTTAAAGATGAAGCTGTAATTAATTCCTGTTGAGCGGCATAAAGTTCTGGTGAATAAATGCTTGCCAATAATTGACCTTTACTTATAGTTTCGCCAGTTGAATTTACATTCAATCGTTCAATTCTTCCCGAGAAATAACTAACCTGAACCGAATTGGCCTCTTCATTTTCAGCGATTTTACCAGATAACGTTATGTCATTATTTTCAATATTATCTTCACCTACAATGGTCGTTTGAATATTGGCTAACGCCATAGCATTTCTGGTGAGCTTAAATTGGTCTTTTGTTAAACCGTCTGCTCCAGCTTCTGCAGGGATTAAATCCATGCCGCAAATTGGGCAATCGCCTGGTTCGGGTTGCATAATCTGGGGATGCATCGAACAGGTCCACATTTGATCGGCTTGAGAAACCTCATCGTGATTATGGTTTATTTCTTCATTAGATTTATCACCAAAAAGCAACCAGCCCAAAAAAAGACCAACTACTAATATTGCTAAATAGATAAGATACTTTTTCATTTTAGTATATTTTTATTCTTCTTAAACGTAACGCATTCGTAATTACTGAAACCGAACTAAAACTCATGGCCAAAGCGGCTATCATAGGTGATAATAAAATACCGAAAAACGGATATAATACGCCTGCTGCAATAGGAACACCTATGGTGTTATAAACCAATGCAAAAAACAGATTTTGTTTGATATTTTTCATGACGTTGTCACTCAAATTTCTAGCTTTTACAATGCCATGTAAATCGCCTTTTACTAGCGTTATCATAGCACTTTCAATAGCAACATCAGTACCGGTTCCCATGGCAATGCCCACATCACTTTTGGCTAATGCTGGAGCATCGTTAATGCCATCGCCAGCCATAGCGACTACCTTGCCCTTTTCTTGTAGTTTTTCTACTTCTTTAAGTTTGTCCTCTGGAAGCATTCCCGCTTTAAAATTGGCTAGATGTAATTCTGAGGCTACGGCTTGTGCCGTGTCGTGATTATCGCCTGTTAACATAACCACATCAATTCCTTTGCTCTGAAGTGTTGTAATAGCTTTGGCGCTGGTTTCCTTTATCTTATCACCTATAACCACATAACCAACAACCTCTTCACCAATCGCTAAAAACGACACGGTTTTTCCTTGCTTTTGATAGGTTTCAGCTTCCGACTCCATATCAGCACTAATTTCTGCATTGGCATAAGCCATCATTTTGGTGTTTCCTAAAGCTACTTGCTTACTATTAATACTGGCTTCTACACCTTTTCCTGTAACAGCGCTAAAACTATTTGACTTTAGTATTTTTGTGTTGTTCTCTTTACCATATTTTACGGTTGCTTCGGCCAATGGATGTTCGCTATTGGTGTTTAACGACACAATATATTGCAGCACATCTGCTTCATTAAAATGACTATTAAATGCTCCAACTTTTTCTACAGTAGGTTTTCCTTCGGTAATGGTTCCCGTTTTATCAATAATTAATGTATTGACTTTATCCATTTTTTCGAGGGCTTCGGCATTTTTAATCAGCACACCATTTTGAGCGCCTTTGCCTACACCAACCATTACGGACATTGGTGTTGCCAAGCCTAAAGCACAAGGACAAGCAATAATCAATACTGCAATAGCATTCACCAAGGCATACACGTAAGCAGGTTCTGGTCCCCAGACAGCCCAAACGATAAAGGTTATTACTGAAATAATAACCACTATAGGCACAAAATACGCCGATACTTTGTCGGCCAGATTTTGAATTGGCGCACGACTTCTACTAGCGTCGTTAACCATGTGAATTATTTGAGAAAGTAAGGTGTCGCTACCAACTTTTTCAGCTTTCATTAAAAAGGTTTGGTTGCCATTAATGGTCCCGCTACTTACGTTATCGCCTTCAGTTTTATTAACAGGAAGTGGCTCTCCTGTAATCATAGATTCATCAATACTTGTGTCTCCTTCAGTAATAACGCCATCAACCGGAATTTTATCGCCTGGTTTCACTTTTAAAATATCATTAAGTTCAATAGCATCAATACTGACTTCTACTTCTTCACCATCTACAACTTTTATGGCTTTATTAGGTGCCAATTTCAGTAATTCTTTAACAGCCGAATTGGTTTTACTGTGGGCACGTGCTTCCAACAGCTGTCCTAATAGAACTAAAGTTAAAATAACCGTTGCCGCTTCAAAATATACATGAACCGCTCCTGATTCATTTTTAAATTGTGCTGGAAAAAAATCGGGAAACAACAAACCAAATACGCTAAATATCCACGCGACTCCAGCACCTATACCAATAAGTGTAAACATGTTAAGGTTCCATGTTTTAATACTACGGTATGCACGTTCAAAGAACATCCATGTGGCATAAAACACTACAGGAATGGATAAAACGAATTGCACCCAGTTCCAATATTTTTGATCCATGATACCGTACAGCGGATTATTATTAAGCATATCGCTCATGGCTATTAGGAAAATTGGCAAGGTAAACCCCAAGGCAAGCCAAAACTTTTTCAATAGCTTTTTATAGGTTTTCTCCTCCGCAGAAAGTTCGGGTTGCATAGGCACTAAATCCATCCCACAAATAGGACATGATCCCGATTCGTCTTTAACCACTTCAGGATGCATGGGGCAAGTCCATTGTTGGGATGACATGCTAGCTGAAAGATTTTGTTCTTCTACTAAATCCATACCGCATACAGGGCAATCACCTGGTTTATTATAGGTTTTATCGTCTTCGCAACGCATGGGGCAATAAAAAACGCCCGTTCCTTTTCCTTTGGATTGGTTGTCTTTTTTGGCTTCGGTATGTTGATACGCTCCTGGTTTGTGGATACTGTATTGTCCGCCATCATTTTTTAGTGTCTTTTGAAATGTTTCCAAAGGAATGTGTTTTTCCATTTCGATAGTAGCTTCAGCCTTTTCCAAATTAACCATAGCTTTGGTGACGCCTTTTACTTTTGAAAGGGTTTCTTCAACGTGATTTCGGCAGCCATTGCAGGTCATGCCATGTATATGATAGGTATGTTTCATTTTTAATTTGTTAAATAATTAATGTTTGTACTTTGTACATAGTAACTTTTAACAGCTTCAATTTGATTTATTTGAAACTTTAATTGCAGTTCTTGAATATCCAGTACATCGTTAAAATCGATGGTACCTGTTTCGTAGCTTTTAATAAGTATCGCTTCGGCATCTTTGGCTTGCTTTAAGTTCTTGGTTTGCGTTGCATAACTTATTCTTGCAGAAATACGTTCATTAATCGCCTTGCTTAAAAGCGTTTCCAAAGTGTTTAAACGGTTTTGCTTTTGGTAGTTGATTTCTTGTTGCTGTAACTCATTTTGCTTGCTAACCGATTTGTATTTTTTATTGAAAATGGGAATGGATACAGATACCATAGGCATAACAATATCTTTACCATTCTCTGAAAAATTCATATTAGGTCTTGGCTCGACATTAATATAATCTAACCCAAAACCAATCATGGGGCTACTTTCCTTTTGGTTTAGTGACTCTGATGCTTCCACCGATTGATAGAGTTTGTCGTATTTAACTAACTCTGGGTGTAATGCTAAATTTTGCGTGTTGACCTCGATATCTTCCGAAGGGATTATTAATTCATCAACTGTTTTAACTACGACATCTTTTGATCTGTTTAAAAGATTGTTCAAATTACTTTGTTCTGCGGTATATTGCTGTTCTAAAACTTGTTTTAATTGCTGTAAATCGTTTTGGCGCATTTGCAAACGCAAGACATCAACAGCTGATGATTTCCCGATTTCAACCGAGGTTAATGCCATGGTTTCATAGGTTTCCAAAAGGTTTATGTTTTCTGTTAGCACTTGCTGTTTCGCCTTATTAGCGTACAATTTATAATAGGATTGTGAAACCGACAACATGAGTTTTCGTTTAGCAATAACGATGTCTTCGTATTTGGTATCGGCTAATGAGGAAACATAATTTTCCCGCGATGTAATGGAACCAAACCAAGGTAACATTTGTTTTACCGATAGTTTAAAACGTTGTGCTCCTGTTCGAGTTTCGGGTTCGCTTACAAAGTAACCTGCACCAAATTCGGTATTTGGAATGGTATTGACTTCATTCACTTTTTCTGAAACTCTTTTGTATTGCAATTCAAATTTTTGAATTTCGGGATTATTAACTAAGGCTTCGTTAATAAGCACTTCCAACTCTTGAGCAGTTACAAAAAGGCTCAAAAAACAAGAACCAAAAGTCAAGATAAATTTTATATATATCACTCTATGTTTCATTTTGATGTTCTTTTAACTTTTAACTCCGCTTTCCAACTATATAAAACAGGCACTACAAACAAGGTAATTAAAGCAATGAGCATACCTCCAAAACTTGGTATAGCCATAGGAATCATAATATCGCTACCGCGTCCTGTTGAGGTCAATACTGGCAGTAATGCCAAAATGGTTGTAGCTGTAGTCATTAAACACGGTCTAATGCGTTTTTCACCTGCTTCAATAATGGAAGCCCTGATTTCTTTTCTAGTTTCTGGCGAATTTCTGTTGAATGTTTGGGTTAAGTAAGTCGCCATAACCACACCATCATCGGTCGCTATTCCAAACAAGGCAATAAATCCAACCCAAACGGCTACACTTAAATTTATAGTGTGCATTTGAAATAAATCACGTAGGTTTTCACCAAACAGACTAAAGTTTAAAAACCAATCTTGACCGTAGAGCCAAATCATAATAAATCCACCGGCAAAGGCTACAGCAATACCAGTAAATACCATTAACGAAGTTGCCACCGACCGAAATTGAAAATACAGAATTAAAAAGATGATTACTAAAGCTAATGGTACAACAATCGACAATGTTTTCTCTGCTCTAAGTTGATTTTCATAGCTTCCTGTAAATTGAAAATTAACACCCTTAGGAATTACCAATTCTCCTGAATCAATCTTGCTTTGAATTAATGCCTGTGCATTTTCAACAACGTTAACTTCGGCAAAACCATCTTTTTTATCGAACAAGACATACCCTACTAAAAAAGTATCCTCACTTTTTATGACTTGTGGGCCTTGTTCATAACGAATAGTTGCCAATTCGCCTAAAGGCACTTGATTTCCACCTTCCACAGGTATATAAATTTGCTCTAAATCGGTTGGATTGGCACGTAATTCTCTTGGATATCGCACACGTACTCCGTAACGTTCTCTTCCTTCAACGGTTTGTGTTAATACCATGCCACCTACAGCAACTTTAAGCACATTTTGCACTTGATCTATACTAATACCATAACGCGCAATATTATCTTTATCAATATCAATTAGTAAATAGGGTTTTCCAACAATACGGTCGGCAAAAACGGCTTCAGGTTTTACGCCTTTGGCTTGCTTTATAATATCTTCCAATTGTACACCAAAGGCTTCTATTTGTTTTAAATCCTGTCCTTTTACTTTTATTCCCATTGGTGCTCGCATACCTGTTTGTAACATGACCAAACGCGTTTCAATAGGCTGTAATTTTGGTGCAGACGTCACACCTGGTAATTTGGTGACTTTTACAATGTTGTTCCAAATATCGTCGGGTGATTTAATTTCTGGTCGCCAATTGCGGTAGAACTCACCATTGTTGTCTGGGATTAATTGTTCTTTTGCATTTAGAGATTGCCACGCTTCACGTTGTTCCGCTCGTAATGACATTCCGTTTTTTAAAACATACTCACCATCTTCATTTACTTTGTAGCGTTGGCGTTTGCCATTATCATTCAGCATATATTCAGGTTTATACTGAATGATATTTTCGTACATAGACAAGGGTGCAGGATCTAAGGCCGATTCGGTTCGTCCAGCTTTACCAACTACGGTTTCAATTTCAGGAATGTTTGCTACTGCCATATCTAATTGCTGCAGCACACGTTTATTTTCTTCTATACCAGAATGCGGCATAGACGTTGGCATTAATAAGAATGCCCCTTCGTTTAACGCTGGCATAAACTCTTTACCTGTGTTTTTCATGATAACAAACCCTGCAATAACAATAGCTGTTGGAATAGATAGAAACATAAGTTTATTATCTAGACACCATTTTAAAATATGTGTGTAATTTTTTCGGAATACGATAAAAACTCCCAATAGTCCAAAACATATAAAACCTACAAAGATGAGGTTCCAGAATATACTAGTTTCGACGCCCAAAGGTCGCCAATATTCAGCTAAAAGGTATACAATAGCACAAGCTGAAATAAGAATATTAGCTAAGTTTGAATTAAGTGATATCTGGTAATTGAACCATGAAATATGAAATTCATTTTTTGCGGTAATCAAATACAATAAGGCAACTGTACCAAAAGCTATAAGGATTATTCCTAAACCATTTCCGAAGCTAACAGCCATTATTCCTAATACAATTAAAATACTATTCACAATATATTTTAATTGCTTTTGTGTTTGTTTCTTTTTAAATAAAAAGGCTGCAAATGGGGGGATTAAAAATAGGGCTACAATAATAGACGCCGTTAAAGCGAAGGTCTTGGTAAAAGCCAGTGGACGGAATAGTTTTCCTTCGGCACCTATCATCGTAAATACTGGAATAAAACTGATGATGGTTGTCATGACTGCGGTTACTATTGCTCCCGATACTTCGGCAGTAGCATTGTAAACCACTTGGTTGATTGGTAATGTGTCGTTCTCATCTAAATGCCTTATAATATTTTCTGAAAGTATAACCCCCACATCCACCATAGTTCCTATGGCAATGGCAATACCTGATAAGGCGACAATATTGGCATCGACACCAAAAGTTTTCATAGCAATAAACACCATTAACACCGCCACAGGCAACAAGCCCGAAATTAATACTGATGCACGCAGATTAAATACCATAATGATAATAACCAAAATAGTAATGAGTATTTCCAAAGTTAGTGCTTCGTTGAGTGTTCCTAAGGTTTCGTAGATAAGTTCAGTTCTATCATAAAACGGTACAATAGTTACTTGAGAGGTTCTACCATCAGTCAATTGTTTTGAAGGCAAACCAGTACTTAATTCGTTTATTTTTTCCTTTACATTGTTAATTACTTCCAACGGATTGGCACCATAGCGAGCCACAACAACGCCGCCAACCACTTCGGCTCCTTCTTTATCTAAAATGCCACGACGGGTAGATGGCCCAAGCAAAACTTTAGCAATATCCTTAACTTTAATGGCTGTAAAGTCTTTAGAATTTACAACAGCATTTTCAATGTCTTCAATAGATTTTACATACCCCAAACCACGCACCAAATATTCTGCTTGGTTAATTTCTAAAGTTTGAGCCCCAATATCTTTATTGCTTTTCTTGACTGCTTTTACAACTTGATTTAAACCAATATTGTATTGGCGCATAAGTTCTGGATTAACATCTATTTGGTATTCCTTTACGTAACCTCCAATAGACGCCACTTCAGAGACACCGCTTGCAGAGGATAGTGCATATTTTACATAATAATCTTGAATACTACGTAGTTCCTGTAAATCCCAACCACCTGTTACATTTCCGTTTTTATCACGTCCTTCCAACGTGTACCAAAATATTTGCCCTAATCCTGTGGCATCAGGCCCAAGAGTTGGATTTACACCATCTGGCAGCAATCCGCTTGGGAGCGAATTAAGTTTTTCAAGAATACGACTTCGGCTCCAGTAAAATTCCACATCTTCTTCAAAAATGATATAGATACTGGAAACTCCAAACATAGACGAACTACGAATAGTTTTTACACCTGGAATACCTAAAAGTGATGTCGTTAATGGATAGGTAATTTGGTCTTCAATGTCTTGTGGCGAACGCCCATCCCATTTGGTAAATACAATTTGCTGATTTTCGCCAATATCTGGAATAGCATCAACCGCTACGGGGTTATTAGGTAAGAATCCTATATTCCAATTAAATGGTGCATTTACAGTTCCCCAACCAATAAAAAGGACGAGCAACAAAACAGCTACAAGTTTATTTTCTATTAAAAATTTGATGCTTTTGTTTAGCATTGAAATAAGATTTTAGTAGTGAGCACAAAGTATTAAGTACCTTGTTTTGATAAACTCATTTTAACGTTTTATCAAAACAAAAAAGGGTGTAACACAAAACAATTTGTATTATACCAACTACAAAAAAATCAAATTAGATAGGTCTCGTCAATCTTGAAGATTTGACACGTGACGAGAGGCGGTTTGTATTCTTCGTAAGAAGACACATTGCTTTCTAAACCTTCAAAAAGGTTAATATATGTATAAATAAATGAAGTAATGAATACTTGTTGTTCGAAAGAGATTTTGTCAACGGAAAGTTGTAACTCATCTTGTCCTTCAATTGATAATTGCTTATCATCACAACAGTTTTTCTTTGTAATTGAACAGCCTTCAGTTGAAGGTTTTTCCATTTCCATACCACAACCTTTGGCTTTATGAAAGATAGCTGTTTCAACAAGTTTATCACCACAATAATGCATATCAATAGTAAACGACATTGTAGAGAATAGCACTACAAAAGCCATTAACATGGATAATATTTTGTGGAATACTTGTTTCATTATTTAGTTACAAATTTATAAAATTTTATCAATACCTCTTTTTAATTAACAGAATATTAAACAGTCTTACATATATAATTACTTCCCGATACAGAAATTAGCAAAAATGTTACCAAGTAACTCATCATTAGTTACTTGCCCCGTAATTTCGCCTAAATGATATAATGCTTGACGGATATCGATGGCCATGAGATCTCCAGATAAACCTTCATCTATACCTTCGCTCACTTTTTTAATCTCTTCAAGAGCTTTTAATAAAGCATCGTAATGACGTGTGTTGGTTACGATAGTTTCATTATTTCTTAAAGCACCTTGGTTTATTAACTCTAACAAACTATGGGTTAGACTTTCAACACCAAACCCTGTTTTAGCAGAAAGTAAATGCACGCCTTCAATCTCGTTTTGGAGCCTTGCTAATTGAGTATCATCTAACCTATCAATTTTATTAGCTATAATTAACAGAGGCTTCTGAGGATATTTATTCTTTATCTTTTCAATCTCTAACGTTACTTGTTCTAAGTTTGAAATACTATTTGAACTATCAAATAAATACACCGTTACTTGCGATTGTTCTATCTTTTCAAATGTTTTTTTAATCCCAATGCTTTCAACCTCATCTTTAGTTTCCCGAATTCCTGCGGTATCAATAAAACGAAACCCAATTCCACCTATAGATATTTCATCCTCGATTGTATCTCTTGTGGTTCCTGCAATATCGCTAACAATGGCACGTTCTTCGTTTAGTAGCGCGTTTAATAACGTTGATTTTCCTACATTAGGTTCACCAACAATTGCCACAGGAATCCCATTTTTAATTACATTTCCTACAGCAAACGAATCGATTAAGCGTTTTAATACAAAACTTATACGGTCTACCAAGGCTTTAAATTGTGTTCTATCGGCAAACTCGACATCTTCTTCGGCAAAGTCTAATTCAAGCTCTATTAACGAGGCAAAATTTAGCAACTCTTCACGCAGTTTAGCAATTTCACTTGAAAATCCGCCACGCATTTGTTGCATAGCTATTTTGTGTGATGCTTCGTTATCACTAGAAATAAGGTCGGCTACGGCTTCCGCTTGACTTAAATCTAATTTTCCATTTAAAAAGGCGCGTAAAGTAAATTCTCCCGCATCGGCCATTCTACATCCATTACGTAAAAATAGCTGTAAAATTTCCTGTTGTATGTATGGCGAACCATGGCAACTAATTTCTACAACATCTTCACCCGTATAAGATTGTGGGTTTTTAAATACTGAAACTAAAACTTCATCTAGCTCTTTTTTACCATCAACAATATGCCCTAAATGTATGGTATGGGTTTTTTGTTGAGTTAATTTCTTTCCATGTATCGATTTAAAAAGCTTCGCGCTTATTGTTATAGCGTCTTTTCCTGAAACTCTTAAAACAGCAATAGCACCAGCTCCAGAAGGTGTGGCTAATGCAATTATAGTATCGTTATTTACCATACAACAAAAGTACTAAATTACGCAAATAAAACATTGCATATCTATTAACAGATATAGTATTATTAATCTATTATATTTGCAGGAATAACGATAAAACGCAAAAATTAATATGTTAAAAAAAATCTTTTACATTAGTATTCTAACTTTAACCATTGTGGCATGTAAAAACGAACCAAAGGTTGAAGGCTTTCTTATTAATGGAACTATAGATGCTTCTGAAAACGGAAAAAAAATCTCGCTTTACAAAGCTGATCGTAGTAATCAAGTCTTATTAGATAGTACAAGAGTTGTTGATGGAAAAATTACACTAGAAGGTAAAATAGACTCTCCAGAAATATATTTAGTTGCTATTGAAGGGAATAACCAAAGACTTCCTATTATAGTTGAAAATACTGAGATGGATTTAACACTTTACAAAGATAGCTTAATGGCTTCTAAAATTAGTGGTAGTAAAGAAAATGACGTCTTTGGGTTGCTTCAAGAAAACATGAAACCTATTCGAGCAAAAAATGCCGAGTTAATGCAACAATTTTCTGAGGCGAGAAAAAACAACGACTCCACTTTAATGCAAACTATTAGAAATGACTTTGAAGCGTTTGTTGCTACAATAAACGACAAAAACTTAGCCATAGTAAAAGACAATCCCGATTTGGTTATTGGAGCTTCTTTTCTTGAAAGTATGATAAAATCAAAAGGAATTAAAGTAGCTGAGGCTAATGAAGTTTTTAATGCTTTTACCGATAAAGTTAAAAACAGTACTATTGGTAAAAAGCTAGGTGAAGACATTAAAAACGCTTTAAAAACTGCCGAAGGTAGTATGGCACCTAACTTTACTGCGCCAAACCCAGAGGGAGAAATGATTACTTTAAACGATATTAAAGGGAAAGTGACTATTATAGATTTTTGGGCGGCTTGGTGTGGCCCTTGTAGAAAAGAAAATCCAAATGTGGTAAAAGTTTATAATAAATACCACGAACAAGGATTAGAAATTATAGGAGTTTCTTTAGATGGTACGCCTAGACAAAAAGATGCCAAAGCTGCGTGGGTTGAAGCTATTGAAAAAGATGGTTTAACTTGGCATCAAGTATCTAATTTAAACTACTTTAACGGACCAGTTGCTAAGCAATACAACATAAGCTCTATTCCTGCTACATTTATCTTAGATGCTGATGGTAAAATTGTAGCTAAAAATTTAAGAGGTAAAGCCTTAGAAGATAAAGTTGCTGAGTTACTACAATAGCATTTATCTAAATAAATAATGAAAAAGCCTTCAGAAATATGAAGGCTTTTTTTGTTATATTTTATTCATCTTCTTAAGTATAAATAGTAATATAATTGGTAACGCTAATAATACAATCATAATTAAATTGGTTTTAAACAACCACGGCGCTAACAACAATGTTATAGCATAGCCGCCAATAGCACCACCAAAATGTGCATCGTGTCCTATATTGCCTACTTGGTTTTTCATACCATAAATAGTATATAATAAATAACCAATTCCAAAAATGTATGACGGTATAGGAATTGGAATAAAGAACAGGTACAAATCCATATCGGGACGAAGTAGTATGGCCGAATAAATAATCCCCATAACAGCACCACTTGCACCAACAGCACTGTAATGAAATTCATCTTTATGAAAATACAAAGACAATAAATTACCCAACAATAAACTCCCCAAATAAATAATAATAAAATTGATTACAGACATGTTATTAATAACAACATCGGCAAAAATGTAAAGCGTAAACATGTTAAAAAACAAGTGCGCTGTATCTACGTGTAAAAAGCCGCTACTAAACATTCTAAACTGCTCTCCACGTCTTATTCCACCAATATTAAACTTGTATTTTTCAAAAAAACTGTAATCGTTAAATCCTTTGAAAGAAATAATAGCGTTGGCCGCTATTATAACAAGTGTTACAAAACTTAAATTGCCCATAATTGTAAATGTTATCAATCAAATATAGTATATATTTGCATCTGCAAAGCTAAAATTTATTCATGCAATTTCTCGCTTATATAATAATTTATCCGTTTTTGTGGATTATTTCTATTCTCCCTTTTAAAGTACTGTATTTTATTTCAGATGTGCTTTACATCTTTTTATACAAGATTTTTGGGTATCGTAAAAAAACTGTACAAGAGAATTTAAAATTGGTGTTCCCTAATAAGTCTGAAAAAGAAATTCAATCTATCACGAGTGCTTTTTATCATCATTTATGCGATATGATTTTAGAATCGATAAAATCGATGACTATTTCAGAATCCGAAATGAACAAGCGATTTAAGTTCACTAATATTGACGTTATAAATACTCTTGGCGAAAAAAATCGAAGCATTGTATTAATGTGTGCCCATTATGCAAGTTGGGAATGGATTTTTATTATGCAAAAGCACGTTAATCATAAAGGCTATGGTATTTATAAGCAACTTGCCAACAAGTATTTTGATCGTTTAGTTAAACGTATTAGAGCAAGATATAATAGCCGTCTAATTACTACCAAAGAGACTATTCCTACGCTTATAAAATCTAAAGAAGATGGGGAATTATCTATTAGCGGTTTTGCTTCTGACCAATCTCCTAAAGCACATAAAGCTTTTCACTGGACAGAATTTATGGGTATAAAAGTTCCTGTGCACACTGGTGCTGAAATGTTAGCCAAAAAGTTAGATATGGCTGTTGTATTTTTTAATGTTGAAAAAGTAAAACGAGGTCATTACCAAGCCACTTTTAAAACTATTACAGAAACGCCAAAAGAATATCCTAATTACACTATTACCGATGAATTTTTAAAGTTAGTTGAAAAACAAATCTACGACGATCCTAGATATTATCTTTGGACACACAAACGCTGGAAACACCGCAATAAAGTGCCCAAAGAATTTCAATAACCTTTTTATTTATTGGCTAAAGCATTAAGCTCTTCTATAAATCTATCTGCTAAATTATTAGCTTCGTCTTGCGATTTAGCTTCGGTATAAATTCTAATAATAGGCTCGGTATTACTTTTTCGTAAATGTACCCAACTATCTGCAAAATCTATTTTTACACCATCTATAGTCGTTGGATGTTCTTTACTGTATTTTTCTTCAATAGTTTTTAAAAGAGCATCTACATTTAAGTCTGGTGTTAACTGAATTTTCTTTTTGCTCATAAAGTAGTTTGGATATGATGCTTTAAGTTTACTGACCGCTATTTTTTTCTCGGCTAATAAACTTAAAAATAACGCAATCCCAACCAAAGCATCGCGACCATAATGCAATTCAGGTAAAATAATACCACCGTTTCCTTCACCACCTATTATAGCATTGTTTTTCTTCATCATAGTCACCACATTTACCTCACCAACAGCACTAGCTTCGTATGTCCCTCCATGTGTTTCGGTAACATCTCGCAAGGCACGCGTAGAACTCATATTACTAACCGTATTACCAGGTGTTTTACTTAACACATAATCGGCACAAGCTACTAGAGTATATTCTTCGCCAAACATTTCGCCGTTTTCATCCATAAATGCTAAACGATCTACATCAGGGTCGACCACAATTCCAAAATCGGCATGTTCTTTTACAACAGCCTCCGATAAATCGGTTAAATGTTCTTTTAGCGGTTCTGGGTTGTGCGGAAAATGACCTGTTGGCTCGCAGTATAATTTAACATAATCTACATTAAGCGCATCTAAAAGTAATGGAATAGCAATGCCTCCTGTAGAGTTTACAGCATCTATAACCACTTTTAAATTGGCTTTTTTAATAGCGGCAACATTTACAAGATCTAAGTTTAAAATTTCTTCTATGTGTAAGTCAAAATAGGCTTGATTTTTAGTAATTATTCCTAAATCATCAACTTCAGCAAAAGTAATCTCACCAGAGTTTGCAATGTCTAATATTTTTTTGCCTTCCTCTCCATTTAAAAACTCCCCTTTGGTATTCAATAGTTTTAAGGCATTCCACTGTTTTGGGTTATGACTCGCTGTTAAAATAATCCCACCATCGGCATGTTCCATAGGTACGGCCATTTCAACTGTTGGCGTTGTAGACAACCCTAAATCAACAACATGAATTCCCATACCTATCAAGGTTTGCATAACCAAACTTTGTATCATATCGCCAGATATTCTAGCGTCTCGCCCTACAACTACCCTATAATCATCTTTTTCTCGTTGTTGTTTTATCCATGTACCGTAAGCAGCTGCAAACGTTACGGCATCAATTGGAGTCAGATTATCCCCTACTTTTCCGCCAATGGTTCCTCGTATTCCTGAAATTGATTTTATAAGTGTCATAAGTATTCTATTTTCCAACAAATATAATAGGAAATAACTGTAATTCTTTATTATGAATTTGTAAATTAGAAAAATGAATTTCCTAGCACATATTTATCTCTCTGGAGATAACGAATTAGTTACTATTGGTAACTTTATAGCCGATGGTATCCGTGGTAAAAAATACAAACAATACCCTAAAGAGGTACAAATAGGCATTTTGCTTCATCGTGAGATAGACACCTTTACCGATGCACATCCTACGGTAAGACAAAGTACTAAAAGACTGCATGAAAACTACAGCCATTATAGCGGGGTTATTGTTGATATTTTATACGATCATTTTTTAGCAAAAAACTGGGAGCATTACTGCAAAACACCGCTTTCTATTTACGTCGAAAATTTTTATGATTTACTTGAGAAGCATTACGAATTACTTCCCATAAAAACCCAACGCATGATGCCTTACATGATTTCTGATAATTGGCTATTAAACTACGCTAATATTGAAGGGATTCAAAACGTTTTAAATGGCATGAACAGAAGAACAAACCATATTTCAGGAATGGATAAAGCCACTAACGAGCTAAAAGAATACTACAAAGAATTTGAAAAAGAGTTTACCACTTTTTTTGCCGAACTTATAGTGTTTACCAAAAAAAAACAACTAGAAATTGAAAAACGCATCAAGCCATAAGAAGCTTAAAATTTTAACAGAATCTTACAAGTTTATACTTATTATCAAATAGTAAGTCGCTTCATTTTTCATCTCAAATTAAGTACCTTTGCAACTTTGCGGTTTTATGAGTCAGTTTGAAGAACATATTGAAGTTAAGGGTGCTAGAGTCCATAACTTAAAAAATATAGATGTTACGATTCCTCGTGACAAATTGGTGGTTATAACAGGGTTGTCAGGGTCTGGAAAATCCTCTTTAGCTTTCGATACTATTTATGCCGAAGGACAACGACGCTATATTGAAACATTTTCGGCTTATGCCAGACAATTTTTAGGTGGATTAGAACGTCCCGATGTTGATAAAATTGATGGGCTTTCACCAGTAATTGCTATAGAACAAAAAACCACCAGTAAGTCGCCAAGATCTACCGTAGGCACTATCACCGAAATATACGATTTTCTAAGACTTCTATTTGCCCGTGCTAGCGATGCTTACAGTTATAATACTGGCGAAAAAATGGTAAGCTATAACGACGAGCAAATCAAGCAACTTATTATAGAAAGTTACCACGGAAAACGGATTAATATTTTAGCACCTGTTATTCGCTCTAGAAAAGGACATTATCGCGAATTATTCGAGCAAATTGCCAAACAAGGTTTTGTAAAAGTTAGAACAGATGGAGAAGTTCGTGACCTTGTAAAAGGGATGAAATTAGATCGTTACAAAACACATGACATTGAAATTGTTATTGATAGGCTTAAAATAGATGACCAAGCCGATAACGACAAACGCCTAACCGAAACCATAAACACAGCCATGTATCATGGCGATGATGTACTTATGGTTCTAGATCATGACACACAAGAAACACGATATTTTAGTAGAAATTTAATGTGTCCTAGTTCTGGTATTTCTTACCCAAATCCAGAACCCAATAACTTTTCGTTTAACTCGCCAAAAGGAGCTTGCCCAAAATGTAATGGCATAGGAACATTGTACGAGGTTAATGAAAATAAAATTATCCCAGACGACTCAAAATCTATTGCAACTGGCGCTTTAGCACCACATGGTCCAGAAAAGAAGAGCTGGATTTTTAAACAATTAGAAATCATTGCGCAACGCTATAACTTTTCGCTAAACGATCCTTACAAAGATATTCCTAAAGAGGCTAAACAGGTTATTTTATATGGTGGCAACGATCAATTTTCTATTGAAAGTAAAACTCTAGGCGTAACTAGAGATTATAAAATAGATTTTGAAGGGGTTGCTAATTTTATCGAAAGTCAATATAAAAATGCCGATAGCACCTCTTTAAAACGTTGGGCAAAAGAGTACATGGATAAAGTAACTTGTTCAGCATGTAGCGGCTCAAGATTAAGAAAAGAATCGCTTTACTTTAAAGTGAACGATTTAAATATTGCCGAATTGGCAAATAAAGATATTTCCGATTTAACCCAGTGGTTTAATAAACTTCCTAAACAACTTTCCGGGGCACAGTTAAAAATTTCAGAAGAAATTATTAAAGAAATATCTACCAGATTACAATTTTTAATGGATGTTGGTTTAGATTATCTTTCCCTTAACCGAAGTTCCAAAACACTTTCTGGTGGCGAAGCCCAACGTATTCGTTTAGCCACGCAAATTGGGTCTCAGCTTGTTGGTGTACTTTATATTTTAGACGAACCTAGTATTGGGTTACACCAACGCGATAACGAAAAATTAATCAATTCACTTGTATCGCTTCGCGATGTTGGAAATTCAGTCATTGTAGTGGAACACGACAAAGACATGATTGAACGTGCCGATTATGTAATTGATATTGGCCCAAAAGCTGGAAAACATGGTGGTGAAATTATAAGTATTGGTACTCCAGACGAGTTAAAAAAACACCATACACTAACGGCAGATTACTTAAACGGAAGCAAAGAAATTGAAGTCCCTAAAAAACGACGTAAAGGTAACGGCAAGTTTATAACGCTTTCTGGCTGTACAGGTAATAATTTAAAGAATGTTACCGCTAAATTTCCATTAGGAAAAATGATTGGTGTAACTGGTGTTTCTGGAAGTGGAAAGTCTACCTTAATAAACGAAACCCTCTACCCTATTATGAATGCGCATTACTTTAATGGGGTAAAAAAACCCATGCCATATAAAAAAATAACGGGTCTTGAGCATATCGATAAAGTTATAGACATTAACCAATCTCCCATAGGAAGAACTCCGCGAAGCAATCCTGCAACTTATACAGGTGTATTTAGCGAAATACGAAGTTTATTTGCTAAAATTCCAGAAGCTATGATTCGTGGTTACAAACCCGGTAGATTTAGCTTTAATGTTAAAGGTGGACGATGCGAAACCTGTCAAGGTGGTGGTTTACGAGTAATAGAAATGAATTTTCTTCCAGATGTTTATGTGGATTGCGAAACCTGCCAAGGCAAACGCTTTAATAGAGAAACGCTAGAAATACGCTACAAAGGAAAGTCTATTAGTGATGTTTTGGAAATGACGATAAATGAAGCTGTGGCGTTTTTTGAACACATTCCTAAAATTCATAAAAAAGTTAAAACCATAAAAGATGTAGGTTTAGGCTATATCACGTTAGGACAACAAAGTACAACACTTTCTGGTGGTGAAGCGCAACGTATAAAACTAGCAACCGAACTTAGTAAACGTGCCACTGGAAATACTTTTTATATTTTAGACGAACCTACAACAGGCCTTCACTTTGAGGATATTCGAGTACTCATGCAAGTGTTAAACAAATTAGCCGATAAAGGAAATACAGTATTAATTATTGAGCATAACCTAGATGTTATTAAAATGATGGATCATATTATCGACATAGGCTATGAAGGCGGAAAAGGCGGTGGAAAAATAGTTGCAGAAGGTACTCCTGAACAAATTATTAAAGACAAAAAAAGTTATACCGCTAAATTCTTAAAAAAAGAACTAACTTAGTCTGTTGCAAAAACCGAATTAAAAACAAGTATCATAATATGAGAAAAGAACAACATCACAAAAGATGGAATGAAATAAAAACAAACGACTCCTGGGCCATATTTAAAATTATGGGAGAGTTTGTAAATGGTTACGAAAAATTAAGTCGTATAGGTCCTTGTGTATCCATTTTTGGATCGGCAAGAACAAAACCAGATCATAAATATTACAAATTAGCAGAAGACATAGCAAAAAACATTGTAGATCATGGTTACGGTGTTATAACAGGTGGCGGACCAGGAATTATGGAAGCTGGTAATAAAGGTGCGCATATTGCTGGAGGAACATCGGTTGGATTAAATATCGAACTCCCATTCGAACAACATGATAATCCGTATATAGACTCCAACAAAAGCCTTGATTTTGATTACTTTTTTGTTAGAAAAGTTATGTTTGTAAAATACTCTCAAGGGTTTGTTGTTATGCCTGGCGGCTTTGGAACCCTAGACGAGCTTTTTGAAGCGATTACACTTATTCAAACCAAAAAAATTGAAAAATTCCCTATTATTCTAGTAGGTTCTGATTTTTGGAACGGCCTAATAGATTGGGTAAAATCCACCTTATTAGAAGCTAATAATAATATTAGCCCAGAAGATTTAAATTTAATACATGTTGTAGATACAGCAGATGAAGTTATTACTATTTTAGATAGCTTCTATAACAAATACGGCTTAAGTCCTAACTTCTAATAACTTTAAAAGCATGGTATTTTAACATTTTATTGATGCCATGCTTTTAAAATTTCTGTTATATTCCATAAAAAATTGCTATAACCTTTTCAGGATTGTTTAGATTGCGTTTCCTTTCTAGTTTACCGTATTTACTACTTATATTAAGTTTATTTTTAAGTAGTATGCCACTGTTATGCCAAAACAAGATTGATATTAAGGCTGATTTTAATGTTACAAACAAGAGCATAAAAATCTCGCAAAACATAACCTACTACAATACATCAAACAAAGTTTTAGACACCATTTATCTAAACGATTGGAGCCATAGTTACTCAACTAAAAAAACACCATTAGCTAATAGATTTGCCGAGGAATACAAAACAGAATTTCACTTCGCTAAAAATGAAGACAGAGGGTATTCGGTAGTAACATCTATTACCCAAAATGGTGAAGATGTTTTCTTCGACAGATTGAAAAATCATATCGATGTAATTAAAGTCGCGCTACAAACACCACTACAACCAAGCCAAAGCTACACGATAAAAATAAATTACATTGTTCAAGTACCCAATGATAAATTTACGAGGTATGGTTTTACTTCTGATGGCAATTTTAACTTAAGATATTGGTATATTACACCGGCTGTTTTTAATGGCGAATGGCAATATTACAGTAATAAAGATTTAGACGATTTATTTGCTCCTGAAGCCAATATAATACTGCAAGCTACATACCCTAAAATCTATACATTAACTTCCGAATTAGATGAATTAACTTCCACAGAAAACGATAGCACTATAACAACTGTACTAACTGGAGAAAAAAGAATTAATTCCAGATTATTTTTACAAAAACAAAACAACTTTAGCACTACCGGCACAGATAATTTCTTGTTAGTTTCTAATATAGATGACGAAGAGCTACATATTGTAGATAAAGCTTTAGTTATAGATAATGTTTCTAAATTTTTAAAAGAGAATTTAATTGAGTACCCTCACAAAAAGTTATTACTAACGCACATCGATTATAAAAAAAATCCTATTTATGGGTTAAACCTTCTCCCCGATTTTATTCGACCTTTTCCTGATAAATTTCAATACGAACTTAAAATTCTAAAAACAGCATTACATAATTATTTAGAAAATACCTTAATAATCAATCCAAGAGAAGATCAATGGATTATCGATGGGCTTCAAACATATTTTCTTATGAAATATGTAGATGAATACTATCCTAATATGAAAATCTTTGGAACACTATCTAAAATATGGGGTATTCGTTCGTTTCATGCAGCACAATTAGATTTTAACGATCAGTATAACTTTCTATACATGCATATGGCTAGAGAAAACCTAGACCAACCATTACTTATGGAAAAAGATTCGCTGTTAAAATTTAACGAAAACATTGCTAACAAATATAAAGCAGGTATTGGATTACGCTATTTAGACGATTTTGTAAACGCCAATACCGTAGAAAAGACCATAAAACAATATTTAAGTGACTATGCTTTAAAACAAACCAACTCTAAAGACTTTGAAAACCTGCTTAAAAGCAATACAACCAAAGATATTAATTGGTTTTTTACCGACTATTTAAAGACAAACAAGCAAATAGATTTTAAAATAACCCAATTAGAAAGCACTAAAGACTCCATTAAAGTTACCATAAAAAACAAGCGTAATAACAACATGCCCGTATCGTTATTTGGCATAAACAACGATACTGTTATTTCTAAATATTGGGTAGAACACATTCATGGCGAAAAAACTATTACCATACCAAACAACAATATTGAAAAACTAGTCTTAAATTACGACAAGTCCATTCCCGAATTTAATTTAAGAGACAACTGGAAATCTACTAAAGGCTTTTTACTAAACAATAGACCTTTACAATTTAGATTGTTTACCGATATAGAAGACCCCTATTACAATCAAGTCTTTTTTATGCCACAATTTGATTATAACTTATACGATGGCGTCTCTCCTGGTATTAAACTAGCTAATAAAACAGTACTGGAAAAACCGTTTCATTACGATATAAGACCAACCTATGGTTTACGAAGCAAACAATTAAGAGGAAAGGCCAAATTTAGTTACAAACACAATTTAAAAAACAACAACTTATACTACGTAAGGTATGGTTTAACAGGAGAATACTCCAATTATGCACCAGAATTATCTTATTCAGAATTCACACCATACCTACAATTTAGATTTCGAGACCACAAAAATCTTAGAGACAACAAAAAAAAGTATTTAACACTTCGCTACGTAAATATAAACCGCGAAGAAGACCCAACTGGTGAATTTAACGTAGAAGACGAGCCTAGTTATAGTGTTTTTAATATGAATTACGGTCAAAGCGACCCAAATTTAAAAAACTACAACTCATGGAATGCCGATTTACAATTAGCCAAAAAATTTGGTAAACTTTCATTCACTTACGAATATAGAAAGCTAACCGAAAAAAACCGCCAATATAATTTAAGGCTCTTTACTGGTTTATTTCTATATAATAACTCCTACCAAACATCCAATTATTTTAGTTTTGCTCTAGACAGACCAACAGATTATCTTTTTGATTACAATTATTATGGTAGATCTGAAGAATCAGGATTATTTAGCCAACAATTAATTATTGCCGAAGGTGGTTTTAAATCTAAACTAAACACACCTTACGCCAACCAATGGATTTCTACAATAAATGGTAGCACAACCATTTGGAGGTACATTCATGCCTATGGCGATGCGGGATTAGTAAAAAGTCATTACAACGATGCTAAATTCGTTTACGATTCTGGCATACGATTTAGCTTAGTAGATGATTATTTTGAACTCTACTTTCCTATATACTCAAACTTAGGATGGGAAATAGCCCAACCTAACTACGATCAAAAAATACGCTTTATTATCGCGCTCGACCTTCAAACCTTATTTGGATTATTCTCAAGACGCTGGTATTAAAATTAAGAATTCAGCTCGTTTTTCTTTAATGAATTCTCATTTATGATGTGTTTTGTTAGTTATTCTTCAATTTAACTTCCTAAAAAGAGAAAATTGTTAACAAATATTCAGTTTTTCAAGCAATAGTTCAATTGCAATTCACACAATAATTAACTACCTTTGCAACAACTCAAATTAAAGCTATGCAAACAAATCCAGATATTAAAAACGACTTATCATTTGAAGACTTTAAAAAAGAAGTTATTAACGATTACAAAATAGCCGTAACATCGCGCGAATGTAGTTTATTAGGACGACGAGAAGTTTTAACTGGAAAAGCTAAATTTGGAATTTTTGGTGATGGAAAAGAAGTCCCGCAATTGGCCATGGCTAAAGCATTTAAAAATGGTGATTTTCGTTCTGGTTATTACAGAGACCAAACGTTTATGATGGCTATTGGAGAGTTAACTATAGAACAATTTTTCTCTGGACTATATGCCAATACCGATTTAGAAAAAGAACCTATGTCTGCCGGTCGCCAAATGGGAGGTCACTTCACGACCCATAGTTTAGATGAGAATGGGAATTGGGTTAATTTAACCAAACAAAAAAACTCTAGTGCCGATATCTCTCCTACTGCTGGGCAAATGCCACGCTTATTAGGCTTAGCACAAGCCTCAAAAATTTACAGACATGTTGATGGTATAAACACCGAAAACTTCTCGGTAAACGGAAATGAAATCGCTTGGGGAACCATTGGTAATGCTAGTACTAGCGAAGGCTTGTTTTTTGAAACCATAAATGCCGCAGGCGTTTTACAAGTTCCTATGGTTATTAGTGTTTGGGACGACGAATATGGTATTTCTGTTCACGCAAGGCACCAAACAACTAAAGAAAATATTTCCGAAATCCTTAAAGGATTCCAAAGAACCAAAGACGCAAAAGGCTACGAAATTTTAAAAGTTAAAGGTTGGGATTATGTATCCTTAATTGAAACTTATCAAGAAGCCAGCGAAATTTCTAGAGAAGAACATGTTCCTGTACTCATTCACGTTCAAGAATTAACACAACCACAAGGACACTCAACCTCTGGTTCGCATGAACGCTATAAAAGTCCAGACAGATTAAAATGGGAAAAAGAATATGACTGTAATCAACAAATGAGAGCTTGGATGATTGCTGGTGGTATGGCTACCGAAGAAGAACTTACAGCTATTGAAAAAGCCATTAAAAAAGAGGTTAGAAATGGCAAAAAAGCGGCTTGGGAAGCATTTATGCAACCTATTTTAAAAGAACGTTCAGAATTAGTTAACTTATTACAAAACTTAGCTAAAGTTGGTGCCAACAAAGTATTTATAGAAAAATTAGCCAACGATTTAAATACCATAGACGAGCCTATGCGAAAAGACATTTTCTCGGCAGCAAGAAAATCGTTACGCTACGTAATAGGTGAAGACTCAAATGAAAAAAACCAATTAATAAATTGGTTTAATACACTATCTAAAGACATTCAACCTAAGTATAGCTCGCATTTATACAGTCAATCCGATAAATCTGCGACCCAAATAGAAGGTGTCGCTCCTATCTACAATGAAGACAGTAAAGATGTTGATGCTAGAATTATTATACGCGACAATTTTGACGCTATATTTAACAAATACCCAGAAGCGCTCATTTTTGGTGAAGATTCAGGAAATATTGGCGATGTAAACCAAGGACTAGAAGGGCTTCAAGAAAAATACGGTGAATTACGCATAGCCGACGCTGGTATACGTGAAGCCACCATTCTTGGACAAGGTATTGGTATGGCAATGCGTGGATTACGCCCAATTGCCGAAATTCAATATTTAGATTACTTAATGTATGCACTACAAATTATAAGTGATGATTTGGCCACTTTACACTACAGAACTAAAGGACGCCAAAAAGCGCCATTAATTGTTCGTACACGTGGACATAGATTAGAAGGTATTTGGCATTCTGGATCGCAAATGGGTGGCATTATTAATTTAGTTCGAGGAATACACGTGCTTGTTCCTAGAAATATGACGAAAGCCGCAGGGTTTTACAACACCCTATTAGAAAGTGACGAACCTGCACTTATTGTAGAATGCTTAAACGGCTACCGTTTAAAAGAAAAAATGCCAGCAAATATTGGTGAATTTAAAACCCCTATTGGTATTGTTGAAACTGTAAAAGAAGGTACAGATATTACATTAGTATCCTACGGATCAACATTACGCATTGTTTCAGATGTTGCCAAAGAACTTCTTGAAGTTGGTATTAATGCTGAAGTTATAGATATTCAAAGTTTATTACCATTCGATTTGAATCACGATATTGTAAAAAGTGTTGCTAAAACCAATAGACTAATGGTTATAGATGAGGATGTTCCTGGTGGTGCTTCAGCGTATATTTTAAACGAAATATTAAACACCCAAAACGCTTACATTCACCTTGACAGTAAACCAATAACACTTACGGCTAAAGAACATCGCCCAGCTTATGGAACAGACGGCGATTATTTTTCTAAACCTTCTGCCGAAGATATTTTTGAAGCCGTTTACAACGTTATGCACGAAGTTAGTCCTAACGACTATCCAAAACTTAAATAACAAATTTTAAATATCATTTTGAAAAACCTTTTAGGTAATACTATAAACCTAAAAGGTTTTTTTATATTTAATACATGCTAACAAAATCTGAAAAAGCGATATTTCGAGGAACTATTTTTAAACACTTAGATGGAATTGCTACAGCTACAACGGCATATGCGCTTTATAAAAAAGGTGTTCTAGATTATTTACTCAAACATCAAAAAGTTGCTTTAGAAGACATCACTAAAGACTTTAATGCTAACGAAGGTTACTTAAACGTAGGGTTAAGAATACTTTGCTCACAAGGTTGGTTAACGCAACATTTAAATAACGCTACCAATAAAATTTTCTATGAAATAAATAACCAAAGTGAAGAAGCTTTTAGGTTAGCAACACTTTATGAAGATGCGGTTAAGCTACTCGCTTATTCGGTTAAATTCCCAGAAGAAGGTCATATTGGTCCGGATGCTTTTATCGTACTAGAACGTATTTTTAAATCGTACGAAAATCATTTTGGACTTGCCGAGTATGAAACCAACCCCATTCAACAACAGATTTTAAAACATATTGAAGGTGCTATTGTCGCCCCAATAATTGTACTTCTTGGTGTTAACGGACTGTTTCATAAGTACTTTATGGAAGCGTCTTTTAGAGCTGAAGAATATCATAAAGATCCTGAAAGTTTTAAAAAAATATTAGATTTCTTTGCGTATCTAGGATGGTTCAAAAAGAAAAAAGACACCTATCAATTTACCGATAAAGGCTTGTTTTTTGCAAAACGTGCCACAGCTTATGGTGTTACGGTATCTTACCTACCAACGTTTATCGCTTTGGATGACTTGATTTTTGGCAATCCATTGGTTCTAAAAACAGACAACCCTGGTGACACCGAAAAACACGTCCATCGCGAAATGAACGTTTGGGGAAGCGGTGGCGCGCATTCAACCTATTTTAAGGTCATTGATCAAGTTATCATTGAACTGTTCAACAAGCCTATAGAAGAGCAACCCAAAGGTATATTAGATATGGGTTGTGGGAATGGTGCTTTTATCCAGCATATTTTTGAAGTCATTGAGCATCAAACCTTACGTGGAAAAATGCTTGAAGAACACCCATTACTACTTGTTGGTGCCGATTTTAACCAAGCAGCGCTAAAAGTTACGCGTGCTAACTTAATAAAAGCTGATATTTGGGCCAAAGTTATTTGGGGCGATATTGGTCGTCCAGATTTGTTGTCAAAAGATTTGGATGAAGATTATAATATTAAACTTAGCGATCTATTAAACGTTCGTACATTTTTAGATCATAACCGTATTTGGGAAGCACCACAACAAACCACTAAAAACATTAGTGCATCATCTGGTGCTTTTGCTTACAAAGGAAAACGCATCAGTAATAATTTAGTTGAAGATTCCTTACGTGAACATCTTGAAAAATGGAAACCTTTTGTAGAACGTTTTGGATTATTAATTATTGAATTACATACTTTAAAACCAGAACTTACGGCAGTTAATCTAGGAAAAACACCAGCAACCGCCTACGATGCCACACATGGATATAGCGACCAGTATATTGTAGAAATAGATGTATTTAAAACTATCGCTGAAGACATTGGGTTAAAACCGGTGGAAAAATATGTCTCTAAATTTCCCAATAACGAACTTGCAACAGTTAGCATTAATCTTTTAAAAGGAAAAAACTAAAACAAACTATATGAACAAAAATTTTACAGACTTAGCTTTAGCCATACTACGCATTGGCTTTTCGGGAATGATGCTTACACACGGTATTCCTAAAATTAGTATGCTGTCTGATCCTTCTAGTTTTGGTGACCCGCTTGGTGTTGGACCAACAGTTTCATTAATACTAACATTAATAGGCGAAGTTCTTGCCCCTATTATGATTATTATCGGATTTAAAACCAAACTAGCCGCAATTCCTGCTGCTATTACTATGGCTGTTGCTGCGTTTATTGTTCACGCCAGCGACCCATTAAAAACAAAAGAAATGGCTATTTTATATCTTTTGGCTTTTGTGGTTATTTTCTTGGCTGGTCCTGGACGTTTATCTATTGATGGAAGAAAAGGGTATTAATCTTTATGAAAGCCGAACGCTTAAGCAACATAAAAAAAGAATTACAGCATCAATCTAAGGACGAGCTACTGCAGCTTTGCCTTAGGTTGGGGCGTTTTAAAAAAGAAAATAAAGAGTTACTTACCTATTTACTTTTTGAAGCCCATGACGAAGATGGCTACGTTGCTTCTATTATTAAAACCTTAGATGAAGACTTTGAGGCAATTAATACGGCTAGTTATTTCTACATTAAGAAAAGTATTCGGAAGATTTTACGACAAATTAGAACCTATAGTAGATATTCCAATAGCAAAGCTACGGAAGTAGAACTCCTGCTCTACTTTTGTAAAAAACTAAAAGACTTTAAACCCAATATTTTTAGAAATAAAGCTTTAAGCAATCTTTACGATAGGCAAATAGTAGCTATTAAAAAGAAAATAACAGCCTTACACGACGACTTACAACACGATTATTTATTAGAATTAGAGGAACTGTTGGTCAATTAATTTAAAATTCTCACCATTAATTCGTTTAACAAATCGCCTTGGGGAATAGCATTAGCACCAACACCTTTACTTTTACCATCAAATGTTCTTAAATCGGCAATAATAGCGCTTACTTTTCGCATAGGAAAGTTTCTAGCAGCTACAATATATTCATTTACAAAATAAGGATTTACTTTTAAAGCTGAGGCCACGCTCCTAGCCGATTTATCGTTTAAACCGTGGAGTTTTAGCAACCTTGAAAAATAGGTGTACAACAAGCTTACTGTAACAATCATAGGGTTGTCTTTAGGGTTTTCACCAAAATATTTCACAATACGAAACACTTTTTCACTATTGCGTTCTCCTATGGCTTTATGCAACTCAAAATTGTTGTAATCTTTGCTAATTCCTATGTTTTCTTCAATATGTTCTGGCGTAATTTGTGTCCCTTCAGGAAGTAGCAATTTTAGCTTATTTAATTCGTTACTAATTTTGCTTAAATCGGTTCCTAAAAACTCGGCAAGCATTTGCGCAGCTTTTGGCGTAATGCTATAGTTTTGTCCAGAAAGTACCCGACGAATCCAATCAGATATTTGATTATCGTAAAGTTTTTTACTTTCAAAAACAACACCACTTTTCTTTAAGGTTTTATACAGTTTTTTACGCTTGTCTATGGTTTTGTACTTGTAATTAACAACAAGAATAGTGCTAAGTTGCGGGTTTTCGGCATAAGCAGCCAAATTCTCTATGGTTCGCGATAAATGTTGCGCCTCTTTAACAATAACCACTTGATGCTCTGCCATCATAGGAAAGCGTTTGGCGTTGCTTACAATATCATCAACAGCAACATCTCTTCCATACAACACCATTTGGTTAAAGCCTTTTTCTTCTTCGGTTAATATGCTCTCCTCAATAAATTCTGTAATTCTATCAATATAATACGGTTCATCACCCATTAAAAAGTAAATAGGTTTTAATTTTTTCTGTTTTATATCGGTTACAATCTGTTTTACTTCGTCCATTTAAAAAAAATCACCAAATTTGCGATGTGCAAAGACTTAACTTTCCTACATATTCGTTTCGTTTCAAAAATAGCGAAAATAAAGCTTCTATTTTTGATGTTATTCGTAAAAAATTTGTGATTTTACAACCCGAAGAATGGGTGCGTCAACATTGTGTTCATTATTTAATAGAAGAAAAACATTATCCCAAATCGTTAATTAATGTTGAAAAAGAACTCTCCGTTAACAGCTTAAAAAAACGCTACGATATTGTCGTGTTTAATCCAGATGGTAGTATTCATTTAGTTGTGGAATGCAAAGCACCAAAAATCAATATCACCCAGGACACTTTTGACCAAATTGCGCGATACAACCTAACGTTAAATGCGTCATATTTGATGGTAACCAATGGTTTAAATCATTATTATTGTCAGATGGATTTTGATAACGAACGTTATAATTTTTTAAGAGACATTCCAGAATACAGTAAATGAAAACAGCCATCGTTATATTAAATTGGAACGGAAAACAGTTGCTCGACACGTTTTTGCCTTCGGTTTTGGAACATTCTCAAAATGCAGATATTTATGTGGCCGACAATGCTTCTACAGATGATTCGGTAGCCTATATAAAAAAGCACTTCCCTACTGTTTCTATTATACAAAACCAAATCAACGGCGGCTATGCCAAAGGCTATAACGATGCTTTAAAACATATTGATGCCGATATATTTTGCTTGTTGAATAGCGATGTAGAAGTTACTCAAAATTGGTTAACTCCTATTTTTGAAACATTTGAAAAATTCCCTGAAACAGTCATTATTCAACCAAAAATAAAGGATTACAACAACAAGGATTATTTTGAATATGCTGGAGCTGGTGGTGGATTTATAGATAAATTTGGCTACCCATATTGTCGCGGACGCATTTTTAATACCATAGAAAAAGATAATGGCCAATACAACGATACCTCTGATATTTTCTGGGCATCTGGAGCGTGTCTTTTTGTAAGAAAAGAAGTGTTTAACGCTTTAAATGGTTTTGACGAACGCTTTTTTGCCCATATGGAAGAAATTGATTTGTGTTGGCGCGCTTTCAATTTAGGATACAATATTAAATATGTAGGTGCTTCAACTGTTTTTCACGTTGGCGGCGCTACTTTAAAAAATACCAATCCTAGAAAAACATTTTTAAATTTTAGAAATAGTCTATTTACTTTAACAAAAAATGCACATGGCAACGTATTTTTATTAGTTTTAACGAGGTTAATTCTTGATGGTGTTGCTGGTATTATGTTTTTATTTCAGTTTAAATTTGTTCATATTTTGGCTATTATTAAGGCACATTTTAGTTATTATGCACACTTGGGGCAACTTTTAAAATTTAGAAAAACCACTTCAAAAAGAAAAAACTATTACAAAAAAACATCCATAGTATGGTCTTATTTCGTAACTAGAAACAAGACATTTTAATTGTTCATAAAAATGTTAAAGTTTTTGTTAAGACCTGTAAAAGCGAGCAATCTTTTACATAATTTTGATATGTTAAAATTGGTAACCATTTAATTCCATAACAACTATGAAAAAAATAATGTTATTAGGTGTTTCAGCTATGTTACTTTTAGGATCATGTGTTTCTAAAAAAGAATATGCTGCACTTGAAGCAAAACAAAAAGAAACGCAAGATCGTTTAAACTCTGCAACTGTAAAGCTTAACTCGTGTTTAGCTGATAAAGCTTCGGCTCAATCGCGTGTAACGTCGCTAGAAGAGCGTATTGCAGACCTTAAAAAATCTAACGAAAACTTAATTCAGAGCAATAAGGACTTAACCATGCTAACCACTAAGGGAGCTTCGAATGTTGAAAAAACTTTAGAAAGCCTTAGAGAAAAAGACCTTAAAATCAATCGTTTACAAGATGCCGTTAACAAGAAAGACAGTGTTATGTTAGCCCTTGTTACTAGCTTGAAAAAAGAAGTTGGTATTAACGACCCAGATATTGAGGTAAATGTTGAAAAAGGTGTAGTGTTTATTTCTATTGCTGATAAATTATTATTTAGAAGCGGAAGTTATATTGTAAACGAACGTGCTAAAGAAGTGCTTGGTAAGGTTGCTAAAGTTGTAAAAAGTAAACCAAACTTTGAATGTATGGTAGAAGCACATACCGATCCAGTTCCATATAACAAGCCGCCATTAATTGACAACTGGGATTTAAGTGTAAAGCGTGCAACATCGGTTGTTCGTGTACTTGAAGATTTAGGTGTAGATTCGGCTAAACTAATTGCTGCTGGACGTGCTTCTTTTGTCCCTGTAGCGTCAAACGATACTGCTGAAGGCAAAGCCGCTAACAGACGTACAAGAATTGTGATTTTACCTAAAATCGATGAATTCTACGAAATGATAGAGCAAGAAATGAAAAACTTAGAAGCAGGCGGAAACTAATAGCTTCTTATGTAGGATAAATGAAAGCCCAACAAATTGTTGGGCTTTTTTATTTAAAAGATATTTAAATCGCCTTTACCCTCCCTAACAATAATTGGCTCAGACTCTGAAAGGTCAATAACCGTAGACGCCACATTGTCGCCATAACCACCATCAATTACTAAATCTACAAGTTTATCCCATTTTTCATGAATCAACTCAGGATCTGTAGTATATTCTAAAACTTCATCTTCATCATGGATAGAAGTAGAAATAATAGGGTTTCCTAATTTATCTACAATTTCTAAAGCTATATTATTATTAGGCACACGAATACCTACTGTTTTTTTCTTCTTAAAAACACTTGGTAACGATTTCGATCCTGGTAAAATAAAGGTATATGGTCCAGGAAGTGCGCGTTTCAAAATTTTAAATGTCGATGTATCTATTTGTTTTACGTAATCGCTTAAATTACTTAAGTCTTTACAAATAAACGAGAAATTAGCTTTTTCAAGTTTTACACCTCTTATTTTCGCTACGCGTTGAAGAGCTTCTTTATTAGTAATATCACAGCCTAAACCATAAACCGTATCGGTTGGGTAAATAATTAATCCTCCACGTTTTAACACCTCGATTACTTTCTTAATTTCTCGAGGGTTCGGATTTTCTTCATAAATTTTTATTAATTCGGCCATAATATGTATCTTAAAAAGGCGTTAAATTACTGTAACACTTGCAATTCCTGAAATAAAACATGAAAATTACAAAAAATATTCTTCTAACAATAAGTATAATATCTGTTTTACTATCCTGTTCTATTGATGAGAATAATTCGCAAAACGCTACTTTTCCACAAAGTTTAGACTATAGAGAAGAACTTGATCTACCTTACGGTAACGATTCTGAACAAACTTTTGATATTTTCCTGCCCGCTGATAGAAACTTTAACACTAAAACACTTCTATTAGTACACGGTGGCGGCTGGTCTTCTGGCGATAAAAGTGATATGAACGCTTTTAGAGATTACTTAAGAACTCACTTTCCAGATATTGCTATAGTAAATATAAATTACCGTTTAGCTAATGAAAACACCTCACCTCATCCCATGCAAATGAATGATCTTACAAGTGTTATAACTCACCTTGTTAATAATCAAAATAATTATATTATAGATGATGAGTTTGGTTTTATTGGCGTTAGCGCTGGCGCTCATTTAAGTATGCTTTGGAGTTATGCTTACGATACTAATAATCTAATTTCTATGGTGGCTAATATTGTTGGTCCTACCAATTTTACCGACGAAGTTTATTTAAACAATAACAATCCCGAACTACAAGAATTATTAAATCTTTATGGTGTAGATGCCACTACAGGTTACCTACAAGAAGTAAGTCCTTATCATCAAGTTACAGAAATTGCTCCACCAACTATATTATTTTATGGTGGTCAAGATCCGTTAGTGCCAACCTCACAAGGGACTGCTATGCGAGACAAATTAGAAGCGCTTAATGTTATTCATGAATTCACCCTTTATGAAAATGAAGCCCACGGATGGACGGGAACCAACTTACTTGACACTATGAATAAACTGTCTACTTTTATAGATACACATTTATAAAAATACTAACCTAAAACCTCTAGTTTAGCAAAGCGTAGTAGTAATTTTTTTACACCGCCATTTTCAAAATTAATTTCGGCTTTAGTATCGGCACCAACACCTTCAATTTTTAGAACTTCACCTTTTCCAAAACGCATGTGTTCTACAATATTACCTTTTGCTAATTTCCCATCAAACAAATTAGCATCATCACTTTTCCCTCCTACTTTTGAGACAGGCTTTAATTTTTTAGGAGGTATAAACTTTGGCGGTTTCTTTTCGGTTGTACGCTTTTTAGGTTTTTTAAAACGAATTTTATCTGGCTCTACATCACCAAAAATATCGGCATCTAACATGGGGTTGGCACGTTGATGTTCCTTAGGTTTTAAAAACTCTAAATATTCATCATCTATCTCTTCTATAAATCGGCTAGGCTCTGCGTCTATTAATTTTCCCCAACGATAACGTGATAAGGTATAAGTTAAATACGCTTGTTTCTCAGCTCTAGTTAGCGCTACATAAAACAAACGACGTTCTTCTTCTAGCTCGCTTCGGGTATTCATACTCATGGCACTTGGGAACAAATCCTCTTCCATTCCCACAATATACACGTATGGAAACTCCAACCCTTTTGCTAAGTGAATTGTCATCAATGCAACTTTATCTCCATCGTCTTTGTCGTTATCCATATCGGTGGCAAGAGCGACATCTTCCAAAAACTCTGCTAACGATCCTGTGGTATCTGCCAATTCTTTCTGCTCTTCCACAAAATCCTTCATACCATTAAGCATTTCCTCAATGTTTTCAATACGAGTTATACCTTCTGGTGTTTGGTCTTTATTAAATTCTTTAATAAGACCTGAGGCTTTAACGACGTGTTCGGCTAGATCAAACGCATTGGCAGTTTCATTCATTATTTGAAAGCTTTCAATCATCGTTACAAAATCTGAAAGCTTTTGTTTGGTTCCAGAGTTTATCTTGATGTCCACCTTGTCAATATTCTTCATCACTTCAAAAATGGAACGATTATAATGGCTTGCAGCAACAAGTAACCTATCTAATGTGGTTTGCCCAATTCCTCTTGCAGGAAAATTGATGACACGCTTTAGAGCTTCTTCATCCTTAGGATTAATGATTAATCGTAAATAGGACAACACGTCCTTTATTTCTTTACGTTGATAAAATGAGAGTCCACCATAAATACGGTATTCTATGCCACGTTTTCTAAGTGCATCTTCCATAGCACGCGACTGGGCATTAGTACGATATAATATAGCAAAATCACTATTGCTAAGCTGATGGTTCATCTTATTTTCAAAAATAGAACTTGCCACATAGCGACCTTCATCTCCATCGTTTAGCAAACGATTAACGATTATTTTTTGACCTTGATCGTTTGCGGTCCAAACTACTTTTTCAAGTTTGGTTTTATTTTTATCGATAATAGAATTGGCTGCATTTACAATATTTTTAGTAGAACGGTAATTCTGCTCCAGTCTATACATTTTTACATCATCATAATCCCGTTGAAAATTGAGAATATTATTAATGTTTGCCCCACGGAAAGCATAAATACTTTGCGCATCGTCACCTACCACACAAATGTTTTGAAAACGATCGGACAAAGCTCTAACTATTAAATATTGACTATGGTTGGTATCTTGGTACTCATCGACCAAAATATACCGAAACCGATCTTGATATTTTGCCAACACATCTGGGAATCTTGTCAACAATTCGTTGGTTTTCAATAACAGATCATCAAAATCCATCGCACCTGCTTTAAAACAGCGATCGACATATTCTTTATAAATATCGCCCATTTTAGGTCGCTTTGCTGCTACATCGGCCTCTATTAATTCTGGATTGTTAAAGTAAGCTTTAACAGTAATAAGACTGTTTTTATACGATGAAATTCGCGAACGCACCTGTTTGTATTTATAAATATCTTTATTAAGGTTTAACTGCTTAATAATATCTCGGATTAAACGATCGGAATCTTGCGTATCATAAATGGTGAAGTTGCTTGGATACCCCAAACGGTCGGCTTCAATACGTAGTATTTTGGCAAAAACCGAGTGAAATGTTCCCATCCACAAGTTTTTTGCTTCGCTATCACCTACTATTTGTGCAATACGCGCTTTCATTTCACGCGCTGCTTTATTGGTAAATGTAAGTGATAAAATATTAAAAGGATCTACCCCTTGATGCATTAAATACGCAATACGATATGTAAGCACTCTGGTTTTACCAGAACCCGCTCCAGCAATTACTATCATTGGCCCTTCTTTTTGTAGCGTTGGCGCTAACTGGGCATCATTTAACTGACTTAAATACTTCTCCAATTTTCAATCTCATTTTAAAACGTGAAAATAACCATTACAGCCCTTTTTATTAAAGGATTTTATGAATAATTATAAACAACTTTTTCAATGTTGGTTTTTCATCAATTTTAATATCTTTAACAAAAATTACGTTACTTTTTTATGGATACTGTTCTAGAGTTTATAGGGAATATTAGTTGGTGGATGTGGCTGCTTATTTTTTTAGCTATCGTAGTTATTCGTGATGTTTTTGTTCAAAAAGCACATACCATAAGTCATAACTTTCCTATTGTTGGACATTTACGTTATATGTTGGAAAGCATTGGACCAGAAATGCGCCAATATTTTGTAGCTAACAACCGTGAAGAGCTTCCTTTTAATCGAATAGAACGTGGCTGGATTTATGCATCGGCTAAGCACGAAAACAACTATGAAGGTTTTGGTACCGATAGAGATATTTATGCACATCAGCATATTTTTGTAAATAATGCCATGATGCCTTTTAAAGTTGATAAAAATCATCCTAATGCCATAGACAAAAGCTTTTTACCCTGTGCCAAAGTTATAGGTGCTTACAACAAACGCAAAAAACCTTACCGACCAGCTTCTGTGATTAATGTATCGGCTATGAGTTTTGGGTCGTTATCTGCTAAAGCTGTCGAATCGCTTAACAAAGGGGTGAAAATAGCGGGAGCTTACCACAATACAGGCGAAGGTGGCTTATCGCCTTACCACTCTAACGGTGGTGATGTAATCTTTCATTTTGGAACCGGCTATTTTGGGGTTCGCGATAAAGATGGTAATTTTTCAATGGAAAAATTAGTTGAATTAGTAAATAACAATCCTTTTGTTCGTGCCATAGAAATTAAACTCTCGCAAGGCGCAAAACCAGGGAAAGGCGGTGTTTTACCAGGAAAAAAAATCACTCAGGAAATTGCCAATATTCGTCACGTAGAAGTTGGTAAAGACGTCTTATCTCCTCCAAACCACTCGGCATTTTCCAATGTTCAGGAAATGGTTGATTTTATTGAAAATATTGCCCAACAAACAGGATTACCTGTTGGTATTAAAGCGGCTATTGGTAAATTGGAGCAATGGGAAGAATTGGCACAAATCATGAAAACTACTAAAAAAGGCCCAGATTTTATTACGGTTGATGGTGGCGAAGGTGGTACGGGTGCTGCGCCTCCTAGTTTTGCCGACCATGTGTCTTTACCTTGGGTTTACGGTTTTAGCGACTTGTACAAGTTATTCCAAAAACACGATTTAACAGAACGTATTGTCTTTATTGGCAGTGGTAAATTAGGTTTTCCTGCAAAAGCAGCTATGGCTTTTGCTATGGGTGCCGATTGCATAAACGTAGCTCGCGAAGCCATGATGAGCATTGGCTGTATTCAAGCGCAAATTTGCCATACCAATCGCTGTCCAAGTGGTGTGGCTACTCAAAATAAGTGGCTGCAAAGTGGTATTAATGTTCCGTTAAAATCGGAACGACTAGCACAATACTTTAAAACCTTTAGAAAAGAGTTTATAGAAATTACACATGCTGCTGGCTACGAGCATCCTTGCCAGTTTAAAATGAGTGATATTGATGTGAATGTAGACGACCATAACTTAAGTAAAGAACTAGACCGAACTTATTATTACAACAAAACGATAGTCCCTTTTAAAGGCATGCAAGATTTAAAGAATTGCAAGCATCTAGGAGGCAAAAACACTTAATTAAGACTAAAGTGTTATCAATATTGCAAATAGTTATTTATGTTTGCAACAAATAAAAAAAGAGTATGCAAGATCAATTATTAAATCTGTTAATGTACTGTATTCCTACTTTAGTTACAGGCGCTATTGCTTTTATGTTTTTTAGAGAGCATTTGGATAATGAAACTAACCGCAGGAACTTTTTAATTAAAAAAGATTTACAAAAAGAAGCACTTCCGCTTCGTCTTCAAGCTTACGAAAGAATGGCTTTATTTTTAGAGCGCATTTCTCTAAACAGATTATTGGTTCGTGTACAACCTACATCAGAAGAAAGTAATGATTATGAGGCATTATTAATTGCTACAATTGAACAAGAGTTTGAACATAATTTAACACAGCAAATTTATGTAAGTTCTGAATGTTGGGGTATAATTACTACCGCTAAAAATGCAACGATTCAACTTATTAGAAAAGCTAACAATTCGGATAAAGTGACTGATGCCGATAAACTTCGCGAAGTTATTCTTACCAACTTAATGGAACAAGAATCTCCTAGCAATACTGCCTTGGCTTATATTAAAAATGATATTAGCGATATGTGGTAAGGCTATTCTGGCGCATTAAATCGTTTATGAGCATAATCGTAACCTTGCTCCCACCACTTTGTCATTAAACGTTTACTAAAAATTAAAGAATTCTCGGTAAGCTGTGTTGGCGTATAGTATAAATTTAGCTTGACATTGTTATTTTTTGCCGCCAATTTTCCTATTAATACATCGTTACGCTCCATTTGGTCTAATAAATGCCCAAATAAACTAATCATTAAGGAAAATGGATTTTTCCCTAACACTTTATTACGATCCATGTTTTCAGATTCTAAAATAATAGCATCAACTTCTGTAGCGCCACGCTGTATGGCTTCGCGAATAGGCACCACACAGCCTAAACCACCATCGCCATACTCATAACCATTTACTTTGGCTAACGACATAAATGGAATATAATTACACGAAATCCAAATCCAATTACAAAACTCTTCGTACGTACATTCATGAATAGACTTATATTCTACTTTGTTTTTGGAAAGATTGGAAACCGTTACTACCAAATCTTCTTTAGTAGCTTTTATTTTTTCATACTCTTCTTTAGTAAAGTTTCGTTTTATATTTCTCTTTAACGCTTTGCTTTCTCCAAAGGTGCGTTTCATTCTAATAAATTGCCAAAGCGAATTTATAAAATCGATAGACACATATTCTCTATCTCCTTTTTTACGTTGTACGAATGGGCTTATACTAAAAATATCGCTCTGTTGCACATTGGTATAAATATCGTAAAGCTTACCTATATCGTTAGTTGCCAAATGAGGAACAAGCAAACTTCCTGTCGATGTTCCTAAAAACATATCGTAGGTTTTCTTTTTTTCTTCTATAAGATATTGGGCTACACCGCCAGCAAAAGCGCCTTTACTACCACCACCCGAGATGACTAATGCTTTCATTTATTAGTTAGTTAATCGTTTTTTGAGGTCTTTAGCAAATGTAACCATTCTCCAATTATGATGTTTTGTGGCTTCATTTAAATTTTCTTGACAAATGTTATTACAAGCTTTTAAAACTTCTAAATATTGAAAAGCACTTATTCGTAACTCATAATTATAAGCTGAAGAAGTATAGTTTACTAATTCGTTATAATACAGCATATTGTTATCTGGCTCAAATTCTGGTGATGACAATGCTAAAACCAGCCATAATAACCTCACATTTTTTGTAGCATCGCCTATAACGTGTCTTGTTTTGTTAAAAAATACTTCTCGCTCGTCTGGAAAGTTTAACCATAAATGATACAATGCTGCTTCTTTGGTTTTGTAAGAAGCATCGTTGAGTAAGGTTTCGTAATCACTTTTTAAGGCTAAGGGTATTTTCGATACACTTTCGGCAATAGCTTGCCTGACTTCTATAGCATTTTTAAATGTTTCCGATGTTACTAAATGTGGCACTTGACGTACTATTTTCGCCTTTGCTTGATCTGAAATACCAGACTCCAAATAATATGCGCACTTAGAGTTAACCGTTTCGCAATCGGCCATTTCATACTCTTGTATAAAAGTAGATTGCATTAATAACGCTTTGGCTTCGGTTTCTGGAAAAGGTTTGTTTTTAATCCAAAGAGTTACAAACTCAGACAAATCTTCACCACTTGCTTGTTCGGCTTCTAAAATAAAATCTGATGTTGTTGCATTCTTAAATTGATATTTATTTAAATACGTTTTAACAGCTTTCTTAAAAGCTAAGTCACCAATTCTCTTTCTTAAAGCGTGTAATACCCAGCAACCACGCTTGTAAAATGTTAAACTACTTGATTTTGGATTTAACAGCGACGTGCCTTTACTATTTCTATCTTGCGTAACCAACTCTTGATAATATTGATACAATTGCCAATAATAATGCTGCTCTCCAAACACAGACTTTTCAGCTAATAAGGCATAATATGTTGCAAAACCTTCTTGCAACCAGTGATGCTCTCCACTTTTTGCTGTTACTAAATCTCCAAACCATTGATGAGCCAATTCATGCGCATTTACATTAATATAATTTCTATCGTTAAACGCTATAGAATCGACCACAAAGGCGTCAGAGAAAATGGTTGCGCTCGTGTTTTCCATCCCAGCATAAAGAAAATCGTGTACCGGAATTTGCTTATAATTTTGCCACGGATAAGGTTTTCCTATTTCTTCTTCAAGAAAATTGAACATCTGTTTTGTGTAACGATACGTTGGTTCTACTTTGTTTGAATCTTTAGGGTAAAAATACATTTCCAAAGGAATTCCTGACGCTGATATGTCTAACTTTTTATTGTATTTACCAACAACTAATGCCACCAAATAACTAGGCATAGGATTGTTCATGTTATAAATCCAGGTTATTGTAGCATCGTTATTTGGTTTTTTCTCGACTAAGTTTCCATTGGCAACTACGTCATATTCTTTATCAAACGTTATGTTTAAATCAAACTCAATTTTATCGTTGGTATCGTCTATACTTGGCAGCCAGTTGCTCGTATATTTCCCTTGTCCTTGTGTCCAAATTTGATTTGGCGCCGCACTATCCCAACCCACAAAATACAATGCTTTTTTAGGCGTTGCTTGATATGTAAATGTTAGATTATACGTTGTATTTGTCTTGAAATCGTTTATAATCCAAAGCTTTTTATCATCGTTATACCATTTGGTTTCTTGATTATTTACCTTCACATTATCAATTAACATACTAATAGCATCAATATAAATAGAATCGGTCGCTTGACGAATTTTAAAACGATACACTAGCTCTCCCATTACACTACTTTCCTCTGTATTAAAACTTAAATTAGCCTTAAGGTGCTTAAAATCTACAATTTCAGTCTGTTGGCATACACCAACAATACTCCAAATAAAAAAAAGACAAACAATAACTTGTTTCATACTTAAACTTATACAACGATTACGCCAAAATACACATTTTTTAAGGTTTTATCTTTCAGGTTTAAGCATTATATTCGTTTCCATGAATACCAAGTTACAAACTCCCATAGATTACTTAAAAGGTGTTGGCCCAAATCGCGCAGATCTTTTACGCAAAGAGTTAGGTATTCACACCTATCAAGATTTACTTAACCTGTTTCCTAATCGCTATTTAGATCGTACACGCTATTACAAGATTAACGAATTACAACGAAATTCCTCTGAAGTTCAAGTAATAGGTAAAATTATCCGATTTAGAGAAGTGGCTCAAAAACGCGGAAAACGCCTTGTTGCAACATTCCAAGACGATACAGGAATTATGGAACTCGTATGGTTTCGTGGGCAAAAGTGGATTAAAGACAGCTTAAAAGTTAACAGGCCCTATGTTATATTTGGAAAAACTAATTGGTATAACGGCACGTTTAGCATGCCTCATCCAGAAATAGAACTGTTAGATGAGCATAAAAAAAGTTTACGCTCTGCAATGCAACCCATTTATCCTTCTACCGAAAAATTAACTAATAAAGGCATTACAAATCGAGTGGTAAGTAAGGTAATGCAACAACTGTTTTTAGACACCAAAAATAGGTTCGCCGAAACGCTACCTGAACACCTTGTTTCTGAGTTAAATTTACTATCGAAAAGTGAAGCACTTTTTAACATACATTTTCCAAAAAATCAAGCCCTTTTAGCCAAGGCGCAATTCCGATTAAAATTTGAAGAATTATTCTATATTCAACTGCAATTAATTTTAAAAAATTTAATTCATAAATCGAAAATAAAAGGGGTTACTTTCGATAAAATTGGCACATATTTTAATACCTTTTTCAACAACTATTTACCTTTCGAATTAACGCATGCACAGAAGCGCGTTATTAAGGAAATTCGTTCGGATTTAGGTAGCAACGCACAAATGAACCGACTTTTACAAGGCGATGTGGGTTCTGGGAAGACCATAGTTGCTTTCATGTCAATACTCATAGCACTTGACAACGGTTTTCAAGCCTGCTTAATGGCTCCAACTGAAATTTTGTCAGTTCAACACTATAACGGATTGCTAGAATGGTGTAAAAAACTGAATATCAGAACAGAATTACTTACAGGATCAAGTAACACTTCAAGTAGAAAAAAAATTCACAAAGAACTAGAAAATGGTGAATTACAACTCTTAATCGGCACACATGCCCTACTTGAAGATAAGGTTAAATTTAAAAATTTAGGGCTTGCCATTATAGACGAGCAACATCGTTTTGGAGTGGCGCAACGAAGTAAATTATGGCATAAAGGTGAAGCGGTAAATGGGACTGTTATACCCCCTCATATTTTAGTGATGACAGCCACCCCTATTCCACGTACTTTAGCCATGTCAGTTTATGGTGATTTAGACATCTCAATTATTGACGAATTACCTCCAGGAAGACGCCCTATAAAAACGGTTCATCGGTATGATAAAAATCGCTTAAAGGTGTTTGGTTTTATACGCGATGAAATTGCTAAAGGAAGACAGGTTTATATTGTCTATCCGTTAATACAAGAAAGTGAAAAAATGGACTATAAAGATTTGATGGACGGCTACGAAAGTATTGCTCGAGATTTTCCTGCACCAAAGTATCAAATCTCGATCGTTCACGGCCAAATGAAAGCTACCGACAAGGATTACGAAATGCAACGCTTTGCCAAAGGCGAAACTCAAATTATGGTTGCCACAACAGTTATTGAAGTTGGCGTTAATGTACCTAATGCTACCGTTATGGTTATTGAAAGTGCCGAACGTTTTGGACTATCGCAATTACACCAATTACGAGGTCGTGTTGGGCGCGGTGGCGAACAGAGTTATTGTATACTAATGACCAGCCATAAGCTTTCTAGCGATAGCAAAACACGCTTAGAAACCATGGTTCGCACCAATGACGGTTTCGAAATTGCCGAAGTGGATTTAAAACTGCGTGGACCAGGTGATATTATGGGAACACAGCAAAGCGGCGTTCTTAACTTAAAAATAGCCAACATAATAAAAGATAAAGAGATTTTACAAAGTGCTCGCTATTACGCTAAAAAGCTATTAAAAGAGGATTCCTCCTTAACACTACCAAAACATCAGGTTGTATTACATACTTACAAACAACTTAGTAAGTTTAAAAATATCTGGAACTACATTAGTTAAGATTTGACACAAAAAAAAGGCAAACTCATGGGTTTGCCTTTTTTTTGTTTTAATAACCTTATTTTTCTTCCTTATAAATCTTGGAAAGCCTCTCGTTTTGAGTTCTCATGACCTTTTTCTTATTATCTACAGATAATTGCAACTCTTTTAGCTTCTTTTCTGCGGTAAGAATTTGTCCTTCTTTAGTTTTTAGTTCTTTTTCAGATAACTCTCCTTTTTCTTTAGCAACTTGCAATCGCTTTCTAGCTTCTCTTATACGCTTTTCACTGCGATCTAACATAAGTTCGTTTTCTTCTAAGCGTTGTTTTTCTTTTTTCATCATAGCTTTTGCTTCTGTGGCTCTGGCTTGTCCAAATTCACGTCCAGATAGGTTTCCTTTGTTTTTACCATAAGCATTAGCTTTATTCTCTTCTTTTTTCTTTTGAGATGTCTCTTTTGCTTTTTCTCTCTGTTTTTCAGCTTTTTTGTTGGCTTCTTTTTCTAGCGATTTAGCTTTATTTTTAGAAGCTTTATTATCCTTTTTTAAAGTTTTTTCAACTTTTTCTTTTTTCCCTTTAGATTTTTCTTGCGCTGTTACTAACGTAAATGTTAGTAAGGCCATAAGTAACATTACTTTTTTTATTGCTTTCATAATGATTTCAATTTTTTTAATTAAATACTATCTAATGCTTTCATAGCTTCTTCGAGCTCTTTGGCATCTTCATTTACATCTTCTGATGCTTTTTCAACTTCGGCTTCAACACTTTCTATTTGCTCAACAGTAGCTTGAACCTCTTCTGCTTCTTGTTCTTTTTTTTCGTCCCTGCACGAAAACACAAAAATTACAGACAATAGTAATATAACTTTAAAAGTTGTTTTCATAAAAAATTATTTTGAGTGTTATTAATAAAGCTACAAAGTACATATATTTTTTAACATATAAAGAGAGCTTCTAGTCTTCATGTATTAATTATTAAATTTTGCTTTTTTACTGCCCTCATACATCACATATTTTACTAAGCGCGATTCTAATTTCCCATTAAACAGCTTTATTTTTCTTGAGGGTCGTAAGCCTACGTGTTTTAAAGCTTCTAAATTTGAAGTGATAAACCATGCGTCTGTACCGGGATAATTTTGCTTTAACGTATCACCAATATCTTTGTAAAACTGCTCCATCTCTATAGCCAATCGCTCTCCATAAGGTGGATTAAAGACCATATGCAATCTGCCTTCAACAGGTTTTTCGGTTTTAAAGAAGTCTTCATGTTCAATCGTTATAAAATCGTCTAAATGGGCGTTTTTTATATTTTCTTTTGCTTTTCTTACTGCCGAAGGCGCTTTATCGTACCCTATAATTTTATAGTGGAAGTCTCTGGTTTTCTTTAATAACGATTCTTCAATCGTTTCAAACAAATCGACATCCCAATCTTGCCAACGTTCAAAAGCAAACTCTTTTCGCATTAAGTTAGGCGGAATATTACAAGCTATCATAGCGGCTTCGGCCAATAAGGTGCCACTGCCACACATAGGATCCATGAAATCGCTTTGTCCGTCCCAACCAGATAACATAATCAGTCCTGCAGCCAACACCTCGTTAATTGGCGCAATATTAGTTGCTAGTTTGTAACCGCGCTGGTGTAACGATTCTCCAGAACTATCTAAAGAAATGGTACAGCGTTGCCTATCTATATGGACGTTAATTTTTAAATCTGGGAATCTTAAATCTACATCAGGGCGTTTTCCTGTCGTATCTCTAAACTTATCTACAATGGCATCTTTAGTTCTTAACGCTACATATTTTGAATGCTTAAACACTTTGGAATGCACCGTAGCATCTACAGCTAAAGTTCCTGTAGGTTTTAGGTATTTTTCCCACGGCAATTTGTAAACCATTTTATACAAATCATCTTCGTGTCGTAACTGAAAGGTTTTTATTGGTTTTAGGATTTTTATAGCTGTACGCAATCCTAAATTAGCTTTATACATAAAGCCTTTATCACCCACAAAACTAACATTTCTAACACCTTTTTTCACATCTTGCGCACCAAGCTGTCTTAATTCTTTTGCTAGTAATTCTTCAAAGCCAAATAAGGTTTTGGCAACCATATTGAAATTATTCTCCATTTCTTTTAAAAGATAGAATACAAAAATACAGTATTTTTGCGGCAACAAAAGCTTAATTTCACTAAAGAGATTTCTTCTGTTTTAAAAAGGTATGACAAAAAACACAACACAATGGTATGCTTCGTGGTTTGACACACCATATTACCACATTTTATATAAAGACAGAAATTACAAGGAAGCCGAATTATTCATGAATAATCTAACGGCTTATTTAAACCTACCTGAACAAGGCTGTATTTTAGATTTAGCCTGTGGCAAAGGACGACATTCTATTTTTTTAAATACTTTAGGCTATAATGTGATTGGTGCCGATTTGTCTGAGCAAAGCATTGCCTATGCCAAACAGTTTGAAAACGGATCACTAAAATTTAAGGTTCATGATATGTCTCGCCCATTTGGGCAGAAATTTGACGCCGTTTTTAATCTATTTACCAGTTTTGGTTATTTTGATGATGATAACGATAACCTAAAAACCATTAAAGCCATAAAAGAGAATTTAAAACCCCATGGCTTTGGGGTAATTGATTTTATGAATGTAAATTATGTCCTTGACAATTTAACACCAGAAAGCACCAAAACTATTGATGGTATTACCTTTAATCTTGAGCGCTTTTTTAAAGACGACCATCTTTACAAATCGATTTCTTTTCATGATAATGGGCAAGATTTTCAATTCGAAGAACGTGTAAAAGCCTTACATTTGCATGACTTTGAATCCTTTTTTAATGAAGCCGGTATTTATTTATTAGATGTTTTTGGCGACTATAACTTAAGCAAGTTTAACCCTAAAACATCCGAACGTTTAATTATGATTTTTAACTAAATGATTGCTTATCTTTTTCCCATTTTAGCTGTTATACTAGGTGTTGTTTTGGTAACTGTTTTTAAACACCAAAAAAGGAGCTATGTAAAACCTTTACTTGGCTTTAGCGGTGCCTTTTTATTAGCTATGACGCTGTTTGAATTGCTTCCCGAAGTATATCATCATTTAAGTGCCAAACGTACAGGACTGTTCATTATGTTGGGTATCTTGCTCCAAGTTATTTTGGAATTTTTCTCAAAAGGTGCCGAACATGGTCACATTCATATTCATAAGCATCAAAAAAACCAATTTCCCTGGTTACTTTTTATCAGTTTGTGTTTGCACAGTTTTTTAGAAGGCTTTCCTATTCACGAACACAACGATATGGTTTACGGCGTGTTAATTCATAAAATTCCTATTGCTATGCTTATTACCTCGTTTTTAATACAGTCTGGTTTTTCTAAAAAACAAATGATTTTATTTTTAACTGTATTTGCTATCATGACCCCTTTAGGCACCTATATTTCTAATAATACGCATTTAAACGACACAGTTTTATTAAGTATTCACGCACTAGTAATTGGTATCTTTTTCCATATTGCTACCATTATTTTATTTGAAAACGAAGAAGGGCATAATCATAAATTAAGTTTTGGCAAACTATTCGCTATTTTATTAGGTATCGCTATTGCATACATTATTTAATTAAATTCTATAACCTGTGTTTTCAAAAGAAGAATCTAGACAGTTACGACAAGACTTTTGGACAAGTTTTGGGAAGTCTTTTCCTAGAAAATGGATTTTGTACAATACCAAAATTAAAGGACTTAGTTTTAAGTTTCATTTTGACACAAAAAAAGCATTTATCGCTTTAGACCTTGAAGACGATTTGGAAAATCGTATTATGTGTTGGGAAAAATTAGTTGCTTTAAAAACGATTCTTACCAATGAATATTTACCAGATGTTATTTACGAGGAAGCGTATTTCTTAGATAATGGGAAAGAAATTTCCAGAATTTATTTGCCTTTAGAAGGTAAGGTTAGTATTCATAATAAAAATAGCTGGCAAGACGTGATGGTTTTCTTTAATACCAACATGATCCTTTTTGAGACGTTTTTTGAAGAATATAATTATTTTTTGGAAACTCGTTAAAATAATATATTATTGCAGCATAACTTATAAGAATCAGTCATTTTGAAAAAAAGTATCTTTTTTATTTTTTTATTAATTTTATCCGTATCCGTTTTTGGTCAAGTAACTTTTAAAGAAGGATACTTTATAACCAGTTCAAAAGAAAAAACAAACTGTCTTATAAAAGATATGGGGTGGAAAAATAACCCAACCTCTTTTAAATATAAACTTGCAAAAGAAGGAAAAGCACAAACACTAAATATTCAGCAAGTTAACGAATTTTCTATCGATAGACATACTAAATTTATAAAAGCGACTATTAATATAGATAGATCTAGTGAACACACCAATAAACTAACAAAAACTAAAGACCCAGTTTACAAAGAAGAAACTGTTTTTTTAAAATTACTTGTTGAAGGAAAAGCTAATTTATACTCTTTTAAAGACGGCGAGATCATTCGCTACTTTTACAGTCTTGACAATTCAACACCCATCATGTTAATTTATAAGAAATACTTAAGGCCTGTAAGCGATAATGACAATCTTGACAGTCCAAAATATGTACAAGGTGGTAATTTTTACGTTCAAGAAAACAATGAATACAAACAACAAATTTGGGAAAATTTAAATTGTGATGATTTAGACCTAGAAGAATTAAGACATACTGAGTATAGAGAAAAGTCTCTAATTAAAGTATTTAAAGAATATAATACATGTAAAACTAATACTTATACTGTTTACAAGGGCAATAACAAAGCTAAATTGCATTTATCAGCAAAAATAGGACTACAAAGTGCCTCATTAAAAATGTCAAACTCACAAGCTCCTAGAGATGTTGATTTTGGAAATAATACAAATATTACATTCGGCTTAGAGACAGAATTAGTTTTACCTTTTAATCATAATAAATGGAGTGTTTATTTGGAGCCAACTTATCAATCTTATAAATCTGAAGGGCTTCTGTATTATACTAATTACTTTTTACAAAACAAATCTACAAATGTAGAAGTAGAATACGCTTCAATTGAAATACCTTTTGGTGTAAAGTATTATTCTTTTCTTAGCGAAAAGTCTAAACTATTTCTTAATGCAGCTTATGTTTTTGATGTAGAACTTACCAATAAATTTTATTCAGAAGAGAGAAGTGATTTAGTAGATTTAGAAGGTAAATCTAAAGGTAATTTTTCTTTTGGCATAGGTTATAAATATAACAATAGGTATAGTATCGAGTTTAGATACCAAACATCTCAAGAGCTACTTGATGAATATGTTTTTTACAATACTGATTATAAGAGTCTTTCCTTATGCTTAGGCTACACTTTTTTATAAGAAAAAACTTACTTATACGGGGAATCTACGGAGTACCCATTAAGTAGGAATAAAATGGTTAAATAACGTAAAAGAAAATCATGATAAAATGACTAATAGCACCTGCTAATACAAAAAGATGCCAAATAACATGATTGTAAGGAATACGATTTATGGCATAAAAAATAATACCTACGGTATAGGCTAAACCACCAGCAAAAAGCCACAAAATACCATCGGCTCCTAAAGTATTGGATAAAAAACTAAAATCAAACACTACAAGCCATCCCATAGCGAGATATAACAACACAGAAAACACCTCGAATTTCCCTGTAAAAAACACCTTAAGCACCACTCCAAAGGCTGCAATACCCCAAACCCACCAAAATAACGACCATCCTTTACTCTGCTCTAAAGCTATTAAACATACTGGCGTGTATGTTCCTGCGATTAAAAGATATATACTTATATGATCTAGTATCCTGTAAAAATACTTTATTCTTTCACGTTTTGAATAGTGATATAATGTTGATGCCAAGAATAAAATAATAATAGACAAACCATATGCCACAACGCTAAATAAGCTCCATGGTGTTTTATTACTTTGAAAAACAACCATTAAACTTAAAGCCACAACTCCCAAAAGTACACCAAACGCATGCGTTGATGCATTTAGTTTCTCTTCAAAAGGCGTTTGCACTCTCATTTTACTGTATTATTGATTTACCCATTTATTGGCAAGCTCGTAAAAATCGAAATCTAAGGCCGATTCTTGATATTCTAGTTTCCCGCTTTGAAAATTACGTTGTAATATATCTTCAATTAAATAATCTTCTTTATTATTCTCTGGATCGAATTCTTCTTTTAACGAAATATCAAACAATCTGGCTGTACTGTTATACCAAAAGGCGCGCCAACCGCTACGTAAATCTTTAACCAAATCGAAAGTTGTTACGCCAGTTTGCCTGTGTACTAATTTAGCTAAAATTTGACCTTCGGTTCTTGTTAGTTTTTTTAATTCTGCTGTAAACTCATCTTCTATATACTTTTGAATAATTTTAGTGTAGCGTTTTTTATCACGCTTATTATCCATGCTTGCCAAACGTTGTGTTAGTGTTTCCAACCGTTCTGAAGCTAGTTTAGCATAAGGATACACCTTAAGTGTTTTTCGTCTTAAAATAATATAACGGCGCCTATCGTATTTATCTTCAAATTTTAGTTTATGAAGTATCATCACCTCTTCTAAATCAATACTTGTTTTAGGAATAGAATCGCCTTCAATAATAATGTATTTTGTTTCAGTAGAATCAATTTCAGTTTCGGGCATAACCTGTCCATATCCTAAAAAGGACATTATAAAGCACCCTATTGTTATTATTTTTTTAATCATACGTGCAAAAAACTTCAGTACACAATTATCTAAAACTATACCAAAAAAACTACGGTCTAAAATTAACAATTTACAGCCCTATAACCCTTAAAATCGTATTAATATTATTATTTTAGTGCAAAATTTTTTTAATGGCAAAACAAAGTATACTTAATAAAAAATCGTTAGACTTTTTAGAACAATATCTTAACAATGCAGCACCAACAGGTTATGAATGGACAGGGCAAAAGCTTTGGATGGATTACCTAAAACCTTATGTTGATGAATTTATAACCGATACCTACGGGTCTGCCGTTGGCGTGATTAACCCAGAAGCCAAATACAAAGTGGTGATTGAAGGACATGCCGATGAAATCTCTTGGTATGTAAATTATATTACCGATAATGGCTTAATTCACGTTATAAGAAATGGCGGTAGCGATCACCAAATAGCGCCAAGCAAGGTGGTAAACATTCACACCAAAAATGGCATTGTAAAAGGTGTTTTTGGTTGGCCGGCTATTCATACCAGAAACAAATCGAAAGAACAAGCTCCAACTATTGAAAACATTACAATAGATGTGGGAGCAAAAGATAAAGAAGAAGTTGAAAACATGGGCGTTCATGTTGGGTGCGTTATTACTTACCCAGACGAATTTCATGTTTTAAACGGCGATAAATTTGTTTGTCGCGCTTTAGATAATCGTATGGGTGGTTTTATGATTGCTGAAGTAGCACGTTTACTTCATGAAAACAAAAAGAAATTACCATTTGGATTATACATCACCAACTCGGTACAAGAAGAAATAGGCTTACGTGGTGCTGAAATGATTACCGAAACCATAAAACCAAACGTCGCTATTGTAACCGATGTGACTCACGACACCACTACACCCATGATTAAAAAAGAAAAAGAAGGACATTTAGAGCTTGGCCTTGGTCCTGTGGTAGCTTATGCACCAGCCGTGCAACAAAAATTACGCGATTTAATCACCGATACGGCCGAAGCTAAAAACATACCTTTCCAACGTTCGGCACTATCGCGAGCTACTGGAACTGATACTGATGCCTTTGCTTATAGTAATGGCGGCGTGGCTTCAGCTTTAATCTCGTTACCATTACGCTATATGCATACAACGGTTGAAATGGTACACCGTGATGATGTTGAGAATGTAATTAAGCTTATTTACGAATCGCTTCTTAACATTGAGGAAGGCGATACGTTTTCTTATTTTAAATAGTTAAAATTCCCACGAAAGTGGGAATCTTTTTTTATGACAGATGAACTTATAGATATTGTTACCAAAGACGGGCAGCCAACAGGTAAAACGGCCTTAAAATCTGTTATTCATAAAAAAGGCTATCATCATAACACAGCTCATTTATGGCTTTATACAACAGCAGGTGAAATCTTATTGGCACAACGCAGTTTTACAAAAGTGATTTGTCCTGGACTTTGGGATGTTTCCGTAGCTGGCCATGTAGATGCTGGCGAAACCACAGAACAGGCTATTATAAGGGAAACACAAGAAGAAATAAACTTAACCTTACAACAAAGCGACTTACATAAAATAGGTGTATTTCCATGTTTTCAAACTTATGATAATGGTATTATCGACAATGAATTTCATCATACCTTTATAGCTGAATTACGAGTTCCTTTAAAACAATTAAAGCCCCAAGCTGATGAGGTTGAAAGTTTAAAACTTGTAAGTACAATGGCATTTAAAAGCTTACTGAAAAATAGTAAAAACAACAACCATTTTATAGCCTCAAACCTAGATTACTATACCACTATTCTAGACCAAATTAAAATTGTACTTTAGCGTTATGAATCTCATCATATTTGCGCTCGCTCCAGTTTTTACCATTATTCTATATATCTACGTTAAGGATAAATATGAAAAAGAACCCAAACTGCTCCTACTCTACAGTTTTTTATTTGGGGCTTTTGTAAGTATTATCATAACCACGGTTATGTATGTTATTTTCGATTTTATTTTACCGTTAGATAGCTCTGTAGTCTTTCAACAGTTTATAAAAGCGTTTTTTATTGTTGGATTTACAGAAGAGTTTAGCAAATATATTATTGTTAGATTTTACAATCAGCCAAAACCTGCTTTTAACGAACCTTACGATGGTATTATGTATGCCGTTATGGTCTCGATGGGATTTGCCGCCACCGAAAATATCATGTATGTGTTAGATGGCGGCTATAAAACAGCATTACTGCGAGCATTTACAGCTGTTCCCGCCCATGCCACTTTTGGTATTTTAATGGGCTATTTTATGGGGAAAGCTAAATTTGCCGGTAAAAACAGAGGACTCCTTAATTTAATAGGATTACTCCTAGCCATTATTTTTCACGGAGCTTACGATTTCTTCTTGTTTATCGATTTTATTCCTGGCGTTTGGGTTGGTGCTTTTATATCGTTAGCCATAGGGTTATTACTCTCTAGAAAAGCCATTAAGAAACACCAAAATATCTCGCATTTTAAATAGTATTTCTTATGAAGTTTGCCTCTGGTGTTTTAAATTAGTGTTATGAAAAACACTATCGCTGAACGTATTGCCGATTTTTTAAAACGTTTTCCGCCTTTCGACCTTTTAAGAAAACCCCAATTACTAGAAATTTCTAAACAAGTTAAAATAACTTATGCAGAAAAAGGGCATGTTATTTACCGCCAAAACGAAACCTTACACAGTCATTTTTATATTATTCATAAAGGTGCCGTATCATTAATTAAAGCGTTAGAACCTGATAAAAGTGAGGTTCTTGACAAGTTTGACGAAGGCGATGTGTTTGGGTTACGTCCACTTTTTGCAAAAGAAAATTATGCCATTACAGCTAAAACAGCCGAAGAGTGTATTCTTTACGCCATTCCAATAGATATTTTTAGACCCATGGCCGAAAAAAATAAAAGCATTGGCAATTACCTTATAGAAAGTTTTGCTTCTAACACCGAAAACCCATTTACTAAAGAACATCATGTACAATTCTTCTCGGATGCAGAAATTATTTTAAACCCAACCGATAACCATTTCGAGCTTCAACCTGTTAATTACATCAAAAAAATTATTACAGCTAAGCCTTCTTCAAAAATAAAGACTATTGCAAAAACTATGAGCAAAAAAAATATAGGCTCAATTATTATTGAAGACGATGGAAAGCCCATTGGCATTGTAACCGATAAAGATATTAGAAATAAAGTTGCTACTGGACTTCATACAATTAGTGAACCTGTAACCAATATTATGGTATCACCTGTACTGTGCTATCCTAAAAATATTACCATAGCGCAGGCACAAATTACCATGTTAAAACACCGCATAGGCCATTTATGTATTACTGAAGATGGCACGCCAAACACCAAGATTATTGGTTTAGCCTCAGAGCACGATATGATTGTTATGAAAGGAACCAACCCTTCCGTTTTAATGAAAGCCATAAAACGTTCTAACACCACAAAAGATTTAAAACGTATTCGCGAGAAAATCATGGTGCTTTTAAACGGCTACATCATGCAAAACATTCCACTTACTCATACAAACAAAATTATTTTTGAACTAAACGATGCTACCATAAAACGTGTTATTGAACGCTGTTTAGTAAAAATGAAACAAGATCCGCCTGTGGCATTTGCCTGGATGTCGTTAGGTAGTCAAGGACGAAAAGAACAATTACTGCATACCGATCAAGATAATGCTATTATTTTTGAAAATGTTCCAGAAGACACACTTGAAGACACCAGAGCTTATTTTTTAAAACTAGCCAAAAAAGTAAACAAACGCCTAAACACCATAGGTTTTGATTATTGTCCCGCCGATATGATGGCCAAAAACCCCAATTGGTGTTTAAGCTTAGACGAGTGGAAAGCACAATTTACAAAATGGACCACCAATACAGGAAACGATGAACTTCTGTTATGCAATATTTTCTTTGATTTTGATATTAGCTATGGCGACTCTAGATTAACCAATGCCTTAGCTAATCATGTTTTAGATATTACAAAAAACAACACCATATTTATATCTAAATTGGCCGCAAACGCCTTAAGCAATGCTTCGCCTTTAGGCTTTTTTAGACAGTTTTTAGTAGAACCTAACGGAGAGCACAAAGACCAATTCGACCTTAAAAAAAGAGCCTTAATGCCTATTGTTGATGCTGGACGCGTGTTAGCACTTTCCTACCAAATAAAAAATATTAATAACACCGCCGAACGATTTGAAAAATTAGCAGACATGTTTCCACAAAATAAAGAGTTGTATTTAGGGTGCTCTTATGCCTTTAAAGCTATTTTAAAATTTAGAACAAAACACGGCCTTATAAATAATGATAATGGGCGATTTATTAAGTTAGAAGAACTCACTAAAGAAGAAAAAATGAAACTAAAACGATGTTTTAAAACCATTTCACACGTTCAAGAGTTTATAAAAGTTAGGTTTAATATTAGTACATTACTATAATGTTTAATTGGTTTAAAAAACGCGCAAAACAATTTACACTTCCCGAATTCTGGAATGAGTATGAGAATTCTTTTTCTCCAGATACTCATAAAGATTTAAAATCAGCTCGTTTTGTTGTACTTGATACTGAAACGACAGGCTTTAGCTATTCAAAAGATAGAATATTATGCATTGGTGCTGTTGAAATTCTGAATTACGAGATTCAAATAGCACATTCTTTCGAAATCTACATCAAACAAGAACGTTTTAATGAAAAAACAGTAGAAATTCATGGAATTATCAAAAATGAGCGCATAAAAACCTTAACAGAATATGAAGCTATAGAAAAGTTTTTAGAGTACTTAGGCAATGCCATAATTATAGCACACCATGCTAAGTTTGACGTCACCATGATTAACAAAATGTTAGAAAGACACGGTTTTCCTCATTTAAAAAATAAAATTCTTGACACAGTACGACTGTACAATGCCACCCGGATTAAAACCAACTTTAATCGCCAAGAAGAGTTAAGTCTAGATAATATTGCAGATAAGTATTTATTAGATGTTTCAGATCGCCACACAGCAGCAGGAGATGCGTTAATAACGGCTTTAATTTTTTTAAAAACCACCACTATATTAAAAAACAAAAAAGGGATGACACTTAAAACGTTATTTAAAGTATAGCAATTTAGCACATTTAACAAACCAACTTTACGAAAACGTTAGAGAATGTCTATCTTTATCCTTTAAAAGCAAAATTTATGAGTAAATTTCAAGTTTCGGTTAACGGAAACGTTTCAACAGAAATAGATTCAAAAGACGTTGAACAATTAGACCTTCAACAAATAGCTGATAATCATTTTCATCTTTTAAAAGATTTTAAAAGCTATAAAACACAAATCGTTCAATCCGATTACAATCAAAGAACATACCAGGTAAAAGTTAACAACAACCTTTATAACATGTCCATTTCTGATGATTTGGACGTTTTAATTAAAGATATGGGCTTCGAAATAGGAAGCGCTAAGCACGTTAACGACTTAAAAGCTCCTATGCCAGGTCTTATTTTAGATATTAATGTAAGCGTTGGACAAGAAGTAAAAGAAGACGATAGTTTATTGATTTTAGAAGCCATGAAAATGGAAAACGTCTTGACTTCGCCTAGAGATGGCATTATTAAATCCATAGCCGTAAGCCAAGGCGACGCTGTAGACAAAAATCAATTATTATTAGAATTTGAATAACAACATATAGACTATTCTTTTAGTCTATCCTATAAATAACATCTTATTTATGAAAAAAATATTAGTTGCCAATCGTGGTGAAATTGCCCTTAGGGTTATGAAAACCATAAAAAAAATGGGCATTAAAACCGTTGCTATTTACTCGACCGTAGATAGACAATCGCCACATGTTACCTTTGCCGATGAAGCTGTTTGTGTAGGCGAAGCTCCATCAAATCAATCCTATCTTTTAGGCGATAAAATTATTGAAATATCTAAAAAATTAGGCGTTGATGGTATTCACCCAGGCTACGGTTTTTTAAGTGAAAATGCCGACTTTGCGGAGTTATGCGAAGCCAACAACATTACCTTTATTGGGCCAAAAAGTAAAGCCATTAAAATTATGGGCAGTAAGCTAGCCGCTAAAGAAGCTGTAAAAGCTTACGATATTCCTATGGTTCCCGGTATTGACGAAGCCATTACCGATGTTGAAAAAGCCAAAACTATTGCCAAAGACATTGGCTTTCCTATTTTAATTAAAGCCTCTGCTGGAGGTGGTGGAAAAGGGATGCGTGTTGTTGAAAAAGAAAAAGATTTAGAATCGCAAATGAATCGCGCCATTAGTGAAGCCACTTCTGCTTTTGGAGACGGTTCTGTATTTATTGAAAAATATGTAGCCTCACCAAGACATATTGAAATTCAAGTCATGGCCGACACACATGGAAACATAGTCCATTTATTTGAACGTGAATGCAGCATTCAGCGTCGACACCAAAAAGTGGTTGAAGAGGCACCTTCAGCTGTTTTAACACCACAACTACGCGAAGCTATGGGTAACGCCGCTGTAAGAGTTGCTAAAGCCTGTGATTATATTGGTGCAGGTACAGTGGAGTTTCTTTTAGACGACCAACACAACTTCTATTTCTTAGAAATGAACACCCGTTTACAAGTTGAACACCCTGTTACCGAACTCATTACAGGAACCGATTTGGTAGAGCATCAAATTCGTGTCGCTCGTGGCGAAGAATTAGCACTAAAACAGGACGATTTAAACATTAATGGTCACGCCTTAGAATTACGTGTATATGCCGAAGATCCTTTAAACGATTTCTTGCCAAGTGTAGGAAAATTAGAAACTTACCAATTACCTATTGGCGATAATATTCGTGTCGATAATGGTTTTAAAGAAGGTATGGATATTCCTATTTATTATGATCCTATGCTGTCTAAATTAATCACCTATGGTAACACTCGCGAAGAAGCTATAGAACTTATGATTCAAGCTATTGGGAATTATCATATAAAAGGTGTTGAAACAACCTTACCTTTTGGAACTTTTGTGTGTCAGCATGAGGCCTTTCGCTCAGGGAATTTTGACACACATTTTGTAAAAAAATACTATTCTCCAGAAGCTTTAGAAAACAACCAAAAAGACGAAGCTCACATTGCAGCGTTAATTGCCGTAAAGCAATATTTAGAAGACAAAAAACAATTACGAGTACCAAATACAAGCCACTAATGGAAGATAAAATTAAAGACTTAAACAATAAACTTGCCGAAGCCCATTTAGGCGGCGGTGAAAAACGTATAGCAAAACAACACGACAAGAAAAAATTAACTGCTAGAGAGCGTGTACAGTACTTATTAGACGAAGGGTCATTTGAAGAAATTGGTGCACTTGTTACTCACCGAACCAAAGAGTTTGGCATGGACAAACAACAGTTTTATGGCGATGGCGTTGTAACTGGTTATGGTACTATTGACGGCAGATTAGTCTATGTTTTTGCACAGGATTTTACGGTTTTTGGTGGCTCACTATCTGAAACTCATGCCGAAAAAATCTGTAAAGTCATGGACTTAGCGGTTAAAGTTGGCGCACCCATTATTGGTCTTAACGATTCTGGCGGTGCTAGAATTCAAGAAGGTGTACGTTCGCTTGGCGGTTATGCCGATATTTTTTATCGTAATGTACAAGCTTCTGGTGTCATCCCACAACTTTCAGCTATTATGGGACCTTGTGCTGGTGGTGCTGTGTATTCACCTGCCATGACCGATTTTACTTTAATGGTAGAAAACAGTAGCTATATGTTTGTTACTGGACCAAACGTAGTAAAAACGGTCACCAACGAAGAAGTTACCAGCGAAGAATTAGGTGGTGCGTCCACACACGCTTCTAAATCGGGAGTTGCGCACAAAACCTCAGCAAATGATGTAGTTTGTCTGGAAGACGTTAAAAAACTATTGAGCTATCTTCCGCAGAACAATCAAGAAAAACCTAAGGCGATTCCTTATAAATTAAATGATGAAGTTCGTGAGCAATTATCTAACATTGTACCAGATAATGCTAATAAGCCTTACGATATGCACGATGTGATTTCTGGTATTATTGATGATAACTCTTTCTATGAAATTCATCAAGATCATGCCGAAAATATTATTGTAGGTTTTGCTAGATTAGGTGGAAAATCTATTGGTATTGTAGCTAATCAACCTATGTTTTTAGCTGGTGTATTAGATGTAAATAGCTCTAAAAAAGCAGCACGTTTTGTGCGTTTTTGCGATAGTTTTAATATTCCCTTATTGGTCTTGGAAGATGTTCCAGGATTTTTACCAGGAACCGATCAAGAATGGAATGGTATTATTGTTCATGGTGCTAAATTACTGTATGCTTTTAGCGAAGCTACAGTACCAAGAGTTACGGTAATTACTCGTAAAGCTTACGGTGGTGCATACGATGTTATGAACTCTAAACACATTGGTGCCGATATGAATTTTGCATGGCCAAGTGCCGAAATTGCGGTTATGGGTGCCAAAGGAGCAGCAGAGATTATTTTTAGACGCGACATTGCAGCATCGGATGATCCTGAAGCTAAATGGAAAGAAAAAGAAGCCGAATATGCCGACCGCTTTGCCAATCCATATAGTGCCACAGAACGTGGCTTTATAGACGAAGTTATCTTACCAAAAGATACCCGACGAAAGCTTATAAAAGCTTTTGCTATGTTAGAAGACAAACACGTAGATAAACCAAAACGAAAACACGGTAATATTCCGTTGTAAAAAGAAAAGGAGACAACTTAAAGTTGTCTCCTTTTTTATTGGCTATTTAAGAAGTTGAGTGTAAAACTCCTCTTTAAGTTCTCGATTATCTTTAATAATTTTTAAATACTCTTGCCTCACTTTTTCATGCTCATTTATATAATACAAATCACATTCTAAATGATCACATTCTTTATAATTAGGCATTGCCTTTTTATAATTACTTAACACCTTAGAGACAACAATTGCACGTTCTATCATAATTAAAAAACGGTCTCTTAATACACTTTCTTTTAATAGATTTGATGCTATTTTAGCCAACCTATCACTTTCTTCTATAATATAACTAACATGATTTACCCATAACGTTAATTCATTCTCACTACGCTTTTGAATAATTTGATCATCGGAATCATGGTCAAAATAAGTTTCTAATTTCATTATTATTAAAATTCTGTATGGTTACCTTAATTTTGCGACACATCTTTTATAATTAACGTTTTAACACCAGCAGGGAACTCCCACTCTATTTCATCGCCTATAGCATACCCTATTACGGCTGCTCCCATAGGTGCTAAAACAGATACTTTTTTTAAAGCTGCGTTAGTTTCGGTGGGAAGTACAAGTTGAAACGTTGTTTCCCAACTATTATCTTTTGTCGACACTGTTATTAGTGAATTAAATCTAATCACATCTTGAGGCAACTCTTCTCTATTAACTATTTGCGCTGTTTTTAACTCGTCCGACAAACGCTTAATGGAGTATTTTCGCGTGTCGACTTTATAGTTTTCCGATAAACTTAACAAGCGTTTTATCGTTACATACGCATTCTTTTCAAGTACAATACATCCATATTTCATACATCTTAATTATTTATGGGAAAATTCCGCGTTGAACATAAGCCTTTTCAATACGCTCTATAGCAATCACATAAGCCGCAGAACGCATATCCAAATTTCTGGCTGTTGCCGTTTGCAACACTTTTTTAAAAGCTTCTTTTAGTTTTTTATCGAGCTTGATTAAAATCTCGTCTAATTCCCATAATTCTCCGTTTCTATTTTGAAGCCATTCAAAATAACTTCCTATAACGCCACCAGAGTTGCACAATATATCTGGAATTATTTCTATACCGCGATCTAACAGCAATTTTTCGGCTTCAACAGTTGTTGGTCCATTGGCACCTTCGGCAATTAAAAAGGCTTTTATTTTTGATGCATTTTCTTTTGTTATTTGATTGCCTAAAGCTGCTGGCACACAAATGTCGCAATCTAAACCAAAGAAGTCTGCTTTATCAATATTTGAAGCTCCAGAATACCCTACAATACTCCCTTGATTTGCTTTAGAGTAGTTTAACAACTCTTCAACAGTAATACCTTGAGCGTTACTAATTGAGCCATAGGCATCTTGTACACCTACTAATTTTGCGCCATCTTGCTCTAAAAAGTGAGCTGCCCAATAACCAACATTACCAAAACCTTGAACAATAAATGTTTTATCTTTTAGGCTAATATTTTTATGCTCTGCCCAGTATTTTATAGTAAGATACACACCAAAACCTGTGGCTCTATCTCTTCCTTCTAATCCACCAGAACCAATAGGTTTTCCTGTAACAACATGTTGGTTTTTTGAACGCTCGGAAGGTGTTTTTGTAGACATATATGTATCTGCTATCCACGCCATTGTTTGCGCGTTGGTGTTTACATCTGGTGCAGGTATATCATGCTCTGGACCAATATTATCGCCCAAAGCATAAGCAAATCGTCTTGTAATACGTTCTAATTCTGCAGTTGAATATTTTTTAGGATCTATCTGAATACCACCTTTAGCACCACCGTAAGGCAAACCTGCTAAAGAGGTTTTCCAGGTCATCCACATAGCCAAGGCCTTAACCGCATCGATATCTATTGTTGGATGATATCGTAATCCGCCTTTGTATGGCCCTAAAGCATTATTATGCTGAACGCGATAACCTTTAAAAATCTCCACGTCACCATTATCCATTCTAACTGGAAAATGAATAATAAGTTCGTTATTTGTTACTGAAAGTATTTTTTTTATGTTTTTGTTTAATCCTACCATCTCTGAGGCCGAATTAAATTGTTTCATCACATTTTCTAGCATACCTTGTTTAGGTTGCTCTTTCTTTTTTAACTCTTGTGTTAACATGTGTAATAATTTAAATTAAATAAGCTCTAACTTTTTGGTGTTAGAATGTTTTAAAACTGTTTTGTTATTTTCGACTTGGTTTTCGCCTGCAAGTAAATACTCATTACAAGACCATATAATTTTTTTGTCGGAAGTAAAACTACAGTCTAAGTTATACTCACAATTAATACATATACTTTTTTCCATAATTACAGGTGTATTTTTTTATGTGTCTTGAGAATAACAAGCGACGTACCAAAATAAGCAGACAACTCACAACAAAAAGACAAACACCTAAAAACAAAGTGTTTGCAACATTAAAGTAATTTTTAAGGAAAGTAGATGCTGAGTAAAAATTACCCAACAGTGTATATTTTACACACTAAAAACAGTTATGTTACTTAATTTTTTGACTAAGTGTTTTTCGGTCTATTTGAAGAATTCTAGCTGCTTCAGATTTATTATTATTGGTATGGGCCAAAACCTTAAGAATATGTTGTTTTTCAACAGCTTTTAAAGGTAGTAATGCTGTTTCTTTAGGAAAGTCTATTGTAAATTTTAAATAATCGGGTAAACTGTCTACGGTTATTTGTTTATCGCTCATAATAACCGCATGCTGAATTACATTTTCAAGCTCTCGTATATTACCAGGCCAATGGTGACGCTTTAATATATTTATAGCCTCCTGTGTTATAGGCATAAGTTTATCTTTGTATTCCACACCATACTTAAATATAAACTTATCGACTAGTAGCTCTATATCTTCAAGACGATCTCTAAGTGGCGGAACATTAATTTGCACAACGGTTAATCGATAAAACAAGTCTTCTCTAAATTTTTGACTCGCTATTCTAGACTCTAAATTAAAATTGGTTGCTGCAATAATCCTAACATCTACAGGTTCTACTTTTTGCGCTCCTACTCTAACTACTTCTTTTTCTTGAAGCACTCTTAACAATCGTAATTGTGTCGCCATAGAGGCATTGCCTATTTCATCTAAAAAGATTGTGCCTTTATGTGCTGCTTGAAAAAACCCTTTTCTATCTTCATTTGCTCCTGTAAAAGCGCCTTTTACATAACCAAATAATTCTGACTCTAAGAGGTTTTCTGGTATGGCGCCACAATTAACAGCAACAAATGGTGCTGATGCATATTTACCATTATAATGAATGGCTCTAGCCACCAATTCTTTTCCTGTACCACTTTCACCATTAATTAGTACTGTGGCCTTATTATCTTTAACACGATCTATAATTTGAGTTACAGATTTAATAGCTTTAGAATTACCTATAATTTCACCATAAGCATTTTGCTGACGTGGTGTTTTAGTAACTTTTGGCTTTTTTTCTTTTAAAGAAATTGCAATTGCCTGCTTTAATTCGTCTTTAGTAAAAGGTTTAGTTAAATATTCTACAACACCAGATTTCATGGCTTCTAAAGCACCATCAACAGAAGGGTAGCCTGTAATGACTAGTTTTGGTAGTTTCGGGAAATGCTCTGAGGTATATTTTATAAGTTGCATACCATCTACACCTGGCATATTAAGATCGGTAATTAGTAAATCGATAGTTCTACTTTGAAGAATTGTAAGCGCTTCTTTTACTGAAACTGCTTTAAACGTATAAAAATCTAACGCTGTTAAATGACGTTGTAACAACTCTAAAATATGAATGTCGTCATCTACAATTAATATATTTTCTTTGTGTAATGGCATGCTTTTTATTTTGGAAAAACTAATTTAAAAATGGTTCCTTTTGGATGATTAGGTTGGTGTGTAATACTTCCTTGGTGACTTTGCATAATACCATGTACTACACTTAATCCTAACCCTGTACCTTCACCGACATCTTTTGTTGAATAGAATGGATTAAAAACTAATTCTGATTTCGCAGACTCTATACCTTCTCCTTCATCTGAAATATCTATATAAATATTGTTGTTATCTTCATATAATTTCACTTCTATTTTCCCTTTTTCTGGAGAAAAGTATATGGCATTCATTACAATATTAAACACTACTTGCGTTAATTGTATAGTATCAACCTTATAAAAAACGTTATCTGTTTGCGTTTGTAAAAAACAAGACAGTTGCTTTTTAGAAAAATTAGGTTTTAGTAATTTAATAGCTTCTGCAACAACAGGTACAATATTGGTTTTTGTTTTATGCTGCGGCATTTCGCAAGAAAAAAACATTAACTTTTTCACAACCTCTCTAGAATATATGGCACTATTAATAATTTTGTCTAAATCTTTAACTATAGTATTATTATCCTGTGTTTGTTCTTTTACTAATTCGGCATACCCTAAAATATTTGCCAAAGGCGTGTTTAATTCATGTGCTATTCCTGCAGTAATCTCGCCTAGAATTGATAATCTATCTGCTCTTTCAACTTGCTGTTTTGTGCGAATTTCACGTTCGGTTATTTGTTTTCTTTCAAATAATTTACCTATTTCTAAACCTATTGTTTCTAACAACTGACGTTCTTCGTTTAAAAAACTATTTGTGGTATACTTAGCTTTTGAATACCCAATACTTATTGCTCCTATAGACGTTTTAAATGCGTTAATTTTGGCTAACATATTAACTTTTCCATCTGTTGCTCTCCCTTCGTGCAAATTATAGTTTTCTACTATTAATTCTACCGACACATCCTCTGGAAATTGTACCGCTTTTTTTAAGCTTTTACAAATTGCTTGTAATGTAGGTTGCAAATTATCTAGGTTAGAATTTGCCATATAAGAACTTATCTCATATAAACAAGTGAGTTCTTTTATGCGTTCTTTTAATTTCTCTTCAGTTGAAATATTCATACAAGTTAGTATCTTAATACAAAATTACGGTTTTAATTCATCAAAAGAATAGTAGGTTTTTATAAACCCTTTAAACTTTAAGAACTCTTTATGAAAAGATAATATTTGGAAAAAATATTTAAAGGTACCTTTGCATTATGCAAGATTCCGCTTCACCTAAACACAAAGTTAATTTAGAATTTATTGGCTTAATGGCATCGCTAATGGCTATTGTTGCCTTAAGTATTGATGCTTTATTACCTGCTTTACCAGATATTGCTAACGACCTTAACGTCACCGATGTTTCTAAAAATCAGTTATTAATTACGATGATTTTTCTGGGACTTGGTATTGGACAACTTATTTTCGGGCCACTTTCGGATAGTTTTGGTAGAAAACCTATTATTTACACAGGCTTCATTTTATTCGTTATAGCAAGTATTGTTTGCGTAATGACCAACAGCTTTGAAATGATGATTTTTGGCCGCATTTTACAAGGTGTTGGCTTGGCTGCCCCTAGAACCATAAGTATTTCTATGGTTCGCGATACATATAGTGGCGATTACATGGCTAGAGTAATGTCTATTGTCGTTATGGTTTTTATTTTGGTTCCTGTAGTTGCACCAACTATAGGTCAATTTTTAATTACGTTTTTTGATTGGCATTCTATTTTTAACCTTAACTTAATTTACGGCTGTTTAGTGATGTTTTGGTTTTGGAAAAAACAACCTGAAACACTTCCAGAGAATAAACGTACAAAACTATCTGTTGGTTTATTTGTTAATGGCACTAAGGAATTTTTAAAACACCAAAGCGCTATTGTTTACACGTTAATTTCTGGTTTTATTACAGGGTCGTTTATGGTGTATTTAAGCACTTCGCAACAAATTTTTGAACACCAATATAAGCTAGCCGATTTGTTTCCTTATATTTTTGCTAGTTTAGCTATTTCTATTGGTTTTGCTACATTTTTAAATAGCGCTTTGGTGGTACGTTTTGGCATGAAAAAAATAGCCAAAACAGCAGCCATTGCATTTTGTGCTATTTCTATTTTTTACGTTATTCTTTTTCACAATGGTACAAATCCAGATCTTTCTGTTTTGGTGATGTTTTTTGCGCTTCAGTTTATAGCTATTGGGTTTTTATTTGGAAACCTAAGATCCTTAGCCATGGAACCTGTAGGTCATATTGCTGGGGTTGGCGCTGCTATTAATGGCTTTGTTTCAACTATTATGGCTGTACCAATTGCTAATTTTATAGGGAGTTATGTTACCGATAGTGTGTTACCGTTATTTATAGGCTTTTCGGTATGCGGAGTTATCTCTGTATTAATGATGTTTTTGGTGAAACAAAAAACCGCTTCTTCCATAGAAGAAACGGTTTAATGGCTATTAATCTAAATCTGAGTTTTAAAACTGTAAATCTACATTTAAGTCAAACTCATCGTAGATTGCTTTATCTTTTAAATTATCGAAAAAGCTTGTAGATCCGTAACGTACATCGTACTTAGAACGGTCTACTTTTAACGATGCTGTTGCTTTGCTCCCATAAACAGACATATCGAAAGTTACAGTGTTAGTTTTTCCTTTAATAGTTAAATCCCCTTCTACGGTGTAAGACGTTTTACCTTTTGGTGTTACTTTTGTAAATGTAATGGTTGCTTCTGGGTAGCTTTCAACACCAAAAAAATCATCACTTTTTAAATGACCATCTAATTTGTCTTTGTAGTCTCCTTCTAAGTCTGTTGCACTAATAGTCGTCATATCTACTTTAAATTCTCCGCCAACTAAAGTCTCATCGTTAAATTCAAGTACTCCTGAGGTTAAATTAATTGTTCCTTCATGAGATCCGGCTACTTTATAGCCTTTCCACTCTACTTTACTTTCATCTACTTTAATCATTTTCTTTTCTTTTTTTATTGGATTTGTCATTACTGTTAATGCTATAATAGCAGTTGTTAATAGTTTCATTTGTATACGTTTTAAATTTGTTTAATTATTACGGTACAAAGATCCTACAAGACCTAAACAATAAAAATGAAGTAGTTTATAAAATGATATTAAACTAGTTTAACATTCTAGTTTTCGAGTGCTAATTGACTTTTTATTTTACTTAAAAACTCTTTTGTTATACCTAAATAAGAAGCAATTAAATATTGTGGAATGCGCTGTTCTATTTTTGGATAAGTTTCTCTAAAAAACACATATCTATCTTTAGCCGTCATGCTAAAATTCCTAATAATTCGTTTTTGCGATGCCACAAAAGCTCTTTCGATTATTTGTCTAAAAAAACGTTCCATTTTAGGAATTTTTTCGAAAATCTCTTCAATAGAGTCTATATGAAATTGAATGGTTTCGGTATCTTCTAAACACTGCACATTAAAATCGGTTGGGCTTTGTGTACTAAAACTTCCTAAATCTGATGTCCACCAATCTTCAATAGAAAACATAATAATATGTTCTTGGCCTTCATCATCGACAAAAAACATTTTAGTACATCCTTTTGTAATAAAGCATTGCGCCTTGCTAACATCGCCTTGCTGTAGTATATATTGTCCTTTTAAATACTTACGATATACCAGTTTGCTAACCAAGAATTCGGTCTCTTCTTGGGTTAACGACACATAGTTTTTCATGTAATTTAAAAGTGGCTGAAAATTCATAGCATTACTTTAGGTAAAAATAAAAAAAGCATCCTAAAAATAGGATGCTCTTTCATTATAAATTTAAATACTCTAAAGTACGTTATCCATAATGTCTTGAACAACTTCTGGATTTAATAACGTACTCGTATCGCCTAGATTAGACGTATCTTTACTCGCTATTTTTCTTAAAATGCGACGCATAATTTTACCGCTTCTTGTTTTTGGCAAGCCTTTGGTAAATTGAATTTTATCTAGTTTAGCAATAGGGCCAATTTGCTCGGTAATTAACTGATTAATTTCCTTACGAAGGTTATCATGGTTACGACTTTCGCCTGTTTCTTTTAAAATAACATAGCCATACAACGCATTTCCTTTAATATCATGAGGGAATCCTACAATAGCACTTTCGGAAACTGCTGGATGCTCGTTAATAGCGTCTTCAATTGGTGCTGTTCCTAAGTTATGTCCAGACACAATAACAACATCGTCTACACGCCCTGTAATTCTATAATAGCCTACCTCATCACGTAAGGCCCCATCACCAGTAAAATACATATTTTCAAAAGCAGAGAAATAGGTATCTTTATATCTTTGGTGATCTCCCCAAATAGTACGCGCCATTGATGGCCATGGATACTTAATACATAATCGTCCATCGACTTGATTTCCTTTTATTTCTTCGCCATTTTCGTCCATTAAAGCAGGTTGTATACCAATAAACGGTAGTGTTGCATAGGTAGGTTTTGTTGGTGTTGCAAATGGTATAGGTGAAATCATAATACCTCCTGTTTCGGTTTGCCACCACGTATCTACAATAGGTGCTTTTTTCTTACCTATATTATCATCGTACCAGTGCCAAGCCTCTTCGTTTATAGGTTCACCTACGGTTCCTAAAACTTTTAATGAAGATAAATCATATTTTTCTACATGATCCATTCCTTCTTTAGCCAAAGCTCTAATAGCTGTTGGTGCTGTGTAAAATTGATTTACTTGATGTTTATCTACAATTTCCCAAAAACGCCCGAAGTCTGGGTAACTTGGAACACCTTCGAACATTAGGGTTGTTGCGCCATTTAATAATGGGCCATAAACAATATAACTATGACCGGTAATCCAGCCAATATCTGCTGTACACCAATACACGTCATCCTCTCTATATTGAAAAACATTTTTAAAAGTATAAGCTGTATAAACCATATATCCGCCACTAGAATGCACCATACCTTTTGGTTTTCCTGTAGAGCCTGATGTATACAAAATAAACAACGGATCTTCTGCATCCATAACCTCTGGGTCGCAATCATGATAAGCTTCATCCAATAAAGGTTGTAACCAATAGTCGCGACCTTCTTTCATTTTAATATCGCTATTAATTCGCTTTGCTACTAAAACGCTTTCTATACTACTACAATCTTCTAAAGCTTCATCTACAATACTTTTAAGATCTATCGTTTTTGCGCCTCTGTAAGATCCATCTGAAGTAATGACCATTTTACATTCGCTATCATTAATTCGTGTGGCTAAAGCTGTTGAAGAAAACCCAGCAAATACAACCGAATGAATAGCGCCTATTCTGGCACAAGCTAAAACTGAAATGGCTAACTCTGGAATCATAGGTAAATAAATACAAACGCGATCACCTTTACCAATACCTTTTTCCTTTAAAACATTGGCAAATCTGCAAACGCGATCGTGCAATTCTCTGTAAGATATGTGTTGTGTCTCTTCATCTGGGTTGTTAGGTTCAAAAATAATGGCAGTTTTATCGCCCCTTGTATTTAGGTGTCTATCAATACAGTTTTCGGTAATGTTAAGTTCGGCACCTTCAAACCATTTAATTTCTGGTTTAGAAAAATCCCATTGTAATACGTTATTCCATCGTTTTCGCCATAAAAAATGTTCTTCGGCAACTTCTTCCCAAAATACTTCTGGGTTTCTAACAGATTTTCTATAAACCTGATAATATTCTTCCAAATGTTTAATATGATAATTACTCATGATGTTTTATTTATATTAAGTTTAGTTTTTATAAATTCCTATTTGATTTTTTTTGTAAACTGATTGTATTTCTTGAATTATGTTCGTGTCATCTATTGTTGAAGGGATGTTAAATGATAAATCGTCTGCCATTTGACGCAACAATTTACGAAGAATTTTTCCCGATCGTGTTTTTGGTAATCGTTTTACTACTAACACCTCTTTAAACGATGCTACAGCGCCAATTTCTTGCCTTACGTCTTGAATAACTTCTGATGTAATAGTAGCTTCATTATCGACATCTTGAGATTTTAAAACAATTAATCCTAATGGTTTTTGTCCCTTAATTTCACAATGAATTCCAAACACAGCACATTCTGCTACATCCTTATGAGATGCTACAACCTCTTCCATTTCGGCCGTTGATAGTCTGTGTCCTGCGACATTAATAATATCATCTACGCGACCTGTTATAAACACATAGCCATCTTCGTCTTTATAACCACCATCTCCTGAAAAATAATATCCTGGGAAACGTTTTAAATAACCTGCTTTAAAGCGTTCTGGATTTCCCCATAAATTCATTAATGTTCCTGGCGGCAAAGGCAATTTAACAGCTACGTAACCTTCTACACCTGCAGAGACTTCCTCTCCATGTTCATCTAAAATAACAATATCATACCCACAAACAGGCATTCCTGCAGAGCCTGGCTTAACGTCTTGCAATTCTACACCAACCATATTAGCCAACATAGGCCATCCTGATTCGGTTTGCCACCAGTGATCGATAACAGGAACTTTTAAATGATTTTTCGTCCATGTTAAGGTAGCTACATCACAGCGTTCTCCAGCTAAAAACTGATATTTAAGACAAGATAAATCATATTTATTGATAAAATCACCATCATGATCTTCCTTTTTTATAGCGCGAATAGCAGTTGGTGCCGTAAACATAACTTTTACTTGATGCTCGCTTATTACTCTCCAAAACGTAGAAGCGTCTGGTGTTTTAATAGGTTTCCCTTCAAAAAGAATGGTTGTATTTCTATTTAATAATGGGCCGTACACAATATAGCTATGTCCTACAACCCAACCTACATCGCTTGCTGCCCAAAACACATCGCCTTCGTCAACCCCATAAATATATTTCATAGAAAATTTTAATGCCGTAGCATAACCTCCCGTATCTCTAATAATTCCTTTGGGCTTTCCTGTTGTTCCTGATGTATATAAAATATAAGATGGATGTGTTGCTTTGACTGAAACAGGATGTACTGGTTTTGAGTTGTATATTAATTCCTGATAATCTATATCGTACGTTTTTTGCGTTCTTTCTACATCAATACCTCTATCAAAAATAACCACCTGATTGGGTTTATGAGACGCTTGGCTTATAGCTTCGTCTACAAATGGCTTATATGGTATAATACGTTTAATTTCTATACCGCAAGTTGCCGTAATAATAGCTTTAGGTTTACAGTCGTCTATTCTTATGGCAAGTTCGTGTGGTGCAAATCCGCCAAAAACTACTGAGTGAATAGCGCCTATTCTAGCACAAGCTAACATGGCAAACAACGCCTGCGGAATCATAGGCATGTAAATAATAACGGTGTCACCTTTTTCTATCCCTAGGTTTTTTAAACCTCCCGCTAATCGCGATACTTCTTCCTTTAATTCGTTATAAGTTATCGCTCTTTTGGTATTTGTTACTGGAGAATCATATATTATAGCATTGTCGTTTCCGTAGCCATCATTTATATGCTTGTCAACACATAAGTAACTTAAGTTTAGTTCCCCATCTTCAAACCACTGATAATAATCGTTGGTGTCTTTAGAAAGACATTTTTTTGGTAGTTTATACCAATCGAGTTGTTTGGCTTGTGATAACCAAAACGATTCTGGATTCTCTATACTGTTTTTATAAAATTCTAAATAATTCATAGTCTTGATTTATTAGAATTAAACAATCCAAACCAGTTGGGATTTAAGACCTTTAATTTGATTAATGCCCAAATAATTACAACAAAACACACCCCCATGACTATGGAGTTTAACGGGCTTATGGGTGTTTGACTTTCAAACTTAAAACGAAGATATAAAGACCCTAGAGCATATACAGCTATAATAATATCTGATGCTAGGGGTCCAACACGGAATTTCATAATAAACTAACTTTAATTATACATAGGTTTAATTTGCACACAAAACCAAATGTTAATTAAGTAAATCTAGTACTTCCGAAATTATTTTCTTTATTGAAAACGGCTTAGTTAAATATTTATCTGCTCCTAGTTTTAAGCCTTTCTCAATATCTGAAGCTTTATGCTTTGCAGTTAAAAATACCACTTTTACTTGTGATAAACTGTCTTTTTTCTTGATAAATTCTAAGGTTTCATAACCATCTACCTTAGGCATCATAATATCCAATAATATAACATTAGGAATATTAGTTTCTAAAATTTGTAATGCTTCGGTTCCATCTCTAGCAATAAACACTTCAAAGCCTTGTTTTTTAAAGGCATATTCTAAGGTCATTACTATATTTGGCTCATCATCAACAATTAAAATTTTCCTATTCATATATTGGGGTTACAAGTTACTTAAATGGTAATTTAAAAACAAACTTTGCACCATTTTTATAGGTTTCATCAACCCAGATGTTTCCTTGGTGTTGCTCTATAATCTGTTTACAAATAGCCAATCCTAAACCGCTACCTTCTGGTTTTTTGGTATTTTGATTTTTGGATTGATAAAACTTATCGAAAATAAAACCAATGTCTTCAGGAGGAATACCATTTCCGTTATCTGATACCGAAAACTCGATACTCTTATTTGCCATTTTGTAATCGATAGTAATAACGCCATGTTTTTCTGGGCAAAATTTTATAGCATTAGACAGTAAATTTGTAACTACTTGCAGCAAACGGTCTTGATCAAACTCTAAAAATAGTTTATGCGGATTCTTGTTGACTATTTTCACCTCTTTTTTATCGGCTAGGTGTTTTACGACCTGAATTGCCTTTTTTACAACTTGCTGTATATCGTTATTTTTAACATCGAGTGTCGTTTTTCCTTTTGATAGTTTTTCGAAATCTAAAATACTATTTATTAACCTTGATAACCTATCGCTATCCTGCAAGATATTACTTAAAAACTGTTCGCGTATCTGTTCTGGCATATCATTATCTTCCAAAACCAATTCTGTTGATGCTCTAATTCCTGTAATTGGTGTTTTTAACTCATGTGCTACAGTGTCTAAAAACTCATCCTTTTGCTGGTCTTTATTTAACAATTCTAAATTAGCTTCCCGTAATTGATTTGTTAAACTGGTTAAAGCTGCCGACTTTTCACGAAGCATTTTATTTCTTGCTATGGTTTCTTTTGACTCCTCTAAAACCTTCAACACCTCTACCAAGCTTACTTCTTCTTCTTTAACAACACTTGAAATTAGTATTTTGGCAGATGCACTTCCTATGGTTCCTGTTAATAGCTTTTCAGAAAAGTTAATTAATCTAGCATCGGCTATTTGGGTATCTTTTGGTAAATTATATTTCGTAAAAAATACTTTTAGGGCTCGATTAGCTTCTCTTTCTCCTAAAAATTTTTCTAATACATTTTTGATATCGGCCACATAAGCCTCACCCTTCCATACTAACGCATTATCTTGTAGCGAAGAATAATTTTTACTATCCACAAACATTTCGGCATAATTTCGTTCTCGATAATTCCCACGATACACCAATGATAACACAAGATAAAACGCTAAGTTGAAGCTTAAGCTCCAAAACATAGCATGTGCGTATGGATTAAGAAAATTAATTCCAAATAGCTCATAAGGTTTTAAGTATTCTATTCCAAACAACCCATTTTCAACAAAACTATTTGACCCCGATATAATGTTGATTGTAAATGGTAAAATTAAAGTATAAATCGTTATTAAAAATCCTATTACAATGCCAACTATGGAAGCTCTTGCAGAGCCACGATTCCAATACAAACCAAGAAAAAAAGATGGTGCTAACTGAGCCACAATAACAAAGGATACCAAGCCAATTGAAATTAAAGAACTCTCTATAGAAAAATTGTAATAAAAAACATAAGCTAAAATAATTATTAAGAAAATAGAAATACGACGAATATTCTTGATGTAGTACGCATTTTTTTCAGGGTGATTTCTAATAAACTTATCTAAAAATCCATAAGGAATAATTAGATTGTTACTTACCATTGTTGATAAAGCTAAGGTTGAAACAACTACCATTGAAATTACCGCCGAAAATCCGCCTAAAAAAACCAACATGGCTAAAAACACATTATCTTGACTTAGCGGTAATAATAAGGTGTAATATTCTGCATGAGCTACATCGCCTAACAACAATCTTCCGCCAAATGCAATAAATACTACAAACAAATTAAACAGCAATAAATACAACGGGAACAACCAAATAGCTGTTTTTAAATGCTTTTCTCTTGTGTTTTCTATAACACTGATTTGAAATTGCCTAGGTAAAAGAAAAATAGCGAAAAAGGATAAGGCTATCATGAAAAACCAATTAAGGCCTCCTTCTAAATTAGGTATCGTGGTTAAGGTTTCAATATTATCTATTTCAGAAAATTTTGTTAGTACATCTTGTGGTCCATCAAATAACCAATAAGTCACATAAACCCCTACAATTAGGAAGAACCCTATTTTAAAAATGGATTCCAACGCCACAGTAGCTACAATACCACGATGCTTTTCTGATGCATCGGTTGCTTGAGTTCCAAAAAATGTGGCAAAAACAGCTAATAAAAACGCGATGTAGAATGTTGAATCGTCCCATATACTTGTAGATATGTAACTGGTTTCATCTGCGATAACTTCAAAACTTCCAGATATTGCCTTTAGTTGCAATGAAATGTAAGGCAAAATAGCTAAGAAACAAATAATAGTAATTAAAGCTCCTAGAAACCTATTGTTACCATAACGTAGTGAAATAAAATCGGCAATCGAAGAAATATTATGTTGCTTAGAAATACGTATTATCTTTCTTAAAACAACAACCCAAAGTGGTGCTGCAATTACAGGACCTAAGTAAATTGGCAAGAAATCTACACCAGAGTTAGCCGCAATACCTATACTCCCATAATATGTCCATGCGGTACAATAAACAGCCAGAGATAAAGCATAAACATAAGGGTTGTTTACCCATTTACTTTTTGTGTTTCTTTCCGTTTTAAAGGCTAAGAAGAACAAAAAGGCTAAATAAAAAACAATAATGGTTATTAGAATGTAATTACTCATAATGCTTTTTTAGAACGATATATGAAATTATAATTGATAATAACCAAATAGAAAAAATGGAGACATAAAAAATTGGAATCCCTAAAAGGTTTCCATTTAAGTTAAACACAAAAATAAAAGGCAGATTAAACAGTAAGCATAATACAATTGATAATACTACTAATTTTTGTTCATGTCGTTTTTTCATACTTTAAATGTGAGTGTCTAAATTTAATAAAAAAACAGTGTTATGACTACCATAACACTGTTTTTACTAACTAAATTAACTTAAAATAAAAAGAATTAGTGGTGTGTTGCTTCACCTGCGCCACTTGGAATTCGTATATGCTCTACTATTTCCTGCACTTCTTGTGGTGGCGGTGGTGTTAATCTTGAAACAACTACAGAAACTACCACATTAACAATCATGGCTACAGTACCAAAACCTTCTGGAGAGGTACCAAACCACCATTCGCTTGACGGTCTTGGTTCAAAAACACCAATTAAACCTGTTTTATAGCGTACCATATAAAATAACATTAATACAATACCTACAACCATTCCTGAGATGGCGCCTTGCTTATTCATGCGTTTATCAAAAATTCCGAGAATAATGGCTGGGAAGAAAGATGCTGCTGCCAAACCAAAGGCCAAAGCAACTACTGCCGCTACAAAACCAGGAGGGTAAATCCCAAATAACCCTGCAATAATAATAGCTACTAAAATAGCTAATCTTGCTGCCCATAGTTCGCCTTTTTCTGAAATATCTGGTTTAAGTTGTTTCTTAATCAAATCATGTGATATGGATGTTGAAATTACCAATAATAATCCTGCTGCTGTTGATAATGCTGCTGCTAAACCACCAGCTGCAACTAAAGCTATTACCCAATTAGGCAACTTCGCAATTTCTGGGTTGGCAAGTACCATAATATCTCTATCTACATATAATTCATTCTCTGTGTTTGCATTCACATTTTTTAACACACGTTCGCCGTGAGTTCCTCTACCATCTGAAAATAACGGATTTTTCCCTTCAATAGCACTTCCAGCAACATATTGAATTTTTCCATCACCATTTTTATCACTCCAACCAATTAAACCCGTATTCTCCCAGTTTTTAAACCATTCAGGAACTTCAGTATATTTTGTGTTACTTACAGTATCGATTAAGTTAGTTCTGGCAAAAACAGAAATGGCTGGCGCTGTTGTATAAAGAATAGCGATTAAAAACAATGCATATCCTGCCGACTTTCTAGCATCTTTAACCTTTGGCACTGTAAAAAACCTTACAATTACATGCGGTAATCCAGCTGTTCCAACCATTAAGGCTAGTGTAATGGCAAACACATCCCAAGTCGATTTTGTACCACTAGTGTATTCATTAAATCCTAATTCTGTATGCAACGTATCTAATTTATCTAAGAGATACATTCCACCTTCTAGTTTGCCTCCCATTCCTATTTGAGGAATTGGGTTCCCAGTCATTTGCATTGAGATAAAGAATGCAGGCACCATAAACGCAAATATTAACACACAATACTGTGCTACTTGCGTGTAAGTAATTCCTTTCATTCCTCCTAAGAAAGCAAAGACCAATACTACAGCCATACCAATAACAACACCTGTATTAATATCTACTTGAAGGAATTGTGAAAACACAATACCAACGCCTCTCATTTGTCCAGCTACATAGGTAAATGACACAATTAAAGCACATATAACAGCTACTGTTCTTGCGCCGTTAGAATAATAACGATCACCTATAAAATCTGGCACTGTAAATTTTCCAAATTTTCGTAAATAGGGCGCTAATAATAGCGCTAAAAGCACATAGCCTCCTGTCCATCCCATAAGGTAAACAGAGCCATCATATCCTGCAAAAGAAATAATTCCTGCCATTGATATAAAAGACGCTGCGCTCATCCAATCGGCTGCAGTCGCCATTCCATTTGCTAAAGGAGAAACCCCTCCACCAGCTACATAAAAATCTTTTGTAGAGCCTGCCCTAGCCCAAATAGCAATTCCAAAATATAGGGCAAAAGTTACTCCTACTAATATCCAAGTCCACGTTTGTACACTCATAATTGTTTATTTTTTTGTTAAAGGCTACTCGTCGAAGCCGTATTTTTTATCTAATTTGTTCATAAGTCTTACGTAAACGAAAATGAGTATTACGAATACATAGATGGATCCTTGTTGTGCGAACCAAAAGCCTAGTTTAAATCCGCCTAACCTAATATTGTTTAAAGCATCTTTAAACAATATTCCAGCGCCATAAGAAACCACAAACCAAACACTTAGTAAAATAATTAAGTACTTTAAGTTTTCTTTCCAATACGCCGTTGCATGTTTTTGTTTATCTGTCATATCTGTTAGTTTTTATAAATAAATCATTGCTTGAAGGGTTACAGAACCTACATTAGAATCTCCAAATTTCTGATTCTTATATTCCAATGTTAGTTTTGAATTGTGACCACTGAAATATGCATTAGCTCCTATTCCTAAAACATCTCTATTATCATTAGCGCCATCGTAACTATTTGAGGCAAAAGAAACATAAGGCTGAAATCTAGGTTTTGTCACATCTCCTGGTAATACATATCCTACGTGACCATAAATCATAGAGCCTGTTCCGTAAGCACTATATAAATAGTCTTCGCCATAATCGTTTGATTGAAATGTTGCGTACGCAGTAATGGCACTTCCATTTTCCCCTAAAGGACTATCGTAAAAAGCATCAATAGCAAAAATAGATACATCCTCGCCTTTTAGTTCTGTTCCTTCCATTCTAACAGCGCCTTCTGGATGTAAAAAGAATCCTGCTCCAACATTAAATATGCGTTTTCCTCCTAGATAAGTTCCTACTTTATAGGGTAAAAAATTAGATTCTTCATCTAAGAAATGATAATCAAAATACCCTGCATAACACTTACCGGCATCTTTAGAGCCTAATAATTCTCGTCCGGCATAATATGTTGTGTTTTCTGAAATATTTGGACTTCCATCGGCATTATAAGCTACTCTATTTTGAACATCTAAGGAGTTTGAAATAGCATCATTAATAGCCAATCGGTATTGCAACTTCCCAATTTTTCCTTTAGCAAAAACACCCATGTGTCTCGCAAACTGGTCTGAAAGCCCAATTGTAGCCCATGATTGACGATTATTATCCATCGTCATCATATTTAACGTACTTTGATTGTTAAGTCGGGAAATACCATTAAAATAATGCAAACCACCACCAATGGAGTGATTTTTAGTAATGTTGTATTGTGCCCAAACATCGTGAAAGAAAAGTTGAGAATTGTTTCCTGTTCCTACAGCACTCATATTGGATGCGTTTAAGCTATTTAATCCAAAATGTGTTAAAATGAGAAATTTGTCATTAATCTGCGCATACATTAAAACTCTTGCGCGCCGTAAGTTAAAATTTAGTTTACTGGATTCTTCTGGAACATCATCGCTGTAGGATCCTTGAACCTGAGCCCAAGATAAGATACGAAAGTACTTTTTACCTTCTTCATCAAATTTCACCTTAAATCCGCCATTATAATCTGGAGAACCTTGTGAAAACATAAACTGGCTGAAAAAAAAGATACTTCCAGCCAGTAAATACAGTGTTTTTCTCATAAGTTTTAAAAAGATTAGTTAATTAACATTATGGTTTTGTGTGCTTAGCTAATCTCTTAAAAACACTGTATTAACAAAAAATTAATATATCTTTTTGTTAATTATATATATCTAATCTTTGAAACGCTCCCATTTTATTAACATAAACTTATCTCCAAGCTCTGTAACTAGCACTCCTGCCCCTGTTAAATTAGCTGCATCCGAGAAGTATTTAGCTAATTCTTGAGCGTTTAATATTTTATATGTAGGATGATAATCTGTTTTGTACGGTCTTTTAACGTTATACTTTTTAACCCAGTTCATTATACTTACATGCGAGATTCCTAAAATGCGTTCAATCTCACGATACGTTAACCCCTCTAAATACAGCTGCAATGCTTTATTAACGTAATAATCATCTATTTTTTTTCCTAGCTTATTTACCGTAAAAAAGTAACCACAACTTTTACATTTATAACGTTGCCTATTATTAACTATACCGCTTTTAATATAAGCATCGGAACCACAATTAGGACAAAGATTTATTTTCATGTATAGTAATTTTGCATAAATATAGTAATTTAGCAACATTAAAATATAAATACGTTAATTTAATTGATAAAAAAGTACGAACACCCTAATAAAACAAAGGCAAAAATGTCAAAATACTAACAAATAACCTATTTTAACCTATTATGCTAGAATCTGGATTAAAAAACGCTTCTTCGTCTTCTGTTAATAATCTTGAATGAATTATAAACCGTAATCCTAAGGGAATCTCTAAAGAAAAGCTTGCGCCACGACCTTCGGTAATATCTATAGTTAAATGCGTATGTTTCCAGTATTCAAATTGGTCAATATTCATATAAAAACTAACGCCTTCCAGCTCTCCTAACAACACATCACTTTCATCTAAATACATGTCGTCTTTTTCAAAAATCATTGGGGAGGACCCATCGCAACACCCACCACTTTGATGAAAAATGAGTTCGCCATGTTTCTCTTTTAATTGTCTCACAACTTTAGCAGCTGCTTCTGTTATCGCTATTCTTTCCATATTTATAAATTTAATAAAAAAAGGCTGAACATAATTATTCAGCCTTGCTACTAATCAAACATGTTCTCTATTAAAAGAAACCTAACTTATTCTTATCGTAAGAAATAAGCATATTTTTAGTCTGACGGTAGTGATCCATCATCATAAGATGATTTTCTCTACCAAAACCAGATTTTTTATACCCTCCAAATGGCGCATGAGCTGGGTAAGCATGATAACAATTTACCCATACACGCCCTGCTTTAATAGCTCTTGGTATTTGATATAATTGGTGCGCATCACGTGTCCAAACTCCTGCTCCAAGACCATATAGGGTGTCGTTAGCAATTTCTAAGGCTTCAGCTTCATCTTTAAACTTGGTAACACAAACAACTGGCCCGAAGATTTCCTCTTGAAAAACGCGCATTTTATTATGCCCTTCTAAGATGGTTGGCTTTATATAGAACCCGTTTGCTAAATCACCTTCTTTATTTGCTTCGCCACCACAAAGCACTTTAGCGCCTTCGTCTTTACCTATTTTTATGTAAGATTGAATTTTCTCATATTGATCATTAGAGGCTTGTGCTCCAACTTGAGTATTTACACTATAAGGACTATCTTGTACAATAGCTTTGGTACGTGCTATAACACGCTCCATAAATTTATCGTAAATATCCTCTTGCACTAAAATACGCGATGGGCAAGTACACACTTCACCTTGATTAAAAGCAAACAACACAGCACCTTCAATAGCTTTATCTAAATAAGCATCATCGGCATCCATAACACTGTTAAAGAATATATTTGGTGATTTACCACCCAATTCCATCGTAACAGGGTTTAAGTTTTTAGAGGCATATTGCATAATTAACTGTCCGGTTGTGGTTTCCCCGGTAAAAGCCACTTTATCTACCTTAGAACTTGATGCTAAAGGCTTACCTGCTTCGGGACCAAAACCATGCACCACATTAACAACACCAGGAGGAAATACGTCTGCAATTTTTTCCATTAATAAAGTAGCTGATGATGGTGTTTGCTCGGCTGGTTTTAACACCACACAATTACCTGTGGCTAAAGCTGGCGGCAATTTCCAAGACAACATTAATAATGGAAAGTTCCATGGAATAATTTGCCCTACAACCCCCAATGGCTCTTTAATATTCATGGAAAGGGTGTTAGCATCTAGCTCGGTTGCCGAACCTTCTTCGGCACGAATACAAGACGCAAAATAACGCCAATGATCTACAGATAATGGCACATCGGCATTTAAAGTTTCTCTTATAGGTTTTCCATTATCACAGGTTTCTACTAAAGCAAACTCTTCTAAATTAGCTTCTATAATATCGGCCACTTTGTTTAACAAGGCTGCTCTTTCGGTAGCCGAAGTATTCCCCCAACTTTCTTTTGCAGCATTAGCTGCATCTAATGCTAGTTCGACATCTTCTTTTTGCGATCTTGGATATTTTGCTATTAGACTATTGTCTATAGGTGATCTGTTTTCAAAATACTCGCCCCCTTTAGGAGCTACAAACTTCCCATTAATAAAATTATCATAGGATGTTTTAAATTCTGGTTTAGAATAACTCATACTGTTTTATTTAATGATTATTTTTCTATGTATCAACATGTTAAATACTTTTAATTAAAATATTAAATATTTTAACATTTCGCTAATTTTATCACAACAAAACCAGCTTATTGATAATTTTTATAAAGTTATTTTATCAAATCCTAATAATCTTGAACATATTTATTAAATTGTTGAACATATCTATCACGTGTGTTTTAAACAACACCTTTTTTTGTAATATTGAATATGAGTCAACTTTTAAAACATCATAGAAGTCACAGAAAATTAACCACTTTGGTTGAAAACCGCACGACTTATAATGCGGATTATGCCGAACTTAATATTTTTGAAACTCACGAATATGCAGAACAAGTTTCTTTAACGTTCGATTTTCCAGTTATAGCCAGTATGTTAACAGGAAAAAAAGTCATGCATATAGACGGTTTACCATCGTTTGAGTTTTTTCCAGGAGAATCTGTTGTGATGCCAACTAATAAAGAAATGATTATTGATTTTCCTTTGGCAAAAGCTAATGACCCAACGCAATGTCTCGCGCTTGGAATAGATAGCGATAAAATTGATGAAGTGGTTGAAAAGTTTAATCATCATGTAACTATTGAAAACGAAAACAACAATTGGAAATTAGATGATAACGCGTCGCATCTTATTAACAATACAGATGTTAACCATTTAGTTGAGCGTTTGGTACATACTTTTACTAATACTACTTCGTCAAAAGATGTTTTATTGGATTTAATGATTCAAGAGCTTATTGTAAGGCTTTTACAAACCAAAGCCAAAGTCTTTTTACTTAACGATACCGATGGAGTTTTTAGCGATACACGTATAGGTATGGTTATTAAATACATTAAGCAAAATTTAACCAACAAAGACATTACAGTTGATTTACTTGCTGAGAAAGCATGTATGAGCACGTCTCACTTTCACAAGAAATTCAAAAATACGCTAGGCGTGTCTCCTATAGACTATATTAACTCTGAAAAGATTAGGTTTTCTAAAAAACTTATTAAGGAAGCAAAAGACTTGCGCATGTCTGAAATTGCTTTTAAGTCTGGTTTTAACAACACCAGTTACTTTAATAGGCAGTTTAAAAAAATGGAATTAATGACACCTCAGCAGTTTAAAAATTCAATTGACTAATAATTAACAGTAATATGTTAATTATTATTTCAAATAGTTTAAAACGTTTTCTTCTATGCGTTTATGTATGTTGGACACATCTGCTTTAACAAAGGTTTCTCCAGTTATGTTTTCGTATAACTCAATGTAACGTTCGCTTACGCTTTCTATATAGTCATCGCTCATTTCTGGTAAAACTTGTCCTTCTAAACCTTGAAATCCGTTAGAAATTAACCACTGGCGTACAAATTCTTTTGAAAGCTGTTTTTGTGCTTCTCCTTTATCTTGACGTTCTTGATAGCCATCGGCGTAAAAGTAACGTGACGAATCTGGTGTGTGAATTTCATCTATCAAGACTATTTTTCCATCTTTAGTTTTTCCAAACTCGTATTTGGTGTCCACTAAAATTAATCCTCGTTCGGCAGCAATTTCGGTACCTCGTTGAAATAATTTTTTTGTATAGTCTTCTAAAACGTTATAATCTTCTTCTGAAACAATACCGCGTTTTAAAATATCTTCACGTGAAATATCTTCATCATGATCGCCCATTTCTGCCTTAGTTGCTGGCGTAATAATAGGTTGCGGAAACTTATCGTTCTCTTTCATACCTTCTGGCATTGGCACTCCACAAAGTAACCGTTTTCCGGCTTTATATTCTCTTGCAGCATGACCAGACATGTAGCCACGAATAACCATCTCTACTTTAAATGGTGTACATAAATGCCCAACTGCCACATTAGGGTCTGGTGTTGCTGTTAACCAATTAGGAACAATGTTTTCTGTGGCTTTCATCATTTTTGTAGCAATTTGATTAAGGATTTGTCCTTTATAAGGAATTCCTTTTGGCATGACAACATCGAAAGCACTTAATCTATCTGTGGCAATCATAACTAATTGCTCATCATTAATATTATAAACTTCACGCACTTTTCCTTTGTAAACACTTTTTTGCCCTGGAAAGTTAAAGTTGGTTTTTGTAATTGTATTACTCATTATTCTCTATTCTCAATACTTTTATAAGCTTCAATAATCTTTTTCACTAATTTATGGCGAATCACATCTTTATCATCTAAGAAAATAATTCCTACTCCTTTAACATCTTTTAGAACCAAAAGCGCTTCTTTTAACCCAGAAATAGTACGACGTGGTAAATCGACCTGTCCAGGATCGCCTGTTAACATAAATTTGGCGTTTTTCCCCATACGGGTTAAAAACATTTTCATTTGGTTATGTGTCGTGTTTTGGCCTTCATCTAAAATAACAAAGGCATTATCCAAGGTACGACCACGCATAAAAGCTAAAGGCGCAATTTGAATGGTTCCGTTTTCTATATAGTGAGTCAGTTTTTCAGCAGGAATCATATCACGAAGTGCATCGTAAAGCGGTTGCATATATGGATCTAATTTTTCTTTTAAATCGCCTGGTAAAAACCCTAAGTTTTCGCCTGCTTCTACAGCTGGACGTGTTAAAATAATTCGCTTAACTTCTTTATTTTTTAAAGCTTGTACAGCTAAAGCAACGCCTGTATAGGTTTTCCCTGTTCCAGCTGGCCCTATAGCAAATACCATATCGTTTTTACGAACACTCTCTACTAATTTGCGTTGATTAACGGTTTGCGCTTTAATTAATCGTCCATTTACACCGTGAACTATTACTTCGCCACTTTGTTTGCTGGTTTCGTAATCGTCTTTGCTTTGACTAGTGAGTACACGCTCGATAATATTTTCGTCTAGCTTGTTGTACTTCATATAATGCTCCATGAGCATATTAAATCGCCTATCAAACTCCTCTAGTAAATCTTCGTCGCCATAAGCTTTTATTTTATTGCCTCTGGCTACAATTTTTAATTTTGGAAAATATTGTTTTAAAAGTTCGATGTTGGTATTATGCGCTCCAAAGAATTCTTTTGGAGATACCTCTTCAAGTTCGATAATGATTTCGTTCAAAAGCTAAGCGATTTAATTAATTTTTTCAGTTTAGTTTATTAGATTTGCCTTACAACAAAACTACGCATTTTTACGTTGTGTTAGGTTAAAAAAATATCAACAATCCACTTATGGCAATCATTACATTAACAACCGATTTTGGTGAGAAAGACCACTTTGCGGGTGCTATTAAAGGCGCTATCTATAATGAGCTACCTGACGTAAGAATTGTTGATATCTCACATTCTATATCGCCTTTTAACATTGCAGAAGCAGCTTATATTATACAAAATGCCTTTAGCAGCTTTCCTAAAGGAACTATTCATATAATTGGTATTGATTCTGAGTTAAACCAAGAAAATAAGCATATTGCACTTAAACTAGACGACCATTATTTTATTTGTGCTAACAATGGTATTATGAGTATGATTTGTACAGAAATTGCGCCAGAAAAGATTGTAGAAATTAATATTCACGATAAAATACAAAGTAGTTTTCCTGTGTTAGATGTTTTTGTAAAAGTGGCTTGCCATATTGCACGGGGCGGTACTTTAGAAGTTATAGGAAAAGCTATAAATACAATAAAACCTATTAAAAACTTACACCCTTTTGTTAATGATGAAAAAACACAAATTATAGGAAGTGTTATTTATATTGACAATTATGGAAATGTGGTCACCAATATTAAAAAGTCGTTTTTTGAAAGCACTCAAAAAGGGCGCTCTTATGAAATTTTTGCCAGACACCACAAGTTTAAAAAAATATTCACAAAGTATAGCGATATTGTTAACTTTGATATTCCGCCAGAAAAAAGGCAAGATGAAGGTCGAGGTCTTGTTGTTTTTAACGCTTCTAACTATTTAGAAATTGCTGTTTACAAAAGTAATAGCGAAACTTCTGGAAGCGCCTCTACTTTAATGGGATTAGGTTTAATGGATACCGTAACGGTTAACTTTTTAAAAGAATAAACATGTTTGTACGTATTGTAAAAATGGGATTTCAACCAGAAAAAATTAATGAGTTTCTTGCTAATTTTGAAGCAAACAAAGAACACATAAGGAGTTTTGATGGTTGTGAGTTTTTAGAATTATATCGCGATAAAAATAATCCCAATATATTTTTCACTTACAGTTACTGGAATCACGAAGATGATTTAGAACGTTATAGACAGTCCAGTTTATTTAAAAGTGTTTGGGCAAAAACCAAACCTCTGTTTAACACTAAGCCAGAAGCATGGAGTGTCAACAAATTACATAGTTTAAAATAATCCTTTATGATTGCCATATTAAAAAAAGAAATTAACGCGTTTTTTGCCTCGCCAATTGCCTATCTTGTTATTGCTATTTTCCTTTTATTAAATGGGTTGTTTTTATGGCTATTTAAAGGAGAGTTTAATATTTTAAATAGCGGGTTTGCTAGCCTATCGCCATTCTTTTTATTAGCACCATGGATTTTAATTTTTCTTGTTCCTGCTGTTACCATGCGAAGCTTTTCGGAAGAAAACAAACAAGGCACTTTAGAGCTTCTACTAACAAAGCCTGTTAGTTTATTACAAATAGTTTTAGGAAAATTTTTTGGTAGTTTTTTGTTAATTATAATAGCCTTATTACCTACACTTTTATATGTTTATACAGTTTATCTGTTAGGAAATCCAGTAGGTAATTTAGATTTAGGAAGTATTCTAGGCTCATACTTTGGGCTGCTATTTTTAGTTGCTGCCTACACGAGTATTGGTGTTTTTTCTTCGGCCATTACCAACAATCAAATTGTGGCTTTTATTTCAGCAGTTTTTTTATGCTTCTTATTTTACATTGGTTTTGAAGGTATTGCCGATATTACTTCCAGTAATTTTATTGAACAATTAGGCATTAGCTATCATTTTAAAAGTATTGGACGCGGTGTTATTGATACTAGAGATATTATTTATTTTATTTCAATAGTTCTGTTGTTTATTATGGCGACAGAAAGCAAGCTTAATAATAGAAAAAACAAGTCATTAAACTTACGCTACATTATTATAGGGTTGATTGTTGTTCTAGGATTAAACGTAGTTGGTCAACAAGTTTATCAACGTTTTGATTTAACCCACGATAAACGTTACACCCTAAGTAATGCCACAAAAACGATTATAGAACAAGCCCAAACCCCTATTATTATTGATGTGTTTTTAGAAAGTGATGAATTCCCTTCAGAATTTAGACGCCTTAAAGCAGAAACGCAACAATTATTAGAAGAGTTCGTGGCAAAAAACAAACAGATAAAATTTACATTTATCAACCCTATTGAAGACGATGCTAATAGGCAACAAAACATTCAGCAACTAACACAACGAGGTTTAACACCTATGCAGTTATCGGTTGAAGAAAGTGGTAAAAGTAGTTACGAGGTTATTTTCCCATGGGCTTTAGCTAGCTATAATGGCACGACGGTTAAAATCCCGTTATTAAAAAATAAACTAGGGGCTTCTCAAGAAGAACTTGTAAGTCATTCTATACAACATCTTGAATATGCTTTTGCCGATGGTTTTAGTAAACTTATCAACCAAAAAAGTAAAAAAGTGGCTATTTTAAAAGGAAATAAGCAACTGGACAACAAGTATATTTTTGATTTTGTAAAAACCATCCGCGATTATTACTACATCGCACCCTTTACTTTAGATAGTGTTGACACAAATCCTACAAAAACATTAAACGATTTAAAAGCATACGACTTGGTAATATCGGCAAAACCCACCGAAGCCTTTACAGAAAATGAAAAGTTTGTTTTAGACCAATACACCATGAACGGCGGTAAAAGCCTTTGGTTGCTTGATGCCGTAGCTATGGATCAAGATAGTTTACAAAACAATACAGGAAAGGCCATTGCTATTCCAAGAGATGTAAACCTTACCGATTTCTTTTTTAAATATGGCGCTAGGGTTAACCCTGTTTTAATAAACGACCTCTACTCTGCTCCAATAACTTTAGCTGTTGGTGAAGGGAGTAACGCTAGGTTTCAATCATTTCCTTGGTTTTATTCGCCTTTAGTAAATCCGCAAGGTAAGCACCCTATTGTAAATAATTTAAACTTAGTAAAGTTTGATTTTGCAAATCAAATTGATACGATTAAAAACAATGTTTCCAAAACTATTTTGTTACAAAGTTCTGTTTTAAGTAAAGTAGATGGCGTTCCTCGAGAAATTGGTTTAGACATGACTACTCAAGAGCCAGACCCTAAGCAGTACAAGAACCCAAATCAAAATTTAGCTGTATTGCTAGAAGGCGAATTTCCTTCGGCATATTCCAACAGAATTAAACCTTTTGCAATAGAAAATACAAAAGATAAAAGCACGCCAACCAAAATGATTGTTATTGCCGATGGCGATGTTATTAAAAATGATATTGGTAAAAATGGGCCATTAGAGCTAGGCTTCAACAGAAGTACTGGCCAGCTATATGGTAATAAAGAGTTTTTACTAAATGCCGTAAATTACCTCTTAGACGATAGCGGACTTATAAACATTCGTTCTAAGGAAATATCTGTGGCATTTTTAGATCAAGAAAAAGTCGCCTCTAACAAAACCTTGTGGCAAGTTGTAAACATAGGCCTTCCCTTAATTTTACTAGGGTTATTTGGTGTTCTATTTAATACGGTTAGGAAGCGAAAATACAGCTAACAAATGTTAATAAGTTTGTTTCTTATATTAGTTTCAAAGAAATATATTTGTAAATAGAAATGTTTACAACATAAAAACGCTTAGGAATTCATGAAATTTATTGTATCAAGTACTTACTTGCTTAAACAGTTACAAATTCTTGGTGGAGTTATTAATAACTCAAACACCTTACCTATATTAGATAATTTTTTATTTGAACTAGATAATAGTGCACTTACCATCTCTGCTAGCGATTTAGAAACAACCATGTCTACAAAGCTAGGTGTAGAAAGTAACGATAGTGGTAGTGTTGCTGTACCAGCAAGATTGCTTCTAGATACTTTAAAGACATTCCCAGAGCAACCATTAACCTTTGTTGTTGGTGATAATAATGCTATAGAAATTAGTTCAAACCATGGTAAATATGGCTTAGCTTATGCCGATGGTAACGAATTTCCAAAAGCTGTTACTTTAGAGGATCCAAATACAACTACTTTAGAAGGCGACGTATTAGCAACCGCTATTAGCAAAACTATTTTTGCCGCTGGTAATGACGATTTACGCCCCGTAATGAGTGGTGTATTCTTCCAGTTTTCACAAGACAATTTAACGTTTGTAGCCACCGATGCTCATAAACTTGTAAAATATACAAGAGAAGACCTTTCGGCAGACCAAGTAGCCGAATTTATTATGCCTAAGAAACCATTAACACTACTTAAAAATGTGTTAGCTGGTAGCGAAGAAAATGTAACTATTGAATATAATGAAAGTAATGCGAAATTTACTTTTGATAACACGGTTTTAGTTTGCCGCTTAATTGATGGTAAATATCCTAATTACGAAGCGGTTATTCCTAAAGAAAATCCTAATAAACTAAGTATTGACAGAACACAGTTTTTAAACTCTGTTAAACGTGTTAGCATTTTCTCAAATAAAACCACTCACCAAATACGTTTAAAAATTGCTGGTGCCGAATTAAACATTTCAGCTGAAGACATTGATTACAGTAATAAAGCAGAAGAGCGTTTAACTTGTGATTATCAAGGTGACGATATGCAAATTGGTTTTAATTCGCGTTTTCTTACCGAAATGTTAAACAACTTAACTAGCGATGACGTACAACTTGAAATGAGTTTACCTAATAGAGCAGGTATTTTAACTCCTGTAGATGGTTTAGATGAAGGCGAAAAAGTAACCATGCTTGTTATGCCTGTTATGCTTAATAGCTAAAATAACACATCAATATTATATATTAAAACCGTAACATTAAGTTACGGTTTTTTTGTGCATTATTTTTAACTTCTCAATTACTTAACATGAAAAACGCTCACTAAAAAAGTGAGCGTTTAAACAATTTCCCCTAATGTTTAATTAATAGCAACTTCGTTTAACCATCTGTATTATCCATACTAATGTAACTCCCTTTATAACTTCCATTAATGATTTTACCATCATTTCTAGTAAACTGAAAACTAAGCTCAATTTCATCAACAGCATATAAATCTAATGTAAAACTTCCTGTCGAAGCATTTAAATTGGCATCTATATTATTTCTATCAAGTAATATATCTCCGTTTTCTAATTCTCCGTTAATGATTTGAGCGTTTACTGAAAATTCAAAATTTGATATATCTGAAAAACTATACGTTTGTTCTCCTAATGAACTTTGATTAATACGCATATTAAATACATTAATATTATTAAGTTGTGTACCGTTATCAATTGCATCAAAAACTTCTGCTTCAGACTTATTGATTAAACTTATAAAAGTATTACCTCCTACTGAAGGTTCTACAATAACTGTATTAACAACATATGTTTCGTTATTTAATGTAATTACATTAGTGCTTTGTGGTTCTTGATTATTGTTATCATCGTCTGAAGAGCAATTAAATACTGTTAAAGCCAGACAAAATAGGATTACAAGTTTGTTTAATTTTTTCATTTTTAAAATTTACTGTTTTAAGATTTTTATGTTTTTATTAGATTGATTTGTTTTTATACTTAAAAAGTACATTCCTGTTGGTAAGTTAGACACGTTAATTTGAGATTGATTAGGAACTTCTAATACTTTTTGACCATTGATATTAAAAACTGTTACGTTTTTAATAGTTTCATTGGTATTAATGTGTACAATATCCGTTGCTGGATTAGGATATAATTTTACTGAATTTATAGCTAAAGAAACATTATCAACTCCTAGTGTAGAATTGTATTCATAAGCGCCTAAATCTATCGTAGTGTTAAAAAACCTTGTGTTACCCGATAAATCTAAATCGCCAAATAAAGCTACATCGTAGTAAGAATTATCTCCTTGATCTATGATATAAGAAGAACTTGCTGTTGGTTTGTAGTTGCTATCTAAATTTAGATTATCTGTTGCAGGATCTAAAGTCGTAACATTGGTTGCAGAAAATGTGCCGTAAGTACCAGCATTATTAGGTACGGCAGCAATGGCATTATTTATAACAACATCATAATTAGTTTCAGCTCCATTTGAAATATCTCTAGTAGAAGCTACGCCATTAGTGGTGTTATTCCAAAAAATAGAATTGTTTACATTTAGATTGGCACTTCCATTTCCTGACACCATAATAGAATTACCATACGTACTGTTGTAATCGTTATTAATAAACGTGCTATTAGTAACTACAACATCTAAAGTATTACCATTAGCCCAATCTGATCTATAAATATTTAAAGCTGCAATGTTAATATCATTATCTGCAACTAAAATATTTGCCCAACGCGTAAAAATATAACCGTTGGTATTATCTGATTGTACATAAACTAATCCCAAGTTAACCGAAGTATTACCTATAAACTTTGTGTTTTCAAGAAGCAACCCACCACTTAACTTTCTCATTTTAAGTAAATACCCATTAGAATAGTTGTTTCTAAATAGGGAGTTTTTAACTTTTAAGTTGATAATATCTGAGCTATTTGGTATAAAAATCACACCATTTTCTTCAACACCGCCAGAAGTTGATGTATCATAAATATTTTCAAATACGATACCATCAAAAGTAACATCATTTGCTATTACGCTAAATAACCTTTCTGCATTATCAGTTTTATTAGAAGTGAAATCACCATCAATATCATCTCCATTTATATCTCCTGTAAAAATGGTTGCATTAGTCGTATGTATTAAAGCTAAATCTCTATCTGCTAAAGTTGTTTCGGTTCCTGAAAAACCTCCAACAATGTTAATTTCATTAGTAGTTACAGAGATTGGCGTATTCACGTTTGTTAATGTATAGGTTCCTTTTGCTACCCAAATGTCATCATTAAGACTTGTTGCAGACAAAGCATCTGTGATATTGTTATAAGCATTACTCCAAGAGCTTCCATCGTTTGCTCCTGTTGCTGAAGCATCTACATAATATACCATAGGAATACAATTAACACTATAACTTGCTTGACCATCTTTAGTCCACCCTTGCACATACTGACCACTATTAGCTGGTGGCGAAAACCCGTTATCAACCTCAATACAGTATAAGCTTGGGTTACTGTACGCTTTCATGTAATTGAAATTGCTATTATTTCCGTTAGAAATTAACAAAGTCTCTAACTGACTATTATTGTAACAGAAAATTTCGTTAATACTTGTATTTAAACGAATATCTAAACTTGTTAAATTATTAGCAGCAACATGCAAACGTGTTAAGGATAAGTTGTTGCTCACATCGATAGTTGTTAAGCTGTTATTAGGAACATCTAAACGCGTTAAATTGGTAAAAGCTTCAATACCTGTTAAGTCTGCAATACCAATACCGTTCATAATTAACTCGGTAGTAGCTTGTGCTTCAGCCATAGTAATTTCAGAATCTCCATTTACGTTTATACTACTATCATTTACCAAAAAGCTTTTAAAATTAGCATCTGGAATAGTTACAATTTGATTTAATGCAGCACAATCTTCACTGTAAAATGCAGTACCACCTTTAGTCCAACCTGGGTTATAGGCACCAGCATCTGTAGGCGGTGTAAACCCTGCATCTATTTGAATACACGATAAACTATTGCCATAGGCTTTCATCCAGACAAAGTTGCTGTTATTTCCGTTCGCTAAGTTTAATTCATATAACACACCATTATTATGGCATTGAATGTCTGTAATTAATGTGTTTGCACTAATATCTAAAGTTTCGATTTGATTAGCTGCGCAATGCAAACGCGTTAATGCGAGGTTATTACTTACATCTAAAGCCGTTAAATTATTACTATAACAATCTAAACGTGTAATATTTACAAAAGCTTCAATACCTGTTAAATCTGAAATGGATAACCCATTTACCAATAATTCACCTGAGAAAGCTTGAGCTTCAGCAACAGAAATTTCACTATCGCTATTCGTATTAATTGATGTATTTCCTAGTAAATAAGTCTTAAAATTTGCATCAGGAATGTTTACATTTTGAGCAAAAAATGCAGACACTCCCAAACATAGGTAGGTTGTAAATAAGAGTAATGTTTTTTTCATTGTAGTTGAGAATTTTTATAATTAATCAACTACAAAGCAACATGTAAAAAGTAATAAGGTAAGTGAGATTTTTCTGAATAGCTCTAATTTCTTTCTGAATGAAAATCACATAAACGTTTCCTTAACAACCTCTAAAAACTGATCGCGTTTAGATTTTGAAATTGGAATGCGTTTTTGATTGCTCATTAGTAAATAATCACCATCGTCTTTCACCAATTCGTCTACATATTTTAAGTTGATTAAATACGAACGATGACATTTAAAAAACATGGCATTGCTCTCTAATTGCTCCACAAAATGCTTCAACGGTTTGCAAATGATTTTTTGTTTACCATCTATAAGTTGTACGTTGGTGTACATGCCATCGGCTTCAAAATATACAATATCGCTATGCGAAGCAAACAGGATCCCTTTTGGGATTTCTAAAGCAATTTTATCCATTGAGAGTTGCTTTAACGAGTCACGCAACTTGTTTAACTGATCGTTTAAATTGTTAGCTTTTATAGCCTCTTCGGCTTTTAAAACGGCTTCTTTAAGCTCTGTAACATCAACTGGTTTTAACAGATAATCTACTGCAGAAAGCTTAAATGCTTCTATGGCATATTGATTATACGCCGTTACAAAAATGATTTTAAAATTAATTTGATTTGGGAAATATTCTAAAATATCTAATCCTGATTGATTGGGCATTTCAATATCTAAAAACACAACATCTGGTTTTGACGCTTTAATCAAATCTACACCAGACGCCAAATCTTGCGCTTCACCAATACTAGTTATACTCGCGCAATGCTCAGCAATTAAGTTAGAGAGTAAATGTCTGGCACGTTTTTCGTCGTCTATAATTATCGCTTTCATTTTCTTATTGTATTGGCATGGTTATAACCACTTTTGTACCTGAAGGTATTTGATTTTTATCCTGCAAATCTTCAATAGCAATGGTTATATCGCGTTTTAACTTGTTTTTGTATAGATGCACACGTTCTTCATTTGCTTTGGTAGCAAAAGGTTTGTGTTGTTGGTTTGGTCGTTTTAATTTTTCGGATTTCGCCCTACCAATGCCGTTATCTTCAATAATAATTTGCAATTTATTTTGCTCAATAATTTTTGCTTCAACGGTCAACTTTCTGTCTGTCAATTTATGTAACAATCCGTGTTTTAAGGCATTTTCAACATACGGCTGAATGAATAATGACGGTACTTTTATTTTATTGGTTTTTAACAAACCATCTATCACTATTTCATATTCTAATTCATCCTCAAAACGAACCTTTTCTAATTCTAAATAAAGTTTTAAAGCTTTTAATTCTTCTTCTAAAGTAATTTCGTTTTGCTGACTGTAGTCCAAATACATTCTAATTAATCGGCTAAATTTCACTAAATAAGAGCTTGCCAATTCTTTTTCATTTGAAATGATATAATCTTGAATGGAATTTAACGCATTAAAGATGAAATGCGGATTCATTTGAGAACGCAAGTTTTCCAATCGAAGATTAGTAATTTTCTTATCGATTAAAATCTTATCAATTTCTGCAATTCGTTGTGTTTCTTTTTGTTTTAATCGCTTTCTAAAATACAACCAAAACAAACCAACAATAATTATCAAAACAAGGGCATAAAACCAGTATGTTTCCCAAAATGGCTTATTAATGGTAAAAGTAATAGGATTTGCAAATTGTATGTCTTTACTGCTAATATTTTGCCCTTGCAACTCAAATGTATATTTACCGTTAGACAGACTGTTAAACACTACAAAATGGGCATTTAAAGGCACTTCTCGCCATGTTGTGTCAATAGGTTTTATACGGTATTTGTAACTAACATGTTTATTAGATTGAAATCCGTTAGAGTTAAAATCAAACCTTAAATTATTAAAGTTATATGGTAAATTATAGTTGGTATTAACTAGGGTATCTTTGTTATTAATTTTAACAGACTCTATCCAAACCTTAGAGGTTTTAAACGCTTTAAAAAGCATGTCGTTTTTTGGCATTAAGTAAAACGAATTAGGAAAAATAGCCACCAAATAATCTTCAAGAATAATAAATTTATCTACCGATAATGTTAAGCCATCTTGGGTATTTAAGCTTCTTAATGCATTAGTTTTTGGTTGAAATCTGTAAAAACCTTCATCTGTTGAAATCCATAGAAATTCACCATCAGATTTTAGTGTATTTATCTGAATTTGCTTTGGTAATATATTTTGTTTTGAAATCAATTGGTTATCCTTAAAACAATACAAACCATTATGCTGTGTTGCTAACCAGATTTCATTATTAATTTTTGTAATTGAATTAACTAAAATACTTTCATTTTCAAGTTTAATTTCCTTTGAATAGAAACTGTTCACATCAAATTGATACAAACCATCTATAAAAGAAACAAAAAGTTTATTATTTAAAACTTCAGAGGTTTTTACTCTACTTTCTCTAATAATTTGTGTTGAATCTGAAGTGTACGGTTGGTTATAAATTATAGCTTCTTTATAACTACCATAAAAGAGATTTTCATTATTAATCTTTGAGAATGTTTTTGCAACAGAATACTTATTTTCTTCGTCTTTTACAGTAAATGTTTTCAAATCGATACTGTAAGATTCTGATGCATTAATACTAACAATAACTTGGTTATATGAGGCATCGAAAAATAAATTACCAATAATCTTAGAACCAGGTAATTTCAGGGTTTTAAAAACTTGATTATTACTATAAAACAGCAACTTACCACTATTTGTTCCAAGTAAAAATTGATTTTTATTTAATGCACATGCAGCTGTAATTTTGTCTTTTGTATTCTCTAAATTAAGATGTCTAATATTTAAGTTAGAAGACACAAAAACACCGTTATCCAATGTAGTAAACCAATAATTTTTATTAAAATCTACTAATACTTCAGTAACAGATTCGCTACTAAACAATTGCTCTTTAAAATTTAACTTATTTTTCTCTAGTTGAAATATAAATACCCCAGAAGTTGTCAAAAACCAATAGTGATTATTTAACAATATAATATTATAAATAGTTACATCTTCAAGGTTTTTTGGTGTTTTAAGTTTAAGGACTTTATCTGCTTGAGCTCTGTATAAATAAAGTTGATTCTTACCTTGTTCTTTGAAATTTAATAGCGCAGAGTTTTTAAAGGCATAAACCTTTGGGGACTGCATTCTGTATGTTGAAGTCAGCTCTATTAGTAATTTTATATGATTATCTTTAATTTGATACCAGTTTTGCTTCTCTTTTGAAGGTTTCTCATGAGAATCTATCTTGATTACATAAGATACCCCCTTAAAAGAACTCTCACTAACAGACATACCATTAAAAAGCCTATTTGCCTTTTTATCTTTAAAATTGATATCATAAATACCATCTACAGTAAACAATCGTATTGATCTACTTGTAATTTCAAAAGGTGATAATTGTCCTTTTACTAGCTCATTTGCATCGTAAAAAAGGGTTAGTTTATCGTTTTCAATATAAAAAAGTTGCCCATAAAGATTAATACACCAAAGTCTTCCTTTTTCATCTAATTTTAATTGAAATAATGAGTTAACCCTTTGCTTTGAATTTGTAAATTTTTGATAAATTTTACCGTTATATCTGTATAAGCCTTTATCAGCTGCAAGCCAGATGTAGTGGTCATTATCCTCTAAAATATCATAAAATTCTACATCTGGTAAATTAGATATTTTAGACATATGCTGCACCACAGGATTTTGAGCATCAATAGCATTTCCAAAACCCAACAAACTAAATAAAAGTATATATCTAATTATTAATTGCATAGCTTATAATTAGCAAACTTAATATTTAATTAACTAATCAAGCTTTGTTTTTTCTGTAAGCAGTCTTTTTTTTTCTAAATAAAAAAACGCCCATATTGCTATGGGCGTTTTATTTACCTCGATAATAACTAACTAATAAAATTAAGAGATAAAGGATATTTTGGTATTTCGCCATTATTTGTTTTAATAGCATTAATAATAGGAAAAACTATAGATATAAGTCCAATAACTATTAACCCTAAAATGCCTACTCCTAATAACAAAATAAGAGGAATACAGATTAATGAATAGATAATTAAACTTAACTGGAAGTTTACTATACGCTTACCATGTTCGTCCATAGTATAAACCGTTTCTTTTTGGGTTAACCATAAAATTAGTGGCACTAACAACCCACCAAACCCCGTTACACAAGTTAATAATTGTGTTAAATGTGTAATTGTTAAAAGTTGTCTATCTTCTCTCATGATGGCTATGTTTTTGATTGATGTACTTATTTGACGTGCAAAAATCAAAAATGTTACAGCTTTAAACCTAAAAATTAGTGGGGAAGTTTATCACATAACAAACCGTAAACAAATGTTCCCAAAACTGCGGAAGCAAGAACAATTATAACGGGTAAAAAGCCAGCGCCTAAAAGCACAAAAATAGGGCCAGGACACGCTCCTACTAACGCCCATCCTAATCCAAATAAAATACCACCTACTATATAACGTGTAAATGATTTTTCTTTTGGTTGAATATAAATGCTTTGACCACTAAACGATTTAATACGGAAGCGTTTAATAATAAAAACAAAAAGCACCCCAAATACTAAAGCTGTTCCTATTATACCATACATATGAAAAGATTCGAACCGAAACATCTCGTAAATACGAAACCATGAAGCCGCTTCAGACTTATACATGATAATACCAAACACCACACCTACTAATAAATATACAATCTGTTTCATCTTAAAAAATTAAAGGGAAAATTAAATGCACCATAATTAGGCCACCTATAAAAAAGCCAACTACAGCAATTAAAGAAGGGAATTGTAAATTACTTAAGCCAGAAATAGCATGACCCGAGGTACAACCACCGGCATAACGAGCTCCAAAGCCCACTAAAAAGCCTCCTACAATAAGTATGGCTAAAGTTTTTACATTTAAAGTTTCAAAAGCGAATAATTCTACGGGTAAATAGTGATTTTCTGAAGCTATTCCAAGAGTATTTAAAGCTTCTAAGGTGTGCGTACTTATTTGAGGCATATCATTTTCAAGAGACAAATAATGTGATGCTAAAAAGCCCCCTATAACAGCGCCAAAAACAACAATTAAGTTCCACAAATCGTTGCGCCAATTATATGTGAAAAAATGGCTAAACTTATTACCGCCACTCATGGCACACATAGTTCTTAGGTTAGACGACATGCCAAATTTTTTGCCTAACAATAGTAATAAAAGCATTGTAACGGCAATTAAAAAGCCCGATATATACCAAGGCCAAGGCTCATAAATAATTTCCATAATCTATTTTTAAGCAAAAATACAGCTAAAAATAGATTATGGAAAATTGAAGTTTAATTACAGTCCTTCTTAACGCCTAATTTCTGAAGGATATCTTCCATTAAGCACCATTTTGTAATACCTGATTGTAAAAGATTGGCACCAACAAACAAGGTAAACCACAGCCAATTTTCATTGACATACATTCCTAATAAAACACTTATAATAACAAATGTTCCGGCTATTACTCTAATATATCTATTCATCATAATTAATTATTTTAGTTTAAATAAATTGCTCAACAGGAACAACAACAGCTCTAATAGCATTTTCTTCTTCTATTGTTGCGTTAAACGCTTTAAGGTTTTTAAAAAGTAAATCGATGTTTTGCTGTTCTGCAAAAAAGAAAAACAATTCTGAATCTGTACCAAACTTCTGTCCAGCAAACCAGTTGCTTCCTAAATTGGAAGATCCTCCTAGCTTAAACCCAGCAATGTCAGACTCGTTAAAATCGTTAATATTAGACTGTTTAAATAACTTATAAACAGACTCTTTATATTCATCAACCAGTGTTATAATTACTAATTTCATTTTACTTATGGTTTTTACGTTCTATCATATAATACACTAAAGGCACAACTAATAAGGTTAATACGGTAGATACAATAGTTCCGCCCATTAACGAAATGGCCAAGCCTTGAAAAATGGGGTCGAATAAAATAACAAACGCACCAATTACAACTGTTCCTGCAGTTAATAAAATAGGCGTAGTACGTACGGCACCAGCTTCTATGGCGGCTTGTTTTAATGGCACGCCTTCTTCTAATCTCAGATTGATAAAGTCAATAAGTAATACCGAATTACGCACCATGATTCCTGCTAATGCAATCATACCAATAAACGATGTTGCTGTGAAAAACGCCCCCATTAACCAGTGACCTAAAATAATACCAATCAACGACAACGGAATAGCAACCATCATTACGATTGGTGCTTTAAAGTTTTGGAACCAGCCTACAATTAAGATGTAAATAAGTATGATAGCGCCTAAAAAGGCTATTCCTAAATCTCTAAAGACTTCCAGAGTAATTTGCCACTCGCCATCCCATTTTACGGTGTAATCGTCTTCGTATTCGGGTTGGCCTAAATACATTTCATTGATTTCATAGCCTTGTGGTAATGGTATTGCTTTTAACTTTTCTTCCATGCCTAAAATGGCATACGCCGGACTTTCCAATTCACCAGCCATATCGGCTAATACATACACCACGCGTTTTTGGTTTTTACGATAAATGCTTTTCGCACTTGTTGTTTCGGTAATATCTACTAAATCTACAATCGGAACTAAGTTACCTTGTTGCGATTTTACTTTTAATTGTGAAATATCTTGAATGGTTGACTTTTCTTGTTCATCCAACGCTAACACTAATCCTATTTGATTTACTGCATCTTCATCATACAAAACGGTTAACGGTCTGTTTGATAAGGCCATATTCATGGTATAAGCAATTTGTTGTGGTGCTACACCGTAAAGCATGGCTTTTTCTTTGTCAATCGTAAATTGAAACTCTTTTTGGTCGGCTTCTACCATCCAATCCACATCAACAACATCTTCTGTATTATTCAAAATATTCTGAACTTCGTTAGCAATTTCCATTTGCTTATCATAATCAGGACCATAAATCTCAGCCACTAAGGTTGATAACACTGGTGGTCCTGGCGGTACTTCAACAACTTTTACATTCGCATTATATTTTGAAGCTATTCTTTGAATTTCAGGACGTAATAACTTAGCAATATCGTGACTTTGAGCGCTTCTTTCACCCTTGTCAACTAAATTCACTTGAATATCTGCCATATTACTTCCGCCGCGTAAATCGTAATGACGAACCAATCCGTTAAAGGTAATTGGCGCAGAAGTCCCGATATAATTCTGATAGTTAACCACTTCTGGTCGCGTTGATAAGTATTGCGAAATTTCTTGAGCCACAACTGCAGTACGCTCTAAAGTGGTGCCTTCTGGCATATCGATAACTACCTGAAATTCGTTTTTGTTATCAAACGGTAACATTTTTACAACGACCGAATTGGTAAAGAACATCACCATGGTTCCCATCAACAACACAAAGGTTAATCCTAAAAACAACCAACGTTTTGAACGGCTTTCAATTAACGGACGTTCTAGTTTCTCATAAAACTTGTAAATTTTAGTGTCTTCTAATGGTTTTTTAGGTTTTTCAGCTACACCTTTCTTGTCTTTTTCACGTAAGAAAATATAACCTAAATACGGTGTAATGGTTAAGGCTACGAACAACGACAAAATCATCGCAATAGATGCTCCAATTGGCATTGGCGCCATATATGGTCCCATTAATCCAGACACAAACGCCATAGGCAATACCGAAGCAATTACAGTGAATGTTGCTAGAATGGTTGGGTTACCAACTTCATTTATCGCATAAAGAGCTGCTTGTTTAAATGGCAAGCGTTTCATTTTAAAATGCCTATGCATATTTTCGGCAATGATAATAGAATCGTCTACCACAATACCAGTTACAAATACTAATGCGAATAAGGTAATTCGGTTAAGCGTGTAATCCAGCATATAATAGCTTAGTAGCGTTAATGCGAAGGTGATTGGCACCGATAAAAACACGACCAATCCACCACGCCAACCCATGGCCAACATCACGACAAACGTTACGGCAATGATAGAACCAATAAGGTGTAATAATAATTCTGATACTTTATGTGATGCGGTTTCACCATAGTTTCTGGTAATTTCTACGTGAACATCATCCGGAATTAAGGTTTTACGCAAATGGTCTACTTTATCGATGATGACGTCGGCAATTTTCATCGCGTCTGCGCCTTTACGTTTAGCGACCGAAATAGTCACAGCAGGATATTCCGATTTGTAATCGCTTGCTTTTGCGCTTGCTTGTCCAAAACCAAGACTAACGTAATTTTGTGGTACTTCTGGGCCGTCAACAATTTTTGAAACTTGCTTTAAGTAAATCGGTTGATTTTGCTGCACGCCAACGACTAAATTTTCAACATCGGTTACCGACTCCAAAAACTTACCGGTGTTTACCACAAATTCGGTATCATTTTTATCAAACGTTCCAGAATTTAATTGAGCGTTATTGGCTTTAATCATTTCAGAAACCGATAAAAAGTCCAATCCGGCACTAGCTAGTTTATCTTTATCTAAAACAACACGTATTTGACGCTCTCTTCCGCCTATTTTATGCGTAATGGCTACGTCATTCACTTTTTTAATTTCGGCTTCCAATTCTTGAGCCATTTGCCCCAATTGGAAATCGTCGTAATGCTCGCTCCACAACGTTAACCCTAACATGGGGACATCATCGATAGCACGTGTTTTTACTAATGGAAACGTTACACCTTCCGGCATTTGGTCCATATGCTTATTGATTTCGTTGTATAATTTCACAAAAGAACGCTCGATATCTTCGCCCACATAAAACTGAACGATAACCATACCTTGTTCTTTCATCGACGTAGAATACACATATTCCACACCTTTTATATTTGAGATTAATTGCTCTAAAGGCTTGATAACTCTACTTTCAACTTCGGTTGGACTCGCGCCGGGATACCCTACAAAAATGTCTGCCATTGGCACATCAATTTGTGGCTCTTCTTCACGAGGAATTAAAAACGAGCTGTACACACCAATGACCATAAATACAATCATTAAAAGCACTGTAAGCTTCGATGTCATAAAGACTTTGGCAATTTTTCCTGCTAAACCTTCTTTCATTTTTTCTTTTTATTTTTTGGGCGTTTTACGGGCTATTCGCTATATCTTTTATTTGCTTTGTCATTGCGAAGCAAACAGTTTGTTTGCTGTGGCAATCTCTTAGTTCTCAGAGATTACTTCGTCGTTGTTCTCCTCGTAATAACCTTTATTTTATTATTCAAATAAAAGGATGCCGCTTCTATCCCTAACGCGACTTTTAACTGTTAATTAAATTTGTTATTAATTTCTAATGCAGTACTGCTTACTGCACACTAATTTTCACGCCGTTAAATAACTTTCCATCAGCAGAAACAATGTAGTTTTCATTAGCATTTAAACCAGATAATACTTCCACTTCATTACCAAATGTTCTACCTAAACGCAACCAGCGTAAAATCGCTGTATTACTTTGGCTTACCGTATACACACCACTTAATTGACCGTTGGTGATAATGGCTTCTTTTGGTATTAAAACCATAGCCGTTTCCGCCTTTCTTTCTACAGGAAATTGCACTGTAGTGAACATTCCCGATAAGATGTTGGCATCGGTTTTATCCAATGTTATCTTCACCAAATATTGTCCGCCTGTTTGTGCTGCCGAGGTACTTACTTCGGTTACTGTTCCTGAGATGGTTTGGTTAATGGATTTTACATTAACATCAACTTTTGTATCTTTTTTTATATCTGCTATCTCGGTTTCTGGCACCATAGCAATTACTTCAAAATAGCCTGGCGCTTCAATGGAAATCAATGGCTGCCCTGGATTGGCCATATCGCCTTTTTTTACTGTTTTGCTCGTAATAACTCCGCTAAATGGCGCTGTAATGTTGGTATACGCAAATTGGGCGTTGATTTCATTTTTCATTTGTTTAGCGGCTTCCAAACCAGCTTTTGCCATTTCGTAATTGGCCGTCATATCATCCATCTCTTTTTGAGACGCACTATTTTGTGCAAATAAGGCTTTAAAACGCTCGTAGTCTTTTTTGGCATTATTAAAAGCTGCTGTTGCTTTAGTAATATTGGCATCAACTTGTGCCTTTTGCGCTTGCAAATCGGCATTGTTAATAGCAACCAATAATTGTCCTTTACTAACTTTATCGCCAACATTAACAGGAACGCTATTAACGTAGCCCATCATTCTTGTACTTAAATTGGCGCTGTTTTCGGCTTGAATTTTTCCGCTAACCGCTAAAAACGGATTGTTGTTATCACCGCTAACTTGTGCTACTTGTACAGGAATAGCTGGAGAGTTATCTGCAACGGTTTTTTTATCTTCGCTACCACAACTTGCTACTAATATTGCGGTTGAAAGTGATAAGATGGTATATAGTTTTTTCATTTTTCTTGAGTTTATTTTTGTTTGCCACGAATTCACGAATAATCGTCATTTATCTTGGCTCTGTATTCTTGTTTCTCTTTTATTCTTTAGTTAAAAAATTGACGTACGCTAAAGCGTAATTATATTCGAAAATGGTTTGATAATATTCTAATTCTTTTTGTGCGTATTGCGTTTCTGCCATCAATAAATCTGACGTTTTTTCTAAACCTTCTTTAAATCGGTTGGTACGAATTCTTAATGATTCTTCCGATTGGTCTAACGCTAATTTTGAGAGATTCAGCTTATTTTCGGCATCAATAAGCATGCGTTTTGCTTTGTTTAATTCTAACTTACTTTTTGATACATATTGGTTGTATTCCAATTTCGATTTTTCAAATTCAGCTTTACTTTTTTGTGCTTTTCCAAAACGTTTAGATCCTTGAAAAACATCCCAGCTTAATTGTGCACCAATGACATAACCGTTGGCCCCACCTTGAAATATTTGGTCGTCGTACAACTCGTAACTTCCAAAAGCGTTTAAGCGTGGTAGAAATGCCATTTTATCGGCTTTATTCATTGTTTCATAGGCTTGGGTTGCCATCTGCATCGCTTTAATATCGCTACGATTTTCTGATAACGATTTCACCGCCATTGTATGTGCCAACGTGGTCAAACTGTCACTTGGTTTGTAAACAACATACGTCTCATCATTCATTAAAAATGATAAGTAATTGGAGGCGTTTTGCACATTACTTTTGGCTTGTTGTAATTGGTTTTTCACTTCGGTTACACGTACTTCAACATTCAATACATCAGCACGTTGTAAATACCCTTGCTTAAGGCTATTATCGGCAAGTTTTTTGTTTTCATTGGCTGCTTCTAAAGCTTTTTCAAGTACATCAACCGCTTTGTAGGCTAATTGCAATTGCATGTAGGCTTTATCGACTTCAAACGCTAAAAAATCTTCTGTTCGTTGCGTTTGCAAAGACATGGCTTCCATTTTGGATTTTGCTGCTTTACGTTGGTAAATACCATCCACATTAATTAATGGTTGTTGTATTTCTAGCTTTGTAGCGAAGTTTTGTGTTTGATCGGGATCGTTCAGTAACGCTGGATTGAAATCGGCTTGGGTTAAAATTTCCTGGTTCAGTTTAGAACCAAATGCCATAAGCGGATTTGTTGTTGAAATCCCTGTATGGCTAGCGGTTATATTAGGTAAAAACACCGCATTGGTTTGTCTGTAATCGGCTTTTGCTCGATTAAATTCTTCCTTGGAAATTTTAATAGACGTATTATTATCTGATACTTTTGATAATACCTCTGCCTTCGTTACAGGCACCACATCTTGAGCTCTTACAGAGAATGTGAAAACAAAAAGTAATAATGGTATATAAATGTATTTTTTCATCTTTCTTTATTTGTTATACAAAGATACGTTTGCTAGCAATCCAAGTCAGTAACAAAAGTTACAAGTAAAAAGACACCTATAAAGTACTCATAAGTGCCTTTTACTAACTAACCTAAAATTAAAAACTGACAACCACATCAATTTACGTTTCTAGTTCCCCCATGTCCTCCAGCTACTATTATCATTATTTTTATGCTTAAATAAATGAACTTGAAAAACTGAATGATAGGATTCTTCATTTTAAACTTCTGATATTTTGATATTCTTTGAGTCATTACTATCTGTTATTTTTTATAATTATTCTTTTACGCATGAACTCCTACTCCGGAATTAACCACCAAAATGGCTTCATTTTAGCTTTATAAATAAATGCATAATGCAAGGCTAGTTTAAGCCAATGTCCTGCCAAACCTATTTCGCCAAAGGTTTTCCCTAATTTTCTACCTTGTGTTTTAGGATACTTTTCGTAATCTGGCACAATAGGAAATGTTGTAATACTTACACCACTTCCTTTTGTCATTCCAAAACCAGCTGAGGCAATACAAGCAGCTCCCATATTTCCCATAGATCCTTTATGAGTTAAAGATTGTTTTCCACTTTTTATAGAGTCTATAATATTATCAGCTACCAACTTAGCTGTTATACCAGAAGGCATTCCTGTACGAGGAGGCGCTGGAGTAATGTCTGTTCCATTTTTACTTTTTCTAGGTTTAGAAATACTGTGTGGAGGAGCAAATGCAATACCTGGTGCAAAAATGTTTTTGTATGTTGGGTTTTGATAGGTCTCTGGCCAATCCTTTACAGACCATTCTTTGTAAGGTTTTGGTGTGTAATCTGCATCGACAACCATAAATCCTCTAAAGAGCTTTTCGGTAATATCGTTTTCATTTTTATCATAAGCTTTAAAGCCATGTCCTGAAAACGACGGTATTAACATAGCAAAATCGTATGTTTCCGATTTGTGTTCGCCGTCTAAGTTTTCATAATAAGCAATGCCATCTTCTATTTTATTAACACCTGCTCCTAAAATCCATTTTATATCGCGGTCTTCAAAAATCATTTCTATCATTTCATGAGATTTCATAGTCAAACTTCCGTAACTTAAAAGCATACCATCCATACCAAAATCACCTAATTGGTACTCGTTTGAAATCCATGTGACTTCTGCCATATTGCGTACATTATGTCGACGTAATTCTTGTTCTACATTTAAAATATACTCGAAAGCAGCACCTTGACAAGTAGATTTTGCATGACCAGTCCCTATTAAAATTTTTGCTTTTTTACCTTTTTTCATTTCTTGGATTAAAGCGTTTAATCCTTCCCAAGCATGATCGGCATGTGTATATGTACAGACTGAATATGCTTTGTTTTTCCCGGGGATTAATCCTTCTGTAGCTTCAAAGTTTAATTTTGGGCCTGTCGCATTTATTAAATAATCGTATGTGACTTTTTCTTGTTGTCCTTTGTTACCTGAAGACACATATTGTACCAAAACAAAAGGTTTTTTTTCAGTTTTATCGCCTTCTGGATAAAATGAAATGGCTTTTGCTTGTTTGTAATTAATTCCTTTTTTCTTGTACAAAGGTGCTAGAGGAAACAATATCTTATCTGACTTCATTCTTCCAATTCCCACCCAAATATTTGATGGAATCCATTGGTAATTACTATTTGGGGATACCACAAGAACCTCATGATCTTTTGGTAGTTTTCTACGTAAATGCGCTGCAGCTACGTGTCCTGAAATTCCTGCTCCTAAAATGACAATTTTAGACATGGTTTTGTGTATTTAGTTAAAATTAGGGTAAAAAAACAAATTATAAAATGATAGATATCATTTTGAAAACTAAATTATTACACCTTATTAATCTTCTGATAAAGATGGCATTTTTCAACAACTTAAAACGTAACTTATGTTACACAAAAAAAGCAGCCTAATTGCTGCTTTTTATAAACTAGTTGTTACTATTAATAATTAATGCTCTCCATAACCAACATCATCCATTTTACCTTTAAAAACACGATACTGAATAGTAAAATATGCTATAACTAAAATAATAGCAATAATAAACCAATAAACACCTACAGATAGGCCATAATCGTGTGCAGCCACATTGTAAATAGTTAAATCTGGATTTACAGTATTTGTAGACGGTAAAACCTTTGGAAATATAGATGCTACTGTGGAAGTTAATCCGCCAAATAAAAACAATGATGAAAACAAAAAACCATATCCATCTTTTTTAAATCCTTTTACGTTAAACAGCCCTAAAACGCCTATCAATGTTATTACGGGAAAAATCCATAACCAAGGGTTGCTTAAAAAATTATGAAACGGTTTAGGTTCTATAATATGCCAAATTAACAATGAAATAACTATTAGTCCCAACAACACAAAATTGAGGTTGAAAACAATACGCTTTAGTTTATTATTTAAATTAGAATTTGTTTTAAAAATAATCCAATTAGCACCATGAATTGTTAAAGAAACTACTCCAATTATTCCTAATAAAAGGGTAAACCAGTCTATAATGCCTAATTGTTCTGTTTGTGGACTAAATGTTGGGTTCCAAAGTGGTAAAAAGAAATAATGTGCTTCATGTGTTGACACACCATTAACCACATTTCCTAAGTTTACACCTCTTACAACGTTTCCTAGTGCTACTCCAAAAAACAAGGCCAATAACAAACTCGAAATACCAAAAGCTTTATCCCAAATGCTTTCCCACATTTTATTATGTATTTGCCCTCGAAGTTCCAAACCAACAGCCCTAAAAATAAGTAACCATAAAATAATAATTAGTGGCAAATAAAACCCGCTAAATGAAGAAGCATATAACGTTGGAAAAGCAAAAAACAACACCCCTCCAGCTGCAATTAACCAGACTTCGTTAGCATCCCAAAACGGACCAATTGCATTGGTTATAGCCTTTTTATCTTTCTCTTTTTTTGCAAAAAATAAATGAATAATACCGGCGCCAAAATCGTAACCATCTAAAATAACATAAATAGCGAGCATACACATTAAAACGATATACCAAAATAATTCCATAATTAGCTTTGATTAAGTTGTGGTCCTTTATTAATAATTTTCCCTGCTAGTATTAAAAATAATAAGCCTAACAATAAATATAATCCTATAAAACCAAGTAAGGTAAATAGTGTATTACCCGAAGAAACTGTAGGAGAAGCACCTTCTGCTGTACGTAATAAGTTGTAAACCAACCAAGGCTGTCTCCCTAATTCTGCTGTATACCATCCTGTTGTATTCGCTATATAAGGAAATGGTAACATAAACATTAGTCCCCATAAAATCCATTTTGTTTTATATAGCTTTTCCCTAAATAATTGGATATTGGCTAATAACATAATTCCTATAAAAATGGTTCCTAAGCCAACCATAATATGGTATGCATAATATAATCCTGGAATATTTGTTGGGTAATCTTCTTCGTTAAACTCATTAAGCCCCTTTATTTGCGCATCCCATTTTTGATAGGTTAAAAAGCTGAGTACATTTGGAACGGCTATTTTATTATCTAATTTCTTTTCTAACACATTTGGCTGACCAATAAGCACAATTTCTGAGCCGCCTTCTTCGGTTTCAAAAATACCTTCCATAGCGGCAAAGGTTACAGGCTGGTGTTTTGCTACATTTTTTGCTGTCCAATCACCGGTTGGAAATGCCACAAGAACACTAGATATTAATCCAAAAATAACGCCTGTTTTTACAAAAAGCTTCCCAAACTCTGTATGCTTTTTATTTAAAAGATAAAACGCTCCAACTGCAGAAACCACAAAAGATGATGTGATGATTGAAGCCAATTGATTATGTAAATAAGATGGCAGTAACCAAGGATTAGAAAATAAAGCACTAAAATTATTAAGCACAAATTTTCCGTTTTCTAAAATTTCATATCCTACAGGGTATTGCATCCATGAGTGGGTAGCAATTATTAAATAACCACTTGCCCAAGACCCTAAAAAAACTAAAAAGCCTGTTACAAAGTGTAACTTATGACCTAATAATTTTTCTCCAAATAAAAAGAGACCCAAAAAGGAGGATTCCAAAAAGAAGGAAAACATACCTTCCATGGCGAGTGTTTGACCTATAATACCTCCTGTAAGTTCTGAAAACTTGGCCCAATTGGTACCAAATTGAAACTCCATAGGAATACCAGTAACTACCCCCATAGCAAAGTTAAGCGCAAAAATTTTCATCCAGAATTTTGCAGCATCGTTGTATTTATCAATTTTGGTTCTGAGAAATTTCCATTTAAAGTAGACTATCATTAAAGATAATCCCATAGTTAATTGTGGAAATAAATAATGGAATGTGATAGTAAATGCAAACTGCATCCTATCGTAAAAAAGCATATCTTCCATAGTTGGTTTTTGTGTTCTTTAAAAATACAATGTAATTAGTTGTTTTATACTATTTTAATATAAAAAAAGGCTCTCAATATTGAGAGCCTTTTCTTTTTTAAAATTATGATTTTAAAACTTCGTTAAGTACTAAGTCTTTATCTAATTTCTTAGTACAGAAAAACCAATCTTCACAAGTTAAATCTTCTGTGCTTGTCATTCGTTCTTCAGCTACACCACAAGAACCTGCAGGAGAAACAATAACGTCTTTTCCTGGTTCCCAATCTGCCGGAGTTGCTACATTAAACTTATCTGATGTTTGCATGGCTATTAATGCTCTGTAAATTTCGTCGAAGTTTCTTCCTAAGCTTAACGGGTAATAAATTATTGCTCTTACAACACTTTCTGGGTCTACAAAAAAGACAGCTCTTACAGCTTGTGTTTTATGTTCACCTGGCTGAATCATACCATATTTCTTGGCGACTTCCATGGTAATATCTTCAATTAAAGGAAATTTAACTTCTACATTTTCCATACCGTTAAATTTAATTTTATCCTTTATTGTTCTAAGCCAAGCGATATGACTATACAAGCCATCTACCGATAAACCTACTAGTTTACAATTGGCTTTATTAAACTTTTCTTCTAAATGAGCAAAGGTCATAAACTCTGAAGTGCAAACTGGTGTAAAATCTGCTGGGTGACTAAATAAAATAGCCCATTCACCTTTATAATCTGACGGAAAATTTATTTCACCTTGTGTCGTTACTGCTTTAAATTCTGGTGCTTTATCGCCTATTCTTGGCATTGAAAACACTTCTTTTTCTGTTGTTGATTCTGAATTATTCATGATGTTTTTGTATTAAATTTATTTATACCAAATATAATAAGTTATAAAATTTATCAATGCTACTTAAGTTACACAAGAGACTTAAAAAAAACGGTTTTTACTTTTCGTGATTAACTAAATTAGTACAAAAAGAAAAATCATAAAATGATATCTATCAAGTCTTTATTTTTAATTACACTGTTCGTGACTTCCTACTAAAATGCTATTATAATCTTCTTGCGATAAGTATTGTGGTGTATACGTATCACCCGCATTTTCTATAGCGCTAACAAAGCTTCTTAAATGGTTACGAGAGCCACATTGAAGCTTTTCAAAGACACGAATTAAATTGGTATTCGATGTGGCATTTATATAATCTTCTAAATCTACAATATCTAAATCTTCGATAGTGGCTCCAATTTGAAGCGCATTTGCTTGGCTTATCGTTCCATCTATGATAAACTGGTCATAAAGATCTTGCAACATATTATCTTGAAACTCTCCTAAGGGTAAAATAGTATAAGCTACATTATATTGCGTTAAAAGGTTTTCCACAGCATCCATATGCATCTGTTCACTATCTTTTATGTTATTAAACTGGCTTAAAGACCACTCATTATTTAAATATATGTAGGTGTCTCTTGCTAGCTTTTCTTCTTCTAACATAAATAGCAATGCATCTTTATCTGTTTCTGTTAGTGGTTGATTTACATTGAAGTTTCTCGCATTCGCATCGTCATCTGAGCTACATGCACTTAAAAATGACATTGATACTGTTATAATAAGAGCGGTAAGGATTGACGTTATTTTTAGCTTTTTCATGGTGAGTTGTTTTTATATTTGTCCATGTTAAAGTTAGTGTGTATTACCCTTTTTTATTGTAACCTATGTTACTTAATACTTTTTGCACATACCTTGTATTAAAGCTTTTACACATAAAAAAAGAGGAAAGCTTGTAAGTCACTTTCCTCTTTTCTTGTTTTTAAGTTTTTTTAAATTATGGCTAGTCTTTTTTCTTGATAATAAAAAAGAGTTCTTTTCCGTGTCTTGTATCATGAGAGTTATAAGCTTCTTCCATTAAAACAATATTAAAATACTTTTCAAAATATGTTATATAATCCTTTTTGCAGCCACCAAATGGTGGTTTGTCGGTATTTAAAGGCACATCGAAAAGTAGGCCTACAACTTTACCTTTAGGTTTTAAAAGTTCGTTAGACTTGGTAACGTATTGTTCTCTTAAATTAGGATTTATGGCGCAAAAAAAGGTTTGCTCTAAAATGACATCGAAAGTCATCTCTAAATCGAAAAAATCTTTTTGAATTAAATGTGATGACGGAAACGTTGGTATACGTTTTTTAAGATTAGATAATGCTGTTTTAGATAAATCCACCACATACACATTTTTAAAGCCTTTATTATGTAAATATTCGGCTTCGTAAGAGTTTCCGCCACCAGGAATTAAAATATGTGACGATTTATTGGTTAATTGATCTATGTAAGCTTTTATGGGCGGCGATACCTCTCCTAAATCCCAACCTGTTTCGTTGTTTTTATATTTATTATCCCAAAACGTTTCAGATAAATTCATTAATTTGTTGTCTTTATTACATTGATTATCTCATCTTTTTGCAACACACCTGATTGCCGCCAAACTTGCTTTCCATTTTTAAATAACAATAGTGTTGGTACGCCTCTTACTTGGTATTTAGCTGCTAGTGTTTGATTTTTATCAACATCTATTTTAATAATAGAAACGTTATCGCCCATACTCTCTTTTACTTGCTTTAAAATAGGACTCATCATTTTGCATGGACCACACCATTCAGCAAAAAAGTCGACCAATACTGGTTTTTCTTGATTTATTATTTCTGAAAACTTGCTCATAATTCTTTAATTTATTTTGCAAAAGTAACACGCCACATTCCTCTAACCTCATTAGCATTATACCCTATAGCCTTATCACTAGGATAAAGTGCTTTAATCTTTGTAAATGTAGATTGCGCCAAAGTTTCATTAGGTTTACCATGGCATTGTAAACACATGGTATTTGTAACAATAGGATAATAGACCTGCACTTTATTGTCTAATTTCTTTACCATAGGTTTAGGTTCTTCGTTACTTGCAACTACTTGCTTAAATGTCTTTATGTAATCTAATTCTTCTGAATTAGCTTGATTATTTTGGTTTCTTGGTTTATCTGATACGCGCTTAATATTAGCGTTATGTACAACCGACATACTATCTGTTAACGGATAGGCCTTTTCATTACAAAAAGCTAGGGCTTCTATGGTGCCTTGCTTTTGTATGGTTCCCATAAGGTTTTTCCCTAATACTGCTTTTGTAGATAAGGCATATTTTAAACCGCGTTCGGCATAAGGAAGGGCTTCATCATTAGTTTGTACTTGTTTTTTTTGCATCCCTTTTCCTTGCCCCTTTCTAGCGCCTTTTCCTTGCCCTTTCTGTTCGTTAAAATGATCTTCAAACCATTCGGGTTGTTCAATATCAAAATCGTACATGTAATCAGCTATTTGCCGTATGGTTTCTTCTGGAAAATGTTGTTTAGGCATAACGCCAAAACGCTTTACTGCACCAAACATTTTTGCATTGTCTTCAGTGGGGTTTTTAATCCACTCTTGCATAGACTTTATAAACGCTTCTTTAGAAGTATTACTATCTATATAATGCTTTTTAATAGCGATCATAGGCGGACCAATTCTATCTTCATGACTAGCCGAAGGACTGTGACAGGTATAACAATTTGTCTCCATTAATTTTTTACCAGGGTGACTTTGTGCCTGTAATTGCTTATCTAAAGCAGACACTTGAGTTTTTGTATCATTTTTACAACTAAAAATGACCATCGATAAAAAAGCTAATATTATTATTTTTTTCATAATATGTTATTTAGATAGTTTTCCTGTGGCACAACTTACAAACGATTTTGCTTTAGCTGTTAGCGGATTTGCAGCATCTATTGAAGGATACCCTAAATTTCTTAAAGCTTGTTTTACTAGCATGACATCTGTCTCTTTATTATGAGTAAACGTGACTTTACTTTCTTCTATACTAATACTTAAGTTTGAAATGGTATTAACCTCAGACAGTTTATTAGTTATAGTATTAGCACAACCTCCACATTTTAAGTTTTGAACGATTATTGTTGTTTTCATAGGTGCGTTTTTAACTATATCTTAAAATTCCACCATTAAGGTCGTAAATTTTAGTAAAGCCCATTTTGGCTAACTTATTTGCTGCTTTACGACTTCTGTTACCACTTCTACAATATACATAAACAGGTTTTTCTTTATCTAATTTAAGACATTCTTTGTTAAACGTTCCAGAGAAAAAATCTATGTTTTTGGCTTTTTTTATACAACCCGATTTAAACTCTCTTGGAGTTCTAACATCTATTAATTGCACTTTTTTATGTTCTATTTGCGTTTTAAATTCTTTTGAAGAAAGCCCAACTACAGACTTGCTGTCTTGACTTTTAGATGTAAATAATGCTGATAAAAATGACATACTTTTATTATTAAATTTATACGAAGTATAAAATTAAGCTATATATCTATATTTATTAGTAACCTATGTTACACTACTTAAATTATAACTAACATTTAGCTGTTTAAACACTTTTTTAAATAGCTTTGCACAGCAAAAAAATATGGATTCTCTTACTCAAATTGTATTAGGTGCTGCGGTTGGCGAAGCCGTTTTAGGACGAAAAGTTGGCAATAAAGCCATGTTTTATGGAGCCATTGCTGGTACTATTCCAGATTTGGATGTTATAGCTTCTTATGTGACCGATACCGTTTCTGCTTTAGAAATTCATCGTGGGTTTACACATTCTATTGTTTTTTCTATTGTATTTGCACCTATTTTTGGGTGGTTAATCTCGAAAATTGAAACTCATAAAAGCATTAAAGACTGGACTTGGTTATTCTTTTGGGCGTTTTTAACACATCCTTTACTAGATGCTCACACGACTTGGGGAACACAACTTTTTTGGCCGTTTGATTTACGTTTAGCCTACAAAAATATTTTTGTTATCGACCCCCTATACACGTTGCCATTTTTGGTGTTTTTGATTTTAACTATGCTTCAAAACAGAACGAGTAAAAAACGTCGGTTGTTTAATACTTTAGGATTAACGATCAGTTCTTTTTACTTGTTGATTAGTTTAGGATTAAAGTGGGCCGCCCATACACAATTTAAACACGCTTTAGAAGATCAAAATATAGATTATCTTGCTATTGATACAAGACCTTCTCCATTAAATACTATTCTGTGGAATGCTAATATAGATACCAAAGAGGCGTATTTATTAGGAAATTATTCTTTTTTCGATTCTAAACCTATTCGTTTTACCTCGTATCCTAAAAATCATCATTTACTAGGTGAGTTACAAACACATGAAAAGGTACAACGTATGATTACTATTTCGGAAGGTTGGTATACGATTTCACAAAAAAATGGTGACCTATATTTTAACGACTTACGTTTTGGGTTGTTAAACTTAAAACCCAACTCTCAAGACTTTGTGTTTCAGTTTTTAATACAAAAAGATGCTTTGGGGCATGTTACATTTATTGAACAACCTAGAAAGCCAGGTGATGCCAAAGCTATGCTTAACGATTTATGGGAGAGAATTCAAGGAAATTAATCAGCATAACAAAAAGCCATGCTGATTAATTTTTAAGTTTATTTTTTAAGGGTTGTTGGACAGACTTCATCGGTTACAGAAATACCTGCCTTTTTTATAGCTGAAAATCCGCCAGCAACATCTATTAAATTATGAATACCACGACTTTTTAAAATGGAGGCTGCTATTACCGAGCGGTATCCACCAGCACAATGCACGTAAAAATCGTTGCTTTCTGGAAATTCGCTAAGGTGTTTGTTTAAAAAGTCTAACGGTGTTAAGTGTGCTGTTTCAATATGAGAACTTACATACTCTCCTTCTTTTCTAACGTCAAAAATAGGAAGTTCATTATTGGATTCTAATCTGTTTTTAAATTCTTCGGCAGAAATAGATTCTATAGTATCAACTTCTTTACCAGATGCTTTCCAAGCCTCAAAACCACCCTCTAAGTATCCTAATGTATTATCAAATCCAACACGAGATAAGCGTGTAACGGTTTCTTCTACACGATCTTCGTTGGCTACGATTAAAATAGGTTGTTTCACATCGGCAATTAAAGCGCCTACCCAAGGGGCAAATCCACCATCTATACCAATAAAAATAGATCTTGGAATGTGTCCTTTCACAAATTCTGTTTGATGACGAACATCTAACACAATTGCGCCTGTTTCATTGGCAGCTACTTCAAAAGCTTTTGGTGATAATGCTTTTGTGCCACGCTCTAACACCTCATCAATATCTTCGTAACCTTCTTTATTCATTTTAACATTAAGCGGAAAATACTCTGGTGGTGGCGCTAAGCCATCGGTAACTTCTTTAATAAATTCCTCTTTAGTCATATCGGCACGTAAGGCATAATTCATTTTCTTTTGGTTACCTAAAGTGTCTACCGTTTCTTTCATCATATTCTTCCCACAAGCCGATCCGGCACCATGCGCAGGATAAACAATAACCTCGTCTGCCAAAGGCATAATTTTTTGACGTAAACTATCAAATAAATAGCCTGCTAAATCTTCTTGTGTTAACTCTTTTCCTTTTTGGGCCAAATCTGGACGACCAACGTCTCCTAAAAATAACGTATCTCCACTAAAAATAGCATGGTCTTTACCATTTTCATCTTTTAAAAGATAGGTAGTACTTTCCATAGTGTGTCCTGGTGTATGCAAGGCTATTATGGTTATATCTCCAAGTTTAAATTCTTGTCCATCTTTGGCTATTACGGCATCAAAACTTGGGTTTGCATTAGGACCATATACTATTGGTGCTCCTGTTTTCTTTGATAAGGTGACATGTCCACTAACAAAATCGGCGTGAAAATGGGTTTCGAAAATGTATTTTATATTCGCGTTGTTTTCTGAAGCTTTATTAATGTATGGTTGTACTTCGCGAAGCGGATCTATAATAGCCACTTCTCCTTTACTTTCTATATAATAAGCTCCTTGAGCTAAACATCCTGTATATATTTGTTCTATAATCATTATCGTTTTTTTTAGTGACTCAAAATTACTAATGTTTTTTTAGTTAATTAGTGACTTAAGTTACAATTATTACTACGCTGAAATTTCTCTTATTAAGATATAAATTGCCATTAACATAACAAACCAACCAAAGCTTTTTTTAAGTTTTTTGTTAGAAATATATTTTGAAAAATAGCCTCCTAATAAAATGCCAATAATTGTAATGGCTGAAAAGGTTAATAAGAACCCCCAATCTATCTCTAAGGTTTGTATATCGCCTGTAAACCCAATTAATGAGTTAAAAGCTATAATAATTAATGAGGTGCCTACGGCTTTTTTCATACTTAATCCACCCCAAATAACTAATGCTGGCACATACAGGAAACCGCCTCCTGCTCCTATTAAACCTGTTACCAATCCTATAAACAGTCCTTGTATAAAGGTTTTATAATAAGGTTGTGATTTTTGTTGATTTTCGTCTTCTAGATTTTTTCGGCCTCTTATCATCGATATCGAAGCCAAAAACATGACTAACGAGAAAAAAACCATGATAGCCATTTCTTTGGTTAAAACAAAACTACCAAGAGAGAATACCTCATCTGGTATGTAAGGAACTAAAAACCGTCTGGACATGTAAACCGCTATAAACGATGGAAAAACAAAAGTGAATCCCGTTTTAAAATCTACTTGCTTTTTTCGATGCTTTTGAATTACCCCTACTACTGAAGAAGATCCTACTACAAAAAGCGAGTAAGCAGTCGCTACTACTGGGTTATACCCTAATAAATAAACCAATAAAGGAACGGTTAGTATAGAACCACCGCCACCTATTAATCCTAACACTAACCCTATAACCAATGCGCCTAAATATCCTAAAATATCTTCCAAATCACTTATTTTGCTTCAAAGGTAATAGTGTTAATTTATATAAAGCGTAACAATGGTTACAATTTTAGAACTTTAATACAGTTTCTTTGTAGCTCTATTATGTTTTGTTTTTCTAACGATTTAAGCAGTCTAGAAACAACAACTCTTGATGTGTGTAAATCGTTTGCTATTTGTTGATGTGTTACCTCTACTAAGTCGTTACGGTTTACCATAGCTTTATCTTTAAGATATTTATATATACGCTCATCCATTTTTAAAAAAGCAATGGTATCTACGGCTTCTAAAAGTTCGCTTATACGTTCATTATAACTTTCTAAAATAAAGTTTTGCCAACTTTGGTATTTAGACATCCAAATAGACATATATTTAACGGGAATCATAACCAAACTAGAGTCGGTTTCTGCAATAGCTGTAATTTCACTTTTCTTTTGTCCTAAACAACATGAAATAGTCATGGCACACGTATCGCCTACCTCTAAGAAATACAACAACAACTCTTCGCCTTCTTCATCTTCACGCATCACTTTTATAGCTCCTGAAACAATTAAAGGCATATATTTAATGTATTCGCCAACATCAAGAACTAACTCCCCTTTCTTTACTTTTTTAAATATACCAACTTGAGTAATTTCATTGACTAAGTCGCTTTCAAATATATTTTGATAATTCTCTAAAAATGTTTCCATATTGTGCATTGTCCTACAAGTTGCAAAATACTACTTCTTAATTAATTTCCTGTACTCTATACAGAACAAAAACTAAGCACAAAACACTTAAAAAGCTATATTTCAAAGAGTCAAGTTGTTTTTTTAACATTATATAAATAAAATAATTAATATTTTTTTATATCTTAATAGCATGATAGCACAAGATAAAACTGAAAACGAAGTTTTCTTACAAGAAACCTTAGCTTATTTAGAGAAGCGTGGCTTTAGTAACATTAAAGCTGATTTAGAAGGTTATGAAGCGCCTAAATCGTACCTTAAAAAAGGTAGCGATATAACAATTACACCAGATATAGTTGCCGAAAAGGCAGGTAGGAAACATTACTTTGAAATTAGTTTGAAATCTGAAAAACCTAAACTTTTAAAATCTAAATGGCGCTTTCTTGAAGTCTTAACTAGAATGAAAGATCATAGGTTTAAAATTGTAACTAGGCGTGGACATTATAAATTCACCCAAGATATGCTAGATGATTTAAATTTAGATAAGAATCCTATAAAGTTATAAAAAGTACACTTTACAAAACAAAAAAAAAAATCAATCTTAAACAAGATTGATTTTTTTTTGGTTTAATGATATTAAGGTAACCTATTTTTTATAAAACTTTGCATACTTCCTGTAAGCCAAGATGGCTAAAACAGCTACTATTGCACATGCTATTCCAATAAATTTTAAACTTATTATTTGGTCTCCACTTGCATAAGAATGTAATCCAGCTAAATAAAAATTCACCCCAAAATATGTCATCATGATACTAGCAAATGCTATTATTGAAGCTAGGTTAAATCCAAATCTACTGCGTAAGCCTGGAACCAAACGCATGTGAATTACAAATGCATAAACCATAATACTAATTAAAGCCCAAGTTTCTTTAGGATCCCAACCCCAATAGCGTCCCCAACTTTCGTTAGCCCACATACCGCCTAAAAAGTTTCCTATGGTTAACATAACAAGACCTACGGTTAATGCCATTTCATTTATAATGGTTAGTTCTTGTATGTTTAGCTTCATTTTCTTCTTGTTATCTTTTGTTGTAAAAATCATTAGTAATAATGACACAACACCTAAAATCATACCCAATGTAAATGGCCCATAACTTGCTACAATTACAGCGACATGAATCATTAACCAATAACTATCTAATACAGGTTGTAGGTTTGCTATGGCAGGATCCATCCAATTCCAATGAGCAATCATTAAAATCATAGAAGTAACAAAGGCTGTAGAAGCTAAGGTTAAATTACTCTTTCTTCCAAAAATTAATCCAAATAACATGGTTGCCCAAGCGACATAAATCATAGACTCGTAAGCATCGCTCCATGGTGCATGGCCAGAAACATACCACCTTGCTATTAAACCAGCAGTATGTAACACAAAAAGTAAAAGAATAATCCCTATAAATACATTGATTATTACTGGTAATACTTTACTCTTATCATTAAAAATTTGTATGATAATAAGTATAAACATTAAAGTAGCAGCGTACATATACCAACTAAATAAGTTTTTAAAAATATCGTACTTATTGTAGAGTATTTCGGTATTTATCTTTTTATCAGATAGCATGACCTCGCTACCGTATTTATGCTGCGTCTTTTTAAAGGCTTCTAATAGTTCTTCGGCTTTTTTAAAGTCTTTTGTTTGTTTTGCCTTGTTTAGTGTAAAAAGATAAGCGCTAAATCCGCTATTAATAAAGTTTCCGTATAACGAATCGTTTACTTGCTCTTTATAACCATCTCTTCTGTATTCTGTAGAAGATATCCATTTATTATTTTCGTTATTTGGAAGCGGGAATATTCTTAAAGCATAGCCTTCTATGGTGTTATACAGTAAATTTACTTTCTGGTCGGCTTCTTTAAGTTCTTTTTGATATCCGTTAGGTATTGGTGCCTTATAAGCTTCTTCTAAATATGGACCAAGTTTATAATCGCCTCTGTCGTTAAAAAAGTCAACTAAAGCTGCATAATCTCGCTCTTTAGGAACATCTATTAATTGTTTTAATGAATCTGATTTTTTAGGCTTTAGGTAAATGATAGGTACATTGTACCATAACATAGGGCTTTCATGAATAGATAAAAACACCTGATTGGCATCTAAATCGTTATAAGTATCGTGTTTACTTAATTTACGAAGCATTTCAGAAGCAAATGTGTTTACAGGCATCATTCTTCCTCCTGCATCTTGTATTACCAAATGCGCAAACTTATCAGCATGTTCTTTGGGTGTTATATTAGCATGGATTATAGAATCTATTTCTGCTTTTGTTGGCTGATTATGAATATGACTAGTCTGTGTTGCCTCGGTTTGTGCAAACGATGTTGTAAAAAACAATAACGCCACTATAGTTAAAGCACTTTTTTTGTTTTTAACTTTTTTAAGCAATCGTTTTAATTCTCCAAAACGCGTATTCTTATCAAATAAAATAGCCAACAATCCTAAATATAATAATGCATAACCAATGTAAGTAATCCAAGTCCCCCAAAAGTCATGATTTACAGAAAGTCTTGTGCCTTTTTCATCGGGATCGAAACTAGCTTGAAAAAAGCGATAACCACGATGGTCTAAAATATGATTCATAAAAATTCGATAGTCAAAATCGCCTTCTTGTTTATCTAAAACAGTGACTTCACTGGCATATGAAGAATAGCTGTTTTCGGTTCCTGGGTAACGCTCTGCAATAAAGTCGTTTAACTTAATACTAAATGGTAATTCTCTTGTTTTTGAACCATATTTAACTGCAATATCTAAGCCTGCAATGTTTACTTGTTCAAAAGGGTTGCTATGACCTTGTCCGCCTAGTAGGTGAACTTGTTTTGTTTCACCTTCAGAGGTGATTTTTAATATCACACCGTCTTCATCGCCTTTTAATAGTTTCGATTTTTTAACAGCTTCAAATTGTCCTTTAACCACAGGCTTAGGAAACACCATTTGCATGTCGCCGATAATATAACGTGAACGTAATATTAGAGGCTGAATAGAGTCTTTCACCAACGTTCCTGTTGCCATAGTAGCCATAGTCATATACTCGCCTTCAAAAGGAGATTCTATGGTTAATTTTCCATCTTGATTAGTAATATTAACGGCACCTTCTATAGGCTTGTTTAATGTAAAAATAACATTGTGTATAAGTTGCTCCTTACCGCTTTGAAGGAAGTGATTATGCGGTGCTCCTCCTCCTGCTTCTACTATTTTTAAATATTCTTCCCCATCTTCCGAAGGCACTACATCGAGTTCTGCTCCTTGGATAAATCGTTCCAGCTCAAACGTTACAGGTTGATTATTATAAACAGCTGTCTCTTTAAAATCGTTTTCTAATCTATGTGAGAAATCTACTGGCCATTCTCTAGGTAAGCGTTGTGCCACACCATTTATTTCGTAATCGCCATCTATATAAGCTGTAATATATGTTTCTCTAGACAGGAACGTGTTTTCGGTAGCGCCTTCACGAATTCCCATCATGCCTTCGTAACCTATATATCGTGTAATTCCTGCACCAACAATTATTAAAATAAAAGATAAGTGTAGAATTAAAGTAGCCCACATTTCTTTTCGTAAAAGCCGATACTTTTTAATATTTCCTATAAAGTTAATAACAAACATAACCATAATGGTTTCGAACCACCAGGTATTGTAAATCATGTTTCTTGAGTATGCTGTAGGCGATGTTTCTTCTCCAGCATCCATAAAAGTTCCTATGGCCATTGCTGCAGCAAATACAATAAATAAGACAGCAGTAAGTTTTGTGGAGAAAAGTGTTTTGGTAAGTTTTTTTAGCATGATAAAGCGGCTTATTTTTTGCTCGTGCAAAGGTAAGTCTTTTTGTTTACTTTAAGCCTTTTTAAATGAACTTGAGATGTTAAAAATTATAAAATTATGACAACTATTTTCTCGCGGAAAAAATATTTATATACATGAAACTAGCCATTTTCCTTGCTTTGCTTTTAGCATTTTCAGCATAGTCGCCTTTATAAAGAGTATCAACAGTATTAACCCATAAGTTTAGCCATAAACCAAAATGTTCTTGCGTAATACTATGGTTATTATTTCTATCTACTTCTATATGTGCTTGTAGCGGATTACCATAAAACTTTGTTTTTAAAAATAAGCTAGCCTCCCAGAAGTCTGTTAGTTTTTCAATATGTGCATCCCAATCTGTAATGGCTTTTTCAAAAAAAGGTGCTAACACCTCGTGTGTTCTTATTTTATCGTAAAAACTACAAACCAATAGCTTAACATCTTCTCTATTTTTTAAATCCTTTTTATTCATACTTACAAAGATACTTTTAAATCATAAGATACTTCAGTATTTTAGCGGCATGATTTCAATTTGCATTATAGGAGCTGGAAATGTAGCCACACATTTATATAAGGCTTTTACACAAAGTAACCAATTACAAGTAAAGCAGTGGTATAATCGCGATTTGTCTAAAATTAGTACGTATAAAAATGAGGTTGCAATTACCAATACATTAGATGATTTAGTTGAAGCCGATGTTTATCTTATGGCTATTAGTGATGATGCCATAAAACAAGTCTCATCTAATCTACCTTTTGAAAACCGATTAGTTGTACATACTTCGGGTAGTGCTGGTATTCATGATTTAGACAAAAAATTAAGACGCGGTGTATTTTATCCTTTACAAACGTTCTCTAAAGGCGTTGATATGGATTTTAAACAGGTGCCTATTTGTATAGAAACTATAGATAAACAAGATATTGACATCCTAAAAACCATTACAGAAGCCATTGGAAGCAAATGGTATAGAATTAATACCGAACAACGCCAAACGCTACACCTTTCGGCTGTATTTGTAAATAATTTTACCAATCAATTATATCGTATTGCTCATGAAATAAGCGACGCTAAAAGCATTGATTTCGATATCTTAAAACCTTTAATTATGGAAACGGCCAAAAAAGTACAAACCGTTTCGCCTTACATGGCGCAAACTGGACCAGCCGTAAGACATGATAAAAAAACAATAAAACGTCATTTAAAACAATTAGAAAACTCGAAACATAAAGACATATACGAGCTGCTTACAGCTTCAATAAAAAACACACATGGAAGATAAAAGTTACAAAGAATACTTAGAACATATAACCACATTTATTTTTGATGTTGATGGCGTGCTTACCGATGGCACAATAACCATTACAACTAACGGCGACATGTTAAGAACCATGAATATTAAAGACGGTTACGCCATAAAAACAGCGTTACAAGCAGGATTTAATGTATGTATTATTTCTGGCGGCACCAACGAAGGGGTTCGTAAACGTTTACGTGGCTTAGGAGTTACCGATATTTATCTTGGCGCACATAATAAAATTGAACAGCTAGATGAATATTTAGACATTTACAATATTAAAGCCGAAAATGTGTTGTACATGGGTGACGATGTTCCCGATTACCCGGTTATGAAATTAATAGGTTTACCATGCTGTCCACAAGATGCTGTTCCAGAAATAAAAGGCATTTCTAAATACGTCTCTCACAAAAATGGTGGTAAAGGTGCTGTAAGAGATGTTATTGAGCAAGTTTTAAAAGTTCAGGAAAAATGGAATAGTAACTTTGATGCTGAATACGATTAATACAACTTATGGCGATTTTAAACCTTATCCGTTGGAAAAATTTAGGCCTAATAGCCTTATCTCAAATTTTAGTTAAATATGCCCTTTTAGAACCCTTTGGAGTTGCCACGGCCTTAAACGGACTACATTTTACACTTCTAGTTTTAGCATCGGTATGTATTGCTGCAGCTGGGAACATTATTAACGATATTTACGATGTTGATACCGATTTAATAAACAACCCAAACGCTGTTTTAATTGGAAAGTCTATTTCCGAGAAATTGGCCTACAATCTGTTTTTTGCATGTAATATTGTTGGCGTTTTATTAGGGTATTATGTTGCTACAGCCATTGGGAAAGATGTGTTTTTTGGACTCTTTGTTTTTGTATCGGCTTCGCTATATTTTTATGCCAGTTATTTAAAACAAGTCCTTTTAGCAGGTAATATTTTAATTTCTATCCTTGTGGCTTTAAGCCTAATTATTGTTGGTGTTTTCGACTTACTCCCTGTAATTACACCTCAAAACCAAGACACTCAATCTACATTTTTTAAGATTATTTTGGACTACGCCATGTTCGCTTTCTTTATTAATTTAATTCGTGAAATTGTTAAAGATATTGAAGATATTGATGGCGATTATAAATCTGGAATGAATACGCTACCTATTGCCATTGGTAGAGACCGTGCTATAAAAATTGCTTTTATAATATCCTTACTTCCTATTCTTTCAATAGTTTATTATACCGCAACATATTTATACCATCAAATAATTGCTGTTACTTACTTTTTGTTGTTTGTTATTGCACCATTAATTTACATTAGTATTAAATTATTTTCTGCTGAAACAAAAAAGCAACTACATGGTATTAGTAATTTGCTTAAATTAGTTATGCTTTTTGGTATCTTATCCATGCTTTTATACCCATTTATTTTAAAAGATTAATGCTAAACGACAAACTTAAAAACTATCATATTATTTTAGCTTCAGGGTCTCCTAGAAGACAACAGTTTTTTAAAGATTTAGGCCTAGATTTTGACATTCGTTTAAAACCTGTAAAAGAAGAATACCCCAACAGGTTACACCATTTTGAAATAAGTGATTATTTAGCACAGTTAAAAGCACTACCTTTTAAAGACGAGCTTAAAGAGCAAGATATTTTAATCACTAGCGACACTATAGTTTGGCACAACAACGAGGCGTTAGGAAAACCAACATCTGAAGACGAGGCTTTTTTTATGTTAAATGCCTTGAGCAATACTACACACGAGGTTATTACATCGGTTTGTTTTACCACTAAAACACTTCAAAAAACAGTAAATTCAATTACAAAAGTTACCTTTAAAAAATTAACTAGTGAAGAAATTGAGTATTATATAAAAACGTATAAACCATACGATAAAGCTGGTGCTTACGGTATACAGGAATGGATTGGAAAAATAGGCATTACAAAAATTGAAGGCTCGTATTTTAACGTTGTTGGCTTACCAACAGATCTCGTTTATAAAACGTTAAATAGTTTTCTTTAAATGCTTCAAAATTTATTTTGTAAACTATCTTTGTTAAACAACCCTAGATATTTTACAACTATGTTTTTTGAAACGTATAAATCAGAACTCATTCAATCGGTAATATTAATCGCTATTTTATTAATTATCCGTTTTTTAACACGAGTCACTATAAATAAAATTGGAAAAAAAAGTGGTATAAACGATGCCCGTATTCATTTAATAAACCGCTATGTTACCGTTACGCTCCTATTAATTGCGCTGTTAATCGAAACCATTATTTTTGGCACAGAGTTTAAAGACATTGCCTTAGTTTTTTCTTCAGTTTTTGCTGTAATAGGTATTGGTTTATTTGCTGTTTGGTCTATTTTAAGTAACATTACTTCGGGTATTATTATGTTTTTTAATTTCCCTTATAAAGTAGGTGACAAAATAGAAATACACGATAAAGATTTCCCTATTAAAGCTATTATTGAAGACATTGGCGCTTTTCAACTTCATTTACGCTTGGACAATGGCGATTTAGTAACTTACCCTAACAACCTTATCCTACAAAAACCAGTAACATTATTAAAAAAAGATGCTATTGCAAATAGTTACGACGATGGCCACGATGCTTTATAAAAATTATGTACTTTTAGTAAACTATGGGCAAAAAACGTACCTCCAAATATAAAAAACATGTTGGGCAAGTTCCTGGCGCAATTGTTTATACAGGTGATAAAATATCTGAAAAACTCTTTATTGAATCTTTTGATTACAACCCAGAACAAGCTATTGAAGCCGAATTAAAAAGTGTAGAAGAAGCCTTTAAGTATAAAGCGTCAAACACCATTACTTGGATAAACCTTAACGGTCTTAATCATATTGATGAAATAGAAAAAATAGGAATACATTACGATCTTCACCCTTTAATTTTAGAAGATATTGTAAACACATCGCAACGTCCAAAAATTGACGAATACGATGATTACATTTTTATTTCGTTAAAAATGCTTTACTACAACACCAACGAAGATGTTGTTATAGAGCAAGTAAGTTTTGTTATGGGAGAAAACTACGTGCTAACTTTTCAAGAGTCGGAAGGCGATGTTTTCGACACAGTTAGAGAACGTATACGTAATGGAAAAGGTCGCATAAGAACATCCAACTCAGATTATCTATTATATGCTTTAATAGATGCCATAGTCGACCATTATTACATTGTTTCGGAAACTTTAGGAAATAAAATTGAAGATATTGAAGACGTCCTTTTTGAAGGCGAAGCTGCCGATAACATGAGCCAGCAAGTTCTTAATTTGAAAAAAGAACTCCTAAAAGTACGTCGCGCTATTTTTCCATTACGAGAAATTATTAATAGAATAGAAAAAAGCGAGACAAAGTTTATTCAGAAAAAAACCATACAGTTCTATCGCGATATTTACGATCATATTATTCAATTATCAGACACTATCGATATTTATCGCGAAATGATATGGAGTTTAATGGACCTTTACATGACCAATATTAGCAACCGCATGAATGAAGTTATGAAAGTACTAACCATAATAGCTACCATTTTTATTCCACTAACATTTATTGCGGGAATCTACGGTATGAATTTCGATAACATGCCGGAACTTCATTACAATAACGCCTATTATGTTGTTTGGGGGATTATGATTATTATATTTCTAGGAATGATATACTATTTTAGAAGAAAAAAATGGCTTTAAACTTTACGTTAAAGAAATTTTAAAACCAGCTTAACCGCTGGTTTTCTTTTTATATTTAACGCTGAAAAACACTAACTATGACAAAACTGTTACGCCTACTCACGTTAATTTTCGTTTTATCTACACTAAACATTGCGGCACAACACCCCCAAAAACCAAATGCTTCAGAAATTTATCAAGATATAAAAAAGCTTAATTTCCTTGGATCTGTCTTGTATCTAGCCGCCCATCCAGACGATGAAAATACGCGACTTATCTCCTATTTCTCAAACAATATTCATGCTAGAACCGGTTACTTATCATTAACACGAGGCGATGGCGGTCAAAACTTAATTGGCCCAGAAATACGTGAACTTTTGGGCGTTATCAGAACACAAGAATTACTTACTGCTAGAGCCATAGATGGGGGCGAACAATGTTTTACACGGGCTAACGATTTTGGTTACTCCAAGCATCCCGATGAAACTTTAGATATTTGGAATAAAAATGAGGTTTTAAGCGATGTTGTTTTAGCTATTAGACAATTTAAACCAGATGTTATCATTAATAGGTTTGACCACAGAAGTCCAGGCAGAACTCACGGCCATCATACAACCTCGGCTATGTTAAGCTTAGAAGCTTTTGATTTAGCAAATAACCCTGAAAAATACCCAAACCATTTAAAAGTCACTTCTACATGGCAACCTAAACGAGTGTTTTTTAACACCTCTTGGTGGTTTTATGGCAGTCAAGAAAAATTTGAAAAAGCAGACAAATCTGAAATGCTTTCCATTGATATAGGAACCTATTACCCTGAATTAGGCTTGAGCAACTCCGAAATCGCCTCATTAAGCCGAAGCCAACATAAATCTCAAGGATTTGGCAACACCGGAACGCGTGGTAAGCAAATGGAATATATCGAGTTAATTAAAGGCGATATGCCGTCTACTAATAATGTATTTGAAGGCATCGACACCAGTTGGAATCGTGTAAAAGGAGGAAAAACTATTGGAACTATTTTAAAACAAGTTGAAGACAACTTCGACTTTACAAATCCTTCGGCCTCTGTTCCTAAATTAATTGAAGCTTATAAACACATTCAAAATTTAGAAGATGCTCATTGGAAAGCTCTAAAAACTAAGGAAATTAAGCATATTATTGCTGCTTGTTCTGGATTGTATCTTGAAGCAGTTGCGAACACTAATTTGGCAACTGCTGGAGAAACTATCGATTTAAATATAGAAACCATTAATCGTAGTCAAAACCCTATTGAATTAGTCAGTTATAATACAGGAAATCATAACGTTTCAAAAAATATTAACTTAACAAATAACACCTCTTTTCAATTTGAAGAACAACTAAACATTCCTAAGCACCAAACGCCCACTACGCCATATTGGCTTACACAAAAAGGCAGTTTAGGCATGTATAAAGTTGATGATATTAATGTAATTGGTGATCCAGAAACACCAAGAGTTTTTAATGTTACTTTTAACTTACGTATAGAAAACACCCCTATTTCGTTTACAAAACCTGTTGTTTATAAATACAACGACCCTGTAAAAGGCGAAGTTTACAAACCGTTTGAAATTGTACCAGTAGTTTCGGCAAAAATTGATGAAAAAGTTATCATTTTTAATACGAATGAAGAAAAAGAAATTCCAGTTGTTATTAAAGCTGAAAAAGATAATTTAGAAGGTTTTGTACAAATAGCACATCCAAAAGATTGGCAAGTTTATCCCGAAAGACAAAACATTAGTTTATCACACAAAGGCGAAGAACAAACCGTAATTTTTACAGTGATTCCGCCAAAAAATCAAAGTGAAGGCTTTATTTCTCCAATGGTAAATATTGATGAAATATTTTATACTAAAGAACTCATTGAGATTGATTACAATCACATTCCTTATCAAACCGTTTTATTGCCTAGCGAAAGTAAAGTTGTACGATTAGATATTAAAAAAAATGGTAAAAACATTGCTTACATAGAAGGTGCTGGCGATGTTGTTCCAGAAAGTTTACAGCAAATTGGATACAACGTTGAAACACTCGCGCCTGAAGATATTTCTCTTGAAAACCTTTCAAGTTTCGATGCGGTTGTTATTGGTATTCGTGCATATAATACCGTTGAGGAATTAAAATTTAAACAACAAGCATTATTTAATTTTGTTAAACAAGGTGGCAATATGATTGTGCAATACAACACTAGTCACCGACTTAAAACACAACAACTAGCACCATACAAATTAGAATTGTCTCGCGATCGTGTTACCGATGAGTTTGCAAAAGTCACTTTATTAAAACCTAAACATCCGGTATTAAACTATCCAAACAACATTACTCAAAACGACTTTGAAGGCTGGACACAAGAACGCGGATTATATTTCCCTAACAAATGGGACAAACACTTTACGCCTATTTTGTCTATGCACGACAAAGGCGAATCGGCTAAAAAAGGAAGTTTATTAGTAGCGCAATACGGTAAAGGCTACTACATTTATACAGGTTTAAGTTTCTTTAGAGAGTTTCCTGCTGGTGTATCTGGTGCTTACAGATTATTTGCCAACATGTTATCGTTAGGAAAAGAAGAAAACAATACCCAACAAACCTTAAACGACTAAAAAAATGAATCAGCAACCCAAGGAAAAATGGTCTAAACTTTACACTTTGGTTTTAGTTGCAAACACCATTTATATTGTACTATTCTACCTTTTAATGCAAGCTTTTTAATATGGAACTACTCGATTGGATTGTATTAATAGGAACTCTGTTTACAATTGTTGGTTATGGCACTTGGAAAACTCGCGGAAGCAAAAACGTACAAGATTATGTACGTGGCGGTAATAGCTCGAAATGGTGGACCATTGGTTTATCTGTTATGGCAACACAAGCAAGTGCCATAACCTTTTTATCTACACCAGGACAAGCCTTTCATGACGGTATGGGGTTTGTGCAGTTTTATTTTGGTGTACCATTAGCCATGATTATTATTTGTATGGTATTTATTCCTATATACCATCGTTTAAAAGTTTACACAGCATACGAATTTTTAGAAAATAGATTCGATTTAAAAACACGAAGTTTAACCGCTATTTTATTCCTAATTCAAAGAGGGTTAGCTGCTGGAATCACCATTTATGCACCTGCTATTATTTTATCGGCTGTTTTGGGTTGGAATTTAACATACCTCAACATTATTATTGGCATCTTAGTTATCATTTATACCGTTTCCGGCGGAACCAAAGCGGTAAGTGTTACTCAAAAATATCAAATGGCCGTAATTTTTACAGGAATGTTTATCGCATTTTTTTTAATATTTAGCTACCTACCAGAAAATATTACATTCTCCAATGCTTTAGATATTGCTGGCGTAAGTGGCAAAATGGATATTTTAGATTTTTCTTTTGATTTTGAAAATCGCTATACGGTATGGAGTGGCTTAATTGGTGGTACTTTTTTAGCGCTCTCCTATTTTGGCACCGACCAAAGTCAAGTACAACGTTACCTTTCTGGAAAATCAGTCAAAGAAATGCAAATGGGCTTAATTTTTAACGGCCTATTAAAAGTCCCTATGCAATTTTTTATTCTTTTGGTTGGTGTTATGGTATTTGTTTTTTATCAATTTAACACCTCGCCTATTAATTTTAATCCATCGGCACAACAAACCATTTTAAATTCTGCCTATGCTGAAGATTACAAAACTCTTGAAAATGAGCAAACAGCTATTTTTAAAGAAAAACAAACCTTAATAACGAATTATATAACGACCAACAATAAGGCATTAACAAAAGACATTCAAGAATTAAACAAACAATCTGAAGCTAATCGTGAGGCTGCAAAAACGTTAATAGCACAAGCTGCTAAAGAAAAAATAGTAGATGTAGAAACCAACGATAAGGATTATGTGTTTATTCATTTTATATTAAATAATTTACCCCGTGGTCTTATAGGGCTTTTATTAGCGGTTATTTTAAGTGCTGCCATGTCTAGCACTGCAAGCGAACTAAATGCTTTAGCATCAACCACAGCATTAGATTTATACAAACGTAATTACGCTCAAAATAAAGATGAAAACCACTATGTAGAAGCTACTAAATGGTTTACATTAAGTTGGGGTATACTTGCCATTATTGTAGCCTGCGTGGCTTATTTAGCCGATAATTTAATTCAATTAGTGAATATTATTGGCTCCATTTTTTATGGTAATGTTCTCGGAATTTTCTTGCTCGCATTTTTCTTTAAAAAAATACGTGGAAATGCTGTTTTCACAGCTGCAATTATAACACAAATCATCGTTATAATTGGCTGGTGGTTTAATTGGATGCCCTACCTATGGCTTAATTTATTTGGCTGTGTTTTAGTAATTGCATTGGCTATATTAATTCAAACTTTAAATGGTAAAAAATGACCACTAACAAAACAATAAACTGGGGGATTATTGGGCTTGGTAAAATTGCCCACAAATTTGCTGAAGACCTAGCTACAATAAACGATGCCAACCTTTATGCAGTAGCATCGAGAAGTCAAGGTAAGGTTAACGATTTTGCTACATTATACCAAGCAGAAAAAGCATACAACTCCTACGAAGCTTTGGCTAACGATACTACTATCGATGCCGTTTACATAGCAACACCACATGTGTTTCACAAAGAGAACACTATCATGTGCTTAAAAAAAGGGATAGCTGTATTGTGCGAAAAGCCTTTTGCCATGAATCTTGAAGAGGTTTCTGAAATGATTGCCATTGCAAAAACCAATAACACCTTGCTAATGGAAGCCCTTTGGACAGCTTTTTTACCTCACTACCAACATGTTCAAAGTCTATTACGAAAACAACATTTTGGAAAGCTTTTAAAAATGGAAGCCGATTTTGGGTTTCAACCAGAATACGATGAAAATTCACGAGTTATAAAAAAAGCCCTTGGCGGAGGTAGTTTATTAGATATTGGTATCTACCCTATTTTTGCAGCCTTATCTACCTTAGGAAAACCACAAACTATCGAAGCTTCGGCTACATTTTTTGACAATGGTGCAGATGCTTCTTGTAACATTATGTTTAAATACCAAAATAATGTTATAGCTAATTTAAAAAGTACCCTTCTCGAAGAAACCGAAACGCTAGCAACTTTTTATTGCGAACAAGGCATTATTAAAATAAATAGCCGTTTTCATGAACCCTCTACAGTAACTCTACTCCCTAAAAATGGAAAAGAAGAAACTCTAGATTTTGGTTACAATACTATTGGATATAGTTTTGAAACACGTCATTTTAATCAACTTATTCGCGAAGGAAAAACGCAAAGTAATATTATGTCTTTTAAATTTAGCAAAACATTAATTTCGACTTTAGATTCCGTTAGACAAACAATCAATTTAAATTATTAGAAAATAAAAAAGCGCACCTATTTGATGCGCGTTTTTATTATTTAGCCTATTGCTTTTCTACTACATGGCTCCCCATGCCTTTAAAGAATCGGTATTCATTTTTACATAATCGGCATTTCCTGCTTCTTGAGCACCTTCTAAAGATTTCTTTGCAGCCTTTATTGCACCTTTCTTATCGTCTGCTTCAGCATAAATTAAGGCCTGTTTTCTGTATTGCCAAAATTGTGGTTTATCTACCATAGATATAGCCTTGTCTATCCATTTTTTCGCTTGTTTTATATCTTTACCTTCTTCTAAGTAATAAACAGCTGCAGCATAATAATCGTTTGCACCAGGACCATCCATAACACGATTAATAGCCGATGTTACTTTAGCTTCTGTTGGTACAGAAAACGGTACGGCTGCGTAGGTTTTTTCCCAAATAAATTCTAATGCCGCCCCATTATTGGTTATCTGATTAATATCTATAGTGTAAGTTTCTACATTAAATGGAACGTCGTGTGTTTCTACAGTCGTTTTTGCCGCTACTTTACTATCGTCCCAATCTTTTGGTGCTCCCCAATTATTAGTATCGTTATAAAAATACACTTCCCAAGAACCTTTCATGGGTTTAACAAAAATAGCATAAGATCCAGCTTTAAGTGTTTGGTCGCCTATAGTTACATTGTCGCTAAAGGTTACCATAGTATTTTTATTTGCACCTGCTCGCCATAACTTTCCGTATGGCACTAAGTCGCCAAAAATGGTTCGTCCTCTAACTCCTGGACGCGAATATTCTAATGTCACATCTGTTAAACCAACCTTTTGCTCCAACTTACTAGCTGGACTTGGCTGTGGTGTTTCAATTTGTGCTTTGGCATTAATTGTAAATGCAACTAAAGCAACAAGTAGTAATAATTTTTTCATTGTAGTTAGTATTAATATGTTTTTTAAATTTATTAGGTTAAAATTACAAATTAAGTGACCTTTTAATTGTTAATGAATCCTTAAATAAAAGCAAAAGATTATATTTTTGTCTAACTTTTATTTATTTTTGTTGAACATTATATTTTTAACTTTTATATGAGAACAATCATTCCAATACTAACTTTTATGGTACTTTTTAATTGTAAAACCAAAGCTCAAGAACCTAAAACATCTATTTACGATATTGAGATTAATAGTCTTTCTGGGGATCCGGTGGATTTATCTGATTTTAAAGGCAAACACATATTGTTTGTTAATACGGCTTCTAAATGTGGTTTTACACCGCAGTACGAAGATTTACAAAAACTTCACGAAACCTATCAAGATAAACTTGTTGTTATTGGATTACCTTGCAATCAATTTGGAAGTCAGGAACCGGGTTCGGCAACTCAAATCCAAAATTTCTGTCAATCTAATTATGGTGTTGACTTTTTAATGACTGAAAAAATAGATGTAAAAGGTGAAAATCAACATGAACTTTATAAATGGCTAACAAATAAAGATCTTAATGGCACAAAAAACTCATCGGTTAAATGGAATTTTCAAAAATATCTTATTGATGAAAACGGTCATTTTGTTGATGTATATTACTCAATGACAAAGCCCTTAAGCAAGAAGATTACCAAACATTTAGAATAATGAAAACGGCCAAATTAATCATACTATTTTTAGTTATCAATTTTGGCTGTTTGGCCTTGGGTAGTTGGTTAATGGATAATGGCCCGCAATCGCAATGGTACCTTAATTTAAACAAAGCGCCTTGGACACCCCCAGGATGGGTTTTTGGGGTAGCTTGGAGTACTATTATGATATGTTTCTCCGTGTATTTGGCGTATTTATTTAAAGATTTTCAATCACAGTTTGTAAAAATACTGTTTAGTATACAAATTATTTTAAATGTTAGTTGGAACTATGTTTTTTTTAATCAACATTTAGTTTTTTTAGGGCTCGTTATTATAAGTTTACTTACGCTAGTAATAGGATATTTTTACATAAAATACCAACTAGATTATATGAAACGCATGCGGTATTTACTACTCCCCTATTTAATTTGGTTATTACTAGCTACATCTTTAAACACATATATTTTTATAAATAATTAAATGAAGGTATATACGTTACATACCACTCAGAAATTACCTATTTCTGTTGAAGAAGCTTGGACTTTTCTATCCAATCCAGCAAACCTAAAAACCATTACACCAGATTATATGAGTTTTGATATTTTGTCTGGAGCCGACAGAGCAATGTTTCCTGGACAAATCATTCAATATATAGTAACACCGGTTTTTGGTATTAAAACAAAATGGGTTACCGAAATCACTCATGTTAAAGACAACACCTATTTTGTAGACGAACAACGTTTTGGGCCTTATGCCTTATGGCATCATAAACATTTTATAAAACCTATTAATGGTGGTATTGAAATGGAAGATATTGTTCACTATAAACTTCCTTTTGGGGTTCTAGGACAACTTTTTCATCCTGTATTGGTAAAACCAAAACTAAACGAAATATTCAATTATAGGCAAAAAAAGCTCATTGACTTATTTGGTGAATTTAAATGATGGAACAACATTTTAAAATACATAAGCCTTACGGGTATTTAAGTCAGTTTGTTAATAATCAAAATAAACGTCGTAACAAAAAGCTCTTGGGCGAACTTGGTGAGTTTCCCGAAAACACTATGGCCATTGGTAGACTTGACGAAACTTCTGAAGGTTTATTACTATTAACAACTTGTGGTAAAACAAGTCATTACATAAACAGCTCCAAAGTTGAAAAAGAATATCTGGCACAAGTTGATGGTGTAATTACAGAAAACGCTTTAAATCAACTTAAAACTGGTGTTACCATTAGTATTAACGGAAAACCATATCAAACAAAACCTTGCCAAGTAACTACCAATATTAATCCAAATCATTTCCCTATAGAAAAGCGCCATGTTCGCGACTCTCGTCATGGCCCTACTTCTTGGGTAAGCATTACACTTACCGAAGGAAAATTTAGACAAGTACGTAAAATGACAGCCAAAGTAGGCTTTCCAACCTTGCGTTTGGTTCGCGTTCGTATAGGAAATATTCATTTAGATTTAAACCCAGGAAAACACAAACCTTTACAAGAAAACGAATTACCTAATGAGTAAAACCATAAACATATTTTGGTTTCGTCGTGATTTACGATGGGAAGACAATGTTGGCCTATTTCATGCTTTAAACAACGGTTTACCTGTCCTACCAATATTTATTTTCGATACCGAAATCTTGGACAAACTACCTAAAGACGATGCGCGCGTAACGTTCATATTCAATACTTTACAGCAAATGCGTAGTTATATTGAAGGTAAACATAATAGTGGTTTGGCGCTTTTCAAAGGAAAGCCTATTGATGTTTTTAAAAAACTGACGGCAAATTATACCATTAACACCGTATTTACCAACCACGATTACGAACCTTATGCTAAAAAACGTGACAAGAATATTGAAACGTTCTTAAAAGATAAGAATATCGCTTTCAAAACTTACAAAGACCAAGTAATTTTTGAAAAAAATGAGGTAGTAAAAAACGATGGTAATCCTTATGTGGTGTATACACCTTATATGAAAACCTGGAAAGCCAATTTTAAAACCATTCAATTAAAAACCTATAATACAAAGCCGCTTCTAAAACATGTAATCAAAGAAAACCATTTACCAAACATCAGTTTAAACGACCTAGGTTTTACAATCTCTAATCAAACTATAAAACCATATACTGTGTCGCCAGAGCTTATTCAAAACTACGAAGCTACCCGCAATTTTCCATCAAAAGATGCTACATCTCACTTAGGACCACATTTACGTTTTGGAACAGTAAGTATTCGAGAAATAGTGAAAAAAGCCATTGCCGAAAACAATGAAATCTTTTGGCAAGAACTTATCTGGCGTGAGTTTTTTATGCAGATTTTGTGGCACTTTCCACATACGAAAACCAAAAGCTTTAAACCAAAATACGATCGTATTGAGTGGCGCAATAACGAAACCGAGTTTAAAGCTTGGTGCGATGGCAAAACAGGATACCCTTTGGTAGATGCTGGAATGCGAGAGCTTAACAAAACAGGCTATATGCACAATCGCGTTAGAATGTTAGTAGGTAGTTTTCTATGCAAACATTTACTAATTGATTGGCGTTGGGGCGAAGCTTATTTTGCCGAAAAACTTCACGATTATGAAATGGCTAGTAATATTGGTAACTGGCAATGGGTAGCTGGGTCTGGTGTTGATGCTGCTCCTTATTTTAGAATTTTCAATCCCACGACGCAAATTAAAAAATTTGATAAAGACCATAAATACATCAAAAAGTGGGTGCCCGAATATCAGGAACTAACCTACCCTAAACCCATTGTAGATCATAAAGAAGCACGTGAACGTTGCTTAGCAACTTATAAAAATGCTTTAAACTAAAAAAACGCCTGAAAATACAGACGTTTTTAATTATTTATGATAATATAAATTGTTTAATCTAAGCGTTCAATTTTGGCACCTATGGCTTGTAAACGTTCAACTATATGCTCGTATCCACGATCAATTTGTTCTATATTATGTATGGTAGATGTTCCTTTAGCTGATAAAGCCGCAATTAACAATGAAATACCCGCACGAATATCTGGCGAGGTCATTGTAGTGGCTTTTAGTTGCGATTTAAAATCGTGACCAATTACAGTGGCACGATGCGGATCGCATAAAATAATTTTTGCACCCATATCGATTAATTTATCGACAAAGAACAAACGGCTTTCAAACATTTTTTGGTGCACTAAAACACTTCCTCTCGCTTGTGTAGCTGTAACCAAAATAATACTCAATAAATCTGGTGTAAATCCTGGCCATGGTGCATCGGAAACCGTTAAAATAGAACCATCTATATAGCTTTGTATTTCGTAACCATCGGTATGTGCTGGAATGTGAATATCATCACCGTGCTTTTCAACTGAAATACCTAGTTTTCTAAAGACATTAGGAATTTGTCCTAAATCATCCCAACTTACATTTTTAATAGTCAGCTCACTTTTAGTCATGGCTGCCAAGCCAATCCAACTTCCTATTTCAATCATATCTGGCAACATGGTATGTTCGGTTCCGCCTAATGCATCAACGCCTTCAATGGTTAGTAAATTAGAGCCTATTCCTGAAATTTTGGCGCCCATTCTGTTGAGCATCTTACACAATTGCTGCAGATAAGGTTCGCAAGCAGCATTGTAAATGGTTGTTGTGCCTTCGGCCAAAACTGCTGCCATAACTATATTTGCTGTTCCCGTTACCGAAGCTTCATCAAGCAGCATATAGGTTCCAGTAAGTTTGTCGGCTTCTACACCGTAAAAATACTCTTCTCTGTTGTATCGAAATTTAGCACCTAGGTTTATAAAACCTTCAAAGTGAGTATCTAATCTACGACGACCAATCTTGTCGCCTCCAGGTTTAGGGATATAACCTTTTCCAAATCGTGCTAATAACGGTCCTACAATCATAATCGATCCGCGAAGACCGCGACCGTCTTGTTTAAATTCTGCCGATTCTAAATATTTTAAGTTAATAGCGTCTGCTTGAAAAGAATAAGACGATGTTGAGAGTTTTTCAACTTTTACGCCAAGCTTCCCTAAAAGAGTAATTAATTTATTAACATCAACAATGTCTGGAATATTCTTGATAGTTACTTTTTCTGGAGTAAGAAGCACCGCACAAAGAATTTGTAATGCTTCGTTTTTGGCGCCTTGGGGTTGGATACTTCCTTTTAATTGATGGCCGCCTTCAATTTTAAAAATTCCCATTTTGGTAGTTTAGTAGCGTTTACGGTTTCTATTCTTTTTTCCTTTCTTGTTACTATGATGACGTTGTTTTTTGCCACGCATTAAACTTGAGGCATCTGTTAAATCTTCATCAGACGTTTTTAAGTTTATTTTCCCGTCAGATAATTCATACAAATGCTGAAAAATCACAGCATCGTCTACAGTATCTTTATTCCAATTTAAGAAACATTTCTTCATGTGGTTTGCAATGGTGTAAGCCAAGGCTTCTTTTTTATCGCCTTCTTCCCAAGTACATGCTACATCTATCATGGTTTTTATATTGTTCCCATAAAACCTGTATTTAGGGTGATTTTGTGGGTAACGTAATGGCTCTGGACGTTCTTGAAGTTTATCTTTAGAAGGTTTTTCGAATGGAGAGTCAACATCTAATTCAAAATTAGACATGATAAATAACTGATCCCAAAGTTTATGTTGGAAATCTGTTACATCTCTTAAATGGGGTTGTAAATTCCCCATAACATCGATAATTGATTTTGCTACTTTATTTCTTTCGTCTCTATTTTCAACGGTTTTGGCATGGTTTACCATTTTTTGAATATGCCTTCCGTATTCTGGAATAATCAAATGTTCTCTTTCTGAGTTATATTCTAAATTGTCTATCAAAATGTGTTACGGATTAAAATTGTCTTGAAGTCATTTTCCTTAAGCGCAAAATACAAAAAATAATTATAGGCTAATAACACCTTCTACTTTTTCTCCAACTTCTATATATTTTTCTACAACATGCTCTGGATTACGCATTAATAAGTTAATAGACACACTGGTATATTTACCGTTTTTAGATTCGGCTGTTTTAATAACGGCGCCCATATTGTTAAATATAGCTTCTATTTCGGCTATTTTATGCGTATCGGATTTTACTATAAATTTATATAGATATTCTGCTGGCCATGAATTGTTTTCGTAAAGTTGCGACTTTAGTTTTTCGTAAAATTCTTCTGTTTTTTTATTTAATTCCATAGTCTTCGTAAGTATTTAGCAAAGATACACTTTAGTTTCTATTTTTTATTTCCCTTTTAAATTACGATTTTTACAGCTAAAACCTTGCCAATTTGAAAACAAAAAAAATAGTTATAACTGGTGGCCCAGGCACAGGGAAAACATCGCTTATTAACGAACTTAAAACTCGTGACTACATTTGCTACGATGAAGTTTCTAGAGACGTTATTTTAGAAGCCCGTAAAGAAGGAATTGAACAGCTGTTTCTTACAAAACCGCTTTTGTTTAGTGAACGCCTTTTAGAAGGTAGAAAACAACAATATATTGAAGCGAATAGCTCTAAGTCGGATATCATCTTCTTAGATCGTGGTATTCCTGATGTGTTAGCTTATATGGACTACGCTAATGAAACCTACCCTAATCACTTTGTTAACGCTAGTCAAGATCATACTTATGACGCTGTGTTTGTTCTAGCTCCTTGGGAAGCCATATTTGAAAGCGATAATGAACGTTACGAGAATTTTAAACAAGCCGAAGAAATTCATGACTTTCTATTAACCACCTACAAGAAATTTGATTACAACTTAACCGATGTCCCTTTTGATACCATTGAAAACCGTGTTGATTTTTTACTTAATCACTTGAGTTTACTGTAATGCAACAACCGCTAGACATATTGGAGCGTTTTTGGGGATACACCTCGTTTAAACCTTTACAAGATGTTGTTATAAACGATGTTATAAATGGATATGACACTTTGGCACTTATGCCAACTGGCGGCGGAAAATCGATGTGTTTTCAAATACCTGCATTAATAAAGGATGGTATTTGCATTGTTGTATCGCCTTTGGTGGCTTTAATGAAAGATCAAGTACAACAGTTAAACCAAAAAGGTATAAAAGCACTTTGCCTAACGAGTGGGATTTCTTATAACGATTTAGATACCTTTTTAGATAACTGTATTTATGGAAATTACAAGTTTTTGTATTTATCGCCCGAACGACTTCAACAAGAACTAGTACAAGATCGGATTAGGCAAATGAATGTTAACCTAATTGCCATTGATGAAGCACATTGTATCTCGCAATGGGGAAACGATTTTCGTCCAGCATACAAAAATATTAGTCTATTAAGAGAGTTAAAGCCTCATGTTAATTGTATTGCTTTAACGGCTTCGGCTACAGAAAAAGTCGTAGATGATATTGTTGCAAATTTAGATTTTGTAACCCCTAAAATACATAAACAATCTTTTGAGCGAGCTAACTTAGCTTACATGGTTTTTCATGAAGAAGATAAACTTTATAGGCTAGAAACTATTTTAAAAAAGAACCCAGCCTCTTCTATTGTTTATGTTAGAAATAGAAAAGCAACTCTAGATACAGCACTCAAACTAGAACAATTAGGGTTGTCTGCTACCTATTATCATGGTGGATTGTCTAACAAAGAGAAGGAAAAACATCAACATCAATGGATTAACAATCAAAAGATGGTGATGGTTGCTACCAATGCGTTTGGTATGGGTATAGATAAACCCGATGTAAAAACTGTTATTCATCTACACTTACCCGAAAGTATTGAAAGTTATTTTCAAGAAGCTGGACGTGCTGGTAGGAATGGCAATAAAGCGTTTGCTGTAATTTTAAAAAATGATAGCGACAAGCAACTGGTAGAAAATCAGTTTTTAAGCATTTTACCATCAATAAAAAAAGTCAAGTACATTTATAAAAAACTATGCAACTACTTTCAAATTTCTTATGGTGAAGGAAGCTACGAAACGTTTGATTTTAAGTTTAACCATTTCTGCAAAACATACGAGCTTAACAGCCTTTTAGCATACAATGTTTTACGTGTTTTAGACAGAACAAGTGTTATTGTACTTTCTAAGCAATTTAATAAAAAAACAACGGTTAAGTTTGTGGTAACCGATACAGCTTTATTTGCTTATTTAAGCAAACAATCCTTAAAAGTTAACCTTATTGTAAAAACTATTTTACGAACTTATGGCGGGATTTTTGAACACGATATAAAGATAAATTCTGTTTTAGTTTCAAGTAAAGCGAACATTCCTGAAGACGATGTCATAACTGTTTTAAAGCAATTAGAAGCCGATAGTATCATCTCGCTTCACCTTACAACTACCGATGCGCAGATTACTTTTATTGAACCGCGTGAAGATGATAAAACCATTAATAGAATATCGCATATTATAAAGCAGCAAAACGAACTAAAGCATCAACAGGTTTCTTCTATATTACGCTACATTGAAAACACCACAACTTGTCGCAGTGTACAATTACTGTCCTATTTTGGCGAAACCAATGCTAAAGCTTGTGGAATTTGTTCGGTTTGCATTCAACAAAAAACAAAAGCAACACCTCATATAAACAATGTAAAAGCCTTAATTTTGCATCATTTAAAAGCAACCCCTAAAAGTTCTAGAGAATTAACAGAACTTACTAAAATATCAGAAAACAATATACACCAAGCTATAAAACAACTTTTAGAAGAAGATGTTATTAGTGTAACGGTAAAAAACACATACAAAATCAACAAAGAATGACAGATAAATTACGCATTGTTTTTATGGGAACTCCAGATTTTGCTGTAGCTACATTGCAATCTCTTTTAGACCATAATTATAATATAGTTGGCGTTATTACAGCTCCCGACAAACCTGCTGGACGCGGCAGAAAACTCCATGAAAGCGCTGTAAAAGTATTTGCCAAGAAACACGATTTACATATTTTACAACCTACCAACTTAAAAGACCCAGATTTTATTAAGGACTTAAAAAATCTTCAAGCTAATTTACAAATAGTTGTAGCCTTTAGAATGCTTCCTGAAGTTGTATGGCAAATGCCAGAATTAGGAACGTTTAACCTTCATGCGTCTTTATTACCTAATTACCGCGGTGCAGCACCAATTAACTGGGCTATTATTAACGGGGAAACAAAAACCGGTGTTTCCACTTTCTTTATTGATGAAAAAATTGATACTGGTGAAATGATTCTTCAAAAGGAAGTTCCTATTGATTTTAACGAAAATGCAGGTAGTCTTCACGACAAACTAATGCGTACAGGCAAAGAACTAGTTATAGATACGGTACAGCTTATAGAACAAGGGAATGTTAAAACAACCCCACAACCACAAATACCTAATATAAAAACAGCCTATAAATTAAATCGAGACAATTGTAAAATAGACTGGCAAAAACCTATACAAGACATTTATAATAAAATACGGGGGTTAAGCCCATACCCAGCTGCGTGGACTATCTTAAAAAATGGTGATGAAGAATTAGACATAAAAATTTACTCGGCTAGTATTAGTGAAGATTCCCACACATTTGATGTAGGAACTGTTATAACCACAAAAAAAGACATAAAAATTGCTGTAAAAGATGGATTTATAATAATTGACGATATTAAGTTACCTGGAAAACGAAACATGAAAAGTAAAGATCTTTTAAATGGATACCATTTTCAGGAAAATGCTAAAGTGCTGTAACCCCTTATTATCATTGACAAAAAGAAAAAAATCGATGAAATGCATAATGGTTATTAACAAATCGCCTAAGTTATTAACAAAATGGTGTATTTGCCCTGTCATTACTTGCATGGTTGCATAATCCGTATAAATTTGTAGAGGATTTAACAAAAATTATGTTTAACCAACAATTTATTAATAATTAAATTTAAAATTATGAACAAATCAGATTTAATCGATGCAATGGCAGAACACGCTGGAATTACTAAAGCTGCTGCTAAAAAAGCTTTAGAGTGTATGCTAATCGAAATTGAAGGAGCATTACAAAAAGGAAACCGCGTTTCTTTAGTAGGTTTTGGTTCTTGGTCAGTTTCTAGAAGAGCGGCTAGAGAGGGAAGAAACCCACAAACTGGAAAAACTATAAAAATCAAAGCTAAAAACGTAGTAAAGTTTAAAGCAGGTTCAGATTTATCTAGCGCTGTAAACTAAGTTTAAGCTTCTTTTTTAAATCATATTTAAAGCCTTCTGAAAACAGAAGGCTTTTTAATTATCGTTTTCAAACATTTGTTTTTTAACATTTTTTTATTAGCTTTAGATAACTAACTCCTAACAGTATGATTACACTTCAGCCAAAAAAGGGTAATTTATTAATCGCCGAACCATCGATTATTGGTGATATGTCTTTTAACAGATCGATTGTTCTTTTGGCAGATCATACTAATGAAGGCTCGATAGGTTTTATTTTAAATAAACCATTAGATTTTACACTTAACGATATTATTCCATCTATAAATGCTAAGTTTAAAGTATACAATGGTGGTCCTGTAGAACAGGATAACCTTTACTTTATTCATAAAGCACCCGATTTAATCCCTAATAGTATAGAAATATCTTTAGGTATTTATTGGGGAGGCGATTTTAACCAAGTTGCCGAGCTTATTTCTAATGGCGAACTTACAGAAAGCGATATAAAATTCTTTCTAGGCTATTCGGGGTGGACAACCAACCAACTTGAGCAAGAACTAAAACTAAGCTCTTGGGTTGTTACCGAAAATATTTATAAAAAGGCTATTATAGAAAAGGACTACCAGTCTTTCTGGAAAGAAAAAATGCTTGAATTAGGTGGCGAATACAGTATTTGGTCTAACGCGCCAGAAAACCCTAGTTTTAACTAGATAGTCTTACTTTTACATTAAGTTTTTGCAATAACAACTTAGCAACATCTGTTGTATAAGTTTTCTTTCTATATTTTGATATAGGCTGAATCCCTGTTATTACGTTTGTTATAAACATTTCGTCTACACGTTGTAACTCAAAAGGCGACACCGATTCTTCTACCAATGTATAATCAGGTAGTATGTTTATAATATCTATAAGCTGTTTTCTTAAGATCCCTTTTAAACAACCATCGGAAATTGGTGGCGTTTTTATTTCCTTTCCTTTTACTAAAAACAAGTTACCGTTTAAAGCTTCTACAACACTTTTCTTTGTATTTAACAACAAACAATTTGCTAAATCATTCTCACTAGCATACACACTACCAACTACATTAATCGCTTTGTTATTGGTTTTTAGGGTAGATAATAAATCTGGAGACACATAGTAATCTTTAAATAAATCGACCTCGTAAGCCGATTCATCTAACAAATAAAAATCGCTTTCTAGAGAAGTTGCTGAAATTACATAACTAACAGCTTCATTTTTGGGCAAATACAAGCCACCCGTTTCTCTAAATACGACTATTTTAACTCTAGCTGTACGTTTACTTAGCTGGTTAGCTTCTACTGTTTTTAAAACCTCTTCTTTAATAAATTCCATGGTAAAACTCATAGGAATTTCCATACGTAAAATGCGCATTGAAGCCATTAACCTAAAATAATGATCTTCTAAAAAGAGGACTTTACCATGCACTACTTTTATGGTTTCAAAAAGGGCATCGCCATAGTTAAACCCTCTATTATTATAAGAAAGCGTTTGCTCGTTATTACTTAATGTACCGTTAAGATTTATCATTGCTATATCATTAAAAAATCCCGAAAAACTCGGGATTTGCAAATATATGATATCTTAAGTGAAAAATATTATGCTGAGCCTAAGACTTGCTTTAAATCGGAAATTTGGTTTTCCCAAAGCATCTTTGCTTCATCTAATTCATCTTCCTCTGTATAATCGGTAATAATTAACGACACATCTTTGGTAATTTCATCTACTTGAATTTTAATTTCAAAATAGTAGGATGAATCTTCATCATCAACCCATCTAAATTTAACGCGCTCGCCACTTTTCTTGCTTAATAATTTGGCTTGCTCCTCTGCGCCGTCCCAAATAAATTTAAAAAGTTCGCCTCTAGAATTTACATTTTCAGCAAACCACTCTGACAATCCAGAAGGTGTTGATATATATTGGTAAAGCAATTGCGGTGACGCATGAATGGGGAATTCCATTTCGTACTTAATCTTATCGTCCATAGTCCTTAAATAAAAATTATTTGCTCAATATATAGATTAATTAATAAGTTTTAAAACTATTTTTAAAATATTTTAAACAGATTATGTTTGCTTGATATAAATTTGTTTTTATATTTGCAGCCTTGAAAAACGGCGAGGTAGCTCAGTTGGTTAGAGCGTCGGATTCATAACCCGGAGGTCCCGAGTTCAAATCTCGGTCTCGCTACAAAATGTAAACAATTCAAAATAAGCGGTTTAGGTTCACTAAACCGTTTTTTTTATGTCTTTATTGAACGATTTTATTACATTTGAACACGGAAATGAACACGATTTGGAACACGATTCGGAACACGATTTGAGAAAAAAGCCCCAATTTTCTAGCCCAAAAATTTACAATGCTAAAGGTGATTTAAGCAAACGCTGGTACGTCTATTTTTCTTTTAGAAATCCCAAAACGGGAAAATTAGAGCGTATGAAAAATATTTATGGCATTGCTAACACTTACAAAAAGAAAGAAGAACGTTTAGCAGTTTTAAGTGTGTATAGAAAAAGGCTCCTTCTTCTACTTAAAAAAGGCTATAACCCTTTTGAGGATAACAAGCATTTATTAAAACAAAGCAAACCATCTAAAATCCAAAAACAGCAAAACGAGGTTGCAACCATACCCCATCCTATACAAGTGCAACAAACGCCTATTATTCAAAGACAGGATACCAATATAAATGTGCCTAACAATAACGCACAAGAAGTTACAGGCACATCGCTAGAGAAAGCCTTTGATTTAAGTTTACATTTAAAAAAGAATGTTGTTGGCGATCGAACGCTTAGAGATTATAGAGCTCATGCTGATAAATTTATTAGTTGGCTTAAAGAGGAACATCCTAACATAACCACCATAAACTTGGTCGATAAAGCTATTATAATGAGGTATCTTAATGAGGTACTGTCAAGATCAAGTGCTAGGAATTGCAATAACTACAGAACCAATCTTAGTTCTTTAATGCAAACTATGGAAGATAACGATATCATTCCTGCTAATCATGTTAAGAAAATAAAGGCTCTAAAAACGAAACCAGAACGTAACAAAACGTATTCTCATAAAACACAAACTGAAATTTTTAAGTACTTAGAAAAAGAAGACCCTGTCCTACTCCTGTATATTAAATTTATTTCCTATAACTTTTTAAGACCTATTGAGGTTTGTAGACTTAAAGTTAAAGACATCAACGTTAAAGAAGGCTTACTTCAGTTTAAGTCAAAAAACAATCCGCTTGAAGTTAAACGTATCCCTAACATACTACTAAAAGATCTGCCTGATTTATCACAATTTAATGGCGACATGCATTTATTTACGCAAGACAAAATAGGTGGATATTGGGATATTGATGAAACAAACAAAAGAAACCACTTCTCTGCGCGCTATAGAAAAGTTGTTAAACACCATTTTAATCTTGATAAAAATTATGGTTTATATAGCTTTAGGCACACATTTATAACAAAGCTCTATCAATCCTTAATAAAGGGTAGCACACCGCATGAGGTTAAAAGTAAAATCATGTTAATTACAGGGCATTCTACCATGGATGCTTTAGAGAAATATTTACGTAGTATTGATGCGGCTATCCCTGATGACTATTCGCATTTATTAAAATAGCATATGAAAGAAACCTTTAACACGTTACGTAACAATTTAACCAGATCGTATATCTTTTACGTCCCTAGCAAAGTATATGATGATGTTCAACGTACACAATTAAAGGATATGATTCCCTATCACTTAACTAACACTATTGTTTACATGGATGATGATAGGAAGACTATAGAAGATATAAGTGAATTTAATAAAGTTGAAATAATTTCTAAGAATAGTCTCTTTGATGAGAATATATTCACCCTTATTGATGCCCAAAGTAAACTAAGTGCCCCCCAGTTTAAGCACTTAATTAACAAGTATTGGGAGCATGTAGAAACGCATACCTACCTAACTAATTTAATGTACACACATCTTTCGGAATACATTAAAGATGCCTCTAAAAATGTGAGCGATATGTTTCTTTTGCAAAAAGATTACTTTTCAACGCACCACACAGAGATAAAAAGAACGTTTGGAGCGTTGTTGACGTCTAGGTTTACTAACGCTCTTATTTCTTATAACAAGAAACCCGTCCAAACTAAAAAGCAAAAGCCTAAAAAACCGCAAATTATAAGCGACGAAGACGCTGATGTCTTTTTATTGGAAACCGTCTTTAACATCCCTTCTAAAATGACTTCAAAAATTGTCAATACAGTAAACAAAACTAAAAAATAATTAAATTATACGTCAACCGTACGTAAGTTTGACGTTAATTTTTTTAAACGTTATATTTTCTCAAAATGCTTATTTAACTCTCTATTTCTTTTTTGTCTCACACCACAAAATCTCATAGAGGGTAACACCAATTTTCACCGAGGGACGCATCTTTCTCATCGAGGGTAGTCAACATTCTCACCGAGGGTAAACTAAAATCTCACCGAGGGTAGCGACTTCATTTGTAGTCAAATTATATGAAAATTGACTACAGATGATGTCAATTTCACCTTGTACCAACAGTTATAACATATTAACGCATTAGTTTTTTTAATCTGGTTTGGTATGCTTGGGTATAGTTTCTTTTTGCTTTTTCATCTAAAAAAGAGGCTTCAATTAATGCTTGTACCTTATCCTGTTTAGACGTTAAATTAGTAAACACGTTTTCTATTTGTTGTTTCGCTATGTTAGCTTCGCTTCCTAAAATATAAAACTGCTCTTTAATTTTACCTTTTGTTAAATTAGGTGGCAACAAACCCTCGTCTAATGCAAAATCTTTATCAGCTATATGTAATCTACTATTTAGTAAATCGTAAGCAGGGCTTAATTTAAAATCTCCCAGAGGGGTTTCTATTAAAGAAAAGTTTTTAAAATGTGCATCGCCATTAGAAAATAAATAGTTAAACAAAATAAGCTTAAACAATTTAATAGACTCTATAGTATAGGCAGGCACATACGTTTTTAATAGTGTAAAAAGCTCTAAATAATTACCTGTGTACTTATAATCTTCGCCATGTGTTTGCGGGGTTCTACCTGCCAATGACGCAAAGTCTTCTTGTGCCCATTTGCTGCCATCATTTTTAACATCAAACCGTTTTGTTATATAAGCGGGTGCGCCATTTTTAAAAAATATCAGTGCATTTTCTGCGGTATCAATTCCAAACACTTGACGTGCTATTTGCATGGTTACATGCTCGTTTGCTGGCATTAAATAGGTATTTTTACCAACATTTGGAATAGGCTTTAAGATGTATTGCCCTTGCTCGCCTTCTTGTATCAACCGTAATTTATTTTTATCTAATAAAACTGAAAATTTTTCTTGCACGCCAGATATAGACATACGGCTTCTATTGTCTGAAAATAATTCATCTGTAGTAGCATTATTTGTTGGCGAATCGTACGATAAAACAACACTTACTTTTTTACCATTAAACACACGTCTTAAAGCTGTATTACTATAAGTTGTGTAACCTTCTGCAAGTGTACTTGGGCAATATTTTATATCTGTAAAAGTCATTATTTATTTACTGCTTTAATGGTTATCGCCCCGATCGTATCATGCATGGCTGTTACCATTAAGATACTAAAGTAGTCTTTAGCATCTATACGGTTTTCAAAACAAACAACTTGTTTATTAGAGCCTTCTGGCAACATGTTATAAAAAAAAGGAAACAGATGTTTAGATGTATATTCTTGATGTGTTTTGGGTAGAGTTAAACTAATAGCTGGCTTATCTGAGTTATTAAACCATTGATCATAATATTTAAACACAAAGCTACCATTATCTAACTGTGTTAATACCCCAGCAGCTTCCTTTTTATATAAAACTTGGACTTGTCGCATTAGTCAGCTGTTAAGTTTTTAGCAGTAAAAATAAGTTCCATACCTAACGTATCACCTATTTTGGTTAACGTTTCCAATGTTGGATTGCCTTTACCACTTTCAAACTGTTTTAGTGTACGCAAACCTACACCTGAAAGATCTGCAAGCATTTCCTGTGTGATTTTAAGCGTATCTCTACGGGATTTTACACTTTCTATTAATGTTTCATGGTGCATTTTATTGCTCTTTTAATGTAAATATATAAAATATTCACAAATAATCATAAAAAAAGTGCACTAAACCACACTATTGATTAATTTTTACTAAAACAACTAATAGAACATCTTGAAATGTGCATTAAAACGCACTTTTCAGATAGTAAAGCGAATTATTTTTTTAAGCTGTAAAAGAAATCTCATCGAGGGTAGCCAACATTCTCATCGAGGGTAATTACAGTTTTCACCGAGGGTAGCGACTTCATTTGTAGTCAAATTGTATGAAAATTGACTACATATGAAGTCAAATTTAACTACAATAAAAAAGGATATCTAAATATTAATAATAGTTAAATGGGATAACAAAGCAGTGCATTAAAAATTAATTTCTAATCTAATCCTAATTTAAAAGCCACACCTGATTTTACAATTTCAGTAACATTGATTGTAGGCATTAAGAAGTCATTAAAAGGCGTATTTTCTGTTCTACTATGCAAAACACCTCTTGCCGTACCAATGGTTAACATAATTAAATGACGAATAAAACCAACAGGAATAGTCAATTTGGTTTTGTCTTTATTTTTAAAACTTTCCCAAGCATCATCTACAATTTTGAAATGACACGCTATTTCCAATACTAAAAATGCTTTTTTATCTTGATAAAATGCTGGTGATACAAAAACCGCTACCATTTTGTCTTTTTCATTAATGCCATATTTAGCGTTTACGCTAAATTGTACATCTTCCCCTTCTTTAAAAGCAGATTCAATTATTGCAAATTGCTCTGTTGTTATTTTCTTTAATGAAAATCCTATTTTATCAGACATTATGCCACTACCTTTAAATGATTATCTCCACGACGCACATAAGTTGATGTTTCTACCATTTCACTATAATCAAAAGACAACTCGTTATCCTCTTGAATTAATTTTCCAAAATGATATTTGAAACGCATTAACTCTTTGGCCTTAATAGTAACCGTAAACTTATCTTCGCTTGAAAGCATTTCCTCTTTCTTGACTTCCTCTTGAGGTACTTCAATTAGCTTTACACCTAATATTTTACCTACTTTGGTAATGGTATCAATTCCTAAACGTTCTTGACCTTTTAATAGTTTACTTATGTATTGTGGTGAGCAGTCTAAAGCCTCTGCCAATTCCTTTTGGCTTTTAGGGTATGTATCTGTAGCCTTATTTGCTTTTAAGGCAGATAATACTTTAACTGCAATTTTGAAAGAAATATCAAGCCACTCTTCATTTTCCTTTCTCCATTTGGCTTTTTCTAACCAAGCAGTATCCTTTTTTGAGTTCTTTAGTAATTTATTTTTGATGTTGTTTATGCTCATAACGTTGTGGTGTGTGCTGTTTTGTGTGTTTAATACGACTCTACAAAATCTAATTGGTCATTCTCTTCGTCGAGTAAAAATTGTTTTGTTATTTCAAGTTTATCCAATTCAAGAATTAAATGGTCTGTTTCGTTCATAGTTGGTGTTAATTTAATTGCACCTCCTGAAACTACAAATAAGTTGACATCAACTCTAATGGCATAGATGCGAAGCCAACTGGGTTTAATGATTCCTTTGGCTTTGTCTTTTTCATAATCTTCAATAACTCCTGTTGAGAGTGGTTCAAATAGTGTAGATAATGTTTCAAGTCTTTCGGTTTTTCCAAGTTCAGCAATTTCTAATAGTTCTTGCTCAAATAATTTAGCGTCTTCACGTGTTTTAATAATAGCTTCATCAATTGTGATGCCATTCCAAAACACATTGTCTAAATCTTCTTGGTGTTGCTCGAAAAACTCCCGTAAGTAGACTGGATCGTTCCATAATTCAAAACATTTTGCAAATTCGTGTGTAGCTTCTGTATCATATTGTACCGAATACAAGCTCTCTTCCACTACTGCAAATGTATCAATTATTTTCATTAAATCAACCTGTAGGTTTATTTTTTTAATTTATTTAACTATTTATTCTTCAGTCTTATTTGCCATTTGAAAACATTTCAGCCAAAGCTTCTCCTTGGGCTAATACTTTATCGGCTTCCATTTTGGCTATATCTGGTGGGTAACCGTAGCGCATTAGTATTTTCTTTACGGTTAACCTTAATTTTGCTCTTACATCGTCTCTTTTGCTCCAATCGACTGTAGCATTTTTTCTAATAACATCTACAATTGTATGAATCAATTCCTTCATACGATCATCTTCTAAAAAGTTGGTTGACTCATTTTGTTTTAACACACTATAAAACGCATATTCTTCTGGTGTTAATCCTAAATCCTCTGATTTACTATCTTCTAATCGCATTTCCTTTGCGATTTCTGATAGTTCTGCTAGTACTTGAGCGGAATCTATTTGATTGTTATGATAGCGTTTTACAACTGACTCTAACATTTCAGAAAACTTCTTTCCTTGGGCTAGGTTTTTTGTTTTACGGATTCTTACCTCATCACTCAACAGTTTTTTAAGCAATTCAAATGCAATATTTTTTTGTTGCATATTTTTTACTTCCAACAAAAACTCATCCGATAAGATACCTACTGATGGTGCTTTTACACCTGCTGCTTCAAAAACATCTATAACTCCATCACTAGACAGTGCATCATCTACAATTTGCTTAATGGCTGTTTCTACTTCGTAATCTGATTTTACGCCACTTCCTGTAAACTTGTTCAATCTTGCTTTAACAGCTTGAAAAAATGCGACACCATCCTTTAGTTTTTCCGCATCTGGACTTGGAATTGACATTGCGAATAACTTCGATAACAACGTCACTTCTTTGAGAAAACGGTCTTTTAGTTTTTGGTCTGCTAAAATGTAGTTTTGAGCACCCAATAATACTTGTAATTTTTGTGCTGTATCAACTTTAAAATATTGCTTAAAATCAAAACCGTTGAACATTTGCTCTACGATTTCAAATTTCTCTTTCATACCTGCAATCGCTTCTTTAATATCTACAACTGGTGAACCTTCTCCGCCACTTTGTAAATAAGTTGCCATTGCTTTTCTTAAATCTTGACCTATACCAAAATAATCAACTACTAATCCTCCTGGTTTGTCTTTGTACACACGATTGACTCTTGCAATAGCTTGCATTAAATTTGCCCCTTGCATTTTCTTATCAACATACAACGTGTGCATACTTGGCGCATCAAAACCAGTTAACCACATATCGCGAACAATAACCAATTTAAGTTCGTCGTTTGGGTCTTTCATACGAGTAGCTAAATCCTTTCTTTGGTTTTTAGTGGTATGATGTGGCTGCAATATTGGTTTATCAACAGTAGCACTTGTCATTATGACTTTAATCATTCCTTTATCTATATCGTCATTATGCCACTCTGGTTTTAAAGCTATTATTTCATTGTAAAGTCGTACACAAATATTTCGTGTCATCCCAACAATCATAGCTTTTCCTTCAAATACGTTTTGACGGGCTTCAAAATGTATAACAATATCTTTCGCCACATCTTTCAATCGGTCTGGATGCCCAACCACCGCATCAATCGTAGCAGTTTTCTTTTTGGCTTTTTCTATTTGCTCTTCGGTTGCACCTTCAATATCGTTTATTTCATCGTCTAACTGTTTAGATGTTTCCTCATCTAGTTTAATTTTAATTAAACGGGATTCGTAGCTAATAGGAACAGTTGCACCATCATCTACCGCTTGTTTAATATCATATACATCTATATAATCACCAAACACCGCAGGTGTAGATTTATCTTCTTTCTCAATAGGTGTTCCTGTAAAACCAATGTAAGAGGCGTTTGGTAGGGCATCACGTAAGTATTTGGCGTTTCCGTATCTTATTTCTGAACCATCATCTGTTTCTACTACACGACCAGAAAAACCATATTGACTTCTATGTGCTTCATCTGCCACTACCACGATATTCGTTCTATCTGATAGAGTTTCGTAAACATTACCTTCGGTAGGTGCAAATTTTTGAATGGTGGTAAATATCACACCACCACCAGAAACCTTTAATAATTGTTTGATGTGTTCTCGACTTTCTGCTTGTATTGGTGTTTGCCTTAATAAGCCCACGCAATTACCAAATGTGCCAAATAATTGGTCGTCTAAATCGTTACGGTCTGTTAATATGACAATGGTGGGATTTTCCATTTGCGGATGGGTAATAATTTGTCCGCTATAAAACACCATTGAAAGCGATTTACCTGAACCTTGTGTATGCCAAACGACACCTACTTTGCGGTCTCCTTCTTCACTATGAGTTGCTCGTAACGTTTGCGTTACTGCTTTTTGAACAGCGTAATATTGATGATAAGCCGCTACTTTTTTAATTTTTATTTGGGATACAATACCTGTTTCTTCATTTTTCTTTTCCTCTTTTTCAAACACCGTACAGTAGCGTATTAGCTCCACTAATGTTTTTTTGTTCAGCATATATTCGGTAAGAATTTGCAATTGCGTTCTTACCTCGTTTGGCTCTTCTTTTGGTGCTTTCCAAGCAAGGAAACGTGAAAACGGTGCAGATACACTAGATGTTGCTGCATCTATACCATCGCTAATCACGCAAGTGGCATTGTAATAAAAAATGCTTGGTACTGCTTTCTTATAATTTTGTAATTGGTCGTAGGCTCTACGTAAGGTTGCTTTCTCGCTTGTGGCACTTTTCAATTCTATAAATACCAATGGTAATCCATTGATGTAAATTACCACATCAAAGCGTTTTTCGTTGTTGTTTTCTTTAACGACTAATTGATTGACTACCCAAAAGTTATTGTTCTCTGGCTTTTCTACGTCTAACAACTTTACGTTAATCCCTTTGGTTCTACCTTCTTTGGTGTATTCTACGGTAACACCGTTTGTTAGCAAGGTATGGAAACGCTCGTTGTTTTCCATAATGTCTTCTGTACCCAAATTAATTACCTTTTGGTAGGCTTCTACACGAGCTGATTCTGGTAAAGTAGGATTTAGTTTTTTAAGTGACTCCTTAAACTGATTTTCTAATAGCACCGAACTAAAACTCTCGCGTTGTGGATTTTCACCAATAGGTGAAATATCAGTACCGTTATAATACGCATAGCCTTGATTGACTAATTGGTCTATTAAAGAATGTTCTATGTTGTTTTCGTTAAGCATCGGTGTAATTAATTGCGAATTGATTAGCCACTTCTTTGTAATCTGTAATTAACGCTAAAAATTTATCGTACTTGATGTTCATATCAACATCGGTTACTTGAGCCAAGCACAATGTTTGTTTTGATTTTCTAAAATGCGGCTTTCTATGAATAATTCCTTCTTTATTAAGAACAGACGAAAAGGCGTTATATATCTTATTTCTATTCCTATTGTTTGTTTGTGGATGCGCCTCTAAATTTCCTAATCTAAAATTTATATTTAGACTATTTGTCGCATAAATGACATCAAGATATAAATCTAATTTTAGGTTTGCTCCAGTATCGGCATCTTTAATGTTTAACGGTGCTCCCTTACACCACATAGCCAATAATGGCTGTCTATTATTACCTACCGAACCCCAACCTGCGCTAAAATTGTTGCTATATTCACTAAAGAAACCTGTACACTCCCACCATTTCCAATTAGACACGGGTATTGTTTTATAATTTACATACGCATACTTTGCATTATCAAACTCTTTTTCTTTGGACAAAATATACTCGTAATAATTGTTTAAAATGGCATTATCAATATGCAGCCCTGTTTTTAAAACACTAATCAGTTCTTTTACTGAATAAGGATAAAAACCTTTTGATTGCACATCTTTATAACAATGTTGAAACCCTGTTTTTAAGTAAATAGGTACAACTACATCAAAGTCTTTGTTTTCTATTTTATTTTTGTATGTAGTTAATTGATTAGAATGGTTGTTTGTATATACTTTATCTTCTATAATAATCCCATATTTTTTCCCATTCATTGTAAAATCAACAAATACATCTATTTTATGAAACTGGGTTTTAACTTCTAGATTCGAAATGTTGGTTAGTTGGATCTTTTGTTTTGCTAACAATGACTTAAGAAAGCTAAAACCTAACTGGTGCAAGTCGTTATCTATATTTTTATAAATAGGATTTGCCCAACTTAATAACCAAGCTAAAAAGGCATCTTGACTTAACTCGCTGGTAGCGAAATTGAATATGTTAGGATGTTTATTCATAAATAATTACCTCTTAAAATCGTGGTTTACTATTTAGACTTCTAAATACTACTTTTATCTTTTCCCTGTTCTGCTAGATATTTATTGAGTTTATCTTTATAGCTTTCTGGGTCTGTGTTGTAAATCACTTCACTTGGCAAGTAATCTGCATCGTATAACGTTATATTTTCCGTGCCCTCGTCTAAATAATCATTAAATTCTTGGTGGTCGTTGTAGCGAATTTCTTCTTTATCGTCTTCAGCTTCTCTAATTTTTCTTTTTTCCTCCGCTATTTTAACCTTCTCTTCGTAATCTAATTTTCTTTTAATAGTTTCCTTATTCAGTTTGAATGTTTCGTTACGCTCATAAAATCTTTCGGATAATCTACTAAACCACCAAACAAAAATATATGCAGAAAATGCGGGTATTAATATTAATTTTGAAATAGACCAAACACTAACCCAAAACCCATTCATTGGATAAAAACTCATTAAGTAATGTAATTTCCAAATTTTCATATCTGATTGTTCTACAGAGAATAATACATATAAAAATTTCCAATTTGTGATAATCCAAGAGAGAATAAAGTAAAAGTACATTGGGCTAAAAAACCGTTGTCTTACAACTTCTTTAGCATCCTCTAGTAAATCTTTTGCTGTGTCCGTTATGTTGTCTATTGGGTCTGCCATAGTTTAACTTTTAAACTCATTTACCCTAATTTGCCCACTCATTAATTTGGGTAATAAGGTATCTCTGGTTTTTTTTAGTGATTGAATGGCGATATAATTATGTTTTCTTTTCTCAAATAATGGTTTAACTAAATCATCAAATTTTTTATTCGTTTCCTTATCAGGTATTTTGAATAAACTTTCTTTTATTGCTTGAGTTGATAAATTAACTTGCACACCACTATTAGCACGACCTCTTAAATTAGCAATGAAATGTTTGTCGTTTGTTAAAAGATAGAGGAAAGGATAATCAATATTGATATCATTATTTGCTCTAATTAAACCTACACGTTGATTAACGATATACTCATTATCATAAATCATTAATGCTGTATGACCTAATAATGAAATTGCATCTTTCATATCTGTCATACTCATTAATAGATCACCATTTTTTAGAATATATTTTTCTAATTTATCAGAACCTTTTTTCGGAAAATAATTTTTGGTCTTATCGTGATTGAATCCACCTCCTTTTTTTATATCACCCATTTTGAAGACTTTAAAACAATTTGGTTCTTCTTCTTTTAGTAAATCTTTACTTTTAAAAGCATAACCATTGATAAATTCAATTACCTCGTCAAGTTCTCCAACACGCCACCCATCAGGCAATTCATCGCCTACTTGGTATTTACCAAACCATTCTTTAAAAATAGTTTGTGCGGTTTGCTCTAGGGTTTTGTTTTGGGCTTGTAGGTTTTCTATTTTATCATCAAAAGCTGTGAGGATGTTGGCTATGGCTTTTTGTTCTGGTAGTGGTGGTTTTACTATTTCAACTCTTTTCAAAGCTGTCATAGTATAGGCTTGCTGTGTTGAGCCAATACGTGCGTGTGACAAGTTCTCTTTTCCTTGAGGTGATATTAGCCAGTAAAATAAAAACTTTGAGCTTATCTCATTGAAATTTTTAAACCAAGTTAAATTTCCATCCTTAAAATAAAATTTAAAATCTTTTTCTACTATATAAGGGTTTCCTAGAGTACCTACAGATGTAAGTAAAATATCTTTATAGACTGGAACACCATACTTTTCTTTTATTTCTTCATATTTTTCTTTTGTAATGAATAACTCTGTTGAAACTTCATTACCGTTAAACTTTTCAGTAACCTCTTTTCCTCTAAAAAATGGTATACCAAAAGTTTTATACTCTTTAGCGAATATTCTCTTTGCCGATGTTATTTCGCATACCTCTCCCAAATTAGTTTCTTCCCAGCCATTTGGTTTGTCATTTGCACTACTCATAAACTCATCCCAATTTTAGCCAATTGTTTAGCAATTTCATCATTCAGCTCTTGCTCTTTGTCCATTTGTTCTTTTAAAGTAGCGGTTAGGTCTGCCATTTTTTCTTCAAAAGGGATACCATCGTCTTCTTCGTCTGGTATGCCTACATAACGTCCTGGTGTGAGTACGTAGCTGTGTTTTTGTATGGCTTCTAGGGTTGCAGATTTGCAGAAGCCTTTTTCGTCTTGGTAAGGATGAGACCCTTCGACTGCGCTCGGGGTGACATCATTATTTTGTTTTCGCCAATTGAGGTAGGTATCGCGTATTTTGGCAATGTCCTCTTCCGTAAAATCTCTATGTACACGAGATTTCATATAGCCCATTTCGGAAGCATCTATAAATAGTACTTCTTTACTTGTATTACTTTTTTCTCTACGTAAAAACCAAATACACGCAGGTATCCCTGTGTTGTAAAACAATTGTTTTGGTAAGGCAACAATACATTCTACCAAATCGTTATCAACTAAATTTTTACGGATGTCGCCTTCACCAGAGGTATTAGAACTTAAAGAACCGTTAGATAATACCGTTGCCATAACCCCACGTGGTGACAAGTGGTACAGCATATGTTGCATCCAACCGTAATTGGCGTTTCCGTTGGGTGGTGTGCCGTATTTCCAACGTGCATCGTCTGCTAGAATATCTACGCCCCAATCCTTTTGGTTAAACGGTGGATTGGCAAGAATAAAGTCGGCTTTTAAATCTGGGTGTGCATCTTTTAAAAAGGTTCCTTCGTTATTCCACACCACAAACTTGCTATTGATGTTACGAATGGCAAGGTTCATTTTAGAAAGTTTCCACGTGGTGTGGTTGCTTTCTTGTCCGTACACGGTAATATCCTTAATATTTCCTTGGTGTTCGGTGACGAATTTTTCACTCATTACAAACATACCCCCAGAGCCACTGGCAGGATCATACACACGCCCTTTATAGGGTTCTATCATTTCTACCATTAATTTTACTATGGCTTTTGGTGTGTAGAATTGTCCGCCTTTTTTACCTTCGGCATTGGCAAATTCGCCCAAGAAATATTCATACACACGACCAAAAAGGTCTTTAGAGTTTTCGTTTTCGGCTTGTAGTTCGGTGTTAGAGATTAAGTCAATCAATTCCCCTAAAGACGTTTTATCTAAATTGGCTTTACCATATACTTGTGGTAGTACGTTTTTAAGCTCTTTGTTTTCCTTTTCTATGGCTTCCATCGCTTCATCTATAGTTTGCCCAATAGAAGGCAATTTGGCTTGTGCGTGTATGTGCGACCAACGTGCAAGTTTAGGCACAAAGAAGGTGTTTTCGGCGATGTACTCGTCTCTATCTTCTGGGTCGCTCCACTCGTCTTCCTCTAGTTTGTGATAGAGTTCTGTAAACGATTCTGAAATATATTTTAGGAAAATTAAACCGAGTACTACGTGCTTGTATTCGGCTGCATCAATGTTTTTACGAAGTTTATCGGCTGCTTTAAAGAGTTTCTTCTCGAAACTGGTGTCTGTTTTTGGCATTTATGATTGGTGTGTTAGTGGTATTTAAAACCTTAAAAATATAAATCTTTTGTAGGAATCAGGAATATTTACAAAACAAATCTATTAACTTAAATAATAAAAACTGTACGGTAATCCGTAACACCTAATCTTGTACCAGAAAAAGTAAGCGTTAATTTAACCCAACAAAATAACACCCAAAATCTCACCGAGGGTAGCGACTTCTTTTGTAGTCAAATTGTATGTAATTTGACTACAAATCGTGTCAATTTTTAAGCAAATCACTAAAATTTGTCCTCTAAAATTCTAATGATAATTCATCTTCTTTTTACAAAAAAATAGTACTTTTATAACAATTAATTTTTTAACAAGAATCTGAACACGTTTTAGAACACGATTTTGCACATTTTTAGCCTCTCAGCCCAGTAAATAACTGATTATGAACACGTTACGCAAATTCATAACCCGGAGGTCCCGAGTTCAAATCTCGGTCTCGCTACAAAATGTAAACAATTCAATATAAGCGGTTTAGGTTCACTAAACCGTTTTTTTTTATGTCTTTATTAATTACAAACTAGGTATGTAAGTAGGCATATAATTACTTCTAAATCCCAAGTATAAATTTCATATATAAAAGCGTTAACCTTTTTATTGTTTTTAAAATATAATAGATTTGTTAAGTGCAATAATATATTTACTAATGAGCATATGGAATGAAAGGTAAGGTAAACACATATTTAATTTCAGGAGTATTTCTGATCTATTTTGGCCTGAAAGATGATGATTTTGTGATTTGGTATAACGGAGTAGCCTTAATTTTAGGAATTACTGCGCTAATTTTTGCATTAATCGAATATAGAAAAACCAAGAAACAAGAATAAAAAACTGTCTATAACAATAGCTATCAGTAATCACTCGCTCTCCCTTACTTCTGAAGGTGATAAATTACATACGGAGAAACTGTAATCCATATTAAAAACAGAAGCCAAACTCAGGCGAAAAAAATAAAGGATTTGTTTATACTCCCGAAAAAAAGAGAGGCCATTTGGCCTCTCCTATATTATCGAATGGTTTTTTTCATTATTGATTATTTCAAAATCACCTTCTTTGCAATCATTTCACCATTAGATTTTAGAATCACAAAGTAAATGCCACGTGGTAGCAATGTACCATTTCCTGAAGTGCCATTCCATTTAAACTGACTTCTACCAGAGTCTATAACTCCTCTATGAACACCATACACACGCTGTCCTAAGAGATTATAGATTTCAACATTAGCAAAACTGTTTGGAGGCAGACTAATTCTGATAGTAGTTTTATCATTCACAGGATTCGGCGACACAACTAGTTGCATCATAGAGGTGTTATCTATAAGTTTGGCCATAACATCATCACAATTGGCAGCATCACATGAACCAAGATAGTCTCCATGTTCAAGATGAGACTCCACAGATGACTCCCCTACGCAAATAGTCTGATGGTCATCAAGGCTACCTACTGGTCTATGACAAAGCACTACTTTTTTCTCATTTACACCACATATCCACTCATCAATAAGGTTATCAAATCCTGGATAATAAGCGCAGTCTGGTAAACCATCGCCATTATTGTCAATTGTATCATCACCTCCTGGGCATTCATCACATTGGTCAGCCACGGTATCACAATCTTCATCTGGACCTTCTAAGGTGACTTTTGCGATACAAGAGCTTACATTACCACACGCATCAGTAACCGTTAACGTTACTTGGTGATCTCCCAACATATAGCAAGTAAAGACAGACTGATCGATTGCCAGTGTAACATTGCTACAAATATCATTGGAGCCATTATCTATTTGACTGGCGGTTATGGATACCGATTCTTTATCGCCCAATTGCACTGTAATATCTTGGCAAATGGCAGTAGGTGGTGTTGTATCAATAATGCTAATTATTTGCTCGCAAGACGAAACATTACCACAGGCATCTGTAGCTGTCCACGTTCTAGTGATTGTTCCCGTAGCACCACAACCATTTAAGTCTGTAACATCGCTATAAGTCAATACCGGGTTTGTATCGCAATTATCAACGGCTGTTGCAGTACCTGTCGCAGAAGGACTATAATCACTTCCACATTCAACATCTAAATCATCCGGACATGTGATTACTGGGGCACTAGCATCTACTAGCGTAATGATTTGAGTACAACTAGACGTGTTTCCGGAGCCATCTGTTGCTCTCCAAGTACGAGTTATAGTGCCAGTACCACCACAGCCGGTCAAATTCTCTACATCGCTAAACGTGATGTTTGGAGTAGCATCACAATTGTCCGTGGCCGTTGCAAATCCAGTATTAGCTGGAGTGCTATCTTCATCACACTTTATGCTTCTACTAGAAGGACATGTAATAATAGGGTTTACATTATCCTCAACAGTAACCGTAGCAGTACAGCTACTTATATTACCATCACTATCCGTAACATTTAGGGTAATACTATTGGTACCTAAATCACTACAATTAAAGTTGGTTTTGCTGAGTGAAAGCGATGGCACACCACCACAGGCATCATAAGAACCGTTATCCACAGCAGAGGCTGTTGTAGAGGCATTACCATTCGTATCAAGTTGTATGGTGATGTCCTGACAAATAGCTATCGGTGGTATCTCGCTGCCATTAGTCAAGCAAGAAGCGTTCGCTACATAGTCACGCATTACATTTCCAGGTTGGGTTCCCATTCCATTGGAAATTGGAAAGGCGCCGTGACCATAACTATCATAGTAACTCATAATGGTTGGGAATACATCCAGTAAGTACGGCTCACTAAGGCAAGAATTTCCTTCAGGTTCATCAACTGGATCTCCAGCATTATCAACATTACCATAATCATCAATCTGTGTGTCATCTCCATTCCAAACACAAGCATGCGTGTGTCGCGAATTAAGATTGTGGCCTATTTCGTGTGTAAGCACCTTTACATACCTAGAGTAGGATGTCCAAGGCATTATTGGTGCATCAATTCCGATTCTTGTTAAAGAATAGGAGTTGCTTGTGCAAAGTCCATCGAAATAGGCAACACCACCTCCCCAGTTACCTTCTGTTCCAGAAATTAAGGCTGCCAAATCGCCAGGCCATCCATCACCGTCGCCGTTATAATAGTCTCTAAAATCATCTCTTTGATCACGGGCCTCTTCTTCGGTTTCATCAAAGGTATCCTCTTCATCCCATACAAATACGCCAGAAAGCACCATATAGATATCCTCTGCGTTATAAGCATTGATGGTCTGAGCAAAGGCAGAAGTCATCTTGTTAGTAGTCTCTTCTGCATCGTTACCGTTAAGGGTATAATAAGAATAATCTGCTACAAGATAGACTTGCACGACTTGGCAATCATGTGATCTGTTTGCATTATATAACTGAGATTCTGTGTACTCTGGCATTTCTTTACCATCTGCACCAGTATAACACTTAAATTTAAAGAGATCATCTTTTATGTGTTGCTGCAGATTTGCAGTTTTGTAAAAAATATAACGACTATCGTTGTTTTCCAATTTAACTAGTTCATAATCATAATCACTGTCGCTGAACAACCCAACAACTTCATCTTTATACACACTCAAGGATACAAATGATTTGGACTGACCAACAATAGAGCCTTTGTAGTGTATCCCGAGATCAACATTTTGCATATTTTTTCCAGTGCTTGTTTCAACCTTAAAGCCTTTTGCAAACACCTGGATCTTTTCAAGTTTCAAGTCCATATGCTGTTCATTACTCAGTGGAATTTTTAATTGGAATTGATTAGGTTCCGCCTCACGTAACTCAGAAAGTTTTTTAAGATCAATAGTGAGGAGTTTCCCTTCTGTAACTTGTGCGTATTCTTTTTCCGCTGCCATAACCGTAGATTCAAGGAATAAATTAAACTCCGGTTGCTGTCGAGGCTGTTTTCCTTGGCCAAAAGATGTGATTGTGACCAGCATAATAGCCAGCCGTAAAATAATTGTTTTCATAATAAAAAGTGTTTTAATTGATTAAACATTTAAACTTTTAAAAAACTCATAACTATCTGATTGAGAGAACTAGTATGAAGTTTTTGTCACTTCCAAAGCTACATGACCTCAAAAAAAAAGACTTCTACATATGTTCCAAACAATACAACAAATGTCACATTTATCTGATTTTTAGAAATTTAAAACAAAAAGTTAATGAAAAAGCAAAGTAAGCATATACCTAATTTCAGGAGTATTTCTGACCTATTTCGGCCTGAAAGATGATGGTTTTGTCATTTTGTATAATGAAGTAGCGTTAATTTCAGTAATTACAGCTACAGGAGCTGATTTTACTTACATAGAATATAAAACAATAAAAAACTGTCTATAACAATGGCTATAAGTAATCACTCGCTCTCCCCTACTTCTGAAGGTGATAAATTACATACGGAGATATAGTAATCCATATTAAAAACAGAGGCCAAACACGGCCTTTTAAAATGTTATAGTCTAACAGTAACTTGTTCCAAGGGTGACCTACAACATAATGGCCAAACAAAAACTCGAAAATCACGGTCAATACCAACCAAAGCAAGCCAATTAATAGTGTTTGATTTGTAGATTCAGGCTTGAAAATTTTGAATAATACCCAAACATATATTCCGAAGAAAATAATCATGCTTAATGTTGATAACTGATGTGCTTGAAGCTCGTTAAGTTTATTAGCAATAACTTTTTCTCGGAACAAACCATTTATTATGGCTATAAGAACCATTGGAAACCATGCAAAAAAATACTTCCACATGTCTAATCTAAGTTTAGGATGACTTATCTATTAAAATTAAACAAAAAATCAATATGAAATTAACCTTTACACTAATAGTGTATAATAATGTATTGCCAACAACATTTAACGCTAAGAGTTTTCCTAACATAAATCAAAAAGCTAGCCGTACACGTATGCTGTTATTATTAAAGCAACACATACACAAATCATTAGTGTTAGCCATAATATTGCAACACTAAACAAAAGCTATCGTCTTTCAGATGCTAATGAACAAGCATATTATGAAAAACACAAAATTTAGTTTACTTGCAATTATAGTCGTTGTATTATCTTCTTGTCTTTCAAACAAAAAAGACAATAAAAACCATACAACAGCTAGAGAAATCAATTTTCAGCAAAGAGTTGAAAATAATATCTATAAGATAAATAAAAATGGGGAAGATGACTCTACAGCCACCACCATTGAGTCCAGAATGAAAGCTCTAAATGTGGCTGGGGTTAGCATTTCTGTCTTTAACAACAATAAAATCCTTTGGTCAAAAGGTTATGGTAAAAAAAATAAGGAAACTGGAGAAGATGTTAACAAGCATACGCTTTTTCAAGCAGCATCAATTTCTAAACCAATCGCAAGTGTTGCTGCATTTAAATTAATAGAGGAAAATAAACTTTCTCTAAACGAAAATGTTAACTCGAAATTAATTAGATGGCAAATTCCAGATAATGAATTCACCAAAACAGAAAAAGTGACACTACGTAGGATCATGAGTCATACTTCTGGTTTGGGCACATCAGGTTTTCAAGGCTATAACAAAAAGGATTCAATTCCAACATTATTAGAAATATTACAAGGTAGCGAAATAACAAATTCAGAGCCTGTACGTGTGGTTCAAAAACCAGGAGAGTCTGAATTATATTCTGGTGGAGGAATGCAAGTATTACAAATGTTAATAGAAGATGTTACCAAAAAGGAATTCCCGAAATTTCTAAACACTATAATACTTAAACCAACTAAAATGAATAACAGCTCTTTTGTTTACCCATTGTCTAAAAAATTGGAACGTTTGACAGCCAATGGTTACAATAAAAATAGTAACGTTATAGATGGTGGTTATCATATTTATCCTGAAAAAGCAGCAGCAGGGCTTTGGACCACCCCAACAGATTTAGCTCTTTTTATGATAGCATTAGGAAAATCATATCGTGGTGAAGATAATAATTTATTAAGTCAAGAATCTGCAAAAACAATGATGACAAGAGTGCCAAATGCTGGTGGAATAGGAATAGGCTTAGACGGAAAAGGAGAAGCTTTTCGTTTTAGACATACAGGAGGAAATGCAGGGTTTGTTTGCTATGCAGTATCTTTTGCTGACACGGGTCGAGGAGCTGTAGTTATGACCAACTCAGACAACGGGTTTCCTTTAATTCACGAAATAATAAGAGCCATTTCAAGAGCATATAATTGGCCTGCCATGTGGATGCATGAATAAATAAGAATTTGAAAATAATAAATACTTACATAAAGTGTCTTTTTGGAGTCTCACAAGCCAAAAACTTATAAAGGATAGTGACTTCATTTATAGTCAAATGGTTAAGTCGTATTATAATAAAAAAACGCTGTACAAAACAGCGTTTTTCAATCTTCTTAACTAAACCTAATACTAACTTAGTAACCTCTTCTGGTTTTGTTCTTTAATAACACGTTTTACAAGCTCGAATAAACGAGACTTTAGTTCTTTATTTTTTCTCAAAAAGTCGTGTACTTTTATAATAAGTTGTCTGTGTTCGTCTTTGTACCTCTCTTCCTCTTTAAGTTGATCTACTTTATCTACTATTATTTCAAGTTTATTACTATGCGTGTGTACTAACGTAATTAGGTTAGTCGTTTCGTCGCACATTGTGTCTAGTTTTGTTACTAGGTCTTTGCTTTCGTTAAAGTATTTAGAAGCGGTAAGTTGCAGGGTATAGTCTTTAATTAAGTTTTTAAAAAACTGTTGTTCTTCTTGTACAAATTTCAACTCTGAAAGCCACTCATTTGTATTTTTATGAATTTCTTCTGGACTTAACCACTCTACATACTTAACGTGTGTATGTGTTGCATTCATGTTTTCTTATTTTTTAATGGTGAAGCAAAAAGTAGTTTTGCTATACTACTTTTTGCTTTGCCTTTCTTAAAGTACTTCAATAACTTTTTTAGGAGGCGTTTTGGCTTCCTCTTTCTTTTGAAGGTTTAATTTTAAAATACCATCTTTATAAATGGCTTTAATGTCTTGGTCTGTATTAACAGAGTTAGGTAAACTTAAAGATCTTTTAAACGAGTTGTAACTAAACTCTTTCCTAGTATACGCTTCGTCTTGCTCTTCTTTCTCGTGCTGTTTTTCACCACATACATTAAGTACGCCTTCGTCGATAGTGACTTCAAAATCTTTTTTTGTAAAACCTGGAGCTGCAAACTCTATTTCAAAGTCGCTATCATGCTCTTTTACATTCATGGCAGGCATTAAACTATCTTCTTCAAAGAAATCGTTATTAAAAAAATCATCGCTACTTAAAAAGCTTTTTAAACCATCGTTAGTCCATGAAGGTAACAATGGACGTCTGTTGTTAAATTTAATAAGTGACATAATTATAATATTTTGGTTAAACTTATTTTACAACATTAAATTAAGTAATATGTATGTTTTTTAAAATGACCTTTATCATTTACAGTGCTGAAAAACAAATATTTAACACAAATTAATCAGACTTTTATGACACTTTTTAAATAATCAAACATAGCGCTTTTAAGAATGCTTAATTCGGTAAAAAAATCATGCGTTTTTCGTTCTAAATTGTCTTGATGTTGTAGAAAGTAATTATCACACATCACATCTTCACATTCGTTTTTTTTCGCTATTTGATTTACATGTACATTTATATCTTCTATAAGCTGTAATACTTGTCTTTCTAGTTCTTGTAGTTTTGTTTTAAACTGTTGAAGTGTTTCAAATAAATTAATAATTGAGTTTTTATACATGGGAGCGCTTAAAATAAACTCATAAAACACAATTTCTTCTTTGGTATTCTCTAGTCGTATTTTATGTTTATTTATATTGTACTGTAATTCCTCTAAGGTTTTATCAGTATTGTAACTTCTGTAAGTAATATTAGTTGTCATAATTATGGTATTAAATGATAACTTTGTCAACATCGGTTAATTTAGGAATAGTAACATGCCATTGATAGACAGTTTCTATTTTTACTCTAAAAGCATCTAATGCTGTTGGTTCGCCGTGTATGAGGTAAACATTTTCTGGAATATTTTTTATGTGACTCATCCAGTTAAGTAAATCGTCTTGGTCGGCGTGTGCTGATAAGCTTTCTATACTTTTTATCGTGGCTTTTACAGGATAATATTTTCCAAATAAGCGTATTTCGTGAGCGCCTTCTAAAAGTTGCCTGCCGCGAGTGCCTTCTGCTTGGTACCCCACAAGCAAGACGGTTGTTGTAGGAACATCTATTAATTGTTGTAAATACGTAAGTACGCGTCCTCCTGTAACCATTCCGCTTCCAGCAATGACTATTTTTGCTCTAGGGTCATCGATGGTGTCCCAGGTTTCTTTATAGGTTTGTACAATATTAATGTGATCACACATCATATTATAGGCTTCTGGTGATAGTTTATGCCATTTTGGAAAGCGCTTAAATACATCTAACACATTATTTCCCATAGGGCTGTCTACAAAAATAGGTATGTTTGGAATCTTATTTTTTTTATATAACTGCCATAAAATATACATAAGCGTTTGTAAGCGTTCTACAGCAAAACTTGGAATAACGAGCGTGCCTTTTTTGTAAAGCGTATCTGTAATTATAGTTGATAGCATATCTTCTACATCTTCTTCTGGATGTAGTTTATTACCATAAGTACTCTCTATAAATAAAAAATCTGCCCATTGGGGTGTTTTAGGATCATTTAATAAATAATCGTCACGTCTACCTATATCGCCTGAGAATACAAAACGCTTTCCATTAATATCCAATTCGATAAATGTGGCGCCAATAATATGCCCGTTATACTGAAAACGGTATAAAATATGTTCTGAAAGACTTATCCATTTACTGTCTATTTCTACTTGAAATAAAGCAATAGTTTTTTCAACATCTTCTACTGTATAAAAGGGTAATGCAGGCTGGTGTTTTGAGTAATGTTCTTTGTTTGCTTTTTTGGCTTCTTCTTCTTGAATTTTCGCACTATCTTTTAGTATAATTTCGGCTATAGCTAAGGTTGGTGCTGTTCCTATAATTTTTCCTTGAAATCCTTGTTTAACCAGTCGTGGCAAATACCCAACATGATCTAAATGACCATGTGTAAGCAAGACAACATCTATAGATGCGACATGAATAGGCAGGTTTTCCCAATTAAGTTCTCTAAGTGCTTTTAGGCCTTGAAACATACCGCAATCTATCATAATGTTTTGCTCCGATGTTTCTATAAAAAACTTAGAGCCTGTAACAACGCCAGAGGCGCCTAAAAAGTTAATTCTTGCAAAGTTTTCCATAACTAATTATTTTAAACATCACATAGTTGCATTATTTCATTTAAGATTTTGTCTTTCCTTACCTCCGAAACACCCAAATGATCTAAATAAAACTTATCGTTTATTAACTCTCTACAAAGCACTACATCGCGACTTAATAAAAATTGCTTCTCTCTATTAGTAAGCAATGTTGATACCGTTATAGGGTAAAGCCCTAAACGATCTATCCTATCTTTTAAGCTATCGTTTTTGGGGTAACTCCAACTCATTAATTGCAATCCACAACACTTGCCATACTGTAACGCATCTTCTGTAAATCGTGTGTTAGTTACCACCCAACCTTTTGTTAGCTGCGTTGTTTTTTTGGTATTCTTTTGCCAGTTTAATTTTACATCTTGATAACGAGAATTTATATATAAAGGAACTTTAACATTACAGTTTAAGCCGCGATCGCTATGAAATTTACACTCTATAATGGTTGTTTTATTGTTTTTGTAAGCAACAACATCTATTTCATGCTTTACACATTGGCCTTGTATTATTTTACCAACTTGAGTTTTATAGCCAGAATACTTTAAAATAGCACTAACAAACCGTTCAAAAGGAAATCCGGTTGGCCCTAACTCGTAAATAGCTTTCTTTAATTTGTACTTGGAAGCAAAGTGACTTTTCTCTTTTTTTAAAAGCGCAAAGGCTGTATTATAAATTTCTTTTGTTGAAATCCCTTGGTATAACTCCTCGCCTACTTTATTTAAAATATGATTTATAGTATGCGCATCGGCTCCTGTTGGCTTAAGTGAAGCTCGTAATTTATCTAATGAAAATCTAACTTTTTCACCCGATGATTTTATAATATCAAAATTTTCTAATCCCATATTGCATTAAAAAAAGAGGTTAAAACAAATAGGGGCAACGACACCTAATTTAACTTAATTAGACATAAAGTAATCTCTAACCAAAGCTTTTAACTGATTATCTGTCATGCTATCGGTCTTTTTCACCTCTTTTATTTTGGCTGTAAGAGGTTTATAGTTTTGTTGAACTTCTTTAATAAATTTATCTTTTGTTTCGGCTGGCCCAAAAACAACCAAAGCATCAGCACTATTTACATGATTAACAATAGTTTTAAAATACTGCTTTAGTTGGTGTTTCTCGCGTTCTAAATACTTACTGTCTTGCACTACATCTTGCGGACCTCCTTTAAAACGTGACCCTGACCCGCCATGAACATGAAAGTTCTCGATATTTGAAGGTACCGATTGTAAGGTTTCTTTGTCTCCCTTAACCGTTACAATAAGGGCTTTTTCTTTATCTAACCAAATGCCTACATTTTTCATAATGTCGTGTTTTTAATAATTATACAATAAACTTTCATGCTCTTATTTTGCTATACTTTTGATGGAATAACCAAAAAAGGAATGTTTAAGTGAAAGCCTATTTGATTAATTTTTGATTTAAAAAATATGTTTTCAAAAAAAGAATGTTTGTTGTTTAACATGACTAGTAAATTTATACGTGATTTTAATTGAAAATCTGAAATAGCGCTAGCCACACTTTTGTTTTTAACCTCATGAAAAAGATGGGCTACAGATGTAAAAAACGCTTCCAACTTCTTTCGATTTTGTTCCTGATACTCGGTTAAATCTTCCCCATAGCTTACGTGCAAAATATTAACTCTAGCACCATACATAGTTGCGATATCGATTATAGATTTTATATGGCTTTCTTTAAAAGCAACATCGTAATCTGATGGAAATAATATTTCATGAGGCTCTTCATAAGAAAAATCGCTTGGTATAGCCAATACGGGGCATTTTGCATTGTTTAAAACATGTACGGTATTAGAGCCAAACAAAACGCCTTTAACACCAGATGCGCCTTTTGTTCCCATAGCAACCATATCTATAGCGTTGCCCTTGTATAGCGATTCGATTTCTAGAGTTAATGTATTAAAAGCTGAAGATGTTAAAAATGTATGTTTAGGATTGTTAAACTTACCTTTTATTCTTTCAACCAAAGCTTTTAGCTGCATTTCTGAAGTGTTTTTCATGGCATCGGCTAAACCAAATTGCGCAGCACCAACACTCTCGTAATCATATTGCAAAATAACTGGTGTATACGTATGCAATAAATGAAATGTGCATGTATCGTTCTTGAAAAGCTGTAGTGTATATACTATGGCATTCCATGAGTTCTCCGAAAAATCTGTTGGTAAGAGTATTGTTTTCATGGCTTTATTTTTTAATCAATAACGTCGAATGTTTTGTAATGCTAAAAAAGGAATTTTTATTTGTAGACTTATTTCATCTATAGTAGATTTAAAGAGTATCTTTTCTAGAAACGAATGCCTTGTATTAACCATAACTAACATATCTATAGCTTCGTTTTCTACATAGTCGTATATAGCTTTTATGATATTTTTGCTTTCAATCGTTTTAAAGTTAATAGGGCTTCGACATAATTCTTCTTTTATAAAATTTTGATTGTCTTCTTGCCTAATGGAAAGTTTACGTGTTTTTGATATGTATAACATATCTATTATAGAGCGATATGGAGATGCTAATTCGCATAATAATTTTAATTCTCTTCTTTTGTATGGAATTAAATAATTGGTGGGAAATAAAATATGTTTGGGTTGCGTGTAGGTATAATTTTCGGGTATAGCTAGTACAGGACACTGTACATATTTTAACACCTGTAAAGTATGACTTCCAAAGGTTAAACGCCTATCATTAGTCTCTCCTCGTGTTCCCATTACAATAACATCTATATTTTCTTTATCTACAATAGCATCCACCTCATCTACAAGCATACCATTAACCGAAATGATATGATAAGAATGCCTAGGATTTGGCGATACATCATGAAGCTGCTTTAAGGTATCTTCCAATTTGGCTTGAGACTCGTTACTTACCATGTTTGTTATTTCGTCTAACACGTTTCTATTTACTAGAGAACTACTGTTATAAATGTCGTCTTGATATGCATGCATAATAAACACTTTACTTATATCGTATTTAAACAACTCTACAGCATATTTTATAGCATTCATGGCGTTGCTGGAAAAATCTGTTGGAATCAATATTTTTCTCATTAGAATTACCTTTTAATAGTTTGATTAACAGTTTAAAAATACAACCTAAAAAGAAGGAAAACCATGACATATATCAGATTATAACGTTTAGTTAGTTCTACACAAATACGTGTTACATCTTCTTGTTTTTAAAACAAAAAAAAACGGGAAGCTTTAACTTCCCGTTCCAGAAGATTTTAAATTGTTAAAGAACCGTAGTGCTATAACATTTAAACATCTTCATGACCTCCCTAATTACCGCAATTGGCAACTAAGGCTTGTTTTTTTTAAAAGAAACAGGAAGTTTTAACTTCCTGTTTCTCAACAAAAGTTTAATGTTGTTATCTAAATCGCTTTTTAAAACAGCTTTATAACTAAAACTATTAATAAAAAAATAGCAAAGTAAATAACAAGTTTAAACTCTAAATACGACCTATAAATTTTACAAGTTATAAATCTATATTTGTTTAAGTTTATCTGTAATTCAAGGAACGTTTTAACAGTTACTAAAGTACGATAATTAATTTACTTACAACATGATATATATCAGTTAAGGTATTTTTTGCTCTATAATTATTCGTGTATTACATAAAAAGGTAATTTGGTATGATAGCTTATTTTTGTTGTATTATTATGAAATAATATTTGTTGAAAGTAATTTAGGTTTTTAGCGACCATAACCATCATATCTATCTGTTTTGTTTCAATAAAAGATTGTATCTCGTCTTCTATATTATTACTAGTGTTTAAAAAGTGGTAACTTCGATTAACAGTGTCGAAATAATCTTCTAAAAGATCTTTACATGCTTTTTGACCAATATTTAATTGTGCTTCGTTTTGCCCAATATGAAGCAGTCTTAAATTGGCATTTTTAGTTTTTAAAATCTCAGCTATAGGTTGCAATATTCTTATATCACTAGATAAAGCAAAATCTGTGGGAAATGCTAATTCCTTTATGTTTAAATAAGTAGCTTTTTCTGGCACCACCAAGGTAGTACATTGTACTTTAGTTATAATACTGCCTGTATGACTCCCCACAATATAGTCTCGTAAATTAGAGACGCCTTGTGTACCCATAAGTATGAGGTCTATATTTTTTTCAGAAACATGTTGTCGTACAGAGGCTACAAAAAAGCCATAATCGGCAAGGGTATAAAATTTATGTTTGGTATTCTGTGGCCTTTCTTTTGCTATTCGTTTTAAAACGTTTCTTAACTGCTTTTTTACTGGTTTAATATAGAAACTTTCTATTGTCTCGTTATGAGGCTTAGTATTTGTTTCACCTTGGTTTGAAGTGTTTACGGTAGTAACATGAAGTAAGTAAAAATTACATTCGTTATTTACAAAAAAGTCTAACCCAAACGTCAAGGCATTCCATGAGTTCTCTGAAAAATCTGTTAGAAATAGAATATTTTTCATGTAAAAATTCTCTTTACACAAACAAATCTACATCTAACTAAAGTTTCAGAACATGATATTAGTCATACCCTCTTTATCAATAAGAAAAATTAGTACATATATTGCAGTTTTTGAAGATCTAGAATTTTAATATTTCTACCTTCTATTTCTATAATGCCTTCTTTTTTAAATTTTGACATAGTTCTAATTAATGTTTCGGTTGCAATACCTGCTACACTTGCTAAATCGCTTCGCGAAATACTTATAGGATCTTCTGGTTTAGCATTTAGTTTTTCAGCAAATTTTAAAATGGTGGTTGCTGTTTTTTTATGTACAGAACTGTAGGCCATTTGTAACAATTGTTCTTTTACACCTTTTAAATCGTCTGTTAATAATTGGATAAGCGCTAAGGTAACTTCATGGTTTTGTGTTAAAACATTTTTAAGGTCGTTTATAGAAATGCCTACCATTTCTAGATCTTTAACTGCTGTTGCTGTTTCTTGATAAGGTATGTTTTGGGTAAAAGATGTATAACCAAATAAATCGTCTTCTTTATATAAGGCCGTCGTTAGCTCTTTACCTTGTATATCTATTTTATGGCATTTTACAACGTCTTTTGTTATAAGGTATATAAAGTTAGAGTGATTTCCTTCTCTGTAAACAACATCGTCTTTTTTATACTTAAAAATGGTTCCGTTATCGTCTAAGAAGTTTTTTAAATCGTTTAAATCCCTTATGTCATCTGTATTAGCTTGTTTATGTATTTCATGCTCTTCTTTTAGGATAGCAGATTTAGCTATACGACTTTTAATGGTATTAATAAGCTCGTTCTCTTCAAAAGGTTTTGTTAGGTAGTCGTCGGCTCCTATATTCATGCCTTTTCTTACATCTTGCCGTTCTGTTTTTGCCGACAGAAAGATAAATGGTATATATTTCGTTGTGTTATGTTTTGTTAGTTCTTGTAATACATCATAACCATCCATTTCTGGCATAAGAATATCACAAACAATAACATCTGGCAGATGTGTTATGGCTTTTTCTAAACCTATTTTCCCATTGGGCGCTACAATTACGTTATAGTTTGAAAGCTCTAATAATTCTGATGTATTTTCTCTTAAAATTGCATCGTCTTCTATTAACAATACCGTTTTCATAACTGTATATTATTTGGCAATTCAATGGTAAAAACAGTTCCTTTGTGCTCTACACTATCAAAGTATATTTTACCTTTTAAATTTTTCATATGATCTTTAACAATATTAAGTCCAATGCCTGTTCCTTGTGTTAACAAAGCGTTTTCAGCTCTAAAATAACGGTTAAATATATTCTTCTGATCTTTTTCTGGAATGCCAATGCCATTGTCTTTTACTTTAAATACTGTTTTTTGCTTATCTTGTGTGATAGCAATATCTATTTCTGTATGTTCTGAAGAATACTTTATGGCATTATGTACCAAATTAGACAAGGCCAGTTCTAGTATTTTTTCATCTTGATGTAAAGAAAAAGTATCTATAGCTTCTGGGTAATTAATTTTTTGCCCTTCTTTTAATAACATATTGGCATTATAAACCACCTCGTTTACAACTTTACTTAATTTAAAAGTGGTTGGCGTGTATTTAAGTTTACCTTTTTCTAACTTTTCTAACGTTAAAAAGTCGTTTAAGATATTATTGAGATAATGTACTTTATCTGATATGGTTTTGATATGCTTATTGCGCTTTTCTTGTTGATCGGTTAGTTGGTATTTACTTAATAACATGGTAGAGGTTAAGATACCTGTTAAAGGGGTTTTGAACTCATGCGACACCAAAGATAAAAATTTGGTTTTCAAGTCATTAAGCTCCTTTTCTTTTTTAAGCGCTAACTTAGCTTTAGCCTCAGCTTTAATACGTTTTTCATTCTCTGCCTGCAGTTCAAGAATCATATTATTTAACTCCTGCGTTCTTTTTAAAACCTTGTCCTCTAAGTTTTCATTTAAGGTTTTAATTTTTTGTTCTTGCTCTTTACGCATCGAAATATCGATAACCAAAGCCATAACATATTTTTTTCCATAAATGGTAAAAGGATTTAACCCCGCTTCCATAGGAAATATATCACCGTTTTTACAAGCGCCATAAATATCTCTTCCCTGCCCCATTTGACGGCGTTCTTGCTGTTTCATAAAACCATCAAAATGAGATTTGTGGTCTTTATGATATTGATTAGGAATTAAAATATTAAGGGGTTGTTTTAGCAGCTCTTCTTTACTGTAGCCAAACATTTTTTCTGTGGCATCGTTAACTTCAACTATATGTTGACGGTCATCAACGATGATAACACCTTCTGAAATAGATTCCAAAAGGATTTTAAAGATGTCTTGATCTTTTTGAAGCATGTTGGGTTAATAAATATGCGTTTTTAAATTTACTTAAAATCCTTAAGAAAAGCAACCGCATAAAAACAAAGCACTAAACATTTATGCTTTGTAAATGATTTTTATCATACTCTACATCTCTTTTAAGTAGTAAATTCGTATAAACGCCTAAAACATGAAATCAGAAAAAACAATGAGTCTACGGTTTTACCAAAATTTAGGAAAACTATTTTATGCCGTTGCTGCAGTAGATAAAACTGTTCGTGAACAGGAAATTAATGAACTTAAAAAGCTTGTAAAAAAAGAATGGCTTTCTGTTGATGATTTAGAAGATGAATTTGGCACCGATGCCGCTTACCAAATTGCCATAGTTTTTGATTGGCTGATTAATAATGAACATCCAAATAGTGCAACATATTACAACGATTTTATTTCCTATAAACAAGAACAAGAACACCTTTTTACTAAAAAAGTAAAACAATTAATCTTTAAAACAGCACAGGCAATAGCCGAGAGTTTTTCGGGTAAAAACAAATCGGAATTAATGCTACTAGCAAAACTGAGTATGGATTTAAATATTAAAAAATCATGAGTTATTATTTTAACACTATTGTAAAGGGCGATTTTAATGCTGTAATCGATAAAACAACAGCTTTACTACAAGAACAAGGGTTTGGTGTTCTTACAGAAATTGATATCCAACAAACATTAAAGAAAAAGTTAGACGTCAATTTTAACAAATACAAAATTCTTGGTGCTTGTAACCCAACTTTTGCTTACAAAGCTCTCCAAGCAGAAAGCAAAATTGGCACCCTACTACCCTGCAATGTTATTATTCAGGAACTTGACAACAATTCTATTGAAGTTGCTGCTGTTAACCCTATAGTATCTATGCAATCTGTTAAAAACAAAGCTCTTGAACTTATTGCCGAAAGTGTTTCTAATAAACTACAAGCTGTTATAAAAGGATTGGAAAGTGACTAGTTTGCGCCTTAAAAGAAATCGGGCAAAACTAATTTTATATAATAATCTATAAAATAAATAATGATGAAAAATACTGTCATCCTACTTTTAACTACAATACTAAGTACTGCCCCAATATATTCACAATCTATCGAAAATATAGATTACATCTCACCTGTTCATGAAAACATGATTGCCATTAAAAAAAATAACCAATGGGCTTTTATAAATACAAAAGGCGATTTAGTTATTAATTTTAGAACAGATTTGGTTAAAACTAATACAGAGCATGGTAATTATCCTATGTTTAATAGTGAAAGGTGTTTAATTAAAAGTGCTAAAAATGGCATTACTTATTTTGGCTATATAGACAAATTGGGAAATACCATTATCGAGCCTCAGTTTTTAAATGCGACAACTTTTAAAGACGGGAAAGCCATTGTTTTAAAACTACAAAAAGAAATCGTAGGACGAAATGATATTTTAGAAAAAAATGTGGTTTATCATAAATATTTTGAAGTTGTAATTACTCCTAACGGCAAAGACATACATTATATAAACCCAGACGGTACAAATGTATCTTTAGACAAAGAGTTTTTAAGAAAACCACCCGAAATTAATTCAAAACGCATTTCTAACACCTTATATGCTATTAAAGGAGAAAACAACAAATGGATTATAACACAAATTGAAAATCAAACAAAAAATTAGTATTTTTAACTATGTAAGACATTACTAGTAAATGTGTTAACAACAAGTAAATAATTTTAATCCTTTTCAAAATTCGAGTTTACAATTATTTTTTAATGCATCTCACGCATTTACAACTATAAAATTTAGTGTCATGAAAACATTACAAAACATACAAAATCAAATTGTAAAACTTACTACAAACATAGAAACCAACTATCCAGAACTTTATAGTGTTTTAGATGAAACACCAGTATCCATTAACTACACCACACAACCAAGAATTAGTATTAAAGCTCTAGAAGATTACCTAGAGAGTTTAAAACAAATATTAAAACAGTATATAAAAACACATCATAAAAAATAATGGCTTTTATAGACTATTATAAAGTTTTAGGAATCTCTAAAAACGCTACCGAAAAAGACATTAAAAATGCCTATCGGAAATTAGCTCGTAAATATCATCCAGATTTAAACCCTAACGACAAAGATGCCGAAAAACGTTTTAAAGAAATTAACGAAGCCAATGAAGTTTTAGGCAATCCTGAAAATCGTAAAAAGTACGATGACTATGGCGAACACTGGAAACATGCAGACGATATAGAGAACGCTAAACAGCAACAACAGTACACACAACAAAACGCTTATTCGGATTTTGACAGTCGTACGCAAGGCGATTTTTCAGATTTTTTTGAATCTATGTTTGGTGGGCGTGCTTCTGGAACAAGTGGTAGACAAGTAAAATTTAGAGGACAAGATTACAATGCCGAATTGCAACTTCAACTAAAAGATGTATTTACTACACATAAACGCACCTTAACCGTTAATAACAAAAATATTCGTATTACTATTCCAGCTGGTATTGAAAATGGACAAGTTATAAAAATTAAAGGTCACGGCGGCAAAGGTATAAACGGCGGTCCTAATGGCGATTTATATATCCGTTTTACGATTATAAATAATACGCGTTTTAAGCGCGACGGCGACAATTTACACGCAACAGTAGATTTAGACTTATACAAAGCTATTTTAGGAGGCGATATAACCATAAACACTTTTGATGGGAAAGCAAAACTTAAAATAAAACCCGAAACCCAAAATGGCACAACGGTAAAACTAAAAGGAAAAGGATTCCCAAAATATAAAAAAGAAGGTGTTTTTGGTAATTTATATGTGACTTACAATATTGTAACACCAAAAAATCTTACCGATAAAGAAAAAGCCTTATTTAAAGAACTTGAAAAAATAAGACATCATGGATAAAGCAAACTTAATTTCTGTTAAGAGGTTCTGTACACTTCACCAAGTTCCCGTTACATTTATACATGAATTACATGATTATGAACTCATTGAAGTTATAAGTACTAATAACAACACCTATTTAAAAACTACGCAATTATACCATGTAGAAAAAATGATTAGGCTACATTACGATTTAGAAATAAACTTTCAAGGTATTGATGCTATTCACAACCTTTTAAAACAAATTGAAGTGTTACAAGATGAAGTACAAACTCTTAAAAACAAACTACATCGCTTTGAGGATTAGTTATGCTAATTAATTGTCTTTTTTTGCATCCCGTTTCGCCTCTCTTTCTAATTTTCTAAAATACCCACGCGTTAAAAAGTTGTGCTTTAAAGCTTCCATGTTTTGGTTAAATTTATCGGTACCTTCATTAATATTTTTTAGTGTAGACTGTAAACTATTAACCAAACTAGTATCTTTTACAATGTAATTATAGGCACCTTCACTGGTATTAAATTCGTTAACCACAGCATTTATATTTCCTAGAATAGTATCGATTTCTACACTTGAAGATTCTAAATTATAGACAATAGATTTCAATTTTTCTCCAGAAATAGAATCGTTTATAAGCATTCCTAAAACCGTATTCTCATCAGTTTTTAATGATGTAATAATAGCGTTAAGCTCATTTATAGATTTGGTAGCACCATAGCTAGCTGTTTTTAAATTCGTAATGGATTGTTTTAACTCTTGAGCCATAATGGTATCGTTTAACAAAACTCCTAAAGTGCCTTTACCTTGCGTGATGGCATCGGTAATTTTTAATAAATCGGCTGTAAGTATCGCAGCATTTTCCGAACCAACACTTAAGGTATTTAAAATATCATCGGCTCCTATTTTACTGTAAGATTCTATGATATCTCCATTATTAATGGTTGTTTCATTTCCTTTTCCTGGTACTATATTAACAATCATATTTCCCACTAACCCATCGGAACCTATAGTTGCTATAGCATCTTTTTTTATGTGCTTTATTATCTTTTCATCTATAGTCATTTCTACTTTTATGGTAGAATCGTTTATCATAACAATATCTTTTACAGTACCTATATCTATGCCAGAATACCGTACATTGTTACCTTTTTGTAAGCCATTTACATTTTGAAAATAAGCACTAACAGCAAATGTTTTTTTAAACATATCTTGCTTTTGGCCAACTAAATACACTGCGGCAATAAATAGTATAGTACCAATAATAACAAACCCGCCTAACCGTAATTTTTGTGAACTTGTATTTTTCATGGCATTAGTTTTTACTGTATCTTATTTTTATTTAGATAACTATTGTTTAAAAAAGGCTTTTATTTTAGGGTCGTTAGCGGTTGAGAGCTCTTTAAAGGTTCCTTTGGCATAATCTACCCCATCTATTAATAAAATCATTCTATCCGAAATTACTCTTGCACAATCTACATCGTGCGTTATAATAAGCGACGATGTACCATAGGTTTTTTGAATATCCTGCATTAAGATAATAATTTCTTTGGCTGTAATAGGATCTAATCCACTTGTTGGCTCATCGTATAAAATAATTTTAGGTTGTAAAATAAGTGTTCTTGCTAGTGCTACACGACGTTTCATACCTCCAGACAACTCGGCTGGCATTAAATCTATAGTGTGTTCTAGCCCAACATTTTTTAAAGCTTCGATAACGAGCTCTTCGGTATTATTATGATTTTTAAACTTTCTTTTGTGTCGTCGTAAAGGAAACTCTAAATTTTCTCTTACCGTCATAGAGTCGTAAAGAGCACTGCCTTGAAATAAAAATCCTATATCGGCTCGTAATATATCTAGCGATTTTTGATCTAGTTTTGTAATATCATTGTCCATAACAGTAATGGTGCCTTTATCGACTTCCATTAAACCCACTAAACATTTTATCATAACCGATTTTCCAGATCCCGATTTTCCCATAATCACCAAGTTTTCACCTTGATAAAGTTGCATATTAAACCCATTAAGCACATGGTTATCGCCAAAGCTTTTGTGTAAGTTTTTTATTTCAAGAACCATATTCTTGGGAGTTATGTTTGCGTTGTCATTCATAAATCGTAAAAAATATCGGTTACAAAAACAGCAATAAAATCAATAATAAATAGTAATAATGACGTAAAAACAACAGCTGAATTTGCTGCTTTTCCTACACCAGCAGTCCCTTTGGTAGAAAAATAGCCTTTAAAACACCCAACAAGACCTATGGCTAATCCAAAAAAGAACGATTTTATCGTGGCAGGAATAATGTCGCCAAACTCTAGAGCATTAAACACTTGATTAAAATATAGCGTAAAAGAAACGTTTCCTTTTACATTTTCGACTAAAAACGAGCCAAATAACGCTATAGCATCTCCAAAAATAACTAATAATGGCAACATAAATGTTACAGCCAAAACACGTGTAACAACCAAGTATTTAAAAGGGTTTGTACCCGAAACCTCCATGGCATCAATTTGTTCGGTAACCCGCATAGAACCTAACTCGGCACCAATACCAGAACTTATTTTTCCTGCACAAACCAAAGCTGTAATAATAGGCCCTATTTCTCTTACTATAGAAATACCAACCATTGACGGCATCCAAGAAACGGCTCCAAAATCCATTAATGTGGGGCGCGTTTGCAATGTTAATACTAATCCTATTATAAATCCCGTTACGCCTACTAATAACAAAGACCGATTTCCAATATTATAACATTGGTATAAAAACTCTTTAAACTCGAATGGACGTTTAAATGCTTCCTTAAAAAACCGTGTAGCAAAGTAAGACAACTCGCCTATTTCTATCAAAAAGGCGTTTAATTTTGCTCTTGAAGTGTTGAATCCTGACATATGCTTTATAACATCCAATATCAAAGTTATTGCAATAATCTAGTGGGTAAAATGATATATATCATAAAGCTATTCCAATAATTACCATTTTAAATGGCTTTATTAGAAGTAATTATTATCTTTAGTAATTCATCTTTTGTTCTAATTAAAACATAATGATTACAACATTACATAACAAAGAGCGACATATTATTCTTGAGAGAAACTGTATTGGCCATTTAGCCTACATCCATGAAAACAGGCCGTTTATTGCGCCTATAACTTATTTCTATAATAAAGAAGATAATATTATTATAGGGTACTCTAATGTAGGCCATAAAATAATGGCTATGAGGAGGCATAGCAAAGTAGCTATGGAGGTTTCAGAGATAAATGCAATTAATCACTGGAAATCTATTGTAGTCCATGGTGTTTATAATGAAATTGACCGTAGTGAAGCCAAAGCCTATCTTCATGATTTTTCATTAGGTGTTAAAAATTTAATTTCTGTAAAAGAACACAGAACATTAGACTTTATAAGTCAGTTTTCAAGCAAAGCCACACAAGAAAGCTTACCCGTTGTTTTTTTTATTAAAGTTGAAAATATTACAGGTAAAATGAGAACCGAATAGTAAACTACTCTAAACAATCTCCTTTTCCTCGTTAATACATTTTAAGTTTTCACTACAAACTCCACTATATTCCCAATTAAATTTAAGTGTTATTCGTTAACGTAAAATAGCACCAAACCTATCTAACAACTGTAATTCCCTAGTGAAATCCTTTAAATTCAAGTTAATTATATCAACTTAATATTAAACAATTATCATCAATCTTATTAACGTATTAACAACTGAAATACAAATAGTTAAAACAAGTATTTATTCACATTTAAAAGAGTAATTATACGCTTTATCGATTTTTTTATTTATCTCATTCAAGCAGTCTTATATTTGAGCACTCCCTCACAGTTAGATTAATAGCACTAAACTAATTGAAAATCTACTTATGCTTTAAAACTATTTTATATGAAAAAGTTTTACTTATACCTAATTGTGTTATTTTTTGTATCCTTTAACTTTTATGGACAATCTGGGATATTTGAAAGTTACATTGTTTTAAACTCCGGTACAGGAAATACGTATTACGATTTACAAGCTACTACTGGAAATCCAGACTTTAATAGCAATAACTTAGGTACTTTAACCCAAGGACAACAATTATTATTAAACGGCGGAGAAAATAAAACGTATAAATGTGGTACAGATAACATTTTAAACGGATGGCTAAATTATCGTGTTTACCCCATAGCCTCAGTACCTCCTGCATTTTCTTCAACTGAAATATTTTATAATTCAGATATCTCTGGAGCTGGTCCTGGTTGCCAAAATCAATTATGGCAATCAACAGCAGCTAATATAGATTTGAGAAATGGGTTACCCTCAGGTTATTATTATATTGAAGTATATACACATGCTGATATTGATTCTAATAATGATAATATTACAGACTCCACCCTTTACTCCAATAACGGTGGTGGAAATTATACAGCTACCTTTAGAGCAGATAACCCACCTGTTGCTAATTGCATTAGTACCTTAACTGTATATTTAGATGCTTCTGGAAATGCCTCAATTACAACTAGTGATATTAATAATGGCTCAAATGATGATTTTGATACACCTACGCTAAGTCTAGATATCGATACCTTTGATTGCTCCAATATTGGAACACCAGTCACAGTCACCCTAAATGCTGAAGATAGCCTTGGACAAACCGATTCTTGCACCACTATTGTAACAGTACTTGATACCACTGCGCCAACACCTGATGTAGCTTCTTTAAGCAATATCACTGCGCAATGTGAAGTTACCACGTTAACTCCGCCATCAGCTACCGATAACTGTACTGCTGTAGCGGTAACTCATAATGCATCTTTACCCATTACAACACAAGGAACTACTGTTGTAACATGGACGTATGAAGATGGTAATGGAAATACTTCAACACAGAATCAGAATGTAGTCATTACTGATACCACTGCGCCAACACCTGATGCAGCTTCTTTAAGCGATATCACTGCGCAATGTGAAGCCACCGCGTTAACTCCTCCATCAGCTACCGATAACTGTACTGCTGTAACAGTAACTCACAATGCCACTTTACCGATTACAACACAAGGAACTACTGTTGTAACATGGACGTATGAAGATGGTAATGGAAATACTTCAACACAGAATCAGAATGTAGTCATTACTGATACCACTGCGCCAACACCTGATGTAGCTTCTTTAAGCGATATCACTGCGCAATGTGAAGTCACCGCGTTAACTCCACCATCTGCTACCGATAACTGTACTGCTGTAACAATAACTCATAACGCCACTTTACCGATTACAACACAAGGAACTACTCTTGTAACATGGACGTATGAGGATGGTAATGGAAATACTTCAACGCAGAATCAGAATATAGTCATTTCAGATATTACAAATCCTACTATAACTTGTCCTAGTGATATTACGACAACTAATGATATAGGACTATGTTCTGCGGTTGTTACTTACACTACGCCTTCAGGTAATGATAATTGTGGAATTCAAAGTATTACACAAATTGCTGGTTTAGCTTCTGGCAGTACTTTTCCTGTAGGAACAACTACAAATACATTCCAAATAACCGATGTTGGAGGAAACTCCACAACATGTTCGTTTACAGTAACGGTTGATGATAATGAAAATCCTAGTATTACTTGCCCTAGTGATATTACAATAAATTCAAGTCAAGATGGTACAGGTAACTGTAGCACAACAGCTTTTATTGGGTCACTAACAGCAAATGATAATTGCAGTATTGATGATATTTATGCCGAAATTAATGGTGTTGAAATTAACCCTAACACCTATATCTATCCAGTTGGTAATACAACAATAACATGGTACGCTACTGATGTAGCTGGAAACACATCGCAGTGTGATCAAATTGTAACGGTAATTGATAATGAAGACCCTATCATAAACTGTATAGGAGACCAAAATGTATCTTATGGTGCTAATTGTAATTTTACACTACAAGATTATACAGGTTTAGTGAGTGCTTATGATAATTGCGATAATGATGTTACCATTACGCAAACACCATCTGCAGGCGATGTTATTTATGGAGCTGTTACAGTTACCATTACAGCCGTTGATGATTCTAATAGAACAAGTACTTGTACTTTTGATGTTATCCCTTCAGATAATCAAGCCCCTACAGCAGTTTGCCAAGATTATACTGCCGTGTTAAGCTCTAATGGTTCTATAACAGTTGCAGCCACTAATTTAAATAATGGCTCAACAGATAATTGTAGTATTGCTAATATGACTGTTACTCCAAACTCATTTAGTTGCGATGATGTAGGACCAAACACTGTAACATTTACTGTTTACGACAACGCAGGAAATAGTGATAGTTGTACCGCTACTATTACAGTTGTTGACGACACAGCTCCAACAATGCTGTGCAACGATTATGTAGTTGTTATTGATGCTATTACTAGAGAAGCTACTATTCAAGCTTCAGATATCGACAATGGTTCATTCGATGCCTGTGGATTAGCATCATTAACAGTGTCTCCAAGTGTTTTCCCAGAAGCTGCTAACGGCTTACTATATGTTACTACAACAACTTTAACAGCTGTTGATGTTAATGGAAATTCCAATACTTGTACAGCAAATGTAACGGTAGAACCTCCTAAAAATCTATTTACTCATTTAACAGGAGAAATTGTCAATCCAGTACCAGACAATCCGCAACCACCTAGCTCTCTAATTGAGGTAACGGCTTGTCCAGGAGACTTAAGTGATCCAAGAGATATCGAACTAACACTTCATCCTGTAGGTACTTACAATTTACAAGCATCAGATGTTTTATGGTGGGAATACTCAACCGATAACGGTGAAACATGGACACAAATTGCTAATACTGCAGGACTACTAACTTATACGTTGCAAGATGTTACTTTGGACACCTTTGTCAGACTAGTCTTGCAAGACCCTGATAACCCATCGGTTACTCAAACTTCATCAGAAGCTTATATTCGATTTTTACCACCTGATGAACCGCCTGTAATTGTAGATCATACTGAACTTAATATTTGTTTAAATGACTTTGTGGCTATTAACGCCGAAAGTTTTTTTGACCAACCAAATGGTCAATTTGGAGAAGGTGGTGAATTTAATTATGCTCAACCAGATGGATGGCGTGTAGATGGTGTAGATGGCGAATTCCCTGCAAGTGGAAACAACACTAACCAGCCTACATGGAAAGAAACCAATTCAAATGATAATAGAGCTTTTAGTGGAATAAATTACAACACAACAGATGGTACAAAATTTGCCATGGCCAATGGTGTTGGAAACTACACAACGTTAGAGACTCCTGTGTTTAGTACGATAGGGATGACTTCTAGTGAAGCTATTTTAAACTTTGATACTAGCTTTTACTTCTGTAATGATGGTCGTGGGGAAATCTGGTTATCTTTTGATTCTGGAGCTACTTATACTGTTCAATTATCGACTGTTGAAAATTATGATTTCGATTCAACTTCTGGTGGGACAACAACCTCTGGAGTAATTTTAGCTACTGGACAAGGTAATAGATGTATAGGACAAACGTCTCCAAGAATGTTACCAGCCACCATAGATTTGGGGCCTTACGCAGGACTTTCTGGTTTAAGAGTTATGTTTAAATTTTATGGTAGCAATACTGATTGTGGTACTATTACAGAATCAACTTTTCCAAACCCTAATAACGAAAACTGTAATAGTGGAAACACACTTGCTAGTGGTTGGGCTATAGATGGAGTTGGATTTGCGTATGCTCAAGTTGATGATGAATTAGAGTGGACCGATGAAGACAATAATGTAATCGCCGTAGGAACCTCTGCAACAGTAACTCCTATTACGCCAGGTATTAGAACTTTTGGTGTAACAACCTTAGTAAATGGTTGTAGAACAAATAATACTGATGGTACTAATTTTATAGACATTCATACAAGCTTAGCTTATGCTGGTCAAGATTACACACCATTAAATAGCGAGTGTGGTGAAAACGCTTTACAACTAAATGCCTACGACAATACCAAAACAGCTGTCGAGAACTATAATAAAGGGGCTTGGGTTAATAATCTTTATACAGTACCAGATATTGCTGCTGGAGACACAGACTACCCAGGGACAGGAGTAACTGGACAATGGACTGTTGAAAGTTCTAGTTTTGAATCTTGTGGTACTACAGCTTTATTTTCAAGTGCTTCCGATCCTGATGCTATTTTCACTGCTGATCCAGGTACTTATACATTAAGATGGACATTAGCAAATGGCTGTTTTGATGATATTACGGTTACCATAAAAGATTGTCCTAGAATTAATTTTGATGGAAATGATGACTTTGTCTCTTTCAAAAATAATTACAATTTAAATAATACATTTAGTATAGAAGCCTGGGTTAAACCAAACTCTATAGACAATACAAAAACTGTGTTTTCTAGAAAAGATGCTAGCAATAACAACAACGGCTACACTTTAAACATTGTTAATGGCGTTGTTGAATTTAAATGGTATAATTTGGTTGATTCTGGTCTAGTAACATCTGGAAGTCATACTATAAATACAGATAGATGGTATCATCTTGCTGTTACTTTTAACGGGGCAATTTATACATTATATGTAGACGGAATACCTCTTGATTCTACTAACGGCTCTGCACCAGAGCTGACAGATAACAGCATTAATGCTATTTTAGGAGCCACGGATGAAACCTCAGCAAGTACACCTGTAAACTACTTTCATGGTTGGATTGATGAATTAAGAATTTGGAATAAAGCCCTATCCGTAGAACATATACGTCAAATGATGAACCAAGAAATTGTTGCATTAGGTAACGATGTTGGCGGTACTGTTATACCAACTAAAATTTATGGACCAGATTTAAATAATGATGGTATTGAAGATAACCCTTTATTATGGAGTAACTTGGTTGGATATTATCGTATGAATTTACTATGTGGTGACTTATCACCTTACAAAGGTGTTAGTGGACGATTAAGAAATATTACAACTAGTCAACAACAAACCGCACCACTACCCTACACCACAAGAGTAGCTAACCAATCTTGGAGTACCGATAATACATGGACTCATTATGAGGTTTGGGACACACCAAACAGTACTGGAATTAATGGAGAACCAATAGACTGGAATATTGTAAGCGTTTCTCACAACATATCAACTCATAATCAAGACATTACATTATTAGGGTTACTCGTTAATAATGGTGAAGTAACTGTATCTAATCCAGGGTCGCCGCAAGACGAAACAAACACAGGGCAAATGTTATGGGTTACCCATTATTTGGATTTAGATGGTAAAATAGATTTAGTTGGTGAATCCCAATTAATTCAAAAACGATATTACAGTTATTATGATCATGACAATGATAACACAACGTCAGATGTTTATACAACCTACCAATTTAATGAGAGTATCTTTAACAATAGTAGTTTAGGATATTTAGAACGTGATCAACAAGGTACAACTAATCCTTTCAACTATAATTATTGGGGATCTCCTGTGGCACCTAACAATGCTACTCTAGACAGCAATAACAATACTATAAACACCTTTAGTATAGGTGATGTTTTAAGAGATGGAACTACGACTGTTGATAATCCAATAAGCAGATATATTAATTGGACAGGCAACTATACCGCTTCAGCTAGCAATCCTGCTCAAGTGAGTAGACGATGGTTATATGCTTACATTAATAATCCTGCCAGTTCGTATGCCGATTGGGAATATAAAAGTAACACAGGAAACATCCCTATTGGTTTAGGATTTACAATGAAAGGTAGTGGTAACACAGGTAATACCGAACAAAATTATGTTTTTGTAGGAAAGCCAAATAACGGTACTATTGCTTCGGGAATTACAGCTTCTCAACAATCTTTAGTTGGGAACCCTTACCCTTCTGCTATTGATAGTAGAGCATTTATATTAGATAACCAAAACAGTATTACAGGTACATTATATTTTTGGGAACATTACACATCAAACGCTACTCATGTTACAGAGCTTTACGAAGGTGGTTATGCGGCTCTTAACTTTACTGGTGGTGTAGGCGCTGTGCAGCACCCAGACCTTATTGCGAGCAATAATGGCACAAAAATCCCTGAAAGATATATTCCTGTAGCACAAGGGTTTTATGTTGAAGCAGGCGCTAATAATGGCGAAGTTGTCTTTAAAAATAGTCAACGCGTTTTTAAAACAGAAGCTCATACGACAGATTCTTACGATGGCTCTATTTTTATTAGACAAGCAAATAATAATAACACAAGTAGCACAACATCAAACATGATGTTTACCGATGATCCGGTAAAACGTGTGCGTTTAAACTTTATAAGTCCAGAAAACGGAAAAAGACCTTTATTGCTAGGCTTTGTTCCTCATAATCTTGCAACGTACAATGTAGATTATGCTTTTGATGGAAGGAATACAGACGAGTCCACTAATAGTGATATGTCTTGGTTAATTGAAAACGAAAAATATACCATTCAAGGTGTTGGCGATTTCGATGCCTCTCATCAGTTCCCAGTTTCAATATTTGTTGAACAAACGGGATTAATAAAAGTTGAATTAGAATCACTTGAAAACTTTAATCAAGAGGTTAATGTCTTTGTATATGATATTTTAACAGGCACTTATAGCAATATAAACAACATGCCTTTTGAAATACATCTAGATGCTGGAGAATATTCCAATAGATTTTACATTACATTTGAAAGTGACGCTACATTAAGCCTTATTGATGAAGCTCACCAAAATATTATGGTTAATTATTTACAATCTACCAACGAAATTTATGTAAAAACACCACAAGGTATTTTAGCAAAACAGGTGCAATTAATTAACATGCTTGGACAAACAGTTTTTACTTGGAATGCAACAAATAAAACTATTTCACAAGAACTAAAAATTCCTGTAAGAAATATATCTGAAGGTAGTTATATTATTAAAGTTTTAAGCAGCAATAATCATTCAATAAACAAAAAGGTTATTATAAAACAATAGTCATTTAATATATTCCTCAAAGAGCAGACTTAACAGGTCTGCTTTTTTTATGCTCTTGATCCTAACAATGCATTTCATCTATTTTTTATGCATTTTATAGATGTTTTGATAATATCTGCGTATATTAGCTAAAGATATTAATTCATTTATCCCCAAATAAAATGATTAAAACTACCTACTTATACGTTGTGGCGTTGTATTTATTTGCCATATTTCCTTTAGAAACATCTGCTAGAAACACCTCTTTTTCAGAATACAATCAAATTCAAAGAGTTAGAATAAATTTTACTACACCACAAGGTTATGTAAGACAATTACTACTAGGTTTTACAACCGATAATGCTGCTAGTGATGGTGTAGATTATGGTTATGATGCCTTAAATATAGATAGTTTTCCTGATGATGTAAGTTGGATGATTAATAATGAACAATATGTTATTCAAGGTGTAGGCGCTTTTGATGTTAGTAAACAATATGCATTAGGCATGTTTTTCTCTAATTCTGGATTAGTAACTATTTCACTAGATTCTTTAGAAAACTTCAACCAAACAATTAATGTTTATATATTCGATGCTCAAGAACATACATTTACACATATTAATGATTATAATTACGAAAACATCTTAGAGGAAGGAGAATATATAAATAGATTCTTTGTCACCTTTACCAATGATTTATCACAAATTAATTTTAGCAATTTAGAAGAGCTAAATGCTTTATCCATAGAAGATAGTAACCAATCTTTAGAGCAAACTCAAATAAAGTATTTAGGAAACACTAAAGAGCTTTATGTAAAATCACCTAACCGCTTAAAAAACATAACGTTATTTAGCTTACAAGGTCAACAACTTTTAAAAATTACTCCAACTCAAAATATAACAAGATTTCCTTTAAAAAGGAAATTCCACAGTGGTCCTATAGTTGTTATAGCTACAGATTTAAAATCTCATTCAACAAATAAAACAATATACTCGTATTAAAAAACCATGTGATTTTCTGACAGCATTTTTTTACAAAAATGCATTTTATCGATATTTTTTGCTTTTTATAGATTATTTTGTGTAGTTTAGCGATCTGATTTAATTAATAAACCTAACTACTCATGAAAAAAGTTACTCTAGTAATTATACTTTTGGTATCTACTTTTAGTACGTTCTCTCAAAACCTTCAACTAGAAAAAGCCAATGAATATTTACAAAACAGACATGAATTAAACTTTACATTCCAAGTTAATTCACATCAAGAGATAGATACTTATACAAAACATTTATCTATACTTAATTTTGACCCAACAACTAATACAGTTTATGCCTGGGCAAATACAGAACAGTTTAGTGCATTTCTAGATAGAAATATTCCTTTTCAAGTTTTAGACTCTGAAAACGAGCCAGGACAAGGTATAATTATGTCTAATGAAATTTCTAATGCTAATCGAGGTGTATACCCACTAACCTTTCCACTTACTGCATATCCTACTTACGCTGATTATGCATCACAAATGCAAGAGTTTGCCAATAATCATTCAGACATTTGCGAACTAGTTGATATAGGTGGAACAACAGAAGGTGCCTCTGGTGGTAACAAACGCTTGTTATTTATAAAAATATCTGATAACATTACCACCCAAGAAGCCGAGCCTAAATTAATGTACACCTCTTCCATGCATGGCGATGAAATTACAGGGTACCCATTAATGCTTGACCTAATAGACTATTTAATAACAGCATACAAAGATGTGGCACATCCAGATCATACCAGAATTAGTAACTTAATTAATAACTCTGAAGTTTGGATAAACCCCATGGCAAATCCAGATGGCACGTATTATCAAAGTGCTTCAAATACATCTGTGGCTAACTCAAGACGCGCAAATGCTAACGGCATAGATTTAAATAGAAATTATCCAGATAATGTTGCTGGGCCACATGCTAATGGGCATACTTCTTACGAATTAGAGACTCAACATTTTATGACATTAGCCGATAACAATCATTTTGTGCTATCTGCCAATTTTCATGGCGGTACAGAGGTTGTTAATTATCCTTGGGACAATACATACACAGATCATGCAGATTCCGATTGGTACTTCTTAATAAGTAAAGAATATGCCGTTAATTGTCAAGACAATAGCCCAAGCGGATATATGGACGCTACATATAACAATTATCAATGGCCTGGCGTAACAGAAGGCGCCGATTGGTATCAAGTATATGGTGGCAGACAAGATTATATGAATTTTTATCACCAATGTAAAGAAACAACCATAGAGCTGTCAAATACTAAAGTAATACCTGCCAATCAATTAGAAAACCACTGGAATTATAATAAAGAAGCTTTAATCGAATACTTAATTCAAGGTACTTATGGATTTCAAGGTTATGTAAAAGATGCTAATACAAATAATCCTATAGAAGCGACTATTACACTAGTAGGACACGATGCCTTAAACTCACATACAGTAAGCTCATTACCTCATGGCGATTTTTACCGTCCAGTGTTTGCTGGCACATACGATATTTTAATCGAAGCCGAATGCTACCAACCTATAACCTTAAGTAATCAATCTATTGCAAATTATCAAAAAATTGAATTAGGCGATATCTTTCTATCACCTATAGCATCGATAGCTCCAACAGCTTTATCGGCCTCTGGAATTACGTCCAACTCAGCTGCAATAAACTGGGATAATATGAATACGTCTTACGATATAAGGTATAGAGAGCAAGGAACATCTACATGGATTGAAATAACCGATATTGGTTCTAACACAACAAACTTAGCTAGTTTATCGGCAAATACAACTTACGAAGTTCAAATACGAAGTGTATGTGGCAACAATACTTCAGCCTATAGCTCAACTATGAGTTTTACCACAACAAACTTCACTTATTGCAGTTCTAATGGTAACGATACAAGTGATGAATATATAGGAAATGTTACGGTTAATACATTTAGTAATAATTCTGGTGCAGGAACCACAGCAACAGGATACTCAGACTTTACAAGTTTATCTATTGATATAGACAAATTACAATCGCATACCATATCTGTTACAAAATTTTGGACAGGAAATTCGCAACGAGATGGTGTTGCAGCATGGATAGACTTTAATCAAGACGGAGACTTTGATGATGTAGGTGAAAACATTTTTAATAGTGCAAGATCTCGTGTTGAAATTGTTAACACAAGCTTTACAGTCCCTACCAACGCTGTTTTAGGAGCTACTAGGCTTCGTGTGTCACTTATGTGGAACAATACGCCAACTTCGTGCGAAGTATTTAGCAATGGAGAAGTAGAAGACTACACTGTAAATATTGTAGATAATACATTAAATATAGTTGATACAGATGTTTCGAATATATCGGTATTCCCTAACCCATTCTCTAATGAGTTACAGGTTAAACTAAACAACAACAATCATGTTTCTATTTCTATTTACGACTTAAGTGGTAGGCTAATTAAAAAAATGAATAATATTAAACCTCAGCAACAAACTTTAACTATACCAGACCTATCAAACTTATCTTCAGGATCTTACTTCTTAAAACTTAAAGATACTGATAGCAACCAAATACATATAAAACAAATCATAAAAAAGTAGCTATTTACAACAGTTTAAAAAAGGCGTAAACACTCCTTTTACGTCTTTTTTAAATAAATGATTTATAGAATTTTACTACAAACAAATACATTTTATCGGATTTTTTTGCGTTTCATGGATTTTTATCTATATTTGCTAAGCTATTAATCTTTAATTAATTAGTTCCAAACTAAAATTTAACCACTTATGAAAACAATCACGTTTTTAATTAAAAGAGTATGTTTTATTCTTGCAGTTTTGTGTGTTACTTTAACTTATTCACAACAAATTGGTGTTAGTCATGTAACAAATCAAGTAACTATTAGCGATAACTCAAGTAACTCCCCTTCAACTGCAAATAATACAGATTTTGGTAATGCTAACTCAATGACGTTTTATATTGGAAACATCCAAAATGGAAATCCTCCAATACTTACAATTAGCAGTATTGATTTATCAAACCCTGATTTTATAATTAGCTCAGGATTAAATGATAATACTATAGATAAAAATCAAACTGAACCTTTCACTATTACTTATATTGGTGGGTGTGGTACAGCGACATCAACAGTAACTATAACTCACGATGGTACAAACGATAGTGATGCACCAACAAATCAATGGGTATTTACTATTTCCGCAAACAGTTCTCCAGAAATAAACATTTTAGGTAATGCAACAACCATTACAAGTGGAGATACAACACCTAGTACTATAGACAACACTATTTTTCCAACAACAGATGCAGGGTTTAGTTCAACACCTTTTATATATACCATAGAAAATAACGGGAGTTGTAACCTAGACATATCTTCAATTACTTTATCAAACACAACAAATTTCACATTAACAGACTCAACTCCAGAGACATTAACTCCTGGAAGTTCAACAACATTTTCAATTATTTTTAATCCTACAGCTAACGGCACAACAACATCTGTGGTTACTGTTAATAACACCGACTCTAATGAAACCCCATATACTTTTACAGTACAAGGAGAAGGTATTGCACCCTTAACCGAAGGACCTGGTGGTGTTGTAAACAACTTACAGCTTTGGTTAAAAGGAAATGCAGGATTAAGCTATACTGATGGGCAGCCTGTATCACTTTGGGCAGACCAAGGTCGTGGAGCAGATGCTTCAGCCCCCGTTTCCTCTGTTAGACCCACCTACAGAGACAACCCTAGCAGAAATGTCAATTTCAATCCCGTTGTAGAATTTGATAATGTATATGAATCTTTCTCTAAAGATACGGATTTTTCTTATGATGATCCTGACACAGAATTTTTATATGGTTCTAGCGGCTTATACACGCAAGATATGTTTGTGGTATTAATACCAGATGACACAGAAGTAAACAGTTCATTTGGATTTATGGATACCTTTTGTGGAGATGCCGACGTGGGCACTAACGAAACTGATGCTACTGGTATTGGCATGGGGGACTTTACAGGTCGTGTTGATGGAGAAAGCATTTGTTTTGCTTTGGGCACTTATAATGAAAGTGAATCTGGAGATGGTTATGCCGTATATGATCAAAACACAAGCTATGATAATGTAGGGATTATTAATGCTAGAAACAATATAGCTGTAACACAGCAAGAACTATATTATAATGCTAATAATATTGAATATGGTCAAAATGATATTGCAGAGTTTCTTAATGTAGAAGACTCTCGTTACTGGATTGGACGTAGTGAAGGCTGGGAAGCTACTCTAAATGCAAGGGTTGTTGAAATAATCACCTATTCAAGTAGAAAAAACGACACCGATTTAACCCAAGAACGTAACAAAATTCAATCTTACTTAGCCGTAAAATATGGTATTACACTGGGTATTAATGGAACATCTCAAGATTATGTAGATAGTGATGGAACTCTAATTTGGGACGTTAACACAGGAACACCTACCGAAGATGTATTTAATTATGATATCGCTGGTATTGGTCGTGACGATGCTTCAAACCTATTGCAAAAACAATCTAGAAGTGTTAATAACGCCACTGATGGTGATGGTAAGACACAAGGTGTTTTAACCATGGGAATCTCTAGTATTCAAAATACTAATAATTTAAACACTAACACCCAGTTAACAGATAAGCAATTTTTAATGTGGGGTAACGATGGGGCAAATTTAAATGATCCTGCTGTGGTTGTTGATGTTGATATGAGTACCAATATCTCACCTTCTTTGAGTACTGATGTACAATTTAATGGTATTGCAAGAACCTGGAAAGTTGTAGAAAAAGGCGGCGACATACCTACTGTAGAAGTGCAAATGCTAACAAGTGCAATACGTACAGCAACACCTCCAGACGGACGCTATTTAATGTTCATTTCAGACACACCAAATTTCGACCCAACAGCCGATTATCGCGTTATGACAGAAACCACCAACGAATTAGGTGAAGCTGTTGTAACTACAAATTACGATTTCGATGGCACCAAGTACATTACTTTTGGTTGGGCGCCTGAAAGACGGTTTGTACGTTCTATTTATTTCGACCCTACAGAACAGAATTATATTGATATGGAAGATGCTCTTAACCTAAATTCTTCAGAGTTTACTGTTTCTGCTTGGATTAAAAGAGATACCAACTCAGAAGACACTTCTATATTATCAAAACGAGATGCTAGTTATACCAACGGTTACGACTTAAAAATAAACAATAACGGTTATGCTGAAATGTCTTGGGGTAACTCAGGAACACAAACCATAACTTCTAATGTTATTATACCAGAAAATCAATGGCACCATATAGCCGTAATTTATAGCAGTGGTAATGCAACCATGTATATTGATGGCGTAGAATCGGCATCGCAAAGCCTATCGGCACCATCTAACACAAACCACTCATTTTATATTGGTGCTGCAGCAAAAAATACTCCTGAAGCTTTCTTTCACGGAAATATAGACGAAGTAAGAGTTTGGGATGTGGCCTTATCTCTAGATGAACTTCATTTTATCATGAACCAAGAAATTTTAGAAAACAGCAGTTTTGTTGAAGGAGCATATTTCGAATCTAGGAGTATTACACCTACTAAAAATGATGTAAACACATTACCTTGGAATAGCTTAGCTGGCTATTATCCAATGTCTACATATACTTATACCAATACTAAAGATGAATCTGGAAATGGGCATCAAGGTGCTTTAAGACATTTAAGAACTGTTGACAGACAAACGGCTCCATTACCTTACCAATCAACAGCTAATGGCGATTGGGATACCGCAACAACATGGACAAACGGAACTGTGCAAACCATGCCAGGAGCCAATTCTATAGTTGATAATTCGATTACTGTTGATTGGAATATTGTTGAAACAAATCATAATGTAACGATGGACAATAGTAGTCTTGCCTCTGGAAACAATGGCAACAGAAATGTGTTAGCTCTAATGGTTGATAGCAACGAATTAACCGTTAATGGTGATAACACCAACGAAACTGGATTTGGTATAACCATATCGCATTACCTAAACTTAGATGGAAAAATAGATTTAGAAGGTGAGTCACAACTTATTCAGACATTAAATAGCGACTTGGTTGTAGGTGCAACTGGTAACTTAGAAAAAGATCAACAAGGTACTAGAGACTTATTTACATATAACTATTGGAGTTCTCCTGTTGGTGTAACAGCAACTGCAAATCCTAACAATTACAGTTATAGTTTAAATAGTAATATTTTAAAAGACGGTACAAACTCTGCCTCTCCTACAAATATTAATTTTGTTGGTGGTTATAATGGTAGTTCTTCAAGCCCGGTTAGTATTGCTAGTTATTGGCTATGGAAATTTGGCAACCTACCAAGCGGCGACTATTCATCATGGCAACATGTAAGACATACAGGAACCATTTTAGCTGGTGAAGGTTTTACCATGAAAGGAGTTACTAACACAAATAGTAACGTATCACTTGAACAAAATTATGTTTTTGATGGTAAACCAAATAATGGCGATGTTAACCTTACATTAAACTCAGGAAACGATTATTTAGTGGGTAACCCATACCCTTCTGCTATAGATGCCGAACAATTTATTTTAGATAACGGACCAACTTTAGATTACACAGGATCTGCCCCAGAAGGCGACCCCTTAATTAGTGGAACCCTTTATTTCTGGGAACACTGGGGTGGCGGTTCACATGTACTAGCCGAATACCAAGGTGGTTACGGAACTTACAACCTCGCTGGAGGTGTTCCTGCTGCTGCTTGGGGTACACCAGACCCAGACGTTGCCCAAGTAGGTACTGGTACTAAAACGCCAGGAAGATACATTCCTGTTGGACAAGGCTTCTTTGTTACAGGCGACTCAACTGGTGATATTAATTTTAATAACGGACAACGTGTGTTTCAAAAAGAAGGCACATCAGCTTCAGTTTTTATGAGAAATGATGGCTCTAATCAGCAGCAAGCTACAGCCGTTGATAACAGAATGAAATTACGTATAGGCTTCAACTCTGTAAACACCATTCATCGTCAATTACTTGTTACTGTTGACGTACGAGCATCTCAAGGCTTTGATTGGGGATTTGACGGACTTACTAACGAAGACCAAATGGATGATATGTATTGGATGTTAGATAATAACAAATACACTGTTCAAGGAATTGATACTATTAACGAAAGCACTATACTGCCTTTAGGCATTCACACCGATGATAATGGCTTAAACAACATTACTATCGATATTCTTGAAAATGTTCCAGATCATCTTGACATTTATGCTCATGATAAAGAATTAGGTATTTATCATAACTTAAGAGAAAGTCGTTATGAGTTTTATTTAGATGCTGGTGAATACTTAGACCGATTTGAAATCACATTTGCTAGTCAATCATTAAGTACAGACGATAACTTTTCTAATACAAACAACTTACAAGTGCATTATTCAAACAATAGTCAAAGTATTGTTATTCACAATCCAAAATTAGCTGGTGTAGAATCAGTTGAAATGACTACTATTCTTGGACAAAAACTATTTACATTCAACAATGTAGAAACAGCTACTTTAACCACAATTAAAACAAAACAATTAAGCACTGGAACGTATATTATTCAAGTAAACACAAAAGATAATGCTACGATAACTAAAAAAGTGCTTGTTAATAATTAAATATGTATTAACAAAAAGCTGTTCAACAAAAAAGGTCTCGTAAAAACGAGACCTTTTTTTTATGCTAACTTAGCAATAAGTTTATCTAAACTAAGTTGTTCCTGTTCTCCAGAAACCATATGTTTTAAAGTATATTTTGAGCTTTCCATTTCCTTTTCACCCACTAGAATAGTATAAGGAATTTGCCTTTTATCGGCGTGTTTCATTTGCTTGCCCATTTTGGCAGCATCGGGGTAAAGTTCCGTATTTATGTTATGACTACGTAAGGCTTTAACAGCTTTCATAGCATAAAGTGCTTCGTTATCGCCAAAATTTATAAATAGGGCTTTAATATTTTTATTGACCGTATTTGGGAATGCATCTAACTCTTCTAAAACTAAATAAATACGATCTAATCCAAAGCTAATACCAACACCACTCATATTTTTAAGACCAAAAATACCGGTAAGATCATCGTATCTTCCGCCACCACCAATAGAGCCCATTTTCACACCTTCTGGAGCAGAAACTTCAAAAATAGCGCCTGTATAATAATTTAAACCACGTGCTAAAGTAACGTCTAACTGTAATGTGGCTGTTTGTAATCCAAGCTCGGCTATGGCCATATTAATAAATTGAAGCTCCTCAATTCCTTTTTGTCCTTCTTCTGAAACACTTAAAATATCTTGTAACTGTTGTATTTGCGTTGCAAAATTGCCTTTAAGTTCAAAAAGTGGCTGAAGTTTATTAATGCCTTCTTCCGAAATACCTTTAGCAAGCATCTCTTCTTTTACTTTCTCCTCGCCTATTTTATCAAGTTTATCTAAAGCGACTGTAAAATCGATTAACTTATCGCTAGCTCCAATAACTTCGGCTATTCCAGATAATATTTTACGGTTATTGATTTTTATGGTAACACCTTCTAATTGTAAGGCTGAAAATACAGCGTCGTATAATTGAACAAACTCTACTTCTTGCCAAAGCGATGTACTTCCAACAACATCGGCATCGCATTGATAAAACTCTCTAAAACGTCCTTTTTGTGGTCTGTCGGCACGCCAAACGGGTTGCATTTGGTAACGCTTAAATGGGAATTCTATGTCGTTTTGGTGCTGAACAACATAACGGGCAAACGGTACTGTTAAATCGTAACGAAGCGCTTTTTCAGAAATTTTAGGGGTTAACTTTGTGGCATTTTTTTCAGTATAAAGTGAATCTTCTACTTTTCTTAAAAAATCACCAGAATTTAAAATTTTAAAAATGAGTCGGTCACCTTCGTCGCCATATTTCCCCATAAGGGTATCGGAATTTTCGAAGCTTGGCGTTTCTATAGGTTGAAACCCAAAGCGCTCAAACTGGGTTTGTATGGTATTAAAGATATAGTTACGTTTAGCAACTTGTTCTGGGTTAAAATCTCTGGTGCCTTTTGGTATACTTGGTTTTTGTGCCATATTAACAACCTACAAAAGCAGGCATCTTATATTAAAATTCTTAATTTTTTTATCCTCACCATAAAGTAACTGAGGTTATGGTGCGATGCGGTAAACAAAAGTAACAGATTAATTTGTAAAAAATTCCTGCTTTAATGGGAATATTAATTAATCAAGTTATCAAAAAACTTAAATAACTCGCCTTTTGTAATACTGCCTCCTTGTTTAATAAGTTTAAACTTATCGGCATTTCTATCGCTTGAATAGTTTTTTTTGGCTTGTTGAAACTCTACCTCATCATTCATTAAGTTTTCACGCAACCAATTATACCCGTCGTTTGTTGTAATATCAATACCGTTACTCAACTTAATGGCTATTGCATGCATATGTTCTTCTGCAAAATGAAATAAATGCATTTGCTGCGACGAGATATGTTCCACATAGTTTACTTGCTTTAAAACACCTTCCCAAACTAAATCGCTAAACACATCTAGTTCTTGTTCGGCTACTTCTGGCTTGTTTGTTTTAATGTCTGCCCACTCGTCTGCAGTAATCGACTGTGTAGCTAGAAAGTTAATAAACTCTTGGTTTAGCTCTTCAAACTGCTCTTTTGTTAGTCTTGCGTATTTCATGAAATGTTGTTTTCTTGAAAATATATTAATAAAAAAAGCCCCAACTAAGGTTGAGGCTTTTTATATAGAAATTGTTGTTTAGTTTTCTGGAATAACCTCAAACTCGATATCGAAGGTTACTTCACGATGTAAACGGATAGCAGCTGAGTAAAGCCCTAAACGTTTAATGTTTCCACCTACAATACTGATAAATTTCTTATCAACAGTGTGTCCTTCTTTTTCGAATGCGCTAACAAGGTCTAATTTAGTTACAGAACCAAATAACTTGTCACCTGCAGAAGCTCCTTCAGTAGCTTTAGCTGTAATTTTAAGGTTTAATGCCTTAATAGCTTCAGCTGTTTTCTCTGCTTCTTCGATAATTTTCTTTTCTTTAAAGGCTCTTTGCTTTAAGTTTTCGGCTAACACTTTCTTTGCAGAAGATGTTGCTAAAACCGCGTGCCCTTGAGGAATTAAAAAGTTTCTACCATAACCGCTCTTAACTGTTACAATATCGTCTTTAAATCCTAAATTCTCAACGTCTTGTTTTAATATAAGTTCCATTGTTATGATATTTTATTTTAATAAATCTGTCACGTATGGCATTAACGCTAAATGACGCGCTCTTTTAATAGCAACAGAAACTTTTCTTTGATATTTTAATGATGTTCCAGTTAAACGACGTGGTAAAATTTTACCTTGCTCGTTTACGAATTGTAATAAGAATTCTGGATCTTTATAATCGATATACTTAATACCGTATTTCTTGAAACGACAGTATTTCTTCTCTTTAGAAGTTTCTATGTTAAGCGGCGTAAGATATCTAATCTCACCGTCTTTTTTTCCTTTTGCTTGTTGTTCAATAGATGTTGACATAATTAAGCTTTTTGTTTGTTTCTTTTTCTTCTTTCTTCAGCCCAAGCTACAGCGTGCTTGTCTAGTTTTACAGTTAAATAACGCATAAAACGCTCGTCACGTCTAAACTCCACCTCTAATTGAGAGATTGCTTCTCCTGGCACAGTGTACTCAAATAAGTGATAAAAACCACTTTTTTTGTTTTGAATTGGGTAAGCTAATTTTTTTAGTCCCCAATCTTCTTTCGATATCATCTTTGCACCTTTAGAAACAAGAAAATCTTCGTATTTCTTTACTGTTTCCTTTATCTGTGTTTCAGATAAAACGGGATTCAAGATGAAAACAGTTTCATAATGATTCATGTTAAAATCTATTTTATTGTTAAAATGGGTGCAAAAATAATTATTTTATTTATATCTTACAACTTTATCCTATCTTATTATCCCAAAAGTTTTATCTGTTAAAGATATGTTAAAAGCAGTATTTTAACGATGTTTTTTGGTTTTTAACCGAAATATTCGTACTATTGTCGATACCTTAACCGAAATATTATAATGTTATGACTCTAAATTGTGTAGTAGTAGACGATTCAGCTATACAGCGTCTTTCAATTGTAAAATTAATTGAAAATCACCCGTCTCTTAATTTGATTGCTGAATATAATAGCGCTCTCGAAACCAAAAATGGTTTAAACAACCATAAAGTTGATTTGATTTTTTTGGATATTGAAATGCCTGTGCTTAACGGTTTTGAACTGTTAGACGTCCTTAATAATAAACCCCAAATTATTTTTGTAACAGGCAAAACAGAATATGCTTTTAAGGCATTTAATTACGATGCCACCGATTATTTACATAAACCTATTACCAAAGAGCGTTTTAATACTGCTGTAGATAAAGCCATAGAGCAACATAAGCTTAAAATGGACTTTAACGAAACCGAAGGTGAACACATTTTTGTAAAAAGTAATTTAAAAAAGAGAAAAGTTTACATTAAAGATATTAAATGGATTGAAGCTCTTGGCGATTACGTTAAACTGGTTACAGAGGAAACAAGTTTAGTAGTGCTATCTACCATGAAAGCTTTTGAAAAAGAATTACCCGAAGGTAAATTTTTAAGAATACATAAATCTTATATTGTAAACTTAGATAAAATAGATCGTTTTAATAGTAAGAATGTTGAAGTTGGCGCTTACGAAATCCCTTTAAGTCGTAATAAGAAAACACAACTTGTTGACGCTTTAAACAATATATAATTAATAATTATCGACATTTAATATTACTCTAACCGACCTAAACGTTTTAACACTCATGAAGCTATTGTTAACCTTAACAATGGCTTCTTTAGTTTTTGCTAAAGACTGTTTTGGTGGTATTTTTAATAACACATGCTTTATATATTGGTTTCTAATTCTAGCTACAGGAGGAAATTCTGGCCCCAGAACATTATCTTTAAATACCATCCGTAACGATTTTGCATACCAACTAGCACCTTCATTTACCCAATTATAATCACGATGTTTAAATGTAATTTTAATTAATCGATATACTGGTGGATATTTAAAATTATACCTGTCATCCATCTGTTCTTTAAACATATCGGCATAAGTGTTGGTCGATACTTGCTGCAAGATATTATGATACGGATTATAAGTTTGAATTAATACTTTACCACGTTCTTTAGTTCGCCCTGCCCTACCCGATACTTGCAACATTAATTGAAAACTGCGTTCATGCGCTCTAAAATCGGGAAAATTAAGCATATTATCAGCGTTCATAATCCCCACAAGTTTTACATTTCTAAAATCCAACCCTTTAGTTAACATTTGGGTCCCCACTAAAACATCGATTTCTTGCTGTTCGAAAGCCGTAATTATCTTTTCATAACCGTATTTTCCTCTTGTGGTATCTAGATCCATGCGTCCTACTTTTGTTTCAGGAAAAATTTCTGAAACCTCTTTAGCAACTTGTTCGGTACCAAACCCTTTAGTATCTAAATCTGGACTTCCGCAAGCATCACAGGTTTTAGGCATTACAGAATAATACCCACAATAGTGACATCGCAATTGCCCTTTAAACCTATGATATGTTAAACTTACATCGCAATTGGGGCATTGTGGCGAATGTCCACAAGTGGTACATTCTACAATAGGTGAAAACCCTCTGCGATTTTGAAATAAAATAATTTGAAACCCTTCTTCTAAGGCCGCCTGCATTTCTACTATCAAACGATCACTAAAATGACCTGTCATACGTTTTCGTTTGTGCTTGTCTTTAATATCAACAAGTTCAATTTCCGGCATTAAAACATCGTTATATCTTGTCTTGAGCTCTACTAAACCGTATTTGCCTTGTTGGGCATTAAAATAACTTTCCAAACTAGGTGTAGCAGATCCTAAGAGGATTTTTGCTTGAAACTGATTGGCTAAAACAACAGCTGCATCTCTAGCATGATAGCGTGGTGCGGGATCAAATTGTTTGTAGGATTGTTCATGTTCTTCATCTACAATAATTAATCCCAAACTTTGAAACGGTAATAAAATGGACGACCTAGCACCTAATATAATTTTAGCTTTTGAAGATTGCTCTAAAACGTGATTCCAAACCTCAACCCGCTCATTGGTGGAATACTTAGAGTGAAACACCGCTACTTCTTCACCAAAATAGTCTTGTAACCTATTTACTAACTGGGTTGTTAATGCTATTTCTGGTACTAAAAATAAAACTTGTTTGCCTTGACGTATTTGCTCCTCTATTAGTTTAACATAAATTTCTGTTTTCCCAGAAGACGTTACGCCATGTAACAACACAGTATGATGATGGTTGAAACCTGCTTTTATGGCTTGCAAAGCTGTTTCTTGGGCTGTATTTAGGGCTTTTGAAGTATTGCTCTTCTCTCCCGTAAACTGCACTCTATCAATTTGTAAATAATACGCTTCTAAAACACCTTTATCAATTAACGTTTTGATAATAGCTGATGAGGATTGACTTGTTTTTATCAATTCTTTAACCTTAATAGGCTTTTTAGATTTTGCTATTAACGAAAATAACGATAAAACTACCTCTCGCTGTTTTGGTGCTCGACTTAAACTATCAAGAACATCCTTTAAAGCATCATCAGATTGATACTCCTCAGGGAACTTTACGTACCTAACTAACTTTGGTTTGTACTTTTCGTATATCTCTTCCTGAACATTAATCACCTTTTTTTCTAATAAGCGTTTTATTACTGGAAGCACATTTTTTTTATCTAAAATGTTAGAAACCTCATGAATACTAAGCGAGGTTTGATGTTGAAGCGCTTCGTAAACTAAAAACTCATCATCTTTTAATTCGGAATCCTTTAAAACAACATCATTTTTACCACTAATTACCGTTTCACTTTCCAATAAAAAAGCATTTGGCAATGCTGCTCGCATAACTTCTCCTACTGCACACATGTAATAGGACGCTATCCAATGCCAAAACTCTAATTGTTGCTTAGTTACTATTGGCGTATCATCTAAAATTTGATGTATTTCTTTGGGCTCGTAAACTTCAGGTGGCGTATTATGAATTTGATACACCAAGGCTGTATAAATTTTGGTTTTACCAAATGGTACCGATACTCTTACACCTGGTGTTAAGAATTGTGCCTCGGCTGCTGAAACCAAATACGTAAACTTGTTAGGAACCGGAATGGGCAATATGACATCGATAAAATGCGTCATATTAAAACATACTTTTTTCGTTAATTTTACGCAAGCGGTTTAAAGAAGCGTTTAGCTCGTAACCTAAAAGAAGAATATTAGAGTTTAACCATAAATAAAACAGCAGAATAAGTAAAGCGCCAATAGATCCATAGAGTTCGTTGTACTTAGAAAAGTTCTCGATATAAACACCAAACAAATACGAGGTAATAATAATTAAAACAGTCGTTAATACAGCTCCTATCGAGAAAAACTTAGAGGCTTTTCCTTCCTTAGTTCCAAAATAATATAAAGTAGCCGTTGCTAAATACACCATGAGAACAAAAAAGCCATATTTTGCAATAATCATCCAGGTTTCTACATTTTTCACAACGCCATAATTTTCTAAATTCCCTATAACATATATTTGAAAATACCCTAAAACCAACACGGTAAGAATTAAAAGAAATGCTAGAATTAACGCTACACCTAAAGCATATAAATATTGTTTAACAACGTTTCTTGATAATTGTTCATGATACGAATTTTCAAACCCAGAAAATACTGCACTAATTCCATTTGCCATTAAAAACACCGATACTAGTAATACCGACGACAACAAACCGCCTCGCTGGGTGTTATCGATATTTTCAAAAATATTATGAAAGAAAAAATCGGACGTACTTGGTGGTAAAAACGAGTTTAAAAACCGAAGGAAATCAATTTTAAAATCATCTATAGGAATATACGGAATAACAATTAACACAAATAATAAAAACGGAAACAAGGCCGTAAAAAAACTAAACGCAATAGCACTAGCACGGGTTGTTAAAGCACCTTTAGCTATACCAATAATATAAAGTTCTAATAAATCGTATAAAGACAAGCCTTCGAAACCAGGTAGTTTAATTGTTTTTAAAAATTTAACCCCAAGGTTTATTACAGGTATTTTGTCAAGTTTATCCTCTATAGGTTTGGTCATACATTACACCGCTTTTAAGCTTAAATCCATATTGTAAACCGAGTGCGTTAATGCTCCCGAAGAAATATAGTCTACACCACACTCGGCATATTGCCTAGCTGTCTTTAAAGTAATGCCGCCCGAAGATTCTGTTTGACATTTATCACCAATAAGTTGTATTGCTTTTTTAGTATCCTCAAAATTAAAGTTATCTATTAAAATACGATGAATGCCATCGTTCTTTAAAATTTCTTTTATCTCGTCTAAATCACGTGCTTCAACTATAATTTTTAAATCCTTTTGATGCTCTTTTAAATAGTTTTGAGTTTTAGTAATGGCTTTGGTAATCCCTCCTGCAAAGTCAATATGATTATCTTTTAGCATAATCATATCGTAAAGAGCGAATCTATGGTTTTCTCCTCCCCCAATTTTAACGGCCCATTTTTCTAGAGCGCGAATACCCGGTGTGGTTTTTCTTGTGTCTAAAATATTGGTTTTTGTGCCTTCTAAAACATCTACAAATTTTCTGGTTTTAGTGGCTATAGCACTCATGCGTTGCATGGCATTAAGCACTAAACGTTCTGCTTTTAATATGGATTGCGAAGAACCTTGTACATAAAATACAATATCGCCGTATTTTACGTTGCGCCCATCTTTAATAAACGTTTTCATTTTTAAGCTTTTATCCACATATTTAAAAACTTGCCTAGCAAACTCTACCCCTGCAATTATACCTTCATCTTTAACTAATAGTTTAGCTTGTCCTTCGGCATCTTTTGGAATACATGCTAACGAGCTATGATCGCCATCGCCAACATCTTCCCTAACGGCATTGGATATGATTAGCTCTATTTCTTTATCAAATTGTTCTTCGGAAATCATAAATTTTGTTTTACGCTAAATTACGAATTGATTTTGTATTAATTCTATTAGAGAGTAACAAGATTGGAGTAAAATTACCTTATACAATTTTCAATTTAATAAATAGACAAACAAATAGTTTCTATTATTTTTACATTTTAATTTAATAGTATGACTATAAAACTTCTAGCTGTTGGCAAAACAGACAACAAACAATTACAAACTTTAATTAAAGAGTACCAAAAACGCTTAGGTTTTTATGTTAAGTTCGAGTTTGAAATAATACCTGATATTAAAAACCGTAAAACTCTTTCTGAAAACCAACAAAAACAAAAAGAAGGTGAACTTATTTTAAAAAAAATAGCCTCTACCGACGCACTTGTATTATTAGATGAAAATGGCAAACAAATGACTTCTGTTGCGTTTTCAAACTATTTACAAAAACACATGAATTCTGGTATTAAACAACTTGTATTTGTTATTGGTGGACCTTTCGGGTTTTCTGAAGAATTGTATAAAAAAGCGAATAGGAAACTGTCATTAAGCAAAATGACCTTTTCCCATCAAATGATTCGCTTATTCTTTGTTGAACAACTCTATCGCGGCTTTACCATTCTACGCAACGAGCCTTATCATCATCAATAACTATTCTAATCCTAAACTCTTAATGTAAGCTTCATTGTTCATTGGTCTTCCTAAAAACTCTTCAACAGCTTCTTTTACATCTCTTTGACTTCCATTTGCTAGTATTAGTTTTCTATACTTTATACCTGTTTCTTGGTCTCGTAATCCGTTCTTTTTAAAAACCGTAAACATATCTTGTGCATACACTTCGGACCATAAATAACCATAATAATATACCGGATGTGTATTAATATGAATCCAACAAGACTGTGGATGGGTACCTTCTACATACCAATCCATTACACCTAATTGGGCATCTATATCTTTCCATAATTGATCGGTATCAAACGGATTTTCAGGATTGTATTTGTCGTACAAGTTCATATCATAAGTACATAATCTCAAAGAGCTTTGCGCTGCTAATCCAGACGATACATTTTTGGCTTTTACCATATTATCAAATAGTTCCTTAGGTAACACTTCTCCTGTTTTATAATGTTTGGCAAACGAGCTTAAAATATCATAATCCCAAATCCAGTTTTCAAATATTTGAGACATAGCTTCTGTAAAATCTGTTTTAGAATCTGACTGCAAACTAAATTCGCCCTCATAGGACATAGCGTCCATAATATGTCCAAACTCATGGAATAAGGTCTCTAATTCATTATGCGTAATAAGCGACGGTAACGCTTCGGTTGGTTTAGTAAAGTTACACAACATCATGGCAACCGGTACTTCATAACCGTTTTCCATTTGCTTACCTGTTGAAAGTGGTACAGCATAAAACCAAGATTCTTTAAATGGTCGTGGATAAAGGTCTAAATAAAAGCGTCCGCTTAGTTTTCCTTCTGCATAGACTTCATAAGCTTGAACGTCATCGTGCCACACTGATGCATCTTGAATTTTTTTAAACTCAACACCTAATAACTCTTGATACAAATCGAACATTCCCTTAAGACATGCTTCCATGGGTAAATACTCACGTATCTTCTCACTATCTACTTGATAGTTGTTTTTTAAAATTTGGTTTTTGTAATAAGACAAATCCCAAGCATTTAGCTTTTGGTCTTTAGCAATACCATCTAATTTTTCTCTGGCATTTTTTAAAACGTCAATATCGGCAATAGCTTTTTCTTTAGATTCTGCTATCAATTCGTTTATAAATTTCCAAACGGTTTCTGGGTTTTTGGCCATTTTAGGCACCAAGTTGTAGCCTGCATAAGAATCGTGTCCCATTAATTTACCTATTTGATAGCGCTTTTCTACCAATTGGTCTAAAATTTCCATATTCTTTTCGGCTCCTCTTGTAGAATATAACACCTGATAGGCTTTTCTAGTTTCAGCTTTTGTAGCATTTTCCATTACTGGTTGGCGTGTTGATGGCTGAACAGGAATTTCGTACTTTCCTTCTTCGGTTTTAAATTTATTTTTAAAACTATCTGGTAAACCTTCTGCGCCAGATTCATCTATATCTAATGTTAGGTTTGCTGTATTCATATTGGTTGAATACTGCGATGTTAAATCAGTAATCTCAGCTTTAAGGGTTTTAAACTTTTGCAAGTCTTCCTCGCTTAAGTTTACACCTGATTGCTTAAATTTATCAATAGTATCATCTACAAGTCGCTTTTTCTTATCACTTAAAGCACTATAGCCTTCTAATGAAGCTACTTTTTCAAACTGGTTGAATAACGCCTTATCTGAATAGATTACTGTGTTTAATGAATCTAGTTTTTGGGAATATTCTAATCCTTTGGCTCGAGTTAAAGAATCGGTCGACGTCCAAAATAACATAAAAGCATTTCTACCCGCTTGTCCTAATCTATTGCTTACAGAATCAAAAGGCGCCACAACATTATCAAAATTTGGAGTGGCTTCATGTTTTATACTTTCTAAAATTGCTGTGTTATCTTCAATCTCAAAAGTGATAAAATCTACTATAGATTGCCCAGTAACTTTAGCGTAATCAAAAGGCTCGTTTAGCTTTACATTAAACGGATTATCTGCTGCAAGTTCAATGTCTTTTACATCTTTTTTCTTTTCACAGTTTAACATAAGCAATAGAATGACTAGTGGAAATACTTTTTTTTTCATTGGAAACTTCAAGTTTGGTTTAACACAAATATACAATTCTCCAAACAGGTTTAATAATTTAAAAAGCCTTGCAGAGTGAATAGGCTCTACAAGGCTTTATTTTTTTAAATTAAACTTGTATATTAATGTGTATTAAATATATGCTTCCTTTTTTTAAGTTGTTTCTCTAAATCACTTATGGTTTCTTTAACCGCCATTTCAAAGTTTTTCTCTGTTGAAGTGGCAAAAATACGTGGCCCAGGTAAACTCAATTCCATATTACAAATGTGTCCTTGTTCTTTTTGGTTATTATCCAACTTAAAAGCTACATCGCAACCTATTATAAAATCATGTTTTTTAGCTAAAGGTTGTAGCTTTTTTTCGGTGTAACTAGAAAGTGCCTCACTTGCATCCATGTTTACGTATCTAATGTTGATTGTCATATCTTATAAGATTATAGGGTTATTTATATCATCAAATGTAGCCCTTAAAATAGGAATAAAACATGAGAATTATCACATTAAAAATTATTTTTTATGCAAGCTATTTTTTTGATGTTTTCTTTAATATTTTTAGCGTCTAATTTACTCTTATCATGAAAATTGTTTTTGCTACCAATAACCTAAATAAACTGAAAGAAGTACAAGCACTAGTTCCTAATCATATTACATTATTAAGTTTAAAAGATATAGGTTGTAACGAAGATATTCCAGAAACACAACATACCATAAAAGGTAATGCTTTACAAAAAGTAGAATATATTAAACAGCATTATGGATACGATTGTTTTGCTGATGATACTGGTTTAGAAGTTAACGCACTAAATGGCGATCCTGGTGTTTTCTCGGCTCGGTATGCAGGGCCACAACGTAATGATAACGACAACATGAATAAGTTACTAAAAAACCTTAAAACAAATACAAATAGAGCAGCGCAGTTTAAAACCGTTATCGCTTTAATTTTAAATGGAAATACGTACACTTTTACAGGTATTTGTAAAGGAGAAATCACCCTTGAAAAGCAAGGTAACAAAGGGTTTGGCTACGACCCTATTTTTAAAGCTGAAGGTTACAACAAGACCTTTGCAGAAATGTCTTTGGAAGAAAAAAACCATATTGGCCATCGTGGAAAAGCAGTTACTAAATTAGTTGACTTTTTAAACAGTATATAAACCTACACTAACGTTTAACACGCTTCTTTTTAAGCTTGTAACCAACAGCTAATTTTGCGTTAGAAATATTAGATTGATATTTATTACCATAACCTAATTTTGTAAAGTAGGTTGCCCCGCCATAACTTAAATTAACATAAAAACGTTTAAAGTTATATCCTAAAGAAAGTGTAAAGTCTAGTTTGTAAAGCATAGGTTTTTTGGGGCGATAATCATCATCATTTAAAACCACTTGATTATTAATAAGTGCTACCCCTGGCATGAGGTTACAGGAAGCTATTATATTTTTGGGTAACACAAAAACAGACAAAAGTCCGCCTAAAAGACCAACTCCCATACCTTTATACCGTTTTATTTGTGCCTGCTCACTATAATATTGGTAATACTGTTGTGGTAAAATAGCTCCGTTTGCCGAGAAATAATCAAAAAAAGCAAAAACACCCAAGCCACCAGTTATATAAACATTTTTATGTTTCCTTGCTAACCCTGCTTTTAAAAGCGAATACGAAAACTCTATTTCAGATAATGTATATAAATAATTAAACCCAGCTGTTAACGATTTTATATCACTTCTAAAAATCGAAGGTTCGCCAAAATCATTTTTTGCTAAAAAGCCTTTGTAAGACTGTAAATAAAAATTCACATAATTATGTTTGCCAAGTATAGTAGCGCCTTGCATATCAAACCGCTTCGTTGCATTTTTCTTTTTAGTTTTTAGGTTAAAAGCAATATCTAAAACCATCTTACTATTAGCCACACCAATTCCTATACCATGCCTATTATTGGGCACAAAGCGCGATTTAGAATTATCATCTTTCAGTTTTAAAGTTCTCCCTTTATAATTTGTAAAAACCCGTAATGAATAATTAGAAAAATCACGATCTACAAAAAGCGTATCTACTGTTTCAAGTATATTTAGGGAGTCTTTTATTATTTGCGCATTAATTTGTTGTATGCCACAAAAACATACTACAAAGATCTTTATAATAAATGCTACTCTTAATTTTCGGGAAGTCATTTACACACCTTTTCTTAAGGCATAAATAACAAGAATTAAGCTATGAAAAACAAAAAAAAGTCGTCAAAAAAAGATATTCACAATAAAAGCGTATCTTTGCCGCTTTAAATTCCTCAGGGTGAGGATGTGTTACAAGAAGTTTTAAGGTTAAGTATGTCGATTCGCTTCTAGGTAACACCACAACATACAATCGAATACTTATTTAAAACAAAATGAACACATTTCAAGATTTAGGTCTTAATAATGACCTATTACAAGCTATTTCTGATTTAGGATTTGAAACCCCAAGTGAAGTCCAAGAAAAAGCGATCCCAACTCTTTTAAACAAAGAAAACGAAGAACAAGACTTAGTTGCCTTAGCACAAACAGGAACAGGAAAAACTGCTGCTTTTGGTTTTCCTATGCTACAAAAAATTAATGTAGATAGTCGTACAACTCAAGGGCTTATACTGTCACCTACAAGAGAACTTTGTTTACAAATTACCAACGAGCTTAAATTGTATGGTAAATATTGTAAAGGTTTAAATGTAGTTGCTATTTACGGTGGAGCAAGTATAAACGAGCAAGCCAAAGATATTAAAAGAGGCGCCCAAATTGTGGTGGCTACACCAGGTAGAATGAAAGATATGATTGGCCGAAAGCTAGTCGATATTTCTAAAATAGAATACGCTGTTTTAGACGAAGCTGATGAAATGCTTAACATGGGCTTTTATGAAGACATAACAAGCATATTATCGCATACTCCAAAAGACAAAAGTACTTGGTTATTTTCGGCAACTATGCCCAAAGAAGTTGCCAGTATTGCCAAAGAATTCATGCATAGCCCAATGGAAATTACCGTAGGCGCCAAAAATGTAGGAAGCGAACAAGTAAGTCATGAATACTACGTTGTTAATGGTAGACAACGCTATTTAGCGTTAAAACGCTTGGCCGATATGAACCCAGATATTTTCTCGGTTGTATTTTGTAGAACTAAGCGTGACACGCAAAAAGTTGCCGAAAAACTTATTGAAGATGGCTACAACGCTGGCGCTTTACATGGCGATTTAAGTCAGAACCAACGAGATTTGGTAATGAAAGCCTTTAGAAACAAGCAAATTCAAATGCTTGTAGCTACCGATGTAGCTGCCAGAGGAATCGATGTAGACGACATTACACACGTAATAAACTACCAATTACCAGATGAAATTGAAACTTACACCCACCGAAGTGGTCGTACTGGCCGTGCTGGTAAAACAGGCGTTTCTATGGTTATTGTTACTAAAAGCGAATTACGACGCATTAAATCTATAGAACGAAAAATTCAAAAAGAGTTTGTAAAGAAAGATATTCCTAGTGGTATAGAAATTTGCGAAGTTCAATTAATGTCGCTAGCTAATAAAATTCATAACACAGAGATTAACCATAAAATTGATGGATATTTAGATAGTATTAATCAGTTATTTGAAGACACCTCTAAAGATGAGTTAATTAAAAAGTTCTTTTCAGTAGAATTTACGCGTTTTCACAATTATTACAAAGATTCTAAAGACCTTAATTTAGAAGCGAAACACAGTAGCGAGCGTGATACTAGTAACGAAAACTCAACTCGTTTCTTTATTAATGTTGGTAAAAAGGATGGCTTTAACTGGATGGAGCTTAAAGATATGCTTCGCGATGTTCTTCAGCTTGGTAAAGAAGATGTGTTTAAAGTTGATGTTATGGGAACATTTTCATTTTTCAACACCGAATCTTCTCAAGAGAAAAAAGTTTTGGAAACCTTTAACAATATCGAGTATAATGGTCGTAAAGTAAAAGTTGAAATCACCGAAGACAAAGGCAAAGGAAAAGGTCGTAAACGCGGTGGTGGCGGAAAGCGTCGCCGTAATAATAGCAGCAATAAAAGTTTTGATCGTTCTTCTAAAGGGAGACGATCTAGTTCTAGAGCATCAAGACCAAGACGCTCAAGACGTAAATAATTAGCGTTTTAATGTAAAGTGCCCTTTATAGGTTTTGCCATTACTTGGGCGCTTTACTACAAACCAATAATCATTTGTAGGCATTAACTCGCCATTAAATGTTCCATCCCAACCAACTGAGTTGGGATTTATTTTTGTTAATAGTTTTCCAAATCTATCATGAATAAATATTTCTAAGCCTGGTTCGTGACTTGCCATTTTTATTTGCCAAAAATCATTGTAACCATCGGCATTTGGCGTAAAAAATTTAGGGTAATGCATTAAGTAAATGTCTTCGTAAATAACACCACAACCATTCTTATCTCTTATAAAGACACTATATTCTCCAGGTTCTAAGTTGTAAAAAACTGGTGTGTCTTGATATGTAATATCATCTAAAGAATATTCATAATTACCAAGTCCTGTTACAAAAACAGCAATACTGTTACTATCTTCTGTCCAATCTTGAATTTCAAACGTTTCAAAAATGGCTTCATCAGATTCTATAACGTGAATTGTTTTACTGGATTCACATTCGGTAACAGGGTTTGTATTAAATACTTTTGTAACTGTTACCGTGTAATCTCCAGGTTGTGTTACAGTAATATCTTTTGTTGTTTCTCCTGTAGACCACAAATAAGTATTAAATCCTAATGGGGCATGTAAAGCAACTGTTTCATTGGTACAGATATTATAGGAGTCTGGCATTATTATCTCAGGATACTCTAAAACTGCTATTTCAAAAGAAGTAACATCAAAACAGTTAGGATTGGAATCTTTTTCTATCCTTGCATAAATGGTTTCAGAAGGACTTGTGTTTTGGTAGTTGTTTGATATGGCATTATCCCCTAAAATAGCATCTGTTTCATTTAAATAATAAGATATCTCATAATCCCCACTTTGTCCATTTATTATAGCATTTTCTTGATTGGTTAAATCAAACGTTTCAACACTATCATTAGAAACATCGTCACACGCAAACATATTTTCTGGTGTGTAGGCTATAATTTGATCTTCTACAAAAATGTTAAAAGAGGTGATGTCATAACAGTTCTGATTTTCTGTATTTTCTATTCTTATAAAAATTTCTTGAGGGTTGTTAATTGTTGTATAAACAGTTGGTAAACTACCATCGTTATTTATGGCATCGGTTTGATTTAAATAATAACTAACGTTAAACAAACTCGCCTCCTGATTTCCTAAAACTATTGGTGTAATAGTATTAAAAGCTATTGTTTCGCTTCCATCTAAAATCTCATTATCACAAGTTGTAATATCTTGTACTGCTTGCGCTTCTGGTTGTTGACTAAGTATTAAGTTAAAACTAGAAATATCATAACAATTTGGTGCTTGTGCGTTGTATATTCTAGCAAAAATCTCTTGGTCGTTCCCTGTATATAGTATTGGTAAGTCATTTTCTCTGTTTTCGGCGTCTTCTATTGAGGCATAATACATGACATCAAAATCGGTTGCTGATTGAGTTCCTAAAATTTCGGTTGTTTTCGTATTAAGATCAAAGCTTTCTTCGCCATCATTTCCAATATCGCAAAGTATATAATCGCTCGCTTGGTTTGCTACTGGAACGGAATAAATAGAAATATCTCTTTCAAATGTTTTAGTTTCATCGGTTGTAGATACCGTAACCGATACCACATAATCGCCTGGGGTTTGGTAAATATGTGTTGGGATCTCTTCTGTTGATGTATTACCATCTCCAAAATCCCAAGAAATAGATTCTATCTCATCTGTTGCTTCTATAAAGAATTCGGTCTCACTACCTAAACAAACATTCTCCACATTAATAGCTACCGAAAAAAATGATTGAATAAACGGTGGTAACCCATAAATAGCTATTCCAGGTGATAAATTTACCACATTACTAACATAATTGCAGTTTGTACCTAGTTCGTTAGGGCTTTCAATAGCATCTAAGTTCCCTGTGGAGGTATTCGAAATATAAATTTTACCGTTTATGGCTAATTGTAAAGCGCCAGGAATTTCAGTTCCCTCGTTTAATATTGTCTGTGAATTAATAATTGCATTGGCAGTGGGTTGAGTTACATCAAATTGATGCACTCTACCTTGAGAGGTGCTAAAATTTGTATCGCCTACATACAACAAACTACTATCTGGTGAAAACTCTATACCATAAGCTCCATTAGACACACCTAAATAAAACAAACCATTTATAGTTACTGGATTAGAAACCGTTCCTGTAGTATTATCAAAATCTAAAATTTCTACAAAAGAATTATTAGACCATTTAGCTACTGCTAATTTTTGGCCATCTGGAGAAAATTTTAAATAGCCTATAGTATTGGCTGTGTTTCCTCCATGAACCTCGCCTACATTAGAAATTACAGGAGTAACATTTACTCCAGAGGGAGTTACTCTATAAGCTAAAAAACTATTGTTATCCCATCCATGTCCTATAACCCAAATATCGGTATCATTTTCATGCATTACGGCCGATATTTTTTCTGTTGAAGGCGATAAAAGTTCGACATTTTTTATTGAAGTTACATCGCCATTTCCACCATTTAAATTCATATCAACTTCAGAGTAACATAAGCCTTCTGCATTTGCTTCATTTACTACAGTAAAAATATAATAAACATCGGGATTATTAGGTTTGGGCACTATTATGCCTGATTGCGTACTTGAAGGATCTCCTCTAAGTCCCGTACCATTAGGCATAACATTATGCATTTTATCCCAAACGGTTATACCGTCACTATAAAAAAGCAAATTTCCATTAGAGTCTGAAATGGTAGAACACCCTTCTTCTGTAGATAATTGACCGTCGTTTAAAACGATAGGATCTGGTGATTCAGCATTAAATTGAACACCAGCATTAGACCCAAAGTACCAAATGGAGGCTTCTTCTTGCGAATAACCTGCCGAAATAAAACATAAAAAAAGGCCATAAATTAACCTAACAGAAATAACATCTATTTTAAACAAGTTCCTAAAAATTAAGTTCGACTAATAGCTTACAATAGAAATAAATATTTATCCTATCTCTTGTAAATGTACATAATTTTAGATTAAAAACTTTATGAAAATATTAAATTACAAATAATCATATTTTCTTTTTAAGTTTCCTATTTTTACAATTCATATCATTCTTATGAAGTTTTATTTCTTATTTATAACGTGTTTATTGTTTAGTGCTGTTACTTTCGCCCAAGACGAGGAGACTTTTGTTAAAGGTAAAGTAATCAACTCGGCCAATGGTGCGCCTTTAGAAAATGTAAATATTGTAAACTTAACGCAAGTTGTTGGAACCTCAACTAGTCAAGAAGGACAATTTGAATTAAGAGCACAAGCCAACGACACACTCCATTTTTCTTATCTAGGGTTTAAATCTATTAAAGTACGTGTTACTAACGACTGGATAAAATTTGGAGAATCTACAATAGAGCTTACTGAGTTGGCACTTGCATTAGAAGAAGTGGTTGTACATCAATTTAAACTTACGGGACATTTAAAAGTAGATATTAATCAAATTCCCATTAACACAAATTATCGCTATAGCATATCTGGCTTACCTTCTACTGGTTACGAAGCAGGTAATCATAAAAACGGTGTCACAAAAGTATTAGGGGCTATTTTTAATCCCGCCGATTTTTTACATCGTATGTTTGGCAAGCAGCCCAACGAAATGCGTAAGTTAAAGAAAATGAAGCAAGATGATGAAATTAGAAATATTTTAGCAAATCGTTTTGATAGAGAAATGCTTATGGCATTATTGCAAGTAGAAAAAGTTAATTTAGATGAAATTGTACGTCAGTGTAACTACTCTAAAGGCTTTATAAGAGAAGCCAACGATCTTCAAATACTCGATGCTATTAGCGAGTGTTATGAAGAATACAAAGTATTAAGTCGTAGCAGAAAATCTGGCCGACTTTAATAATTTATCGCAATGTATTCACACTATTGATTGTTGTAAAAATGCTTAAGCAACGTATCGTAATTTTTTAAAGACTTTTTAGTCCAATCCAATCGCTTTTCTAATAATTCGTCTTCTGTTAACATCCATGGTAATGATGTTTGCTTTAGTTGAGATGTTACATACTGCAAAATAATAGCTGCCGAAACCGATATATTTAAACTTTCGGTAAACCCAACCATAGGAATTTTTAAAAAACCATCAGCTTGTTCCATAACGGTATCAGATAACCCATTAACTTCCTTCCCAAAAAAGAAACAAGATTTCTTTGTTATATCAAAATCTTGCAACACACAATCTTTAGTATGCGGTGTTGTGGCTACTATTTGATAACCTTTATCTCTTAAACTATCAATACAGTTATCAGTCGATTTATGTCTGTGAATGTCTACCCATTTTTGGGCACCTAACGCAATTTCACTTTCTATGCGCTTGGTTCGTTTTTCTTCAATAACATGAACATCTTGTATGCCAAATACATCACAGCTTCGTATAACAGCACTTGTGTTGTGTAAATGGTAGACATCTTCGGTAGCTACTGTAAAATGCCTTGTTCGCTCTTTAAGAACATCAGAAAATCGCTGTTTTCTATTATCTGTTAAGTAACTTTCTAAATACTCAAGAAGTTTAATATCTATCATTTTTCAAAGATAATTTAAAATCCTAATTTGCACCTACTTCTAAAGTAGAATAAACATGAAACATTTAGTGGTTCTTACAGGTGCTGGTATGAGTGCCGAAAGTGGTATAAAAACATTTAGAGATGAAAATGGATTATGGGAAGGTCATGATGTGATGACAGTTGCCTCCCCAGATGGTTTTAAAAAACATCCTGAACTTGTTTTAGACTTTTACAACCAACGTAGAAAACAATTACTTGAAGTATCACCTAATCAAGCGCATTACTTATTAGCAAGTCTTGAAAAAGATATAAAAACAACCATCATCACACAAAATGTGGACGATTTACATGAACGTGCCGGTAGTAGCAATGTTATTCATTTACATGGCGAACTTTTAAAAGCAAGAAGTACTGGCAATGCAACCAATGTGTTTCCTTGGAAAAAAGATATTATGTTAGGTGATATTTGCAAAGAAGGCCATCAAATACGCCCTCATATTGTTTGGTTTGGCGAAGCTGTTCCTATGATAGAAAACGCTATTAAAATTTGTCAAACAGCCGATGTATTATTAATAATTGGCACCTCTATGCAAGTTTATCCTGCTGCTAGTTTAGTAGATTATGTACCACAAAACACAAGTATTTATTATATAGATCCTAAACCTGCTTTAAGCGCTACACATCAGGTTAATGTTATCTCGGAAAAAGCGACAACAGGTTTGCAAAAATTTATTAATTACTACCTATAAAAAGTACTAAAAACTGTTAATTAAATTTCTGTTTAGGCGGCATTGTACCAAAAACTTTATCCCAAAATGTATTAGATACTCCAAAAGCTTTATCTGGATATTGAAAATGATGAAGGTTATGATGATGCCATAAATGCTTAAAACGTTTGGGGGGTTTACGTACATGAATAGCACGATGTACAAAAGAATACATTAAATAGCCTAAAAAGAACCCAGGATAAAACCCAAAGACTAAATGTGGAACTCCTAAAACCCAGAAAACGATATAGAAGCCACCAAACAATAACGAGGCTAATAGTATTCCTGGAACTGGTGGCATTAACAAACGCTGTTTATCTTTTGGATATTCATGATGAGAGCCATGCATAATAAAATGAAACCGTTGTACCACTTTATGTTCTGTTACCCAATGAAAAAGAAATCTATGTAGAACATATTCTGCTAATGTCCAAAAGATTATGCCACAAACAAAGAGGCTTAAAAAAATCATAAAAGACAAACCTACAATCTTAAAAGCATAATATATTAATGCAACCACAATTAGTCCATAAATAAAGACATTCGTGATTGCATTAGTTTTTGTTAAACGCTCTAAAAATTGGCTTTTAAAAATTTGAGCCTCTCCTAATTTATAATCAGTTTTGACTTTAGATTTCATAATGCCTTTTGTTACTACTTAAAAATAACAAAAAACAATAACTAAAACAATTTAATCAACTGAAAATCAAAATGTTTTACCTAGAATAATTAGGAGCTTCTTTGGTTATTGTTACATCGTGTGGGTGACTTTCATGAATACCACTAGACGTGATTTTAACAAATTGACCATTCTCTTTAAGTGCTTCTATATTGTTAGCACCACAATATCCCATTCCAGCACGTAAACCACCTATAAACTGGTGAATACTTTCTACCAACTCCCCTTTATATGGTACACGACCAACAATCCCTTCTGGTACTAATTTTTTAATATCATCTTCTACATCTTGGAAATATCGGTCTTTACTACCTTTTTTCATGGCTTCTACCGATCCCATACCACGGTAAGATTTAAACTTTCTACCTTCGTAAATAATAGTCTCACCAGGTGATTCTTTAGTCCCCGCTAGTAAGGATCCTAACATCACACAATCGGCACCTGCAGCAATGGCTTTTGGAATATCTCCTGTATAACGAATTCCACCATCAGCAATAACTGGTACACCTGTTCCTTTAATGGCTGCTGCAACCTCTAATACTGCTGAAAACTGTGGGAATCCAACACCTGCAACAACACGTGTGGTACAAATAGATCCTGGTCCAATACCTACTTTAACAGCATCGGCTCCAGCATCTACCAAATATTTGGCTGCTGCCGGTGTAGCTATGTTTCCAACAACTACTTCTAATTTTGGAAATTTCTTTTTTACTTCTTTTAAAACCGCAACAACACCTTTGGTATGGCCATGTGCTGTATCTATAATTACGGCATCTACTCCTGCATTTACCAAAGCTTCAGCACGTTCTAGAGCATCGGCAGTTACTCCTATGGCAGCTGCTACTCGTAGCCTTCCGTATTCATCTTTATTAGCATTTGGTTTTTGAGTAAGCTTGGTGATATCTCTAAACGTAATAAGACCGATTAACTTATTATTTTCACCAACTACAGGAAGTTTTTCAATTTTATTGTCTTGTAAAATGACCTCGGCGTCCATTAAAGAGGTACCTTCACCAGCTGTTACAAGGTTTTCTGAAGTCATAACTTCAACGATAGGACGATTGTTGTTTTTTTCAAATCGTAAATCACGATTAGTTACAATACCTTTTAAAATACCTTCGTCATCAACAATTGGTATTCCTCCAATGCTATGTTCAGCCATATTTTGTTTTGCATCAATCACTTTAGCTGTTAATGGTAACGTTACCGGATCGATAATCATACCACTTTCTGCACGTTTAACACGTCTAACTTTTACAGCTTGTTGCTCTATAGTCATGTTTTTATGTAACACTCCTATACCACCTTCGCGGGCTATAGCAATAGCCATACGACTTTCGGTAACGGTATCCATAGCTGCTGATACTATAGGTACGTTTAATGTTATGTTTCTTGTGAATTTAGTTTGAATACTTACTTCGCGTGGTAAAACTTCTGAAAAAGCTGGAACTAAAAGGACGTCATCGTAGGTTAATCCTTCACCTAGAATCTTGTTTTGATGTGCTGTCATGATGCAATTACGGTTATAATTGCATGCAAATATACGATATTATGGTTGAATACTTTTTAAGTTGGCGTTAAATTATTTATAATGTATTTTACAATACTCTCGTAAATCATTTAAAGCGTAATTATAACGTTCTGTTGTACTGGAAAGATCGCCTTTAAAACGAATTGGTTTTGGCACTAAAAACCCATAAAAACAGTGTCCTTTAGCAATGTTGGTGATTGTTTTTTTGGTTTTTTCGTCAACCGTTTTATAAACAGGTACGAGCCACTCGAATTGTTCTTTTTTTAAAATAGCTTTATCCCAATTTAAAGCAAGTGTTCCTGTTAAAACATTTTCGGAATACAATAACCGTTTCATTTCTAAAAAGGCGTTATCAAAAACTGTTTTACTTCCTTTTTTACTATATGCTTTTACAGACTTCCTTAAAAAAACCTTGTAAGGAAACGCCATGGTTAACCGTAATTTTTTTGAAATAAAATGTGCCATTTTTGGCCAAACAACCTCATGACCTTTGGCATCTATTTCTTTGTAATACCACAAGTAAAAATCGCGACGTTCTCTTATGGTTTGGTACTCGTTGTATAAATTATGTGTTAAATTATGAGCATTGGCCTCTTGCCAAACTACCGTATTTTTTACGCGATCTTTTTTTAACCAATCTGAAAGCGACAACTCAATCTCTCCTGTTTCTTTTTGGTACTGATGAAGTGATTTCCACTCTTTAGCAAAAAACGGCGTTACAAAAAACAGAGAGATTACGAATATAGTACATCTAAAAAAATAAGGCATCAAACTTAGTCCATTATAAACTTAAATCCTGCAGAAAAAATATTAGCACTTAGGCCATCGCTTCTGTCGTAATAACCATAACGGAAGTCTATACTTTTTAAACCAAATTTCCATAAGTGCATAGAAGCAAAAATATCGGTGTAATTAAACCCAAAGCCATATTGATTGCTATGGAATTTGGATAAATCGTAATCTGAGGTATAGTATTCTTCTGTTGAAAGATGTGCCTCATACGGTGCAAAATAATCTGCTGCTGTTTGTGTATAATAACGATAAACTGGATATACTGTAAATTTATCTGAAATTTTAAAAGGCAATTCTATACTTGCCGTATGTGAGTTTATACCCCAGTCATCATTGTAAAAACGATAGTACGTTCTAACGGTTAAACGTTCGTTTACAAAATAGTTTAAACGTGCACCAACAGGAATTTTAAAACGTGTATCTGGTAAGCGCTCTACATCATCGGCTAATTGAAAATCATCTATAAAAAAGTCTGGCTGATCTTTAAAATACACACGTTGATGCGGTGTTGACAACAATCCTTCTTGCTGTACCAAATCGATAAAAACAGACGCTTGTAGTTTTTTAGATAATATTTGTGAAAAACTTATAGACAAACTGTACGAATTACGGTTTTCATCGTTAAAAGCCTGATATTTAAAGGGATTATATGTCCCTGTTCCTGTAATATTATTATTTGAAAAATCTGGGCGTAATTCTATAGGATATTGTGGATTCCAAGTGTCTAAAAACACATTAGCTTTTGCGCTTATTTCGGTGTTTTTTTCGTTAAATAAACGGGTGTAACTTCCTCCAAATCCCAAAGAGAAATAATCGTATTCTGTCGCGACGCTTAGGTGCCCCTCAATAATATTATTTCTGTCATCTGAACTATGGGAGTATCCAATATTTGCGCCTACCCAAACATCGGAAGCTGATGCTCCAGATGAGTCGGAATATGGACTTGCTGGTTTGGATGAATCGAATGGATTAATATTACTTGATGATGCCGACGAGTATGCCGAAATACCAGCATCGACTGTTAAAACGTCGTCACTATTTAAAGGAACAGCGACAACAAAAGTTGGGGTAAGATCGGTTAATTCTTCTGTACCTTGTCCTCCTGAAACTGCGGCGTGATTACCATCTTGTGTGTAGTAGCTCATTAAAAAATCAACCTCTGTTGACTCTAGAACTTTCTTTTTGTACGATGTTGCATCGTCTTCATTGACTTCTTGACCATAAGAAATCAAGCTTAGAAGACCTATTATTATGCTTACTGCTTTTTTCATAATTAATTACAACCACAGCCTCCTCCTGTTTTTCCTCCGTTTGCTCCAGAAGAGGCTTCACGGTATAATTGAAAATTGGTTTCAAAACGTTCTATTTTCTTCGCAGACAACACCATCTCTGGGTCGTTTATATTAACTTTGTCGTATTCTTTTACCGTGACACACGAACTTAAAAACAAAGCTAATACACTTAACATTATAAGCTTTTTCATTTTTTTGGTTTTATGTTATTTGAATAGAAAACGGTTCCATTCTCATCTATTATTATACAATCAATTTGTTCTAATTGGTTAACAAAATCTAATCCAATATCCTTTCCCATTACAAAGATAGATGTTGCTAAAGCATCGGCTAATTCGGCTTTTGGTGCTAGTACGCTTACGCTAATTACACCTGTACTTGGATATCCTGTTCTTGGATCTATAATATGTGTATACCTTGTATTATTAAACTTTACATACTTTTCGTAATTACCAGAGGTTACAATAGCACGATCATCAACTGGAAGCATAGCAAAAACATGGTCTTTATTCAACGGATTGGTTATAGCTATTTGCCATGGTTTTCCGTTGGTTTGATAGCCCCAAGTGTTCATATCGCCCGAGGCATTTATAATACCTCCTTGTACACCTTTTTCTTTTAAAAGCGCTTTGGCTTGATCTGCAGCATAGCCTTTTCCTATCGCTCCAAAACCAATTTTCATACCCTTCAGTTTTAAAAACACACTATGGTTTGCTTCATCTAGAATAATATTTTTATACCCAACTTTAGATACAGATTGTTTTATTGTGGAAGCTTCTGGCATTTTGGTCATACTGCCATCAAAATGCCAAATTTTATCCATAGAGGCGTACGATATATCAAAAGCCCCTTGAGTGAGTTTTGAAATACCAATAGCTCGTTTTATTAAGGTAAACAATTCTAAATCAACAACCACAGGTTTAATACCTGCTTGACTATTTATTAATGATGTTTGGGAGTTTGGATCCCAAGAGGATATTAAACGTTCTATACGTTGTATTTCTTCAACAGCATCGTTTATAAAACCATTGGCTTGTTCTTGGGAATCGGCAATAACTGTAATATCAAACCGACTTCCCATTAACTTTAAGGTCTTCTTATAAGTGCTTTGAGCTAAGGTTACTTGAGATACTATAAGAAAACAATATAGCGGTACCAGAAATTTCATTTACTTTACAAATGATTGGAGTTTGTTTATATAAGTTTCAGGTTTCACTTTTTCATACCCCATTTTACCTAATATATCTCCTTTTTCGTTTAGGACTAATACATAAGGAAAGAAACCATTGGGATTATACTTTTCAGCTAAACCTCTGTTTTGTTTTTGTTGTTCATCAGATAAGGCATTTTGTTTTTTACGCGGAAAATCAGCCCTCATTAAAACGACATTTTCATTGGCATAGTTTTTAAAAGCATCACTTTGGAAGACTTGCTTATCCAACTTAATACAAGGGGCACACCAATCTGATCCAGAAAACACTAAAATTATAGGCTTATGAGACTCTTGTGCTTTTGATTGTGCTTCTTTAAAATTATCATGCCAATCTTGAGAAAACATCGTATTAGAAACTAATACAACAGCTAATAACCATATTAATTTTTTCATTATATATAGACTTAATATTACTTATACTACCACTTTAAATTAAAAGTAACGCTAATTAATAACTTATATTTCAGTTTATGTGTTATAAATGTTACACAAAAAAAATGCTACACCTAATTTTACCTAAAAAAAAGAGATAATCCTATTAACAACAACATACTTAAATTATTGATTTAAAATTAATTAAACAGAATTAAATTGCATATCCTCCATGTTATTTAGACATGAAACAAATTAATTCTACGTCCAAATCCCTAGGCTTTGAGTGCTAGGAAACTAGCTTTTTTATATTTATTTATTCTAAATAAACTTGTAAATAGTGTTTTTTGATTTTACATTTGCAGACCAAAAACAAGATTATTTGAAATAAGTCTAAATAAACATGAAAAACTACCTACCAATTGCATTATTATTACTAAGCATATCTTTATCTGCTCAAAACAAAAAAACATTAGATTCTGTTCAAGATTTAGGAGAAGTTATTATCTCTACAAATGTTATTTTTGGTAATAAATACGTCGCAAAAAACAGAACAGGTTCTGCTTATTATGTTTCTCCAGAAGAATTAAGTAGATTTAATTATACCGATATTAACCGAGTTTTAAGAGCTGTACCTGGGGTTAATATTTATGAAGAAGATGGTTTTGGTTTACGTCCTAACATTAGTTTACGAGGCACATCACCAGAACGTAGCTCAAAAATTTCTATCATGGAAGATGGCGTTTTAATTGCTCCTGCTCCTTATAGTGCTCCTGCTGCTTATTATTTTCCGTCAATAGCCAGAATGGAGGCTGTAGAAATTTTAAAAGGAAGTAGCCAAGTACAATATGGGCCTTTTACAACAGGTGGTGCAATTAATATGGTTTCTACACAAATACCAGATTCTTTTCACGCTAGTATTTTTGGTAGCTACGGAACATTTAATACAGGGCAATTCCGAGCTAAAGTTGGAGACAGCAAAGAGAACATAGGTTATATGGTCGAGTATCTCAATTATAACTCTGATGGATTTAAAAACTTACTTAATAACAGAAATACTGGTTTTGATAAAAATGATGTTGTTGCTAAGTTTAGAATAAACTCAAATAAAGAAGCTGACTTAAAACAAGCTTTAGAGTTTAAATTTCAGTTTTCTGATGAAGTATCTCATGAAACCTACTTAGGACTAACGGATGATGATTTTAATGAGAATCCATTTGACAGATATGCAGCATCACAAAAAGATAAAATGGTGGCCGAACATTTGCAATTTTCAGCAACACATAAGTTGGATTTCTCTTCAAATGCTAGACTAACAACCGTAGGATATTATAACAGGTTTCAACGAAACTGGTATAAATTAAACAACATTACTCTAAATGGAAATAAATTAGGTATCGCAGATATTATTAGCCAACCTAATAGCTACCCAGAATACATGCAAATAGTTAGAGGCCAAATAAACTCATTGGACGATGCTTTACAAGTAAAAGCAAATAACAGATTATATCACGCCAAAGGCGTTCAAACAAAATTAGATTATCATTTTAAAATCAATAAAGCGTTTCATGATATAGAAGTAGGATTACGTTATCATTATGACGAAGAAGATCGTTTTCAATGGGTTGATAATTACAACATAAATAATCAAGGGATAATGGCTTTAACCCAAGCAGGTGAGCCAGGAACAGATGCCAACAGAGTTAGCTCTGCCAAAGCTTTTGCAGCTTATGCCATGTATAAATTTAAGTACAAAAAACTAACTGTTACTCCTGGATTACGTTATGAAAACATTGTACTACATCGTGATGATTATGGTAGAAATGATGTGAATCGTACTGGTACAGATTTATCTAGCCGAGAAAATAAAGTAGATATTGTTATTCCTGGCGTTGGTTTTAGTTATAAGTTTAATAATATGACTTCAATTTTTGGGGGTGTTCACAAAGGGTTTTCTCCACCAAGTAACACAACCGGACAAAAACCAGAAGAAAGTATAAACTACGAATTAGGCTCTAGATTTTCTATGTTGAATTTAAAAGGTGAAGTTGTTGCGTTTTACAATGACTATAGCAATCTTTTAGGTAGTGATTTGGCAGCAACAGGAGGAACAGGATCGTTAGAACAGTTTAATGCAGGCGAAGTCAACGTTGTTGGTTTAGAAGCGCTTTTTAATTACAATCTTCTAGCAAAAAACGCTAAATGGAACTTACCAATATCATTAGGTTATACGTACACGCATACCGAGTTTCAAAATTCATTTGGTAGCGATGACGACCTTTGGGGAGAAGTAGAAAAAGGTGATCAATTACCTTACATACCAGAGCATCAAATAAACTTAATGATATCGTTAGAGCATAATCAATTTGAAATTAATGCTAGCGGACGTTATTTAGGAGAATTTAGAACGTTAGCTGGTTCTGGGTCTATACCTAAAAATGAAAAAGTAGATTCTAATTTTGTGTTAGATTTTTCAGCAAAATATCACTTTAACACGCACTTAAGCTTAACAGGGAATGTTATCAATGCTTTAGATAGTGTTTATGCCGTTTCAAGAGTGCCTGCTGGATTAAGACCAGGAATGCCTTTTGCAGCAAACCTTGGTTTAGAGTTCAAACTATAATAAACCCTTAACATTAATAGATTTAAAAGCCACTTTTGTGGCTTTTTTTAATGATATATACTAAAAATTTTAGTGGCTTCGTTATAGGCACTTTCAAAACTCATAGCATTTAAGTCGCTAGATTTTTTTGAGGTGAAATAAGACAATAGTTTTTCGGTAGGCATATTTCCTGTGAGTTCGTCTTTAGCCATGGGGCAACCGCCAAAACCTTGAATAGCACCATCAAACCGTCTACATCCAGCTTTATAAGCGGCATCTACTTTCTCAAACCAAGTGGTTGGTGTAGTATGCAAATGTGCCCCAAACTCTACGTGAGGATATTTGGGTATTAGGTTGGAAAATAGATAATCAATATTTTCTGGGTTTGATGTGCCAACAGTATCGCTTAACGATAATATTTTCACTCCCATATCGGCTAACTTTTCGGTCCACTCTCCTACTATATCAACATTCCAAGGGTCGCCATAAGGGTTTCCAAATCCCATAGAAATATACACAACAACCTCTTTATTAGAATTGTTTGCAATGTCTAGTATCTCCTTTAAAATATCTACAGATTGCGAAATGGTTTTATGTGTATTACGCATTTGAAAGTTTTCGGATATAGAAAATGGATACCCTAAATATTGTATGGGCTCATGTTTTGAGGCATCGTTTGCGCCACGTACATTAGCAATAATGGCTAATAGTTTACTTTGGGTTTTAGATAAATCTAGCTGCGATAACACTTCTGCAGTATCTACCATTTGTGGAATGGCTTTGGGCGATACAAAACTTCCAAAATCTATGGTGTCGAATCCAACACGTAATAAGGACTGAATGTATTGCACCTTCTTTTGGGTAGGGATAAATGCTTTAATGCCTTGCATGGCATCTCTAGGGCATTCAATGATTTTTACGTGGTTGTTCATAGAAATTCAAAGATAAGAAAGATTGTGTTCTACGAAAACGTTTTCTTGAAAACTCATTATAATGAAAACAAAAAATTCCCTAAAAAGCCAAACCATACACTATATCCTAAAACACCTCCTATAAATCCTGCTATAATAAAACTTAACCTATATTGTTTGGGAAGAATTTTAAAAATAACTCCTATTGAGATTAACAAACCTATTCCTGCTGTTATAACAGGAATAACCCATGGATTATATCCTAAATAACGTGATATTTTAAATTCATCACCATTAAAACTACTTTTTATTCCTAAGGCAGTTTCTACTAGAGCCATAACTGTATTAAAAACCTCTCTTAAAATAAAAAGACTCAAAAAAATGGCTAGCCAATCCCATAACTTAAAAGTTTCTTTTTTAAACGATTTCCTAAAATATAAAATTATAAAACCTAAAAACGATGTTAGTATAGTTTGTATTGGACCTCCTAGGGTAACCCAAATAGTATTTTTCCACTCAAACTTTGTTTCAATTCTATTTATTACATTTTCAAATTCTTTTTTTACGCTGTCATCTAATGCTTCGTATGGTGTGTTAAAATAAGTTTCGTTAAGTTTTATTAACCTTTTGGTATCTTCATCTTCCATATAACCTTTAGGATAATAATTCATGCTACCATAACTTAACGTTGTATCGTAACCAAAATATTTTGCCACAACAATATGTCCCATTTCATGTGATAACGTGCCAATAATTGTAAACAAAATAAACCCTAGAACAATATAAAAGGTTAGTTTAAAAGAGAAATTAGAATAATTCATTGTTCTAAATTACGATTAAAATCGCAATCAGAACAAATACTACAATTTGAAGCCATTTTAAGTACACACCTATATTAGCATGTTGCTTAATGTAATTAGATATTGCTCCAGAAAGTATGGCAATAGCAGAAAAAATAATAAGAGATACTAACATAAACAACAAGCCCAACACGTAAAACTGTGTGACTTTACTTAGTGTATTACTAAACAAAAAGCCTGGGAATAAAGCCAGAAAAAACAACGACACTTTAGGGTTAAGCACATTCATAACAACGCCTTGTTTAAAAAGCTGAGTTAAACTTTTCTTGGGAACGGCATTATCTCCATCTAAATGTAATTTCGAGCTACTTTTATACACTTTATAAGCTAAATAAAGTAAGTAACAAGCGCCAAAAATTTTAATGATTAAAAACAGGTCTTCATTATTTTTTATTATAGCTGAAACACCAAAAGCAACAAGTGTGGTATGCACCAAGCAGCCAGAAATTAATCCAGCTACAGTTGCCAAACCAGACGCTTTTCCATGAGCAATGCTTTGCAAAAGCACATAAATATTATCTGGCCCAGGTGATATAGCTAAAGCCGATGTTGCTAACACAAACGATATGAGAATATCGTAATTCAACTACAAGCGTTTTAATATAGCTTTATTAATAGCTTTTATAAGTTTTGGCCCTTCATAAATAAAGCCTGTATATAACTGCACTAAATCGGCGCCAGCATCTAATTTGTCTAAAGCATCTTTTGCAGAATGAATCCCGCCTACACCAATAATAGGAAATGCTTTATTACTCTTTTCTGATAAGAATTTAATTACTTCGGTTGAGCGTTGCGTTAAAGGTTTTCCGCTTAACCCACCAACTTCAGTTTTATTATCAGATTGTAAACCTTCCCTAGATATTGTTGTATTAGTCGCTATAACGCCATCTATTTTTGTGGTTTTTACAATATCGATAATATCCAATAACTGTTCGTTAGTTAAATCTGGTGCAATTTTAAGTAAAATAGGCTTCGGATTCGACTTTTCGGCATTTAAGTCTTTTAACGTTTGTAGTAATTGTGTCAAGGGTTCTTTATCTTGTAACGCTCTTAAATTAGGGGTGTTAGGAGAACTTACATTTACCACGAAATAATCTACATAATCAAATAAAGCTTTAAAACAATACACATAATCATCGGTAGCTTGTTCGTTTGGAGTAACTTTGTTCTTTCCTATATTCCCACCAATTAATACACCTTTATTTTCTTTTAAGCGCTCAACGGCTTCATCTACACCTCCATTATTAAACCCCATACGATTAATTATAGCGCTGTCTTCTTTTAACCTAAACAACCGTTTTTTAGGATTTCCAGGCTGCCCTTTTGGCGTTAATGTTCCAATTTCTACAAAACCAAACCCTAAATTTCCCAATTCATTATACAGTTTAGCATCTTTATCAAAACCAGCAGCTAAACCTACAGGGTTTTTAAAGGTTAAACCAAATAAATGTTTCTCTAACCGTTTATCATTCACTAGATATGAGCTTCTAAATATTGAAGACACAAAAGGAAGCTTATTTAAAAAACGGATAAATGAAAACGTGAAATGATGAATATTTTCTGGATCGAACAAGAAAAAAATGGGACGAACGAAAGCTTTGTACATAATACTAATTTGTGCTGCAAAAATAGTATTTTTGGCTATGTTTTAACGTAATAACACTTCAAAAAAAATATCATAATGATAGATAAACAACATATTATAGATCGATTTGTAAGCTATGTTACAATCGATACCGAGTCCGACCCAAAATCTGACACCACGCCAAGCACCGAAAAACAATGGGATTTAGCTAATAAATTAGTTGAAGAACTTAAAGCAATTGGATTATCCGATGTAACTATCGATGAGAATGCTTACATCATGGCAACCCTACCAAGTAATATAGATCATGATGTTCCTGCCATTGGTTTTGTATCGCATTTCGACACCTCTCCAGACTTTACAGGTGCTAATGTAAGTCCTAAAATAATTCCAAATTACGATGGAAACGACATTCTTTTAAATAAAGAAGAAGGTATCGTACTATCGCCCGATTATTTTGAAGACTTAAAACTTTACATTGGGCAAACACTAATCACTACAGACGGCACGACACTTCTTGGCGCCGATGATAAAGCTGGGATTTGCGAAATTGTTTCGGCTATGGAATATTTAATTCAACACCCAGAAATAAAACACGGCGATATAAAAGTTGGGTTTACTCCAGATGAAGAAATAGGTCGTGGCGCACACAAGTTTGATGTTGAAAAATTTGGAGCAGAATGGGCTTATACCATGGATGGTAGCCAAGTAGGCGAATTGGAGTACGAAAACTTTAATGCTGCTGGCGCTGTGGTTACTGTAAAAGGTAAAATTGTACATCCTGGCTATGCCAAAGGGAAATTGGTAAACTCCATGTACATTGCCACTGAGTTTATAAATTCGCTACCTAGGCTAGAAACCCCGGAACATACCGAAGGGTATCAGGGCTTTTTTCATTTGCATAATATGAAAGGTGCTGTTGAAGAAACGACTTTAGAATATATTATTCGCGATCATGATAAAAACCACTTCGAAGCTCGTAAAGAAGTCATGCTAAAACTGGCCGAAGAATTAAATACCCAGTACGAAAAAGAAGTAATTAATATCGATATTAAAGATCAATACTTTAATATGAAAGAAAAAGTAGAACCTGTAATGCATATTGTAGATATTGCAGAAGAAGCTATGAAACAACTGGACATTGAGCCTATCATTAAGCCTATTCGTGGTGGTACCGATGGCTCTCAGTTAAGCTACATGGGATTACCTTGCCCTAACATTTTTGCTGGCGGGCACAATTTCCATGGACGCTACGAGTATGTTCCCGTAGAAAGTATTATAAAAGCGACACAAGTAATTTGTAAAATTGCCGAACTAACTGCTGAGAAATATAGTAATTAAAGTTATTCATATTATTTAAAAAGTAAAAAAGCACAACAGTAATTGTTGTGCTTTTTTACTATACTTACAATTCTATTCTAGAATCTATAGCTTAAAACAGCTGCAAAATTTCTAGGATCGGTTTGGTTTATATAGCGTGTTCTGTAAGCATTATAGCCTATCTCATTAAATACATTATTTAGCAACACTCTAAAATTCCAGTGATTATTAAATTGGTATGCTGCCTGTATATTAGTTAACATATACGCCTCAACATTAAAGGGCTTTTGATTTGGCACAATACCTTCGTGAGTAACAGCACCAGCACTCCAATCGTTTATTGGTCGCTCGCCTGTATAATATACACCAGCTCCTAGAGATAAACCTTCTAGCTTTTGTTTAAAGCTATAATTAGCGTAAGCATTAAACGTATGTCTTGGTGTATTTAATGGTGCCGAACCGTAAACAAACGAGGTGTGTTCTTTATATTGCGCGTCTATATAAGAGTATCCTGTAATAACTTCAAGGTTATTTAAAATACGACCACTTAATTCAACCTCGATTCCCTTGCGTTCATCATTTCCTCCTTTTTGGTAAAATCCTGTTGCCACCCAGTTTTCATCGTAAACAGGTAAGTTAATATCCTTGTTATTAATTTTAAATAAGGTAAAGTTAAAACGTAATCTATTATCTAACCAATTGGTTTTTATACCAGCTTCTATTTGATCGAAACGTTCATTACCTAATTCATTTCCATTTTCATCTAATCGCGTAGCCGATCTTGGATTTGAACTATTAGTGTAAGATGCAAAAACGTTAATATTTTTATATGGTGTTACAATAACTCCTGCTAATGGATTAAATGCATCGCTTTCGGTAGTTTCTGTCTCGGCATCGGTTTGGGTTTTACTGTAGCGAATCCCAACAAACGATTTTAGCCAGTTATTAAACGTAATCACATCTTGTGCTACAAAACCTAAAGCTCTAGACTCGGCTCCGCCAGCTCTTGGGGATGAAAAATTTAAGTTACCTGGCAAATTGTTTGTGTTTGGTGTAAATACATTAATCGTATCAACTGTCGATATTCTATCGGAATGAGTGCTGTACTTGGTTGTTCTATAATCAAATCCTACTTGAAAGGTATGTGATATAGAGCCGGTTTTTACTTCATCACCTATAATATCTACTTGTAAAACAGCATTGTCGTCTTGTCTGGTAGAGGTTGAATACCCACGGCTACGTAAATTGTAAATAGGGTCTCCTGTTATTTCATCTTCTACAACATTTCCTAAACTTGCGCCTTTATCATCTAAATCTAGATTGGACTTATAATAAGCAGTTTTTAAAGTTAACTTGTCATTTAGCTCTCTATTAAAACGTACTGAAAATGTTGTGTTTTTTGTTAGTGATTTATCATTTTTAAATCCTAAAAACTGGTCGTAAGGTAAATCGTAAATAGCATTAACGTTATTTTCATTTAAGTTTACAGTTCCTACATCTGGTGTTCTACTATCATCAAAATAGTCCATTTCTAATGTTAAAGTCGATTTATCATCAATACGCCATTCTAACGACGGATTAATATAAAAACGCTCTGAAGAAATTCCAGAACGGAAGCCATCGGCACGTTCTAAAGCTCCATTAATTCTAAAGGCAAAATTTTTGCTCTTTGTTAAAGGTCCGTAAACATCATAAGCGGTTCTTACCTGTCCAAAACTTCCTGCTCGCAACGATACATTTCCTCCAAAATTATATTTTGGTGTTTTAGTTACAATATTTACAACACCTCCTGGACTTCCAAGATCGGTAGCAACACCTTGAGTGATAGCCGAAGACCCTTTTAATACTTGAATATTATCGACCCCTTGCATATCGGTTAAAATTCCGGTTCCTCTAAAATCGGAATGTACGCGAACGCCATTTTTTAAAATTGGAATACCGCGAAAACCACGAGACGACATACTTTCTCTTTTATTACCATAAGTTGCAAAGGTATATACACCAGGTACATTTCGTGTAGCTTCTGATATGGTAAGATTTCCTTGCTGTTCAATTAATTTTTCTGAAACAATAGAAATACTTTGAATTTGCTCATAAGGCGCTAAAGGTAATCTGGTGATTGCTTCTATTTTATCTGGGTGTTTGTAGCGATTTCCAAAAAGTTCGACCGTATTTAGATTATTATCCATTTCTAAAGTAAAATTCAAAGTCATATTGTCCTTTAATGTAATTGCTTTTGAGGTAGGTTTAAAACCAATCGCTTGCACTTTTACAAGAATATCTCCTTGAACTAAGTTTTTAAGTGTAAACGCTCCAGAGTCGTTTGTCATAGTACCTGTATTAAGTTCTGCAACAAGCACAGTTGCTCCAGAAACGGCAGAGCCATTCGTATCTACCACAGTTCCTGTTATGGTTTGGGCGGTTATATTTTGCATAAAACATAAGAGACAAAATAGTGTTAGTTTTCGTATCATTATTAAATTATTTTTATTTAGATTTATTATAAATACTGTGCAAATATACTATCCAAAACCGCATTAAAAAAGCTTATTTAGATTAAATTTAAATAGAAACATATAACTCTTTTGTTATAAGAAATTTAGAAATTGTATTTTTATAAAAAAGTCATGGAAACATTATGAAAAAAGCCAGCTCTGTTGAGGAATACATTGAAAAACACGATAAGTTTTCAGAAGCATTAAGCCTTCTTAGGGATCTTATTCTTTCTACTGAAGTTAATGAAACATTAAAATGGAATGCTCCTGTTTATACCGTAAATGGTAAAAATGTTATCGGGCTTGGCGCCTTTAAAAACCACTTTGGAATCTGGTTTTTTAATGGTGTATTTTTAAAGGATGAGAAAAAAGTGTTAGAACAAGCCCAAGAAAAAACCAAAGCATTACGCCAAATGCGATTTGAATCGATTAACGATATCGACAAAACCATTGTTTTAAGTTATGTTAGAGAAGCTATCGAAAATCAAAAATTAGGGAAAGAGCTTAAACCCGAAAGAAAAGGAAAAGACGTTATTATTCCTAAAGAACTAGCACATGCTTTAAAGAGTAATAATACTATGGAAAAGGCTTTTAAAGCCCTTACCCCTGGAAAACAACGAGAATACTGCGAACATATTGCAAGTGCTAAACGTGAGAAAACAAAGCTATCTAGACTAGAAAAAATAACACCTTTAATTTTAAAAGGTGTTGGATTACACGATAAATATAAAAACTGTTAAATAAAAAAGCCACTCAAAAAAAATGAGTGGCTTTTTTTATAATAGTAATTTATAATTACTTCTTTTTTTCTGGGGCGTTAAGCTTTTGGCTCAATTCCATAGAAATGGCTGAGCGTTCATACTTAATTTTTCCCGCAAGGGTTTCAATCACGCAAGTGTGGTCTTTATCGTTTAATTCCACTACTTTTCCGTGTACGCCACTTTTTGTGATTACTTTATCACCTTTTTTTAATTCGGCAGCAAACTTTTTTTCTTTTTTCTGCTTTTTCATTTGTGGGGCTATCATAAAAAAATAGATAACCACAAACATTAAAACAAAAGGCAATAAACTACTTAATCCTTCTCCCATATTATTTTACTTGAGGTACTTGTGCTTTTGCCGGTTGTACAGCGTTTGGATCTGGTTTAACGAAAGCTGTAATTTTAACAGTTTCTTTACCCGTTTTTGTATTAGCTGTTACTGTTATGGTTTTGTTTACTTTGTTTCTTCCAGAACCGTTAAACTTTACAGTAAATTGTCCTGAATCGCCTGGTTGTAAAGGCTCTTTACTCCAATCTTTAGGTACTGTACACCCACAAGTACTTTTAATATCTGTTACTACTAATGGCGCTTCACCAGTGTTTGTATATTTAAATACAGTTTCTACATTTGTTTTGCTTTCAATTTCACCAAAATCATGTACTTGCTTATCAAAACTCATGATTGGAAATTTAGAAGCGTTTGCATCTCTTTCGGCAGCTTCAGCTACATTATTTTCATCAATTTTTTTAGAAGCATCTTCTTTACATGATGTAAAAGCGATCATACATAAAGCTGCTAGTCCTAATACTACTTTTTTCATTGTGCTATTTTTAAAGATTATTTAATAGATTTTTAATTTCAGCGGATAAATGTACTAATTTATTCGTTCTACATCAACCCTCGTCCCGTTTTATTTAATTCGTTTTTTTCTTGTAACTCTTTAACGTACTTATCTAAAATACCGTTTATAAAGATACTACTCTTAGGCGTAGAGTACTCTTTGGCTATTTCTAAATACTCGTTTATAGTTACTTTAATAGGTATTGAAGGAAATTTTATAATTTCGCAAATAGCCATGATTAGTAGAACATAATCGATATCTGCAATTCGGTCTGAATCCCAGTTTTTAGTACGGTCTTCTACTATTTTTCTAAAGGTTGTTTGATTTAAAATTGTTTTTTTAAACAAATCTATAGCAAACATTTCATCGTCTTCGTCTTTATATAAATCTGGCGTTACAACCTGTGTATTGGCTGTTGGTTTTAACTTACGTAGCATTTTTAAAATGGTGGTGTTCACCAACGGAAAATCGTCTACCCAAGTCATGTTATGATCTTCTAAATAATCGAAAAGTTTATCGTTTGGCGCTATAATTTCGCGATAAATATCAATTACAAAAAACTTGTCTTCCTTAAAATCGGAAACTTTCGTTTTCATATAATCGGCATAAAGTTCGCTAGCTAGAATGTCTTTATAAATAATATCGACATACTCATCGTCCAAATCCCAATGCTTTACTTTGTTAGTATCTAAGGCATCTTGTAAGGCTTCGTTATGTAGCAAAAATTGAAGCACTTCGTTATTAACAAACTTTCTATTTGGGTTTTTATCTTCCTCTGTCGCTAGATGTTTTTTCATACTTTTTGACAGATGATCTTCAGATTTTTTTTGAAGTTCAACAAGCAAGGAGAGCATTAATAAATAAAGGTTATAAGCTTTATCTAAGCTTTGCATTAAGAATTTTTGGTCTTTATTTAGGGCATCGCTTTCGCTACCTTTAAAAGCGTAAACCGATTGCATGACCTTGATTCGAATATGTCTTCTATTTAACATTTAAAAGAACTTTATAAAATTAAATAAGGCAAAACCCGATTAGGATTTTGCCTTGCAAAAATACTGTTTTTTAAAAAAACTAGCTGTTATTTTCTAGCTTTCTTGCATCAATACGTTTTTGTGCTAAAGCTAACGCTGCTTGATTGGAAGTCATGTGATTAACATCGGCATGATTTAAAATCTCTAGCGTTGTATTGTATATATTTTCTGTTTTACGCATAATTTCAGCTTTATTATAGCCTTCTAATTCTGCATAAACGTTAATAATTCCTCCAGCATTAATTAAGAAATCTGGGGCGTAAACAATACCTTTTTCTTGAAGTAATTGACCGTGTTTTACTTCGTTTGCTAATTGGTTATTAGCAGCTCCTGCAATAACTTTTGCTTGGAGTTTATTAATGGTATCGTCGTTAATTGTAGCACCTAAAGCACATGGGGCGTAAATATCCATCTGTTCAGAATAAATATCATTTCCACCATAAATTGTAACGCCATATTTACTTTTAACGGCTTCTAAGCGTTCTTGGTTAATATCGGCTATAGTAACAATGGCTCCTTCTTCTACAAGGTTTTCTACTAAAGCTTCGCCAACATGGCCAATACCTTGTACAAATACCTGTTTCCCTTCTAATAAGTCTGTTCCAAATTTGTATTTAGCGGCTGCTTTCATGCCCATAAAAACACCATAAGCTGTTACAGGCGAAGGATTTCCTGAACCACCTTTTTCTTCTGAAATTCCCGTTACGTATGGCGTTACCTCGCGCACTAAATCCATATCGCTAGTTTCCATACCAACATCTTCTGCTGTAATGTAACGACCACTTAAAGAATGAACATATTCGCCAAACTTTTTCATTAACTCTGGTGTTTTTTGGGTTTTGGCATCACCTATTATTACGGCTTTACCACCACCTAAATTTAAACCAGTAATTGCTGATTTGTAGGTCATTCCTCTTGATAATCGAAGAACATCGTTTAAAGCTTCCCATTCATTTTGATAAGCCCACATTCTAGTTCCTCCTAAAGCAGGTCCTAAAGTTGTGTTATGAATTCCTATTATTGCTTTTAAACCTGTATCTTTGTCGCTGCAAAAAACGACTTGTTCGTGATCATCAAATGAAAGCTGCCCAAACACTGGATCAGCTTTAAGTTCTTTGTTAGTTTTTACCTCTGTTAACATAATTATTATGTATAAGTATTTGTTTAATGCTTTTAAAATATTTTTAAAACACGGCGCAAAATTAAACCAATATTATAATTTATGCAATAGAAGGTGTTCTAAAATGAAAATTTAACAAAAGAATTAACTTATATTGTTAATACTTAAAATGAAAGAATTACAACATCTTAATAAATATTTCCTAAAATATAAATACCAACTTATCCTTGGTGTTATTATAACGGCTATTGCTCGTGTATTTTTACTTTTTACACCTAGATTAGTACGAGAAATTTTTACTGTTGTAGAAAACTGGAATAATGGTATAATTACAGATAAAAGTGTATTTAAAGCTGAATTGCTTGAAAACATTCTTTTAATTGTTGGGGCATCTATTGTAGCGGGAGTTCTTACATTTTTAATGCGACAAACCATTATTAATGTATCGCGTTATGTTGAATACGACCTAAAAAACGAAGTCTATCAACAATATCAAAAACTATCTCTTAACTTTTACAAAAAGAACCGAACAGGCGATTTAATGAACCGGATTACCGAAGATGTAAGCCGTGTAAGAATGTATGCTGGACCAGCCATAATGTATAGTATAAACACAATAACGTTATTTGTTATTGCATTAATTTATATGTTTAATCAAGCGCCAAAATTAACCTTATATACTATTTTGCCGTTACCTATACTATCGGTAGCTATTTATAAACTTAGTAAAGAAATCCATAAACGTAGTACTATTGTACAAGAGTACTTATCTAAATTATCCTCTTCTACACAAGAAACTTTTAGCGGTATTTCTATTATTAAAGCTTACGGACTAGAATTACAAACCTCTGCTAATTTTAATCAACTATCTGAAGAAAGCCGACAAAAACAACTCGACCTTGTTAGAATACGATCGTTTTTCTTCCCTATGATGATTTTACTTATTGGTATAAGTAATTTAATGGTTATTTACATAGGCGGTAAACAATATATAGACGGTGAAATTGAAAGTTTAGGAACCATTGCAGAGTTTATTATATATGTTAACATGCTTACTTGGCCAGTAGCCACAGTGGGTTGGGTAACATCTATAGTACAACAAGCCGAAGCCTCGCAAAAACGTATCAACGAATTTTTAAAGAAAAAACCTGAAATTTCTAATACGGTTACAGAACCTACAACAATTAAAGGTGATATTACTTTTAAAAATGTATATTTCACTTACGACGATACAAATATTCAAGCCTTAAATGATGTATCGTTTACATTAAATAAAGGAAAAACACTCGCTATTATAGGAAAAACAGGTTCTGGAAAATCGACTATTTTAGATTTGATTGGTCGTCTTTACGATATTGATAAAGGTGAGATTTTAATTGATGGAAAACCTATTAAAAGCATTAATCTTACTAGCTTAAGAAATGCTATTGGTTATGTCCCGCAAGATGCTTTTCTATTTTCCGATACTATTAAAAACAACATTACATTTGGAAAAGAAGACGCCTCTGATGAAGATGTTATAACAGCAGCCAAGCAAGCCCAAGTACACAAAAACATCGTAAAGTTTAATAAAGGTTACGATACCGTACTTGGCGAACGTGGTATCACCCTTTCTGGTGGTCAAAAACAACGTGTTTCTATAGCAAGAGCTATTGTTAAAGATCCTAAAATACTCCTGTTTGACGACTCCTTATCGGCTGTAGATACAGAAACCGAAGAAAAAATTCTACATCATTTAAATACCGTATCTAAAGATAAAACTACCATTATTGTAAGTCACAGAGTCTCATCAGTTAAAAATGCAGATCATATTATCGTTTTAGATAACGGAAAAATCATCCAAGATGGTAACCATAATAGCCTTATTAACAAAGTTGGTTATTATAAAGAACTCTACGAAAAACAACTTAGCGAAGCCTATTAACCCTAAGAATTCGTAAAAAGAAATACATGAATTTGTTGGTTGCTATGATTTTTTTTTAGATTTTTGGACAACTTAATTTTTATACGTTTTTTAAAAACAACACGAACTTAAATGACTATGATGGAGAAAGAAGAGATTTTTTCAAAAGTATTGAGAGCAGGTAGAAGAACCTATTTCTTTGATGTAAGATCTACCAAAGCTGGTGATTATTATTTAACCATTACAGAAAGTAAGAAGTTTACAAACGACGATGGTTCTTTCCACTACAAAAAACACAAAATTTATCTTTACAAAGAAGATTTTAACGAGTTTAATAGTATTCTTCAAGAAATGACCGATTACATTATTAATGAAAAAGGTGAAGAGGTTATTAGCGAAAGACACCAAAAAGACTTTAAAAAAGACTATCACAACGAAGAAAGTGGCTCTGAAAATCAGGAAACAGTAACAGCTACTACCGAGAAATTTACCGATGTAGATTTCGATGATATTTAAAAATCATCTTTATTAAAATATTATAAAAACTGCTTCTTTAAGCAGTTTTTTTTATGCTATAATTTAACAGCTAAAAGTGTTATAATTAAAGATATTAGCAAATAAATTCCCCCAAAGGCCCAACTAAAAACACCTCCAATAATACAAGTTACTAGCAACAACCATACAGGCACTAAAGTTATGGCTAAAGCAAATCTAAACGTGGCAACAAACTCTACCTCTTTAATTTTTGGTAATGCATAATAACGCCAAACTAAAAAAGGTAACCACAAATTAAGTTTAAGTAACCATTTAAAAAGAGTAGACACTACAGTTGACTTAGCCTTGTATTTTGGTCCATTATAATTTTTAAAACCAGATGTTATAAAAGCATTTACCTTTTCAGGATAAAGAAAGTTCACGCCTTGTTTTTGTAACCGTTGTAAACTTTTTTCATAATTATTAGGCGGAATATGCGTTGTTAATGTTTTTAATTCATCTTGGACTTTTTTCTTTAATACTAATGAAGCCGATTGGTCATCTTCACAATCTTTAATAAGTGTTTTTACATTAATAGGAACACCATAATGCAGAGAGACTTCATCTGGAAAAATAACGCCATCTTGATAATTCAATCCAATAGGAACTAATTTTAAATTTAAATCTGGAGTTACTTTTAAAGTTTCTAAAACAATTCTAGTAAACCCTTTACTTAAAGGTCTTACTGTACGATTTATATGATGATTCCCTTCTGGAAATAATGATACTGTTTCGTTATTGCTAAGTAATTTCGTACATCGATTAAATGTCCCGTGATTGTTTTTAATAGTTTGCCAACCATCTCTAACACGAAATACAGGCAACATTTGGACACTTTTTAAAAACTTAGCCACCAAAGGTTTTTTAAACACACTGGCTCGTGTTAAAAAATAAGTAAACCGACCACTAGTTGTGGCTATTAAAAGGGCGTCAACTAACGCATTTTGATGATTACTTAAAAAGAGTAAAGGACTATCTTTTGGAATAGAAGCCTGTTTAACAACCTGTATTTTTTTATAGTAAAAAAATAAGCCTAAACGCAAATAGCACCTTACTGTATGTAGCCAAAGTTGTTTCAATGAATTACAGTTTGTGCTTTTGCTGTTTTAAACGACCAAAAATAGGCTAATACTAAGCCCGAAACAATATGCCAAATCCCCAAAAAAGCAGCCATAATAGCCATGCCTCCTAGCCCATTAAAAAATGTAAAAATTAAAAGTAATCCTAATCCAGAGTTTTGTATGCCCGTTTCTATGGCTATAGTTTTTTTATCTCTTAAAGAAACCTTTAAACTCTTGGCTAAAAACCACCCTAACAAAACAGCTAAAAAGTTATGTGTTATCCCTAGCAGCAACACATGATCTATATAACCTGTAAAAACATCTAAGTTTTTAGAAAATGCTATAATAACTATGGCTACAAATACAATAATTGAAAAAGGTTTTAGCCATTTAGATAAACGCTGCGCCAACTCTGGAAATGATTTTCTAACAAACATACCTAATAATAATGGTATACCTAAAATCATTCCAACAACTTCTAACACGTCAAATGGATTTAAAGCCACATCTCTTAACAAGCCTGCCGTTGGTTGATACAAACTCCCATAAAACTGGAAATTAAATGGCGTCATAACAATAGCTATAAGAGTCGCAAAGGCTGTTAAACTAACAGATAAAGCTGAATTCCCTTTAGCTAAGTGCGTCATAAAATTTGAAATATTCCCACCAGGACAAGCAGCTACCATAAACATTCCTAAAGCAATACTTGGCTGCGGCCTTACCACATAAACAAATAAAAAAGTAACTAAAGGCAACATAATAAACTGTGAGGCGATACCTAAAAACAACAACTTTGGCTTATGTAATAAACGCTTAAAATCATCTAAGGTAATGCCTAAAGCCACACCAAACATAACAATAGCCAAAGCTATGTTTAAAATCCATAACCCTTGACTATCAAAATTTATTTTTACCTGATCTAATTCTTGCATAAATACTACGACACACAACTTCCGTTAGGAACGCGATGCTCGGCACTAAGCAAATACACGTTATTTTCTTTTACAGCACCAACCACTAAACACTCGCTCATAATATTAGCAATTTGTTTTTTGGGAAAGTTTACAACAGCTACAATTTGTTTATTTAACAAATCATCTTTTGTATATAATGTTGTTATTTGGGCTGAAGATTTTTTAATTCCTAAATCGCCAAAATCTATGGTTAATAAATAAGCGGGTTTTCTTGCCTTTGGGAAATCATCTACAGACACTATTGTTCCAACACGAAGATCTACTTTAACAAAATCTTCAAAATTTATCGTCTCATTCATTTTTTAAAAGTACAAATATTTACGAAATTTGAAGGAAACAAAAATACTATGGCACGTACACCTTCTAACATGATTCCTCTAGGAAGTCCCGCTCCAAACTTCACGCTGCAAGATACAGTTTCTGGTGAAAAACTCTCATTAAATACTGAAAAAGGGACAAAAGGTACCCTAATTGTTTTTATTTGTAACCACTGCCCTTTTGTAAAACACATTAACCAAGAATTAAGTCAACTAGCTAAGGATTATAAAAGTAAAGGCATTAATACCATTGCTATTTCTAGTAATGATGTTGATAATTATCCCGATGACGCCCCAGATAAAATGAAGCAAAATGCCATTGAACAAGATTTTATTTTCCCTTACCTCTACGACGACACCCAAGAAGTTGCTAAAGCCTACGATGCTGCTTGTACACCAGATTTTTATGTTTTTGATAAAGATTTAAAGTTAGTTTATCGCGGACAACTAGATGACTCCAGACCAGGAAACGATATGCCTGTAACGGGTGAAGATATTAGGCACGCACTAAATTGCCTGTTAGACAATAAAGCCAATACAAAACCTCAAAAACCTAGTATTGGCTGTAACATAAAATGGAAACCAGCATAAAAAAAGCCGCTAAATAGCGGCTTTTTAAATATATTTTTAGGCTGTAATTACTTAACGTCCATAAGCTCAACATCGAAAATTAAGGTTGCATTTGGAGGGATTACACCACCAGCACCACGACTGCCGTAACCTAAATCACTTGGCACAACTAATCGGGCTTTACTTCCTACATTTAATAAGCCAATACCTTCATCCCAACCTGGAATAACTTGACCTACGCCTACAGCAAACTCTAAAGGTTGATTTCTTTTATAAGAGGAATCGAAAACAGTTCCATCTGCTAATTGACCTTTATAATGTACTTTTACAGTACTTCCTTTTTCAGGTTGCTTCCCATCACCTTCTTGAATAATTTGGTAACGCAACCCACTATCTGTTTTCTTAAATCCAGCGGCTAGTTTATCTAACTCAGCTTCTCGTGCAGCTTGTTCTTCAGCAATGCGTTTTTCTCTAGCGCCTTCAAATGTTCTAAAAGCTTCAATAGCATGAAAGTTTTCTGCGGCCTCACCGACTCTTATAATTTCTAAGGTTTCAATTTTATCGCCTTGCGCAATTGCATCAACTACGTCTTGTCCTTCAGCAACTTTACCAAAGACCGTATGGTTACCATCTAACCAAGGGGTTTCTACATGTGTGATAAAAAACTGACTCCCATTTGTACCTGGTCCAGCATTGGCCATGGAAAGGATACCTGGCGCATCGTGCTTTAAATCTGGATGAAACTCATCATCAAATTGGTACCCTGGATTTCCTGTTCCAGTACCTTGTGGACAACCACCTTGAATCATAAAATCTGGAATAACACGATGAAAAGTTAACCCATCGTAATAAGGATTGCCTTGCTTTTTTGCCGAGTTTTCCATGTTTCCTTCAGCTAAAGCAACAAAGTTACCTACCGTTCCTGGTGTCTTTTCGTATTCTAAAGCGACTAAAATAGCGCCTTTTGTTGTATTAAATTTTGCGTATAATCCGTCTTGCATGTGCTTTATTTTTAATGAGCTGCAAAGATAACAAATACCTGTATAAGACGGAAGTTTTTAAAAGATAGAATATGTTTAATTGGCTACCTCGCTTATAAATTTAATACGATAGAGACGTAATTCTTCATCGTCATAATCGCCATCAAACTCATCAATAGCAACATCTATTTTATCGGTTTCAGCCTCCATAAAATACTCATGGATTTCTTCTTGTTGGTCTTCATCTAGCAAATCATCTACCCAATAATCTATATTTAGCTTGGTTCCAGAATAGACTATGGCTTCCATTTCTTTTATAAAATCGGGCATTTCCATACCTTTTGCTGAAGCAATATCTTCTAAGGGTAACTTTCTATCTATATTTTGTATGATATATAATTTTAATGAGGAGTTGCTACCGGTAGATTTTACAACCATATCGTCTGGACGACTGATGTCGTTTTCGTCTACATAGTTTGAAATTAACTTTATAAAGTCTTTACCGTATTTTTTTGCCTTTCCATCGCCTACGCCATGCACATTACTTAATTCTTCTAGTGAAATAGGATATTTTAAAGCCATATCTTCTAACGAAGGGTCTTGAAAAATAACAAACGGTGGAACGCCTAGTTTTTTAGCATTCTTTTTGCGTAAGTCTTTAAGCATACGCATTAAGGTTTCATCGGCTACGGCACCACCACCTTTTGAGGCTGTAATAATTTGACCATCTGAAGTTTCACTAAAATCGTGGTCTTCGGTCATCATAAACGATTGTGGTGTCTTAATAAAATCCTGCCCTTTTTGGGTTAACTTAATAACGCCATAGGTTTCGATATCTTTTTTAAGATAGCCAGCCACTAGAACTTGCCTAACAAGCGCCATCCAATACGATTTTTCTTTATAATTGCCTTTTCCAAAGAACGGCTGGTCATCGGTTTTATGAGATTTAATTAAGGCGTTGCCTTTACCTACTAATACATTTACCAAATCTTTAGCTTTATACTTTTGATTGGTTTTTGCAACAACATCCAATAATAATTGTACATCGTTTTGGGCCTCGTGTTGTTTTTTAGGATGTCTTACATTATCATCCATATCGCCACCTTCACCTGTTTCTGTATCAAATGCCTCGCCAAAATAATGTAAAATAAATTTACGTCTAGACATAGAGGTCTCGGCATAGGCAACTACTTCTTGTAATAAAGCATGACCTATTTCTTGCTCGGCCACAGGTTTGCCAGACATAAACTTCTCTAATTTCTCAATATCTTTATAAGCGTAGAAAGCTAAACAATGGCCTTCGCCACCATCGCGTCCTGCACGACCTGTTTCTTGATAATAACTTTCTATACTTTTGGGTATATCGTGATGAATAACAAAACGCACATCGGGTTTATCTATCCCCATACCAAACGCTATGGTTGCCACAACAACATCAATCTCTTCCATTAAAAACATATCCTGATGTCTGGCTCGTGTTTTGGCATCTAATCCAGCATGATAAGGAACAGCGTTAATGCCATTTACTTGAAGTACTTGCGCTAATTCTTCAACACGCTTTCGACTTAAACAATATACAATCCCCGATTTTCCTTCGTTTTGTTTTATAAAGCGAATAATATCGGCATCAACTTGTTTTGTTTTTGGACGAACTTCGTAATATAGATTAGGTCTATTAAACGATGCTTTAAAAGTTTTGGCATCGGTTATTCCTAAGTTTTTTAAAATATCTTCTTGTACTTTGGGTGTTGCTGTAGCTGTTAATCCAATAATAGGAATATTATCGCCTATACGTTTAATAATATGCCTTAAGTTACGGTACTCTGGACGAAAATCGTGCCCCCATTCGCTAATACAATGCGCCTCATCAACAGCCATAAAGGAAATAGTTTGCGACCTTAAAAAGTCGACATGTTCCTCTTTGGTTAAAGATTCTGGAGCCACATACAATAGTTTAGTAACGCCATTAGCAATATCTTCTTTAACACGTTTGGTCTCGGTTTTTGTTAACGAAGAGTTTAATACATGTGCAACACCTTCGTGATCTGAAACGCCACGAATAGCATCAACTTGGTTTTTCATTAAAGCAATTAAGGGCGATACAACTATGGCTGTACCTTCTTGCATGAGTGCGGGTAATTGGTAACAGAGCGACTTTCCGCCACCTGTAGGCATAATAACAAAAGTGTTTTGCCCCGATAAAATACTTCTTACAACATCTTCCTGTAATCCTTTAAACTTACTAAAGCCAAAATACTTTTTTAAAGCTGCATGTAAGTCTGTTTCAACTAACGCCATGAATCAATTTTAATATTTTTATTTAAAAAACGTTAAAAACACATGGCAAGTTCATGAATTAGCCAAGCATTTTTAAAACACTCTTGATTTTTTATTTAGCTTTGCATCAAGGGAGAACAAACTAACTTTTCAAGAGTTTGAGCTACTTTAAAGATAATAAAATCTTTAAAAGTGTCAACTTAAAAAAATAATAAATTTTGAATAATAAAAATTCCATCATTAAAACGGCACAAAACACAATTATTGAAGAAAGTAATGCCGTACGCCATTTATCAAGTTTAATTGATGATGACTTTGTAAACACAGTCGAATTAATTTACAATTCCAAAGGTAGAGTTGTTATTACAGGAATTGGAAAAAGCGCCATTATTGCTACAAAAATTGTGGCCACACTAAACTCTACAGGAACGCCAGCCGTATTCATGCATGCTGCCGATGCGATTCATGGTGATTTGGGATTAATCTTAGAAGATGATGTGGTAATTTGTATTTCTAAAAGCGGAAATACACCTGAAATTAAAGTATTAGTGCCTCTTATTAAAAACGCTAAAAACAACATGATTGCTTTAACAGGCAATAAAGACTCTTTTCTTGGGCAACAAGCCGATTATATTTTAAACGCTTACGTAGAGAAAGAAGTTTGCCCCAATAATTTAGCGCCTACCACAAGTACAACAGCACAATTAGTTATGGGCGATGCACTAGCAGTTTGCTTATTAGAACTTAGAGGATTTTCTAGTAAAGACTTTGCAAAATACCATCCTGGAGGTGCCTTAGGCAAGAAATTATATTTACGCGTTAGCGATTTATCTGATGTAAACCAAAAACCAAAAGTAACCCCAGAAACATCCTTAAAAGATGTTATTATAGAAATTTCTGAAAAGATGTTAGGCGTTACAGCTGTTGTGGAAAACAATAAAATTACGGGTATTATTACCGATGGTGATTTAAGACGTATGCTTAGTAAAACCGATGATTTTTTAGCCTTAAAAGCTAGTAATATTATGGGTACCAACCCCAAACGTATTCATGCCGATGCTTTAGCGGTAGACGCCATGGAACTTATGGAGGAAAACGGGATTTCGCAATTACTTGTAGAAGATAATAACGGAAATTATGCTGGTGTGGTACATGTACACGATTTAATAAAAGAAGGCATTTTATAATGGCAAAAAAGCAGGTAGACGACATGTCGTTTTTAGACCATCTAGAGGATTTAAGATGGCATCTTATAAGAGCGACATTAGCAATATTATTAACGGCAACAGTAGCCTTTATTTTTAGTAGAGCTATTTTTAAGCATATCATTTTTGCGCCTCTAGATATGGGGTTTCCTACTTATAATATGCTATGCCAAATAGCAAAATTAATTAATGTAGACACCACATTTTGTAACGACTCCTTACCGTTAATTATTCAAAACCGCACCATGGCTGGGCAATTTTCTGCCGATATTTGGACGGCTATTTTTAGCGGATTGGTTATTGCTTTCCCTTATGTTGTTTACCAATTTTGGCGCTTTTTAAGCCCTGGTTTACACCCCAACGAACGTAAACACTCTAGAGGATTTATCATTATTTCTTCTTTATTGTTTTTTATAGGTGTTTTATTTGGGTATTACATTGTAACGCCGTTATCTATAAATTTCTTAGTCAATTACAATATTTCTGAAATGGTAGATAACCAAATCGATATTAGCTCTTACATTTCGTTAGTACGCTCCTCGGTATTGGCCTCTGGAATTATTTTCGAGCTCCCTATCATTATCTATTTTTTAACAAAAATAGGTTTGGTAACACCTCAAGGCATGAAAAAGTATAGAAAATTTGCCCTAGTTATTGTACTTGTTCTATCGGCTATTATTACACCACCAGATATTGCCAGTCAAGTTATTGTAGCCATTCCTATATTAGTGCTATATCAAGTAAGTATTTACATTTCAAAAATAGTGGTTAAACGCGACCAAAAACAACGCAAATAACATGTCCGATTTAATAAACGAATTTAATGCCTATCGCTCAAAAATGAATGAGCACATATTAGAGGATAACAATAAAGTACTTAAGCGCATTTTTAATCTAGACACCAATGCCTTTAACGAAGGGGCTTTAGATAAAAAAACGAAAGAGCTACTTGGTTTAGTAGCTTCAACTGTTTTAAGATGCGACGATTGTGTTAAATATCATCTAGAAGGCTGTGTAAAAGCAGGAGCCTCTAAAGCTCAAATTGTAGAAACATTAAGTATTGCCACTCTCGTTGGGGGAACTATTGTAATTCCACACCTAAGAAGGGCTTACGAATACTTAGAAGCTTTAGAAGACCAACGTTAAACTTATAATAAACCTTAAGCGTTAAAAAGCAATCTCTTTTGTTTTTACTATTTTAGCGATTATACATGAATACACTATGAAGCTAAAAGCCGAAAATTTAATGAAGTCCTATAGCGGACGTAAAGTGGTAAAAAATGTCTCTTTAGAAGTTAATCAAGGAGAAATCGTAGGGTTATTAGGCCCTAATGGTGCAGGAAAAACTACGTCTTTTTATATGATTGTAGGCTTAGTAAAACCTAATGGTGGAAACATCTTTTTAGACCAAACCAACATTACTAATTACCCCATGTACAAACGGGCACAAAGTGGTATTGGGTATTTGGCGCAAGAAGCTTCGGTATTTAGAAAGTTGAGTATTGAAGACAATATTTTAAGTGTGCTACAACTTACCAAACTAAGTAAAAAGGAACAGCACATGAAAATGGAAGCTTTGATTGAAGAGTTTGGTTTAGGTCACATACGAAAAAATCGTGGCGACTTATTGTCTGGTGGTGAGCGTCGTCGTACCGAAATTGCGCGAGCTCTCGCTACAAACCCTAGTTTTATTTTATTAGATGAGCCTTTTGCTGGTGTAGACCCTGTAGCCGTTGAGGACATTCAGCGTATTGTCGCACAACTAACCGAAAAAAATATTGGGATTCTTATTACCGACCATAATGTACAAGAGACTTTAGCTATTACCGATAGGACCTACTTAATGTTTGAAGGACGTATTTTAAAAGCTGGAAAACCCGAAGAATTGGCTAACGATGAAATGGTTCGTAAGGTGTATTTAGGTCAGAATTTTGAGTTACGTAAAAAGAAAATTAGAAATAATTAATTTATCTTTTAAACACCTTAATAAGGTACTTAACGCCACTTACAACAAGTAATACAAGTACGCCAACACCTAATCCCATTAAAAAATCTCTTAATAGTTCTGGCCATGACGCCATGATATCATGTAACGCCTCTATATTGTGCACAAAAATACCGCCTGCAACCAACAATAATGCTATCGTTCCTATAACCGATAAACTTTTTACAATTAACGGCAATGCTTTTATTAAGCCTTGACCAATATGATAACCTATTGTTTTTTGTCCGTTACTAGACGTGACTAATTTTAACCCTAAATCGTCCATTCTAACAATAAGTGCCACTATACCATAAACACCAACAGTAGCAATTAAAGCCACAATAGAAACCACTAAAATTTGCACTGTTAAAGTTTGATCCATAACAGTTCCTAACGCAATAATGACAATCTCCACCGAAAGAATAAAGTCGGTAAAAATAGCCGATTTCACTTTCTTTTTTTCAAGATCGTTAGAATCCTCTAGTGTATGCGCCGTTTCATGTACGTCATCTTTTGGATGCGGCACAAGGTATTCGTAAATCTTCTCTGCACCTTCATAAGCCAAATATAACCCACCTAAAACTAAAATAACTGTCACCATCCAAGGCACATAAGCACTAAGCAAAAAAGCGATAGGCAGAATAATTATTTTATTTAAAAACGAGCCTTTTGTAATGGCCCATAAAACAGGTAGTTCTCTAGAAGAGACAAACCCTGAAGCTTTTTCGGCATTTACGGCTAAATCATCACCTAAAATACCTGCCGTCTTTTTGGTTGTTACTTTACTCATAACCGCCACATCATCCATAAGGGCAGCAATGTCATCTAAAAGGGCAAAAAAACCTGATGCCATAAATAAACGTTCTTTTTAGGGGAATTAAACCTGTTTTGAATTAGCCATAAGAGACATGGCAATATAACTTAAAATGATTAGTGGAATACCAGCAAATTGAAAAACAATTAAAAAGACCACACTTAATATGATAAAAATATACCTAATACCATTGGCCTTAAACGACCAGTCTTTAAACTTTAATGCAAACAAACGAATAGGACTTACCAACAAATAACTACTTAACAACGTTAGTCCTAATAAAAACCAAACATTTACAATAATGTTATTCATGGCATCGCTTTTTTGAAATTCAATAATTAAGGGCAACGACAAAATTAATAAGGCATTAGCTGGTGTTGGTAACCCTTTAAAGGCTGTTTGTTGTTCTTCATCTACATTAAATTTAGCTAGTCTGTAAGCAGAAGCTAACGTTACTAAAAACCCTATTAAGGCTATAGGTGCAAATGTAAAATCGTGCCAATGTATAGCGTCTCCCCAATCGTTCGATAAAGTTGCTAGAGCTGTTTGGTCGCTTGCTAAGGTTAATAATCGAAACATAATTATTCCTGGCACCAAGCCGCTAGTTACCAAATCGGCTAAAGAATCTAATTGTATACCCAAATTACTTTGCACACCTAATAGTCTTGCCGCAAAACCATCAAAAAAATCAAAGAAAATACCTGCAAAAACAAAAAAGCTTGCTGCAACAAAATTATTATTCACAGCTAATACTACAGCTATACAACCGCAAAAAAGATTTAGCAATGTAATAATATTAGGAATATGTTTTTTCATAAAACAACGTTTAAGTATGTAAAAATAACAAACTATTTACGTCTAAAACAAAAACCAAACAATATCTATTGACATTTCAAGTTTAATATGTTGAAAAATAATATCATATTTGCAAAAAAGAATTGTCTTTTGAAAACCTTACTAACCTTACTAACGTGTTTTGTAATCACATGTTCTGCTCTGGGACAAACGGTTAGAAAATATTCTAACGAATTTATGAATATTGGTGTCGATGCAGCTGCTCTAGGTATGGCTAACGCTGTTACTGCTCATACGGCCGATGTAAATTCTGGATACTGGAATCCCGCTGGTTTACTACATTTAGAAGACAAAGAGTTAGCGCTTATGCACTCTAGTTATTTTGCTAATATTGCCAATTACGACTACATTGGCTTTGCCATGCCTATTGACGACCGTAGTAGTATTGGGCTCTCTGTTATTAGATTTGCGGTTGACGATATTTTAAACACCACACAGCTTATCGACGATCAAGGTAATATTAACTACGACCGAATTAGCACCTTCTCTACTGCCGATTATGGTGTCACATTCTCCTATGCCAGACAACTCCCTTTAGATGGATTACGATACGGTATTAATGCTAAGGTTATCCGCCGCATCATTGGCGATTTTGCCTCGTCTTGGGGGTTTGGCTTAGATGCCGCTGTTCAATTTGAAACAAAAAACGATTGGAAGTTTGGTATTATGGCTAGAGATATTACAACTACTTATAATGCTTGGAGTATTGATGAAGATGAGTTTTCTACTATACAAGATGCTGTAGAAGGCGAAAACCAAGAACTTCCAGAAACTACCGAAATTACCATCCCTAAATTGCAGCTTGGAGTCTCGAAAAAATTCATCATTAATTACGACTATTCTATTTTAACCGAACTGGATTTAAATGTACGATTTGAAGAAAACAACGATATTATTTCAACATCTTTTGCAAGTATTAATCCAGCCTTAGGATTAGAGTTTGGCTATATTGATATGATTTTTCTTCGTGGTGGTTTAGGTAACTTTCAAAATGAACTTGAATACGACAATAGCGAACGTTTAAGTTTTCAACCAAGTATGGGTGTTGGGTTTAGGTATAAAGGTATTCAAGTAGATTATGCCTTTACCGATATTGGTGACCAAAGTGTCGCCTTATATTCCAATGTATTTTCTCTAAAATTAGATTTTAGTATCTTCCGCTAGCGAAAAATTAAATCATGAAACACCGTTACGCCTTTATTCTAATACTATTACTAACAACGCCATTAGTATTAGCACAAACGCTATCACCAAAAGCCGAAATAAGTGTCTTAACTATTGGTCCTGGACAAGCTTTAAACGATGCGTTTGGACATAATGCCTTTAGAATTAAAGACCCCGCAAACGGCCTAGATGTCACGTACGATTATGGTCGCTTTGATTTTAACACCCCTAATTTTTATTTAAAGTTTGCCTCTGGAAAATTAAATTATGCCATAGGAAAATCGAAATATAGTGATATTTATGGCTTTTATACATGGCAAAACCGTCGTGTAGAAGAACAAAAGCTTAACTTAACACAACCACAAAAACAAGCTATTTACAACTATTTAGTAACGAACTACAAACCTGAAAACCGTTACTATTTATACGATTTCTTTTACGATAATTGCGCCACTAAAATTAAAGATGTCGTTGCCGAAACGTTAAACCATAACTTACAATTTCACGCCCCAAAAGACTTTAAGCTGAAAACCTTTCGTACACTTATTCAAGAAAACTTACCTTGGAACTCTTGGGGAAGCCTTGGTATTGATATTGCTTTAGGTGCTGTTATTGATAAAACAGCTACGCTAGAAGAACACATGTTTTTACCACAGTATATTAATTCCTTATTTGGTTTAGCAACTATTAATGCAGATAGCACCGCTTTAGTCACTTCTAAACAAACACTTTATACCCCTAAAAAAACAAAATCATCAAGCTTCTGGTTTATTATAATAAGTCCTATAGTTATATTTAGTTTACTAGCCCTTATTATAAGTTATATAACTTATCAAGATGCTAAAAAACAACGCCGCAGTAAAGGTTTAGATGGTGTTATTTTTGGTATTACAGGTAGTATTGGCATCCTACTTTTATTACTTTGGTTTGCTACCAATCATCACGCTACTGCCAACAACTATAATTTGTTATGGGCTAGCCCTTTAAGTCTTATCGCATTAAAACCACTACTAAGTCAGACACCTAAAGCCTGGGTAAGGAAATACCTTAAGTTTTTACTGATTTGCTTAGCACTTTTAGCATTTCATTGGCTTACTGGTGTTCAACAATTTGCGCTAGCTTTATTACCTTTATTTGTAGCATTGGCATATCGTTACATCTACCTAATACATACATTAAAAACACAATAAGCGTTTACTGTCCTCTAAAAAATATAACTGCACTTAATGTTTTTAATAACACATTAGCGTCTAACATAAAACTTCGATGCTTAATATAATACAAGTCGTACTGTAGTTTAACTAAACTATCTTGTACAGAAGCCCCATAACGTACTTTTACTTGTGCCCAACCGGTTAAACCGGGTTTAATAATGTGGCGTGTTTCATAAAAAGGAATAACCTCAGCCAGTTCCTTAATAAATTGTGGACGCTCTGGTCGTGGCCCAATAACACTCATATCCCCTTTTAAAATATTGATAAACTGCGGAAACTCGTCTATTCTTGTATTTCTTAAAAAACGTCCAAATAAGGTGACTCTTGTGTCATTTTTTGTGGCCCAAACAGCACCATTCTTTTCAGCATCTTTAACCATAGTTCTAAACTTGATAATCTTAAATGTTTCTCCATTTTTCCCTACACGCTCTTGACGGTAAAATAAAGGGCCTCGATTAGCAAGTACATTTCCCAATAGGATTAACGGAATAAAACAACAGCCCACTAAAGTCCCCATCAAAGCAATTAGCATATCTAGAATTCTATGAATGAATAAATAAAATTTGTTTTTATTGCTACGGCTAAAAGGGAAGTATTTATAAAAATCTTTACCTACAAACTGCACGGGAACACGGTGTGTCATGTCTTCATACACTTGTGTGTATTCTTTAATAGGAAAACCATGCTCTAATAAAGTAATAAGCTCGTTATAAATATCAGACGTAATAGCTTCAGCATTATAGGTAGCCACAACAATTTCTGATACTTTTTCTTCTTGTATAATACGATGTAAATCTTCAGGAGGATATTCGGTAACACCTTTATATTTTATAGAAGATACTTGGCGTTCTTCACAATTAATAAACCCTATAATTTTATAGTTAGGATCGGCTTTCTTAAATGCTTCAACAATGGTTTCTATGTTTGATGTTTCTCCTACAATAAGCACTTTTTTAAAAAACCGTGGTTTCGAAATAAAGTTTATATAAACTAAGCGCCATGCAATTAAAGCAAATAAAATAGCGAGATAAAAATAAACAACCTGTAATCTATTGCTTGGTAAAAAGGGAGTAAAATAGGGTGTAAATAAATAAAATAAAACCACCGTTGATGTGGTTAAAATAATATTGGGGAGTGTTTTTTCTGTGCGACTTGCTTTTTGCAAATCGTAAAGCTCGAAAACAGTACCAAAAACACTTAAATAAATAATTAAAACAAGTACCCACGACCAATTTTCTTTCGTTATGGTAAAGTAATCAAACGAAAAATAATTACTTATTAGGCATAGCATACCTAAAACAGACAGTATATCAATAATTCTTAAGAGAATTTTACGCTCAGAAATATTAAAATGAATGTCTACAGGCATATGTTAAAAAAGGTTAAAGCTAAGATACTAAGTTCCAACAATTATACAAGTTATGTTACTGTAAAAGCTGCAACCAATCTTGTTTTACATGATTCCAATCAAAATTTTCGGCTTTAATGCGTGCGTTCTGCGTCAATTGTTTCGTGCTTTCTGTATTTGCTTTTAAACCTATAATCGCTTCTACCATCGCCTCTACATTTTCTACTGGCACTAAAACAGCCTCTTTTAAGTGTTCTAAAAAATAAGGAATACCACCCACGCGTGTAGAGACTACAGGTAATCCTAAAGCCATAGCTTCTATAACACTTACGGGCATGTTATCATAATTTGTGGTATTTATAAATATATTATGTGAGTCTGCCAAAGCAATCCATTCTGGTTTTGATAGCTTGCCAGTATAAGTCACGGTAACTCCTAAGGTTTTAGCAAGGGCTTTTGTGGCTTGTAAAGAACCATCGCCTGTATCTGGTCCTACCATAGTTAAGGAAGCTTGATATCCTTTATCTAAAAGTGTTTTTAAAACTTTAATTGCCATTGTTGGATTATAAATATATGAGAACGAGCGCACCCATAATAAATCTAATTGTTCATAACTATAATTATGAAACGTATAATTGGCTAACGTAATACTATTAGGAATATAGGTGACAGGTTTAAATCCTGCGGTTTCAAACGCTTCTTTTAAATAGATTGAAGGCGATACTAACTTGTAAGCTGGTTTAAAAATCATCCGACAAAATACGGGGTTTTGCTGTAATCGCATAGGAAGATTTCCGCCATTTAAGCTAGGTATATAACGCAATCTTAACAAACGGCATAATTGCGAAATTATTAAGGCGTAATAAAAATTCCAAGTACTATACGTATCTATTAATACTATGGAAACCCGATGCCTATTTCTTAACACCTGCCATATCATATCCAACAGCCGGTAAAGCTTATTTGTTTTCGATGACGCATAATATACCGTCATTCCTTCTGCTTCTAACATAGGGCCTAAAACACCAATAGACGATATATTGCTTCGTGTACTATTTAAGTTGTTTCCTATATACAGGAGGCTTCTTTTCATAAGTAACATTTAATAACGCTAACGCATAAATAAAGGAAGGTGCTGCTATGCGCATACCCGAATGATTAATCGTTGCAAACCAAAATGCTAGAAAAGCATAGAAAAAAATATTTTTCTTATTGGTACTCCTATAACTTAAAGGCGCAAAAATTAATATAAGTAAGGTTATGATCCCCATAATACCGTGTTCCGATAGTAAACGCCCAATTTCATTGTGTGATGGCAAATGCCCTATTCCCGCTTCTACACGCATATTTTTTGTTCGGCTAGCGCCTAAACCAAAAAAAGGATGCTCTACAAATCCTTCCATTTCTTCCATAAATAAGTCTAAACGGCCTGTGGCCACATCTTCTTTTTCACGTCCTAAGGCATCTTCATTAGCATAACGTTTATCTAATAAGCCACCTGTTTGCTGCGAACTAATCACCCAGGTAAATAAAGCCGCTATCACAAATAAGAAAAAAGATACTAAAATTTGGTTTTTTTGATGATAATTTGACTTCCAAAACAACACCCATAAAAATGCAGCAATAACAATTACTGCTGCAATAACACCACCACGACTAAACGTAACAAAAGCTCTAAACGTCATAGCACCAAATAATATAAGGTTAATAACTTTTAATACTGTACCAGGTGAACGTAAAAATAGTCTAACAACCAAGGTAAACATCCCTAGTCCTAACACCGTAGCCACTTGATTTGGTCCAAATCCACCTGAAGTTGCAGAATTTGATGCTGTACTTGTTAAAACATCTTTTATACTAGGCGTGTATAAAAACAAATAACATGTGGTTGTAATAATAGGCAACATCATATAGTTTAAAACCTCTAACACAGTTTTTTGCGGCACTTTCCTATCGTAACAAAACAAAGCTGCAATTCCTAAACAAACAGGACCACTTAATACAAACGCTATGTTGGTTCTAAAGCTGGCATCAAAAGTTAACGTAATTGAAGCAACAACAATAGCTGGCACTAATAAAATAAGGTAAATAAAATAAGGATATCCTTTTCCAGATACGCCGCGATAAAAAATCCCCATAAGGGTAAATAAAATCACTAAATACTTTGAAGCTTCATAAGATAGTCCCGATTTTGTCATTCTAAACAGCACTTCGGCACCAACAAAATACGCACACCCTAATAACACCATTCTCACCTTTTCTTGATTTGGAACCAAAATAATTTTTAAAAAAAAGTAAAGAAAAACACCTATAAAAATAAGTTTTCCTATAGGGCGAAAAAAATGCAATGCAAAAGCCATCCCTATATGTATTAAAATTAGGGTGAGGTAATTATCGGCATTATAATTTCTAAACTTAACTCTCAAGTTGTTTTAAAATATGATTTTGAATGCGGTTGTTATAATACGTAAACCCAAAACGATTTACTACGGAACGTTGATTAGCCAATATAGTGGCAAAAAGTGAAACATCCAATTTGAAAATAGTTTGTAAGCATGTTAACAACGCTTCTGCTGTGGCCACTGACATACAAACCCCTGTTTTTTTATGAATGATATATTGTCCAATAGAGGATACTTGAGAAACTATAGGAATACACCCAAAGTTCATGGCTTCTGCTATCACTTTAGGAAACCCTTCAGAGGCTGTTGTGGGCATTAAAAAGAGGTGAGATGTCTTGTAAATATCAAACACCTGATCTCTTGGCAAAAATCCATGAAATGTAATATTCAAATCACTTTTTAAGGCTAACGTTTCAAACGTATGGCGCTCTGGTCCATCTCCAACAAAATGTACTGTTCCTATTCGCTGTTTTAAATCCTCTGGTAACTGTAAAAGGGCTTCAATAATACGCCTAACACCTTTTGGTGTTTCTAATCTTCCTACATAGCATAGGTTTAAATGGTTAGAAAACGTCTTGGTTTTAGAAATGTGTTCGCCTAAAAGCAATTCATCATCTGTTAAACACGGATTTTCGAATGTTATACAGTGTTTAGGTTGGTTTGGCCATTGCCCATTAATGGTTACCGGGCGTTGTTGCTGCTTTAACATCCAACGTTGAAAGCGATATCCTAATGGTGGATGCTTTTGATTCCAGTTGCCGGCATATTTAAACCAACCTTTTGTTTTAGAAAACCAGATTAAATACGGTATCACATAAACGCCAATACCTGTTGGTGCGCGAAATTGAAAATAATCGGCTTGCTTTAACTCTTTAGAAACAGTACGCAATACTTTTGGCGCCTGTGTAAGCAATTGCATTTTTGCACTTAAACTTTGCCCACCTAATGGCGGGAGCGCTACAAATTTAATGTTAGGATTCGTATATGGCAATGCACTAGGTGGCGCCTCTCCTTGATGTAACATTGCCACATGATAAACCTCATCAAACACTGTTGTTAGATGGTTAATTTCTGTTACGGTTGGTCCCCAACCTACAATCTGACCTTGGGTATTGGTATAGTGTTCTGTATGCGAAATAATAGCTAGTGTCACACAATAGGTGTTTGCCCAAATATAAAACCTGCTTTGGAGTAATCATAACGTTACGTTGGTTATTTTTTTGATTTCTAAGGTTCTTACATAGTATTAAAAAACCACATGTAGATAGCTAAAACGACGTTTGAAAAGACAGCTATTAACTTTTATCCACAATTATCTTAACATAGCGTTTAACAATTTTAGGCCACTCATGCTGTTTTGCCCAGGCTAAAGCGTCTTTAGAAAAATCAGGTTTACGTTTAAGTATGGTGTTAATGGCTTCAATAAACTTGGTTGTATCATTAGGGTTGACAAGAATTCCTGATCGCTGAGGATTAATCGCATCTTCAATACCACAACCTGTCGCCCCAATGGCGGGAACACCAAAGGCATTAGCTTCTAAAATAGCGATACCGAAACCTTCAACATCGCCAGAAGGGGTTGGCATGCTTAACATTACAAAAATATCGGCTTGTGTATAATAAAACGATAACTGTTCATGTAAAACATGCCCGTGAAACGTCACATAATCACTTACGCCTAAACGTTCTGCTTCTTTAATAAAAGCTTCGGTTTTTGTATTAAACCCCACACAATGATAATGCACCTCTGGATAATATTTAATTAGTTCGGGCAAATGAGTTATCACATTTAATTGCCCTTTACGTTCGGTTACATTTCCAACCGTTAATAAAGCTGGTTGTCCTTTTAAGGCAGTTTGTTCTGATAACGATGCATTTTCAAGCCCATCATAGCCATTAGGAATAACGGTGATATTAGGGTGGCGCAAATGTTTAACTAATGATTTTGTATAATTAGAAACAGCCACTATTTTATCAAATTGTTTTAGCGATAAATTAATGCTTTGTTTTAGCCACCACGTTTTATAATTAACTTCACTACCATGAATGATAGCCATGTTTTTTATTCTTGAAAATACACCACAAAAGGCTACCACCCATAACGAAAACTTACCTGTTGCTATTACTAAATCGGCAGACTTTTGTGTTTTTAATAGCAGCTGAAACCGTTTGACATACATCAATACCCTAGGCGATGTTAATGGTACGCGTTTTATTGTAAATGCTTGTTTTGCATCAAATTTTTGGGTTATAGAAGCATCCTCAGAACGCTGATCGGCTAAAACAGTAACCTCATACCCTTCTATTTGCAGATGTTTTGCCAGATTGTATGCATGATTACCTATACCGCCCGGTAAAGGTGGAAACTCCGATGTAACTATAACTATATATTTAATGACTTTCTTCAATCTAATGGAGCAATTAATGGCCCTTGTTTTATTTTTTTGCTAGACAAACGCCATGACTTTATTAGCTGAAATAAGATTAACGGCGTCATAAAAATCATAAGAAACATTCCCAGTAGGGTTAAGTATTTATGGTTTTTAAAACGATACGGCATGATTGATAAAGGGGTGTTTTTAATTAGTGCTAAAATAGCGGCGTTCTTTCCAAAATAGCGACGGTAAAAATACAACACACTTGGCACAGGACGCGCATCTAACCATCGTTTTGTTCTAAACGCATCCCAACTCCCCATATCTCGTAACCCTCCGGAATTTACCTTTAAATGCAAACGTTTAGCTTTAGGGTTAGAGACATTTAAACACCCATTTATATGAACACGTGCGCCAAACTCCCCATCGCCCATACGTTGTTTTTCAAATTGTCTATCGAACAATCCTATGCGTCGAAACACGTCTTTTTTAATCATAGCATTTCCCGTATCTAATTGGTCACTCACGCGAAAAAAACTGTAGTGTTTTGGCACTTTAGCCCCAACTTTTGATATAGACACACCCGAGGAGACATCGGCGTTATAATGTTGTAAGCACTTTATATGATTCGTTATCCAATCTGTCTCTACGCGACTATCATCATCAAATAATAAAATATACTCGCCTTGACTCTGTTTTATAGCGGTATTTCTGGCCAACCATAAGGCTTTTTCTTTTTGATATATAACTTGTAAATTAAGGTTCCATCCGTTATAAAAAGCTTCTTGAAAAGACTCGGTTTGATCGACCACAATCACTTCAAAATTTGGGTAATCTTGTAACTCTAAATCGGTTAAAACATCTTTTAAATATGGGTATCTATTTAAAGTAGGAATAACGACCGTCACTAAAGGTGGTTGTTCTAAAAGTTTATATTTCCCCAAATTAGGTTGTGCTATAATGGGTGAAAAAAGCGATGCTTTTGGTGTATGGCGACTTTTAAAAAATGCTGATAATTCGGTAAAGGGGTTTTTAAAAGATAGCAATCGGATGCCCAAAACATACCATACCCAAGGGGCGTTAAAATAAGCACGAATAAATTGGTAATTGTCCTGTATTGATAACGGCTCTATATGAGTTAATTTATCTTCTACTTCAATCCAGCCTTTTTGTATGGCTTGCCAAGACAAATCATACGATTGCGCTAAGGGTGTTTTATATGGTACGGCTGGTAGTTGCTCTAATATGTCTTTTGGTAATGCTTCAGGATTTGGAAACACGGTCGCTCCTTTTTGCTTTAGCAAAAAATAATGCGTGGGTTGTATGTATTTGTAGAATGTAAAGAGCATTATTTTCGCTTTGTGAAACACCAAACAACATGATTAACACTTAACCCATAATAATTTATTTCAGATTGAGGGGCATCTTTAACTTGCAGTGTTTCTGTCTTAAAGCCTACTGTTTCAAAGCGCTTAAAGTAATCTAAACCACAGCTTCTACAATGATCGTCATGTCCATGTACTTTTTCATAATCTTTATAGGGTATAGATGGGTCTTCATATGTTTTAGAGTTATTGACTGGATAAATAGGCACACTCACTAATAGTTTCCCTCCCGGTTTTAGTACACGATATACTTCAGAAATCGCTTTAGTATCTTCAACAATATGTTCAAAAACATGCCAAATAATGGCCCGATCGTAAAGAGCATCGGCTAAGGTTAATTGGGTTAAATCCTGAACGAGATTAACATGAGCAACTTGACGTACATCTAACTTATCGTAGGTTTTTATGTCACCCAAAGTCCGTTTTGCACTTAAATATTCGTTCCGATTTGGAGCTACATGCAAAACATTTAACCGCTCTCCCGATAACTTAAAATAAGTTATGCTATATGGAATAAGTCTGGTTCTTGCTAGAGAACTGCATTTAGGGCAACGCCCTTTTAAAAAATTTTTACCTTGCCAATTACAAACGGGACAATTAACAGCCGTACCTTTCTTTAAAATACGCCAATAATGCCTGTAAAAAACCTTTTTAAGTTTTATAATATAAGGCTTAGGTGATTTAATGAGTCTTGCTAAATTCATTTTAAAAACGTTTCAATCGCCTTATTAAAAAAACCTTTTAACTGTAATATATTTTTCCAAAGCATACGGTTTTCTTGGCACAATTTATCAAATTGATTTGGATTTAAGTTAGCATGAAAATCAAATACTTTTTGTCCAATCATATCTAATTCATCTTCCTCTACCCAAACCATGTGTTTTTTCCAGTCGATAGTGTCTTGTAAAGGTAATAATCCATCGGTATTAATATACACAGGAATACGCCCCATGGCTAAGGTTTCGTACAAACGTACGGAAAAATTACCAGCACCACGCGCACAAATGATGTAATCGGACGTTTTCATATTATCATAAAAAGCCACACTGCTCGCATGTCGTTCTGCTACTGTTTTCGCTCCCGCGCGATATTGGTTTCTTACAATAAAGTTAGTCCTTACCAATGTTGATTGCTGACACGCGCGTAAACTTTGGCCTCTAAAAAAAGAACTCGATGTTAATTTTTCTGGCTTATAGGGACGTTGTTTGATATAATATGCCAGGTTTCTTCCCGCTATGTTAACCAATTCTTTTGCTCGGGTTATTGCAGACGTACTAGCTTGCCCACAAAACCCTATTGTTGGTTTTTTATGGTATGGTCGCTTAAAAATATGAGATTGTGAATAATAGGTTTGTAACGGATCGTTTATAAATACAGGCATGCCCTGGTGGCTATTTGATAGCTTACTTTGATAGCCACTAGCTCTAAATACGACGCTATTAGAATAATCTGGAATTGGTAAGCCAAAATCCCCCAACATAGCTATCCAGATTGGTTTATTGTACTTTTGGGTGTCTTCAATAAAGTCTTTGGCAACAGACAACTGATTGGTGCTATAATAATAATTCCACGACATGGGTAATATAGCAACCTTAGCGTCCTGTATGGTGTTTACAAACTTATAATCCTGATCCGACACACCATATAACGCCATTCGTTCCGCATCGGTAAACGTTTCTGGTTTTAAAAATGGTTTTAGTAAGGGGAAAATATCCCTTCTAAATTGATTATTAATATGTTTTTTGGGATAATATAGTGTCATTATTCGTTATAAAATTTCACAAACTGCGCTTGTTGTTGTCCTAAGGTAAAATGGGTTTCTACGCGCTCCCCAGCTTGTTGCTGTATTACTTGTTGACGATCTTGAGGTAAAGCAACAACTTCTAGCAGCTTTTCTGCTAACAGTTTGGGCTGTTGTTTTGGCACGACCCAACCTGTCTTGCCGTCTATCACATTTTCGGGAAGCGCACCGCCATCAGACACCACACATAAACATCCTACAGCTTGCGCTTCTAATACGGCATTACAAAAGCCTTCGGATAAACTATATTGAATATATATATCTGAGTTATGAAGTTGCTCGATAACTGCTTTTGGTGCTAACTTTCCTAATAAAACAACTTCCTTATGCAAGTCTAATTGATGTATTGCAAACAGAAGTTCTTCACGCATTTTCCCCTCGCCTATTATTTTATATGTAAATTCAACACCTTGTGCTTTAAGTCGTACTAGAGCTTCTAAGGTTTCTAGCAATCCTTTTATCCAATGTAATCGAGCTACCGTTATTATTTGTAATGGTTTATCTGTATAACTTGTCTGTTGCCTGTTAAACAAATTTGTGTTAATAGCAGGTGTAATAATCGCGTGTGATGTTTTTTCTGATACCCCTAAACCATAGGCTTTTCCCAGTAAGTAATTAGAAATAGCGTGCACTTTATCAACATACTTCCATAGTTCAGTATAGCAATTGTTATGCTTTAAGGGATAAACATCTATATCATACCCTCGTAAACTTACTGCCATTTTAGCCCCAATAGCTTTAGCTAGTGTTTCGCGTTGTAATGCCATAGTTGCAAACCCAAAGTGTAGCCAATCTAAATTGGATTTTAAAATGGGCGCATTTATATAGACTTGCTTGAGAAATTGCTTTAAATTATCTGGTTTTTCTATTGTATACCATCTTTTTACACGACGCCCATACGGCAACAACCCTAAAAACACTCTAAATACATTAATAGCTTGAAGTACAGAATATCTTGTCACCTTTGAAAATAGTTTCACCTCGCACCCGTCAAACCCTGTTTTGTTATCTTGACAAAATAAAACCACTTGAAACCCACTTTTTTGTAAGCCTTCAATTTTTGACTTAAAAAAGGTTTCGGAATATGCGGGTGCTTGCGATAAAACGAGGCCTATTTTCATTTAACTAATTAACTACACTTTTGTAAAGCTTTTCATGCTTGTGTACTTCTTGAGTCATTTCAAAGCATTTTTCAACCAAAACTCTATAATCTAATCCTTTTTTCTGTAAATCTTGTTTTGACAAACTTAACAAGCTATCTAACTTAAGTGTTAAACTAGTAACATCTCCAGCCTTGAAAAGGGCTTCTGGAAACTCGATTAACTGATCTTTTATTCCTGGAATATTAGATCCTAAAACTACTTTTCCACACGCCATAGCTTCTAATAACGCGACTGGCGACCCTTCACGTCTACCTTCATTTTTTGTTGGTAATACAAATACTTCGGCTTGGTGTATATATGGACGAACATCTAAGACCTTTCCTGTGAAAGTCACTATATCTTCTAGTTGTAATATACGCACCTGCTCCTTTAACATATTTCCATAGGGGTTAGATACATCTCCAACCAAAAGTAAATGCCAATTGGAATATTTACCTTTTAGAGTATTAAAGGCTTCTATTAGCAACTCAATGCCTTTTACAGGCACCATATTGGCGACACAAATTATATATCTAAACGCGTTACTTTCTTTTGAATTTTCTAAATTAAGAGAGAAATGATTAACATCAACTCCTCTAGGGATAAGATATACTTTTTTTGATTTTGGATAAAATTGCTTAATCATATCGGTGTTTTGAACCACAATTTTTGTGGCCAACCAGCTTCGTAACAACCATGCGTTTTTTGAAGCGCCTCCCCAACCCATATTCTTCTTAGTAAATACCCATGGTATTCCTGCTAATTTTGCTGCAAGTCCTTCGGAATAATCGGCACTATAATTAAAACTATGAATAATATCTGGCTTAATAGACTTAAATTTTCTAGACACCCGCCAGCATCCCGATAACAAGGTTGTTATAGGGCGCGCTTTATTTAAATAATGATACACATGAATGGGGTAACCAGAAGCTTCAACAGTTTTAAAAAAATCACCTCTAGTGTGTAAACACATAATATGCGGCTCGTAAAGATTATTATCTAACCCTTTTACTAGGTTAAGTAATGCCTTCCCACTTCCTGCCGTATCAAAATTAGGTATGGTAAATAAAATCTTTACTTTCGCCATGTCATTAAAGCATACAGGGTAAATATAGGCCATTTATAATCAGCTTGCTTATTATAATGGATATTAATCATATCTTCTATAGCCGAACGGCTAAAGCCAAACGTTGCAACATCGTTGTCTAATAAACGTTCTGTAATAATAGGGTTTAAATCCTCTCGTAACCATTTTCCTAAGGGTACGGAAAATCCTTTTTTAGTTTTTTCTTTTGGTATAGAAGGGAACCGTTGGCGCATCATCTGTTTTAAAAGGTGTTTTCGTTTATGGGCTCCATAACTTAACATGGGGTCTAACTGTAAACTCGCTTCAATTAATTGCTTATCTAAAAAAGGCACCCGTACTTCCAAGCTATTTTGCATACTTGCCAAGTCTACTTTTCGCAAAGTTTTTTGCATCATCCCATAAAACTCAGCATGTCTCATATTTGTTAATAATGTTCTAGTATCTTTAGTATTGGTATAGTTATACACCGTATACTGTTCGGGTAAAGCGACTGTGCTTAGTTCTGGTGCTACCGCTTGTAATAACGTTGTTCTAAACCGAGAGTGTAAGCCTTGGTGCGCTACGTTTTGAGACGGTGCTAGCAACACCGCATTTAAGCGTTTATTTCCTGTGGTGTATTTATCAAAACCATATAGTGCCTGACGTATTATTTTGGGGTAGTGTTGATATTGAATGTTTTTACCAATACTCCAAAAGCGTTCGTACCCAAAAAACAACTCATCGCCACCATCACCACTCAAGGCTACGGTAACATGCTTTTTAGCTAATTTGGACACCATATAAGTGGGTAAAATACTAAAATCGGCTAAGGGTTCATGTAGAGATTTCATGGCGCTGTCCCAATAACGTAACATTTCAGCACTTGACAAATGCCAAATATGTTGTTGACACTCTAAAGCTTGAGCAAACTGTTTAGCACGTTCTGTTTCGTCGTGTACCTGACTATCAGATCCTATAGTAAATACTTGACCGTTTTGTTGCTGTTTTTTTATTGATGAACACACTAAAGAGGAGTCTACGCCGCCAGATAAAAATGCTCCTAAAGGAACATCGGAACGTAATTGCCGTGCCACACTATCATCTAGTACATCACTTATATACGTCATTCCTTCTTCTATATTAAAAATAGATGGCGATACTGTTTTAGGCAGTTCCCAATAGCGATGATGTGTTTTTCGTCCTTCTTTTGAAATAGAAACGATTTCTCCAGGCAGCACTTGATATGTGTCTTCGTACAATCCAAAGGGTGCTGGCATAACATGCTGTTCTAAATACAACTTTAATACAGCTGTATCGATACTTTTATGAGAAAAACGTGGATGTGCTATAACCTGATCGTACTGGCTGGCAGCTATTAGTGTACCTCCATCCCAACCATAAAACAATGGCTTAATTCCAGCAAAATCACGAACCAAACTTATGGCTTGTGTGTCTGTATCGTAAATGATCATTGCAAACATCCCGTTTAGAGCTTCAACCGTTTTTTTAATTCCCCAAGCTTCTAAACACACCACTATAGTTTCGGAATCACTATGACCTTTGTAAGGTGTTTCTGATAATTGCTTTCGTAACTCTAAATGGTTGTATATTTCACCATTAAATACTAGAATGTACCGACCTTGTGGACTGCGCATAGGTTGTTGTCCTGCATCGCTAACATCTAAAATACTTAATCGGTTAAACCCTAATTGTATGTCTTTTTGATTACTCCAATACTGCTGGTCGTCTGGACCACGATGATTGGACATCGCTAATATACTAGTAAATAAAGATTTAGACTGCAGCGTATGTGTTCTATTATATTCAGCTAGAAATCCGCACATTTAAGGTTAGTATTCTAATTTTAGGTTGGTCTTTTGACCAAGATAAGGCAAAATTTTTGCTTTGGCGTATAAATGTTCCAATTTGAAAGTTTGAATTATTTTTTCAACCCCTTCTATAGTATTAAGTCCATCTAAGTCAACAGTTATATAAGTTATATTTGGGTATTGTGCTTTGTATTTTTCAGCTAAAGCATAGGTTTCATCGTAATACCACTCTAAAAGTTTTTTTGAGTATTTAACAATACATTTAGGATATGTTTTTTCTATCTGGTTTCGTTCGCCTCGCACAAATTCATACCCCTTAAAAAGTGCTCTATAAAACATATATGTTAAAAATGACAAAGGTGGTTTTATAATAGCTAAACGGTAGGGTGTTATAATCCACTTACGTCCTGTATACGTAAAAGGTCCCGAATGTACCCGTTGTGTACTCTCTACCACTTGTTCTTTATCTCGTTTTAAAATAACAACTCCTATCTCATCTTCTGGAATATATTTAGGCAGCTCCCAACCAAAGCTTTTAATAAATATATGGGACGTGTCTACATATAACGATTCTGAATGTTTTTTAATATGTTTCACTTTATTAGGCATAACATGCTTAAGAGGCGCTGTTTTTCCTGCCAAATATGAACGCATAATACCATGATGCAAAATGGGTTTTTGTTCATGGAAAGCTTGGCATTTTTCTAAAGCCCCTAACAACTTACATAAATACGCTGTACCTGAGCGCCCTGTGGATATGCAGAAAATGTATTTAACTCCCATTTTTTATAGTTTTCATGTAAACATTTAGGATATAGAAAAAGTAAAATTTATAAAAGTTTAAGCTACCTGTTAAAGCGGTAATCCAGATGAAAGGTTGTAAAAGCCAAGGAAGATGCAATGGTAATATCTCTCTCTTTAGTTTTTTCTTTAATTTAAATCGGTTTTTCACCCCATGTGTTAAAGCTAACATCTTAGGCAAATAACCATATACTCTTTTAAAAACTTCAGTTTTAAATTGAAGTGGTACCTGATTTAACAAAAGAAAAGGCAAATGCTCTTTAACCAATGGTTCCCAATAAGTAAACTCTTTAGGTTGCAATCTATTCTGCTTAGATACTGTAGATGCGCTATGTCTAAAGTATAATAATACATGCTTATCAATACATCCAATATCACACATCATTCCTAATTTAACATGAAATGCAGCATCTTCACCTAAAAGCAATTCCGTATTGAATTTGCCCACCTTTTTAAAAACATTTTTCCTATGTAAAAAACTAGAAATCCCCGGTAACATGCTATAATTCATCCACCTAACACCATAGTATGGTGCTTTATGCACTACAAAATTTAACGTTTCTTGCTCACTAATTTGTGTATTTTTTAGATTAGATGTAGACTTTATAGTATTACCAAAAACACTATCTAGTAAAGGGTTTGATTCTAATAAAGAATATAATGTTTTTAACGCATTATTAAATAGCTCATCATCCACATCAAAAAAATATATATAGTCTCCTTTAGCATATTTTAGTCCTGTATTTCTTGCTGCTGCAGCTCCTTGAACCGCTTCATGATATAAAAAGACCCGGCTATCTTGTTCTTGAATAGATTGAATTATGACTTCACTGTCATCTGTTGAATTATTATTTACAAAAATAAGTTCGAAATGTTCTATCTTTTGATTAATTATAACACTGTAAGCTGTTTTAATAAAAGAAGCTCCATTATATATAGGGATAATTATACTTATTAAACTTGTTTTAGCCCCTTCTTTCATCTTATGTCGATTTAGAATACCACTTCGCCAAGGTTAACAACATATTTACCCCATGGGCATAGTGTAATTGATTTTCAGATTTGAATCCGTTATAAGTTGTTTCTGTGACTTCAATGGGTACCAAGGTTTTAAACTCGTCAGAAAACAAAGCCTGTTGCAAGTGGTTATCGTTATCTTTGCCTAGAAATTGCAACTCCCAATTTCGTTGAATAGTTGGTTTACCAAAAAGTCGTTTTACACGATATTGCAAAGAATGCTGTAATCGCCCCGGAAGTCCTTTATAGGTATAATACCTCTTGTAATTATACAGGTTACACGGATGATATAACTCCCACGTTAATTTTGCCAAGTCAGGGGCTTTTTGCTTGATATAAGCAATTTGTATTTGGCGTGCCGATAGATACCGTTCGGGTATTTCACAAATAAACTTACACATCCTATCGTCATAATAGGGTAAGGTAATGGGGTGTGCTGCTTCAAACACACTCAAATTTATACTTGTCCATTGTGGCGCCCAATACAAACTTTTAAAGGCTCGTAAACGGGCATTAGCACTATGCGGAATGTCTATTTGCTGTAATAAGGATTGTATTCGGGCGTAAAAATAGTCGTAAAAATTGCCTTCTAGTTGCCAGGCTTGCCATAATGTTTGTGCCAATTTCAAACCGCCACGTTTTACAATTTTTTTAATCAGCTGCTGGGTTTGCTCGTCAATGGTGCTATCCTCAGCTACACCCATATCGTCAAACAACACATCGCCCCAATGGCCTAACGAAAAGACCCCTTGATATGATTTTAATTGGTTAAGAATGGCCAGTTGCCGCGGACTACAAAAATCGGAATAGCCTTGATTCATTGCTAACATAGCATCAATCTTATCCCATAAATAGCCCTTAGGAATTGTAAACGCATCGAACGAAAACCCACACTGATTTGCTACTTGTTTGGCAATTCGTGTTTCGTTATAGCCTTGTTCAAACTGATAGCTATACGCCTGTACGTTGGCTTGAAGCTCTTTAAGAACAATCGCTTGTGTCCGGCTATCTAATCCACCAGATAATGGTAAAATAACGGAGCGCTCTGCTATTTGTTCGGAAACAATCGTTTTAAATAATTCGGAAAACTCCTCAACGACCTCTTGAAACGGACGTTCTTTTGGGGCGTTATACCACTGAAACCAAGGTTTAGACTCTAATAAAAAACCATTATCATCTAGCTTATTGATTGCTGCTGCTGGCAAAACCACTTGATCTTTCCAATAGGTATCGGTATCTAAAAAAAAACCTGTTGCAGCAAATACACAAATGGCTTTTTGGTTCACCTCATGAGGGGCTTGCACCTTAGCAAAGGTTTGTTTTTGGGGTATAATGGGCGTTTTTATAGTCATAGCTCACACGAGAGCTCTAATATAGCTATAAGCGTGAAGAATACAAATAGTGGTTAGGAATTAGTAGTAAGTTGTGAGTTGTCAGTTGGAGGTTGTCAGTTGGGGGTTGTCGGTTATGGGTTATGAGCCAAGGCGGAAGACGTGAAGCGTGAGTTGTGAGTTGTGGGTTGTCGGTTGGAAGTTGGGAATTGGGAGTTGTGAGTTTTGTTAAAAGCAATTTTTATATGGTTAAGCTGATTGCTTATCATTGTTTGTTTTTATATTATTTATCATGTTAAACACTTCTTGATAGTCTAACCCCATATAATCACAAAACTCCCGTATAGTGAGTGCTTGATGTTTTTCTTTTTCGTGAATATCTTTAATGGTGCGCACTAATGTTTGTGCTGTTGTTTGTGATTTACCTATAATTATGGCAACCTCTTTTGGGTATATGCATAGCCTTTTCATCATCTTCCCTTAAATAACTTTATTTTAACTACTATGTTGATTTTCTAACTTTTAGCAAGTTAATTTAAAAAATAGAGTACTAGATTTATTTAAACCAATAGTTCTCAACGGATTTACCAACATTCTAAAGAAAATTCTTACAATTATATGTTTAATCTTCTTTTTTTATAGTTTCAAATCGCTATTTCAACTTTTTTGATAGAATCTATTATGTTTGAGTTATATTTTTTTTGCTTAAAAAAAACACCAGACAGATAGCTTTTTACTTGTCTGGTGTTAAAACATGACATAATTATAACACCTCTAAAATTTGTAAGGCATTAAAGGTTCCGTTTTTAAGCGGATACTGCATGTTGTTTACTTCTTGGAAGAAAGCCACTTTAAGCAAATAAAACGCCTGTCCGCTTCCTGTAGCTGGTGCTACGGGTGTTAGGGTTACGGTTGATGCCGTGCCATTAATAGGCAGGTTTTCTATGTTACTTAATTGCATGTCCTTAGCTTCAGTTTCGAAATCTAGATTTAGAAATCCGCAACTAAACTCGACATGTGTTGCCCCGTCAGGGATGTTTAATTTTTGATCTGGTATCATATCATCAATTATCACTTCTCCTGTTGTGGTGTTTAACGTCCAATCGCTTAACAACACTTCTGATAGGCTTGATTTTCTGTTAAAATCGAACCCTTTTAAAGGTAGTTTTCCTTCTGGTGTTTGAATGCCTACAGCTACATTTCGCTTTCCACGAGGTGAGGTGAGGTCTGCATTTTTTACTTGCGACATCACTTGCGTTAATCGGGATGCTAACTTACTGTCTTTAGCATTAGACACCATATCGATAATTGCTCGTCTTAATAGCTTCCCACTGGAAGCGCTAGCTCCGAACTCGTTATTGTTTTCACGAGTTCTTTGAAACGCTGGGTCGCTTTTAATACGGTCTTTACTTACACCGCCTTTGGTTCTCATGCGGTATCCGTCTTCGGTCTTGTAGAAGTTTACATCGTCTAACGATCCTTCTACTTTAAAAAGGCTTTTGTATTTAGCCATGATGTTATCTCTTTTTATGTATACTTACAAAAGCATACTGATTATTAAAAAATTAAATGACATTGCGTTATTAGATCTTTTAATTGGTGCACGTATGTATGAGCTCCTACATATAAATTTCAACTGCAAGACCTATTAACGACAATGCTTGGGACAAATATATTTTATACTCCAAAGACTCCTTTTTGTTTTTCAGGTGTTTAGGCTGTAGTTGTTTTTATTTTATGTTTTATCATTTTTTTGGTGCTTTGATATGTGATTCTTTGTTTTAGAAACTTTTGGTTATAAATGATTCTTATTTTGATTTTTGCTGTTTTTTGGTGTTTTTGATGTGTTTTACTGCTTTTCGTGGTGTAATTTTTCTGGAACTTTGTACGGACTATGTACGGGGTATCTACGGGATATCTACGGCGAATGTGTGTGGTGAATACAAATATTAGTAGTAAATTGTGAGTAGTGAGTAGTGAGTAGTGAGTAGTGAAGACTACAAAAAATAAAATCACCCTAAACTCCTGTCTCACGCCAGATAAGCATTTTAGGGGCTAACAACTCAATACCACACTAAACCACCTCCATTCTGGCAACGCCAGAAAGCAAACGATTGTCTGCAGTGATAACGAACAACGATGCGGAAGTGCGTTCCGATACCATCGGAAAAGAGCATGAAGCATCGAGCGTGAGTGATCCAAAGGAAGTACCTCAGACAGGCTTGATCTTTTGGTTCGTTTTGCATCAAGGCAGAATGAATGAAGAACATAAATAATAATATCTTGAAACTATTTATAAAAAAGAGATGCTGAACCAAGTTCAGCATGACAAACAATTATTAACAAGAAAGTGCTGAAATATCTACCTGTCAGTTCACCTGCCGTAGGCATGGCAAATAAGGAGCATGACAGGGATTTATGACAGCTGATAATGCGACAATAAGCAATTTATACGGAGTTGGTAACAACTTGCAATAGATTCAAATTTGGTGTATATTTACATCAAATAATAACATTATGGCAAGACAAAGTATATCTTTTACAAAACCTAACGATGAGTGGCTAAAAGCTCAAGTGGAAAATAACGAATACTCAAGCAAAAGTGAGCTTGTTAATGACTTGATTAGACAAGCCCGAAAACAACAAGTTCAAATAGATTGGATTAGAGTCAAACTTGAAAAAGCCGAAAATAGCGGATTTTCAAATGATAGTAAGGAAAGTATTCTAGCACAATCCAAGTCTTTGCTTAATGGTTAAATATAGATTGACCAACGAAGCAAAAAGTGACTTGATTCGGATTCACCATTACGGCGTTGAAAAATTCGGTATGACTCAAGCTGACAACTATTTCGAATCGTTTTTTAAATATTTTGACAGTATTGCAGAAAGCCCTTTTTCCTTTGAGTCTGTGGATTACATAAAAGAAGGCTATAGACGCTGCGTATGTGGCGTTGACAGCATTTATTTTAGAGTCAATGACAACATTGTCGAGATAATGGCAATAGTTGGAAAACAAGATGTAAACACAAAACTTTAACTGAATTAATAAAAGCCTGCATAACCGCCGTTACGGGGTACTGACTCTGAACGGCAACATACTCGGAATTTCTAAAAACTTTCTATAATGAGATGTAGAACCATCTACCTGTTAGTAGACAGAAGCATGACAGAATATAATTAAGCTCTGTCACCCTGGACTCCTGTATAACGACAGGCTAGCGTTTCAGGGACTAACAACTCAAACCACACTAAACCAACCTCATTCTGGCAACGCCAGAAAGCAAACGGCTGTCTGCAGTGATAACGAACAAAGATGCGGAAGTGCGTTCCGATACCATCGGAAAAGAGCATGAAGCATCGAGCGTGAGTGATCCAAAGGAAGCACCTCAGACAGGCTTGATCTTTTGGTTCGTTTTGCATCAAGGCAAAATGAATGAAGAACATAAATAATAATATCTTGAAACTATTTATAAAAAAGAGATGCTGAACCAAGTTCAGCATGACAAAAAGTTGTGAACAGGAAAGTGCTGAACTATCTACCTGTCGATAGACAGGAGCATGACAGTTATTTATAATTCCTAACAACCGTGTCATACAACGCCAAAAACTGTTGTATATTATCCTTAGCATTAAACTGCGTTTTTACAAAATCGTGTGCTTGTCGGGTTATCATTTGTAATTGCTCCTTAGGTGTTTGATGGACTTCTATTATGGCCTTGGCCATAGCTTCGGGGTCGCGAATAGGCACCAACCAACCTGTTTGGTTAGGTGTCACCACTTCGGGCATACCACCACAATTGGTAGACACTACTGGAAGGCCTATAGCCATAGCTTCCAAAACGACATTCGCAATACCTTCACTTAAACTTGGCAGTAAAAACACATCAAATGTTTTTAAATACGGGAACAATGCATCTTGAGGCACATGATCTTTAAAGACCACAACATCTTCTAGAGATAAATCATTAATCATAAACAGCATATCTTCTGGTACTGGCTTTGAGGCAATAATGGTATACGTTACTTGAATCCCTTGTGCTTTTAACAACTTAATAGCTCTAAGCGCATAATCATATCCTTTTACCCAATGGTAACGTCCTACAGAAACTATATTTAGAGTTTCATTAACTGCTTTGGCAGGTGTAAAATGGTTAAATACAGCATCTGGTAATATTGTGTAAATGGTTTTAACGTTGTCTGCTGTTGCTCCATAAGACAAAGCCTCGGTTTTCATATCTTGCGACACGGCATGAAAGGTATCGACTTTTGGAAAGTAATCGTAGTAACTTTGTGCTAGAGCAACATCGGCTTTAGGAGAAATATGAATATGCGTCCCTCGTAAACTCAACACGAGTTTACACCCATAAGCGTCTTGCAAAAATAGCCAACGCGACAGTTTTTTGGCCCATTGTAAATGAAACACATGGGGTTGGTGTAATAACACCGGAACAAAACGCGAAAACCGCATCCACTGTTCGTAACGAGTTTTATAAGTTAAGGCTTCTCGAAAAGCGACATTTAATAATTTTGGTGATTTAAAAAACAGTTTCAAACTTCTAATTCCTGTTACCCCTATATTCCTTAACTGCTTAGTTGGGGTTTCAACAATGGTTATGTTAGGATGGTTATACTGCGTTGCTTTTTTTATGGTACCAAACAGTAAAACGTGATGGTGTTTAGCTACACCCTCTATAAGATGCTCGATAAAGATGGACGAGGGTATGGTGCCTGAATAAATGGCTATTTTTAAAGATGCATTAGCTTTCACAACTCAAATTAATATATAAGTTTGTTAAACGTTCCACCTCTTGTGCTACTGAAAACTGTTCTTGTACATGATCTATAGCTGCCTTTGAAAATGTTTTATATTTTTCAGAGTTCTTAAAAAGACCTATAATTAAACGGGCTGCTAGCTCTGAATTATATGATGGCACAGAAAACCCACTTTTATCAACACCTATAACTTCTGGCATCCCACCAGCATCTGAAACAATAGCGGGAAGCCCTAGTGATTGAGCTTCCAAAACACTTGTCGGAAAAGCCTCAGAATGACTTAACTGTAAAAAGATATCATAATCTTTAAGTTTTAGTTTTAATTGCTCGTTTGGAATACGTCCATGATAAGTAATATAGCTTTGTAAGTTGTATTTATCAATAAGATAAAACACTTGACCGCTATCTGGACCATCACCATATATATGATAATGAACAGGGATGTTTTGCTCAACCAAATGTTTTACTACACGTATATTCCCTTCAATATTTTTTTCCCAACACATTCTAAAGGCACTTACTAATGTTAAACACTCACCTTGTAACTGTTTTGGGGGTATTTTTTCAGAAACACCATAAGAAATAGGAATCACATGAATACGCGCCAAATCGACTTTCCATCGAGTATGTAAATATTGCTTTTGGTGATTACTCATCACAATAAACGCATCAACTAAATTACCATAAGTCTTGTAAAACGTTGTCCATTTAGGTTGCACCCATGGTTTTACATACGTATCACCGCCTCGTAAAGTTAATACTATTTTAGGGCGTTTTGTGGCAGTTTGTTGCAACAAACCATATACTTTAGGATTCAAATACGAATCCATAACATGAATCACATCTACTTGTTGCTGTAAGGCTTTAAGCTCTAAATAATTCAGTCCTTTATATTGTGGCTTTACTACTGCTGAAAATGTTTCGTAGAGACGTCTATAGTAATAAGCAGGTAATTGCTCGATATCTTCTCCTGTGCCTTTTTTAAAAGTTTTCACCTTGACTTTTAAAGACGTTTCTTGAGATAAAGCACTGATTACTGGCGGAATATAGGGTTGATAAAATGTGGGATACCCCTGAAAAATATAGTTGATACAAATTGGCTGTTTTTTTTTCATAGCACTCACAAGTTAACGATATAATTTATAGCATGCTTTGTAATGCCAATTTCCTATGGGAAACACTTGTACAAAACCATACAATACACCCAAATAAGCACACAACAATAATCCTTTAAAAACATGAAACTTAAGGAGTTTAAAAAGGTATTTATAAAACGTCTCTGTCATTCGGTTTGTAAAAGCCATATATAATGTTTTCAAATATAATATGGTTAGCTTTTTTCTAACATACTCTGGGCTATCTTTTGGCAATTCTGAGTATGTTATTAACAAGGCCTCTAAAGCGGAAGCTATTTTTTTGGACGTGTGCTTCTCAGTAATCGAGTTTTGGTGCCTTACTACTTTAAGTAATGACATGTTCAATAACACACCTGTTTTTTCATAGGCTCTAAAAAACCGTTGTAAAAATTCATACTCTTGCGATTTAAGTAGTTTTTCGTTTAAAGAAATGCCGAGTAAACATGATTTTTTAAATAATAGTGTTGGCAAGTTTGCTGCAAGTATTCTGGTAATATAATCGTAATAAAACCCATGACGTAATACTTGTGGTTCACCTGTTTTTATGGTACTCGTGATTTCGTTTTGTAAATCGTACAAACACAATGAAAAATTGGCTTGGTGGGTTTGAATATGTTTAAGTTGTCTTTCCAAATAATTAGGATACATGACATCATCACTATCAAACCACTGTATATAGTCCCCTTTACTTAGCTTAAATCCATAATTTCGCGCCCCATTGCCGCCTGATAAATGTGTTTCTGGACGTTTATGGTATTGTATGCGCAAGTCTTTATTTATGTATGTTTTTAAAACGTCTTCGGTATTATCGGTACTGCCATCATCAATCACAAGACATTCCCAGTTGGTATAGGTTTGTGCCAACACACTATTTAAAGTCTCGCCAATTAAGTGTGTCCGATTGTAGGTTGGGATAATTATAGATACAAGTGGGTGTTTTGGCATGCTTTACAATTAGACCGCTAATATAATGAACCCTTATGAGTTTTTGTTTATTGGTTGCCTGTTTTGTATTATGAATAGTGAGATATGAATCGGTAATAAAACTTTATATTAAATAAAGATACTTCGTAATGCTTAGCATGATAAATGAAGAACTAAAGTATATCAAAACGTATTTCCTCAACTCATTTTAGGAGTAACCATTAATGAAACAATGACTCCTGGCATATTAATTAAACACATGGCTTTTTTTATTAGAATCTGCTTTAAACGCTGTATAAATTTTCAACTCAAAATAATCAAAAATAGTTTGAATACGGGTTAACTCCTCCTTAGAGAGTAATTTTAAAAAGTTTGATAATTGCGCTAACGGGTCTTGTTTTAAATTGCCATGATAATTAGAGCTACTTGCTCGTCTGTAAGGAATGGAATTTAATATAGATGTCGGCACCTTTACTCCCATAGCTTGCAACAACTTCTCAAAAGTAGCTTGTGGGGCTACAACTAAATCTTCATAACATACCGTTACCCATAACGTTTTATTAGGGTGGTTAATCACCATCATATTGTTTAAGCACCATAACGCTACTTCTATCTCTAATCGTGTTTGTAATCCTTTAATAAAAGACGCATGCTCTATATAGCGGTCATTATTTAAACACTCTGGTATGGTATAATAGTCAGCCCCTTTTAAAGGTTCTCGAATGCTTTCTAAATCTAAACGATTAAATGTTTTTAACCGAGATAAGGCTACAGCAATAGGGTGTCGTAATAAAAAAACAGGCTTATAGCTTAATTCTGGAAATTGCTCTACTATCCAAGGTAAACACATATTGGCGCGAACAAACTTGGTAACCACATGCTTAGAGGTAAACACTTCTTTCCAATACACATAACGTGTCGTCCATGGCGTGAAACGTTTTAATAACAAAATATTCTCAAATAGCTTTTTATGTTCTAAAGTGGCATTATTCTTAGTAAGATAGGGCCGCCATCCTAAATTCATTTCTTTAGGCACAACACCTTTTTCAACATGTAAAGGCTCCCAATTTAAGATAGTTTTTGGCACATGATGCAAAAGCTCCATTAACCAGGTGCTCCCCCCTCTAGCCTCACTAAAAATGAGTATAGCATTTTGCATACGATAAGGCTTTAAACGCAGGCCATAATGGATAATACATAACTTAAGCGTATTTTTCAAATATTTAATAATCATTGGTTGTCTTTACAGTTAAATAATGAGTGTCTGGAATCGTATTTCTAGTTTTACTAACTAAAATGACTTTCCTATGCTTTACTATAACACATAATTCCTTTAATAAAAGGGTGCTTCGCTTACAATCTAACTTTATTACAGATGCGACAAACGATTTTAAACGTTTTATAAATAGCTTGTTTATGGAACCATAGGTGTTATTTACATCGGCATAACGTTTTTTTAAACGACGCATATACCACGTCCAATAAGTATGGCTTCCCTCTTTATAAACTGGTTTGGGACGATGCTCTCTATCATGTTTAATAAAACTCGTCGTTATTACTCCTACTTTAAACCCATGGTATAATACCCGTTGGCAATAATTATTATCTTCTCCGTAATGAAAAAACAGAGGATCAAACCCACCCACCTTTACTAAACAAGATTTAGACACCAACCACCCTGCTGCATTTACAAAAGATATGCTTATTGGCTTTGCTTTTGGAGTAATATCGGGTAGGTTTTTGGGGAGCCATTCATGATGTTCGTTTATAACGTTATAAAACTGCCTATCGTACATTTTACCATCACCTGTAAGATGAATAGGACTTATAACGCCAAACTCTGAGTGTTGTTTTTGTGTCGCGATCAAGGCTTTTAAACTCCCTTTTTCAAGATAAGCGTCTTGATTAAGCAAAAACACCTGCTTTGCACCGTGGTTTAACGCATAGCTAATCCCTAGATTATTGGCTTGCCCAAAGCCTAAATTAGTGTCTTGCTTTAATAGTATGACGTTTGGAAACTGCTGTTCTATAAAACCTACCGTACCATCGGTTGACGCATTGTCAACGACCACCACAGGGTAATCGCCACAACTTTCCAAACAACGCTTTATCCAGCGAAGGCCATTGTATGTTACTATAATTATTGCTGTTTGCATAGACTATCGTAATAACACATAGGTTACATAAAAGTAAACTCTTGACATAAAAGCATATTTAAACCGTTTTAAGCGCCTTTTAAAACTTATTATCGCTTGCTGTTCCAATTGTGTTTGTTCCAATTTAGATAAATTATGAATGCAATGTACAGGTAGTTTTTTTCTCCACTTATCATTAACCTTCATAGCGGCCTGCATCCAAATTTTATCTGGATTTCCTTCTGAGAAATGTTCAATTAAAATATCAAATACAACATATAATTTGTGAGTTTGATTTACTTGCATTGAAAAATCCATGTCGTACCCATGATAACCTTTTAATAGCTTATCATCGAAGCGACATTGTTGCCAAATGCTTTTTTTTGTTGCTATAAACACGCCATCTAAAGATACGACTTCGGCTTTTAAAGGATTACTGGTATAATTATAATTATCTAATCGTTTTATCCCTTTTATGGTATGTTGGTTTAAACTATATGCAACATAAGGCTTGTACACAGACCACGTAGATGGTATTTTACTTTTATAAGCACTTCCTGCCAGCCCAACAGCACCAACCTTATTACCCTTAAAATGGGCTATAATACGTTGCCCCCAATTTAAGGTATTAAACAATATATCTTCATGTACAAAGCATAGGCATTCGTATTGCGCTTGTTCGGCTCCTTTGTTGTAGGCTTCGCAAATGCCAAATTTGCCAAGGTTTTTCACCGCTATTACCTCATAAGTAATATGCCCAATTGTTTTGGCTATATTGGTTTCTAATTGTGATAAATAGTCTGGACGATATGTTGATACAATAATAGAAATCAAAACTAATCAAGCATTGCATTAAGGGCTTCTAATAATTTAGGCACCTGATTTTCAACTGTAAAACGCTTAAATAAAGCCTTAGCCTCCTCTCCATCAGTGGCACACAGTTCTGGTTGGTCTTTATAATTTGCAACTGCACTTGCCATAGCCTCTACATCTAAATACGGTACCACTACACCGCCTCCCCCTTGAAGGATTTCTGCGGTTCCAACAGCACCCTTAAAGCATATTATGGGTTTTCCTAACTGCCCGAGTTCTATACATACCAACGGAAACGGGTCTTCTCTTGAAGGCATTAAAAACACGTCGAAACTGTTAAAGTAAGGATATGGATTGGCTTGTTCTCCTACAAAACGGACTTTATCTTGCAAATTCATTTTAAGGCTATCTGTTTCCAAAATTAACCGTTCGGGTTTTGGCACTTTACCAACCCATACAAAATCAACATCGGCTTCTGGGTATTGTTTAAAAAAACATCTGGCCACTTGCAAAAACACATCGGCTCCTTTACGCCAATCGACATATCCGGAAGCTCCTACTCTAAACTGTGGTTTCCTAAGTTTATCTCCATCAGGCTTATCTAAAATTGTATTTGTATTTAAAGTAACGTTTGAAAATTCATATATTACCTCAATTTTTTCAGACGTCACTTTATACTCATATACTAATCCCTGTTTTACCAATTTAGAAACAGCTATCACCTTATTTATTTCATGTATATACTTTGAGATATCGGGTAATAATAATTTTATAGTTACAGGTAATTCGTGTATGTGAACAAATAATTTGGGGATAGACAGCCTTTGTTTAAACAATACACCATAAGGAATTGTTTTTACCGTATTAGCATATACCAAATGATAAGACGTTTTACTTAACGTGCTTATAAGTTGGTCTTCAGCTTTTTTTTGTTTTTTAAAAACTTTGGAAAATACGTTTGCCTTGGGTTTACACTCAGATAAAACAATATACTTATTAGCTACTGCTTTAAAATCGTTTTGCAGTGATCCTGCTGCCATATCTACAACCGTAATATGGTGTTTTGTATGTTTTTTTAGCCATTGCAAAAATAATAACAATACTTTTGGTGCTCCAGCACGCTTACTGTTATGTGTTATAAAAAGTATGTTCAATTCTGTTGTATTTTATACCAAGTTCGTGTGCTCAAATCATCTATAGCCAAGTGTTTACTAAAATACACTTTTTTACACCAATCCATCACCTTTCTTAAACGATAATATCCGCGACGGTGTTGTTTTCTATATGTATGTAAATACATACTCCAAAACCAAAGATCTATTTTGGATAGATTAGGGTAAAAACACCAAAAACGTTTCCAAAGTGGGCGAACATTTATAGTTTTTGGCAGCAAGCTAAGATTAAAATATACCACCTTTGCAAGCTGTTTCTGGTGTAGTTTTGTTAGCCTCTCTGCTTGTGTAAACTGTGTTGCTAAACGATAAATAGTATCTAACCTATTATAAACCACTTGTGTATCTTGCCATTTATTAATAGCATCTCCATCGTGAAAACGCTGATAACTAAAGGCCTGTACGTCTATAAACTTTTTATACTTAGGTTGCAGTAGTAATACCCGTATATGAAACTCCCAGTCTTGCCAACTCATCACACCTTCTGTAAAGTACAAGTTATTTTTTACAAGAAATTCTCGTTTCCATTGTGGCCCAGAAGTATGCCACACAGGGTTTATACCCATAAAATCGTTTAGATCGGCTGCATTGTGCTTGGTTAAATCGTTCCAAACCATGGCGTCGTCTCCAGGGGTTTTAAAGAATCGTTGGGTTTGAAATACCCAAAAATCTAAATCTGGAAACATTTTAACAAAAGCCATTCTATTACTTAGCGTGTAAGGTAACATCATGTCATCCGAATCGAAAAACCAAATTAAATCGCCTGTAGCTTGATCCAATCCATAATTCCGACAGCTGGACGCACCTTTGGGTTTAGTATCTGGGCGATAAAATACTCGTATTCTTGCGTCTTTTGTAGTATACTCTTTAATAACCGTAAGCGTATTATCGGTACTACCATCGTCTACTACCAAACATTCCCAATGGGTATAAGTTTGTGCTAATATACTATCTAGGGTTTCCCGTACTAAATGCACGCGATTATATAGTGGAATTATTATGGATATTAATTTAGTCAACCTGTTTTGATTTTACTCGATCTCTTAAATTCATTATAGGTATCTCAAAATATTTATAAAGAATAAAAGATATTGAAATAGTAAAAAACCAATATAAAAAATACTTGAGTAATAAATAGACCTTCCAAGACAGTCCTAAATAAGATAAGTTTAACCTTCCCAATATCCAGCCTTGCACTATAGATAAATGTACTAAATACATTGAATAAGAAATTAAACTAACAAAAGTTAAGCACTTAAAAATAATCCCTTTACCATTCTTTATAGAGCTTAAAAAAGGTAATAAAAACAATGTTGCAATCGACACTATGGTAAGTGAAAATACCGAATAAAAAACAGAATATCCTCCTACACTAAACACACCTATTTTTAGGAAGATAAAAATGCTCATTCCTAATCCAAATAGCACAATTTTATATTTATACCAAAATGCCCTATAATAATAATACAAATAAGCTCCAAAAACACCATACATTAAGCTATCTAACCTAGTAACAACTTGTTTTCTGATTAAAAAATCAAACTCTTTAAAATTTGTAATGGTTAACTCAGAAAACTTTAAATAGCGTATTAAAGTTGATATTATAATTAAAAGTATAATGACTATTACTACAACTTGTTTGACTTTTAATTTAGATAATTTTAAAAAGTAAAATATTAAAATTGGTGTTAATAAATAAAACCATTCCTCAACACTCAAACTCCAAGCTTCAGGAAAAAAACTTGGATGACTATAAAATAGATTTTGCGAAAAAATATAGTAGTTTAAATAATCGTAAGGATTAAAACTATCATTATACCATGTTTTAAGGAAAAGTAATACTGTTAAAATAAGAAAATAGTTTGGTAATGTTCTAAACCAACGCCTTATCCAAAAAACAAATAGCATTTGTCTGTGTAATGGTTTCTTTTCAAATGCTTTTATTAAAATACCTCCTATTAAAAACCCACTTAACACAAAAAAAATACTAACTCCATCCAATATAAAATAATATATTTTTGAAAAAAACCATTCAGGAAGTATTGTATCACTATGAACTAAAACAACAAAAATGATAGCAAAAGCTCGCAAAACATCTAACCCATAAATACGACTCTCATTTATTTTTAAAGAGAAAATCTTTTTCATATCCTTTTATTAATTTCAACAAATCTTTTTTAAAAGCTTCTTTATAGTTTTTTAACTTTATAATATTAAAACTTCACTCTTTACAACTAAACTCTAAGGTTTTTTGAACCACACTAATATGCTTTTCTAAACTAAATTGACTAGCAACAAATTGTTTTCCTTGCTTACCTAATGTTTCAGCATAATTACTGTTGTTAGCTAAATGTATCATATGTTTAGCCATAGTATCCACATCAAATTCATCGCATAACAAGCCTGTTTGTTTATGAATAACCACATCAGGAATACCAGCATGCTTAGTAGCTACAACAGGTAATCCTGACAAACTCGCTTCCAAAACAGCGACAGGAGTGCCTTCGCTATCGCCATTTTCTGCAACTACCGAATGTTGTACAAAAGCGATAGCTTGACTAAAAATTTTACTAATCTCGTCTCGACTTAAAACTCCTAAAAAAAGCACACTTTGCTCAATATTTAAGGCTTTAACTAAAATTTTACATGAACTCAACAATATCCCGTCACCTACCATGCAAAGCGTGGCTTCTGGATAACTATTTAAAACCTGCTTAAAAGCTAAAATAGTTAAATGGGGCGCTTTTTTATTGGTAAAACGCCCTACAGAAACAAATTGTTGATTGTTAAAACTTGGTGTTATTGCCTTAAACCCACTATGTGGCCCGCAAGGGGTTACCACTAATTTATCTTCTGGGCAACCTAATGCCATAAGCTGTCGCCTCATAACTTGAGACACGGCAATAATTTTTCGGGCTATTTGAAACACCTCTTGATATTGATTACATTGCTCTACCACATCATATACATGTGCATCAAAACCATGAAAATGTACCACAACAGGTAATTTAGACGCTTTTAACAAGTCGATATGCTTAAAAGCATGATGGCCAAATTCCACAAGAACTACAGAAACGCCTTCTTTAGTAAAACTATCCAACACAGGTTGGTACCAAGGTGTATATTGCCTAACTCTTAACTTGTTTTTTAAGCGGTTCAAAACGGTCTTCTTAATAGCCCATAAGCTCTTACTCCCTTCTAAAAGTATGTGGTGTTTAGCTCCATGATAATGCAATACCTTATCCTTTAAATAGGTTTTATGTGCCTGTATAAAGGTTTCGGAATAGTTTTGCTGATGTGGTGATAGTAACGCTATAGTCATCATGCCGTCAGTGGTTTATAAGCAACACCTTGAAGTCCAGTAATCATCTGTCCCTCTTTAAACTGCACGTGCTCTGGTTTATCGTATGCTATTAAACGTTTAATAATGGGTTTTAACACAGCAGATAACAGCTTTCGTTTATTAGTCCCCATATAGCTACGGCGCACCCATAACCCTAACATTTGTGCCATGGCCGCATGCCAACCGCCTGTTGCCTGTAATGTTACATTGGTAAACCCACAATTATTAAGATGACGTTCTAGCGAAAACGGTGTGTACCTATATTCGTCATGAGGCACCTCGTGAAGATTCCATAAAAAGGGGACTGTAAAAAAGAAGATACCTCCTGGCTTTAATATGCGATATACTTCATTTAACACAACTTCGGGATCTGGGCAATGCTCCAACACCTCTGTTGCCATTGCACAATTAAAACTATTATCTTTAAATGGCATGGTATTACCGTCCCAAATAATATCTGGTTTTACTTCTTCATCATACTCTAAGGCGGTTTCTATATCTAAGCCTGTGTAATCTTCAACATCACTATGCTTTAAAATATGCTCTTTATAGGGCTTTTGCCCACAACCTACATCCAAAAGTGTTCCCGATAACTTTGGCAAAACTTCCTCTAAGGCTTTAAAAATAGAGTGCCGGATATAATACCTATCTAATGTTTTAGTGGTTAAAGGAATTGTTATAAATAAATCATTTGGAAGGGAAGACATCTAGTTGTAATTAGGATTATGTTGTAATAACTTTGTTTGATAATCTTTTAAATACGACGTTAGCTTAGGGTCAATATTTTCTTGTATTAACTTTATGGTTAAACTTGTAAAATGGATAAAAACAACAGGGTATTTACCATTTATAAGCACTTCTTTATCAAAAAGTTGTCGCTTGCACTCTATACGATTCCAAGCAGCCACATTACACCCACGATGTTTAAGTACATAAACACCCTCAAAATAAATAGGCATCAGGTTTAAATAACTTTGATCAACAAAAAAGCCATCACCCTTTGTCATTTTATAAGCACAGGCTTGCAACCACCAATCTAAAATAGGGATTGCTTTTTTATTACATCCAAAAAAACCAGCATTATACAAACCGCCATTAAACAACCAATCAAAATTAACAGGGTCTAAATTAGGGTTTTTAGAACGCCAATGTGGTGTAAGCAATACCCGATGCTTTTTTAAGGCTTGAAATAAAAACTTAGGCGATTTAAAAAAATATATATCCGGATCCACCAAAATAACACGTTCCATCGCTTTGGCTTTTAATATATATTTTAAAAATAAGGGTTTTAAAGCCCAACGTAACACACTGGCTTTATCATTTTCATAATGTGCTATGGTTTGATAGTCTTTTGGGTAAGCTGTTTTTAATTCTTGAAGCGAAACAGAGTTAATTCCTTTATAAGATAAGTTTTTAGTCTCATAATCATCAACCACCAAAACATAAAAATAAGTTTTTGCATCATGCGCCATCACAGAATCGTATATCGCCTGGGCATAAAAAAAATAATCGGCTGTTATTATTGTGCAGATGGCTTGATTGTTTTTTATCATAATTATTTCACATCCTTTTTTAAATCTCTTTTAATAGACTTAAATATCCATTTTATATTTACGACATTTGAAGTAAAATACAACTTTAATAAAAATAGATACTCCTTAAAACTCACATATTTTAAATCGTTTAAAATATAGGATTTTGCAGACCTCTTTATTTCTACAATATACTGGTTATTAAAATAATTATTTAAATACTTTAAACTAAGTAAACGATTTAATATTATTGAATTGCCTTTGTGATACTCTGTTACGCCACCTATATGCTTTCTATAAACCGACATACTTTCTGACAAATATTTAATTTTATTTCCAGCGGTTACTAAAGCACTTAAAACTATATCCCCACTTTGTACTTCAACAAACCAATTTGGTATACTAAAATTTTTTGGTACTCTAAATACAACACTAGCTGTTGCCATAAAAGGGCCATGAAAAACTTTATCTACATTATATACTGTCTTATTTTCATCTAAAACATTCCATTTAAAATCTTTGTAATACGTTACACGATATGGCCAGGGCTTTTCAAAAAGTACTTTAGCTTCATGAAAACAAATCGCATAATCAGAATTAGCCTCCAAAAAATCCACTTGTTTTTGCAGTTTTAAGGGGTCTGTCCAATAGTCATCACCTTCGCATAACGCAATGTATTTACCTTTACAAGCTTTTAAGTTCTCAATCATATTATAACGCCCTGTTGGGTTACCGTTGATGTAAATCACATCTTTGCGTGAGCGTAAAAACAGTTTTATTTTATCAGGGTATTTATTAGCATAATCTATACAAATCTCACGGGTACCGTCATGACTCTCATCTTCACCTAAGATAATTTCAAATGGGAAGGTGGTTTCTTGCATTAAAATACCATTAAGACATTGCTCAATATAATCTTTGTGATTATAAGTAACTACGGAAACACTTACTAATGGAGTTTCTTTATTCATCTAAATATTTTTCTAAATCCGTCCCTATTAAATCGTTATCAATTTTTTTGATTATTTCACTTGGTAAATTACCTTTCCATTTATCATCTTTTTGATTTATTCTAAAAACAGAATAAGCATGTCTAGATAAATCTTTTTTTTGTCCTTTTCTAATAAAATCTAAAGTTTGAAAACCTAAATCTAAATTACAGAATAAAAACATTTTTTTAATTTCTTGCTCTGTATCTTTCAATAAAGCTCTATAATCTAAAATGTAAAATCTATCTGGATACTTTTCTTTAAGTTTTAAAAAATTTATTGCCACTTCTTTCCATTTTTCATAACCATAAAATTCTTCTATAGCTCCTTTATTTTTTTTATCTGCTTTTTCCCATTCGTTTAGAATATCCCATTCATCTTTTTTAAATTCTTTAGGAGCATTCATCCATGAATAAATAACACTCTTAGGATTTCTTATGATACCTATAACTTTAACTTCATCATCCTTTTCTAACATATTGCTTAAAATATGATGATATCTGGCCTCTTTATATATAATATGAGTAATATCTCCTTTATCAAAAACAGGTATTAATCCTTTTTCTTTTTCACTCTTTTGAGTTATAAAATCATCATGACTTAATGATACTTTTTCAAAAAAATCATTAATATCTTCAGCTGAAGATGAGTCATTTAAAAAAGATTTAAATGCATAAGAAAATAAAGGTTGATGTCTATAAATTACCTTATTAGATGAATCAAAAATAGCCCCAACCCAAGAAGTACCTGACCTTGGGACACCATGTATTGCTATTTTAAATGTTTTCATTTTTCTCTATTAGTACATCGAATCGATAATCAGAATTAATTTGGTAATCTGGCTGCTTTAATATTATAAAAGAAGTTTTAGGAAAACAAGAATTCATAGCTTTAAAAAAATCCTTTTGATACCAATAACCAATCATTGGCTTATCTTCTTGAATTCTTTTAAAGTAATCAACTTGGTAAGTAGGTTTATCTATATACGCCCATTTCTTGTCTAAATCTGGTATATCACCTAATAAAATCTTTCCATTTACCTTTAGTGATTTTAAACATTTTGAAATTAGTTCATATGATTCTTTTTCGTTAAAATGCTGAAGTGAAAAATATATTATAATTGCATCAAATTTATTTTTTGAGATTTTATAGTCTTTAATATCTGAATTTATAATTTCTAAATTTTCAGAATCAAAGTTTTCCATTAGTTGATTTAGTAATATTTCTGAATAATCTACTCCAAGGGCAAGCTTACACTTTTTGGCTATTTCCCCAATAATTAATCCATTACCACAGCATAGCTCTAAAACACTTGAATCTTGATTGATTGAAAGTAATTCTATAATATAATTTACGGTTTTCATCCAAACTACATCACCTACTTTTAAACCACCTCTTGTTCTAGAAACATTAATCTGTAAATCTCTATTTCTATTAACAACTTTCTTATCGTTGTAATAATTTTTCCAATATTCATTATTTTTTTTGTCTACTTTATCCATAACAAGATGTTAATCAATTAAAACAAATGAATTTATCATATCTTTAGCTTTTTCTTTTTTATTAAACATTAAGACATCAATTATTGATAAATAAGGTGTAAAATCATTTTCAAATTGCTTGTATGGTTCTACTGATATTTCTAAAAATTTTAAATCAATCCCTGCCTTGGTATATTTTTCATTATCGAAAAATGAACGTCCACCAGGCGGATTAAAATAACTAGTTGCCTTCAAAGCCTTACTAATATGAAGCGCCCACTCATCTGGTGCAGTAACAGGTTCAATATCCAAATTCATTTCAGACCAAATAGACATGGGTGTTTTTATATCTAAATAGTTACAAAGGGTTAATAATGACTTATAATTCAAATCTACAATGCTCGTGTATTCATTTTCAAAAACAGTCTCCAAAAGTCCTATTACATTGTTGTAGTAAGGTGCTTTTTTTTTGTAATGTACCAATTGTGCAAGAATTTTCTGCTTCCAATCTATACTGTTATTGATACCTATACTACAAATTGGAGTGTTCTGATGATGTTTTAATAAAGGTACTTTAATATACAGAGGCGTGCCGTTTAGCTTTAATACCCTATTACGTTCTATCCAACCATGCCTTATATATTGAGGAGTATCAAACAGTATAAATTGATCGACATGGTTTATCAATGCTAAATAACCTAAATAAGGCATAAAATAAGGTTGCATAATGCCTAGTTTCATAAACTCTTGTTTATAAGTTTACATATACGATCAACCGTTTCAATAGACAAACTATCATATAAAGGCAAACACAATATGCGTTTTGAAATATCTTCAGAAATTAGCTTACTATTTTTTTCAATATAAGGTAAGGTATTTAAACTTGGATAAAAGTAGCGTCTAGGAAATATATTATTTTCGTTAAGCTTTATTTTAGCCTTGAGCAACTGTGTTTCATTTTCAAAAATCACCGGGTAATAACTGTAATTCCACTGGGTGCCTTCCCGTAATTTTAATGGTTTTAAAGGCAAACCAGCCAAAGCCTCATTATAAGATGCCACTATTTGTTTTCGTTGTTCCAAAATGATTCGCATATACGGCAATACCGCCAAGCCCATAGCCGCTTGGGGTTCGCTCATCTTGGCATTAATCCCCAACCCTTGAAAACTCTCTTGACCCTTATGCCCAAAGTTGTGATGATAAAACATCCTATCGTAATGCTCCGATTTGCAAAACAAGGCACCACCTTCCCCAGTATGAAAGAGTTTAGTGGCATGAAAACTACAGGTACTCACATCGCCATAATTAAAAATAGATTGGCCTTTATAGGTGACCCCAAAACAGTGAGCGGCATCGTAAATAACCTTTAACCCATATTTATCTGCAATGGCCTGTATAGTTTCCACATCACAGGGGTTTCCAAAGACGTGGGTCGCCAATATGGCTGTAGTATTTGGGGTTATCGCGGCTTCTATTTTAGTTTCGTCTATGGTCAAATACTCCGGATGGATATCTACAAACACAGGCGTACAGCCTTCCCATACAATAATGCTGGTGGTGGCCACATAACTAAAGGGTGTGGTAATGATTTCCCCTGTTAACCCTAAGGCTTTTATAGCTATTTGTAAAGGCAAAGTTCCATTGGTCATGGCTATGATGTTACCAGCATCTAAATAATCTTTTAGTTTAGCTTCAAGTTCTTGCACCAAAACGCCTCGATTAGTCATCCAACCTGTATCCCAAGCCCGTTTTAAAATAGCTTGGTACTCATCCTGTGGTGGTAAAAAGGTTTTGGTTACGTTTATCATATCATTTAAGTTCTACAGCTACATCTGTTTGTAGTTCAAAGGGCACCCACATACTCTTATCTCCTACAGCCGAAAATTTTATAAAATTGTTCACCCTCAAAATAGGGCTGTTACTTTCAGCATCTTTTACAATAATATCAATACCATAAGCCCCTAGTGTAAACATTGAGTTTTTAATGGTAAAATAATACTTTAAATACTTGGCGTCTTTAACCTCAGTAGATTCTTGGCCGCTCTGCACTCCTGCCACAGGTCTTAAATCTTTATCCTTTATTTCCATATATACGGTAGGCAACACTTTAAAATTTCCTTTCTTTATAGCAAAACAAAGGCTTATTCCTATATCTTGCCCTCTCAACACTTGGCCTTGTTCTAAATCGCAATTGTGGGACAAAAACTCTAAACTCCCATCATCAAACACCACATTGCTTTCATTATTAGCAAACCGTGTATAATACAAATCTATGCCTTTGGCTACATCAGTCCCTTGAAATTTAGGCTTACCATGCTCCATTAATATAATATGGTTACAAATACGGGATATCATAGGCATACTATGGCTTACAAATACGATAGCCGTGTTGGGCAAAATAGTATCAATTTGCTTAAAACACTTTAATACAAATCCTAAATCCCCAACTGCTAAGACCTCATCAATAATCAACACATCGGGTTCCATTTGGGCAGCTACGGCAAAGCCCAGTCGTACTTTCATCCCGCTACTGTAATGTTGCACGGGCATATCAATAAAGTCTTCCAGTTCGGCAAAAGCAATAATGTCGTCCAACTTGCGGGTAATCTCTTGTCTTGTAAACCCTAACACCGCCCCATTGTTATAAATGTTTTCGCGCCCCGTGAGTATGGGATTAAAGCCAGCACCCAGCTCAATTAAAGCGCCTACACGTCCTTTTATAGTCACTTTACCAGCATCGGGGTTAATCAAGCCGTTTAGTATTTTAAGCAGGGTACTTTTACCAGCACCATTATGGCCAATAAGCCCCAAACACTCGCCACGGCGTAGCTCGAAACTCACATCTTTTACCGCCCAAAATTCTTTGGGGCGCAGTTCGCGGTTATGCTTGTTACCCCGAACCCCGCTAACCAAATCCTTTACGCCATACCATAAGCTGGTCTTGAGGTCTTTGCAAAACTTTTTACTGAGGCCTTCTACCTTTACAAGGACGTCGTTGGTGTTTGATATGTCTTGTGTTTGATTCGTCATATATTCTAGATTCTTCACTTCGCTACGCTAGTTCTGAATGACAATTTACTGCTTTTTTTGCTTAGGTCTTCTACCTTTACAAGAACGTCGTTATTGGGTGGTATGTCTTGATTTTGTTTACTCATGTATGTTTTATTCGGGAATCGTGAATCGGGAAACGGGAATCGAAAATGTTTTTTTCAACTATTCACTTCTCATTATTCACTTCTCACTACTCAATACTCAATACTCACTTCTCATTATTCACTTCCCACTACTTTTTCAAAGATTCTTCGCTAACGCTCTGAATGACAAACACCATGTCATGCAGAAGGAGGTTATGCAATAACCGACTGAAGCATCTCTATTTTAATTCTACTTATAATGTTTTAGATTCATCACTTCGCTACGCTAGTTCTGAATGACAATTTACTGCTTTTTTTGCTTAGGTCTTCTACCTTTACAAGGCCGTCGTTGTTGGGTGGTATGTTATGTTCATCGTTGTTCAATTGTTTGTTATTCTAAATTACATGTGTTTATTGAGATGCTTCGACAGGCTCAGCATGACAATATGCTTTTTTTATTCAAAAAATGTGAATCCACTCACGCCTCACTACTTATCACTAATCGCTCATTACTCACTATTCGCTATTAACTTCTCACTACTCAATACTCACATCTCACTTCCCACTACATTTTCAAAGATTCTTCGCTAACGCCCTGAATGACAAACACCATGTCATGCAGAAGGAGGTTATGCAATAACCGACTGAAGCATCTCTATTTTAATTCTACTTATAATGTTTTAGATTCATCACTTCGCTATGCTCGTTCTGAATGACAATTTACTGCTTCTTTTACTTAGGTCTTCTACCTTTACGAGGCCGTCGTTGTTGGGTGGTATGTTATGTTCATCGTTGTTCAATTGTTTGTTATTCTAAATTACATGTGTTTATTGAGATGCTTCGACAGGCTCAGCATGACAATATGCTTTTTTTATTCAAAAAATGTGAATCCACTCACGCCTCACTACTTATCACTAATCGCTCATTACTCACTATTCGCTATTAACTTCTCACTACTCACTACTCAATACTCACTTCTCATTATTCACTTCCCACTACATTTTCAAAGATTCTTCGCTAACGCTCTGAATGACAAACACCATGTCATGCAGAAGGAGGTTATGCAATAACCGACTGAAGCATCTCTATTTTAATTCTACTTATTATGTTTTAGATTCATCACTTCGCTATGCTCGTTCTGAATGACATTTTGCCTTTCTATTTTACTGTTTCTTTTATTAGGTTTTCCACCTTTACGAGGCCGTTGTTGTTGGGTGGTATGTTTTTATTTTGTTTACTCATCTTTTATTCGGGAATCGTGAATTGGAAATCGACTCACTTTTCACTACTCACGGCTCACTACTCACTTCTCACTACTCACTTCTCACTACTCATTACTAACATCTCACTACTCGCCCCTACGCACTCATCCGTTCTACAATAATAGGAATAGATAATCTATAAAACACTAATCCTAAACATAATAGTGGCACACAAACCAATAATAATCCGATATAATAGGGTAAAAACTGTAATGGTTGCCCTAAAGCCATATCTCTAGCGGTGACAATAATAGGTGTAAACGGATTCCATAGCATAATGCTTCTCATAATACCCTCTTTAGGAATGGCATATACTACAGGTGTGACGTACATCACAAATCCTAATCCGAAACTAATCAACCGGCTAACATCTTTATACAACATGCCAATAGGTGTTATAAACAAGCCTATGGTAATCCCAAAAAACACCGCTGCCAATAACGCAAACGGTAACAACAATAAGCTCCAATGGAATCCAACACCAAACACAAAAATAAATACGACTAACAAGAGTACTTTTATCGCACTATTAAACAGTAACTTAAAAATCCCCGACACCACTAAAGCTTCTTTAGGAAAATTAATCTTAGTTAAAATAGATTTAGCCGCATTGGTGCTAGACATTGGCGTGTTAATAGACTCTTTAATAATAGACCACAACAAGGTTCCTGAAAAAGCATACACAGGATACGGCACTCCGGTATCGGTTAGCCTAATGGTCCCCGTACTGTTAAGGAATATCCAAACAAAAGCGGTGGTTAATGGTGTAATAAAGGCCCATAAAATCCCAAAATACGACTGACGGTATTGTGCTTTGATATCGCGAACCGCTAACTGTGTTGCCAAAAAACGAGACGATATAATATCGGTTAACGAAGCGCGCAACAGCCTACCAAACCGCAGGTTGTTTTCTTTCTGATACACGCGTGTTTCTAAACTCATTTAATTGGTAACGTTATTCCTAAGGGCTAAGATAACAATTGCTACAACAAACCAAAACTTACTATTAAAAAATCAAGATTTCGTAACAAGTGGATAATTTGTAAGAGATGCTGAAATGAATTCAGCATGACAAGGAGCTTAAATACAAAGAGATACTGAACTATCTACCTGCCGTAGGCATGGCTAACAGGCCTGCCTGCCGTTAGGAAGGAGCATAACAAAAAGAATGTCATTTAAAGTAAGTAGAGTACCACAAAGAATCCCATTGTCATTCAGAGTGAGCGCAGAGACACGAAGAATCTACCCTGTCATTCAGAACGTAACGTAGTGAAGTGAAGAATCTTTTATAAATTTAAAACATGAAAACCAAAGGCACCCATAACTATTATGTTTATATCCTAACCAATAAAAACAAAACTGTACTCTATACTGGTGTTACAAACAACCTAAAAGATAGATTATATCATCACAAAAACCCATTACCCTTCTCAAAAGCATTTACTGCTAAGTACAAGTGTTTTTACCTGATACACTACGAGCATTTTACAGAAATTGAACAAGCCATTAAAAGGGAAAAACAAATTAAAGGTATGAGCAGAGCAAAAAAAGAAACTCTAATTTCTAATTCCAATAAAGACTGGATATTTTTAAATGAAAGTATTTAAAACCTTAGATTCTTCAGTCGGTCAATACTTGACCTCCTTCTGAATGACAATCGCCTCTTCTATTCAGATACTCACTGTCATTCAGAGTGAGCGACAGCGACACGAAGAATCTACCCTGTCAGTCAGAACGCACCCCAGTGAAGTGAAGAATCTTTATATTAAACCTCCCTTCTAAACTCCTTCTTCCTGCGAAGCAGGAAAACCACTTGTCGTAAGGATACATCTCAAAAGCTTCGAAATCCAGTCATACCATGACGCGAAGTTTTGAGAGGGGTTTACCGCAGGTAAAATCCCTACCGACAAGGCGTCGTTTCTTTTGTTTCGTTTTCTTTAGACGAGTAAAGAAAATGAAAAAATATAAATAAGGTCATTTTAAAACAAAAGGAGATGCTGAAACAAGTTCAGCATGACAAACAATTATTAACAAGAAAGTGCTGAAATATCTACCTGTGACTAATAGAAGCACAATTAAAGACTAAATGACATCAAACACATATCACCTCTGAAACGCATCCCAAGTAATCTTTAACCCGTCCTTTACTGAAAATTCGGGAGTGTACCCTAACAAACGTTTCGCCTTAGAAATATCAGCTAACGAATTGCGTACATCGCCTTGACGTGAAGGCCCATGAATGGCAGGTAAATTACTATCGGCTGCCGCTTGCAAGCTGTTCCATAAATAATTGACACTAATACGTTCACCACAAGCTACATTATACACCTCATTAGCTGCTTCTTCAGAGGCAAAAAAGGCTTTCACATTAGCTTGTACAGCATTGGCTACAAACGTAAAGTCACGAGTTTGCTCACCATCACCATGAATTGTGGGTGATTCCTGTGCTTTCAACGCTTGCATAAACAACGGAATTACCGCAGCATAAGCACCTTTAGGACTTTGCTTAGGGCCAAATACATTAAAATACCGTAAACCAATGCAGTCTGTTTGATACGTTGTACCAAACACCTCGGCATAAAGCTCATTCACATATTTTGTTACCGCATAAGGCGATAAGGGCTTCCCAATAGTATCCTCTATTTTTGGCAAAGATTTACTATCGCCATAGGTAGAACTAGATGCGGCATACACCATACGTTTTACAGTAGTACTATCTTTTAAAGCAATAAGCATATTTAAAAACCCTGAAATATTAACGGCATTTGTAATCGCAGGGTCGTTAATAGAACGCGGCACCGATCCCAACGCTGCTTGATGAGACACATAATCGACACCGTCCATAGCTTGCTTGCAAGTCTCCAAATCTCTTATATCACCTTCTAATAGATCAAAATTAGGGTGATTTGTAAACGCGGTGAGATTCTCACGATAGCCGTTAGAAAAGTTATCTAGCACACGTACCTGCTTTGCGCCATGGTTTAAAAGGTATTCCACAAGATTACTCCCTATAAAGCCACCGCCACCGGTAACTAAAAATGACAACGTCGATAAATCTTGAGTATGATAAGCCTTGTTGTACAACATAATTGCAATAGATTTTACGGTTTAAAAATACGACTAATCCGTAAACCGCAAAATGATTGTTAAGCTTATTAATAAATAGTGTTCTACTTCGCAACAGTAAGTAAAATGATGACTCTTGATATTAAGATGCTGAACCAAGTTCAGCATGACAAGGTGATGTTGAACTAAATTCAATATAATAAAACATGATTGTTTATTCATTTTTGATGGACCAAAAACGAACCAAAAAGTCCTTTGCTGTCGAGAGGTATTTTAAAGCCTTGACGCCTTTAAACCCAAAACAAATCCCTAGATTTCCTCCAAGGCTTCAAAAATCTTTTACGGGATTTATTTTGATATACTGCCGACAGCGTGTTCCTGCTTTGCAGGAATAGGGCTATATCTAAACAGTTTACGTGGAGATGCTGAACCATCTACCTGTTGGCAGACAGAAGCATGACAATAGGTTTAAAATTATAACCTAGCATCTACTTGATGTGGTGGCAACAACGATTTCACATCAAAAACGACACCATGTTCTGATTTTAAAGCCGCAATATCGAGTTCTAAAAATTCTTTATGAGATACCGCTACGACAACACTTTCGTATTGTGCTTGTAATTGCGAGGCACAACAGATTAAATCTAAACCATATTCGTGTTTGACTTCTTCGGCCGATGCCCATGGGTCGTAGACATCTACATTAATATCGTACGTTTTAAACTCCCTGATAATATCAATAACGCGTGAGTTACGTATATCTGGGCAATTTTCTTTAAATGTTATACCCAATACCAATACTTTAGCCTCTTGAATACGTGCCCCTTTTTTAATCATCATTTTTACAGTTTCTTGAGCGACATAACTTCCCATACTATCGTTCATTTTACGTCCTGCTAAAATTATTTCGGGATCATATCCCATTTCTATGGCTTTTTGTGCTAAGTAATATGGGTCGACTCCAATGCAATGGCCACCAACTAAACCTGGTGTAAAATTAATGAAGTTCCATTTGGTTCCTGCAGCTTCTAAAACGGCCTTTGTATCAATATCTAGCAAACGAAATATTTTTGACAACTCGTTTACAAATGCAATATTGATATCGCGTTGAGAGTTTTCAATCACTTTCGCTGCTTCGGCAACTTTAATAGAAGGAGCTAAATGTGTACCAGCCGTAATAACCGAACGGTATAAATCATCTATTTCTTTGGCAATTTCTGGTGTAGATCCAGACGTAACTTTCAATATTTTAGTTACGGTATGTGTTTTGTCTCCTGGATTAATACGCTCTGGTGAGTAGCCTGCAAAAAAATCGGTATTAAATACTAATCCTGATTGTTTTTCTAAAATAGGGACACAAATATCTTCTGTTACCCCTGGATAAACCGTAGATTCGTAAATAACAATATCTTGAGGTTTTAATAGTTCCCCAACGGTTTCACTAGCTTTAATAAGTGGCGTAAGAATAGGCTTATTAAGGTCGTCTGTTGGGGTTGGCACCGTGACAATATAAATTTGCGCTTCTGCCATAGCTTGAGAATTATGGGTCACCCAAAGTCCCGTTTTTTCATTTGGTGACGAGGCTAAAATAGCCTTTAAGTCGGTATCTGAAACCTCAAGCGTTTTATCGGTTCCAGATTGTAACTCGTTAATTCGTTTTGAATTGATATCGAACCCTACAACAGCATATTGCTTAGCAAATTCTACAGCTAATGGCAGTCCTACATAACCTAACCCAATAATGGCGATTTTTTTTTGATCCATAAGAGAGGTTTAAATTGGTCGAAATAATTATTGTTTACTATTAAATCTACAAGCGTTTTAAAAACGCTTTAGTTTTTTGTAAAAGGGTTTTAGGTTTATCGGTATGATACGCATTTCCATACACACCATAGCCATAACCGTAACCATAGCCGTAACCATAGCCATAATTATTATTGGTTTTATGTTTATAAAAATTCAACACAAAATTGATATTTTTAATTTCTCCAGCGCGATGTTTAGCATTAATAAGTTGTAACATGCCTTTTTTGGTATAGTCTAAACGTACCATAAAGATAGAGGTATCGGCATATTTAACTAGTTCTAAGGCATCGGTTACTAAGCCTAATGGCGGCGTATCTAAAATAATCATATCATAAGTATCGCGTAGCTCTGTTATAAGTTGCGACATACGATCACTCATTAATAATTCGGAGGGGTTTGGTGGAATGGGTCCAGAAGTTACCACATCTAAATTGTCGATATGGGTGTGATTGATCACCTCATCAAACGTATTATCTCCAATAAAATAATTAACTATACCGCGATCGTTTGTTAAGTTAAAATCATCAAAAATCTTTGGTTTACGTAAATCTAATCCTAATAAAATCGTTTTTTTACCCGACAGCGCATAGACTGTTGCAATATTAATAGAACAGAAGGTTTTCCCTTCCCCACTTACCGATGAGGTTATCATAATAGTGCGTCCACGATTGGTATTGGCTTGTTTATTTAAAATAAACTGCAAACTAGAGCGAATAGCTCTAAACGACTCTGAAACAGCTGATTTTGGCTTTTCATAAACCACTAAATTATTGTGATAACGGTACTTCCCTAACAATCCAATAATTGGAATAGACGACAAACGCTCCACCTCATCCGAGCCATGTATGGTATTATCCAAGAGATAGATAATAAAAATAAGCAATAAAGGTGTTAAAAAGCCTATCATTAAAGCCATCATATAGTTTAATGACTTGTTTGGCCCTATTAAACCACCTCCTATATCTTTAGCTTCGTCTATAGTAACGATGTCCGACACATTCGCAGCTTTAACAATAGCGGCTTCGCTGCGTTTATTCATATACACATTATACGCTTCTTGACTAATGCTTAGCTTACGTTGTATTTTTAAGAATTTTTGTTCGTTTTCTGGCAACTCACTTAATTGACTTTCTAATTGGGCTATGTTACGATTTATAGAATTTAAATAAACATTTAGTGTTTTTCTGGTCGCATTAATGGTTTCTAACAACACGTTTTTCTCTGAATCGATACGACGGTCTAAGTCTTTAAATAAAGGCGAGTCTGGTTTGGTTGTATACTCCAAGTTTTGACGCTCGATGGCCAATTGTGTAATTTTAGTTACACTACTTTGTATGTTGCCTTCGTTAATACCAACAGATGAAGGTGCCGCAATATTGGTATAATTAGTTTTGGTATTTAAGTAATCTTCTAGAGCATCTAAATAATGTAATTTATTATACTCTTCGTCTTTTTGTTGCTCGTACGTTTTTAATTTAGCGCTTGTCTCTGTCATTTCCTCGCTAATATTAAACACTTTACTTTGCTTTCTAAAGTTGTTCATCTCATCGTTTACATCTTTTAAACGGGCGCTTTCAATAGCCAAACTACTATCGATGAACTTAATGGTATTAGAAGCATATAGATTTTTTCGTTCTAGCTCGGCACGACTTAAAATATCGGATGTCGCATTAAGATAGTCTACTATTTTAGCTTTATTAGTACCCGATAACGACAACTGTAATACCGAAGATGAGTTTTTGCTAAATGGGGCTACTTTCACCCTGTTTTTATACCTGTTTACAACCGAATCGAAGTTTAAAAACTGAATATAAAACACGGTTCCAGGCTTTATGTCTCTTGGGGTTCTTAACTGCAAAGTGGCGTTAAAAAAGGGTAATGCAATAGGCGCACCTAAATTGTATTTTTGGTTAAAAGCCCCTTGCGGTGTAGATACGCTAAGCTTTTCTTTGGTTGAATAAATTTGTGCCGTTGCTGATGACGAAGGAAATTCGGCAAACAGCTCAAACGTATTAGAGTCGAGAAACCGAATACCTAAATGGCGGTTTAACACTTGGGGTTTATCATGGTTTAGCTTAACCACGAAGGGGGCATTTTTATAAATATCTTCCTTTCGGTACTCACCTTCAACTAAGTAGGTCATGTAATATTCTAACGAATCGACAACTCTTTCGTTATGACTACGTGTTTGAAGCGTGGTAATGGTTTTTCCCATTTTTCCCGAAACACCGCCCCAATTAAAAGAAATGCTTGTATTGGCTGTAAAAAACGGGTTTTGCTCGTTTTCAACAGAGATTAAAGAACTTAACCGATAGACATTTTGCTTTCGTACATTAATAAAATAAGCTACTATTAAAGCCACACCTACACAAAGCAACACCCATTTCCATAGGTTTAGAAGTTTTAATAGGAAGCCCTTAAAGTCAAAGGTTATCCCGCCTCTATCCTGAAAATCTTGGTCGTCAAATTCAGTGTAAGCCATATTATAATCGGTTAATCAGTAAAATGGATGTGGTTACTAACGACAATAGTGTAGCTACAGTCGCTACATTTTGCATTAAAGTTTCCCCTGTTCCTAACGACTTTTGCTTTAATGGCGGCACGTAAATAATATCATTAGGCTGAATGTAATAATACGGCGATTGCATAACAGCCACATCGTTTAAATCGATATGATGTATTTTTTGTCCTTGAGGATATTGCCGTATTATAAGGACTTCTTTTTTGTTTCCAGTTACAGGAATTTCGCCAGAGTTTGCAATAGCTTCAAACACATTTACCTGCTCCTGAAATAAGGTTTTAGTACCCGGACTGCCCACTTCTCCCATAACAGTAAAACGCATCCCCGCTAATTTAACAGTAACAAAAATATTGGCCGTTTCTTTAAACTGCTCTTCTAAGAGTTTTTCTTCTAATAATTTTTCTACTTCTTCGGTGGTGTATCCTAATACATTAATATACCCTAAAGTGGGCATACGTATATTCCCGTGAGCATCTACCGTAAATCCATCGTAATAGGATTTTTCACCACTAGTCATATTTAAATTAGGACTATCAATAGGATTTAAAATACGAACATTGTCTTGGTCTAAAGCTTTAACACGAATCGTTAAGATATCATTAATTTGCACGCGATAAGGCTTTTGCATTTCCTTAATTGTCTGTAAAGAATCTAATGCATTTGCTTTGTTTACAAAATACAAAGTATCCTTATGAGGAATACATGAGGTAGAAAAAATTCCTAGTATCAGCAGGAACAGGAAGCCTAATTTCTTCATGTGGGATTACGAGTGTTTAAACACAAATATAACTTTTAACAAGGAATAACAAAACTTATATCCTTAATTTTGGCATTTATCCGTTTATTTGCAAAAAGCTTGATTTAAGTGAATTATTTAACCGTTGAAAACATATCTAAGTCTTATGGCGAACGCACCTTGTTTCAAGACATTTCTTTTAGTCTACACAAGGATCAAAAAGTAGCGTTAGTCGCCAAAAATGGTACTGGAAAAACCTCTATTTTAAATATGCTTGCCGGTAGAGATGTCCCCGATACAGGACAGATTATCTATAGAAACAACTTGCAAGTAGCGTTCCTGCCACAGGAACCCGAATTAGATGAAACACTAACTATAGAAGCCAGTATTTTTAATACTAATAATCCGACGCTTAAAATTATTAAGCAATACGAACACGCTTTAAACCACCCTGAAGACACCAAAGCATACCAAAAGGCTTTTGATTTAATGGATGCTAACAATGCTTGGGATTTTGAAACGCAATACCGCCAAATTTTATCACAACTACAGCTAAACGATATTACCCAAACGGTTAGTAAACTCTCTGGTGGACAAAAACGACGGTTAGCTTTGGCCTTGGCGTTATTAAAAAAACCCGATATTCTTATTTTAGATGAGCCTACCAACCATTTGGACTTAGAGATGATTGAATGGTTAGAAAGTTTTTTTGCTAAAACTCCCATGACCTTGTTTATGGTTACTCACGATCGTTATTTTTTAGAGCGTGTTTGCAACGAAATTCTTGAATTAGATCATGGCCAATTGTATAGCTACAAAGGCAACTATAGTTATTATCTTGAGCAACGCGATGCTAGAATAGAGCGTGAGACCATAGAAACGGGCAAAGCCCAACAACTATACAAAAAAGAACTTGATTGGATGCGTCGTCAACCTAAAGCGCGAACCACCAAATCCAAATCACGAATAGACGACTTTAAAAGCATCAAACAACAAGCTAAAAAACGTCGCAACGATCATGAAGTGCAGTTAGAACTTAACATGGAACGCTTGGGCAATAAGGTGGTCGAATTTCATAATGTCTCGTTACGTTATGGTGAGAATGTACTTTTAGATCAGTTTAATTACAACTTTCAAAATGGCGAACGTCTAGGTATTATTGGTAAAAATGGCTCAGGAAAGTCAACCTTTTTAAACCTGCTTACACAAACCGCCACGCCCGACTCAGGAAAAATTATTATTGGAGAAACCGTAAAATTTGGCTACTACACCCAAAAAGGCATCCCCATTAAACCGCAGCAAAAGGTAATAGATGTTATTAAAGCCTTTGGGGATTACATTCCGCTAAAAAAAGGAAAACAAATTAGCGCCCAACAACTTCTAGAACGGTTTTTATTTGACCGTAAAAAGCAATATGATTTTGTGGAAAAACTTAGTGGCGGCGAGCGTAAACGTTTATATTTATGCACTGTTTTAATTCAAAACCCTAATGTGCTTATCTTAGATGAGCCCACTAACGATTTAGACATTGTAACGCTTAATGTGCTTGAAAGCTTCCTTTTAGATTTTCCTGGATGCTTAATTGTGGTATCGCACGATCGTTATTTTATGGATAAAATTACCGACCACTTATTTGTATTTAAAGGCCAAGGTGTGGTTGAAGATTTTCCTGGCAATTATAGTGACTATCGCACTTATGAAAGCAGTCAACCACAAACAGATACTTCTAGCACCTCCAACAAGGAGAAAAAAAATTGGCGAGAAGATAGTGGCAGCAAACTCTCTTACAACGAACAAAAAGAACTTAAAGCCATAGAAAGTAAGCTAAAAGATCTTGAACATGATAAGAAGACTTTAGAAACTCAATTTCACGATACTAGCTTATCGCAAGAGGCTATCACCGAACTCTCGCAAAAGTTACAGAATATCATGGATACTATTGATACCAAAGAAGCGCGTTGGCTAGAACTGGTTGAAAAACTAGAAGACTAATGTGGTATCGCATAAAAACATATCTCCGTTTTTTATGGCAATCTACCAATCAGCATGGGGTACATTCACCTTTTGTGTATCAACTAGTTACAACGTGTTTTTATGACACCAAATCCTATACTGCTTATAAAGCATTAAAAGCTTACAAAAAGCAACTTTTAAAAAACAATACTATTATTTCGGTCACCGACTTAGGACCAGGATCGCAACAAAGTAATACACCAAAACGCCACGTAGCTACTATAGCCAAACACTCAGGGTCTACCCTAGCAAGAACCAAATTTTTATATCGGTTAACCCAATACTTTGCGTGTAAAACCTCCTTAGAACTTGGTACGTCTTTAGGATTGGCCACTCAAGCCCTTTGCTTAGGACATAAAAACAACCATATTACCACTATTGAGGGCTGTCCAAAATTATCGGAAATAGCACAAAAAAACCTCCTTCAATACCATAAGCAACTCACTTTTATAACAGGTGATTTTTATAAAACACTCAAACAAATATCGCATCCCACCTATGATATAATTTTTTTTGATGGTAACCATACTAAAAAAGCCACCTTATCGTATTTCGAAATCTTATTAAACCACACTCACAACGATACCCTATTTATTTTTGATGATATTTATTGGAGCAAAGACATGACCGAAGCTTGGGAAACCATTAAACAACACCCTAAAGTTACTGTAACCATCGACACCTATTTTTGGGGGCTTGTCTTTTTTAGAACAGAACAAGCGAAACAGCATTTTAAAATTAGGTTATAAAACACTTTCAATTCGCTATATTACTTGTTACCTTTAGCCTGTTGTAAAAACGTTATTTAACATATCATGAAGGTATACACAAAAACAGGCGACAAGGGTACCACAGCATTATTTGGTGGCACGCGTGTTCCTAAACATCATATTCGCATAGAAAGTTACGGTACGGTTGACGAACTTAACTCCTACATTGGACTTATTAGAGATCAGGACATTGCCCCAAGATATAAAGACTTACTTACCCAAATTCAAGATCGCTTATTTACATTAGGCGCTATTTTGGCTACCGACCCTGAAAAAGCCACCTTGAAAAACGGTAAAGAACGTTTAAATATTCCTAAAATTTCTGAGGCTGATATTACTTTGTTAGAAACCGAAATGGATACCATGAACGATGCCTTACCTCCTATGACGCATTTTGTGCTACCAGGAGGTCATCAAACGGTGTCATTCTGTCACATTACACGTTGTGTTTGTAGACGTGCCGAACGTTTAGCCACAGCATTACACGAATTGGAACCCATTGATACGCATGTTTTAATGTACTTAAACCGTCTTTCTGACTACCTTTTTGTATTGGCACGAAAGTTGACACATGACTTAAACGCCGAGGAAATTAAGTGGATTCCTGAGAAATCATAATCCATTAAAAATCAAATTATTTCCAAAAAATTCCTTGGAAACGACACGTTCTTTGTATTATTGAGTAAATAATTCAATTTTTTCTTGACTTTTTAACGTAAAAATTTATTTTTGCAAAAATTTAAAACGAATTACAAATGTATTGGACATTAGAATTAGCATCCTACTTAAGTGATGCTCCTTGGCCAGCTACTAAAGATGAGCTGATTGATTATTCTATCAGGACTGGAGCCCCACTTGAAGTAGTAGAAAACCTTCAATCTATAGAAGATGAAGGTGATCAATACGAATCGATCCAGGAAATCTGGCCGGACTATCCAACAGATGAAGATTACCTCTGGAACGAGGACGAATATTAAATATGAAAACAACAAAAAAGTCTCTCTAAGGAGACTTTTTTTGTTGCACAGTATATCAACAAAAAATTGTTTCTTTTTTAACTACAAAAAGAAGCATATAACATATGGGCATTAACCAATAGGGAACCTGCCTTAAAACATAACACACATGAGTTTTTTAGATTCAGTATTAAAACTGTTTGTCGGAGACAAATCCAAACAAGACGTTAAGGCTATTATGCCTATCGTAACTAAAATAAAATCTTTCGAAAGCGCTATGGAAGGCTTATCTCACGATGAGTTAAGAGCCAAAACCGAGTACTTTAAAACAAAAATTACCGAAGCCAGGCAACCATTTAACGAGACTATAGACAGTCTTCTAAAAGATATAGAAGCGACTGAAGATATAGATAAACGCGATGAGATTTATCAAGAAATCGACAAAGTTAAAGATGATATTTATACTGCTACGGAAGCCGTTTTAAACGACATCCTTCCTGAAGCTTTTGCTGTAGTTAAAGAAACTGCTAAGCGTTTTGCTAATAACACGTCTTTAACCGTATCGGCTACAGCTTTCGACAGAGAATTATCGGGCGATAAAACATACGTTGCTCTAGAAGATGATAAAGCCATTTGGGCCAACTCTTGGGATGCTGCTGGAAAACCTATTACTTGGGACATGGTTCATTACGATGTTCAGTTAATAGGCGGTGTGGCGATGCACCAAGGTAAAATTGCCGAAATGCAAACTGGTGAAGGTAAAACTTTAGTGGCCACATTACCTGTTTATCTTAATGCTTTAGCGGGCAAAGGCGTGCACTTAGTTACCGTAAACGATTACTTAGCAAAACGTGATAGCGCGTGGATGGCACCTATTTTTGAGTTTCATGGATTAACTGTAGATTGTATAGATTACCATAAACCTAACTCGGCAGCACGTAAAAAAGCTTATAACGCCGATATTACCTACGGAACAAATAACGAGTTTGGATTTGATTACCTACGCGATAACATGTCGCACTCACCAGACGATTTAGTACAACGTCCACATCACTTTGCTATTGTGGATGAGGTGGATTCGGTATTAATTGATGATGCACGTACACCGTTAATTATCTCTGGCCCTATACCAAAAGGCGATCGCCATGAATTTAATGAGCTTAAACCTAAAGTAGATGATATTGTTACCGTACAACGCAAGTATTTAACAGGAGTTCTTGCAGAAGCCAAAAAACTTATTGCCGAAGGCGATACCAAAGAAGGAGGTTTCCAATTGTTACGTGTTTACCGAGGTATCCCAAAAAATAAAGCGTTAATTAAGTTTTTAAGTGAAGAAGGTGTGAAGCAACTCCTTCAAAAAACCGAAAACTTTTACATGCAGGACAACAACCGCGAAATGCCAAAAGTTGATGAAGCCCTGTATTATGTTATTGACGAAAAGAATAATCAAATTGAATTAACCGATAAAGGTGTCGATTACCTTTCTGGCGCAGACGATCCTAACTTCTTTGTAATGCCAGAAATAGGTATGGAAATCTCTCGAATAGAAAGTCAAAACTTATCTAAAGAAGAAGAAGCCGAAGCTAAAGAAGATTTATTCCGCGATTTTGGAGTAAAATCTGAACGTATTCACACCCTTAATCAATTGCTTAAAGCCTATGCCCTATTTGAAAAAGACATTCAATACGTGGTTATGGACAACAAGGTTATGATTGTTGATGAGCAAACGGGTCGTATTATGGATGGGCGTCGTTATAGCGATGGGTTGCACCAAGCTATCGAAGCCAAAGAAAATGTAAAAATTGAAGCCGCTACCCAAACATTTGCCACAGTAACCTTACAGAATTACTTTAGAATGTATCGCAAACTATCTGGTATGACTGGTACAGCCGTTACCGAAGCTGGCGAATTCTGGGAAATCTACGAATTAGATGTGGTAGAAATTCCTACCAACAAACCTATTGCTCGTGATGATCGTGAGGATTTAGTATATAAAACCAAACGCGAAAAATACAATGCCGTGATAGAAGAAGTTACCGCATTGTCGCAAGCAGGTCGTCCTGTATTAATAGGAACAACCTCTGTAGAAATTAGTGAGTTACTAGGTAAAATGTTAAGCATAAGAAAAGTTCCTCACAACGTATTAAACGCCAAATTACATAAAAAAGAGGCCGATATTGTTGCCGAAGCTGGTCGCCCAGGACAGGTAACTATTGCGACCAATATGGCGGGACGTGGTACCGATATTAAATTAAGCGACGAGGTAAAAGCCGCTGGTGGTTTAGCCATTATAGGTACCGAGCGTCACGATTCTAGACGTGTAGATAGACAGTTACGTGGTCGTGCAGGACGTCAAGGAGATCCAGGGAGTTCGCAATTCTATGTGTCTTTAGAAGACAACCTAATGCGTTTATTTGGTAGTGAGCGTATTGCCAAAATGATGGACCGCATGGGACTTGAAGAAGGCGAAGTCATTCAACATTCTATGATTTCAAAATCTATAGAACGTGCCCAAAAGAAAGTTGAAGAAAACAACTTTGGTGTTCGTAAACGTTTACTAGAATATGATGATGTCATGAACTCGCAACGTGAAGTGGTTTACAAACGTCGTTACCATGCCTTATTTGGTGAGCGCTTACGTGTGGATTTAGCCAATATGATTTACGATACTTCCGAAGCTCTGGCAGAAGGTAATAAAGCGGTTAACGACTTTAAGAATTTCGAGTTTGAATTAATTCGTTATTTCTCAATGAGTTCTCCAATTACCGAAGCCGAATTTGCTAAAAAATCACCTCAAGAAATTGCTGGTATTATTTATAAAGCTGCTTTTGAACACTATCGTACCAAAATGACACGCAATGCTGAATTAGCATTCCCGGTGATTAAAAATGTATATGAAAACCAAAGTGATAAATTTAAGCGTATTGTTGTACCATTTACCGATGGTGTAAAAACGCTACAAGTAGTTACCGATTTAGAAAAAGCTTACGAAACCGAAGGTAAACAACTTATTACCGATTTTGAAAAGAATATTACACTAGCGATTATAGACGATTCTTGGAAAACGCATTTACGTAAAATGGACGAATTAAAGCAATCTGTTCAGTTAGCGGTGCATGAGCAAAAAGATCCGCTTTTAATCTATAAGTTTGAAGCTTTTGAATTGTTTAAGAGTATGATTGATCAAGTAAACAAAGATGTAATTTCATTCTTATTTAAAGGTGAGCTTCCAACCGAAGACACCAATGCTATTAGCGAAGCCAAGCAAACACGTAAAAAAGAGCAATTAGAAACTTCTAAAGAAGACATTCCTAATATGGATGAACGCGCTGCTCAAAATCGTGCTGCTGGAAATACCCAACAGCAAACAGAACCAGTAGAAACTATTATTCGTGACAAACCAAAAATTGGAAGAAACGATCGTGTAACCATTAAACACGTTATGAGTGGCGAAAATAAAACCCTAAAATACAAGCAAGCCATTCCTTTAATAGAAAAAGGCGATTGGGTTTTAATAGAAGAATAAACCTATATTATAAGTTTAATAACACATTAGGATCTGGACAGTTACTTTTAAACTTGTCCAGATTTTTTTTGCTACAAACGCCTGGATAATCACCTTTATAGTCTGCAATATCTCGAATAATTTGAAAATGGAGATGTGGCGCATAATCGCCATTAACCTCTGCGGTTCCTAAGGAAGCAAAAGCTTCCCCTTGTTGAATAATATCGCCTTGTTTAATACCTTTAATAGACTCTAAGCTTAAGTGACCATAGAGAGTAAAAAACACCTGATTTTCTATAGTATGTTTTAAAATTATGGTTGGTCCATAATCGCCATAATTCGTATTATTATTAAAACTATGTATCGTGGCGTCTAATGGTGCATAAATAGCTTCTCCGGCATCTAGCCAAAAATCGACACCAAGATGTATGTTGCGCTCCATATTATTACTAGAAGGGTTAAAATAACCGCTTCGTTTATAAATATTTCGTTGCTCTAAATAACCGCCGTAAGCTACTTTAGCTTGATGTGATTTTAAATATGATTGTATAAATTTTTCCCAATCTGAAGATGACGCTATATTAAAGGTATTTAGCTGAGGATTGGTTTGGGAAAGGTTAATTGGAACATACGCACTTGGCTTTATGTTAGGGCTTAAAACAGAATGCGTTTTCCAACTTAATTGCTTTAAAAATGTGTTGAATGTAGATGGATTCATACATTCAAAAGTAAGAAAAACTATTGCATAATCACCTCGCTAAATTTAGCATTTACAACAATAGTTTTGTAGCTACTTAAATTACCTGTAGAAAAACTTGCCACATTGTCATTATTACTATTTTGAGGGTGTAGTAATCTTGAGTGCATGCCTTTATATTGTAAATTGAAGTCTGTTTCAGGTAAACGCAATAAGGCATCACTATTTTCTAAAGTAATATTAATGTTATTAAAGCCACTATCTATATTCCCTATATTTAAATCGCCAAAACTACCATCAATAATAGCATTTCCTTTAATAGTTCCTAAATCTATATTTGAGGAGTTTGCACTTAACACCAACCTATTGGCTTGATTAATACTTGCTTGCTCTACAAAATTTAGAAATAATTCGCCTGCTTCCCAAGTTGTAATGTCTACCGGGGCATAAGAAACATTGATGGAAGTGTTACTTCCATCAATGCTACTTGCTAATAAGGCTGTATGCGATAAATTAGCCTTTACGTTATTTATGTTGGCTGCAAATTTTAGTTCGCCATGCCTAACATTTATATTTAACTTTGCTTTTTTAGGCATTTTTATTTTAATGGTTTTCTTTATACCATCGTTTGTCCCATTAAATTGTTGTATTCTTGCTTTTCTTCTAGCTTCGTTTGCTTTTTGTCTAGCTTTCATTCTTACCTCAGCATGCTCTTGGCGTTCTTTTATAGCTTGTTCTCTAGCTTTGTGTCGCTTTTCAAAAGCTGCTTGACGCTCTTCTATACGCTTTGCTTTTTGTTCCATTTGCTTTTCAAAACGTTCTCCCCAAGCTGCCATTTCTTTTTCAAATTTCTCACCAAATTCTTCGCCAAATTTTTCACCCCAAGCTTCCATTTTTTTCTCAAACTCTTTCATTTTAGGACTATTCTCCCATTCTTTAGCCCAAGCTTCCATTTTTCTAGCGTATTCTTCGCCGTATTTTTCGCCATACTCTTCACCCCATTTTTCTAGGTAAGCTTCGCCTTCTTTTTGGTATTTATCATAATCGAAACCTTTTCCTGCCATACCTTCTGGAAGTTCTGGTAATGGCGGTACCGATGGTATTTCTGGCATATCGGGTACTGGTGGCATTTCTGATAAAAGTAACGACTCTAACAAGGGTTCTACTATAGGAATTTCGGCCAACTCCATTTCCATAACACGAAGCGCATCTGTATAGGAATCATCAAATAAAACTAAACTCTCGTCCCAAGACCCTAATTCACCTAATGTAACAATACTTACTTTAGATTTTGAGGCATCGATATCCAGCCCCCAAGACTCTAGAAATTTACGTAATTCGGTTTCTGAAAGTTTATCGCTTTCAATATAGGCTTCAATTTCTATAATATCTCTATTCCATGTGTCTATTTCTAGATTGGTATAACTAGTGTTTAAATCAATAACCACATCATCATTAACATTAATAGATTGGGAGACTTTCTCCAGTTTTTGTTGCGCCATGGCACTTGATATAAAAAGTACCAAGCTATATGTTATTATTTTAGTTAAAAATTGCATGATTTTAAATTGTTTTTTGACTGTTGTTTGAAAGTGTTTCTAATTGATCTTTTAAACGATATAACAGATTAAGACGCATTTTAAGATTATTAATCAAGGCATTTACAGTAAACTCATTGGGACCATTTTTAGTTAACTCCTCGGACAGTTTTTTGTATTCTTGATTAAGTGCTTCTAAGCGTACGATATAGCCATCAAATAATGCTTTATTTTCTGATGTTACTTTAACCTTAGACAGCTCATAATTTATACTTGCTAAATAGTAATCTTCTATTTTTTTTAGGTCTGGCGATACATCGCCTAGTGTTTTTTCTGTTTGTAACTCCTTATTAGTCGTCTCTGCTACAGTATTCTCAATAGGCTTATCAGATGAAAAAATCATGGTATAACCAATTCCTAAAACAACAACTATACTAGCCGCTATAGACAACCAATACCAACGTTTTGATATTGGTGCATCTGCCTCAGGAAATGTGTTGTCTAAACGGGTTAAAAAACGCTTTTCATGACCTTTAGGCATTGTTTCCTGTTCGTTATTTTGATTGTTTTTTAAAAGTTCTTTAATATCCTGTGCCATGTGTTTTAAGTTTTAAACTGTTTTGCAACTTTTTCTTACCTCGCGATAACTGTGTTCTTGATGTGACTTCCGAAATATTTAATATACTAGCAATCTCTTGATGATCGTACCCCTCTATTAAATACAACATAACCACAAACCTATACTTATCGGGTAAATCTTCTATTGCGTGTTTAACATCCTGTACTGTTATATCGTCATTTACTAACCATTTGTCATCTATTTCGGTATCGACCACTTTAAGGTGCCCTTCATCCAACTGTAATAGTTGGTGCTTTTTAGCTTTTAGGGCATCGATACAAGTATTAATGACAATACGTTTTAACCAAGCACCAAAAGTGACTTCTGCTTCGAATTGATGTAATCTTGAAAACGCTTTTATAAACGCTTCTTGGACAGCATCTTCTGCTTCTGCTTCATGTTTTAAAAACCTACACGCCACAATATACATACCATTGCAGTACTGGTTGTATAACTGCATTTGTGCCATACGGTTATTTTGTTTGCATTTTGCTATAAGCTGCTCTTGAAGCATGCGCTACTTTTTGGTTTCTTGATTAGTTCACTTTAAAGACGACACAAAAACCTTTGTGTTGCAAAAAATGTAAAAGTTTTTTAAGTTATTAAAATAATACTAAAGATTTAGACGTTTCCTTTTTACGAGTAGGAGTTTTCTATTTATCTTTGATTGCTTTAATTAATCCAATATTTATGAATAGGTTTTTGAAATGGGTTTTATGGGTATTGCTCCTTGTTGCTGTTGGGGTTTTCCTATATTCTTATTTTATTGATGATAGTTTATTAAGCAAACGTTTAAGTCCTAAAGACACCGTTTCTTTTGCAAAAAATGATTTAAAGTTACAAGTGTTTTATAACCGTCCTTCCAAACGTGGGCGTGATATTTTTGGCGGTTTAGTCCCTTATAAAAAAGTATGGCGTACAGGCGCAAACGAAGCGACAACTTTCGAAACCAATCAAGCGTTAAATATAAAAGGGGATTCGCTTCCAGTTGGGAAATATACGTTATGGACTATTCCTAACGACTCCACTTGGCATGTGATGTTTAACTCCAAACAATATCCTTGGGGTGTTGATATGGAGATGAACCCAATGCGCAACCCTAATTTCGATCTTATTAATATTGAAGTTCCTGTTGAAAAAATTAATACTACTGTAGAACAATTTACTATAGGTTTTGATAATGCATTAGACGATTTATCTTTAACGATGGTTTGGGATAATGTAAAAATAGCTGTTCCTTTATCTAAGTTTGGCGAAGAAAAATAAACATACCTCGGCGTTACATGAAAAAAAAGGTGTCTCAGATCCAGAGATAACCAACATCTCTCATATTAATAAATTTAAAAAGAAACGTAAAGCGCAGCCTGATGCGCAATCGCTAACTCAAGATATTATTTCAGGCGATATAACAGCATTAAGTCGTGCTATAACTTTAGTTGAAAGCACAAACCCTACGCATTATAAAAAAGCTTCAGAGATTATTAAACAATGTTTAGAGCATGCCAATAACTCCACTAGAATTGGTATTACAGGCGTTCCTGGTGTTGGAAAAAGCACATTTATCGAAGCTTTTGGTGAGTATTTAACCTCGCAAGGAAAAAAAGTAGCAGTCTTAGCTGTAGACCCTAGTAGCTCTGTAACAAAAGGCAGTATTTTAGGTGACAAAACCCGTATGGAAGCTTTGGTAAACAACCCTAATGCTTTTATTAGGCCGTCGGCTTCAGGTAACTCGCTTGGAGGTGTTGCTAGAAAAACACGCGAAGCCATTATTTTATGCGAGGCCGCTGGGTTTGACACTATTATTATAGAAACCGTTGGTGTGGGACAAAGTGAAACAGCGGTTCATAGTATGGTTGATTTCTTTCTATTATTGAAATTAGCTCGTGCTGGCGATGAATTACAAGGTATAAAACGCGGTATTATTGAAATGGCTGATGCTATAGCTATAAATAAAGCCGATGGCGATAATATAAAAGCTGCAAAACTAGCTAAGGTAGAATTTAATCGTGCTTTGCATCTATATCCAGAAAAAGCATCGGGATGGACTCCTAAAGTAACGCTTTGTAGCGCTTTACAAAAAGAAGGAATAGATGATATTTGGAAGATTATTTCGGAATATCTCACCAAAACAAAAACCAATGGTTATTTTGAACACAACCGTTTAGAACAAAATAAGTTTTGGTTAACACAGACTATAGAAGAACAATTAAAGCAACGCTTTTTTAATCATGAAGTCATTAAAAAAGCCTTAGCTACACAACTTCAGCTTATAGAAGATAATAAAACCACACCTTTCGCTGCAGCCGAATATTTATTAAATCTGGAAAAAGATTTATAAAAAATACGCTTTATACCAAGCAACTTGCTTTTCTACTGCCTCTAATAAAGTTGTTTGCGGATTATAACCTAGTAATTGTTTGGCCTTATCTATATTTGCTTTAGTACGTAGTTGGTCACCAGGGCGTTTAGGCTTAACATCTATTTTTATTTGCTTTCCTAAAACCTTTTCTACAGCTTCAATGCCTTCTTGTGTAGTATGCTCTACCTCGGTTCCCAAGTTAATGATTTCGCCATTAACGAGATCTTCTTTTCCTATTACCGACACCACACCATCGACAATATCACCTACATACGTAAAACTTCGCAGATGCTTATCGCTACCTTTAAATAACGGAAAAGCTTCATCCTTTAAACCTAAAGCAATCAGCTTGGTGTACATTTTCTCTGGGCGTTCTCTTGGCCCAATAACCGAATACAATCGTAACGAACAAGAGGCCATTTGCTTTTCTCTAGACTTTTGAAGCACCAACTGTTCGGCTGCTAGTTTTGTTACACCATAATGCGATGCTGGTTTTGGTGCTTTATCCTCTGGATAAGTAGCTTCTAACCCATAAATTGATGATGTTCCTATATTGACAAATAGTTTTAAATCTGATAAAGTCAATGCATAATCAATAAGGTTTTTTGTAGCAATAATATTGTTGCTAAAATAATCTTCAAAAGAAGAGGTAGAAGAAATTCCCGGCTGCGCAGCAAAATGAAAAATATAGTTAACATCTTTAGGTAAAACAGCTGCTAGGTTATCTTCTCTTAAATCGTAATCTAAAACAGTTATTCCTGCGTTGGATAATGCCTTTTTATTTAAGTTTTTTAACTCTTTACTATAATAAGGTGAAAAATTATCTACTCCTATTACTTCATGACCTAAACGTTGTAATCTTTCTGCTGTATGCGAACCAATAAAACCTACGGCTCCTGTAACTAAAATTTTCATAAATTAATAATCGTGGTATTTCTTACAAAGTAACATTTTTTATACAAGATTATATCGTCTTTTAAAATATTCATTCAACTTATAAAACATAAATCCTGATAAGGCTCCAAAGGTTAATCCGCTTAATACATCTAATGGATAATGAACACCTATATAAATCCGGCTATATCCCATAGCTATTGACCATATAACCATAATCCAAATTAGGTTTTTAAAGCGTCGTCGAAGTAGTAAACTACTAAATACCGCTACGGCCATAGAGTTTGATGCGTGTCCTGAAAAATACCCATATTTTCCTCCACAATATGGTTTTACCAAACGCATTAAACTTTGCAACGCTTCTTCATGGCAAGGTCTTGGGCGCATTAAGCCATGCTTAAACACATTGGTAATTTGGTCGGTAAAAGTTACCATAGCCACAATAAGAACCAACGTTAATAAGAACATTTTTTTGTTTTCTTCTTTAAAAATAAAAAAGAGTAACACCGCATAAAGTGGTATCCAGTAGAACTTGGTGGTATAAAACATCCAAAAAGCATCCCAACTTTTTGTTCCTAGAGTATTTAAGTAAATAAATAACTCGGTATCTAAATGTAAAATTTGCTCTAACATAGTTTAATCGTCTTCGTAACGTGCTACTTCCCTATCGTAAAACTCTAAAGCTTGTTGAATAAGGTTCTCGGTTTCGGTTTCTAATTCTTTTTGATCATGTTGATCAAAATCTTCTAACCATTCAATATCGTCATTTTCTAGATTAAGAATAAACCTAGGAAAATCGGTATGCACAACAAATGCGGTATCTGGAAAATCGGTATTATCACCCAGTAAAAATTTAGGAAGTTCCATGCTTAGAGATAATTAATTTTTTGGTTAATATATGAAATCTAATATACAATAAAATTGCGGCTATTGTTAAGCCTGCTAATAACCCTAACCAAATACCAAAACTTCCATAAACATGTTCATTCCCTAAAAAATAACTAATTGGAAATCCTACTATCCAGTAAGAAATAAAAGTAATTACTGTGGGTACTTTTACATCTTGTAAACCTCTTAAAGCACCTAACATAATTACTTGAATACTATCACTAATTTGAAAAATGGCTGCGGCTATTAATAAAGTTGCTGCTATAGATACCACTTCGGTATTGTCAGTTAGATTAGCGACATCATCATAATCCACATATAATTTAGGCAACACATTATGCATAATTAAGAAGAAAACAGCAAATATGCTCGCTAAAATAATACCTAATAAAAATATGGATACGGCAATGCGACGAAGCTCTAAATAGTTATGTAATCCTTTTTGATTTCCTACTCGAATCATGGCTGCCACACTTAAACCTGTTGCTACCATAAACGTCATAGATGATAAGTTTAGTGCAATTTGATTGGCTGCTTGTGGATTTTTACCCAACAAACCACTTAACCAAATAGCTGCCGTAAAAATACCGACTTCGAAAAACATTTGCATGGCGCTTGGCGTCCCCAAGTTAAACAGTTTTTTAAGCATTAATTTATCTAACACAAACAACTTAATATGCGTTACAAAGTCTTGCGATTTTTTGTGTTTCATAAGTAACCACCATAAAAAAGCCACCATTATAAAACGTGACAATAACGTACCATAGGCTGCACCTACAATTCCTAGTTGTGGAAATCCTAACTTACCAAAAATGAGTACATAGTTTAAAATAACATTTACAACATTGGCTAACAAAGTTGCATACATAGGGTATTTAGTCATAGACAACCCATCGCTAAACTGTTTAAACGCCTGAAAAACAACCAATGGGATTAACGAAAAAGCTACCAAATCTAAATACGGCATTGCCAATTCTACAACCTCGGTTGGTTGTTTCATAAGATACATTAAGGGTTTGGCAAAAAACAATAATGCAAATAATGCTATTCCTAATACAAGACATAAAAATAGCCCGTGTTTGAAAGCCGATTTTCCTTGTTGAAAGTTTTTAGCACCATCGGCTTCGGCTACTAAAGGTGTTATGGCTGTTGAAAAACCAATTCCTAACGACATGGCTACAAACATAAAACTGTTTCCTAAGGATACAGCAGCTAGTTCGGCTGTTCCTAATTGCCCCACCATAATATTATCGATAAAGCTCACAAACGTGTGCCCTAACATACCTAGCATAACTGGTGCTGCCAATTTCCAGTTGTAACGAAATTCTTTTGTGTAGTTACCTAAAACCATGGCGTAAAAGTACTGTTTAGGTTTAAGCTAAACGAATATATAATCTACAATTTTGCGACTTTGTTTTTAGCTATTTCAAACTCTTCTACCATGTCTTTTACGATTTGCGACACTGGCTTAACCTCATGAATTAGTCCCGAAATTTGACCGATTTCTAATTCACCTTCCTCTAAGTCGCCTTCAAACATCCCTTTTTTTGCACGTGCGCGTCCTAGAAGCGTTTTAAGATCTTCCACGGAAGGGTTATTCTTATAAAGGTTTTGAATATCTTGATAGAACTTGTTTTTTATTAACCTTACCGGGGCTAACTCTTTTAATGTTAATTGGGTATCGCCTTCTTTGGCGTTAACAACCACTTGTTTAAACGCTTGATGTGCCGAGCTTTCTTTACTAGCTACAAAGCGACTTCCTACTTGCACACCATCGGCTCCTAAAATCATACAAGCTAGCATAGCTTGCCCATTAGCAATGCCTCCTGCTGCAATTAATGGAATTTCCAATTGCTCTTTTACCATAGGAATTAAGGTAAGCGTTGTCGTTTCATCGCGACCATTATGACCTCCTGCTTCAAAGCCTTCGGCTACCACAGCATCGACGCCTGATTCTTGTGCTTTTAGTGCAAACTTGACACTACTTACTACATGAACCACGGTTATACCTTTTTCTTGTAACCATTTAGTCCATGTTTTTGGATTTCCTGCTGAAGTGAATACAATTTTAACCCCTTCTTCAACAATAATATCCATGATTTTTTCAATATCAGGATATAACATAGGTACATTTACGCCAAACGGTTTATCGGTAGCCTTTTTACATTTTTGTATGTGTTCCCTAAGAACTTCTGGATACATACTACCGGCACCAATTAGTCCTAAAATACCCGAATTACTAGCAGCTGATGCTAAACGCCAACCACTATTCCAAATCATTCCTGCTTGGATAATAGGGTGCTCAATATTAAAAAGTTCTGTGATTTTATTGTTTTTCATGATATTGATTTAGGAATAAAAAAATAGTTTTACTTATTACGAAATAACACCAGAGCCTACAAGCTCGTCTTTTATATACCAAGCCACAAATTGCCCTTCGGTTATGGCAGATTGTGGTTGCTCGAACACAACATACAATCCGTTATCCACTTTATGCAATTTGGCCTTTTGTAGTGGTTGTCTATATCGAATTCGTGCCATAACATCCATGGTTTCATCTAAGCTTAAAGACAAATCTTCTCTTACCCAATGTAACTCCTCGTTAGTAATAAAAAGGGCACTCCTATATAACCCTGGATGTGATTTACCTTGACCTGTATAGATCACATTTTCGTTTACATCGGTTTCTATAACAAATAATGGTTCTGCTGTTCCTCCAACGGCTAATCCTTTACGTTGCCCTTTGGTAAAGAAATGCGCGCCTTGGTGTTTCCCAACAACCTTACCATCTACTTGCTGATAACTCACTTTTTCTGATAAATATTTTAATTCCTCTTCTTTGGAGTTAAATTCAGGCAATTCCTTATTATACTTATCATGATTATTAGCTACTTCAACAATAACACCTTCTTTAGGTTTTAATTGCTGTTGTAAAAAATCTGGTAATCTTACTTTACCAATAAAACAAAGTCCTTGCGAATCTTTTTTATCGGCTGTAATAAGGTTTTGCTCTGCGGCTATTTGTCGTACTTCAGGTTTGGTTAATTCACCTATTGGAAATAATGCTTTTGCTAATTGTGCTTGTGATAATTGACATAAGAAATAGGATTGGTCTTTGTTGTCATCTACTCCTGCCAATAATTGATATACTTCTTCTCCATCTTTAGTAATAGTCCCTTTACGGCAATAATGTCCTGTTGCGACATAATCTGCTCCTAAGTCTAAGGCTATTTTCATAAACACATCAAACTTAATTTCACGATTACATAACACATCTGGGTTTGGGGTTCGTCCTTTTTCGTATTCGTTAAACATATAATCTACAATACGTTCTTTATATTGTTCGCTTAAATCGACGGTTTGAAAAGGAATTCCTAATCTATCTGCTACTAACATAGCATCGTTGCTATCTTCTAACCATGGACATTCGTTAGATATAGTTACCGAGTCGTCATGCCAATTTTTCATAAACAACCCTATAACCTCATACCCTTGTTCTTTTAAAAGGTATGCTGTTACACTGGAATCTACACCTCCAGAAAGTCCAACTATTACACGTTTTTTCTTATTCATAATTGTTTGCAAAGATACATTAATTTGCTCTGTTTTATAATTCGGTTTTTGGGATTGATTTCACTACGCTTACATAAGGCATTATTTTACAAATAGTTACAAAAAACAACAACCATTTAATGTTGTTTTATTATGAAATAGTATGATTTTTATATATATTGCGTTCACTTATGTTTAGGTAGCTTTCCCCACTTGGATTGATTAATAGCTTACTCAACATGTGAAATACCTAAATAAAACAAAAAGCTCCTTTCTAAGAAAGGAGCTTTTATATTTTTATTATCTCAACTTAATGTTGTTTATATGGGTTTTTGCTCCTTCTGGTAAAATCCTCCTCTTTTTCTATTTCTCCATTTTTCTTGTAATACGTCCATACACCATCTCTTCTATTATTTTTGTATTGCCCTTTAAGCTTTAACTTACCTTCTGGCCCGTAAAAATTGGCTTTGCCATATAATTCGTCATTAATATAATTATACTCTTTAATTAGCGTACCATCTTCGTCGTACCATAAGGATTGCCCATGAAGTTTTCCATCTTTAAAATGACTTTTTTCAGCAATTTGGCCATTTAAGTAGTAAACAATACTTTCTCCTTCAAGCTTTCCATCGTTATTATAGTTTTCAATCGTCATAACTTGGTTAGAATTATTATGAAAGTATTTCCAGATTCCTATGTACTTCTTACCAAGCATGTTGCCTTGACTTATAATTTTACCATTTGAAGCAAAAAACGTCACCTCTGCTATATTATTATTTTCATTAAATGTTCTAGTGGCTGTTAAACTTGGTTTGTTATTTACATTTTTGTAAAACTTAAATGTTCCTGTTTCTTTACCATGGTTAAACTCACCTTCATAACGTAGTACATTGGTGTTTTTATAGTTCTTTTTCCAAACACCGTGGCGTTTTCCATTAGTATCGAATTGATTTACTTTTTCTTGAGCTATTAATGATGCTATTGATAGCAAGAATACACCTATAATAGTTAATGTTTTGAACATAAATTGTTTTTCTTTTAAAAACGGTTACACTCTTAAAATATTATAACAAAAAAGCTGCCAAAAGGCAGCTTTACATTTATTTTTTTCGTTGTTGCGCTTTCTTTTGTTGTTCAGCCTGTTCCATCATTTCTTTCATTTTCTTTTGGAAACGATTTTCTTTTTTAGGCTTTTTCTTATTCTGCTGAATTTTAGCATGTATTTTATCTTCGTCAATAATATAATTTTTAATGACTAGCATAATTCCAATAGTAATTAAATTAGATACAAAATAATACAAACTTAATCCTGAAGCATAGTTATTAAAGAAGAACAACATCATTAATGGGGAGAAGTAAATCATGTACTTCATCATTTTACCCATATCTGGCATACCTTCTTGCGTTGGTTGCGAAGCCATTTGTTGTCCTGTAGTCATTTTCATATAAATAAATATAGCTATAGATGCTAGAATAGGGAATAAACTTACATGATCGCCATAAAACGGTATAGAAAAACCTGGTGGAAAGTGATAAATCGTATCGTACGAAGATAAATCTTCTGCCCAAAGAAACGGTTTTTGTCTTAACACAAACGCCGATGGGAAAAACATAAACAAGGCATAAAACACTGGTAATTGCATTAACGCTGGTAAGCATCCAGCCATTGGACTTGCTCCTGCTTTACTGTATAACGCCATGGTTTCCTGCTGCTTTTTCATGGCATTATCTTTATACTTCTCGTTTATTTCGTTAATCTCTGGCTTTAATATTCTCATTTTTGCCTGAGACACATACGATTTGTACGTTACAGGAGACATAGCTATTCTTACTAAAACTGTCATAACAATAATGGCAATTCCATAAGGAAAAACACCACTTAAAAAGCCAAATAATGGAATAAACACATAACGGTTTATCCATCCAAAAATCCCCCAACCTAATGGCATAATTTCATCAAGATTACGATTATAGCTACTTAACACTTTGTAATCGCTTGGCCCAAAGTATAAATCCATTGTTTTATTAATTTCGCCACCTTTAACTTCTAAAGGTAATTTAGAAGAAAATGCTTTGGTGTATAAAGTATCTATTTCTTCGTCTTGCACTAAGTTTTTAGACACCATGTTGGCTGTTGCAAACGGCTCGTCTGCTAATAAAACTGATGTAAAGAAATGTTGCTTATAAGCCACATAAGTTACCGATTCTTCGGTATCGTCACTTAATTCGCTTTGCCCTAAATAGCTATCTTTTCCACCATCATATTCGTAAACCAATTCGGTATAACGATTTTCGTAAGATATACTTTTAGCATGACGATAGGTTTTTAAATCCCAGTTTAAATCTATAGGTTGAGACCCGTTAATTACATTGCTCATGCCTTGCGATCTGATGGTAAAATCCATCATATAATCGTCTGGTTTAAGCTCGTAACGGTATTCTAAAAACTTATCTGGCCCAGCTTTAAGCTTCATTGAAACCACTGTATTATCACCATTTTTAGTTACCGATGGCTCAAAATAAAGGTCTCTAGTATTTAAAGTTCTATTATCTGATGTTCCAAAATTGATATTAAAATCGGCATTGCCATCTTTAATTATATAAATAGGAATGGAATCGTAATTAACAAATTCTTTCAGCTTAACTTCTGATAAGTAGCCGCCTTTATTACTAAACTTTAATTCAAACAAATCGGTTTCAACCAATGTTGTTTCGTCTTTTGCAGATGGTAAGGTGGAAGAATATGCCAAGGCACCTAACTTTCCTTTTAAGGCTTCAAGTTTTAAGGAGTCTGTAGGCGAAGGCACGGTAAAATCTTCTGAAGAGACAACTTTTGTATCGGTTGCTTCTGCAGCCTTCTTCTCGGCTTCTACTTGTTCTTGTTTTGCTTGCTCTTCTGCTTCTAACTCTTCTGGAGTTGGCTGATTGGTGTACATAATGTACACAAGTATTCCAAAGATTAGGATAAACCCAATAATAGAATTAATGTCTAGTTTTTTTTCTTCCATACTACTTCTTAAATCTAGACGGGTTTAAATCAAAAACCTGTCCCAAACTATATTTTGTGCCATACTGACACGTATTTTATTTTGTTTTATGCTCTGTGGCTGCTTTTACAAATGCCACAAATAATGGATGCGGATTGGCAACCGTACTTTTATATTCTGGATGATATTGCACACCTACAAACCAAGGGTGAGATGGTATTTCTACTACTTCTACCAAGCCAGTATCTGGATTAACCCCAGTTGGTATCATGCCTGCTGCTTCAATTTGTTCGCGGTAGGCGTTATTAAATTCAAATCTATGACGGTGTCTTTCTGTTATTACATCCTGTTTATATACAGCTTTAACTATCGAGTTCTCTTTTAATTGACATGCCCATGCACCTAAACGCATGGTTCCTCCTTTGTCTTCTATATGTTTTTGCTCTTCCATTAAATTAATGACAGGATGAGATGTATTAGGATCCATTTCGGTTGAATTGGCATCTTGTAATTTTAATACATTTCTAGCGTATTCTATAACTGCCATTTGCATACCAAGACAAATACCAAAAAACGGAATATTATTTTCACGCACATATCGTACAGCTTCTATTTTACCTTCAATACCACGCTCTCCAAAACCTGGTGCAACTAAAACACCGTTTAAATGTGCTAGTTTTTCCTTTACACTTTTGGTATCGAGATGCTCTGAATGAATAGCCTCTACATTTACTTTTACTTCATTTTCTGCCCCTGCGTGAATAAAAGCTTCTAAAATAGATTTATAAGAATCTTGAAGCTCGACATATTTTCCTATTAAACCAATGGTTATTTCTGCTTTAGGGTTTTTATGACGTTGTAAAAACTGATTCCATTGTGTTAAATCTGGTTTAGAGCTATTTAATGCTAATTTTTTTAAAACAACTTTATCAAGACCTTGATTAAGCATTAAATTAGGAACATCATAAATAGTAGAAGCGTCTATAGATTGTATTACCGCTTCTTCACGCACATTACAGAACAAGGCTAGTTTTGTGCGTAAATCTTCTGGTAGTTCATGCTCGGTACGACATACTAAAACATCTGCTTGAACACCACTTTCCATCAAGGTTTTTACACTATGTTGTGTTGGTTTTGTTTTTAGTTCGCCTGCGGCGGATAAAAAAGGCACTAATGTTAAATGAATAACAATACCATTGTTGTCTCCTAAATCCCATTTTAACTGGCGTACAGCTTCTATATATGGTAGTGACTCAATATCGCCCACTGTTCCTCCAATTTCGGTAATAACAATATCGTAATCTCCAGAGTTTCCAAGAATTTGGATACGTTCTTTAATTTCATCTGTAATGTGTGGTACAACTTGAACGGTTTTTCCTAAAAATTCGCCACGACGTTCTTTTTCTATAACGCTTTGGTAAATTCTACCTGTTGTTACATTATTTGCCTGACTTGTATTGACGTTTAAAAAACGTTCGTAATGTCCTAAATCAAGATCGGTTTCTGCACCATCTTCTGTAACATAACATTCACCATGTTCATATGGATTTAATGTCCCTGGATCGACATTAATATAAGGATCTAATTTTTGAATGGTTGTACGGTATCCTTGAGCTTGAAGTAATTTTGCTAAAGAGGCGGCAATGATTCCTTTTCCTAATGAAGAGGTTACTCCTCCTGTAACAAAAATGTATTTAGTTGTTGTTGTCATGTTGCGTTTTTAAACGCAGGCAAATTTACAAAATTAAAACTGTTATTAAAGTATTGTTTTACTAAATAACTGTTATAATTAAACAAGCTCGATAATTTTGACGTAAATTGATATTACTTATCCTACATTTTACAATACACACGCAGACTAATATATTGATGCTGTTTTTATTGTTATGGTTTAGGATATTGCTTTTGAATATTCCTAATTAAGTGTTCTAAACCATTTACCTTTAATTCGTATACGGTTTGCAACATATCGCCAAGCTTTCCTTTAGGAAACCCTTTACTGTGGTACCATACTACGTAATACTCGGGGAGATCTATTAAATATCTACCTTCATATTTTCCGAAAGGCATTTTTGTATGTGCTAATTTTATTAAAAACGTTTTATCAGGCTGCAAAGGATTATTATTGTAATTTAAACTGAGATAATTTTTTTAATTCATCACGTACTCTTTTTTGCCACACTAACTGCTTGTCTTTATTTCTAGAATAGTCTGTTTCATTATCGTATTGATTCTGGAAATTAGCTAACTCTTTAAGAATCCTTTCGTGAATAGCATTTAAACGATCTCTAACTTTATTTGAGATTTTTACTTGAGAAATACGCTTTCTAAATTTTCTAGCAAACAACTCGGTAATATCAAAATGCAATTGTTCGTGCGCTAAAACATGAGCATCAATTTGATCTTTTTTGTACCATGATTTATTAGGGTAAAATTGCGATTTTACTTCTGTTTTAAAACCAACTACAGTATCATTATTGGTATTAACAGAAACTGAAAACACAATTCCAGAAGCAGTAACTGCTACCGCACCTGAAGTGCTATCTGGTTTTGCTTTAAAGTTAGTCCAAGATAAGTTTACTGTATCTGCCCATAGGATAACAGGATCTTTATGTTGCGAGAACCCCATAAAGAAACAACATAACAGTAAAACCCTAACCATAAACTACCAATTAAAGGTGATGTTTTTCTTAATATCTGGGTGTAAACTATAATAAACTGGACATGTTACTGCCGTTTTTTCAAGAGTACTTTTAAACTTATCGTCTAAGGTATTTGGAAATGAAAGTACTACATCAATCCTAGAAATACGTCTTGGGTTACTTACCATAGTTTTAGTCACTTCGGCTGTTGCTCCAGATATATCAATATTTAAGTCTCTAGCTTTAATTCCCATAACGGTTAACATACAATTTGCTAAACCTGTTGCAACAGTATCTGTTGGAGAAAACGCTTCGCCTTTACCATTATTATCTAGTGGTGCATCTGTTATATATGTTTCACCAGACTTTATATGGGTATTTTTTGTTCTTAAACCGCCTAAATATGTTACTTTAGATGTCATTATTATTGTACCTCAACAACTTTTAAATCGTCGTACTTTACCAAGTAAACAGTATCGTTATAATAGCCGCCAAAAAGCTTCTTTTTATACGCAAATTTATTTTCGACATACTCTGTTAAAGGTGCTTTATTAACCGATTTGTATAAATCATCATAGGATGCTAATCGTAATACAACATCCATTGTAATATCAAAACCACGTACGGCTATTTTATTAGGAGTAATACCAAATCTTTTTTCATAAGCTTTTACAAAGCTATTGTGGTTTTCTGAGTCGTAAGATTTTGCTAAAGCAGGAAAATGAAAGTTAAGATTTGATAAATGATAATTAGAAACATTATCATTTTCAAAAGCACTATTCATGCTTGTTGTTGCCAATACAATTGTTTTTCCATCTACATTTGTATAAGCATTTAATTTACTAGTAACATTGGAGACTAACCCAGGATTATCCGATTCTAAAAACACGATATTTTTTCCTGGTTTAAGTTTATCTGTAATATCGGCATCGTACACAAAGTAAGCTTCTTCTCCTTTTTTATTTTTTCTTGAAAAAACTTGCGATGCTCTAGGAAAGGTAGCCTTCAAATCATTATTTACTTTAGTATGTTTCGCATCGGAAATAATAATTATGTTTGTGTATGTGGTGTCTTTTTGAAAATAGCTCACGACTTTGTCTCTCAACAGATCTTCTGAAGGACGCGATTGAAAAACATTTTCATAAAGTTGCACATTTTTAGTTATTGGTGAAATAACAGGTGTATTGCTACTTTTTAATTCTGAAGCTACTTTATTTAAGTTATTTGGCATTAATGGCCCAATTACAGCATCGGTATTTTCTAAATCTTCAGAACGCAGAATCTGCATCACTTCACTTAACTGATTTTTGGTATCATAAACATTAACATCTAACGAAATACCCATTGTTTTTAACGAATCTAAGGCAACTAATGCGCCTTCATAAAAGTCTAAAGACGTTTTTAAAAAGGGATTTTTGGTTAGCTGTTGCTTATTATCTTGTATAGAATCTGAAGCAATTTTATTTAACTGAAAAGGTAACATAAAAGCTAAGCGCTTTGTGCCAAAAGAAATACTATCGGTTAAATTTACCTGATTTTCAACAGAACTATTTTCACCATCTTGCAAACTAGCTTGGTATGGTACTTTTAAAACCATGCCATTTTTTAAGCCACTTTCTTTTAATTCTGGGTTTAGTTTTTCTAACTCTTCTTGAGAAAGCCCTAGTTTAACTTTTAACCTATAAAAGCCTTCTTTAGGTTGTACGGTGTAATAGGAATAACGATGATCTATTTCTTTTTCATCTTCTAGAGCTAGATTAGGAACTTGTATAATTTGTCCTTCATCTAAAACGGATCCCATTTTGGGATTTAAAGCTTCTAACTCTTCAATAGTAATCCCAAATTTATATGCTATACGCCACTTCCCTTCTTTAGGCAACACTTTATAATCTCTTGTTTTAGAGTTATTGGTTGCCACCTCTTTTGGTGTTGTAGTATTATCCTTTACAGTTTTATAAACAGGGATTTTTAACTTATCGCCTTTTCTTAAATTATTAGCATATAAAAATGTATTATGCTTTTTAATGTCATCTATTTCAAGATTATACGCTTTAGAAATACTATAGAGTGTTTCTTTTCGTCTTGTTTTATGTTCTTTAAAACCAATTAATTCTTTGGTAGCTCCGGTATTATTCCCAGTTGAAATTCTAGAGTTTGGAATAATTAAAACACTATTTACCTCGAGGCCTTTTTTGGCATCAGGATTTAAGGAATAAATATCAAATGGTGTGACATTATATGTTTTCGCAATCTCCTCGATGGTTTCTCCTTGTTGTACTTTATGTGTTTTATAATTTTGAGCTTGTGTAGTTGATACACCACAGCTTAATAATAAAAAGAAAGTCAATAGATAAAGAAATTGTCTCATATAATAATACTTGTTTTAATTATTCCCATTCGATAGTTGCTGGCGGTTTAGAGCTAATATCGTACACTACTCTATTAACGCCTTTAACTTTATTTATTATCTCGTTTGAAGTTTTTTGTAAAAACTCGTAAGGTAAATTTACCCAATCTGCTGTCATACCATCGGTACTTTCTACGGCACGTAATGCTACGCATTTTTCGTAAGTACGTTCATCGCCCATAACACCAACACTATTTACAGGTAGCAACATAGCACCGGCTTGCCATACTTGATCGTAAAGTTCCCAAGATTTCAAATTATTAATAAAAATGGCATCAACCTCTTGTAATATACGAACTTTCTCCCTGGTTAGATCTCCTAAAATACGAATAGCTAATCCAGGACCAGGAAATGGGTGACGTCCTAAAAGGTTTTTATCCATTCCCATTGAAGCACCTACACGTCTCACCTCATCTTTAAATAAAAGTTTTAAAGGCTCGACAATTTTCAATTTCATAAAATCTGGCAAACCACCAACATTATGATGGCTTTTTATTGTAGCACTTGGTCCTCCTGTTGCAGATACACTTTCTATCACGTCAGGGTAAATGGTTCCTTGTGCTAACCATTTTACATCTTTAATGGCATGTGCTTCATCATCAAAAACTTCAATAAATACGCGACCAATAATTTTTCTTTTCTTCTCTGGATCGCTTACACCTTCAAGAGCATCCAAAAAGCGTGCCGAAGCATCAACACCTTTTACATTTAAGCCCATTCCTTCATATTGTTTTAATACGTCGGTAAACTCATTTTTACGTAACAAGCCATTATTTACAAAAATACAGTATAGGTTTTCACCTATTGCTTTATGTAACAGCATAGCTGCTACCGAAGAATCTACTCCTCCTGATAATCCTAAAACTACTTTATCGTTACCTAATTTAGATTTTAGCTCATCTACGGTTTCTTCTACAAACGATTGCGGTGTCCAATCTTGTTTTACACCAGCAATATTTACTAAAAAGTTTTCTAGTAATTGTTTCCCATCTGTAGAGTGATACACTTCTGGGTGAAATTGTAACGCGTAAGTTGTTTCGCCATTAATTTTATAAGCCGCATTTTCTACATCGTGTGTACTTGCTAAAAGCTCGCCATTAGTTGGTAAAGCTTTAATGGTATCGCTATGACTCATCCAAACCTGACTTCCTTTTGAGATACCATTGAATAAATCATCTTCTTTTACAAACGATAAATTGGCACGACCATATTCTCTTGTATTGGAAGGTGCTACTTCACCTCCAGAGAAATGTGCTAAATATTGTGCTCCGTAACATACGGCAAGCATAGGTTTTTTACCACGAATGTTACTTAAATCTGGATGTGGCGCATTTTCGGCTCTTACCGAAAAAGGACTACCCGATAAAATAACGGCGTGATAGTTTTCTAAATGATTAGGAATCTTGTTGTAAGGATGAATTTCGCAATAAATGTTTAATTCTCTTACACGGCGCGCAATAAGCTGTGTGTACTGCGAACCGAAATCTAAAATAAGTACGTTGTTGTGTTGCATGTGCAAAATTAACAATTGATTTTTATAATCTATTGATGATTGTATTTTTATTTCATGGAATCCAAAATCATTTGGATATCGTGTTCTGTTGTATCTGGATTAATAAAGCAAAAACGAGAAACGGTCTCGAAGGTGTCGCCATTTTTCCATTTTGTTGGTGTTACCAAAGCGAAACCAGACTTATGGTTTTTGTATGTCCACTCGGTGTAATCTTCAGGTTGCCATCCTTTTCTTCTAAATAATACACAAGATAAACTTGGGTCTCTTACCAATTCTACATCTGGGTGTTGGGTAATCATTTTACCTGCAATTTGCGCCAATTCTAAACCACGTTCTACAGCTTCTTTATATCTATCTGTTCCATGAGTGGCTAAAGAAAACCATAAAGGTAATCCTCGAACACGTCTTGTAAGTTGTATTTGATAATCGGTTGGGTTAAAGCCATGTGCCCCTTCATCTTTAAATATATCAAGGTACGAGCCTTGTTGCGAATGTGCTGCTTTAGCTAATTCGGGGTCTTTATAAATAACAGCACCACAGTCGTATGGTGAAAACATCCATTTATGTGGATCGATGGTTATACTATCGGCTCTTTCTATACCGTTAAAAAGGTGTCTTACCGAATCGGCTGCTAGTGCGCCACCGCCATATGCTGCATCTACATGAAACCAAAGCTTTTCATCTTCGCAAACTTGAGCGATGCCTTGTAAATCATCTATAATACCTGCATTGGTAGTTCCGCCTGTAGCTACAACAGCAAACAATCGTTTACGTTGATGGAAGTTTAAATTATCTATTGTTTTACGCAAGGCGTCTCCTGATAGTTCTTCTTCAGAATCGACTAACAGAATATCAACATCAGCCACTTTTGCCATGGCTTTTATTGAAGAATGCGCTCCTATAGAGGTTATAATTAACCCTTTTTCACGTTTATAAGTTTCATCTTCTCGCCAATGTTCACGCGCAGTAACTATTGCAGATAAATTGGCTGCTGTACCTCCGCTTGTAAACACTCCAAACGCTCCTTCTGGCAACCCTGTTAAGGATACAATCCAGCTCATGGCCTCATTTTCACAAAAAATACCTCCCGCACCTTCCATCCAATAAGCACCATGAATACTTGATGCAGATGTTACCAAATCAAACATAATGGCTGCTCGAGTTGGTGAGGCTGGTACAAAGGCCAAATTTCTAGGATGATCTACAGGAACATTTGCTTTTGAAAGATGTTGCCTCCAAAGGTTAAAAGCATATTCTCCACCAATACCTTTTGGTGTTACAGTATCGCCAACAATATTTTTAAGTTCTTCGGCTTTTTTAGGTTTTCCTATAGGATGTTCTGTAGCAGAAATTCTATCAATGGCATATTTCATGACATCTAAGGTCATTTCTACCAAATCGATATCTATTTTATGCATGGGTTATTCTAACTTTAGTATTAAAAACTCACTCTTTAGAGGTTGCAAATTTAATACTAACTGCTGAATTAATTGGTCTCCATACTCTAAATAAAACTCAGAAAAATTAACTTGACGTTCTTGCAGGCTTTGGTTTGGGAATAACTCGTTTTGTATAACCTCAACGCGATTTAATATGTCACTTAATTTTCGTTTTTGAGCCTTTAGTAATCGTTTCTCTAAATGTTCTAATCCTTTTATTTGTTTACGTTCTTGTGCTCCAACAGCTCCGAGAAAAGATTTATCGGTTTGTTCGGCCAATTTATATAGGGCTTTAAATTGCTGTTCTAAATGTTTTTTTTGTGCAGAAAAGTCTATGTCGATTTTTGAAACTTGCTTGGTTACTTTTGTTATTAAATCAGATTGCTTTAAAAACAAGTCCTCAATAGATATATTTAGTTTTTTAAGTTTCTCTTCTTGTTTACCTGTGATTAGCAACGCCGAATTTCTTAATAAAAGCATTGGAAAAACAACGTTTTGCGTTTCAAAATTAGATTTTAATTGTAACCAATAAGCTAATTCTCCACCACCTCCAATATAGCAAAGGTTTGGCAAAATAGCTTCTTGATACAAGGGTCTTAAAATAACATTTGGACTAAACCGTTCTGGATAAGACTCTACCTCTTTAAGCAACGCTTCTTTAGTCCAACGTATGGCAGTTTCTAAAACAGCATATTCACCATCTACTTCTACAATACGTTCTCTAATGTGGTCTTTAATGTAAAACAGGTTTATCTCTCTTGGGGTAACTTGTATCTTATAGTCTTCTGAAAGTTTATTTAATGCATCACTTGTTTGATTGACTTCTTTAAATGCCTTTTGATGTAATAGTTCATCTTTTACAAACGGCACAAATAATTGCTTAAGGTCTCTGTCATCACCATCTACAATTACCAAACCATACTCTTTAAACAAGCTGTTTGCCAGAAATCTAGTTGCTTGGGTTAAATTATCGTGATTTAAATAAGCCTTCTCAAATACATCGAGAATGTATTTTGCGTTATTACTTTTGTTTAGTTGATTTGAAAATACGTTAAACACATCATCTAAGCCATCTAAATTTAACTTTCCTACAGCGCCAGAACTTTCTCTATTCCATTGAATTTTCTTGCCTTCAAAATTGAAATAGTTGATTTCATCAAAATCATGATCTTCGGTTGCCATCCAATATATTGGCACAAAATTGTAGTCTGGATAGTTGTTTTTAAGCTCTTTACACAGGTTTATTGTTGAAATAATTTTATATAAAAAATATAACGGCCCTGTAAACAAATTAAGTTGGTGTCCTGTTGTAACTGTAAAGGTTTTCTCGTCTTCTAATAGTTTAATATTAGTCTCTGTTTTAGCCGATATATCAATGTTAGCATACTGATTTTTTATAGTACTTACTAAAACACGTCTTGTATGGTTATCATAGTTACTTTTCTTTAATTCTATTTGTTTTTTAAAGTTAGGTATTGAAGGGTATTCGCCGTAAAATACCTTTAATTCTTTTTTTTCTTCTAGGTAATCACAAATAAGTTTTGAAAAGTAATTAGTGTCCTTAAACGGTATACAGTCTGCTGGCATATAAAGTAAGTTATCGAGTTACAAATATACAGTCTTTTATACACTAAGTTCCAAACAAAACGTTAAGAGTACGCCTTCGTTTTATAGTTGAAAAATTGTTAAACAAATCCCAAGATTATTAAGAAATTGAAAAATAATACGTATCTTCTATACAAGAAAATTAGGTAGACACAACTAATAATCTATCAAGTGTCATGAAAAATTCACACTTACACACCAAAACCCCTTATTTTTTGACCTTTATAGCGGTTATATTTTTATCAACCTGCTATTTCTTTACCGCCCATGCTTTTCAAGAGCAAACTTATACCGAGTTTAAAGGAACTGTTTACGATGTTTCCAATAAAGATCCACTCACTTTTGCTGATATTATTTTGGAAGACACTAACATTAGTACCATCTCCAACACCGAAGGAGAATTTATTTTAAAAGTTCCTAATGTATATTTAGACAAATCATTATCTATTTCTTTTTTAGGATATTCTAAAAAAATAATCGCCTTAAAAGAACTCGCTAAAAACAGTAAAGTATATTTAATACCTTCTGCATCAAAACTTTCCGAAGTTACAATTAATGCACCAAAAGATGCTCTTTCTTTAGTAAAAGCCACTCTAAACCGAAAAGGCGAAAATTACATTAATGAGCAAAACATTATGACGGCATTTTATAGAGAAACCATAAAAAAACGTCGTAGAAATGCCTCTCTAGCTGAAGCTGTTGTCGAGGTTTACAAACAACCATACAAATCCAATAAAAGAGATAAAATAAAGCTTATTAAAGCTAGAAAAAGTGTTGATTACTCTAGATTAGACACCTTAGCCTTAAAGCTACAAGGCGGACCTTTTAGTGCACTTTATGTAGATATGATTAAATACAATGAATTTATTTTTTCTTTTGATGATTTAAACAACTACGATTTTACTTTTGGAAAATCTACACAAATAGACGACCAGCAAGTATATGTCGTTAATTTTAAACAAAAACCAAACATACTAGATCCTTTATACTACGGCAAACTCTACATAGATACAGATAATTACGCTCTAGTAAGTGCAGTATTTAATTTAAATGTAGAAAATGCCGAAAAAGCCAGTAAACTATTTATACGAAAAAAACCTTATCGTGTAAAAGTACTTCCAACAGAAGCTGCTTATAGGGTTGATTATCGTACACACAAAGGCAAATGGCACTACAGGTATAGTAATATACAATTAGCCTTTAAAGTTAATTGGAAAGACAAATTATTTAATAGCAAATACACTTTAAATAGCGAAATGGCTATAACAGACTGGGAAGAAAACAATAGTAAATTTATTACTCCTAAAGAACGTTTTAGACCAAGTATGATTTTAAGTGAAAAAGCCTCTGGGTTTTCCGATCCCAATTTTTGGGGAGAATACAATATTATAGAACCTGAAAAATCAATTAAATCCGCTATTAAAAAAATTAGTAAACAATTGGCAAAATCTTAATTAAGATAATAACTACAATAAAAAAGCAAGCTAATTTAGCTTGCTTTTTTATTTATAGGTGTTTTAATTTCACTTTAAATCAAAACGATCTAATTCCATAACTTTTTCCCATGCTGAGACAAAATCGTGAACAAATTTCTCTTTAGAGTTATTAGACGCATAAACTTCTGCCAATGCTCTTAACTCTGAGTTAGAACCAAAAACAAGATCAGCTCGTGTTCCTGTCCATTTTACCGCTCCTGACTTTCGGTCACGTCCTTCAAACGTTTCTTCATCATCAGAAGTTGATTTCCATTCTGTCCCCATATCTAATAAATTTACAAAAAAATCATTCGTAAGCGCTCCAGGAGTGTTTGTAAACACGCCATTCTTAGAGTTATTATAATTTGTATCCATAACTCGCATGCCACCAACTAAAACCGTCATTTCTGGTGCTGTTAATGTTAACAAACTAGCTTTGTCTATTAATAATTCTTCAGTAGAGACAGGGAATTTAGTTTTACGATAATTTCTAAAGCCATCGGCAGCTGGTTCTAAATATTCAAAAGCTTCAACATCTGTTTCCTCAAGAGAAGCATCCATTCTACCTGGTGTAAACGATACATTCACATTAAATCCTGCTTTTTTTGCTGCAGTTTCAACACCTACATTACCTGCTAAAACAATTAAATCGGCTAAGGATACTTTTTTTGCATCATTTTCGGCATTAAACGTATTTTGAATATCTTCTAAAGCCGATAATACTTTTGATAATCTTTCTGGATTATTTACTTCCCAATCTTTTTGTGGTGCAAGTCTTACTCTAGCGCCATTGGCACCTCCTCGTTTATCTGAACCACGAAATGTAGACGCCGAAGCCCAAGCCACAGAAACCAAATCTGACACTGACAACCCTACATTATTAATCTTTTCTTTCAGGTTTGTAATATCTTCATTAGATACTAATTCATGTTGTACTTCTGGAATAGGGTCTTGCCAAATTAATGTTTCTTTTGGCACTTCTGGACCTAAATACCTAGATGTTGGCCCCATATCACGATGTGTTAACTTATACCACGCTTTTGCAAAAGCATCGGCAAATTCATCTTGGTTTTCGTAAAAACGCCTAGAGATTTTTTCATATTCAGGGTCAAAACGTAGTGACAAGTCTGTGGTCAACATGGTTGGCCTATGTTTTTTAGAGCCATCAAAAGCATCAGGAATGCTAGCTTCTGCATCTTTTGCTACCCATTGTATGGCTCCGGCAGGACTTTTTGTTTTTTCCCATTCATATTCAAATAGATTTTTAAAAAATAAATTACTCCATTGCGTTGGTGTTTGTGTCCAAGTTACTTCTGGCCCACCAGTTATGGCATCTTTACCTTTTCCTGAATTGTAACTACTTAGCCAACCAAATCCTTGTGTTTCCATTGGAGCTGCTTCTGGTTCGGGACCTACATATTTACTAGGGTCTGCCATACCATGTGTTTTTCCAAAGGAATGTCCTCCAGCGATTAATGCTACAGTTTCTTCGTCATTCATAGCCATGCGCTTAAAGGTCTCCCGAATATCTACAGCTGCAGAAACAGGGTCACCATTACCGTTTGGTCCTTCGGGATCTACATAAATTAGCCCCATAACAACCGCCGCCAAGGGGTCTTCTAAATCTCTTTCTCCAGAATATCTATTATCAGCTAACCACTCTGTTTCCGAGCCCCAATACACATCTTCTTCAGGTTCCCAAACATCTTCTCTTCCTCCTCCAAATCCAAAGGTTTTAAAGCCCATGGATTCTAAAGCTACATTACCTGCTAAAACCATAAGATCTGCCCAAGAAATATGCTCTCCGTATTTTTGTTTTATAGGCCATAATAGCCTTCTTGCTTTATCTAAATTAGCATTATCTGGCCAACTATTTAATGGAGCAAAACGCTGCTGTCCTGCTCCTGCGCCTCCACGACCGTCGCCAATACGATAGGTTCCGGCACTGTGCCAAGCCATACGAATAAACAACCCGCCATAATGACCAAAATCTGCTGGCCACCATTCTTGAGAGTCGGTCATTAAATCGTTTAAATCTTTTTTTAATGCTTGGTAATCTAGTTTTTGAAAAGCTTCGGCATAATTAAAATCTTTATCCATAGGATTGGATAATGCTGAATTTTGACGGAGTATGTTTACCTTTAATTGATTGGGCCACCAATCTTTATTTTTTGTTCCGCCTACGGCATGTTTTGGTGCTGCTCCAGAAAAGGGGCATTTTCCTTCGCCATTTGAATGATGATTGTTTCCTCCCATATCTTTTAAATTTAATTTGTTATTAGACATTTAAATTTACAATAAAACAAAACTATTTTTTTGCTTTATCTATAAATTAAACTTATACAACTATAATATGTTGTTGCCTTTTAAATTTAATAAAATATAAGATGAAATACAATTGCGTGACAGATTAACTTTTAAGTTTACAAAAACATAAACTTATAGAGCAAATTAAGTTAAAATACTGCTTTTAATTAACGGCTTAAAACCTCAGCATATAAATCGAAATCTGAAGCATCTGTAATTTTTACCTTAGCAAATTCCCCTGTTTTAAGGTAGGTTTTTGAAGCATCTATTAACACTTCATTATCAACATCTGGTGAATCAAATTCGGTACGTCCAATAAAGTAATTACCTTCTTTTCTATCGATAACAATTGTTAATTCTTGACCTATTTTTTCTTGGTTTAGCTCCCACGAAATTTGGGATTGAACCTCCATAATCTCGTTAGCACGTTGTTGTTTAACTTCCTCTGGAACATCATCTTCCAAAGTATAAGCATGTGTGTTTTCTTCGTGAGAATATGTAAAACACCCTAAACGTTCAAAACGCATTTCTTGTACCCATTGTTTCAGCTCTTGAAAATCTTCTTCAGTTTCTCCTGGGTAACCAACAATTAATGTGGTACGAATGGTCATTTCGGGAACTGTTTTTCTAAAATCTTGTAGCAATTGTGTGGTTTTCTCTTTTGTAGTACCTCTACGCATACTTTTTAAGACGTGGTTTGAAATATGCTGTAATGGAATATCTATATAATTACAGACTTTAGGCTCACGTTTCATAACATCTAAAACGTCCATTGGAAACCCTGTTGGAAATGCATAATGCAGTCTAACCCATTCAATTCCTTCTACTTTTACAAGATTTTCTAACAACTCTGCAAGATTTCTCTTCTTGTATAAATCCAAGCCATAATAGGTTAAGTCTTGTGCGATAAGAATTAACTCTTTAACACCGTTTGCCGCTAGTTTCTCTGCTTCTGATACAAGATCTTCAATTGGAGTACTTTTGTGTTTTCCTCTCATTAAAGGAATGGCACAAAAACTACACGGTCTATCACAGCCTTCGGCAATTTTTAAATACGCATAGTTTTTTGGCGTTGTTGTTAAACGTTCGCCAATAAGTTCATGCTTATAATCGGCACCAAGAGCTTTTAATAAATGTGGTAATTCTGTAGTACCAAAATACTGATCTACATTGGGTATTTCTTTTTCTAAATCTGGCTTATAGCGCTCACTTAAGCACCCCGTTACAAAGACCTTATCAACATCGCCTGCTTCTTTTTTTTGCATGAACTCTAGAATAGTGTTCACACTTTCTTCTTTGGCATTATTAATAAATCCGCAAGTATTTATAACAACAACATTTCCTTCTTCTTCATGAACAACTTCCTTACCATTAGCTTTAAGTTGCCCCATTAACACTTCGCTATCATAAACATTTTTACTACAGCCAAGTGTAACTACATTAATCTTATTCTTCTTGCGTGATTTTGTTCTCATTCTACAGAAATTAGAGGGCAAAGATACGTAATGATTATTGATACAGTATAATCAACTTTCATAAAAAAAGCCCTGTAATTATTACAAGGCTTTTTTTGCTATTTTTTATAAATGTTATTTGAAGAAAGAGTCGACAAACTCAAACTTATTAAACACTTGTAAGTCTTCAATACCTTCTCCTACACCAATATACTTAACTGGGATTTTAAATTGGTCTGATATACCTATTACCACACCACCCTTTGCTGTGCCATCAAGCTTAGTCACGGCTAAAGAAGTCACTTCTGTAGCTGCTGTAAATTGTTTGGCTTGCTCGAAGGCATTTTGCCCTGTTGAGCCATCTAATACCAACAACACATCGTGTGGTGCATCGCCAACTACTTTTTGCATAACGCGCTTTACCTTAGTTAACTCGTTCATTAAATTAACTTTATTGTGTAACCTACCTGCTGTATCTATAATAACCACATCGGCATTTTGGTTTACAGCGCTTTGTAGCGTATCAAAAGCGACAGAGGCTGGATCACTTCCCATAGATTGTTTTACAATTGGCACTTCTACTCTATCTGCCCAAACTTGTAATTGATCTATGGCTGCAGCTCTAAAGGTATCGGCAGCACCTAAAACTACTTTTAAGCCTTTCTTTTTAAATTGGTAGGCTAATTTTCCTATAGTGGTTGTTTTCCCTACACCATTTACACCAACTACCATAATAACGTGTGGTGTTTTGCCTTGAGGAATGGAAAACTCGGTAGCCTCACCAATATTAGTTTCACTTAGTAAACCAGCAATCTCTTCACGAAGAATAGCGTTAAGTTCATCGGTTCCTAAGTATTTATCTCGTGAAACACGTGCTTCTATACGCTTGATAACCTTTAATGTGGTTTCTACACCAACATCGCTAGTTACTAAAACTTCTTCTAAATTATCAAGTACATCATCATCTACCTTAGATTTACCAGCAACAGCTTTGCTTAATTTATTAAAAAAAGATGTTTTAGATTTCTCTAACCCTTTATCTAAGGTTTCTTTTTTTTCTGAAGAAAATATTTTTTTAAAAAAACTCATTATATCCTTATTAATATGAAAAAGTCTATGTCAAAATTCTTGCCCAAAAAGGAAATGTGAAATTTTGTCATAAAATTTAAAGCAAATATAAAATAAAAGCAGCTTTCAAATTATTGAAAGCTGCTTAAATATTTTTATGGTAATTGATTAACGAGGTTTACCCTTGTTTTTTTAACCAATCGTTAACTTCATCTGGAGCCATGATAGACTCAACAAACATATAAGCTCCAGTTTTAGGTGACTTTACCATTTTAATAGCTTTGCTCAACCTTTTAGATCCTGTCTGTAATGATGCTACTGATTTCTTTGCCATGACTCTTTACTTATTTAATTTCTTTATGAATTGTCATACGCTTAAGAATAGGATTGTATTTTTTAATCTCCATTCTATCTGGCGTATTCTTTTTATTCTTTGTTGTAATGTAACGAGACGTTCCTGGTTGTCCAGACTCTTTGTGCTCTGTACATTCTAATATTACTTGTATTCTATTACCTTTCTTTGCCATTTTTCGTAATCTTTATACGTTCTGCAATTATTTTATAAACCCTTTGGCTTTAGCTTGTTTCAGTGCTGCAGAGATACCAATTTTATTAATGGTTTTTAATGCAGATGTAGAAACTTTTAAAGTTACCCATTTATCTTCTTCAGGAATGTAAAAACGCTTTTTAACTAAATTTGCATCAAATTTACGTTTAGTTTTATTCATTGCGTGAGATACGTTGTTTCCAACCATCGCTTTTTTCCCAGTAAGTTCACAAACTCTTGACATCTTTTCTAACTTTATTGTGTGTTATTTCAAAACAGGCTGCAAATTTAAGAAATCTTTACAATATCAACAAACTAAAATTGTTACTTTTTTAAAATTTCTTTCTGAAGCATTTCAAATGCCTTATTTACGGCTTTATTTATAACCTTTATTCTATGGTTTCCAAAATTAAATTTTTCAGAATACACATTGTTTTTTGTTGCAATTGCAATAAACACCGTTCCTATTTCGGCATTTGAATCGCCTTTTGTTGGCCCTGCATTTCCTGTTGTAGCTATAGCATAGTCTACATTAAATTTCTTTAAAGTACTTGTTGCCATAGCTTCGACTACTTCAGCACTAACTACCGAATAGTTATCGATAACATGTTTGTTAATACCTAAAATATTAATTTTAGTTTCGGTGGCGTAACTTACAATACCTCCTTTAAAATATGCTGATGCTCCGGCAACCGATGTTATGCTTTCGGCTATTTTTCCTCCTGTACAACTTTCTGCTATCGCTATGGTTTTTTCTTCTTTAGCTAATAATTTACCAACAATAGCCTCGATGTTTCCATCTTCTTCATACCCAAAAAACACATCTTCTATTTGAGGAAGCAGTTGTTGAATTTGCTGCTCCATTTCGGTTTCAAGTAATGTCCTGTCGGTATGTTTTCCTGAAAGTCTTAACCTTACTTTACCCAAATTAGGTAAATAAGCTAATTTAATGTAGCTAGGTAAGTTATCTTCCCATACCTCTATTCGGTCTGCTAAAGAACTCTCTCCTAAACCGTAGGTTAATAAGGTTTTATGCTTGATGAATGGAAAATTGAATTTACTTCGTAGTCTTGGAACAACTTCGTTATCGATTAGGGCTTTCATCTCAAACGGCACACCTGGTAACGAAACAAATACTTTATTATTTTTTTCTAACCACATTCCTGGCGCACTTCCATAAATATTCATTAAGGCTTGCGCTTTAGACGGCATCAAAGCTTGATCTTTATTAACTTGTAATAATGGTTTCTTAATGTGGTTTTCCCATAGTTGCTCTATATTTTTTAAAACGGCTTCGTCAACAACTAATTTATCATTAAAATATTCGGCAATGGTATTTTTGGTAATGTCGTCTTTAGTAGGCCCTAAACCTCCAGTAATGATTATAATGTTTGCATTACTTTCGGCCTCTTGTAAAGCTTTTAAAATATGATCTTTATCGTCTTGAACCGATGTTATTTGATACACAGAAACCCCTATTTTATTAAGGGTTTTACTTATAAAAGCTGAATTTGTATCGACAACCTGACCAATGAGAATTTCATCACCTATGGTTATGATTTCTGCTTGCATTACAAATTATAATCTGACTTTAATTCTTGAGTTGCATTGTCTACAGCCTCTAGAACGACATGTAACTTGTCGGTGATATCTAAATCTGTTTTTTCAAATTTACCCCAATCTTGTACTTCTATTAAATCTGCTAAAACACCTAGTTCAAACAAATCAACTGTTGGTTTCATTTTATGGGCTGCTTGATATGCTGTATGATAATCTTTTTCAGCAACGGCTTTCTTAAGTCGATCGGCATCTTCTGGCACTTCTTCTAAAAAGGCTCCAACTAGTGCTTTTATAAAATCCTCATCGTTATCTGCCAGTTCTCTTACTCTAAATAGTTTGTAATTTTCTTCCATTATTTTACTGTTATTGAAAACATTTCTCTTCCCTCTAAGAAGCCTTTCAATTTATCATTAGCAATTACTTTGCCTACTCCTGCAGGTGTTCCTGTAAAGATAATATCTCCTATCTTTAAAGTGAAATATTTTGATACATATTCTATAATCTCATCAATTTTCCAGAGCATATGACTGGTATTACCTTCTTGTACGGTGTTACCATTCTTTTCTAATGAAAAGTTTAAACTATCTAAGTTCTGAACCTCAGATTTCGCTATCCATTTACCTACAACCGCAGCGCCATCAAAAGCTTTTGCTTTTTCCCAAGGCAAGCCTTTTTCTTTTAATTGCTTTTGAAGATCGCGAGCCGTAAAATCGATTCCCAAGCCTATTTCGCTGTAATATTTGTGCGCAAATTTTTTATCGATGTATTTCCCTACACGGTTTATTTTTACCAAAACCTCAACTTCATGATGCACATCGTTAGAAAAATCTGGAATAAAAAACGGTTGTTTTTTTAATAAAATTGCGGTGTCAGGTTTTTGAAACACCACTGGCTCGCTTGGTTTTTCGTTTTCCAGTTCGGCAATATGTTCGGTATAATTTCGGCCAATACAAATAAGCTTCATAAAATCTAGCTTAATTTATTATTAAAACTTCTTAGCTTAATAGCGGTTAATACTTTTTTGGTATACAACGGAAAATCGGCATTTAGCAACCACCCAAAATAGCCTGGTTCTTGTTCTAATACATCAACCACACGTTTCCCTTTATGTTTTCCGAAGGAAAAACATTCCTCACCTTTTTTATTGTAATTAATAAATCCTGCAAAATCAGCAAATTTTTTACGTGAACTAAACTCGGCTAAAAACTTGGTGTCATTCTCTAACTCCTCATAACGTTGTATTTGCGCTTTTAGCACTTCGTATGTTGCAAAGGTATCGGCTTCTGCACTGTGAGCATCTTCTAAGGTTTTATCGCAATAAAATTTATAGGCTGCACTTAATGTACGTTGTTCCATTTTATGAAAAATAGTTTGCACATCGACAGATACGCGATTTTTCATATCAAAATCTACTTCGGCACGTAACATTTCTTCAGCCAATAACGGAATATCAAACCTATTAGAGTTAAAACCTCCTAAATCTGAATCCTTAATCATATTATTAACCTCTTTGGCAATTTCGTTAAAGGTTGGCTTATCGGCAACATCTTCATCTGAAATACCATGCACTTTTGTTGTTTCTGGTGGAATAGGAATGGTTGGATTCACCAGTTGTGTATAACGCTCTTCTTTTCCGTCTGGATGGACTTTTAAAATGGAAATCTCGACAATACGATCTTTGGAAATGTTTATTCCTGTGGTTTCCAAATCGAAAAAACAGATAGGTTTATTAAGGTTTAAGCTCATTTTTGCATCAATTTTAAGCAAAGATAATTAGAATTGTGAAGAATATCCTTTTAGTTGAACAAAAGCTTAAATAAACAAAAAAGCACGGTTTTTAATCGTGCTTTTTTTATTTCGTTTCTTTTTAGAGAACTCTAGATTTCTCTATTAGAATCCCAAGCTTCTAAATAATCTTTAACAGCTTTCACAAACTGTCCACCTAGAGCGCCATTTACCACTCTATGGTCGTAAGAATGCGATAGGAACATACGGTAACGAATACCAATAAAGTCGCCTTCTGGCGTTTCAACAACAGCTGGTACTTTTCTAATAGCGCCAAGCGCTAAAATACCTACTTGCGGTTGGTTGATAATTGGTGTTCCCATAACACTACCAAAGGTTCCTACATTGGTAACTGTATAAGTTCCGCCTTGTATTTCGTCTGGTTTTAACTTATTCTGTCTAGCGCGGTTGGCTAAATCGTTTACTTTTTTAGTTAACCCAACCAAATTAAGCTGATCGGCATCTTTAATAACTGGCACAATTAAATTACCGTCTGGTAATGCAGCAGCCATACCTAAGTTAACGTGTTTCTTTTTAATAATGGTATCGCCTTGCATGGAGATATTCATCATTGGAAAATCACGTAACGCTTTGGCTACAGCTTCCATAAATATTGGTGTAAACGTTAGGTTTTCGCCTTCACGCTTTTTAAAGTCGTCTTTTACTTTTTTACGCCAGTTCCAAATTTTAGTTACATCGGCTTCAATAAAACTTTGTACGTGCGCTGAAGTTTGCACAGATTCTACCATGTGATGCGCAATAAGCTTGCCCATACGTGTCATTTCTATCACTTCATCATCTCCTGTTGGAATTACTGGAGCACTTTCTGTTTTTGGCGCTGTTGCTTTTGGTTGTGCTTGAGTAGCTTGCGGTTTAGCTGGTTGCGCTGAACGATTATCTAGATAAGCTAGAATATCATTTTTAGTGACACGACCATCTTTTCCAGAACCTGGCATGGCATCTAACTCGGCTTGTGTTATATTTTCCTTTTTGGCAATATTTTTTACTAAGGGCGAATAAAAGCGCTCTCCTGAAGATATTATTGGCTCGACAGTTTCCTTAGCAACTTCTACTGTTTTTGATACTTCGGCAACGGCAGGTTCTTTAGCTGTTTCCTCTTTAGGTTCTTCTTTTGGTGTATTGGTAGCTGCTGGCGCATCGCCATCGGTTTCTATAATTGCTATAGTTTGCCCCACTTGTACAACATCATCTACATTAAATAGTTTTTCAACTAGTGTTCCATCGACTTCGCTAGGCACTTCGCTATCTACTTTATCGGTAGCAATTTCCAATACTGCTTCATCGGCTTCGATAGTATCGCCTACTTCTTTTAGCCATGATGTAATTGTTGCCTCGGCAACACTTTCTCCCATTTTGGGTAATTTCAATTCAAATTTTGCCATATCTTTAATGAAAAGGTCGTTTTTAAATTTTCGATTGCAAAATTAACGAAAAAACGTTGATTTTTTTGTGTTTTATTTAATTAATTATTTGTTAAGGCGATAATTTCTCCTCTAAACTTTGAGCTATCGCTTCCTAGGATAAAGGTAGCGTTTTTAGGTAAAATTTTAAATGATATCGCTTTTTTATCGGAAAACACCATCATTTCTTGAATGATTGATTTGAATGTCATGGTATTACCATCAAAAATAACTTCTGTATCATTTTCTATTGTATTAAGATGCCGTCCTAACAAAACATTTCTTTTTATAATTTGCTCAACTTTTTCCACGTTATCAGATTGAGAAATAAACACCACGTTTTTTTTCTGCGTTTTTACCTGCTCAGGTGTTTTCCGTAATAGGTAAGCTAACTTAATACCTAACCAAACAAAAACATCAAAGAGCATATGACGCTTAAAATGTTTTTTATAAAAGATTTGCATAGCCCCATAAAAACGTTTTGCATAGTTAACGTCTTTTAACGTGCTTTCGCCTTTATAATGGATAACAGTTGTTGTACCATTATAGAAGTTTTTATATCCCGATTTTAGAACTTTATACGATAAATCTACATCTTCGCCATACATAAAATAATCTTCATCAAACCCGCCAACTTCTTTATAAATAGATGTTTTTAGTAGCATAAAAGCGCCTACTAAAATGGGCACTTCACCTATTTTACTTTGGTTTATTTGATTAGCGTAATACTGTTTTGAAAACCCTAACATTTTGTACAATGCCACTTTTGGCGTAGGTATATTACGTTTGCTTTCGGGTAAAAATGTTCCTGTACCATCTATGAGTTTACAGCCTACAATCCCTAATTTTTCTTGAGTGTCACTAAACTGTAATAGGGTTTTAAATGTGTCTTCTGTAACAACAGTATCTGGATTTAAAACGCATACATACTCACCTTTTGCTTTTGAAACACCTATATTATTGCCTTTAGAAAAGCCGAGATTTTCTTTATTTTCTATTAAAATAACTTCTGGGAAGTTGTTTTTTATCATTTGGCAACTATCGTCTGGCGAATGGTTATCGACGACTATAATTTCGGCATCTATATCTTTTATAGCTTCACGAACACTTGTTAAGCAAAGCTCTAAAAAGTAGCGCACATTATAGTTTAGTATAACAACAGAAAGTTTCAATAGTTTTTACGATTTTAAAGATGTTTCGAAAGGAATTCTATTTACAATACTTCGTCCTAGTGTAATTTCGTCTGTATATTCTAATTCGTTTCCTACGGAGATTCCTCTGGCTATTGTTGACGTCTCCACATCGTAATCTTGAATTTGCTTGTAAATGTAAAAATTTGTGGTATCGCCTTCCATAGTCGATCCTAATGCAAAAATGAGTTCTTTTACTTGGCCATTTTTTACTTTTTCGACTAAAGACTGAATATTTAAATCGGTAGGACCAATACCATCCATTGGTGAGATTTTACCTCCTAACACATGATACAGTCCTTTAAATGAACTTGTGTTTTCTATAGCCATAACATCTCGTATGTCTTCAACAACACAAATAATTTCGGTTGTTCTTCTTGGGTTTGAGCAAATCTCACAAAGCTCTGTATCACTAATATTATGGCAACTTTTGCAAAAATTAATGTCTGTTCTAAGCTGACTTAAAGCATTGGCTAATTGTATGGATTGTTCTTCTGGTTGGTTTAACAAATGTAATACCAAACGTAGTGCTGTACGCTTTCCTATGCCTGGAAGTTGAGACATTTCGTTAACTGCTTTTTCTAATAATTTTGAAGAAAATTCCATAGCTGCGAATTTACGATTTTACATTAAAGAAATACTCCTACATTTGTAATTTATAATTAACAACTAAATTATGTCTCCTTTTTTTATAGCTGCTTTAATTCTTGCTTATTTTATTGTACTAATAATCATTTCTTATTTTACTGGGAAGGAAGACACTAACGAGGCTTTTTTTAAAGCAAATAAATCGGCGCCATGGTATTTGGTTGCCTTTGGTATGCTAGGCGCTTCTTTATCTGGAGTCACTTTTATTTCGGTTCCTGGTGCTGTAGAGGGCAAACAATTTGGTTACCTACAAGTCGTTTTTGGTTATTTATTAGGCTATTTGGTTATTGCGTATGTGCTATTACCATTATATTACAAGCTTAATTTAACCTCTATTTACACGTATTTTAGAGACAGATTTGGGAATTATTCGTACAAAACAGGCTCTGTCGCTTTTTTAGTTTCCAGAACAGTTGGTGCCGCTTTTAGGCTTTTTTTAGTGGCAAAAGTATTGCAACTACTTATCTTCGATCAATTTGGTATTCCTTTCTTTATAACGGTTATCACAACTATTTTATTAATTTGGCTTTACACGTTTAGAGGCGGTATAAAAACGATTATTTTCACCGATACTTTACAAACATTGTTCATGTTGGTTTCTGTTGTTATTACGATTATTTTTATAGCCAACGCTATGGACTTACATAGTTTTGGAGCAATATATGATAATGTAGCTTCCAGCTCTATGAGCAAGGTTTTCTTTTTAGACAATGTTAACGACCCTCAATATTTTATAAAAAGTATTTTATCAGGTATGTTTATTACCATTACCATGACTGGAATGGACCAAGATATGATGCAGAAAAACTTAACCTGTAAAACCTTGAAAGACGCCCAGAAGAATATGATTTCTTTTAGCGTGGTTTTAATTTTTGTAAATATCTTGTTTTTAGTACTTGGACTTTTATTAACGCAGTACGCTGCCGAGAATGGTATTTCAGCAAAAAAAGACAATTTATTTCCTACAATTGCTATGCTTCCTGAAATTGGTATTGCCACCTCATCATTTTTTATATTAGGACTTATTGCTGCTGCTTACTCTAGTGCCGATTCGGCTTTAACATCTTTAACAACAGCTTTTTGCATTGATATTATTGAACTAGACAAAAAACCTAAAAAGGAGCAGAAAAGAACTCGAAAAGTGGTTCATGTATTAACAAGTCTTGTTTTAATTGTTGTCATCCTTCTTTTCGATCTTATTTTTAAAGATGTATCGGTAATCTGGGAATTATTTAAAGCTGCAGGATATACTTATGGGCCATTACTTGGTTTATTTGCTTTTGGAATTTTAACCAAATCTGACATTAAAGATAAATACGTATGGATAATTGCTATAGTAGCTCCAATAGTATCGTACTTTATTAATGAATATTCGCCAAAGCTATTTAATGGCTACCAAATAGGGTTTGAAATCTTAATTATTAACGGGCTTTTAATGTTTCTTGGTTTAATATTGATTCGTAGAAAGCAACACTAACGTACAAGCTTCTTCAAAAAAGATATTGTTCTTTTCTAATATCTTATAAAACTCAGGATTTTCGGTACCTGGATTAAAAATAACTCGTTTAGGCTGTAACGATACAATGTAGTTGTAATAATCCTTTTGGTGCGTTGGATTGACATATAATGTTACCGTATGCACATTGTTATAATCGAGCAACGCTGTTTGTATATCAACACCTGCTACTTCTCCTTTTTTCAATCCATAAGCCACAACCTCTACATTATTATTTACCAATTTATTAATGGCATAATTAGAATATCTATTGGGTTTAAGCGACGCCCCAAAAACTAATGTTTTTTTCTCCATACTGTTAAAATGTTGTTAAGTAGTGTTAAATACGGTAACAGCAACTTGTATTAAGCGTCTATGATAATAGAACAAAAAGTTCATCAATCAAAATAAATTAACTAAAACCAATTAAATGAAACATGTATTATTATTTTGTGCATTTATCATCACGATAGCTTCATCTGCACAAAACTCAGTCAATGCCTTATTTAAAGACGGCACCATTACAGGAAAAGTTATCGATGCTACTTTAAAAGAACCTATGCCGTATGTTACTATTGTTGTAAAAAATAAATCGGGAGAAACTATTACTGGAACAATTACCGATGATGATGGTAACTTTAAAATTTCTTCTATTCCAGAAGGTGACATTATAGTTAACATTCAGTTTATTGGCTTTAAAACAATAACTAAAAACATCACCATTAATAAAAATAATTACAGGGTTAATTTAGGTGATATTTATCTTGAAGAAGAAGCTGCAGCTCTAGACGAAGTTACCGTTGTTGCCGAAGTATCTACTATTCAACAAAAAGTAGATAGGAAAGTGATTACTATTGGTAAAGATTTAACTACAGCTGGTGCTACAGCATCGGATATTATGACCAACTTACCTTCTGTAAACGTCGATCAACAAACAGGTAACATTAGCTTACGTGGCAACGAAAATGTACGTGTTATGGTAGACGGCAAATTAAGTAATGTTCCTGTGGCACAATTACTTCGTCAAATTCCATCGACTTCTATTAAAAAGATTGAATTAATTACAAACCCTTCTGCCAAATACAATCCAGAAGGCATGAGTGGTATTATAAATATCATTCTTCATAAAAACACCAAACTAGGCTTTAACGGAAATGTAAACCTAGGACTAACTAAAGAAATTTACGCCAAGTTTAATAGTTCTATAGATATGAATTATCGTAACGGAAAGTTCAATTTCTATGGTAACTACGGCAACAACATAGGAAAATATGACAATTTTGGCGAGATAAACCGATTAGACGACAACTCTAAGCAAAACCTTGATTTTTATAACAATAACAAATCGCATTTATTTAAGGTTGGTGTAGACTATTACCTAAACGACAACAATACGGTTTCCTTTTTTACCAATCAAAACTATTTTAATGGTAACGGTGTTGGAAATACATTATTAACCGATGCTGACGCCACAACAAGACAACAAATTTTTGGCGATGAAACCGATAATATTTCTGGCCAATACAATCTAGCCTATAAACACAAGTTTAAAAAGGAAAATGAAACCTTAGATGTTGAAATTGATTACAACGATTTTAGCCAAGATCAAATTGCAGATTTTAACTACATTAACTTTAGTTTTCCAGACGATTACATGGATTTTGTTGATACAAAACGCGACCAAACAACCATAAATGTAGATTATGTAAACCCATTAAGTGACAAAGCAAAACTAGAAGTTGGTGGTGAGGTTAGGCTTTTTAACTCTAATATAGATTACGAATCAACAGGTGTTACTTTTAACGACAATGGAATTATTATTCCAACGCCATCGACAAATTTTGATTATAACAGAAATATCTATTCACTTTACGCTACTTATGGTAAAACACTAGAAAAGTGGAGCTATCAAATAGGCGCACGTTTTGAACAAGTTAATGTAGATGCCGAACCGTTAAGAACCTTTAGTGATAACACAACCGAGTTTTTACCTTTTGAAAACGATTATTTTCAAGTTTATCCATCGGCATTTTTAACATATACCGCATCAGATAAAAACTCATACCAATTAAGCTATAGTCGTCGTGTAGACCGTCCCGGATTACGACAAGTAAACCCTATTCGTGAATGGAGTACACCACGTATATCGTCTTACGGAAATCCAGAATTAAAACCGCAATTCACTAATTCAATAGAATTAAACTACACAAGAAATTTAGCTAACGGAAGTTTAACAGGCGGTGTGTTTTACAGAATTATTGAAGACCAAATTAGCCGATTAGTTAATATAGATCGTACAAACGTTCCAGAGGCCAACTCTATTTTATCTTACGGAAATTTCGACAACACATCGGCATATGGTATAGAGCTATCAGGTAACTATAGACCCACAAAATGGTGGAACTTAAACGGTAGTTTTGATTTGTATTCGCAAACTCAAACAGGAATCACAGAATTTATCGATTCTAACGATTTACCAAATGCCACTGTTAACGACATTGTAACAGTTAATAGCGAGGTTGAAAACGTGGTTTGGAATTTTAGAGTATTCAATAATTTTAAAGCAACCAAAAAACTAAACCTATCGCTTTTTGCTATGTATCGTGGTAAAGAAGAAGGCGTACAATTTAAAAGAGATCCTATGTATTTTGTAAACACAGGATTGCGTTACAGCTTCTTAGAAGATAATCGTGCTACGTTTAGCTTTAACTATAACGACATTTTTAACACCATGCAGTTTGCCTTTAAAAATGACACGCCATACCCTGCAAATGGAGAGTTTAATTGGGAGAGTAACACATGGAACATTGCCTTATCTTACCGTTTTGGTGGCGGCAAATATAGAGCGCTTAAACGTAAACAAAGAGATAATGATGTAAAATCTGGCGGCGGCGGATTTATGTAAACATACAATTTAGTGGTTATAACATAATAATTGATGGTTAGTGTTAATGTTTGACCACTAAACCAGAAAACCCAAGTTATTTTAACTTGGGTTTTCGTTTTTATGTTAAATGATAGTTAAAACCTCTCTCTAATGAAATATTCTAAACAGTTTTACGTCTATATTATTGAGTGATAAGTTAATCAGCAAGATTTAAATTTCATTTAGTGTTAGTTAAGTTGGTTAATAGTGAAAAACCCGAAGCATCTTCTTAAAGCTTCGGGTTTTTCTATTTTTTAAATTATAATTATTTATTTGACTACCATTTAATAATAGTACTTCCCCAAGTAAACCCACTACCAAAGGCTGCCAATACAACAGTGTCGCCCTCCTTTACTTTTCCTTGTTCCCAAGCTTCTGTCAAGGCTATCGGTATGGAAGCCGCTGTGGTATTTCCATATTTTTGAATGTTATTGAACACTTGGTCGTCTTTCAATTGAAACTTCTTTTGAATAAACTGTGCGATACGTAAATTAGCTTGATGCGGAATTAACATATCTATATCTTCTGGCGTTAAATTATTTTTATTTAAGCCTTCCATAATCACTTCGCTAAAGCGCACTACGGCATTTTTAAACACAAACTGTCCGTTCATATATGGATAGTAACTCTCATCATTAGGGTCGTTATCGGCTATAATATCATTTACCCAACGCTTGCCCATTCCTGGAGCAATTAAGCTTAATTCTTCGGCATGCTCACCTTGGGAATGTAAATGTGTTGATAAAATACCTTTACTGTTATCTTCTTCTCTTGTTAAAACTGCCGCACCAGCACCATCACCAAAAATTACAGACACACCTCTACCGCGAGTTGTTTTGTCCAATCCATGAGAGTGCAATTCACTACCAATAACCAGAACATTTTTATACATACCTGTTTTAATAAAATTATCTGCAACAGATAAGGCATATACAAACCCTGAACATTGATTACGAACATCAAGCGCTCCAACAGTTTTTATATCTAATTCTTTTTGAACGGTAACTCCTGGTCCAGGAAAATAATAATCAGGACTTAAAGTGGCAAAAACAATAAAATCAATATCGTCTTTATCAATCCCTGCACGTTCTATTGCTACTTTAGCAGCCTTTACACCCATTGCAGATGTGGTATCGCCACTTCCTGGTTTTACCCAACGACGCTCTTTAATACCCGTTCGCTCTTGAATCCACTCGTCACTAGTATCCATGAGTTTTGTTAAATCATCATTGGTAACCACATTGTCAGGCACATAGTAACCTAAACCTATTATTTTCGAATTATACATATCTTAAAAATTAGCCTGCGCAATTTAAATATTTCCAATAAAACCCAGTTAAAAAAACACATCCTATCGTTATGCATGCATAATAAACTGCCTCAAATTTGGGTAAATAATACATTCCAAGAAACAAAAGTTTAAATACAATGCATGTCGTGGCATAACTTAATCCTGATAATTCCGTGTCAGTTTGTCACTTTTTTGGCATTGGTATTTTTTTTGTCAAATAGAAAACAGAAAATAAATGTTTAAATCCTCCTATTAATCAGTAGGAATAATTAATAAAATTTAAATTATGGCAAAAGGAAACATTAATGTATCGGTAGAAAACATCTTCCCGCTCATTAAAAAATTCTTGTACAGTGATCACGAAATTTTTCTTCGTGAATTAATAAGTAATGCTACAGATGCTACTTTAAAGCTAAAACACTTAGCTAGTATTGGTGAAGCTAAAGTAGAATATGGCAATCCGCAGATTGAAGTTAAAATTGATAAAGAAGGCAAAAAACTTCACATTATAGACCAAGGAATTGGTATGACAGCCGAAGAGGTTGAGAAGTATATTAATGAAGTAGCGTTTTCTGGTGCTGAAGAATTTTTAGACAAGTACAAAGATTCAGCTAAGGACTCTGGTATTATTGGGCATTTTGGTCTTGGGTTTTACTCGGCTTTTATGGTTGCCAACAAGGTAGAAATCATTACCAAATCTCACAAAGATGAGCCAGCTGCACATTGGACTTGCGATGGCTCGCCTGAATTTACTTTAGAACCTCACGACAAAACCGAAAGAGGTACCGAGATTATTCTTCATATTAATGAAGACGATAACGAGTTCCTAGAAGAGTCTCGTATTCGTGAGCTTTTAGTGAAATACAACAAGTTTATGCCAATCCCTATTAAATTTGGCACCAAAACTGAAACGCTACCAAAACCTGAAGACGCAAAAGAAGACGATCCTGCTCCAACAAAAGAAGTAGATGATATTATTAATAACCCAAACCCTGCTTGGACCAAACAACCAACCGATTTAGAAGAGGAAGACTACAAAAACTTCTATCGCGAGTTGTACCCAATGCAGTTTGAGGAACCATTATTCCACATTCACTTAAACGTGGATTATCCGTTTAACTTAACGGGAATTTTATATTTCCCAAAAATGACAAACGATTTAAACGTACAAAAAGATCGTATTCAATTATACCAAAATCAAGTTTTTGTAACCGATAATGTAGAAGGTATTGTTCCTGAATTTTTAACCATGCTACGCGGTGTGATAGATTCCCCAGACATTCCGTTAAATGTATCGCGTTCGTACTTACAAGCCGACGGTGCTGTTAAGAAAATTTCGTCATACATCACACGTAAAGTTGCCGATAAGTTAAAGTCGCTTTTCAACAATAACCGTGAAGATTTTGAAAAGAAATGGGACGATATTAAAATCGTTATTGAATATGGTATGCTTTCTGAAGAAAAATTCTTTGATAAGGCCGATGCATTTGCTCTTTACCCAACAGTTGATGGCAAGTATTACACTTACGATGAACTTTACAATGCCATTAAAGCCAAACAAACCGATAAGGACGACAAATTGGTTATTCTTTACGCATCGAATAAAGATGAACAACACAGTTATATTGAAGCTGCAAAAGCCAAAGGCTACGAAGTGTTGTTGTTAGATTCGCCAATCGTATCGCACTTAATGCAAAAGCTAGAAACCTCTAAAGAAAATATTTCGTTTGCACGTGTAGATGCCGATCATATTGACAACTTAATTAAGAAAGACGACAACAAAATTTCCAAATTAAGTGATGATGAAAAAACCAAGCTAGACGAATTACTTAAAGAAGTGATTCCTGCTGATAAATTTACCGTACAATTAGAAACTATGGATAGCGATGCTGCACCATTTATGATTACGCAACCCGAATTTATGCGTCGTATGAAAGAAATGCAAGCTACTGGCGGCGGCGGTATGTTTGGCATGGGCAATATGCCAGATATGTATAATTTGGTTGTAAACACAAATTCTGAGTTGGTAGGTGACATTTTAAACACCAAAACAAAGAAGAAACAAGAACGCTTAATCAATCAAAGCTTGGACTTGGCACGATTAAGCCAAGGACTGCTTAAAGGTGAAGAACTCACCAACTTTATTAAACGTAGCTACGATATGATTAAATAAGAAGCAAGAGCGTTTGGCTACTGCAGCAATATTAGAATTTAGAAAAAACCACTTCCTAATCGAAGTGGTTTTTTTGTGCCTAAACGAAATATGGCTCACACTCACCAAAACATCACTTTCACCAATTCCTAATTTCATGGTAAGTTATGCTTGCTTAGGTTTGAACCATAACTTTAACATTTTGTATTATGAAAAAAGCATTCAACCTCAATATCAAGTCCCCATGCCAAGAAAACTTTGAGGATTTTACCACAACGCCACAAGGCGGGTTTTGTAACTCGTGTAGCCAAGAGGTTATCGATTTTACTCAAATGAGTCCAGAAGAAATTTCAGCCTATTTTAAAAATAACAATGCTAAAAATATTTGCGGGCGTTTTAAAAACAAGCAATTAAAAACCTTTTCTACACCTAAAAAAAGACATCAGCTTAACTTTTTAAGTGGTATTAGCATGGCTTGTTTAGCATTATTCTCGTTTGGAAAAACTCAGGCTCAAGAAACAGAAATTATAAAAACCAAGCAACCTAAAATACAAACACAAGGTGAAGAAGCTAATATTGTTGTAAAAGGTACTGTGCAAGAAAGCAATCTTCCTCTACCAGGTGTAAACATTATTTTAGAAGGTACAACTATTGGCACTTCTACAGATTTTGATGGTAATTTTGAGTTTCCTCAAAAACTACAAAAAGGCGATATACTTGTATTTAGCTATTTAGGTTATGAATCTAAAAAGATAACTATCACAAATAAGGAGTCTGCTCAAAGCATAGAACTAAATATAGATATGACAACAGCCTCGTGTATTATTATGGGGAAAGTGGTTAAAAAAAGTGTGTATAAATCTAAAAGAAAATAAAATTTATATGAAACATTTATTTTTTGTTTTTTTTGCCATTTTAGTTAGTTGGACTCATGCGCAAGTATCTGACTTTAAAGATATAGATTTTGCTAAAGCCGACAATACTGCAAAACTGTATGAAGGTTATAGTTTAGATAACCTACCAGTACTAGTACATAAGTTAACTTATAAACTTCATACCGATGTAGAAAAGTTTCGAGCCATTTACTATTGGGTGTGCCACAACATAAAAAACGATATTCGTCAGGGTAATAGAGTTATTAGAAAACGAACTAAACTAGATAGTTTAGAATATTTAAAATGGAATTCAACATATAAAAAAAACGTATTTAAAACCTTACTAAGGCGTAAAAAAACAATGTGCACAGGTTATGCCTATTTAATTAAAGAATTATGTTTTTTAGCTAATATTGAATGTAAGATTATTGATGGTTATGGGCGCTCCTCTCAAAGTAATGCTGAGAGTCTTGATATGCCTAATCACTCATGGAACGCAGTTAAACTTAACAACAAATGGTATTTGTGCGATGCCACGTGGTCTAGCGGCTATAGTTTGAACAATATTTTTGTTGCCGATTATAATGACGGCTACTTTTTAACTGATCCCGTTTTGTTTGCTCAAAACCACTATCCATTACACAAAAAATGGTTACTCAATGAAAACTTAATTAATGCCAAATTTATCGCCTCTCCTCTAGTTTATGGTGAAACTTTCGAGTATAATGTTCTCCCTATTAGTCCAAATAAAATGGCTATAACTACTAAAAAAAACACCCCTATAGAATTTAAAGTAAAATCGGATAAGCTAATTTCTGAAGACCAAATTTCAATGGTTCAGTTTGTTGGAACAAAAGAAATTACCTTTAAAATTTCTAATATTAAAACCGAGAATGGACTAACATCCTTCACATGCCAATACCCATATAAAGGCTATTACGATGCACATTTAAAAATTAACGAGGATATTGTAGCAACCTATATTGTTCGGGTTTCTAAATAGAGGTTTATATTGTTTACAATAATACTAACAAAAAATCCTTAAATTTTAGTATCTTTAGTAGACGTAATTCGTTTAATATGAAATCGTTGATTAAAAGGTTAAAACTAAAAAACCACGATCATATTTTGGTTCTTAATAAGCCAAATGATTTTGAGAGTGATTTAAAAGCTCTAGGATTAGATAGCATACATATTTCCGAGTCGCTTATCCAAACCTCTTGTGTGGGGTTTGCTTTGCTTTTCATTACCTCGCAACAGCAACTTATTGACCAAATGCTTACTTTATTACCAAAGCTTCATGAAGACTGTGTTTTATGGGTTGCTTTTCCAAGTAAAACCTCAAAAGCCAATATTGTTGAACTATATCATGACCATGTTTGGAATGACCTAATGGATTTTTGGTTAAAACCCATTAGGCAAATAGAAATAAACCCCGATTGGAATGCGATTCGGTTTCGAAAAATTGAATACGTAGCTTCTTAAGAAAAGTAGACTATTCTCACCTCTTAATTAATAATTATTTTTTTGGTTACCGTTTCTTTTAATGTGGTTATTTGCATTAAATACACGCCTTTTGAGAGTTGTAAATTCAGCTTTGAGTGATTGACGGTTATGTTGTTAGAATACACTTTTTTTCCTTCAATTGAAAACACCTCGATTTGCGCATCTTCGTTTAGGCCCTTAATAAAAACCTGTCCTTGTGTTGGGTTTGGATATACCACTACAGTATTCTGATTATTTTCAGGAATACTCATTGTAGCACTCCATGTTTCACCTACCATATTTCCCCAGATATACTCGATTAAATCTGGTTCATCAATAAAAGGGTTTCTATTAAATTGCCAATTGTAAACAACATTGTTTCTATTCATTTCAAAATCGTCTGGCGGATCGTTTCTGTGCCAATCTAACAAGGTTGCTAAATCGCCAAACTCACCAAGGTTTCCATCGGGAAAACCATTTACAATCTCTAATCCATTGTAACGTACTGCCATATAAAACACACTACGTGCTACATCTCCTTTAAATCCGCCTAAAGTTCCAGAAGGACCAGTATACTCACCATAAAACTGGTTTCCTCTAGTACTATTCTCTATACCATCGGCAGCTCTTAAGGCATGCGCATCGGAGTTTCCATGACGTAAAGAATCGGCATTGGTATTCCAAAATACATCTACACCATCAAAAACCTCATCGTCTTCAATACTATAAAACCCTCCTCTAGATCGTGGAAAAGTATGTTCTCTATTCCACTTTCCAGAATTATTAGATCCTGTCTGTAAATCTAATTTGGCGCGGCCTTCCTCTAAATATACTAACCATACTTGATTGCTATTTAGAGGGTTTTCATCAGCTTCTTTTAAAATATCAATCACTTCATTATAAGTTTGTGCTCTAACAACACCTTCTTCTGCAATAATATCTTGAAGTGCTTGTCTTAAATTAGCATCACTTAACCCATCTAAACTATTGTAATACCCATTAGGTTGCGTGCTTTCAACAACATTATAAGTTGGGTTAATAGGTGTCCCAAAAGGTGCTACAGTATAATCGTTATCTACAACTCGTAATTTTAAGTAATTGTTAAACGGAATGAATGGCGATTCTAATTCTGAAAATACAATTAGTGGTTCTTCATCGCCTTCATCAAACGTATCATCAACCAAAGTGATGGTTGTTGTAACAGAATTTTGTCCGGCTGGTATAGTTACTGTTGTATTTCCTGTAAAATCGGACGTGTTAAATCCATAGTTATTTAGTGTAAAACTAAAGGTATAATCAGCATTAGCATTTTCCTCGGCAGTAAAAATAATATCAAAAGATTCACCTTCGTTATAATGTGTTTGTGAGGTAGAAATTGTAATCGCATTAAAATTAATACCGCTACCGTCGTTTAAGGCTCTTGGTGTTGGTGTTGCTACGGTATAAGTTCCGTCGTTATTTCTTTGTATGGAATTAGTGTTCCCACTAGAGCCTTCATTAATCTGTTCTGTAACACCTAATAATGCCATTAATTCGGTATCATCTGAATCTGATGTATCGTAAACCAACGCATCAATTAAATTGGTTTGGGTAGCTTGCGTACCTTCTGGAAAGTCGTAATCGTGTCCTTGATAGATAGCAACGGCATCAGCCCCATTTTGGATAGTGTTTGCCGAAATAATTAACTGAGGAAAAGGTGTCATTGTATCGCTAGCTATTAACAATAAACCATTTACATCGGTTGTATAACCGTCTAAATCTATGGCCATGTAGCTAGAATCGTTCCCAGAACTAGAACCATTAAAAAACACTAAAACATATCCGTCTAGTGAAAAATTTGGTGTATCGGATTTTAATTCGACAAACTCCTGCTCATCAACACCAGGATTATCACAATCTAATTCATTAATAACAACTTGGGCTTGTATGCTTAACGATAATAAAAAAGTTAAACTAAAGAGTACTATTTTATTCATATAAAGGGGATTTACGCAAATGTATTAATATAAGCTATTTTTTAAGCGTTTTTTAAGATTATTAAATCTTAAAATTATTTTTTGATAGGGTTAAAAAAAGATAAAAACTACCAAAAGCCCCTTTTACAAGCTATTTTCTGCCTAGCATTTTTAAAACACTTCAAAAAACGCCCTTTAAAAGTTACATTTAAAAACAAAAAAATATAAATAAGCTTTAATTTAAAACATCAATTAAGAAAAAGTTGTTTTTATTTAAAATACAAACCATTAAAAAACCTACAAATAAGAAGTTAATTTCACGGATTTTATATCATTTTTTTGGACATAATTTACCTGAAAATATATATTGACAACTCAAATTAAAAACAACTAAACTATTAACCTTAAATTTTACCTAGTATGATAACACTTGCTATTGCGATAATTGAGTTTATCGTTTCTTTATTTTAAGTAATTTTAATGTAAAACTTAGTTCTAGAATGAGTTTTACTTTTTAAATAAAGAACCTATAGTTGAAGAGTTAATTTAAGGTCTGTATATTTGTAAGATATGACAAAAGTATTTTTTAAATTTCTTGCAAAAGTTAATAAGGTTGTGTTACCTAGCTACACTAAAAAGCAATTGGATTTAAGTAGAGCATCTAAATTGCAGTTGGCGCTTATTGGCTGGAGATATTTTGTTACCAAAAATGCCTTGGATTAAAAACAAATAAAGACTTCCAAATGAATGAAAGTCTTTATTTTCTTGTGACCTCGGCAGGATTCAAACCTGCAACCTCTTGAGCCGTAATCAAGTGCACTATTCAGTTATGCTACGAGGCCTTTTTTAAGTGGGTGCAAATATAACCCAATTATTTATTTCATGAAAGAGATTTAAAAAAAATATTCTATTTAAATAATTTCTGCACTTAAACCTGCCTCTAGTAGCATACTGCATCTAGGTTTTAAATCGTTAAAAGCACCTGTTTTAACAGTACATTTCCCTTTGTAGTGTACAATAATAGAACATTGTTCGGCTTGTTCAGGAGTATGATCACAAGCATAAATTAACGTATCAATAACGTGATCGAACGTATTGACATCATCATTGTAAAGTACAATTTCATTTTCCTTTTTTACTGCTTCATCGAGAAGAACCTCCTCGAGTGTTTTTTCTTGCGTACTCATTATTATGCTTTTTTAAATTTTAAGGCTACCCAATGGTTTTTCTCCAAACTATCAACGAGCATTAGGTTATGTTTATTACACGCATTTTCAATTATTGGAATGTCTTCTTTATAAAAACCACTTAAAAATAATAAACCATTGTTATTTAAGCAAGTGGCATACGTTTTCATATCGTTAAGTAAAATATTTCTATTAATATTGGCTATAATAACGTCGTATAACTTTCCTTCTAACAAACTAGCATCACCTTCATAAACCGAAATATTTTTACTGTTATTACGTTCAATATTTTCAAGGCTATTTAAATAGCACCAATTATCAATATCTATTGCATCAACAGCTTTGGCTCCTTTCATTTCTGCCAATATGGCTAAGACACCTGTTCCACACCCCATATCTAAAACCGACTTTCCTTCAACATTGTTTTTTAAGATATGTTGAATCATCATATGGGTGGTTTCATGATGCCCAGTACCAAAACTCATCTTAGGCTCTATAACAATTTCAAATTCGGTATTAAAAGTGTCATGAAACGGCGCTCTTACGGCACAAATATCATCTACTACAATAGGGTTAAAGTTTTTTTCCCATTCTTCATTCCAATTTACTTGTTCAATCTCTTCAAAGGTATGAGTGATATTAAATTCTTCCGAATTCATGATGTGAATCCCCTCTAAGATATTGTCATGCCATTCGTTTTTTTGAATGTAAGCTGTTACGCCATCTTCGTTTTCTACAAAACTTTCAAAACCTAATTCGCCTAATTCGGCAATTAAAATATCGGTTCCTGGTTGCTTGGGCGACACTTTAAAGGTGTAGCCTAAATATATTTCGTTCATTTTTTTTGACAAATTTACTAAGGAATATAAAGATACTATTACTTTTGCAGCAAATTTGAATAAATTATGACTAGATTTCTTCTTACGCTATTATTAATTTCATGCTTTACATCTCTTAAAGCACAAGAAACCAACGATATAAAACTTTCTGCCTTACCTTATTACAGCTATGGTAAAGGATTAGGAATTACATCGCCAGACAGTATTTTTAAATTAAACATTAGGTTTAGAATGCAAAATCGTGTTACTGCATTTCTTCCAGAAGATGATGACACCGCCTATGAAGCCATGATAAGACGTCTCCGTTTAAGGCTTGATGGTTATGTTGGCGATCCAAGGTTACTGTATGTTATTCAATTATCATTTTCTCCAAGAGATGTTGGTCCACTAGAAGATCATGGTAACATTAACATTATTCGTGATGCGATTGTTTTTTACCGACCTAACAACCATTGGAATTTTGGTTTTGGACAAACTAAGCTACCAGGAAACCGCCAACGTATTAACTCTTCTGGTGCGTTACAACTTACCGATAGATCGATTAACAACGCACGATTTAATATAGATAGAGATTTTGGTCTTCATGCTTATTATTTAAATGAATATACCGACAAGTTTTCTTATAACATAAAGACAGCTATTAGTACAGGAGAAGGGCGAAATTGGACAAAAAATCCCGATAACGGACTCGCATTTACTGGTCGATTAGAGCTCTATCCTTTTGGAGCTTTTAAAGGCAATGGGGCGTTTTTTGAAGGTGATGTAAAACGTGAAGAAACACCAAAATTAATGCTTTCTGGTGTTTACCATTACAACGAAAAAGGAAGACGCACAAGAGGTACTATAGGCGACGAACTATTTGAACAACGTGATATGAGTTCGTTACTTTTAGACGCCGTTTTAAAGTACAATGGTTGGGCGTTTCAAACTGCTTATTTAAGCCGTTTTGCAGACAACCCAATAACCGTTAATCCAGACGATATAAATGACACAAAATACGTGTTTACGGGACATGGTTTTGACACACAATTAAGTTACATTTTTAACAATGATTATGAAGTTATTGGAAGATTCTCTTATCAAGAACCTCATAGCGATATTGAAGCACTAACACCGCAAGAAAACCAGTACAGTTTGGGGGTTACCAAATACATTTGGGAACACGCTTTAAAACTTCAAGCCGAAGTTACCAGAACAGACTCTAATTTTATTAATAATACAACAAGAGAAGATTGGTATGTAAGGTTTCAAATAGAAATAGGTATTTAATAAAAAAGGCTCGCTTTTGGCGAGCCTTTTTTATTGTGTTTATTCCAGATTAAAACGCATTAACAATAGCATAGAAATCTTGTGCTTTTAACGAAGCGCCGCCAATTAATCCGCCATCTACATCTGGCTTAGAAAAAATTTCTTTAGCGTTATTAGGCTTCACACTTCCGCCATATAAAATAGATACCGCATTTGCAACCTCTTTACCATAGTTAGTAGCAAGTGTTTTTCTAATAAAGGCATGCATATCTTGTGCTTGTTGTGGCGTTGCAGTTTCACCAGTACCAATAGCCCAAACTGGTTCGTAGGCTAAAATAATCTTTTTAAATGCCGAAGCTTCTAAATGGAATAACGCCTTTTTTATTTGAGCTTCTACTACCTTTTCTTCATTCCCAGATTTTCTGTCTTGCAACTCTTCGCCAAAGCAAAAAATAACTTCCATGTTATTAGCCATGGCAGTGTCTACTTTTTTTGCTAAATCGGCATCGGTTTCGTTAAAATAAGCACGTCTTTCACTATGGCCTAAAATAACCGTTTTCACACCTATACTTTTTAACATAGACGCACTAATTTCTCCTGTGTAAGCACCATTTTCTGCAAAATGCATATTCTGCGCAACAACTTCTATATCATCTTCTCTTGTAGCTTGAAAAGCCGACCAAAGACTAGTAAATGTTGGTGCTATTTTAACTTCAGCATGAGATGTTTTTGTTTGCTTTTTTAAGTCGTTTATTAACGTTTCGGTTTCTACCAAATCGTTATTCATTTTCCAGTTTCCTGCTACAATTTGTCTTCTCATTTTATTAAAGCGTTTTTAAGGTTTTTATCTGTTGCTTTTACAGCTTTATACAATTTTATATTTTGATTTTTATCGACCACTAAATATCTAGGAATCCAATCTAAATTTAAGAAATCTCCAAAATCGCCTTTCCATCCAGATTGCATGTAAAAATGTTGACCTTGAACGTTGTATTTTTTTATACCTCTTTTCCAAGCATCGACACTTTTATCTAGTGAAAGAAATAAGTAAACAACATCGTTATATTCCTTTTGAAGCTCTTTTAGATTTGGCATACTTTTTATGCAATCGCTACACCAAGATGCCCAAACATCTATTAAAATGGTTTTTCCTTCGTATTTATTTAAAATAGATGAAAATGTTAAAGATTCACCTTCTAATGTTACAAAAGTATCGTTAAGTGCTTTCTCTGAAAATTGCTTTGGTGCTTCTTGCGCCTCGCAATTAAATAATACAACACTGGCTAAAAAGGTAATAAGTAGTTTTTTCATTTTTTAACGTTTAATTATTCAAGTTTTACTTTTGGATCTAACCACGTGTAAATTATGTCGACAAATATATTAATACTTACAAATACCGTTGCAATTACCAAAACGGCTCCCATAATAACTGGCAAATCTAACGTATTTAAAGCATTTACAATTTCTTTTCCTAAGCCATTCCAACCAAAAATATATTCAACAAAAACAGCTCCTGCTAACATAGAGGCAAACCAACCAGAAATTGCTGTAACTACAGGGTTCATAGCATTTTTAAGCGCATGTTTTCTTATAATTTGATATTCGGACAAGCCTTTTGCCCTTGCCGTTCTAATATAGTCTTGGTTAAAAACTTCTAATAACGAATTTCGCATTAATTGAATAACTACAGCTAATGGACGAATACCTAAAACTATGGCTGGTAATAGTAAGTTTTTCCATTGAATATGCATGGCCTCGCCAAAATCGTCTAATTCGTACAAACTCCCAGTCATTTCTAAATTGGTGTATTTATGTAGTACAAATCCAAATAACCAAGCAAATAAAATAGCACTAAAAAACGATGGTACACTCATACCAAATGTGCTAAATACTTGTATTACTCTATCTAACCATTGGTCTTTAAATAAAGCTGAAACTATTCCTAAAACAATACCAAGCACAATAGCAATAATAATTGCCGAAACTGCCAAGACAAAGGTATTTGGCAGAGTTTCTGCTATAACTGAAGTCACTTTTTTTCCTTGTTTGGTAAACGATTCTCGTAAATAAGGAAACTTTAACGCTAGTGTATTATTCCCTATTGAAAAAAGTGACACAGCACTATATTTTTCTTCAGAAAGAAATGTATAATCGTTTGTGTTTTTTGAATGAAATGATAATGGTGATAAATCGTTTAAATAATATAAATATTGAGTTGAAATAGGCTTGTCAAAACCATATTTTGCTTTAACGGTAGCTAATTGCTTACTGTCTTCATTTTGCCCTAGCATCATTTGTGCTGGGTCTCCTGGCAGTACATTAAACAAAAAGAAGATAACCGTTACCACACCAAACAATGTTAGTGCAGCATAAAAAGCTTTATTTATAAAATAGTTTAGCAAATATTAAAACTCTAAATCGTCTATATCGTTCCAATGAACTTTTTGTGTAATGGTTCCTTTTTCAAGAACAACTATACCTGGATTAGCCCTAACAATGGTTTTTAGCACTTTTTCATCACATAAATAAAAATCGAAATCTAAACTATAATCGGATTTTATTTTTTGCTTAACATCATCTCCAGAGGCCGACAACCCTATTACTGTATAACCATTTTTTTGAGCTTCTTGAGCCATAGCTTTTACCTTTGCCATGCCTTCTGCTTCAGTTGATTCAAGATTATAACTAACAACCATAACGAGTTTGTCTTTTTCTAAAAACTTATCGGTCATATTTTCCTCTGTGGTTTCAATAGAAAAATCTAATATTTTAGGTTCGTAACCAGGCTCAATAATTTCGGTTTCATAACTAATTAACTCACCATCTACCGTAGGATAAGAACCATCTGTTATAATTTCTTTTTCTTCGCCGTTTACGTTAAATACCCACGTCCATTCCATGACTGGTTTTTTGGCGTCTTCGGGAATACTCATATTCTCTTTAATGTTGCTTCCTATCTTATAGGCTCTAAAATCTATCGACGGCAAATGCATTAATACATGATACGCAAACCATAAACACGCAATAAATCCTAACAAAGCAACAATAGTGGTATTAAGCCTGTTAAAAATTGGTTTTATATAACGAACACCAAAAAACAGAACCAAAATTAACACCAGTAAAATAACATCTTTTGTAAACGATTCCCATGGGGTTAGTTTTATGGCATCGCCAAAACAACCACAATCTTTTACTTTATCGAAATATGCTGAATAGAAAGTTAAAAAGGTGAAAAACACGATCATTCCTAACAAACTCCAAACAGTAAACTTTGGTTTGTAACCTATTAACAAGAAAATGCCTAGAACAACTTCAAACACCACAACTAATACCGAAATAATAAGCGCATAAGGCTCTAAAAACGGTAAATTAAGTACATCGTAACTAAAATATTCTTGTAATTTATATGAAAACCCTAATGGATCGTTTAGTTTAATAAATCCTGAAAAAATAAATAATGCACCGACTAATATTCGGCATATATTAACAACTATTCTCATGTGCTTACTGTTTTGTGACTGTCTTTTTTCTTTTTACTGTAATTAATGTTGCGCTAACTAAGGTATGTAAAATATGCATTATACCTTTTCATCTTATTTTTCGTTTAAATGAATCATGGCAAAAACAGCATAATTAATCATATCTTGATAATTAGCATCTATTCCTTCGCTAACAAGTGTTTTTCCTGCGTTGTCTTCTATTTGTTTAACGCGTAATAACTTTTGAAGAATTAAATCGGTTAGGGAACTAACACGCATATCTCGCCAGGCTTCACCATAATCATGGTTTTTATCCATCATGAGTTGCTTAGTTTCGGCTACTTTTTCATCATATAGTTTTGTGGCTTCTTTAACATCTAAATCGGGTTGTTCTACAACACCTTTATCTAATTGAATTAGTGCCATTGTAGCATAATTAATAATACCGATAAATTCACTTATTTCATCTTCATCTACCTTTCTCACATCGTTCTCCTGCAAGCCTCTTATACGCTGGGCTTTTATAAAAATTTGATCGGTTAACGATGGTAATCTTAATATGCGCCAAGCACTACCATAATCTGACATTTTTTTTACAAAAAGATCGCGACAAACCGCTATAACATCATCGTATTGTTTTGAAGTATTTTGCATTAATACAGTATAATTTTGCGTAAATTTCGCTTAAATAGTTTAAAGTTTCAAGTTTAAAGTATTAAAGTTGCACATCAATTAATAAACCCATGACCATAAACTGCAAAGGACAACTTATAAACCTTAGTCAGCCCAAAGTAATGGGCATTTTAAACGTTACACCAGATTCGTTTTTTGATGGTGGAAAATACAATGCTCCAGAAAAACTACTCGCACAAGCTGAAAAAATGTTAAGTCAAGGCGCTACTTTTATCGATGTTGGCGCATACAGTTCTAGACCAAATGCCAACTTTGTAAGTGAAGATGAAGAGTTAAAAAGACTTATTCCTATTGTAGAGTTATTACTAAAAGAATTCCCGCACAGCTTACTATCTATCGATACTTTTAGAAGCAAGGTTGCAAAACAATGTGTCGACGCTGGAGCGGCTATTATAAATGATATTTCTGCAGGATTTTTAGATAGCGAAATGCTAAAAACAATTGGTAAACTTAACGTTCCATATATTATGATGCATATGCGTGGTACGCCACAAACCATGCAACAACTAACCAATTATAACGATTTATTTAAAGACATTGCTTACTATTTTTCTGAACGTATTACTCAAGCAAAAGCACATGGTATTCATGACATTATTATCGATCCAGGATTTGGGTTTGCAAAAACCATGAAGCAAAACTACGAACTCATGAGTAAGCTAGACCTTTTTAAAATTATTGATCGCCCTATGTTAATAGGTATCTCTAGAAAATCGATGATTTATAAACTTTTAGAAACCACTCCAGATCAAGCCTTAAACGGCACAACCATTTTAAACACCATTGCTCTACAAAAAGGCGCCAATATACTTCGTGTTCACGATGTAAAAGAAGCCATGGAATGTGTTAAATTAATTACAGAAATAACCCCTAAGTAAGGTTTAAATTTTTAAATTTACGAAAACAGTTAGCCTTTGGAAATTTTTGACGAACTTTTAAAATTCACCATAATAGACATTATTGATGTTATTTTAGTAGCCCTTCTACTCTACTACATCTATAAATTGGTTAAAGGTACAGTTGCCATCAATATTTTTATTGGAATTGTAATTATTTACTTCACCTACCTAATCACTGCTGCCTTACAAATGAAAATGCTAAGCAAAATTTTAGGCGGTTTTATGAGTGTTGGTTTAATTGCTTTAATTGTAGTGTTTCAACCCGAAATAAGAAAGTTTTTACTCATGGTTGGTTCGACTAACTTTGGTAAAAAGAAAAACTTTTTCAAAGCCTTTAAATTTTTAAAAACCGAAGCTAGTAACACTACAAACATCGACGCTATTGTTCTTGCTTGTAATAAAATGGGAAGTACAAAAACAGGCGCTTTAATTGTTTTTGAAAACAATAATAGTTTAGACTTTTTAGTAAATACAGGCGACGAAATGAATATAAAAGTAACGCAACCTATTATTGAAAGTATCTTTTTTAAAAATAGTCCGTTACACGATGGTGCCATTATTATTGAAAACAATACCGTAAAAGCCACACGAGTTATTTTGCCTGTTAGTAACGATAATTCTATCCCACAGCGTTTTGGATTAAGACACCGAGCTGCTGTTGGTATTACCGAGAAAACAGATGCGCTTGCACTTGTTGTTAGTGAAGAAACAGGACAAGTTTCCTACTTTAAAGATGGTGAGTTTGTTATGTTTAACGACACGCAAGACCTTATTGAAATGATAAAAAAAGATTTATCATAACTAAGCCGTTTCTTTTTTTAAAAACTGCACCTCGTAAAGGTTTTTATAATAGCCATTTTTCTTTTTTAGAAGCTCGTAATGCGATCCTTCTTCAACAATTTTACCATCATCCATAACAATAATTTTATCGGCTTTAATTACCGTAGCCAATCTATGAGCAATAACAATAGAGGTGCGTCCTTTTGTAATTTTATCTGTAGCATTTTGAATTAACTGTTCGGAATACGAATCGACAGACGATGTGGCTTCGTCTAACACTAAAATACTAGGATTAGTCACATAAGCTCTTAAAAACGAGATTAACTGTCGTTGTCCAGAAGATAGCATGGCGCCTCGTTCTTTTACATTATAATGATAATTATTGGGTAAACTCATAATAAACTCATGAATACCAATATCTTTAGCGGCTTGCACGACTTCGGCTTCAGTAATTTCTGGGTGATTTAATGTGATATTACTAAAAATGGTATCGGCAAATAAGAACACATCTTGTAAAACAACCGCTATTTGCTGACGTAACGATGACAAGGTTACATCTTTTACGTTTAAATGATCTATAGTTATAACACCACTGTCTATCTCATAAAAACGGTTTAATAAATTAATAATAGTCGATTTTCCAGCTCCAGTAGCTCCAACAATAGCAACGGTTTCTCCTGGTTTTACTTTAAAAGAAATACCTTTTAATACTTCTTCGCCTTCAACATAGCTAAACCTTACTTGATTAAATTGTATGTGACCTCTTAATTGATTTACTTCGGTTGTTCCATTATCATCTATTTGCGAGGTTGTATCTAGCACTTTAAACACACGATTTGCAGCAACCATACCCATTTGTAACGTGTTAAACTTATCGGCTATTTGCCTTAAGGGACGAAATAGCATAGGAATCATCATGATAAAAGCCGTTAAATCGCCTAAAGTTGCTGTTTCTGATAATACAATATTTAAACCGCCGTACCAGGACACTAGTCCAATTGTTATAGATGACGACAACTCGGCAATTGGAAAGAAAATAGAATTATACCACACGGTTTTTAACCACGCTTTTTTATGGCGTTCGTTTATGGCTTTAAATCGTTTATATTCGGTATCTTCTCTAGTAAAAAGTTGCAAGATTTTCATACCAACCAAACGTTCTTGAACAAAAGAGTTTAGATTGGAAATTTCGGTTCTTACTTCTTCAAAAGCTTTTTTCATATACTTTTGAAAAACGCGTGTTGCATATAATAATACGGGCAACATTAAAAACACAATTAAGCTTAATTCCCAGTTCATAAAAAGCATAACAGCAGATACAACCAACATGGTTAGTAAATCTCTAAAAATCATAAAGAGACCTTCTCCAAAAACATCGGCAATACGTTCCATATCGGTTACAGCACGCGTAATTAACACACCAACCGAAGAATTATCGAAATACTTCATTTTAAACCTAATCATATGGTCAAAAAGCTTGACACGAATATCTTTTACCACGGTTTGACCCAGCCATCCAGAGTAGAAAATAAATAATAGCTGGCAAACAACTTCTCCTAACAATAAACCACCCATTATTAAGATGTAGGGTAAAAATCCTTCAAAGGTTTTTGTTGCGATGTTATTATCTATTGCTTGCTGTAAAATATAAGGTCTTGCAGCTCCAAAAAGCGCTAAAAGTATAACCGCTAATAAAACGCCTAAAAACACTTTTTGATAGGGTTTTATAAACTTAAATAGTCTTTTAAAAAGCTTTAAATCAAATATTTTGTTTGTTTTAGTCAAGTTTTTTTATGTTTTCTGGATATGTTACTTCTTTTAAATACAAACCGTGTGCTGGCACAGAATACCCTGCTTCGCTTCTATTTTTAGAACGAATTATAGCATGTACATCATGAACTGCAATTTTGCCTAACCCCACATTTATTAAAGTTCCCATGATGGCGCGCACCATATTTCTTAAAAACCTATCGGCTTTTATATAAAAATGAAGTTCATCTTCTTTAATGGTAAAATTGGCTGCTTCAATAGCACAATTATAGGTTTTTACATCGGTATTACTTTTAGAAAAGCATTGAAAATCTTTATACTCCAATAAAATGGTTGCCGCTTGTTTCATTTTATCAACATCTAATGGCGTTTTTAAATAATAAGCCATCTCGGAATTAAATGCATTTTTTTTCAAAGCTATTCTATAAATATACGATCTGCTTGTGGCATCAAACCTAGCATGTGCGGTGCTGTTAACTTTAAACAAATCGTGTATGGCTATATCTTTTGGTAAAAAAGAGTTGAGCTTATATATTAAATCTTTTTCCAAAAAGTCTTTTCCAGTGTCAAAGTGCGCAAACATTTGTAAAGCGTGTACACCAGCATCTGTTCTACCGGCTCCAACAATGGCAATATCATCACTTAACAATCGTGATAATGCTTTCTCTAATACTTCTTGCACCGAAATAGCATTAGGTTGGTTTTGCCAGCCATGATACTTTTTTCCATTGTATGACAATTCTAAAAAATAGCGCAATTAAAAATGTATTTTTGTATTATGAAGCTACAAAGATAACTTTATTCCTGCGAAGCTGAGAATTTCAACTATTAAAAAAAATGCAATATTTATACTTAAGTAAATGACAAAAATCTTATTGCTTTCAGACACACATAGTCATATTGATGCGACCATTTTAAAGTATGTTAAAGAGGCTGATGAAGTGTGGCACGCAGGTGATATTGGCGACTTAAAAGTAACCGATGCCATAAAAAAACTAAAACCACTTCGTGCTGTTTATGGTAATATAGACGACCATAAGGCTAGAAAAGAATTCCCTAAAAACAATAGGTTTTTTTGTGAAGATGTTGATGTTTGGATAACACATATTGGCGGTTATCCAGGAAAATATAACCCCAACTTAAAAAATGAAATTAACAGCAATCCTCCCGACATCTTTATTTGTGGACATTCGCATATTCTAAAGGTGATGCCTGACAAAAAATTGAATTTATTGCACATGAATCCTGGTGCTATTGGAAACCATGGGTTTCATAAAGTAAAAACTATGTTGCGCTTTACCATCGATGGCAGAAAAATTGACAATCTGGAAGTGATTGAGTTCAAAAAATAAAACGAGGTTGATTTAGTATTAATATCAACCTCGAGATAGTATCTACTTTGTTTTTTTATAATCCAAGCTAATATAGGATGTTACTCCTGTAAATATCCCTACAAATATTGACGTTAGCAAAGAAAAATTAGCTAATGTATAAAGAACAATTGAAAGCACTACACCTCCTATCAAATGTTTTATGAGCATTTTTATAAGATTTAGGTTAGGCTCAAAGAAGAAAAAAAAACTAAAAAACCAATTTATCTTAATAAAAAAACCCAAAGCTTTCGCTTTGGGTTTTAACGCACTAATACTACTAAGATGTTAGGCCTATCGTAACCTATCGACTGATTTTACAAGATCTTCATCCTTTTTAATGGCTTTGTTGGCCAAGGCCAAAAACACGATAGAAATAATAGGAAGAAAAATCCCAATACCTTTCTCAGAAACAACTGTTTCTCCAGATAAATTTAGTGATCGGTACACGAATAATCCTAGTAAAATAAAGTTTAATATCATATTAAGTCGCCCTAAAACAAATTGCGACTGTCTGTTTTTAAATCTAAATATTGAAATTAGCGACAACAATGCAGAGCCTACAAACAATAAAAAGTATACCATATTATCTATAGCAAATATTTTCACCCCATCGTTAGTTACCCATAAATGGAATACAAAAATGAGCCCTGCAGATACTATAGCAGAAACTAAAAGGTATAAAGTTTGAATTCTTTGTAACACGCTTTTCAATTATTGAGGCACAAAAATAATGGATTATTTTAAAAAATACACCCAAATAATTAAAATAAAAGTTGTATTATTGCAGTAACAAGCCCAACTACCACGTTAGTAACTTGTTAATTCTTCAGATTAAAATCTTTTTTTTCAGAAAAATTCAAATTCATTATTTAACTGAAACATTCTTTAATTAACATCAATGTTTGAAATATCACAATTAAAAGCTAAAAAGCTTCCTGAATTACAGGAAATTGCTAAACAATTAAACGTTTCTAAGTACCGTTCTTTAAAAAAACTAGACTTAGTTTATAAAATTTTAGACTACCAAGCAGCAAACCCACAAGAGGTTTCTAGTGTAGCTAAACAAGATACTAAAGAACAAGAAACGTCTACCCCAAAAAAGCAACCTAGAAAACGTGTGCAAAAAAGTACTAATACGACAAAAAGCACACCGTCTAAAAAAGCTCCAGAGTCTAAGCCAAAATCATCGAATACTAACGATAAGAGCACTAATGACAAAGGGCGTCAAAACAATAAAACACAAAACAAAGAGCAGTCTTCTAGCAAGAATACTCCTAAAAAAGAGTCGAACAAAAGCAAACAGGACAACTCTAAAAAGGAACACAAAAACCAAAATAACGGTAATAAAGATACTAGAAACAGATACAGAGAGCCCGATTACGAATTTGACGCTATTATAGAAAGCGAAGGTGTTTTAGATATTATGCAAGATGGTTACGGTTTTTTAAGATCGTCTGACTACAACTACCTATCATCACCTGACGATATTTATGTATCGCAATCGCAAATTCGCTTATTTGGCCTTAAAACAGGAGATACTGTTCTTGGAAATGTACGCCCACCAAAAGAAGGTGAAAAATACTTTCCGCTAATAAAAGTGAATAAAATTAATGGTTTAGATCCACAAGTTGTGAGAGATCGTGTTTCTTTCGAACATTTAACCCCACTTTTCCCTAAAGAAAAATTTAATATTGCCGAAAGGCAAAGTACCATATCTACTAGAATTATGGATTTGTTCTCTCCTATTGGAAAAGGACAACGTGGTATGATTGTATCGCAACCAAAAACAGGTAAAACCATGTTACTTAAGGATATTGCCAATGCTATTGCAGCAAATCATCCTGAGGTATACCAAATTATCCTTTTAATTGATGAGCGTCCAGAAGAAGTTACCGATATGCAACGTAATGTTCGTGGTGAAGTGGTATCATCAACTTTCGATAAAGAAGCTCACGAACACGTTCGCATTGCCAACATCGTATTAGAAAAAGCAAAACGTTTAGTGGAATGCGGTCATGATGTAGTTATTCTTCTAGATTCTATTACAAGGTTAGCGAGAGCCTACAACACTGTACAACCAGCCTCTGGTAAAATTTTAAGTGGTGGTGTTGATGCCAATGCGCTACATAAACCAAAACGTTTCTTTGGTGCCGCACGTAATATTGAAAATGGTGGATCGTTATCGATTATTGCTACAGCACTTACAGAAACAGGCTCAAAAATGGATGAAGTGATTTTTGAAGAATTTAAAGGAACTGGCAATATGGAACTTCAATTAGACAGACGTATTGCTAATAGACGTATTTTCCCTGCTATCGATTTAATTTCTTCTAGTACACGAAGAGACGATTTACTACTTGATGAAACTACTATACAGCGCATGTGGGTATTAAGAAAATATCTTGCCGATATGAACCCTGTTGAAGCCATGGAGTTTATTAACGATAAAGTAAAACAAACACGAAATAACGAAGAGTTTTTAATCTCTATGAATGGTTAAAAACATCTTATATAATTAGTATAAAAAAATCCCATTGAAAATTCAATGGGATTTTTTATGAACAAATCAGATTAACAAATAAAAAAAAGCTTCTCTAAAAGAGAAGCCTTATACTATTATATAACTTTTATCTCTACTTATAGTGAAGCAACATGCTTAGCTAAACTTGACTTTAAGTTTGCTGCTTTATTAGCGTGAATAATATTATTCTTTGCTAACTTATCTACCATAGACACTACTGAAGGAAATAATTTTTCAGCATCAGACTTGCTAGTCATGTCACGTAATTTCTTAATAGCATTACGTGTTGTTCTATGCTGATATCTATTTCTTAAGCGCTTAGCTTCGTTACTTCTAATTCTTTTTAACGCTGACTTATGATTTGCCATTTGTTTTTACTTCTATTCGTTATAAAAAGTAGCCCGTAGGGGAATCGAACCCCTCTTACCAGGATGAAAACCTGGCGTCCTAGCCGATAGACGAACGGGCCATTTTGGTTTTTGAGAGTGCAAATATAAATTAATTTTTAATACTTGCAAAACTTTTTTCAAAGCCTCAATGTTTCCATTGCGGGTGCAAATATAATTCTATTTTTATATTCTGCAACAACAAAATTTATTTTTTTACAAAAAAAGTTAATACGCCTTGGCAAAAAGCACTCTCCCTTTAGATGGCGCTCCAGTAAAAACACATTTATCTTCCTCATTACCTGTATCTAAAGGAATACACCTTATTGTTGCTTTGGTAAGCTCTTTTATTTTCTCTTCGGTTTCGGCGGTACCATCCCAATGTGCCGATATAAACCCGCCTTTATTTTTTAAAACCTCTTTAAATTCGTCGAAAGTATCAACTTCTGTTGTATGCTCACTTCTATAATCTAAAGCTTTTTTGTACAACGAACTTTGTATTTCCTCCATTAGGTTTTCAATTTTAGGTGTTAAGCTATCTAATGGTACAATTTCTTTGGTTAACGTGTCTCTTCTTGCTAACTCAACAGTTCCGTTTTCCAAGTCTTTAGGTCCTATAGCTATTCGTAAAGGAACTCCTTGTAACTCATGCTGTGCAAACTTAGCTCCTGGCCTATGTGTTGTTCTGTCATCAAACTTCACCGAAACATTCTTGGCGCGTAAATCGCCCATTATTAAGTTAGCGATTTTAGAAATTTCTTCTAATTGCTCATCGGATCTATATATAGGTACAATTACAACTTGATCTGGAGCTAAATTAGGCGGTAACACCAAACCATGATCGTCGCTATGTGTCATTATTAAAGCACCCATTAATCTAGTAGAAACACCCCAAGATGTTGCCCAAACATAGTCTTGTTTCCCTTCTTTTGAAGTAAACTTAACATCAAAAGCTTTGGCGAAATTTTGTCCAAGAAAATGCGAGGTTCCTGCTTGTAACGCTTTACCATCTTGCATTAATGCTTCAATACAATACGTTTCTACAGCACCTGCGAAACGTTCGCTTTCGGTTTTTAACCCTTTTACAACGGGTATTGCCATAAAGTTCTCGGCAAAATTGGCATATATATTATTCATTAACTCGGCTTCCTTTATGGCTTCTTCTTTAGTCTCGTGAGCTGTATGTCCTTCTTGCCATAAAAATTCTGCTGTTCTTAAAAATAATCGTGTACGCATTTCCCAACGCACAACATTTGCCCATTGATTAACTAGAATAGGTAAATCTCTGTAAGATTGAATCCACCCTTTATAGGTATTCCAAATAATGGCCTCACTTGTAGGTCTTACCACTAATTCTTCTTCTAATTTTGCTTCTGGATCTACACGAAGCTTTCCTTCATTATCTGGGTCGTTCTGTAATCTATAATGCGTTACTACAGCACATTCTTTGGCAAACCCTTCGGCATTTTTCTCTTCAGCTTCAAATAAGCTTTTTGGAACAAATAGAGGGAAATAGGCATTTTGATGCCCCGTTTCTTTAAACATTCTATCTAATTCGGCTTGCATTTTTTCCCAAATGGCGTAACCATAAGGTTTTATTACCATACAACCTCTAACAGCTGAATTCTCAGCTAAATCTGCTTTTACAACAAGTTCGTTATACCATTTAGAATAATCTTCTGCTCTACTTGTAAGTTTCTTGCTCATATATAGGAATTTGGCACAAAGTTTGTGATTATGTTAAATATAGAAAATAGTTGCACAAAACTAACTATTTTTGTTATGTTCAACAATAAAATTCAAGAGATATGCGATTTAATTACTACATGAAAAAGAAAATACTTTTCACTGGTGCTTTTGCGCTTCTCTTGATCTTGTCATCTTGTGGATCATCTCAGTATGCTACATACGATAATGATGGAATCTACAACCCAAACCCAGAGATTGAATACGAAGAAGAAGTTGTACAAGCTCAAGAAAGCAATTCTAACAGTGATTTCTACAGAAATTATTTTAAAGAGAAATCTGAGGACTATCAAATTCCTGAAGACGACGAATATTTTACAGATATTGATGCTTACAAAGAAGGCGACTCTACAGATGTTTATAATTCTGGTTATGCCGGATGGGGACAAGAAAGTAATGACAATGTAACTGTAAATGTTTACAATAACTCCTGGGGTTATAACAGCTGGTGGTACAGACCTTATAATTATTGGGGCGGTTATTACGGTTGGGGGTATTATTCTCCTGGCTGGAGTATAGGCTGGGGATACTATGGCTACGATCCTTATTTTTATGGTGGTGGCTATTATGGCTGGAATTGGGGATGGTCTTACCCTTATTACGGATACCCACACCACAATAATTATTATAGAAGAAGCTATGCTTATAGCAACTCTAGACGTGGAAGCTATCTAAATTATAATAGTAGATTAACTTCTAGAAACAACACCTCTAGAGTTACTAGAGACAGAAGTAGAGCCACAAATAATTCTAGAACTAGAGCTACTAGAACTAGAACAACATCACCACGTGTAAGAAACAATAACTCTACGCCTAGAACAAGAACACGAGTAAAAACTAGAAATAATACATCTAATAATACGCCAAGAACAAGGACTAGAACAACAACTCCTAGAAGAAATAACTCTTCTATAAACACGAGAACAAGAACTAGCTCTCCAACAATGAGATCTAGTAGGAGTTCATCTGGAAGAAGTTTTTCTAGAGGTGGTGGCGGTTCTAGAAGAGGCGGCGGAATAAGATAATAGGAAACCCTCTAAAAAAAAATAAACACACTCTTAATTATATTGATATGAAAAAGTTAATAATATTAACCTTAGGTCTTTTTATTGTCCAGACTTCGCATTCTCAAGACATAACAGACGCCTTAAGATACTCGCAAGACGAAATTCAAGGAACAGCAAGATTTCGCGCTTTAAGTGGTGCATTTGGAGCATTAGGAGGCGACATGAGTGCTGTAAGCATCAACCCTGCTGGATCAGCAGTATTTACGTCTAGTCATGTTTCTTTGTCACTTGCAAACAATAACATAAAAAACGAAACACGATATTTTAATGGTTCTAGTAGTGCTAGAGACTCTAATTTTGATTTAAATCAAACTGGCGCAGCTTTTGTTTTTTATAATAGAAATGAAAATTCAAATTGGAAAAAGTTTTCACTAGGAGTTGCCTACGATAAAACGAACGATTTTGACAATGATTGGTTAGCAGTAGGTACAAGCAACACATCTATAGATAGGTATTTTTTAGATAGAACAGAAGCTGGCGAATTTGAATTTGGTGTCCTTAAACTATTACCCGGCGAGTATATTGAAGAAGCTTATGCTGATATAGGTTCTAACTACGGATATGATTACCAACAGGTATTTTTAGGGTATTGGGCTGGTATTATCGATCCTGTAAATATGGATAACGACACAAACGATAATAATATAGATTACATTTCAAATACAGCTCCTGCAACAGCGTTTAATCAAGAATACTTTTACGCTTCTACAGGTTACAATGGTAAGTTTGCATTTAACTTTGCAACGCAATTTAAAGATAAGTTATACTTAGGCCTTAATTTAAACTCCCATTTTATAAACTATGATAAAACAACTCATTTTTATGAAACTAATTCCGACCCTAACTCTTTAGCAAATGACGTTTTCTTTGAAAACAGACTATCTACAACTGGTTCTGGATTTTCATTTCAATTAGGAGCTATTGCCAATATAACAGAAAACTTTAGAGCCGGATTGGCTTATAATTCGCCTACATGGTATAGAATTGACGAAGAACTTAGTCAAAATATAAATTCTAATATTGCTGATCCTGAAATTAATTATATAAGCACAGTTATTAATGTATATCCATCATACAAACTGCAAACACCAGGAAAATTTACAGGAAGCCTTGCTTATATTTTTGGAAAACATGGTCTTATAAGTTTCGACTATTCTATTAAAGACTATGGAAATACAAAATACAGACCAACTTCTGACACGTATTTTTCACGCTTAAATCAAGACATTAGCAATAGGTTAACAACAGCATCTACATATCGATTTGGTGGTGAATATCGTATTAAACAGTTAAGTTTAAGAGCTGGTTATCGCCTAGAAGAAAGTCCTTATAAAGAGGATAGAAATGATAGTAATTATGTTGGAGACTTAGATGGTTATTCTCTTGGTTTAGGATATAATTTTGGAAAATTCAATATAGATTTGTCCTTTGATCATGCTGAAAGAGACTATAAGAATCAATTATATAGTGTTGGATTGACTAATAGAGCCAGTATTAATAACTCCAATAACAATGTTATTTTAACTGTTGGTTTTAGTTTATAATAAAATAATATTTATTATTTCTTATAAAAAAGCCTGAGCAAATTGCTCAGGCTTTTTTTATTATTAATCGTTCTCTTATTGTATTATCTTTTTAAAGAGAAGTGAGCCCTAAACTCTTTTGCTGGACCATTTACCTCTCCTGGTTCTCTATACTCTATTGTAAACCAGTAATCACTAGATGGTAATACCTCGCCATTAAACGTTCCATCCCAACCTGGCCCTGATGGACTAAGTTGTTTTAATAATTTACCATAACGGTCGAAAATATAAATCTTTGCATCTAACTGATCTTGAATTCCAACAATCTGCCAAGTATCATTAAAGCCATCATCATTTGGAGTAAAATATAATGGGTAATCTACCACAAATACATCATCATAGCTTATACCACATCCGTTGATATCACGTGCTCTTACGGTATACTCTCCAAAGGCTACATCGGTAAAGGTATACGTGTTTGTACCATTGCTTACCCAAGGACCATTGTCTAAACTAAATTCATACTCGCCTTCTCCAGTAACAGTAGCTACTACAGCATGTGGGTCTGCAAAGGCTTCCGTTGTTACTGTTGCTGTTAATGCTGGTGGACCACTCTCTATTACAGTTGTTGTTACCGTACTAGTACATTGGGTGGCAATATCTTCTACATACACCGTATAAACACCGCCTATTACAGGTTCGTAACTAGAGCCAGTTCCTAATACGGTACTTGGGTCTCCAGCCTCTGTCCATTCAAACGTATATAGTGTGTCGCTCAAGCCTGTGTCTAATATTGGGGTGTTTATCACCTCTGTACCATTAGCATCAACACAAAGTGTATATTCGTTATCTAATGTAAATGATGGGATTGGATTGACTTGTAATTCAAATGACGTGATATCGTAACAATCATTATCTGCTGTCATATCATTATCTACTCTTACCCATATAGTTTGTGGGTTTGAGATGTTTGTATATGGACTTGATAGGGCATTCATCATATCTAATGCATCTGCTTCAGATTCATAATAAGTTACTGTAAAGTCTGTAGGACTTTGTGTTGTACCTAATACTGTTGCATCTTGTATTGTTAAATCGAATGCCACAGTATCATTTGATGGATCACCATCAAATTCCATATTATCGTCGCACATTTCAAATGTTGGCACTATATTAGCCATAGCGCCTTCTTGTACTTCTATAAAGAAGCTTACTGTAGCTACACTACATCCTGTAATTGTATTTGTGATACTCACATAAATCTCTTGCGGGTTTAATGGTGTTCCTGCATTTGCTGGGTCTTCTATATTTGTATATGCTGTATCATTCGTTATCCAGCCAGTTCCTGATTCTGCCGCAGCTAAGGTTTCATAATAATGTACCTCATAATCTGGTTGTGGCTGACCATTTAAAATATCATCTGTTCTAATTGTTAAATCAAACGTATAATAACCATCTGTATTTACTTCACAAGCAATAATATCTTCAACTGCTGTGGTTTCTGGTAATGGGTTTACAATTAAATTAAAAGTAACAATTGTGTAACAGCCTGTTCCTGTATCTGAAGGATCTGCTGGATCTCCTGTATTGGTTACTCGCACATAAATAGTTTGCGCTGCACTTTGATAAGCATCTGGTGTGGCTATTGCATTTACACCTGCTTCGGCATCTTCTAAACTAGTATAGTATGTTGCTGTTTCATCAAACGCATTTAACATTAATGGCTCATTTTCTGTTAAATCGAAAACCTCTTCTAAGTCTCCTGGATTGTTATCATCACATGCCTCTAAATCTGGTAAATTATCATTAGGGGTTGGTAACGTATTAACAACCAATGTTAATGTGGTTACCGCATAACAATTATTACCACTTGACGTTTCTGTTACTGTTACAAAAATGGTTTGTGGGTTATGTGGTAAGCCTCCTACTGATATGTTAGTATAGTCTGTATAATCTGGTATTGAATTACCTGACTCTACATCGGCCATCGTCTCATAATAATCTACAACTAATGTACTGTCGTTTCCTGTTATCTCGCCATTCATTGTTGTTAAATCAAAACTAGCGTATCCATCATTGTCTATAGAGTCGTCACAAATTTCAAATAATCCGTCTTGTAACGCTATTGTTGGCGGTAAGTTTACAATGATATCGAATTGACCTGTTGCTATACATCCATTTGCTCCTTCTAAGCGCACATAAATTGTTGCGTCGGAACTCATGTAATTTGATAATTGCGGTTCTACTATAGGATCTACTCCTGGAATAGCTTCTGCATCTGCTAGTGTCTCATGATAGGTTAATGTATAATCTGCTGGGTTTTGACCATTGTATATGGTAGCATCCATTGTTGTTAAATCAAAAGATGTTATACCATCATAATCATCATCACATTCTGAATACGGTGCTATATCTGTTAACACTTCTGGTGTTGGTAAAGCTATTAATTGCAACTCAACTACTGTATAACATAATGTCACAGGGTCTGTCGCTCTTACATAAACAATATCGGTTCCTGCATCGTTATTTGTATAAAGATCTGGTAATTCGTTAACGCCGTCTTCCGCATTTTCATAGGTTCCATGGTACGTTATATCATTGCCTTCTCCATTATCTATCTCAATAGTTGCTGATTGTAAATCAAATTCTGCATAACCATCATTATCCTCATCACACGCTTCTAAAGGAGTTATATTAGCTGATGGGGTTGGGGTTGGTACATCTAACACTTCTATAGTTAGTGTTGATGTTGCTGAACATCCTGTGGCGCCAATAGTTACCAACACAAATAAGGTTTGTGGATTATGTGGCAGTCCATTTATAGAGGTGTTTGCATAAGCTGTATAATCTGATATGGTATTCCCTGCTTGTAGGTCTGCCATGGTTTCATAATAATCTACTGACCAGTTGGTGTTTCCTCCGGTAATTATATCATCTTGTTGTGTTAAATCAAAAATACCATAACCATCGTTGTCCACTGTATCATCACAAATTGTTAAAAACAAGGCTTCATTTGTTGTTTCTGGAACGGGTAATGGATTAACAATTAAATCTAGTGTTGTAGCCGTATAACAACCTGTAGTGTTATTTTCTACACGAACACCTATGGTTTGCATGTCTGGTGTAGTGTTTGTGTATGCTGCTGGTGTGGCTATGTAAGTTGCTGCTGTTGTTCCTATATCGGCATCGGCAGGATCTTCATAATAAGTAACGGTATAATCTGTATTACTTAAGCCATTTAAAACATCTACATTTCTAATGGTTAAATCAAACTCTGTTAAACCATCTGCGGTACCATCATCATCACACATTACTATAGGATCTAAATCCTCTTCTATCTCAGGGGTTGGATCTACAATTAAGTTTAACTCGACTATAGTTGGACAGTCTGTACTTGTTCCAGCATAGTCCACTCTTACATAAATAATTTGCCCCATTACATTAGACAATACATTGCCCTGTGGTAAGACATCGTCTATAGCATTTTGCTCTGTTAAGTGAAAGGTTACCTCTAAGGCTGGGTCAGTTGTAACTTCTGCGGCAACTGCTGATAAATCAAAAACACCTAAACCGTCGTTATCCGGATCGCAATAATGTAAATCGCTTGGTGTATTAGCTGCTGGTGCACTGACTACATTTAATGTTAATGTCGTGAAATTAACGCATCCTGTTGTAGCATCTTCTACTCTTACATGAACAACTTCTCCATCTGACCCGATATAAGCCATGGATGATGGAGCTACTTCTGGGGTACCTGCTTGTGCTTCTGCTAAACTATTGTAATACGTTACATTATAACTACTGTTTCCAGCTGTTATCTCATTGTCCTTAACTGTTAAATCCATCTCTGTCATGCCGTCTGAAATATTATCATCACAGACTATTAATGCTGTTGGATCTACTACTGTTGGTAGTGGGTTAACAACTACTGTAGCTTCTTCTGTTAATACTGTACTACAGGTTGTTGTTGGATTAACAACTTGCTCTAAAGTTAATACTTGATCTACTGTTGCGCCTGGCAATGTTATAAGTGCTTCTCCTGCTGCGTCAAGGGTTACTTGTTGAGTTGCACCACCATTAACGTTGTAATCAACAACATTATCAGGATCTCCTGTTATAGTAAAAGATGCATCTTCATTAAAACAAATATCGCCATTAGAGGTTACTGTAGCTGTTGGATTTTCTATAACAGTAACTATGTCTGTGTTTGTTAATACTGTACTACAGGTTGTTGTTGGATTAGTAACCAACTCTAACGTTATTGTTTGATCTGTAGTAGCACCTACAATCGTTACAAGCCCTTCTCCTGTCGTAGCATCTAATGTGACCTGTTCTGTAGCTCCTCCGTTTACATTATAATCTACAATATCTCCTGGTGTTCCTGTTATCGTAAAGATAGCATCGTCTCCACTACATATATCACTGTTCGTGCTTAATGAGGTTATTGTAGGAGGTGTTAAAATAGTAACCGTTTCTGTATTTGCTAATGTTGTACTACATGTTGTTGTTGGATTAGCAACCAACTCTAATGTTATCGTTTGATCTGTAGTGGCTCCAGCGACAGTTACAATACCTTGACCTGAAGCATCTATAGTAACTTGTTGGGTTGCACCACCATTTAGATTATAATCTACTATATCTCCTGGCGAGCCTGTTATGGTAAATTCGGCATCATCATTAGGACAAATACTACCATTACTAGATAACGTAACTGTTGGATTAGGATTTACTATTACTGTTTCTGTATCTGTTAAAGTACCATTACATCCCGTAGAAGGGTTATTAACTAACTCAAGGTTAATCGTCTCATCTGAAGTAGCTGCTGGCACAGTAATAACTCCTTGACCAGAAGCATCTAAAGTAATTTGCTGAGTTGTACCACCATTTAAATTATAATCCACAATATCTCCTGGCGAGCCTGTTATGGTAAATATGGCATCTTCTCCAGAACAAATATCACTATTGGTTGTCAAACCAACAGATGGTGTACTCTCTATTACCACAGTTTCAGTATCAGTTAAAACAGTATTACACGATGTAGATGGCGTAGTTACTAATTCTAAAACAATAACTTGATCAACCGTAACACCACTTATTAATACAATCCCTTGTCCAGAAGCATCAAGTGTTATTTGTTGTGTTGCTCCTCCATTAATGGTATAATCTACAATATCTCCTGAATTTCCTGTTATAGTAAATACGGCATCACTTCCAGAACATGTACTACCATTACTAGTTAATGTTACAGATGGATTTGGATTTACGAGAATAACTGCGGTGTCAGTTAAAACAGAACTACATCCAGTTCCAGGGTTATTAATTGCTTGTAACTCTATATTTTGATCAACCGTTGCTCCAACTGTAGTTACTGTTGCTTGTCCAGAAGCATCTAGTGTTACCTGTTGTGTTGCTCCAGAATTAAGTGAATAATCTACAATATCACCTGCTGAACCTACTAATGTAAAAATGGCATCATCGCCAGAGCAAATATCTGTATTTGTCGATAATGTTACCGTTGGATTAGCAATTACAGTAACTGTTTCAGTATCATTTAATGTTACAGAACAACTAGTAACTGGATCGGTTACCAATTGTAAATTAATTATTTGATCTGTTGTTACTCCTGTTACTGTTACAACACCTTGTCCAGAAGCATCTAAAGTAATTTGTTGTGTTGTACCGCCATTAATATTATAATCCACTATATCTCCAGCAGTCCCTGTTATAGTAAATATAGCATCATCACCAGAACATATATCTGTGTTTGTTGATAATGTAACGGCAGGTTCTCTATTTATTACAACAGTCTCCGTATTAGATAGTGTATCTCCACACCCAGAGGTAGGGTTATTTACTTCTAATAAGTTTATTGTTTGGTCGGTTGTTGCCCCTGTTACAGTAACATTCCCTTGACCAGCAGCATCAAGCGTAACTTGTTGTGTAGCTCCACCATTAATATTATAGTCTACTACATCTCCTGGAGAACCTACAATAGTAAAAATAGCATCGTCTCCAGAGCATATGTCTGTATTTGTTGATAAAGTTACTGTTGGGTTTGCAGTAATAGTAACCGTTGCTGTGTCTGATAACGTATCGCTACAAGTTGTTGTTGGGTTATTTACAGCTAATAAATTTATTGTTTGATCTGTTGTTACTCCTGTTACAGTTACAATACCTTCTCCTGAAGCATCTAAAGTAACTTGTTGAGTTGCACCACCATTTAAACTATAGTCAACTATATCACCTGGTGTACCCGTTATAGTAAACACAGCATCACCTCCAGAACATGTACTATTATTACTTGTAAGCGTTACAGTTGGTGTGGCTGTAATAGTTACTGTATTCGTATCTGTTAATGTTGCACTACAACCATTGCCAGGGTTATTAACCGCTAATAAGTTTATTGTTTGATCTGCGGTAATACCAGAAATAGTAACGACACCTTCTCCAGAAGCATCTAACGTAATTTGTTGGGTTGCTCCGCCATTAATATTATAATCTACAATATCTCCTGGGGTTCCTGTTATAGTAAATACAGCATCGCCACCTGTACAAACACTCCCGTTACTTGTTAATGTAACTGTAGGAGGGGTTCCACCAAAAGTAACATTAACTATATCTGAGTCAGAAAATACATCTCCATTACAATTTGTATATTCTACTTCTGCTGTATAAAATGTATCTGTGGTAGGACAAACGTTTATTGTTGGATCATTTCCTAAAGGAGTTCCACCTTCATCGTACCATGTTAATTGGTAGTTAGGTGTACCATTAGGGGTAAAACGCCATCCTTCTACACGAATACCTGTTCCAGGTATTAATTCTGGTGGCTGCCATGCTCCTGTATTACGTCCAGGTGGCACATAAGCAACCGTTCCTGCGTTATTTTGAATACCTATTACAGCATTACCGTCATTCCAACCATCACATATTGGTTTATTTTCAATATAAACTTCAATAGCATTAGTCCCTTCATAAAGCACCATCATTTGTGTGGTTAACAAATCTGTACAACTAAACTGTGCTTGATGATAAAAACTTATTACAAATGTTCTACAAGGGTATGTACCCCTTACCTCCCATGCTATTTCAGCTTCTGGAGGACTTACCGGTGGATAAATATCATGACAAGCCCCAAAGATGTTACCATTAGATAGAGGGTCATCGGTGTTTGATGGTAATTGGTCATCAAAAGCCCAAGCATTAAAACCTCCTGCTAGACTTGTATCAAAACTAATTAATCCATTAGCACCTAATACTAATTGATCATAAACATCTCCAAAAAAACAGAATTCGAATGGTAAATCTACAACATCACTCCATATATCATCTGAACCAACAAAAATAGGATTGGACAGCCCTTGGTAAGCTGTTGGTGGATTATAAGGTATTGAAGATACCTCATAACTGGTGGTTTCTCCAGTTTCTAAAAAGGTTGCTGATAAATCGACACAAGAATCTCCACAATCTAATACAACGTCTCCTCCAGTACTCACACCTCCGGCTTGAACATTAGGACAACCTGGTCCCTGACCATAAGACAATACTGAAAACAAGAGGATAAATAGGGCAATTATCTTTTTCATAATTAGCATTAAGTTATTAACTGAGTGAAGCAACTCACCCATATACAATTAAATTTTTTGTTAAAAAAGTGACGAAATTTAAGAAATTTTTAGGGAAATGTTAGTTAAATTTTAATCAATTTGAAATACAGCTGTTATACAAATCATTAATACTCGGAATTTCTTATCTTTGCAGATTAATTCCACTTTTAGAATATTGCTATGAAGCTTGATAAAAATATAGAAGAATTTGATGCCTTAGGAGACGACCATATCGGTACTTCGTTTGACACCCCTTTACGTAAAGATGCCTTTAATCTTTCTAACGAAGAAAAGATTGACATTATTAAAGATGATGTTAGGCATATTATGGAAACTCTAGGTCTTGATTTAACCGATGACAGTCTTAACGGAACTCCCATGCGAGTGGCAAAAATGTTTGTAAAAGAACTTTTTGGAGGCTTAAACCCTGAAAACAAACCAAAGGCTTCTACGTTTGATAATAAATACAAGTATGGCGAAATGCTTGTTGAAAAAAACATTACAGTTTACTCCACTTGCGAGCACCACTTACTACCAATCGTTGGTAAAGCACACGTCGCTTACATTTCTAGTGGTAACGTTGTTGGTTTATCTAAAATGAATCGTATTGTAGACTATTTTGCAAAACGTCCTCAAGTACAAGAGCGACTAACTATTCAAATTGTACGTGAACTTCAAAAAGTATTAAATACTGAAGACGTTGCTTGTGTTATCGACGCGAAACACCTTTGCGTAAACTCTAGAGGTATCCGTGATATTGAAAGCAGCACAGTAACTTCAGAGTTTGGCGGAAAGTTTAAAGACATTGCCACTAGAAAAGAGTTTTTAGACTACATAAAATTAGACACCGCATTTTAAATATTTAAAAGACATTTCTAACTATGCCACTATACCAATCTCAAGACATAAAAATATACAATTCAATATCTGGGGAAAAAGAAACCTTTAAACCAATAAACGAAGGTCACATAGGTATGTATGTTTGCGGCCCAACAGTTTACAGCAATGTACATTTGGGTAATGTAAGAACATTTATGTCGTTTGATATGATTTTTCGTTACTTAAAGCATTTAGGTTATAAAGTGCGCTATGTTAGAAACATTACCGATGCTGGTCACTTAGAAAACGATGCCGACACGGGTGAAGATAAAATCACAAAAAAAGCGCGTTTAGAACAAATAGAACCCATGGAAGTTGTACAGCGTTATACGGTCGATTTTCATAACATTTTAAACACCTTTAACTTTCTACCGCCAAGTATAGAGCCAACTGCAACAGGACATATTATAGAGCAAATTGAACTTATTAAAGATATTATCGATAATGGATTTGCTTATGAAATTAATGGCTCGGTATATTTCGATGTTCATAAATTTAATGAAACCAACGAATACGGTAAGTTAAGTAAACGTAAACTAGAAGATTTAATTCACAATACACGTGAATTAGATGGTCAAAGTGATAAGAAAAACCCACAAGATTTTGCACTTTGGAAAAAAGCCGAACCGCAACATATTATGCGTTGGCCATCTCCTTGGGGTGATGGATTTCCTGGTTGGCATTTAGAATGTACAGCCATGAGTACTAAATATTTAGGTGATCGTTTTGATATTCACGGTGGCGGAATGGATTTAAAATTCCCACATCATGAATGTGAAATTGCTCAAAATGAAGCTGCTAAAGGCGAATCGCCTGTCAACTATTGGATGCATGCCAATATGCTCGAGTTAAACGGACAACGCATGTCTAAAACAACAGGTAATATTGTCAATCCGCAAGAACTGCTTTCTGGTGATAATACCTTTTTTAGTAAAGCCTTTGCGCCTAGTGTTATTCGTTTTTTTATTGCACAAGCCCATTACAGAAGCGTGCTCGACTTAACTAACGACGGCTTATTAGCTAGCGAAAAAGGTTTTAACAGACTTATGGAAGCTATTAATTTATTAGATGGATTAAAAACGTCTGACGCCTCTTCTATAAATGTTAACAATTGGAAGCAAAAGTGCTACGATGCGATGAATGACGATTTTAACTCTCCTGTGTTAATTGCTCATCTGTTTGAAGCCGTAAAATACATTAATCAAATTAAAGACGAATCGGCTACCATAACGACTCAAGATTTAGAAGTATTAAAAACCACTATTCATAATTTTGTTTTTGATGTGTTAGGGTTACAATCGCAATCTTCCACCACGAATAATTCCAATAAGTCTGAAGATAAGCTCTCTAATATTGTTGAATTACTTATTAATATGCGCCAGGAAGCGAGAGCCAATAAAGACTTTAAATTATCAGATCAAATTAGAGACGAACTAGCCGAAATAGGCATTCAGCTTAAAGATGGTAAAGATGGCACAACATTTACCGTAAATTAAACTTATAAGATGAAGCGTTTTGTTATTGCTCCTTTTATTTTTTTAGTGAAGTTTTACCAAAACGCTATTTCTCCTTTTTTTCCTGCCACTTGTAGATACCAACCTACATGCTCGCACTACACTATAGAAGCCCTAGAGAAACATGGCTTATGGCATGGCGGTAAGTTAGCCTTAAAACGTATTTTTAGTTGTCATCCTTGGGGTGGTTCTGGATACGACCCTGTTCCAGATAAAGCAGATAAGAATTAACGTTTGTTATTATTTATTTACTTTTTATAACGTAAGCATTTATCTATATTTACATACAGAAAAATATAACTATGCACCTTCTTAAATTCGATTGGAACCCAATTACTGGTATTGATATTGTAGGAAACTTCAAGCTTCATTTTTATAGCATGATGTGGATTACCGCCTTCTTAATAGGCTGGTATATTATGAAGTATATTTTTACCCGTGAAAAAGTAAAATTAGAATATTTAGATCCGCTTTTTATATACACGGTGTTAGCCACCATGATTGGTGCTAGATTAGGACATGTGCTATTTTACCAATCGGAATTAATAAGCCAAGATTTCTTTAGTATTTTTCTACCATTTAGATTTAAACCAGAATTTGAATTCACCGGTTTTCAAGGCCTAGCAAGCCATGGCGCTGCCATTGGTATTATTATAGGCATGTATTTATATCGAAAAAAGTACACTTACAAATCGTTAATGTGGATTTTAGATCGTGTTGTAATACCTGTGGCCTCTGGGGCAATTTTTATACGAATTGGAAACTTTATAAACTCCGAAATTATTGGTAAAATAACCGATTCTGCTTTTGGCGTACGCTTTATTCAAGAGGAATATAACAAGTACGAAGCTGTTCAATTAACCAATATTCAACCTGCTAAAAAAGCTTACGACGCCATTGCTAACAACCCTGAATTCAGCAATTTATTGGATGCTGTTCCTTACAGACATCCAGCACAACTTTACGAATCGTTTTGTTACATTTTTGTATTTCTTATTTTATGGTATATCTACAAAAAAACATCAAAAGCCAATCAACTAGGGTTTTTGTTTGGATTATTTCTTGTTATGCTATGGACAGTTCGTTTCTTTATCGAGTTTGTAAAAGAGCCTCAAGGCGATGAATACATTAATTCGTTTGGACTTAACACAGGACAATGGTTAAGCATTCCTTTTATTCTTATTGGACTGTATTTTATGTTCTTCTATAAGAAAACATCTAAAAAAGTTTAATCATAAATATGAAAAAATACCTTTTACCAGCTATTATTGTTGGCACAATGTTTAGTTATTCCTGCAAAGAAGAGGACGCTAAAAACATAAAACCTACCGAAGTGTCGTTTAAAAAAGAAGGTGAATTAACCATTTTTAAAGCCACATCGGATTCTATTATTACACAATTAGATATAGAAATTGCTAAAACTAGCTACGAAACACAAACAGGTTTAATGTATCGTTCTTCAATGAAGAAAAACCGTGGTATGCTATTTATTTTTGATGATGTGTCCCCAAGGTATTTCTACATGAAAAACACGCGTATTCCTTTAGATATTATCTATTTAAATGAAAACCTTTCTATTGTTAGTATTCAAAAGAACGCCAAACCTTTAGATGAAAGTTCATTACCATCTAAAGTACCTGCTAAATATGTTTTAGAAGTTAACGCAGGACTTTCTGATGTGTGGCAATTAACCGAAGGCGATAAAATAACATTCTCAGAATTATCTGAATAAAAAGCAAACGTTCTTGTTACCCATAAAAAAACCCTTTCAGATATTGAAAGGGTTTTTATTTATATATCACATTTAAAAAGCATTAAGCCTCTTGCTCTTCCTCTTCTTTAGGATCTTCTTTCTTTCTTAATCCTTCTTTTGCATCTCCCCTCTTCACGGTGTCGTACATAATTGGCGTTGCAATAAATAACGATGAATACGTACCTACAATAACACCAATTATTAATGCAAACATGAATCCTCTAATAGAATCGCCTCCAAAAATAAAGATAGAAAGCAATACTACTAATGTTGTTAACGAGGTATTTAATGTTCTACTTAATGTACTGCTTAACGATGAGTTAATAACTTTATCGAAATCCCAGCTTGTGTGCTCGTTAAAGAACTCACGAATTCTATCGAACACAACCACGGTATCGTTTAACGAATATCCAATTACTGTAAGAATTGCCGCAATAAATGCCTGATCTATCTCCATAGTAAATGGCATAAACTTATAGGTTAGAGAGAAAATCCCTAATACAATTAACACATCGTGGAATACAGCTGCTACTGCACCTAGAGAGAATTGCCAACGCTTAAATCTAAATAAGATATAAAGGAATACAACGATTAACGATCCTAAAATAGCCCAGAAAGAAGCTTTCTTAATGTCATCGGCAATTGTAGGGCTTACTTTGTAATACTTCATTAAGCCAACTGTTTTGTGTTCATTATCGCTAATAAACTCTTCGTAGCTTAAACCATTAAAGTAAGGTTGTAAAGCGTTGTATAAGTCTTGTCTTATTTCTTCATCAACCTCTGTTCCTACTTCGTTTACTTTATATTTAGTAGTAATTTTTAATTGATTAGCGCTACCAAAGGTTTTAGCATCGGCACTACCAAATACATCTGTTAGTGTAGATGTAATTTCAGAAGCACTAATATCATCGGCAAAACGCACTTGATATGTTCTACCTCCAACAAAATCAACACCTTGATCTAATCCATTTGTAAATAACGATCCTAAACTTACAACGATTAAAGCGGCTGATATAATATAAGCTGCCTTACGCTTTTTAAGGAATTCGATATTTATGTTTCTGAAAAGGTTTTTAGTAATTCCTGTAGAGAATTCTAATTTTCCACCTCTACCTACATACCAATCTACGATTAATCGTGTAATAAAGATGGCCGTAAATAATGATGTACCAATACCTATAAGTAAAGTTGTAGCAAATCCTTTAATTGGTCCTGTACCAAAAATAAATAGGATTAATGCTGTTAAACCTGTTGTAATATTGGCATCTAAAATAGAGGATAAAGCATTTGCAAAACCATCTTGAATAGCTTCTTTTTGCTCTTTACCTTTATAAAGTTCTTCTCGTATACGCTCAAAAATAAGTACGTTCGCATCAACCGACATACCAATAGTTAATACAATACCTGCAATACCTGGTAACGTTAACACAGCACCTAATCCTGATAATACACCAAAGATTAATAAAATATTGAATAGCATAGCGATATCGGCAAAAAGGCCAGCTTTTCCGTAGTAAAATAACATCCATACTAATACTAATCCTAAAGCTATTAAGAATGATAATTTACCACTATCTATCGCTTCTTGACCTAATGATGGTCCTACCACTTCACCTTGAATAATATCGGCAGAAGCAGGTAATTTACCGGCACGTAGTACGTTAGCAAGGTCGGTAGCTTCGTTTAAAGTAAACTCTCCAGAAATTTGAGAATTACCTCCAGAAATAGCTCCTGTAGTTACTCCTGGTGCAGAATACACAACGTTGTCAAGTACAATAGCAATTTGACTTTGTTGCTGATACGCTTTTCCTGTTAATTCTTCCCAGATTTTAGCACCTTTAGTGTTCATTTGCATAGACACTACAGGTTTACCTGTTGGCCCAAATTCTTGTCTAGCATCTGTTACAACAGCTCCACTTAATGGTGGCACATTATCTCTATTGCCTATTAAAGCGTATAAATCTATTATTTCGCTATCGGTAGCTGGTTTCCCAAAAAGGAATTTTACTTCGCGCATTTCTGCTGGCAATAAAGCTCTTACTTGAGGCATGTTTAAGTACTCCTCTACTAAGTCTTTGTCTTTAACAGCAAATTGCGCTACAATTGGACCACCTTGGTAACCAAATCCTCTAATTAATTTTCCTAATGGATTATTTTCTACAGCAGATGAGTCTGGATCTTCACCTAAAAGATCGGCAATTTTATCGTCTTCTGTTTGCTCTGTATCATCAGTAGGTTTTTCTTCTTCTGTATTTTCTGCTACTGCATCTTCTTGCTCCGCTTCCATGTCTTTTAACAACTCATTGGCTTGATTTAAAAAGCCCATAAATTGCTCACCTTTGTAAGCTTCCCAAAATTCTAATTGTGCTGTACTTTGTAAAAGCTTAATAGCACGTTCTTTATCTTTTACCCCTGGTAATTCTACTAAAATACGTCCAGAATCTCCTAAACGTTGAATGCTAGGTGAAACAACACCAAACTCATCGATACGTTTACGTAATACTTCGAATGCAGAAACGATAGATTCGTCTATTTTTGTTTCAATGATAGGTTTTACCTGATCATCAGACATATCGAAAGTGATTTCCTCACTTAATGTTCTGTTAGCAAAAATTTCTGGTGAGGCTAATTTTTTGTCGCCTTTAATCGCATCAAAAGCCACAAAAAAGTCTTCTAAATACGTGTTCTGACTGTTTTTTTGTAGCTCGGTTGCATCGTTTAATGCTTTATTAAATACAGGATCTTTACTGTAATTAGCTAATCCTTTTAAGATGTCTTTTACAGAAACTTGCAATATAACACTTACACCACCTTTTAAATCTAAACCAAGATTCATGGCGTTTTCTTTTACTTCGTTGTAAGTGTAATCGGCAAATCCTAAATCAAAAACTTTTTCACTTGAAAGAGAATCTAAATAAATTCTTTCTTCTTCAAAATTTCCGTTGGAAATGGTTTGTGCTTCATCTTCAACACTATTCGCTTTGAATGTGAATGATAATTGATAAATACTCACCAAACCAAACAAAATCGCAAACAGCTTTACTAATCCTTTATTCTGCATTATTGATGTAATTAATTAGTTTATTTTGTTGTTATTTTTAAAAACGAGCAAATATATATTTTATATAGTGATTACGCAAAAGGTTTTACGAGTTTATGGCTTATATAAAACAAAAAAGCAGCCTTTTTGTAGGCTGCTTTAGAATATCTTAAGGGTTTTTATTAAATACCATTTAAATTATTGGTTTTTGTATACCCTTCTGGTGGCGTCATATTAAACTTGTCTTCGGCTACAGTTTCTTGTTTTATTTCTGTAACTTCTGTTGTCATAATCATATCCATGCCGTTGTTTTGGGCTTCCATTTTAAGGTATAATGGGTAACCTTTTACTTTACCACCTAAAACAGCTGTTTTATCTGAAACGGCTGGTAATTTATCGGTTGTATAAAGTTCCATATTTACGGTTGCTCCATCTTCTTTTAAATTAGCAAAGTATTGCTGACATGTGTACCCAAGAATTGTTTTGGTTTCTGTACCTTTTTCTACAGTAACGTTTTTTAATTCGTCTTCTGAAGGTTGAATACTATCTTGCATATACTTTTTACCCATTGCCGCATTATTTACATAAGCTAGCATTTTCTTGGTAGCATTATCAATAATCACGGTAGAAGTCCCTGTCATTGGGTTTGCCGCTTCTGTTCTTGTTTTGTTTCCTTTAAAATAAGTGACAGATGAAATATCGCCTATCATAGCAAACTGACTGTTCATTTGCGAATTTGAACTTGACAGTTTTATTGTTGAAGACATCACACCTTCTGTTATTTTTTCTTGCGCTACTAACGATGCACAAAAAACAGAAACAAATAAATATAACGCTAATCTTTTCATTTAAAATATTTGTTTATAGCTCTAAAAGACCATTGGTTTTCTTAACGCCTTCGGCACTCTCTGTTAAATGTGCTTTTTCGGCATCACTCAACTCTATCTCAACGATTTTTTCAATTCCGTTGCGTCCTAAGATTACTGGGACACCAATAGAAAGATCATTTAATCCAAATTCACCTTCTAATAAAGCAGAACAAGGGAACATTTTCTTTTGGTCGCAAGCAATGGCTTGTACTAAACCACTTACTGCAGCTCCTGGCGCATACCATGCCGAAGTACCTAATAATTTTGTAAGTGTTGCTCCACCTACTTTAGTATCTTCTTTTACCTGATTTAAACGTTCTTCTGATAAAAACTCAGTTACTTTCACACTATTTCTTGTAGCGTGTGCTGTTAATGGTACCATACCTTTATCGCTATGTCCACCAATCACCATTCCGTCTACATCGCTAATTGGTGCTTCTAAAGCTTCTGCTAGTCTATACTTAAAACGTGCAGAGTCTAAGGCACCACCCATTCCTATAATTCTATTCTTTGGTAAATCGGTAGTTTTGTGTACCAAATACGTCATAGTATCCATTGGGTTACTTACCACAATAATAATAGTGTTTGGAGATTGCTCGATTAAACTTGAAGATACAGATTTAACAATTCCTGCGTTGATTCCTATTAATTCTTCGCGAGTCATTCCTGGCTTACGTGGAATCCCAGATGTTATTACACAAATATCGCTACCTGCTGTTTTAGTATAATCGTTAGTTACACCGGTTATTTTAGTATCGAAACCATTTAATGAAGCGGTTTGCATTAAATCCATAGCTTTACCTTCTGCAAAGCCTTCTTTAATATCTAATAAAACGACTTCTGATGCAAAATTTTTAATGGCAATATATTCGGCACAACTAGCACCTACTGCTCCTGCTCCAACTACTGTTACTTTCATTTGTTTATTAAAATTTAATTGTTTTGTGTTGTGATTTTTAAGACAGCGAAAATACAAATTATTATGCTGTAAATGAAAAAAGTGTAGGACTAAATCCTACACTTTTACGGTTTTAACTTAACCTTATATTTTTAGAATGAAAAATTAAGTCCTAAAGCTGCACTATTAAACTCTGCCAACGTATAATCAATATTTAAGCCAAAGAAGCCAAGTTTAAGGTTTGCCCCTATTGTTGCTCGTACTCCTGAAACATCTTTTTTTATAGAAAAAGGATCCTGTATTTCTTCAGAAAATAACACCCCATCAGAAACAATATAAGTTCCTAAAAAATCGGTGTTTGTTTTTCCTGTTATATACCCTAATCCGCCATAAAAATTAATAACTTTTAGTTTTGTAGAAACAATCATTTCAAAAAGCCAAGTGTTGACCCCTGTTTGCAAACGTTGATTATCTCCATCTACAATTTCTGTATTCGTAAAATCATATTCCCCATCTAAATGGGTATAAGCTATCAATCCTGATATGGCAACAGGAAACAACTTGTCTGCTGGCAAAAAAGTGGTAAACTCTTGTTGTAAACCTACACCATACAATTCTATCTCTGCATCTTCAATATCTGTTTTTGGAAAAAACCTGCCTTTAATTTGTGTTCCTTTAAAAGGAGAAAACGAAGCTTGCACAAAAGCTTTTGGTATTAAATTAATATTTGCCGACCCTATACCTGTAGGTAAAGTTAACTCTGTTTCTTGCTCTCCAAAAATAGGATCATCATAAGTGATTATAACATTAATATCGGGATCGTTATGCCCCAAAGCTGTTGCTACTTTTTTGGAAGAACTTCCATCTGAAAAACGCACGTTTTCATAATCAGAAATATGCATTTCAAAAGTTTTATGACTCTCTTTTATAAAAGAGGCTGTTCCTATAATAGATATTTCGAAACCAAAACGTTTTAATGATTTTCCACTATTAAACCAACCATTATTAATCCCATAAGCTAAACCATCACTAGCCGAATCTATATAATTTGATGTAAATGTTTTAGCATCGTTTACACCAGCTGCTAACAAATCATTAATGTTTTCTTGGGCAAAAAGAGTTAATGGCAGAAAAAATAATACTACTGTTTTAAGTGTTTTCATAAGAAGACAATTTTATGTAAAATACATATTTTTTTGCCTAAATAAAAAAACACCTTTACCAAAAAAAGCAAAGGTGTTTTTTTTAGAGTAGTTTATTATTTAAACATCAATATTGGCATAAACAGCATTTTTCTCGATAAACTCTCTACGTGGTGGGACTTCATCACCCATTAACATAGAGAAAATTCTATCTGCTTCGCTACCATTATCAATATTAACTTGACGTAAGGTTCTAAATTCTGGATTCATTGTTGTGTCCCAAAGCTGCTCGGCGTTCATTTCTCCAAGACCTTTATAACGTTGTACACTTACGCTTCCTCCAAATTCTTGAGCAATAGCATCGCGCTCTTTATCACTCCACGCGTAACGTTTCTTTTGTCCTTTTTTAACTAAATATAATGGTGGTGTTGCAATGTAAACATGACCATTTTCTATTAGCTCTCTCATATAACGAAAGAAGAATGTTAAAATAAGGGTTGCAATATGACTACCATCAATATCGGCATCACACATAATGACTATTTTATGGTAACGTAGCTTTGAAAGGTTTAAAGCTTTGCTATCTTCTTCTGTTCCTATGGTAACACCTAAGGCCGTAAAAATGTTTTTGATTTCTTCGTTTTCAAACACCTTATGCGTCATTGCCTTTTCTACGTTAAGAATTTTACCACGTAGTGGAAGAATGGCTTGAAACTTTCTATCACGCCCTTGTTTTGCCGTTCCACCTGCCGAATCACCCTCAACTAGGAATACTTCGCATTGCTCTGGATCTTGCTCGGAGCAGTCACTTAATTTTCCAGGTAAGCCACCAATACTCATCACTGTTTTACGCTGTACCATCTCACGTGCTTTTTGCGCGGCGTGACGGGCTTGCGCTGCAAGAATAACTTTTTGCACAATGGTTTTGGCATCGTCTGGATGTTCCTCTAAATAATCGGTTAGCATTTCTGAAACCGCTTGACTTACAGAAGACGATACTTCGCGGTTACCTAATTTGGTTTTTGTTTGCCCTTCAAATTGAGGCTCTGCTACTTTTACCGAAACAATAGCTGTTAATCCTTCTCGGAAATCATCTCCGGAAATGTCAAATTTCAATTTATCTAACATTCCAGATTCATCGGCATATTTTTTTAAGGTGTGCGTTAATCCACGACGGAAACCTGTTAAATGTGTTCCGCCTTCATGTGTATTAATATTGTTTACGTAAGAGTGTAAATTTTCAGCATAAGATGTATTGTAAACCATGGCTACCTCAACTGGGATATCGTTTTTCTCACCTTCAAACGCAATCACTTTCTGAATTAAAGGTTCACGATTACCATCTAAAAACTGTACAAATTCTGGTAATCCATTTTCAGAATGAAACGTTTCACCTTCAAACTCACCATCATCTGTTTTATGACGCTTATCGGTCAATACAATCGTAATTCCTTTGTTTAAGTAAGCTAGTTCACGCATTCTACTTGCCAAGGTATCGTAACTATACTCTAAGGTTTGTTGAAAAATTTCTGGATCTGGTTTAAACGTAACCACAGTTCCGCGTAAATCGGTATCTCCAACAGCTTTTACAGGATATAATGTTTTCCCGCGTTCATATTCTTGCTCCCAAATTTTACCATCTCTGTAAACGGTTGCTTTTAGGCTTGATGATAAAGCATTTACACAACTTACCCCAACACCGTGCAAACCACCAGAGACTTTATAAGAATCTTTATCGAACTTACCTCCTGCTCCAATTTTGGTCATTACAACCTCTAAAGCAGAGACACCTTCTTTTTTATGAATATCTACTGGAATACCACGACCGTTATCTTCGGTAGTGATGGAATTATCTTCGTTAATGGTAACTTTAATGGTGTCGCAATGTCCAGCTAACGCCTCATCAATCGAGTTATCAACAACTTCATACACCAAGTGATGTAACCCTCTAGTTCCTACATCTCCAATATACATCGACGGACGCATACGCACGTGTTCAATACCTTCTAGGGCCTGAATACTATCGGCGGAATACTGTTTTTTAGCTTCTTCGCTCATATATTTCCTTTTGATTAATTTTTAAATATTATGCCATAAAAAAATGCACCTTTGTGCATTTGATTTAACACTTTCAAATATACGAAATTTTGGCGCTTTTTTAAAGCTTTTAATCGACTTAAACCAATAATTATCAACAATTGTTAATTACTTAAAAGTGTCTTAAATCGAATAAAAACACCCTTAAATTTGATTTTGTCTTATTTTAACATTTCTTACAAGAGCCTAAAAACACAAAATCTCGCAGGAGCGAGATTTTGAATTCGATTTATGTCTTAATTATGGTTGTTAATACGCATCAGTATGCACTTTTGCCACAGCTCTACCCGACGGTTCGTTCATATTTTTAAACGCTTCATCCCATTCCAAGGCAATTTTTGTACTACAAGCTACGCTTGGTTCCTGCGGTACGCTTAAAGCTGCTGTATCGCTTGGAAAATGCTCTGTAAAAATAGTACGATAGTAAAATTCCTCCTTGCTTGTAGGCGTTTGTATAGGAAATTTATACTTAGCATTGGCCAATTGCTCATCGGTTACCGCTTCGTTAACGACTTCTTTTAACGTGTCTATCCAACTATATCCAACACCGTCACTAAACTGCTCTTTTTGTCGCCAAGCTACGCTTTCTGGTAAGTAGTCTTCAAAAGCCTTGCGTATTACCCATTTTTCCATACGCTCTGGAGTAATCATTTTATCTTGAGGATTGATCCGCATAGCGACATCCATAAACTCTTTATCTAGAAATGGTACGCGACCTTCAATACCCCAAGCCGCTAAGCTTTTGTTGGCTCGCAAACAATCGTATTGATGCAACTTACTTAGTTTTCTTACTGTTTCTTCGTGAAATTCTTTAGCATTTGGTGCTTTGTGAAAGTATAAATACCCACCAAACAACTCATCGGCACCTTCACCTGATAACACCATTTTTATGCCCATAGATTTTATAACTCTTGCCATTAAATACATTGGCGTGCTGGCACGAATAGTTGTAATATCGTAAGTTTCTAATTGATAAATAACATCTTTTATAGCATCTAAACCTTCTTGAATAGTAAATTTAATTTCGTGATGCACAGTTCCTATATGGTCGGCTACTTTTTGTGCCGCAGCCAAATCTGGTGACCCTTCCAGTCCTACCGAAAAACTATGTAATTGCGGCCACCAAGCTTGAGTTTTATCATCAGCTTCCACCCGCATTTGTGAATACTTTTTAGCAATGGCAGATGTTACCGAAGAATCCAACCCACCAGATAACAACACCCCGTAAGGCACATCGCTCATTAATTGCCTATGAACAGCATCTTCCAAAGCCTGTTGCAGTTCCACAATACTAGTTTCGTTATCCTTTACAGCGTCATAATCCTGCCAATCCCGTTGATACCATTGTACAAGTTTACCATCTTTACTCGATAAATAATGTCCTGGAGGAAATAATTCAATCTTTGTGCAATAGCCTTCTAAAGCTTTTAATTCGGAAGCAACATAAAAGGTTCCGTTTTCATCCCAACCCATATATAATGGAATAATCCCCATATGGTCGCGGGCTACAAAGTATTCATCGTTATCCACATCGTATACAGCAAAACCAAAAATGCCGTTAAGTTCATCAATAAAGCTTACGCCTTTTTCTTTATAAAGTGCTAAAATAACTTCACAATCACTTTTTGTCTGGAATTTGTATTTGCCTTCAAATTGTGCTCGCAATGCTCTGTGATTATAAATTTCGCCATTGGCAGCCAGAACCAATTTTTTATCCTCTGAAAACAAAGGCTGTTTCCCTGAAGTTGGATCCACAATAGCTAAACGTTCGTGAGCCATAATAGCTTTATCATTATCGAAAACGCCGCTCCAATCTGGGCCACGATGACGTATTTTTTTAGACATCTCAAGTATTTGAGGTCTTAAATCTTCGGTTTTTTGTTTTAAATCGAACGCACATACAATTCCGCACATAATTATTAGTTTTTTATTTTAAATACAAATCAAATATTGAAATAATAATTACAAATAAAAACACTAAAACCAAAAACACTTACATTTAAAAATAAAATATAGTCGTAATAATAAAATATAAAACAAAACAACTCTCATTTTATTAGTTATTTTTACAAAATGAAAGTCAGCCTTTAATAAATGAAACCATTACACCTTATTCTATTTCTTTTCTCTATTAGTTTGCATAGTCAAACGTGGCAAAGCACTTCTATTGCTAATAACGCCAACAACCAGCGGTTTGATGACGTATTTTTCTTAAACGAAACTACAGGCTGGGCTGCAAATGGCTATTACGCTGCAGTATACAAAACCATAGATGGTGGCATTACTTGGACAGAGCAACTCAATGAAAGCGACCTTGGAGGCAGTTACTACTTTAGAAATATTGAATTTTTAAATGATACTATTGGATTTTTAGGCACTCTAAATGGTGAATTCTTCAAAACCACTGATGGTGGGCAGAATTGGACTGAAGTCTCCTTATCGCCAAATCCACAGGCCATTTGTGGCTTGGATACTGTTGGGTCTTCTACAATATATGGGTGCGGCGCCTATTTTACACCTGCTCACATTATTAAGTCAACAGATAGCGGCACGACTTGGAACGTTATGGATATGTCTGCCTACGCCACGGCGCTTGTGGAAGTGCTATTTCACAATGAAATGCTTGGGTATGCTAGTGGCAGAAACAATACTGGCGGTTGTATTTTAAAAACAACCGATGGCGGACAAACCTGGACCGAAATATACAACACCAATATTCCAGGTGAATATGTATGGAAACTTCAAATTTTGGATGATAGCAATATTATTTTTGGGTCGGTTTCTTCTGTAGCTTCTAACCCAGGAAAGCTTGTAAAATCTTTAGACAACGGTAACAATTGGTTGAGTTATGATGCTCCAGAAACCGATGTTCAGGCAGTTGGATTTATTAACGCAAACACTGGATGGATGGGTGGCCATAATACAGGGTTTCATCAAACCAATGATGGCGGAGTTACTTGGAACAACATTAATGTAGGCGGTAACTTAAATCGTATTTTTGTTATTAATGAAAATTTGGCTTATGCCGCTGGAACTACCATTTATAAATTTACAGAAGAAACGCTTAATACAGATAATCACGCTTTCCAAGATTCACAAAAACTAAACATAAAACTTAATAAGAATCCTGTTATATCGCATTTGAACCTTACTATTGAATTTTCTGATGACGACAACGTTTTAATTGAACTATATGATACTAATGGGCAATACATAAAACAGTTAAGTAGAGACACCAATATTTTAGCAGGAACTACAAGAAATTACAAATTTGATGTTCAATCCCTATCATCTGGTATGTATTTTGTGGACATTCACAATAATTTTCAAAGGCAGTCTTTAAAGTTTATTAAGCAATAATACCTTTTAAGGAAAACCTAAAAAACATTAAACGTGAGCATCAAAGCTATTAAATCTTGATTATCTATCAATTTTAACTTCGTTTTATAAACCAATAAACAATATTTTTTTAATTTTCAGCTAAAACTTAAATATGAAATCATCTACCAACATTTTACCATTATTTTTCACCTTATTTTTTTTAACATCGGTTACGCTTACCGCTCAAAACTTTAAAGATTTAGACGTTAGCCCTATGGATGCTGCTGCTTATCCCAGCAGTCACAGAGTTTCAAAAAAACTGGTTAAAGTTATTTATAGCAGACCACAACTTAAAGGTAGAACCGTTGTATCCCTAGCACCTAATAATAAAGTTTGGCGAACTGGTGCTAACGAAGCTACAGAAATCACTTTTTTTAAAGATGTTACATTTGGCACTAAAAAAGTAACCGCAGGAACCTATTCTTTATTCACTATTCCTGGTGAAAAAGAATGGACTGTCATTGTTAATACTGATGTTGATGTTTGGGGTGCTTATAGCTACAACAAAAAGAACGATATTGCTAGAATAACCGTTCCTGTTACCGAAGGCAAAGATTACTTAGAACCTTTTTCCATTGCTTTTGACGACAACGGCACCATGCATTTAGGATGGGGAACACTTAGAATTGCCGTTCCTATTTCGGAATAAGCAAAAAAGACAACTAATAAAAAAAGCCTCTTTTACAGAGGCTTTTTTTATTAAGGTATATTTAAGTATTTATGCGTTTGTAAAGACACTTTCCATTTGGGATGCTTCATGACATAATCTACAATTTGTGGCATCATTTTATCTCGTTTACTCCATTCTGGCTGCAAGTATAAAATACAATCGTTATTAACTTTGGCAGCTTGCTCCTCAGCAAATCTAAAATCATCTTTATTATACACAATCACCTTAAGCTCGTTGGCTTTTGCATAGACTTCATCGGTTGGAAGCTTCATTTTTTTGGGCGACAAGCAAATCCAATCCCAAGTTCCTGTTAACGGATATGCACCTGAGGTTTCAATATGAATTTGTAAGCCTTTTTCTTTAAGCTGATTGGTTAAAGGTGTCATATCCCACATTAGCGGTTCGCCTCCAGTTACCACTATGGTATCACTATATTGACTAGCGTTTTCAACTATTTTTGGTGTTTCCGTCGGCGGGTGAATCTCCGCATTCCAACTTTCTTTAACATCGCACCAATGGCAACCAACATCGCAACCACCAACACGAATAAAATAAGCTGCTGTTCCTTTATGAAACCCTTCACCTTGAATGGTGTAAAACTCTTCCATTAACGGAAGCATTTCACCTTTGTCTACCAATTTCTGTACATCTTCTTTCATTGGCGCAAAGATAATCATTCATTAAGAAGCATTTGCTTAAAGTAACTTAAAATATGACCATCAAGTTGCTTTCTTACTTATAATCCCATTTTATATTGGCATAAATTGTAGTACTTTTACCCAAATTTCTTAAAAGAATGAGCAGACAGGATGAATTTTTCAAGCATATAACCGAGGGCAACTCTTGTAAAGGTGAATATATCACACTGGGCTCAGCCATGTTGGATGGAAAAACCATAAACAAAGCTTTTGTAAATGTACCGCTAAAAACGATGAATCGTCACGGCCTAATTGCTGGAGCCACAGGAACAGGAAAAACCAAAACGCTACAAGTTATAGCTGAAAATTTAAGCGAAAAAGGCGTTCCTGTTTTACTTATGGACATTAAAGGTGATTTAAGTGGTTTGGCACAACCAAGCCCTGGTCACGTAAAAATTGACGAACGCCACGAATTAATCGGAATGCCTTTTGAAGCCAAGGATTTCCCCGTGGAAATTATGACCATCTCTGAACAAAATGGCGTAAGACTTCGTGCTACAATAAGTGAGTTTGGCCCCGTTCTCTTGTCTAGAATTTTAGATGTTACCGAAACCCAAGCAGGAATTATTTCGGTGATTTTTAAATATTGTGACGACAACAAACTCCCTTTATTAGATTTGAAGGATTTTAAAAAAATGCTTCAATATACTACTAACGAAGGTAAAGAAGAGTTTCAAAAAGAATACGGCAGAATTTCAACGGCCTCTACAGGTGCCATTTTGAGAAAAATTATTGAAATCGAGCAACAAGGCGGCGATTTATTTTTTGGCGAAAAATCTTTTGATGTTCAAGATTTATTAAGACTAGATGACAACGGGCGCGCCTTTATAAACATCATTAGGCTTACCGATATTCAAGATAAACCTAAATTATTCTCAACCTTTATGTTGAGCCTTTTAGCGGAAATTTATTCCACATTTCCAGAGCAAGGCGATACTGGAAGACCAGAATTGGTAATGTTTATCGACGAAGCCCACTTAATTTTCAACGAAGCTTCCGATGCTTTACTAGATCAAATAGAAAGTATTGTAAAGTTAATACGTAGTAAAGGTGTTGGCTTGTATTTTGTTACCCAAAATCCTACCGACGTTCCCGAAGAAGTCCTTGGACAATTAGGTTTAAAAGTTCAACACGCTTTACGTGCGTTTACAGCAAAAGACCGAAAAGCCATTAAACTAACGGCACAAAACTATCCAGACACAGATTATTACGATACCGCCGAAGTTTTAACGTCGTTAGGAACAGGCGAAGCACTTATTTCTGCCTTAGATGAAAAAGGCCGTCCTACGCCTTTAGCTGCAACAATGATGCGTGCACCTATGAGCCGAATGGACATTTTAACCGATAAGGAATTAAAAGATTTATTGCGTTCGTCGCGAATGGTCGATAAATACAATGAAACTATTGACCGAGAAAGTGCTTACGAATTACTAAACGAAAAAATTGAAAAAGCCGAAGCCGAAGACGCTAAAAGAAAAGCTCAAGAAGAAAAAGAAAAATTAGAAAAAGCATCGTCTAGAAAATCATCTTCAAGACGAAGCACAAGACAAAACCCTATTGTAAAAGTATTAACCAGCCCAACTGTTATACGCAGTGTTTTGGGAATACTTGGAAAAATGCTAAAATAAAACCCCTAAAATATGATGAAAAAAAATATTATAATTGTTTTTGTAATGGCCATTACAGCATTAAGTTGCCAAAACAAACAAGATCCTTTTTTAATTGAAAAACAACACGTTGGATTGCTTACAGATTCTACCCAAGTTAAAGATTTAAAACTGGTTTTCCCAGAGGATTCTATTGCAAAAAATAGTCCTAAAGATGCTTATTTTAAGGCCGATTATTCTATTTCAATATTCGATAAAAGCAACAATAAGCTTTTAACATTAACCCCAGAAAAAATAGACGACTCAACTGCAACTATAACAACAATAAAAGTTGTGGATTCTAAATTTAAAACAAAAAAAGGGATTACGGTTAATAGTACTTTTGGTGATATTCAAAGTAACTACAACATTTCAAGTATTCAAAACACGCTTAAAAATGTTGTGGTTTTTGTAAACGACATTAATGCCTTCTTTACTATTGATAAGAAAGAATTACCTTCGGAATTACAATTTAACACCTCAACTAAAATTGAAGCTATTCAAATACCAGAAAAAGCTAAAATTAAATATTTCATGTTAGGTTGGTAAACTAGATGAATCCATTTTTTTCAAAAATACTCGTTAATATAGCCCAAAAAAGACTCAAGGCTAAAACACCTTCTACCCCGATATCTAAAAGGCAAATAGCGCCTTTAGTTAAATCACTTCAAGTAGAAATAACGCACGCTATAAAAGAGTTTATTTATATTGTGATTGGTGTGTTTTCGGCAGGGTTTGGGTTAAAAGGATTTTTGCTACCCAACAGGTTTATAGATGGTGGTGCTACAGGTATTTCGCTTTTATTAGAAAATATAACAACCATAGAGTTAAGTTTTTTGCTTATTCTTGTTAACATCCCGTTTTTAATTCTTGGCGCCAAGACTTTTAGTGTAAAATTTGCTTTAAAAAGTATTGCTGCTATTGCATTTTTAGGATTTGTGGTTCATTATATTGATTACCCAACAATTACAAACGACAAGTTATTAATTGCTGTTTTTGGGGGCTTTTTTCTTGGATTAGGCATAGGAATGTCTATGAGAGGTGGTAGTGTTATTGATGGCACTGAAGTGTTAGCCATTTACTTAAGCCGAAAACTATCATTAACCGTTGGCGATGTTTTATTACTTATTAATATTATAATTTTTTCTTTTGGCGCTTATATCCTTTCTATTGAAACAGCCCTTTATGCTATTTTAACCTATATGGCAGCTGCCAAAACGGTAGATTTTGTTGTTGATGGTGTTGAAGAATATGTAGGTGTTACCATAATCTCTAAAGAACACGAAGCTATTCGGGTTATGATTACTGAAAAACTAAGACGTGCTTGTACTATTTATGCTGGAAAAGGTGGTTATGGCGACTCTAAAACCACATATGACAAAGATATTATTTACACTGTTGTTACTCGATTAGAACTAGCTAAACTACACACAGAAATTGATAAAATTGATAGCAAAGCATTTATTATTATGGGACTTGTTAAAGATTTAAAAGGAGGTATGATTAAACGCAAACCCTTAGTGAAAAAATGAAAAAATATATTAAACAAACACAGCCATTTGTGGTTCCTACTACTGACGGTAAAACCATTAAAGAACATTTTGGATTAGCTAGTGATGGTAATCAAGATATAAGCATTGCACACATGATTGCTCCACCAGGCTGGAGCGAACCGTTTCAAACACCAGAGTTTGATGAGTATACGTTTATTATAAAAGGAAAAAAACAATTTAATATTGATGGTGAAATCGTTGTATTAAAAGTAGGAGAATCTATTAAAATCAATCGTGGTACAAGAATACAATACGCGAACCCATTTAACGAATCTTGCGAATATATCTCTATTTGCCAACCTGCTTTCAATATTAAAACAGTAAATAGGGAATAAATATTACATGACTATTTTTCAAAAAACTATAGGCTTAATTATAAACCTAGTTAGCTTTATTTCGCCTAAACTATCTGCTAGAATAGCTATTTTTTTGTTTACAAAACCTTTTAAAGGAAAAATAACTCTTGAACAATCTGACTTTTTAGAGACAGCTTTTAAAGAAGAGTTTACTTATAAAAAGTTTCCTATTATGAGCTATCGCTGGTTAGGAAACAAAGAAACCGTACTTTTAGTTCACGGTTGGGAAAGTAATTCGGCTCGCTGGAAAAACTTAATCCTTGAACTTAAAAAACAAGATTTTAACATCATTGCTCTAGATGCCCCAGCACATGGAAATTCTGGAGGTAATAGGTTTAATGCCCTTTTATACGCCGAGTTTATTAACGTTATTTCGCAACGATTTAAGCCAACTGTCATTATCGGGCATTCGGTAGGTGGTATGGCTTCCATTTTTTCTCAAAGTAAGTACCAAAACACATCGGTTAAAAAAATTATTTTACTAGGAGCGCCTTCTGAATTTAAAAATATTCTGGAACGCTATACCAATATGCTTGGCTATAATCAAAGAACCATTACACAAATTAACACAACCATAATAGAACGATACGGCGCTTCTCCAGAAGACTTTTCAACAGCAAAACAGCTTAAAAATATCACTTCTAAAGGTCTTATTATACACGACAAAGAAGACGATATCATTCCTTATGAAGATGCTATTTTAATAAAAAAACACTTTAAGAGTAGTACACTAATAACAACCAACGGACTTGGACATTCGTTAAGAGATACGAGTATAAATAAGCATATATGCCAGTTTCTAGAAAACTAGTGTTATTTTTGCATCATGGCAGACAATTTAAAACGTATTAATAAATATTTAAGCGAAGCTGGTTTTTGCTCAAGAAGAGAAGCCGATAGGTTAATTGATGTAGGAAGAGTAACCATTAACGGCAAAGTCCCTGAAATGGGCACAAAAATAAATGACGATGATGTAGTTGCTGTTGATGGAAACGTTGTTAAAAACACAAAATCGTCTTTTACTTACTTGGCGTTTAATAAACCTGTAGGTATTGTTTGTACCACCGACACTAGAGTTGAAAAAGATAACATTATAGATTACATTAATTACCATAAACGTATCTTTCCTATTGGAAGATTAGATAAACCTAGCGAGGGTCTTATTTTACTTACTGATGATGGCGATATTGTAAATAAAATATTGCGTGCTAGTAACAACCATGAAAAAGAATATATTGTAACAGTAGACAAGCCTATCTCGCAAACATTTATAGAACGCATGAGTAACGGTGTTCCTATTCTAGATACAGTAACTAAAAAATGTCGTGTTGAAAAATTAGACAGATTTACCTTTAAAATCACTTTAACACAAGGGCTAAACCGTCAAATTAGGCGAATGTGCGAATACTTAAACTACGAGGTACAAACCTTAAAGCGTGTTCGTATTATGAATATAAAACTAGATGTTCCTGTTGGAAAACATAGAGAATTAACAAACCATGAGTTGAAAGAATTAAACAGTCTTTTAAAAGACTCTTCTAAAACCTTTCAACCCAAATCGCGTTCCAGACGTTAAATAAAACGGCTTATTTTTCCATATTACGTTCTCTAGCCAGAAGTGTGTTTTTAAGCAACATAGCTATTGTCATGGGACCAACACCTCCAGGAACTGGTGTAATAAAACTTGCTTTCTTGCTTACATTTTCAAAATCGACATCACCTGTAATTTTGTAACCTTTTGGTAAACTATCGTCGGCTACACGCGTAATTCCTACATCAATAATTACGGCATCGTCTTTTACCATTTCGGCTTTTAAAAATCCTGGCACACCTAAAGCCGTAATAATAATATCGGCTTGCGAAGTTATTTGCGTAATATTTTTAGTATGGCTATGTGTTAACGTAACGGTTGAATTTCCAGGAAACCCTCTTCTTCCCATTAAAATACTCATTGGGCGTCCTACAATATGACTTCTACCTATAACAACGGTATGTTTTCCTTTTGTTTCAACATTGTACCTGTCTAACAATTCCAAAATTCCAAATGGTGTTGCTGGAATAAAGGTGCTCATATCTAAAGCCATTTTCCCAAAATTGGTTGGATGAAATCCATCAACATCTTTATCTGGATTGACAGCTAACAACACTTTTTGTGTGTCGATCTGTTTTGGTAATGGTAATTGCACAATAAAGCCGTCTATTTCTGAACTATTATTTAACTCTTCAATTTTATCTAACAACTCAATTTCACTTGTTGTATTAGACATTTTAACTAAAGTCGATTCAAATCCAACACGCTCACAAGCTTTTACTTTACTTCCTACGTAAGTTAAGCTCGCGCCATCATTACCCACTAAAATGGCTGCTAAATGAGGGACTTTTTCCCCATTTGCTTTCATTTTTTTCACTTCAGCAGCAATCTCATCTTTAATGTCGTTACTGGTTTTTTTTCCGTCTAATAAAATCATCTTGTTGTATATGTTGTGTCGTTATTGTAAATAAAAAAACATGAGATTATCTCATGTTTTTCATAGCTTGCATCATGGCTTTTCCTTTCCCGCCTTGCATCATTTTCATCATCTTACTCATTTGGTCGAATTGCTTTAGTAATTGATTGACTTCTTGTACTGAAGTTCCCGATCCTTTTGCGATTCGTTTTTTGCGGCTAGCATTTAACATCTTAGGCGTTGTACGCTCTTTTGGTGTCATAGAATGAATAATAGCCTCGATATGTTTAAAGGCATCATCATCTATATCGATATCTTTCATCATTTTTCCTGCTCCAGGAATCATCCCCACCAAATCTTTCATGTTACCCATTTTCTTGATTTGCTGGATTTGGTTTAAAAAGTCGTCAAAACCAAACTGGTTTTTAGCGATTTTCTTTTGAAGTTTTCTGGCTTCTTTTTCGTCGTATTGTTCTTGTGCTCTTTCTACTAAAGATACCACATCTCCCATACCAAGAATACGATCGGCCATACGTGCTGGATAGAACACATCTATCGCTTCCATTTTCTCACCTGTACCAATAAACTTAATTGGTTTATCGACTACAGATTTAATAGAAATGGCAGCTCCACCACGTGTATCACCATCTAATTTGGTTAGGATAACACCGTCAAAATTTAAAACATCGTTAAATGCTTTTGCCGTATTTACGGCATCTTGTCCTGTCATAGAATCTACTACAAACAGTGTTTCTTGAGGCTGAATGGCGTTGTGGATATTAGATATTTCGGTCATCATAGCTTCATCTACAGCTAAACGACCTGCGGTATCTATAATCACTACATTATGACCATTTGCTTTTGCATGCGCTATACCCGCTTGTGCAATAGCCACAGGATCTTGGTTACCTTTATCGCTATAAACCTCTACATTAATTTGATCTCCTACTACATGTAACTGATCTATCGCTGCTGGACGATACACATCGCAAGCAACTAATAAAGGCTTTTTTGTTTTTTTTGTTTTTAAATAGTTAGCCAACTTACCAGAAAAGGTTGTTTTACCAGATCCCTGTAAACCAGACATTAAAATTACACTAGGGTTACCCGATAGGTTAATACCTTCGGCATCACCACCCATTAACTGGGTTAATTCGTCTTTTACTATTTTAACCATTAACTGCCCTGGCTGTAACGTTGTAAGTACGTCTTGACCTAAGGCTTTTTCCTTAACGGTATTGGTAAAGTTTTTGGCTATTTTAAAGTTAACATCGGCATCTAAAAGCGCACGACGGACTTCTTTTAAGGTTTCGGCAACATTAACTTCGGTAATACTACCATGACCTTTTAATACGTGTAACGCTTTATCTAACTTTTCACTTAAATTATTAAACATAATCTGTCATCTGTTTTAAAGTTTGCAAATTTAAGGATTTGTCATGTATTTATAAAGCGTAGTGATTAATTATATACATAAAAACTGAGAGAAAACATTTTTAGAATGGTTTTCTCCCAGTTTAATAACCTAAATTTTTCTTTTTCTATGTTTTAATGCTTTACATTTTTTCAAATACTAGCACGAAATCGGTATTGTTTACATCGTTTACAGCATGTAATTCTATTCGTGTACTGTTGACACTAGTAATATACCAATCGTCATCCATTTGCCAGTAAGGGAATTGTCCTAAATAATTAATTACAAACCTTAAATTCCCTTCATTATCTCTAAGTACATCGTAGTCTAACTCTGCTATCCAACTACCATTATCGCCTAACAACGTAGCATTACTTTGAAAATTAAACACAACCCCATCATAATCTTGAGAATTTTCTGCATTTTCCATGGTAGAATATGTTACTTCCCAATTACCATCGTATAACCAATCTTTTATTTGAGTAGTATCGCCATCTTGATTATCGTTTGTACAGGTTTTTCTTAAAATTAAACGTTTTGGTTGCGTAGTCATAAGCGTAACCTCATCTTCTGTGATGGAAAGTACTGAGTAGTATCCGCCTAAACTAGAAATCGTTCCATTGATAGATAAAAATGCTGCTAGCTCTGTACCTCCATTAATAGACTCTGCTTCTATATTGCCATAGTTAATGGTATTAGCACCAACTTCGGCAAGGGCAAAATCGTTTTCAAAGAATGAGAATAAGACGTCATTGTAATCTGATGTTTGATCTACGTTATCAACTTGAAAGCTATATACTTCCCACTGGCATGCGCTTAAAGTGGTTAATAACTCTTCTGCAGTGTAATAATGACATTCCATAACCATGGTATTTGCACTATCAAGAGATTCAAACTCTAACCTACCTTCTTCGCAAGCTACAACTAACCAACTTCCTGTTATAGCCTGTATATTAGGAGCAGCAACATTTGAAAACTCTACTACAACACCTTCTGCTGCTTGATAAGACGACCAGTACATTGTTGTTGTTATACCATTTCCTGTAATAATTGCCTCTGTATTTGATGAGAAATCTATTTCGTAAGCCATTAAATGATCATCGCCATTAAAATTAACTACATTCCAATTGCATCCTTGTAGGTAGGCATCAATATCTGCTTCTGTACAATTTGAACTACAGTCTTCAACTATTAATTCTATTTCAAAAATTTGAAAATTACCATCGTTTGCTTCTATTCTTAAATAAATAGTTTGCGGATTTGACGTGTTGGTATACGCATTTGGGTCTACAATAGCATTAACGTTAGCTTCGGCATTGGTTTGAGAAACATGAAATGAAGCTACAAAATCTACATTACAAACAACATTGCCTAAAATTTGTGTTTCCATTTCAAATGTTGCAAATCCATCATTGTCATAATCACAAGCTGTTATGGTTGTATTTTCAAAACAATTAAATGGTGTTTCTACGGTTTCGCAATCCTGCTCCATAATAACTTCTACGGTTTGATTATCAAACTCCTGTGTAAGGACAAGCTGATTAGATTCACAGTTTTGCACTAACCAATCGCCTCCTAAGTCACCTGAAAAAGCTGTTAAGTTTGAAAGTGTTAAAACAACATTTTCTTCAGTTGTTACTTGCCATTCGCCTCCTATAAATTCGGTGGTGTCTCCATGAGTAATTTGAAGTTCGCCATTGGCATTAAAATGTAAATCGTACTGGATAAAATTATCATCGCCATTAAACGACGTAATAACCCATTGGCATTCTTGTAAATTAACTGCTATATCTTCTGCTTGGCAGTCTACATAATTACAATCTTCTTCGGCACTATTAATAGCATTTTCCAATTCTTGATTGCTTGTTACCTCAACGGTATCACCATTAGCGTATATTAACGACACAGGGAAATTTAAGCTAGCTAATACAGCACCTTCATCTCCATCTAAATTTTCTAAGAATACGTATAACTCAAAATCACTTTGAATTTCTACAGTATCTATAACTTGAAAATCGGTATTATAAATAGAAAACACAATGGGATAAACAAAGTCTACACATTCTATAACGTCGGGCTCGTTAACGCAATTGTTTACAAAAGCATCTAATTCTTCTTCATTTTCCACAACAACTTCGGTATAATCGTTTAACGTAATAGTTATAGGAAATAAAAATTCTAGAATATCCTCATCATCATCAAAAGCGTTAAAAATATCTTCAATAAGCTCTAAATCGTCTATAGTTTCAATTACTATTGTTGTATTATTCGCTGTAACGGTAACAGGCAAATTAACACCTATACAATTAGCGTTATCTAAAATATCATCAAAAGAACCATCAAAAGCTACTGTTGAGCGCATTAAACTTGCTAAAGAAGAATTAGGGGCTACAACTTCCTCTGGTGTTGGATTGTTAACTTCGGTTTCTTCATCTTGACAGGACACAAAAAATAATGTGATAAATGCCAAAATAAACAGGTATTTAAAATTTGGTTTCATAGCTGGTTTATTAATTAAACATTGTTTGTTAATGAAACAGACAAAAGCTAAAATCTCCTACCATGGTAGTCATTTTTTTTTACATTTATACTCCTAAAAAACTAAAATGCCCAAAAATTTAAACGATAATATTTGCAATGAACCCCTGTTTTCTAAACTGTTTAAAACGCATGCCGAAAACCTTCACAACTTCTTGTATTACAAGTTTGGCAGCCATTTAAATCCTCAAGACAAAGTACAAGAGGCATTTATTAAACTGTGGCAAAATTGTGCTAAAGTATCGCCCCAAAAAGCCAAGAGTTTTTTATTTACCGTTGCTAATAATTTAATGCTTAATGAGGCTGCTCATCAAAAAATAGTATGGAAACATCAACAAACAAAACCAAAATCTCACACCAATGAATCTCCTGAATTTTTACTTCAGGAAAAAGAATACTTAAACAAATTAGAAACAGCTATCTCTAAATTAACCGAAGCCCAACGAGTAGCTTTTATGCTTAATAGAATTGATGGAAAAACCTTTAAAGAGATTGCAACTCTTTTAGATATCTCGACAAAAGCTGTTGAAAAGCGTATTTATGGCGCCTTAAAAAAGCTACGTAAAGACATTGATGAGTTATAAATTAAAAAAAACACATTAAGGGTAGGAAAAATTAAACCCGAACTGTTATATAAGTGTTACATAGATTATGGAAAAAGACGATTTATTAAAAAAGTGGCTTAATCATGAGTTAACCCAGGAGGAGGTTCAAGCATTTAAACAGCGTGAGGATTTTACTGAATTAACCCAGTTATCTCATGCTTTACAACATTTTAAAGCTCCTGAACTCCATACTGAAAATGCTCTAGAATCGACATTAAATAACATTAATTCCACCAATCAAAAACGCCAATGGTTTAAACCTTTGTTACGTATTGCAGCTTTATTAGCCATTGGTTTTTGTGTTTATTACTACACCACAATACAAGACACAACAACTAAAACATATATCGCTCAAAAAAATGAAATTAACCTTCCTGATAATTCAGAGGTAACTTTAAACGCCCAATCTACCTTAATCTACAACAAACATTCGTGGAAAAATAATCGTGAGGTCACGCTACAAGGCGAAGCGTTTTTTAAAGTAGCCAAAGGCTCTAAATTCAACGTTATTACAGATTTAGGAACCGTAACAGTTTTAGGCACACAATTTAACGTAAAACAACATGACAACTTTTTTGAAGTCACTTGTTACGAAGGTTTGGTTAGCGTTACATACCAATCTAAAAACACAAAATTACTTCCTGGACATAGATTTTTAATACGTGATGGAAAACAAGTTACTACTGGAAAAGAAACCGTTAAAACACCACAATGGTTAAATAACGAAAGTGCATTTAAGAGTGTTCCATTTAAGTATGTTATTGCAGAATTTGAACGCCAATACCAAGTGACATTTATTACTGATAAGGTAGATACAAAAATGTTATTTACAGGTAGTTTTACACACAACAATTTAGAAGTCGCCATAAAGTCTATAACACTACCTATGCATTTATCTTACAGTAAAACTAAAGATACAATTGTATTAAAACGTGAATAATAGAAAAGCCTTATTTCTTGTTTTAATTTTATGTTTTCTGAATACTTTTGAAATCATTTCACAAACTATTCAGCAAGAACAGCAACCACTTACAACTATTTTAAAACGACTTGAATCGCGTTACAACGTTAGTTTTTCTTATGCCGATAATCATATAAAAAATATTTCAAGTCCATTACCTAACAACACACTTTCTTTAGAGGAAGCCTTAGGTATTTTAGAAAAACACACACTCTTACAGTTTGAAACTTTAAACAATAGATTTGTTGTTATTACAAAACCACAAACAACACCTCCTAAAGTAGAGCAATTAGACGAAGTGTTTATTACAAAGTATTTAACTAAAGGGCTCTCCATTTCTAAACAAGGACATCTTATTATTAAACCTAAAGAGTTTGATCTTCTACCAGGTTTAACCGAACCCGATGTTTTGCAAACCATACAAACACTTCCTAGTATTTTAAGTGTCGATGAAACCGTTTCAAATATTAATGTAAGAGGCGGTACGCACGACCAAAACTTAATACTTTGGGAAGGTATTAAAATGTATCAATCTGGGCACTTTTTTGGTTTAATTTCTGCTTTCAACCCGTATTTAACCGAAAAAATTCAAGTTACAAAAAATGGTAGCAGCGCTAAATATGGCGATGGCGTATCTAGCGTAATCGATATGCAATTAACCGATTCTATTGAACAAAAATCTAGTTATGGTGCTGGTGTAAATTTAATTAGTATTGATGGGTTTGCTAAAACACCTATTTCTAACAATAGTAGCATACAAATAGCTGCAAGACGCTCTTTAACAGATGCTGTAAAAACGCCAACATACAATCAATACACAAAACGCGTATTTCAAGACTCCGACTTATCTAATACAATCTCTAGCGATGAAACGTTTTATTTTTATGATATCTCTGCAAAATATTTACACAATGTCTCGCCAAAAGATAAATTTCAGGTTTATGGTACGCTAAGCAAAAACACTCTTGACTATAAGGAACAAGCTAATATAAACGGAAACACCACGGCTTCTGACAGCTATTTAAAGCAAGTTAACCTTGCTGGTGGATTAAGCTATTCTAGACATTGGAATAATAAGCTAACCACAACAGCCGAAGCCTACATTTCTAATTATAATTTAAACGCCGCTAATGTAGATCTTGTTAATAAGCAGCGTTTAAAACAGGAAAACGAGGTTTTTGAAAACACATTTAAATTACATCTAGATTATAGTGTATCTCCATATTTAAAACTTGAAGGCGGCTATCAATTTTTTGAAGTTGGCATAAGTAATTTTGAAGATGTTAACAACCCGCCTTTTAATAGCTACATTAAAGAAGTTATTCGTACACATTCTGGATATGTTGAAGGACAGTTATCAACTAAAAATCAAAAAACCCTTTTAAAAATTGGTGCTAGAACAAATTATATTTCAAAATTCAAGACACTTTTAGTTGAACCTAGAGTTCGTTTTAATCAAAAATTTTTAAACTTCTTTAAAGTGGAGTTGTTGGGCGAATTAAAAAGCCAGACAACTTCTCAAATTATAGATCTTCAAAAAGACTTTTTAGGCATAGAAAAAAGGCGTTGGGTTTTAGCTAACAACACTACTATTCCTATAATAAAAAGCAAGCAAGCTTCACTTGGGCTTCATTTTAACAAAAACAGATTATTAGTTAGTGCGGAAGGTTTTATTAAACACGTTGATGGTATTACAACCCGAAGTCAAGGGTTTCAAAATCAATACCAATTTACAAATGCTACAGGGCATTACAAAACTTATGGTATTGACTTTTTAATCAATAAGCACTTTAATAATTTGAGTACGTGGCTTAGTTACACTTACAGTAAAAACGATTATGTTTTTAGATCCTTAAATAATAATCATAGTTTCCCTAACAATATAGATATTAGGCATCAGCTTTCATTTGCTGGATCTTATGCTATTAACAGGTTTAAAATAGCCCTTGGTTTAAATTGGCATACTGGAAGACCTTACACAACCCCAAAAGAGTTTAATCAGATTCAAAATACCTCTATCAATTATCAATCGCCCAATAGTCAACATTTAAACGATTATTTACGTACCGACATTTCTACCACTTATACATTTTCAATTTTTAAAAATAAACAAGCTGTCTTAGGCGCGTCTGTTTGGAATGTTTTAAACAGAAAAAACATAATTAACACTTACTACACTTTAGAAGATAGTAATACAGTAAATAAAGTAGAGAATACCTCTTTAGGAATTACACCAAACTTTAGTTTTAGAGTAAATTTATAAGAAACACTAAACCAAAGCTCTAATATTAGCATACGAATTTTCAAGCGCTTTCACACTTTCGTTATTATTAAGCCATTCCACTTTAGTTATACCTTCATTTTCTTGAGGTTGCAGCTTGCCTTGATAAGCGGTTTTCATTTCAAACCAATGCGTTATTTTTATTTTATTCCTACCGTTTCGTCTAAAAATATGGTAGGTAACATCTAATGGTTTTATTATTTCAAGTCCTTCTACACCTGTTTCTTCTTCAACTTCCCTAATCGCAGTTTCTTCAATACTTTCTTTTTTCTCTGCTTTGCCTTTTGGTAAATCCCATTTATCATTTCTATAAATAAAAAGAATCTCGTTTTTTTCGTTAAACGCTTTTCCCCCGCCAGCAGTAACATTAGGAAGTAGCTTTAAGAACTTTTTTAAAAGTTTATCTTCGTTTTTATGAATTAAACGCACTTCCTTTAACGACGTTTTATTTAATTCTTTAATCACTTTATTAATATTAACAGAATTTAAAAGATAATTTTTAAAATCTGTTTCCTTTTCAACTTTTGTCGTTAGTATTATAGGTTTATCACCAACAAAAACTTTATACATCTTATAATCTATTCGCGGATTTCTGTAAATGTAAAAATATAATTTTTAGCCGCACAAAAATTATCACATTGTTAATTATATTAAAAATTCAACATGAAATAATTAATAAAAAAATGTAATTTTGCGACTATGATTTTCAACAAACATACCGCTAGAAAAACTGCAGAAGTTTTATTACAAATTAATGCTATTAAGTTAAATCCAAAAGAGCCTTTTACTTGGGCTTCGGGCTGGAAATCGCCTATTTATTGCGATAATAGAATTGTACTATCCTATCCTACTATAAGAAACTATATTAGAGAAACGATGGCTAAATATATTGAAAAACAATATGGCAAACCCGATGTTATTGCAGGTGTGGCTACAGGTGCCATTGGTATAGGAATGCTTGTTGCCGAGTATTTAAGTGTCCCATTTATATACGTTCGCCCAAAAGCCAAAGAACACGGTAGGCAAAACCAAATTGAAGGGTATGCCGAAAGTGGCCAAAACGTCGTGGTTGTTGAAGACTTAATTAGTACCGGAAAAAGTAGTTTAAATGCTGTAAAAGCTTTAAAAGAAGCTAATTTAAACGTAAAAGGTATGGTGGCTATTTTTTCTTATGGGTTTGATGTTTCTAAAGAAAATTTTGAAAAAGAAAATGTCACCTTACACACCCTTGGAAATTACGACACACTACTAGAACAAGCACTAGACACTAATTATATTTCTCAAAAAGAATTAAAAACGCTTTCCGAATGGAATGCCAATCCTAGTGAATGGAACGCTATTTGATAAATAAACTTTAAAAACACACATGAATTTAGAATCACCAAAAGTTACGGTAAAACAAACTCCTGAAAAAGTTTTCGAATTTTTAAGCAATGTAAAAAACTTTGAAAAACTTATGCCAGAGAACACCAAATTTGAAGTTTTAGATAGCGATTCTTTTCTTTTTGCGCTTAAAGGTATGCCAGAAATAAAGCTTAAGAAAAAAGAAACCGAATCACCTAATAAAATAGTATTGGGTGCTGCTGGAGGAAAAATAGACTTTTCACTTACTGGAGACATTTCTCAAATTAACAACGAAGAAAGCGACGTAAAATTAACCTTTAATGGCGATTTTAACCCTATGATGGCCATGATGATTAAAAGTCCTATTTCTAACTTTATAAAAACATTGGCAGAAAACATTCCTAACGCCATTTAATATTTTAAAACGAGTTGTTTTAAATCAAACGCTTTAATGTCGGTTTCACCCTTTGGTAACACTTGTAATTTACCAGATGTTGAAACCGATTTTATTATACCATAAAACACGGCTCCCTCTTCATTTTTAAATTCAGCCATCACATCCTTTTTAAAAAGCAAACGCTCATAGTCTTGTTTTAAAGCATCTAACTGATTGGCTTCAAGCTTAGAAAAATAAACCTCCAATTGTTTTAAAATTATGTTTAAGAGCTCATCAATAACATAAGTTTTCTTAGTTAAGCTTTTTAAAGACGATGCTTTAGGTAGCTCTTTAAAATTTTCTTGATTCACATTAAGACCAATGCCTATTATCGATGATTTTATATGTTGTCCTTTAAGCCCATTTTCTATTAAAATACCACAAACCTTCTTATCGCATGACAAAATGTCGTTAGGCCACTTTATAGCTAATTCTGGAATACCAACAGATTGCAGTGCCTTTACAACAGCTAAAGAAACCACCATACTTATATAAAAATTATCTCTCACAGGAAGCTCAAGCTGTTTAAACATACTAAACATAAGGTTTTTCCCTGGTTCAGATAACCAAGCACTTCCCATTTGCCCCTTACCTTTTGTTTGATTTTTAACCACAACAACAGTATTATCTTGTAGTTTATATTCTAAGTTCAACTGTCTTAAATACTGGTTAGTCGAATCAATGGCATCAAGTTTGATTATACGCATAATAAATAGTTATCTTCGTACTGTAAAATCTTATGAAATTTTTAAAGTATAAAGAACTAAAAAATAATAACTTTGCACAAACTAAATAAATTTAATGACCAAAAAGGACTCTAACGCAGATCAACTCATAGCTACTATTATAAGTGGAATTGAAGATGTAAAAGGACAAGAAATTACCATTTTAGATTTACGTGATATTGAAAATACGGTTTGCGACTATTTTATTATTTGCGAAGGTACTTCAAATACGCAAGTAAACGCCATAGTAAATTCAATTCAGAAAAAAGTTAGTAAAGAACTAAAAGACAAGCCTTGGCATGTTGAAGGTGTTGATAATGCCGAATGGGTTTTAATGGATTATGTAAACGTTGTGGTTCATGTTTTCCAAAAACACGTTAGAAGTTATTATGATATTGAAAGCCTTTGGGGAGACGCAAAAACAACGGTTATTGAAACAAATTATTAAAAGAATTAATGGCAACAAACAATAAAAAAAATACAAAAAACAAGAAACCTAAATTTAACCCTTATTGGATTTACGGTGGTATTATAGCCATCTTTTTGGGTATGCAACTTTTTAGTGGTGGTGGATTTCAAGATGCAAGTTCCACGACGCCATCGCAATTTATGGAGTTTTTAAAAAATGGCGATGTTGCAAAAGTAGAGATTGTAAACCGTCGAGAAGCGAAAGTTTACTTAACACCACAAGCTCAAGAAAAAGAAGTTCATAAAAACTCCAAACCTTCAACGTTATTAGCCTCATCAAGCCAATCACCTAATTATAAATTTGAATTTGGTGATCTTCAGAATTTTGAAGATGATATGGCCGAAGTTGTTAACAACTACAAACTAGACCCAAAACCTAAAATTGAATATAAAACCGAACAAAACCTTTGGGGTGATTTTATTATCGGATTACTTCCATTTATCATCCTTATTGCTGTTTGGATTTTTATTATGAGACGTATGTCTTCTGGTGGTGCTGGTGGCGCTGGCGGTCAAATTTTCAATATTGGAAAATCTAAAGCCAAACTTTTCGATCAAAACACCGATGTAAAAGTATCTTTTAAAGATGTTGCAGGTTTAGAAGGAGCCAAAGAAGAAGTACAAGAAATTGTCGATTTCTTAAAAAACCCAGAAAAATATACTGCTCTTGGTGGTAAAATTCCAAAAGGCGCCTTATTAGTTGGTGCCCCAGGAACAGGAAAAACCTTATTGGCAAAAGCTGTAGCTGGAGAAGCTAAAGTACCTTTCTTCTCATTATCAGGTTCAGATTTCGTAGAAATGTTTGTTGGTGTTGGTGCATCTCGTGTTCGCGATTTATTTAAACAAGCCAAAGAAAAATCACCATCTATTATTTTTATTGATGAAATTGATGCTATTGGTCGCGCTAGAGGAAAAAGTAATTTTTCTGGCTCTAACGACGAACGTGAAAATACCTTAAACCAGCTTTTAACCGAAATGGATGGTTTTGGCACAAACACAAACGTTATTGTTTTAGCCGCTACAAACCGTGCCGATGTTTTAGATAAAGCCTTAATGCGTGCTGGACGATTTGACAGACAAATTTTTGTTGATTTACCAGACGTTCGTGAACGTAAAGAAATTTTTGAAGTTCATTTAAGACCTTTAAAAAAGGCAAAAGATTTAGACACCGATTTCTTATCAAAACAAACCCCAGGTTTCTCTGGAGCCGATATTGCTAACGTATGTAACGAAGCTGCTTTAATTGCCGCTAGAAATGGTAAAAAGGCAGTCGATAAACAAGACTTCCTTGATGCTGTAGATAGAATTATTGGCGGTTTAGAAAAGAAAAACAAAATTATAACTCCAGCTGAGAAAAAAGCTATCGCTTTTCATGAAGCTGGACACGCTACTGTAAGTTGGATGCTAGAACATGCTGCGCCTTTAGTGAAAGTCACAATTGTCCCTAGAGGACGCTCCTTAGGTGCTGCATGGTATTTACCAGAAGAACGTCTTATTGTAAGACCAGAGCAAATGCTAGACGAAATGTGCGCTGCTTTAGGCGGGCGTGCTGCCGAGAAAGTTATTTTTAATAAAATATCAACGGGTGCTTTAAGTGATTTAGAAAAAGTAACCAAACAAGCTCGAGCCATGGTAACCATATATGGTTTAAGTGATAAGGTAGGAAACTTAACGTATTACGATTCTTCGGGGCAAAACGAATATGGGTTTACAAAACCTTATAGTGAGCAAACTGCCGAATTAATTGATAAAGAAATTTCTGATATTATTGAAGAACAATATCAAAGAGCAATTGATTTACTTTCTAAAAATAAAGATAAGCTTACACAGTTGGCAGAAGTTTTATTGGAAAAAGAGGTGATTTTTAAAGATAATTTAGAGAAAATTTTTGGGAAACGCCCTTTTGAAAATGAAAACGTTAATGAAAACAAAGAAAGTGAAAGTAAGGTTTCTGTGGTTAAAGACACCTCCGAAGAAGAATAATTTCTAGTATTTTTGTTAACTAGTATCAAAAATCTTAAATTGACTTAACAGTTAGTTTAAGATTTTTTATATTTGAAAAACTCCCTTAAGCATTGTATTAATAGCAAAAGATGTAAATGAGCTTATTTAGAAAAATTTTTGGTTCCAAATCTGATAAATCAAAAGAGGAAATAAAATCAGAGGAACGAAGCAAATACATGCCAGAAGTTAAACTACCAATTGATGAAAGGTTTACCATAAACTTTAAAGCAAATGGCGGAAAATTTTTGTATTGCGAGGATTTAAACGAAATTTTTGATAGCTTAAACAATATTATTGTAGAAAATTCTTGGCAAGGTGATAAAGCTCTTATTTTTGATAAAAATCTTAAAGACCGTTTTAAAGATTTCAATTTAAACCAAACAACTTCTTCCCAGGAATCGACTTATTTTTTAACAACCTGCGAAAATTTAATTGCCGATGACGGATCTTTACTTATATCGTCTAATCAAATTGCAGAAAAAAAACTTAGAGAGCTCCCTGACCATTTTGTAGTATTTGCAACTACCAGCCAAATTGTAGGAAGTATTGGCGAAGGACTTAGAGGTATAAAATCTAAAAACAAGAAAAAAATACCAACAAATATTACAACCATAAAAAACTTTAAACCCGAAAAAACAACAGAAGAAAAAGACTTTATGAGTTACGGCAGTAGTTCTAAAAACTTATATTTACTACTGTTAGAAGATCTTTAAAATGAAAGAAGTTCTTGTTAGATCATTATCAGGATTACTTTATATCTCTGTCCTTATTTTATCGTTATTTAACGAACATGCTGTTATTGGTTTGTTTTTTGTGTTTGGCCTTATTGCTTTAGCCGAATTAAAAAAGCTTATTCACTATAAGTCTTTTTTTCCCTACATCATTTTTACTATTTTATATATTGTTTTTGGCTATTGGCAATTTGTAATGAAAAGTGATTATGGCTTAAAAGAAGCCACTCAAATATTTCATGTAACAACCATTTTTGTACTTCTATTTCTGGTTAAAGACCTTTTTACACATAAAAACATTCCACTTTTTATCTCTAAACGCTTTATAATTACAACATTTTATCTTTCTAGTGGCTTTGTTTTTATAATATTGATTGCCCAATATTATGAAGATTACAATCCATTCTTATTATTAGGATCATTTATTTTAATATGGACAAACGATACATTTGCGTATTTAGTAGGTAAGAACTTTGGAAAACAAAAGCTGTTCGAAAAAATATCTCCCAAAAAAACAGTAGAAGGTTTTTTAGGCGGTTTATTTTTTTCTACCATAGCTAGTTATTTTATTGCTACCTTTACCGAAACATTAGGCTTTACTAATTGGTTAGTATTAGCTATAATAATTAGTGTATTTGGCACTTTAGGAGATTTAATAGAATCTAAATTTAAACGCCAAGCTAATGTAAAAGATAGTGGTGTTATCATGCCAGGTCATGGAGGTCTTTTAGATAGATTAGATAGTATTATTTTTGCAGCACCGTTTATATATTTATACTTACAACTATTACATTATGTTTCATAAAGAAGGACATAAAATTATTTTAGGAGCTACTTTTTTTGTTGGGGCTACCTTTTTACTTACCGACTATTTTATTACTATCTCTTGGCTTCGTACGCTATTAATGATAGCCATTTTAGTGTTTTTTATTCTTATTCTTCAATTTTTTAGAAACCCTAAACGCTATACACAAATAAACGAACATCAAGCCGTATCTCCTGTAGATGGTAAAGTTGTTGCCATAGAAGAAGTTTTTGAAAAAGAATACTTTAAAGATAAAAGGATTCAAGTAAGTGTGTTTATGTCGCCTTTAAATGTTCATGTAACGCGCTATCCTATTGGTGGGCAAGTGCTTTATAGTAAATATCATCCTGGTAAATATTTAGTGGCTTGGCATCCTAAATCTAGCGAAGAAAACGAAAGAACAACCGTTGTTGTTAAAAACAAATATTTCGGTGAAGTTTTACATAGGCAAATAGCTGGTGCTTTAGCCAAACGTATTGTTAATTATGCCAAAGCAAACCAAACTGTTATTCAAGGAAGTGATTCTGGATTTATTAAATTTGGATCGAGGGTTGACTTATTATTACCTTTAGATAGCCAAATAAAAGTAGAACTTAACCAAAAAGTTCGTGGGGGTGAAACCATTATTGCAGAAAAGTAAAATGAACTCAGAAGAATTAAATATCGCCTTTAAAGATGCTGTAGAAAGGATTAATAACCATCATGAGCCTTTTCCTGCAGATTTTTTACTTCGCTTATATGCCTATTATAAAAAGGCTACAGATGATTATGGTAGACCTAGCAGTAAAAAACCTATTATAAATGCGTTTAAAACAAACGCTTTATTTCAAGCAAAAAACATCTCTAAAGAAGAAGCAAAAAGAACTTATATAGAATTAGTTGATAATTATTTTCTCTACAGAAAATAAGCTAATTAATCTAGCACCTTATCTAAAGGCTGTCCTGTACTTCCATTAGGGAAGCTTATTCCTAATAAAGCCGATATTGTTGGAGCAATGTCTGGAATGGTTGTTTTATTAAAAGTCTCTCCGCGATTTATACCTTTTCCATAAAATAATAATGGTACATGAGTATCGTAATTAAATCCAGAACCATGCGTAGATCCTGTTCTACTATAGGAAATATGTGCTGGCGCATAAATAACTAAAATATCGCCAGATCGTTTTTGGTTATAACCATTTTGTAATAATGCTTCAATACCACTAGTATAAGATAGCGATGCCATATTTGTTGCGGTGTAAGCTTTATAAACATCTTTATAATTAATAATTTCGTTTACAATAGCGGTTTGCACATGAGCTAAATCTAATCCTAAATCTTTTATTTTTTCTCTATCTAAAAATATTTGATCATTGCTAACATTCTCTACTAAATTAGCATCTCCAAATGTATTCTGTAAAAATGTAGATAAGCGTTGTTTAGCTTCTTTAGTATTTAAGTATCCAGCAGGAATATCATGATCATGTAAATATGCTGGTACTTCTACAGCACCATGATCTGCTGTTAAAAATACGGTGTACTCCCCTTTCCCTACTGCTTTATCTAGTTTATTAAGTAAGCGCTCAATATCTTTATCTAAACGCACATAAGTATCTTGTACCTCTTTAGAACTAACACCAAAATTGTGCCCTACATAATCTGGACTAGAAAAACTTACCGTAAGCACATCTGTTATAGTATCATCACCAAGGTTTTCACCGTCTATTGCAGCAATGGCAAAATCGGCTGTTAAACTGTTACCATAAGCGGTATATTTAATAATGTCATAACCACCATTATCTTTAGATAATGCTTTTAAATCGTAAGGGAATGTAGCTGTTTCTTTTCCTTTAAATCCGCCTTCGTAAGTATTTAAATCGCTAGTACTTTCAACGTAGGTATCAATATCGTAAAATGTATCCCAAACTTTTAAATAAGATGCTGCTTTTCCAGAAGCATTAAAATTGGTCACCCACTTTGGCAACTTGTCCATATAGAACGAACTTGATATCCATTTACCTTCGTCTTTACCTCTAAACCAATATGCCGCATTGGCCGTATGTCCGGCAGGCAAAATTGCCCCTCTATCTTTTATGGCTATACCTATAGTTTTACCTCTTTTTTGTGTAAACATTCTATTTTCGTCGGCAAAGGTTGTGGTTTTTAATCGGTGTGGCGACATTTTACCATCATTAGATGTGGTTCCAACAGGAGTCATTGAATTATCATTTACACAATACACCATTTCTTTAGCATATTTATCATACCAATCGTTTGCTATAATACCATGATTTTTTGGGGTTGTTCCAGTAAATACCGACGCATGTCCTGGTGCTGTTTTTGTAGGAATATAGTTAAAATGATGATTTTTGCAGTTATAGCCATCATTTATTAATCGTTTAAAACCGCCAGTGCCATACTTGCTTTCAAACCTTGTAAGGTAATCGTAACGCATTTGATCAACAACAATACCTACAACCAATTTTGGATTGTTTTGACTATTTTTTTGCTGAGCAGTTATTGGTAAGATAAATAATAAAACAAGAGATAAGCTTACGAGGTTTTTCATGATAGAATATTTAATTTCGAGCATCAAAAGTACATTTTTTTGCACATCTTAATTTAAAATTAAGGTTAAAAAACCTAGAGTTTTTATACTTTAGCATCAACAAAATCCTTTATGACATACCTTCATAACATTGGTGCCTATTTTATTATGGTTAAAGACATGTTTCGCAAGCCCACAAAGTGGTCTGTGATGAAAGGTCTTATCCTTAAAGATATTGACGACTTAATAATTGGATCTTTTGGCATTGTAGCCTTTATTTCGTTTTTTGTTGGTGGTGTTGTTACCATACAAACCGCGCTTAATATTAGCAACCCGCTTATTCCTAAATACTTGGTTGGATTTGCTACACGACAGTCGGTAATTTTAGAATTTGCTCCAACCTTTATTTCTATAATTATGGCTGGTAAAGTAGGATCGTTTATAACATCAAGCATAGGGACCATGCGTGTTACTGAGCAAATTGATGCTCTTGAAGTTATGGGTATAAATGCTATTAATTATTTGGTTTTCCCAAAGTTTGTTGCCTTAATGCTATATCCTTTTGTTATCTCGATTGCCATGTTTTTAGGTATTTTAGGAGGCATGGCTGCTTGTATTTATGGCGGGTTTAGCACTCTAGATGATTATATTACAGGTATTCAATTAGATTTCATGCCATTTCATATTACTTACGCTTTTATAAAAACCATTGTTTTTGCTTTTCTTTTAGCAACAATCCCATCATTTTATGGTTTTTTTATGAAAGGTGGTGCTTTAGAAGTAGGAAAAGCAAGTACAACGGCATTTGTTTGGACTAGTGTAGCCATTATCCTTTTAAATTACATTATTACCCAATTACTTTTAAGCTAATGATAGAAGTTAAAGACTTACATAAATCGTTTGGAAACACCCACATTTTAAAAGGTATTACTACATCTTTTGAAAAAGGAAAAACAAGTTTAGTTATTGGGCAAAGTGGTTCTGGTAAAACCGTTTTTTTAAAGTGCTTATTAGGCCTTTTTGATTATGAAGAAGGCGCCATATCATACGACGGTAAAATTTTTGGTAACCTTAATAGTGATGAAAAACGTAATATTCGATCAAAAATAGGTATGGTATTTCAAGGCAGTGCGTTATTTGATTCTATGACCATTGCCGAAAATGTTATGTTTCCATTACGTATGTTTACTAAACAAAGTAAAAGCGAGATGGAAGACCGTGTTAACTTTGTTTTAAAACGTGTTAACCTAGAAAATGCGCACCATAAAATGCCTAGTGAAGCTTCTGGTGGTATGCAAAAACGCGTTGCTATTGCCCGCGCCATAGTAAATAAACCCAAATACTTGTTTTGCGATGAACCTAACTCTGGTTTAGACCCTAAAACAGCTATTGTTATTGATAATCTTATTCAAGAAATTACAGACGAATACAATATAACAACTGTTATTAACTCTCACGATATGAATTCGGTAATGGAAATTGGCGAGAAAATTGTCTTCCTAAAAAATGGTCATAAAGCATGGGAAGGCAGTAAAGACACGATTTTTAAAACTGATAATGACGCTGTTACTAATTTTGTTTACTCTTCAGAGTTATTTAAGAAAGTTCGTAAAATGTATCTAGAAGAAAATCAATAGAAACCTAAGGCTGAACTGTTACAATTAAACTATCTAAATCAAGCTTATAATTAAGCCAATCTTCTAGCTTCTTACGTTCTTTTTCAATTGTATTATTATTGACATCTTTTTTCCATTTTGCAGTAAATACCGAAATGGTATCAATTTTAGAAAAATCGGACGTAATCACATTCGAAAAAGACAAACGCTCTAAATTCTCATAATTTATTTTAATCTCCTGCCCTATTTTATCCATAGGGATTTGATTTTTCTCAAACTTAGACAATTGCTTAATTCTGTTCTCTAGAATTGTTATTTTCTGATTTTGTGTTAATAATGCAATAGAGTCTCGAGATTTTAATTCTTGCATATACTTAAAACTATCTATGCCATCATTATCATTTTGGTTAATTATTAAAGAGGTGGTATTTAAAACACTGTAATCTTTTAATCTTCCTTCTAAAAGAGCAATGGTTTCTTCAGGAATTTCATCTAAACCAAACGTATTTATTTCTATCACAGGCTCATTGCCATCCATATAATTATAAGTCGCATTCTTTTTTAAGTAGTCGCCATGTGGTAAAGCTGTTACTTCTTTATCTATAAAGGAACTGGCAGCATTATTAAAGTTTGTTTCACGAAGTACATGAATAAAAGTCCAAGTGGCCGGAATCATAACAACAATGGCTAAAGTAGTTGCAATTCTAGCAATACGCTTTCTTTTTTTAGAATTAGCATATTTAAGCATTGGGAACCTTAAAATTTTTAATACTAAAAAAGTTGCCAAGGCAATAAAAATAGTATTTATAGTAAACAAGTATAACGCCCCAAGGAAATATTCAAAATTAGCTTGTGCCAAACCATAACCGGCAGTACACAACGGAGGCATTAAAGCGGTAGCAATAGCTACACCAAAAATCACCGAAGCTATCGTTCCTTTTTTGGTTCTGGCTATAATTAATGCTAAACCACCAAAAAATGCTATTAAAACATCGCGAATATCTGGTCGTGTTCTTCCTAAAAGTTCAGAGTTATCTTCACTTAATGGGAATAAATAAAAGAATAAAAAGGCCGTAATTAAACTTAGCACAATCATGATGGCTAAGTTTATTAAAGATCGTTTTAGAGTATCTATATCGTTTATTGCTATAGACATTCCTACCCCTAAAATTGGTCCCATTAATGGTGAAATTAACATGGCTCCAATAACAACTGCTGTAGAGTTAGCGTTTAATCCTATAGAGGCTACAAAAATAGAGCAAATAAGAATCCATGCTGTTGCGCCTTTAAATGAAATATCATTTTTTATGGCTTCTATGGTGGCGTCCCTATCGGTATCGTCTCTAAAATCTAGTAATTCGTCTAAAAACTTTTTAACGCTTTGCACGAGCCCTTTAGCATCTTTTCTTACAGCTTCTTTAGACTCTTCTACTTTTTGCTCTTTTATTTTTTCGTCTTCGTTGAAGTTGAATTTATTTTCTTCCATAGGCTTTTACCCATATTGCTCTCCAAAAGTATCTTTTACATTTTGAAGAACTTGTTTAATATTTTGCTCCTTTGTTTTAGGAAAGATAAGCAAAACTTCGTCTTTATCAACTATAATATAGTCATTTAGTCCATCAACTACTACAATTTTATCTTTGTTGCTTCTAATCATATTTCCAGAAGCCTCGTTTACCAATGTTTTGGCATTAACCACAGCATTATTATTGGTATCTTTTTCAAGTTTATCGTATAAACTTCCCCAAGTGCCTAAATCGTTCCAATCGAAAGTAGCGGGTAATACAAATACATTTTCAGATTTTTCCATAACCGCATAATCAACCGAAATATTTTCGGCTTTGGCATAATTCTCTAAGATAAAATCGTACTCTTTTTCGGTATTATAATATGCATAACCTTTTTGAAAAAGCTCGAAAAGTTCTGGTTGATTACTTTTAAATGCTGAAACAACACTTTCAACACTCCACATAAAAATACCAGCATTCCATAAAAAGTTGCCTTGCGATATAAAACTTTTTGCTGTTTGATAATCTGGTTTTTCACGAAACTGACTAACAGGTTTTATGCTTTGGGTTGTTTCTTTATCAAACTCTATATAACCATATCCTGTATTCGGAAATGTAGGCTGAATTCCTAAGGTCATTAACGCATCATTTTTTGCACAAAATTCAAAGGATTCTTCTACATTATTTATAAAAGCTTTTTCGTCTTCAATCCAATGGTCACTTGGTGCGACAATCGTTACAGCATTGGGGTTTTCTTTTTGTATTTTTAATGATGCATACAAAATGCAAGGTGCGGTGTTTCGCATGGCTGGTTCCAAAACGACTTGTCGTTGCTTTACTTCTGGCAACTGTTCTAAAACCAAATTATTATACTTTTCATTGGTTAAGATGAAAATATTTTCTTGTGGAATAAGTTGACTTAATCTATGAAATGTTTTCTGAATTAAAGTTTCGCCTGTTCCAAGCATATCATGAAATTGCTTAGGATAATCTTGTGTACTTACTGGCCAAAATCGTGATCCTACTCCACCTGCCATTAATATGGCATAATAATTTTTATTCATCTTAAGAATTTATTAGTTCAACTTCTGCATTGGGGTTAAAAAGATATAATCTTCCTGTTGTAACCTCAACACATTCATAACGCTTTACACGCTTGTTCCCTTTTTTAAAAACGCGACCATTATAAAGTTTAAACGTGCTTCCAAAGGGTATTTCAAAGATATAGGTTTTATCATTAGGCTCGTCAAACTGTTTTAAAGCTAACGAAAGCGTAACATCGGTATCGCTTGACGCTTTGGGATTTTTAAAATGCTTTGCTAGTAATGGTAATAGCTCAGCAGGGAAAATACTTGGATTTAAAAAAGGTAACATTAATTGTTTAAATGTTCTCTTCCATTCAATGCCATGTGGTTTAATAGATTTTCCGTAATTCTTGAAGGCTTCAAAATGGGCAATTTCATGAATTAAGGTTATTAAAAACCGATAAGGATTAAGATTTCCATTTATGGTAATTTGATGCTTCCCATTTGGTAAACGCCTATAATCGCCATGTTTTGTTTTGCGTTCGCCTGTAACTTTTATCGTAAGATGTTCTTCGGTTAAAAGTTGACATACATGGTGAATGGCATTTTCTGGCAAGTGATTTTTTAAGGTATCATCCATAAAAAAATAAAGAGGTTACATACGTTCTGGCACTTGAATACCTAGTAATAAAAAGCCATTTTTAATAACCTGACTTACTGTTTTAGACAATTGTACTCTAAACACTTTTTCGACATCGGAATTGGCTCCTAAAATAGATACATTTTGATAGAATGAATTAAATTCTTTTACCAAATCGTAAACATAATTGGCAATTATGGCTGGACTAAAATTATCGGCGGCCAGTTGAATGGTTTCAGGGAATAACTGAACTTGTTTTAAAAGCTCTTTTTCCTTCTCATGCAACACCATATTTTCTATTGAAGCTGATGTATCAATATCTTCTGCCTTTCTTAAAATGGACTGAATTCTAGCATAGGTATATTGAATAAAAGGCCCCGTATTTCCTTGAAAATCGATAGATTCCTTAGGATCGAATAGAATGCGTTTTTTAGGATCGACTTTTAAAATAAAATATTTTAATGCTCCTAATCCTATGGTATTATAAAGATCTTGCTTTTCGTCGTTGTTATAGCCATCTAATTTACCTAGTTCTTGCGAAATGGTTTCTGCCGTATTGGCCATTTCAACAATTAAATCGTCGGCATCGACAACAGTTCCTTCTCTACTTTTCATTTTCCCCGTAGGTAAATCTACCATACCGTAGCTTAAATGATATAAGTTTTTTGCCCAATCGAAACCTAGTTTTTTCAAGATTAAGAACAATACTTTAAAGTGATAGTCTTGCTCGTTACCAACGGTATAAACCATACCACCAACGTCTGGGTAATCTTTTATACGTTGTATGGCTGTTCCTATATCTTGTGTTATATAAACGGCTGTTCCATCGGCACGAAGTACTAATTTTTCATCGAGACCTTCGTTGGTTAAATCGCACCAAACAGACCCATCGTCTTTTTTATAAAACACACCTGTTTTTAAACCTTGATCTATAAATTCTTTTCCTAAAAGGTAGGTATTGCTCTCATAGTATAAACAATCAAAATCGACACCTAAGTTTTTATAGGTAATATCAAAGCCATCGTAAACCCAACCATTCATTTTTTCCCAAAGTGCTACGGTTTCTTCATCGCCAGCCTCCCATTTTCTAAGCATGTTTTGGGCTTCAATAAAAATTGGAGCTTGTTTTTTGGCATCATCCTCAGAAACACCTTCAGACATTAATTTCGCTATGTCTTTTTTATACTCTTGATCGAATTTCACGTAGTAATTCCCAACTAGTTTATCACCTTTAAGTCCTGTAGATTCTGGTGTTTCACCATTTCCAAAACGTTTCCATGCCAACATACTTTTACAAATATGAATACCACGATCGTTAATAATTTGCGTTTTGTATACTTTTTTTCCTGAAGCTTTTAAAATTTCGGCAACACTATATCCTAAAAGATTGTTTCTTATATGACCTAAATGCAAAGGTTTGTTTGTATTTGGCGAAGAGTATTCTACCATAACAGCCTTGTCACCTTCTTTAGACGTTTCAAATCCGTATTTAGATAGCTCTTTTATTTGGTTGAAAAAATTAATATAAAAGCTATCGTTAATCTCAATATTTAAAAATCCTTTTACAACATTACAGGCTTTTACGTCTTCAACATGCTCAACTAAGTAATCTCCTATAGCTTCACCTATTTGAACAGGGTTTCCTTTAACCACTCGTAACATTGGAAAAACAACCACAGTAATATCTCCAACAAACTCTTTACGAGTTGCTTGAAACTCTACTGAATCTAACTCCTTTTGATAGATTTTTTTAACTGCTTCTTTTACTTGATGAGATAACTCTTGCTGAAGGTTCATAAGAAAACGTACTTTTTTAAGTATGCAAAGATACGTTTTATCACGTTTTTTGGAAACATACAGGAATCTTATTTAAAGTGATAATTTTACCCAAAACCTTTTATCGATAAAATTGGCTCTTTTTCTGTGTTTTTTACCGTTCATCGAATAGCCTTTTTGTCAAAAAAATCAAGATAACCTTTCGTCTAATTTTTTCGCAATAAAACGCAAAAATTAGTTTTTAAGAGGTGATTTTACAATTTTTGTTACTGTAAAAGCTATTAATTATTAAGTCCCTAAAATAGATAATGGACTTTCTAAAACTAACTAACACATTTTACCTAGGTAAATAAAGAATTAATCCGCTTCTCCATCCCTCTACAAGAAGACAGGAATTATGTGCCTTTGGTGTGTAACTATTGTATGAAGAAGCTAATAACCGTATTTGCTTTGTGTTATCTTTTTTTTGGTTATTCTCAAACCCAGAAACAGGATAGTCTTACTGTACAATTAGCTTTTCAAAATCCAGATACCTTAAAAGTTAACACCTCTATCGAACTTATTAAGGTATTATACGAACTAAAAGACTATAATAAAGCTCTAAAATTTATTTCGGAAAGTGAAAAACTGTCTAATAAATTAGGCTACAATCTAGGTGTTGCTAAAATAAATTACTACAAAGCACTTATTTACACCAAAAAGAGAGATTATTTAAATGCTATGGATTATTATAATAAATCTAAAAGCATTTATGTTTCCTTAAAAGACACCTTATGTATTGCGCAAATTAATAATAACATTGGTTTAATAGAAATAGAAAGAGGCCATTACAATAAAGGGTTGCAATACTCCCTTTCTGCTATAAAAGAGTTTGAAAAAAGACATCTTATTAACGATTTACACTTAGCCTACAACAATTTAGCCAAGGCTTATTATAGTGTTAACAACTATGATAAAGCCATTGAGTTTTATTCAAAAGCATTAAACATAGAACAACAAAAAGGACTCTCTGGAGAAATTAATACGCTGTTAAGACTCGCCGAATTATACTCAAAAGAAAGAGAGTATAGAAAATCTATTGAATATTACGAAAAAGGATTAAACTCTAATGCGCTAACCGATTCTCTAAAAGGTGAAATTTACCCTAAACTTGGTGGCGAGTACCTACAGTTTAATGATTATGACAAGTCATCTGAATATTTATTAAAAGGATTAAAACTAAATCGCAACCTTAATAATAAAAATGGCTTATTAATCACCTTAAATAATTTAGGAAAACTAAACCTTAAGCGTAATTATTTACGCTACGCCGAAGGGCAATTAATAGAAGCTAAAGACATTGCTATAACTGTAGATAATAAAGAGGAGCAGCTTAGAAACTTTAAGCTTTTAAAAGCTTTAGATTCTACCAACAAAAATTTTGACAGAGCCTTTGTTTGGCAACGTGAATTCTATCAATTAAAAAATAAACTAAACAAACAAACCCCGACACAACAAGCCATTACACAACAAGAAGACACTGTTGTTTCGGATTTATTTGAAACCGATAACACTACAATAGTTCCAGAAACCACGAGTAGCAATACTTTAGATGCTCATAAAGAAGAAAGCAACCGATTTAAATTAATTCTTTATGCTTTACTAGCCGCATTAGTTATTGTTTCTACCTTTTTAGTGTTAATTTATTTAAAACGTAATAGCCGAATAAAGTATACTAGAGCATTAGAAAACAAAAACAAGAAAATCGAGCTGCAAAATGAAGCTATTCTTGAACAAGCTAATCACCTTGAAGAAATAAATAAAGTAAAAGACAAGCTATTTTCTATTGTATCGCACGATTTAAAAGATTCGTTAACCTCTATTAAAGGCTTTATAGATTTATTAAAAGATGGCTCTGTAACTCATGAAGAATTTCAGTCGTTAATTCCAGAATTAAGCGAAAATGCCAACAATGCCTCCTTGCTTTTATTTAACCTTTTAAATTGGTCTAAATCACAAATGCAAGCGCTTGAACCTAACCCTAGTCTTTTTGATATTCAAGAAGTTTTTGAAGAAAAAGTGCACTTATTAGAACACAAATTAGAAAAGAAAAGCATCCGACTTCAAGATAAAACTTTAAAAGATTTTGTTTACGCCGATAGAAGTATGGTTGAGATTATTATTCAAAACCTCCTTACAAATGCTATAAAATTTAGCAAAGCTGGTGATATTATAACCATTTCTAATCATATTAGCGATGGCAAATCAATTATTAGTATTTCTGATACTGGCGTTGGTATTTCTAAAGAAAATCAAGACAAATTATTTAAAAACACGTCTTTTACAACTATTGGCACTCAAAATGAAAAAGGTACTGGGTTAGGTCTTACTATTTGTAAGGATCTGGTTGAACTTAATCATGGTAAAATATGGGTTGAAAGTGATTTAAATATAGGAAGTACGTTTTATATTGAACTTCCTAAAAGTAAACCCGAAAATGGCAACGGTAATACAGAAAATTTAGCCTCTATGGTTTCTGCCAATTAAGCTTTAGGCAAAAACACTTCTGCCATCATACATCTTGCACTTCCGCCACCACAAGCCTCAATTGTATCTAATGAACTTGAAAGTATCTCGCAGTGGGTTTCTATTTTTGATATTTGCTCTTGATTTAAAACCTGATACGCTGCCTGACTCATCACTAAAAAACGCTTGTTATTTTCGCCTTTTACTTGAAGCATGTTACCTGCAAAACTATTAACCTGATCTTCGGTAATAGCTATAATTTCTTTACCGTCGGATGTTAAATGTTCAATAACATTCTTGCGTTCTTTTTTATCATCTATGCTATCTAAACAAATTACAGCAAAGGTTTCGGCTAAACACATCATAACATTGGTATGGTAAATGGCTTTGCGTTCGCCTTTTACGGTTTGATTAGCATGAAAGACTACTGGTGTAAATTCAAAGTCTTCACAAAACTCAATAAATAAACTTTCATCTGCTCTTGGAGACAATGCACAATACGCTTTTCTGTTTACACGATCTAACAATAAACTCCCAGTACCTTCAAGAAAAACATCTTCTTCTTCCGCACTAGTATAATCAACAATATCTTTTATAATAAAACCTTTATCTTCTAGTTGTATTAAAACATCTTCACGACGCTCTAACCTTCGGTTTTCGGCAAACATAGGATATAAGGCTACAGTTCCGTTTTCATGAAATGAAATCCAATTATTTGGAAAAATAGAATCTGGCGTATCAAATTCTGTCGTGTCATTTACTACTACAACATTCACACCAACGTTTTGTAGTTTTTCAACATAACTATCAAATTCTTGTTGCGCTTTTGCATTAACTGTTTCTGGCAATAACGTATCTAAAACCTTTTGATAATAATTATTAACAGCTGTTTGCTCGTTCATCCTAAAGTTTATAGGACGAATCATTAATATGGTGTTTGTAGTTTGTTGCATGGGTCGTTTATTTTATGCCGCAAAATTATTTATTTTCAGCTTAAGAACAAGCTTATGGTGTAGAATTAGATACTTGAAGCATTTTTCCATTGTAATATGTATTCCCAGTTAAAGAAAAATCGGCAATATAGCTGGCCATTTCTTTAGCTGTTGTTGGGGCTTTATAACCTGGAAAAGCTTCTTCTAGCATTTCGGTTTGCACAGCACCTAACGCTAAAACGTTAAACGATGGGCCTTGTTCTTTATATTCTTCGGCAAGTAATTCGGTTAGCGTTATTACGGCACCTTTACTAGAACTATATGCTGCTAATCCTGGAAATTTCATGCTTCCTTGAACGCCTCCCATAGAGCTAATAGTCACTACGTGGCTTGTTTTAGACATAAAAGGCAATACTGTTCGTATCATTTCTGAAACTCCAAAAACGTTTGTTTTGTAAACTTGCTCGAAATCGGTTATTGTAGTTTCTAAAAATGGTTTATTTAAAATAGCACCTGCATTGTTTATTAAAACATCTACTTGCTTCCAGTTTGTCTCAATAAAGTCAGCAACTTTTTTATAATCATCTTCCTGATTTAAATCGAAAGAAAATGTTGTTACATTATCTAAACTCAAGTTGGTAACAGGCACTTCATTCCTTGAAAGCGCTAATACATTATGACCTTGATTAGCCAATAGTTTTACTAATTCTAAACCAATCCCTCTACTTGTTCCAGTTACAATAATATGTTTCATATTGTGGTTATTCATACATTTTTATTTCTTGTGTTGGTGTGTTGCTCATTGCTTCTATTGTAGGAATTGTAGCATTTACTAAGCCTGCCATAAAAGAGAAGTCTAACAATTCCACCTCATCACCAACTTGATGGTAATGATCAAAATTAGTTAAATCGCAAGATGATAACGTATGACTTGGCACTTTAAAGGCTTTATAAAACGCATAGTTATCCGATCTCATAAACAAGTTATATTTTTTAGATACATCAGATGCTCCAATTAAATCTTTTTTAGCATAACTATTCATCTTTTCTCCCATATTAGATAACTCGTATCCTGTTAAAAAAGCTTGATGCTTTGTATCTATCAAGGGAACACCTATCATTTCAAAATTTACCACAGTATAAATATTAGCATCGCTTTCTTTTAAACGCTCTGCTAAATGCTTAGAGCCTTCTAACCCTAATTCTTCTGCCGAAAATAATGCAAACATAATACTGCGTCTGTTACTTTTTACTTTAGAAAAATACTTTGCCATAGCTATCACAGCACTTGTTCCTGTTGCATTATCGTTTGCGCCATTGGCAATAGAATCGTTTCCTACTTTTTTTCCAAACCCAATATGATCATAATGTGCTCCTAGAATAATAATTTCGTCTTTTAGCTTTTTATCTGTGCCTTCTATAAAGCCTATCACATTAAATGCTTGCTTTCCTTTTACGGTGAACGAGTCGCGATACGTTTTGTAGTAAGGCTTTACATTAAACGCTTTAAACTTATTTTCTATAAACGCTGCAGCTTTGTCTATTCCTTCGGTTCCTGTATTACGCCCTTTAATTTCATCTGATGATAAATAAGATACCATTTTTTTGAGTTCATTACTTGTTACAGAAGGTTTTTCAACTTGACCATTTGTTTTGTTACAACTTAAAAGCGCTAAGGACATTAATACTAAAAATAGATGCTTCATGAGAAATTTTTATGATTTTTTCGAATATAAAAAAATCCTGCATGGATACAGGATTTTTAACAGCTATTTTAAACACGAATATTATCAATTTTTGACAATAATTTTTTCAGAATAGCCATTCCAACTCAGTATATAAATGCCTTCTGAAGTAGATTGAGGAATTCTTATTCTAACAGTATCATTTTGATATCCGTCGTTCATTTTCTCAATATTTATTTGTCTCCCACTTAAATCATAAAGCACATAAGTATCTTTTAGATTAGCATGAGTAATATGTATTACATTTCCAGAAACTACTGGATTAGGATATAAATTTGAATTTAACACATACTCATCAAGACCTAGAGAGCCGTAAAAATAAGGAATGGCAAAATTATAAGCTTCAATACCAATTTCCTCTCCCATAAAACGTCCTGGAATATCATCTGATGGCGGATGAATTCCTCCCCAAATACGCGATAAACTACATTGATCTGACGCATCTCTATAGGTTGCCCATTGTAAAATCACATCAGTAGAAGGACCTTCTTCAAAAACTAAGAATTCATTTTTTCTAGCCACAAACTCTCCCATACCTCCAGGGAAATATTCATCGCCAGTTACTAAAGTCATTACTTCTGCTGCTGCTCTAGAAAAGGTAGAATGCCCAGAAACATATCCCGCAAAAGGAGGCGTTACAAATGAAGGTCTTTGATAAGGCCACCAATTTTCAGCTAAAATCCAATCAACACCAGCTACATCTGTTTCTGTGTCATACACATAATCATGCCCTTTCCATGTATACAATTTAATTTTACCTACATGTTGATTTGTAGCTCCTGCTAAAGGATCGCCTTCCTCTACAACCTCTATGTAATTAGGAATTAAAGGGATACCATCGGCATGATAATTACTTAATGTGTTGTCACTACTTTGCCCTAAATTAGCCATATAACGAATAGCGGAAATAGGTCTTATATAGTCGTACCACCCCTTAACACTCCAAGCAGCAACTGCAGCATCGTGCATTGCCCCTCCTAAAATAAAATAGGTTTTAACATCCCATTCTAAATCGGGTAAAATGTCGCCTTGGCCATTTAGTCTTTTCTCCAAGTCTGGGTGATCTGACACATAATTTAGGAGTGTAAACCAATGCCCTGGAGGTGTTTCAGAATCTGGTCCATCGGCCCAAAACTCAGCAAGAACCCTTGTGTAATCTCCTCTAGGAACTAATTGCTCTTCGTATGAAAGACCTGTACTAGGGTTAACAGCGTGGCCTTCGCCAGGGTCGCCTCCTTCTAATAAATCATAAAAGCTAGGATGTTGTAAATAGGTATTAGGTAAATCCTCTATATTTAATCCCCCAATAGAATTAGGCGATACATCCCAAAGCACTCCATCATTGGGGTCTAAATGAGAACTCCATACTGACACCAAAGAAAATGCCCATTTGTAAGCATTATTTGATACTTCCTCTTCAGTTGCTCCTAAATACGGAGGATCTGATGGATCTTTAAACACAAAATAGGTGTTTCCATCTCTCGTGTAAGTTGTTTTATCTTCTTCTGATAAAGCAAAGGCATAAACATTACCCCATTCTGGGCTTAAAAAAGGTATATTGTCACCTTCTATTAAGTTACCACTTTGATCAATATAGGTTTGTAAGTTTAAAGACTGCCAGCGGTTAGGGTACTGAATTGTACTATTTTGAACCTCTGGTGCCAATGGTGGGTTAATTGATTCATAATACTCATTATCATACCCAGTACTCTCTCTCGCACCATCTATCAATCCATAATTAATGAGCATTTCGGCCACGTAATTCCCTAAAGCTACAGGATCACCCGATTGATAATCAGTTGATGTAATCGTTGCATCATATCCTAACTCTTCCATTAAATAATCAAACAAAGCTTGAGTTTGTTCTTGGTTTGGTGAGTTCTGAAACCTATGCGTTAATAGCCTATACATAGCGTAACTAATAGCTTTTCGCCTGGATTCATTTGTATCTTCTGATGAAGAAAATTCATCTAACGAACTACTAAATCCATGAACTTCATTTCCTATAAAGTAGGGTGTAGCTTCATTATCATATATTGCCCAAATATCATACATAGCCACACTAGAATGAAAGAGGTTTCTAGCATGTACAGTTGGTCTAGCAAAATCTTTTCTAATTGCTCCTAATAAAGCTTCATTCCAAAGTCGTGCTACAGATACGTCTTCAAATGATTCGGAAAGACCTAAGTTTACACTTAATGTTTCTGTTTGTCCTGAACAATTAGCTCCCATTTCAGTAACACTAATTTCTCCTAACGGATTTAAGCCCCATTTAACTAAAATTTGAGAAGTTCCTTGACCTTCTAAAATTTCTCCTCCCTGTACTTCCCAATGAGCAGTTGATTCAGGGTCTATTGTGTATCCATAAATTTCTTCACTTAAAAAATTCACATTTGTTGAACCTGATATTGTTCCTGATGTCAAATAAGTACAACTTCCATCACTTAACGTTGCATTAGGGTTATAATTACACGACATAGGATCTGTACAGCCATAAACCTTAATACTAGGGTCTATATTTAAATTTGTTAAACCTTCACCTTCTACAGCCTTATAAAAACTATCTATTTGAATATTTTGATCATACACTTCTAATAGCCCTGACGGCCATTTTATGGTTATTTCAAGAATATTTTCATCATTATTTAATCCAAAATGTAATGGTTTTATACTTTGACTTAACATGCCTACGCCACTAAAGTATCTTTTAAGTGTTCTAGATTCTGTTGTTAAGGTAACTTCTGTCCCTATAGCACTTCTATTAGAAATAGTCCCTTCTAATGATATTTGAAACCAATTATTACTTGAAGTAATCGAGTTTTCGAAATTAAGTATGGTATTTTCGTAAAAAAACGGATTTATGTCTGCATTGGTTACGAATAGATCTAAATCGCCATCATTATCATAATCAAAATCCACAGGGTTTATTCCTTCAGACAAATCATAAAGTCCTGAGGAGTTAGTAACATTAGGAAACCCGTTATTGTTATTAAACTCATTTCGATAATAAAAATTATATTCGGGTCCTGAATTATAATAACCATTGGTTACAAATAAATCTTCATCGCCATCCAAATCAAAATCTGCAAATGTGGTTCCCCAAGCCCAACCAGAATTGTAAAAATTTTCTAATTGTGCATTGTTTGAGAAAAACCCATTCCCTCCATTTTTAAAAAGCGCCGACTCACCCTTACCAGTAATATAAATATCTAGGGTCTCATCTAAATTATAATCCCCTATGGTTAACCCCATGTCCTCAATAGTACTATTTACTCCATAATCTTGTGCTTGTTCTGAAAATGTACCATCTCCATTATTGATATATAAATAATTTGGTACTCTAAAATCATTAGTAACGTATAAATCCATTAAATTATCATCATTAAAATCATATGGCAACGCTGTAAAACTAAATCTTGAGATAGGCTCAAGCATATTAACCTCTTCAGTAACATTAGTAAAAGTCCCATCTCCATTATTCCTAAACATTTGATTTGAACTACAATTTCCCCATTCACAGATATAAATATCTAAGAGACCATCATTGTTATAATCAAACCAAGTAGCGCCAGTAAACTGGCATGTTGTTGGTAAATTAAAACCTGCTAAATCTGTTACATCCGAAAAAGTACCATTTCCCTCATTATGAAATAATAAGACATTATAAGTATTAGTCATTAACAAATCTGGAAGACCATCATTATCGTAATCTCCCCAAAATGCTCCTATTTTTGGACCATCAAAGACATAAAAAACATCCTCATCAGCATAATCTTCGGTTAGTAAATTATTTAGCCCAGAGAATAATGTTACATCTGTAAAACTACCATTATCATTATTAATATATAGCTTACTATGGGTTTTCTCCACCCCTTCTTGATCTAATGCTTTGGCAACCACAAAAATATCATAAACATGATCGCCATTAAAATCTGCCACTGCTACGCCGTGATTTTGAAGTAAGGATTCGAATCCAGCTATGTCTTCAACTCTTTGAAAAACTTGAGCTTCTAAAACATGGAAAAATGTATTTGTAATAAAAAAGAAAAAGAAAAGTTGGGTTAATCGTCCTTTTTTCATTGTAAAATCGTTAAATACAGTTAGTAAAAGCCAACAAATTAACATTTTTTAAGATAAAAAGAGAAAATAAACCAATAATTAAAGGAGAATTATCATTAACAAAAAAATCCTGCTAAATACAGCAGGATTTTTAATGATTCTATATCATCTATAAAAAACTATACTAACATTGTTACTGGATTTTCAATGTATCCTTTTAAGGTTTGTAAGAATTGTGCTCCTGTAGCGCCATCAACTGTTCTATGATCACATGCTAAACAAAGTTTCATGGTATTCCCTGGCACAACTTGTCCGTTTTTAACTACTGGTTTTTGAACAATAGCGCCAACAGAAAGAATGGCAGAATTTGGTTGATTTATAATAGACGTAAAGCTTTCTATTCCAAACATACCTAAGTTTGACACCGTAAAGGTACTTCCTTCCATTTCTTGTGGCGTTAATTTTTTATTACGTGCTTTTCCAGCAAAGTCCTTAACAGCAGCGCCTATTTGTGGTAAGGTTTGCTCGTTAGCAAACTTAACCACAGGAACTACCAAACCATCTGGCACAGCAACGGCAACACCAATATGCACATGGTTATTCATACGCATTTTATCATCAAACCACTGCGAATTTACTTGCGGATGTTGTTTTAGTGCTAAAGCACAAGCTTTAACAACAATATCGTTAAATGAAATTTTAGTATCTGGTAAGGAGTTAAACTGCTCACGAAATGCAATCGCATTATCCATATCAAACTCCACATTTAAGTAATAATGTGGTGCCGTAAATTTAGATTGTGCTAAACGTTTTGCTATTGTTTTACGCATTTGTGAGTTAGCTACCTCATCAAAATCTTCCTGACCAACAGGCACAAACTTGCTTACAGAAGCTCCAGCTGTAGCCGGTGTAAAGTTTTCTATATCACGTTTTATAATGCGTCCATTCTCTCCAGAACCTTGAACTTTCGATAAATTAATATGACGCTCTTCGGCCATTTTTTTAGCTAATGGCGATACAAATAAACGCTCTCCAGAAGCTGTTGTTGGTGCAGAGTCTACCGTTTTGGTTTCTGCTTTTGGCGCTTCAACCTTTGGTTCTGTTTTGGGTGCAGTTTCTTTTTTAGGTGCATCAGCTTTTGTTTCAGCAGAAGGTGCTTTAAAATTCTTGGCAATGTTAGAAACATCTGTTCCTTCTGGTCCAATAATAGCTAATAATGCATCCACCTTAGCCGATTCGCCTTCTTGCAGCCCTACATGAAGTAAGGTTCCAGATTGGAATGATTCAAACTCCATAGTGGCTTTATCGGTTTCTATTTCTGCTAAGATATCGCCTTCTTCAACGTTATCACCAACTTTCTTTAACCAAGTGGCAACCGTTCCCTCTTCCATAGTATCGCTTAAACGCGGCATAGTAACCACTGTGACGCCTTCTGGAATATCAACAGCTTCAGAAGACTCTTCTGAAGTAGTTTCATCTGTTTTAGGAGTTTCTTCTTTTTCAGAATCTGAACTTGTACTTCCATTAAGTAACTCTGAAATATCTTCGCCTTCGTCTCCAATAATAGCTAAAAGCTCGTCTACTTTGGTTGTTTCGCCTTCTTGCACACCTATGTGAAGTAATGTTCCTTCGTGAAAAGACTCAAACTCCATTGTAGCTTTATCGGTTTCTATTTCGGCCAAAATATCACCTTCTTCAACTTTATCACCAACTTTTTTCAACCAAGTGGCAACCGTTCCTTCTTCCATAGTGTCGCTTAATCGCGGCATGTTAATTACTTCGGCCATAGTTTATAGTTTATGTTGTAAAAATGGATAGTCTTCTTGTTCGTAAACTACATCGTACATCACGTTTTTGTCTGGATATGGTGATTCTTCTGCAAACTTCTCACATTCTTTCACTAAATCTTTAACACGCTTGTCGATAGTTTTAATGTCGTCTTCGGTGGCGTAGTTATTTTCAAGAATAATATCTTTTACTTGTGTAATTGGATCTATTTTCTTGTATTCTTCTACTTCTTCTTTTGTACGGTAATGTTGCGCATCACTCATGGAGTGCCCTCTGTAACGGTACGTTTTTAATTCTAAAAACGTTGGTCCTTCGCCACGTCTTGCACGTTGAATAGCTTCATCAAAAGCTTCTGCTACTTTTATTGGGTTCATACCATCTACTGGGCCACAAGGCATTTCATAGCCTAATCCCAGTTTCCAAACATCGGTATGACTAGCTGTACGTTCTACAGATGTTCCCATAGCGTAACCATTATTTTCACAAACAAATACTACTGGTAACTTCCAAAGCATTGCTAAGTTGAATGATTCGTGTAACGAACCTTGTCTTGCAGCACCATCCCCAAAACAGCAAATAGTTACAGCGTCGTTACCTTTATATTTATCGCCAAATGCAATTCCAGCACCTAAAGGGATTTGGCCTCCTACAATACCATGACCACCATAAAATCCGTGTTCCTTAGAAAAAATGTGCATAGAACCACCAAGACCATGCGATGTTCCTGTAGATTTACCATACAGCTCTGCCATGACTTTTTTAGGATCAACGCCCATACCAATAGGTTGTACGTGATTACGATAAGCGGTTATCATTTTGTCTTTGGTTAAATCCATAGCGTGTAAAGCGCCCGCTAATACTGCTTCTTGACCATTGTATAGGTGAAGAAACCCTCTAACTTTTTGTTGAATATACACTGCGGCTAGTTTGTCTTCAAACTTGCGCCAAAACAACATATCTTCGTACCACTTTAGATATGTTTCTTTAGTTACTTTCTGCATTGATTGTGTTTGTTTAAAAACCGAATAACAAAAATAGCATTTTACTTATTAATGAGAAAACCTGAAACCCTTAAAAATTAACGAAAACGTTATAGAAAAGATTTATCAAAGCCTAAAGGCAATAAGTCTGCAAGCGAATTAGACTTAACTACTTTACCTGTTTCTCCCATAAAGTAAATTTCTATGGGACAATCTTGTTTTACTTCATATTCCGCAATAGCTTGTCTACATGCGCCACAAGGCGGAATAGGTGTTATAGTTGGCTGCATTCTAGAGCCTGCTGTTATAGCCATTTTTAACACTTTAGCATCAGGGAAGTTTGCTCCTGCATAATATATAGCGGTTCGTTCGGCACAAAGTCCAGATGGGTATGAGGCGTTTTCTTGATTATTTCCTAATATAACCTCTCCATTATCGAGCAATAAAGCAGCCCCAACACTAAAATTGGAATATGGTGCATAGGCTTTAGCTCTTGCTTCCATGGCTACTGCCATTAACTTAGTAACATCTTCTGGCAATTCATCTACATTATCAAATACAATTAATGTAGTTTCTATTTTAAGCTCTTTCATAGTATAAAGTTATTAAAAACTATTGGAGACAAAAAAACTATTGCCCTAGCAATAGTTTTTTATTAATCTTTTATTTAAAACGCCCTATTAATATTCTTGGTACGCATTTCTATCGATGTTAAAGGATAGGGTAAAACGCAAAGTGTTTTCTAAAGGGCTTGGCACTTTTGATGCTGAGAATAAATAAGATAAATCTACACCTACAACATTGTATTTAAACCCTGCTCCTAGCGCAAAGAACTTACGCGCTCCTTTGTCATCGGATTCATTGAAATAGCCTGCTCTAAAAGCAAACGAATCTTGGTAACGGTACTCGGCTCCTAAAGCCCAAGTCCATTCTTTCATTTCTTCGCTAAACCCTCCTGGTGCATCACCAAAAGATTGGAACATCCCTTGAAAAAACCCGACGTCGGGATCTTTACCATCCATAATTACAGAAGGCGTTACAACAGCTCCTAATTCATCTGTATCGGTTTCATCTGTACCATTTTCTGGATCGTAAACACCATTGCCATTATTATCTGTATATTCATATTCTGTTCCGTATTTAGGTGGCGTTGGCACTAATAATTTTGTTACTTCAGCAGTTACAGCAACAGTATTGTATTGGTCTAAAATAAAATCGAACCCACCACCTAAACGTAAAGTTGTTGGTTGAAAGTTTTCTTGCCCTTGGGCATCGTATTTAAACTTAGGGCCTATGTTTTGTATAGCAAACCCTAACCGCGTTCGCCCATTAAAATTGGCATAGGCTTCCTCTTCACTTTGGTAGTATCCCGAAACATCTACCCCGAATGTACTCGCTGGTTCTGGATCGCCAGAATAACCCGGTAATTTTAAATCGGAATGTAAAAAACGCATGGCCACTGCCATAGAAAATTGCTCACTTAATTTTAAAGCATATGACACATCTAATGTAAACTCATTAGGTTTTTGAACTAATGCTTCAGAAATTTCGTCTTGTACAAATTCAATTTCTCCCAATGAAAAATACCTAAAACTAGCTCCAAAAGCACTTCGTTCATTTAGACGATTAAAATAGGTAAGTCCACCTAAGAATATATCGTCTACTAATTTACTTAAATACGGTGTATAACTCACCCCAACACCTTGTTTGGTTTCGGAAAAGGCATATTTTGCTGGATTCCATTGTTGGGAAAAGGCATCTACCGAGGTAGCAACTCCCATATCTCCCATAGATGCAGACCTAGCATCTGGCGCAATTAACACAAACGGCATTCCTGTGGTTATAACACGTGAATCTTGTGACTCTGGAATTGTAACTGTTTGTGCTTGTACCTGTATTTGTGCTCCAAAATATAAAGCAGATAGGGCAAGAATGTATTTTTTCATAAATATGATTTATTTAACAAATATAATTTTTTCTTAAAGGATAACAAGTTTCTCTATTTTCTCTACAGTTTTGTTTAATGACGGAGAGTGTACTTTTAATTTATATACATACACGCCTTTTCCTATTTTATCACCAAAATCGTCTCGTCCATCCCAAATAATGTCCCTTGACAAGGACGATGCTCCATTATTACAACAATTAGAGGAATTGGTTTGACTGTTTAAGGTTCTCACTAATTTTCCTGAAACCGTAAATATTTGTACTGAAACGTTTAACGGTGATGAACTATTGTGGTTAAACCAAAATTCGGTGTAATTAACAAAAGGATTTGGATAATTCAATACATTATCGATAACAAGTTGCTGATTTTCGTTCTGTACCACAAATTGGATTTCGGAGGTGGATGAATTGTTATAAACATCCCAAGCTTTTAGCGTTAATGTATGTAAACCTGGCTCTAAATTACGAAAAGGGTAATTTACAATTCCCTTTTGAAAATTGTCTAGCTCTGTTTCGTAGTAATCGTTTAACACAAACGGATTGGTTTCATCGCCATCAATTATAGCTACAATATCATGCCCAATACCACTTGCTGTATTAATACCATTATCATCTTCTAATTTTACCAATAAACTTGGAGACTGATTAGTTATTCCTCCAGAAACAAAACTTTCGTCGTTCATAAACAAGTTTATAATTGGGCCATTATTGTCTTCTGGGGCTTCGTTATTAATACCTCCTATTAAAATGGTATTTACAGCTGCACCAGATTGATCGTTTAATTGCCCGTCTTGTTTGGCATAAAAACTAACTTTACCATAACCTTCGTTTATACCAATATCTCTAGGCATAACAAACTCGAATTCAAACTGACCATTGGTTATGGAAGCTTGCCCTCTAAAAAGGGTTTCACCCAAGGTTTCAAATGGCATAATTATAAGTTGACCGCCAGAACGTATACCGTCATTCCCTAAGGTTTCACGATCAATTTTTTTATCGAAAATAGTTGTAGAAAGCACCCCATTATAATTTGAAAGCACATTACCAGAAATATCGGTTACTTCCCCAGCAATTTTAACTCTATCTAATGCTTTTAACACGTCAACCCCTTGGTTTAAAGGCACATCGTTAACGGCAGTTAATCTTACATTGGGTTTAGGAAATGCTAATTTCATGGCTGGATCGCCTATAAAAAACACTAATCGTCTTTGCCCAATCCCAGAAATACTAGGGTTGTTTTTAGTTAACCTTAAGGCTTCTGCCATTGAAGGAAACTCATGGTCTTGATAATTGTCGTCGTCATTAAATGAAAATAAATACTCTTCTAAAACGTTATTAAATGTGATCCCCACATTTACAAATATTTGGCGCGTTGTTGAAATCAAGCCAATAGCGCCTCCCTCTTTATTCCAATAAGTAAGTTCTCCTGCTGTTGGCCGTAAAGGGTTGTCGAAACGTGTGTATTCACAAGTTACGGTTACAAAACAATTAAGTTTACAAACATTCCTTAATCCTTCAGAATGTTGTTTTTGAAAGATACGTTCGTGTGCCAACCCATCTTCTCCGCCATGCCCAAAATAGTTTACTACTAAAGCACCATTTTCTATGGCGTTTAGCATATCTGTAGTAACACCAGGATAACGATCGCCAGCTGCTGACGATTCTTGTTGATAGGCATCCATGTGGATTTTTATAGGGTTTAAAAACGGATGCTCTTCTGTAATGGTATTTGCAATGCCATCTGTGGTTTCTTGCAATACGCTTTCCCATTCAACATCGATATCATCAGATACGACTACAAAATTATTTCGCCATCTACCATAAGAAGCTTCTTTATAATACGTTTCCACTTTATCTACTAAAACTCTTGCGCGTTGTGGTGTGTCTGCTAAAATTCGTCCAACGGCAATATCCAGTTTATCTGAAGTTAACATGGTTCCTTCATTATCACCCATCATACCATAAAAATCATCAGACACAAAGGAATTGGTTAAGTTAAAACTATTATACGCATGCCAAGAAGGTACGATGTTTGTGTTATTTTCTATTCTATTTTTATAATCAAATGAGGCGTCTCCAAATAAGCATAAGTATTTAATTCTATTTTCTGAAGAGCTTGCGTTATCGTAAATATATTTTACGAGGTTTCTTATGGCTCCAATATCTGGATTACTTGTACTAAACTCTGAATAGATTTGATTTAAAGTAACCACTTTAACATTTAAGTTGTTGTAACTACGGTTAATTTGTGCTAATCGTTCGGCTTGATTAAGCATATTTTGACGAGCTACTATAAGGTAATCAATATCTTCAAATTCGCCTTGTTGGTTTTGAAAAATTGTTCCTTTTAAATTTTGGTTACTTACTCGAGTACGTTCCCCAATAAATGCTTGGTAATAATCGGAAGGCGTGACAAGTGCATAGCTTTTTTCACTCCCTAAATTGGACGTGAAACTTAATGTGTTACTATTATCTGTATTAACAAAATTAGTAACATTATAAATATCTGTAACATCCCAAATTTCTGACACCTGTGATGTATTTGTTACATTGTATTGACCAACACCTATTTCGTTACTAACATCATTATTTTTAAATGTAAGCTGATTTCCAGAAAAGTTAAGGTTTCTTGTAGCTTCTATAGCAATATAATCTAGATAAGCTATAGAACTTGGATTTCCACCATTATTGTAATCTAAGTTAACAGTAATTGTGGATGAATTAACGCTGACATCTTGTGCATAACTAGCAGGAATGGCTAAATTGGAATCGGTAATAGGTGAAAATGTTAATGTAGTAATATCTTGAGAGTTTACAGAAACATCTAAACTTGTAGGAACCTCTGCTGTTGATGCCGTTTGTATATTAAAATATATTGGTTCTGTTTCTACAAGATCGGGAAATTGAAATGTGAATGTTTTATTATTTTCTATATCAAAACGGTCTCCAAACCAACGTCTCCCTACTCTTACTAAATTAAACTCATCACTTTCATGAAATTTATAATCGTGAAATGTATTTATTTCCATATCTACATTTCCTGTAGGTTGTATAAAAGGCTGAATTCGTTTTCCTAAACCAGGGCTAATATTAATATAATAGTACGTTCTATTAGTATAACAATTTATATGCGTCCCTTTTTCAGCATCCCAAGATTTTGGGCCTTGCCCATAAAACAAAATGTAGTCATTATCATTAAAAGAACCATCGCTTTCTCCAACTACTCTAATAGCATTTTCGCGAACATCGTAGGACTGAGGTAAAGCATTGGAGTACGGAATCATATTCCCGCCATTACCATACAGTTTTATGGTTCTTGGGTCGATATCGTTTACATTAACACCTAAATTTGAGAGAAAGCTTTTTGATAATCTAAACACCCCTGTTTTATCGATATAAAACTTAAACCATTGCCCTGTGCTTAAAGCAGAATCATCAATATTCTGGCTATTATTGTTGGCATTTCTATTATAGCTTCCCGTATCATAGTTCACCGTAAAAGAAGTTACTCTTTGAAATGAATTATCATTAATTTTTATAACAGGAGACATCTTAAACTCTACACCAGAAACTCCACGAGCTTCAGTGTTTTTTGCCGAAAATTTTAAACGATTAGGAATAGTACTAACATCGGTATCTTTTAATTGCACTCTCGAAATGGTTTCGTAAATAACATTACCAACCGAAACAGAGGCTTCATCTATAAATCCACCTTGCCATTGGGTAATAAATTGTAAACCATCAATAGCATTGTAATTAAAGTTCTCTTTACTAAAAGAAGGCACTTCTACTTTATAACTACTTGTAAATAGTGTTTTATAACCATCCCATTGAATTTCAAACTGCTTTTGTTGGGCATGGGCATAAATGCCTATTAAAAAAATAACAAGTATTAATTTCTTTTTCATCGATAGCAATAACGTAAATAATATGGCAATATTATTGATTAATAACACGTTTTTTAAAAAACACTTCAAAATTACAATAATAAAATAAAATATTTAGCGTTATACTACGGCAAATAAACATGATTAAACCCAAAAATCATCGTTGTAATGCATAAATTACAGGACGAAATGCATGTTTTTTTATGTATTTTTTTAATTTTCGCTTGTAATCTTGGGTATAATTATTATATTGCGTCACCAAAAATATTTTAAGCTTACTTAAACGTATGGATATGAAAAAAGCAATGGTATGTAAGGTATTGTTAACTACAGTTTTAGCAGTATCTCTTGTTGGTTGTAAAAGATCATCCAGTTCAAACACCTCACGAGGAACTGGTTGGGACATCAACTCTAGAGATGGAGGTTTTCAATACAACACCGATTTTAAAGAACAAGAAACAGCTCCAGGATTAGTATTTGTAGAAGGTGGAACTTTTACCATGGGTAAAGTTGGAGACGATGTTATGCACGATTGGAATAACAGTCCAAATCAGCAACACGTTCAATCCTTTTACATGGATGAAACGGAGGTAACCAATAAAATGTATACAGAATACTTAGATTGGATTAAAAGAACTTACCCACCTACAGAAGAAAATTTTAAAGGCATTTATAATGGTGCTTTGCCAGATACTTTAGTTTGGAGAAACCGCTTAGGTTACAACGAAGTAATGACTGAGAATTACCTTCGTCATCCAGCATATGGCGAATACCCAGTTGTTGGTGTAAGCTGGATTCAAGCTGTAGAATTTGCTAACTGGAGAACAGACCGTGTTAACGAATTATACTTAGAAGAAGAAGGGTATATTGCCAGAGACGCTAAAATAGCTGTTGAAGCTGGTGAAACGTTCAACACAGACACTTATATTAACGCTCCAACACAAACATACGGAGGTAACGATAGTATTATTAGCCCACAAACGACTAGAAGAAGAGTACAAACTACTGCTTCTGGAGATACTATTAATGTATACGCAGGTAGAGAGACTGGTATTATTTCACCAGATTATAGACTACCAACTGAAGCTGAATGGGAATATGCTGCTTTAGGTCTTACAGAGTTAAGAAACTATAACATATATAGAGGTAGAAAAAAATATCCATGGGATGGCCAATACACACGTTCCGGTAAACGTAAAGTAAGAGGCGATCAATTAGCTAACTTTAAGCAAGGAAAAGGTGATTACGGTGGAATTGCAGGATGGTCTGACGATGGTGCAGATATAACCAATGCCGTAAAACAATACGAGCCTAACGACTTTGGTCTTTACGATATGGCTGGTAACGTAGCCGAATGGGTTGCCGATGTTTACAGACCTATTGTAGATGATGAGTTTAACGACTTTAACTACTACCGTGGTAACGTTTACACCAAAAACTCTATTAGTGAAGATGGTACTGTTAAAATTGTAACTGTAGATGAGATTGTTTACGACACACTTCCTAATGGCGATGTTATTGCAAGAGATTTACCAGGTGAAATTGCTCAAGTACCTGTAGATGAAGACGAAACTTACTTAAGACAAAACTTTGATAGAAGTGATAACCGTAACTTTAGAGACGGTGACAAACGCTCTTCTCGTTACTACAGAGACTACGATGAATTTGATGATGGTAGAAAAACAACAGCTTCGCAAACAAGAAAGATGTACAATTCTCCAAAACACAATGTAGAGCATGTAGACTCTACAGGTGAAATGATTAGAGAATACGATAAGTCTAACAAAAGAACATCCCTTATTAACGACGAAGTAAGAGTTTATAAAGGTGGTTCTTGGAAAGACAGAGAATATTGGTTAGACCCAGCTCAAAGACGTTATTTCCCACAAACTATGGCCACAGACTATATTGGGTTTAGATGTGCTATGTCTAGAGTAGGATCAAAATCTAAAGGAAGAAACAAAACAAAGAATTAAGCAATAATTCAACGTTTAAAAAAAGCTAAGCCCTGATTTTTTATCAGGGCTTTTTTCTTACATTTACTTTATGACAATTAATGCTCTTTATAAACTATTTTTAGAATGTAGTGCGGTTTCTACAGACACCAGAAAAATTAACCCAGGTGATTTATTTTTTGCCCTAAAAGGTGACAATTTTAACGGCAATACTTTTGCAAATAAAGCACTAGAATTAGGTGCTAAATACGTTGTAATAGATGAAAAAGAATTTAAAACATCCAACAACCATATTCTTGTAGAAGATTGCTTAAAAGCCTTACAGGATTTAGCAACTCATCATAGAAAAATATTAAAAACACCTATTATAGCTTTAACAGGAAGTAATGGTAAAACCACAACCAAAGAGTTAATTAAGGCTGTATTATCTAAAAAATATCGCGTTAGTGCCACCAAAGGTAATTTAAACAATCATATTGGTGTTCCTTTAACCTTGTTGGATATAAAACCTGATACAGATATTGCTATAGTTGAAATGGGTGCCAATCATCATAAAGAAATTGCCTTTTTATGCGATATAGCGCTACCCGACTTTGGATTAATCACCAATTTTGGTAAAGCTCATTTAGAAGGTTTTGGAAGTTTAGAAGGTGTTGTAAAAGCTAAATCGGAATTATATGACCACTTAAAAAAACATAGCAAAACCATCTTTTTTAATGAAGATGATAAAACACAAGTCAAACAAATTGGCAACTACAATAAAGTTATCGCTTTTGGCGCAAACTCTAAAGACACAAAAATCAGTTTTGTGGCATCAGAGCCTTTTGTTGCGTTAGAATATATGTCTGAACGTATAAATAGTCATTTAATTGGACATTATAATTTTAATAATATTGCTGTCGCAATAGCTATTGGAAAATATTTTGAAGTTCCGCATTTAAACATAAAACAAGCTATAGAAGGTTATGTTTCTTCTAACAATCGTTCGCAAATTATAAAAACAGAATCCAATCAAATTCTACTCGACGCCTATAATGCCAATCCAACAAGCATGATGGCTGCACTTGAAAACTTCACCAATCTTAGCTATAAGAATAAAACACTCATTTTAGGTGATATGTTTGAGCTTGGGGATAACGCTTTAAACGAGCACCAACATATTGTATCTTTTTTAGAAAAACAAAATGATATAACAGCTATAGTTGTAGGTGAACATTTTTCAAAAACTAAAACTTCGTCTGCAAAGATATTGGCACTTAAAACATACGCAGATTTAGCCAATTACTTAGAAAAATCACCTCTAAAAAACAGATTTATTTTAATTAAAGGCTCTAGAGGAATGGCGCTAGAAAGAGCTTTAAATATATTATAAAAAAAGAGCACTCAACATTAAATAACGATAAGCGCTCTATGTATTCCCTTAGATTAATAATAGCATTCCAAATGTCGGAATCATTCTCCTTATACGCAATACTCAATTTGAGTATTTTTATAATAAATTCTGATTAATCTTAAGCATTCCTATTAGCTCTCCTGTAGAGGCTATATTTAGCTTCTTTAAAATATTTCTCCGATGTGTATCTACCGTATTAGAGCTAATATTTAAGCGTCCTGCTATTTCTTTACTAGAGTAGTTTAATACTAGCAACCTTATAATATCGCGCTCCCTATTAGTTATATCGTTTTCCAGTAATTTTTGATTGAAACAATTAAAATACCTTGTTTCATATTCGCCTTTATCATTTAAATATTTTGCTGTAGCCGTAACATCTAATTTTATGTTAGGATCTAAAACAGTATAATGAGCCAACCCTATAATTGGTTTCATAAAAGCATCAAACTCTAAAGGTGTTGTATTTTGTACAATATTAACGTATTTATCATGACCGTTTTTAAACCGGTAATTCCAGGTATAACTCATTTTATAACGTTCCTGCTCATCAATTTCATTTAACGTATAATCCATGAGTGAGTTTAATGCCTTTAACCAATGCTCTACATCGTCTGGATGAATTCTACTCCAAAAATAATGCATGGCATCCTGTTTAAATTTTTCGGGTTCAATAGCCAAACAAGAAAACATATTCTTGCTTATATATTCAAAACCTAATTCTTGTGTGTTTGTAATGCAAAAAAAGGTAGACGTATGAGGTAAAAATGCATCGAGTTCTTTCATTTTTTCAATATGCTTTTTTAAGGCTGGTGTATTGTAAGACATGAAAATGTCTTCGTAAAGATTCTTAATATTTTTTAAAAGCATAATCTACACATTACTATCTGTTAGATAAAAATAGAAGATTTTTTTGATGAAAGAAACTAAAAACCCTAAAGTTTAGCACTTGGATTTCTTTTTGTGGGTCATACTGGATTCGAACCAGTGACTTCTACCCTGTCAAGGTAACACTCTAAACCAACTGAGTTAATGACCCATAAAAAAAGGTCTGTTGCAATAACAGACCTTTTATTTTTGTGGGCGCGAAGGGATTCGAACCCCTGACCCCTTGGGTGTAAACCAAGTGCTCTGAACCAACTGAGCTACGCGCCCTTCCGTAATGGGATTGCAAATATAATGCAGTTTTTAATATTGCAAAACTTTTTTCGAAAAAAAATTAAATTATTTCTGCTACAGTAAACGTGCTTCCTCCTACAAAAATTAAATCGTTCTCTTTCGCTTGCTCTTTTGCGTTTGAAAATGCCTGATTTACACTGCCATATATTTTAGATGTGAAATTAGCTTTATCAAATTCACTTTTTAATTTTTTTTCATCCATACCACGTGGAATATCTGGCTTACATAAATAATAAGTTGCTTGTTTGGGTAAAATGGTAAACAAAGAAGTTAAATCTTTATCGTTTACAACACCAAAAACAATATGCAAGTTATCAAACGGCTCTTTTTTTAATTGATTAACTACTAGTGAAAGCCCTTCAACATTATGAGCTGTATCACAAATAATCTTTGGATTATGTTGTAACACTTGCCAACGACCTTTTAAACCTGTATTTTTTGTAACATGACGTAATCCTAACGTTATGTTCTCTTTTGATATTTTAAAAGAAGATTCCTGATTTAAAACAGCTATTGTTTGTACTGCTGTTTTAATGTTTTTTTGTTGATACTCTCCCAGCAAATCACTTTTATAAGATAACTTTTCTTGAAGTTGATCGGCAAAATAAATAGGTGATTGCTTCTCTGCTGCTATAGTTTTAAAAACAGTTTGCGTCTCTTTTTGTGTTTCACCAATAACAACTGGTGCTTTGCTTTTAATAATTCCAGCTTTTTCCCTAGCTATAGTTGCTAAATCATGACCTAAAAACTGTGTATGATCTAAACCGATATTTGTAATAACAGACACTAAAGGATGTATAATATTTGTAGAATCTAATCGCCCTCCTAAACCAACTTCTATAATAGCAATATCAACATCATTTTTAGCAAAATAGTCAAAAGCCATTAAGGTGGTCATTTCAAAAAAAGACAAGGACTTTTTCTCTAAAAATGCTTTGTTTCGATTAATAAAACCAATTACAAACTGTTTACTTACAGGTACACCGTTAATTCTTATACGTTCGCGATAATCTTTTAAATGAGGCGATGTAAATAAGCCCGTTTTATAGCCCGCTTCTTGACATATAGAAGCCAACATGTTAGCTGTAGACCCTTTACCGTTTGTTCCAGCAACGTGAATGGTTTTTAAGTGTTGTTCAGGGTGATTTAAATGAGCGGCTAAAGTAAGCGTATTACTTAAATCGGCTTTGTATGCAGACTTCCCTTGCCTTTGATACATAGGCAATTTGGAAAACATCCAGTTTATAGTTTCTTGATAAGTCATGGGACGGCTTACTGTCCTAAGTTGAAGTTTACCTTTACAAAACCAATTTGTTTAGCAGGGGCATTCGCATCGGGTCGCCATTTATGTGACAATGCCATTTTCTTGGCGGGTTCTAATAAACAAGGAGCTGTATTGGTAGTTCCTTTAACACCTGGCGTGGCTTGAATTACATTTCCATTGCGGTTTACAATAATCTTAACGATTACCATACCACTTTCATTACAGTCTTGTTTTATTGTATTATAAGTTGCTTTACCACGTCCATTTAAGCCATACCCAACACCGCCATTTCCGCTTCCAGCTTGGCCAAAATAGCTTGGCGCATAGGGATCGCCGTCTAACTGGCCTTTATCTCCTGCTTGATTATCGTTGCCTTCGCTTCCGGTAACCTCATCAGATTTGCTCACACCACCAATAAGTGCATCGAGTTTCTTTTTCTTTTCTTCTTGCTCTCTCTTTTCTTTAGCAATACGTTCGGCTTCTGCCTTGGCTTTGGCTTCGGCTTCGGCTTTAGCCTTAGCTTCAGCTTCTTTTTGTTTTTTTATGGCTATGGATTCTGCGGTTTCTTGAGTCATAACTTCTTCTTTAGCTTCTGAAGAAGTTGATGGAGTAGTTTCTGAAACAGTTTCTTGAGGTGGTTGCTCGACTACTTCGGGTTCAGATTTCACAGGCTTCTTGGGTTGTACTTGTCCAGAGCCAAAATCTGTAGTCCCAAAATTAACAGCTACGCCGTACTCTACTGGCGGATCCATATAAGGCGGACCAACTACAAATAGCAACAGCAGTAAAATTACCGTAATTAATACCGTAATTTTTGCTGAGTTCCTTTCATGTTTGGTCTCAAGATACTTCATATTAATTAGGTTTTACAGCAAGTATAACCTTAAATTTATTTCTGTTTGCTATGTCCATAACCTTAACTACATTATCTACAGGCACCGATTTTTCGGCTCTTAAAACAATGGTAGGTTGCGAATCTCCAGAAAGCGCATTAATAAGTTCGTTTTCAAGAACACTAACGCCTACTCTTCTTTGGTCGATATAATATGTTAAATCTTTCTTGATACTAACAGCTACCGATTTTTTATTTTCGGTTTTTCCACTGGCTTTAGGTAATAAAATGTCTATGGCATTTGTAGTTACCAAAGTAGATGCTAGCATAAAAAAGATAAGTAACAAGAATACAATGTCGGTCATAGACGACATATTAAACTCTGGTGTTACTTTATTTCTTCCTCTTAAATTCATTTAGATAGGCTCGTTTAAGTGATCTAAAAACTCTAGCGAATTAGCTTCCATTTGGTATACCACTTTATCGGTTTTAACCACTAAATGGTTGTAAGCAATGTAACCAACTATACCCACTATTAAACCAGCAACTGTGGTTGTCATGGCGGTATATAAGCCATCTGCTAAAAGTTTTATATCAATTTGACCACCTGAATTTGCAATTTCAAATATGGATAATATCATTCCAATAACTGTACCAAGAAAACCAATCATAGGAGCTGCACCAGAAATAGTAGCTAGAATGCTTACATTCTTTTCTAAATTGTAGACTTCTAATCTACCTGCGTTTTCAATGGCTGTATTAATATCTTCCAAAGGTTTTCCTATACGTGTAATGCCTTTGTTAATTAATCTTGAAACGGGCGAATTTACCTGCGCACACAGCATTTGAGCCGAATCTATTTTACCATTACTTACATGGTCTTTAATCTGATTCATAAAATTGGCATCTATTTTAGAAGCTGCTTTTATGGCAAATAAACGCTCGAAATAAATATAACAAGCGCCTACTAATAAAATAAATAACAACCCTATAATAATTTGGCCTGCCGTTCCGCCACTACCAATCAATTCGATTATGGATAAGGTTTTTTCTACAGGCTCTTCGCCTTCTGTTAAGACTTCTGCTCCTTCTTGAACTTCTTGAATTATTGTATATATCATAAAAAATGAATCTTATAAAGCTATTATAACTGATTTTTTGTTAAAAAATTGTTCTTGTAAACATAAATGCAACTGCCCCTACTAAAAACCCTACTAATGCTAGCCAAGCAATTTTTTTCAGGTACCAGAAAAAATCAATCTTTTCCATACCCATAGCCACAACACCAGCAGCAGAACCAATAATTAACATACTTCCTCCTGTTCCTGCTGAATAGGCTATAAAGTGCCACAATTCGTTATCGGTAGGTACAGAGAACATTCCTAAACTAGCGGCTACCAATGGCACATTATCAATTACAGCCGATCCTACACCTAATAAAAGCACAACTAAATCGGAAACACCTTCATGATGCAATTCGGTTCCTAACATAGGCATATTTTCTTGTAAGGATTCTGCAAAACCAAATAGTATTCCTAAAGATTCTAAAGCTGCAACAGCCATTAAAATTCCTAAGAAGAATAAAATACTTGGCATTTCAATTTTTGATAATGAATGATGCACAGGACTGTGATGCCCTTGGTGATCTGCGTCTCCTGAAGTATCAAAAGACATGGCAAACTTAGTATTACTATAAATTTCGGCAAAAATGGCAACAACACCTAAAGCCAACATCATACCTACATAAGGAGGTAAATGTGTAACGGTTTTAAATACAGGAACCGAAACAATCCCGCCTAATCCTAAATACAACATTGTAGAACTAAACTTGTTTTTAGGTTTATCATTACTGTCGTCTTGACCTTCCAATTCTCCTCTAAATGCTGGTAAAAACGAGGCAATAAATACAGGAACCAACATACATAACAATGATGGAATAAACAGATATACAAATAAATGTCCTGTAGTGACTTTATTACCTATCCACAACATAGTGGTTGTTACATCACCTATTGGAGACCAAGCACCTCCTGCATTTGCAGCGATTACGATTAAACCGGCATACCAAATACGTACTTTTCTGTCGCTTATTAGCTTTTGTAGGATAGAAATTAATACTATAGTTGCTGTTAAATTATCGATAATAGCCGATAGGAAGAAAGCTAGAAAAGCAAAAATCCATAAAATACGTTTTTTGCTTTTTGTTTTTACATAGTTTTTAATTGTTGAGAAACCATCAAAATAATCGATAATTTCAACTATAGTCATAGCACCTAAAAGGAAGACTAAAATTTCGGCTGTTTTTCCTAAATGGTGCAACAGCGTTTCTTCCATGAGATGCATTTTTTCTTCATGATCCAACAAACCAAAGTTATCTAATAAAGCATGTTTTCCAGAATCAAACCACTGTGTAAAGTGATCTAACCCTAATGCTATTAGCGCCCAACAAATGGCCATCATAACCAATGCTGGGATAAGTTTATCGATTTTTAAATTGTGTTCTAGTGTAATGGCTAAATAACCAAGGACGAATACACTAATAATGATTGCTTCCATAATTATGTTTTAAACAAGTTGGCTTAAGGCAATTTCAAAAGCCGTATTACTAATTCCGGTTTTAGATTTATTTTTTTCGTGCACTTTTCTTAGTGCTGTTTCTATGGTTTGCGAGGTATCGTTAAAAATAGCTTCATCTGTCATTTGTACTTTTCGTTCCATAAAGTAAGCAAAAACTCTAGCCATACCACAGTTTGAAATAAAGTCTGGGATTAAACTTACTTTACTATCGGTATGTTCCATGATAGGGCCAAAAAAGATTTCCTTATCGGCAAAAGGCACATTAGCACCACATGAAATCACTTCTAAGCCTGTGCTAATCATTTCATCTATTTGCGCTTTTGTTATTAGCCTTGAAGCTGCACATGGCGCAAATATTTCGGTTTCGAGAGACCAGATTTTCTCTTTCATGTCTTCGAAAGGAATTAAGTTATCTGCTTGTAATTTGTTTCCTTTTTTAGATAAGAATAGTTCTGTTATTTCTTCAAAGGTAAAACCATCTTTATTTATTAAGCCTCCAGAAATATCTATAATTCCTACTATTTTAGCGCCCATTTGACTTAAATAAAACGCTGCTGCAGACCCCACATTTCCAAAGCCTTGCACAATAGCACGTTTTCCTTCTACTGTTCCTCCATAAATGCTGTAATATTGTTTTACGGCTTCGGCTACACCATAACCAGTAATCATATCGGCCACTGTATATTTTCTAGCTACAGAAGGTGAAAAATTAGGGTTTTCTAAAACTTTAATTACGCCTTGTCTTAGCTGGCCAATTCTGTTAATTTTATCGGCATCTGTAGGCTTAAAATGCCCACTAAAAACACCTTCTTGCGGATGCCATACACCACTTTCTTCGGTAATTGGTATCACTTCGTGAATTTCATCAACATTTAAATCGCCCCCAGTACCATAATAGCTTTTTAATAAAGGGGAAACTGCTTTATACCAGCGTTCTAAAACACCTTTTTTTCTAGGATCGTTTGGGTCAAAATTAATTCCTGATTTTGCACCACCAATTGGTGGGCCAGAAACGGTGAATTTTATCTCCATAGTTTTAGCAAGAGATAACACTTCATTCATATCTAGACCTTGTCGCATTCTAGTACCTCCACCAGCAGCACCGCCTCGTAACGAGTTGATAACAGTCCAGCCTTCGGCCTCAGTTTCTGGGTCTTTCCAGTTAAAAATTATTTCGGGTTCTTTCGCTTCGTACTTTTGAAGTAAGTCTTTCATTTAGGTTAGTTATTGTAGTTAACAAATATATAAAACTCTACACCTTAAATATTAAATTTTCAATAAATTTAAGGTTTAAAAATTGTTCCTGAACTATGATTATTTTTTGCGCCTGTTACACTCGATAAGCAATTAATTTCATTACGTAATTTTAAGACACCTAATAAACCAAAAACAATCGCTTCTTTAAAATCTACTATTACATTTTTTGGAATAACGATTTCTTGTGATGTCATCGATTTTAATCGTTCTATTAAGTATGTATTATATGCGCCGCCTCCAGTTATTAAAACCTTTGTTTGTGATTTATCTTTTACTGCCTTCGAAATTTGAATAGCCACATGCTCACATACTGTAGAGAGCACGTCTTTAATTTGCAAATTATAAGATTCTATAATAGGTAAAAAAATCGCTTTAACCCATTCTAACCCTAAGGATTTTGGAGCACTTTTTTTATAAAAATCTAGACCATTAAGATCTTCAAGTAGTTGTTTACTTACCATTCCAGAAGACGCTATTTTTCCTGCATTATCATAAGCAAACCCCAATTGATTAACATAATGATTTAAGACTATATTAACTGGACAAATATCGTAAGCAATTCTCTCATTATTTATTTTGGTTGAAATATTAGCAAAACCTCCTAAGTTTAAACAGAAATCGTAATCTTTAAATAATAATTCATCTCCAATTGGCACCAATGGTGCTCCTTCACCTCCTAAAGACACATCCTGTACTCTAAAGTCACAAACTACCAATTGGTTTAACTTTTCGGCTAATAACTTTCTATTTCCTATTTGATAAGTAAGTCCTTTGTTAGGTTGATGTAAAGCTGTATGACCATGAGAGCATACAGCATCTATATGCTTTAGTTTATACTTATTGATGAACTTACCAATAATTTCAGCTAAGTAAACAGTATAATCACAATCTATTTGTTGTAAGTCTTTTTGGGAGAGTTCCGTTAGGTTTTTAAGCCTTTCCCCCCAACCTGCAGTATAGGAAACAGTCTCTGTATCAAGACAGTTAAAAGACCACACATCATCATTCACCTTAAAATTCACGTAAACTAAATCTACGCCATCTAAAGATGTCCCAGACATAACACCAATTACATTATAATCTTCCTTTAACATATTCGGTAAAAATAGAAATCCTTATTGAAAAAATCACATTAAAAAGCTATCTTTGACAACATTTTTTATCAAATTAATAATTCACTATAAATAGGCTTATGGATTTTAGCTTAACAGAAGAACATATGATGATTCGCGACGCAGCTCGCGATTTTGCAAAAACCGAACTTTTACCAGGCGTTTTAGAACGTGATGAAAAACAAGAATTCCCACAAGAATTAGTAAAAAAAATGGGGGAACTTGGTTTTATGGGAATTATGGTAGACCCTAAATATGGCGGTAGTGGTATGGACGCTACGTCTTACGTTTTAATTATGGAGGAACTCTCTAAAATCGATGCTTCGGCTTCGGTTATTGTTTCTGTAAACAACTCTTTAGTATGCTACGGCCTTGAAGCTTTTGGCACTGAAGAACAAAAACAAAAATACTTAACTAAATTAGCTACTGGTGAGTTTGTAGGAGCATTTTGCCTTAGCGAACCAGAAGCTGGTAGCGACGCCACTTCACAAAGAACAACTGCCGAAGACAAAGGCGACCACTATATTATAAATGGTACAAAAAACTGGATTACCAGCGGTGGACGTGCCGATGTTTATCTAGTCATTGCACAAACAGACAAAGACAAAGGTCACAGAGGCATTAACGCTTTTATTGTTGAAAAAGGCACAGAAGGTTTTGATGTTGGACCAAAAGAAGACAAACTAGGTATTCGTGGAAGCGACACCCATACATTACAATTTAACAATGTAAAAGTACCTAAAGAAAATCGCATTGGCGAAGATGGTTTTGGGTTTAAATTTGCCATGAAAACACTTTCTGGTGGACGTATTGGGATTGCCTCTCAAGCTTTAGGTATTGCTGCTGGCGCGTACGAACTTGCCTTAAAATACTCTAAAGAAAGACAAGCTTTTGGCACCGAAATATGCAACCATCAAGCTATCGCATTTAAATTAGCTGATATGGCTACCGAAATTGAAGCTGCTCGCCATTTAGTTATGAAAGCTGCCTGGGATAAAGACCAAGGAAACAATTACGACCAATCTAGTGCCATGGCAAAACTATATGCTAGTAAAGTTGCTATGGATACAACTGTAGAAGCTGTTCAAATTCACGGCGGTAATGGCTTTGTAAAAGAATACCATGTAGAACGCTTAATGCGTGATGCCAAGATTACTCAAATTTATGAAGGCACGAGTGAAATTCAAAAAATTGTCATTTCAAGAAATGTTTTAAAAGACTAATAAAAACAACGCTTCATTATATTATAAAGACGGCTTTTTGCCGTCTTTTTTTGTATGTTAAATTCCCCCATCCTTCCTATTGCTAAAAAAAGCTATATTTGTAATACACATGAAGGTCATTAATTTATACACCCTTAACAATAGCCGCATTTATTCTCGCGCATACAGCGTTAATAGATGTCAACCTCATCGGTTTGTGCCTCCACCCTACTTATAGTTTTACGTCAGTTCAAAAAAAACTATAATTAACATAATTATATTAGGCTTAAAAAAGCTTTTAACCTTAAATAATCTATACTTTGAAAAATCTCTTGTGGTTTATTTTCACTATTCCATTTATTGGTATAGCACAAGACACGCCTGAAATAAAATTTGGCGGTGCATTACGATTTAATTACATCTACTCGTCATGGAAACCCGAACAAAAAAAACAAGGTGGTGATTTTATGTACGATATGTTCCGTGTTAATGCCAAAGCAGCATACAAAGGCATTAAATTGAATGCCGAATACCGATTATATTCCGATGCATTTGGTGGCGGTGTTTTAAAACAAGGGTGGCTTAGCTACAGTTTTAACACCCAAAACCACATACAAGTAGGGCTAACCCAAGTTCCTTTTGGTATTCAACAATACAATTCTCACAACTGGTTTTTTAATATTGGGTATTATATTGGCCTAGAAGATGATCATGACATTGGCATTAAATTTATTCATGAAAAAGAAGAGGGTTTCAACTACCAAATAGCATTTTTTAAAAATGCTGAAGCTATCACATTTGGAGGCAATAGCGATATATCATATAGCAGATATTCTTACGATGTATCTTCCATGGATGTTGATGGTGATGGCGAACTAGATTATAGAAATAAAGAAATAAATCAGTTTAATTTTAAGGTTAATTATAAAATAAACCGCAAAAACTTTAAGCATCAAATGGGTGCGTACGCTCAATATGGTGGCCTTTACAATTTAGACACTAAAGACATAGGCAACCATTATGGGTACGGTGTGTTTTACGAGTTAGATTATAAAAAATTAAATATAAAATCTGAGCTTTTACATTATACAAAATCACCAAAAAATCCAGATAATGAAAGTAAATCGGTTTTTGCCATGGCTGCTTACGGCACACCATATCTAGTGGCCTCAAAAGCAAATATGGCAACACTTGCTGTCGCTTACACAATACCTGTAACATGGAAACCTATTGAAAGCCTTCAATTTTACAACGATTTTGGATATATTAACAAAATAACAGAGGGGTTTACAGACAGTTACATGAATGTTACCGGAGTTGGTGTATCTGCTGGACATCTTTACACTTATTTTGATTTTGCCGCCGGCAAAAATAATTCTTGGCTAGGCGGAAACTTTATTGACGATTTTGCCCAAGGGAACCCTGAAGCAAAATGGGAAGCTAGATTTAACATAAATATTGGATATTACTTTTAAACAACGTCTATTATGGCAAAAAAAATTATTAGAAGCGATGAAAAAAAGTCTATTTTCGGCCTAGAAATTAACGGCCCTGTATTCTTTTCTTCTGCTATCATTATTATTATTACAATAGTCTTAACCTTAATATTTAAAGACACTGCTAAAGAACATTTCGACAACATACAAAGTGCTGTTGCTAATAATGGTGGCTGGTTTTTTATCTTGATGGTTAATGTGTTTTTAGTTTTTATGGTCTACCTAGCTTTTAGCAAATATGGTAGATTAAGAATTGGAGGACAACAAGCCAAACCCGAGTTTAAAACCATGTCTTGGTTTGCTATGCTTTTTAGTGCCGGAATGGGTATTGGTCTCTTATTTTGGAGTATTTCTGAGCCTATTACCCATTTTTCATCTCCTCCAATAACTACCGAAGGTGGCGCTGCTGCTGCACAAGAAGCTATGAACTTCACATTTCTTCATTGGGGCTTTCATGCTTGGGGAGTTTATGCCTTGGTTGGTCTAGCACTCGCTTACTTTACATACTCAAGAGGACTACCTTTAACCATACGCTCCGTATTTTATCCTTTTTTAGGTGACAAAGTATATGGAATTATAGGTGATATCATTGATATTTTTGCTGTGTTAGCAACCATTTTTGGGTTAGCCACTTCCCTTGGATTAGGTGTAAAACAAATAGCTGGAGGTTTAGATCACGTATTTAACATACCCGGCGGACTAACAACACAAATATCTTTAATAGCCGGTGTTACAGCAATAGCCACAATCTCTGTTGTACTAGGCGTAGACAAAGGCGTTAAGTTTTTAAGCGAATGGAATATGCGTATTGCCGTGCTACTATTATTACTAGTTGTTGTTTTAGGACCAACTATATATATATTCCAATCTTTTGTACAGAATACAGGAAGTTATTTTTATAACTTTTTAGAGATAGCTACTTGGACAGAAAGCTACAATAATACAGGATGGCAAAATAGTTGGACCGTTTTTTACTGGGGCTGGTGGATTGCATGGTCGCCTTTTGTAGGTATTTTTATAGCGCGTATCTCCAAAGGACGTACAGTTAGAGAGTTTATTTTAGGGGTTTTAATTATCCCTGCTTTAGTAACCTTTTTCTGGATTAATGCTTTTGGAAGTACAGCCGTACAAGAAGCACTTTTAGGTAACTTAACTATTGTAGAAGCCGTTAAAGACGATGTAGCAACTGCTATGTTTGTCTTTTTAGAGGACTTTCCTTTAGCTACAGTTTTAAACATTGTTGCCATTATCTTAGTCGCTGGTTTTTTTATCACCTCTTCAGATTCTGGGTCATTAGTGGTTGATAGCATTACCTCTGGCGGCAAAATTGATGCCCCTGTTGCACAGCGTGTATTTTGGGCAGTAACAGAAGGCACAGTTGCTGCTGTATTGCTTGTTGGAGGCGGCCTTAAAGCACTTCAAACAGCAGTAATAGTAACAGGCTTGCCGTTTGCATTAATTTTACTCGTTATGTGCTATTCGTTACTTAAAGGACTTAAAGAAGATTTATTTAAACTTAAAAAACGAGAACAGCAAAAAGAAATTGATAATTACAAAGACATTGTCTCTGGTATTGTTAAGAAAAGACAAATTAAAGAACCTAAAAAATAACTTATGGCAACTACAATTAACAACATACTTGTCGCTTTAGATTTATCTGATATAGATGAAACTTTAATTAGATACGCTTCCTATTTATCTCATGTTTTAAAAGCAAAAAAAGTCTATTTTGTTCATAACATAAAAAAGTATGAAATATCGGAATTGTTTGAAAATCAATTAGAAGATCTTAACCTAGAAGAAATGATAGGCGATGAATTAAACGAAACCGTAGAAAACCTTTTTGATAGCAAGTCAGACTGGGAAGTACTTATTTCTAACGATCCCTATTCTGAATCATTAATAAGCTACATAGTTAATAAATATAGTATTCAATTAACTATAGTAGGAAACAAAAACAGAATTAAAGGTACTGGTGTTGTAAGTGGAAAATTATTGCGCATGCTAAAATGCCATCTACTTACTATTCCAAAAGATGCAAAACCAACTATTAATAGTCTTTGTATTGGCACTGACTTTTCTAACGCGTCAAGAAAAAGCTTTATTATGGCCAGACAACTTAAAGAAGCCACAAGTTGTCTTGTAAAAGCTGTTCACATATACAATGTACCACTACAATTTTCTCCTTATTTGCCCAAACAAAACTTAATCCCTACCATTGAGAAGCATATTGAGGAAAAGTCTAAAAAGTTTATTAAACGTCTTAAAGATGACGCTAAAGATGTTGCTTTTGAAATTATCCCTGGACGCAGTTCTAGTATCGATGAAAATCTCCACGAACAATGTAAAAAAGAAGATTTTGATATGTTAATGGTTTCGGACAAAGGCGGAAACACATTCTCTTCGTTATTAGTCGGTAATGTCACCGAAGAACTTTTTAATGAAGATCTCGAACTTCCGCTTTGGGTTTGTAAATAAACAAACATTAAATCATAAAATAAAACACCCCAAACCAATGGTCTGGGGTGTTCAAAATACAATTCTGTTTCTCTTTAAGAGACACATTACATATTTCTTCGATATTGCCCACCAACTTCAAACAAAGCTGATGTAATTTGCCCAAGCGAACACACTTTTGTGGCTTCCATAAGCTCTTCAAACATATTCTCGTTGTTCAATGCTGCTTGTTGCACTTTGTTTAAAGTAGCCTCAATTTTATCTTCATAGGTTTTATGAAGGTTTTCCAAGGTACTTATCTGATTTTGTTTTTCTTCCTCGGTAGCACGTATCACTTCTTTAGGTTGAATAGTTGGCGACCCTTTACTACTTAAAAACGTATTTACACCAATAATTGGAAACTCACCATTATGCTTTAAGGTTTCATAATACAAGCTTTCTTCTTGTATTTTACTACGTTGATACATCGTTTCCATAGCACCAAGCACACCCCCGCGTTCGGTTATTCTATCAAACTCGGTCAATACAGCTTCTTCAACTAAATCAGTTAATTCTTCGATGATAAATGCACCTTGAATTGGATTCTCGTTTTTAGCCAACCCTAATTCTTTATTGATAATCAACTGAATGGCCATTGCACGACGCACACTTTCTTCGGTTGGTGTTGTAATAGCTTCGTCATAAGCATTCGTATGCAATGAGTTACAGTTATCGTAAATCGCATACAAGGCTTGAAGCGTTGTTCTAATATCGTTAAAATCGATTTCCTGAGCGTGCAAACTACGTCCAGATGTTTGAATGTGATATTTCAACATTTGCGCCCTGGCATTAGCACCGTATTTATGCTTTAAGGCCTTGGCCCAAATTCTACGTGCTACACGACCTATAACTGCATATTCAGGATCGATACCATTACTGAAGAAGAACGATAAATTTGGTCCAAATTTATTGATGTCCATACCACGTGACAGATAATACTCTACATACGTAAACCCGTTGGCTAAGGTAAATGCCAACTGTGTAATTGGATTAGCGCCAGCTTCGGCAATATGATACCCAGAAATAGATACCGAGTAAAAATTACGCACTTGGTTTTCTATAAAATATTCCTGCACATCACCCATTAAACGCAAAGCGAATTCTGTAGAGAAAATACACGTGTTTTGCGCTTGGTCTTCTTTTAAAATATCGGCTTGTACCGTACCACGAACTTGCGCAATGGTTTTAGCTTTTATCTCAACATAAACTTCACTTGGCAATACTTGATCTCCAGTAACCCCTAACAACATTAACCCTAAACCATCGTTACCTTCTGGCAACTCACCGTGATATTTTGGGCGCTCTTTACCTTTATAGATGTCGGCAATTTTGGCTTCTACTTCTGCTTCTAAACTGTGTTCTTTAATATATAATTCGCATTGCTGATCGATAGCAGCATTCATAAAAAAGCCTAATAACATCGGGGCTGGACCGTTAATAGTCATACTTACCGACGTCATCGCATCGGCTAAGTTGAATCCCGAATACAATTTTTTAGCGTCGTCCAAACAACAAATACTTACGCCAGCGTTTCCTATTTTCCCATAAATATCTGGTCTATGATCGGGATCGTTTCCATAAAGCGTCACACTATCAAAAGCTGTCGATAAACGCTTTGCCGGCATACCTAAACTCACATAGTGAAAACGACGGTTGGTACGTTCTGGACCACCTTCTCCAGCAAACATTCTTGTTGGATCTTCTCCTGTTCGCTTAAACGGATATAGCCCAGATGTATAAGGAAATTCTCCCGGTACGTTTTCTTGTAATACCCAACGCAACACATCACCCCAAGCTTGATATTTAGGCAAGGCTACTTTTGGTATTTGTGTATGAGACAAAGACTCTGTGTGGGTTTCTATTTTAATTTCTTTATCGCGAACCTTAAACGAATAAATTGGGTCTTTATATCTATTGACTTTATTATCCCATCCTGTAATAACTTCCCAATTATAAGGATCAAGGTTCATTTTAATACGGTCAAATTCTTTTAATAACAATCTTAAAAACTCCTTCGTGCTGTCGTCTTGAGCATGGTTTAGAATGGCGTCTTGATCCAGACCATTTTTATCAAGAATAGACTGTTCATTATCTTCTACAATTCCTGCTACCGAACAAATGGTTTTGTAAACACCATATAGTTTTTGAGCTACGACAACCTGTTCATCAGCAGTTTTGTCATAAGCACGATTGTTTTCTGAAATTTCAGATAGATAACGTGTTCGTGATGGCGGAATAACAAAAATTTTCTCGCTCATTTCTTTCGAAATCTCGAAAGTTGATTGTAAATCGGCATCGGTCTTATCCACAATCTTATCCATAATCGCTTTATAAAGCGTGTTCATTCCTGGATCGTTAAATTGCGACGCGATGGTTCCAAAAACCGGTAAATCGTCTTGTTTAACATCCCATAATTGATGATTGCGCATATATTGTTTTTTCACATCGCGCAACGCATCTTGAGCACCACGTTTATCAAATTTGTTTATCGCCACCAAATCGGCAAAATCCAACATATCAATTTTTTCCAACTGTGTAGCTGCACCAAATTCTGGTGTCATCACATATAATGATACATCGCTGTGCTCTAAGATTTCAGTATCACTTTGTCCAATACCGGAAGTTTCTAAAATAATAATGTCATATTCGGCTGCTTTTAGCACTTCAACCGCTTCATTTACATATTTGGACAATGCCAGATTAGATTGGCGTGTAGCCAAACTACGCATATAAACACGAGGTGAATTAATGGCATTCATACGAATACGGTCGCCTAACAACGCGCCACCTGTTTTACGTTTTGAAGGATCGACAGAAACAATCCCAATAGTTTTTTCAGGAAAATCGATTAAGAAGCGGCGTACCAATTCGTCTACCAAACTAGATTTACCCGCACCACCAGTTCCTGTAATCCCTAACACAGGCGTTTTTGAGGTTTTATTTTTCTTATGAATACGATCTAATGCTTCCTTGGCTATTTCTGGAAAATTCTCTGCAGAAGAAATAACTCGTGCTATGTTTTTAGGGTTTTGTTCAGAAAGTGTCTCAACTTCCCCATTTAATTGATCGCCAATGGCAAAATCAGATTGTTTCACCAAATCGTTAATCATACCTTGAAGTCCCATTTCACGGCCATCGTCTGGCGAGTAAACACGAGTAATGCCATAGTCCATCAAATCCTTGATTTCTTCAGGAAGAATAACGCCGCCGCCGCCGCCAAAAATTTTGATGTGGCTAGCGCCTTTTTCCTTTAACAAATCGTGCATGTATTTAAAATACTCGTTATGACCACCTTGATAGGAGGTCATCGCAATAGCATTGGCATCTTCTTGAATGGCTGTATTGACTACTTCTTCGACACTACGATCGTGCCCTAGATGAATAACTTCCACGCCTGTAGATTGAATAATACGACGCATGATATTTATAGCCGCATCGTGCCCATCAAATAGCGAAGCTGCTGTTACAATTCTTACTTTATGTTTAGGTTTATAAGGTGCAATTTGTTCCATTGATAAAAAATGTGTTTTTAAGGAGCACAAATTTACGGATTATTCAATAAAAACAGCGAATTGCTTTTTATATTCTAAACCAACTTCCAACTATTATTCCTAAATATTGAAGTAATAGTAACATTGTAATAACCTACCCACTATATTTAAGCCCTATTTTTAAATATTAAAAACACTTAAAAACTTGTGTTTTTCACATTTTTTTAACATATTTATTAATAAATACACATCATAGCGCAAAAAACAATATCAATATTCCTTTTCGAACTAACTAAGTGACTAACACAAGAATACTGTGTCTAAACTAATAGACAAAAAAACAGAAGTTTAATTTTATTTATTAACCAAATTAATTTTAACACATGAGAAATCTATTATTTTTAACTCTATCACTCTTCATTTCTGGTAGCATATTTGCTCAAGGATTACCTGATAATCCAGATCCAGGAAAATGCTATGTAAAATGCATTACAAAAGACGAGTTTAAAGAAGTAACTGAAACTATTGAGGTTTATCCAGCCTATAATAAATTAGAAGTTGTTCCCGCAACATACAAAACTGTTGAAGAGCGCGTTTTAGTAAAAGAAGCAACAAAAAAGTTTGTATATGTTCCCGCTACATATGAAACTGTTGAAGTATCGTATGTGAAAAAAGCTGGCAGAACTGATCTTACTGTAGTTCCTGCATCTTTTGGAAAAGACTCTAGAACGTTTGAGGTTTATCCAAAAACCTCTGGTTGGGAATACAAAGTTCTTGAAGATTGCCCATCGGTAAACAAAGAAGATTGTGTTGCTGCTTGTTTTGTAGAATATCCAGCACAGTATAGAGATGTTCCTTTTACAACATTAACTAAAGACGCAAATACAGAAGACGTCCCTGTTGCAGAACAAACAACAACTTATAAAAAGCAAGTAATTAAAACACCTGCTAGAGTTGACGAAATTGAAATTCCTGCAGAATACGCAACCATTACAAAACGTGTTGTTGACCAACCAGCCACCACAACAAGCGTTACTATTCCTGCTAAATCTGAAACAGTTACAAGAACAGTTCTTGATAAAAAAGGTGGCATTACAACTTGGGAAGAGGTTGATTGCGAATTATTGACTCCTACAGTACTTCCTATTTTCTACGAACTAGGTAGCGCCAGATTAACATCTGCTTCTAAGAAAGTAATCGACGAAACATTGGTGCCAATATTAACAGATTCTAATGTAAATATTGAGATTATGGCACATACAGACTCTAGAGGAAACGATAGTTTTAACATGTCTCTTTCTCAACAACGTGCTAATGCTGTTGTTAATTATTTAGTAGGAAAAGGATTTTCAAGAAGCAGAATGGCTGCTAAAGGGTTTGGAGAAACTAGATTAACAAACCGTTGCTCTAATGGCGTTGATTGTTCTGAAGCTGAACACCGTAAAAACCGTAGAACAGAGTTTAGAGTTATCAATAATAACTAAACATAAGTACTATTAATTATTCCTAAAAAGCACCTATTTACTTAGGTGCTTTTTTTATTTGGTAAACGGCAACCGTATTGTTTTTTTTCTCAACTTTAATTCCGTAAACATCTAAAAGGTTTTGCTCCATTAAACTAAAATACCTATAATGAACTTGCCAATCGTGTAAAGAGTTAGCCGCAATACCTTTAACATTTATGGTTTTTACAGGCAAGTTTAACACCAATGATAAACGATACTTCAAATCATTTAGATAAACATTATTAGCTTGAATATCGGTATCACCAATTAAAAAATTATCGGCATCCTCACCCCAATCTATTTGGCTTGTATCCCAAAGCTTCGCTTCCTGAAAGTCCATAACCAAACATTCCTTTTCTTCCGTTAAAACCTCCACGATTAAACCTAAATTTTCTACAATGCTATCGAAAGCATTTTCTAATACGGTTTTTTTCACGTAAACTTGGTATGCTCCATTATCATCTTCCGCTATTTGTAATTGCGAAACATGCACTTTTAACAAATAGCTTAAAACCTCTTTCAAATTACCTTGAAGCTTAATATAATCGGCTTCTTTAGAAACCTCTAGCGATTGATTAGCTATGTTATTTAATGTTTTAATCTCAATAGGATTTGTGGGTTTATAATCTTGAAGAGGTGATTCTGATGAATTACTTTCGCTAACAACAAAAGTATCATCTACGTTTGCCTTAGCTCTAGTACGTCTTAAAAATCGTTGTAAATCATTAGGCTTAAAATCTGTAGGACTACCTTCCCAAAGTTTGTTTCCGTGAGCATCAATTAAAACGCCGTAGGGCAAAAACTGTACGCCAAACTTCTTCATAGTTTGACTATTAAAATCTGAAAAAACAGCTAATTCTGATGGGTGTTTTTGCAAATGCTTTTTAATTATTGTAGAATTTTCCTCAGACAGAGACACCACATAAAAGTCATTTGAAAATTGTTTTTGTAATACGGTCAAATATTCATTTGCATACACACAAGGTCCACACCAAGTGGCCCAAAAATCGATAAAATAAAGTTTGTTTTGATTGGATTGCGTTATCTTAGAATATTGTACTTTTTGAGACACTTCTATCTGAGAAAATCCAGCTAGAGTTACCAATACAGTTACGATATTAAGAAAAACTAATTTTATATTCACTCCCATATTTATAGAATAACAAGACTACCAAAGCAATTATTGTGCTAAAATATGATTTTACATCTATTTTTATCGAAAACGACGTCTCTAATCAGATTATGAAACGTAATTTTTAAAATAAAAAACTATCTTTGACCTCTCTAAAAAAACAAATTATGTACCGTAAAGTCCTTGCCATTTTCTTAATGATTTCCTTTTTTAATTGTGCCGAGCTACAAGAAGTTGTCGAGCAATTACCCGACACAACTACTGTAGGTATTAGCAATGATGAGATTGCTTCTGGATTAAGAGAAGCCTTAGACAAAGGCATTGATGAGCAAGTTACTAAGCTTACCCAAAAAGATGGGTTTTACAAAAACGAATTAGTAAAAATTATACTACCTGAAGAGTTAAAGAAAGTTGAAAAAGGTTTACGCGACATAGGCTTAGATAACTTAGCAGACGAAGGTATAAAAGCCCTAAATCGTGCTGCAGAAGATGCTGTAAAAGAGGCCACACCTATTTTTGTAAATGCTGTAAAAGACATCACTTTTACAGATGCAAAAAATATTTTATTAGGAAACAACGATGCGGCAACTCAGTATTTAACTTCCAAAACACAAACAGAACTATATAATAAATTTCATCCTGTTATTAACAACTCATTTTCTAAAGTTGGTGCCGACCAAATTTGGACCAACTTAATAAATAAGTATAACAGTATTCCTTTTACCAATAATGTGAATCCTGATTTAACAGATTATGTTACTAGTGAAGCCTTAAATGGCGTGTATAAAATGATTGCTGTAGAAGAACTTGAAATAAGAAACAAAGTCTCTTCCCGCACAACAGACTTGCTAAGAAAAGTGTTTGCCCTACAAGATTAAATGTATTTTTTTATTAAATTAAACTTACACTAATTACCAGCTCAAAAATCTTAACCTATTAATTATCAGATTAAAAAATATTTAATCTACCTTAATCTAATCCTAATATTTACATAACATTGGAGTGCGGATTAAACCTGATATTTGCACTGTATTTCAAACAAAGGAATATCTACTTCATTCTGAAAAATTTGGATTAGTACAAGTTAGTTAGTTGAAAAATCGGTTCGATAAGAGCCGATTTTTTTTTGCCTTGCACACAAATATAACTTGCTGTATTTCAAAAAAATAAATATATTTATAGAACAACTTCTTCAACTATGAAAAAACTAACCAAAATAAAAAGCAAGCAAAGCAAGCTTCAACAGCAATACAAACAGTTAATTGAACAAGCTTATAATTTAAGACAAACCGATTCTGCCGAAAGCGATTTTACAGAATATAAAGCCATAAAACTCTTAAATAAGCTAAATAAACTTAAATATTTGGATAGGGAGTTTTTAAAAAAGCCTGCTTTATAGTTTTTTATAATAATTTTAACCTTTAGATTACATCTAATCCATTAATTATTACGTAATTAAGAGTAACAATTAAAAACAAATAATTACGTATGAGAAAACAATTTTGCAAAGTAGGAAAAACAACACCCAATCCTACCAAAAACAAGACTACTAAAGACACTAAGGCTTTTTCTGAAAATTTTCCTGAATCAGCTTACGCCATTTCAAAAACTGTAAGTTTTAATGATAATTGTATAGCTAAACCTATTCTCTAGAAAAGGCTATATTAAATTATTGTAAATCACTTTTATGCAAGCGTTTAAAATAAGAAAATGCTTTTTTAAGTCTAGAACCATACCACGAAAACATTTCGCCGTCTACTAGCATGACTCTAGTATTTGGAAATTGCTTTTCTAAGGTTTCTTTATGCTCTTTTTTAAACGGATAAGGCTCACTAGAAAGCAATACAACATCCACTTCAGTTAACTTTTCATCATTTAAATTAATTTCTGGATAACGCTTTAAAGAAGCAAACACATTTTTAAAATTATTCTGCTGCAACAAATAGTTTATAAATGTATCGCTACCAGCAACCATCCAAGGCGAACTCCAAATAAAATAAGCCACATTAAGAACTGGCTTCTCCAAAATAAAATCTTGAAATGATTTTTGTGCTTTAGAAATTGAAGTCCCTAATAACGCTGCTTTTCTTTCAACATTAAAAATGCTCCCATACATTGTTATAAGTTCCAGGCAATCATCAATAGTATAAATATCGCTAACATGTACTGACGCTATTTGAGAACACTGCTCAACTATATTTTGTGTATTTTCTTCTTTATTGCAAAGAATTATATCGGGCTGCAACAATTGTATTTTGTCTAAGTGAACTTGTTTGGTACCACCAACAACTAAAGCCTCTTTTTTAATCGTCTTTGGATGAACACAAAACTTTGTAACACCAACTAGGTATTTTTTTAAACCAAGATCACACAACAACTCTGTTAAACTAGGCACTAACGACACAATGCGTTTGGGTGCTTTTTGAAAAACAAGCGTTCTATGTAGTTGGTCTTTAACCTGCATGAATTAAAATAGCTTCCATTTGCTGTTGAAGCTCTTTAGCTTTTATTACTGCTGCCTGAGCGAAATCCCGCTCTTTAGACGCATAAATAATCCCTCTTGAAGAATTAATTAGTAGCCCAATATTTTTGGTCATTCCGTATTTACAGACCTCTTTTAAACTTCCTCCTTGCGCACCAACTCCAGGCACCAACAAAAAGTTTTCAGGAATAATATGTCTAATTTCTTGTAGATATTCTGCTTTTGTTGCCCCAACAACGTACATTAAGTTCTCTGAATTATCCCAAGTCTTTGACGTTTCTAAAACTTGCTTATACAATTCCTGATTATTAACACTAAGCGTTTGAAAATCGAATGCACCTTGATTTGAGGTTAACGCTAAAAGAATAGTATGCTTATCTTGAAAACTTAAAAAAGGCTCTACCGAATCTTTTCCCATATAAGGCGCCACAGTTACACTATCAAAACCTAAGTCTTCCAGAAATGCTTTAGCATACATTTTACTGGTATTACCTATATCGCCACGCTTGGCATCAGCAATGGTATATATTTCAGGATAGTTTTCATTTAAATAATGAATTGTTTTTTCTAATGATTTCCACCCTTTTAACCCGTAAGCTTCGTAAAAGGCTGTGTTTGGCTTATACGCTACTGCCAAGTGATGCGTGGCATCTATAATAGCTTTATTAAAAGCAAATATAGGGTCTTCTTCGTTTAAAAGATAGTTTGGTATTTTATTTAAATCGACATCTAACCCTATACATAAGAAGGATTTTTTTGTTTTAATTTGGTGAGTAAGTTGTTGTGTTGTCATGTTATAAAAAAAGCCCCAAAATGAGGCTTATTAATTAAATAGTTTCGTCGCTTGCTTTTAATTTTTCGGTGTTTTCGGCTAACTGTAATTCGTCTATAATTTTTTGAATATCGCCGTTTATAATATTTTGCAAATCATATAACGTTAAGTTTATTCTATGATCTGTTACACGACCTTGCGGATAGTTATATGTTCTAATTTTAGCACTTCTATCACCAGATGTTACCATGCTACCACGTTTAGCTGCTTCTTCCTCTTGTTTTTTGGCCAATTCTAAATCATATAAACGAGAACGTAACACTTTAAAGGCTTTCTCTTTATTTTTATGTTGCGATTTTTGATCTTGACATTGCGCCACCAAACCTGTTGGCTCATGCGTTAAACGTACTGCAGAATAGGTTGTATTAACCGATTGTCCTCCTGGACCAGAAGAACAGAAATAATCAATACGGACATCTTTAGGGTCAATCTCAACATCAAACTCTTCGGCTTCTGGAAACACCATGCAGGTTGCCGCACTTGTATGCACGCGCCCTTGCGTTTCTGTTTGCGGTACACGTTGTACACGATGTACGCCAGCTTCAAATTTTAATGTCCCATACACATCATCGCCTTCTACTTCAAATTGAATTTCTTTAAAGCCACCATTGGTGCCTTCGCTAAAATCTACAGTACTTACTTTCCACCCTTTGCTCTCGCAGTATTTGGTATACATTCTAAACAAATCTCCTGCAAAAATACTTGCTTCGTCACCTCCTGTTCCAGCACGAAGCTCTACAACAGCATTTTTAGAATCTTCAGGGTCTTTCGGAATTAATAAAAAGCGAATTTCATCTTCTAATGGTGGAATTTTTTCCTTGGCTTCTTCTAGTTGCATTTTAGCCATTTCCACCATTTCTTCATCACTACCATCTTCAATAATTTCTTCGGCCTCCTGTATGCGATCTAATACCATTTTGTATTCTTCTCGCTTATCAACTAAAATTCTTAAGTCTTTGTATTCTTTATTTAACTGAATGTAACGTTTTTGATCGGCAATAATATCGGGTTGGATAATTAAATCGCTAACCTCATCAAAACGTTGCTTTACTATTTCTAACTTCTCTAACATCTACCTTTTTAAATTAGTTGAGCAAAAATACGATAATTTATGAATTGCTTGTAACCAAGTATAAGATTAAGACTTACAAACACCAAAATATTTTATTAAAAAAACCGTTTACTCTTTTATGACACAACATTTAGCTGCCATATTACTATACTACAGAACTTTTATATTGTGGTCTTTTGGTATTACTATTTTTATTACCATAATATCTCCAAAAATTACATCTATCGTTCTAATCAAGTTCCTTATGGTGATATTTTTATGGTTTACAGTTAAGGAAAAAGAAGATAGCCTTAGCCCCAAACTTATGCTTTACAAGAGTTTAAATATTTCTGAATTTAAATTTTTTAGCTCTGTTTATCTTTTAGATTTAATAGTATCGCTATTATTCTTTATTCTGATTAAAGAATTTATTTAAATAAAAAAGAGCGCCTTACAGCACTCTTTTATGTTTCATTTAATTAACCACATTTGGACGAACCGCAATCTTGACACGTTAAGCACCCTTCTTGATAGATTAACTTATCCGAATTACAATTGGTGCATTTTCCTTTAGCCTTTGTACCATCTTCTACAAAACGTTTTAAAGCGCGAACCACACCATTTTTCCAGGTATTAATAGAAGCGCTATCTAATTGCAGACTGTTAATTAAATCCACAACCTTATCTATTGGCATACCATGTCTTAACGTACTAGAAATCAGTTTTGCGTAATTCCAATATTCTGGATTAAACTTATGCGACAAGCCCTCGATAGTTGTTTTATAGCCACGTTTATTTTTATACTGAAAATCGTAACGGGATGTTCCGTCTTCATTTCTATTTTTAATAATTAATCCTTCGGCTACCCATCTTGGTATTAAAATACCATCTTCATCATCGGCTAAACCAGTAAAAATCTCATAAGGTTTACCATCAATTTTACCTATAAAAGCAATCCACTTTTCTTTATTATTTTGAAAGCGCACCACATCAGCTTCTAATATTTGCGGACGTTTTGTAGGGAAGTTTGTTAAAGATTCGGTGTCTTGTTCTTTATCATCATTAGAAATTAACACACCAGAACGCGACCCATCTCGGTAAACAGTCACGCCTTTACAACCCACTTCCCAAGCTTTTAAATATAAGTCTCCAACTAAATCTTCAGACACATCATTAGGCAGATTAATCGTAACGCTTATGGAATGATCTACCCATTTTTGAACAGCGCCCTGCATACTCACTTTACTTAACCAATCTACATCATTCGACGTAGCTTTATAATAGGGCGATTGCTTTACAATTACATCTAATTCTTCCTGCGAACAATTATCATCAACTTTTATGTTGTTAACCTCCATCCATTGTTTAAACCTATGATGAAATACTACATACTCTTCCCAAGAATCGCCAACCTCATCTACAAAATCCACACGTGCATCTTTATCGTTAGGATTCACTTTCCGACGTCTTTTGTATACTGGAAGAAAAACAGGTTCGATACCAGAACTTGTTTGTGTCATTAAACTTGTAGTTCCTGTTGGCGCAATAGTTAATAACGCTATGTTACGTCTTCCATAGGTAACCATATCGTTATAAAGCTGTGCATCAGCTTCTTTTAAACGCTGAATAAATGGATTGTTTTTCTCACGCTCAATATCAAAAATAGCAAAAGCACCACGCTCTTTAGCCGTATAAACCGATGCTTTATAAGCTGCAATAGCCATCGTTTTATGAACCTCAACAGAAAACGCATTTCCTTCTTTAGATCCATAACGAATCCCTAACGCTGCCAACATATCGCCTTCTGCCGTGATACCAATTCCTGTTCGCCTTCCTTCTTCAGCTTTGGTTCTAATATTTACCCATAAATTACGCTCAGTTGCTTTAATTTCATCCGATTCTGGATCGGCGTCTATTTTTTTAATAATAGCATCTATTTTCTCCAACTCTAAATCTATAATATCATCCATGATACGTTGCGCAGAAGCAACATGTTCTTTAAATAATTCAAAATTGAAAGTCGCTTGATCTGTAAAAGGATTTTCTACATACGAAAAGAGATTTATTGCTAATAATCGACAAGAATCGTAAGGACACAAAGGAATTTCTCCACACGGATTGGTAGAAATTGTTTTATAGCCTAAATCGGCATAACAATCTGGCACCGATTCTCTGGTTATGGTATCCCAAAATAAAATTCCTGGCTCGGCTGATTTCCAGGCATTATGAACAATTTTTTTCCATAACTTTTGGGCTTTTATGTCTTTTGAATACTTAGGATTATGGCTAAATATGGGATATTTTTGTATGTAATTGGTATCGTCTTTTACCGCCTGCATAAAGCCATTATCTATTTTCACCGATACATTAGCCCCAGTAACCTTTCCCTGCTCCATTTTAGCATCTATAAAATCTTCGGCATCGGGATGATTTATAGACACCGATAACATTAAAGCACCTCGCCTACCATCTTGAGCAACTTCACGAGTTGAGTTTGAATAACGCTCCATAAACGGTACAATTCCTGTTGATGTTAAAGCGGAATTTTTCACCTCACTACCTCTAGGTCTGATATGTGATAAATCATGACCAACACCACCACGACGTTTCATTAATTGCACTTGCTCTTGGTCTATTTTCATGATGCCACCATAGGAGTCTGAAGCTCCTTCGTTACCAATAACAAAACAATTAGATAAAGAAACTATTTGATATGGATTTCCAATTCCTGCCATTGGACTTCCTTGAGGAACAATGTACTTAAAGTTTTTGATAAGACTGAATACTTGATCTTCTGACATTGGGTTAGGATAACGCTTTTCTATTCGCGCAATTTCCTTAGCAATACGTTTATGCATATCGTCTGGGGTAAGCTCATAAATATGACCTTGGGAATCTTTTAAAGCATATTTATTTACCCAAACTCGTGCGGCCAAATCGTCTCCTTTAAAATACTTTAAGGAGGCCTTGAAAGCTTGGTCTTGTGTATAGTGGGATGTTGGTTTTTCAACCGTGTTGGTACTCATAATGATTTTGTGATTTTTGTCAGGTTAAAACTAGGGTGTGAACTTAGCAAAAAATACCAACTTAAAAAATAACAAAAGTCATAAAGCTACCGAAAAAAATACGGAAAATAAGTGATTATCAGATGCTTAAAAATTTATCAACAACAAAAAGTTGACAATTTTTTAAAATAAAAATAAAAGAAAATATTAAGATATAAACACTAAAAATCAACCACAACACCAACTCCTAGCAACTGTTTCCATTGCACGGTAGCACCTTCTTCTTCATACTCACCTTCCACATCGGTTTCTACTAAAACCTTAGTATCATCATCATATCTTAAATGTGAGCCTAATGTGGCTCTCACGAAGTCATTAACCTTAAAGTCGAAGTTCACCTGCCAATCAACATCTATGTTACCAAAATTGTTTAAGTAGTCTGTGTAAAAACTAACAAAATGTTTTACTGAAATATTTTCGAAGAGTTGCGCCTCGTAGGCATTAGTAAGCAAAACACCAATTTCTTTTCTCACCTTTTCGCCTTCGCGAATTAAATTTCCTTCACTGTCATATTCCGCTGGTCTAACTCCAAAAGACCCTAAATTTGCCAAATCTTCGTCTAAAACAAAAGTTGCCTTTAAAGTTAGCGGTGAAAAATAACTAGAAAACTCATCGATGTTTTTTCCATACTCGACACCACCTCCTAAAAACAAATATCCAGGCGCCATGAACCTTGAAATAGCCTTATTTTTATCGGGGTAATTATAACCATTAGTAAACTGCGATTTAAAATTAAATCGTGCAGAATAGTACCAATTGGTTAGTGTGTCTTTTCGATATCCTACAACAGAACTAATATCAATAATATCGTCTGTTTTACGCATTTTTTGTTCTTGCTGTTTATTTATTCCGTAGCGCGTGAGCAAATTAGTATTCCAAAAAAAATGTCTGAATTGATATTTTAGCTGACTTTGAAAACTTAACAATGCAGAAATAGAGTTACTACCACCAGCATTCCAGTTAACAAAAGCCACCTCACTTATGTCTAAACCAGCTTTGTTAGTCTGCTCCCAAACCCCTTTTGTTGGCAACTTTACATCGTCATTTACATAAAAAAATAAAGAATCTGGCTGAGCTATACTTAAATTAGACACAAACAGAACCACTAAACAAAACAAAACTCTCATTAAAAAAAGTATTATAAATTATTAATATTCAAACGTACCAAACTCACTTTTAATGGTTAATTTCTTCTCTGGAGAAGCTTCAACACGCCCTATAATTTTAGCATCGACATTAAAGCTTTTTGACATAGCAATTATATCATTTGCAATCTCTTTATTTACATATAGCTCCATTCTATGACCACAATTAAACACCTGGTACATTTCTTTCCAATCTGTTTTAGATTGCTCTTGAATTAGCTTAAACAACGGCGGAATACTAAACATATTATCTTTAACAATATGTAAATTATCTACAAAGTGAAGAATTTTAGTTTGCGCGCCTCCGCTACAATGTACCATGCCATGCACATCTTTACTGTTGTATTTTTCAAGGATTTTTTTAATTATGGGAGCGTATGTTCTTGTTGGAGACAACACAAGCTTACCTGCATCTATTGGCGAATCCTGTACTGAGTCGGTTAATTTTACATTTCCTGAATACACTAAATCTTTGGGAACTGAGCTATCAAAACTTTCTGGAAATTTTTCTGCTAGATACTTATGAAAAACATCGTGACGTGCCGATGTTAACCCATTACTCCCCATACCTCCATTATACGATGTTTCGTATGTTGCTTGTCCAAACGATTCCAACCCTACAATAACATCTCCAGCTTGAATGTTAGCATTATCGATAACCTGATCTCTTTTTACTCTTGCTGTTACTGTAGAATCTACGATAATTGTTCTAACCAAATCGCCAACATCTGCAGTTTCGCCACCTGTAGAATGAATGGTTACACCAAAGTTTTTTAACTCAGAAATAAGCTCTTCCGTTCCATTAATAATCGCCGAAATAACCTCTCCTGGAATCAGGTTTTTATTACGCCCAATGGTTGATGACAACATAATATTATCTGTTGCTCCCACACATAATAAATCATCTATATTCATTATTAATGCATCTTGCGCAATACCTTTCCACACAGAAATATCTCCTGTTTCTTTCCAATACATATAGGCTAAAGAACTTTTTGTTCCTGCACCATCGGCATGCATAACCAAACAGTAATCTTCATTATTTGTTAAGTAATCTGGTACAATTTTACAAAAGGCTTTTGGGAACAACCCTTTATCTATATTCTTGATAGCGTTATGCACATCTTCTTTTGAGGCAGAAACACCTCTTTGAGCATATCTTTTGCTTATTTCTTTACTCATGCTTAGTGTATTGTTGGGCGCAAAAATAAGGATTGTTTATTTTTCAATAGGTCATTTTTGCGATATTTTAACCTAAAAAAAGCTTATTTTTATTATTCGTATCATAAAAAAAGCCCCAAGATTGGGGCTTATATTTTTTTACTATTTTGTAAAAAGCAACTCTCTGTATTTAGTAAGCGGCCACAACTCATCATCCACCATAAGCTCCAATTTATCGCAATGGTATCTAATATCAGAGAAAAGTGGTTTAACTTTATGACAGTAAGCTTTAGCTTTTTTCTCTACATCTGTCATTTTATTAGCCTTTTTACGCTCGTCAATCATTTTGGTTATGGTAGAATTTATAACCTCTAGACGCTGAGAAATATCCTCAATCAAACTTAATTGCTCTTTTGCAAACTTCTTATAACTAGCCCCATATATCTCTTTTAATCCTTTAACATTATCTATTAAAATATTTTGATAACGAACAGCAGTTGGGACAACATGGTTTCTAGCTATATCACCTAAAACACGACCTTCAATTTGAATACGCAAAACATATTCTTCCATTTCTATTTCATAACGCGCTTTAGACTCTACTGTATTCATAACTCCCATTTCCTCAAATAGATTAATAACCTTATCACTAATCTTTACTTTTAGTGCTTCTGGAGTTGTTTTATTATTACTCAAGCCACGTTTTTTAGCTTCTTTTTCCCATGCTTCGCCATAACCATTTCCTTCAAACAAAATGTTTTTAGAAGCTTTAATGTATTCTCTTAAAACATTAAATACAGCTTCGTCTTTTTTAAGTTTTTTGGTATCGATTAATTTATCAACCTCTACTTTAAAGTCTTTTAATTGTTTTGCCACAATGGTATTTAAAACCGTCATAGGATTAGCGCAATTTGCCCAAGAACCAACTGCTCTAAACTCAAACTTGTTTCCAGTGAACGCGAATGGCGATGTACGGTTTCTATCGGTATTATCTAGAAGAATTTCTGGAATCTTACCCACAACATTCAATTTTAAATCGGTCTTTTCTTTTGGCGACAATTTTCCAGAGGTTACATTTTCTAATTCCTGTAAAACACCTGTTAATTGTTCTCCAATAAATACCGATATAATAGCTGGTGGCGCTTCGTTTGCCCCTAATCTATGATCATTACTCGCCGAAGCTATTGCGGCTCTTAACAATTCTTCATTATCGCAAACTGCTTTTATGGTATTGATAAAGAAGGTTAAAAATTGTAAGTTGCTCATAGGCGTTTTTCCTGGACTTAATAAATTTACACCTGTGTCTGTCCCTAAGCTCCAATTGTTATGTTTTCCAGAACCATTTACACCAGCAAAAGGCTTTTCATGAAGCAAAACTTTAAAATGATGTCTTTCGGCCACACGATTCATAACATCCATTAATAACGAATTATGGTCTACAGCTAAATTAGCCTCTTCATATATAGGCGCTAGCTCAAACTGGTTTGGTGCCACTTCATTATGTCTCGTTTTAACAGGTATTCCTAATAAAATACACTCATTTTCAAAATCACGCATAAAATCCATAGCACGATTAGGAATAGTCCCAAAATAATGGTCGTCTAACTGCTGCCCTTTTGCTGCGGCATGCCCTAACAAAGTTCTACCGGTTAAGGTTATATCTGGTCTTGATGCTGCCAAAGCGCTATCTATTAAAAAGTACTCTTGCTCCCATCCTAAAGAGGCGTTTACTTTTTTAACATTTTTATCAAAATATTTACACACAGCAACTGCGGCATTGTCCACAGCTTGAAGCGCACGCAATAAAGGCGTTTTATAATCAAGTGCTTCTCCTGTGTAAGCCACAAAAACGGTTGGAATACACAATGTAGTACCATAAATAAAAGCAGGCGATGTTGGATCCCAAGCTGTATATCCTCGTGCTTCAAATGTATTTCTTATCCCTCCGTTAGGGAAACTAGATGCATCGGGTTCTTGCTGCACTAATTGCCCGCCCCCAAATCGTTCTATAGCATTACCATTACCTATAGGCTCAAAAAAGGCATCATGCTTTTCTGCTGTTGTTCCTGTTAATGGCTGAAACCAATGTGTATAATGAGTTGCTCCTTTTGAAATCGCCCATTCTTTCATTCCTGTTGAAATATGGTCTGCAACATCTCTGTCTATTTTAGCACCATTCTCAATAGCAGACATAACGCTTTCATAGGCTTTTTTGGTTAAAAATTGACGCATAGCAGGTTCATTAAACACATTCGCTCCAAAAACTTCTGAACGTCTTGAAGGCTCCTTAACCTGAACAGATGTTCTATTTAAGGATTCTTTGATAGCATGAAATCTAAGTGTAGACATTTTTATTGATTTTTATGTTGATAAGAGCAAAATTACTACGGTCTATAAAAAGAGTAAAATAAAACCGACTCATATTATTAACAATTTAGGATATTTTTAAACATTTTAGCCATAAAAACAAAAACAACCCATAAAAAAATAGGGGTGTTTATAAAATTACTTTTTAAAACAAAAAAAACACCCTAAAAAAAACAAGGTTTAAAATTGATAACATATATTTGCACCTTAATTAAAAAACTAATAACGTAATGGCAAAATCTAAACTTGAGTATATTTGGCTTGACGGCTACTACCCAACTCAAAACATGAGAAGTAAAACTAAAATTGAAGATAACTTTAGCGGCAAGCTTGAAGACTGCCCGATTTGGTCTTTTGATGGTAGTTCTACAAAACAAGCAGTAGGAAACTCTTCTGATTGTCTTTTAAAACCTGTAGCTATTTTTCCCGACCCTGCTAGAAAAAATGGTTACTTAGTAATGACAGAAGTATTAAATGCTGACGGCACACCTCACGAATCAAATGCAAGAGCTACAATTAATGATGACAACAACGATTTTTGGTTTGGTTTTGAGCAAGAGTACTTCATTATGGACACACACACACAATTACCTTTAGGCTTTCCTATAGGTGGATATCCTGGCCCTCAAGGTATGTATTACTGCTCTGTTGGCGGGAGAAATACACACGGTAGAGATTTTGTTGAAGAACATGCAGATTTATGCATTGAAGCCGGCTTAAACTTTGAAGGTATCAATCAGGAAGTTGCTTCAGGACAATGGGAGTTTCAACTTTTTGCTAAAGGTGCAAAAAAAGCAGGTGATGAAATTTGGATTGCACGATACCTATTAGATCGATTAACCGAAAAATACGGCTATTATATTGAATACCACCCAAAACCTGTAAAAGGAGATTGGAATGGCTCTGGAATGCATGCTAACTTCTCTAACTCTACTTTAAGAGAATGTGGCGATAAAGAGACTTACATGAAAATTTGTGAAGCCTTTAGACCTGTAACTAAGGAGCATATTGCTGTTTACGGAGAGTTTAACGACGAACGCTTAACTGGAGACCATGAAACAGCATCAATAGATGATTTTAGCTATGGCATTTCAGATAGAGGCGCTTCTATAAGAATTCCTATTATTACAGTTGAAAAAGGCTGGAAAGGTTGGTTAGAAGACAGAAGACCAGCATCTAATGGCGATCCATACAAAATCGCTGGACGAATTGTAGAAACTGTTAAATCTGCAGACGTATAAAAACATCTGTTTTGTTTATTATAAAAAGACTTGCTTTTTAGGGCAGGTCTTTTTTATTTATAACACAGACAACATTATAAAAACTAGATAAGCACCGAAAATTAAAAACCCTTTTAATCGGCCAATTTCAAACCGTTTAGGAATAAAAACTAAGGGAATTAATATAGCTGCAAAACCGATCATCCAGAAAATGTTTGTCGATAAAATCTCTGGCGTATTTGGGTTTACTTGAATAGGTTTAATAATAGCTGTTATCCCTAAAACCGATGCAATATTAAAAATATTCGATCCTATTAAATTTCCGAGAGAAATAGCCTTTTCTTTTTTTAAAGCAGCAATTACCGAAGCCGCCAACTCAGGAACACTTGTACCAATAGCAATTACAGTAACCGAAATAGCATACTCACTAACACCAACCGATGTTGCTAAATCTTTTGCACCATTTACTAACCATTCACTACCAAAATATAAGGACGCTGCCCCTATTAATAACCAAACAGTAATTTTAAAGTTAGATGTTTTTTGAAGTGCATCATCTACATCTACATCTTCAACTTCAACATGATTACTTTTCCTAGAATCTCTAATAAGCACAATTAAAAACACAATTAAAGCTACCATAAATACAACACCTTCAATCCTACTTAAAAGTTTATCCTGACTTAAAAACACATAAAGCAACAAGGACAAAATCATCATCATTGGCCAGTTCAGGCGGTAAAAATCGCGGTCGACAAGCAACGGCGAAATAATCGCTGTAACCCCTAACACCAAACCTATATTAGCTATATTGGAACCAATAACATTGCCAAGAGAAATATCGGACGATCCATCTAAAGCAGCCTGTATACTCACCAATAATTCTGGTGCAGATGTTGCAAAAGAGACCACTGTCATTCCTATTACCAACTTTGAAAGTTTCAACTTAAACGACAATGCTACAGAAGACCTCACCAAAAACTCGCCTCCAACAACCAAAAGCATAAGCCCCAATAAAACCCAAACTACACTCATAAATTACACTTAAAAACGTTAACTAGTTATACGTTTGATTAAAAACGCGAAGATAGTATTAAGTTTTGTTTTAATCCAAAAACTAAAAATTTCGTTAAAAAACTATATACGTAGTTGTATAACTACAAAAATAGTTATAGGTTTGTGTAAGCACAATAAAATTCAACTATGCAAAAGTTAACAAACAAGGAAGAAGAAATTATGCATATTTTATGGAAGCTTGAAAAAGCTTTTGTTAAAGATGTACTCGCAGAAATACAAGAAGACAAACCACATTACAACACGCTATCTACTATTATTAGAAATCTAGAAGATAAAGGTTATGTATCCTACCATGCTTATGGGAAAACCCACCAATACTACCCTATTATTACTAAAGAAGCCTACAAAAAAAGGTTTATGAATACCGCTATTGCGAACTACTTTAACAACTCGTATAAAAATGTGGTTTCTTTTTTTGCTAAAGAAGAAAAGATAAGCATTGAAGAACTTAAAGAAATTATAGAACTAATTGAAAGCAAAAAGTAATTATGGAATATATATTAAAATCTTCGGCCATAATCATCTTATTCTATTTATGCTATAAAATATTCCTTCAGCAAGAGACTTTTTTTGAAAGCAATCGTTGGTTTTTATTAACAGGATTATTACTAGCGGCAATTACGCCAGTTATATCTATTCCCATTTATGTTGAATACACGCCAATAAATACATCCAATTTTTTAATCACAAATACAGCTACACCACAAACACCAGAGCAAGGCATTTCACTTATTAACATTTTAACTTGGGTGTACTTTACTGGTTTGGCTACATTAGGCATAAAACTCATATTTGAATTCAAGGCACTGTTTACTATTTTAACAAAAACAGATAAAAGCATAAAGGGCAACTACACTTATATTACAACTACGGCAAATATCCCGCCTTTTTCATTTTTTAGATGGATTGCCTACAACCCTACACAGTTTAACAAAACCGAACTTAAACATATAATTAACCACGAAAAAGTACATGCCAAACAATTACATTCTATAGATGTTATAATGGCTCAAATAGCAACGGTGTTTTTATGGTGGAATCCATTTATCTGGTTATACAAGAAAGAAATTAAGCAAAACCTGGAGTTTATTGCCGATAAAAAAGCGCAAAACAGCTCTAACTGCAAAAAAAGCTATCAAATGCTTTTAGTAAAAACAAGCACAACAAACAATCATCAATTGGTCATGGCCAATAATTTTTATAATTCATTAATCAAAAAACGAATCGTTATGTTACACAAATCAAAATCAAACAAAGCAAAAGCCTGGAAATATTTTTTAATCCTTCCAGCGTTAGCTCTTTTTTTAATGAGCTTTAACACTAAAAAAGTTTACATAAAAAAAGACGCTAATTTAAAATCGCACGTCATTAGCTCTGCAACCACAAATAACGAGCTAAGTAAAGAAAAAAACATCAATAAATATGGTGAATCAGGAAAAGATGGCGTTATTGTTTTTAATGATAAAACCACAACAGATATTGAAGTACATATAATTACCAAAGATTTTACCGAAGCTGATATTAACGCCTTAAAAGAAACACTTGAAAAAGATGGACTTAAAGTAACAATTAAAGGCATAAAAAGAAACTCTAAAGGTGAAATTATCGCTATAAAAATTGATATAGAATCCAATAACGCCAATGCCAATTACAGCATAAGTAATAACACGCCAATCCAACCCATTCAAATTAAATACAACACTAATGGCGATAACATTTCTATTGGAAATGCCAACCTAATAGAGAAAATTGTTGTAAACAAAGACGGTAATAACATAAAATTCAACACCAAAGGCGACAATAAAAAAGTTTTCATTGTTAAAACCGATGATGATAAAAACATTAAAAAGAAAATTATTGAATTAAAAAGCAATGACAATAATAATGATGATGATCAAGAAGTTGAAATCATAGAAGTTATCGAAAAAGACTCTCCTAATACAGATGAAGAAAAAGAAATCATCATAGTAAAAGAGGTAAACAACAACAAAGAAGGCAACATCATTTGGGCTCACGAAAATAACTCATCAAACAAAAACATTCAAATAATTGGAGGTGCAAAAGCACCACTTTACATTGTAGATAACAAAGAAGCCACTCCAGAAGAAGTAGAAAAAATTGCTCCTAAAAAAATTCAGTCCATGACAGTTCTTAAAGGAGAAAAAGCTACTAATAGTTATGGTAAAAAAGGAGAAAACGGTGTTATTATAATTACCACAAAATAAAACCCAGCTGCCAGAAGCAATAAAATAACCAGCCTTAAAAGGCTGGTTATTTTTGTTTACAACACTATTGTCCATTAAAATACTTTATGCTATTTTAGTTGTATGACAGAATTGGATATAGAAAAAGAAAATGCAGCCATTGCCAAAGCTTACCGTGAACTTCTTAAAGTAAGCTATCGCACCTTATCAGACGACGATAAAAAATTTATTAGAAAAGCGTTTGATGTAGCTTTAGACGCCCATAAAGAACAACGCCGCAAATCTGGTGAAGCGTATATTTTTCATCCTATAGCAGTCGCTAAAATTGTGGCTCAAGAAATTGGTCTAGACGCCACATCTATAGCAGCAGCCCTATTACACGATGTTGTTGAAGATAACGAAGACTACTCACTCGCTGATATCGAACGTCTTTTTGGTGAAACAGTTGCGCGTATTGTGGATGGATTAACAAAAATTTCTTCCCTAAAAAAGTCGGGAGACATTTCTCTACAAGCTGAAAACTTTAGAAAAATGCTCCTAACATTAAATGACGATGTAAGAGTCATCATTATTAAAATAGCCGACCGTTTGCACAACATGCAAACCATGGACTCTATGCGGGCTGACAAGCAAGTAAAAATAGCATCCGAAACCCTTTATATTTACGCCCCTCTAGCTCACAGGATTGGACTGTACAACATAAAAACCGAACTCGAAGATCTAGGCTTAAAATATACCGAACCAGAAGTTTACAACGACATCCTTACCAAAATGAAAGAAAGTAAGGAAGAACAAGATGCCTACATTGAAACATTTAGTAACGCTATTAAAGAAGCCTTAGACAAAGAAAGCCTTAACTACGAAATAAAAGGAAGACCAAAATCTATTTTTTCCATCAGGCGTAAAATGCTGAATCAAGGTGTAAGTTTTGATGAGGTATATGACAAGTTTGCTGTCAGAATTATCTATAAAAGTGATGTGAAAAATGAAAAATTCTTAGCCTGGAAAATTTACTCTATTGTAACAGATCACTTTAGGCCCAATCCTACGCGCTTAAGAGACTGGATTTCATCACCAAAATCCACAGGTTACGAAGCCCTTCACATTACCGTAGTTGGCCCTAAAAGTCGTTGGGTAGAAGTACAAATTCGTAGCGAACGCATGAACGAAATAGCCGAAAAAGGCTATGCAGCTCACTACAAGTATAAAGAAGGTAGTGATAACGATGACAATTTAGATATGTGGATTTCTAGACTACAAGATGCTTTAGAAAACCCAGAAACCAATGCTGTAGATTTTGTAGAGCAATTTAAACTTAACCTATATTCAAAAGAAATATTTGTTTTCACACCTAAAGGTGACTTAAAGTCATTACCCAAAGGTGCTACTCCTTTAGACTTTGCCTTTAGTATACACACAGAGGTTGGTATGAAAACTCGTGGTGCAAAAGTAAATGGCAAATTAGTACCACTAAGTCATACTCTAAAAAGTGGCGATCGTGTAGAGATTTTAACTTCAGAATCGATAAAACCAAACACCAACTGGCTAGATTACGCGACTACAGGAAGAGCCAGAAGTAAAATAAAATCACTTTTAAAAGCAGAGAAAAAAGAAATTGCCGAAGAAGGCAAAGAAATTTTAAGACGTAAATTAAAACAACTCAAAATAACACTTAACGAAAAAACCGTTAACGAGCTTGTTAACCATTTTAAACTTAAAACAAGTTTAGATTTATTTTACCGTGTTGGCATAGGCAAAATAGACAATAGTAAACTTAAAGAATATGCTTCCTCTCGAAGCAATGCCCTTGTTAGCTATATAAAAAATAAAATTGTTCGTAAGCCTAGTATCTCAAAAGATGACATAGAAAAAGATGAAATTACAACAAAATACGACCAATTAGTTTTTGGCAAAGACGAACAAAAATTAGACTACAAACTAGCATCTTGCTGTAACCCTATTCCTGGCGATCCTGTTTTTGGCTTTTTAACAATAAACGACGGTTTAAAAGTGCATAAAAAAAACTGTCCAAATGCGTTAAGTCTTCAGTCTAACTATGCTTATCGCATTATGACAGCTAAATGGGTGGACTCCTCACAACAAGAATTCGCCACACAAATTAAACTATCAGGAATAGATAACATAGGTTTAGTTAACAAAATTACCGAAGTTATTTCTTCCAACATGCACGTAAACATGAAAAGCATTAGTTTTGAAAGCGAAGACGGTATTTTCTCAGGGAAAATAAATGTTGTAGTCAAGAACAGCGCCATGCTGAATAAAGTTATCGATAATCTGAAAAAAATTAATGGTATCGATAAAGTATCAAGAGTTTAAAAATAAGTGTAACTTTGCAAGCATATTATGAGTGTAAAAACCGATACAAAAAACCAAGAAATTGTAAAGAATGTGTTTACAGCCTATCTAGAAGAGAACGGGCATCGTAAAACACCAGAGCGCTATGCTATCCTTCAAGAAATTTATGATAGCGAAGAACACTTCGATATAGAATCGTTGTACATTACAATGAAAAATAAAAAATATCGTGTTAGTCGTGCGACACTTTACAACACCATTGAACTTCTTTTAGAATGTGGCTTGGTACGTAAACACCAATTTGGCCAAAACCAAGCGCATTACGAAAAATCCTATTTCGACAAACAACACGATCATGTTATTTTAACCGATACAGGCGAAGTGATTGAATTTTGCGATCCACGCATTCAATCTATTAAAAAAACTATCGAAGACGTTTTCGATATCGAAATAAAAAATCACTCACTCTACTTTTACGGAAACCGAAAAAAAACAACATAACTTTATACTATAATGGCGGTAGATTTACTACTTGGATTACAATGGGGAGACGAAGGCAAAGGTAAAATTGTCGATGTTCTTACCTCCAAATACAATATTATTGCCCGTTTTCAAGGCGGCCCAAACGCAGGACACACATTAGTTTTTAACGGAAAGAAACATGTGCTTCATACCATCCCATCAGGGATTTTTCATGAAGATGCTATTAATTTAGTTGGAAACGGTGTTGTAATAGACCCTGTTATCTTTAAAAAAGAGTTAGACAAGTTAACTGAGCAAGGTGTAGATTACAAAAAAAACCTGCTTATCTCCAGAAAAGCACACGTTATACTACCAACTCATAGACTTTTAGATGCGGCCAGCGAAACCTCCAAAGGGAAAGCTAAAATTGGTTCTACACTTAAAGGTATTGGCCCGACTTATATGGATAAAACCGGCAGAAATGGTATTCGTGTTGGCGACTTAGAAATGAATGATTGGAAAGAAAAATACCGCGCTTTAGCCAATAAGCACGAAGCCATGATAGATTTCTACAATGTAGATATTCAATACGATTTAGACGAGCTTGAAGCAGAGTTTTTTGAAGGTGTAGAACAACTAAAAACATTGCAGTTTATTGACTCCGAAGAATATGTTTTTCAAGCACAAAAAGCAGAAAAAAGTATCCTTGCAGAAGGCGCTCAAGGTTCGTTATTAGATATCGATTTTGGCACCTATCCATTTGTAACCTCATCAAATACAACTGCTGCTGGCGCGTGTACTGGTTTAGGTATTGCTCCTAATAAAATCGGCGATGTTTTTGGTATTTTTAAAGCTTATACCACACGTGTAGGCTCGGGACCGTTCCCTACCGAATTATTCGATGAAGATGGTGCTACCATGGCAAAAGTTGGTAACGAATTTGGCGCAACTACAGGACGTCCAAGACGTTGTGGCTGGTTAGATTTAGTAGCCTTAAAATACGCTTGCCAAGTAAATGGCGTAACACAGTTAATGATGATGAAAGCCGATGTGTTGTCAGGTTTCGAAACGCTAAAAGTATGCACCGCTTACAATTACAAAGGCAAAACCATCACACATTTACCTTACAATATCGAAGAAGAGAATGTATCGCCTATTTATTCCGAAATGGCAGGTTGGAAAGCCGATTTAACAAGCATGAGTGAAGCTTCACAATTACCAAAAGCACTTAACGAGTATATCGATTTTCTTGAAAAAGAACTTGAAATCCCTATTAAAATTGTATCTGTTGGCCCAGACAGAAAACAAACTATTTTTAGGTAAAATAAAGAATAATCTATCACACAAAAGCTCTACTAGAATTAGTGGAGCTTTTTTTATTTATATTAAAAAAATCATAACAACGAAACTCCCAACGTATAAATCCTTATTTTTGAACTCAAATTCAAGGTAATGAAAATAACCAAGCACTTGTTTTTTAGCCTACTACTCATCCTCCTACTTTCAGGAGTTAGTAATGCACAAGAACAAAAGCGTATTCAAATAAAATATTCTGGTTTTTTAGAGTTTAACGATAACGAAACACCAGGGCTAAAAGTCATGACACGTGATGATAAACAACAAATTCATGTTATTCATGAAGGTGTAAACATGTGGTGCGATCAAGCCTTACTGTATAGTGACGACAACTTTATTGAAGCCTATGGTCACGTAAAAATGAAACAAGGCGACACCATTAATATGAATGCCAAGTACGTGGAGTACAGTGGCCAAACTAAACTAGCTTTTGCTAGCGGCGATGTTGTTTTAACCGACCCGAACTCTAAACTCACTACTGACACCTTATATTTTGATAGAGTAAAACAGGAATCTTATTATAAAAGTGGCGGGAAAGTTGTGCGTGATTCATCGGGAACGATAACCAGTAAAATTGGCCGTTATTATATGGATAATAGCAAATACCAGTTTGTTCAAGATGTGATTTTAGTTCATCCAGACTATAATATTAATACCAATCAACTAGATTTTTATTCCGAAACAGGATACGCTTATTTATACGGCCCCTCAACCATCACAACTTCAGACAGTAAAACCTACTGCGAAAGAGGGTTTTACGATACCGAAAGAAAACAAGGCTACGGGATTAAAAAAACACGTATAGATTACGACAATCGTATTTTTGAAGGCGACAGTATGTACTTTGACAATACGCGAAGTTTTGCTTCTGCCACAAATAATATTAAAGTTACCGACACCGCAAATAATAGTGTTATTAAAGGGCATTATGCCGAAGTTTACAAAAACAAAGACTCCGTTTTTATTACCAAGAGAGCATTAGCCATTACGGTACAAGAAAACGATTCGGCATACATGCATGCCGATACCCTCATGGTTACAGGAAAACCTGAAAGTAGAATTACAAGAGCGTTTAGAAATGTTAAATTATACAAAAGCGATTTAAGTGGTAAATCCGACTCCATTCATGTAGACCATAAAAGTGGCTTAACACAACTAATAAACTTATCCAGATTAAGCTCACAAGATGCCTTTGCCACTAAGCGAAGACCTATATTATGGAATGAAGGCAACCAAATGACGGGCGATACTATTCATATTAAATCCAATCCAAAAACCGAAAAAATTGATTCGCTTTTTGTCTTTTACGATGCCTTTTTAATCAGTAAAGACACTGTTAGTGAAGATAGTTATAACCAAATAAAAGGAAAAGAACTTATTGGGTTGTTTAATGATGAGAACAAACTAAAACAAGTCGATTTAATTAAAAACGCCGAATCTATTTTCTTTTCTAGAAACGATGAGCAAGAGCTTATAGGTATTGATAAAGCCAAAGCAGGCAGTATAAAGATTAATTTTAAAAACGGTGAAGTTGAACGTTATTACAGATATAATCAAATAGATGCTAAAATTTATCCGGAATCTGATTTTCCTAAAAATGCGAGAAAGCTTCGCGGATTTGTTTGGCGTGAAGACGAAAGACCTAAAAGCGTGGAAGATTTATTTAGTGATGACCCTCCGTTAGAGCTTCCTACCATTCAAGGCTTAGAACCTTACGTACCTCAAGAAGAGTTTTTTGATGCCTCTATGCTTAAACGCATTAAAAAAGCTGAGGAAGCTGAAGAAAAAAAACAAAACAACCCTAATAACCTTAACAAACCTTTAAAAGCATCGAGAAAACTTCCAAAAAACGTTTTAAAAAAAATAAATCCGGAAAAAAGCAAGAAAAAAGATAAAGAAGAAAACAACTAAGTTTTTTAAATAAAGTAACTATAAATATTGATTTCAGATTTCTTAAAATACCAAGCACAAACCTCTACACATCCTTTAGCCATGGAAGTTTCTCATGCCGAAGGATCTTATATTTACGACACTAATAACAACGCCCATTTAGATTTTGTCGCAGGTGTTTCGGCTTGCACACTTGGTCACACTCATCCGAAGGTTGTTGCTGCTATTAAAGCACAAATTGACAAGTACTTACATGTTATGGTTTATGGCGAATATGCGCAAGAACCAGCGGTTGCTTTATCAAAATTTTTAGCCCAACATTTACCCCATTCTCTCAATAAAACCTATTTAACAAATTCGGGAACCGAGGCTGTTGAAGGCGCCATAAAATTGGCTAAACGCGTTACTGGAAGACACGAAGTTATTGCTGCAAAAAATGCCTACCATGGCAATACTATGGGAGCTATGAGTGTTATGGGAATTGAAGAACGCAAACAAGCTTTTAGGCCACTTATTCCAGGCACGAAGTTTATCAACTTTAATTGTGAAGACGATATTTTAAAAATCACCCAGAAAACAGCTTGTGTTATTCTTGAAACTATTCAAGGCGGCGCAGGATTTATTGTTCCAAAAAATGACTTTTTAAAAAAAGTAAAAGAACAATGTAACAAAGTTGGTGCTTTATTAATTTTAGACGAAATACAACCTGGTATTGGTAGAACAGGAAAACTTTTTGGGTTTGAACATTACCAATGTACACCCGATATTTTAGTTATGGGTAAAGGTCTTGGTGGCGGTATGCCAATTGGTGCATTTACTGCATCGAGTAAGCATATGGATTATTTAACCAGCAACCCAGAACTTGGACATATTACAACATTTGGCGGACACCCTGTTATTGCCGCCGCTGCCTTAGCTACACTTAAAGAGGTTATAGAAAGTAACCTAATATCTGAAACCTTAACAAAAGAAACCATTTTTCGAGAACATTTAAAACACCCTTTAATAAAAGAAATTCGTGGAAAAGGCCTAATGCTTGCTGCCATAACACCTTCTAGCGAAATAACCAACCGGGTTATATTACGATGTAAAGAGCTAGGGCTTATTTTGTTTTGGTTGCAATTCGAACCCAAAGCCATACGTATAACGCCACCACTAACCATATCTAGAAAAGAAATTATAACAGGCTGTCAAATTATTATTGATGTTTTAAATGAAATAAACAACACTCAATCCACTAAATTTCAGCAACTTAAATAAAACAAAACAATCATTGTTGATTAATCTGTTGAAAACATTTACCTCATCTAAACAAAACAAGGCAAATAGTACCCTACATTTATTCATGTAAATATATAACGTGTGCTTATGGAGTTAAATCCTAACGAAGACAACAATTTACCACTTACCAAATTCGAATCAATGTTAAAAACAAATCATGTTTTGTTTTTTGACTCTGGAGAATTCGAAAACATAGTCCACCACTACTTATCACAAGGAAAAGTAGCTCTAGCTAAAAAAGCGATTAAATTAGGACTAGAACAACACCCTACCTCAACCAACCTTAAGCTTTTTAGAGTTGAAGTTTATATTTTTGAAGACAAATTAAATCTGGCCGATGAACTTCTAAATGAACTTCATGAATTAGAGCCTTTAAACGAAGAAATATATATTCAAAAAGCGAGTATACTTTCTAAATTAGACAATCACTCTAAAGCTATAAAAGCTCTAAAAAAGGCCTTAGAATTAACCGATGATGTAGCCGATATTTATTCTTTAATTGGCATGGAACATCTTTTTCTAGACGAGTTTGAAGAAGCCAAATACTTTTTTATGAAATGCCTAGAAACAGACATGCATGATTACTCTGCATTATATAATATTATGTACTGTTTTGATTTCCTTGACCAACATAAAGAAGCTATTGAATACCTTACAACATATTTAGATAGCAATCCATATTGTGAAGTTGCTTGGCATCAATTAGGAAAACAATATTTTTCTGTTAAAGATTACAAAAAAGCCTTAACAGCTTTTGATTTTGCCATAATTTCTGATGATCGTTTTATTGGTGCTTATCTAGAAAAAGGTAAAGTTTTAGAAAAACTTAAAAACTACAAAGAAGCCCTAGAATGCTATGTTTTAAGTTTAAATCTAGATGACCCAACATCATTTGCACTTTTAAGGATTGGGTTTTGTCATGAAAAATTAGGAGAGAAAGACTTAGCGGTGCAATATTATAAAAAGACTATTCACGAAGATCCTTTATTAGATAAAGGTTGGATAGCTATTACCAAATTCTACACCAAGCAACAAAATTATCAAAAAGCGCTTTATTACATAAATAAAGCCATTAACATTGATGGTGACAATGTGGTATACTGGAAGCATTATGCCAAAATAAACCATAGACTTAATTTTTTAGAAGAAGCAGAACGCGGCTATAAAAAAGCTTTAGAACTTGGTAATTACGAACTAGATACATGGCTGTTAAGAGCCGATATACTTTTACGTCTAGGCGAACCTAATGCAGCAATTCAAAGTCTTTTACAAGCCTCAGAGTTTTACCCAGAAAATGCTGAAATAGAATACCGCTTATCTGGACTATACTATACCACACATGAAAATGATAAAGGCCAATATCATTTAAAAAATGCTTTAACTCATAATCATGAATATGCCTTTATTCTAGAAGAACTTTTCCCAAAGGTTGTAAACAAACCTCAAGTTAAAAACTTATTAAAAGCCACATCTTAACCTATCGCATCTACTTAAAAATAGCTACCTTTGACGTTAGATTAAAACCTAACTATGGGAAGACATTTTTCTGATTACCTCTTTATATCTTTAAAAGGTATGGCCATGGGAGCTGCCGATGCTGTTCCTGGCGTTTCTGGCGGCACAATTGCTCTTATAGCTGGAATTTACCAAGAGTTAATCACCACCATTAGTAATATTAAACCTAAACTTATCACCACACTTAGAAAAGAAGGGTTTAATACGTTTTGGAAAGAATTAAATGGCAACTTTTTACTTGCTTTGTTAAGCGGTATTATTATAAGTTTTGTATCGTTTATGCGAGTAGCCAAATATTTAATCGAGTATCATCCTATTCTTATTTGGTCGTTCTTTTTTGGACTTATTATTGCAAGTATCTATTATGTAGGAAAGCAAGTCAATACTTGGAGTCTTTTAACAACAATAGCTCTATTAGCAGGAACTGCATTTGCATATTATATTTCTACGCTACCTTCTTTAGCAAGTAACAACAGTAATTTTTTTCTGTTTTTTGCTGGTGCCATAGCTATTTGCGCCATGATTTTACCCGGCATATCTGGCTCTTTTATATTAGTTGTTTTAGGGGCTTATAAAACACTAAGCGATGCAATAAACGATTGGGACTTTAAGCGATTAGCTATTTTTGCTTTTGGTGCTGTTGTTGGCTTATTGAGTTTTAGTAAAATTTTAAAATGGTTGTTTAAACATTATTACAACTTAACAATGGCGCTTCTAACAGGCTTTATTGTTGGGTCATTAAACAAAATATGGCCTTGGAAAATTACAGAAACTGTTATGGAAAAAGCTACAGGGAACATGATGCCTTTAAACGATTTAACCCCTTTAAATACCTTAAGCCTATTTCAGCAGCAAACACATAATTTTGACACCTATAAAGTGGTTGCCGAAAAAAGTGTTTTGCCAACAACATTTTCAAATATGAATGGTAATATTGATGCACACACCATAACAGCTGTTGGCTTAATGATTTTAGGTTTTGTTACTATCTTAGCTCTTGAAAAAATAGGCTCAAAAAAATAACTTGCATGCAAAGTACACGAACATTTAGAGATAAAATTTTCCTAATCCTTAAAGGGTTAGGCATGGGAGCTGCTAATAAAGTACCTGGTGTTTCTGGTGGTGTAGTGGCCTTCGTGGCAGGTTTTTATGAAGAATTTATTTACTCGCTTCAAAAAATAAATGGTAAAGCTTTTAAGCTCCTAATAAATGGAAGGTTTAAAGTTTGTTTTCAATATATAAACGGCCGTTTTTTAACATTACTATTTATAGGTATGATGATAAGCTATTTTAGTGTTTCTAAAATACTAGACTATCTTATAGAACATTATCAACTCTATGTTTGGAGTGTGTTTTTTGGCATGATTATAGGCTCGATATATTACATTAGTAAAGATTTTAAAGCATGGAACTTTAAAACGTATGCAGCACTTGTAATAGGAACTATTCTAGGCATAAGCATTAGTTTTTTAGACCCTGCAAAAGAAAATGACAACCTTTGGTTTGTACTATTTTGTGGCATAATTAGCGTTTCCGGAATGACACTCCCTGGGTTTTCCGGCTCATTTATCCTTATCCTTTTAGGAAATTACGTCTTGTTATTAGTCGATTCGGTAAATGCGCTTTACGATAGTATTTCCGATTTAGTTCAAGGTAATTGGGCATTCTTAAAAGACCCCGAACGTGTTAAAATGCTCAAGGTTTTAGGTGTTTTTACTGCTGGCTCTGTAATTGGATTAGTAACTTTTTCCCATATTTTAAATTACATTTTAAAACATTACAAAAATATTACAACAGCATCTATAATTGGATTTATCGTAGGTTCTTTAGGCGTGGTTTGGCCTTGGAAAAAAACAATTTATAAAATGAATAATGATAGTTTCATTTTAGATTCTGCAGGCAAAAAAATTATCGAAAACTACCAACGTTATGTTCCAGAACTATCTACCGAAACCTTTACAGCTATCGGTTTTGTTATTTTTGGTATTCTTATTGTCTTGGCCTTAGAAATTTATGGGCAAAAAACCAGAAAAATCAATGGATAAATTTGGACTTATAGGTAAAAATATTGCTTACTCATTCTCTAAAAACTACTTCAATAAAAAGTTTAAAAAGGAAACTATTCAAGCGTCTTATGAGAATTTCGATATTGATAGCATTGAAAACTTCCCAGCTATAATAACCAATACCGAAGGAATTAAAGGCTTAAATGTTACCATTCCCTACAAAGAAGCTATCATCCCTTTTTTAGATAAACTTGACAAAAAAGCAAAAAAAATTGGCGCTGTAAACACTATAAAAATCACATCAAAAGGAAACTTAAAAGGCTATAATACCGATTACTACGGATTTAAAAAATCTTTAAAACCGTTGTTAAAACCACATCACAAAAGAGCATTAATTTTAGGAACAGGAGGCGCTAGTAAAGCCATCGCACAAGCATTAAAAAAACTAAATATAGACTACGTGTTTGTTTCTAGAAAACCTTCTAAAAAAGGCTTTTTCACTTATAATGCTTTAACAAAAGAACTTGTTAGCGACTACCAAATTATTATAAATTGTACGCCATTAGGCACATTCCCCAATGTACAAGACTGCCCCAAAATACCTTATGACGCCATTACAAAAACGCATATTTTATACGATTTAATATACAATCCAGAAGAAACAAAATTTTTAACATTAGGGCGTAAAAAAGGGGCCACTACAATTAATGGATTAAAAATGCTACAACTACAAGCAGATAAAGCTTGGAGTATTTGGAACAAATAAAACGGGTTTTATTTTAAAGGTTTTGTTTGTAATAAAGTTGTTACTATCTTTAACGCACAAGCTATTTTAAGAACCTTAACATTTTTTAGATGTCAACAGAGAAAGATAACCTGCCACAAGCAGAAGGAGAAGAAAACAATAAAACAACCATCACACCAGAAAACGAGGTAGACACTACAGCCGAAACACCACAAGAACCACAAGCTGATGATGTTTCGAATGATGATGACAAAGCTATTTCAGAAATAGATGAATCTAACGCTAAAGATGCAGAAGACGAACAGTCTAACGATTCTATTGAAATGAAAGCGTACGAAAAAATGTCGTTAGAAGAATTGGTTGACGAATTAGAAAAGCTTGTTAAAAACGAGAAAATTCAAGCCATTAAACAACACGTGTATGAAATTAGAAAAGAATTCAAATCACACTTTAATACCCTTGTTGAAGAAAAGAAAGAAGAATTTTTAGAAAATGGCGGCAACGAAATAGACTTCGATTACTCCAATCCATTACAAAAACGCTTTAACGAAGCCTATAACCATTACAAAGAAAAACGTAATTCGCATTATAATAATTTACAAAAAAACTTAAAAGAAAACTTAGCAGAACGCCAAGAAATTATAGAGGAAATAAAGGGCTTGCTTAATGTTGAGGAAAATATTAATACCACATACAAACACTTTAAGGACTTACAAGATCGCTGGCGAAATGCTGGACCAATCCCTAGAGACAAATACAACAATACGTGGAATACTTACCATCATCATGTCGAAAATTTTTACGACTTCCTTCATCTAAATAGAGATTTACGCGATTTAGACTTTAAACATAATCTGGAGAAGAAAATAAAAATCATAGAACACGCTGAGGCTTTAGCTCAAGAAGAAGACGTAAACCATGCCTTTAGAGAATTACAGGTATTACATAAAATGTGGAAAGAAGAATTAGGTCCGGTTGCCAAAGAATATCGTGAAGATATTTGGCAACGTTTTAAAAATGCCACCAAAGCAATTCATGATAAAAGACAAGTTTATTTTAATGAATTAGATAAAATTTACGAGAAAAATCTTGAGAAAAAACAAGAGATCATAGACAATATTAAAGCGATAAGCGATACCGGCGCAACATCGCACAATGGTTGGCAAAAAAGTATTAAAGAAGTTGAAGCCTTAAGAGAAGCTTTTTTTAATGCAGGAAAAGTACCTATAAAAGTTAACGAAGCCACATGGGCAAAATTTAAAGATGTTGTAAGAACGTTTAATAGAAAGAAAAACGCCTTCTATAAAAACCTTAAAAAGGAACAATATAAAAACCTTGAAAAGAAACGAGAGCTCGTTAAAATAGCTGAAGATAACAAGGATAGTGAAGACTTTGAAACTACGACGCCTTTAATGAAAAAAATACAAAGCGACTGGAAAAAAATAGGTCACGTTCCTAGAAAAGATAGCGATAAAATCTGGAAACAATTTAAAGCCGCTTGTAATCATTATTTTGACAAGTTTCACGCTTCAAGAAATAAAGCTAGTGAAGAAGAGCTTGATAATTTCAATAAAAAATCAGAGTTACTACAGGAAATTAAAGGTTTAAAAGTAGCCGATAAAGAAACCGATTTACCTGTAATAAAAGACTATGTTGAAAAATGGAAAGCTTTAGGTAATGTTCCTAGAAATAAACGCAACATAGAAAAAGAGTTAAACAAAACTCTAGATGGTTTTTTTAAAACACTTGGCTTAAACCCATCTGAAGCAGAGCTTATTAAATTTGATAAAAAATTAGAAGTTCTAAACAACCATCAAGACTCTAGACACCTTGATAATGAAAGAGTGTTTATTTCTAAGAAAATTAAGGAAATTAAAGGCGAAATCACCCAATTAGAAAACAACCTCCAGTTTTTCACTAATGTTGATGATGACAACCCTCTGGTTAAAGATGTTCATAAAAACATTCAAAAACATAAAGATGAACTTAGTTTATGGAAAACAAAACTTCAGAAAATTAAGAAACTATACTAGTATAAAATAACCAAATCCTATTTGCGAAAGCAAATAGGATTTAGGTTCCTAACTAAACTAACTAAACAGTTATTTTTCCCAACTAAAATAACCTACTTATGTTATAAAATGACGTTTATTTTTTGAAGTAAATGTAGCTATTAATCACTGTGTTTTAAACGTCATTTATTATATATACGATTAAAGTTCTTTTTTGGATTACAGAGTTTAAAAAAAAATTACTTTTTTTTCGCTTCCTCCCAAAACACATTCATTTCATTCAAGGTCATGTCGCTTAAAGACTTGTTTATTTCCTTAGATTTAGTTTCTAAATACTGAAATCTGTTTGAAAACTTCTTATTAGTTCTTTCTAAAGCATTTTCGGGGTTTATACCTAAAAATCTAGCATAATTCACCAAAGAAAACATTACATCTCCAAACTCGTTTTCCATAGCGTTTTTATCGCCATTCTGCACTTCTTCTTTAAACTCGTTTAGCTCCTCTTCTACTTTTTCCCAGACTTGATTAGGTTCTTCCCAATCAAAACCTACGCCTGCTACTTTATCTTGAATTCTGTTTGCTTTTACCAAAGCAGGCAAACTTTTTGGCACTCCTTCTAGTACACTTTTTCTACCTTCTTTTAACTTAATATTTTCCCAATTTCGCTTAACGTCTTCTTCGTTTTCTACAGTAACATCGCCATAAATATGCGGGTGTCTTTCTATTAATTTATCACAAATACTATTACAAACGTCAGCGATATCAAAGTCGTTGGTTTCACTACCTATTTTAGAATAAAACACAATGTGTAATAAAATATCGCCTAACTCCTTTTTCACTTCATTTAAATCGTTATCTAAAATAGCATCGCCTAACTCGTAGGTTTCCTCTATGGTTAAATGACGTAATGTTTCCATAGTTTGCTTTTTATCCCAAGGGCATTGTTCTCGTAAATCGTCCATAATATTTAACAAACGTTCAAAACCTTTTAATTGCTCTGCTCTAGAATTCATTGTGTTTTTTTGTGTAAGTTGCTTTTTAAAATAAAAAAATCCAGCCGTTAGGCTAGATTTTTATTTGTGTTTAATAATCATTCGAGGTTAATTTTTATTCTTCTTCATCTGAAGTTGAAACTTCTTCTTCAAAATCTAACAAGTCATGTTTTTGAAGTAAGTTATACCATTGTATTACTTTTTTAATATCACTAGCATACACACGGTCTTCATCGTAATCTGGTAAAATATTGAAGAAATATTCTTCTAATTTATCCTTACTTTCTTTATGACCTATTGCTGTTTGTTCGCCATTTTCTTTCTCCTTTATTAAAGCAAAAACATCTTGAAGTGGTTTCTCTTCTGTTAACGTGTAAATAGCTATTTCGCTTAGTAAGCTAACATTCTGGTGAATGTTAACAGAAATTCTTCTTTTATCTACCAAAGATTCTGCAACAAATCCTGTTCTTGTTTGTGCTACTAATTTATACAATCCTGGTTTTCCTGATATGGCTAAAACTTTTTCTAATCCCATAGGTTTATTTTAAAAAGTGCAAATATGCTTTGTTTGGCATTGTTCACCAAATTTATCGTCTCTTTTTTTGGTTAGGAAAACGCATTCTATAATCAACGTTTATCTTCCCTTTTGAAATATTATTAAGCTTACCTTTTATTAAGCGCTTTTTTAAACTTGATAGTTTATCTGTAAATAAAACACCTTCAATATGATCGTATTCATGTTGAATGACTCTTGCCGCTAGTCCTTCGAATGTTTCAACATGCTTGTTAAAGTTTTCATCAAAATATTCTATCGTTATTTTGGGCTTTCTAAACACATCTTCTCTAACATCTGGAATACTTAAACAACCTTCGTTAAATGCCCACTCGTCTCCTTCTTCTTCAGTAATTTTGGCATTTATAAACGTTCTCCTAAAAGTTTTTAAAAAGGCCTGCTCTTCTTCTGGCAATTCGTCATCTTCGGCAAACGGTGCAGCATCAATTACAAAAATTCTAATGGGCAATCCTATTTGAGGTGCTGCTAATCCAACACCATAAGCGCCTTCCATGGTTTCATACATATTATCTAACAACTCACCTAGTTTTGGGTAATCATTAGAAATATCTTTGGCTTTCTTTTTTAGTACTGGATCGCCGTAAGCAACAATTGGTAAAATCATAGTTTTTATTTTTCAAGTGCAAAAATACAATTCCTTGGAGGTTTTACAGCACTTTTAACTTACAATTAAAAGATTAGCAAGGTTAGTTACTTGCTAAATAGCTTTGTAAAATAATAGTCGCGCTAATTTCGTCTACTAAAGCTTTGTTACGTCGTTGTTTTTTAGACAAGCCACTATCTATCATAGTTTGAAAGGCCATTTTAGACGTAAATCGCTCATCAACACGTTTTATAGGGATACTAGGGATTTCAGCTTCAAGCTTTTTTAAAAAGGGTAAAATTAATTCCTCGCTTTCCGACGCTTGGTTATTTAGCTGTTTTGGCTCTCCAACAACAAAAAGTTCAACGTCTTCTTTAGAAATATAGGCTTTTAAAAACGCTAGCAACTCCTTTGTGTTTACAGTTGTTAACCCAGAGGCTATAATTTGTAATTCATCGGTAACAGCTATACCTGTTCTTTTGGCTCCAAAATCTATTGCTAAAATTCTTCCCATATTTTACAAAAATACACAACTTGGTTTAAAGTTCTTTGATATGTTATACATTAAAAGTTTATACACTTATATTTGCAGCGTAAATACAAATTAAAATGAATAACTTAAAATCAATTATAGAAAACGCTTGGGATGACAGAGCGTTACTTAAAGAAGAAAAAACCATAAATACCATACGTGAGGTTGTTTCCTTATTAGATTCTGGTGATTTACGTGTTGCCGAACCAACTGAAAATGGTTGGCAGGTAAACGAATGGGTAAAAAAAGCTGTTGTTTTATACTTCCCTATCCAGCAAATGGAAACTTTAGAAGTTGGTATTTTTGAATATCATGATAAAATACCTTTAAAAACTGGTTATAAAGAAAAAGGTATTCGTGTAGTACCACATGCTGTAGCACGTCATGGAGCTTATATTTCGAAAGGTGTTATTATGATGCCTAGCTATGTTAATATTGGTGCTTATGTAGATGAAGGGACTATGGTAGATACTTGGGCTACTGTAGGAAGTTGCGCTCAAATTGGTAAAAACGTCCATCTTTCTGGTGGCGTTGGTATTGGTGGCGTTTTAGAACCTTTACAAGCAGCTCCAGTAATTATTGAAGATAATGCATTTGTTGGCTCACGCTGCATTGTTGTTGAAGGTGTTCGCGTTGAAAAAGAAGCTGTACTTGGTGCCAATGTTGTGCTAACTGCATCGACAAAAATTATTGATGTAACAGGTGACAAACCTGTTGAAACAAAAGGTTTAGTTCCTGCTAGATCGGTAGTTATTCCTGGTAGTTACACGAAAAAATTCCCTGCTGGCGAATACAATGTTCCTTGTGCTTTAATTATTGGAAAACGCAAAGAAAGCACCAATAAAAAGACATCACTTAACGATGCCTTACGTGAATATGATGTAGCTGTATAATGAAAATCCTTATCATACAACAAAAAATGATTGGCGATGTGCTTACAAGTAGTATTCTATTTGAAGCCATAAAGAAGAAGTACCCTAAAGCGGAGCTTCATTACTTGATTAATTCGCACACATTTCCTGTTGTAGAAAATAACCCGTTTATTGATGACTTTAAATTTTTTACTCCTAAAATAGAAAACAATAAACGGGCTTTTTGGCATTTTTTAAAACACATTAAAAAAGAACAATACGATGTTGTTATTGATGTGTACTCAAAAACCTCCAGTAATTTAATTACAGCGTTCTCCGGAGCAAAAACAAAAATTTCTAAGTATAAATGGTATACAAAATCAATTTATACGCATACGTTTAAAAACAAAGACAAAGCTAACACCAATGCTGGTTTAGCTATTGAAAACAGAATGCAACTTTTAGCCCCTATTTCTAAAGCATTAACTAAAGAAATAGTCAAGCCAAAAATTTACTTAACCAATGATGAAATTGTTAATTCACAAAAACAACTAAGCGATGCTGGGATTAATTTATCGCAACCCGTTTTTATGATTGGCGTTTTAGGAAGTGGTAATACAAAAACCTACCCCTTACCACATATGGCCAAGGTTATCGATTTTATTGTAGAGCAAACTAAAGGTCAAATCTTATTTAACTACATTCCAAAACAATATACCGAAGCAAAAACAATTTATAATTTCTGCACATCAGAAACCAAAAAACATATTTATTTTGATGTTTTTGGTAAAAGCCTACGTGAATTTTTAGCCATTACAAATCATTGTACTGCTTTAATAGGCAATGAAGGTGGCGCCATAAATATGGCTAAAGCATTAAATATTCCTACATTTTCTATTTTTTCGCCTTGGATAAAAAAAGACGCTTGGAGTCTTTTTGAAGATGGCAAGACAAACGCTTCTATTCATTTAAAAGATATTAAACCAGAACTTTACGATGGAAAAACCATGAAAGAGATGAAAAAAGATGTCTTTGCACTTTATGATATTTTTCCTCCTGAGTTAATTATACCCAAATTAGAAAAGTTTTTAAAGCAGTTTTAATCTTGGTTTTTCTTTATCCCAAAGTCTGTCCAGGTTTTCTTTTTCTTTTTTACCTCAGCTCTAATAGCTAAATTTCTATCTAAAGACTCTTTGGTTTTATAGCCTCTGGCATGGTCTAGATGAACACAAATAGCTTTATATCGTATTTGTTTAGACTTAATCCCTTTGTTAAATAAGCGCTCACCCAACTCTCTATCTGGACCACCATATTGCATACGCTCGTCATAGCCATTAATGGCAATTAAATCGCTTTTCCAAGCCGACGAATTACAGTTGTTAAATGTTGCTCCCGTTGGTGTAACTACATCTAAAAAATTGGCTATCCCATCTTTTGCGGATAGCTTTAATTTATTTTTAGAACTCACAACACCTTTGGTTTTTAGCCAGTTTACTTTAAAACAGTCTTGGTTCTTTATGTCTTCTGGAGTAATGGCTTCACTTGTATTCATAGGCAACTTACAATACCCGCCTGACAGGAAGTATCCTTTTTCGGCAAATTTGGCATGTGTTTCTACAAAGTCGGCCCTTGGAATACAATCGCCATCGGTAAACAAAATATAGTCATTTTTTGCTTTAACAATCGCCTCATTTAAAATGGTTTGTCTTCTGTATCCTAAGTCTTCATGCCACAAATGAGTAATATTTACGGGATAGTCTTTTTTAAAGCTATCTATTAGATTTTTGGTTTCTTCGGTCGAACCATCATCTGCTACTATAATATCAAAATCATTATACGTTTGGTATTTATATCCTTCTAAAACTTTACTTAACCAATCTACTTTATTATAAGTAGCCATGATAACGGTTATTTTTGGGTATTGTGACATAATTTTTAAATAAATTCCTAGGTGTGTATGTTTTTATTTCGTTCGTATTTAACGACTTGCCGTACAACCTTATTTTTCTTTATAGATTTATCTTTTTATACGGACTTCTATAGTGCAAATGTACGTATATTAAACTATTTTGTAAGAAGGCATTTTAATTCCTTTTCTTTATTTCTATATCTAAATTGGGTATTTTTACCAAAATTATTTTAAAAAGATGATAAAACTATCGGGAGTTATTATAACCTATAATGAGGAAGCTAAAATTGAACGATGCCTAAAATCTTTACTCCCAGTAGTAGATGAAATTATTGTTGTTGATTCTTTTTCTAAAGACAATACTAAGTCTATCTGTAAAAAATACGATGTCACCTTTATTGAACAAACATTTCTAGGTTATGTAGAGCAAAAGAATTTTGCTATGAATATGGCATCTCATGATTATATTGTATCCTTAGATGCTGATGAAGCCTTATCTGAAACACTTCAAAAATCTATACTTGAATTAAAATCTAATTGGGTTTATGATGGGTATTATTGTAAGCGACTAAATTATTTTTGTGGTCAATGGATTAAACATACCACTTGGTATCCCGATAAAAAACTTAGAGTATTTAATAGAAAAAAGGCACAATGGGGTGGTATTAACCCACACGATAAAATAATTCTAGATCCAATAAAAAGCAAGGCTGGTTTTTTAAAGGGAGATATTCTACATAAAACATATCAAAGCTACTCAGAGTTTAATAAACAAGTTGAAAACTTTACAACAATTTCTGCTAATTCGTATTTTAAATTAGGTAAAAAGGCTCCTATTTACAAAATAGTTTTAAATCCAACTTGGGCATTTTTTCAATCTTATATTATTAAACTTGGTTTTTTAGATGGGTTAAACGGATTAATAATTTCTGTGCAAACAGCAAACACGCGTTTTTTAAAATACATTAAACTAAGAGAATTAATAAAGCAAAATCGTTAGCTTTTTTTCCAAAACTTAAGTTTCTTTTTTAACCTTTTTTTTCGGTAAAACCTATATTGAAACTCGTTTGTGTATTGCCACATAAGGCTAAACACTTTTTCATAAGGTTCTCCTATGCATTTAGCATATTCATCGCTCATTACTTCTACCATTTTTTCATGAATGGTTAACCGCGCGAAATTTTTTATTCTAGTATTAAAATCAAGAGGTTTAAACTCCATACGGTTTAAATCAACTAGGAAAAACTCATAATCGTTATTATTTACTTTTATAAGCGTATTTCCTGGTGAATGGTCTAAAAACAACACATTATTTTCGTGCAGTTTATATGTGAACCTTGTGAATGCTCTTAATATAGGTTCGTAATTGGGAATATTAAAATCTTGGGTTAAATCGCGATAGGTATAATCGCAATCTAATTGTTCACTTATGTAAAAACTTTTCTTAAACAAAAGTGGTGTTGTAAACTCATAATAAGCTATGGGTTGTGGTGTACCTATTCCTAATTTAATGAGTTTGTTAGCATACTCGTAAGAGCGTTGCGCCTTACTTTTTCTAAAAAACTTGTAGGCTATTTGATTAACTATATTAGGGACTTTAAACGACTTTACGTTAATAGTTAGCCCATTTAAATCAAATAATTTTAACGAATTTCTATCTTGTTTACCGAAATCTTCACCTTCGGAATCGAAGTTTGAAATAAATTTCGTTAACATCACTTCATCTTGAAGAAACTTTTTAACAACAACATGCTTCATACAGCAAAATTACAATTAGTTTTAGTTAATTTGTAAAAACTCTCTTGGAATGCCCAAAATATTTTTAGAATCGCACAACATAAAAAACCTCAACTTTGGTTTTGGACAATTTAATTACCATTTAATTAAAGCGCTTTCAAAAAAAATTCCATCGAATTACAATGTAACGCTTTATGCTAAAAATATTGACAAGCTACAAGCTGAACTTGGTCAAACATTTTCTTATAAGAAATACCATTCTTTTAGGCGCTATCGATTATTTAGGATAAGAAAAAAATACGATTTATGGCATAGTTTAAATCAGAATACAAAAATAGAACCTTATCACGATATTCCTTATTTATTAACGGTTCATGATGTAAATTTTATGGAGGAATTAACAGGCGAAGACTTAAATAAAAAAATACATGCATTTAACGAAAAACTTAACCGAAGTCAAGCTATAACCTATATTTCTAACTATGCCAAAAGCATGACTCACAAGTATTTTAAGGTGCCCAATGTGCCCGAATACATTATTTATAATGGTAGTCCTGAAATTAACACGCTACAAACTTTTATGTCTCCTGAATTTTCTCCTAAATCGCCTTTTTTATTTACAATTGGTGAAGTATTGGAAAAGAAAAATTTTCATGTTTTAGTTGAAATGATGACACATTTACCCGACAAACAATTATTAATTGCTGGAAAAAACACTACTGAATATGCCAACAAAATTTCAGAATTAATAAAAAATTATAAGCTTGAAAATCGTGTGTTTTTATTAGGAAAAATAAGTGAAAATGATAAAAACTATTACTACAAACATTGCGAAGCTTTTGTATTTCCTTCATTACGCGAAGGTTTTGGAATACCTCCTATTGAAGCGATGAGCTTTGGCAAACCTGTATTTTTATCAAACAAAAGTTCGTTACCCGAAGTTGGCGGAAAATGTGCTTTTTACTGGGATAAATTTGATGCTTATTACATGAGTCATATGTATAACAACAGTATTGAAGAATTTAATAAAAACCCAGAAGAAAATGCTCAAAATATAATTGCTCACGCCAAATCATACTCTTGGGATAAAACTGCTGAGCAATATTTAGATGTTTATAAAAGTTTACTTGAATAAAAATTTAAACCATTGGCCAAAGTTTTTTTTCCAAACATAAAACTTAGTAGGCATAACCTGTTTTGCCATAATATTCTCTCTCAATTCTTCTAAAGTAGTACCAGCAACAAAATCTAACTCTGGCCATTTTTCAGGTTCTATATAAAAAAAGTCCTTTCTTTCTTTATAATTAGTTTTATTGGTTGTTCGCCATTTAGTCATAAAAGCCTCTCTGTCTTTTATATCTACATTATGTCCCCAATTATCAAATTTTGTGATAAGTTCTTTTTCATCTCTAGCTACACACTCATGCATTAAAATGTTTTGTGTATAAACTATTCGCCTTCTTGTATTTCTGGCGACTTTATAATTTGGATAATTAGTAGCCATTATACCTCGTGTTGGTTCACTTACATATAACACTCCATTGTCGGTGTATTTATACATGTTAACCAAGAAAGCTGCAATTTGAATATTATTTTTTTTGGGATTTTCTAAATAACTATCATATTTTCTTAAATCATCCACAAACTTTTTAAAATCTAAAAAATACTCATCACTATCTACCTGTACCAGCCAATTACCCACTCCCATTCTTAAAGACAACATGTGTCGCTCTCTATTATCGTTTTCTATTGCAGAAAGTTCAGGTACATAAAAATCGTCTTGATAAATAGTAATCTTGTTATCTACATCAAACGCTTCAAGCCATTCAAAAAAAGACTCCTCAACTGTAAATGTTTCGCCTGACCAAGTTCGTAGTTTTTCATCCATTGCGATAAAAATCTTATCGGCTTCATTATAAACAGGAGGTATTGAATATTTCAATTTCTCATAATCATAGGATAATAAATAACCTACATGTATATTTTTCATAGTGCCTTTTCATAGTTTATCTGTCACAAAGATAGTTTATCTATAGTAAATACCTATTTTTGTCAAATAATGTTGAAAACATGCCTGAGTTAACTGTTATTATGCCTGTTTATAATGGCGAAAAATATTTAGAAGAAGCCATAGATAGTGTATTACATCAAACCTATACCAACTTTACACTTTTAGTATTAAATGATAACTCCACGGACAGTACGCCAGCTATTCTTAAAAAATATCAAGAACAAGACCATAGGGTTCATGTTATAAGCAAAAACGAAAACCAAGGCCCTGCAAACTTAAGAAATGAAGGCATTAAGTTGGCCGAAACAGAGTTTATTGCGCTTTTAGATGCCGATGACATTGCATTGCCTACTCGGTTTGAAAAACAAATAGATTTTTTAAAATCCAATCCCGATGTGGGCGTTTGCGGTACTTGGTTTACTGTATTTGGTGATAAAAAAGAAAAGATATTAAAACATGCCGTAGACCATGAGGCTCTTAAAATACAATTTTTAAGTAGTTGTGGTATTGGCAACCCAACGGTTATGTTTAGGAAATCGGTATTAGGTGATTTACAATTCGAACACCAATATGTTCCTGCTGAAGATTACGGCTTATGGAGCCAATTAATTGCTAAAACTAAGTTTCATAATATACCCGAATCTTTATTGCGTTACAGATGGCATCCGGGAAATATTAGTCAAACAAAAAAAGACAATTTAATAAAATCTGAAATCCTTATAAAAAAGCGCCAATTAATACATTTAGCAATTGATGAGAATGATGCTAATATCAATTACTATTTACATGCTGTTTCATTAAAACGAAACTTGCCCAAAAATGATATTAAGCAAGTTATTAAAGCTGCTAAAACACTTAAAAACTTAAATTTAAAACATAAGTACTATAATCAAGAGTTATTTAATGCACACATAGACAAAATTTTGATACGAACCATTAGAAATGCCGAAAGCTATAATATGGCATTCTTTAATTACTTAAAAAAAGAGTCTGGTTATTTCTCTAAAATGCCCATTATAGATAAGATGGTAATTTTCTTTAAAAGTTTATTTTAATAATATGACAAATAAAAATATAGCATCACCTTTTGTGAGTATTATAGTACCATGTTATAATGTAGCACGTTTTATAGATAAAGGGTTAGGAAGCGTTTTAAACCAGACTTATATAAATTGGGAGTGTCTAGTTGTTAACGATGGCAGCAAAGACAATACAGAAAATGAAATAAAAAAATGGGTAAATAAAGATGCGCGGTTTAAACTAATTTCTCAAGAAAACAAAGGACTTTCTGGCGCACGAAATACAGGGTTAAAACACGCTAAAGGTGATTGTATTTATTTTTTCGATCCAGACGATATGTTAGATAAAAATTGTTTGGAAAGCCTAACCAATTTATATCAATCAAACGTTGATATTGTTATAGGAAAAAACGCTTCCGTTCGTAACCAAACAACAACAATTATTAACACTTTAGAACATTATAATACAACAAATACATTACTTGAAAATAAAAATTTTGTAGAGCTCGCCTTAAAAACACCTTTTAGTGTTGTCGCTTGGAATAAGCTATATAATACTGATTTTATTACCACTAATAATTTGTGGTTTAAAGATGGTTTTGTCCATGAAGACGAACTTTGGTTTTTTGAAACCATGTATTATGCTAAAAAGATTATTTTCAACTCTAAAGTTATCTACTATTATAATATTGGCAATCAAAGCTCTATAACAAAAAATTACAGCTTATACAATCTTACATCGTATTTAACGGTTATTGAAGATATTTATACTAAATATTATAAGCCCGAAAAAGACAAGCAAAGTAAATTAATTACAGGCACTTATATTTTAAACTTTCAAATTACAGTAGTTGCTGCTTTTTACAGATTTATAAAAAAGAATAAGAATATTACATATAAGGAAGAAGGCACAGCTTTAATAAAAAAACATCTTGAACATTTTAGAATTGAAGATTTCCTGCAATTCAATGCCAAAAAAACAAAACAGTATAACCTTTTTAAACGTTATGCCATTAAAACTCCAGAAATAGCTTTTAGGTTAATTAGAAACACCAATAAAAATAGTATTTTAAAGCGTTTTGAAAGTTGGTATTTAAAAAAGCGCGTTTAACACTAGCCGTTTTTAATAACCTGATACATGTTTATATCCTTAGAAAAACGTTTATTAAACGCATTACTTTTTTTTAGTTTCTGAAGAATTTCCTGTGGAATTTTTTTATTGTTAGTGTTAAGCTTACTTGCCTTTTCACCTGTTTTTTTATTATAGTTTTCCAGTAAAGTAACCGCTATACCTCCTAGAACTTCTTCAACACCTTTTTGTAAATAAAACGATTGACTCCTAAAATGCCTATCGGATAAATAATCGGGTAATTTCACCACTTTCTTGAGAAACTCATCAAAACTTATTTCGCTTTTAATACCAAAAAAGTTGGTAAGTCCTGAAGGGTCTTCATACATTACATTTTTGTTTGTAACCACATCTAAAAAACATGAATAGATACGTTCATATGGGTTTCTTATTACTAAATGCGCCACTTTACCACGACTAAACTTGCGGTATTTTTTAAAACTATAAAAGCGCTTTCTTAATACTTTGTCATTAGTTTCTAAAGCAGGATCAACCTGATGTATTTCAGGAAATTTACTTGTAAAATCGGGTTTGTAACGTCTAATAATATCTACCTTAACTGTGGAACAACCAGATTTGGATATTATGGGATAAAACGTATTTGTTTCCGGTATATAATAAACCTCGATAGAATCTATAAGTCTTGTTCCTATAAATCCTTTTATAAATTTAGAAAGCGTTAATTTTCCTATTCTCATATCATTATTTTACCAAACAAGGGAATTTTAAAACACTTTATTAGATAGTTTTTGGTATTGTTTTTCTGTTAACACACCCATGTTGTTTAGTTTTTCAATACAGTCATAATCTTTTTCTAAATACTGTATCAAATTATTAACAGCTAGATTCGATAAGTCAGTTTTCTTTTTATTTTTCTTTAAATGACTTTTAAGTGTAATATTAAAATGAGTCTTCAAGTCTTCGCTTAACGTTTCGGTTGCAAGAACAGCTACAATTTGTTTCTTTTTACACTTCTTTAAAAAATCTGCTAAATAAAAGTCGATATCTTCCTTAAGATGATGAATATAAAATTCGTCATTTTTAAAATCTAGCACAAGATTACCTTCTTCATCATAAATATTTTCAGCTAAGTTATTTATATCGCTATACTTTTCAAGAAGTTCTTTTTCACCTAGATATAAATCTTTTTGAGTTCCGTCTTCAACCACAAGTTTATAACGCCAATTAAACGCCGATACAAATCTAGATATCGGATTTCTAATAACAATAATATACTTTTTATTTCTTCTATAAGTTACCTCTCCTACATGCTTTTCAAAAAACTTAAGGTCTCTTTTATTTAATTCCTCTATAACGGAAGACCCACCACATTTTCCTATATGTATAACAACTTTATCTACTTTTTCTTTTCTTTTAAGCTTATCTACCAACCTCATTAGGTTATTATTAAATATTAAATTAGCCGGTAAATGTAGTAAAGTTAAATTAACTAAAGAAAGTTATCCATCTTAATAGAGAATACAACTTTTGGAATATCTTATTTTGTTAGTATAATTTAAAACCAATTAAATTATTTTTGCACTATGCAAAACGAAATAAACACCACCCTAACCGCCTTAAAACAAGGTAAAACTATTCTTTACCCTACCGATACCGTTTGGGGTATTGGCTGCGATGCCACTAATTACGAAGCTATAGAAAAAATTTTTAAACTTAAGCAACGCGACGAGAGCAAAGCATTGATTTGCTTGGTAAGCGATTTTAAAATGTTAGAACAGTATGTAGAAAACGTTCCTGAAGTCGCTTACGATATTTTAAAATATGCCAATAAACCCACTACTATTATTTACGATAAACCTATTCGCATTTCGGAAAACTTAGTCGCTGCAGATAACACTCTGGCCATACGCGTTGTTCGTGAAGGCTTTGCTAATAAACTTATTAGAAAGTTAAGAAAACCCTTGGTATCAACATCGGCAAATATGAGTGGCGAACCTACTCCAAAATCCTTTAAAGAAATAAGCGACCATATTTTAAAAGGTGTGGACTATGTTGTAAATTTGCAAAACGTAAAATCGGCTAATAAACCATCGTCTATTATTAAAATTTCAAACGACGGTATGGTGAAGGTTATACGAGAATAAAAACTCAAATTTCAAACAACAAACCATTATTGAAATTTGAATCCTATGAATTACAGAGACGCCTTACAACATAGTATTTTCAAGATTATATCAAAGTCTGCCAAAACGCTTAACCTAGACAGCTATGTTATTGGTGGTTTTGTTCGTGATTATTTATTGCAGCGGGACTCTAAAAAAGATATCGATGTTGTAGCTATTGGTAGTGGTATTGCTTTGGCCAAAGAGGTTTCAAAAAACCTTCCCAACAAACCAAAAGTAAAGGTGTTTAAAACTTACGGAACAGCCATGTTACGCCATGACGACTTGGAAATTGAATTTGTTGGCGCACGTAAAGAAAGTTACACCAAGGATAGTAGAAATCCCATTGTAGAAAATGGCACACTTCAAGACGATCAAAATCGTCGCGATTTTACCATAAATGCATTAGCCCTAAACTTAAGTGAAGACCGTTTTGGTGATTTATTAGATCCTTTTAATGGTATTTCAGATTTAGAAACTAAAACCATTCGTACACCTTTAGATCCTGATATTACATACAGCGACGACCCATTACGAATGATGCGCGCCATACGATTTGCTACGCAATTAGATTTCTGGATAGAAGACGAATCACTAAACGCCATTACCAGAAACAATCACCGTATAGACATCATCACCAAAGAACGTATTGTTACCGAACTTCATAAAATACTGGAAAGTAAAACACCGTCAAAAGGGTTCTTACTATTAGAAAAAACAGGACTTCTTGAGCGTATTTTACCTGAACTTACCGCTCTTAAAGGTATTGAAGAAAAAGAAGGACAACGCCATAAAGATAACTTTTACCACACTCTAGAAGTGGTTGATAATATTTCTGAGAACACAGACGATGTCTGGCTACGCTGGGCTGCTTTATTGCACGATATTGGCAAGGCACCAACCAAACGTTTCGATAAAAAAATAGGTTGGACCTTTCACGGACACGAGTTTAAAGGTTCAAAAATGGTGTTTCATCTTTTTAAAAGATTAAAAATGCCATTGAATGATAAGATGAAATTCGTTCAAAAAATGGTAAGAATGAGTTCTCGCCCTATTGCTTTGGTTGATGAAGAAGTGACTGATTCTGCCGTACGACGCCTAATTTTTGATGCAGGTGATTATATTGAAGACTTAATGACGCTTTGTGAAGCCGACATCACTACAAAAAACCCAAAACGTTTTAAGAGGTACCACAACAATTTCAAAATTGTACGTGAAAAAATGGTTGAAGTTGAAGAACGTGACCGCATTCGAAACTTTGAACCACCAATATCCGGGGAAGATATTATGACAACGTTTAACATTGGACCAAGTCGTGAAATAGGTACGATTAAAGAAACTATTAAAGAAGCTATTCTAGATGGTAAAATACCAAACGAGTATGAAGCCGCTTACCAACTGATGCTTGATAAAGGAAAAAAAATAGGATTAACAGCTGATGAAAAAAGACAATAAACGCGTTATATACTGGTTACTTACGGGCTGTTTGCTCATTTTTATAATGGTTTTAGTTGGTGGTATTACCAGACTTACCGATTCTGGACTATCCATTTCTAACTATAAGTTAATTACAGGAACCGTACCACCTTTAAACGATGCTGAATGGCAACAAGCATTCGAACTTTATAAACAGTACCCCGAATACCAAAAACTTAACTACCATTTTGAGTTGGAAGATTTCAAACAAATCTATTTTTGGGAATGGCTACACCGTGTTATCGGACGTTTGATTGGCATGGTATTTTTTATCCCATTTCTATATTTTTTATTAACCAAACAACTCACAAAAAGTACCATAAAAAAGAGTTTAATTTTAATGGGATTAGGTGCTTTTCAAGGCTTTTTGGGTTGGTATATGGTAAAAAGTGGTTTGGTAGACAAACCCGATGTTAGCCATTTTAGATTGGCGGCACACTTAATAACAGCATTTCTAACATTTGCAGCAACACTATGGGTTGCTTTAGATTTAATTTACCCTAACCGAAAACCTATAGAGTTTCCAAAGTTTAGGAAACTTATTATTATTAGCTTTATTATTCTTATTGTTCAAATTATTTATGGCGCTTTTGTGGCTGGCTTAAAAGCTGGTTTATTACACAACCATTGGCCCTTAATGAATGAAGGAAAATTTATGCATCATACGGTTTACATATTCGAACCATTTTACAAAAACCTTATCGAGAATCCTAGCGGCATTCAATTTATACACAGAACCATAGCTTATTTAGTTGTAGCTTTTATTATTATTCTTTGGGTTAAATCTAAAAAACTACAACTTTCCAAACTGCAACAGCAAGGCATTCAAAGTCTTTTAATTATTGTTTTTGTTCAGTTTGTATTAGGCGTATTTACTGTTTTACTTCAAGTCCCTTTATGGCTTGGCGTAGCACATCAAATAGGTGCTTTTTTCTTGCTTTCGGCTATGACATTTACACTACATAGGTTTAGTAAATAGCACTAAAAACTTTTCTAAAAACATATTACATAATTTTAAATCTCGCTTTGCAAGTAAATAATGGAAATGACGTAACTTTGCGGCAGATTTTTTTGAGATATGATTTATAGATTTAGAATAGTATTAGACAACGACACCGAAGACGATATTTTTCGCGACCTAGAAATACGTGAAACCGACACTTTAGAAGACCTTCACAACACCATTACACAATCGTTTGGTTTTGATGGCTCTGAAATGGCTTCGTTTTACGTAAGCAATGACGAATGGGAACAAGGTGAGGAAATTTCATTATTCGATTTAAGCGACAATGGCCAGGCGCGTTTAATGAATGAAACAACACTTAACGATGTAGTACATGAAGCACAAACCAAGCTAATTTATGTATATGATTTTTTAAGCCTTTGGACATTTTTTGTAGAATTGGCTGAAATTGTTGATGAAGCTGAAGGTACCGACTATCCTAACCTCATGTTTGTGCATGGACAAATTCCAGACGAAGCTCCAGAAAAAAACTTTGAAGCTGAAAACTTAGATGAGTTTAATGAGTTTGATGATGATTATGATGTTAATGATTACGATAATCTAGATTTTGACGAAAACTGGAATTAAAAAAAGTTTTTCATATTCATGCCTTGGTAATTTCGTTTAACGAAATCCAGGGCATTTTTCATGATATCCCCCATCGTATTACTTCGTCTAAATTCAACGTCCAGCGTGTAATTGTATATCTCTTCTTTTAATTGCATAATATTTTCTGGCGTAGAAAGGGTATCTCCTTCCATACATTCTAGTAGCTCCCCTATTCTATCATGATAACTAATCATACGCCTAGCCACAATAGAGCGTTCTTCAATTTTATATTGCTGGATAGATTCTTTTTGAATTTTTTCACGCACCAAATTAACCATTGCAATATTTTCCTTGAAAAACTGTGGTCTATATATATTTAATTTGCCTTCGTAGCATTGCTGATCAAAATCTATAGCGCGAATTTTATATACTACATGATCAAAATCGTGTGTTGGCACGATAACATAGTTATAAGAACGCATGTCTCCTAAAAGCCTAATCATACAACGCTCGTTAAACTTAACAAACTCTTTCGCTATTTGCGATTTCTCGGAGTGTGTACACTTTGGCAATATATTTTTTATAAACTCATCGCCTGGTATGCCTGCAATGTGCTCTTCTATTAGTGTGTCTTTATAAACTAAAAAATTAAGATTGTATGGTGAAAGCATATGTTCGAACTCTAAACCATAAACACGAGAAGCATCAGCTTTTTTCACATAAAAATAGGTGTAGTTATCGTTTAAAATATTTCTAATTTTTACTCGAAAAGGTTTAGAGTTTCCAAATGTGCAAAAATCTATAGCATCAACATTTAAGTATTTAAATATATTTTCGTTACCATCTGAAATTAAAATGGAATATACCCGCTTTAAAGCTAAATCGATTTCTTCTCTTTCAAACTCATTAAAATATACCCTAACCCAAAGTGTATCTTCATCATTTTTATCATACACTACTACAGAGCCTTGAAAGCGCAATAAATCATCATAAAAAATAGGTAATCGTATATTGCGATTATACTCCTGCAAGTAATCGTGTAATTTGTTTCCTATTGGGTAGGAAGGCTTCTTTTTCGATATCTTTAAATCGTCCATAACATAAAATAACCAACAACTAATGTAATGTTTTATAAATTAGTTTGTAACATTATGTGGTTAAGTTCGTCATATTTTTAACTAAACAATCTAGAAACACTTTGGAATCAATTCTTACAATTAACAATCTCACCAAAAAATTTGGTTACCTCACTGCTGTAAAAAACCTATCATTTACGATTAACAAAGGTAATGTTTATGGTATTTTAGGACCTAACGGAAGTGGCAAATCTACAACTTTAGGAATCGTTTTAAATGTGGTAAATAAAACATCTGGCGATTTCCATTGGTTTGATGGTAATATTTCTACTCACGATGCTCTAAAAAAAGTTGGCGCTATTATAGAACGTCCAAACTTTTACCCTTACATGACAGCTTACGATAATTTAAAGCTTGTTTGTAACATTAAAGGTGTGGATTTTAGTAAAATTCAAGAAAAGTTAGAGCTTGTTGGTCTTTGGGACAGAAAAGACAATAAATTTCGCACCTATTCATTAGGGATGAAACAGCGTTTAGCAATTGCCTCGGCCTTACTTAACGATCCGGAAATTTTAATTTTAGACGAACCGACTAATGGATTAGACCCACAAGGCATTCATCAAATCCGTTCTTTAATTAAACAAATTGCTGCTAATGGCACAACTATTTTATTGGCCTCACATTTACTGGATGAAGTAGAAAAAGTTTGCTCGCACGTTGTGGTGTTACGAAAAGGTGAAAAGTTATATTCTGGTCGTGTGGACGAAATGATAAGTAGTCATGGATATTTAGAATTGAAAGCTGAAAACCAAGAGCAGCTTTTAAAGTTCCTAAACGACAAAAACATATTTGGCAAAATAAATGTTGAAGACGATTTAATAACCGCTTTTCTTGATGAACCTTTAGACGCTAAGTCTGTAAACCAGTTAATGTTTGATAACGGTATTGTACTTACACATTTAGTAAAACGCAAGGAAAGCCTTGAAGAACAATTCTTACAACTAACAGATAACAACTAAAAACATCAATCAATATATGCTACGTCTTATAAAACTAGAACTACAAAAACTTTGGCTTAACAGAACAAGTAAGATTTTAATATTTATATCGTTTATTTTACCCTTTACGGTTTTAATTCTATCTTCAATAAAAATTAACTTTTTTGGTTTTTTTACTTTGGAATTAGGCGAGCTAGGCATTTTTAACTTCCCTATCATATGGCATATCACCACATTTTTCGCCTCATACTTTAAGCTTTTCTTTGCCATTGTTGTGGTAAGCATGATAGGAAACGAATACAGCAACAAAACACTTAAACAAAACCTTATAGATGGGCTAAGTAAAAAAGAATTTATCCTATCTAAATTTTACACCATTGTTTTTTTCTCTTTAGTGGCTACAATTCTTATTGGAGTAGCTACATTTTTTATTGGACTCTATTATTCCAGCTACACCGAAGTGTCGATAATTTTTAGAGAAACCAGCTTCTTATTGGCTTACTTTGTGAAGTTAGTAGGCTTTTTTAGTTTGTGTTTATTTTTAGGCATGCTACTAAAAAGATCGGCTTTTGCATTAGCATTTTTATTCATTTTATACATTTTTGAATGGCTTGTTTTTTGGGGAGCATACGAAGTTTTTGGCACTACCGAAACAGCTTGGAAAGTTAAAAACTTTTTACCGTTAGAGTCTATGTATAAGCTTATAGACCAACCTATGCAGCGTGTAGTTATGACAAAATATCCAGACAAAATTGATTTAACTTACGACTATGGTGTTTATTGGTATGAAATATTAATCGTTATTGTTTGGATAGGGGTATTTACCTTTTTATCGTACAGATTATTAAAAAAGCGAGATTTATGATATCTTTGGTAGCCATTTAAATTTGCTATCAAAAATGAAAAACTACATATTTTACTTTGCCTTAATTCTATTTACATTTTCGGGCTTTTCTCAAGATGAGGCTGCCAACTGGTATTTTGGAGAGAATGCAGGAATTCACTTTAATGATGATGGCACTGTCAACTCCTTAAATAATGGGCAATTAAACACTCGTGAAGGTTGTTCCTCTATATCTGACAAATACGGTAATCTATTATTTTACACTGATGGTGTAATTGTATACAATAGCAACCATAGTGTTATGGAAAACGGTATGGACTTAAATGGAGATTCTTCAAGTACGCAATCTGCCATTGTTGTTCCTAGACCCAATAATCCAGATATTTATTACATTTTTACTGTTGGATCCAATCAAACACTAACAGGCTTTAATTACTCTATCGTAGATATGTCTGCCAATAATGGATTAGGAAAGGTGGTAACAAAGAACATTAACTTATTAGATCATTGTGCTGAGAAAATAACTGCTGTTTTAAAAGATTGTAATTCTGGTGATATATGGGTTGTTGTTTTATCAACAACTAACGGCAACGCGACAGGAACTAACTTAAATACCTTCTATGCCTATGAAATTAGTAGTACTGGTGTAAATACAAATGCTATTACTTCTACATTCTCACAATTATCTACCTCAGATTTAAGAGGATATTTAAAAATATCACCTGATGGCGCAAAACTAGCCTGTGCCAACGTACAAGACGGACTCTATTTATTTGATTTTGATCAATCCACAGGGCAATTATCTAATATTCAACCCCTATCCATTAATGAAGCCAACAATAAGGCTTATGGTTTAGAGTTTTCTCCAGATAATACCAAACTTTATGTTACAGCTACTAATGATTTTAATGGAGCTGGTTCAACAAACCCTAGTAATCATCATTCTGTTTTAGTCCAATTTGATGTAACATCCAATGACATTCAAAACTCTCAAATAACTATAGATCAACAGACGTTATATCGTAGTGCTTTACAATTAGGCCCTGATGGTAAAATTTATCGTTCAATGAGTGAAACTTATAATCAAGGGTCCCCATTTTTAAGTGTTATTAACGATCCTAACGAACTTGGTACTTTGTGTAATTATCAAAATAATGCTATCAGCCTAGGACAAAACGACTCCACCCAAGGGCTTCCGCCGTTTATAGTATCTTTCTTTAGTGAAAAAGTTGACATTATAAACAACGGAAGTAATTCCAATAGTCTTGTACTATGCGAGGGAGACTCTTATACTTTATCTGCGGATCCTATACCTGGCGCAACTTACACATGGTATATGGATGGCGTTCATTTAACCGAAACCGACAATGACTTGGTCGTTACACAAAGCGCTGAGTACACCCTTCAAATTGAATTTGCTGGTGCTGGTGAATGCGATTTTATTGAAGGTGAAGCCTATGTTGAGTTTAACGAAAACCCTGATATTAATAACGCTACGCTTGTTCAATGTGACGACAATAATGATGGTTACACTACTTTCAACCTAAATCAAGCACAAGATGTATTATTTACTGATGTTCCTGAAAATATCGAATTAGACTTTTACGAAAGCCAACAAGACCTACAAAATGATACTGCCATTTCATCAGAAATTTACAGTAACATATCAAACCAACAAGTCCTTTTTGTAAAAGCTATTGATACTGAATCTGGTTGCTTTTCAACAGCACAATTAACTTTAGATGTTGTTCCTTCATCACAAATTAATGACATTGTAATTAATGATTGCGACATATTAGACTCTGAAGATGGTATTAACACTTTTAACCTTGAAGATATTACCACTCAAATTCAAACAGACAACAATATCACACTTCCAATCACGTATTATGCCTCTAGCAATGACGCTTTACTAGAAACCAACTCATTAAGTTCCCCTTACAATAACACAACACCATATTCGCAAACAATTTTTGCTAGAGCAGAAAATTCTAATGGTTGCTATGGTATAAGTGAAGTACAACTTAATATTGAGCCTTTACCAAACTTGGAAGATGACGAAACACTTTTATATTGCCTAAACACTTATCCACAAACCATAACATTAAACTCTGGCGTTATTGGAAATAGTAACAACTACACCTATTCTTGGTCTAATGGCGAACAAACTGAAAGTATTCAAATTAATGAACCAGGGACTTATACTGTAACGGTTACCAATAGCACACAATGTTCTAAAACAAGAACAATTACCGTTGAAGCTTCCAATATTGCTACAATCGATAATATTAATGTGGTAGACATTTCAGAAAACAACTCTATTACTGTTATTACTTCTGGTGAAGGTATATACGAATATGCTTTATTAAACGAAGACGGCACCATATATGCCAACTATCAAACTAGTAACACCTTTAATAATATTGAAGCTGGTATTTACACTGTAAGTATTAGAGATACTAAAAACGATTGTGGTATTGTTTCTGAAAGTGTTGCCGTTATTGGCTATCCTAAATTTTTCACTCCAAATGGCGATGGGTACAACGATAGATGGAATATTAAAGGCATCTCAAACACCTTTCAACCAAATACAAAACTTAAAATCTTTGACCGCTACGGAAAACTACTTAAACAAATAAACCCACTTGGAGAAGGCTGGGACGGATCTTTTAACGGTGAAATTATGCCTACTGATGATTATTGGTTTTCGGTTGATTTACAAGACGGAAGAACATTTAGAAGTCATTTTACTTTAAAACGATAACCGTTTAGTATGCTTAAACACTTAAAAAAAGGAATATTTGCAATATTCTTTATCACTTTCACAGTTCAATCCCAACAACCAACAGATTGTGTTGACGCTGTAGTCGTTTGTGGAAATTCTGAAATCAACCTTGATGTTAACGGCATAGGGACTCAAGAAGTTAGCGGATTAAATAGTTGTTCTAGTGGCGAAAACAACAGCCTATGGTTAAAAGTAACTGTTGTAACCGATGGTACTTTAGCCTTTACACTAACACCGCAAAGTACAGCAATAACAGAAGATTATGATTTTTTTATTTTCGGCCCAACACAAGACTGTAGCAATTTAGGATTTGCTATAAGATGCTCTACAACAAACCCTCAAGCTGCAGGACAAGGCAATAATCTTACGGGACTTAGCACTAACGAATCGGAGTCTTCAGAAGGCCCTGGGCAAGATGGAAATAGTTTTGTTAGCGCTATTAATGCTCTAGCTGGAGAAACATATTTTATAGTAATAGATAGACCCATAGGTAATAGTCCATTTTCTTTAGAATGGACAGGAACAGCAGAATTTTCTAGTCCTCCCAACAATGAATTAGGAAATCCACAAGCCCTTAATTTAGAAAAATGTGATACGGTAGAACCTTATAATGATGGCATTACTACATTTGATATTGAAGAAAACACAAATAATATAATTGGTAATCAAACAAATGTTCAAGTAACCTATCATGAATCAGAAAGTGATGCTAACATAGGGATAAATGCTATAACATCACCTTACAACAACATTTCAAACTCACAAGAAGTTTATGCTAAATTAACCAATACTGTTACTGATTGTTTCGAAATTATTCCGTTCACATTAACGGTAAATAGCGGCCCAAATTTTGCGACACCTTCAGATTTTGAAATTTGCGATGATTATACAGATAACGATGCCTTTAATGGGCAAACAACCTTTAACTTAACTAATAAAAATAATGAGATTTTAAACGGGCAAGACGCATCAAGCATTAACATTTCTTATCATGAAACCTTAACTCAAGCCGAAAACAACACAAATCCCTTAAACAATCAATTTTACAATACAACACCTGACGAGCAAACTATTTTTGTAAGAATTGAAGACGCTACAAATCAAGTTTGCTTTAGTACAACACCATTAACGTTAAGAATATTAGAAACACCTTTATCAAACAACATATCTTTATTCCAATGCGATGAAGATGGCATATCTGATGGAATTACAACTTTCAACCTATTGCAAGCTGTTAACGATATTACTAATGGTAATAACAATGTATTTACCACATTTTTTGAAACCTTTTCTGATGCCGAAAACGATATAAACGCTATCACCTCTCCCGAAAGCTATTCTTCGAGTGCTCAAACTATATTTGCACAAGTGAAAGACAACAATTCACTTTGTTATAGTATTGCTGAAATTGCTTTAGAAGTTAGTGCAACACAAATTCAAGATTTTATAGCCCCAATAGTTTGTGATGAATTAAACTCTGAAGATGGTTTAAACACTTTCGACCTTTCAAATTACACGCAAGATATTCATGATATTAATGGCATTAGCTTCCCTATCGTTTATTATGAAACTTATGAAGATGCCTTGCTTGAACAAAACCCTTTACCATCAATATTTAACAACACAACATCATATTCGCAAACAATTTTTGCTAGAGCCGAAAACAACAATGCTTGCTATGGCATAAGTGAAGTACAACTTAATATTGAGCCTTTACCAAACTTGGAAGATGACGAAACACTTTTATATTGCCTAAACACTTATCCACAAACCATAACATTAAACTCTGGCGTTATTGGAAATAGTAACAACTACACCTATTCTTGGTCTAATGACGAACAAACTGAAAGTATTCAAATTAATGAACCAGGGACTTATACTGTAACGGTTACCAACAGCGTACAATGCTCAAAAACAAGAACAATTACCGTTGAAGCTTCCAATATTGCTACAATCGATAATATTAATGTGGTAGACATTTCAGAAAACAACTCTATTACTGTTATTACTTCTGGTGAAGGTATATACGAATATGCTTTATTAAACGAAGACGGCACCATATATGCCAACTATCAAACTAGTAACACCTTTAATAATATTGAAGCTGGTATTTACACTGTAAGTATTAGAGATACTAAAAACGATTGTGGTATTGTTTCTGAAAGTGTTGCCGTTATTGGCTATCCTAAATTTTTCACTCCAAATGGCGATGGGTACAACGATAGATGGAATATTAAAGGAATCTCAAACACCTTTCAACCAAATACAAAACTTAAAATCTTTGACCGCTACGGAAAACTACTTAAACAAATAAACCCACTTGGAGAAGGCTGGGACGGATCTTTTAACGGTGAAATTATGCCTACTGATGATTATTGGTTTTCGGTTGATTTACAAGACGGAAGAACATTTAGAAGTCATTTTACACTTAAACGATAAAGGATTTTAGTATTTTTAACACAGCAACGTGTTAATTATGCACTGTATAAAGACGTACTTTATTCTATTAAGCATATTTTTTTGCAGCCCTGTTTGGGGTCAAGACATTACGTTATTTAACCAATTTAATGGACGATACGACTACCTAGCCATAGGTAATACTTTAAATGAAGTTGAAAACAATCTGGTGTCTGGTTACTGTGAAACCTTACCATCTTCTTCTGCTGTATTAAATCTACCTGAAAACACAACCATTATTTCGGCTTATTTATATTGGGCAGGCTCAGGAAACGGTGATACTGAAATCACTTTAAATAATACAGATTTTATTGCCGACAATACTTATACAGTTGATTATTTTGACCAAAACTATGGTACGCTTAATTATTTTTCGTGCTATAAAGACATTACTGATTTTATTGTTGATAATGGTGAAATTGCATACGAACTATCAAACCTAGATATTACTCAAACAATCACCAATAATCCTGGATATTGTAATAATAGTACCAATTTTGCTGGATGGTGTATTTATGTTATTTACGAAGATGCAAATTTACCACTAAATCAAATTAATTTATTTCAAGGCCTAGAAATTATAAACAGAAATGAACAAGAAAAAACCATAACACTAGAAAATATTAATGTATTAGACAACGAAGGTGCTAAAATTGGTTTTTTAACTTGGGAAGGCGATGCCAACTTAAACTATGGCGAATCGCTTTTTATAAACAACAATCTACTTTCTAACCCACCTCTTAATCCAGCCGACAATGCTTTTAATGGCACAAACTCTTTCACCAATTCTAACGAGCTATACAATTGCGATATAGACTACTACAACATACAAAACTATATAAATATTGGAGACGAAACAGTTGATATAAAACTAACCACTGGTGCTATTAATGAGTTTGGCTCATTTTCGGCTGACTTAATTATAATTAACAACGTTATTACCGTGTTAAACAGCCAGCTTCCAGATGCAACAGCAACTATAAATAATTATGAGCTGGAATGTGGCAACAGAAATATTTCTGTCAACTTTACCGTGTTTAATAATAATAGTACCGATGTACTCCCCCAAAATACTCCTATCGCATTTTACGCCAATAATATATTAATCGGCACAAGCCAAACCAATAACAATATTGCTATTGGCGAATTTGAAACGCAAGATATAACGCTTAATATCCCCGAAGGACTGGGAGACATAATAAACCTTCAAATTATAGTTGATGATATTGGAAACGGTTCTGGTATTGTAACCGAACTTAACGAAACAAATAATTTTCACGACATTAATTTAGAGCTACTAACAATCTCTAATACACCTATTCCCAATATGGAAGCTTGCGATGAAAGTTTTAATCAAGCTTTTTTCGATTTAACATCGCAGCTATCATTTATAGAAACTAATGGCTTTGATTATAACTTTTATACAACCTTAGAAGATTTACAAAACAACACCTTGGAAATTATTAATCCGTCAAATTTTCAAAATACGACATCCCCTCAAACCATTTATTTAAAAGTTAACACAGAAAATTGCTATAAAATATTTAACTTCAATCTTATTGTAAAAAATTGTCCTCCTATTATACCTGAAATATTCACACCTAACAATGATGGTTATAACGATTGGTTTAATATACAAGGGCTATATGATATTTTTGAAAAACACAAACTTTTAATCTATAACCGCTATGGTACATTAATTTTTGAAGGTAACAATAACATTAAATGGGAAGGAAAAGCCAACAAAGGCCTAAACAACAAAGGAAAACTCCTACCAACAGGCACTTATTTTTATGTATTATACTTAAACGATAATAATTTTGACAATATAGTTGGTTGGGTTTATTTAAATAGATAACAAATCCTTAAAATACATTTTATCGATATTTTTTGCATTTAATCCGATATTTGTTTACATTTCCAACCATTTAGCCCTAAAAAAGAAAAAATTGAATTTTAGAAAGAAAAAAATATACTTTATAAAAAAAGCTGAGAAACTAATATTTATTGTTTGTCTTCTTTTTCAAGTTATAGCAAGTTACGCGCAACAAATTTCTGTTGATGACACCTATACACCACAACAACTTATAGAGAATAATCTAATTTTAGGCTGTGTAGAAGTGTCAAATATTCAATCTACAATTAATGGCCAGGTTAATCAAATATCTAGTTATGGTTATTTCGAGCAATCTACCTCAAATTTTCCATTTCAAAATGGTATCTTATTATCTACTGGCGCTGCCTTTTCAGCGGGTAATACCACAAACGCCAATGTTCTTAATGAAGGGGATACCAACTGGGGAACCGATAGCGACTTAGAAACCGCTTTAGGCATATCAAATACATTAAACGCAACAGCTATCGAATTTGATTTTATTTCGGTAGCCAATCAAGTTCAATTTAATTATATATTAGCTTCAGAAGAATATTTTGCCGATTACCCTTGCCAATATTCAGATGGGTTTGCCTTTTTAATTAAAGAAGCTGGAACAAATAACCCATATACCAATATTGCCGTTATTCCAGGTACAAACACGCCTGTTAACACAAGTACAATTCACGAAGAAATTGTAGGCTTGTGTCCTGCCGAAAACGAACAATATTTTGATGGTTATAATGTTGGCGACACAAATTTTAATGGTAGAACGACAGTTTTAACAGCTTCAGCAAGCATACAACCTAACGTGCAATATCATATAAAATTAGTTATTGCAGACCAAAGTGACGAAAACTATGACTCTGCCGTATTTATTGAAGGGAATAGTTTTAATGCTACCGTAGATTTAGGTCCAGATATTGTTACTTGTGCCGATAATACAACTTTAAATGCAGACATTAACAATCCTTTGGCTAGTTACACCTGGCTATTAAACGGACAACCAATTGCTAACGAAAATGCGCCACAACTTACCACCACAGCATCTGGAAGCTACACCGTACAAATATCTATTCCTATTAATAATACAACTTGCGACATTGAAGACTCTATAGAAGTTACCCTAGGAACAGAACAACCTGCTATTCCTATTTCAGATTTTGCAGTATGTGATACCGATGGTGATGCCGTTGAAACATTTGACCTTTCTACTAAAGATAATGAAGCTCTATCCATAGTACCACCTGGCAACTACACTATATCATATCATAATTCACTTACTAATGCTCAAAATAATGATAATCCAATAACAGCTCCAATCCAAAATCAAACAAACCCACAAACTATATATATTAGGATTTTAGATGCAGACAATGGTTGTGTTACCTATTCTAGCTTTAACTTAATTGTTAATGAACTACCCGATATTGTAGACCCTGCTCCTGTTGAAATTTGCGATGACAGTGTTTCGGATGGAGTTACACAAATAGATTTAACACAATACAATAACGATATTACAAATGGGAATACGGCATTATATGTAAGTTACCACTACTCTCAACAAGATGCCAATACTGGAGACAATCCTATACCAATGCCGTATGTTAACACAAACCCTCAAGAACAAATTTTTATTCGAGTTATTGATGGCAATACAGGCTGCGAAACGACTAGTTCTTTAAATATTACAGTCCTAGAAACTCCAGATATTAACGCAAACCCAGAAAGTATTAGTGCTTGTGAGCAAGATGAAGATGGATTTGAGTTTTTTGACCTTTCCCCTGCTATAGATGATATTCTACAAGGCGCCACCAACACTACAATTACATTTCATACTAGTTTAGACGATGCCAATACAGGAAACAATCCTATTCAAAATATAGAAAACTTCCAAAACACGACGCCTTACGAACAAGTTATTTATGTAAGAGTTGTTAATAATGATACAGGATGTCCTTCTATTACGAGTTTTAACATTTACACCAACATCCTTGAGCAGGAAAGTGATATAAGAGATTTTCTAGTATGTGATGACAGTTCTAATGATGGTATTGCTAATTTTAATTTAGAAAATATAGGCAACTCCATTTTAAACAATTTGGAAAATGCCACAATAACCTTTTATGAAAATGAAACCAATCAAGAAAATGGCACAAACCCAATAGACCAAACCGTTCCTTATCAAGTTTCTAATTCAGCGCAACTTTTTGTAACTATTAGCAATACAGAATGTGACTACAACACTAGCATAAACTTAATTGTAAATCCTGCTGTTTTCATACAATCTTTAGAGCCTCAAGATTACTGCGATACAGATGACGATGGGTTTACATCTATCGATTTAAATGTATTCGACGACTACGTATCAACAGGCATACCTAACCCAAGTGTTACTTATTTCCTTAATCAAACAGATGCCGAAAATAATGTAAACTTTTTACCGCCTTTTTATACTAACACAAGTAATCCACAAACGTTTTATGCTCGTGTAACAGATGCCACAACTGGCTGTTATGATATATCGCCTCTAGAAATTAATATTTTACCTGCACCAACAGTTTCTCAGGCTCAAGACATTTTAATATGCGATAACGACCAAGATGGGGTTTCTACAGTAAATTTAGACAATAAAATACCCGAAATTATAACCAACACTAATGGGGTAAGCATCGACTTTTTCACTACAGAAGATAATGCCAACAACAACATTAATGCTATTAACACACCTGATAATTTTTCAACAAATACAACCCCTATATTTACACGAGTAACCAACAATACAACAGGATGTTTTGCCATATCTACTTTTATGGTATATATAAACACCCAACCTGTTTTTACAGACATAGCTGATTTCACGAACTGTGAAACTGATGGTAACCAAACCGCAGAATTCCTTTTTATTGAAAAAGATGCCGAAATACTTAATGGGCAAACCGGAAAACAAGTCTTATATTTTTTAAACCAAAACGATGCTATAAACAGACAAAATATTATAGATAAAAATCAACCTTACCAAAACATATCTAGTCCACAAACTATTCATGTAAGAGTAGAAAATATAACCGACCAAGATTGTTATGGCGTTTCATCTTTTATTATAGAAGTTGGTGCAATCCCAATCTTTAACGCACCAACAGATTTATCGCTTTGCGATGACATTACAAACGATGGTCAAGAGGAGTTCAATCTTGCCGAGGTGATAAATACCATATCAGAAAACAGCCCAGAAAACCTAAGCATTACATTTCACACATCTTACGATGATGCCGATAATGGAACCAATACAATAGATTTAAACTACACCAACACCGAAAATCCACAGCAAATTTTTGCTCGAGTTGAAAATGGCACATATTGTCATGGTATTGCAGAATTTGGCTTAAACGTTATTCAAGTACCATTGGTTAACGCTCCATCCGAAATGACTGTTTGCGATACTAATTATGATGGTATTGCAACCTTTGATTTAACCATAGCAGAAACCGAAGTTTTAGGAATAAGACAAGACAATGTCGAACTTACTTACCACGAATCTATTGCAGATGTAGAAAATAACATCGAAATTCCAACACCAGCATCATACAACAATATTGAAAACCCACAAACGGTATACATTAAAGCTACCAATACTATTTCTAACTGTTATGTCTATGTGCCTTTGGTTTTAAATGTTAATTTACCACCTAGTATAAATGCTGTTAATTTTGAAATATGTGACAATTCAACAAACAGTTACAACCTAAACGATACACTATCACAGCTATTAGACACCCAAGAAAACATTGATGTTAATTTTTATGCCACCCAACAAGACGCCCAAAACAATACTAATGCCATAAGTACAGACTACACATATACAAGTAATAATACAACCTTATACATAACTGCTACAAATAGTAATACAGGCTGTCGTGCTACACAATCGTTTAACTTAACAGTAAACCCAACACCTATTGCTAACCAACCGCAAAACCTAATTTCTTGCGACGATAACTTTGATGGATTTTATACCTTTGATTTTTCCCAACAAACCAACACTATTTTAGGAAATCAAAATCCCAATCAATTTAATGTGTCATATTTTGAAACCGAAAATGATGCTCTGGAAAACACCAACCCAATTACCAATTTAAACTACAGTGCTTCTAACGGACAAACTATTTATGTTAGAGTAGAAAACGTAATTACAAATTGTTTTTCTACAACATCGTTCTCCACCATTGTTCATAGAAAACCCGAAGTTAATATCGGTAATCAAACCATCTGTATAGACAATTTACCATTAATCGTCTCTGCCGAAACAGGCTTTAATACCGACACTTATTTATGGTCAACTAACCAAACAGCTTCAGAAATTGAAATCACACAAATTGGCAGCTATTCAGTCACAGTTACTACAGAAAACGGTTGCGAAACCACCTCAACTTTTTCGGTTATCGAATCGGAACAAGCTACTATAGAGTTTACAGAAACTATTGATTTTTCCGACCCCAATAATATTACAGTAACTGTAAGTGGTATTGGGAATTATCAATACAGTATCGATAATGGGCCACCGCAAGACTCCAACGTATTTTATAACGTAACTTGGGGACCACACATTATCGAAGTTAAAGACTTAAACGGTTGCGCATCGGCAATAAAAGAAATCGTGGTAATCGATGCGCCATTATTCTTTACACCTAATAACGATGGCTACAACGATTATTGGCATATCGCAGGCGTAGAGCAATTAGAAGGTACCGTTATTTACATTTTTGATAGATTTGGTAAACTACTAAAAACACTAAGTCATAGCTCTCAAGGTTGGGATGGCACTTATAGAGGCGAAAATATGCCAACAAACGACTATTGGTTTTTAGCCGAAGTAAAAAAAGGAGATATCTCGTTTGAAGTAAAACGACATTTTACCCTAAAACGATAACAAGTCTTAACATTTTAAAAAAATAAAAACTTTTTTTATTCCCTATCTTTGCAAGTCGAAATCATGACAATAATGAAACATTGGGAAAGTTTACTTTTTTTTCTCTTTATAACGTTTGTTAGTTTTGGACAAAATGTTCAAGTAGATGCGCAATCCTATACGGCACAAGAACTCATTGAAGATATTCTTATAGGAAGCAATTGTATTAGTAACATTAATGTTACCAACGTTGTTGGTGGCGACTTTGGCGGTACCGACCAAAGTTATGGCTACTTTAATGGCAACAACTCTAGTTTTCCATTTTCCGAAGGTTTGGTGTTAAGCACAGGAAGGTTGTCAAATGTTGAAGGTCCAAATACCTCGTTAAGCGATGATGATGCCAATAACTGGGGCGGCGACCAAGACCTAGAAAATGTGTTAAACGAACACAACACACTTAATGCCACTATTATCGAATTCGATTTTCAATCTATTGCAGAGCAAATTACATTTCGCTACATTTTTGCTTCCGAAGAGTATCAAGAAGGCAATAGCAACACCTGCCAATATTCCGATTTATTTGGGTTTCTTATTCGTCCAGAAAACGAGCAACAGTACACCAATATAGCGGTTGTACCTAATACACAAACCCCTGTGAAAGTAACCACAGTTCACTCAGGTATTCCTGGTGCTTGCGACCCAATTAACGAAGCCTATTTTGGCAGTTGGAATAACAGCAATGCCCCTATAAATTTTAATGGACAAACGGCTATTTTAACCGCCACAGCCAATGTTGAAAGAAACCAAACGTATCATGTAAAATTAGTTATTGCCGATGAACAAAATTACCGTTATGATTCGGCAGTGTTTTTAGAAGCTGGAAGCTTCCAATTAGCAACCGATTTAGGTCCAGACCGTTTAATAGCCAATGGTACCGCTTTATGTGAAGGAGAAACTTATCAATTAATAGCTCAAGAACCTGGCAACACAAACACCTACCGTTGGTTTAAAGATGGTGTAGAACTTATAGGTGAAACAGGAACAACACTCAATGTAGATTCTGAAGGAACCTATCAAGTAGAAGTTAACATAAACGGATGCATTTTGTATGGTGATGTGATTATAGAATACACCCCAACGCCACAAGTAAACAACACGACACTTACCCAATGCGATACAAATCAAGACGGCCTTTCGGTCTTTAATCTTTTTGATGCCGAAAATGATGTTCTAGCAGAAAATGGTACCTATGTAACGAATTTTTATAACTCATTAAACGAGGCTAATAATGCAATTAATGAGATAAATACACCAACAGCCTACAATAATACCACACCAAACGAAATTGTTTTTGCCCGTGTAGAAAATCAGTTTGGATGTTATAATGTAGCTGAAGTGACGCTTAATACAACTTACAACCCAATATCGCTACAACCATACCAAACATGCGACGATAATAACAATGATGGTTATACCGAATTTGACCTCAACCTAGTGGAAGCTCAAATTGCACAAAGTGTTCCTGCAAATTCTCAAATACGTTTTTATGTATCAGAAGAAGATGCCTTTTTAAATAATAACCCTATAAATAACGCTTATATAAATACCATCGCTTACTCTGAAAATATGGTTGTTAAAATAACAAACAATCAATCATGTTATGCGGTTACCACAATTCGCCTGGATGTTTTAGACAATCCTTACTTACTCCCAGACGAAGAAACCTATTATTGTACAAATTCCCATCCGCAGCAAATTACATTAAATGCTGGTGTCGTTAATCAATCAGGAACCTTTAACTATCAATGGGAGTTTAATGGCAACGACTTAGGATTATCTTCTGAAAACATTCAAATTAACGAGATAGGAACTTATACTGTTACCGTTACAAATAGTAATAATTGCTCTTCAACAAGACATATAGAAGTATTGCCTTCCAACGCTCCAACAATAGAAGATATCATTGTTGTAGAAGCAAGCAATAATAACTCCATAACTATTCTAGTTAGCGGTGATGGCAATTATGAATATGCCTTAAACAATGGTGTTTTTCAAACATCAAATACCTTTACAAATCTAGCTCCTGGTGTTTATAACGTTACCATTAACGACACCAATAATTGTGGTGCAATAACCGTTGATGTTTCTATTTTAGGGTTTCCGAAGTTCTTCACGCCTAATGGCGATAATATTAATGACTATTGGATTCCAAAAGGCATTAATCAACAAAACCCTAATCTAAAAATTAGCATTTTTAACCGCTATGGAAAGCTTCTAAAAATTTTAGATAACTATGAATATGGTTGGGATGGTACTTTTAAAGGAAAGCTTTTACCTAGTGATGATTACTGGTTTAAAACCGAATTATCCAATGGTAAAACATACACTGGCCATTTTACATTAAAACGCTAAATAACCTTAGCTTAACACAGCTTTTCTCTTTTATTTATTTATTTGCCGTCCCAATTTTAATTATGAGACATCTAACTTTACTTTTTATTTTTTTAGGACTTTGGTCTAACGCTATATTTTCTTCAAACTGCCCTGATCCAGTTATTACCAGTTTTAGTCCAACAACAGGACCAGAAAACACTAGCATAACAATTTCTGGAAACAATTTTAACGCTACAGCAAATGTTACTATTGGCGGTATAAATACTAGTTACACGATTATTAACGACACTACCATTATGGCCTTCATCCCTAATGGTGCCAATGGCTTGTCTAGCATTTCCATAACTAGTAATGGAGGATGCGTAGGAAACGCAACTACCGATTTTGACGTTATAACTTCTGAATGTAATCTAGGTGATTTATACATCTCTGAAATTTATGATTCGGAGCCAGGAAGTTATGGCATTATAGAACTTTACAATCCTACAAACACATCTATAAGTTTAGATGGCGTATATGATATAGAACGCTATGGCGATATTGGAAACCCAACACCTTCTATAACAGTTCCTTTAGTTAACTCTGTTGCGCCTCAACAGACTTATATTATACAAATGGGAACAAACGGAAACGCGTGCGCGATTACTCCTGATACAAGTGCAAGCTCTGGTTTTAACGATAACGATGAGTTTAAACTACTAAAAAATGGTACTGTTATTGATGTTGTTGAAGCCCCTACCGAGAGAGGTTACAGCATTATAAGAAACGCTAATGCTAACGAACCACAAGCCACGTTTAATAGCAGTAACTTTACAATAAACTTAAACGAATCTTGTTCAAATTTAGGATTTCATACTGCAGATCCTATAACTGATAACACTCCAGCAATTGCAAACCCTGTTTCCAAAACCGTTTGCGAAAATGGTTCTTTAACATTTTACACGTCAATAAACAACAGTATTTTTCAATACCAATGGAAAGTTCTCGACGCCTCAGGAAACTGGATAGATGTTCCAAATAATGGGAACTACTCTAACCCTAATGAAGCATGGCTAGATATAACAAATGTACCTTTAAGTTTTGACGGTAACCAATACTATTGTGAAGTTACTTCGGCATCATGTGTTTTTGTTACTAGCGTCGCTCAGTTATATATTGACACTCCAGAAGTTGACACAATTCCCAACCAAACCGTTTGTCAAGAGTACACACTACCTGCTTTAACCAATGGAAATTACTATACAGGAGCAAACGGAACAGGCACACAACTTAATGCTGGAGATGTGATTTCTACTTCACAAACCATTTATATTTACAATCAAATTGGAACACCTCCAAATACGTGTAGCAACCAATCTAGTTTTGAGGTTATTATTTCTGGAACACCTAATGTAGACTCCTTGTCTAACCAAACCATCTGTCAAGAGTACACGCTGCCAGCTTTAACCAATGGAAACTATTTTACAGGAACTAATGGTACAGGCACACAACTTAATGCCGGAGATGTGATTTCTACATCACAAACCATTTATATTTTTAACCAAATTGGAACGCCTCCAAACACGTGTAGTAACGAATCTAGTTTTGAGATTATTGTTTCTGGAACACCTAATGTGGATACCTTGCCTAACCAAACCGTCTGTCAAGAGTATACGCTGCCAACTTTAACCAATGGATATTACTTTACAGAAGCAAATGGAACAGGCACACAACTCAATGCTGGAGATGTGATTTCTACTTCACAAACTGTTTATATTTACAACCAAATAGGAACGCCTCCAAATACGTGTAGCAACCAATCTAGTTTTGTGGTTATTGTTTCTGGAACACCTAATGTGGATACCTTGCCTAACCAAACCGTTTGTCAAAATTACACACTACCTGCTTTAACCAATGGAAACTATTTTACAGGAACTAATGGTACAGGCACACAACTTAATGCCGGAGATGTGATTTCTACATCACAAACCATTTATATTTACAACCAAATTGGAACACCTCCAAATACATGTAGTAACGAATCTAGTTTTGATGTAACTATATTACCAAGTATTGATTTTCAATTAAATGAAAACAACTTAATTATAAATGAAAACGCTTTAACTGTTGTCATGACAAATACCTCTATAACTTATGAATTCGCTATAGACAACAATAGTTTTCAAAGCAATAATAACTTTACCAATCTATCCGAAGGTTTTCATACACTATACGTCCAAGACAGTAATGGTTGTATTATAAAGTCTATAAATTTCAATATTGAAACGTCATATATCGAAACCCTAGATATTCCTCCATTCTTTACCCCAAATGGAGATAGCTTTAATGATGTTTGGCAAATTTCTGATCCTAATAACACCATTAAAGAGGTATATGTCTTTAATAGATTTGGAAAACTACTAAAACAAGTGTCTACATCTCATTTAAGTTGGGATGGCACATATAACGGTAATATCTTAGAAACTAACGATTATTGGTATTTAATTAATCTAAAATCCGGTAAGCAGCTAAAAGGTCATTTCTCGTTAAAAAGATAATCTAAAACATCATATCCTCCAGTTAATTTTATGTAATTTTGAAGGTATGAAATTTAAGGTAAAATCAGAGTTTAAACCTACTGGCGATCAGCCTCAAGCTATTAAGCAACTTGCTAACGGTATTTTAAATAACGATAAATACCAAACATTACTTGGTGTTACCGGCTCTGGAAAAACATTTACAGTTGCCAATGTTATTGAGCAAATACAACGTCCCACTTTAGTTTTAGCACATAATAAAACGTTAGCAGCACAATTATACTCTGAATTTAAACAGTTTTTTCCCGATAATGCTGTCGAATATTTTGTATCGTATTACGACTATTATCAGCCAGAAGCTTATATACCTGTTTCTGGAACCTACATAGAAAAAGACCTCTCGATAAATGACGAAATTGAAAAACTAAGGTTAAGCGCTACATCTTCTTTATTGTCTGGAAGACGCGATGTTTTAGTCGTCGCTTCTGTATCGTGTTTATACGGTATTGGAAATCCTGTTGAGTTTCAAAAAAATGTTATTTCTATAGAACGTGATCAAGTTATTTCACGCACAAAATTATTGCATAAGCTAGTACAAAGTTTGTACTCGCGTACCGAAGCCGAATTTAATCATGGTAATTTCAGGATTAAAGGCGATACCGTAGATATTTTTCCAAGTTATGCCGATAATGCCTTTAGAGTTCATTTTTTTGGAGATGAAATTGAAGACATTGAAGCGTTTAATATTCAAACTAATGAGGTTATTGAACATTACGACAGATTAAACATTTACCCTGCCAATATGTTTGTAACTTCACCAGAAGTGCTTCAAAATGCTATTAAAGATATTCAAGACGACTTAGTAAAACAATACGACTATTTTAAAGACATAGGAAAGCATCTTGAAGCTAAACGTTTAAAAGAACGTACCGAATTTGATTTAGAAATGATTCGCGAATTAGGCTATTGCTCAGGTATTGAAAACTACTCGCGTTATTTGGATGGCAGACAACCAGGCTCTAGACCATTCTGTTTATTAGATTATTTTCCAGACGATTATTTAATGGTGGTAGACGAAAGTCATGTGACTATTTCTCAGGTGCATGCTATGTATGGTGGCGATCGCAGCAGAAAGGAAAACTTGGTCGAATACGGATTCCGTTTGCCTGCAGCTATGGATAACCGTCCATTAAAATTTGAAGAATTTGAGGCGCTGCAAAATCAAGTCATTTATGTCTCGGCAACACCAGCTGATTATGAGCTTGAAAAAACCGATGGTATTTACGTCGAGCAAGTTATTAGACCAACAGGCTTACTTGATCCTGTAATTGAAGTGCGCCCAAGTTTAAATCAAATTGATGATTTAATTGAAGAAATTCAACAGCGTGTAGAAAAAGACGAACGCACCTTAGTAACTACCCTTACTAAACGCATGGCGGAAGAATTAACCAAATACTTGGCCAGAATTCAAATTAGAGTACGGTATATTCATAGCGATGTGGATACGTTGGAACGCGTAGAGATAATGCAAGATCTACGTAAAGGATTGTTTGATGTTTTAGTTGGTGTAAACCTCCTTCGTGAAGGTCTAGATTTACCCGAAGTCTCGTTAGTTGCTATTTTAGACGCAGATAAAGAAGGCTTTTTACGTTCGGCACGTTCGCTTACACAAACTGTAGGTCGTGCTGCAAGAAACCTTAATGGGAAAGCTATTATGTATGCTGATAAAATTACCAAAAGCATGCAAAAAACCATTGATGAGACAAATTACAGACGAGAAAAGCAAATTGCTTATAACACAGCAAATAATATTACTCCCAAAGCCTTAAATAAAAGCTTAGATAGCGCATTAGCTAAAAACTCGGTAAGCACATATCATTATGAAATGGAAGCAGCAAAAGCTGCCGAACCAGAAAGCGAATACTTATCGAAACCAGAGTTAGAAAAGAAAATTAGAGACAGTAGAAAGCATATGGAAAATGCCGCTAAAAACTTAGATTTTATGGAGGCTGCAAAATTTAGAGATCAAATAAAAGCTTATCAAGAAAAATTAGAAAAGCTAAAAGCTTAATTGTAGTGAACTTTAAAAATGTCTATTAAAACATCTGGTGGAATAATCTTATTGGGAAAACTCTCCATTAGGTACAATACTTTATTTATAGATTCATGACTTAACCCCATACGTAATCCAAAGTTATGAAGTTTGGTGATTTCTTTAGATGTGTTTTCGCCATCGCTATCCATTAACAAAACAAGACGGTGAAATTGCACAATCCGTTCGCTATGAGATTCTAAATGAATATAATTAATCGGGTTATTTATTAAATAGTCAAAATCTTCTCTAGAAATCCTTAATTGTTTAGCTATGGCTAATAAAAAACTGTGTTCTAATGGTTTAAGAATATTTTCACTCTTAGCAAAAGAAATCATTTCAGATAGGAGACTTAGCTTTTCAACTCGATTTATCATAGAAAAGAAGGGATTAAGTAATTGTTTTATAAAATTAAGCAGATTTATACTTTCTTAATCATTCATTATCTGCAACTTATCGAAAAAACGGCTACCATTCATCGTTGATTTATTACGATACAGCAAAATACAAATAATAAAACACTGATTCACAATACTTTAATATTGCATTTGTGTTTTTCTATAAATAGAAAAAATCTAAATAAGAATGTATTTACTATCTTGCCAAACAATTATGACAAACAACGATATATTTAAAAAGTTACGCGTAGCGCTTCAACTTCGTGATGACGAGATAGTAAAAATTTTGGAATTGGTAGATTTCAGAATATCAAAAAGCGAATTAGGTGCTTTTTTTAGAAAAGAAACACATCCCAAATACAAGGAATGCGGCGATCAGATTTTAAGAAATTTCTTAAATGGCTTAGTTATTCATTTACGTGGTCCTAAACCATCTAAAAAACAGAAAACAATACCACAAAAAAAGAGCAACAAATAACTGTTGCTCTTTTTTTATGAGATTTGGAATATCTTGTTAAGATAATACTTGTTGTACTTTATCTGCAGCTTCTTGAAACTCGGTAGCACTTAGTACATCTAATCCCGAATTATCAATTAATTCTTTAGCGATGTCTGCATTGGTTCCTTGTAAACGTACAATAATTGGCACTTGAATAGCGTCTCCCATATTTTTATAAGCATCTACAACACCTTGCGCTACACGATCACAACGTACAATACCACCAAATATGTTAATTAAGATAGCTTTTACATTAGGATCTTTTAAAATAATTCTAAAAGCAGCTTCAACACGTGCAGCATCTGCTGTTCCTCCAACATCTAAGAAGTTTGCTGGTTCACCACCTGCTTGCTTAATTAAATCCATAGTTGCCATGGCTAAACCAGCTCCGTTAACCATACAACCTACGTTTCCATCAAGGTCAACATAGTTTAGGCCTAATTCGCCTGCTTCTACTTCTATTGGGCTTTCCTCGCGTAAATCACGTAATTCGGCTAAATCTTTATGTCTGTATAAGGCATTGTCATCTAACGTTACTTTAGCATCTACAGCCATAATTTTATCGTCGCTAGTTTTTAACACTGGGTTAATTTCAAATAACGAGGCATCAGATTTGTCGTAAGCTGTATATAAAGCGGTTACAAATTTTGTCATTTCTTTAAATGCCATACCGCTTAACCCTAAGTTAAAGGCAACACGACGTGCTTGAAATGGTAAAATTCCTGTAGCAGGATCTATTTCTTCAGTAAAAATTAAATGTGGGGTTTTCTCGGCAACTTCTTCAATGTCCATTCCACCTTCGGTAGAATACATAATCATATTACGACCATTACTTCTGTTTAAAAGCACAGACATATAAAATTCGTTTGGCTCTGAGTCACCTGGATAATAAACGTCTTCTGCTACTAATACCTGGTGTACACGTTTACCTTCGGCAGAAGTTTGAGGTGTTACTAAATCCATACCTATAATTTGGCCTGCAATGTCTTTAACTTCGTCTAGGTTTTTAGCTAGCTTAACACCGCCACCTTTACCACGCCCTCCGGCATGAACTTGGGCTTTTATAACGTGCCAACCTGTTCCTGTGTCTTCGGTTAATTGCTTAGCTTTTGCAACTGCTTCCTCTGCATTTTGAGCGACTAATCCGCGTTGGATTCGTACACCAAAACTGCTTAATAATTCTTTTCCTTGATATTCGTGTAAATTCATAATTCGCTATAAAGTTTAAGAGCCACAAATGTAATTAATCGCAATAACTTACCCTAATATTTTAATTACGAAAAACCCTCTTAGACAACAGATTTCTTCATGATGTTAAATAATTAACACTATGTTTAAATTGTGTGATATTTTTAAGAATTAATTTCTAATTACACACAATAAAATACCTTTGGCAAAAATTGCTTAAACATCATGTTAGAAAAACAATTATTACATATCGCTCAAGAATTTGGCAGTCCAGTTTATGTTTATGATTCCGAAAAAATCATATCGCAATATAATAGGCTAACTCAAGCTTTTAGTAAGGTAAAGAATTTAAGGATTAATTATGCGGTTAAGGCATTATCTAATATTTCTATTTTAAAGCTTTTAAAAGGGCTTGGATCTGGATTAGACACGGTATCTATTCAAGAAGTAAAGTTAGGATTAATGGCAGGGGTTGCTCCTGAAAATATCATCTACACCCCTAATGGTGTCTCTTTAGAAGAAATAGAAACTGCAGCTAAATTAGGAGTACAAATTAACATTGATAATCTATCTATTTTAGAGCAATTTGGCACAAAATATCCTAATGTTCCGGTATGCATTCGTATAAACCCGCATGTTATGGCTGGAGGAAATACCAATATATCGGTTGGACATATTGATAGCAAATTTGGGATTTCTATTCATCAAATTCCGCATATTCTTCGTATTGTAGAAAACACAGAAATGACCATTAATGGCATCCATATGCATACGGGAAGTGATATTTTAGATATTGATGTATTCCTTTATGCTAGTGAAATTTTATTCGACACAGCTAAGCATTTTAGCAATTTAGAATTTTTAGATTTTGGCTCTGGCTTTAAAGTACCTTACAAGGAAGGCGATATAGAAACTAATATTGAAGAATTTGGAAAAAAACTTACTAAGCGTTTCAACCAGTTTTGTAAAGAATACGGTAAAGAACTCACACTTGCTTTTGAACCAGGTAAGTTTCTAGTTAGCGAAGCAGGATACTTTCTCACCAAAGTTAATGTGGTTAAACAAACCACCTCAACCGTTTTTGCTCAAGTTGATTCTGGTTTTAATCATCTTATACGACCAATGCTATATGGTGCACAACACAACATTATAAACGTATCGAACCCTAAAGGACGTGAACGATTTTACTCGGTTGTAGGTTATATTTGCGAAACCGATACGTTTGCCAATAATAGACGTATAAATGAGATTTCTGAGGATGATATTCTGGCCTTTAAAAACGCTGGGGCCTATTGCTACTCTATGGCATCAAACTACAATTCACGGTATCGTCCTGCTGAAGTGCTATGGCATAATAGTGAAGCAAAATTAATTAGAAAGCGCGAGACCATGGATGATTTGGTAAAAAATCAGGTTGCGGTTGAATTATAAGCTAATTTCTAAGGGCCCCAGTAAATTGATTAATATTTGAATTTATTGGATTTCCAGAGGTTCTTCTATAAGAAGCTATTTGCCCACAATGCCAAATGGCATCGGCTATAGGACCGTTAATAGCATTCCAAAACGGATAGGTTTTCCCGTCTCCAAAATCAATACTAAAATCCGATAAATCGTCTGCTTTTCTTAAGATGTCTGAAGCTTGTTTTAAGTTAAATAGCACGTTCTTTCTAATATCTTGAGCACTCATATTGGAGGCATCAGTTTTATTTACAGGTTTCTGTAATGCAGCACTTAAAATAACTTGAGATAAGTTAAAGATATGCTGAATAGTTTCTTTAGTTGACCGTGCTTTATCATTAGGTTTATATGCTAAATCATCTACATTTAAACCCTCTGTAGCCCAATAAAACCGAAACCCTAAACCGTCAATCTGTCTTGACGCCATAGTTCCAGCAGTGTATTTTTTGGGCGCTTCTGGAATTTCATAATAAGGTAATGTTTTGTCTTGTGATTGCATAGTACTACCAAGTATTAAAGCTATAAATAAAAAGATATGTTTCATCAATCCTTCAATTCATTTTTATGAGAAATGGGGGCAATTCCATATTTATCAAACAAGTACACTAACGACGTCATGGTTGCTGCTCCTAATTCAAGCTCACGTTTATTCACAGCATCAAAGGTATCGTTAGCTGCATGATGATGATCGAAATACCGTTGTGAATCTGGTCTTAAACCAGCAACAACATTGGTCTTTGTTTTTAATGGCCCTACATCGGCGCCACTTCCTCCTTGCTCAAAATAATGAATTAAATACGGTTTAAATAAAGGTTTCCAATTTTCAATTTTTGAAAAAACAGCATCGCTACAATCAAAACTAAATCCTCTTGGGGTAAAACCTCCAGCATCACTTTCTAAAGAAAAAATATGGTTTTCGCCTTTTTGTTTGGCCACTTCGGCATACTTTGTAGCACCACGCAACCCATTTTCTTCGTTCATAAACATTACTACACGAATGCTACGTCTTGGTGTTATACCTGTTTCTTTAAATAAGCGCAAGACTTCCATAGACTGCACAATACCCGCACCATCGTCATGCGAGCCATCACCTAAATCCCAAGAATCTAAATGGCCACCAACTATAATATATTCATTAGGAAATTCACTCCCTGTTATTTCTCCAATCACATTGTAAGACTTAACATCTGGTAACTGCTGGCAGTTTTGTTTGAAATAAAACTTTAAAGTATTGTCCAACTTTAGCATACTACTTAAAAGTTCGGCATCGTTTGTACTTATCGCTGCCGAAGGAATTCGCTTAGAGTTTGGTAAATCATCGTAGGTCATGCTTCCAGTGTGTGGCAAATCGTCTAATCGTAAATTCATAGAACGCACAATAACGCCCACAGCACCATATTTTGCCGCTTCAACAGCACCTTTATAACGCTGATTAACACAACCGCCATAGGCTTGAAAGGTTTGTATTAAATCGGCCTGCATTGGACGATTGAAAAATACTATTTTCCCTTCTACTTTATCACGACCTAACTGTTCTAATTCTTTAAAATTATGCACCTCAACAACCTCTGATTCTACGCCTAATGGGTTTGTGGCAACCGAACCACCTAAAGCACAAATATTAACACTTGTTGTTTTTCCAGAGCTTGATTTTACATAGGCATATTCCTTGGCACCTCTTATCCATTTTGGCACCATAACAGGTTGTAACCATACTTTATCTAAACCTAATTCCTTAAGTTCTTTTTCGCCCCATTCTACAGCTAATTCGGCATTTACTGAGCCAGACAACCGCCCTCCTATTTGGTTGGATAAGTAATCTAACCACTCATAACTTTTTCCGTTGGTGAGTGAGGTTTTATAAATATTTTTTAATACCGCTTCATCGTTTTGAGAATAAATTGTTGTTGAACATAGTAAGGCTACGACGAATAAAAGTAATCTCATAGTGTTAAATTTTGTGACTAATATACTATTTCTATAAAGTGATTTTGTAAAAGAAAGCATAAAAAATCCCGCGTATGCGGGATAAAATTATTCTCGTTCTAATTGTTTTTTATAAGCTTCTAAATTAGCCATAACTTCGGGTTCTAGTTCTGGCTCTTTAATATCCTTGTATGTTTTTAAGGTATCGTAAAGTATTTTTGCCACGATATATCGCGCTGTTGGCTTATCGTCTGAAGGAATTGTATACCAAGGCGCATGAGGTTTAGAGGTTCTATTAATAGCATCTTCAAAATACTCTTGATAGCTATCCCAAAGTTCACGCTCGTCTAAATCTCCAGGAGAGAATTTCCAGTTTTTCGAAGGTTTTTCTAAACGACGCAACAATCTATTTTTTTGTTCTTCTTTAGATAGATGAAGGAAAAACTTAAAGATAATAGTTCCATTATCCGAAACATGCTGCTCAAAGTTATTTATTTGTTCGAATCGTTTGTGCCAAAAAGCATCATTAATATCTTCCACTCTATCTATCCCTGGTATATTTTCGTTTAAAATATATTCTGGATGTACTCTAGTTACTAAGACATTTTCGTAATGTGTTCTATTAAAAACCCCAAATTTTCCACGAGCTGGCAATGCCAGATAATGACGCCAAAGATAGTCATGTTTTAGCTCTAATTTAGTAGGCGTTTTAAAACTATGCACCATAACACCTCGCGCATTTAATTCTTTAAACACCTCACGAATCATACTATCTTTTCCAGCCGTGTCTGTACCTTGAATACAAATTAACACAGCATATTTACCATGTGCATACATAGCGTTTTGTATATCTGCAAGGTCTTCGCAAACCTCTTCCATTTCATCTTCAATCTTGTCTTTATCCGCATCTAAGTCATAGGTTGTGGAAATATCCTTTAAATGAATAGGTTTGGTAACTTTAAAATCGTTTATATTGATAGTTTTCTTCATAATCTTTTAATTATTTAGAGGCAAATAGTTTCACGTCGCTCTCGCTTACCTCTTTCTCTCCTAAAATAATTAAACGCTCGACAACATTACGCAGTTCACGTATATTTCCGGTCCAATCGTATTCTTGTAATAATTTAATGGCTTTTTTAGAAAATGATTTTTTAGCGGTTCCTTGTTCTGAAGCGATTTTACTTGAAAAGAAATCGATAAGTAAAGGAATGTCGTTTCGTCTATCATTTAAAGCGGGAACTTTAATTAAAATAACGGCTAAACGATGGTATAAATCTTCACGAAATTTCCCCTCTTCTATTTCCTTTTTTAAATCTTTATTAGTAGCTGCAACAACACGTACATTGACTTTAATGTCTTTATCGTTTCCTACTCTTTGAATTTTATTTTCTTGTAAAGCGCGCAACACTTTGGCTTGTGCCGATAGGCTCATATCGCCAATTTCATCTAAAAAAATAGTTCCGCCATTAGCTGCTTCAAACTTTCCTGCGCGGTCTTTGTTAGCGCCTGTAAAGGCTCCTTTTATATGCCCAAACAATTCGCTTTCTATTAATTCGCTAGGTATAGCAGCACAGTTTACCTCGACCATAGGGCCTTTATGGCGTTCGCTTTTTTGGTGTAACCAATGCGCCACCAACTCTTTTCCGGTACCGTTTGGTCCTGTAATTAAAACCCGAGCGTCTGTTGGGGCGACTTTTTCGATCATGTCTTTGATTTGAAGAATTTCTTTGCTATCTCCAATCATTTCATAATTCTTACTAACTTTTTTCTTAAGTTTTTTATTTTCAACAACCAATTCTTTTCTATCTAAAGCATTACGAACAGTATTTAACAAGCGGTTTAAATCTGGCGGTTTGGAAATGTAATCGAACGCTCCTAAACGCATCGTATTAACGGCTGTATCTAAATCGCCATGACCAGAAATCATAACAAAAGGGACTTCTGGCTTTATTTTTTTTGTGGCTTCTAAAACCTCTACACCATCCATTTTGGGCATTTTTATATCGCAAAGTACAAGGTCGAAATCCTCGTTCTTTATGGCTTCTATACCTTTTAAACCGTCTTCGGCTTCTTCTACTTGATAAGAATCATTTTCTTCGGTTAAAATTTTAACCAAGACACGACGAATAGCCGCTTCATCTTCTATAACTAATATTTTAGGCATATTTTAGTCTTCTTTAGGTTTTGATATAATATTAATATCGCGTTGCGGAAATGGTATAGAGACGTTGTGTTCTCTAAACAGTTTATCTATTTCAAAACGGATATCGCTACTAGGAAATTGTGCTTTAAAACTATCGTTAAGCGTAAAAACAACTTTAAAGTTTAATGAGCTATCGCCAAATCCCGTAAAAAGCACTACAGGTTCAGGGCTTTTTAATACGCTTGGATGCTTTGAGGCAGCTTCTAACAACAGTTTTTTTACCAATTGCACATCGCTGCCATAAGCCACACCTACCGAAACACTTTCTCGTGTTGATGTTCCGTTTTGTGTCCAATTGTATAAACTATTGGTTAAATATAAATGGTTAGGTATTACCAGTACTTTATTATCTATAGTTACAGCTCGTGTTGTTCTCAGTTTTATTTCAACTACGCGACCTACTTTATCTTCAATTTCAATAATATCGCCTACGTGCAAACTTTGATCAATAAGTATAAACACGCCTGAAAGTATGTCTTGAAACAGTGTTTGAAGTGCTAAACCAACGCCAACTAATAATGCTGCTGAAGCGGCAAAAATAGCCGTAACATTTATACCTATAGAATCGAAAACAACTAAAATAACAACAACGTAAATAAACCATCGCGCAAACGAAAAAACGGTATTGAATTTTGTACGGTCTTGCTCTGGTAATCTTTTAGAATACAATCGTTTAAAAAACCTAAGTACTAAAGAGGTTATTAAATAAATAATAAAAACTAAAAGTACTAGTCCAACTGTAATTCTTACGGGGCTTTCGGTTTCTTCCCCAAAAGTAATGCCTAGCTTTAAAAACTCTACTATGGACTCCCAAACGCTGCTCTCTTTAACAGCTTCTTCTATTTCTTCAATTTTATTTTGCATACTTAGTATTTTAACCACTTATACAGTTCTTTATAACTTGGTTTTTTACCGTACATTAATATACCAACGCGGTAAATTTTGGCTGCAAACCATACGGTGAATATAAATGTACCTATTAATATAGCTAAAGATAATAATTGTTGCCAAATTGGAACCCCAAAAGGAATTCGCATAAGCATAACTACAGGCGATGTTAATGGTATAAAAGAAAATACGGTTGAAATGGTTCCGTGTGGATCTTCTATAACCGTAAAAATGCCAATGTAAACAGCCAGTATTAATGGCATTAATATAGGAAGCATAAACTGCTGGGTATCGGTTTCATTATCAACTGCTGCCCCAATGGCGGCATATAATGAACTATATAAAAGGTAACCGCTAACAAAAAACAGAATAAAGGCTACAATTAAATTAAAAATAGGTAAATTATAAAAAGCATGTAAAGCATTTTGAATTTCTAATCCTACATCTGGACTTTCTACAGCCTGTTTCATAAGTTCTTCTTGACCAGCTGCTGATTGAGTTAAATCTATTCCTAATATCATCGACACTACCGACATTAATACGCCTCCTAAAACAATCCAAATAGCAAATTGGGTTATTCCTGCTAACGACGTTCCTATTATTTTCCCCAACATAAGTTGTATTGGTTTCACCGAAGAAATAATGACTTCTATAATGCGGCTTGTTTTTTCTTCAATAACACTACGCATAATCATATTTCCATAAATAATGATAAACATGAATAGTAAATATCCAGCAGCGCCGCCAAAAATAAGCTTTACAACACTATCTATTTTCGAGGTTTTTTCGCCCACAAAACTTTCTTGACCAATCGTTACATTTACTCTAGAGGCTTCTATTTTAGCAATATCAATACCTTTTTGCGCCATTTTTAAATCGGTAAGCTGCTTTTCTAATTTATTTTCTAGACTTGATATTAATGTTAACGACGGAAGTTCTTTAGAATAAAACTTAATGTGTTTGCTTAAATCGTCTATATTGTCTAGACCTTTTACATAAAGGAGTCCGTAATGTTCGCCTTTTTCGGCGACAATTTTAGCATCTTCTAAATTTAGATTCTCTAAAAACTGATACGTGGTCGTTTCAGTATCTTCTAAAGTATTTTTAAGAAGTCCTGATTCGTCTAAGACAGAAATGGTACGCTCGGTAGTATTGTTAAGTTGCGATAAATAGGCTACAACAGCTATTAAAGCAATCATAATTATGGGACTTAAAATAGTCATAATTATAAACGACTTATTTCGCACTTTGGTTAAATACTCTCTCTTTATAATTAATGATAAGTGATTCATGCTTAGTTATTGTTCTTTACAGCTTGTATAAAAATATCGTTGGCGCTAGGTATTAACTCTACAAAATGAGACACTTCGCCTTTACTAGATAAATACCCTAATAAGTCGTTTGAGGTATCGTGTTCAGACAGCTTAATATTTAACATTAAATCGTCTTCTAAAGTTTTAAAATTAGTTGGTGCAATCTCAAATTTAGTACTTAGTTCTTTTTGAAGTTGTTCCTTATGCTCTGTTCGCAAACCAACCTCATAAGTTTGTGTTCTGTATTGCCGTTTTATATCGGTTAACTTACCATCTAAAATTTTATTCGATTTATTAATTAAAGCAATATGATCGCACAATTCCTCTACCGATTCCATACGATGTGTTGAAAAAATAACTGTTGCGCCTTGGTCTCGTAACCGAAGAATTTCATCTTTAATTAAATTGGCGTTTATAGGGTCGAAACCAGAAAAAGGCTCATCAAAAATCAGCAATTTTGGGTTATGCAATACGGTAACTATAAACTGTACCTTTTGGGCCATTCCTTTAGAGAGCTCTTGTATTTTTTTATGCCACCAATCTCCTATTTCTAAACGGTCGAACCAATATTGCAAACGTTCTTTAGCCTCTTGCTTGCTTAGTCCTTTTAATCTTGCCAAATACAACGCTTGTTCACCTACTTTCATAGATTTATACAAGCCGCGCTCTTCAGGTAAATAGCCTATATCTTTTATATGTTCGGGTTGTAACGATTTGCCATCTAAGGTAACATGTCCCGTATCTGGCATCGTTATTTGATTTATAATTCTTATTAAGGTAGTTTTTCCTGCGCCATTAGGTCCTAACAAACCAAAAATACTTCCCTTAGGAACCGAAATAGACACATTATTTAAGGCTGTAAACTCGCCAAATTTTTTAGAAACACTATGTGCTTCCAATAAATTATTCATACAATTTATTCTTTTTAAAATGATACGTTAGGTAAATATATTAAATGTAGAAGAGGTGACGCTAATAAAACATTAATAATTAGGATTGCCAAAAAAACAAAACCCACCCTTAATCTTATAATAGTTTAAGGATGGGAAAAAATTGCTATGAAAAAGAAAAATTACCACTATTAAAAATAGTGATAAATCAAATATAGTGTTTTTTTACTTATAATGAATGAAAACCTGTAAATATTCCTGATAATCAAGCTTAAAACAAGTAACTCACACTATGAGAACATATCTTTTACTTTTTCAAAAAATGACTTATCGCTACTTTCTGGTTTTGGGTCGAAATGCTCATCTTCTCGCATAGACTCAAAGAAAGCTTTTTGTTCTTTGTTTAATGTTTTTGGTGTCCAAACATTAACATGTACAAGCAAATCGCCTTTACCATAACCATTTATGCTAGGAATACCTTTTCCGCGTAAGCGTAAAATTTTACCAGACTGCACGCCTGGTTCAATCTTAATACGCACTTTACCTGTTACGGTATCTATCTCTTTTGAGTTTCCTAAAACAGCATCTGGTAAACTTACATATAAATCGTAATGTAAATTATCGCCTTCACGTTGTAGTGTATCGTGTTTTTCTTCGGTTATAGCAACTAGTAAATCTCCTGGCACACCATTTCCTGGAGCATCATTTCCTTTACCAGAAACTTTTAATTGCATGCCATCCACAACACCTGCAGGTATTTTAATAGACACGGTCTCTTCTTTTACAATTAATCCGTGTGCATCGGCATCATTTGGTTTTTTGTCTATGGTTTGCCCACTACCGCCACAAGCATTACAAGCACTTGCTGTTTGCATGCGCCCTAAAATAGTATTCGTTACTCTGGTAACTTGCCCTGTACCATTACAAGTAGCACATGTTTTATAAGTTGTTCCTGGCGCTTGAACTTTACGTTTTACTTTAATTTTTTTCTCTACACCATTGGCAATTTCTTCTAAAGTTAATTTAACTCTAATACGTAAATTACTTCCTTTTACTCTACGTTGGCCACCGCCAAATCCGCCACCAAAGCCAGAAAATCCACCGCCGCCAAAAGCACCACCAAAAATATCACCAAATTGACTGAATATATCATCCATATTCATACTGCCACCGCCAAAACCACCAGAACCATCAAAGGCTTGATGACCAAATTGGTCGTATCGTGATTTTTTATCTGGGTTACTTAATACTTCATAAGCTTCAGCTGCTTCTTTAAATTTAGCTTCGGCTTCGGTGTCGCCCGGGTTTTTATCGGGGTGATATTTTAAAGCCATTTTTCGGTAAGCCTTTTTTATTTCGGCTGCCGAGGCAGATTTATCTACTCCTAGTATTTCGTAATAATCTCTTTTTGCCATAATTTACTGTCCTATAACTACTTTTGGGAAACGAATAATCTTATCACCTAATTTGTATCCTTTTTCCACAACGTCAATAATTTTTCCTTTTAAATCATCGCTTGGTGCTGGTATTTGTGTCACAGCTTCGTGGTTATCTGGATTAAAGTCGTCTCCTTGTTTTAATTCTATTTGCTCAAGACCTTTACCTTGCAACGTGTTTTTAAGCTTATTACTTATTAACTCTACACCTTTTAAGAGGTCTTTCTCTTGGGTTTTACTTATCTCTGCATAAGCACGATCAAAATCGTCTAGCACAGGTAATAGAGACACCATAACATCTTGACTGGCTGTTTTAAACAACTCAACACGTTCTTTTGCCGTACGGCGCTTGTAGTTTTCAAATTCGGCAAAAAGGCGTAAAAACTTGTCTTTTTCTTGTTGCAAGTTATTTTGCAATTGTTCTTCTGCGCTTACTTCTTGCTTAGTCTCATTCTGAGCCTGAGACTCTGTATTTTTTGACGTCTCCTGATCTACAGCGACATCGTCTTTTTTATCTTTTTTACTCATCGAAATGTATCTTTTTTCAATCTATTTTTAAGTGGCAAAAGTACTGCCATTATATATAAAATGTCAAAATGTCACCTAAAAATTTTAGTGTTTTTTTAAATAAATTTTATTAACTATTGGTTATTTTTGTATCTAACACTAAAATCAAAATATTTAATCTTATGAGAAAACAGTTTTTAAATATCTTAACTGTAGTTGCTATTTCTGTAGCATTAGTTGGTTGTAAAAAAGCAAAAGAAGCTGAAACTACGACCGCCGAAGAGGTTGCAGAAACGCCTTCTGTGGCAACAAAATACAAAGTAGACACCGAGGCTTCTTCTATTACATGGAAAGGATACAAGCCAACAGGTAGCCACAACGGTACTATTGCTGTTGAAAGCGGTGTGATTAACATGAAAGATGACGCAATTCAAAGTGGAACATTTTTAATTGACATGAATTCTATTGTCGTTAAAGATATTCCTGCTGAAGATGAAGGTAACGCTAAATTAGCAGGACACTTAAAAAGTCCTGATTTCTTTGATGTAGAAAAATATCCTTCTGCTGCTTTTAGCATAACTGAATTTAAAACCGTTGAAGGAAAAAGCACTCTTTCTGGAAACTTAAAAATGAAAGATGCTGAAAATAACATTACTATTCCTGTAACTGTTACAGAAAATGGTAACACAGTATCTATTAAAAGTGAAACGTTCACTATAGATCGTTCTAAATGGAACGTTAAATATGGTTCTAAATCGTTCTTTGATGATTTAGGTGATAAGTTTATTAACGATGAATTTGAATTACAAGTAAACATTGTTGGTAATAAGTCATAAATCACTTTATTACAAAAACTTAAAAAGCCTGTTTTTTTTAAACAGGCTTTTTTTATGACTAAAAAAATATGTTTTAAAGCAACTCTTGCAAAGCAGGTTGCAACGTATAATATGTAAAGGTAAATCCTGCTTCTTCTATTTTTTTACTACTTACACGTTGGCTTTCAAAAAGAAGAATATGCATCTCTCCTAAAAGCAAACGCATGATAGATTTGGGTATATTAGGTAACCACAATGGTCGCTTTAATTGCTTTGCAACAGCATTTGTAAGTTCTTTATTACTCACAGGGTTTGGAGCCACACCATTATAAATACCTTCTAACTGTTCTTGGGCTACAAAAACAAATAATCGTGCCAAATCTGTAACGTGGATCCAAGATTGCCATTGATTTCCATGACCAAAAGCAGCCCCTAAACCTAACTTAACAGGTTTTGCTATTTGTGGCAAAGCACCTTCTTCATTATCTAGCACCAAACCAATACGTACTTTAGATATTTTTAAACCAAGAGTTTTAAAGGAATCCACGGCTGTTTCCCATTTAGAAACTACATCTCCTAAAAACGAAGAAGACACTGCTTTCTCACTTTCGTCGTAATAATTGGTTAAAGAATCTGGGTAAACGCCAATGGCACTTGCCGAAATAAGATGTGATATATTATTGGCTGTATTTTTAAGACCTGTGTATAATGTGTTTAAAGAATCTATTCTACTATTTAATATAACCGTTTTATAACTTGAGATCCAACGCTTAGAAATAGTAGCCCCAGCTAGATTTATAATAACCTCAACACCATCAAAACAAGCAGTATCTATACTATTTTTACTAGGATCCCATAAAAATCCTTTATAATTTTCTTTATGCTCTAACTTGTGTTTAGAAGTAGTTAAATAGTGTACACATATACCTTTTTCATGACAAATATGTACAATATTTTGCCCAACCAAACCAGTCGCTCCTGTAATTAAAATCTTTTTCATAATCCTTATTTATAAAGTTACGAAGTGCGATGTGTTTAACCGAATATTTTAGCTAGCTTTAACACATTTAACGAAATTTTAGGTATAAAAAAGCTTTTTACTTAATGGCACGAAGCATTTCTCGTTTCCCTGGCGGCCCAGGTAATTTTTCAACTTGAAAACCGACTTCCTGCATAGCACGTCTTGCCGATCCTTTAGCAGAATATGTTACTAATACACCTTTGTTTTTAAGTGCCTTATACATACGTTTAAAAATGGGAACTTCCCATAACTCTGGTTGCACACGAGAGCCAAAAGCATCAAAATAAATAACATCAAATTGATTATTGAAAGTTATATCCTTAAAAAACATTTTAACCTTCGTCAATGAAAATTCTTTAGACAAAAAACATGGCTTTTCCCAAACACACGTATGCATTTGTTTAAAAATCGTTTGTTCTTCTTGGTTTGTCGACAATAACTCGGCATAATTAAGCTCGGAAATTTCATCTAATGAAACGGGATAAGCTTCTACACCAGTATAAGCTATTGGAATGTGATGTTTTTGCGATTCTAAAAAAGTTAATAAGGCATTCAACCCTGTCCCAAATCCTATTTCTAGGATAGATAATGATGGATTGCTCGTGTTTTCAATCTCTGATAATTTAAAAGCCAAACCGTGTTTCAAAAACACATGCTTGGCTTCTTGTATGGCTCCGTGAGTGGAATGATATTGTTCATTCCAATCTTCTATATGAATGGTTTTAGAACCGTCCTTTGTTGTAATTATTTTTCGCTTCAAACTACGATTTAATCAATAACTTTTTAATTCTTGGAATAGGCCCTGTACAGGATGTTTCATGGCATGAAATACAAGCGTTTACTGCGGTATTAAAGCGTGCTTCCAAAGGAGCTTCAGAGTCTTGATTAAAAATATCTTTTTCGGCTGTAATAAAAATTTTCGAGAACTTTTCAAAGGTTTCATTACGCTGATTAGCCTTGGTTAATTCGGCCGAATGGATATCCATAAAATTTATAGGAAATTCTGTTGGTATATCGCCATTTAAGATATCTTGTTTTATCTTAAGATTATGTGCATACATCTGATTCATAAGAATGGCCATCTCAGAAGGCTTATACATATCGTAAACAACCTCATCTTTAGACGCCTCTTCAGAAACATCTGTTTTCACATCGTCTTTACAAGCTGTTAAGCACGCCATAAAAACGAATAATAACCAAAGCGATTTTTTCATTGTAATAAAGGTTATTTTTCTACTAATAAAACACCGTCAGCTACAAAACTATACGTTTTTTTAGGCTCGGTAATAGCAGCTATTTCATCTTCAGATTTTCCTGCATCTTCTGCATAATGTTTAAGATCTTGTACAGACATTTCATCAACAAAAGCTAGACCATCAACAATAACTTCTTTCCCCGCAATGTTTTTTGGCATAAAAAAGCCGTAATCTTTAAACCTAACCATAACTTCTTGGTCGTTACCTAAATCTAATTTCATCCAGCAGCCTTTTGTTTGGCATACACTATTTACTGTTGCCGTAAGTTTTGTGTTTAAGCTATCGCCTACAGGAAGCGCTTCGAAAGTTTCCTTCATTTTAGCCGCATCTATAGCATTATCAGCTTCTATCTTGGCTCCAAAAGGCACATAAGTTGCTTCAGCTACTTCTTCTGTATTTTCTGTAGTTTGTTCTGTGTTTTCTTTTTGCGCGTCCTTGCAAGATACTAACACGCTAATCACTAATAATAGTCCAAAAATCTTTTTCATAAAAATAATTAATCGGTTTAATGCCCAAATATACAGCTTTTTTAAAGAAACATTATATTTTTTATAAGGGTTAAATTCAGTACTTTTGCATACATAAAACAGGTAAGATATGACAACAATTTCAGAGCAAGATATTACAGTTGAAAAAACTCAAAACTCAAAATTAAAAGACACTGATTTTAATAATTTACCATTTGGTAAGGTTTTTTCGGACCACATGTTAATATCGCGCTACAAAGAAGGTTCTTGGAGTATTCCTGAAGTTGTGCCTTACCAACCCATTACTTTAGACCCTTCGGCTAAAATTTTTCATTATGGGCAATCTGTTTTTGAAGGTATGAAAGCTTACAAGGATGACAACGATGATATTTATTTATTTAGGCCTCTGGAAAACTGCAAGCGTTTAAACATTTCATCTAAACGTTTAGCCATTCCTGAAATTCCTGAGTCCTACTTTATGGAAGGCTTAAAAAAACTTTTAAAAGTAGACCAAGACTGGATTCCTACAACATCTGGTAGTGCTTTGTATATAAGACCTTTTGTGTTTGCTTCTGGAAACGGATTTCATGCGTCTCCTGCTAACGAGTATATTTTTATTATTGCTACAGCACCTTCGGGAGCTTATTTTTCTGGAAAAGTTACTGTGGCTATTGAAGAAAAATATTCACGCTCTGCTAATGGTGGCGTTGGGTATGCTAAAGCTGGCGGAAATTATGCGGGGCAGTTTTATCCAACACAATTAGCCATAGATAAAGGATATAATCAGGTTATTTGGACCGACGATACAACACACGAATATATTGAAGAAGCTGGTGCGATGAACATTTTTGTTAGAATTAACGACACCTTAATCACAGCGCCAACTAGCGACAGAATTCTTGACGGAATTACAAGAAAGAGTATTCTTGAAATTGCCAAAAAAGAAGGTATTAATGTAGATGTTAGAAGAATCTCTGTTAAAGAAATTGTTGAAGCTGCCAAAAATGGAAGTCTTAAAGAAATGTTTGGATCTGGTACAGCTGCAGTAATTTCACCTATTTCTGGTTTTGGTTACAAAAACAAAGATTACACCTTACCAGAACTTGACGATAGTTATGCCAATAAACTTAAAACATTAATTACCGATATTCAGTACAACCGATCTGAAGATCCATTTAATTGGAGAACTAAAATAGACTAAAACAAAAAACGGGAACTTAATTAAGTTCCCGTTTTTTTATTCATCTTCAAGAATACGTGCAATATTTGGTTTAAAATAATTAGGCCCTTTAAGTACTTTACCATCTTCTCTATAAATAGGTTCGCCATCTTCGCCTAATTTACTCATGTTACTACGTTGAATTTCTTCAAATACTTCTTCTATTTTATGCTGTAAGCCATGCTCTATAATGGTACCACATAAAATATAAAGCATATCACCTAGGGCATCAGCTACTTCTACTAAATCATTATCATTTGCAGCATCTAGATATTCTTCGTTTTCTTCTCGCATTAATTTATAACGAAGCATATTTTTATCGGTGCCTAAATGGGCTTTTGGCGTATCGCGATACCCAATTTTAAAAGCGGTGTGAAAAGCTTTAACAGCATTAATTTTATCTTTCATGATGATGTGTCTTTTTTATTTTAAACCGAAAATAGAATTAATTCATTAAGTGTCACACTAATACCACAAAAATTATCATATTCATACAGTTTAACGGTTTATTTTGAAAATTTTTGAATCCATTTAATTATTTTTGCACTCAAAACAATACGTTATGTTCTCGAGTGGTCAATGGACATTTGGAATCCTTTTTTTTATAGCCTTTGTAATTATTATTGCCTATACTTACCGTAAGGATTTAAAACTACACCGCAAGTATTACACAGGAACTGTATGGGTACTTATAGCGTTTATTGCTTTTATTGCCTTTATTGCGGCTATAAAATTTATCTTCATGTAGTTGCTTACGACAACTTTTTTCGATGAAATACTCAAATTGAGTATTGAAATTATCATGTTATAAAAGTATTTTTAGGGGTTCTTATTACAGAACTTATAAATAAACTCCTAAGTTTATTTAGTAACCCTAAACAAAAAAGCAGCGAATTTATAAATTCGCTGCTTTTCTATTTTTTACAGAATAACTATTTTTAATTAACTGTTGGTAAAAAGCTGTGGTTTTTACTGTAGTCTAACATTTGCTCAGGAAAACCTGCTGGTTGCGTTACTTTTATAGTTGTAATATCTCCAGCATCATTAGTTTCTGGCACTAATACAGGATTCACAAATCCGCTATAAGGAGCCGATGTGAATTGTTTATTACGCTCTAAAACTTCACTATGAATATCTTGATCTACTTTTACGCCATAACCTTCTACTAAAGCTTGTACCGCTTCAAAATCACCTTCAGATTTGATACGCTGTGTTTCGCGTAATAGTTGACCAAACAATTCGTGAAGTTTATCATAATCATTAATATTAAAGTAAGTCTTACCATCACGAGTTACTTTTTCAATAACATTATCGGCTTGACCTTTTTCAAAAACCCAAGCACTAACCCATTGGCGGTTTCTCATATGTGCTTCTTCTACATCGTCTCCTAATTCTAAACGAATTAATTGTGTCATTAAACCATTTCTAATATAACCATCGTAAGCTGCTTTACCAACAGACTTCCAATCGTCCACCAATCCTAATTCTTGTAGTTTAGGAGTATATAAATAGTATAACCCGACTAAATCGGCACGACCTTCTTCCAAAGTTGATGCATAATTTTTTAAGGTTTCTTTTGTCTCGCCTACCCCAGGATTTAACTGCCCTGAAGCATGACCAATAACTTCGTGTAAAGCGGTATGTAACTTATCAGCTAATTGTCCATAAGCATCTTCTAGTTGAATTTCCTCTTCATCATGGGCAAATTCTTTTAAGCGTCCAGAACCACCTGCGTTGTTGTAAGCATTAATAATATTTCCTAAAGATACCGACTTACTTCCTACAGCTGCACGAATCCAATTAGCGTTTGGTAAATTTACGCCTATTGGTGTACTTGGAGAAGCGTCTCCAGCTTCGCCAGAAACGTTAACAACTTTGTATGTAACACCAACAACGTTTTTCTTTTTGTGGTCTTCCATTAATGGAGAATTATCCTCAAACCATTGAGCGTTTTCAGATAAAACCGCCATTTTTTCAGACATATCAAAATCTTTAATTTGAACGATAGTTTCATAAGATCCTCTATACCCTAATGGATCGTTATACACTTCAATAAAACTATTAATATAATCTATATTACCTTCGGTTGCAGCTGTCCAAGCTACGTTATAGTCATCCCAAGTTTGTAAATCGCCTGTTTTATAATAGGTAATTAATAGTGCAAGAGCATCGGCTTGGGCTGTATTTTCGGCAACAGATTTTGCTTTTTCTAACCAACTAACTATTTCATCAATAGCCGAACCATATAAACCACCCGATTTATAAACGCGCTCTTTTAGTTCGCCATCCTCTTTAACCAGTTGGGAGTTTAACCCAAATGATAATGGCTTTTCTGGATTTGGCGATGTTTTCTTTGCGTAAAATGCCTCAACATCGGCGTTTGTAACATCTGGTCCATAAAAATTGGTTGCAGACATAGCAACATTATCAATATTTTTTGCCTTGTTAACTTTCTTAGTGTCTTTATCGTTAAAAATAGCCTCAAAAGCTTCGCCTTCTAAAGTGGCGCCTGTTTCCGTTAATAAAGTGGTTAAATACTCTGAAGAAAATCCTGGTTTTAATTTTGTGTTAGAGTAATGATGATGAATACCATTACTAAACCATACACGCTTTAAATAAACTTCAAACGCTTTCCAATCATCAGTTGTTTTGTCGCCTTTGTATTGTGTATAAACTTGCTCTAAAGCTTCACGTATTTTAAGGTTATGACGATAGTTTTGATCCCAAATAATATCTCTCCCAGCTAATCCCGCTTGCGTTAAATAATAGACAAGCTTTTGTTCTTTTAAAGTCAGGTTTTCCCATCCTGGAATTTGGTATCTTAATACTTTAATATCGGCAAACTGTTCAACCGTATAGTCAAAGTCTTGAGCGACTTCAACAGGTTTGGTTTCTACAACTTCAGGTTGCGATGCCTCTTCTTTGCACGAAAAAGCCATAATAGCCAACAAGGCTACTGGTAATATCGATTTAAATTTCATTAATTAGTGATTTTATGTTATTCCTACAAATGTAAACAATATAACAACATTGCTAAAATTGATTATCTTTGAGTAACTAATTAACAACTTTATGAAATTTTTAAAATATCTACTCTTTATAATCTTAATAGCCATTATAGGTATGGCAATTTATATTGCTGTACAACCTAATGAGTTTGAAGTAAAAAGGACTAGAACGATAAAAGCACCTGCTAAGGTGATTTACAATCAGGTTATTGACTTTAAAAACTGGGAAGCTTGGTCGCCTTGGTTAGAAAAAGATCCGACAACTAAGTTAACCTATGCTGAAAAAACAAAAGGTGTTGATGGGGCATATTCTTGGGAAGATAAAGATGGTGTTGGAAACATGAAAACTATTGGTGCTAGAGAATTTTCTGATATTGAACAAGAACTTCAATTTGCTGATTATACGCCTTCTAAAATAACTTGGAAGTTCACACCTACAGAAGATGGCCAAACACAAGTTACTTGGAAAATGAATAGCGATAATATTCCGTTTATGTTTAAAGGCTTTGCAGCGTTTATGGGTGGTTTTGATAAAATGATTGGCCCTGATTTTGAGCGTGGCTTAGAAAAACTAGATAGCCTTTCCACAGCAAAGCTTAAAGAATATAGTATTAAAGTAAATGGCTTAACACAACATGGCGGCGGCTATTATATTTACACCACAGCTTCATGCCGAATAGACGATATTAAAAATAAAATTCCAGAAATGATGCCAAAAGTAGGGGCTTTTGCGGCTAACAACAACATCTCACAAGCTGGCATGCCATTTACCCTATACCATGATTGGAATGAAGAACAAGGCACCGTTATTTTATCGTGTTGTATTCCTACTACCGAAAAAATTATTATTCCTGAAGGCGATATTCTTACAGGGCAGTTAGAACCGTTTAAAGCTGTAAAAACAACCTTAAAAGGCGATTACAATAACCTATCGGAAGCTTGGGAAAAAACCATGACATATGTCGAACAATATAATTTGGAGTTTGCAGATAAACATACTATGGTAGAATCGTATGTAACAGATCCTGGTAAAGAACCTAATCCAGCAGAATGGATGACCGAATTATTTATAGCTGTTAAATAAAGGTATGCTTAAAAGTTTAGTATTCGTTTTTTTAGGTGGCGGCATTGGTAGCGTATTACGTTTTTTATTGGGTAAATATCTTAATAGCTCTCAAACAGGCATTCCTTATGGTACTTTTTTAGCCAATATATTGGGAAGCTTGCTTATTGGTATTATTCTTGGTTTGGCAGCAAAAAACAATACTCTATCACAAAATCAAACATTATTATTAGCCACTGGATTTTGTGGCGGTTTTACAACCTTTTCAACATTTGCTTATGAAAACCACGTCTTTTTAAAATCGGGCGATTTTACAAGCTTTGCGCTTTATACTATAGCTAGTTTTATTGTTGGCTTTTTAGCTGTGTTTCTTGGTATTTACTTAGCTAAATAAATTATTTTTTAAAGGCTTTTACACCTGCTGTAATATTGGTATCAAGATAATTTACCCTAGGAACAATAGGGCATGAATATTTTTCGTTATAGGCACAATATGGGTTGTAAGCTTTATTAAAATCAATAACAATAGTATCATTTTTAGGAATACGCAAATCTATGTAGCGTCCACCGCCATAAGTACTATCGCCATTGGTATTATCTAAAAACGGTAAAAACAGATAATCTTCAAACCCTTCGCGTGTCATTAAATCTTTACCTTGATATACATTAAGTTTATAAGAGGTTCCTTTTAAATTAAAATGTAGAATACCATATACGCGCTCTTCACTTATACGACTAGTTGTTGTTTTCATTTTAAACCATTTACTGTCTGGCGTGAGTTCTAATCTAGCTTGTACCACAAAATTAGAGTCTACTTTAAAAAAATCTAGTCCTTTAAAGTGTTTTCTATCTTTTGATTTCAAAGGTGATTTAGTAGCATCTTTAAAATCGGCATTTTGTTCACGCTGCCAATCGGTATCACCCAATAAAGGCTGTTTATCTTGGGCACATGCAAATAATGTAACTACAAAAAATAAGCTTAAAATAAATCTCATAAAAAAAGGTTTATACAAAGATAAAAACAAACCTATATAAACAAGAAAATATGCCTAAAAGCGGCTAAGTTATTTGTTTTAAATGTACATTTGCCATGTGAGAAAGCATTTAACATATCTAACTAGTTGTATTATACTACTTGCTTATAGTATTGGCATTTGGGTTAGTATTGGTGCTATAAACAGTAGTCAAAAGACTACTAGTGGCCTTACAAATGAAGCACAACATAGGTACGAAAATAATGCTGTTAGTGTATTGTCTCATACTTTACCATCTTCAGAGTATTTATCATTCTCAGACAACACCTTATCAACATCTTTAAATCTAGAGGATACACCAAGCTCTATGCTTGGCACTTTATGGCATAAAGAGCAACAGCTTAATGCCGTTTATAAACAATACACATTACATGATGTAACTACCTTACTATCCCACAGAAAAAAAGATATTATTTATCCTTTTCACGATTTCTGGTAAAACATATCCTAAAGTCTTAAAACAATAAGCTTATTTAAATAAGCCTATCATCGTGTACAATAATATCATATTGTATACATCACTATTTCAATTATTTAAAACAATTAAAAATGAATTCAGGAATCACTCTTATAGAGGCTGTGCTTATAGCTATATGTGCCTCACCTTTTATCCTTATGGCTATTAACAAAGCAAAAAACAATAAAAAACATCTGTTAGAGCTTTCAACATTAGCTAAGCAAAACAATTATCAAATTACACAACATGAGGTCTTTGCAAATATTTCATTAGGATTAGATACTATAAAAAATCAATTACTTTTTGTAAGAAACGACAATAATATAATCACTCAAGAAAGTATCAACCTTTCAGAAATAAAACATTGTACTGTATTAAAACATAACGACAGTAAAAATCAAAAAAACGTTAGTGAAATAAACTTGGTTCTGACACCAAAAGAAACCAAGCACCCCGAAAAAAAACTAACATTTTTTAATATACAAACCGAAATGATGCTTAGTGGACAACTACAAGTTGCTGAAAAATGGAAAGACATAATTGATATACAATCAAAAAAATAACTACCTTAGCAAAAGCTAATTATAAAAATAACATGACACGTACTGTCAATACATATAAACAGTCTACCAAAATTCTTTACGAGTATTGGGCTATCAATGTATTGTAGTAATGTAATTATAACATAAAACAATTGTAAAAAGTCCAACGTCACCGTTGGACTTTTTATTTTTATATACCTGTTAAACAAATGAAACGACTATTTAACAATTACATAAATACCTTTGGCGGGCTATCCAAAGAAATATGGTGGTTGGCACTAATCATGCTCGTTAACAGAGCAGGCACGATGGTGGTTCCTTTTTTATCATTATACCTAACCACCAATTTAAATTTTACAGTAAGTGACGTCGGATGGATTATGTCGGCCTTTGGCTTAGGGTCGGTAGTGGGGTCTTGGCTTGGCGGAAAATTAACCGATGTTATAGGCTATTACAAAGTAATGATGCTTAGCTTATTTACAACAGGATTGGCTTTTATAGGGTTACAATATCTACAAACGTTTAACATCATTTGTTTAGGTATATTTATAACTATGATTTTGGCCGACACCTTCCGGCCAGCAGCTTTTGTGGCTATGAGTGCTTATAGCAAAACCGAAAATAAAACACGATCGGTAACCCTTATTCGCTTAGCAATTAATTTAGGTTTCTCTGCTGGACCTGCTATAGGCGGGATTATAATCACCAATGTTGGTTACAACGGTTTATTTTGGTTAGATGGTATAACGTGCATTGCTGCTGCTTTCTTATTAATTAGAGTACTTAATCCTAAAAAAGCAAAAGTTCTTGATGAATATAAAAACAGTAACCCAAAATCGGCATATAGCGACATGCCTTTCATGATTTTTATTTTGGCTATGGTACTATTCGGCATTGTATTCTTACAATACTTTTCCACCATGCCTATATACTATAAAAACATACACCTATTAAATGAAGTAGAAATAGGACTTTTATTAGGCTTAAGTGGTCTTGTTATATTTTTACTTGAAATGCCTATAATTAAATGGCTTGAAACTAAAAGCTATTCTAAAATAACACTTATGATTCAAGGTGCCATCCTTCTTGCTATAAGTTTTTTAGTAGTCATTGTATTTTCTTGGACTGGGGTTTTGGTAATTGGTATTTTATTAATGACCTTTGCCGAAATGGTTATGTTTCCATTCTCTAATGCCTTTGCTTTAGACCGCTCTAAACGAGGAAATCAAGGGGAATATATGGCATTGTATAGCATTGCTTTTTCCATATCCCACATTTTTGGACACAATGCTGGAATGCAAATGACAGACACGCTTGGATACAACAACACATGGCTAGTAATGGTATTTTTATCAGTAGTTTGTATAATACTATTACAATGGTTAAAACATGCCATAAAACCTAAGATTAACACACAATTACCTAAAAAAATTCTATAAAAGTGATAACAACAAAAGACGTAATAATTATTGGTGCAGGTCCTATTGGTATTGCTTGCGCTTTAGAATGTAAAAAGAAAGGCCTAAGTTATATCGTTTTAGAAAAAGGAGCTTTAACAAACTCCTTGTTTAACTATCCATTAAACATGACTTTTTTTTCTACCTCAGAGAAGCTAGAAATTAATAGTATCCCTTTTATAAGCAACAATCCCAAACCTAACCGTAATGAAGCTTTAGAATATTATCGTCGCGTTGCAACTTCAAATGAATTACATATTAATTTATATGAAAAAGTACTAGCCATAGAAAAAGTTAATAATGAATTTATAGTAACTTCAGAAAAACAAAATTACAACACCAAAAACGTTATTATAGCAACAGGCTTTTACGATATCCCCAAACTATTAAATGTTCCGGGAGAAGAGTTGCCAAAAGTTAATCATTATTATAAAGAAGCACATCCATTTAGTATGCAAAACGTAGCTGTTGTTGGGGCAAGTAACTCTGCTGTGGATGCCGCTCTAGAAATTTGGAGAAAAGGCGGCAATGTTACCATGATTGTTAGAGGAGCAAATATTGGCGAGCGTGTAAAGTATTGGGTACGCCCAGATATTGACAACCGTATTGAAGAAGGTAGTATTAAAGCCTACTTCAATTCAGAAATTAAGGAAATAGAACAAGACAAAATCGTTATAAAAACACCAAAAAAAGAAGTAACAATTCCTAACGATTATGTGGTTGCATTAACAGGTTACCGCCCTAACTTCGAATTTTTAGAAAATGCTGGTATAACATTATCCAAAGACAATAACTATATTCCCACCTACAACGGAAAAACAATGGAAAGCAACGTAAAAGGATTATATCTAGCTGGCGTAATTTGCGGCGGCTTAGAAACCCACAAGTGGTTTATTGAAAATTCACGAATCCATGCTAAAATTATAACAGAACATATTGTTAATAAATAACAAAAGTTAACCATTTATCGAGATGACTGCTCCGTCTCTCACTACTTCATTAAGAACTATTTGTGTTTTAGTTTCACCATAAATAATTAATTGGTCTATAAATTGCTCCAAATGTTTTTGATTTTTTAAAATAACAACCATAACAATGTTTTCATTACCCGTAATTCGATAACAATTTAAAACTTCATTAAAAGTCTTTACTTTCTCCAAAAAAGGTTTCAACTTTCCCATAAAAGCACGTATAGTTATTATGGCCTTAAGTTGATAACCAGCTTCAAAATACGACACAGCCGTTCTGTAACCTTCAATAACACCTGCATCTTCCATTTTTTTTATACGCTCCGAAACTGCAGGAGAACTAATACCTACCTGTCGCCCTATTTCAGTATTACTCTGTCTAGCGTGGCGTTGTAAACAACCCAGAATCTTCCAATTTAAAGCGTCTATATACATTTAAAGAAATTTAAAAAAATAAAATAATAATTAAATCAAATATAAAAATTTGCTTTAAATTTTAAATAAGATTAGTCTCTTTTGTTAGTAAATTTGATAAAATTGCTGTTAAATATGATACCTCATATCCCATCTCACCTTTCTGATTTGCCTATATATAAAAAGGCATTAGAAATTATTACACTATCAAGAAGTATAAGTACATACCTTAATCAAGATTTATGTTATTTAAATAATGATGGAAATGAAGATCAAGATATTTATTTCTCTGGAGATATTGTACAGCAATCAACATCAATTGCTCCAGAAATACTTAAAGCTGAACAAGAAAGCTGTTCAGATAAAAAACATAAACATGTTGCTTCTGTAAGAACATTAACTAACAGACTATACCAAAACTGTAAACGATTAGAACATTGCAACAGTAATGGTAAAGAGTATGTTCCTATTCTACGTAAGGAACTAAAAGCATTTAAAAAGTTACAGTACACCTGGACATTAACACTCTAATTAATTAGAAGTGAACTTTTTTGTATATATACTATAGTAATAAAATATCCCTAAATATTTTTCTTCAGGTTACTTAAATAGTATAAATCTTCTTTAATTATTCAAAAAGAGGTATAAAAAAAGGTCTAAGTACAAATATACTTAGACCTTTAAAAAAGGCGGCGACCTACTCTCCCACGATGTAGTACCATCGGCGCTAATGGGCTTAACTTCTCTGTTCGGAATGGTAAGAGGTGAGC
>NZ_RWBG01000003.1 GCF_003944795.1 Mangrovimonas spongiae
TGCCAACGGGTTTGTGTATGGCTTGTTGCGGGAAATCCGCAGAGGATTTTCCGCTGTATGACCAAAGATAGCAAATTGCAATGAATTCCGATTAGGAATTCAGCCGCAATGAGCTATACACGGTGTTACAAAACGTTTTTATACTCTCCGTTTTTGTATTTTAATGTTTCGGTTTTTAGTTTTATTTCTTTGGAAGCTTTTTCGCAATTTTTGTTAATTAAATACTGACTAATGGTATCAGTTATTTTTATGTCAGCGTAACCATTACTCTCATTATTTTGAATCTCTATTTTTTTAGAATGCTTTTCAAAGCTTCCTTTACAGGTTGTATCTGTTTCTCCAAAAACTGATTTAATAGTAAACCGTTTTAATAGTCGATTTAATTTATCATCTTTTAAATCATAAAGAGACCATTCGGTTCCGTAAAATGGATTGGCTCTGCCACCACCAGAATATTCAAAAATCAAACCAAATGTAATGGTTGATTTATTCAAATGATGGGTTTTCTTTTCAATTGATATTTTGTCAATTCCCATAGCATCACTGTACCAATCTTTTTTTTGCGAAAATTTTGCTTTTATTTTAAAGGTATTCTTGTCAATAAAAATTACGTGACTATTAAATAAAATATAGCCTTCTCCCTCTTCGTCAACTTCTGGAATAATAACTAAGATACCGTTTTCAAATTCTTGTGTAATCGCAAGTTTGTAAAAAATATCAGATTCTTTAATTTCAATTTTTTTTGCAGTTCTTTCAATCAATTTTTCACTCTTTTGACCAAAAAAGTTTGTTGAGAATGTCAGAATTATTAAAAAGAGCAATATTTTTTTCATAAATGTTTTGTAACTCGTTATATGTGCACTAATATACACATTTAAACAGTCTATTTTCCGGATATCGTGACTTTTTTGTCTGGATAACCATAATTCTTTAAACCCTTAACAGTAGCATCCAAAGGATTACTTATACGCATTAAATCTTCCTTAGCCACATGAGTATATATCATAGTAGTTTCAGGTTTTGTATGCCCTAATAAACTTTGTATATGACGCAAATCAACCCCGTTTTCCAGCATATGTGTGGCATAGCTATGGCGTAACGCATGTGGTGAAATAGCAGGTGTTATATGAGCCATATTACAAGATCGTTTTAGCATATGTCTAACCGAACTGGCATGATACGGTCCACCATCACGCCCTTCAATAAGGAAATGGTTTGGCCTATAGGTTTGTATATAATTAACCAACATTGGTTTAAGTACCTCGGCCAAAGTAACCATACGATCTTTTCTGCCTTTACCACGCCTTACAAAAACTTGTAGTCGTTCAAAATTTATATCTCTAGGGTGTAATGCTAGCAGTTCACCAATACGTAATCCACCAGAATACAACAACGAAATAATAACACGATGTTTAAGATTTTTAGTGACCTGTATTAAGCGTATAACAGCTTCTTTAGAGATTACTTTAGGTAAATTCTTATCGCGTTTAGGGCGTTCAAATTCACTCGCATCAAAAGTATCCATGTCGCAAAATGTCGTTAAATATTTTATAGCACTCACACATTGTCTATGGCTACTTATACTATAATTTTCTTTATACATAACATCGCTCATAAACTTATCTAAGCACGAATTATCCCATTTATCAATAGCCAATAACCTATGGTAGTATGCAAACCTTAAAATAAAATACCCATACGTACTTACCGTTTGTTCACTTAAGCGTTTGCCACGTAAAAAAGAGGCATACTCATTAAGTAAAATTTTATGACTCTTAGGAAGTCTATTAAATAGTTGCTTTTTATTAAACTTAACAGGTTTTTTTTTAGCTGGCTTAAAAGCCTTTTTAGGCTGTTTGGTCATAGCAGAATAATTTACATAGTAGCCTTTATCACGTAAATAGGTAAATAAAAGATGAAGTGTTTTTTCTGTATATGCCACATAAAACGTTCTGTGTGTTTTAGACCAATATACATGCGGAAACTCACGAATATATTCTTTAACACTACTATCGTATTTAAAACCAATAGCAATATTAGTCGCGTTGTTATGATGTAAAGGTGTAAGTGTAATGTGTTTCATAATCAATACAGTATAAATATAGATGAAAAAAGTATGCTGCCATAGAATTACCTCAAGGTTATACGATATTAATTGATTAACAAACGACTGTAAACAATTACAAACGGATATAAATAAGTAATAACCGATTATTTTTAACGACTCACATCATATTTGCCTTGTCGAAACATAAGAACTCGATAGTATTAACTGTTTAACCAGCCTGCGTCTGTCAGGCATTAAAATTTAAATTATGAACACGCTTAGAAACAAAGTACAGTTGATTGGTAGATTAGGGCAAGACCCAGAATTCGTGACTTTTGAAAACGGTAATAAAATGGCCAAGTTTTCAATAGCTACTGATGATAGCTACAAAAACAAAGATGGTCAAAAAATAGAACGTACTTATTGGCACAACATTATAGTACGTAATGGGTTAGTAAAAGTAGTAGAAAATTATATAACCAAGGGGCAAGAAATTGCTATAGAGGGTAAGTTAACTAACCGCTCTTGGGAAGATAAAGAAGGCAATAAACGTTACACGACCGAAATAGTTTGTAACGAACTTTTAATGTTAGGGAAATAATAACATTAAAAATAAACAACAAAAGAGGCTTTTTATAGCCTCTTTTTTTATTGAAAACGATTTCGAATTAAATAAAACGGAAATCTTAAATAATATTAGAGTTCTTGCGCTTTGTTTTCTATTTTTATACAAAACCAAAACAATTGTAATGGGCACACAACCAAAATTAACACGATTTAAGCAAAACGTTTTATCAAAGTATCAAATCTATAACAGCATCTTCATGACGTTGCCTTTCAATACCATTTCTAAAACGGGCGTGCTATTACCATTGTTTCATGAAACTTGCGAGAAAGGGTTTAAAAATGGCGATGACCCCACAACCATTGTGCAAACATTTTTTAAAAAATATCAAGCGCGACGTAACGAAGAAAGTCAGATTAATTTGTTATTTCGGTTTATACAATACATAGAACGTCAAGTGGTTTTGTTTGATGCTATAGAAGATGCCGCCTTTCCTGTAGTTAATAACATGGATGGAATTGGTACGTTACGAAGTTTAAAAGAATCGGTTGTATCCGATAATAAATTAGATACTTTAAGAACCTATTTAGAAGAATTTAAAGTGCGTATTGTATTAACAGCGCATCCTACACAGTTTTATCCAGGGGAGGTTTTAGGTATTATTACCGACCTTTCCAAAGCCATAAAAACCAATAATCTATTAGAAATTAACGACCTCTTAGCACAGTTAGGAAAAACGCCGTTCTTTAAACACGAAAAGCCAACACCTTACGATGAAGCGGTTAGTCTAATTTGGTATTTGGAGAATGTATATTACCAATCGTTTGGAGCTATTTTCGATTATATTCAAGAAAATATTTTCGATGGTCAGCCCGTACAAAACGACATTATTAATATTGGGTTTTGGCCAGGAGGGGATAGAGATGGAAACCCTTTTGTTACCCCAGAAACAACCCTAAAAGTCGCTAATAGATTAAAACAAACCATTATAAAAAACTACTATCGTGATATTAGAACTCTAAAACGTAGATTAACGTTTAAAGGTGTTGAAGAACATGTGTTAGATTTAGAATCTAAGCTACTTCAAATGACTGATAATCCAAACGACAACACATTAACAGCTAACGCTTTTATAAAAGCACTAAAAACCATTCGTGATAGTCTTGTAACTAACCATCAGTCGTTATACGTGTCGCTAGTTAATAGCTTAATTAACAAAGTGCATTTATTCGGCTTTCATTTTGCTAATTTAGATATTCGTCAAGATAGTCGTGCCCATGCCAAAGTGTTTAATGCCATGGTAGATAAGCTTATTGAAAGCGGGAGCAGTATTTTTCCAAGTAATTATCAGGAGTTGCCCGAAAAGGAACAAGTTAAAGTGCTTTCAGAAATTAAAGGCCACGTTGATGTATCCCTTTTTGAAGATGATGAGGTGTTAAAAACCTTAAAAACCATTCAAGCCATAAAAACTATTCAGCAAACCAATGGCGAGAAAGCAGCTAATCGATACATAATTAGTAATAATCAAACCACATTAAATGTTATGCAGCTTTATGCCATGTTAAAGCTTGTGGCATTTGAAGATGATTTAACCGTTGATATTGGCCCGCTATTTGAAACCATAGAGGATTTAGAAAATGCACCGGCCGTTATGGAAGAGTTATACACCAATCCTAACTATGCTGCTCACTTAAAAAAACGAGGTAATAAGCAAACCATTATGTTAGGCTTTTCCGATGGTACCAAAGATGGTGGTTACCTTATGGCGAATTGGGGTATTTTTAAAGCCAAAGAACGTTTAACGGAAGTGTCGCGTAAATATGATGTTACGGTTATTTTCTTTGATGGTCGTGGTGGCCCACCAGCACGTGGCGGTGGAAAAACACATCAATTTTATGCTTCTCTAGGGCCAACCATAGAAGATAAAGAGGTGCAGCTTACCATTCAAGGGCAAACCATAAGTTCTAATTTTGGAACACTAGATTCCTCGCAATACAATTTAGAGCAGCTTATAAGCTCGGGAATTCATAATCGTTTGCATGAGACTAACTCAGGCATGTCCAAAGATAATACTGCTGTCATGGATGATTTAGCCCAAATAAGTTACAATACGTACACAAATTTTAAAGCGCACCCTATGTTTGTACCTTATTTAGAGCGTATGAGTACCTTAAAATATTATGCAAAAACTAATATTGGAAGTCGCCCTTCTAAACGCGGAAAATCTAGTAAACTTGTTTTCGAAGATTTAAGAGCTATTCCATTTGTGGGAAGTTGGAGCCAATTAAAACAAAATGTGCCAGGTTTCTTTGGAGTAGGAACGGCACTAAAACATTATGAAGACAATAATGAGTTCGATAAAGTAAAACAACTCTATAACGAATCGAGTTTCTTTAAAACCTTAATAGAGAATAGTATGATGTCGTTGTCTAAATCCTTTTTCGATTTAACAAAGTACATGGCTGAGGATTCCGAGTTTGGTGACTTTTGGACTATTATTTTTGAAGAGTATAAAACCACCAAACGTCTTATTTTAAAATTAACAGACTATACCGAACTCATGGAGGAAGAGCCAGCAGGTAAAGCATCAATAGCTATAAGAGAATCTATTGTTTTACCGCTGTTAACTATTCAGCAATATGCTTTAAAAAGAATTCAGACGTTACAGAAAGAAACTAACCCTGATAAAGCACAATTAGACGTATTTGAAAAGTTAGTAACCAGATCGTTATTTGGAAATATTAATGCTAGTAGAAACTCAGCGTAAATCTAATAGTTAAGTTATCCTTTTAAAGGACATTTACATAAGCTTGGTTATGAGTGGTTAGGTGATTCGGTATTAAAATTATAAGCTACTTTTTATTTCATTTTCGATGGTTTCGAGATAAATTTTATCCATAGGATTTGAATAGGGATCAAACATTCTCTTTCTTGAAATGTAAAGCTCCTTTGTTTTGTCCAAACAAGATTTATATTTGGTGGGGTTATCTAATTCTCGGTATGTTAATGCCATGTAATATGAATTTTCGGCCAACTGATTGCTTTCAGCCTGTTTTTTAAATGTGTTTATAGCTTTTTCAAATTGATTTGTTTCCCAATACAGAACACCAAGATGCAGGTAATCGTATACACCAACAAAATTTTCCTGTTCGTTAAGTAGTATTTGTTTTTCTATAATAGCAATAGCTTTTTCTTTTTCACCAATAGCTTTATAGCATAAACCTTTGGCAATGTTTAAGTGATAGGTGCCGTTTTGTGAGTAACCAATATCGTAATCCACTAAGCTATCTAGTTTTTCAATATCTTCTATTAGCCCCTCATAATCTCGAAAAAACTGATAGCGACACCAACCTCTATATCCTAAATGTGTTTTGGGATTTAAAGCCACAGCTTTATCAATAAGTGTTTTCCATGTTATGAAATCGCCACTTTTTAAATAGGCAATGGATTTTGCCCAATATGGGTAATCAAATGTAGAATCTATTTCTATAGCGCGATCAAGGATAGATTGATATTCCTTACTAAACTGATAATGTCCGCTAATTTCCATGGCCTTTATACAGGCCTTGTATTTTAAGGTGTCTCCATAATGTTTAAAGGCTTCACAGTTAGGCTGTGCAAAAATATTAGACAGTGAGAAGAACAGAAATACGATGCTAATTTTTTTCATTATGGTAAAATGTCTATGAGTTGTCCTTCCTTGATTTTAAAAATAAGATACATATAGTAATCTACTGAAATATCATCCCTATGTAATATTTCCCATTTTTCGATGTTTTTTGTAATAGTTAGAAGTTGATTAACAATGCGATTGTCGAATGTTTTTTCTTGATAATTGTAATCGGATTGTAAAACCCTAAACCGACCAGCTTCCCCCTTACAATTAATGATAAATCGTAACCTAATATAACCATTTTGCTTATTGTCGATAAAGGGTTTGTATTGTGATTTAAATAAGTCTAAAATTGAAGATTTCTCGCCTTTATATACAGGGCCTTCACTCAAATTGAAGTATTGTAGAACGTTATCATCGCCTTTACATACTCTAAAGTCTGAATCGTCAATAGCATTGTTTTGCTGGATGTCGCCAACCCACCGTAAGTAGCTTTGTGTGCTTTTAGTTTTGGTTTGACAACTTAAAATCATCAAAAATAGAATTGCAATAAATGTTTTTTTCATCGATGCTTTTTATTTTCTTCAATTTAAGATATTCTTACTAAAACCACCAAACAAAAGCGGATAATGCTATCAATGCATAAAATATGAATAAAAACACTTCTAGCTTATGTTTCTGGATATACTCTATCATATAAAAACAGTAAACCCATTGTGTGTTTTAGGAAATGCTAAACTTCAAAAAAATGACAATGGGCTTTTCAAATTGATTAATAGCCAATTTTTTATTTAATAAGTACCTTTTTGGAGATCATACCTCTATCAAAATCTAATTTTAAGATATAAATACCCGACGCCATTGAGCCAGTTGCAATTTCTGATTCTGACCCTGTTTTTATTTTTTGACCAGAAATGGTATACATACTGTAGCTCTCTAACTGAATGTTATTGGAGGTTTCCACTTCTATACTTTCGGCAGTAGTAATTACTTTAACTGCATTTTTTAATTGAAACTCATCAACACTCAAAGCATCTTCCGTAACAGGATTAAAACCTGTCCATAACGCTCCTGCATCAGTCACGTAAGCACCCATTGTACCTCCAGGGATATGTAGGTGGATAGTACTACGATCCTGATTAAAAGTATCTGAGTTGGGCGCACTGCTTGTAGCGATTGTTGGCGGCACCATACCCTGGCAATAAACGTCTGTAATAGCATTAGTCCCACCCATACCTCCAAATGCAACTACACCTATATTGGTAACACTTGCTGGGATAGTAATGTTATTTAAAGCGTTAAAACGAAAAGCAGCATCACCTATACTAGTTACGTTATTTCCTAAAACAAGATTGGTCATATTGTTGTTTTGTGCAAAGGCAATATCATCAATAGTAATGACACTATCTGGTATAATTACTGAGGATAAATCATTATTAAAAAAAGCATTCTCACCAATATTTACAATACTGTTTGGAAGTGTTACGTCAGTTAAGTTTTTATAATCAAAAGCAAAATCGCCAATTTCAGTAACACTATATGTTATTAAACCATTTGGTATTGTTGCAGGAATATTAACGACAGTTCCTCCAGCGGTATTGTAGTCTACAGCTTTAACAGTGCTATTTGCAACTGATGTCACTTCATAAGTAATATAGTTATTTACATAAGTATCGCCTACATTCAAATTTTCGGTTACAGTATTAAAGCCTGTCCAAAGCGCTCCTGCATCGGTAACATAAGCAGCTGTTGTACCTGCTGGTATGTATAAGTCTATATTGCTTCGATCTCCATATAGAGCAAACGAATCGTTATTGTTTGCTTCTGTAATTATTATAGGAGGTGTTGTTGCCAGTGTAGTTACTGTTGACAACGAATAATTCCCTCTAAATGCACCAATACCAATACTGGTTACATTATTAGGGATTGTAATGCCTTGTAACTGACAGTATTGAAAGGCATATTCATCTATTGTAATTAAACTGCTAGGTAAAACAACACTAGAAAGGTTGGTATTACCAAATGCTTGCTTTCCTATACTAGTTACAGCATTTGGAATACTAACACTAGATAATGAAGCAGCTCCTTGAAAAAAATGATCACCAATGGCTGTAACATTGTACGTTGTGCCTGCATTTGAAACTGTGACGGGAATATCGACATTTATATTATTTAAAGTGCCTCCTGATACCGCTGTAACGGTATTTGCAGATGTTACGGTATATTGTAAAATATTGCCATAACTATCTGTAGCAGTAAAGGTTTGGGAATAGCCTATAGCCACCATAAAAAGAGTAAGTAAAGAAAGTAGATTTTTTTTCATTGTTTTTGGGTTTTAAAAATTAATAATATCATCTAAACTATTCCTGAATAGACCAACATCAAAACAAAAAATGGCGATTGTGACCAATACCTAAAAAAATAGTGATGAAGCATTTTGCAGTAAGTATAAAAGGTGTCTTTTTATTTTTATGCTTTTGAATCTATTGTTTTTAAAGGGTTTGTGACGAAACCATTTAAATTAGTGACGAACACAAAAACCTGTTTTTAAACGCTATTTTAATTAATATTACATTTGTTTAAAACAGATTAATTGAAATTTACGCGTTATATTTTCGTTTGCCTTTTTTGGCTGCAATTAAGTTATGCCCAAGAATATATTTATCAACAGTTTGATGTAGATGAAGGGTTGCCTAGCTCAGAAGTGTATGATATGTACCAAGATCGACTAGGGTATATTTGGTTCGCAACCGACAAGGGCTTATCACGCTACAATGGCTACGAATTTGAGAACTTTACTACCAAAGATGGTTTGCCGGGAAATACCATATTAGATTTTTATCCGCAAGACAACGGACAAATATTTTGTTATGAATATCACAGCCAAAGCCTCTTTTATTTTAATACAGTATTTGATGGTTTTAAAGATTACAAATACAATCATCTGCTTAAAGAACAACTGAATTCGCAAACCGTTATAAAAAGTGTTTCAGTAAATGCTAACGGCACCCTGTATGTTGGGGGGTATTATTTGCCAGGTTTTATTGAAATTACAAAGGAAGGTATCTTAAACAAAGAGTTTGACAAAAACACAATATTTAATAATCCAAACGAAGTAAGATCATTTAAAATGGGCTTTCAACCCGAAAATAAAGTCTTCTTTTCGGTTTATCACAACTATAAATCACGTGAAAACATCCGAATTTTTGACTTGGATAATGGTATAAACTCTAGAACGGATTTTAAAATTTTAAACGATGAATATGCTCTATTCATTGGTAAAAAACTAGGTATAATCAATACAGATAATAGCATTCAATACGTAAAAACAAAACAATACCCTATATGCATAAAACCTATTAATAACAACTTGTTTTTTGTAGGGTATTATAGCTTGGGTGCTGAAATAAGAGACGTTCACGGTAACATTTATGAAAGATACTTGCCCAATAAATCGGTTTCCAATTTTCTTATAGATAGTGAAGGCGGGTATTGGATTAGTACTTTAGAGAATGGTGTGTTTTATATAAAAAATCCTAAAATAAAAGTATTTACAGAAGATCACATATCATCTTTAGTAAAAGACAATAACGGAAATCTATTTGCTGGTTTTAATAATGGTGATATTGGTAAAACTTCAAAAGACAGTATTAGTAGACTTTACAAAGGTTTAAACAATACTGCTGCATTGGTAGAGTTTGATGCTGATAATAACCGTATTTATGGCTATGGCGATGGTTATCTTATTGATTACACAACAAATGCCCTATCTTATTATCTCTCGGCAAGTAAACTGCCAGAACAAGTTACAAACCCACTTTTGGCATCTATGGCACATACGTTTTTTGTAAAAGACAAGGACAGTCTTAAAAGCATACCCTTGACCACTAAAGTCCAAGATGTTTGTATGTACGATAATACGATATTAGTAGGGACGTCTTCTGGACTGTATGCTCACAAAAACGATAGCACATACAAATACCAACCAAGTACACTGTTTAAATACAGGATTGACGATCTTGATGTAAATAAAAAAACAGTTTATATGGCCACACAAGGTAATGGTGTGGTTGTATTTAGCGATAAGAATTATAGCATTACCAAAGAAAACGGACTAACAAACAATATTGTAAGCGAAGTACATATTGAAAACGATTCCACTATTTGGGCTTGTACCAATTCTGGATTGAATAGAATACATTTTAATGCTGATAACACTTTCAATATTACCACTATTACCAAACAAGATGGTTTAGTTAGTAATGATATAGATGATGTCGAAGTTATCAACGATACTGTTTGGGTAGCTACAAAAAAAGGCCTTTGCTATTTTAATGAAAACGTTTTAGATGAAAAGGAAGCTTTAAACATCCAATCCTTATCCTTAAAAGAAATAATAGTTAATAATGAAAGGGTATACGACAAGAAGATCAAACTTGACTATAGTCAAAATAATATTGATTTTAAGCTACAAGCCATTTCTATAAAAAACACCAATAATATTGACTATTACTATCGTTTAAAAGAAGCAGACAGCGTCTGGACAAAAACAAAATCTAGAACGATTAGTTTTCCATCGTTGTCTCCCGGAAATTACACCTTCGAAGCCAAGGCTAAAGTTTTTAACAATCCAAACACGCTGTTAACATCCTACACGTTTAAGATTTTACCACCGTTTTGGAACAGTTGGTGGTTTTATGCTATTTGTTTACTGCTATTATTTGGACTTTTGTATTGGTTTTTTAAAATTCGTGTACTTATCTATAATCAAGATATCATAAGAGAATTAATACGATTAGCTGTTAAACGTTTAAAACGTAAAGAGCTGTTTTACAAATTCCGATCCAATGGTGAGGATTTTAAAATACCAACTCATAGCATTTTATATGTTAATGCTCAAGGCAACTATCTAGATATTGTCACTACAAACAAAACGCATACTATTCGTTGTAAAATAGGTAGTTTTATTGCCACAACACCAGATGCTTTAGAATATTTAAGAGTACACCGTTCCTATATCATTAGGATAGATAAAGTAAGTAGCAAGGGAAAGAATTTTGTAGTTATTAAAGATGAAAAAATCCCTGTTGGTGAAACATATTTGGGTGAGATGGACAAAATTCAGTTTTAACACTAAATGTGCCAAAAGTAAACACTAAAAGGAGTTCTTATTATGCTACTTTTTTAAGCAAGTCGAAACAAGGGCATTTGCCACAACGTTTGCTTTCGCCTTTTTTGTACTTTTTACAGCACTTGCTTTTAACCTTGTTAGCGTTAATAACACCTGCTTTATGTAAGGTTTTTAAAGCCTTTTTTTGTTTTTTCTTATCTTTCTTTTTCTTGCCCAAGGTGCTAAGTTGTAGATTGTTGGGCAAAAGTAAATTATTTTAATTAATTCTAAATAAAATTAAGTGTTAAAAAATAAAAACCTCTAATGTGTTACCACTAGAGGTTTTTTTGGTTTATTTTTAAACGATGATTATTCCAAAGTATCCGAAGCTGCAGTGCTAACTGTTATTTGCTCAATATCGCGATCAAATAAATATAAACCACCTTTATCGTTACCTATCATATTTATTTTGTCTAGAATGGTTCTGGCCATAGCTTCTTCTTCAATTTGTTCGGCAACATACCATTGTAAAAAGTTGTGTGTGGCATAATCTTTTTCTTCTAACGAAATATGTACTAAGTTGTTAATGCTTTCAGATACAAACACTTCGTGTTCAAACAAAGTTTCAAACATTTCTTTAAATGACTTAAAGGTTACGTTTGGCGCTTTAAGTTCAGAAATATGGGCGTGCCCGCCACGTTCGTTTACAAATTTTACCAATTTAAGCATATGTTCGCGTTCTTCATCAGATTGCGAATACATAAAACCAGCTACACCTTCTAGTCCTTTCACTTCGGCCCAACAAGCCATAGCTAAATAAATTTGAGACGATTCGGCTTCAACTCTTATTTGATCATTTAAGGCTTTTTCTATTTTTTTTGATAACATAATCTTTTTTGTTTTACGTAAAGTTAGTCAATAATAGGGATAGAATAAATTTAAATTACTACTGTTAAAAAAAGATAGACTGGGCTAACCTAAACGTATTTGCATGGGCGTTTATAATGGTTTTAATATTGGGCGAATAGCCACCGCCCATACTACACATTACAGGGATTTTGTTTTGCTTACATGTGTTTAAAACAAAACGATCCCGTTCCTTGCAGCCAGCTATGGTTACTCCTAACTTCCCTAATTTATCTGTAGTAATTATATCTACTCCCGATAAATAATAAACGAAATCTGGTTCTTGCTCTTCTATAATTTTAGGTAAACTGTTTTTTAAAATAGAGAGATAGGTGTTATCATCAGTATAATTTTCTAGTTCAATATCTAAATCACTTTGTTCTTTTTTAAAGGGATAGTTATTTTTACCATGTATAGAAAATGTAAATACTTTGGAGTTGTGTTCGAAAATTTCAGCAGTTCCATTTCCTTGATGTACATCTAAATCAACAATAAGAACTTTTTTACAATATTGTTTATTTAATAAATGCATTGCTGCAATAGCTTGATCATTCAGTAAACAAAAGGCTTCCCCTCGATTAGAATAAGCATGATGCGTGCCACCAGCAATATTCATAGCAATGCCATATTTTAATGCGTACTCAGAAGCAATTAGGGTCCCGTTAGTAATTATAATTTCTCGCTGTATTAATGTTCGGCTTAAAGGAAAACCTATTTTACGCGCAGCACGTTGGCTTAAAGTAAGGTTTAATAAATCATAAAAATAAGCTGCGTCATGTACTGCCAATATAGGATTGTGATTGTCTAAATATTCTGGTTCAAAAAAATTGTCATTAATACAAGTACCTTCGTGTAATAATTGTTCAGGAAGTAGCTCATACTTTTCCATAGGAAACCGATGTCCCTCAGGTAAAGGATGCTTATAAATAGGATGATACGCTATTTTTAGCATGATTTATTTATGAAGTTTTAATTGAATGCGTTTTCGCGTTTTATCAACACTTAAAACTTTAACAATAACCTGTTGGTGTAAGCTAATATGCGCGTTTACATCGCTTACAAACCCATCTGATAAATTAGAAATATGAATTAAGCCACTTTCTTTAATACCAATATCTACAAAAGCACCAAAATTAGTTACATTGTTTACAATCCCAGGAAGTAATTGCCCTTCTTGCACATCATCAATGGTTTTTAGATTTTGATTAAAGGTAAAGACTTTGGCTTTCTCTCGAATGTCCAACCCTGGTTTTTCCAATTCCTTTACAATATCTTCTAAAGTTGGTAATCCTACAAATTCTGTAACATACTGTTTAAGTTGAATTTTTTTAATGGCTGCCGAATTCCCTATCAATTCATTTATTGTAATCTTCAAATCAGAAGCCATTTGTTTAACAATACCATAGCTTTCTGGATGCACCGCCGAGTCGTCCAGAGGGTTTTTAGCAGCCTTAATACGTAAAAAGGCAGCACTTTGTTCAAAGGCTTTTTGGCCTAAACGCGTAACGTTTAAAAGGTCTTTTCTACTAGAGAAAGCGCCGTTGTCTTCACGGTGTTTAACAATGTTTTTGGCTAGTTTTTCTCCAATACCAGAAACATAGCTTAACAAGCTTTTACTTGCGGTATTAAGGTTTACACCAACAGCATTTACACAACTTTCTACCACACGATCTAGCTCGTTTTTTAACTTGCTTTGATCCACATCGTGTTGGTATTGGCCAACACCAATGCTTTTAGGGTCAATTTTTACCAATTCGGCCAACGGGTCTTGTAAACGCCTTCCTATAGACACCGCGCCACGAACGGTAACATCGTAATTAGGAAACTCGTCTCGAGCAATTTTTGATGCCGAATAAACACTAGCGCCAGCTTCGCTAACGACAAAGACTTGGATTTCATTTTTAAATCGAATACGACGAATTAAAGCTTCCGTTTCTCGCGAAGCCGTGCCGTTACCAATAGCAATGGCTTCAATTTTGTATGCTTCGGCCAAAGTGCTAATTTTTTTAATAGCGCCTTTACTATCATTTTTTGGCGGATGCGGATAAATGGTTTCGTTATGCTTTAAATTTCCTTGTTTATCTAAACACACTATTTTACAACCAGTCCTAAAACCAGGGTCGATGGCCAAAACACGTTTTTCACCTAAAGGCGACCCCAATAATAATTGTTTGAGGTTTTTTGCAAATACAGTAATGGCAGCATCATCGGCTTTAGATTTAGCATTTTGAAGTGCCTCGTTGGAAAGTGATGGTAAGAGCAATCGTTTGTAAGCATCTTTTATGGCCAGTTGAATGTGTAAAGCGCAATCGTTTTGTGAACGTATGGTACGTTGTTCCATCTTGTGGATGGCACGTTCATCATCAATCTCAATTTTTACACGGATAAACCCTTCGTTTTCGGCACGTAAAATGGCCAATAACCGATGTGAAGGAATGCGGTTTAAGGCTTCGCTCCAATCAAAATAATCACGAAATTTTTGTGCCGATTCGTCTTCTTTTTTTGTTTTAATAACTTTGGTAGAAATAGTAGCGAAACGTTCTAGTTGATAACGAATGTTGTTTCTAAAATCGGGACGCTCGTTTAGCCATTCGGCAATGATATGTCGAGCGCCTTCTAAAGCTGTTTTAGGGGAATCAATATTATTTTTCACGTATTTGAAAGCAATAGATTCGATATCGTTGGCATTTTGAGCCATAATAATTTTTGCTAAAGGTTCTAAACCTTGTTCTCGGGCTTTATCGGCTTTGGTTTTTCGGTTTTTTTTGTAGGGTAGATAGAGGTCTTCTAAAGTGGTTAAGTCTTTAGTTTGTGCTATTTTTTCTTTTAATTCTGAAGTTAAAACCTCTTGTTCTTCTAAGGCTTTTAATATAGTAGTTTTTCGCTTTTCTAGAGTTTCAAATTCTTCCTTGAACTTTACAATTAAACCAACTTCAACTTCATCTAAATTGCCTGTGCGTTCTTTTCGGTATCTCGAAATAAACGGAATGGTACAATCTTCGTTTAATAAAGCCACCGTGTTAGTAATGGCTTTTTCAGGGAGTTGTGTATGTTGGGCGATATATGAAATCATAGTCTTTATTTTGTTGGGAAAAGTAATAAAAAAAACCTCGAAAAATAATTTTACGAGGTTTCTTAAAATGGATATGAAATGGTTTATTCAACCGCAATAAAAACAGCTAAAGGCGCTGTTTTAGTCTTTTGTATAATTAATTTGTTGTCGTTAAGTATGTAGTTGTCTGCTGTTTCGAGAGCGTTTAAAAAGGACTCTTCAATAGACATATCTACACACATTTTTTTGGTTACTGCCAAAGGTGATAACTCAAAATAGGTGTTTTCTTTTAGTTTATAGGTTCCCGTAAAATTGTTGCATCCAGCGTTACCAAATACACGGTTATCTTGTGTGGCAAAAGAGATAAAGGCATTGCTATTGGCAATATCTGTTCCGTTTAAGCTAATAAGTTGCCACTTGGTATCTGTGAAAGCAATGGTATTTGAGTCTTCTTGAGATGTTTCCGTGATGTTTTCTGTTTTAGTTACTTCTTCTTTTTCGGTATTTTTTTTAGTGTCGTTACAGCTTGTAACTAAACTAAAAACTAAGGCTGTTAGTGTTAAAGTAAGTGCTTTCATTATAAGTTTATTATTTGTTTGAATTACGTTCAAAATCTTTTCCAAAGATGTTTAGAATGTTGTTTTTAACGCGAATTTAACGTTACTCGATAATCGAGATTTTTTAATAAATGTAGTATTTTTTCAAATACTTGATGAGCTATTTTAAGGTATTCTTTGGAACAGTGTATAAATGTAAGGTCTTTCTCCACCAAAAGGGTTTGTATAGGTGTAATTTACATCTGTAATTAATTTAAAGGAAGCACCTAATTGATCTTGTAGCATTTTGACATTGTAGCGTTTTAAGGGTAAACCGCTACATTTTTCAGCACCATTAAGTGCAAAAACAGCTATAAGGACAAATCCACCAATTTTTACGGTATGCTTTATGAGGTTAAAATAGTTGGTAATGGCTTCTTCTGATAAGAAAAAATGCAATACAGCACGATCAATCCATAAATCGATTTCTTGGATGTTGTTAAGATTTTTGGATTGTGTTAAATCATCACAAATTGTGGTTAAATCGTGATTATATAACTTGTGTATACGTTCTTTAAGTTGTTGTAAAGCAACGTTGCTTAAATCGTTAGCAATAAGGTTTTGATAACCTTGCTCTAAAAGGTGATCTACGAGCGTTGTGGTTCCCGCACCTACATTTAAAATAGATGCGGTTTTAGGTAAGTTACACCTTTCCACCAATGCTAATGTTTGCTGAGGTTGTTTTTCGTACCAACCTAATTCAGCATCGGTTTTGGTATTATAAACGGTATTCCAATGTAATTTTTGGTCCATTTAACTTATTTGCAATCCGTTTGCTGCTTCTTCTTTAGCATCTGGGTTAACAAACACTAATTTGCCTTCGGCTGTCTCGGTCATTAAAATCATCCCTTGACTTTCTACACCACGTAATTTTCTTGGTGCTAAATTTACCAATACAGTAACTTTTTTACCAATAACATCTTCTGGTTTATAGCTTTCAGCAATACCAGAAACTACGGTTCGTATATCGATACCTGTATCAACTTTTAATACCAATAATTTTTTTGTTTTTGGCATTTTTTCAGCTTCAATAATAGTACCCACACGCATATCTAGTTTGGTGAAATCCTCAAAATTGATTTCGTCCTTTTGTGGTTCTACAGATTTATTAGCTGCTTCGTTAGCTTTTTTACTGGCTTCTAATTTGTCCAACTGCGTTTGGATGGCTGTATCTTCAATTTTACTGAATAACAACTCGGCTTTTCCTATGTGATGTCCTGCTGAAAGTAATTCCTCTTTTGTGGAAATATCGTTCCAAGAAGATTCTGAATCAAGTTCAGAATGACAAAGAATGTGTTTTAATTTTTTAGAAGTAAACGGTAAAAACGGTTCGCTTAAAGTGGCTAAAGCAGAAGCTATTTGGAGAGCCACGTACATAATAGTTTTCGTACGCGCTTCATCTTCTTTAATCACTTTCCAAGGTTCTTCATCGGCTAAGTATTTGTTTCCTAATCGGGCTAAATTCATTAATTCCTGACTAGCTTCTCGGAAACGGTAACGCTCAATAGAACTAGAAATAACCGCAGGATAAGCTTTTAAAGTGGCCAAAGTTTCTTCATCTACAGATGTAAACTCTGATGCTTCAGGAACCATACCATTATAGTATTTGTTGGTTAGTACGACAACACGGTTTATAAAGTTCCCGAAAATAGCGACGAGCTCGTTGTTGTTTCTTGCTTGAAAATCTTTCCATGTAAAGTCGTTATCCTTGGTTTCCGGTGCATTGGCCGTTAAGGCATAACGTAGTACATCTTGTTTATCTGGGAAATCTTCTAAATATTCTGGTAACCAAACGGCCCAGTTTTTCGAGGTAGATAATTTGTTGCCTTCAAGGTTTAAAAACTCGTTGGCAGGTACATTGTCAGGTAAAATATATGACCCTTCGGCTTTTAACATACTCGGGAAAATAATACAATGAAAAACGATATTGTCTTTCCCGATAAAGTGTACCAGTTTGGTATCTTCATTTTTCCAATAGGATTGCCAATCTTTACCTTCGCGTTGTGCCCATTCTTTGGTGGCCGAAATATACCCAATTGGCGCATCGAACCACACATAAAGAACTTTGCCTTCACCACCTTCCACAGGAACAGGGATACCCCAATCCAAATCACGGGTAACTGCACGTGGACGAAGTCCATCGTCAATCCACGATTTTACTTGTCCGTAAACGTTAGGTTTCCAATCTTTCTTATGGCCTTTTAAAATCCATTCTTTTAAAAAGGCTTCGTGTTTATCTAACGGTAAAAACCAGTGTTTGGTTTCTTTTAAAGTTGGAGTGTTTCCTGTGATGGCCGATTTAGGGTTAATTAAATCGGTAGCATTATGGCTGGTACCGCATTTTTCACATTGGTCGCCATAAGCTTCTTCAAAACCACATTTTGGACACGTTCCTATAACGAATCTGTCGGCCAAAAACTGATTGGCTTCAGCATCGTAAAGTTGCTCGGTAACCTCTTCTATAAATTCCCCTTTATCATACAAGGTTTTAAAAAATTCTTGTGCCGTTTCGTGGTGAATTGGCGCTGAAGTACGTGAGTAATTATCAAACGAGATACCAAAATCTTCAAACGACGTTTTTATAATGGCGTGATATTTATCAACAATATCTTGAGGTGTGACACCTTCTTTTTTAGCTTTTATGGTAATAGGTACACCGTGTTCGTCGCTACCACAAATAAACGCTACATCGTTGCCCTGCAAACGTTGGTAGCGTGCATAAATATCGGCAGGCACATATACACCAGCCAAATGCCCGATATGAATTGGGCCATTGGTGTAAGGTAATGCTGCGGTAATAGTATATCGTTTTGGTTGACTCATTTTAAAAATCTTATATGTTGACGGTCGTAGTTTGAGACCTTAAATTTATGAAGGCAAAAGTACGTAAATTAAGAGCGTTTCTGAAAAAAAATGTACATTTACCCATATGACTAAAAACATACTAATTATTGGCATTTGTGTGTTGTTCTCTTGCTTTGGAAATCCAACATTGAAAGCACAAGCAGCCATACAAAAAGACATAAAAACATTGATACAACCACCATACTTAAAAGTTGGCGATACTGTTGCTATTGTGGCGCCTTCGGGGATTTTAAAACATAGACAAGATGAAGTTAATCGCTCTGTTGCGTTATTAAAAAGCTGGGGGTTGCACGTTATTATTGGTGAACACGTTTTTAAGCAAGACGATCATTTTGCTGGAACCGACGATGAACGTTGCGAAGATTTACAACACGCTATGGACGACCCAAGTATTAGTGCTATTTGGGCTGCAAGAGGTGGTTATGGAACGGTACGAATTTTGGATAAATTGGATTATACCAAATTTAGAAAACACCCTAAATGGGTTATTGGTTATAGCGATATTACAGCATTGCATAATCAGTTAAATGTTTTGGGCTTTGAAAGCATACACGCCATGATGTGTACAAGTATGACCAAAGATAAAACCAATTTAGAGCAGACTATTGCTACGTTTAAAAAAGCCCTTTTTGGCGAATCGTTAAGCTATACGTTGAAAGGCTCTAAATACAATAAAGGGGGTAAAGTTTCTGCGCCTATAGTAGGGGGAAATTTAACCATTTTGCATACCATGTTAGGATCTAATACTAGTATAAATACCAAAGGTAAAATTTTGTTTTTTGAAGAAATAGGCGAGTACAAATATCATATAGATAGAATGTTGCAAAGCCTAAAACGCGCTGGATATTTTGATGATTGCGCAGGAGTAATTGTTGGCGATATGACTAAGTTGAGAAAGAATACCACAGCTTGGGGAAGCTCGATAGAACAGCTTATCCTTGATGTACTTGCTGAATATGATTTCCCTGTAGCGTTCAACATGCCAACGGGGCACGAAGATGATAACCGCGCAATGATTTTGGGAAAAACTGCACAACTAACAGTTAACAAAGAGCAATCAATACTAGTATTTGAATAATAATTATTTGTCATTCTGAACTTGATTCAGAATCTATTTTGTAAAAAAGTAATACAAGCAGGAGATTTCTGCTTTCGCAGTGATATTATGGCACAACACAACGAACTTGGCAAAAAAGGTGAACAGTTGGCGGTAGATTTTCTTTTACAAAAAGGCTATGATATCGTAGAACGAAACTACCGTTTTGATAAAGCCGAAGTTGATATTATTGCACAACAAAAAGATACTTTGGCAATAGTTGAGGTGAAAACTCGCTCCACGGCCGATTTTGGCAATCCGCAAGATTTTGTAAAACCCAAACAAATTAAAAATCTCGTAAAAGCTGTTGACGAATACGTGACCGAAAATGGGTTAGATGTCGAGGTGCGTTTTGATATTATTGCTATTGTAAAGCAAAAAAATACTTTTGAAATAGAACATCTCGAAGATGCTTTTTTTCATTTTTAATAAAAAGATAGACGTTGTTAACGTTTTGCTAGAATTCTGTAAAAATTACTGTTTTAAAGCTTCTTTTACAGCGTTTACATCGTAAGGTTTAGCAATTATAGTTTTGTCTTTATCTAACAAAAAGTAAGTAGGCGTAGAGGTAACACCATAACTTTTCGCTACAGGATTGTTCCATTTTTGAAGCCCTAAAACATGTGTGAAATCAGGGAATTTTGGAATGGTTTCTAACCAATTTTTATCATCATCTTCCATACCTAAAGCAATAACCATTAATTCGTTTTTAGGAATGTCTTTCACAAAGGTTTCCAGTTGCGGTAATTCTTTTAGGCAATGCCCGCAAGTGCTACTCCAAAATACAACAAGGTATTTATTGGCGTTATTTAGGTTATGAAGTGTTGTGTTTTTTGAATTAAAAATCACATCGAAATTAGGAGCTAAACTACCTTTTGAGGTTCTTTTATAGGTTGTTATCATTGTAGCTAAATTGGTATTGTTTTGCGCATTAGCAAAATCTAACAAATAGGTGTCTGTAATATAATTAGCCATAACATCGTTACCTTGATTAACAAACTCTTGCCAAAGCATTTCTAAATAGGCTGTTTTGGTTTCAACAGTTGTGATTTTTTTAGTCAAACGATCTATCTGTGTTTTGTAGTCGCTATTTGTATTAGACATGCCAAATACAAAGGCAAACACTTTATTGGTTAAAAAATCTGAACTCAATAAAAGTTGACTCTCAAAGTTTAAATAATCTAAAAAGTGTGTTTTTACATGCGTTGTGTAGGTGTTATAATCTTCATACGATGTTGGAATATATGGTTTATTTGCTTTAATAAACTCTAAAGCCATAGGATTATCTTTCGCAGCATTTTCAAAAGCCAATTGCGCATCTTTTAATGTGTTGAATATTTTTATGAATGTTGATGACGATTTTCCATCATTGCTGTAAAAATGATTGATGGTTGTGTTGGCAGCTTCCATACTATTTTGGTAGGAAGCCCATAGTTTATTGTCTTTAGATTGCGAGTATTCAACACCTTTATCTAAGTTAAAATGTAAGGTAATGTCGTCTTTTCCGTTGTAAAGAACATCAAAATTGTTGTCTTCAGGAGGAAGCGCATAAACAAGTTTGTAAATGCCTTTTTTGTAAGTAGAATCGATGGTAATACTAAATTTACCTTCTGGAGAAACGTCACTTTGACTAACATAGTTAGCACCTTTAGGTGTGGCTTGATATAAAAAGACATAGCTAAACTCTTCAGGAGGCATAAAAGTACCATTTATGGTGTGTTGAGCCCAAGAGACATTACATATAAAAACAACTAAAACAACGAGTTTTTTTATCATTTGTGATTTTTACTTTAGTTATACAATTATTAAGCCACAATAGGTTTTAAAGCTTCCATAGCTTTATTTACCGACGATATCTTATCAAAAGTAAGTAATAGGCGTAACCCGTTACGGGTTTGTTTTTCTTTCATTTTACAGCTTTGCGGATGTGTTTGAACAAACTTTAATACGTTAGTAAAAGCGTTGCTTTGGTAAAATCCGCTTTGTTGATTAGTTATAAAATATCCGATAAGTTTTCCTTTTTTCATAACGACTTTTTCCAGACCTATTTTTTCTGCTAACCATTTTACACGTACACTATTAAATAAATCGATGACTTGGTTTGGAAGTTCGCCAAAACGATCAACAATATCTTTTTCAAAGCTTTCTAAATCCTTTTCGGTTTTAAGCTCGTTTAGTTTGGTGTATAAATTTAAACGTTCGGTAATATTATTAACATAGTCGTCTGGGAATAAAATTTCGAAGTCGGTATCTATGGTAACGTCTTTAACATATTGTTTAGGTTTATTATCGTCTTTGTAAAGCTCTTTAAATTCGTTTTCTTTTAATTCTTCTATAGCTTCGTTAAGGATTTTTTGATACGTATCAAAACCAATATCGTTAATAAATCCGCTTTGTTCGCCTCCCAATAAATCGCCAGCACCACGAATTTCTAAATCTTTCATCGCTATATTAAACCCACTGCCAAGCTCTGTAAATTGTGCTAAAGCTGTAATACGTTTTCTTGCATCTTCTGTCATGGCAGAATATTCTGGAGTGATAAAATAACAAAATGCCTTTTTGTTACTACGCCCAACACGACCACGCATTTGGTGTAAGTCACTCAGACCAAAATTATTAGCATTGTTTATGAAAATGGTGTTAGCATTAGGCACATCAAGACCGCTTTCTACAATAGTTGTACTAACTAAGATGTCGAATTCACCATTCATGAATCCTAACATTAATTTTTCTAGTTTTTTTCCATCCATTTGCCCATGGCCAATAGCAATTTTGGCGTCTGGGGCTAAACGTTGTAAGAGTCCAGCAACTTCTTTAATGTTTTCAATTCTATTATGAATAAAGAAAATTTGTCCGCCACGTTGTATTTCATAGCTTACAGCATCGCGAATGGTTTCTTCGCTAAAACGAATAACATGACTCTCGATAGGATAACGATTTGGTGGTGGTGTTGAGATTGTTGATAAATCTCGTGCAGCCATTAAACTAAACTGTAATGTACGCGGAATAGGGGTTGCGGTTAGTGTTAAAACATCGATATTTTCTTTTAAAGTACGTAGTTTTTCTTTTACCGAAACACCAAACTTTTGCTCTTCATCTACAATTAGTAAACCAAGATCTTTAAACTTGACAGTTTTATTGGCCAGTTGATGGGTTCCAATAATAATATCTACAGCACCATTTTCAAGATTTTCTAAGGTAATACGTTTTTCTTTGGCAGTTCTAAACCGGTTTACATAATCTACCGTTACAGGAAAATCTTTTAAACGCTCTTTAAAGGTACGATAATGTTGATAAGCCAAAATGGTAGTAGGTACTAAAACAGCCACTTGTTTACCATTGTCAACAGCTTTGAATGCTGCACGAATAGCGACTTCGGTTTTACCAAATCCTACATCGCCACAAACTAATCTGTCCATGGGGCGTTCACTTTCCATATCAGCTTTTATATCGGCAGTAGCAGAGCTTTGGTCTGGCGTGTCTTCGTATAAAAAAGAGGCTTCTAACTCATGCTGCATATAACTGTCTGGATTGTATTGATAGCCTTTTTCTAGTTTACGTTTGGCATAAAGTTTAATTAAGTTAAAGGCAATTTCTTTAACCTTTTTCTTTGTTTTTTGTTTTAAGGTTTTCCATGCTTTGCTGCCTAATTTGTATACTTTAGGTGGTTTGCCGTCTTTGCCGTTAAATTTGGTGATTTTATGTAGCGAGTGGATGCTTAAATATAAAATGTCCCGTTCGCCGTAAATCAGTTTAATAGCTTCTTGTTTTTTGCCTTCTACATCTATTTTTTGAAGTCCGCCAAAACGCCCAATACCATGATCTATATGAGTAACATAATCACCAATATCTAAGTTAGTTAACTCCTTAAGAGTAATGGCTTGTTTTTTAGCGTAGCCATTTTTAAGGTGAAATTTATGATAACGTTCAAAAATTTGATGATCGGTGTAACAGGTTATTTTGTTTTCATGATCTATAAATCCTTGATATAAAGATAACACCACGGTTTGATAATGAACATCGTCTTCAACATCGTCAAAAATATCATGAAATCGTTTGGCTTGTTGCTCACTTACACAAGCAATATAATTAGTATAACCTTTATTGTGATGTAGGTTAAGGTTTTCAATAAGTAAATTAAATTGCTTGTTGAAAGCTGGTTGTGGCGAGGTGTTAAACGTAATAACCTCTTCTGGGTTAAAAAGCGCTTGTTGCCCAAATTCAACTAAAGTAAAGTCTAATAACTGCTTTTTCAACATTGTTGAATTGCAGAATAATTCTTCAGGTTGTGCATGTTTAATATCTTTTGAAAGCGTTTTAAATGTTTCTTCTGCTTTTTGAAATAAACTATCAACCCTAGAAAACAATAGCTCCGAATGGTTTAAAAACACCACCGTTTTATGTGCCAAATATTTTAGAAAACTCTGGCGGCTTTCTTCCATAAGCTTATTGGCCACATTAGGAATAATACTAATTTTTTTAACTTGATCTGTGGAGAGTTGTGTTTCAACATCAAACGTACGAATACTATCGACTTCATCTCCAAAAAACTCAATACGATACGGTTCATCGTGAGAAAATGAAAACACATCTACAATACCACCACGTACCGAAAATTCTCCAGGTTCGGTTACAAAATCTACACGTTTAAACTTATAATCGAACAAGACTTCGTTTACAAAATCGATAGATAAATTATCGTTTACAGAAATTTTTAAGGTATTGCGTTCTAACTCACGTCTAGTAACTACTTGTTCAAACAAAGCGTCTGGATAAGTAACAATAATAGCTGGCTTTTTTCTAGAATTAATACGGTTTAAAACCTCGGCACGAAGAAGTACGTTAGCGTTATCGGTTTCTTCAATTTGATAAGGCCTGCGATAACTTCCCGGATAAAATAAGACATCCTTGTCGTTAAGAAGCAATTCTAAATCGTTTAAATAAAAAGCGGCTTCTTCTTTGTCATTAAATACAAGTAAGAATGGCTTATCTGAATTTTTAAAAGATTCTGAAAGTACAAAAGATAGCGACGAGCCTACAAGACCTTTTAAATGTGTTCTTGTTTGGGATTGGGCAATAGCAGTTTGCAGATTTTGCGTTTGCAAAGTCTGTGCAAAGGTTTGCGAGAGGGTAGATTTACTCAAAGCAAAATATTTTGTGCAAATATAGAATTTTTGTTAGGTACTTTGTGTTTATTTACTAGTAATAAATGCTATATTTGCACGACTTTTAAAAATAAGAAGATATGTCAATTTCAGATTTATTCGATAGTGGGTTTAAAAAACGTAACGAAGACCACTTTGCTGCTATTGTTAGAGTTGCAATGAGCGATGGCGTTATTACTGTTGAAGAACGCAAGTTTTTAGATCGTTTGGCTAGAAATTTAGATATAAGCCAAAACGATTATAAACAAATTTTGAAAGATTATAATACACATCCAATTAACCCACCAACATCCTATGATATACGTTTAGAGCGTTTATATGATTTGGCTCGTATGGTTTGGGCAGATCAAATAGAAACGGAAGGTCAAGTTAAATTACTAGAAAAACTAAGTATTGGCTTAGGGTTTAGATCTGATAATGCAAAATATATTACCGATAAAGCATTAAGCTTAGTACATCAAGGTGTAGATTTGGACACGTTTATTGAAGAAATTAAAACGATGAACAAATAACCGTTTTAAATAGTATATAAATAAAAAGCGAACCAGTTGGTTCGCTTTTTTTTATTCGTATTTTTTAATAAACTCTTCTACTTTTTCTACCATATTTTTACTGCCGCAGAAAAATGGTACACGTTGGTGCAATTCGGTAGGCTCAATATCCATAATTCGGGTATGGCCATTACTAGCTTTTCCGTTGGCTTGTTCAGCTAAAAATGCCATGGGGTTGCATTCGTAAAGTAAGCGCAGTTTTCCATTGGAGTTTTTAGAGTGTTTAGGATACATATAAATACCGCCTTTAATCATATTTCTATGAAAATCGGATACCAAAGAACCAATGTAACGAGAGGTATAAGGTCTGTCTCCTTCTTCCATTTGGCAATATTTAATATAGTCTTTTACCCCTTGAGGAAAGTGAATGTAGTTTCCTTCGTTTACTGAATAGATTTTTCCGTCTTCAGGAAATTGCATGTCGGGGTGAGACAAATAAAATGTACCAATTGCAGGGTTTAACGTAAACCCATTTACACCGTGGCCTGTGGTGTAAACCAACATAGTTGAGGTGCCATAAACCACATATCCTGCCGCTACTTGCTGATTTCCTTTTTGAAGAAAATCGTCTATCGTAACAGGTGTTCCAAGTGGTGTAACACGTCTGTAAATGGAAAAAATAGTTCCTACCGAAACGTTCACATCAATATTAGACGATCCATCTAAAGGATCAATTAAAACGACATATTTATTTTGGTTGTTTTCATCCTGGCTGTTTATGGCCACAAAATCATCTTCTTCCTCACTGGCAATACCACAAACAATATTTCTGTTGGTTAAAGTGTGTATAAATTTTTCGTTAGCATACACATCTAGTTTTTGTTGGTCTTCCCCTTGAACATTGGTTTCACCAGCAGCACCAATAATATCTACCAATCCAGCCTTGTTTACTTCGTGATTTACCACTTTTGCAGCTAACCGAATAGAATTAATAAGTCTTGAAAGTTCTCCTGAGGTGTATTTAAAGGACGCTTGATTTTCTATAATAAACTCACCTAGCGTTTGCTTTTTAATAGACATATAATATGTTTGAGATGATTGTTCTGCAAATATCGAAGTTTTTTACGCAACTACAACGTTTTCGTTTAACATTATACAATTTAATGTTTAAGTTTGGGTTATCTTTGAGTTGATTAAAATTAACTATGACATTTTCCATCCGTACTGCCCAAAAAAAAGACATGCCACAAGTTTTGGAGCTTATCCAAGAACTGGCTGTTTATGAAAAAGAACCCGACGCTGTTGAAATCGCGGTTTCAGATTTAGAACATTATGGTTTTGGATTACAACCAGCTTTTCACTGTTTTGTTGCCGAAATAAATAATAGCATTGTTGGCATGGCTTTGGTTTACAAGCGATTTTCTACTTGGAAAGGACAAGCCTTACATCTTGAAGATTTAATTGTTAAACAGAACTCTCGTGGTAATGGTTTAGGTAAAGCTTTGTTAGACGAAGTTGTAAAATATGGTAAAAAATTAGGTGTAAAACGTATTTGTTGGGAGGTTTTAGATTGGAACGAACCCGCTATTACATTTTACGAAAAAAATGGCGCGAATGTTATGCGCGATTGGGATGTTGTTCAGTTAGATGAAAGTGGTATAGAAAACTATTTATCCAAACTATAATGCAAGTATTTAAATTTGGAGGCGCTTCGGTAAAAGATGCTAATGGAGTAAAAAACTTAGTAAAAGTATTACAAACCACGGGTTACGATAATACATTAATGGTGGTTTCTGCAATGGGTAAAACTACTAATGCATTGGAGAAAGTGGTGTCTAATTATTTCAATAATAAAAATGAACTACAGAGCTCTATCCAAGATGTAAAAAAATTTCATAATGCCATTTTATTAGATTTATTTGAAAACGAACAACATTCGGTATTTAAAAAAGTAACGACTTTATTTGATGATTTATCATTGTTTTTCGATAGAAATAAATCTCCCGATTACAATTTTGTTTACGACCAAACCGTGGGATTTGGCGAGTTGGTGTCTACAACTATTATTAGCGAATACTTAAACAGTATAGGTTTAAAAAACAGGTGGTTGGACGTTCGTGATTGTATTAAAACAGATAGTTATTACAGAAATGCGCATGTAAAATGGGAGGATACACAACAGCAAATTCAAAAGCAATATCAAAGGAACACACTAAATATAACACAAGGATTTTTAGCAAGCGATTTCAATAATTTTACTACAACGCTTGGTCGCGAAGGAAGTGATTATACCGCAGCCATTTTTGCTTATTGTTTAAATGCCCAAAAGGTCACTATTTGGAAAGATGTAGATGGCGTACTTAATGCCGATCCACGGTATTTTGAAAATGCCCAATTACTCAATACTATTTCTTATCGCGAGGCCATAGAGTTAGCGTTTTATGGCGCGTCGGTTATTCACCCCAAAACATTGCAGCCCTTGCAACGTAAGGAAATTCCGTTGTGTGTAAAATCGTTTTTAAACCCAGAACAACCCGGAACTACTGTTTGTAAAGGCAAAGGGATCTCACCAGAAATCCCGTGTTTTATTGTCAAGAAAAACGAAGTGCTTATTTCATTATCATCATTGGATTTTTCTTACATTGTAGAAGAAAATATAAGTGATATTTTCAACTTATTACATTTATATAAAATGAAGGTTGATGTTATTCAAAACTCGGCAATTAGTTTTTCAGTTTGTGTAGATAACGTTTATAACAATCTAGATAAATTATTACAGCATTTAAAAGCAAAATTTAAAGTAGAATGTTACGAAAATGTATCATTATATACTATTAGGCATTATAACGATGTAGCGATTCAGCAAATAGAAAAAGATAAACAGGTGTTGCTGAAACAATTAACGCCTACAACCATGCAAATCGTTACTAAATAAAGTTTTACTATTTTTGAAATATGAGTAAATCAACCAATTCAGGATTGGTATCTGCCAAAGAAGTTGCCCAAGCTATACAAATGGATAAGTATGGTTTTTTGGGCACATTTATTGGTTGGTTATTAATGAAGGTGCTTAAAATTTCTACCCTAAACAAAATTTATAATCGTAATAAACATTTACAAAAGCTAGATTTTTTAAACAGTATTTTAAGCGAATTTCAAATTAACTTTGAAATCCCTGATGAAGATTTTAAGCGTTTACCAAAAGATGGCGCTTATATTACTGTTTCCAATCATCCATTAGGCGGAATAGATGGTATTTTATTGTTAAAGTTAATGTTGGAACAGCGTGATGATTTTAAAATAATTGCCAATTTTTTATTGCATCGTATTGCGCCAATCAAACCCTACATTTTACCAGTTAACCCTTTTGAAAAACGAAAAGATGCCAAGTCGAGCATTTTAGGATTTAAAAATGCTATAAAGCATTTACAAGAAGGACATCCTCTAGGTATTTTTCCAGCAGGAGAAGTATCAACTTATCGCGATGGCAAACTAGTTGTCGATCGCCCTTGGGAAGAAGCCGCCATGAAATTGGCACAAAAGGCCGAAGTGCCGATCGTTCCTATTTATTTTCATGCAAAAAACAGCAAACTGTTTTATAAGCTATCCAAAATTAACGACACCTTTAGAACAGCCAAATTACCGTCAGAATTACTTACCCAAAAACGTCGAACTATTAAAGTGAGAATTGGACGGCCAATTTCGGTAAAAGATCAAGAAGAGTATAAAGATTTAAAAGGATTTTCAGAATTTATTCGTCGGAAAACATATATGCTATCCAATTCTTTCGATGAAAAAGGAAAGTTCTTAAGTAGTATTCCTTCAACTTTAAAAATTCCAAGACCGCCAAAAAATATCATTACACCAGTCGATAGGAAAGTAATGCAAAAAGAGGTTGATAAGCTTCGCGATAAAGACTTACGTTTATTAGAAAGCAAGAATTATGAGGTGTTTTTGGCATCGGCTAAAGAAATGCCTAATATTTTACAAGAGATTGGCCGATTACGAGAAATAACTTTCCGTGAAGTGGGAGAAGGTACCAATGAAGCTATAGATTTAGACCGTTTTGATACCTATTATCACCATATGTTTTTATGGGATAACGATGCTAAGGTTATTGCTGGAGCTTACCGCATGGGCTTAGGTGCACAAATTTTTGAAAAGTATGGGATAGACGGCTTTTATCTTCAGGATTTATTTCGTTTTGAACAAGAAGTATACCCTATGATGAGCAAATCCATAGAAATGGGACGTGCTTTTATTATCAAAGAATATCAGCAAAAACCCATGCCGTTGTTTTTGCTATGGAAAGGTATTGTACATACTACATTGCGTTATCCAGAACATAAATATTTAATTGGCGGCGTAAGTATAAGTAATCAATTTTCAAACTTTTCCAAATCGTTAATGATCGAGTTTATGAAATCGCATTACTACGATCCGTATTTGGCACAATTTGTTCGCCCCAAAAAAGAATTTAAGGTGAAATTGAATGATGCCGACAAAGAATTTGTGTTTGATGAAACCGAAGCTGATTTAAATAAGTTCGATAAAATTATTGATGAGGTGGAGCCTGGCGCTTTACGTTTACCTGTCTTGCTTAAAAAGTATATAAAACAAAATGCTAAACTAGTGGCGTTTAATGTCGATCCGTTGTTTAACAACTCGGTTGACGGATTGATGTATATCAAAATTGCTGATCTTCCGGAAAGCACCGTAAAGCCTGTGATGGAAGAGTTTCAAGCCGAATTGGAGCGTAAACTATCCGAGCAAAACGATACAATTAATAACTCCTAAAGAATTAAAATTCAATGTATATTTTTGATATTACTTAGTTTTATCGTAATATTGCAATGAAACAATAAAGGGGTGTGGGATTAGCTAAATCAGAACTTTTTACAGACAAACAAAACCAAATTGCACAGTTAGCCAAAGTGTTTGGTCATCCAGCACGTGTGGCTATTTTGGAGCACTTGTTTAAAATAAATAGCTGTGTTTGCGGCGATTTGGTAAACGAAATAGGATTGGCGCAGCCCACAATTTCGCAACACTTAAAAGAACTTAAACACTTAGGATTAATTCAAGGTACTATAGAGGGCACTAGCGTTTGCTACTGTATTAATACAACAAATTGGATAAAAATGAAACAATTGCTCAACGCGTTTTTAGATCAAGACGTCAATAACGCCTCAAATTGTTGCTAAAAAAATTTGAACACATTAATCGTAATATCACAATAAAAACAAAATAAGATGACACTCTCAGAATTAAAATCAGCTTTAAAACCTTTACAAAACATCGCTTTTCAACTACCCAATAGCGAGTTAGTGCCAAGTCACTTTCACGTCACCGAAGTTGGCCAGATTAACAAAACATTTATCGATTGTGGTGGGACGTTAAGAGACGAAAGCGTGATTAGTTTGCAATTATGGAATGCCAATGATTATGACCATAGGTTGCACCCAGAAAAATTGGTGCATATTTTAGAGCTTTCAGAAGAAAAACTTGGGTTAAAAGATTTAGATATTGAAGTGGAATATCAAGGGGATACCATTCAGAAATTTGGATTGGATTTTAATGGCGAAAATTTCTTATTAACCACAAAACAAACCGATTGTTTGGCAAAAGATAATTGTGGCATTCCTGTTGAAAAACCAAAAGTTAAACTAGCCGATTTATCTAACGAGCCTTGTTGTTCTCCAGACGGTAATTGTTGTTAAGGCAAAACCCATGCATAAATTATGTTCTTAAAACTAATAATGGCTATTGAAAAGTTACAAACCATTTCAATTTCAGACGATAGAAAAGCAACCTTACAACCACTTATAGATTTTATTCAAAACAAAATTGATAGTAAACAATCAGTAAACATCAACTTTATTTGTACTCATAATTCCAGACGCAGCCATTTGTCGCAAATTTGGTCGCAAGCATTGGCATCGTATTTTAATGTGCCGAACGTTTATTGCTATTCAGGCGGAACAGAAGAAACGGCTATGTTTCCAATGATTGCAAAGGTGTTGGAACAATCTGGTTTTCAAATTCAAAAGCTTTCCAATGAAAACAACCCTATTTATACTATAAAATATGCTGAAAACAGTCATCCCATTATCGGGTTTTCCAAACGTATGGATAGTGAATTCAACCCAAAATCAGGATTTGCAGCCGTTATGACATGTTCGCAAGCTGATGCCGGTTGCCCATTTGTGCCAGGTGCAGAAAAACGTATTCCAATCACCTTTGAAGACCCCAAAGTTTTTGATGGTACACCAGAGCAAGAGGCTAAATATAAAGAGCGCAGTCTGCAAATTGCAGCAGAAATGTATTATGTATTTTCAAACATTAAATAGTAAAAATGAGTTCCAAAAAATCACTTAGTTTTTTAGATAAGAATTTAACCTTGTGGATATTTTTAGCGATGGCTTTTGGTGTAGCCTTAGGCTATTTTGCACCCAGTATTCCCGAAAAAATAAACGGATTAAGTAGTGGAACTACTAATATTCCCATTGCCATTGGGTTAATTGTAATGATGTATCCGCCTTTGGCAAAAGTAAATTATGCGCTATTGCCAAAAGTGTTTAAAAATGTAAAGATTCTATCCGTATCGTTAGTATTAAATTGGATTGTTGGACCTATTTTAATGTTTCTTTTAGCCATTACGTTTTTACAAGATTACCCCGAATATATGGTTGGATTAATTTTAATTGGTTTAGCACGTTGTATTGCGATGGTTTTAGTGTGGAACGACTTAGCCGAAGGAAGTAGCGAATATGGTGCTGGATTGGTGGCGTTGAACAGCATTTTCCAAGTGTTTGCGTATAGTTTTTATGCTTGGATTTTTATTACTGTGCTGCCACCTTATTTTGGTTTTGAAGGCGCTATTGTCGATATATCTATTGCTACCATTGCCGAAAGCGTCGCTATCTACCTTGGATTGCCTTTTGTTTTAGGCTTTTTAAGCCGATTGATTTTAGTGAAACTGAAAGGTGAAACGTGGTATAACGAAACATTTATTCCTACTATTTCACCATTAACACTTATAGCTTTGTTATTTACCATTGTGGTGATGTTTTCTTTAAAAGGGGAGTTGATTGTTGAAATCCCAATGGATGTGGTTATTATTGCCATACCATTGTTGCTGTACTTTACCATCATGTTTATCCTAGGTTTTTTTGTTACTAAAGCAATGGGGGCCGATTATAACAAAACAACAGCAGTAGCTTTTACGGCTGCAGGTAATAATTTTGAACTAGCAATTGCTGTTGCTATTGCTGTCTTTGGATTGAATTCTGGACAAGCATTTGCTGGTGTTATTGGACCTTTGGTAGAGGTCCCAGCACTAATTTTACTAGTAAAAGTAGCTTTTTGGCTTCGTGAAAAATACTTTAAAGCATAAAAAAACCGCAAATAAGTATTTGCGGTTTTTGAAATAGTTTTTTGTTTAGATAGACTTAAACCAGTCTTGAAATTGATTGCCAAGTAAGAAAATAGTTTTTTTCTTGCCACTAAGAGCACCTACTAAACTAATAATCCATAGGATTAATACTAGAATCCAGCCAACTAGGTTTACCACAGGAATAATACCTAAAACGAAACCAATAATCATAATACCTAACATTTGACGAATGTAAAAAGAGGCATATTCAGTTTTCTTGTCACCGTTATTCATTACAATGGCAATAACCCATCCTATTAATGTAATGTGAGCAATAACGGCTACGTTTTTGCCGTCGCTTAATACTTCTTCGGCATCTTTTGTAAATTCTTTGGCGGTTTCTTTAGCTTCTTCACTAAAGTTTTTAGCGGTTTCTTTGGTATCATCAAATCTATCGTTGGATTTGTTTTCTTCAGACATAATATTTTAAAATTTAATGGTTAATGGTTAAAGTTAGAAAAAAAATAAATGGAATTACAAAAAAGCATTGTCTACGGGTTCCCAAAGTTCAATTTTGTTACCGTCGTTGTCCATAATCCAACCAAATCTTCCATAATCGTATTCTTCCATTTCGCCAACAATGGTAACACCTTCGTCTTTTAGGGTTTTTAATAATTCTTCAAGATTCTCCACCCGATAATTAAACATAAACTCTTTTTTTGATGGCTTATAATATTCGGTATCCTTGGAAAACGGACTCCATTGTGTAGAGCAGTCATTACCATCTTTATCCTTCCACCAAAAGGTACAACCGTAATCATCGGTATTAAAACCTAAGTGTTTTTTATACCAGTCTTTTGTGGCTTTGGGATCTTTGGTTTTAAAAAATAAACCGCCAATGCCAGTTACGCGTTTTTTCATAGTTATTTCTTATTTTATGTTAGTTTCGTAAATGTCTATCCATTCGTCTGCGGTGAGTTTTGTGCAAAGTTCTGCAATCAACTCATAAGGAATCTGCTCAAGCTTTTTAAAACGAACGCAGCTTTTGCCCATATCTAATTTTAGTTTGCAGTGTTTTGGATATTCGCTTACAAACCAATTGTGGATTTCAGGTACGGCATAAATGCCACTATGGTATAGGTTTATGGAATTTTTTTGCGAGGCAAAACTGATAAAGGGTAAAGGTTCTTTGGGATTGCAGTGGTAACCATTGGGATATTTGCTGTGTGGCACGTAATAGCCAATCATTCCGTATTGAATGCCTTCTTCAAAACCTTTAGGCAAGTTATTTTTTATGATTTGTCGAAGTTTTTTTAAGGCATCTTGACGCTCTTCAGGAACTTGATTTATATAGTCTTCTGGCGATGATGCTTTGTATTGCATAAATTTTTAATTTATTTCTATTGTTATAAATGTAACAATTTTGCTCACAAAATAAGAACCTGATATATAAAAAAAGCGACCTGAAAATAGGTCGCTTAAAACTGCGTAATATGTTTGCTAAATAATTACTTTAAGAGTCTTTTTTTTAGTATCGTTTTTTAATATCACATTATAAGTAATTTGTGCACCACTAGTACTTTTATAGATAATTTTACAAAGTGTATTGCTAATAATCCATTCGGGATTATTTTTAGCAAGCTTTGCATGTATCTCTACAGGTAACCTTACATTTTTATATGTTTCTGTGCTTTCTGTTAAATTACCATTGTGGTTAAAGTTGGCAATTATTTTATAGTCCCCTTCGTTAAAAACAACATTGTAAAATGCCTTTTCTTTGGGTGTGTAAATAGCTAAATCACTTACATTAAATGCTGCAACCTTAGATCGCATTTTTTGTACCACAATTGGCAATTGTTTATTATTTACTTTTGATAAGTAAAGTACATTTTTTAATGTTTTAGGATTTGTTTTTCGTGTTGGAGTAGTTTTAACTTCGTTTGAAGTATTTAAATAAGCAACATTGTTTTGGGCTTGAATTTGATAGCTTAACCCAAAGATAATTAAACCGATTAGTAATCTCTTCATGACTATGAATTTAAGTTAGACAATAGTTGCTATTAATCAAGGGATGATTTTTTTCAATGCTCTAATTTACAATCTAGTATGGTTGAAACTGTAAATGAGTTATAGACACCTAATCAACAAGCAATAGACATTTAATAGACAATTTGTTTAATATGTTGATTATTAGAATGTTGTATTGGTTTTAGAGATTTTGAATAAAAGTGTCTAAATCGTCGTCTTCGGAGAGTTTAAGTTTTTTTCTTAGCCTGTAACGGCTCGTATTTAAAGAAGCTAAAGTAATATTTTGAAGTGTAGCAATGCTTCTACTATCAATTTTTAACCGTATTAAAGAGCAGAGTCTGATATCATTTTTACTTAGGTTAGGAAACTTTTCACCTAATTTACTGTAAAACAAATCGCTTAATTTATCAAGTCGTTCAAAAAAGTCTTTAGTGTTTGTATCGAAACTTACTTTATTATGAATATCTTGTTCAAGTTCTTCTAGTAATTGTTTTTTTTCCTTTTTTCCAGCTTCTTTAAGGGCTTCAATTTTATGTCCTAGTAGTTCAATCCACTCCTGATTTTGGCTAAGATTAATAGCAAAATCAGATAAGTCTCGTTCTCTAGATTTAATTTCAGAATTTAACTGTTTTACTTTAAGGGTGGTGTTTTCTAAGGTTTTTTCTGCCAGTAATTGTTTATTTTTAGCATTTATTATGTGTTGTCTCCTCCTAATAAATAGAGAGGCTAAGAGAATTATTATAATAGAAAAAATTAAGGCAAAAACCCAAAGCTTTAAGCGCTGTCTTTTTATTTTATTTTCTTTTTGTATTTGATCAATTTTAAAGCTTAATGACACACGATCTATAATACGATTGTTTAGTTCTGTTACCCATTTATTATCTGTTTTATTGGCAACATCATTAAGGCTGTCAGATAATTTTAAAATGTTTTTAGATATAGCGTAGGCTTCCTTAATATCGCCTTTTGCATTTAGTAACATTTCTTTGGTTTTAAGAAACTCTAATTTTGATGTAATTGCTAAATTTTGGTTATGGGTATCTATTAATTGTAGCAACTTTTTATATGTTTTATTAGCATCATCAATATTATGAAGCTTAATATTTGTCGTTATTAATTGATTGCCTGCGCTAATAAGACGCGTAACATCTATACGTTTGGTTTTTACATTTGGTGTTGTTTCGTAAAATCTAAAGTTTTTTTGGTAAAGCGGTAATGCTAATTCATATTCTTTTTGATCGTAATATATATCGGCAATATTATCCCTAATACTACCATTTAAACTGTGATTAGGCATTTTGATTTGTGTGATTTCATAGGCCTTATTAAAATAATAAAGCGCTTGATTGAAATCATTTTTAACCCAATAAAAAAAGAGTCCGTAGTTATTTAATGCCGATGGGTAGTAAATACCTTCATACATTTTGGAAAAATTAATATTTGCCAAATGCGTAGTTGCTGCACTATCTAATTTACCTAGTTTGGCATAATTTTCAGCCATAATACTATAGGCAAAATTTTGCATTTCTATATAGTGATCCTTTTCATTTATAGGAAGATATTTTTTATGGGTTTTGTAATATTTAAAGAAATCTTTATAAGCATTAATAGACTGTTCTGCAAAACCAATGTTATAAAACCAGTTGCCTGAGTGTAAATAACTATCTGTTTTTAATTTGTATTCACCTTCTATTAATGGAAGTAAATCCATTGATTGAAAATGCTGTGATAAGTAGTTTTGTAATTGACTTTCTGTAAACGACGCACGTCTATAAGTTCTTATATCATCTTCGGGGAAGTTTTTATTCATCTTATGTCGTAGCTCGCGAAACTTTTTTAATGCCTCTAAACTACTTAAATCCTGTTGCGCTAAAGATAAGTCGCAAAACAGCAGACAAATGAAAACGATAAAGTATCTCACAGAATGGATTGGTTTTCATAAAGATACGGATTTGTATAAAACTTAATGTAATGCTGTTTTTAAGGCGTAAATTTAGCCTTTATTTTATCGACTATAGTTTGTGCCAATTTCTCTTTGCTTTCAACTGTCCATCCAGCGACGTGAGGTGTTAGTAATACATTTTTAGCTTGAATAAGATATTGAAACGCTTCGGGTATTTTAGAAGAAAACAAGCTTTCGAAAGACGCTTTTTCGTATTCCAGAACATCCAATCCAGCGCCAAGGATTTTCCCAGATTTTAAGGCTGTAACCAAATCTTGTGTTACCACACTTTTACCACGAGCCGTGTTAATTAGCCAAAACGGTTTTGCAAAGTTATTTATAAACGTATTGTTTATCATATTTATGGTTTGCGGTGTTTGTGGTGTATGTAAACTTAATACATCTGCTTTTTGTTGTAATTCTTCAAGAGTAACTTGCTTACAGTTTGCATCGCCAACATTGGGTTTAATATCGTAGCAAAGCACCTCAACATCAAAGCCACGTAATTTTTTGGCAAAGGCTTTACCCATATTACCATAACCAATTAATCCTATGGTTTTGCCATCAAGCTCTACACCGCGATTGTCTTCTCGTAGCCATTTGCCGTTTCGTACGTCGTTATCAGCTTTATTAAGTTTATTAAACAGTGATAATAACATGCCCAAAGCGTGCTCGCCAACAGCATTGCGATTACCTTCTGGTGCCGAAATTAAATACACATCTTTCTGTTTAGCATAATCACAATCGATATTTTCTAATCCTGCGCCCACACGACCAATAAATTTTAAGTTTGTTGCAGCATCCAGAAATGACTTGTCTATGGTAAAACGACTTCTTATAACCAAACCATCGTATTGCTGGATTTTGGCTTCAATTTCAGCTTTTGATGAGGTATAATCTTCGTCGTTTGTAAAACCTAAATCGGTTAGTTGTTGTATGAGTAAAGGATGATTAGTATCGAGATGTAGAATACGCATGATGTTATTTTGTTGTAAAATTACGAAGTTTTGCGTTAGCGATTGCGCCTTTGTTGGAGCTCTTTTTTTATAAAAAAAAGCGACTGGCAAAAGCGCGACCCTACAGGGGAACGCCCAATTAAATACCTAAGATAAGTTTGGCAATGGTAAAGTAAATAAGAATGCCAAAAATATCGTTACTGGTGGTAATAAAAGGGCCTGTGGCAATGGCGGGATCGATGCCGCGTTTGTCTAAAAATAAGGGAACAAACGTGCCTATTAAACCAGCAACAATAATAACTACAACTAAGGAAATGGATATGGCAAATGCGGTTTTAGCGTCTTGTTGTGAAACCCAAACAAATAGAAAGAGGAATATGGCCAGGATAATACCATTGAGTGCTGCGAGGAGCATTTCTTTCATTAGGCGGCTGTTTATGCTTCCTTTAATATCGTCGTTAGCTAAACCTTGAACAATGATTGCACTAGATTGTACGCCTACGTTTCCTGCCATGGCGGCAATAAGTGGTGTGAAAAAGAATAGGATAGCGTATTTTGAAAAGGCTTCGTGAAATCCTTCCATAATTAAAAAGGCGCCAACACCACCAATAAGGCCAAGAAACAACCAAGGAATACGTGCGCGGGTGAGTTGCCAAATGCTATCATCTGCTTCAACATCTTGTGAGATACCTGCTGCCAATTGATAGTCCTTTTCGGCTTCTTCTTTCATGACATCTACAATGTCATCTATGGTAATACGGCCTAATAATATTTGATTGTCATCAACCACAGGAATGGCTTCCAAATCGTATTTAGACATTACTCTGGCAACGTCTTCTACATCGTCGTTTACATTTACAAAGTCGACATTGTCTTTTGCTATATCGGCAATTTTTTGTTCATTTTTTGCCGTGATTAAATCTTTTAACGATAGTCTACCAATAAGTTTTTCTTCTTTGGTTACTACGTAAATGGAGTGTACTCTTGTAACATCTTTAGCTTGCCCACGAATACGACGTAGGCAGCCTGCAACGGTCCAAGTTTCGTATACTTTTACCAACTCTTTAGCCATTAAACCACCGGCAGTATCTTCGTCGTAAGCGAGAAGTTCTCGGATTTCGGCTTGGTGTTCTTCGTCCTCGATATTGGAGATGACAGCTTGACGACGATCTTCAGGAAGTTCGTTGATAATGTCGGCAGCATCATCGGTATCGAGCTCTTCAATTTCTTCGGCAATTTCTTTAATCGAGAGGTTTTCAAGGATTTTTTCACGATTGTCCTCATCGAGTTCCATTAAGACATCCGAGGTGGTTTCGGAGTCGAGAAGCTTGATAATATACGTGGCTTCGTCTAAGTTGAGTTCGTCTAGAATTTCGGCAACATCGGCATAGTGATATTCATTCAACAAGATTTTTAATTCTTTATTATCTTGTTGTTCAATAAGTTGCTCTACTTGCTCTACAAGGGCTTCGGTAAGTTCGAATTGTATGTGCTCTTTTTCTTCAGACAAACAAAATAGGTTTTATTGGTTTTCGATAGCTTGTGTAAGCTCGATAAATTCTTGAACGCTTAATTGCTCGGGTCGTTTGCCAAATATAGCATTTGCTTTTAAATTATCATTCAAATTGAATGTTTTTAAACTATTACGTAATGTTTTTCGGCGTTGTTGAAAAGCTTGTTTTACGACTTTGAAAAACAGTTTTTCATTACAAGGCAAGGTGTAGTTGTCTTTTCGTTTTAAAAGTAATACACCAGAATCGACTTTTGGCGGCGGGTTAAATACCGATGGTGGTACTGTAAATAAGTACTTAGCATCGTAAAATGCTTGTACTAAAACAGACAAAATACCATACGTTTTACTACCTTCTTTTTCACAAATACGTTTGGCAACTTCCTTTTGAAACATACCTGAAAACTCTGGAACTTGATCGCGCATTTCCAGGGCTTTAAATACAATTTGTGAGGAAATATTATATGGGTAATTGCCTATTATGGCAAAGGGCTCGTTATTAAAGACTTCTGTTAAATTGTATTTTAAAAAGTCTTGCTCTATAACTTTATCAGCCAGGTTGAGGTAATTATTTTTTAAATATTCAACCGATTCAGTATCAATTTCTATCACGTAGGTTGTGACGTCTTTTTTTAAAAGATACTTTGTAAGTACGCCCATTCCAGGACCAATTTCCAACACATTTTTGTAGCCTTCAAGAGATAAGCTATCGGCTATTTTTTTAGCAATATTTTCATCGGTTAGAAAGTGTTGCCCGAGATGTTTTTTAGCGCGTACAGACATATTAATTGAATGTTACAGAAAATTCGTCAATCACTTCTAACTCTGTTCTAAAGGCTAGCATTTTATCGGCAAAGCGTTTTATGCCGTCTTGACGCATAGCCTCGGCGTGGTTTTTATAATATTCCTGTAATGCTTCTTTGGATTTTGCACGATATTGAATGGAGTAGGTTATGCCTCCCATGTCTTCTTCTACAAGGACTTTGGTGAGTTTAGCTTCGGTAAAAAGCCCAGTAGAAAGGACTACTGGAATATGGTTTTTTATCCAATTAAGCCATTCGTCGTGAATGCTATCGTCTATGTTTACGGTTACGTTGTAAATAATCATTACTAATGAGTTTAAGCGCAAAGATAAACAGAATGTAATAGCTTAATGCGGTTATGACTTAATTTATGGTATCGCCACGGAGCATTCGGTATTTTTTTCTGGCTTCGACGTAGTAGATACTGTCTTCGTGGTTGAAGATAATTTTTTCGTAAAAAGGTTTGGCTTTCTCGGGTTCAGCTAAAATATTGTTGTAGACTTCTGCTAGCGAAAAATAGGCATCGTCTGCTAGAATATCATCGCTGTAATTGGTGATAATGTTTTGGTAATTGGCAATGGCTTTGTTGTATTGTTTTTTATCCTCAAAAAGTTGTGCTTGTTTTAATAATGCTTGATCTTCTATACTTTTGCCTTTGTGTTCTTCTAGAATAGTGCCTAAGAGTGTAATGGCTTCGTCGGTTTTGTTTTGATATGCCATTAAATCGGCTTTTGCATAAAGTTTTAAAGCGGTTTGTGTAGAATCTTCGTATTTGTTATCTGTGATTAGTAACATTAAGTCCAAAGCATCGTTAGCAATAAGTTGCGTTGTTGAGGATTTTAAGATTTTTAGTTGCGATTCTGCCCATTTAAAATCGCCTTTGTAATAACTGGTTTGCGCTACTTTAAACCTTGCCTCTTGCGATAAGGTGCTGTTTTTTAGATTTCTTTGAATTTGAGAAAAGTAAATAAGTGCTTCGTTAAAACGTTCTTCAAACACTAAAATATCACCTAAGGTTAATTTTACTTTGGCCTCTTGAAATTTACTTAGAGGGAGTTTTAATGTCTCTCGAAGCTTAGTTATTGCTAGAGATGTTTTGTTTAAATTAAAAGCAAGAAAATTGGCGTAAGAGATTTGTAAATCAAGCGTTGTAGTAAACTTGCCATAAGTATCAAAAAGTGAGGTGTACTTTTCTTGTATGCTGTTGTAGCCTTCTTTATTAGCCAGTTGTGTTTCAAGGTTAATAAGTTTGTTTTCGGCTTCTAAAATAGTTTCTGTGTCTTGTGCTGTTTCTGTTATATGAGTAAAAATTTTAATAGCTGTGTTATAGCGTTTGTCCTCTTGGGCGTTGTCCCCCAACTCAATAATTCTGCTTAAACTCACAGGGTTTCTGGCAAAAATGGCTTTTTCTTGCATAAACGCTTTGTTGTATTCTTTTTGCTGAATAAACAACCAACTCAACATTTCATTCCACAGTAAATTGGGGGTTTCTTGTAATTTTTTTAAGAGAATTTTTCTTAATAAAACATTGTTTTCGTTTTCTGGGTTTTCGCTAATAAAATCGCTAAAAATTCTTTTGGTATTGTTTAAATAGCTCTCGTTAAGGTTGTTGTTTAAAAAGTTTAAATAGCTATTAAACATTTTTTCAATTTTTCCTTGTTCTCCATAAATTCTAGCCAATTGAACATTAAACTTTAACTCTGGGTTAAGCTCCATCGCTTTTTGGTAAGCCAAAATAGCATAATCTAGTAGCGATTTATCTTCAAAAGCACGACCTACTATATAAGCATAACGTGGGTTTTTATCTACAAAGCTTAGGGCTACATCATAATTTTCATTTGCCTTTAATTGGTTTTTTTGTAATTGAAAATTATACCCCAATTCTATTTGTAGTGCAGGATATTTGGTTCTTGAAATTTGTGTTGTAAGTAATTCTTCAGCTTCTTTAAATTGTTCCAGATTTTGATGCGATTCTACTAAAGCAAAAAGGTATTTGTAATTGTTAGGAGACGTTTCTAATAGTTTTTGGTAAGAAATAATAGCTTTTTCAAATTCTCCGTTTTTAAAATACTCGTTAGCCAAATCTTCATCTTGAGCGAAACTCAAGGTTATGATTAAGGTAAAGAATAAAGTGAATAGATTTCTCATAATAAAAACTAATGAGTAAAGATATAAAATGAGATATGCTATTGTGTGAATTTTTTAATAAAAAATGCCCGAATGCTTAATTCAGGCATTGACCAATCAATATAAAAGTGCTATTAATCACTAAACATGATTCAATTATTTTGATTGGGACAAAAAGGATTTGTTTTATTCGTCCAAAATAGTAGCCGTTACGGTTTTATTTTCTGATTGATTACCAAAATCAAAATCTGAAAATAAAAGTTTTCCAGCTAAAAAAGCGAGTACGGCTAAAAGAATAATACGTTTTAAATTCTTCATTACCAGTAAGTAGGTTTAAGTTCTTAACCTTACTAACTTCTGTAAAAAAATTGTGATATACAAGTAAAACGCAAAAAAATCGGTGAATGACCCGGTTTTTTTGCGTTTTGTCTTGAAAATATGAAAAAACCTACAGGTTAGTCAATCATTTCGAAACCTGTGTAAGGAATTAAAACTTCCGGTATTTTTATACCATTTTCGGTTTGGTAGTTTTCTAGAATACCAGCTAAAACTCTTGGTAATGCTAACGAGCTACCGTTTAATGTGTGTGCTAATTCTTTTTTACCTTGATTGTTTTTTAAGCGTAGTTTTAATCTATTTGCTTGATAGGTTTCAAAGTTTGATACAGACGAAATTTCTAACCAACGGTTTTGAGCTGTAGAGAACACTTCAAAATCGAAGGTAAGAGTAGCAGTAAACCCTAAATCGCCACCACATAATCGTAAAATACGGTATGGTAATTTTAAGTCTTGTAATAGGGTTTTTACATGTTTCACCATATCGTCTAAGGCTTGATAAGAATTTTCAGGCTTTTCAACTCTTACAATTTCAACTTTTTCAAATTGGTGTAATCTATTTAAACCTCTTACATCTTTCCCATAACTTCCTGCTTCTCGTCTAAAACATGGTGAATAAGCGGTATGTTTTATTGGAAGATCTGTTTCGTTTAATAATACATCTCTATAGATATTGGTAATAGGAACTTCGGAGGTTGGAATTAAGTATAATGTGTCTTCTGATACGTTATTGGCAATCTCATACATTTGGCCTTCTTTGTCTGGTAGTTGTCCAGTTCCGTAGCCTGAAGCTGTATTAATTAAAAAAGGCGGGATAATTTCTTCGTAGCCAGCATCAGCATTTTTATCTAAAAAATACTGTATTAAAGCACGTTGAAGTCTAGCACCTTTTCCTTTGTAAACAGGGAATCCGGCGCCTGTAATTTTTGAGCCTAATTCAAAATCTATTATGTTATATTTTTTGGCCAATTCCCAATGTGGTAAAGCTTTATCATGAAGTTTTGGAATATCTCCTTCTCTAAAAATTTCTTCATTGTCTTCATCAGACTTTCCGTTTGGTACAGACTCGTGTGGTACGTTTGGAATGGTGTATAACAAATCGTTCAATTGGTTTGAAATGTTATTTAACTCATCAGAAAGTATTTTAGATTCCTCTTTTAGGTTAGATGTTTTACTTTTTATATCGTTGGCTTTTTCTACTTCTCCAGATTTAAAAAGCATACCAATTTCTTTGGATAAGGTGTTAGATTCGGCTAAAATATTATCTAAACGTGTTTGCGTTTTTCTACGGTTTTCGTCTAATTGTAAGACATTGTTAATTGTTTCTGTAGCGTCTAAGTTTCTTTTTTTTAGAGCTTCAATAACATTGTCTTTATTTTCTCTAATGTATGGTACTTGTAACATGCTGTTTCTTTTGAGGAAATTTAAAAAGCAAAAGTAACAAGTTTTTAAATAAAAGTGTGTTTATTTTGAAGGTAATAACCAAGAACTATGTTTAAATGGTTTCCAGTTTACCGATGCTATATCAACATCGGAATTAATAAGCTTTTTGTATGGTTTACCGTTAACGCTAATTCTGCAAGAAACGTATACGGCAACATCTTTTCCTCTTTTAGCGTAATCTTGTTTTAAATGTTGTGCAAATTGCCAAATAACATCGGGTTTACTAGAGGCATGACGTTGTTGCTTTTTGGTTAGATAATCGTTTAGATTGATGTTTTCTCGTTTTAAGGTTTTTTTATCCTGAACCACATAACTGGCAACGCCTTGTTTAGAACGTAACATCATTCTCCAGGACATACGGTGGCCTTCTTCTGTCCAAAGGACATTGTCTTTAATAAAATGATGCCTTAATGGTAATGCCAATTGAACTAAAAAATGAATAGCAAATAAAGCTATTAGAGGTTTACTGTATGATGGTATAATGACTTCTCCTTTGTTATATAAAGGCTTCTTTTTTAAGAAAATGTTTCTAATAGTTTCTGGTGAAAAAAAGAATAGAGCAAATGCTAACGATAAATAAGGGAAAATGCCTACTTGAAATACGATAGAATTAAATAAATGGAAAAAAATAGAGGCGAAAAAAGCTAGTTTTCGTGTTGGTTTAAATAGTAATAATGGAATTACAAGTCCGTCAAATAAAATACCGCCGTAGGCAAGAAAATAATGTGCCCATTTTTGTTGAAGTAAATCGCCAATAATGTAGTAATGCTTTTTGGAAGCCATCATGAGCTCCATGACAGAGGTGTCTAACCAATCTGGGTATAACTTGGCAATAGCACCGTAGGTATACACAATAAACATTTGAATAATAAACACCCAACTACACCACTGTGGCATAGCTGTTTTTTTTAGACTTGGGTTTTGTTTTACATCTAGAGACAAATACCTGTTAGCAGGTTGAAATGCCATTATAGCGCTTAAAATTATTAAAAGATAGTAGTGGTTGTTATAAGACGATTTTTGCATAAAATATGTTCCTGCCCACATTAGGGTAAACATAATAGCACTAAATCTATATTTATAACCTAACATAATGAAAAGTCCAAAAATGCCCATAATTATATAATAGGCGTACATTATATGTTCTGGTAAAGGTTGTAGCCATTCAAATCCTATGAAAGAAAAGGTAAATTCGGGTTCGATTAGGGTTCTTTTTACCCAACCCGTAACAATGGCGCCTACCGATTCTAAAAAACAAAGCAGCCCAAAGATAATTCTAAAGACGATTAAAGGGCTATTATCTATATGTTTAAATAAGAAGTTATTCAAAATCTTCTATAAGCTTTAAAGCTGTTTTTTGATCTTCCTGTAGTTGTTGTTTTAAATCATCAACCGAATTAAATTTTTGTTCATCTCTAATTCGTTGAAGGATTTCAACAACTAATTTATGACTATAAATCGTTTTTTTAAAATTGAAAAAATGAATTTCTATAAATTGACTGTTTGTATTGTTTACCGTTGGGTTAGACCCAATATTCATCATACCATAAATCCATTCATCATCAATTAAAGATTTTACCACATAAACACCGTCTTTCGGAATAAGTTTGTAAGTTTCTTTAATAAACAGATTAGCCGTAGGAAATCCTATTTTAGTGCCCAGAGACTTGCCTTTAATAACTTCGCCAGAAAGCATATAGTTATACCCTAGGTATTTGTTAGCTGTTATAATATCGCCATCTATTAACGCTTTTCTAATTTTTGTAGAACTCACAGTTACTTCGTTAATATCTTGAGCGCTTATTTCTTCTACATCAAAGTTATATTTATTACCAAACACTCTTAAGTCATCAATATTAGCGGTACGATTTCTGCCAAAATGATGGTCATAACCGATAATTATTTTTTTTGTATTGAGGTTATTAACTAATATATCTAACACAAAATCTTCGGCGGTTAATCTGGAAAACTCTTTAGTAAATTCTTTTATCACTAAATAATCTAAACCTAGCTGGCGTAATATGCTGCTTTTCTCATCAATAGTATTTAGCAATTTAATATTAGTGTCTTTTTGAAGCACCATTCTTGGGTGAGGAAAAAACGTTAAAACGGTTGAACAAAGTTGATTGTCTTTAGCCGATTTAACTAATCGCTCAATGATTTTTTTATGCCCAATATGAACGCCATCAAAAGTTCCTATTGTAAGAACAGTTGGTTGGTTAAAAGTTATATGTTTTTGATGAATTATTTCCAAAGTGTATAAATGAAGAACAAAAATAAAAAAAGAGGATTGAATAACTTTCAATCCTCTTTAATAATATATAATTAAGTTGTATTTACTTTTTCATAAATCTTAAAGTAGCTTCGTTAGCTCCTTTAGAGATTTTTATAAAATACATACCATTGCTTAAGTTAGATGTGTTAATAGTTAAGTCGTTTTCGCTAGAAATAACTTTTTTAGAAATTACTTGTCCTAACATATTATAAATAGCATAGTTATCAGGTAAATTGCTATTGGTAGTTTTTATATTTAAAACATTACTTGTTGGGTTAGGGTAAATGCTAACATTATCTAGTGTGAAATCTTCAACACTTAAACTACTTAAAACATTAATAGTGTAATCTTCAACTTCTGCATCATGATCGTTAGCACAAGATGTAGGGAAAGCATTCCATTGTGTAGCTACACGCATTATTGTATTACCTAATACAGCACTGTTGGGTATGGTAATACTTAATGGAGAACCATCTGGTTGTCCATTAGACACGTTTTGAGCTACTCCTAAATTATACTCTTCCCCAGGGTCATTAAAACTACAATTCTGATTCCAGTCTATCCATACCATTGTTCCTACAGGGTAATCTCCGTCTGTATCAACATAAACGGTTAAGTCATAAGAGCTTTCTTGATTAACATCGGTTGATAATGAAGTAAAGTCACTATATCCAACATCTCCAAATGGTTGATTGTTTAAATTACTGATTGTATTAAATGACACACCAGTTACACCTGTAAAATAGCCATCAGTTTCATTACCAATTGAAGTACAAGGTCCAGCAGTGCCAGTTAATGTAAAGCAGGTTGTACTATCATTATTGCAAGCACGAGCATCACCAGATGCAGTGATAGAAACATTTAAATCGTGAGAACCTGTTGTAGGGGTTAATGTTTCTAGCGATACTAATTCAGATGCTCCAGCAGCTAGAGACCCTGTCCAGTTATAAGTAGATGAAGTGCCGCCATCAATATCATAGGTTATTGTTGCACTAGTTAAGGTACTAGTTCCCCAATTTGTTATTTTAATAATAGGGTTGACTTCGGTACCACAGGAAATGTTAGTGTTTTCGATTTCTACAGCTGCATCAGTAGCAACATCTGGCAATGGATCTGCACCATTGGAAGTAGCTAAAGTAGAACGATTAGTGAATGTTGCTAAAACAGCTTGAACTCGATCTTTTTGCCCTTGCGTAAAGGTATTCATACATGCATCATCAGTATAATCCATATAGTTTTCTATCATGTCAATAGTACCACATGAAGTGTGTCCTGTTGGACACCCGTAATTAGGTTCGTCTACTGCAGGAGTATCGTCAACTTCATCTCCAGGAACGGTGCAGCCTCCTTGGAAAGTATGATATAGTCCTAAATAGTGACCAACTTCATGAGTCATGGTTCTCCCTTTATCAAAAGGAGGGCTCAATTGAAAAGTTCCGTCATCATAATCAGAACTTCCAAAATAATTGTAAGAAGAACTTACGCCATCAGTATTTCCAGGACCGCCAGGAAATTGAGCATAACCTAAAATACCATTTAAATCACCTACATATTTAGAAGACCACATATTCATGTAAGAACTAGGATCCCAAGATGTTTGTGTTTTCCAATACTGCACATCACTTTGGTTAGTACCGTCTTGACAAATATTCACCCGATTAATTCCATTTGTTGGGCAGCCATCTGGAGTACGTTGTGCAAGTACAAATTCAACTTCAACATCAACACCGCCAACAGTGCTTTCGCCTGGTGTCCCAGTCATCATTCTATAGTCTTCGTTTAGTACTGTTACTTGAGATATGACTTGCGCATCAGTAATGTTAGGTCCAGAACCTATTGGTTCTCCATTATGTAATACATGGACAACTAAAGGAATTGTAATAACAACTCTGTTTTGATTTCGGTGAGTTGCATTATTATTTAATGCTTCAATTTTAGTATTTAATTGTTGTCTAAAGGTTTCAGAGCCCATCATATTAGGATGGGTTTCCAAAAGAGAAGCATTATAAGTATCTGTAAAGCACTTGTCAATGTTTAAACTTTTTTCTTGTGCATTGACAAAACTTGTTGTAAAAAAGAGTAAAACAAGTAATTTTAGTGTAATTTTTTCTTTCATTTTTTAGTTAATTAGTTTAATGTGTTAATAATTTAACAAATATATGAAAAAACACTAGTTTTATTGTGTGTTTAATAGTTATTTCCCATTAAAGGTATTCATTGTTATGCTTGAACCTGCTGTGCCAAATGATTTTATAAGCTCTATAGATGTTTTTAACCGTTCGTTAAGTTTGTCTTCCTCTTCGTTGGACCATTCACCTAAAACATAGTCTACTTGTCTACCTTTACTAAAGTTATCGCTAATTCCAAATCTAAATCGAGCATATTTAGTGGTGTTTAGTTTTTGTTGAATATCTTTTAGACCGTTATGTCCACCATCGCTTCCTTTTGTTTTTAACCTAATTGTGCCAAAGGGTAAGTTTAAATCGTCTGTTATTATAAGCAAGTTTTCTAAAGGAATTTTTTCTTTATTTAACCAATATAATACAGACTTGCCACTTAGGTTCATGAAGGTACTTGGTTTTAAAAGAATAAATTGTCTTCCTTTAAATTTGTATGTGGCTAAATCGCCTAATTTTTTGGTCTCGAAAGTGATATCTTCCTGTTGTGCTAGGTAATCTAATATTTTAAATCCAATGTTATGTCTTGTGTTATGATATTTTTCGCCAATGTTACCAAGGCCAACAATAAGGAATTTTTTCATGTTGTTTGTGTTTTCCTTTTTTGATATTTTTTTGAAAATATAGGAAAGGTAGTTACAGATTTTCAAAATAAGTTTTTTGTAAAAGTAAAAAAGCATCCTGAAAGTTCAGAATGCTTTTTTTATAAAAGTTGTTAAGAATGTTTATTCTTGAGCATCTCCTTCAGCTGGAGCATCACCCTCAGCTGCTGCTTCTGCACCTTCTTCTAACTCATCTTCATCCTCATCATCAACAGCAATAGCCATGGCTAATCTTGCACGTTTAATTTGACACACTACAGTGTTGTCTGTTTGCATGATGCGGTATAGTTCGTGTTGTAAATCGCCTACATAAAGTTTGTTTCCAATTTTTAAAGGAGTAATATCTACTTCTATAAAATCTGGTAAGTTTTTAGGTAGCGCTTTTACACGTAATCTACGTGAGTTTTTACGTAATACACCACCAGCTTTAACACCTTTAGAGTTTCCTACAAAATGAACTGGAACTTCCATAGTAATTGGTTTACCTTCATGAAGTTCGTAAAAGTCAATATGTAGTATAGCGTCGGTTACAGGGTGAAATTGGATGTCTTGCATAACACCTTGGTAAGTTTCACCATTATCTAGTTCAATTACAACTGTGTGTGCGTTTGGAGTGTAAACCAGTTTGTTAAACGCTACTTCGTCAGCTGCAAAATGTACTGGTGTGTCTCCTCCGTATAATACGCAAGGAACCTGTCCAGCATTACGTAAGGCTTTTGTTGATTTCTTGCCTACGCTTTCTCTTTTAGATCCGTTGATCGTAATTGATTTCATTATTCGTATTTATTAATTATTAATTACATTACAAATTTAGAACTTATTGATTGGTTATGGTGTACATTGTACATAACACTTGCAAAAAGTTCGGCGCAACTTAAAACGGTTATTTTGTTACTTTCTTGACTTAAAGGAATAGAATCGGTAACAATTAATTCTTCGAGTTGCGAGTTTTCTATTTTTTCGTAAGCATTTCCTGATAAAATAGGGTGTGTACAAATAGCTCTTACACTTTTTGCGCCACGTTCCATCATTAAATCGGCTGCTTTTGTTAGTGTTCCAGCAGTATCAACCATGTCATCTACTAAAACTACATTTTTACCTGTAACATCACCAATTAATTCCATATGAGAAATAACATTGGCTTTAGCACGTTGCTTATAACAAATAACAACATCACTTTCTAGAGCTTTAGAGTAGGCATATGCTCTTTTAGAACCACCCATATCTGGCGAAGCAATTGTTAAATTGTCTAACCCCATTTTTTGAATGTAAGGTAAGAAGATGGTTGATGCAAATAGATGATCTACAGGTTTTTCAAAGAACCCTTGAATTTGATCGGCATGTAAATCCATGGTTATTATTCTAGTTGCTCCAGCTGTTTCAAGCATTTTAGCGACTAATTTTGCTGCTATTGGAACTCTAGGTTTGTCTTTTCTATCTTGTCTTGCCCAACCAAAATAAGGCATAACAGCAGTAATGTGTCTTGCCGAGGCACGTTTTGCAGCATCTAGCATTAACAACATTTCCATTAAATTTTCTGAGCTAGGGTTGGTCGACCCTATGATAAATAATCTAGCGCCTCTAACAGATTCTTCGAAAGATGGCTGAAATTCACCATCGCTGTAAGTAGATGTTATTATTTTACCAAGATCTTCACCGTAAGCTTTAGCAATTTTTTCGGCTAAAACTTGACTTTGCGAACACGCAAAAATTTTGGCTTTGGTTTTAATCTTTGTCATTGATAATGTGCTGTTATAGAGTCAATAAAAATCTACTTGTTTTTAATGAGGTGCAAATTTATGAATTTATTTTATTTGTAAAAGGATAAAAGCCACTATTTTAATAGTTGGTAATAAATTATTTTATAATTTTGCAGTCCTTTTGCTCGAGTGGCGGAATTGGTAGACGCGCCGGATTCAAAATCCGGTTCTTTCGGGAGTGTGGGTTCGATTCCCACCTCGAGTACTTTAAACGAGCATAAAATTTTTTATGCTCGTTATTTTTTAGGCTAAACTTATTAAATAAACGGTCTCACGTTTTATACGATAGTAACATTAGTATTTAGAGCCAGGTTAGGGAGGCAAGAGATAATAAATGCTCAATCATAAAAATTGAAAGTTAGCACTAAAAGAAGAGTATTCAATATCCTTAATCCAGGACGATATTAGTTGTTAACTTTGGTAGAGAACCTTAGCAGACAGAGCCTATTTTGCAGAAAGATTAAAGTTAAAATCAACTTTAACGGTTTCTGAAACTTTATTTCGTACTATTTTAGGTATATCAATATTGAAATCTGATGCTGTTACTTTAAAAGTCCCCGAAAGTAAAATATTATCACCTTTTTTTGAAACAAGTACAGCAATATCCTTTAATTGTTTTGTTTTTCCATGAAATGTTAGTTCGCCAGAAATAGTTAATGTATGTGGCGTTTTAATTTTAGCCATTGAAAACTTTGTTATTTTTCCTTTAAAAGTAGCTTTAGGATAGATTTCCGATTCGGCGTAGTTTTCATTAAAATGCTCTTCCATTAAGGCGTTTTTAAACCGAAACCCTTTAACAAGTGCTAAAGCTGCAAACTCTCCATTGTTAGTGTTTAAAATGGCTGTTACACCATTATTTTTAGCTTTAACCTCCTCAAAAGAAGGGACAGAAGCTTCAAATTGAATAGTTCCTGTTTTGGTTAAAAATTTGGTTTGAGTATGCGCTGTGATGTATGTCGCAAAAAGCGCTATAAATAAAATTATCTTTTTCATTTTTCTTTTTTTTAGTTATTCGTTTAATCCATCGTCATCCCATTGAATAATAAGGTCGATTAGGTTTTGTGGTAATCTTTGTCCGCCAAAAGGCATTAAAAAACTGGGATCCTGAGACGATATTCTACCTATAAGGTTATTGTTTTCTACAGCAGATTTTACTTGACTATAAGTGGTTAAGGAAAGCGATGTGCCATTTGTTGGTGGATTGGAATGGCATGTTAAGCAATTAGTATCTATAATGGGTTTTACATGATTTGTATAAGTTACAACATCTTCAATAGGAATTTGATCTATAAGATCGTCTTCGCTAGTGTTTGTACAACTTAAAGCAGATATAGTAAAAAGTAGTATAACTAAATTCTTCATGATGTTTTGTTTAAAAGACTCTGCTTAAATTAAATCCAAAATAAATATCACCATCGCTCCAATCGCCAGTGGCTTGACTTAAAAACATATTGGTATTCATGGGTTGCGCGTTTGTAAAGTGCATTTGGAACACATGACCACCAGTTTCTAAATCGATACCAATAGATAACGGATTGTTAAAAGGGGCGTGTTTTGTTCGGTTAAAGTGCCAGCCATAGTCTAGGTTTAAAGACCATCGTTTTCCTAATTTATAGCGTCCGCCCAACCCCAAGGCAAATTGGGTGTTGTCCTGTTCGTTAATTACCACATAATTGTCATGAAAAATCGTAGGAGCTAACTCTAAAGAAAGTTTTTTGTTAAACTTTCTGGAAATTAGTGCTTGAAAAGTATACCCTAAACGATGTTTAAACTCTAATTTAGGTAAGTTATCTTTTTCCAAAGCTGTATTAATGTATATAGAGTTATAACCTACAATAGTGAAAGGGAAGCCTTGCGAAAATTGTTGTGTTAAGCGGTATTTTATAGCACCTTCGTAAATTTTTTGATAGGAACTTCTAGAAATACTAATGTTAAACGCATCAGAAATACCGTAAATAAAATTTAATCTGGTTACAGCATCGTCTAATCCAAAAAAGGTGTCAAAACCATATTTAATACTTCCAAACCGGTGTGCAACAATAAGTGTGAACTCTTTTTTGTCAACTAACTTGGTAGACTCAAAATTAACTACTTTTAAGCCTTTAAAAGTGGCTTCTACAACGTGGTTAGTTGTTACTGTAGAGTCAATTTCATTTAAGAGGTCTTCTTGCGAAAAACTCCCAAAACTAAGTGCTAAAAAGAATAGTATTGAAAACGTTAATTTCATGATTATTTTAATTCACCTACTACAAGTGTTTGCAGTAGGTGAGTTTGGTTTTTAGTGTATAACAACACGTTTTATAGATGTATTAAAATCCGATGAAATTTTAACTAAGTAAATGCCTTTTGTCCAATTAGAAACATTTACAGATATTGGATTGTTTGAATTTAAATTTTGCGTTAAAATTTGTTTTCCTAGAACATTATAAACTTCAAGATTCCCCGAATTAAAGTTTTTTATAAATGAAATATTCAACTCTGATGATGCGGGATTAGGACTTAGTGAGAAGGATTCTAACCCAAAATTTTCTGTGCTTAAATCTTCTACTACAGTAATGGTTCCGTACATATTAGAGTGTACGCCACATATATAGTCGTTTACACCTACTTGGGTAAATGTCCAAGAAAAGGATTGTCCTACGCCAGTTAAAAATCCGCTATCAAAACTTTCAACGGAATTGTCTGGATCGTTTTCAACAGTATGTGGTAAATCATCTGTCCAAGTCCAGATTACAGTATCTCCAACTTCTATGGTTAAATCGGAATCTGGGCTGTTAAAACCTGTTTCCCAATTTAAGTTATAAGTTGTTTGTGCGCTTAATGTCATTGCTGAAAAAATACATGCCAGCAGAAGTAATTTTGTTTTCATAATAAATGGTTTATTCGATTAATAGTTAATTATTATACATTGGTCTAATTTGACTTGTTCTAGCAAATCATCATAGCCTATAAAGCGTCCTTTAATAGTGATTTGGGTTAGTTTAGGTTGTTTTTCAAGGTTTTTAAACAGACAAACAATAGTATTATCGATAACAATTTCGTTGGGGTTAATTTCTGTGATAACACCAGAGACCTCTATGGTTTTATTGAGGTATTTTGATTGTGAAGAATTTGGGTTGATAGAGAACTCGTTAGCAACTTGTTTGGAGGTTAGTGTATGTTGAGCTTTTTCGGTTTCAATGTTTCGATGATTTTTAAAAACATAATTATACCCAATAACTGCCCCAACAATAAGAATGATAAGTATGACTCCAATTTTTTTCATTTGTAAAAGTTTTTAGTAAACTGCTCTGGTATGTTATGTAGCCAGAGCAGTTATTAACCAATTTAATGTGATTTGGAGCGTGGCAATTTTTCTTTTTTATGATTTTTCAAAAGTCAAGGTATCTGTGCCACCATTACCTCCACTTATGTCAATAAGATCTATTAAATTACTATTGTAAGTTGTAATGTCCCAATCGTCGTTTAAATCTTCAAAAGGGTGATTGTCATCTACAGGAAAGAAGATGTTAAAATCGATATCATTACTGCTGTCGTCGTTACTATTGCTGTTGGTTACCGACCAAGTTCCACTAATAGTATTGGAGCCATTGGTTGCGGTTAAGGTGCCATTGTTAGCAAAAGTGAATGTGTAACCATTAAAGTGGTTAGTTTCATCTATACCAGAATCTATAAAGCTTGTTACAGTCCAATTACCAGACATGGCTATGTTTGAAACGTCTTGAATGTTATTATTGTTTGGTACACCATCGTCGTCGTCAGATGAACAGGTGGAAGACATTAAAGAAAAGCTTAATAAAATAGCGATGCCGTAAAAAAGTTTGTTTTTCATAATGATTTATTTTAGGTTTTATTTGTTGTTAATTAATTACAATAATTTTCATATCTAATTCTATCTTCGCCTACCCTAAGGTCTATTTTAGTTTCGCCTGGCGGGCTATCAACTTCATATAAAATCCAGTCGTTATTACAATAAGGTAAAGAAGGGATATCTATAGATATAGTTATAGTACCATTGTTGTCAACTGTAGACCACGAACCATTATAGGTGTTACCAGAATAAGAAGCAGATAGTGTATTGTCGCTAAAAAAGTTGAATGTATATCCTGAATAAAGATCGTCGTAGTCGTTTCCATTTCTTTCTAGCTTATCAACCGTCCAATCTGAGCATCCTGTTAAAATGGTTGTAACATATGATGGAGAACAACCAATACAGTCGTCGTCATTATAATCGTAATCATCATCTTCATCACAATCATCTATATAATTTAGGATGGTGTTTTCTAACTCTGTGAGTGTATTTGCTGTTATGGTTGTGCTATCATTGGTAAGAATAAGGGTGATAGGAAACTCTAATTGCGCAACAACATCTGTACTTAGGGTACTTAAGAATGTATACATTTCATAATCGTTGGTAAATTCTACTGTGTAAATAAGTTCGTTACTTGTATTAAAAACAGAGACACCTAAAGGATATTGAAAGTCTATACATTCAATATCGTCATCAACTTCATTTTCGCCATTACAATTAGCAGCATAATTATTAAGTTCAGCTTGTGTGTTAACGGTAACTGTAGAATAATCTGGTAGTGTAATGTTTATGGGAAAGATAATTTCTAAAGTGTCATCATTACTTAAAGAATCGTCAAGAATGGCTTCTATTGTATCGTAGTCCGATTCTGTATTTACAGTTACGGTTATTTCATTTACAATAACGGTAACGGGTAATTGTATAGAAATGCAGTTTGCGTTATCTATAATGTTATCGTTCGAGCCATCATTCATGGCAACTCTAGACATAGTGTTGGTAACGCGTGATGATGGTGTTAAGGTATCATCATTAGGAGCTTCTACAAATTCTATCTCCTCTTTTCTACAAGAGGTTAAAATTAAAATAAAGCTTAACCAAAAAAGTAAATAATATGTTTTCATAACTAAAACTGTCTATGCGCTGTTTGTTAATAGAACAATTGAGAATTAAAAACTCCTGAAAAAAAATCTAAAAATATTTCTATACCTTTAGATTACTAATTGTGAAAACTTGAAAAAAGAACTAAAACAACATGTTTGTGAGGAATCGGTATTTGGTAAGGTTTATAACACCTACGCAAAAGACCTTTACGATTTTTTATACTACAAATATGGCGCGCATTTTAATCCCGAAGATAAAGTTCAGGATGCTTTTATAACACTTTGGAACAATTGTAAGAGTGTAAAGTTTAGTAAAGCTAAATCATACCTTTTTACAATTGCCAATAACTTAATACTAAACGAAATTAAGCACCAAAAAGTAGTCCTTAACTATAAAAAACGAGCGCCAAAATCTCACACAAATGAGACGCCGCAATTTCTTTTAGAAGAGGAAGAGTACTTAAAAAAGTATCAACAAGTTTTAGGAAATCTAAAAGAAGAACAACGTGTCGCCTTTCTATTAAATAAAGTAGAAGGGAAAAAACATAAAGACATTGCCGAGATGTTAGGCGTAACTCAAAAAGTTGTTGAGTACCGTATTTATAGTGCGTTTAAAGTTTTAAAAGACGAATTGGACAATTTTAAGATAAAATAATCAGGAGAAAAGCATAGTTAGTTGTTATATTATTGAAGATTAAACTATATGAATCAAGAACACCTTTTAAAAAAATGGCTAAATAATGAGTTAAGTAAGGATGAGAGAGAATCCTTCGAGCAATCTGCAAATTTTAAAGATTATCAAAAAATCATAGATACAGCTCAGCACTTTAAGTCAAATAAAGATACACTACCATCTTTTGAAACATTTAAAGAAATTAACAAGCCTAAAGCAAAGCCTAAATCTTTAAAGCGTATTGTTATATGGCAAGTTGCAGCTGTATTGGTAATAGCTTTGGGGCTGTATTTTACATTTTTATACGATACATCTTCTGTAGTAAAAACTAATGTAGCAGAAAAAACACAAGTTACTTTACCAGACCAATCTTTAGTCTCTTTAAACGCGTCGTCTAAAATTACATTTAATAAGAAAAACTGGAATGCTGAAAGAGAAGTTTTATTAAAAGGAGAAGCTTTTTTTAAAGTAGAAAAAGGCCAAAAATTTGATGTTATTACTACGCAAGGAAAAGTAACCGTAGTAGGTACGCAGTTTAATGTAAAACAACGAGCAAATTATTTTGAAGTTGTTTGTTATGAAGGTGTTGTAAATGTTGTTGCAGATACTATTACAAGAACATTAACCAAAGGAAATGTATACCGTTTAATAGACCGAAAATTTACCCAAGGAGTTATTCTAGAAAATAAACCCCAATGGTTAGAAAATATTAGCACCTTTAAAAACGTTCCAATTAAAGAAGTTTTATCAGAACTTGAACGGCAATATGGTATTGAAGTAAGCCTAAGAAACACTAATGTTAATAGACTTTTTACAGGAGGTTTTACACACCATAACTTAGAAGATGCCTTAAAAGCCATTACAACCCCAATGAATATGACTTATAAAATTAGCTCAGAAAAACTAGTTGTTATTCATGCCAATAAAAACTAACAAAAAAAGCGTTTTTTACGTACTTATTTTTCTTTTTTCATGCGTAACATATGCCCAAATTCAAGATGAAAATAAGGGCAAAACCCCCATATTACAAGTCTTTAGTTTGCTTGAAAAGCAGTATGATGTTCAGTTTAATTATGCACAAGATGTTATTTCTGATATAAAAACCCAAAAACCGCCGAGTAATCTTTCTTTAAAAGCAGCACTTTCTTTTTTAGAAACCCAAACAGGCCTGAATTATATTTTAATGAATAAAAAGTTCATTTTAGTTCAAGCAAAACAAAGTATACTAATTTGCGGTTACCTTAAAGACAGTAATACTAAAGAACCCATTGAAAATGCAACAGTACAGTCTTTAGATAATAATGTAGTAACCGATACATCTGGGTATTTTAAAATAGAAGTTAAAAATCAATTTTCTAGAGTAGCTATTAGGCATTTAGGTTATGGTACAGTTATTAGGTTTGTCGATCAGTTTGCTTTACAAGAATGTAAAACGGTTTTTTTAAATCCTAATTTACAGACCTTAAACGAGGTTGTTGTATCTAACTTTTTGGTTAAAGGTGTTAATAAAGTTAGTGATGGATCTTTTGATATAAATTTTTCTGATTTTGATATTTTACCTGGTTTAGTAGATGCCGATGTATTGCAGTCCATACAGGCATTTCCTGGTATTATGAGTATAAACGAAACGGTGTCGAACATAAACATTCGAGGAGGCACCAACGATCAAAATTTAATGCTTTGGGATGGTATTAAAATGTATCAATCTGGTCATTTTTTTGGTTTAATTTCTATATACAATCCACAAATAACAGAACAAGTATCATTAACAAAAAACGGAACTCATGCTGCGCTTACCGATGGTGTTTCGGGTACCATAGCTATGAAATCTAATACAGAAATTAATCCTGAGCTTAAAGCAAATTTTGGGCTAAGTTTAATAGACGCTAATGCTTTTGGCGATATTCCGCTAGGAAAAAAATCATCTATTCAAGTAGCCGCAAGAAAATCGATTAGCGATTTAATAAAAACACCAACCTATAACGAATTTTTTGATAGAATATCTCAAGACTCCGAGGTTGAAGAATCAGGTGCCATCTCGCATTCCAACAAAGAATTTAATTTTCACGATGCGTCGTTGCGTTGGTTATATCATTTAAGTGAAAAAGATAAACTTAGGGTAAACTTTATCTATGTGCGAAATGAATTGAAGTTCAATGAAAACGCCCAAATAAATAATGTTTTACAATCTAGAGAAAGTAAACTAACGCAAAACAGCATAGCTGGTGCTGTAAATTATTCAAGACAATGGAGCAAGTCGTTTTCGACAAATTTAAATATATATGAAACAGATTATCAGCTAAAGTCTACAAACGCAAATATTATTGACTCTCAAAGATATTTGCAAAAAAATAATGTTTCGGAAACTAGCGTTAAGCTAACAGTAAATAAAAAGCTTAGCCCCAAATTAAACCTTACCGCTGGGTATCATTATGTAGAAACAGAAGTAACTAATTTAGACGATGTGGATACGCCAATTTATAGGCTATTAATATCTGAAGTGTTAAGAACTTACGGTGGTTTTTCGCAAATACACTATCGTTTAAACAACAAAACCAATATTCAGTTTGGGCTACGATACGATTACTTAGAAAAATTTGAGAAAAGCATTTTTGAGCCAAGATTTAATTTTAATCATCGATTTTTAAAGCATTTTTCAGTGCAGTTGTTAGGGGAGTTAAAGCACCAGAGCATGTCTCAGGTTATCAACTTTCAAAACGACTTTTTAGGTGTTGAAAAAAGACGTTGGCAACTATCTAACAATCAAGATGTCCCTGTTGTTCAAAGTCAACAGGTTTCTTTAGGGTTAAATTATGATAGAAAAGGGGTTTTAATAAGTGCTGAAGGATATTACAAAGAGGTTGATGGCATAACAAGCCAAAGTCAAGGGTTTCAAAATCAGTACGAGTTTGTAAAATCAAACGGGCATTACAAGGTTTATGGGGTAGATGTTTTAACAAGAAAACAATTTAACAACTTTAATATTTGGTTAAGTTATTCATACATGGATAATACGTATACATTTCCATCTTTAGAGCCTAGTGATTTTCCTAGTAATTATAATATTACCCATGCTACGACTTTAGGAACGGTATATAATTACAAAGACTTTTCTTTTTCTGCTGGATTTAATTGGCATTCTGGGAAACCTATCTCAACACCTATACAAAACACACCTCAAGAGAGTGCCGTTGTATTTGGAGATACAAATAATACGTCTTTAAAAGACTATTTAAGAGTTGATGTGTCTGGCGTTTATGATTTTAAATTACACAGAAAAGCAAGAGGTAAAGTAGGGTTTTCGGTATGGAATTTATTTAATAAAAGTAACGAGCTTAACAGGTTTTACAGAGTAAGTAATAATCAAGTAAGCGAATCGACACAACAATCTTTAGGCATTACACCTAATATTTTTGTTCGTGCTTATTTTTAACGCCTTTATATCATGTTATTTCTGCTATTAAATGTATTTTTGAAGCAATCCAAATCAAAAATAGAGTTATATGTGGGACAATTTTTTGTTTAATGTGGAATATGGTATTTATCATGTTTTAGATATTAATGCGTACGATCACGTTTTATTTTTAATCGTTTTAACAGTTCCTTACTTATTTAAAAACTGGAAAAGAGTCCTGTTGTTGGTAACTACCTTTACTGTTGGTCATACATTGTCGCTTATACTTGCCTCTTATGGTGTTGTTAATGTAAATGGGCAGTTAGTAGAGTTTTTAATACCAGTTTCTATTTTAGTTGTAGCATTGTTTAACGTATTTACTGCAGGAAAAGGCGCTCAAAAGGAGCGCGTTGGTGTATTGTTTTTTTCAACACTATTTTTTGGCTTAATCCATGGGTTAGGTTTTGCCCGAGAATTTAGAATGCTAGTAGGCGGCTCCGATAACAAGTTAATCACACTAGTAGAGTTTGCTTTAGGTATAGAAATAGCGCAAGTTATAGTTGTGTTTTTAGTCTTGTTTTTAGGGTACATTATGCAAACTATTTTCCGATTCTCTAAACGCGATTGGATTATGGTTATTTCGGCTATAGTAGTAGGATTAGTTATACCAATGATTTTACAGAGCGATTTTATAGCCTAAAAAGACACCGCGAAACCTAAAGTTTTGTGAAAATACTTTAATAGGTTGTATTTCAGTAAGCAACCAATTATATTCGTTTATATTATACTTTTTAAATGAAAAACGATAAGCAACTTAAGTACGATAAAGCTTATTTAAGAATGGCCCAAGAATGGGGGAAATTATCTTATTGCAATAGAAAACAAGTTGGCGCAATTATTGTAAAGGATAGAATGATTATTTCCGATGGATACAATGGTACACCAACGGGATTTGAAAATTTTTGCGAAGATGATGAAGGTTATACCAAATGGTATGTGCTTCATGCCGAAGCTAATGCTATTTTAAAAGTTGCTTCATCAACACAATCTTGTAAAGGCGCTACGTTATATATAACACTTTCGCCATGTAAAGAGTGTAGCAAATTAATACACCAAGCAGGTATTGTAAGAGTGGTTTATAATCAAGCCTATAAAGATAATTCTGGATTAGAGTTTCTTAAAAAAGCAGGCATCGAACTTAAACTAATAGAACATACAACGGTTTAAAACATGAAACGTTTCAATAAAAAATATTTGCCTTTAGTTATAGGAATTGCTGTAGCAGCAGGCATTTTTATTGGCGGAAAATTAAATTTTACCGATACTTCCGATAGGCTATTTACATCTAACAGTAAAAAAGACAAACTCAACAGACTTATAGATTATATTGACTACGAATATGTAGACGATGTAAATACCGACAGTATAGTTGATGTTACCGTGAATGGCATTTTAGATAATCTAGATCCACATTCTGTTTACATTCCAAGCGAAGATATGGAGCGAGTATCAGATAATATGAAAGGCGATTTTGTAGGTATAGGAATTAACTTTTACACCTATAAAGATACCATTACCGTAATTAGAACTGTTGAGGGTGGGCCAAGCGAAAAAGCAGGCATAAAAGGCGGTGACCGTATATTATTTGCCAATGGCGATACTATCTATGGAAAAAAATTACAAAACAACGATGTTGTAAAAAGACTAAAAGGCCCTATAAACTCTGAAGTTAACCTTAAAGTTCTTCGTAAAGGAGAAGACAATCTTTTAACGTTTAAAATTAAACGAGATCATGTAGCCATTAAAAGTGTGGATGCTGCTTACAAACTAACCGATAACTTAGGGTACATAAAAATTAATCGCTTTGCCGAATCGACTTATAAAGAATTTAAACAAGAATTAGATAAACTTCAAGACCAAGGAATAACAGAATTAGCTTTAGATCTTCGCGGTAATCCTGGTGGGTTTTTAGGAATAGCAGAACAAATTGTCGACGAGTTTTTACAAGACGGTAAACTTATTTTATTTACTAAAAATAAACGTGGCAATATTAATAAAAGCTATGCTACTAGCAAAGGCGATTTTGAAAATGGGAAAATTTATGTTTTAATCGATGAAAACTCAGCTTCAGCAAGCGAAATTGTAGCTGGAGCTCTTCAAGATAACGATAAAGGAACCATAGTAGGGCGACGTTCCTATGGAAAAGGTTTGGTGCAACGCGAAATGGAGTTAGGCGATGGTAGTGCCGTAAGGCTTACAGTGTCTAGGTATTACACACCAACAGGTAGATCCATTCAACGGTCTTACGAAAATGGGAATGAAGATTATTATAATGAGTATTACGAACGAATTGAAAGTGGCGAATTACTAGACGAACATAAAATACAAGTGGCCGATTCCTTAAAATTTACGACACCAAAAGGTAAAATTGTTTACGGCGGCGGTGGTATTATTCCCGATGTTTTTGTGCCATTAGATGCTGGCATGCAAAATGAAACCATTATGTTTCTTAAAAGACGCGGTTTTATAAGCAATTTTGTTTTTGAGTATCTCGATCAAGATAGAGACGCTTACAATAATATTTCGCGCGAGCAATTTATAAACGACTTCGAATTAAATGATGATATTGTCCTGGAATTTCAAGATTATTTAAACGAAAAAACCGAAGCTAATATCACATTTGTAGCTTACAACGAAGAAATAAAACACTATATAAAAGCCACTTTAGCCAATCAATTATACGGTAATGGTGCTTTTGAAGAAGTTATAAACAGAAATGATATTGTTATAGATGAGGTTATTACGTTAAGCAAAATACCTTAAACTTTATCGTGTACTTTAGTATGCTCGCCATTATTCCATAGCGTTAAAATATCGGTAGCCACTTGTGCGCCACTTCCAGAAGCAATAGCAAATTGACTGCGCCATCCAGCAAGCGTTCCAGTAACATAAAGTCCTTTTTTAACAAGATGGTTATCATTCTTTAGCCAAATTCTATTTTTTTCAGCTTTAGCTCTTGGATGTGGCTCAATAAAATCTTCTAACCCTTTTATGTTAATAAGGTTTGTGTAACCTACAGCAACCACAACGATGTTACTTCTGTAAGTATTCTTATTGGTTATTATAGTGTACCCCTCGTTATTATCTATTATTTCTAGAACTTTTTCTTTTTCAATTTGTTCAACATGAGGGTATAATGTATCCAATTGCTCCTTTCCGTTAGTTAAAATGTCCATACCTGTAGTGCCAGGTGTAACTCCTAGAACATTATTAAATAATGCTTCTTGAAGGTGTGAGCTACGCTGATGCATAACAATACCAATAGACTTGTCTTTGGCAAATGCTTTATTCTTAGCAGAACCTAAAACAAGTGCGCAAGACATACCAGAAGCACCGCCACCAACAATTAAAACATCGTACATAACCTATTTTTTATACTTGTTTTCAATTTTTTTAGAAACCCTTAAAATTTGTAGTAATATAATAGCACATAAAGCACACAAAATAGTAATTAATGCAACAATACTATCGCCTTGAAAAGGAGCGTCAAAATTAATTTTTGTAACATTAAATACAATTAATGCTAAAGCTAAAACGGTTATTATTATAGAAAATATTTTCATATAGATTTTATGCTAAGAGTACTTTAATATTTTGGGCAAAAAGTTTTACGGCAATGGCAAGTAAAATAACACCAAATATTTTTCTAATAATGTTAATCCCATTTTGGCCTATTAAACGCTCAATTTTAGAGGATGTTTTTAACACGACATAAATAATAATAACATTTAAAATAACTGCTACAATAATATTTTCCAAACGAAATTCTGCCCTTAAAGAGAGTAAAGTCGTTAAACTACCAGGACCAGCAATTAAAGGAAACGCTAAAGGAAATACAGAAGCCGTCATAGAGGTGCTTTCGTCTTCTTTATAGAGCGTAATACCCAAAATCATTTCAAGTGCGATAAAAAATAGTATAAAGGCACCCGCAACAGCAAAACTATTTACGCCAATACCAATAAGCGAGAGAATGTTTTGTCCTATAAAAAGAAAAACAATCATAATAACCCCAGCAATAATCGAGGCTTTTTCACTTTGTATATGACCCGCTTTTTTTCTTAAATCAATAACAATAGGAACATTACCAACAATATCAATTACGGCAAATAATACCATAAAAGCTGTAACTATTTCTTTTATATTAAGTTGCATGATTTTTAGTTTTAAATTTTTTGCAAATCTCGTTATTTATGTTTGAATAATCATTACTAAAATCCATTATTTTTTTGAGTATAATTTTATAGAAGAAGCCTTACCTTTGTAGCATGTTTCAATTAGGAAAAACAATCATTTCAGAAGATATTATAGAGAAGGATTTTGTGTGTAATCTTTCGGCATGTAAAGGCGCTTGTTGTGTAGATGGCGACGCCGGAGCACCGCTTGATGAAGAAGAAGCCGATATTCTTGACGATATTTATGAAAAAGTAAAACCTTTTTTAAGAAAAGAAGGTATTGAGGCGATTGAAAAACAAGGTGCTTTTATTACAACAGAAGATGGCGAGTTAGAAACGCCTTTAGTAAACAACGCCGAATGTGCTTATGTAACCTTTGCCGAAAACGGTATGGCACTTTGTGCTATTGAAGAAGCCCATAATAAAGGTGTTATAGATTGGAAAAAGCCTGTGTCTTGCCATTTATATCCTGTTCGTGTTAAGGATTATAGCGAGTTTTCTGCGGTTAACTACCATCGTTGGCCTATTTGCGACGATGCTTGTGCATTAGGTGCAGAGCTGCAAGTACCCATTTATAAGTTTGTAAAAGAAGCCTTAATTAGAAAATTTGGCGAAGATTGGTATATGGAATTAGAAAAAACAGCCAAAAAGCTTAGGTCTTAAGCTGTTTTTAAAGCTATTGCCCTTACAGGAATATTTACAATAACCTTTGTGCCAGAGGCTTTATTATCAGAATAAAGATCTATAATTTCTATGCTATAATCGTTGGCGTAATGTTTGGAGAAGTTTGCCAAACGTGCTTTTGTAATATCTAATCCAACCGATTTTCTTTTTAGCTTTTTTTGTTCCCGTATTTTTCTTGAAGCTTCTCTGCCAATACCATTGTCGGTAATGCTTATAGTTACAAATTCTGGAGAACTTTTAGAAACCTTTAGAGTAATTTTCTTTTCGCCAGATTTAGATGATAGCCCATGCCATAACGCGTTTTCTAAAAACGGTTGCAGAATGAGGGAAGGAACTTTTATTAAATCCGTATTTACATTATCATTAATAGTAATAGAAAAATCAATCTCATTAGAAAACCGAATATTTTCAATATTCATGTAAAGCGCCATAGTTTCAAGTTCGTCGTGAAGACTGATCTCTTTTTCGGTAGAAGCAATTAGTATTTTCCTGATAAGCTTGGAGAATTTATTTAAGTAGTAAACAGCGTTTTCTTTTTCGTTGTTTATGATGTATAATTTTATAGAGTTTAAAGAGTTGAAAATGAAATGCGGATTCATTTGATTTCTAAGCATTTCTTGCTCTAGTGTTATAATCTTTTTTTCGTTTTTTAATTTGTGTTGTCTATATAAAATAACCATAATGGCTAAAGCCAAGCAGCCTCCAATTATACTAAACAACAAAAAGTTTTTATTTTGCTTTAGTTTAAGTTTTACAATTTCGTTTTCGCTGGCTAATGCTTGAATTTGGTTGTTTTTCTTTTCGGTTTCATATTTAATAATTAGCCCATTAGCATACTGTAAATTTCGGTCGTTGGTTATTGTTTCGTCTAATTCTTGGTGTAGCTTATTATATTTTAAAGCTTTTTTGTAGTCGTGAGTTTTCTCGTAGAGTTGCGAGAGGTAATCGTAGGCAGTTACAACCGAGGATTTTAAATTGTATTCTTCAGCAATGTCTAGAGCAATTGTTAGGCTGGTGTTGGCTTGTTCTAGTTGATTAAGCTTAAGTTGTACCAAACCTAAATTAAGGTATGAAGTAGCAATGTAAAACTGATCTTTTTCTTGAGTAGCGTTTTTAATAGCAGAATTGATTAGAGGTAATGCTTTGTTGTAATGCCCTTTTTTTATTTCAATTTTAGCAATACTGTTATTGCAAATAATACGTCCAATAACAGAGTTTATGTCGTTATTATACTTTAAAGAGGTTTTATAGTTTATTAAAGCGCTATCTATTTGGTTTTTGGCTTCTTGTGCATAACCAATATTATGGTAATTTATTGCTAAACCTAATTTGTTATTTAGCTCTTTTTCTATGGCGAGCGATTTTTTAAAATGCCCTAAAGCGAAGTCGTATTGTTTTAAAGCTAAAAAAATATTACCCATACTATTTTGCGAAACAGCAATGCTTCGTTTTAAGTCTTCTGAAGGGATTTCAATAGTTTCAGCTAAATCTAAAGCTTCTTTATGATTGTCGAGAGCCAGCCTAATAATATCTTGCCTTCTGTAGTTTACACCAAGCATGTTTAGGCTTACAATTTCAAGCTCTATATTTTTGGCTTTTTTTGCAGCTGTTTTAGCTTGTTCATGGTGTGTAATAGACTTGTTGTACTGCGAGGTGTTTCTATAAATAATTCCTAGCATGTTATGTGCAAAGCCTTCACCTTCTATGTAATTGGCTTTTGTTGCCTTATCAAGTAAAAAGGACATTTTTATAGAATCGTTTTTATGTTGTTTAAAAACTGAATCTAAGTGCCGATAATGAGTAGGCTTGTTTTTAAGAACTGAATTAACAATTTTTATAAAAGTAGAATCCGTATTAATGGTTTGCGCTTTTGTAGTGTGGCTTAAAAAGCATAGAGCTATTACCATTAAAAGCCTAATTTGTAATATGGAAGGGGTTTTAAGTAACATTGCGGTTATATTTTGTCGAGGAATTTAGACTTTCGTTGCCTAGCAACAGGGATTTGTTGGTTGGAAGTCATAACAACATAACCATCTGTTTTTACAAATTCTTTTATTTTATTTAGGTTAATAATAAAGGAGTTGTGAATTCTAAAAAAGCTATCTTCTGGCAATGTGGCATTCATTTCTTTAAGTTTTTTAGTAACCACAAGTTTTTGGTTGTTTTCTAAAAATATAGTTGAATAATTGCCATCAGATTCTACATAAAGAATGTCGTCTGTATTTAAGAAAATTAATTTTCCATCGGCATTTATGGTAACCTTATTTTTTTGAGTATTGGCGTTAAAATTTATAAGGGTTTCTTCAACCTTAGATATGGCAACACTATTTGTGTAATGCTTTTTTATCTTTTTTATAGTTTCCTTTAAATCATCAGAATCAATAGGTTTAAGGAGGTAATCAATAGCTTCGTTTTTTATTGCTTTAAGGGCAAACTCATTATAGGCTGTTGTAATAACAACTGCAAAATTTTGTTTTCCTAGTTTATCTAAAAACTGAAACCCATCCATGGTAGGCATGTTTATATCTAAAAATAAGCAATCAATGTCATTTTGTTGTAGGTAAGCGATAGCATGTTCGGGTTGTGTAAAGGAGTTTATAATGGTTAAATCCTTTTTAAAACCGTTTAACTCCCAAGTTAAACTTTGTATGGCTTTTGGTTCGTCGTCTACAATTACAGCTTTTATCATATTCAAATATAAGCATATATCGTTTTAGTTAATTAGAATATGTATTGTTGGTTCTGTTTTTTGTATAGTAGGTCTTAAAAAGCGTGTATTGCGGTTGTTTTCTATCTCCTACTTGCCAACTATACATTATTTCCTACCAACTATACAATTCTTTTTACAAGGTGATATTTTTATTAGATCTTAGCAAAGCTATTAATTATTTAAAGGGGTATAGATTCTATACTATATGTATGCTATTAACCATAAAAAAGCCATCAAATTTTTTTGATGGCTTTTTGTTTGTTTAAATATGTGTTTTTACTCTTCGGTTTCTCCAGTAACTTTAGCTGGTGTTACAGAGGCATCGTGAGCTTGGTTGTATTCTTCAAGTAAATCGAAAGTAGCATCTAAAAGATCTTTAGTTTCTAAAAGCACACTAAAGTATAGTGTGGTGTTTTTAGGACTAGATTCTTCAGATCTTGTGCGTTCTACTTGTAATTGAATTTTTGAAGTAATGTGTTTGTATACTTCGGGTTTGTGTTTTAAGACTTCTTCAATTTTTTCAAATGAGTAAGACGAAAATGCATCTCGCGTTTCGGCAAATAATTTTGCCATAGTATCATCGAGATCTTTTAGCTCTTTAATTTGGCTAAATTTAAGTTTCTTATGGTTGTTATTAACATGCTTGTGGCTTGCTCTTGAAATGTACTCAAGAGATTGTGCCATATCGGTTAAATAGTCAAGAATGTTAATATAAAAGTTACTCGCATTAATACTTTTTTCGTCTAAGTTTTTAATGAAATAGAAAATATTATCTCTTAAATCTTCAATTTCATTCGTTAGTTTATTAACCTGTTTTTTATTTTTCTTTAAAGTGTTTAAATCTTGCCTAGCTAAGCCCTCAATAGCATTGGTGTAAATTTTATTTCCACGTTTAATAACATTAGAAATATTATCGGCACTTTCATGAATTACACCCTGTACAGAACTGCTTTCGGCACGTTCTAAACGATCTTCTGCCTTACTTTCTTTAGACTTGTTTCTATGTGAAACATAATTTCTAACAAGCAGTAAAATAGCAAAAAACAATAGAACAGGAACCATAACCTTTACGTTCCAATTTAATAAGTAAGCTGTTATAGCAGCTGCTACAAAAGCACTTATGGCAGTAAAAAACCAACCGCCAATAACATTAAAAACACCTGCCACACGATATACGGCACTTTCGCTACCCCAAGCTTTATCGGCTAAAGATGTACCCATAGCTACCATAAACGTTACGTAGGTTGTTGATAAGGGTAATTTCATGGAAGTTGCAATAGAAATTAACACACTAGCCACCATTAAATTTACTGCTGCACGAACCAAATCGAAAGCCGGTAAATCTTCATCAGATGCTTTGGTTTTTGCAATAGACAATACGGGCTTAGAAAACTGCTTTTCAATAAATGTTTTACTTGATTTGGGTAATAAGTCGTTAAACATATTAGATAGTCCCATTGATAATCTAACAACATTTCTTGATAAGAAATTAGGTTCAAAACGCTCTTTCACATCGTCTTGTCTAGATAAATCTACCGATGTTTTAACAACAGCTTTAGCTTTACTAGAAAACCATAGGGTTAATACCATAACCAACCCTGCAACTAAAAGTAAATATGGTTGTGTAGGAACTTTTTGAGCTAGAATACTCATGTTAAATTCGGTAGGAGCAAGGCCACTCACAGACCAAGCTTCAAACGAATTGTATGCAGCAATAGGAACTCCTATAAAGTTTACTAAGTCGTTACCTGCAAAAGCCATTGCTAAAGCAAAGGTCCCAACAATAATAATTATAGTGTAAATATTAGTTTTTAATAGTTTTATAACTAAGACAGATAAAACAGTCCAAACAATAAAGTTAATAGCAATAAAAATGACTGTATTGGTTTGTATTAAACTCATAAATTCAGGACTCATAAAAGCAGCGCTTTTAAGTCCTTTTATTAAAATAAAATACATGATAGATGTAATGGCAAAGCCACTAAATAAGGCCCCATACCAATACGGTTTTTCGTTAAATTTAAACGATAAGAGTAAACGTGAAATAAACTGAACAAACGCTCCAACAGAAAATGCTACAACTACCGAGAGCAGTATGCCGAGTATGATTTCTATAGCTTTTTCATTGTTAATGTAGTTTGTAATGTTTAATAAGGTTTGCGAATCGTCGGCAGAAATTTTAATTAATGCCATACAAACCGAAGCTCCTAAAAGTTCAAAAACAATAGAAACAGTAGTCGATGTTGGCAGACCCAATGTGTTGAAAAAGTCCAATAGGAGAATATCGGTCAACATAACTGCCATGAAAATAATCATGATTTCGTTAAACATAAACTCTCCGGGATTAAAAATACCTTTTCTGGCGACTTCCATCATACCACTAGAGGATAATGCACCCATGGCAACACCTAAGCTGGCAACAATCATTAATGTTTTAAAAGAAACGGCTTTGGAACCAATAGCAGAATTTAAAAAGTTAACTGCATCGTTACTAACGCCAACCACTAAATCGGCAATGGCTAATACGGCCAAGGCGATAAGCATATAAATGTAAATGTTTTCCATTGAAATCAGTCAAAATTATCAATCAGCAAATTTCTTACATTATGCATAATGTTATGTTAAGCTAATGTTATGTTCTATTTATATTTCCTTAGTAATTAATTGTATTTGTTTTAATTAAATAAAGGAAAACTTAAGCTCCCAATGTTAAATTTTTAAATTATTTAATTTGTAAAGAGCTATAAATCAGTACTTTATAATTCTAATGTTAATTTAATGTTACGTAAATGTTTTTTTAATGTAAAATAAAGACGTATATTTGTTATGTAAGTATTAATAAAACCTAATTTATCATGAAAAATATATTATCAATAGTTTTAATGTTATGTTTTGGGTTAGCCTTTGCCCAAAATAGTGATACCATTAAACCAAAATACGAAAAAAAAGGTAATTTAACAGAAGCAACTTATTATTACGATAACGGTGTTGTTAAGCAACATGGTTTTTTTAATAAAGCGGGTGAGTTACATGGCACTTGGTCTAGTTTTGATTTACAAGGAAATAAACTAGCTGTAGGAAAATATGAAAACGGAACGAAAGTTGGTAAATGGTTTTTCTGGACAGAAGATACCTTAAAAGAGGTAGACTTTGTAGATTCTAGAATGGCTACAGTTAACGAATGGAAAAACAGCTCAACTATAGCAATAAGAGACTAAAAACAAGTTTTTTTTAATAAGATAAAAAAAAGCTCTCAATTTCTTGAGAGCTTTTTTTGTATTAACAAGTAACTATTCTTAGAAAGAGTAACTATAACCAATAGAAAACTCGGTTCCAATCTTTCTTTGTGTGTAAATTAATTCTTGACTAGCTTTGTAAGAGTCGTATAAACTTTCTCTTTCATCACCAAGAATATTATTTATTTTTAAGTCGATAGAAGACTTTTTGTTTTCGCCAAGTTTTTTGCTAAACGTAAAGTTTAAACTATGGAAAGGCTTGGTGTAAACATCTGGAATTTGTCCCGTACCAACCACTTCTAAAGATTCACCTTGTACGTTGTAGAACAAACCAGCTTGTAAGCCCATATCGTCATTATCGTAATCGAAGCCAGCATTAATTAAGTACGGCGATTGCCCTTGTAATTCTCTTTTTCTATCAATGGTTTCACCATCTCTAGCTGCTAAAACTCTTCTGTCATATTCACTATCAGACATGCTTAATTCTGAGTAGATGTATGAGGCATTAACATTTAATCTTAGTTTTTCTAAGTTGTTGGTTAAAAAACCAAAATTTTGTCTTAATTCAACTTCTGCACCAACTACGGTAGCATTACCAAGGTTGGCGATTGTTAATTGTTCTGCAGATGTTGGGAAGAAGGTTACTTCTAAAGGATCTTTAAAATCTTTGTAGAATCCACTAAAGGCAATCATTTGTCCTTTGTCTCTAAACAATTCATATCTTAGATCAAAGTTATTAATGTATGTAGGTCTAACAGCATCAAATATTATATCGCCGTTGGCATCTTCAATACCAAAACCATTACCAATAAACGTTCTGTTGGTAATAGGATCGAAAATCTGTACTCTAGACGCTTCTTTAAACGATGGTCTAGCAGTTGTTCTAGAATATGAACCTCTTAAGTTAGAGTTGTCGTTTAAGGCATAAATTAAGTTGGCCGAAGGGAACAAATCGTAGTTGTCAATAGTACTTTGTCTATTGTAAACTTCATCTCCTTGAGCATTTTCTCCTGTATAGAATAATTGATATAATTCTGTTCTAAGTCCTACAATGGCTTTTAAACTTTCACTTACGTTAAACTCGTTAGAGATGTATGTAGAATACACCATTTGTTCACTTTCGTAAGCATTAGATGGTTTAAATGTTTGATTATTACCTGTGGCAACTAGGTGTGTGCCTTCACCGCTTTCTGGTGTCCATAAGTTTTCATCCATTAGCAGTAGGTTTGTATCTCCGTTAGGTACAATGTTGTTTGTAGAAGTCATGAAAAACTCATCTATACTAAAGTCTCTAAACTTATAGACATAATTACCACCAACTTGAAATTTAGCAGGTCTGTTAAATAGTTCATACTTTTTATCAAAATCTGCTTTAAATACCCAACTTTCTTCTAATAAGTTTCTCCAAAGTCTGGTAGGGTTTGTCGTTGTACTAGGATCAATTATATATTGATTTTCTTGCGTTACAACAAGAGGTGTAATTCTATGGTCTTTATCTTCTACTTTAGAAAAAGATGGTGATAAGGTCCAATCGAAATCCCAACCAGAATTAGCACCTAATTTATGGCTACCGCTTAAGTTAAAGTTTGTAATAGAACGTTCGGTGTAAAGTAAGGCGTCTTTTACAACATCTTCGTAAGCTCCACCGGCGTTATCTTGAGATAAATCTTGATCGAAGAATCCTGCTGACGATTCGCCATTTTGAATATGAAGTGCCGTAAATCTATATTTTGATAAATCGGTTTTAAAAGTTAAGCCTACAAGCGTATTAACTAATACTTCGTTTATCCCTTCGCTACCTTTACTGTATAAAGAATAGCGAGGCTGGTATACACTTTTGTCTGCATCTTTTATGGCAGCACCATCAATTCTATCTTCATAAAATGTGGTGTTGTTTTTATATGAAGCAGAAGCTAAATAGCCTAATTTGTTGCCATTTTTACCTACCTCGTATTGATTTCCTGCGGTTAATCCTAAGCTAAAATTAGGAGCACTTGTTGCTTTATCTGCTTTAAGTTGTTCTTGAAATCTATTGGTTAAACTAGTCAGTAAAACTTTATTTTCAAACGTACCAGGAATTGGTTGGTATCTGTTTATTGGACGGTTTCTAGTACCATCGTCGTAACCAAAAAAGTCTGTATCACTGCCATCGTAAGTTAAAAACTTATCGTTAAAGTGCATGGTTGGGTTATAACCAAAACCAGCAGAGATACTATATTCAGCTTTTGTAGGGAAATCTTTAGTAATAACATCTACAATACCACCAGTAAAATCGGCAGGCTGATCGGCATTAGCCGATTTAAGGACAATAACGTTGTCTATAATATTAGTAGGAAAAATATCCATAGGAATGGTGTTTCTGTCTGGATCTAATCCAGGGATATCAACACCATTTAAAATAGATTTTGTGTAACGATCTCCAAGACCTCTTACATACACGTATTTTCCGCCTTGTACAGAAACTCCAGGAACACTTTTTACAGCACTTGCTATATTGCTAGCTCCAGTTTTCTTTATGCTTTGTGCCGAAAGACCATCCATAACCACAGCAGATTTACGCTGCATGTTTAAAACGGCATTTTCGGTATTTCTTTTAACGCTTGTTGTAATAACAACTTCATCTAATGAATTTGTCGTTAACGTAACATCTAATACGGTAACATCATTTGCCTTAATAACCACGTCACTTATTTCTTTGGTTTCGTAACCTACAAAAGAGAAAATTAAAGTGTAAGTACCTGCCTCAAGCTCTAATTCATATTTCCCATCGAAATCTGAAGTCGTTCCTTTAGTGGTATTTTTTATAATGACGTTGGCAAAAGGCATAGGGTCAACAAATTCACCATCAATTATAGTACCAGCTACTTTACCTGTTTGTGCATAACCTAATAAAGTTACAAACAACAAAGATAGCGTGAGTAATATTTTGTTTTTTTCCATCTGTGCTTTTTTGTTATTTCTTAACTTTCAGATGTTACTATAAAAACTTGTATGAGTTTAAGTTTTTATAGCTATTCCTAATCTTTAAGAAAGATTTAAAAAAAGCACTAAAGCCCTAATTGTTTTAGGTGAGCTTTAGTGCTTAAATATTGTTTTGTTTAGAAGTCTAAAGCTCCAGTTTCGCTTGCGTATGTCCAAATGAAAACAGACGTGTCAGCTCCTGTAGTTTGGCTTCCTTGAGTAACAGCAGTTGCTTCGGTACCAAAGTTAGGTGCGCTTACTGATGAAGTGTTATTGAAAATATCTGATACGTTAGCAACACCTGTTGGTAATGCAACTTCCCAGTTAGATAATGTTAAGTCACCATTGTTATAGTTATTAGCAACACCGTCGTTATCTATTTCAACATCTGAACTTTCTTTAAAGTTAAATGCGTAGATATTGTTGTTTGCACCCATAGCGTTACTTCTAAAGTCTGCATATTCTCCACCTGCAGTATCTAAGTTACCTTTCATAGTAACATTTTGAAGCGTGTAAGATCCTACAGCAGAACCTTCAGGGCCGTCAATTTCTAGGGCATGGTCAGAGTTTCCACCTAAGATAATAACAGCGTTATCAATAGTTCCAGAATAAGCTTGGTCAATATCAAGAGCGTCATCACCTTGTCCCCAAACTAATAAGTTAGAAGCATCTACAGTACCACCAAAGAACTCGATACCATCATCAACGTTACCAACTACTTCAACGTGGTCTATTTCAGTACCTCTACCAACACCACCTAGTGTTAATCCGTTAATTTCGTTACCTTCACCAATTAAAGTACCACCGTGTCTTATAGATACGTGTTTAATTATACCTGAACCATCTTCTGGATCTGTACCACCATAAAGACCAAACGTATCATCAGCAGGAATTCCTTCAATTTGCACTTCTTCAACATCTCCTGATAAAGAACAAGGTGCATAGCCCATTACTAAAAGACCACCCCAAAGACCTTGGTTAGTTTCATCTAAGTTAGTACCAGCAGTTTCCCCGCAAGAAATGTTATCACTTTCTGATGTAAATATGATTGGTTCTTCTGGCGTACCTACAGCCTGGATGTTTCCACCTCTAGCAACAATTAATGCAGAAGATAATGATCCTTGACCAGCACGTCCTTTAATAATAGTTCCTGGCTCGATAGTTAGTGTAACGCCATCCATAACAACAACTTTTCTATCTAATACATAAATATTGTCGTTAGTCCAAGTTTCATTTAAAGCAATACCACCAGCTTTAACTATAGTAGGACATGTGTCTTCGCTACCACCACCAGTATTATTGTTGTTAATTGTAGTCTCTTCAATAACGATTGGTGTATCGTCATCTTTAAAGCAGCCTGTTAAAACTAATGATAATAGTGTTATTACGGCTAAAGTTAATTTTCTCATTTTACTTTTTTTAAATTATTTAAGTTGCATTGATTTATTGGCGCAAAGAAACAGCTACATTGTAAAGTCTAGGTTAATTGAGAATTAAAACTATATGATGATAATGTTTAATTAGTGTTAACACCTAGCTTAATATAGGTGTAATAGCAAACATTAATTTAACATTGAAATGGTTATCTTGCACGCTTTAAACTATTAAGATGAACTGGGAACAATTACTATCGTTAAAACGTTTTGGAGACACTAATAAAAGATTACGAAAAGAGCAGGATGAAACCAGATTAGGGTTTGAAGTAGATTATGATCGTGTTATTTTCTCTTCAGAGTTTAGGAGCCTTCAAGATAAAACACAGGTTATTCCATTATCGAAGATTGATTTTGTGCATACCAGATTAACACATAGTTTAGAAGTAAGTGTTGTAGCAAGAACGCTAGGTAGAAAAGTAGGCGCCAAGTTACTTGAGAAATATCCGCATTTAAATACGGTTCACGGGTACCAAGCTAATGATTTTGGTGCTATTGTAGCTGCCGCTGCCTTGGCCCATGATATAGGTAATCCGCCGTTTGGACATTCTGGCGAAAAAGCTATTGGTGAGTTCTTTAAAAACGGAAAAGGAACAAACTTTAAGTCTTTTTTAACCGATAAAGAGTATCAAGATTTATGTGATTTTGAAGGTAATGCCAATGGCTTTAAAATTTTAACCGAAAGTCGCCAAGGAAGAGAAGGTGGCTTGCGATTAAGTTATGCCACTTTAGGCGCTTTTATAAAATATCCTAAAGAGTCCCTACCTAAAAAACCTACGGCTCATATTGCCGATAAAAAATACGGTTTTTTTCAGTCTGAAAAAGAGGTGTTTCTAGATGTTGCCAAAGAGCTTGGTTTAATTAGTACAGGGAAAGATGATAATGTAAGCTTTTCACGTCATCCATTAGCATACCTGGTGGAAGCTGCCGATGATATTTGCTATACTATTATCGATTTTGAAGATGGAATTAATTTAGGGTTAATTCAAGAAGAGTACGCGTTAGAGTATTTAATCAAATTGGTGAAAACCAATATTAATACTAAGAAATATCAGAATCTATCCAACACACAAGATCGTCTAAGTTATTTAAGAGCTCTAGCAATTAATACACTAATTAATGAAGCTGTTGAAGTGTTTTTAGATAATGAAACCTCTATTTTAAAAAATAACTTTCCGCATGCACTATTGGATAAATGTGCTTATGAAGCTCAAATAAACGATATTATAGCTATTAGTATTAAAAATATTTATCAATCTAAAGAAGTTATAGATAAAGAAATAGTAGGTTACGAAGTGATAAATAAACTATTACATGTTTACACTAAAACCGTGCAAAACAAAGTTGAAGGTGATTTAACAAATTTTGATAAATTAATTCTTAGGTCTTTGCCAGAAACCGTCAATTTAAATCATGACGATTTGTATAATAACCTAATGTCTATTTGTAATTACATTTCAAAACTGTCTGATGGTAAGATAAAAGAAACCTATTTAAAGCTAATGGGACAAAATGTATAATTATTTTAGCTGTTAAAGAGGCTAATATAAAAATAACAGTTCTCAAATAGTTAGTTTTATGTAGATTCAAATATTGATTTAGATTAATGTGTCTAAAAGTGTTTTAATATTTTTAGAATCAATTTTGCAAATGTGATGTAATTCTTCTGTTGTTCCGTGTTCTATAAATTGGTTTGGGACTCCCAATGTTTTAATGGTGTTTTTATACTTGTGTTTTGTGCAGAACTCAGAAATGGCACTACCAAAACCACCAATTACAGTACTATCTTCAATTGTAATAATAGTTTGATACTTTAAAAAGATGTCATGAAGTAAATTTTCGTCTAAAGGAGCCAAAAAGCGCAAGTCGTAATGAGAAACTTTTTCGTTGTTTTTTATTTTATCAATAGCTTTAGTCACGTTTTGTGCTATACTTCCTAGGCTTAAAACAGCTATGTCGCTTCCAGATTTTAATTTAACTCCTTTACCAATAGGTGTTTCTTTAAAAGGTTGTTGCCAATCAGTAATCTGTCCTCTACCTCTTGGATAACGAATAGCAATAGGTTTATTTAAACCTAATTGAGCTGTGTAAAGAATATTGCGAAGTTCAATTTCATTTCTTGGGGCAAAAATAATAAGATTAGGAATGCACCTTAAATAAGCCAAATCAAAAACACCATGATGTGTGGCGCCGTCATTTCCAACTAAACCAGCGCGATCCAAACAAAAGATTACGGGCAGTTTTTGTAAGGCAACATCGTGTATAACTTGGTCGTAGGCTCGTTGAAGAAATGTTGAATAAATATTACAAAACACCATAAAACCTTGTGTTGCCATGCCAGCTGAAAGTGTTACAGCATGCTGTTCGGCTATACCAACATCAAAAGCGCGATCAGGAAAGACGTCCATCATATATTTTAAAGAACTTCCTGTAGGCATGGCTGGTGTAATACCAACAATTTTGTCGTTTTTCTTGGCTAGTTCTACAATGGTTCTTCCAAAAACATCTTGAAATTTTGGTGGTTCATTGCCGTTAGTTTTTTGGGGTAAAAGGTCGCCTGTTTTGGAATCAAATTTACCAGGCGCATGATACTTAACTTGATTTTCCTCAGCTTGTTTTAATCCTTTTCCTTTAGTAGTTATAACGTGAAGTAGCTTTGGGCCTTCAACAGATTTTAATCTATTTAACTCACTAATTAATAAAGGAAGATCATGTCCATCAATTGGACCTGAATAATTAAAATTAAGAGCTTCAAAAATATTGTCTTGCTTTTGAGTACCTTTTTTAACATTGGTTAGGTATTGTTTTAAAGCACCAACGCTTGGGTCTATACCAATAGCATTATCGTTTAAAATAACTAATAGGTTGGCTTTGGTTACACCAGCATGGTTTAAACCTTCAAAGGCCATGCCGCTAGCGATAGAAGCGTCACCAATTACTGCAATGTGGTGTTTGTTTTCACCTTTTAATTTGGATGCAATAGCCATTCCTAAAGCAGCGGAAATGGATGTGGAAGAATGCCCAACACCAAAAGCATCGTATTCACTTTCTGAACGTTTTGGGAAGCCACTTATGCCATTAAGTTGTCTGTTTGTATGGAAGATATCACGTCTTCCTGTAAGTATTTTATGGCCATAAGCTTGGTGGCCTACATCCCAAATTAATAAATCGTTTGGAGTATCAAACACATAATGTAAGGCAATGGTAAGTTCAACAACCCCTAAGCTAGCTCCTAAATGACCTTCTTTTGTGGCAACTACATCAATAATAAACTGTCTTAAGTCTTTGGAAATAGTTTTTAAATCACTTATGCAAAGTTTTTTTAAATCTTTTGGTGAGTTAATAAGATTTAAAGAAGGTTTCTTCATACAGAATATAGTTTTTTTAAAAAAAATGGTTAAAGTTTACAAAATTACCAAAATTTGAAAGGCTAGATTTAAAATTTAGTGCTTTTTAAGTAGGAAAAAGTAAGTTACTGTATATATTTGCGTCTAAACTAATTATATAATCTAAATTTAAAGATAAAAAAATGAAAAAGCATTACTTCTATAGCTTTGTTTTTTTGAGTATGTTTTTAATGTCAGCAACTATGTTTTCCCAAAATTTGTTGTCAAACTCAAAATATCAAACAATAGTTGAAGACTATTTAAAGCAAAATAAAAATGAATTCAATCTTTTGGAAAACGATTTTAATGATATTATTATCGATAAAGAAGTTTTTTCTAAGAGTACCAAGCTTACCCACTTATATTTAAATCAGCGATATCAAGGGATAGAAATATTCAACGCTACGTCTAGTTTAGCAATTAAGGACAATAGTGTTTTTTATTATGCGAATAATTTTGTGGCCAATGTTGCTAGTAAAATTAATTCAACATCGACACAATTATCAGCAGAAGAAGCCATTTTTCAAGTGGCATCTAAATTAAACTTAGGACGTGTTACAGGTTTAGAAAATCTAGAAAAAGAAGGTTTTAAATATTTGTTTTCTAAAGGAGGTATTTCTAAAAATGATATTCCTGTTAAATTAGTTTTTTTCTTAAGTGAAGATAATAATTTAAAGCTATCTTGGGACTTAAGTATACACACTTTAGATGGGCAAGATTGGTGGAGTGTTAGAGTAGATGCTTTGTCGGGAGAGATTCTTGATAAAACAAATTGGATGATAAAATGCAAATTTGGTGAAGATCATACATCTCATAGGCATTATACTACGAATGATTTAGAAAACAAAACATCAACATTTAAGTTATTTAATGAAGAAAGCTTTATGGTTGATGGATCTCAATACAATGTTTTTGCGTTACCTGTTGAAAGCCCAAATCACGGTGATAGATCAATAGTTTCTGAGCCGGCAGACCCAGTAGCATCTCCATATGGGTGGCATGATGTAAATGGTTTTCCAGGTGCAGATTTTACAATTACTAGAGGCAACAATGTATTGGCAAGAGAAGATGTTAATGGTAACGATGGTACTGGGTATTCATCTGATGGAACAAGTGCTTTAAATTTTGATTTTCCACTAAATTTAAACCAAGAACCAATAGGATATCAAGATGCTTCTCTAACAAACTTATTTTATATTAATAATATGATGCATGATATCTGGTATCACTATGGTTTTGATGAGGTTAGTGGTAACTTTCAACAGAAAAATTATAGTAATGAAGGCGCCGAAAATGACCAAGTTTTGGCTGATGGGCAAGATGGAAGCGCTTTAAATAATGCTAATTTTGGGACACCACCAGATGGGACTAATCCTTACATGCAAATGTTCTTATGGAGTGCGTCTTATGACCCAGAACCATTAACAATTAATACAGGAGCTTTAGCAGGAAGTTATTTGGCAGCCTATCCAGCTGAAGGAGCAGGAAATAATATAACTGGACCTTCTACAACTCCTGTGACTGCTGATTTAGTTTTAGTTAATGATGGCTCAACAGCACCAACAGAAGCCTGTAGTGCCCTTGTTAATTGGGGTCAAGTTAGTGGTAAAATTGCTGTTATTAAAAGAGGGAATTGTTCATTTGTTGAAAAAATTCAATTTGCTCAAAATGCTGGAGCTGTAGGGGTAATAATGGTAAATCATAATAACCCAGACAACGACCCGAATTATACAGAGTATGTAAATATGGCAGGAGAATCTACTCCAGCATTTACCATACCTTCTATTTTTATTAATAATGCAAATGGCGAACCTATTATAGCAGCTTTGCAAAATGGGGATGTAATTAATGCAACAATAGTTAATACTAGTATATATGAAAGAGATGGCAGCTTTGATAATGGTATTGTAGCTCATGAATATGGCCATGGAATTTCTAATAGGTTGACAGGTGGCGCTAATAATTCAGGGTGTTTAACTAATGATGAACAAATGGGTGAAGGATGGTCAGATTGGTTTGCTTTAATGGTAACTATGACATCAGATGATGTGGCTGAAGATTTAAGAGGTATTGCTACATATGCCGATGGTCAAACGGCCTCGGGAATAGGTATTCGTCCAGTACAGTATACAACAAATATGTCTGTAAATAACTATACTTATGGTGCTACAAACGACGATACAGTTATTGGAACAATAGGAGGAGAACCAGTAGGTTGGAATGAAATAGTCCATAACGTAGGTTTTGTTTGGGGAACTGTATTATGGGATTTAACATGGGCTTACATAGATAAATATGGTTTTGATTCAGATTTATACAACGGAACAGGAGGTAACAATAAAGTTATGCAAATAGTAATAGATGGTCTTAAGTTGCAACCATGCAGCCCTGGATTTGTTCAAGGTAGAGATGCTATTCTAGCGGCAGATATGGCTTTAACTGGAGGAGAAGACCAATGTTTAATTTGGGAAGTTTTTGCTAATAGAGGGCTAGGTGTTAATGCTTCTCAAGGGTTTCCTACTATCATGACAGATCAAGTGGAAGATTTTACCATGCCAGATGAAAATGATCCATCATTAGCTAATTGTACAACCTTAAGTGTTGGTGAGTTTAACCAAAGCAATTTTAAAATTTATCCAAACCCAACAGATAATAATATTAACATAAAAGTTAATAAAAGCTTTGGTAATGTTAAGGTGACACTTTTCGATATTAATGGTAGAAAAGTGCTTTCTCAATCAGGGGAACTTAATAATATTATGACTTTAAATGTTAACAATGTTCAAACAGGAATTTATGTGTTGAATATTGAAGGAAATAATATTAGTATGAATCATAAGGTAATTATTAAGTAATTATTTCTTTAAAATTTGTTTCAAAAGGCAGCTGTTTTCAGCTGCCTTTTTTATTTTTACATTTATGGAAAATCCGTTTAACGATGAATATTTTATGAAAAAAGCTCTTCAGGAGGCAGAAGTTGCTTTTGATAAAGGTGAAATCCCTGTAGGAGCAGTTATTGTTGTTAAAGATCGTATTATAGCAAGAGCTCATAATTTAACAGAAATGCTTAATGATGTTACTGCCCATGCTGAAATGCAAGCTATAACAGCTGCAGCCAATTTTTTAGGCGGAAAATATTTAAAAGATTGCACATTATATGTCACCTTAGAACCTTGCCAAATGTGTGCAGGAGCTTTGTATTGGAGTCAAATAAGTAAAATTGTTTATGGTGCAAGAGATGAACAGCGTGGTTGTATAAACTTAAATACAAAATTACATCCGAAAACTACAATAGAAGGCGGAGTCTTGGAAAGTGAAGCATCTCAACTTATGAAACAGTTTTTTATAGAAAAACGTAATTTAAATTAAAGCCATAAAAAAACGCCCAACAAAATGTTGAGCGTTGAAACTGTAATAAGATATATAGATTAGATTACTTCCACGTTGGCAGCAACCATTCCTTTTCTTCCTTCTTCTTCAGAGTACTCTACGTTATCTCCTTCACGTAACTCTACGCCATTAAGGTTAGAAACGTGAACAAAGATGTCCTTTCCTGTTTCGTCGTTGGTAATGAATCCGTAACCTTTCGATTCATTAAAAAATTTAACTGTTCCAGTCATAATAAAAAAAATATAAATAATTAAAGCCCAAAGGTAGGCTTTTAATTAATACGTAATGTAAAGAAATCGTTTTATTTTAATTTTCTGAAAATCAGTATTTATGACGTTTTTGATTTTCACGCATTTTATCAATGTTTTCCTTGGTAATCATATAGTCTTTAATGTCTTTGTCTTTCCAACGATAGTAAGAGAATAAAGGGAAAACTACAAAGAATAAGCCTGCTACACCTAAGCCAATATATTTTGGGTTATCAACAATATAGCCAGTAACTATTCCAGTTAAGGAAACTAAAAATACTATTCCGGTTATAATTTTAATGACTTTCATTTATGATGTAAAGTTAATTAATTCTCTGCGATAAGCTGTTAATAGTTTAGATTTCGATACAAAACCAAGATATTTTCCTTCTTTTATAACGGGTAAATTCCATGCACCAGAGTTTTGAAATTTCTTCATAACGCGATGCATGTTATCTTTTTCGTAAATAATGTAATCTGGTGGGTTGTGCATAAACGTTTCTACCGAAGTGCAATTGTATAAGGTTTGGTCAAACATCACGTTTCTAATATCATCTAAAAGAATAATACCTACTAGCTGTTCTTCAGAATTAATAACGGGAAACAGATTTCTGCTAGATTTTGCCACACCTTTATGCAACATATCTCCTAAAGTCATTTCCGGTGATAGTTTTATAAAACTGGTTTCAATAACATTATCAATGTTCATTAATGTAAGGACACTTTTGTCTTTATCGTGCGTTAATAATGCGCCCTTTTCGGCCAATTCTCTAGTGTAAATAGTATATTCCATGGCATTTTTAGTGAGAATAAAGGACATGGATACAGTAATCATTAACGGAACAAAAAGCGCATAACCGCCAGTAACTTCAGCAATAAGAAAAATAGCCGTTAAGGGGGCGTGCAATACACCTGCGATTAATCCAGCCATGCCAACTAGCGTGAAATTAGCTTCTGAAACATGAAACCCAAACCCTATGTTGTTTATTATTTTGGCAACCACATTACCCAAAGCACTTCCCATAACCAAAGTAGGAATAATAATTCCACCTGTCCCGCCAGCAGCAAAAGTTGTGGTCATGGCTATCGCTTTAAAAACAGTAATACCAAAAAGTAGCGTAATAACAACCCAAATATTGTCAATATAGTCATCAAAAGGCGTTTTTCCCAATGCCGATAGATGATCGCCAGCAAGCAAGTTGTTTATGAATCCAAAACCTTCACCATATAGCGGCGGAATAAAATATAACATGATCCCTATGGCCAAACCACCAAAAATCAAACGCTGTTTGGATGTTTTAAACCGATTGAAAAACTTGAGAACAGCAAAATATATTTTTGAAAAATATATGGAGCCAAATGCTGTGCCAACACCTAAAATTAAATAAAATACCGTGTCTTTTAGCGCAAATGTATCGGTAACTTTAAAGTTGAATAATACCTCATTACCTAAAAAGAAATATGATGTTAATACTGATGACACTGATGCAATTAATAAAGGAAGTAACGATGCAAATGTAAGGTCTAAACTAAACACTTCGACAGCAAATACGATTGCTGCAATAGGCGATTTAAAAATAGAAGCAATGGCTCCAGCCGAAGCACAAGCAATCAACAATGTACGTGTTTTTTTGTCTATATGGAAGAGGCGTGATAAATTGGAACTTAACGAAGCACCAGACACAATTGCTGGGCCAAGTAATCCAACAGATCCACCAAAACCAACGGTTAAAGGAGCTGTAATTAATGGATAATAAATTTTCTTATAATTTAGAATGCCGCCTTTTTTTGATAGTGAAAATAACACAGAAGGAATGGCATGTTCAATAGGACGTTTCGAAATATATTTTACAAATAAGAAAACCAATAATAGCCCAATAACTGGTAATATAAAATACAACTGGTTTTGCGAGAAAACAATACCTTTTTCTAAAAGCGCTTCAATACTAAAGGTGATGTTTTTTAGGGTCACAGAAACCAAACCAGCCAAAAGCCCTACAAGAATACTTAGTAAAAAGACAAAGTTTTTTTGAGAGATATATTTATACCTCCAGATTAAAAACCGTTTTAAGTATGAATTGTTCTTTGGCATAGATTAAATCTACTAAAAAATCCTGCATTTAGCAGGATTTTAATACTTTATGATTGTATATCTACTTTTAGATGAAGCTCGTTGAGTTGCTCATCATCAATTGGAGCAGGAGCGTCTATCATGATGTCTCTTCCGGCATTGTTTTTTGGGAAGGCAATAAAATCACGTATAGTTTCTTGGCCACCTAAAATAGCGACTAACCTATCCAAGCCAAAAGCAATTCCACCATGTGGTGGCGCGCCATACTCAAAAGCATCCATTAAGAAACCAAATTGTGCTTTGGCTTCTTCAGGAGTAAATCCTAAGTGGTCGAACATGATGGCTTGTGTGTCTTTATCAAAAATTCTAATGGAACCACCACCAATTTCGTTTCCGTTTAATACCAAATCATAAGCATTGGCTTTAACATCGCCAGGGGTTGTGTTTAGCAATTCTAATTGTCCTGGTTTAGGAGATGTAAATGGATGGTGCATGGCATGGTAGCGTTGGGTATCTTCGTCCCATTCTAATAATGGGAAATCAACAACCCAAAGTGGTGCAAACTCATTGGCTTTACGTAAGCCTAAACGCTCTGCTAGCTCCATGCGTAACGCACTTAATTGCGCTCTCACTTTATTTTTATCGCCAGAAAGCACACAAATTAAATCGCCAGCTTTGGCTCCTGTAGCTTCGGCCCATTTAGCTAAATCATCTTGGTCGTAAAATTTATCTACCGACGATTTAAAGCTGCCATCGTCGTTACAACGGCAATAAACCATACCTAAAGCACCAACTTGAGGGCGTTTTACCCAATTAATGAGTTTGTCTATTTCTTTTCTTGAATAAGAGTTTCCTCCAGGAACAGCGATTCCAACAACCAATTCGGCTGAATTAAATACGTTGAAGTCTTTGTGTTGAGCCACAGCATTCAATTCGCCAAACTCCATCCCAAAACGAATATCTGGTTTGTCGTTACCATACTTGCGCATAGCGTCGTCATAAGTCATTCTTGGAAATTCAGCAACGTCAACCCCATTAATTTCTTTAAGTAAATGGCGTGTTAAGCCTTCAAAAGTATTTAAAATGTCTTCTTGCTCTACAAATGCCATTTCACAGTCTATTTGTGTGAATTCTGGTTGTCTGTCGGCACGTAAATCTTCATCTCTAAAACATTTTACTATTTGGAAGTATTTATCCATGCCACCAACCATAAGCAGTTGTTTAAAAGTTTGTGGCGATTGTGGAAGCGCATAAAACTGGCCTTCGTTCATACGGCTTGGTACCACAAAATCTCTAGCGCCTTCTGGTGTAGATTTGATAAGGTAAGGCGTTTCTACTTCAATAAAATCTTCTGAAGATAAGTAACGTCTTACTTCTTGGGCTACTTTATGTCTAAAAACTAAACTGTTTTTTACAGGATTACGACGAATATCTAAATAACGATACTTCATACGTAATTCGTCACCACCATCGGTATCATCTTCAATAGTAAAAGGTGGTAGTTTGGCTTCGTTTAAAATAGTAAGTTCTTTAACTAAAATTTCAATATCGCCTGTTGGAATATTAGGGTTTTTAGAAGCACGTTCAATAACGGTTCCCGTAACTTGAATAACAAATTCACGACCTAGTTTTTGTGCTTGCGCCATAATGGTTTTTGGCGTGCGCTCTTCATCAAAAATAAGTTGAGTAATGCCGTAGCGGTCGCGTAAATCTACCCAAACCATAAATCCTTTATCACGAACTTTTTGTACCCAACCAGATAGGGTAACTTCTGTATTTATATGTGATGCTCTTAATTCACCACAGGTATGACTTCTGTACATAGTTTTATTTTATGATGTGCAAATTTAAGGAAGTTAAATGATTATCAAATAAAAAAGCCTTGGCAATTACCAAGGCTTTTTCGCTATTAATCAAACTACTCTAAACTAACTTAGAGAAGTACTTTCATCTAATTCTTCAACAACTGAAGTTGTTTTTCGTCTTAACCACATTTTAAATTTAGTAACTAAGAAGAATAATACGGGAACAATTATTAAGGTTAAGAAGGTGGCAATTAATAAGCCGTAGATTACTGTCCATGCTAATGGTCCCCAAAAGACAACGTTATCTCCACCCATATAAACATGGGCATCAAATTCTTTAAATAATGTAAAGAAATTAATATTTAATCCAATAGCTAATGGTACTAATCCTAGAATTGTTGTAATGGCTGTTAATAATACTGGGCGTAAACGTGCTTTACCTGCTTGGACAATACTTTCAAATAGGTCGCTTTCTTTTAGGTAATCGTTATCCTCTAAGTTTAAATTGACTTTTTTACGATCAATTAGTAATTGCGCATAATCTAGAAGGACAACACCATTGTTTACCACAACGCCAGCAAGCGAAATAATACCTACCATAGTCATCATAATAACAAAGGCACTTCCTGTAATTACAATACCGCCAAATACGCCTATTAAACTTAAGAAAATGGCTAACATAATAATAGCTGGTTTAGAAATGGAATTGAATTGGAAGATTAAAATGAAGAAAATTAATCCTAATCCTGTAAAAAATGCCCCCATTAAAAAAGCCATTTGTTTGTTTTGCTCTTCAATTTGTCCTGTATAGTCAACTTTTATGTTTTTAGGCATATTGGTATAACCCAACATTTCATTTTGAATTTGATTTACCACAGCACCAGCATCGGTATGACCAGGAGCTAATGCAGAGTATACGGTAACAACACGTTTGGTATCTTTATGTTTAATGGCACTAAAACCAGAAGTGTTTTCGGCATGAGCAATGGCAGAAACAGGAATCTCTTTTATTTGCCCGCTAGCCATATCTCTAAAAGTGATTTTTTGATTAAATAAAGCACTTTTGTTATAGCGGTTATCTTCGTTAAATCTTACATAAATATCATAATCATCGCCACCTTTTTTGTAAATACCAGCTTTCGATCCGAAAATAGAATTACGTAATTGTTGCCCAACTTGAGAAGCACTAACGCCAAGTTCTCCAGCCTTTTCACGATCAACAACAACGCGCATAACAGGTTTGTCTTTATTAACATCTATTTTAAGTTCATCAATGCCAGCAATGTTTTTGCTGTTGATAAACTCCCGCATATTTTCGGCTGTGTTGATAAGCTCGTTGTAATCATCGCCTTCAAGCTCAATATTAATTGGAGAGCCTGCAGGTGGTCCAGCGGCATCTTTTTCAACTGAAATTAAAACACCAGGGTAAATCCCCACAAGTGCTTTTTGTACTTTCTTTAATAGGTCTTTACTATCTTCTCCACGACGATATTTGTACTCGCGCATGGATGCTGTAATTTTGGCTTTGTGAGGCATTTCGGCAGCCGATCCCATATCGGTCTGTGGGTTGCCAGCACCTTCACCAACTTGCGATACAGCACTTTCTACCATAACGTTATAGTTACCATCTTTATATTGCTCGTCATCCAAGACATCAAAAACAATCTTTTCAATTTCTTTAGTAATGGCATTGGTTTTTTCAATGGCAGTACCTTCAGGATATTCTATATAAACAATAATTTGATTAGGGTTGTTATCTGGGAAAAACTCTACTTTGGTACGTTGAGATTGTAGTGAGGCGCCAAACGCTATGAATGATACAATAAGTAAAACAAAGGTTCCAATACTAAAAGCGTAGGGACGCCAGCCTGTTAATGCAAATCGTAATTGTCTTTCATACCAATTTTCTAATATTACTAAGAATTTGGTTTGAAATATATTGGCCCATTTGCGTAAAAATAAACGGTATACCCAAAGCATAATAGCCGTAAATACCATTAACGATCCAAGGGCACGATATTTGCCTGCAATAAAGTAAACAATAAGCCCCAAAATAGCCATGACGCTTGTTGTAATAATGATACGTTTTAGAGGCATATCTTTGTCTTCAACACTCATAAATTGAGAGACTAATACCGAGTTGAAGAAAATAGCAACAAATAAAGAAGACCCTAATACAATGGATAAGGTTTGTGGTAAAATCATCATAAACTCTCCCATGATACCTGGCCATAGCCCTAATGGAATAAATGCTGCTACAGTTGTTGCAGTTGAAATAATAATAGGAAAGGCAATTTCACCAATTCCTTTTTTGGCGGCTTGAATGCGGCTCATACCTTCTTCATCCATTAAGCGATAAACGTTTTCAACAACTACAATACCGTTATCAACTAACATACCTAGCCCCATAATTAAACCAAACAGTACCATGGTATTTAAGGTAATGCCAAACATATTTAAAATCATAAGCGACATAAACATGGACATGGGAATAGCAAATCCTACAAAAATGGCGTTTTTAAATCCTAAGAAGAACATTAGTACGGTAACAACTAGGATAACACCAAAAATGATGTTGTTTACTAAGTCGTCTACTTGACCAATAGTTACTGAAGATTGGTCGTTTGTAATGGTAACATCTAAGTCTTGAGGGAATTCGTTGTCTATTGCTTCTTTTACAATAGTATGAATTTGCTCTGCAGCATGGACCATGTTTTTACCAGCACGCTTTTTAACGTCTAGCATAACAACGGGATGACCATACTCTCTAGCATAGGTGGTTTTATCTTCTTCCTGAAAACGCACAGTAGCAACATCTTTTAAGTAGATAGGATTGTCGTTTTCAGATTTTACAACAAAGTTTTCAAGTTCTGAAGGTGATTCTATTTCACCTAAAATACGAATGGTTCTACGTTGTCCGCTGGCTTTAATATTTCCAGCCGACATGGTTACGTTGCCGCCATTTATGGCATTTATAATATCGCTAAAAGTTACTTTTGCAGCTGTCATTTTATAAATATCAACAGCAACTTCTACCTCTTTTTCTTGAGCACCACGAATGGAGACTTCTTTAATTTCTAGAAGGTCTTCAATTTCATCTTCAAGGTATTCACCATATTCTTTAAGTTTATCTACAGGATAATCACCAGAGATATTAATGTTAAGAATAGGCATTTCTTCTGAAAGGCTCAACTCGAACACATCAGGCTCCACTTTGGCGCCGTTGAAGGTAGGCCAATCTTCGCCCGAGGTTTCCGATTCTATTTTATCTTTTACTTTTTGCTTGGCTTGTTCAACCGTAATGTTTTCATCAAACTCTACAATAACCATTGCGTAGTCTTCGGCAGAGGTAGAGGTGATTTCTACAACATTACTAACGGTTTTTAATTCGTCTTCAAGAGGGTCTGTAATAAGTTTTTCAATGTCCTCGGCTGTGTTGCCTGGGTAAACGGTACTTACATAAATTTTGGTTTCGTTTACTTCGGGGAAATTCTCGCGCGGCATGTCGAAAAATGCCGAAACACCAAGGTAAAAGAATACTAAAATAAGGACATATATGGTTGTTTTGTTATTAATTGCCCATGAGGACAATTTAAACTCTTTATCCACTTTTTTTTGTCTATCGGTCATAATAAATCTTTAATCAGTGGTTAATTAATTGAATCGGTTTTAAAATTAATTACCTTAACAGGTTGTTTGTCTTTTACACTTCTGGCGCCTTCTTTTATAATTTCGGTTCCTGTTTTTACACCTGAAAGCACTTCAATGATGTCGCCCTGAGTTCTTCCTGTTTTTATAATAACTTTTTTGGTAACGCCTTCATTTTTATTGTTTTTGTTTTCAACAATGTAAAGGTATTGTTCACCTTCAGCATTTTCCGAAATAACACTTTGAGGCACGAGAAAGGCGTTTTCGTTTGTGTAATCGTTAATTTTTAATTTAGCTGTAAGGTTTGGTTTTATGGTTTTGTCTTTATTAGGTAAGCCAACTTCTACTTTAAATGTTCTGTTGGCAGGATTAATAAAATCGCCAGCTTGGCGCACTTTAGTTTCTACTGATTGTCCTAGTACTGGGAACTCTACATTAACATGCTTACCTTCGGTTATATCTTTTACATAACGTTCTGGAACATTGGTTTCAATATACATGTTACTTAAGTTTACAATACGCATAAGAGGTGTTTGTCCAGCAGCAACGACGCTTCCTTTTTCTGTAATAACGTCGTCAATAGTTCCAGAAAATGGAGCTTTTACCGTAGTTTTTGCTACTTGTTTTTTAAGTTGATCGACAGCTTTTTGTTGCGCTTCGTAATTAGATTTTGCTTGTAAAAATTGGATTTCGCTACCTATGTTTTGATCCCAAAGTCGCTTTTGACGTTCGTAAGTTGTTCTTGCTAATTCGGCTTGTATTTCAAGCTGTGATAATTGCTGGCTTAAGCCACCATCGTCTATTTTAGCTAAGGTTTGTCCCTTGTTTACTTTTTGTCCTTCTTTAACATAAACATGCGTTAAAATGCCATTGTATTCTGGTGTTATTACCAATAGGTCTTTAGTGGTAACATTTCCTTGAACTTCAAAATAGTGATTAAACACTTCTTCTTTAGCTATAAATGTGGTAATTAATGGCGCTTTTTTAACAGTATCTAATTTAGCGATGGCTTTATCTAGTTGTTTTAGTTTATCTGTAGCGGCATGTTGCTCGGCAACAACTTCTGTACGTTTTTTTCGTAATAACTCAAGGTTGTTTGAGTTAAGAACGTTTTCCATGGAGTTTTTCTTCTTTTCGCCACCACAAGAGGCTAAAATTAAAACAGTAATTGTAAGGGTGAGTATTTTTTTCATGATGAGGTGTTACTTAGTTAGTTTAATTGTACTGTATTTAAAACAGTTTCTAGCTCGGCTTTAGAGTTTATAACATTAAGCATTGCTTGTAAAAACTCTTGTTGCGCTGTATATAATTGTGTTTGTGCTTGACGTAGTTCGAAACTAGAACCAACACCTTCAAAAAATTTGGTTTGGTTTTTACGTTCTATACGTTCGGCAAGGTTTAGGTTTTCTTTTTTATTGTCGTATTCTTCAATAGCAAATTGATATTCACTTTTAGCATTGGCTATTTGAAGTTTGAGTTGCTGTTCGGTTTCGGTTAAATCGGCCTTGGCTTTTTCTAGGTTTATTTTAGCACGTTGTGTAGAGGCACTTCGCATACCAGAACTAAAAATAGGAATGTTAAGGCTTACGCCAAAAAGGGATGATCCAAACCAATCTTGATCGCTCTCTAAAAACGAAAACTCATCACCAAAAGCGGCGTAGCCACCATTAATAAAGGCGTTAAGCGTTGGTAAGTATTTGCTTTTCTCTAATTTTACCAATAACTCTTTTGAAATCATATCGTTTTCAGCAATTTGATAATCGATTGTGTTTTCTACGGCATCGTCGGCTTCTAATAATTCAAGATTAATGTTTTCTGCTGTTAGAGTTTCTAAGTTATCGGTTAAAGTGGTTTCAGAATTTAAGTCAACACCTAAAGTAATGTTTAGCATTTGATAGGCTAGTGTTTTAAGTCGTTTGGCATTGCTTAAATAACTTTCCAAGCCAGATAACGTTATTTTTAATTGCTCGACGCTTTCTTCTTCTTCCAGGCCATTTTCGTAGATTTTTATGGTTTCATTTAAGCTTTCGGAAACGACATCTATGTTACGGTTAGCTATGACAATACTTTCTTCTGCTAGAAGCACATTCCCGTAAGCATCTATAACTGCTTTTCTAACTTCTAAATCGGTTTTATTTTTAGCGTTTTTTGATATTTGTAAATACACTTTGGCCGATTGTAATCCCACTAAATAAGAACCATCAAACAGCAATTGAGAAAGCGTTGCGGTAGCATTTACATTTTGTTTGGTGCCAAATCGTAAAGGGATAAATCCACTTGGCGAATTAACTTCGGTGTTGTTTCTAACGACGCCATCAAAATAGGTGTCTACAATATCAATAGTGCTTTGGGTATTGTCAAAGGCAGAAGCGGGAAGTAATTGCACTTGCTGTTTTAGCCAGTTTTGATAGTCTATCCCTGCATTTAATTGTGGCAATCCTGTTGCTGTAGTTTCCCACTTTTGTTTTTCGGCAACTTCTATGTCGCGTTCAGCATTTTTTACGGCACGGTTGTTTTCTAGAGCAAAACTAATAGCTTCTTGTAAGCTAAAAGTATAGCTGTCTTTCTCTTGTGCAATAGATGATGTGGATAAGAGAATTCCTAAAAATATGATTAGGTATTTAGTCATTAATTATTGTTTTGATTGATTTCTAAATAGTTGTTTAAATAGGCAATACCTTTAGATGTGCAAATACCTCGTAAATGATATTCTAAATAATTCTCCATAAGCATTTGCATTGAAAAATGTTCCAAAGGAAATAGTGTTTTATCTTTTAAGGCCATCATGCAGTTAAAGTAAATTTTTGAAATAAACCCGACATTTAAATCGTCTCTAAATAGCCCCATGTTTTTACCGCGTTCTAAATTGCAGCTTACACAATCCTGCATGACACAATATTGTTTGTCTTTAATGTCATGAAATATTTTTGGGTAATATTTTTCTAATTGAAATTGCGGAGACGATTTTTCATCTTTTAAATTTTGCATTAAAAACCGTTTTATTTCATAAATCTCATCAATAGGATTTTTTTCTTGGTCTCGAATATCTTCAATACCGCTTGAAATAGTTTGAAATAAATACTGTACAGTTTCTTCTACCAATACCGTTTTATTAGAAAAGTATTGATAAATGGTTTTTTTAGAGATGCCTTGAGCATTGGCAATATCATCCATAGTCACGCTCTTAAACCCATAGTTTAAGAATAAATCAACGGCCGTTTTTAAAATATTCTGTTTCATAATTCTTGGCAAATCTACGGCAGGAAACTTTAAAAACAAAAAAAGTTTCCTAAGTTTTAACGATTATTTAATATTGTAGTTTTACTTGTTATAATGAAGACAAATACCGATTTTTGCCACATGCAAAAAGTACAGTACTATCAAGAGCAGTTTATGGGGTATTTAGAAGCCTTCTCTAAAGAACGCCAACCAGAAAACCTTTACAATCCAATAAATTACATTTTAAAATTAGGGGGTAAGCGTTTGCGTCCTGTGTTAACATTAATGGCTGCCGATGTTTTTCAAGGGAGTAGTGAACAAGCCATGCATGCTGCATTAAGTATAGAGGTGTTTCATAATTTCTCATTAGTACATGACGATATTATGGACGATGCGCCATTGCGACGTGGACAAGAAACTGTTCATGAAAAATGGGATGTCAATACTGGAATTTTATCTGGAGATGCTATGCTAATTTTAGCATATCAGCTATTTGAAAATTATGAAGCTCACACATTTCAAGCATTAGCAAAACTGTTTAGTAAAACAGCCTTAGAGGTTTGCGAAGGACAACAATATGATATAGATTTTGAAACACGAGATGATGTGACCATTCCCGAATACTTAAAAATGATTGAGTACAAAACAGCTGTTTTAGTTGGTGCTGCTATGCAAATGGGAGCTATTGTAGCACAAACATCAGAAGAAAATCAAAAAGGGATTTACGAGTTTGGAAAAAATTTAGGAATTGCTTTCCAGTTGCAAGATGATTATTTAGACGCTTTTGGCGACCCAAAAACCTTTGGGAAACAAGTTGGAGGAGATATTATTGAAAACAAAAAAACATATTTGTATTTAAAGGCCTTAGAGTTTTCTTCGGAAGATGATAAATTGCAATTACAACATTTGTTTAGTATCGATCCTACTGATAATCGTGACAAAATAGAAACTGTTAAACAGTTTTTTGTGTCGAGTGGCTCAGCCGAAGCGACTAAAACTGAAATAAAAAGCTATACCCAAAAAGCCTTTGACGTTTTGACAACGTTAAACATGTCAAACGACAATAAAGAAATGCTAAAAGCATTTGGAGAACAATTAATGAATAGAAATGTATAATGTTACTGCCTAAAACTTTTGAGGAATTAATTGCCGAAGCCAATCAAAAAGCATTATACGTAAAATTGATTAGGCAACTAAATAAAGACTTTTTATACGCTAATATTGATTTAGATTTTGAAGACACTATCTTACCTGAGACTCTAAAATTACAACTTCACGAAATTGTATATAAGCTTATTCAAGAAAAATTTGCCGACTATCTTAACTTACTCTACATAATAGATGTTCCTGAGCATAAAATTAAACAACTTAATGGCGACGATACCTTAAAATTATCGGAAGACGTTGCGCTCTTAATCTTGTTACGCGAATGGCAAAAAGTATGGTTTAGGCAACAATATTCTTAAAAATAAACTCTAACAAAAGGCATCCAAGGATCGGCATAAATACTTTTGTCTTCATCATACAAAACATCATAACGAATGCCAACGGTAACATTTCTTGTGCGGTAACCCGCACCAACAAACAATGCTGGATACCAATAATTTTCATCTTTAATATTTAGATTGTTTTCCCAATTACGACTTACGTTTAACTCTTCAAACTCGGTAGAAATTTGCAATTCTTGTATTGGATGATATAGGCCAATAACGCTCCCGCCTAAAATTGTCGATTTATAATAATCTTTTCTCGAATTATAGGTGCCATTAAGTCCAATACCAAGAGAAAACTGATGGTTAAATTGATAAATAGCACTTGGAGCTAAGGTCCCGCTAAAAAAGCCATCACCAAAACTTAATCCAATGCCACCACCAAACCTAACGTGTTGCCAGAAATTACTAGAATGTTCTTGAGCATTAGCACTAAATAAACTAAAACAAAATAGCAGGCTTAAAGCGATATTTTTTAAATAGAATTTTTTTGAAAGATTTTTCATAAGTTATATCGTTGAATAAGAGATGTTATAAATATAATAAAACGCAGGTGTATTTTAGTAAAAATTGTACTTTTGTATAAATTTGCAAAACGCTAGAAAGCATTTTTAAAATATAATGGATAAATATTCCTTTTTAAACGCAGCACATACAGTATTCTTTGCTGAACTTTACGATCAATACTTAAAAAACCCAGATTCAGTTGAACCTAGTTGGAGAGCCTTTTTTCAAGGTTTCGATTTTGGTAGCGAATATGGAGAAAACATAAACTCTGAAATCGATCCAGAATTGGTGTGTCAACCAGTATCTGAAGAACTAAAAAAAGAATTTCAGGTTGTAAAACTTATAGACGGTTACCGCACCAGAGGGCATTTGTTTACCAAAACAAACCCCGTTCGTGAGCGTAGAAAATATAGCCCGAAACTAGCTATAGAAAATTTTGGATTATCACAATCTGATTTAGATACCGTCTTTAACGCTGGAGAAATTCTTGGTATTGGCGCAAAAACTTTAAGAGAAATTCTTAAACACCTTGATAGCATTTATTGCGACTCTATAGGGGTTGAATACATGTATATTAGAGATCCAGAAGAAATAGATTGGATTCAGAAAAAACTTAATGTAAACGATAATCAACCTAATTTTTCAAACGACCAAAAAAAGCATATTCTAAAAAAGCTTAATGAAGCAGTTTCTTTTGAAAACTTCTTACACACAAAATATGTCGGTCAAAAACGATTTTCACTTGAAGGAGGAGAATCTTTAATTCCAGCATTAGATGCGGTTATTGAAAAAGCTTCACAATACGATGTGAAAGAGTTTGTAATGGGTATGGCGCATCGTGGTCGTTTAAGTACATTAACTAACATATTTGGTAAATCTGCCAAAGATATTTTTAGTGAGTTTGATGGTAAAGATTACGAACAAAAAGTATTTGATGGCGATGTAAAATACCATTTAGGTTGGACTAGCGATCGTGAGACCGATAGCGGCAAAAAAATTAATTTAAATATTGCACCAAACCCGTCGCATTTAGAAACCGTTGGAGCAGTAGTAGAAGGTATTACTAGAGCTAAACAAGACGATAAATATCCAGAAAACCCATCGCAAGTATTACCTATTGTAGTACATGGTGATGCTGCTATATCTGGACAAGGTTTAGCATACGAAGTGGTGCAAATGGCTAAATTAGATGGTTATAAAACCAACGGAACTATTCATATAGTAGTTAATAACCAAGTTGGATTTACTACCAATTATTTAGACGGACGTTCCAGTACGTATTGTACCGATGTAGGTAAAGTAACACTATCGCCAGTTATGCACGTTAATGCAGATGACGCCGAAGCTGTAGTACATGCCATGTTATTTGCGTTAGATTTTAGAATGCAGTTTAAGCGCGATGTGTTTATCGATTTATTAGGTTACAGAAAGTATGGTCATAACGAAGGCGACGAACCTAAGTTTACACAACCTCTTTTATATAAAGCAATTTCTAAACATAAAAACCCAAGAGATATTTATGCTTCAAAGTTGATTGAACAAGGTGTTATAGACGAAGCCTACGTAAAACAACTTGAAAAAAATTACAAAGCTAAACTAGAAGAAAGTTTAGAAGATTCTCGAAAGCAAGATAAAACCGTTATCACACCATTCATGCAAAACGAATGGGAGAATTATGTCACGGTTGAAGAAGATAAAATGCTAAAACCAGTCGATACAACATACCCGGCTGAAAGTTTAAAACGCATTACAGATGTTATTTCTTCATTACCAGAAGACAAAAAATTCATTAGAAAAATTCAGCGTTTAGTACAATCTAGAAAAACAATGTTTGACGAAAACAAACTAGATTGGGCTATGGCCGAACATTTAGCGTACGGTAGTTTGTTAGAGCAAGGACACGATGTACGTATTTCTGGGCAAGATGTAGAACGAGGAACATTCTCACATCGTCATGCAGTAGTAAAAGTAGAAGATAGCGAAGAAGAGGTTATCTTGTTAAATAATATTAGCGACGATCAAGGAAAATTCTTTATCTATAACTCCTTATTATCTGAGTATGGTGTTGTGGGGTTTGATTATGGTTATGCCATGGCAAGTCCAAAAACTTTAACCATTTGGGAAGCACAATTTGGCGACTTTAGTAATGGCGCTCAAATTATGTTGGACCAGTATATTTCTGCAGCTGAAGATAAATGGAAACTGCAAAACGGGTTGGTTATGTTATTGCCTCATGGATACGAAGGGCAAGGAGCAGAGCACTCATCGGCTCGTATGGAACGTTACTTGCAATTATGTGCTAAAGATAATATGTACGTAGCCGATTGTACTACACCTGCCAACATGTTTCACTTATTGCGCAGACAAGTAAGAGCCAAGTTTAGAAAACCATTAATTGTATTTACACCAAAAAGTTTATTACGTCATCCAAAATGTGTGTCAACAGTTGAAGAATTTGCAAATGGAAGTTTCCAAATGTTAATTGATGATACGCTGATTGAACCTAAAAAAGTAAAAACGTTAGTTTTCTTAACAGGTAAATTCTATTACGATTTATTAGAAGAACGTGAAAAACTAGAAAGAGACGATGTGGCTTTAATAAGAATAGAACAACTGTTCCCGCTTCCAGAAAAGCAAATTAAAGACATACTTAAAAAATACGAACATGTAGATGATGTTGTTTGGGCGCAAGAAGAACCAAGAAATATGGGAGCTTACGCACATATGTTAATGCATATAGATGAGGTGAAAACCTTTAGAGTAGCATCCAGACGACCATACGGAGCGCCAGCCGCAGGTAGCGCTACGCGTTCTAAAAAACGTCATCAAGAAGTTATCGACTATGTGTTCGATAAAACAAAAAATAATCAACGATAAAATATCCAAACATAAAATTATATCACAATGATTTTAGAAATGAAAGTGCCTTCACCAGGTGAATCTATTACCGAAGTAGAAATAGCAGAATGGCTAGTAGAAGATGGTGACTACGTAGAAAAAGACCAAGCTATTGCCGAAGTTGATAGTGACAAAGCAACACTAGAACTCCCAGCAGAAGCTAGCGGAACCATTACACTAAAAGCCGAAGAAGGCGATGCTGTAGCTGTAGGAGAAGTTGTATGTTTAATAGATACAAGTGCCGAAAAGCCAGAAGGTGGTGAAACACCAGCAAAAGAAGAGAAAAAACAAGAAGCACCAAAGGCCGAAGAAAAGAAAGCAGAGCCAGTTGCAGAAACTAAAACTTATGCAACAGGAACAGCAAGTCCAGCAGCTAAAAAAATATTAGCCGAAAAAGGCATAGAAGCTTCACAAGTAAAAGGGACAGGTAAAGATGGCCGCGTAACAAAAGACGACGCTGTTAATGCAAAACCATCTATGGGAACCCCAACAGGAGGGAACAGAGGTGAATCGCGTTCAAAATTATCTATGCTTCGTCGTAAAGTAGCAGAACGTTTGGTATCTGCTAAAAACGAAACCGCTATGTTAACAACGTTTAACGAAGCGAACATGACACCTATTTTCGAGCTTCGTAAACAATACAAGGAAGCGTTTAAAGAAAAACATGGTGTAAGCCTTGGGTTTATGAGTTTCTTTACAAAAGCTGTTGTAAGAGCGTTACAAGAATATCCAGCAGTAAACTCTATGATAGATGGTAAGGAAATGATATCTTACGATTTTTGTGATATAAGTATTGCTGTTTCAGGCCCAAAAGGATTAATGGTACCTGTTATTAGAAATGCAGAAAACTTAACCTTTAGAGGTGTTGAAGCAGAAGTGAAACGTTTAGCACTTCGCGCTCGTGATGGGCAAATTACTGTCGATGAAATGACAGGAGGAACATTTACTATTTCTAACGGAGGCGTATTTGGTAGTATGTTATCTACACCAATTATTAATCCACCACAAAGTGGTATTTTAGGAATGCACAATATTATCGAGCGCCCTATTGCTGTTGATGGTAAAGTAGAAATTCACCCAATGATGTATTTAGCATTATCTTACGATCATAGAATTATTGATGGTAAAGAGTCTGTTGGGTTCTTGGTGTCTATTAAAGAAGCCTTAGAAAATCCAGTAGAATTATTAATGAATGGTGATGTTAAAAAAGCTTTAGAGCTTTAAGAAAAATAACTTTCTAAAATCAAAAAAGCGCGATGAAATTTGTTTCATCGCGCTTTTTTATACAACTAACTAACTAAAAAAAATTAACGAGTATATTTAATGAAATTACTGCTATAGCGAGCACTATAATACCAATTATAAAATACTTACCAATAGGTTTTAAATTGTTGTTCATGACATAAAGGTTTTCGTATTCACTTGGCATAGCTTTGTTGGGTTTTTTGAGAAAACTCTACGCCCCCTTTGACGTAGAGTTTTTATGATCCTTCTAATAAAATAATTAAAAGGGTGTTTTGATTAATAGCACTTCAAATATCTTACTTTAATAGATATCAAACAATACGTAGAAATACGTATTTTTTGGCAGAGATTTCATAAAAAAAAGCTCTATCACAAAATATGCTGTGTATAGAGCCTTTTATTCCCCTTGTAATTAATAGCATTGTAAAATTCGGAAATAAAAGGATATCAAACAATACGTAGAACTACGTATTTTTACTCTAAATAAGGCTCAATTTCTTTAGCAAAAAGTGCTAGGCTAGTATGTTTGCACTCTAATTTTAGTTTTTTGGAGATGTTGCTTTTATGTTTTTCTATGGTTCTATTAGACACAAATAAAATATCACCAATCTCTTTGGCTGTTTTGTTTTTTGCGGTGAGCTTTAAAACCTCTTTTTCGGTAGGGGTTAATAATTTAAGTTCTTCTGGAACTTGTTCTTTTTCTAAGTGAGAGAGAAGTTCTGGGCTAAAATAAGAGGTGTTTTCTAAAATAGAAGCAATACAGTTTTCTATTTCGGTAAGAGCAAATTCTTTAAGGACATAACCATAAATGCCTAAAGACTTGGCTTGGTTATAGATAGATTCATCTTTTTCGAAAGTGATTATAATTATTTTGGTGTTAAATTCATTGTTTTTACACTTCTCGGCAATTTGTAAGCCTGTTAAATAAGGCATTTGTATATCTAAAATGGCAATATCTGGTTGCAAATCTTCTATAAGTTGATAAGCTTGTTTGCCATTTTTAGCGCTATCTAAAACATTATAATGACGTTCTTTTAGGAAATCTTCTAGCCCTTTAAGTATAAGAGGATGGTCGTCTGCTATTATAATTGAGGGCGTTTTCATGATGAGGCTATTAATCTAATCTCTGTAAAGATAATAACTTTTCTTTTTTTAGAAGAAAAGTATTACAGCTTTAAATACAAGTATTTTTTTTCGTAATCTATAACTGCTTTTCCCTTTTTTAAAATATCGGCACCAATTATCCCATCAACAGGATCTGCATTATGATTAACAAGAGCCGTATTAACATGGGTAAGACTAAATAAAATTAAAGCGACTTTTTCTTTTTTCCATTTACCAATTTTTACTTTATTTTTCTTGGAGATTTGTGTCATCATATTACTAGCGCCAGCACCTGCAGCTCTAACTTCAGAATCTTTTGCTTTAAGTTTAAATCGGTCAATACTTTCAAAATCTAAACAAGAGCTCGAAGCACCTGTATCTAAAATAAACGATCCTTTTACACCGTTTATAGAGGCTCTAATTTCAAAATGATTGGTTTTGGTAAGATGTAATTTTTTTCTAACGTATCCTTTTTTTAGTAAAAAGTCTTTTAATTCTTCAGGAGATTTCTCTTTCATACTTCATTAAATTTATAGAACCGTAAAAATACAACGCTTCATATTAAGAAAACGGTTGTAATATAATAAATTAAGGTAAAATGCTTTATGTGCCTAGCATGATGAAATAGTAAGCGAAAATATACGACAATGCTAACGACTTTTATATTTTTGTGCTTATGATTATAACCGATACCCATACCCATTTATATAGTGACGCTTTCAATGAAGATAGAGCAGAAATGATAGAACGTGCTTTAAATCTTGGTGTAAAACGATTCTTTATTCCTGCCATAGACTCAACTTATACAAAAGCTATGTACGAGTTAGAAGCTAATTTTAAAGAATACGTACATTTAATGATGGGGTTACACCCAACATCTGTAAAAGAAAATTACAAAACAGAATTAGCACATGTTGAAAAACAATTAGCCAAACGTGAGTTTTGTGCTGTTGGCGAAATTGGTATCGATTTATACTGGGACACCTCTACCTTAGAAATACAAAAAGAGGCGTTTAAACATCAAATACAATTAGCTAAACACTATAACTTGCCCATTGTTATTCATTGTCGCGAAGCTTTCGATGAAATTTTTGACGTTTTAGAAACAGAAAATGATGATAAACTCTACGGCATTTTCCATTGCTTTACTGGAACCTTAGAACAAGCCAAAAAAGCTATATCCTATAATATGAAATTAGGTGTTGGTGGTGTGGTAACCTTTAAAAATGGGAAAATAGATCAATTTATAAATCAAATAGATTTAAAGCATATCGTTCTAGAAACCGATTCCCCATATTTAGCACCAAAACCTTATCGTGGGAAACGTAACGAAAGTGCTTATGTGGTAAAAGTTTTGGAAAAGCTATCGGAATTATATGGTGTTTCACAAGAAGACATCGCAAAAATTACCACTCAAAACTCAAAAGAGATTTTTAAAATATAATCTATGGATAAGCAACCTAATATACTATTAATTTATACGGGTGGAACCATAGGTATGGTAAAAAACCCTAATACAGGAGCTTTAAAGGCCTTTAATTTTGATAACTTGTTGAAGCGTATTCCTGAGTTAAAATTAATAAGCTGCAATATTTCAACAGTATCTTTTGATGAGCCTATCGATTCCTCAAACATGAATCCTAGTTATTGGGTGCACATTGCCGAAATAATAGAAGAACACTACGATGCTTATGATGGTTTTGTCGTGTTACATGGCAGCGATACGATGAGTTACACGGCTTCAGCATTAAGTTTTATGTTAGAAAACTTGGCAAAACCCGTTATTTTAACCGGGTCGCAATTACCTATTGGGGATTTAAGAACAGATGCCAAAGAAAATTTAATCACTTCTATACAAATGGCCTCGCTACAAAAGCGAAACAGACCTGTAATTAGAGAAGTGGGGCTATATTTTGAATATAAATTATACAGAGGAAACAGAACAACAAAAATAAATGCCGAACATTTTGAAGCCTTCGAGTCGTTAAATTACCCACATTTAGCAGAATCTGGCGTGCATTTAAACGTTAATTATGAGGATTTATTTAAACCCAATGCGCGAAAAAAACTAGTTGTACACAAGCAGTTTGACAATAATATTGCATTAATTAAGTTATTCCCAGGAATATCAAAAGCCGTTTTAGATTGCATGGTACACAATCCTAAATTAAAAGGCATTATTTTAGAAACATATGGTGCTGGCAATGCTACAACCGAAGATTGGTTTGTTGATGTAATTAAAACAGCCTTAAAAAACGATATTCAAGTTATAAATGTAACCCAATGTTCGGGTGGAAGTGTTAACATGGGAAGCTACGAAACGAGTTCTCAGCTAAAATCGTTAGGTGTAATTTCAGGAAAAGACATCACAACAGAGGCCGCTGTAACAAAATTAATGTATATGTTAGGAGAAAAAGTTTCCTCTAAAACGTTCAAAACCATATTCGAAACCTCTTTAAGAGGGGAAATGACATAAAATTAACTGTGAAAATTTTTACCTTTCAAAAGTTTTTTTGTTATTTGCTTGGTCGTATTATAGAATAATACCAAAATAAACAGAGAGGTGGCCGAGTGGTCGAAGGCGCACGCCTGGAAAGTGTGTATACGCCAAAAGCGTATCGAGGGTTCGAATCCCTTCCTCTCTGCTGATAATTTATTCTATAATCACATTTTTTTTATATCTTTAAACACTTTAACTAATAAAATTAAGAACAAGAACAATGAAAAGATTATTTTCTATCCTTGCCATCATGTGTTTTATGGCATTAGGAACAGCTAACGCAACTACTTATGCAACCTCTGCGAACGCAGTTGCAGCAACCATTCAAGAAGATGCTGCCCAAGACGATGCAGCAGAAGAAGAAACCTTAGGATTTCACCAAGAACTTAAAAAACGTTTTATAGAAGGTGGTCCAGTTTTTATGGGGATCGTTTTATTATGTTTAATTCTTGGTCTAGCAATCGCTATTGAGAGAATTATCTTTTTAAATCTTTCTACAACAAACACAAAAAAATTAACTCAAGAAGTTGAAGACGCATTACAATCTGGTGGTGTAGATGCCGCTAAAGAAGTTTGTCGTAACACAAAAGGCCCTGTTGCTTCTATTTTCTACCAAGGATTAGATAGAACAGACGAAGGTATCGAAGCAGCCGAAAAAGCTGTTGTAGCATACGGTGGTGTGCAAATGGGACAATTAGAGAAAAACGTTTCTTGGATTTCTTTATTTATCGCCTTAGCACCAATGTTAGGTTTCATGGGTACTGTAATTGGTATGATTAAAGCCTTCGATAAAATTCAAGCTGCTGGAGATATGCAACCATCACTTGTAGCAGGTGGTATTAAGGTAGCACTTTTAACAACGGTATTTGGTCTTATCGTTGCAATTATTCTTCAAATTTTCTACAACTACATTATTGCTAAAATCGACAGTATCGTTAACGATATGGAAGATGCTTCAATTACTTTAATGGACTTATTGATTAGAAATAAGAAGTAATAATTTTTTAACTAAATACAATTATGAGTTTACATAAGATTTTAAAAATATTAGCTGGCCTATTAGGTATTGCTGGTATTGTTGCCCTAATTAGCCTTATCGCGACAGGGGACGATACTATTAAAGCAGATGCCTTAGCAGGAGATACAGCTATTATCGATCCTATAGCCTATATTGCTTACATTGTTATGTTATTAGTAATAGGCTTAGTTGTTATTTTCGTGTTAAAAAATCTATTCACGAATACGGCAACATTAAAAAACACGTTAATAGGTCTAGGAGCTTTTGTGCTGTTAGCGCTTATTTGTTATTTCGCTTTTGCCAATGGTGTAGAAACCCCATTAAGTGACGGTGAAATGCTTTCTGAAAACGGTTCGAAGCTTATAGGAGCAGGACTATACATGTTCTATTTCCTAGTATTAATAGCAGGTGGAGCCATGTTATTTTCAGGAGTTAAAAAAATGATAAACAGATAACAATTAATTATGGCAAAAAGATCAGCACCAGAAGTGAATGCAGGCTCAATGGCTGACATTGCTTTCTTACTATTAATTTTCTTCTTGGTAACAACAACCATAGAAACAGATTCTGGATTAAGCAGAAAACTACCTCCTATGGAAGAGCAAGAAGAAGATGTTATCATTAAAGAGAAAAATATTTTCCAGATAAACGTAAACAGAAATAACGAACTGTTACTTAAAACTGGAGGAGAAGAAAAGCTTTTAAATATAAAAGATTTAAGAGCCGAAGCAGTAAAATTTCTTGATAATGGTGGCGGTACTGGTGAAGATGCCTGTAAGAGATGTAAAGGGAATAAAAACCCTAAATCTTCAGATAATTTCCAAAAAGCAGTAGTTTCCTTACAAAGTGATAGAGCAACTAAGTACGATACTTATATTGCTGTGCAAAATGAAGTTATCGCGGCATACAACCAGTTAAGAAATAGAGAATTTAAAAGAGATTTTCCTGGCGAAGATATGAGTTTTGTGGAAGCCGAAAAGCGATATAACGACCCACGAACAAGTTCTAGCGAGAAGGATAAATTAAAAGAGAAATTAGAGAAAATAAAACTATTAATTCCTCAAAAATTCTCTGAGGCAGAGCCTAAAAAGTCTAATTAGATAACACAGAGATATGTCTAAATTTAAAAAGAAAAAATCAGGTGATTTACCTGCGATTTCTACAGCATCCTTACCAGATATTGTATTCATGCTATTGTTCTTCTTTATGGTGGCAACAGTAATGAGACAAAATACTTTAAAGGTGCAAAACAGTTTACCCGCAGCAGACCAAGTTGAAAAACTAGATAAAAAAGATTTGGTTATGTATATATATGTTGGTAAACCTAGTAGCAACTATCAAAGTAAATATGGTACAGAGGCAAGAATTCAGTTAAATGATAAATTCGCCGATGTTGACGATATCGCTGCTTTTATTCAAGCAGAACGCGCATCAAAAAGAGAGGAATTAGTTCCTTTTCTTACCACATCTTTAAAAGTAGATAGCGATGCTAATATGGGTATTGTTACCGATATTAAACAAGAGTTACGTAAAGTAAATGCTCTAAAAATAAATTATACAACCAGAAAAGGCGATGCTTTAGCTGGTTTAAAGGATTAGTTGATAATCTTAATTTTATAAATTAAAGGCGTTTTGAGAAATCATCACGCCTTTATTTATATGTAGCTTATAATGTCTATGAAACCTATTTCCTTCTTCTTTTTATGTTGTTTTATTACTTGTGTTGGTTTTTCACAAGAGAGCAATGTTGCTACAGATTCTACAAAAGCCTTAGATAAGCGTTATAAAGAAGATCAGTTTTATTTTAGTATAACGTATAACCTGATGGCCAATAAGCCAAGCAACATCTCCCAAACAGGTTTTTCAAGTGGATTTCATTTAGGCTTTATAAAAGATATGCCTATTAATAAACGAAGAAACCTTGCCATTGGTTTAGGTTTCGGTCTAGCCAGAAGCAGTTTTAACCATAATTTACTTATTAATAAAGACGAATCAGGTACTTATACATTTGAAAAACTAAACAGTCTAGATAATGTTACCTACACAAAAAACAGATTGATTAATTATCTAGTAGAGGTTCCTTTCGAGTTTAGATGGCGAAGTTCCACGGCCGATAGTTACAAATTTTGGCGTATATATAGTGGTGTTAAGTTTGGTTATTCACTCTATAATGCCGCTAAATATAAAGGAAGTTTAGGAAAAATTACTTTAGATAATATAGATGGGTTTAATAAATTTCAATATGGTGCAACGTTAGGCTTTGGTTATAATACCTGGAACTTTCATATTTATTATGCCTTAACGCCATTGTTTGAAAATAATGCCAGAGTAAATGGCAATACGATTGATATTAACGAAATTAGAATTGGGTTAATATTTTATATGCTATAACCAGTAATTAATTAACAATAACTGCGGCATAAAACCAATAAAAAGCCCCACCAATAATTCTGGGTAAGTGTGTGCTTTTAAATGTAATCTTGATGTTGCCACAGCTCCCGTAATAACAGCTAATAAAGCAAGTGTGCCATTTATATTAATACTAAAATATAGGCTTAAAGCAAAGAAAAACATGGTTACGCCTGCCAACCCCATCATATGAATACTGGCTTTAAATTGAAAAATAGCTAAAACCAAACAGGTAATAGTCGATATTAAAATGCCAAGGAAAAAATAATAGAGTTCAATAATTTCAGAAATAGGGAGAACGCGGTTTATAATAAGAAGAACAATAATACAGTTTAAGCACAACGGAATAATACGTTCCTTCACATTTTTTAAGTAAATACTTTCGGCTTTATTTAGTGTTTTAAGTAGAAAATAAAGCAAGATAGGAAGCAAAATTGTTAAAATAGAAATCGATACTAATTTGGCATAAATAATCTCATCAGGGATAAACCGCCTCGTTTTGGAGAAATAAAAAAGCACCCCTATCATTGGCATAATAATAGGATGAAATATAAACGATATGCTTTTTAAGATATGATGTGTCATATTTTTTTTCGCAATCGCGCTACAGGAATATCTAGTTGCTCTCTATATTTAGCAACTGTTCGCCTAGCAATTGGGTAGCCTTTTTCTTTTAATATTTTAGATAAGGCTTCGTCAGTGTAAGGTTTTCTTTTATTTTCTTTCTCAATAACGGTTTCTAAAATTTTCTTGATTTCTCTGGTAGAGACATCCTCACCTTGATCGTTTTTCATAGACTCAGAAAAGAACTCCTTAATTAATTTTGTGCCATAAGGAGTGTCTACATACTTACTATTAGCCACACGCGATACGGTAGAAACATCCATATCAATTTCATCGGCAATGTCTTTTAAAATCATAGGTTTTAAATTACGTTCATCGCCTGTGAGAAAATAGTCCTTTTGGTAGTGCATAATAGCACTCATGGTTACAAATAGTGTTTGTTGACGTTGTTTAATAGCTTCGATAAACCATTTGGCGGCGTCTAGCTTTTGCTTTATGAATAACACAGCATCTTTTTGTGATTTAGTTTTATCTTTTGAGGCTTTATAGCCTTTAAGCATGTTGCTATATTCATTAGAAATATGAAGCTCTGGTGCATTTCTACCATTTAGGGTAAGTTCTAGTTCGCCATCAACAATTTTTATAGCAAAATCGGGTACAACATGTTCTACAATTCTGTTATTTCCAGAATATGAACCACCTGGTTTAGGGTTTAAACGCTCAATCTCATGAATAGCATCTTTAAGTTGTTCTTCATCAATATCAAATTTTTGCAATAATTTTTTGTAGTGCTTTTTTGTGAATTGCTCAAAAGCATTATCAATAATATTAATAGCTAATTCAATAGCTTTCGTTTTCTCTTTTCGATGTAATTGAATACTTAAACACTCTTGTAAGTCTCTTGCGCCAACTCCAGCAGGATCTAATTGATGTACTTTTTTTAAGACGCTTTCCACGGTGGTTTCATCAGTGTAAATATTCTGCGTAAAAGCTAAATCATCTACGATATCGCTTAAAGTACGTCTTACATAACCACTTTCATCAACACTGCCTACTAAAAACTCGGCAATACCACGCTCTTCGTCATTTAGCCTAAAGGTGTTGAGCTGATTTTTTAAATGCTGTGTAAACGATGTGCCAGCGGCATAAGGTACATTTTTTTCTTCATCGTCGCTACTGTAGTTTTTGGAGCGTGTTCTATAATCAGGAATTTCATCGTCGCTTAAATACTCATCTACATTAATATCTTCAGCATTGATTTCTTCATTATCTGAAAAATCGTCTTGAGTGTCTTCAAAAACATCATCAAATTCTTCCTTGGTTTGTTCTTTACCACTTTCTAGAGCTGGATTCTCCTCAAGTTCTTGTTTAAGACGTTGCTCAAAGGCTTGTGTTGGCAACTGTATCAGTTTCATTAACTGAATTTGTTGCGGCGACAATTTTTGCGATAATTTAAACTGTAAATGTTGTTTGAGCATGTGTAATAAAAGGTTTCAATAAATTTAAAAAAAAACAATCTATATTTTATATGTAAACATAGATTGTTTTATTGAATTTTTATGTGTGTTTTTGTTAGAATTCGGCATTTTGAGGTGTTCTTGGAAACGGGATAACATCTCTAATATTGGTCATACCCGTAGCAAACATGACTAAACGCTCGAAACCTAGGCCAAATCCAGAGTGAACAGCGGTACCGTATTTACGTAAATCGAGATACCACCAAAGTTCTTTTTCATCAATATCTAAAGCACTCATTTTTTCTTTTAAAACCTCTAAACGTTCTTCACGTTGGGCGCCACCAACAATCTCGCCAATACCAGGGAATAAAATATCCATAGCACGAACGGTTTTACCATCGTCGTTTAAGCGCATATAAAAGGCTTTAATATCGGCTGGGTAATCAAATAAAATTACAGGGCATTTAAAGTGTTTTTCTACTAAATAGCGTTCGTGCTCACTTTGTAAATCTGCTCCCCATTCTTCTATTATATAGTTGAATTTTTTCTTTTTATTGGGTTTGGAGTTGCGTAAAATATCGATAGCTTCGGTATAGCTTACGCGTTTAAAATTGTTATCTACAACAAATTTTAATTTTTCAATTAAGGACATTGGACTACGTTCGGCTTGAGGTTTTGTTTTCTCCTCGTCTTGTAAACGCTTTTCTAAAAACTCAAGATCGTCCATGTTATTTTCTAAAACATGACCTAAAACAGCTTTCATAAAATCTTCTGCTAAGTCCATGTTACCATCTAAGTCCATAAAAGCAACTTCGGGTTCAATCATCCAAAATTCTGCTAAGTGGCGTGATGTGTTAGAGTTTTCTGCTCTAAATGTAGGGCCAAACGTATATACTTTTCCTAAAGACATGGCATACGTTTCGGCTTCTAATTGTCCTGAAACAGTAAGGTTTGTTTCTCTGCCAAAGAAATCTTCTTTGTAATCTACATCGCCTTGGTCGTTTAATGGTGGGTTTTTATCATCTAAATTTGTTACTCTAAACATTTCTCCGGCACCTTCGGCATCGCTTCCTGTAATAATTGGCGTGTGCATATAATAAAAACCATTCTCGTTAAAATATTTATGAATGGCAAACGATAACGACGATCGTAAACGCATAATAGCACTAAAGGTATTTGTTCTTGTGCGTAAATGGGCGTTATCTCTTAAGAATTCGAAAGAGTGTTTTTTAGGTTGAATAGGGTAGGTTTCTGGATCAGAATCGCCTAAAATGTCAATTTCAGTAACGGTAATTTCTACGTTTTGACCTTTTCCTTGACTTTCTACTAACTCTCCTTTTATATGAACAGCCGCACCTGTAGTAATGCGTTTTAATAAAATTTCATCGGTGTTTTCAAAATCAACAACACATTGAATGTTTTTTAGGGTAGATCCGTCATTTAAGGCAATAAAACGTTTTGCTCTAAAGGTTCTAACCCAACCTTTAACTTCTATAGGTTGAAGCTTTGGTTCTTGTGTTAATAATTCTGCAACGGTATAAGATGTCATAGTTATATTTTATAAGTTCAAAGATAAGTCTTTCAATGTTTTTTATAAAGTGTCTTTTTGTTGTAGGTTTTCATCGTCATCTTCATCATCTGGGATAATGTTAATGGCAGGCTTTCTTAATACTTCTTTATTGGCAATATTTCTTTCTAATGATAATAGTAACGATGGTAATAAAAGTAAATTAGATAGCATAGCAAACAATAGTGTAGCCGATACTAAAGCGCCTAAAGCAACTGTTCCGCCAAAGTCGGAAACGGTAAATACCGAAAATCCAAAGAACAACACAATAGAGGTATAAAACATACTTACGCCGGTTTCTTTTAAGGCGCCGTAAACCGATTTACGTATTTTCCAGTGATTGGATTGTAGTTCCTGTCTATACTTAGCTAAAAAGTGAATGGTGTCGTCTACCGAAATACCAAACGCAATACTAAACACTAAAATGGTTGAAGGTTTTATAGGTACACCAACAACCCCCATTAATCCAGCCGTAATAACGAGGGGTAAAATGTTTGGAACAAGCGAAATAATAATCATTCTAAAGGAACGGAACATATACGCCATAAACAATGAAATGAGCAAAATGGCTAATGATAATGAAATGGCTAAGTTTTTAACGAGATATTTTGTGCCTTTTTGAAACACTAGCGCTTTTCCTGTAATGGTAACCTTGTAACGTTCTTTAGGAAATACTTTATGTATTTTTTCTTGAAGGGTTTCTTCAATACGCTCCATTCTATCGGTTCCAATATCTTTCATAAAGGTTGTAATACGTGCATATTGCCCGGTACTATCTACAAAGTTTTGTAACAACTCTACATTGGAAGAAGAATTTTTAACATAGCTTAAAATAAAACTACGCTCTTGCGAGGTTGGTAATTGGTAATATTTAGGGTTGTCGTTGTAATAGGCTTGTTTGGAGTATTTAACCAAACTTACTATCGACACAGGTCTTGAAAGCTCTGGAATTTCGTTTATAACGTCTTCTAGTTCATTCATACGTTTTAAGGTGCTTAGTTTCATAACCCCTTTTTTACGTTTTGTATCAACTAAAATTTCTACTGGCATAATGCCATTAAACTCTTTTTCGAAAAAGCGTATGTCTTTAAAGAATTGGGCTTCTTTAGACATGTCTTCAATTAAACTTCCAGAAATTCGTATTTGATAAATACCAATAATACTGGCTACAAGTAAAATTAACGATGTAATGTAAATGGTAATACGTTTGTGTTTTACCATGCGTTCCATCCAATCCACAAAACCACCAATCCAACGTTTGTTTAAGTGTTCTAAATGTCTATCCTTTGGATGTGGTAAAAATGTATAAATAATAGGAATAATAAGTAAACAGAGCATAAAAATGGCTAGAATACTTAAAGACGCAACAATACCAAACTCTTTTAACAGCTGGCTTTCGGTTAAAATAAAGGTGGCAAAACCAGAAGCTGTAGTAACATTGGTCATTAATGTGGCATTACCAATTTTAGTAATAACACGTTGAAGCGATTTTACTTTATTACCATGTAATTTTACTTCGTGCTGATATTTATTAATTAAGAAAATACAGTTAGGAATACCAATAACAATAATTAATGGTGGGATTAAAGCTGTAAGAACGGTAATTTCATAGTTTAATAACCCAATAATACCAAAGGTCCACATAACCCCAATACAAACCACAAGCATAGAAATAAAAGTGGCTCTAAACGACCTGAAAAAGAAAAAGAATATTAAGGATGTTACGGCTAAAGCAAGGCCAATAAACTTTCCAATTTCATCGATAATATTTTGGGCATTAAGTGTTCTTACATAAGGCATACCAGACACGCGTACATCTAAACTAGTATTAGCTTCAAATGCATCAATTTCTGGTTGTAGATGATCAAATACAAAAGCCTTTCTGGCTGGCGTATTTACAATATCCTTTTTTATATAAATAGCCGTTCTTACAGTTTGCGTATTACTGTTAAATAAAAAGTTGTCGTAAAACGGATATTGAGAAAATAACTGATGTTTTAATGTATCGATTTCTGCTGTTGAAGCAATTTTATCGGCAATAAAAGGTTTTAATTCAAATTCTTGCTTTTCGGTATTCTTTTTAAGCTTTTGTAAATCTTTTATAGATATAACAGAAGTAACTTCGTTGAAGTTTTTTAAGTTATCAGATAACTTATTCCAAGCGTTTAAATTGTCAACCGTAAATAGCGAAGAATCTTTTACACCAAGAACTATAAGGTTTCCTTCTTCCCCAAATTTATCAAGAAAATCGTTATAAACTAAGTTTATAGGATGATCGTCTGGAAGTAAATTAGCTTCGGTATAGGTAAAACGCATGTTTTTCCATTGGTAACTAAAGAAAATAGTTGCCAATAAAACCAATGTAAGTATAACTATTTTATTACGTAAAATAACTCTAGCTATACCATCCCAAAACCCTCTAGTAAGTAGTTTAAACATATTCTAATAAAAGAGCCGCAAAGGTAGGAAAAACCTAATGATTACAAAGATTAATTTAACTATAAAGTAATGTTAAATGTAAACTTAATGGCAATGTTATCTTCTAGCTTAGGAAGATGGTAAGCGCCATACCTATATGAGCCGCTTAAACCAAAACCAAATAATAATTTGTTAATTTCAATACTCGATTCGGTATAGCCTTTGTCTAATGTATTAAAGTTAACATTTCGGTGTCTAGAGATATGATTCATACTACCTAAAGCAAATCTTGTAATAAGCACTAGTTGTGGTTTGAAGCGTTGTGATATAGCAAAGGGTTTAAAAAAGTGTTTTACTTGTAAGGTAGCATAACGGTCGGAGAAAAACTCATTAAAATACATGGTTTCAAAACTGTAGAGTCCCGCTACCGAAAACCGTTGTAAGATAGTTTCTTTATTGATGTTGTTAGGATAGGCATGATATAAATGTGTTAAAGGAGTGTCGCCTAATGCTAGGCCTGATCTTAAAACAATTTCAGATTTTGATGCTCTATCGTTGTAATTTATTTGGTGGATAGTTCTAAAATCGACCTTAGAGAAACTAAAATCACCATTAAAAAGGTTACGATAACTTTGGGTAAACTGTAAAGTGAACTTTGGAAAACCGTTTTTGGTTTCTTTTATGGCATCGTTAATAGACTCGTAAACACTAAAAGGACTCCATTGAAACGATAGTGTGGTAGTCGATAAATTAAAGTTGCTATATAATTTATTTTTGTAAAAGTATTGGTAGTTATAAGTTGGATCTATATCACTTAAAGCAAATTGTATTTCTGATAAAAACTTAGGTGATATTTGATGACTAAAAGATAGAGCTCTTGTTACATGCCTATGGAACAAATCGATATTAAGCAATCTAGGTTGAAATATTTGAAAAAACCTTTTATCGGTTAAAAAGTTAGAACTCCCTGTTTCTAAAAGATCATCGGTGTAAGAAACATTTATCCAGGTATTTGTGTTTGGAATAATCCTTACGCCACCGCTTATTCCGTATTTAAATTCTTTGTCTTTAAAGCCATAGGCTCCGTAGGCTGCTATTTTATATTTTTTAGAAAACGCTTTGTTGGTTTCGCCTCCTAAACCAGGTCTAAAGCTTTCATATTGGTTGTATTTTATTAAATATTTTAAATCGAAATTAAAATATTTAGTAGGGAAATATCCATTAGTAAGACTTTTTATAAAAGCTGCTTTTTTAATGGAGTCGTTAGCAACAGTTACAGAGTCGTTTTTAGGATTTTGAGACTGTGCATAATAGAAACATAGCACGAAAAATAAGCTAATGGCACAGTGTTTAGGCATGAAGTTTTTATATGAAAAAAGGCAACGATAATTCGTTGCCTTTATTTTATACAGTCATAATTTCTTTTTCTTTAACGCTTAAAATCTCGTCTGTTCTTTTAACATAATTATCTGTCATTTCTTGAACATCAATTTCAGCATTTTTAAGAAGGTCTTCAGAGATATCTAACTTTTTTAATTCGTTATTGGCATCTTTTCTGGCGTTTCTTATACTTACTTTAGCATCTTCTGCTTCAGATTTAGCTTGCTTAGCTAAGTCTTTTCTGCGTTCTTCGGTAAGTGGCGGAACGTTTATAATAATCATGTCGCCATTATTCATAGGATTAAACCCTAAGTTGGCAAGCATAATACCTTTTTCTATTTCTTGTAGCATGTTTTTTTCCCATGGTTGCACCGAAATAGTTCTACCATCTGGTGTGTTAACATTGGCTACTTGGTTTAATGGTGTTTGAGAGCCATAATAATCTACCATAACACTACCTAACATGCTTGGGCTAGCTTTTCCAGCACGAATATTTAATAATTGCTTTTCAAGGTGTTGTAGCGCGTGAGCCATGGAATCCTTGGTGGAGCTTAATATAAAATCAATATCTTCGTTCATAATCAAAAAAGTTTAGTTTAATAAAAAAGTTACCTCAAAAAGTAAACCAAAAATATTTTAAATTTTAATTACAAGTTAACTTTTGTTCCTATTTTTTCACCAGAAACCACCTTTAGTAAGTTTCCTTTTTTATTCATATCAAAAACAATTATAGGTAATTGGTTTTCTTGACTTAGTGTAAAAGCTGTGGTATCCATAACTTTTAAGCCTTTTCGTAACACATCATCAAAAGAAATATGATCAAACTTTACAGCTTTTTCGTCTTTCTCTGGATCGGCATTATAAATACCATCTACACGAGTTCCTTTTAAAATTACATCTGCTTCAATTTCTATGGCACGTAATACCGCAGCAGAATCTGTTGTAAAATAAGGATTTCCTGTGCCGCCACCAAAAATAACAACACGCCCTTTTTCTAGATGACGCATGGCTTTTCTTCTAATAAAGGGTTCTGCTACTTCGTTAATTTTAACGGCAGATTGTAAGCGTGTAGGTACTCCAGCGTCTTCTAAAGCACTTTGTAAGGCTAAGCCGTTTATTACTGTGGCTAACATGCCCATATGGTCGCCTTGTACGCGATCCATACCGTTACTAGCTCCAGCAACCCCTCTAAATATATTTCCACCACCAATAACAATGGCAACTTCTACACCTTTATCGGTAATAGTTTTTATGTCTTTAGCATATTCGGCTAAACGTTCTGGATCTATACCATATTGGCGATTTCCCATTAGGGCTTCGCCAGATAGTTTTAATAAAATTCTGTTATATTTCATGACTCTGATAGAAAGTTTAGCAAAACTACATAAAATTTTGTTTTTTCTTTATGGTGTTTTGTGGTTTTAAATTATAAAAAAAGCCTTGGTATCATACCAAGGCTTTTAAAGTATATTGTTTTAAAACTTAGGTTTATCCTAAAGCAACTCTTTTAAATGATGTTACAGTTACATCGCCATAAGTTTTAACGTATTGTGCAACACTTTGTTTGCTATCTTTAATAAACGCTTGGTTAACTAAAGTGTTATCTTTAAAGAAACGCTTAATTTTACCTTTAGCAATGTTGTCTAACATTTCTTCTGGCTTACCTTCAGCACGTAATTGATCTTTAGCAATTTCAATTTCTTTTTCGATAACTGAAGCATCAACACCTTCTTCGTTAAGTGCAATTGGGTTCATTGCTGCAGCTTGCATAGCAACATCTTTAGCAGCAACATCGGCACCTTCTACGTTAGCCGATAAACCAACTAATGTTGCAATTTTGTTTCCTGCATGGATGTAAGATCCTACAAATGGCGCTTCGATTTTCTCAAATGCGTTAATGTCAATTTTTTCTCCAATAACACCAGTTTGTTCAACTAATTTTTCAGATACTGGCATACCATCAAAATCGGCAGCTAAAAGTTCTTCTTTCGAAGATACTGTTAATGCTAAATCGGCTAATTTATTAGCTAACTCTACAAAGTTTTCATTCTTACCAACAAAGTCAGTTTCGCAACCTAAAACAATAGCTACACCAGTAGTGTTATCTGCATTTACTTTTGCAATTGCAGCACCTTCTGTAGATTCTCTATCGGCTCTTTTTGCGGCTACTTTTTGTCCTTTTTTACGTAGAATTTCAATAGCTGTATCAAAATCTCCTTCTGCTTCAACCAATGCTTTTTTACAATCCATCATTCCAGCACCGGTAGCTTTTCTTAATTTATTAACCTCTGCGGCTGTTATTTTTGTCATAATGTGTGTTTAAAATATTTAAAAAAAGTCGTTTAATTTACTCTGTTAAGAAACAAACTGAACGACTTTTAATGTGTTAAGTAAATATTATGTTTAGTTTATTCTTCCTCTTCAGCAGCAGCTTTTTTCTTAGGTGCGGCTTTTTTAGGAGCAGCTTTAGCGGCTTCTTTTTCAGCTTTACGCTCTTGAAGGCCGTTAGCAACTGCATCGGTTACATGCGATAATATTTTCTCAATAGATTTAGAAGCATCGTCATTTGCTGGGATAACATAATCAACTTGACGTGGGTCAGAGTTGGTATCTACCATAGCAAAAATTGGAATGTTTAATTTTTGTGCTTCTTTAATTGCAATGTGTTCACGTTTAATATCCACTACAAACAGTGCGCCTGGTAAACGCGTCATGTCGCTAATAGAGCCAAGGTTCTTTTCTAATTTAGCACGTTGACGATCTACTTGTAAACGCTCTTTTTTAGAAAGTGAATTGAAGGTACCATCTTTTTTCATTCTATCGATGGCAGCCATTTTCTTCACTGCTTTTCTAATGGTTACAAAGTTTGTTAACATACCACCTGGCCATCTTTCTGTGATGTAAGGCATGTTAATGTTGCCAGCTTTATCGGCAACGATATCTTTTGCTTGTTTTTTAGTAGCAACAAATAAGATTTTGCGTCCTGAAGCTGCGATTTTGCTTAATGCTGCGCTAGCTTCTTCAATCTTAGCTGCTGTTTTGTAGAGGTTGATAATATGGATGCCATTACGCTCCATATATACATAAGGAGCCATGTTAGGATCCCATTTGCGAGTTAGGTGACCAAAGTGTACACCAGCTTCTAATAACTCTTTTACTTCTGCTTTTGCCATTTTTGTAATAGTTTACGTTCTGTTGAATTAGCAATATTTAAGTGGCGTTTGTAACGGCCTTAAACATTTAGATGCTAAACTAAATCCTAGCCTAATAGGCCATGGACAACAATAACGGATTAAAATTTTGTTTAAAATATTAACGTTTAGAGAACTGGAATTTCTTACGCGCTTTCTTCTGACCGAATTTCTTACGCTCTACCATTCTTGGGTCTCTTGTTAATAAACCTTCAGGCTTTAAAATGCTTCTGTTTTCTTCGTTTAATTCGCACATAGCACGAGATAAAGCTAAACGAACAGCTTCAGCCTGACCTGTAATACCACCACCAATTACATTTACAGATACGTCAAAGTTGTCTTGGTTGTCAGTCATTGCTAACGGTTGATTTACTTTGTACTGTAATGTTGCAGTTGGGAAGTAAGTATTTAATTCTTTTTTGTTTACTGTGATGTTTCCTTTTCCAGGAGCAACATATACACGAGCAACAGCCGTTTTTCTACGACCAATTTTGTGAATTACTTCCATTAGTTAAATTCGTTTAAGTTAATTGTTTTAGGTTTTTGAGCGTCGTGATCGTGCTCAGCACCTACATAAACGTTTAAATTTCTAAATAGGTTTGCTCCTAATTTGTTTTTAGGTAACATGCCTTTTACTGATTTTTCGACTAATCTCGCTGGATCTTTTGAGAATAGTTCGTTGGCAGTTAAACTTCTTTGCCCACCTGGATAGCCTGTGTGACGAATGTATGTTTTGTCGTCCCATTTGTTTCCAGTTAAGTTGATTTTTTCAGCATTGATAACGATTACGTTATCGCCACAATCAACGTGTGGTGTGAAGTTAGGCTTGTGCTTACCTCTTAAAAGTTTTGCAACTTTTGAAGCTAAGCGACCTAAAGTCTGCCCTTCAGCATCAACTAAAACCCACTCTTTATTTACAGTGGTTTTGTTTGCCGAAACGGTTTTGTAGCTTAATGTGTCCACACTTTTTAAATTTAATTATTAAACATTCCTCTCTTAAAAAAGAGTTTGCAAATTTACGATAATCTATTTGATTACCAAATACTCTACGTTATTTTTAAGTAGTATAGGCTTTTATAGTAAAAAATACATCTAAAATTAGACTAATTTATACTTTGGAACCGTTTTTGTATTTTAAGGTTTATCACCAAAAATTAAAACACGTCATTATGAAAAACATTCAAATCATTATAATCATGTTAACGACCACGTTTTGTTTTTCTCAGTTTAAAACTGGTTTTAAAAATGAGGAAGCTATTTCTAGTATAGCGCTTTGTAATACATTCAATTTTGATAAACAATTTAATTCACACGATGCTATTTTACCCGAAGCATTTACACTTAATTATGATTCTGGTATTATGTCTATGGATAATAAATTTCGTGTATTTGATAATGATAAGTATGGTGTTATAAGTTTTCGAGGTTCTACAGATAAGATGGTGAGTTGGGTAGAAAACTGTTATGCAGCCATGATACCTGCCAAAGGAAACATGACTATTAAAGAAAAAGATTATAATTACACGTTTACACAAGTTGATAGCGCAGCGGTACATTCTGGTTATGCACTAACGGTTGTTATGCTTTCTAAGGATATTATAGAGCAAGTAAAAACATTGAATGAAAAAGGTATTTCAAATATTATAATAACTGGACATAGCCAAGGTGGCGCTTTAGCTACATTAATGCGAGCTTATTTAGAACACTTGCCTGAAGGCACATTTAACCAAAAAAATAATTTTAAAACGTATGCTTTTGCAGCTCCTATGTGTGGTAACAAAGAATTTGCAAATGACTATGACCAACAATTTAGCGACACACAAACAAGCTTTTCGATTATAAACCCTGAAGATCCTATTCCAGAATTACCCATTAACTATAATGAAGACGATAAATTACTTAATAAAGAAACCATAGCCTCTTGGGTATTTGGTGAAACTGATTTTGATGCTAAAAATTTTGGAAAGAATATGTTAGTTAAGCTTTTTGAAGGTGGTTTAAAAAGCCATATAAAAAACTCAAACTCTTTAATTAATAAGTTTGTTAACTTTAGGTTTGGACAAGTTGATATGCCTGAGTTTATAGACGATATTAATTATTACCCTACAGGAAAGATTATGGAAATTGATTCGTTCGAGTTTCCACAGGTGGAAGTAGATGTTTCTAATATGACGGTTGGAGACCGAGAAAAATTTACAGAGGTTGAAGGTAAATACTACTATAAAGAAAAATCATTCTTTCAACACAAGCCATACGGGTATTATGTTCACGTGCTTAAAAAATGGGATACAATGGCTTATGATAAACTTGAGAACAAATTTTTATTAACCGACTTGTAAGTGAGTTAGTGTGCTTCTAACCAATTATCGCCAGTATCTACATCAACATCTAAAGGAACAATAAGTTTGTAAGCTTGTTCCATGTCGGTTTTAATAAGTTTAGAAACGGTTTCTAATTCAGGTTTGTAAACATCAAATACCAACTCATCATGTACTTGCAATAGCATTTTAGTTTTAAAGTTACCATCTTTTAACTTTTTATGAATGGAAATCATAGCCAATTTAATAATATCGGCAGCACTACCTTGAATAGGCGCATTAACGGCATTACGTTCTGCGGCACCACGAACAACGGCATTTCTAGAGTTAATGTCTTTTAAATATCTTCTACGTCCCAAAACGGTTTGTACATAGCCGTGGTCGCGAGCAAAATCCACTTGTTTTCCTATGTAACTTTTTAATTTAGGATATGTGGCGTAATAGGTATCTATTAATTCTTTGGCTTCGGTACGGTTTAAAGAAGTTTGGTTGCTAAGTCCAAAAGCCGATACGCCATAGATAATTCCAAAGTTTACGGTTTTAGCATTGCTACGTTGTTCACGGGTTACTTCAGAAATTGGAACATTAAATACTTTGGCAGCAGTTGAAGCATGAATATCTTCACCATTTTTAAAAGCTTCAATCATGGTTTCCTCTTCGCTTAAGGCAGCAATAATACGTAATTCAATTTGACTGTAATCGGCAGCGAGTAATGTATAGTCTTTGCTACGCGGGATAAAAGCTTTTCTCACTTGTCGTCCGCGTTCGGTACGTATAGGAATGTTTTGTAAGTTAGGGTTGTTACTACTTAAACGACCAGTGGCAGCAACGGTTTGCATGTAATCTGTATGAACACGTTTTGTTTTTGGGTCAACTTGCTCTGGCAAGGTATCGACATAGGTGCTTTTTAGTTTGGTTAAGCCACGATAATCTAAAACATGTTGAATGATAGCATGGTCTTTGGCTAAGTAACTTAGAACATCTTCGGCGGTAGAGTATTGTCCTGATTTTGTTTTTTTAGGTTTGTCAACCAGTTTAAGTTTGCCAAATAAAATCTCTCCTAATTGTTTAGGTGACGCAATGTTAAACTCTTCGCCAGCATCTTTATAGATTTTGGTTTCTAAATCTTTGATGTCTTTATCTAATGTTTTGGAAAGGGTGTTTAAAAAAGTGGTATCCAAATTAATACCTTCTAATTCCATATCGGCTAAAACACGTAATAAAGGGACTTCAATTTCATCGAATAAAGTTTGGGTGTTGGCTTGGCCTAATTCGTTTTGAAAATGTTCTTTTAACTGAAGTGTAATATCGGCATCTTCTACGGCATATTCGGTTTGCTTGTCTAAAGTCACATCGCGCATAGATAATTGGTTTTTTCCTTTTTTTCCAATAAGACTTTCAATGGAAATTGGCGTGTAGTTAAGATAGGTTTCCGAAAGCACATCCATATTATGACGCATATCTGGATTGATAAGATAGTGAGCCAACATGGTATCGAACAATTTACCTTTTACGTCGATGTTGTATTTGGCTAAAACTTTGATGTCGTATTTTAAGTTCTGACCTATTTTTTCGATAGTTTCGCTTTCAAAAAATGGGCGAAGTTCTTCAATTAAATCTTGGGCTTCGGTTTTATCTTCAGGAAAAGGTAGGTAAAATCCTTTGCCAGTTTCCCAAGAAAAAGCAATGCCTACTAATTCGGCCTGTAACGGATTTAAACCTGTGGTTTCAGTATCAAAACAAACCGATTTTTGTTGCATGAGTTTTTCTATAAACAATCGTTTTGCCAATGGCGTGTTTATGCTTTGGTAAAAGTGCGAAGTGGTTTTAGCAACTTTTCTGGTGTATTCGGGTGTAGTTTCCGATGGAGCTTTTCCATCGTTACCAAATAATGAAAATTGCCCCGCACCTGCAGTTGTATTTGTTTTAGGTTTTGATTTTGTTTCAGCTTTGTTGTCTTTTGAAGGAGCTGGTGTTTCTTGATCTGGAGCAAAGGTTTTTAGAAAGTTTTCGGTAAGTCGTCTAAATTCTAAATCTTGAAAAATGTTTGTTACGCCTTCAATATCGGGTTCAGACATTTCAAAATCGGTTTCATCAAATTCGACAGGAACATCCAGCATAATAGTCGCTAGTTTTTTAGATAGTAAGCCTAATTCTTGATTGGCTTCAACCTTTTCTTTCATTTTGCCTTTTAATTCATGGATATTTTCAAAAAGACCTTCCATGCTACCATAGGCTTTTAGGAATTTTTTAGCAGTTTTTTCACCAACGCCAGGTAATCCAGGGATATTATCGCTGGAATCGCCCATCATACCTAAAAAGTCAATAACCTGCTCTGGGCGTTCTACTTCAAATTTTTTCTGCACTTCGGGAATACCCCAAGTTTCGTAGCCACCGCCAAACGATTTTGGACGATACATAAAAATATTATCTGAAACCAATTGTGCAAAATCCTTATCTGGTGTTACCATAAACGTTTGGTAGCCTTGTTTTTCGGCTTGTTTAGAGAGGGTTCCTATAACATCGTCGGCCTCGAAACCTTCTTTCACCATAATGGGAATATGCATGGCTTTTAAAATATCTTGAATGTAAGGAACGGCTACTTTTATGGCTTCTGGTGTTTCATCACGATTGGCTTTGTAGGCTTCAAACATTTCTACACGATCGGCACTTCCTCCTTTATCAAAACAAACAGCTAAATGATCGGGGCGTTCTCGTTTTATAACATCTAAAAGCGAATTCATAAAGCCCATAATGGCCGAAGTATCGACGCCTTTGCTATTAATTCTTGGGTTTTTTATAAATGCATAATACCCGCGAAAAATTAAGGCATAAGCATCGACTAGAAATAAACGTTTTTGTTCTGACATGAATCGTGTTTTGAAAGAAACGTAAAACTACGAAAACTATGAAAGATTATGAATAAATTGATTTGCAATTTGTATTTTACACAAACGTAAATTCACGATAATTTTGGAAAACCCATATTTAGAATTATTTAACCGTCAGAAAAACAATCAGTTTAAGGTTGGAAATACAACATATAAAGAGCGTTTAAAAAAGCTTAAGGCTTTGCGCTATGCTGTTGAGGTGACTTATAAGGATAGGATAAGAGAAGCGCTTTATAAGGACTTTAAAAAGCCTCAATTGGAAGTAGATCTTACCGAAATTTATCCCATTGTTAGTGAAATTAAGTTTGTTTCGGCAAATTTAAAATCTTGGATGAAACGCCAGAAAGTAGAAACGCCTATGGCGTTGTTGGGATCGTCGTCCTGGGTAACTTACGAACCTAAAGGTGTTTGCTTGATTGTTTCGCCATGGAACTTTCCGTTTAATCTTACATTTGGACCTTTGGTGAGTGCCATAGCTGCTGGAAATACGGTGATTTTAAAACCTTCTGAAATGACACTTAACAGTTCTAGGATCATGGCTGAAATAGTGCAGGAAATTTTTACAGAAGATGAGGTGGCACTAGTTGAAGGTGCTGTAGAAACGTCCAAAGCATTATTGCAATTACCATTCAATCATATCTTTTTTACAGGTTCTCCAGCAGTTGGCAAAATAGTAATGAAAGCTGCAGCCGAGCATTTAACCTCGGTAACTTTAGAGTTAGGTGGGAAATCGCCAACCATTATTGATAAGACCGCAAATTTAAGCCATGCCGTACGGAAAATTGCTTGGGGTAAGTTTTTAAATAATGGACAAATTTGTGTCTCGCCGGATTATATTTTAATAGACGAAACTGTAAAAGAGGCGTTTATTTCAGAATTTAAAAAACAACTAAAAGTGTTTTATACGAAAAGCACCAATCATTCTGCTGATTACAGCCGTGTAGTGAACAATAGACATTTTGATAGGCTGGTAAATCATATTGAAAATGCCAAACAACATAACGCTATAATCGAGATTGGTGGTGTATCAAACAAAACAGAGAACTTTATTGAGCCTACCGTAATTTCCAATCTTCCTGAAAAGGCTAGTTTGTTACAAGAAGAAATTTTTGGACCAATTTTACCTATTAAAACTTATGGCAATCTAGAGGAAGCTGTTGCTTATATCAATTCAAAAGAGAAACCATTGGCGTTATACATTTATAGTAAGCGCAAATCGAATATTAATTACATTATAAAAAATACTAGAGCGGGTACAACAGCTATAAATAATAATGTGTTACAATACAGTAATCATCATTTACCATTTGGCGGTAGCAATAATAGTGGTATTGGGAAAAGCCATGGGTTTTATGGCTTTGAAGCATTCTCTAATAGGAGAGCCGTATTAAAACAGCATACAAAAGGTGCTACGGAGTTTTTGTTTCCGCCGTATACAACAATGAAACAAAAATTAGTGGATTGGACGATAAAATGGTTTTAAATGACTAGCAAAGTTTAACTCGCTTAGATTTTTTTCCTCTAAATAAAAGTGCTGCTCTATCAAAATCAGATTCTAAAAGGATACGCGTTGTTTTATTACTACTTACTTTTTTAGAGGTTTTTAAAGTTTTTGTTGTAGTAATTTTAGTGTTATTAGAAGTCGTCATAGTAGACGTGTTTTCTTGACCTAAAACGGTTGTAGAGATAAACATAAATCCTAATACAGCAACTAACGTTTTCATTTTTTTAGCTTTTAATTCTAATTTCTCGAACAAAGAAACAGGCAAAAGGCGTAACAGCTAAAAAAAATAGTTATAACGTAAAATTTTTTGATAATCTGAAAACAAAATCAAAAAACATCGATGAAATGCATTTATAGGTGTAATATTCTGTAAGTGAGGTATTTGCGATTTATTTTTAAGTTGATTTGTGTCTATTTTTCGATGAAATGCAGGTTTTTCGGTAAAATGATTACTTGTCTTTTAAATAAAAAGTAGCTTGTATATTGTCATTGTTATTGTTTTGGTATTTGGTCATGCTAAACCATTGATGAATTGCATAACTACCAGTTTCACCCTGTTTGTTAACAGCAATATAGCCCACTTGAAAATTCTTGTAATTGCTATTAGGTTTATTTACAATTCTACTTATAGCTTCCTCGCAAGCCTCTTGTGGCGATTTCCCTTGACGCATTAATTCTACGACTAAAAAACTTCCTACTGTTTTTACTACCTCTTCGCCTAATCCAGTTGCAACGCAAGCACCAACTTCATTATCAACATATAAACCAGAGCCTATTATAGGCGAATCTCCTACACGACCATGCATTTTATAAGCTAGTCCGCTAGTAGTACACGCCCCAGAAATATCACCATTTTTATCAATAGCTAACATACCTATGGTATCGTGGTTTTCTATATTAATAATAGGCTTGTATTCACTTTTTATCTTCCAATCTTCCCAAGCTTTTTTAGAAGCTTCGGTTAAAAGATTTTCTTTTTTAAAGCCTTGCTCGTAGGCAAACTGTTCTGCGCCTTTACCTGCAAGCATAACATGTGGTGTTTTCTCCATAACGTTTCTAGCTACAGAAACAGCGTGTGTGATATTTTCCAGACATACCACCGAACCACAATTACCATGTTTGTCCATAATACAAGCATCTAAAGTTACGTGGCCATCACGATCTGGTAATCCTCCTTTGCCAACCGAAGTATTATTTACGTCGGCTTCTTCTACCATACAGCCTTGCTCAACAGCATCTAGAGCCGAGCCACCGTTTTCTAGTATATGCCATGCTTTTGCGGTAGCATTAGGAACATTCCATGTGGCGATAACTAATGGTAGAGATGGTGTTGTACTAACAGTAGTTAGGTGTTTTGTTTTTGAAGTGTTTTTGTCGCATGCTAAGACCGAAGCGCTAACACTTAAGCCAATACCTGTTAGTGAGGCATTTTTTATAAATTTTCTGCGTTTCATTTACATTATTTTATAGTGATTTCATCAGCAAATAGCCAACTTCTACCGTCGTGTTTATGTCCTAAATGCCATGTTGGAAGTTCGCCCAATGTTTTTGCTTTAATTTTTATATAACGTGCTTTATAGCCATTCATGTTGAATGTGGCAGGTTTTATCTGGTTAGTTGTTGCAGGTGTTTTGTTGTTAAACGTTTGTTTAGGAAGACTTTTGTAAAATCTGTTTGGATTGTCTGAAACCCAACATTCAACTTCTGTTGGGAAGAAAATCCACGACTTTTGATCTTGTAAAAAATTAATACTAATGGTGTTAATTGATTTTACCTTTCCTAAATCAACAATAGCGATTAAATCTGTGTTGTGATATCCTTGCCAAGTGCCTGTTCTAAAATCGGTTGTGCCAAGGACACCATCGATTAAAGCATTATTGCCACCGCCATTATATTGATTAGCATATTGGTTCTCTAGCGTAATAGATAGGTTGGGGTTTATTTTGTTAAATTTAGTAATTATTACAGAACTTTTAATATTGTTTTTTTCAGCATAAACAGAAAGCGTAGTTGCTTCTGAAATTGTGAATGGAGAAATATATTTTGTATAATCCGAATGGTTTAATTTGTAAAAAATAGTTGTTTCGTCATCGACATTTTTTAAAGTAACCTCTGTTTTGTCTTTAAAAGCGATGTTGCCTTTTGCAATAAATGGTGCGGGAGTTATAAGATGCTCGTCTATTTTGGTGATGGGTTCTTCACCTTGTTGTGTACCCCAAGACGAGGGTTGATTGCTCATTTCAAAAATTAATAGACCTCCATTTATAATATCTGAATGCTTAATGTAGGTTTTATTTAAAGGTTTCCCGTTTAAAGTGGCAGATTGAATATACTTATTTTCTTTTGAGAGGTTTTTGGCTACAACGGTAAACTGATTTTTGTTCTCCAAGGTTATGGTTGCTTCGTCAAAAAGTGGCGTTCCAATAATGTATGTATTGCTTGCAGGAGTTACAGGGTAGAATCCTAAAGAAGAAAACACATACCAAGCACTCATTTGTCCGCAATCTTCATTACCAGAAATCCCATCTGGCGCATTTGTGTAAAGTTCGGTTAGTATTTGATGTACTTTTTCTTGTGTTTTATAAGGCTTGTTAACAAAATTATATAAATATGCCATGTGATGACTTGGCTCGTTACCATGAGCATATTGCCCAATTAGCCCTGTAATATCTACTTGATGTCTGCCAGACGTTTTATCTTCAGCTGTAAAAAGTTTATCTAGATTGGTTTCTAGTTGATGTTTACCACCCAACAGTGTTGTAAAACCAGAGATATCTTGAGGTACATAATAGCTGTATTGCCACGAGTTGGCTTCGGTGTAATTAAAATTTACTTCATAAGGGTCGAAAGGTGAAAACCAGGTGTTTCTAAATCTACCACGCATAAACTGCGTTTTTGGGTCAAATACGTTTTTGTAGTTTTGTGCGCGTTGGAGATAAGTTTTATAATCTTTGTTTTTGCCCATAGCTTTGGCCATTTGTGCAATGGTCCAATCGTCATAAGCATATTCCAACGTTTTTGAAACGGACTCGCTTTCCTCTTCTACAGGAATAACCCCCAATTCTTTATACGATTTTAGTCCCAATTTATCACGAGTGGCACTATGCTTCATAGCATTAAATGCTTTTTCGGTATTATAACCTCTAATATTTTTTAAATACGCATCGGCAATAACAGGAACGGCGTGGTAACCAATCATGCATCCTGTATAATTAGCACTTAAATCCCAAATAGGCATTATGCCGCCTTCATCGTATTTAGCTAAAAACGTATTGATAAAATCATTAGTTCGGTCTTGCTCGATTATGGTATATAACGGGTGTGTTGCGCGATACGTGTCCCAGAGTGAAAACACCGTATGATATTCAAATTTTTTCGTTTCGTGAATGTTTAAATCCATACCACGATATCGGCCATCAACATCCTGATATAAATTAGGGGCAATCATGGTGTGGTAAAGCGCTGTGTAAAAATTAGTTTTGTAATCATTATTATTACTTTCAATAATAATCTTGCTTAGTTGTTGCTCCCATGTGTTTTGGGCTTCAGCTTTTATTTCTGAAAACGTTTTGGCACCAATTTCTTCTTCAAGGTTTTTTTGTGCTCCTATGTTGTCTACTGCCGAGATGGCAATTTTAGTATATAGAGGATTGTTGTCGGGGTTTTTAAAGCGAATAGCAGCCTTTGTGGGATTATTAGTGGTGTTATAAATGATAGTGTCTATGGCTTCGGAAAACGTCATGTAATAAAATAACCGTTGGTCTGTTGCCCAAGCTTTACTATGTCTGTGTCCTTTAATTGTTTTATTGTCTAGTTGTGTTATGTTATGCGATAGTAACATATCGCGATGTTCTAAATCTAAAATCACATATTGATTATCGGAATTAGGAAATTTATATTTATGAATCCCGCTTCGTTTGGAGATGGTTAATTCTACATTAATATTGGTAGAATCTAATAATACACTGTAAAAACCAGGTTCGGCTATTTCATTATCATGGCTAAAATGAGCACGATATCCTTGTTTGCCATCAGCACCATTATTAAAGGTTGCTTTGTTTGTGGGCATTAATAAAATATCGCCATAATCTGAAACACCGGTACCACTTAAATGTGTATGCGAAAATCCATAGATATAATTATCGGAATAATGGTAGCCTGAACAGCCGTCCCAACCGTCTAATCTGGTATCTGGACTAAGTTGCATCATGCCAAAAGGCATTGTCGCTCCAGGGTAGGTGTGTCCATGCCCGCCTGTTCCTATAAATGGATTAACGTAAGAAATTAAGGAAGTGTCTTTTTTTGCAGCAAGTTGCCCACTAGTAGGGTTAGAACAATTAAGTAGTAGAAGGCTTAAAAAAAGAATTAAAAAAGGGTGTTTCATTTTGTTTTTTATAAATACTGGTGAAAGATACTAATTCTTAATGTATAGTTAAAGCTATTTTGATACAGCTTAAAGAGCTAAAATTCAATTATCTTTGATGTAAAATTGTAATATGTCACGTTGGGTAATACGGCTAATCATTTTAGCGGTCATTATATTTATAGCTGAAGCTTATGCTTTTCAAGCACTAAAAACCATAACTAGAAGTCGAGTAATTAAAGGCGTTTGGTTAGGGGTCTCTGCTTTAGTATATGCTAATTTACTTTATGTTATCTTTTCAACCTCTAGAAGTGTTGGTCAAACCTTGCAATTTCAATATGCCGTTGGGTTTATGCTAACCATCTTAATCCCTAAAGCCATTTTAATTCTAGGAATGTTTTCTGAAGACATTTGGCGTTTTGGCGTTAAATTAGTGAGTTGGTTTACTCCTGGGCAAACACAACCTATTCAAGGTAGGCGTGCATTTATTTCAAAAATAGCGTTAGGCTTAGCAGCCATACCTTTTGCTTCTTTTTTATATGGAATAGTACAAGGAAGATATAATTATAAGGTGCTTAAATATCAGTTAGCTTTTGATGATTTACCAGATGCTTTTGATGGGTTTACCATAACACAAATTTCCGATATCCACTCAGGGAGTTTTACCAATGCTAAGAAGATACAATATGGGGTAGATTTAATAAACGAGCAACAATCGGATGTTATATTGTTTACAGGCGATATTGTAAACAATGTTGCTTCCGAAATGGATGATTGGGTAACTATGTTTAAGGCGTTAAAAGCACCAAAAGGGAAGTACTCTATACTCGGGAACCACGATTATGGCGATTATGTTGATTGGGAAACAGAAGACGATAAGGTAGCTAATTTTAGAAAAATTCAGGAATTGCATCCTAAAATAGGATTTGATTTATTAATGAATGAAAACCGTTATATTGAAAAAGATGGCGAAAAAATTGCTTTAATAGGCGTTGAAAATTGGGGGAAAGGGTTTAACCAAGCTGGCGATTTAAATAAGGCCAAAGTTGGTGTTGATAAATCTGATTTTAAAATTTTAATGTCTCACGATCCTTCACATTGGGAAAATCAAGTTAAACAAGACGATTTTCATTATCACTTAACTTTAAGCGGCCATACGCATGGTCTTCAAATGGGTATTGAAATTCCTGGATTAATAAAATGGAGCCCTTCAAAATATGTTTACAAGCAATGGGCTGGTCTTTACGAAGAGTTTGGGCGTTTTATTAATGTAAATAGAGGCTTTGGTTATCATGCCTTTCCTGGTAGAGTAGGTATATGGCCAGAAGTAACCGTTATAGAATTGAAAAAAGCCTCAAAAACTACATAATTTATGCGCATAAGACTTTTTAATAAGAAAATACTTATCTTTATAATAAATACGTTATGAGCTTACTACTGTTGCCCCTTACAACAAAACGATAAAAATATGTAGGTTTGTACTAACGCATTTAATATTAAACCATAAATGTATGTCTAAATTTGGGGAACTTATAGATGTAGACGTTCCTGTTCTACTTGATTTTTTTACAGAATGGAACGAGGAATCAACAGTTATGCATGCTATTTTAAGAGATGTAGCTGCAGCTTTAGGCGATAAAGCTAAAGTGATTAAAATAGACGTTGATAAAAATAAAGAACTTGCCGAAGCACTTCGTGTAAAAGGACTACCAACATTAATTATTTATAAAAACGGCGAAATGAAATGGCGCCATAGCGGCGAGCAAGATGCAAATACACTTATAGAAGTTATGCAAAAATACGTTTAGTTATTGTAACGATTTAAACTCGTATCCTTTTTTTGAATAGTACTCCAATACCTTAGGGAGCGCATACTGCATGTTTTTAGACGCTTTAACACTATCATGAAAAACAACAATACTTCCTTTCTTTGTGTTTTTAATAACGTTGTTTAAACATGTTTCTTTAGTAAGAGATTTATCCCAGTCTACCGAAATTACACTCCACATAATAATTTTAAAGCCTTTTTCTGAAATTAAATGTGCTTGTTTTCTGGTAATTCTACCGTAAGGCGGTCTAAATAGCTTTGATGAAATTACTTTAGATGCTGCTATAACATTTTCTACATAATCATTGGTATTAGTTTTCCAGCCTTTTATATGGTTGTAGGTGTGGTTACCAACAGTATGACCTTGACTAAGTATCTGATTGAAGATTTCGGGATGTTTATCTACATTATTTCCTATGCAAAAAAACGTGGCTTTCGCATTATACTTTTGAAGTTGATCCAAGACCCAAGGTGTAATTTTAGGTGTTGGACCATCATCAAAAGTTAGATAAATGTGTTTTTTGTTGGTGTTTACATTCCAAACATAGTTTGGGAACACATATTTAACTATGGCTGGAAGTTTAGCAGGAACTCTAGCCATTAGGGTTATTCATTTAAATCGATTAACAAACTGTCGCTTTCTAAAACGTCATCTATATCAATATCCTGTTTAGGGCTTTCAGTTTCTTCATCTTCATAAAAATGACTGAATAGATCTAGGTAATCTGAAAATATGTTGTTTTCTGTTTTAGAAAACGCTTCATCATACTCATCTAAAACATCTAAGATGCCTCTATAGCGTTCAATGTCGGTTAAAATGTCTTCAAGTAAATTGTACTGATTTTCAATTTTTAGGTTTCCGTAATAGGTCAAGTTTTCTTGATATTTTTCGGCAACTTGTTTAAATAACTGTCGGGCTTTTTCTTTGTTGTCTACTTCGTAATAAGCGCCAATGTATGGTTCTAATAACGTGTAGTAGTTAAAATGTTCAACAGGCATATTTTCCATAGCAATGTCAGCTACTTCTTCGGCTTTATCAAATTTGTCTTCATTAATAAGCTGTTCAACTAGTCTTGCCAGATTACCGCGATAAGTTATAGCGTTTTTACGTGTTTCTGGATCGTGGTAAATATCGTCGTTACCACTATTTCCCCAATCCCAATTAACAACTTTATTATACATTAAATCGCTATCTACGCGTCCCATATCAAAAGGGTTGGCTCGGTCTACAGGTGTTTTTATGGGCACTAATTTGTAACACATGCCATCTAGTTGTAGGTAATCTTTCATCCAAATGTAATCCTCATCTCCAAAAGCGCCACCAGTAAAATAAATTGGTCTTTCCCAGTTATTATTGGCAACAACATCAAGCATTAACAGTCTGTTTTTATAAAGCGCACTTCCTGTAATTGTAATGTAAAGACTATCTACAATATTACTCGCATCCTTTTCTTTAACAATACCACTCTTAATAGCATTGTTTTTATTTACAGGAATACTAATGTTTTCTACAGGGAAATAATTTGAGTTTGTTAATTGTGTTGGATAAAAGCTAGGGTCTTCTCCTTGCTGCTGCAATACGTATTTAAATTTTGTTCTAGGGTTCTCGCTAGAGACAAAATTTAAAAAGTCTTTAATGTCCATAGTGTCTTTAGACATTAAGCGTTTCATAATATAATCTCTAGTACCATAGCGATATTGGTCGTGAGTTAATTGAGACGGGATAGGGTCGCTCTCGTAAGCTTTGCGTTTCATTTGGTCGATATACCAATCGGTTTGAAATAAGCTTGTGTTAACTACACGCACATCGGTTCTGTAGCCTTCAATTTCTTGAGCGTACCAAAGGGCAAACGTATCATTGTCGCCAATGGTGAATAGGATACCGTTTTCTGCACAAGAATCTAAGTATTTTTTGGCCATAGATCTTGCGGTGTATTTCCCAGAGCGGTCATGGTCGTCCCAATTGTTAGCAGCTAAAATTCCAGGAACTAAGATAAGGCAGACCAAAGTTATCGCTGGTGCAAGCATTTTAGTTTTGATATGTTTTTTTAACATATCGTATAAAGCGTACACGCCAAAACCAATCCATAAAGCAAAAACATAAAAAGAGCCAACAACCGAATAGTCTCGTTCTCTAGGTTCGAATGGGCGTACATTGGTATATACTTGTATGGCTAAACCAGTAAATAGGAAAAATACAAGCATGACCCAAAACAATTTTTTGTCTTTATTAAAAAGGAAAAAGAAACCTATTAACCCAAGAATAAATGGTAAGAAATAATATGTGTTTCGTCCTTTATTGTTTTCTACGTCACTTGGTAGATTGTCTTGAGAAAGCCCTAAGTGCCACTCATCTATAAATTTAATGCCGCTTAGCCAGTTACCATGATTATCGTATTTACCTTGTATATCATCTTGTCTTCCAACAAAATTCCACATAAAATAACGCCAGTACATATAGCCTAATTGGTATTCTAAAAGATAAGCAACATTACTTCCTAAAGAAGGTTTTTCAATGTCGATATATTGACTGAATTGTCTTAAAAAACTCATGTAATCTTCATAATCTACCAAACCTTGAGCGACATCGTTTTTAAAACCAAAAACAGCATTGCGAAGCTCGTTTTCCATTTGGTATTCTGGCTTAAGATTAAAATCTAAATAGCCCGTAAAAAGCATGTAATTTTCTGCATGCTCGGTGCTCCACATTCGTGGTAGTATAGAGGCGTGATCGGAATTATAATTTTGTTTAGCATTTTTCCAATCGTTTATAATAACATACTCTCCTTTTTTATAGTCTTTTTCGTAGTTAGGTTTGTCATCTATATAGGGCTGGTCTTCATCTAAACCAGAAAACTGATCGGTGAATTGGGGTCCGTAAAACAAATAGGTTTTGGGGTATTGTTCTAGGTTGTAATAAGCTAATAGTTCTCTAGCGTCAGAAGGGTCATTTTCATTAATTACAACATCGGCATTGGCGCGAATAGGGAGCATTAACCAAGTAGAAAACCCTATAACTACAAACGTTACACATAATAGAGCTGTATTGAGGTGTTTGTATTGTTTTTCTCTGGTGTATTTTAAGCCAAAATATACAAAAGCGATTAGTATAAGCCCTGCAATGATGGTCCCTGAATTAAAAGGTAACCCAACGGAGTTTACAAAAAACAATTCCATACTACTAAAAAACCTAAGAATATTAGGGGCTAAAAGCTTAAAGATAAAAAGTAATATAGCCACAGAAACAACATTGGCTATAATGAAGTTTTTAATAGTGATGGTTTTATAGTTTTTAAAATAATAAATTAAGCCTATGGCAGGAATAGTTAGCAGTCCCATAAAGTGTACACCAAACGATAATCCAATTAAAAAGGCAATTAAAATAAGCCATTTATTACCTCTGGGTTTGTCCATATCTTGCTCCCAACGAAGTCCTAAGTAAAATAAAGCAGACATGATTAGTGTGGCCATAGCATACACCTCGGTTTCAACCGAATTAAACCAAAACGAATCGGTAAATGTAAAGGCTAAGCTGCCTACTAGAGCACTTCCTAAAACTGCTACTTTTTTGCCTTGTGAAAACTGGCCATTGTTAAACGTAATTATTTTTTTTAGTAGGAGTGTAATCGTCCAAAACATAAATAGAATAGTAAAAGCGCTAGCTACAGCACTCATCATATTCATAACTAAACCAATTTTAGTAGGATCGCCAAAAGCAAAAATGGAGAAAAAAGCGCCAAACATTTGAAATAGTGGCGCGCCAGGTGGGTGTCCAACTTGTAATTTTGAAGAAGTTAAAATGTACTCACCAGCATCCCAGTAACTTACTGTAGGTTCAACAGTTAGGCTATATGTTATTAAGGCAATTAAAAAGGAAAACCAACCTAATAGGGTATTCCATTTTTTAAAGCTAAGGTCTGTCATATTCTCTTTATTTGATAGATGCAGCGAATTTAACAATAATTATGTAACGAAAACTATATTTAAGGAAACGTTAAGTATTGAACATATATTTTATTTAAAAAATGTTTGCTGATAAAAAAGTTTGTTGTAAATTTGCCACCTCAAAACAAGAATGGCCTATGGTGTAACTGGCAACACGTCTGGTTTTGGTCCAGAAGAGTCTAGGTTCGAGCCCTAGTAGGCCAACAAAAGCCTCCGGATTTTTCGGAGGCTTTTTTTGTGGCTTAAATTTTAAAAGTAATAACTGGCTTTTTAGCGTGGTTTACTAAGTCTTCGCTAATACTACCATTAAAAAAGTGTGCTATACCTTGCCTACCATGTGTGCTTATGCCTATTAAATCAGCATTTATGTCTTTAGAGAAGTTTAAAATACCGTTTTCAACACTTGTGTCGTTGTATATGTTTACGGTGTAATTATCAAAAGGATAATCTTTAATAAAATTTTTAATTCTGTTTTTAGCTTTAGTAGTTGTGGAAAATTGGCTAACTGTATTTACCATTAACAAGTGTATCTTAGCATTAAATTTTTCTGCTAATTCAGAAGCCTGTTTGTAAGTCTCCTTGTTATCGTTTTTAAAATCGGAAGCAAATACAAAGTCGTTGATATCAAAATTGTCGTGTTCATTTTTTATAACAAGAACGGGTATTTCAGATGTTCTCACTACTTTTTCAGCATTAGACCCAATAAACATTTCTTTTAAACCACTGGCGCCATGTGATCCCATAACAATTAAATCGGCACCCTTTTCTTTGCCTATGTTAGATAAGTTGGCAAAATTTTCGCCAAACTCAACAATATCGTGTACTGTAATGTCTTTTAGGTAATCGCTATCTAATACCTCTTCAAACTTTTGTCTTGCCAACTTCATAAAAAACATAGCTTCTGGTAAGTCGCTATGATTGTTTATTACATCTATTTGTTGAAGCGGCATTTCTATAAAGTGCAATAAATATATTTCACAATGATGATTTTTTGCTAGTTGCGCAGCAACTTTTAATGCATTTTCGGCTTCTTTAGAAAAATCGGTGGGAACGAGTAATTTTTTCATGAGCGATGTTTTTAAGAGTTTTGAATTAGCTTTTTAGTTGATAACATTAAATTTAAGAATAAAAAATGACTTCCTAATCATTGTGAAAATCAATAATTTTGTTGTATATTTGCACCGTTGTTAGGACAAAGAATTACATGAGGGGACGGGAAGTCCCCTCTTTTTATACTAAAAAATGTTTAAAGACACCGTAAAAAAATTACTTGAAAAAGCCCTAGAGGAAAGAGATAATCTATTTTTAATAGACTTTACTATTGGCGAGGATTATTCTATAAAAGTAGTGATAGATGGTGATAATGGCGTTACTGTTGAAGATTGTATTTTTGTAAGTCGTGCCGTAGAGCACAACTTAGATAGAGAAGAACAAGACTTCTCTTTACAAGTAACTTCGGCTGGAGCAACATCGCCATTGGTTAACCAGCGACAGTATAAGAAGAATTTAGGAAGATCGTTAAAAGTAAAAACTAACGACGATACTTACGAAGGTAATCTTGCCAATGCAACAAACGAAGGCATTACATTAACATGGAAAGCCAGAGAACCTAAACCAGTAGGTAAGGGAAAACATACCGTAAAAAAAGAGGCTAATATTGCCTACGAAAATATAGTAGAAGCTAAAGTTATGATTAAATTTTAATTTGTTGATATGGAAAATCTTGCGTTAATTGATTCGTTTTCAGAGTTCAAGGACGATAAGTTAATAGATCGTGTGACGTTAATGGCTATTTTAGAAGAAGTTTTTAGAGCAGCCTTAAAGAGAAAATTTGGAGATGACGATAATTTTGATATCATTATAAACCCGGATAAAGGAGATTTAGAAATTTGGAGAAATAGAATTGTAGTTGCCGATGGCGAAGTAGAAAATTCAAATCAAGAAATTTCTTTAACAGAAGCTCGTAAGATTGAGCCAGATTTTGAAGTTGGAGAAGATGTATCTGAAGAAGTAAAATTAGTAGATCTTGGACGCCGTGCCATCTTAGCATTAAGACAAAACTTAATATCTAAAATACACGAACACGATAACACTAATATATATAAGCAATTTAAAGAATTAATAGGAGAAATATACACTGCAGAAGTACATCATATACGTCATAGAGCAGTTATTCTTTTAGACGACGAAGGAAACGAAATTATCTTACCAAAAGATAGACAAATCCCTTCAGATTTCTTTAGAAAAGGCGATAACGTAAGAGGAATAATAGAAACAGTAGACCTTAAAGGAAACAAGCCGTCTATTATCATGTCAAGAACATCACCTGTTTTCTTAGAAAAACTATTTGAACAGGAAATTCCTGAAGTTTTCGACGGATTAATTACTATTAAAAAAGTGGTTAGAATTCCAGGTGAAAAAGCCAAAGTAGCCGTAGATTCATACGATGATAGAATAGATCCAGTAGGCGCCTGTGTAGGAATGAAAGGATCTCGTATTCATGGTATTGTAAGAGAATTAGGTAACGAAAATATAGACGTAATAAACTATACAAACAATTTGCAGTTGTTTATTACAAGAGCACTTAGCCCAGCACGCGTAACATCTATAAAAATAGATGAAGAAAACAAACGTGCCGAAGCTATGCTAAAACCAGAAGAAGTTAGCAAAGCTATTGGTCGTGGCGGACACAACATTCGTCTAGCAGGCCAATTAACGGGTTACGAAATAGACGTGTTTAGAGAAGGAGCAGAAGAAGATGTAGAACTGTCTGAATTCTCAGATGAAATAGAAAAATGGATTATTGATGAATTAAAACGTGTAGGTCTAGATACGGCAAAAAGCGTATTAGAGCTAGAGGTTGAAGATTTAGTCAAGAGAACAGATTTAGAAGAAGAAACAATAGAAGAAGTAAGAAGAATTCTTAAAGAAGAATTTGAAGAATAGAATTTAATTAGGTTATTTTTAAAGCAATTTATGGCTGGAACAATTAGGTTAAATAAAGTTTTACGCGAATTAAACATTTCTTTAGATCGTGCCGTTGAATATTTAGATTCAAAAGGTGTCGAAATAGAGAAGCGTCCAACTACAAAAATTTCAAATGAAGTTTATCAAATCCTTTCAGATGAATTTCAAACCGATGCCGATAAAAAAGTAGCATCAAAAGAAGTTAGTGAGGCAAAACAAAAAGAAAAAGAAGCCTTAAGGGAAGAGCGTGAGCGTGAAATAGAGCAAAAAGAAAAAGAAAAAAGCGCTAAAGAAGAAGCTGCTAAAAAAGAAGAGGACGTTGTAAGAGCCAAAACAAAACTTTCTGGACCTAAGCAAGTTGGTAAAATCGATCTTGAAAACAAAAAGAAAGACGAAAAGCCAGAAAAGAAAGCCGAAGAGCCAGTTGCTAAGAAAAAAGAGGAAGAGAAAGTGGTTGAAAAGAAAGAAACTCAACCAAAAGAAAAAGCTGCAACAAAACCTAAAAAGAAAAAAGAGGAAACTCCAGCTCCAGCCGAAAAGCCAAAACCTAAAAAAGCTGAAGAAACCCCTAAAAAGGACGAGAAGAAAAAGAAAGAACCTAAAAAGGAGGTAAAACAAGCCGCACCAGAAAAAGAATCTACAGAACCTAAAAAGGAAGTTGTAGAAACCCAATACAAAAAACTTTCTGGACCTAAAATTGCTGGTGAAAAAATAGACCTTTCTCAATTCAATAAGCCTAAAAAGAAAAAGGATAATAAAAATAAAAAGGACGACGATAAATCCTCAGGAGGAAGAAGAAAACGTCGTAGAATAAGTAAATCTTCAACTCAATCTAATAATAAAAACGAAAGGTTCAGATCTAAAAATAAAGGCAAAAAACGCCAAGTAAAAGAAGAACCTACAGAAGAAGAAGTACAAAAGCAAATCCGTGAGACACTTGAGAAACTTCAAGGAAAGTCTAGTAAAGGAAAAGGTGCCAAGTATAGAAGAGAAAAAAGAGAACAACATAGAGAGCAAACCGAAAAAGAACTTCAGGCAGAACAAGCCGATAGTAAAACACTAAAAGTAACCGAGTTTGTTACAGCTAGTGAGGTTGCTACCATGATGGATGTTTCTGTGACTCAAATTATCTCTGCATGTATGTCGTTAGGTATGATGGTAACCATGAACCAACGTCTAGATGCCGAAACCTTAAGTATTGTAGCAGAAGAATTTGGTTACGAAGTAGAGTTTGTAACATCAGATATTGAAGAGTCTATAGAAGAAGTTGAAGATAAACCAGAAGATTTACAATCTCGTGCTCCAATAGTAACTGTTATGGGTCACGTAGATCACGGTAAAACATCCTTGTTAGATTACGTTCGTGAAGAAAATGTAATTGCTGGCGAATCGGGAGGTATTACACAGCATATTGGTGCTTACGGTGTAACTCTAGAAGATGGTCAAAAAATTGCCTTTTTAGATACACCAGGTCACGAGGCCTTTACGGCTATGCGTGCTCGTGGTGCACAAGTAACAGATATTGCTATTATTGTTGTGGCAGCAGATGATGATATTATGCCGCAAACCAAAGAAGCTATCTCTCACGCACAAGCTGCTGGCGTACCAATTGTTTTCGCAATTAACAAGATTGACAAACCAACCGCCAACCCAGATAAAATTAAAGAAGGCTTAGCTAATATGAACTTATTAGTTGAAGATTGGGGAGGTAAAGTACAATCGCAAGACATATCAGCTAAAACAGGAGAAGGTGTTAACGAGCTACTAGAAAAAGTCTTGTTAGAAGCCGAACTGTTAGAGCTTAAAGCAAATCCAGATAAACCAGCAGTAGGAACCATTGTTGAAGCCTTTTTAGATAAAGGAAGAGGTTACGTTGCGACGGTGCTAGTACAAGCAGGAACACTTAAAATAGGTGATTATGTCTTAGCAGGTAAGCATAGTGGTAAAGTTAAAGCAATGCATGACGAAAGAGGAAATGATATTGAAGTAGCTGGACCATCAACACCAGTGTCACTTCTTGGATTAGATGGTGCACCGCAAGCAGGTGATAAGTTTAATGTGTTTGAGGATGAGCGTGAAGCTAAGCAAATTGCTGCAAAACGTACCCAATTACAACGTGAGCAATCTGTACGTACACAACGTCATATTACATTAGACGAAATTGGTCGTCGTATTGCTTTAGGTGATTTCCAAGAATTAAATATTATTCTTAAAGGTGATGTGGATGGATCTGTTGAAGCTTTAACCGATTCGTTCCAGAAACTATCAACCGAGGAAATACAGGTCAATATTATTCATAAAGGTGTTGGAGCTATTACCGAAAGTGATGTGTTACTGGCATCAGCATCAGACGCTATTATTATAGGGTTTAATGTGAGACCAATGGGTAATGCACGACAAATAGCCGACAAAGAAGAAATCGATATCCGTACATACTCTATTATCTACGATGCGATTAACGATCTTAAAGATGCTATGGAAGGTATGTTGTCACCAGAACTTAAAGAAGAAATTACAGGTACAGCAGAAATACGAGAAACCTTCAAAATCTCTAAAATTGGAACCATTGCAGGATGTATGGTAACCAATGGTAAGATTTACAGAAACTCTGGAATTCGTCTTATTAGAGATGGTGTGGTTATTTACACCGGCGAATTAGCCTCGTTAAAACGCTTTAAAGACGATGTTAAAGAAGTGTCTAAAGGTTACGATTGCGGTATGCAAGTTAAAAACTATAACGATATTAAAGAAGGAGATGTAATTGAAGCCTTCCAAGAAGTAGAGGTTAAGAAGAAATTAAAATAACATTTTCTTTGTGTAAATATTTGAAAGCGACCAATTTGGTCGCTTTTTTTTTGTGTTTTTTAGTCTCTTTTCACGTTCTTTGGCTAGCTATTAACAAATTACTTTAATTATGAAAAAAACAATGACACTTATCGTGCTATTAATGACTACCTTTTTTAGTACAACAACACAAGCTCAAGAAGCTTATTTAGGCGATATTAAATTAACAGCTATTACTTTTGAACAACGCGGTTGGATGGAATGTGATGGTCGTCTTTTATCAATTGCACAGCACAGCGCATTATTTTCACTTTTAGGAATAACTTATGGTGGTGATGGTATAACAACTTTTGCTTTACCAGATTTAAGAGGTCGTGTGCCAGTTGGCATAGGTTCTGGACCTGGATTAACTACGGTGCAATTAGGTGACACCGGTGGTAGTGAAACAAATACATTAACCGTTTCACAAATGCCATCACATAATCATACTGTTAATGCTGTGATTGAAGATGGAAATAGTGCAACGCCCACAGGAAACTTTCCTGCTGGCACTAAACTATTAGACAAAGAGTATGCTAATGGAGGAACTCCTACAGCTATGAACCCCAATATGATTGGGAATTCAGGAGGTAATATGCCAGTAAATAACAAGCAACCTTATATAGGTTTACGTTATGTTATATGTGTTCAAGGAATTTTTCCATCTAGAAATTAATTAGAGTCATGACAAAACACTATATATATATTGTTATGATGCTATTTTGTTCGTTTAGTTATGGGCAAATCACCTTTAATGGTTGTCATTATTTATTTAACGATCAAGATTTCACTTTCGTAAATACAGGATCAGATGCCACAGGGAGAAACATTTTTGTAACTACGCCTGTAGATGGAAACCAACCTTGTCATGGTATAGGGGTTTGTGAGTTTGAAATATCATGGGGTGAAACAAACAATCGCTGGGAATTTATTGCAGATGATGGTGACGGTAATTTTTCAAGTCCTTTTTTAATTTATTACAATACTGAAGCTTCAACACCTAACCCACCAAGCTTGCAGTTAGGAACTTGGATTGAAAATACAGTTGTAACAGAAGGCAATTGTGGTGGAGCCTTAACAGAACTAAATTCAACTTTAATAGGCGATGTGCAAGATGAAACCTTAAATATTAGCTCGAATATTTTATCAAGCATTAAGGTTTATCCAGTACCAGCAAAGGATATGATTTCTGTAACTAGTCCTAATCATGCTATTTCTAATATTACATTATTCAATTTGCAAGGAAAAATAGTGAAACAGCAAGTTAATAAATTTGAAAATATAAGTCTATCTGGAGTTAAAACTGGTGTATATCTCATGGAGATTAATACGACGTCTAAAAATAGGCTGATAAAAAAAATTATTGTTCAATAAAAAAAGCGGCTTAATTGCCGCTTTTTTTATTCTTTAACTTTAGGTTTAAAAATAAACGCCGTAGGAAACTCTTTTTGTATTTTTATAAGTGCTTTATCAGCTTCTAGTCGTGTTCTAAAACTACCTACCCAAATTTTATAATTAGGGGTTTCGTATTCCATTCTAGAAGTCCAATTAGGGAGTTTTTCTTTAAAAGTCGAATTGGCTTTTTCGGCACTTTTACGGCCACCAGAAAAAATTTGAATCTTATATCGGTCTAAAGCATTTTCAGAAGTGTTTATCTCCTTTTTTAATGCAATTAACTCATCTATTTTTTTGTCTTGCTTTATAGAAAGTTGCCCATTTTGTGCATAAATTCCTGACGATAAAACCAATGCGGTAAAAAGTAATAAATTAGATTTTTTTTGTAAAACTTTCATATCTAGTTAAGTATTTAATGCAAATGTAGGGTTTAAACTCAATTTTTATCAAATTATTATTTAGAATTTCTCTAAATTAGTAATTAACGCTTCTCTAACATTTCTAAAATCGACTTTAAGTGTTACTTTTGCGAGAGATTTTATAACTGTGTTTTTTTATTTTTAGATGAAAAAATCATACCAAAGTTTAGAAGTTAATTCAACCAATAATATGGAACAGGTGACTCGCCGTACGTTAGGTAAGAATATTCTCCAATTGAGTTTTATTTTATTACTAACACTTTCAACCTCACTTTTTGCACAAGAAGGAGACCCTGCAAAAGGGAAAACATTGTTTAATACTAATTGTGCTTCATGTCATAATTTAGATCGTAAAATGACCGGTCCTGCTTTACGCCATGTAGAGCAAAGATTGTCTGATGATCACGGCTTAGATAGAGAGTGGTTAAGTGCTTGGATTCGTAACAGTGCTGCTGTTGTGAAATCTGGAGATGATTACGGAAACAAGATTTTTGATGAATATAACGGAACAGCTATGACGGCGTTCCCGCAGCTTTCAGATCAAGATATTTCTGATATCTTGGCATATACAGCGCAGGATGCTCCAAAGCCAGATCCAGCAACAGAAGCAGCTTCTGCAGGAGGTGGTCAAGCAGCGCAATCTGGGACATCAAATAAGTTAGTTCTTGGAGCTTTAGCATTGTTGTTTGCCCTACTAGCTGTGGCATTAATCCTTGTTAGGAAAACGCTTAATAGGTTTGCTGAAGCTAAAGGTGTTGAGGTTCCTGAAGATCAAAAAGGATTACCGTTGTGGAAAGCATTTGTGCAAAACCAATTCTTGGTTTTAGTTACATGTATTTTCTTGTTATTAGCTAGTGGTTACTTTGTTTATGGCTACTTAATGCAAGTAGGTGTGGATCAAGGATATCAACCAGTGCAGCCAATTCATTTTTCACATAAAATTCATGCAGGAGATAATGGTATAGATTGTAAATACTGTCACTCTTCAGCTAGAGTTAGTAAGACTTCAGGTATTCCGTCATTAAATGTGTGTATGAACTGTCATAAATCAGTATACGAATACAAAGGCGAAACAACGGCAGAGTATAGTAAAGAGTTTTACGATGGAGAAATTAAAAAGCTTTATGCTGCTGCTGGATGGGATGATGCTGAGCAAAAATATACAGGTGAAACAACGCCGGTAAAATGGGTTAGAATACATAACCTTCCAGATTTTGCTTACTTTAATCACTCGCAACACGTAACTGTCGCTGGAATCGAATGTCAAACATGTCATGGACCTGTTGAGGAAATGGAAATCATGTATCAACATGCGCCATTAACTATGGGGTGGTGTATTAACTGTCACAGAGAAACAGAGGTTAAAGTAAAAGATAATGCTTATTATGAAAAAATTCATGCCGAGCTATCTAAAAAATATGGTGTAGAAAAGCTAACAGCTGCTCAAATGGGTGGATTGGAATGCGGTAAGTGCCATTACTAAGTTAAATTAATAAAAGAGTTAATTCTATTATATATGTCATCAAACAAGAAATACTGGAAAAGTGTTGAAGAGCTTAACGATAATAGCTCTGTTGTTGAGACGCTAAAACACAACGAGTTTGTTGAAGAAATACCAACTGATGAGTTTTTAGGTGATAAAAATTCATTAGAAAGTTCAAAAACAACACGTCGTGACTTCTTAAAATATGTTGGATTTAGTACAGCTGCTGCATCGTTAGCTGCTTGCGAAGGTCCTGTAGTAAAATCGATACCTTACGTAGTGCAGCCAGAGGAAATAGTTCCTGGAGTGGCAAACTATTATGCAACTACTATTGCCAACGGTTTTGATTTTGCTAGTGTTTTGGTTAAAACTAGAGAAGGTCGTCCAATTAAAATTGAAAACAATAGCTTAGCGTCAACTCATGGGAGTGCCAATGCTAGAGTAAATGCATCGGTTTTAGGATTGTACGATAGTTTAAGACTTCAAGGGCCTATGAAAGGCGATTCTGCTATTTCATGGAGTACGTTTGATGCTGAAACAAAACAAAAGTTATCTGCAGTAAAAGACTCTGGTAAAGAGATCGTGTTGTTAACACAAACTTATGCGAGTCCTTCTACTTCAAAACTAATATCAGAATTCAAAGAAAAATATGGTAATGTACGTCATGTAGTTTACGATTCAGTTTCGGAATCAGCTGCATTAGATGCATACCAAGCAAAATACGGAGAACGTGGTTTATCAGATTACGATTTCTCTAAAGCAGAAACAATCGTTTCTGTTGGTGCCGACTTTTTAGGAGATTGGCAAGGTGGTGGATTTGATTCTGGATATGCTAAAGGACGTGTTCCTGCAAAAGGAAAAATGTCTAGACATATTCAATTCGAATCTAATATGTCTTTAACTGGGGCAAATGCCGATAAGCGTGTGCCATTAACACCAAGTCAACAAAAAGTAGCTTTAGCTAAACTATATAGTTATGTTGTTGGTGGTTCGGTTTCAGGAGACTTACCAAAAAATATTGATGAAGCAGTTCGTAAAGCGGCTACACAACTTAAAAAGTCTGGTAATAAAGCTGTTGTTGTTACAGGTATTCAAGATGTGAATGCGCAAACAGTAGCCTTAGAAATAAACGAATACTTAAATAGTAGTGTGTTTAACGCTACAACACCTATAAAAACAAGACAAGGTAACGCAAAAACTGTTGCTAATTTAGTAACAGATATGAACGCAGGTAAAGTTGGTGCTATTATAATGAGTGGCGTTAATCCAATGTATACATTGCCAAATGCTAGTGACTTTGCCGAAGGGTTAAAGAAAACAGACTTATCTATTGCTTTCTCAATGAAAGTAGATGAAACATCGTCTTTAACAGAATACGCAGCGGCTGCACCTCACTATTTAGAATCTTGGGGAGATGTTGAAATTAAAAAAGGACATTATGCTTTAACGCAACCAACTATTCGTCCTTTATTTGATACAAGACAATTCCAAGAAGCTTTATTACAGTGGACTGGAAACAGCACATCATATACAGATTACATAAAAGATACTTGGAAGACATCGGTATTAAACGGTGGTTCATTTAACCAAGCACTCCATGATGGTGTTTATGTAAATAATGCGCCTGTTTCAGTTGAAAATACTGAGATAGAAACTGAAGAGGAAGAGACTGTTGAAACACCTTCTGGAAATGCAGCAAGAGCTTTAGCTTCATCTGTAAAATCAGCTTCAGGACTTGAGCTTACATTATATAGTAAAACAGGAATGGGAGACGGGCAGCAAGCCAATAACCCTTGGTTGCAAGAATTTCCAGATCCAATATCAAGAGTATCCTGGGATAACTACTTAACAGTATCTAAAGTTGATGCCGAAAAATTAGGCTTAAAAAACGAACATGTTGCAACAGGTGCTTTAGATGGAAGTTATGCAGATGTAACGGTTAATGGTGTAACCTTAAAAAATGTACCTGTTTTAATACAACCAGGTCAAGCTAAAGGTTCTGTAGGTTTATCATTTGGTTATGGTAGAACAGCAGGTTTAAAAGATGAAATGAAAACCGGTGTAAATGCTTTTAAGCTTTACCAAGGTTTTAACGATATACAAAATGTTAGTGTTGCAGCTGCTTCAGGAATGCATGAATTTGCCTGTGTACAGCTGCACAATACATTAATGGGACGTGGTGATATTGTAAAAGAAACAACACTTGAAATCTTTAACACTAAAGATAAAGAGTACTGGAATGCTATTCCTGTTGTGTCTTTAGATCACCAGGAAACACCAGTAACATCTCCAGATGTAGATATGTGGGATGAGTTTGATCGTTCAATAGGACATCATTTTAACTTATCTATCGATTTAAATGCTTGTACAGGATGTGGGGCGTGTGTTATTGCATGTCATGCTGAAAATAATGTACCTGTAGTAGGTAAAGAAGAAGTACGTCGTAGCCGTGATATGCACTGGTTACGTATTGATAGATATTATTCTTCAGAAGGATCTTTTGAAGGAGATAACGAGAAAAAAGACAATATTTCTGGACTAGGAAGTTCATTAAGTGAGTTTGGCGAGATGGAGCACCCATCAGAAAATCCACAAGTCGCTTTCCAACCAGTAATGTGTCAGCATTGTAACCACGCACCATGTGAGACAGTTTGTCCAGTGGCAGCAACATCACACGGTCGCCAAGGCCAAAACCATATGGCTTACAACCGTTGTGTAGGTACACGTTACTGTGCTAATAACTGTCCTTATAAAGTACGTCGTTTTAACTGGTTCTTATACTCTGAAAATGATGAGTTTGATTACCATATGAATGATGATTTAGGACGTATGGTATTGAATCCAGATGTTGTAGTACGTTCTCGTGGGGTTATGGAAAAATGCTCTATGTGTATTCAAATGACACAAAAGACTATTTTAGATGCTAAACGTGACGGAAGACAAATAAAAGATGGCGAATTCCAAACGGCTTGTTCTGCAGCTTGTAGTAGTGGTGCAATGACCTTTGGAGATATTAACGATAAAGATAGTGAAGTAGCACATCTTAAAGCAGGAGACCGTATGTATCACTTGTTAGAACACGTAGGAACAAAACCAAACGTGATGTATCAAACAAAAGTGAGAAATACAACAGAAGCTTAACAATAAAGAATTAATTAAGAAACAATTATAAACAGATTATGGCGTCTCATTACGAAGCACCTATTAGAAGACCTTTAGTTACAGGTGAAAAGTCCTACCACGACGTTACTGTGGATGTGGCAAAACCTATAGAAGGTAAAGCGAATAAGCAGTGGTGGATAGTTTTTGGAATTTCACTGGTAGCTTTTCTTTGGGGAATTGGATGTATTATTTATACCATATCTACAGGTATAGGAACTTGGGGTTTAAATAAAACCGTAGGTTGGGCCTGGGATATTACCAACTTCGTTTGGTGGGTAGGTATTGGTCACGCAGGAACACTTATTTCTGCAGTATTACTTCTATTCCGTCAAAAATGGAGAATGGCAATTAACCGTTCGGCAGAGGCGATGACTATCTTCTCTGTAGTTCAGGCTGGTTTATTCCCTGTAATTCACATGGGTCGTCCATGGTTAGGATATTGGGTGTTACCAATTCCAAACCAATTTGGATCGTTATGGGTTAACTTTAACTCGCCATTATTATGGGACGTATTCGCAATTTCAACGTATTTATCTGTATCATTAGTGTTCTGGTGGACAGGTTTATTACCTGATTTTGCTATGATTCGTGATCGCGCTGTAAAACCTTTCCAAAAGAAAATATATTCGTTATTAAGTTTTGGATGGACAGGTCGTGCTAAAGATTGGCAACGTTTTGAAGAAGTATCATTAGTATTAGCAGGTTTAGCTACACCACTTGTACTTTCTGTACATACTATTGTATCTTTTGACTTCGCAACATCAGTTATCCCTGGTTGGCATACTACAATATTCCCACCATATTTCGTGGCAGGGGCAATTTTCTCAGGATTTGCTATGGTAAATACATTACTTATCATCATGAGAAAAGTATGTAACCTTGAAGATTATATTACAGTACAACACATCGAATTAATGAACATTGTAATTATGATTACAGGTTCAATCGTAGGTGTGGCCTATATTACAGAGCTATTTATTGCTTGGTATTCTGGAGTAGAGTACGAACAATATGCCTTCTTAAATAGAGCAACAGGACCTTACTGGTGGGCATATTGGGCAATGATGACTTGTAACGTGTTCTCGCCACAGTTTATGTGGTTTAAGAAATTAAGAACAAGTATTATGTTCTCGTTCTTTATCTCTATTGTAGTAAACATAGGTATGTGGTTTGAGCGTTTTGTAATTATTGTAACATCATTACACCGCGATTATTTACCATCTTCATGGACCATGTTCTCACCAACATTTGTAGATATTGGCATTTTTATAGGAACCATAGGATTCTTCTTTGTGTTATTCCTATTATACTCAAGAACATTCCCAGTAATTGCACAAGCAGAGGTTAAAACAATCTTAAAATCTTCTGGAGAACGTTACAAAAGAATTAGAGAAGCAGGAGAGAGTTTAGTAGGTACAGGATCAGATGAAAGAACCTCAGGTAAGCAACCAGCTGTTAATACTGATGCTCCTAAAGTAGATAACTCCGCTAAAGTAGATAGCCTTTTAGCTAGCATAGGAACTTTCGATCCTAACACAGAAACAGCAGATGACCTTAAAAGGATAAATGGTGTAGGACCAAAAATGGAAGAAGCTTTAAATAGTATAGGTATTTACACATTCTTACAGGTTAGTAAAATGACAAAAAAAGAATACGACTTATTAGATGAAATCACTGGTTCTTTCCCAGGAAGAGCAGAGCGTGATGATTGGTCTGGTCAAGCAAAAAATCTTATAAAATAAACGTAGACAATGGAAGCATCTAAAGTAATTCACGCGATTTATACAGACGACGATGTGTTAATGTCTGCTGTTAAAAAAGTAAAAGCAGAAAAGCATCATATAGAGGAAGTTTATACACCATTTCCAGTTCACGGGCTAGACAAGGCTATGGGCTTAGAACCAACACGTATAGCAATAGCATCTTTTTTATATGGATGTTTAGGATTAGCAGTAGCCATTACAATGATGAATTTTATCATGATCGAGGACTGGCCGCAAAATATTGGTGGTAAACCAAGTTTTAGTTATATCGAGAACATGCCAGCTTTTGTGCCAATTATGTTCGAGCTGACCGTATTTTTTGCAGCCCACTTAATGGTAATTACATTTTATTTACGCAGTAGAATGTGGCCATTTAAAAATGCTGAAAACCCTGATCCAAGAACAACAGATGATCATTTCTTGATGGAAATTCCAGTTCATGGTAACGAACAAGAACTTGAAACGTTGCTTCAAGAAACTGGTGCCGTAGAAATTAATATTGTTGATAAAGACACACATTAAACTGTTAAGTAGTCCTAGATATAGTGCTACAAACATTTAATAAAAAATGAAAAATATAAAGTTACAGATGAAAGGCTTAATTAAAATATCACTTCTAGCATTTCTTATGGTAGTGGTAGTAGCTTGTAAAAAAGATACTAGACCAAACTATCAATTTATGCCAAATATGTACGAATCTGTAGGATACGAAACCTATTCAGAATCTGCAGCTTTCCGTAATGGGAAAGAAGGACAACTTCCAGCAGAAGGAACTATACCTAGAGGATTTAAACCTTTTGATATAGAAAACACTATAGAAGGGTATCAACTAGCTAAAGACTCATTAAACTCACCTTTAGATTCTACACAAATCGATTTAGCCAAAGGAAAAGAGTTATACGATATTTATTGTGGTATTTGCCATGGTAACAAAGGAGACGGTCAAGGAAACTTAGTAAAACGTGAAAAAATATTAGGTATTCCTAGTTATGACGATGCTGGTAGAGCCATAACAGCTGGTAGTGTTTATCATACCATTTATTATGGTAAAAACGCCATGGGTTCTTATGCAAACCAGATTAATGAAGAAGAGCGTTGGCAAGTTGTAGCTTATGTTATGGAACTTAAAGCTAAATTAGAAAAGTAAGATAGAATAAAGTTTATTTATATAGATATGTACACATTCTCAAATAAATTAAAGACATTTTCCATAGCCTTAGTTATTATAGGTTTATTAGGTGTTGGTTACGGTTTTATGACTTCTCACAAATCTTTTGAAGAAGTTGAAACTATGTTGGCTGAAGAAGCCTCACACCATGGAGGTGGTCATGCCGAAGAAACAGCACATGCCACTACAGAAATGGCACACGACTCGCATGGTGAAGAAGCTTCGAGTACAGACGAGGCGCACCATGCCGATGCTCATAAAGAACATGTAGAGCATGTACAACATCAAATATCTAACCGCCCATGGTCTGCCCTTTATGTAGGCGCTTTCTTTTTCTTTATGATTGCTTTAGGCGTGTTAGCATTTTATGCCATTCAAAGAGCATCACAAGCAGGTTGGTCTCCAGTACTATTTAGAGTAATGGAAGGTATTACAGCTTATGTGCTTCCTGGAGGTTTAATTGTACTAGCTATTGCTATTGCATCAGGTACAATAGGACATTACAACATTTTTATTTGGATGGATCCAGATGTAGTGGCACACGATAAACTTATTCAAGGTAAAGCAGGTTGGTTAAACCTACCAATGTTTGCCGTAAGAGGTTTTATTTTTATTGCAGGATGGAGCTTATACCGTCACTTTGCAAGAAAATTCTCTTTAGCACAAGATAATGCTGAAGACGATAAAAACTTTAAAAAATCTTTTAGAATCGCAGCGGCATTTTTAGTATTCTATATCTATTCAGAATCTATAATGTCTTGGGATTGGATTATGAGTGTAGATCCACACTGGTTTAGTACATTATTTGGATGGTATGTATTTGCAAGTATGTTTGTAAGTGGTATTACCGTTATTGCATTAATCACTATGTACTTAAAATCAAAAGGATTATTAGAGTTTGTAAATGATAGTCATTTACACGATTTAGCTAAATTTATGTTTGCCATTAGTATCTTTTGGACTTACCTATGGTTCTCACAATTTATGCTAATATGGTATTCAAATATACCAGAAGAGGTAACCTACTTTATTACAAGAATAAATGATTATAAGTTACCATTCTTTGGCATGCTTGCTATGAACTTTATTTTCCCACTACTTGTTTTAATGAATAGTGATTACAAGAGAATACCATGGTTTATAGTAATGGCAGGTATTGTAATTTTATTTGGACATTATTTAGATGTATTTAATATGATTATGCCTGCAACAGTAGGAGACAGATGGTTTATTGGTGTACCTGAAATTGGCGCTATTTGCTTATTCGCTGGACTGTTTATGCTTGTTGTTTTTACAGCAATATCCAAAGCACCATTACTAGCAAAAAGAAACCCATTTATTAAGGAAAGTGAAAATTTCCATTACTAATATTTAATAAGTAAAGAAGAGAAATAACGATGACTGCTTTATTAACAATTTTAATAGTATTTTTTGTAGCTGTTGCAATCTGGCAAATGGTCAAAATATTCGATTTGGCTAGCGTAGGCGCAGATAACGCCCAAATTGCTACAGATAAAGATAACAAGCTTAATGGGTATTTAATGATGGCATTTCTTGTCTTCATTTATGCCATAACTATAGTATGTATTTATAAATGGGGAGATTTACCATTATTATCAAATTCAGCATCCGAACATGGGTCGCAAATTGATACTTTAATGATAATTTCTTTAGTTATTATTTTTATCGTTCAAACAGTAACTCAGTTTTTATTACACTATTTTGCCTTTAAATACAAAGGAGAAAAAGGTAAAAAAGCTTTATTCTATGCAGATAATAATACATTAGAAGCCATTTGGACTATTATTCCTGTAATAACTTTAGCAGGTTTAATTATCTACGGATTATTCACTTGGTCTAGTATTATGAATGTTAATGAAGATGAAGACCCATTAGTAATAGAACTTTATGCACAACAATTTAACTGGAAAGCTCGTTATGCTGGACAAGACAATGTGTTAGGTAAAGCCAATGTAAGATTAATAGATATTGACAGAGCCAATATTTTAGGTGTAGATGAATCAGATCCAAACGCACAAGACGATATTATAACTACCGAGTTACATTTACCAGTAGGTAGGCCAGTATTATTTAAAATGCGTTCTCAAGACGTGCTTCACTCTGCTTACATGCCACACTTTAGAGCACAAATGAACTGTGTTCCTGGTATGATAACACAATTTGGGTTTACACCATCTGTAACAACAGCTGAGATGAGACAAAATCCAGATATTATAGAAAAAGTAGCGAATATTAATAAAATTCGTGTAGAGAACAAAGCCGAGATAGAAGCGAAAGGTCAAGATTTAAGATATGAGTTTGATTACCTATTATTATGTAACAAAATTTGTGGTAAGTCTCATTATAACATGCAAATGAAAATTATTGTTGAGACTCAAGAAGAATATGACGCTTGGATCAAAGAACAAAAGACCTTTAAAAACTCTTTAATTAACTAAACAAAGACTTAAAACGAAACAAGATTATGTCAGCACACGCAGATACTCACGCACACGACGACCACGGGCATCATCATAAAGAAACGTTTATAACTAAATATATATTCAGTCAAGACCATAAAATGATTGCCAAACAGTACTTAATTACAGGTACGATTATGGGAATTATTGGGGTTATGATGTCTTTAATGTTCCGTATGCAAATTGCATGGCCAGAACAACCTAATGTCCTTTTTGAAGCATTATTAGGTAAATGGGCACCAGATGGCGTTATGGACGCTGATATTTATTTAGCATTAGTTACCATTCATGGTACAATAATGGTATTCTTTGTACTTACAGCAGGATTAAGTGGAACCTTTAGTAACTTATTAATCCCATTACAAATTGGTGCACGAGACATGGCATCAGGGTTCTTAAATATGGTATCGTATTGGTTATTCTTCTTATCTAGTGTAATCATGGTATTGTCCTTATTTGTTGAAGCTGGACCAGCAGCAGCAGGATGGACAATTTATCCACCGTTAAGTGCCTTGCCAATGGCTCAGCCAGGATCTGGTATGGGGATGACATTGTGGTTAGTATCTATGGCTATATTTATTGCGTCCTCTTTATTAGGATCATTAAACTACATAGTAACGGTTATTAACCTTAGAACTAAAGGAATGTCAATGACACGTTTACCATTAACTATTTGGGCATTCTTTGTAACAGCAATAATTGGTGTAGTATCTTTCCCTGTATTACTATCAGCGGCATTATTACTTATCATGGATAGAAGTTTTGGAACATCATTCTTCTTATCAGATATTTTTATTCAAGGTGAAGTATTACATTACCAAGGTGGTTCTCCTGTATTATTCGAACACCTATTTTGGTTCCTTGGTCACCCAGAAGTATACATTGTATTATTACCAGCATTAGGAATTACCTCCGAGATTATAGCAACCAACTCGCGTAAGCCAATTTTTGGTTACAGAGCCATGGTAGCATCAATTTTAGCAATTGCTTTCTTATCTACAATTGTATGGGGGCACCACATGTTCGTTTCAGGTATGAACCCATTCTTAGGGTCTGTGTTTACCTTTACAACCCTGTTAATTGCTATTCCATCGGCTGTTAAAGCGTTTAACTATATTACAACACTGTGGAAGGGTAACTTACAAATGAATCCAGCCATGTTGTTTTCTATTGGTTTGGTGTCAACATTTATTACAGGTGGTTTAACAGGAATTATTTTAGGAGATAGTGCATTAGATATTAACGTACACGATACATACTTTGTAGTAGCTCACTTTCACTTAGTAATGGGTATCTCTGCATTATATGGTATGTTTGCAGGAATTTACCATTGGTTCCCTAAAATGTTTGGCAGAATGATGAATAAAAAGCTAGGGTATTTACACTTTTGGATAACAGCAATTTGTGCCTATGGTGTATTCTTCCCAATGCATTTTATTGGAATGGCAGGTTTACCAAGACGTTATTATACAAACTCTAACTTCCCATTATTTGATGATTTAGCCAATGTAAACGTTGTTATAACAATATTTGCTTTAGTTGGTGGGGCCTTCCAGTTAGTGTTCTTATATAATTTCTTTGTGAGTATATTCTACGGAAAGAAAGCCGAGCAAAACCCTTGGAAATCGAATACATTAGAATGGACAACTCCTGTAGAGCACATTCACGGGAACTGGCCAGGTGCAATACCTCATGTACACCGTTGGGCATACGATTATAGTAAGCCAGGACATGAGTTAGATTTCGTGCCTCAAAATGTTCCAATGAAAGAAGGTGAAGAGGAACTTCAACACTAGAACTTATATTTACAAAAGTGAATATTAAAAGATATTAAAAAGCCTTTCCGTTTTGGAAAGGCTTTTTCTTTATCTTTGTTTTTATGAATGAAAACCTAGATCCAACAAACGACAATTTTTCACCAGAAGAGTTAGATGTAGAGAAAAAATTACGTCCCTTGTCGTTTGATGACTTTACAGGACAAGACCAAGTGTTGGAAAACTTACAGGTTTTTGTAAAAGCAGCCAACTTAAGAGACGAAGCCTTAGATCACACCTTATTTCATGGCCCTCCAGGATTAGGAAAAACTACGTTGGCTCATATTTTATCTAACGAGTTAAGCGTGGGCATTAAAGTTACCTCTGGTCCCGTATTGGATAAACCAGGTGACTTAGCAGGGCTGTTAACTAACTTAGATGAGCGTGATGTCCTTTTTATAGACGAAATTCATCGTTTAAGTCCTATTGTAGAAGAGTACTTGTATTCGGCAATGGAAGACTATAAAATAGATATAATGATTGAAACTGGACCCAATGCGCGTACAGTTCAAATTAACCTGAATCCATTTACATTAGTTGGAGCCACAACACGTTCAGGTTTACTAACATCTCCTATGCGAGCGCGTTTTGGAATAAGTAGCCGACTTCAGTATTATAATACCGAATTACTAACAACTATAGTCCAGCGTAGTGCCTCAATTTTAGATGTGCCTATCTCTATGGAGGCAGCTGTAGAAATTGCTGGCAGGAGTAGAGGAACCCCAAGAATAGCTAATGCATTATTACGACGTGTTCGCGATTTCGCCCAAATAAAAGGGAATGGTAAAATAGATATCAAAATTGCCAAATTTGCCCTTGAAGCTTTAAATGTAGATGCACATGGTTTAGATGAAATGGATAATAAAATCCTGTCTACTATTATCGATAAATTTAAAGGCGGCCCAGTAGGTATTACCACTTTGGCAACAGCGGTTAGCGAAAGTGCTGAAACGATAGAAGAAGTGTACGAGCCTTTCCTTATTCAACAAGGCTTTATTATGCGTACACCTCGTGGTCGAGAGGTAACCGAACAAGCGTACAAACACCTTGGACGTGTAAAAGGAGGAACACAAGGTGGATTGTTTTAATGAATAATCAAAAACAAATACCTGAGGTTTCTACCTTTACCTTTTTAAGGCACGCTATTAACATTCTTAATAATCCGCTACCATTTCATCATAAAAACTTTAAACGTTATGGCGATACGTTTAAGCTGAATATTGGTTTTGGTAACTATGCTATTTTTTCCCGAGATGCTGCCTTAGCAGAATATGTACTTCAAAAAAACTGGAAAAATTATACCAAATCACCTATTCAAACAAAGGACCTTGCCAAATATTTAGGAAATGGCTTATTAACTTCTGAAGGCGAACATTGGCGAAAGCAACGCAAACTCATTCAACCGGCATTTCATAAAAAACATCTCGAAAATTTAATTGCTACCATAAAGGAAACGATTATTGAAGAGCTACATAGTATCCAAACAGGTATTGATATGGATGTGCTCCCTTTTTTTAGCGACTTAGCTTTTAAAGTGGTTGTAAAATCGTTGTTTAGTAATGCTGCTTCCGATGCTGAGATTAAAACCCTTCAGGAAGTGACCGAAGAGAACCAAAACATGTTGGTAAAAGAGTTGCGTCAACCTTATTTAAAATGGTATTTTGAATCTTTTGGGATTATAAAAAAGCATTTGTCACGCACCAAAGAATCACGAAACATTCTTCAAGGTATAATTAATAGACGAAAACAATCTAAAATTCAATACAATGATTTGTTGGATATGCTTTTAAATGCACGTTATGAAGACGGCTCAAGTATGGACAACGACCAACTAATTGATGAAATTTTAGTGCTTTTTGTTGCAGGCCACGAAACAACAGCAAACACATTAAGTTTTACAGTACAATTGTTAGCGCAGCACGCCAAGTGGCAAGAAAAAGTTGCTTTAGAGTACCAAACAATTATAAAAAATAAAGATACCGATATATTAACAGCAGTAACACAATCTCAGCTAGCCAAACAGGTTATTGAAGAGTCCTTACGATTATATCCGCCAGCGTATTTTATAGATCGTGTGAATATACAAGATGATGAATTTAATGGTTATCAATTAAAAAAAGGAAGCAGTTTGTTGTTTTCTATTTACGAAATCCACAGACATAAAAACTTATGGGACAATCCTGAAGATTTTAATCCAAATAGGTTTTCTCCAGATCAAACCAAAAACTATTCATCGCAATACTTTCCGTTTGGCGCCGGTCCAAGAAAATGCATTGGTAATAATTTTGCCATGTACGAAATGATTATAACTATTTCAGAACTTGTAGTAAAGTACCAAATTCACCCCGTAAACAATTCTATAGACATTAATCCATTAATCACCTTAAAACCTAAAAATGCAAAAGTGATATTTATTGATAGAGTTTAAATAGACAGGTTTTCATCTTTTTTTTTAGTATCTTTAATATCTCCCCTACCTATTAATCGCTTATTAATAAGTAATTAAAACGTTTTGCTATGCCCATTTATATGGATTACCACCATTTCCCTGGTGTTACAGTAGAAGATGTAAAGAAAGGACATATGGCCGATAAGCAGACCCAAGGTAAGTATGGTGTAAAATACCATCAGTTTTGGGTTAATCAAGAAGCTGGAACTATTTTCTGCTTAATTGAAGGACCAAGCCCAGAAGCTTGTGAAAAGGTGCATAAAGAGGCTCATGGTAATGTGGCTTGTAATATTGTTGAAGTTGAAGCAGGTCTGATTGATGCATTTATGGGAAAAAACCATAAGATTAACCATGGAATTGTTTATTACAACGATGGTAACCTAGATACAGGATTTAGGTTTATTCTTATTGTCGATATCTTGGCAAAAACCCAACAAGCCAATACAGATGATATAAGTAGGTTTAACGTTCCTACGTTTGCTAGAAATACTGTATTTAAATTGATAAAAGCACATAAAGGCTCTGAAGTAAAAAATATAAGTGACGATAGTATTATTGCGGTTTTTAATGGAGCTATTGCAGCTTTTGAGTGTGCTTCTAGTATTCAAAATTTATTATCCAAAAAGCAAAATATCGAATTTAGAATAGGGATGTCAGAAGGTCAACCAGTAACACATAGAGATGGTTTTTTTGAAGACGCCATAGATTTTACGAAACAATTGGCTTTAATGGCTAATAAAGGAGAAATAATCCTCTCCAAAAACTTTTCTAAATTGCTTGTAGAAAATGGTAGCGAAAACAAAAATACTATAAAAGTTATAAGTGCATCTCAACAAAAATTTGTAGAAGACTTTTTTGATTATACAGAGAAAAACCTTTCAGATGAAGCGTTTAATATTACCAATATTAGTCAAAATTTGGGTATAAGTCGCCCACAGCTTTACAGAAAAATTACAGCATTAACAGGAAGGTCGCCTATCTTGTTCCTTCGTGATATTAAAATGAAGAAAGCCTTATCTTTAATAAAGGAAAATAAACTTTCCGTCTCTGAAATTGCTTATCAATTAGGCTATTCAAACCCATCTTACTTTACAAAAAAATTTAAGGATAAATATGGCTTATTGCCTTCAAAAATTATTATTGCCTGATAATAATAGACTAATGGATTTGTATCAAATAGATTCAATTTAACTTTACGATTAGTGATTTATTTGAAAGATGATTATTTAAGAAATAATTTGATGAAGTTAAGCCTCATTTAAAGTAAGTTCTCTCAACTTTTAAGAATATATCCTTCCAGTTCCACGTATTAATTTAGTGCCATAATTAGGCCATAAAAAAAATATTGGTCATAGCTATATTGAAACATTTGTGATATTCTTTGAATGAAATGAGTTGATGTTTTGTGTTGATTATCAGTAGTTTTGAGTGATTTGAAAACCAAAATATTATGAAGGCCAAAATTTCAATATTAAGAAAGTTACTGTTGGTAATCCTGTTCTTAAACGTTCAGTTTCTATTGGCTCAAACCCTTAAAAATGATATTTCTCAAAAAGAATATCCATGGGCACAAGAAGAAGTAAAACAAACCATGAAGGCTATAGTGCAAAGTGTTAAAGAAGGTAATGTAGAAAAGTTAATCGCTTTTCATGCTTACGGACCAAAATTCACTGAGTTTAAAATGGGTGAAAAACGTGTAGGAAGTGAAGAAAACGAAGCACACGAACGTAAAATATTTGGGAGTGTTACCGAAATTGTAAAGTTTGATGTAAACGACTTAAAGGTTGCCATATTTTATGATAAGGTAGCTAATGTAACCTTTCATTCCAATTTCCATTTAAAATTTGGAGATGATTCAGTAATTGTAAATGATCAAATATCGCTACTTTTTGTAAAAGACAATACAGGTAATTGGAAAATTGTACATGAACACCATTCACCATTAAAAAATAAAGCCATCAATCATTAATTAAAAACCAGAAGGCTAACCAAAGCACATGAATTATGAACTATCAAAATTTATCAGGAGAAGTTATTACCCCACAAAATACCGATTACGATGAGGCACGAGCCATTTATAATGCTATGATAGACAAAAAACCGGCTGTAATAGTAAAATGTAAAAATACTCAAGATGTAGTAAATGCCGTAAACTATGCTAGAAAAAATAATATAGAGGTTTCCATACGAAGCGGTGGCCACAATGGGGCAGGTTTGGCTTTAGTAGATGATGGTTTGGTAATAGATTTATCTCAAATGAATGATATTACAGTCAACCCAAATACCAAAACAGCCATTGTAGAGCCCGGAAACACCCTTGCCAATTTAGATGCAGCCACCCACGAACACGGCTTGGCTTTACCAAGTGGTATTATTGGAACTACAGGTATAGGTGGTATTACTCTTGGAGGTGGTTTGGGTTATTTAAGTAGAAAAGCAGGCTTAACCATAGATAATCTTTTGGAATGCGAAGTGGTGCTTGCTAATGGAGAGATAGTTACTGCCAATAAAGATATAAACTCTGATTTGTTTTGGGCACTACGCGGCGGTGGAGGGAATTTTGGAGTAGTCACTTCTTTTAAGTTTAATTTAATTGACGTTAAAAATGTATATGCTGGGCCTATGTTTTGGCCAATAGAACAAGCTAGAGAGGCTATGGAGTTTTATGATAAATTCACAAAAAATGCCTCCAACGATCTTTATGGTTTTTTTGCGTTTTTAATCGTGCCTCCAGCAGCGCCTTTTCCAGAACACCTTTGGAACCAAAATGTTTGTGGTATTGTTTGGAATTATACAGGTCCAATTGAAAAAGCAGAAGAAGTCTTTAAACCTATTCGTGAGTTTGGACCACCTGTTTTGGATTTTGTAAGTGAAATTCCTATGACTGCACTAAACACAATGTTCGATGCGTTGTATCCACCAGGTATGCAATGGTATTGGAAAGCCCACTACATTAAAGAATTAACACCAGAATCTATAAAAATAAATATAGAACATGGCTCAAAAATACCAACCATGCACACAACTACACATTTATACCCTGTAGATGGCGCGTGTCATGAAGTTTCCAACTCCGAGACTGCTTGGGCAAATAGAGAAGCGCGTTGGGCACAAGTAATTGTAGGTGTAGATCCTAATCCCGATAAAGCAGATGAAGTAACAAATTGGTGTAAAACCTATTTTGATGCCTTAATACCTCATGCTATGGGTGGTGCCTATGTCAATTTTATGATGAATGAAGGTCAGGAACGTATAAAAGCAGCATATAAAAATAATTATGAAAAATTGGTTATTGTTAAAACCAAATACGACCCTAATAATTTCTTTCATATTAATCAAAATATAAAACCGAAAGGGTAAAAATGTTATTTTAGTGCTGTGAATGATAAGCAGCATTATACAAAACTTATAAAAACCGAAGCCAAACGCCTCGGTTTCTTGTCCTGTGGAATTAGTAAAGCCGAGTTTCTTGAAACAGAAGCACCCAGATTAGAAAAATGGTTAAATAATAATATGAACGGTGAAATGCGTTACATGGAAAACCATTTCGATAAACGTTTAGACCCAACAAAACTAGTGGAAGGCTCTAAAAGCGTGATTTCCTTATTGCTGAATTATTTTCCTTCGGAAACCCAAAACTCAGAAAGTTTCAAGTTATCAAAATACGCTTACGGTACCGATTACCACTTTGTAATAAAAGATAAACTCAAATCGCTTTTACAATTTATTCAAGAAGGAATTGGCGAAGTTTCAGGCCGTGCCTTTGTCGATTCCGCGCCAGTTTTAGATAAAGCTTGGGCGGCAAAATCTGGTTTGGGTTGGATAGGAAAACATAGCAATTTACTTACGCAACAAGTCGGATCCTTTTATTTTATCGCTGAACTTATTATCGATTTAGAACTCGATTACGATACCCCAACTACCAACCATTGTGGTACTTGTACAGCTTGTATAGATGCTTGTCCAACTGAAGCTATTGTTGAACCTTACGTGGTAGATGGCAGTAAATGTATTTCGTATTTAACTATCGAGCTAAAAGAAAACATCCCAACCGAATTTAAAGACAAGATGGACGATTGGATGTTTGGTTGCGATGTGTGTCAAGACGTTTGCCCTTGGAATCGCTTTTCAAAGCCACATAGCGAGCCACTATTCAATCCTCATCCCGAACTTTTAGACATGTCAAAAAAAGATTGGGAAGAGATTACCGAAGACACCTTTAGAAAGGTGTTTAAAAAATCAGCAGTAAAACGTACTAAATTTTCAGGATTAACTCGTAACATTGATTTCTTAAAAGATTAGAGTTTAATTCTGTAGGATTACTACATTTGTATAACATATTTAAAACTATTTATGAGTAATCCAAGAAAACGAAGAGAAGCGTTAGTTTATCATGCTAAGCCAACGCCAGGAAAAATAAAAGTTGTTCCCACCAAAAAATATGCTAGTCAGAGAGATTTAGCATTGGCCTATTCTCCAGGTGTTGCAGAGCCTTGTTTGGAAATAGAGAAAGACAAAAACAATGCTTATAAATATACAACCAAAGGAAATTTAGTAGCCGTTATATCTAACGGAACAGCGGTTTTAGGTCTTGGTAATATTGGGCCAGAAGCTTCAAAACCTGTTATGGAAGGAAAAGGATTGCTTTTCAAAATTTTTGCAGATATAGATGTGTTTGATATTGAAGTCGATACCGAAAATATTGAAGAATTTATTCAAACCGTTAAAAATATTGCGCCAACCTTTGGCGGGATTAATCTAGAAGATATAAAAGCACCCGAAGCTTTCGAAATAGAAAGACGCCTAAAAGAAGAGCTTGATATCCCCGTAATGCATGACGATCAACATGGGACAGCCATTATCTCTGCGGCAGCCTTATTAAATGCTCTAGAACTAGCCGAAAAAAATATAGAAGATGTTAACATTGTAATTAGTGGTGCTGGTGCTGCTGCTATTTCTTGCTCACGATTGTACCAATCTTGTGGGGCAAGAAAAGAAAACATGGTTATGCTAGATAGCAAAGGTGTTATTAGAGCAGATAGAGAAAACCTAACATCGCAAAAGGCAGAGTTTGCTACGGATAAGGATTTAAATACCTTAGACGAAGCTATGAAAGATGCCGATGTATTTATAGGGTTATCTACTTCAGATATAGTGTCTCCAGCTATGTTAAACAACATGGCAGAAAACCCTATCGTTTTTGCAATGGCCAATCCAGATCCCGAAATTGCTTACGATTTGGCGGTAAAAACAAGAGAAGATATTATTATGGCAACGGGCCGTAGCGATCACCCTAATCAAGTAAATAACGTATTAGGATTTCCGTTTATTTTCCGTGGTGCATTAGATGTTCGGGCCACCAAAATTAACGAGGAAATGAAAATGGCTGCGGTAAAAGCCTTGGCTAGATTAGCAAAAGAACCAGTGCCTGAGCAAGTCAATATTGCTTATGGAGAAACCAAATTAATGTTTGGTCGCGATTATATTATTCCTAAACCTTTTGACCCGAGATTAATTGCCGAAGTTCCGCCAGCAGTAGCAAAAGCTGCCATGGAGAGTGGTGTTGCTAAAGAGCCTATTGAGGATTGGGAGCGCTATGAAAATCAATTATTAGACAGACTAGGGTCAGATAATAAAATGGTTAGGCTTTTAATTAATAGAGCTAAAATGAACCCTAAACGCGTAGTGTTTGCCGAAGCCGATCATTTAGATGTTTTAAAAGCCGCACAAATTGCTTATGATGAAGGAATAGCTTACCCTATTTTATTAGGAAGAAAAGATGCCATTCAAGCATTAATGGAAGAGATAGAGTTTGATGTAGATTTACCAATCATCGATCCTAAATCAGATGAAGAAACAGAGCGAAAAAATAGATACGCCGAAGCGTATTGGAAACACAGAAAACGCCGTGGTGTAACGCTTTACTCTGCTCAAAAGAAAATGCGTGAGCGTAATTATTTTGCTGCGATGATGGTAAATGAAGGCGACGCCGATGCATTGATATCTGGCTACTCACGTAGCTATCCATCTGTAGTAAAACCAATGCTAGAACTTATAGGGAAGGCAAAAGGAGCTTCGAGAGTGGCGACCACAAATCTTATGATGACACAGCGTGGTCCAATGTTTTTAAGCGATACCTCAATTAATATAGACCCAACAGCAAAGGACTTAGCAACAATCGCCCAAATGACATCAACAATAGTTAAAATGTTTGGTATGGAGCCTGTAATTGCTATGACATCCTATTCAAATTTTGGATCATCTCATAATGAACGCACATCTAAGGTAAGAGAGGCTGTTTCTTATTTACACCGTTTTTATCCAGATATGATTGTAGATGGCGAACTGCAAACAGATTTTGCTTTAAATAGTGAGATGCTTCAAGATATATTTCCGTTTTCCAAGCTTGCTGGAAGAAAAGTAAATACATTAGTTTTTCCTAACCTTGAAGCGGCTAATATAACGTATAAGCTTTTAAAAGAACTTAATAAAGCCGATTCTATAGGCCCAATAATGATGGGCATGAGAAAACCTGTACATATTTTACAACTTGATGCTAGTGTTGACGAAATTGTAAATATGACTGCTATAGCAGTAGTCGATGCGCAACAAAAAGAGAAAAGAGAACAATAAAACAAAAGTGTCATTACAACGATAACTGCTTTATAATGTGAATAATTTTATTACATTTGAGAGGTTTTAAGGATTAATTAATGATTACACATATACAAGGAAGACTTGTTGAAAAGAATCCAACAGATATTGTTGTAGATTGTAATGGCGTTGGCTATTTACTAAACATTTCTTTAAATACATTTTCCCAAATTCCTGATGAGGAGCATATAAAGCTTTATACACACCTTCAAGTTAAGGAAGACTCGCATACCCTATTTGGATTTACTACTTTAGCAGAGCGTGAAGTGTTTAGACTTTTAATTTCGGTTAGTGGTGTAGGAACCAGTACAGCAAGAACCATGTTATCCTCTTTAACACCAAAACAGGTTAGAGAAGGGATTGCTCAAGAAGATGTTGCTTTAATTCAATCTATAAAAGGTATTGGTGCTAAAACCGCTCAACGAGTTATTTTGGACTTGAAAGATAAAATTTTGAAAGTTTATGATATTGACGAACTTTCACCTCAAAAAAGCAATACAAACAAAGATGAAGCGTTATCTGCTTTAGAAGTTCTTGGGTTCAACAAAAAACAAGCAAATCGTGTACTAGATAAAATTTTAAAAAGTACGCCAGAAGCAGACGTTGAATTCTTGATAAAAGAGGCTTTAAAAAATTTATAAAAGATTTGAGGACAACTAACTATACTAATCAATTACTAAGGCGTCATATTGTATTTAGTTTGGCTTTCTTTTGCAGTGTATTTGCTATGGCACAGCAAAACCCAACAGCGCAAGATAGTACAAAAACAGGGTATTCATTAGGTAATATGACCATGCCAAATCCCAATAGTATAGAGTCTAAATATACTTACGACCCTTTAACAGATAGATATATTTATACCGAATCGGTTGGTGATTTTAATATTAATTATCCCATTATCCTTACACCAGAAGAGTATCAAGATTTTATACTAAAAGAAAGCCTTAAAGAATATTACAAACAAAAAGTTGATGCTTACGATGGTAAAAAAGAAGGCTCTGAAGAAGAGCAAAAAAACTTATTGCCAGAATTTTATGTGAGATCTGGTTTTTTTGAAACTATCTTTGGTGGTAATACCATTAATGTGGTGCCTCAAGGTTCTGTTGAAATAGATTTAGGGGTGTTATTTACCAAACAAGACAATCCCACATTTTCACCTAGAAACAGAAGGAATTTTTCGTTTGATTTTGATCAAAGAATTAGCTTAAGTCTTTTAGGTAAAGTAGGAACAAGGTTACAAGTAACAGCAAATTACGACACCGAGTCTACTTTCGATTTTCAAAACTTAATTAAATTAGAATACACACCCACAGAAGACGATATTATTCAAAAAATAGAAGTAGGTAATGTAAATATGCCACTTAACAGTTCACTTATTTCAGGTGCACAAAGTTTATTTGGTGTAAAAACACAACTTCAATTTGGAAAAACAACCATTACAGGAGTGTTTTCTGAGCAAAGATCAGATACTAGAACGGTAGTCGCTCAAGGCGGTGGAACTGTAGAAGATTTTGAATTTTATGCTAGAGATTACGATGAAAATCGCCACTTTTTCTTAGGGCATTATTTTAGAGATAATTACGATAGAGCCTTAGAAAACTATCCCTACATTAATAACAATATTCAAATTACAAGAATTGAAGTTTGGATAACCAATAGAAATAATTCTACTGAAAATGTTAGAAATATTGTAGCCTTACAGGATTTAGGGGAGTCTAACCCAGATCCAAATGCCAATAATTTATATTTACAATCTATTCCAGGAGGATTTATCAATGCTGGACCAAACGCTTTTCCAGACAATGGTAATAACGATTACGATCCTACAGCTATTGGAACAGGATCTGTATTAACCGAAGCCATTAGAGATATTGCTACAGCACAGCAAGGGTTTGGTGCATTATCATCGGTAGTTAATGAAGGTTCCGACTATGGTAAATTAGAAAATGCAAGAAAGTTACGAGAAGGTCAAGAGTATACTTTAAACCCACAATTAGGATATATCTCTTTAAATCAAAGGTTAACCAACGACGAAATTTTAGCCGTAGCCTATCAATATACGGTTGGTGGGCAAGTTTACCAAGTGGGTGAATTTGCTAACGATGGTGTAGATGCCACTACAGTAGATGATACCTCGACAGTTACTATGGTTACTAATAATAGTTTGGTGCTTAAAATGCTTAAAAGCCCTATAACCAATGTCGATCAGCCTATTTGGGATTTAATGATGAAAAACATTTACGATACAGGCGCATATCAACTAAGTCAAGATGATTTTAAGCTGAATATCTTTTATAACGAAGCATCTCCATTAAACTTTATAACCCCTGTTGATGGCACACCATTTCCTACTTTTAATGGAAATCCCATACAAGAGACCACCTTGTTAAAGCTTTTTCATTTAGACCGATTAAACTTTAATAACGACCCGCAGGCTAATGGTGATGGGTTCTTCGATTTTGTTCCTGGCTTAACAGTTTTACCGCAAAACGGAAAAATTATTTTTACAACAGTAGAGCCTTTTGGAGAGTATTTATTTGATAAACTGTCCATTTCTGCAAGTGAAGATTACAACAACGATGCTTCTTATAACGATAATCAAACCAAATATGTTTACGATATCCTTTATAAGGAAACCAAAACAGCAGCATTAGAAGAAGCCGAAAAAAATAAATTCTTATTAAAAGGGCGCTATAAGTCCTCTGGTGGCGATGGAATTCCTATAGGAGCATTTAATGTACCAAGAGGTTCTGTAACAGTTACTGCAGGAGGCCGAAAGTTAGTAGAAGGTATAGATTACACGGTGAACTATAACTTAGGAACGGTACAAATTTTAGATGAAGCCCTAAAAGCATCCAACACACCAATACAGGTTTCTACAGAAAATAATGCTGTTTTCGGACAGCAAACCAAGCGTTTTACGGGAATTAATGTAGAGCATAAGTTTAATGAAAACTTTGTGTTAGGCGCTACGTGGTTAAACTTAAACGAAAGACCTATTACGCAAAAGGCAAACTACAGTCAAGAACCTATAAACAATCACATCTTTGGTATAAATGGTAATTATTCAACCGAAGTGCCATTTTTAACTAGAATGGTAAATAAGTTACCAAATATAGATACCGATGCACCATCAAATCTTTCAGTAAGAGGAGAATTTGCTTATTTATTACCGGGAGCGCCAAAAGGAACCGATTTTAATGGCGAAGCAACATCTTATGTTGATGATTTTGAAGGCTCGCAAAATGCCATCGATTTAAAGTCGCCTCAATCTTGGTTTTTATCAAGTAGACCAAAGGGTATTAATAATAATAACGACGATGCCAATGGCATTGAACAAGGGTATAATAGAGCCTTGTTAAACTGGTATAATATCGACCCGATTTTTTATGGAAATAGAAAACCGGACGATATTTCAGATGACGATATTTCCAACCTATTTACCAGTCGTGTGTTCAGCGAAGAGCTATTCCCACAACAAGATATAGCGCAAGGACAAAGTGCTGTAATTAATACGTTAGATTTAGTTTATTACCCCGAAGATCGAGGTCCCTACAACTTTCAAACAACGAATGTCGATATACCAAATAATGTATTAACAGCTCCAGAAGATAGTTGGGCAGGAATTACAAGAGCCTTAACATCTACCGATTTTGAACAAGCCAATGTAGAATATATCGAATTTTGGTTACAAGATCCTTTTCAGGAAAATCAAGCTAATACTGGAGGGAAACTTGTTTTTAATTTAGGGAATATCTCGGAAGATATCGTAAAAGACGGAAGAAAATTATACGAAAACGGACTTCCACAAGACGGTAACGTTGTAGGTGTTTTGCCAACATCACCATCATGGGAAACGGTTTATCCTCAAAACCAGTCTTTAATTTACGCCTTTGATACTACGGGACAAGAACGAACAAATCAAGATGTTGGTTACGATGGTTATAGCGATAATGAAGAACAACAAATTTTTACAGATTATGCGGGCTTAAATGACCCAGCAAGAGATAATTATACGTATTTTTTAAACACGAGTGGTGACATCTTTGAACGCTATAAACGATATAATGGAGTAGATGGAAACTCGCCAGATACATTTTCAGATACTAACCGAGGTAATACAACCCAACCAGATGTTGAAGATGTTAATAGAGATAATACCATGAATACGATAGATAGTTACTATCAATATGAAGTAGAGTTAACTCCAGCTACATTAAACACCAACAACCCATTAATTGCCGATATTAAGGAAGGTCAAATAAGAAATTTACCAAATGGCCAAACAGCAACACCAAGATGGATTCAATTTAGAATACCAGTTTCAGAATATACAGAAGCTATTGGAGGAATAAGTGATTTAAGATCTATACGCTTTGTAAGAATGTTTTTAACTGAGTTCTCGGAAATGACAGTATTCCGTTTTGGTACTTTAGATTTAGTACGTAGTGATTGGAGACGATATACTCAAACTTTAGATGAAGACGAAGGCGACCCAGAAAACGATGCAACCGAGTTTAGTGTTGGAGTTGTTAGTACTATAGAAAACGAAGGAAGTTACCAATCGCCACCAGGAGTAGATCCTGAAGAACTATACAATAACAATACGGTAGTACGCCAAAACGAACAATCTTTAGTGGTTAATGTATGCGATTTAGAATCGCACGATGCCAGAGCGGTATTCAAAAACATAAACGTAGACATGCGTCAATATAAAAAACTAAGAATGTTTATGCATGCCGAAGAAGGTGAACTTTCTGGTTTAAATGATGATGATTTAGTTGGCTTTATACGTATGGGTAACGATTTAACCCAAAACTATTATCAAATAGAAGTACCATTAAAGAAAAGTATTGGTACAACAAGAGAAGCATTATGGCCAGAAGAAAATGAAATAAATTTAGCGCTATCACTACTACAAGATATTAAATCGGAAGCCATTAGTAATGGTGCTTTAAGTAATCCTGATCCTGTTTTTTACGATGTTAATGGAGGGTCTTTAAGTAGCGCTCCGGTTGCCGAGTATGCCGATTTACCAGCAGCAACAAATAGAAATGGATTCCATAGAATAGGAATTAAAGGAAATCCTAACTTTGGCGATATTAGAACACTAATGGTAGGTGTTAAAAACCGATCAACCTCTGATAAATGTGCTAAATTATGGTTTAACGAGTTGCGCTTATCAGATATGGATAACGAAGGCGGTTGGGCAGCTGTATTAAGTATGGATTCTAACATTGCAGACTTTGCAAATGTTAGCGCAACAGGTAGAAAAAGTACAACAGGATTTGGTTCTTTAGAACAAGGTCCAAACGAAAGAAGCCGAGAAGATGTTGTGCAATACGATGTAGTTACCAACGTAAATGTTGGACAATTATTTCCTGAAAAATGGGGCTTACAAATACCATTTAATTATGGCCAAGGTGAAGAACTCATTACACCTAAATACGATCAGTTTTACAAAGATTTAACGTTAGAATCTCGTATAGATGCAGCCGATACCGATACTGAAAAAGATAGAATTCGAGAGCAATCAGAAAATTATACCAAACGCCGAAGCATTAACTTTATTGGTGTTAGAAAAATAAAAACAGGCGACTCTAAACCACATTTTTACGATGTTGAAAACCTAACCTTTAATTATTCTTATAACAAGGTGAAACATCGCGATTTCGAAATAGAAAACTCCATAGACCAAACGGTAAGAGCTGGCGTTAATTACGCGTATAACTTCGAGCCTGTTTCTATAGAACCATTCAAGAAAAATGATTCCTTGTTTACCGGTGAGTATTGGAAAATCTTAAAAGATTTTAATATTAACCCACTGCCATCAAGTTTTACAGTAAATACAGATATTAATAGGAGCTTTAATAAACAAAAATTTAGGGATGTTGATTTAACTGGTGGTAATATAGGTTTAGAAGAATTTTATAGAAGAAACTATACTTTCGATTATCAATACACCATAAATTATAACCTTACCAAGTCGCTTCAAGTTAACTTTACAGCATCAAATAATAATATTGTTAGAAATTATTTTAAAAATGATATTATTAATGGCGAGCAAGATCCATCATTAGATGTTTGGGATGGCTTTTTCGATTTTGGAGACCCTAATAGGCAATATCAGCAATTAGGAATAAACTACGATATACCAATAAATAAAATACCAACCTTTAGTTTTATTGATGCAACCTATTCTTATAGCGGAGAATTCCAGTGGCAAAAAGGTTCCGATTTATTAGGCGATATTGATTTGAATGGGCAATCCTATAATTTAGGAAACTCCATTTCCAATGCCAATCAACATAATATAAACACCTCTTTAAATATGAATAGGTTCTATAATTATATAGGCCTAAAAAAGAAACGTACGTCTAGCAGGAATACCATAAGAAGACGACCTGGCGGAGCACCACCAGCAAAGGTAGATGGAAAGAAAGAAGATGAGGTTAAATCTAAAAAAGGCGGTCAAGGACTGTTAAACTTTGGTATAGGACTTCTTACAAGTTTAAAACGTGTACAAGTAAATTACGCTCAAACAAGCGGAACTTATTTACCAGGGTATTTAAGAACACCTGGATTTATAGGAACATTAAAACCTACTGTAGGTTTTACATTTGGTAGTCAGCGTGATGTAAGGCAATTAGCCGCAAGAAATGGTTGGCTAACAATGTATCCAGAATTTAATGAACAATACACCGTTAACCGTAATAAACAACTAGATTTTTCAGCCAATTTAGAACCATTTGATGATTTAAAAATCGATTTAGTAGGGAATAGAATCTTGGCCGAGAATTATACCGAAAATTATCGTGTAGATAATATTAACGGCGATTTGGAATACCAATCGCTTACCCCAAATACCTTTGGAAACTTTAATATTTCTACTATGTTAATTGCAACGGCATTTGGTAAAAGCGATGAAAACGAATCAGAAGCTTTTGAAACGTTTAGAAATAACAGAATTGAAATCGCCAATAGGTTAGCAGAAAAACACTATGGTAGTTCAAGCTTCCCAAGAGACGCCGAAGGTTATCCTGTAGGCTTTGGTAAGAATAATCAATCGGTGTTACTACCCTCTTTCCTATCGGCATACACAGGAAAAGATGCTGGCAAAATAAGTTTAGGAGCTTTTAGAGATATGCCAATCCCTAACTGGGATATTAAGTACACAGGTTTAATGAAGATGAAATGGTTTAAAGAACGCTTTAAACGATTCTCATTAACACACGGCTATCGTTCTAACTACACTATAAATCAGTTTAGAACAAACTTAAATTATAACGATCAAAATCCAGAAGAACTAGATCAAGGTGGAAACTTTAGAAATAAAACCCTTTATAGCAATATTAGTTTAACCGAAATGTTTAGTCCGTTAGTACGAATTGATATGGAAATGAAAAACTCCATAAAAATACTAGCCGAGTTAAAGAAAGATAGAATGTTGTCGCTAAGTTTTGATAACAACTTAATGACCGAAATTCAAGGTATGGAATACATTTTAGGACTAGGGTATAGGGTTAAAGATGTTCGTATAAAATCAAAACTAGCAGGGCCAAGAAGAATGATTGTTAGCGATTTGAACATGAAAGCCGATGTTTCATTAAGAGATAACAAAACCATTATAAGATATCTTGATTTAGATAATAATCAAGTTACCTCTGGGCAAACCATGTGGTCGGCTAAATTCACAGCAGATTATTCGTTTAGTAAAAACTTAACAGGCATTTTCTATTTTGATTATGCGTTTTCAGAATATGCTATTTCAACAGCTTTTCCACAAACAAGTATACGAGCAGGCATAACATTGCGATATAATTTTGGGAATTAACTCTAACTTGTTTGAAATTATCATATGAATAGATACATTTGCCAAAACATAACATAATTACATCAAAAATGAATATTCCAGCAGACTTAAAATACACAAAAGACCACGAATGGGTTAAAATAGACGGCGATGTTGCTACAATTGGTATTACCGATTTTGCACAAAGCGAATTAGGAGATATCGTTTACGTAGAAGTAGAAACCGTAGATGAAACCTTAGATGCTGAAGAAGTTTTTGGTACAGTAGAAGCTGTTAAAACAGTATCAGACCTTTATTTACCATTATCTGGAGAAATCATCGAGTTTAATGAAAACCTTGAAGACGAACCAGAAAAAGTAAACACAGACCCTTACGGCGACGGTTGGATGATTAAACTAAAAATCTCTGACGATACTCAAGTAAGCGATTTACTTACAGCAGACCAGTACAAAGATATTATAGGTGGCTAAAAAATATAGTCTACTTATTGCCATAGGTTATACCATAGCATTAACCTTGGTTTGTTTAATAAGTATAGACTTTAATGAGGTGCCAGATTTTGCACCCTCATTTAGCGATAAAATATTTCATTTTTTAGCTTACGCCTTGCTAACTTTTTTATGGATGAGAGCCTTTATGTTTCATCTTAAAATGTTAAAACAAAAAGCTATTTGGTCGTCATTACTGTTCTCAATTACTTTTGGTATAATAATTGAGGTGTTACAAATGACACTTACAAGTACTAGAAGTTTCGACTTTTGGGATATTTTATCAAACACTTTAGGTGTTTTATTTACAGTTTTTGTACTATCAAAGTCAAAAATTGGGCAACATTAAAAATATATAATCACTTGCTTTTTTACCAAATAAATGGTTATTTTAGCAATCAGGAAAAACAACAATTATGGAACCTAAGAAAAATTCGAAAGCAAACGTAGGACGTAACAGTTCACTTTACTTTGCCGTAGGTTTAGCATTAATGTTATTCTTAACAAACTATGCGATTAACTACAAAACCTACGATAAAGAAGCAATAGATATTGGTAAATTAGATATGGAAGAAGAATTGGAAGAAGAAATTCCAATTACTGAGCAAATCCAGACACCGCCACCACCGCCACCACCGCCAGCAGCTCCAGAAGTAATTGAAGTTGTTGAAGATGAGGAAGAAGTGGAAGAAACTGTTATCGAGTCTACCGAAACAAGTCAAGAAGAAGAAATCGTTGAGGTTGAAGAAATTGAAGTAGAAGAAGTAGAAGAAGATGTAGAAGTGCCTTTTGCTGTAATTGAAAACGTACCAGTTTTTCCAGGTTGTGAAAATGAGAAAGGAAACAACGCTAAGAAAAAATGTATGTCTGAAAGAATACAAAGATTTGTTCAAAGAAAGTTTGATACAGATTTAGCAGGCGACTTAGGCCTTTCAGGAAGACAACGTATTATTGTAATGTTTAAAATTGATAAAACAGGTAATATTGTTGGTGTAAGAGCAAGAGCACCACACCCTAAATTAAAACAAGAAGCAGAAAGTGTTGTAAAATCTTTACCTAAAATGAAACCAGGAATGCAACGTGGTAAGGCTGTAACAGTGCCTTACTCGTTACCAATCTTATTCCAAGTTCAAGACTAAGCAAACTCAGTTTTTTATAATATCAAAATCCCGATACTTGTTAAAAGTATCGGGATTTTTTTGTTTGGTACGTTTATTGTGAATTGTGAAAATATTAACATTTAAACATCACTATTATGAAAAAATCAAAGAAAAATCAGAAGGTTTTAAAGAAAAATGAGTTGTCTATTCAAAAAAACTCAACCTTGTATTTTCAGGTTGGATTAATTATCTGCTTGCTAATTACCTATGGATTGTTAGAAATGAAATTTGAATCTAAAGACTATGCGCCACAAGTATTAACTAACTTAGAAGAAGACGATATTTATGTATTCGATAAACAAGTAAAAGTATATCAGGAAGAAGTTAAAGTGAAAAAGAAAAAACCAACAGTCTTTAAGGATCCCGTAATCTCTAATGATGATGATACAGCTGAAGAAACACCAGATATTGTAACAGAGCCAGTAACTAACGATCCTATTGCCGACCCAGGAAATATTGTAGTAGAGAAAAAACCAGACGATTTACCGCCAGTAAGTATTATGGCTGTTGAGCAAGTGCCAGTTTTTCCTGGTTGTGAAGATGAAACCTCTAATAAGGCCCGCATTAAATGCATGTCAGAAAAAATCTCAAAGCATATTAAAAGAAAGTTCGATACCAATATAGCTTCAGATCTGGGATTAAGCGGTTTGCAACGCATTAATGTGATGTTTAAAGTAGACAAAAATGGTCAAGTAACCGATATTAAAGCAAGATCGCCATATAAACAATTAGATAATGAGGCAAAACGTGTTATTGGTAAATTGCCTAATATGCAACCAGGAAAACAAGATAAAAAAGCAGTAGATGTTGTTTATGGCTTGCCAATTATGTTTCAAGTTCAAAACTAATTTATTGTTTGTATAGACGTTAAAACCACTGTAGCATGCAGTGGTTTTTTTATAGTCGTTATTAATAAAAATAGTATCTTTCAAGTCGAATAAATTTTATCTTTTCATATGAAATTATATGGTCTTCTGTTATTGACGCTATGTAGCCTTTCTTCATTAGCACAATCCCAATTTTATGAAAAACCTCCTGTCTTTCCAGAGTGCGAAAATGAATCTATTGAAAACATAAAGACGTGCTTCGATAATCAAATTTTCAGTCACATTTTTAAAACATTTCAAGTTCCAGATATTGTAAAAGATGATTATGAGGGTGATGTGGCTGTTTTGTTTGAAGTTGATAAAGAGGGTGATTTTCGCGTTATTTATGTAGATGCTATTTACGACGAGTTAAAAGATGAAGTAAAAAATGTATTTTCAAAATTACCAAAAATACAACCTGCTACTTATAATGGAAATCCTATTTTTAAGCAATATTCGGTAGTAATTAAAATTCCATTACAAGACCAAACCATATCTGCGAAGAGTACTTCTGTAGATAGCGTAAATGGAAAAAGTAATGCGTTAACAGCTCTAGAAAAAGCTGCTAAAACAGAGTATGATAGTGTCGGTTTTAAACTAGTGCCTTACACGCAAAAAGAGCTAACAAGTGAGTTAAATATTCCGTTTACACATAGTTATTACTCTAGATTTGATAAAAGCATAAACCTAGTTGGTACAAATGCTCACACAGCATCTAAGCCTTTATTATATAGTGATGTGGCTAATTATTACGATTTTAAATCGGAAAAAGAGGCACAGCTTAAAGATAAATCGTCTTTACTAGGGCGAAAGTTGTGGAACGAACATTTGGTTAGAGTGCAATCTAAACATTATTGGTTTACGGTAGACCCCATTTTCGATTTTGAAGTTGGTAAAGATACCGAAGCCGATTTTAGTTCTACCTATAACAACACAAGAGGTATATATATACAAGGAGGTTTAGGGAAAAAGTTTAACTTTTTTACGGCCGTTTACGAAAGTCAAGGTCGGTTTGCACAATACTACAATCAATATGCAATATCAATAAAAGCAGCAGACGAAGCTGGAGTTGTTCCAGGAAGAGGTATTGCAAAAGCCTTTAAAGATCGTGGGTTTGATTACCCAGTAGCAGAAGCTTATGTGTCGTATTCACCGGCTAAATTTTTTAACGTGCAGTTAGGGCATGGTAAAAACTTTATAGGCGATGGTTATCGGTCGTTATTTACTAGTGATGTGGTAAGTCCATCAACATATTTTAAACTAAATACGAATTTCTGGAAAATAAAATATACCAATACTTGGATGTGGCTGCGCGATGTAAGACCTGAAGTGAGAGATGATGATGGTGCCTATTTAAGTAAATATATGGCAACCCATTTTTTAAGTTGGAATGCGACCAAGCGACTTAACATAGGGTTTTTCGAATCGGTTATTTGGGCTAAAACCGAAAACCGTTCGTTCGATATTAATTACATTAATCCTATTATTTTTTACCGAGCTATCGAGTTTGAAACTGGGCAAGATGCTGGAAACGCTATTTTAGGGATGTCTGCCAAATATAAAATTAGCGATAAGGTAAATGTTTATGGCCAATTTGTTTTAGATGAATTTTCGACAAGCGATGTTACTGGAGGGGAAAAGAGTTGGAAAAATAAATACGGCTATCAATTAGGGGTTAAGTATTACGATGCTTTCAAACTAAAAAATCTATACTTGCAAGCTGAGTATAATAGAATACGTCCGTATACATATTCGCATAACACGATAGCTTTAAATTATGGGCATGCCAATCAATCTATGGCGCATCTTTGGGGTGCAAATTTAAGCGAAGTAGTGTTAATAGGACACTACCATTATAAACGTTGGTTTGCTAATGCTAAAGTTATTTTTGGAGAACGAGGTTTAGATTTTAATGATGGTAGCGATAATTATAGTTATGGCGGCGATATTTTTCAAAGTTACGACGATAGACCTTCAGATACAGGAATTGTAGTGGGACAAGGCAATAAAGCAACCTCTCTTTTTGCCAATTTACAAGCCGGGTATGTTGTAAATCCGTCATCCAACCTACAGTTATTTGCCGATGTAACGTTTAGAAATTTTAATCCTGATGCACAAACAAGTATAACTTTCGAGAGTAACACAGTTTGGTTTAATCTTGGTTTAAGAACAAGTCTTTTTAATTGGTATTTCGATTTGTAATATGAACTTTTCAAAGTATCTTTGCGCTCGCAATAAAAAGGCAAAGTAAAAGTAACTTTGGAAGCTATAGAAACTTCGGTAAAACAACATAGTATCGTTTCAGACTTTAAAGAAATAACCAAAATGGGGTTGTCTTTAAGTGTCGTGTTTTCTTCAATTGCAGGATACTTGCTTGGAGCCGAAACCGTATCGGTAAAAACACTTATTTTCTTAGCCCTTGGCGGATATTTTATGGTAGGAGCCTCTAATGCCTTTAATCAAATTATTGAGAAGGATTTAGATGCTTTAATGGAACGTACCAAAAACAGACCTATTCCAGCAGGGAGAATGTCGGTAAATACAGCCTTTTTAATAGCTGCTATTTTCACTATTTTAGGGATAGGTGTTTTGTATACCATAAATCCACAAACGGCTATGTTTGGCGCGATTTCAATTTTTTTATACACGAGTGTTTACACACCTTTAAAAACTAAAACACCGCTGTCTGTTTTTGTGGGAGCTATTCCAGGAGCCATACCTTTTATGTTGGGTTGGGTAGCTGCTACTAACGATTTTGGTATAGAACCAGGAACTTTGTTTGCTATTCAATTTTTCTGGCAATTTCCGCATTTCTGGGCTATAGGATGGTTTTTATACGACGATTACAAAAAAGGTGGCTTTTATATGTTGCCAACAGGAAAACGAGATCGCGGGACAGCTGTACAAACCATTATGTATACTATCTGGACAGTTATTATGTCTTTAATTCCTGTGTTTGGGTTTACAGGTAAGCTCTATTTGTCACCAATAGCAGCAGTAGTTGTAGGGGGGTTAGGCTTTGTTATGATTTACTATGCCTTTAAGCTATTTAAGAATATGACGTCTCATGCAGCAAAACAACTAATGTTAGCTAGTGTTTTGTATATCACCCTATTGCAAGTTGTTTATGTTGCAGATAAATTTTTAAGACATTTATGGATTTAACACAAGGAACCGACCAAGAAAAAAATAATAGAGCCAAAAAAATGATGTTGTGGTTTGGAATTATTTCCTTAACCATGTCGTTTGCAGGATTAACCAGTGCCGTTATTGTTAGTAGTTCTAGGCCAGATTGGTTAAACGATTTTAGTTTACCACAAGCTTTTATAACAAGCACCATATTAATAATACTAAGTAGCGTTACTTTTTTATTGGCTAAACGGGCTGTTAAGAATAATAAAAATGCGCAAGCAACAGTGTTATTATGGATAACCCTTCTGTTAGGCATTGTTTTTATTTGGAGCCAATTAATAGGCTTTAAACAAATTATAGATTTGGGTTACACTTTTACTGGTCCAACTAGTAATGTAACTATGAGTTTTGTATATATTATTGCATTTGTACACATCTTACACGTTGTTGTGGGGCTAATATCAATTTTAGTAGTAATTTATAATCATTATAAACAAAAGTATTCGCCTAGTAATTTATTAGGGGTAGAATTATCCGCAACTTACTGGCATTTTGTTGATTTCCTTTGGTTATTTCTGTTTTTGTTCTTGAATTATATAAGTTGATTTTAATAACTTAATATAGTTAACATCTAGAACTTTTAAGGCGTATAAAGGATTTCAATTCAAAAATTAGAAAAATCATATTTCTTTAGATGAAGAAATTGATTATTTTTGTGCAACTTTTAATAACTAAACCAATTATATGGACACGACAGTTGTAAATACTGGAACAGAAGGTAAAACTTGGGGTGGTGGAAATCAACCATTAAAAGCGAGTTATGGTAAAATGATGATGTGGTTCTTCATCCTATCAGATGCGTTAACTTTTTCTGGTTTTTTAGCAGCCTACGGATTTTCAAGATTTAAGTTTATAGACTCATGGCCAATTGCAGACGAAGTGTTTACACACGTACCGTTTTTGCATGGGCAAGAATTGCCAATGATTTATGTGGCATTCATGACTTTTATTTTAATTATGTCTTCGGTAACTATGGTATTAGCCGTAGATGCTGGACATAAAATGAATAAAGCCAAAGTGACCATATATATGTTCCTTACCATAATTGGTGGTTTAATATTCGTTGGATCTCAAGCATGGGAATGGGCAACATTTATTAAAGGCGATTATGGTGCTATCCAAACTAATGGAGGTAACATTTTACAATTTGTAGATAACGAAGGTCACCGAGTAGCTTTAAGAGACTTTGCTATTGTTGATGAGCATAAAACACGTGTAGAAGATCAACGTAAAAGCGGTATCTGGTTTACAGATAACGAATCGTTACCAACCTTTACACTAGAAGAGGTGGTGAGTGGCTTTGAAGCTAATGATAATATCTTAATTCGCACACAGCAATTAACAGAAGACGGAAAGAAAACAGTACTTTCCAGAGAAGAATCTATTAAGCAATTAAAAGCTAATGGAAAAGCTGTTGTAGAAGGTGCTAATCTTCATGTAAATGAATATGGATCGCCTCTATTCGCAGACTTCTTTTTCTTTATTACAGGATTCCACGGATTTCACGTATTCTCTGGGGTTGTAATTAATATCATTATTTTCTTTAATGTTATTTTAGGAACTTACGAAAGAAGAAAAAACTACGAAATGGTCGAGAAAGTAGGGCTTTATTGGCACTTTGTAGATTTAGTATGGGTATTTGTATTTACTTTCTTCTATTTAGTTTAATTTATCAGATTTAAAATAAAGCATACATCATGGCAGACGCACATAAATTAGAAATACTAAGAGGCTTAATAAAATTTAAAAGCAATACCCAGAAAATTTGGGGTGTATTAATCTTGCTTTCTATTGTAACAGCAATCGAAGTTGTTTTAGGGATATATAAACCAGAAGCTTTAGAAGGAAAAGTTATTGGAATGAAAATCTTAAACTGGATTTTTATTATTTTAACTATCGTAAAAGCATATTACATTACTTGGGATTTTATGCATATGAGAGATGAAACTAAAGGCCTAAGAAGAGCCGTAGTTTGGACAGGAGTATTCTTAATATGTTACCTTATTTTTATCTTGCTTCAAGAAGGAGGATACATACAAGGAGTTTACGAAAATGGATTTGTAAAAAGAGACTTTTAATTAAGTTAAATAGATATTAAAAGGCGGTTTTTAAACCGCCTTTTTTTATTTTTGCACCTATGAAACTAAAGTCCTCTCAAAAGTATATAGTTCTAGGTGTACTGTTTTTTTTGCCAGTTATGTTTTTGCTTTTTTTATATCCTGCTAAGCATAATTATGATGCTTTAGATGTTGTGAAAGCTAATGTTTCAGAAATAAACGATTTTACATCTAAAGAACCAGTTTTTATTAAAGACCATTTAACCGTTTTAGCTTTTTTAGGAAATAAGCCCAAAGAAAAACTTATTGAAGCGTCTAACCTAAAAGAATTGGTTTACGATAAATTTAAAGGGTTTAAAACATTTCAAATTGTATTTGTATTACCCAAAGGAAGTGAACAACAAGGCGAAACCCTTAAAAAAGAAATAGCAACCTATAAACCTTTAGAATATTTACATTTGGTTTATGGAAGCGAGCAACAAATAAATACATTGTACAGTAGCTTAAGGTCATCTAAAAGGTTAGATGATAATTTATCTTCACAACAAGTTTTTTTAATAGATAAAGAACAAAATCAAAGAGGAAGGTTGGATGATAGAACAGATGGTGAAATAGAGAAAAAAGCAGCGGTTTATCCGTTATTATCATACAACTGTATAGAAGTTGCCGAACTTAAAAATAAAATGAGTGAAGACTTACGTATTTTGTTTACAGAATATAGACAAAAACGCAAAGGAAATTTCGATTCAACAACGCGAAGAGCAAACGATATAAAATAAAAATATGAGCAAGAAACAAAATTATTCTTACATAGGAATTGCTTTTATAATACTGGTTTTTGGTATCATTTTTATACCTAAAATTGTTGATAGAATTAAAAATAACGACATTACTAGAAGTGATAGAATGACCCAGGAACAAGACAATAACTTTTCCAATCAAAGTTCTTTATCATTTTTAGAAATTAATGGTAAACGAAAAAAAGTACCAGCTTTTAGTTTTGTTAATCATAAAGGCGATACCATTACGCAAAACGACTATTTAGGTAAAGTGTATGTTGTGGAGTTTTTCTTCACCACATGTCCAACAATATGTCCTAAAATGAATAGAAATTTAGTACATATACAAAATGCGTTTACATCATATAACGATTTTGGTATAGCATCGTTTTCAATAAACCCAACTCACGACACACCAGAAGTGTTAAGCAATTACGCTAAACAATACGGTATTACAAACCCAAATTGGCATTTAATGACGGGCAATAAAGAAGCTGTTTATGAATTGGCTAATAAAGGATTTAATATTTTTGCGGGAGAAAACCCAGAAGTAGCAGGAGGATTTGAGCATTCGGGTAATTTTGCTTTAATAGATAAAAATGGTTATATCCGTTCTAGAATGGATAACTTTGGTAATCCTAAAATATTTTATTCAGGAGTAACTAGTATTGAAGATCAAGTTGATGACGATGGGCAAAAGGAAGAAATAACCATGCTAAAAGAGGATATAAAAAAATTATTAAATGAGTAAAATAGAAAATCTTGACGCTGAAAAAAAATACAACAAATGGATTGTTGTGTTGTCTGTTGTTATTCCGTTAGCCGTTGCTGCTTTGTTTGGTATAAAGTTGCCTAATGTTGAACCGCTAACATTTTTACCTCCCATTTATGCCTCTATAAATGCGATAACTGCAGTTTTATTAATATCGGCTTATTGGGCGATTATTAACAAAAAACCTTTACTGCACGAACGACTCATTAAAGTAGCCATCTTTTTTTCAGTAGCTTTTTTAGTCATGTATGTGGCTTATCATATGACTAGCGATTCAACAAAATATGGTGGCGAAGGGGTTTTAAAATACATTTATTATATTATTTTAATAACTCATATTTTACTTTCAATTATTATAATTCCTTTTGTATTAATTACCTATGTAAGAGCTATTACAAAAAACTTTGAAAGACATAAAAAAATAGCACGTATTACCTTTCCTTTATGGTTGTACGTGGCAATTTCAGGTGTTATGGTTTATATTATGATATCACCGTATTACAACTAGTTCATGAAAAAAGAGTGGCTACTTTTAATATTACTACTACTATTGGCTTTACCAGTTGAAGCGCAATGTGCTATGTGTAGAGCCGTTTTAGAAAGTGAAGAAGGACAAAGTGCCGCAAAAGGTATTAACGATGGTATTATTTACCTTATGGCTATACCTTATATATTGGTTGCTGGAATTGGATTCGCTATTTATAAAGCTTTCAATAAAAAGAAGAATTAATGCGATTGTTATTTCGCATTATTTGTTTTTTAGCAATAGCAGTTTGTCAATCACAAAACATATCCGGGACTATTCGCGATAGTCTTTCCAATAAACCAATTGCTTACACCAATTTGAGCGTTTTAAATTCTAATTACGGTACCGCTACCGATAGTTTAGGGCAGTTTATACTAAATATAGGTAAACATACTAACGATACCTTGTTTGTATCAGCTTTAGGGTATAAACCCAAACAAATTCCACTAAATACATTTGTAGAGAAAACTGAGGCCATAATAATTAAATTGTCAGAAAACCAAACAGCCCTAGATGAGGTTGTCATCAATACGAAAAAGAAAAAATATACAACTACAAGAACATTAGGTATAAAGCGTCAAAAAGTTAAATTTAAATCGTCCGTACCTTTTGGTTATGAAAGGTGTTTATATATTAAAAATGAGTCTTTAGTTTCAGGAAAAGTAGCTTGGGTGGCTTTCAAACTTAAAAAGAAAAAGATTGAGGATTACGATATGTATCCAACTTACTTTAGAGTGAAATTTTATGAATTTGATACGGTACGCAAACGTCCAGGAAAACCTATTTCTAGTTTCGATACTATAATAAAGCCTAAAAATGATAACCAACGTATTAAAATACTTCTTAAAGATGAATTTGTGCCATTTTTAAAATCTGGAATTTGTGTAAGTTTAGAAGCTATTAATCCACAGCCTAATCACCCTAAAAAGAGTATGTATGTCACAACACCTAATTTGCTAATGACTTATGATGAAGAACCATTAACATGGTCAAGCTATCGCGGACAATCTTGGACACACATGACTCGTAAAATGCAGTGGAAATCATTTGGAAAAGTAAAGCACTATTACATGAATCCATTAGTTCAGCTTGGTGTTAAGTACGAAAAATAAGAGGTGAAACCCTATTTTACAAAAAGTTTAACATCTTAAAAAAAGAGCGTCTGTAAATAAAATTTACTTTTATTGTAACATTTTTCTTGATTTTAAGTCTAACTTATGGGTTTACCATCAATACCAATCAAAAAAGTATATGTTACAAATAAAAAATCTTCACAAATCCTATCCTATAGGAGATTCTAGTTTACATGTTTTAAAAGGAATAGATCTCTCTGTAACAGATGGCGAAATGGTAGCCATTATGGGATCGTCGGGTTCTGGAAAATCTACACTGTTAAACATTATAGGAATGTTAGATGAAGCCGATTCTGGTGAATATGTATTAGATGGTGTTCCTATTAAAAACCTCACCGAGAAAAAAGCCGCTATCTATCGTAATAAGTTTTTAGGGTTTATCTTTCAATCTTTCAATCTTATAAACTATAAAAACGCTTTAGAAAATGTAGCCTTGCCATTATATTATCAAGGATTAAAACGCAAAGAACGTCAAGAAAAAGCCCTATTCCATTTAGAAAAAGTAGGCTTAAAAGAATGGGCACATCATTTGCCAAACGAACTTTCTGGTGGGCAAAAACAGCGTGTTGCTATAGCAAGAGCCTTGGCAGCAAACCCTAAACTCCTTTTAGCCGATGAACCTACAGGAGCCTTAGATACCAAAACATCGTATGAGATTATGGCCTTTATTCAGCATTTAAACGATGAAGGTAAAACCATACTTATGGTAACCCACGAAGAAGATATTGCCAATATGTGTAAACGTATTGTAAGACTTAAAGATGGCGTTATCATGGAAGACACTAAAGTAGATCAAGTAAGAGCAGAGCAGTATGTTTGATTTAGATCTTTGGCGCGAAATATTTCAAAGTATCAATAAAAATAGAACCAGAAGTTTGCTGTCTGGTTTTACTGTGGCCTTTGCTATATTGTTATTTGCCATACTTTTTGGTATAGCAAATGGACTAAAAAACACCTTTAAAGAGGCGTTTGGTACCGATGCTAATAACTCCATTATAATTTTTCCAGGAAAAACAACAAAACCTTATAAAGGACTTCAATCAGGAAGACTAATACAATTTAAAAATGAAGATCGCGATTATATTTTAGATGAATTTGGAGACAATGTTCAATATATAACCTCTAAAGTTAATCGTACAGCAAGCGTTGCTTACAAGGGTGAAAAAAATACTTACGAAGTTCGAGGCGTATATCCCGAATATATGTTCATCGAAAATAATAAAGTAAAAGATGGTCGCTACATCAACCAAAGCGATGTCACAAATAGAACTAAAATTGTTGTTATTGGTCAGACCGTAGAAGACGATTTATTTAAAAAAGAAAATCCTTTAGGGAAGTATATTAACATAGGCGGCATTCAGTATAAAATAGTAGGTGTTTTTACCGATGATGAAGGCGATAGTGAAGAACGGGTTATTTACATGCCTATTAGTACCACACAGTTTGTTTATGGTAATAACGATTATGTCGATTTAATGCATTTAACATATAACCCTGAAATGAACTCAGATGAAGCATTAGCCTTTGGTAACACCATTGAAAGCAAATTAAAACAACGCTTTTCTGTGGCAAGAAATGACCAAAGAGCCATACGTATTTTTAATATGGCGCAAGGGACTAAGCAAGTCGATATCATGACCAGTAGTTTAACCGTAATCATTTTGGTTATTGGTTTTGGTACACTTATAGCAGGAATTGTGGGGATAAGTAATATTATGATTTTTATTGTAAAAGAACGTACTAAAGAAATTGGCATTCGAAAAGCCTTAGGGGCTTCACCACGATCTATTATAGCAATCATTTTATTAGAATCTATAATAATTACAGCCATAGCAGGATATGTTGGATTACTTTTAGGAGTTGGTGTTTTAGAGCTTGCAGCACCAAGTTTAGAAACGTATTTTATAAAAGATCCAGGCGTAAGTAACAGTTTAGTGGTTGGTGCCACAATTACGCTTATTGTAGCAGGAGCCATTGCTGGATATCTGCCAGCCAAAAAAGCCTCGCAAATAAAACCTATTGTAGCTTTAAGAAACGATTAACATGTTAAGATTTTTATTAGATAGAGATACCTGGCAAGAAGTTTTTGATAGCTTCAATAAAAACAAGTTAAGATCGGTCTTAACCATGGTAGGTGTTTGGTGGGGAATTTTATTACTTATCGGCTTATTAGGGTCGGCACGAGGTTTAGAGAATGCTTTTAACCGCTTGTTTGGCGATTTTGCGACAAACAGTGTCTTTGTTTGGGGGCAATCGACAGGAATGCCTTTTAGAGGATTTCAAGAAGGGCGACAAGTGGAACTCTCCCTTTCCGATACCAAAAAAATAGAAGAAAATGTAGAAGGTATCGAATTCGTCTTACCTAGAAACCAACGAACCATTACAGCAACACGCAATTTTTTATCTGGAAGTTTTAGAATGGTAGGTGATTATCCGCTTTTAAATAAACTTCAAAAAATAAACCTTATTCAAGGACGCTTTGTTAATCAAAATGATATTGATGATAATAAAAAAGTGGTCGTTATTTCAGAAGATGTTTACAAACAACTTTTTGAAAAAGATGCCGAAGTTATAGGTGAATACATTGTTATTAACGATATTAACTTTAAAGTTATAGGACTTTACGAAGTTGGTAATGTTAATATGGGGCCATCGCAAGACATGCATATTCCATTTACAACCTACCAACAAATTTATAACTCAGGAGATAGAATAGGCTGGATGATGATTACTGGCAAGCCAGAGTATAACATCAAGCAGATAGAACAAGACGCTAAACTTTTATTAAAAAACCTAAACAATATTCATCCAGAAGATAGTCGTGCCTTTGGAAGTTTTAACTTAGGGAAAGAGTTTAAAAAAATGACCGGCTTTTTAACAGGAATGCAGTTTTTAACCTGGTTTGTAGGTATTGCCACTTTAATTGCAGGCGTATTTGCTATTGGTAACATTTTGCTTATTACCGTAAAAGAACGTACCAAAGAAATTGGTGTGCGTCGTGCTTTAGGAGCCACACCTTATGAGATAAAACGACAAATTGTAGTTGAAGCCGTGTTTTTAACTATTATTGCAGGCCTTTTTGGTATTATTTCTGGTGGATGGATTTTAATTTTGCTAAATACTATGTTTGGTCAAGGAGATGAAGCTGCCATAGTAAACCCATCGGTCTCGATTGCCGTAGTATTTGTCGCTTTAGTAATTTTAGTGATTTTAGGAACTTTAATCGGGCTAATACCTGCATTTAAAGCCACGAGTATAAAACCAATCGATGCATTAAGAGAAGAATAGAATAAACAATCAAAAATAAAATGAATAAAACGTTAAAAATCATTATCGGAATTGTATTGCTCTTACTATTTGTATGGGTAATCAAATATTTTAAAGATGCCAATTCTAAAGCGGTTGAAGATTTTAAAACAGAAGAACCTTTTTATACTTCAATAAACACCAAAGCCGTTGCTACAGGAAAATTAAACCCAGAAGAAGAAATTGAGCTTAAACCACAAATTTCTGGGATTATCGATAAAATACTTGTCGAAGAAGGGGATATTGTTAAGAAAGGCGATTTAATTGCCAAAATTCGTGTGGTACCAGACGAGCAAAGTTTGGTGAGTGCTAGAAGTAATATTCAAACACAAAAATTATCATTCGATAACGCTAAAATTCTTTACGATCGCAATAAAGAGTTGTTTGAAAAAGGTGTAATCTCAAAGCAAGATTTCGAGAATAGCGAGTTGTCTTACAATCAAGCTAAAGAGAGTTTAGCGCAAGCACAAAACAACTATCAAATTATTAAACAAGGATCGCTGTCTGGTGGAAACACTGCAAACACAAGTATTGTAGCACAAATTTCAGGAACTATTTTAGAAATTCCAGTGCGTGAAGGCGATCAAGTTATCGAAAGTAACAACTTTAACGACGGAACAACCATTGCAACCATTGCCGATATGAGCGTGATGATTTTTGAGGGCCAAGTTGATGAAGCCGAAGTAGGTAAACTAAAAGAAGGTGAAGAAATAAAAGTTATTCTAGGAGCTATTCGCGATAAAGAATTTCCGGCTAAACTAACGTTTGTGGCACCAAAGGGTATTGAAGAAAATGGTGCGGTGCAATTTACCATAAAAGCCGATGTAAATGTAGAAGAAAGTACCAATATACGTGCAGGATATAGTGCAAATGCCGAGATAGATATAGAGGCAAGAGATAGCGTTTTAGCTATTCGCGAAGCCTTGTTGCAATATAACCGTATTACCGAAAAACCATTTGTTGAGGTTTTAGAAGGTGAAAACAATTACAAAAAAGTAGACGTAGAGCTTGGCTTATCCGATGGTATAAATGTTGAAATTACCGAAGGTGTTGCCGAAGGCGATAAAATAAAAGTGTGGAACAAAGCATCAGACGATAATAATGAAGATGATGAAAATAGATAAAATAGGTTTTAGCATAATAGCAGTACTATTTTTAAGTATAAGTATTCAAGCACAAGATAAAGTTTGGACACTACAAGAGTGTGTTAATTATGCTTTGGAGAATAACATATCGGTAAAACAGATTAATAATTCGCTTTTGTCTGGAGAGCAAGATGTAAAAGCTTCTAAAGGTAGTTTTTTGCCAACGTTAAATGCTAGTGCTAGTCAAACATTAGGTCTTGGTAACCAAGAGTTGTTCCAAGGGCAATTTGCCGACCGTACCACACACTCTACCAATATAGGGATAAGAGCAACCCAAAATGTGTTTAATGGTTTTAGAACCTCTTATTTATATAAACAATCGTTACTAAACCAAGAGGCTAACCAATTACAGTTACAAAAGCTTAAAGATGATATTTCGCTAAATGTAGCCAATGCCTATTTAAATGTATTATTCAATAAGGAAAATTTAGAAACGGCAAAAGCGCAAGTAGATTTCTCACAGGCACAATTAAACCAAGTACAAGATTTGGTAGAAGCTGGCGTGCAACCACAAGCAAATGTTTATGATGCCGAAGCAACTTTAGCATCAGATGAACAAAGTTTAACTATTGCCGAAAATAATTATAATATTGCGTTACTTACACTGTCTCAAATACTGCAAATACCTAGAGAAGGATTTCAGGTAGAAATGATTGATGTAGGAAGCCCAACGGCAACTTTAATGTATAATAACGTAGAGCCTATTTTAGACTATGCTTTCGATAATAGAAGTGAGATAAAACTTGCCGAAAAAAATATTGAAGTAGCCGAGATGAATACTAAAATTAGTAAATCTGGATTTTTGCCAAACGTAAATTTAAGTTACGCATTTGGATCAAATGCATTTTATTCGAATTTGATAGATACAGAAGACACGTTTTTTAATCAGTTAAACGATCAAAAAGCGCATAGTTTTAGTTTAAGTATAGGAATACCTATATTCTCACAGTTTCAAAATAAAACATCTGTAACCAAAGCAAAGATTTCTGTTGAAAACTCTAAGTTGGATTTAGCGCAATCTAAATTAGACTTAGAAAATACTATACAAACAGCGTTTACAGATGCTAAGGCAGCTTTAAAAAGTTATGAAGCTTCAAAAAAAGCTATGCAATCACAAGAGTTAGCTTTTGAAAATGCGCAAGAACGTTATAATCTTGGCGCTATGAATGCCTTCGATTTAGAGCAATCTAGAATTAGATATGTCAATGCTCAATCAGCCTTAATTAACGCTAAATACGATTTTATTTTTAAAACAAAAGTGTTAGACTTTTATATTGGAAAACCAATAGTGATAAATAATAATTAATAGTTATTTTGATTCTAAGCATAGAAACAGCAACAACCAATTGCTCGGTAGCCTTATCAAAAGAGGGTAAAACTATAGCTGTTATTGAAGATTATGATAAAGGCTATTCTCATGCCGAGAGATTACATGTCTATATAAATCGTATTTTAAGCGAGAATAATATCGATAAATCTCAACTAGATGCAATTGCAGTTAGTAAAGGGCCGGGCTCTTATACGGGATTGCGTATCGGCGTTTCTACAGCTAAAGGATTAGCCTATGCACTAGAGAAACCTTTAATAGCTGTATCAACACTTGAATCGTTATCAAGACAAGTTAACATAGAAGGTGGTTATATTGTTCCTATGCTAGATGCTAGACGCATGGAAGTATATTCGGCTGTTTTTAATACTGATTTTAGTTTAGCGCGTGATATTAAAGCCGAAGTTTTAGAAGAAAATAGCTTTCAAGAGTATTTAGAGAAAGAGAAAGTTTATTTTATAGGGAATGGTGTGGAGAAAACAAAAACTATTATAACTCATCCTAATGCTGTTTTTATTGATGCGAAATTACCTTCGGCAAACGAGATGGGTAACATAGCTTATAAAAAGTATAAAGCAAATAATATTGAAGATGTAGCTTATTTTGAACCGTATTATTTAAAGGATTTTGTAGCGATAAAGTCTAAGAAATAAGAATAAAAGCTGCTAGAAAAAATAAAAAAGAGAACGTTATTAACGTTCTCTTTTTGTTTATAATATATTAGCCTAAAGTCTTTAAGCGTCTTTATGTATTTCAACACTGTGTGGGTAAGGAATTTCAATACCTGCAGCATCTAAGGCTTCTTTAGCATTTTCGGTAACATCAAAATAGACATCCCAGTAATCTTCGGTTTTACACCATGGTCTAGTAGCAAAATTAACCGAGCTGTCTGCTAATTCTAATACGGTAACCGCAGGAGCAGGGTCTTTCAATACTTTAGGATGAGATGTTAATACATTCATTAAAACCTCTTTGGTTTTTTTAATGTCAGAATCATATCCAACGCCAAAAACAAGGTCAACACGTCTGGTGCCTTCAGTTGTGTAGTTAACAATATTACCATTAGAAAGCGCTCCATTTGGAATAATGATTTCTTTATTAGAAAGTCCTGTAAGTTTTGTGGTGAAAATTTCAATTTCTTTTACCACACCTATTTCACCTTGAGCTTCAATTAAGTCACCTATTTTAATAGGTTTAAAAATCATAATTAAAACGCCTCCAGCAAAATTTGATAACGATCCTTGTAATGCCATACCAACTGCCAAACCAGCAGCAGCTAAAATAGCAGCAAACGATGTTGTTTCAACACCAAGTTTAGCAAGAATAGCAAGAATTAAAAGTATTTTTAATGCCCAGCCAAGAAGGTTAATTAGGAATTTCTCCAGACTTTCATCAAAGTCTCTTTTATCCATTATTTTTTTGGTGGTGCCTAGAAGTTTTTTAATAATCCAAGAACCAATAATCCATATAAGAATGGCTCCCAAAATTTTTATACCATATTCCGAGGCAAAGTTTAGGCCTTTTTCAGTCCATTTTTCTAAATCCATGTGTTTTGTTTAAGTGATTAATTAATAAAATTATAAGAATGATTTTTCAACCTCTTTAAATAAAGGTTAAGCTTCTTTTTTTAAGATGATAAAAAAAGTGCTTTAGTTTAAAAGCACTTTTTAGTTTATTGTGTTAGTAGTGTGTTATTTAACTTCAAATGTAATTTTAACGTTTACACGAAATTCTACAACATCATCGCCATTTACTAGGGCGCTTTGCTCGTTTACGTAAACCGAACGTATGTTTTTTACTGTTTTAGAGGCGTCTTTTACAGCCCTTTTTGTAGCATCTTCCCAACTTTTATCCGAGTTGGCCAATACCTCAATTACTTTTAATACTGCCATAATGTAATTTTTTATTTGGTTAATAATGTAAGTAGCTATTTAATATAGCTGTTTTTTAGACACCATCCAAATAAAAAAGTCACACTTAACCATTAATAGCTTCTACTTTTAAAGAGGTATCGTTTAGCATGTCTTTAAGCATATTTTCTATACCATTTTTTAAGGTAAACGTGGACGACGGGCAACCGCTACAAGCACCTTGTAAAACAACTTTTACAGTTTTATCAGAAGCGTTATAAGATTCGAACATAATATTGCCACCATCGCTTTGTACAGCAGGTTTTACATATTCTTCTAAAATGTTTACAATTTGTTTCGAAGTGTCATCTAGAGCCTCAAAGTTTTGATCTAACTTTTCGTTGGTTTTATTTAAAGTCTCTGGAGCTTCTGGTAGTAAAATGTCCTTGCCTTCTTCAATGTGTGTTTTAATAAACTCACGAAGTTCCATAGTAATATCATTCCATTCTGCAATGTCATATTTACTTATAGAAACATAATTTTCATCAATAAATACTTCTTTAACAAATGGGAAATGAAATAATGCAGAAGCTAAAGGAGATAGTTTAGCATGATCTATCGAGGTGAACTCGTAAGGTGCTGTTACTAGTTTTTTGTTCGCTACAAATTTTAAAACACTTGGATTAGGCGTACTTTCGGCATAAACAGTAACAGGTACTTTTTTTGGCGCAGCATCTTCCTCTATAATAACACCACCATTATTTAAATACTCTCCTATTTGTTTAGCAACGTCGTATTGAACGTCTTTCCACTCAACTATATTATAGCGTTCTACAGCAATAAAATTTCCTGAAATATAAACTTTTTTTACAAAAGGCAAATAAAATAACTGTTGCGCTAAAGGCGATGATTTAGCTTCATCAATGTTATTAAACTCAAAACTTTGATGTTTTGTAATAAACTGGTTTAATTCAAACTTTATAATGGTTTTATTGGAAGTTTCTTGTATGGAAACGTGATAGTTACTCATGAGATATAAATTTTATGCAAAAGTACTAAAAAGATAATCTGTATATTTGGCTTTTAAGTCTTTTTTGGGAAAACACTTTTTTGATGAGTATTACATTGTTAAAGTAGTATGGAAAATGACTAATTTTTTTATATTTGGCTTTTGATTATAATTTTATTGCAAAAAAAGAGTTTTAATAAAAGATGATATGGCAATAAAATAACGAATCTGCCTGAAACCTTAGATTATGATATTTAAAAGATTGTTTTTATTATTACTAGCTATATTTAGCTTTCAGCTAGTACAATCACAGGAAGGACTTCCTATATACTCAGACTACTTAACCGACAATTATTATTTAATTCACCCATCAATGGCTGGAGCTTCTAATTGTGCCAAGGTTAGAATAACAGGACGCCAGCAGTGGTTTGGCGATGATGATGCTCCAAGACTACTTACAGCAAGTGCTAATGGTAGAATTGGTGACTCACAATCTGGTATAGGAGCCATTCTTTATACCGATAAAAATGGATATCACTCACAAACTGGAGGGTACATAACCTATGCGCATCATATTATGTTTTCTAGAAGTGAAGTGGATTTAAACATGTTATCTTTTGGTTTAAGTATAGGAGCTATTCAATATAGATTAGATGAAAGTGCTTTTATAAACGAACCTTTTGACCCTATTATAGCTGGTGTAGACCAAAGTGCTACTAATTTTAATTTAGATTTTGGTTTTTCTTACCATTTGTATGACTTTTATGCTCATGCCACGGTGAAAAATATGCTTAAAAATGAAGGGATAAACTCTAATGAGAATGGTTTATTCTCTTACGATAACCCAAGACAGTTTTTAGGAACAGTAGGATATGTTTTTTCTAAATATGGAAGCACATGGGCTTTCGAGCCATCAGTAATGTTTCAATATAAAGATGGTACAAAAGAATCTTCTTTCGATATAAATGCTAAAGCATACAAAGAAATGGAATTTGGTAAGCTTTGGGGAGGATTATCTTACAGAAGAAGTTTAGATGGTGCAGATTATTATGAAGGTAATGGTGTAAGCAGTCAAAAACTACAATACATCACACCAATATTAGGGATAGATTATAAGCAATTTATGTTTGCTTATACGTATTCTTATCAAGCAAATTCGGTAGTGTTTAACAATGGAGGATTCCATCAAATAACACTAGGGTTTAACTTTAATTGTAGACGAGAACGTTACCACTGTAATTGTCCAGCGGTTAACTAATAATAACTCAAGCCTTGAAATTTTTCAAGGCTTTTTTATGAAATTAAAATACTTCTTAAAAAAAGGCCAATGAGTGTTTTGTATTGTTAATTGAGCTAATGGAGGTATTGCTTTAGTAAACTAAAACAATTAAGGTGTCTTTTCTGGTTTATTCCGTAAAGCCAACTTTTACAATACATTAAAAGTGCGTATGTTTATAATATAGTATTGGCACTTTTATGAAAAATTACTTAAAAATTCTTTCATTTCTTTTTTTTAGCTGTTTTGTAATGCCTTCTATTGCACAAGACAACTTGAATAATTCAGCTCAAAAAGAACAGCACTTTATAATTAATGGACTTGTTAAAGAGCGAGAAAATAATCAGCCTATTTCAAATGTAGAAGTTCAAGTTTTTGGTCAACCAATTACAAGAACCAATCCTTTAGGAGAATTTAAGATAAAAGTTAAAAAGGGCGATGAATTAGTTATTAAGCATGAAGACTTTCATACTGTTTACTACACAGTTATTAATGATGAGGACATAACCGTAGAAGTTGTTTCTAGTAACATTCCTACAGAAGCCTATTATAATAACCAAAGAACAGCACAAGCCTATAAAAATGCTTTAGATTCGGTAAAAAAATATAAAAAAATTGATGTAGAAAAAAGCCTTCAGTTTGCTACCGAAGCGTTAGCTAAAAGTCGTTCAACCCAACAAAATGCAAAAGCATACGAGATTATCGCAGATGTTTATATGCAATGGAAACAATACGATTTATCAATTTCAAATTACAGAATAAGTCTACAAAGCAAACAGAATAACGAGGTTGTGCTAAAGCTAGCTAAAGCTTATAATTTAAATAAAAATTTTAGTCAAAGTATTCAAACTTATTTAGAGTTACCTGTAGAAGACTTAACAAACTTGCAGTACATTATGCGTTTTGAAGGCTTGGGAGATGCCTACACCAATGAGGCATCTTATGTTGAGGCTTCAAAATCTTACAATAGGGCATTAAAAAGGGCCGAAACAGATTCAATTACTCCAAAAATTACCGACCTAAATTCTAAAATAGCCAAAATGTACATGAAGAACGGGCAAATAGAACAAGCCCAAAGCTATTTTGGTAACTCATTAAACTTAGCTTCTAAAGAAAATAAAAAAAGAGCTCTAGAAGAAACTGTTACGGTAGCCGATTTTCAACATACTAATAGGGCTTACGATAACGAGATTAATTTACGAAAACAAGCGTTAGAAAATATTATAGAAATTGAAAATGATACTGTTTTTGATAATGAAAGTGCCTTAACACCACAAAAGCAAAACTATAAAATAGGTAATGCTTACTACTTACAAAAAGATTTTGATAGCGCCGTGGCCTACCTTGAACGTAGTGTTAAAGAAGCCGATGATAAAGAAGATTTAGTAGTAAAAAAAGATGCAAAACGTAAATTATCTGAAGTTTATAGTAGTTCTGGTAACGATGAAAAAGCATTAGAAACTTACAAGGAATATACAGAAATAGTAGAAGAGCTTTATATAAAAAAAGAACAGGAAATTGTTAGAGCAGCGAAGTTTAGTAGAGATATTTCTAATAAACAAAACCGTATAAAAAGTCTTGAAAATGAACGCGAACTTTCAGAAAGTAAATATCAGTTAACATTAGAGCGTAACAAACGCCAACAGCTTATTATCTACTCGTTAATAGGCGGTGTTTTACTACTTTGTATTCTAGCTTATTTAATGTATAAGTATATTAAACAGCAGCGTTTAGCCAATAATTTACTTGCTTTAAAATCGTTAAGAAGTCAAATGAATCCTCATTTTATCTTTAATGCCCTAAATTCCGTAAATAATTTTATTGCTTTAAACGATGAAAGAACGGCCAACAAATACCTTACAGACTTTTCTTTTCTTATGCGCGCCGTTTTAGAAAATAGTGAAGAAGATTTTATCCCATTACAAAAAGAAATAGAACTACTTCAGCTTTATGTTAAGTTAGAGCATTTTAGATTTCAAGATAAGTTTGATTATACTATTACAGTTGATAATGCTATTAATATTAACGAGTTTAAAATTCCGCCTATGTTATTACAACCGTATATAGAAAATGCTGTTTGGCACGGACTACGGTATAAAAAAGATAAAGGACAATTAAATATTGATTTAAAGCATGTCTCAAATAATGAAATTGCCATAACGATAACGGATAATGGTATTGGAAGAGAGCGCTCAAAAGCACTTAAAACACCTAATCAAAAAAAACATAACTCAAAAGGGTTAAGCAATATAAAAAAACGTGTTGCCATTTTAAACAACATGTATAAAGATAAAATAGATGTTTTTATAACCGACCTCAATCCGAAAGCAGTGGATGTTGGAACCAAGGTAAAAGTCACCATAAAAAAGGATTAAAAATGAATTTAAAAGCTATAATTGTTGAAGACGAGAAAGCTAGTCGCGATATTTTAAAAAACTATCTTGAAAAATACTGCCCAAATGTAAATCTATTAGGTGAAGCTGCCAATATTGAAGATGGATTAGAACTGATAAGAACACATGAACTAGACCTCGTTTTTCTAGATGTAGAAATGCCTTTTGGAAACGCTTTCGATCTTTTAGAGAAAGTAAGTAATATAACTTTCGAAACTATTTTTGTTACAGCCTACAACCATTATGCTCTAGAAGCTTTAAATGCACATGCTTCATATTATTTAATGAAACCTATATCAATAGACGAATTAATTAAAGCTGTGGATTATGTAACTGCTATTCGGGAGAAAGAAGAGCGACTTCAAAATCAAGTGTTAATTTCAAAATCAGATACTGTTGCTGGAAAAATCACTTTACCACAGCAAGACGGCTTTGAGGTTATAGATACAAAAGATATTTTGTATTGTAAGGCCGATGATAATTATACCGAAATTCACTTAAAAAATAACACTAAAAAAGTGGTTAGTAAAACCTTAAAATATATTGAAGAGAGCCTAAAAGAATATACCTTTACCAGAGTTCATAAAAGTTACTTAGTGAATACAAACGAAATTGTAAAATATGTAAAAGGAAAAGGAGGAAGTGTTATATTAAGCAATGGAAAAGAAATAATTGTATCAGCTTCCAAAAAAGCTAATTTATTGTCTTATTTTAAATAAAAAACTATGCCTGTAATAAAACCTGTAAACAATAAACATCCTCATATACCTAACGATTGCTTTATGGCTGAAAATGCTACTATAGTAGGCGACGTTACATTAGGAAACCAATGTAGTATTTGGTTTAATGCTGTAATTAGAGGTGATGTTCATTATATAAAAATAGGCGATAAAGTTAATATTCAAGACGGTGCTGTTATTCATGCTACTTACCAAAAGTCGCCAACTACAATTGGAAATAACGTATCTATTGGGCACAATGCTATTGTACATGGCTGTACAATACATGATAATGTTTTAATAGGAATGGGAAGTATTGTTATGGATGATTGTATTGTGGAAAGTAATAGTATTATTGCCGCTGGTGCTGTTGTTACACAAAACACTAGAGTAGAGGCAGGAAGTATTTATGCTGGTGTGCCAGCCAAAAAAGTAAAGGATATAAGCCAAGAACTTATTTCAGGTGAGATAGATAGAATAGCTAATAATTATATTAAATATTCGAGTTGGTTTAAAGAAGATTAAAAGTCTAAATATTCAGCGTTAAAATTTTCGTTTAAAAGTGTTTGCATCACTCTTGGGTTGCTATTAGTATAAAACTTGTTTTTTGGTTTAATAGTAGCATTATTCAATAGGTTATGTTGCACTAATACCGCTTTTGTTTGTTTGGCTACAGCTTCTCCCGAATCTATTATTTTTATCGATTTAGGAAGGAAATCTAGTAATAAAGGCATTAAGTAAGGGTAATGTGTACATCCTAAAACTAAATAATCAATATTAGCTTTAATCATTGGGGAGAGATATTCTTTAAGAAGGCTTTTCATTTCTTGAGAATCCGCTTTACCATGTTCAATTAGTTCTACAATGCCATTTCCATTTTGTTCTACAATAGTAATACCATTGCTATAAAGAGCAGCAGTATTATGAAATAACTCACTACTTAAAGTGCCTTCTGTAGCTAAAATACCAATCGCTTTATTTTTGGTTTGCAGAGCTGCAGGCTTTATGGCGGGTTCTATGCCTATAAATGGGATGTCGTAATTTTCCCGTAATACTTTAATCGCATTTGTAGTCGCCGTATTACAGGCTACGACAATAAGTTTGCAGTCTTTTTTTAGTAGAAACTCGACATTTTTTATACTTAATTTAATAATCTTGTCTTTCCCTTTTGGGCCATAAGGGGCATTTTTACTATCGGCAAGATAGATGGTGTTTTCATGAGGTAGTAAAGCATGTAGCTCTTTCCAAATAGAAGTGCCTCCAACTCCAGAATCAAAAATACCAATAGGTTTGTTACTCATAGTTACAAAAATAAAAAAGCTGCCTAATATAAGCAGCTTTTAAAAGTTTTATTAGGCTAGTACCTTTTTTTAGAAACCTAGTTCTTTTTTAACATCGTCTAAAAGGTTCTTACCATCTGACATGATTACACCACTACCTTGAGAAGAGTCTAAGACATAGTCAAAACCTTGCGCTCTAGCTACTTTTAAAATCGCAGCTTTAGCTCTTTCTGTAATTGGCTTTAATAAATCAAGTTCTTTCTTTTGCATTTCTTGTTGTGCAGTACCTCTGTATTGCTGAATATTTTGCTGCATAGTTTGAAGCTCTAAACCACGTTTTTGGTTTTCTTCATCTGTTTTTGTGTCAACTTCAGCTTCGTATTGTTTTGCTTTATTTTGATATTCTGTAATCATAGATTGAATATCAGCTTCGTATGTTTTACCAAGTTTTTCAATTTCAGCTTCAGCAGCTTTAGTCTCAGGCATTGCAGAAATTAATTCTTGCGTGCTTATGTGAGCAACTTTACTTTGCGCTTGTGCAAATCCCATCATTCCAATAAATAATGCTGCTGTAAAAAATAAGGTTTTAAAATTTTTCATTTTTAATAGTATTAATGTGTGTTTGTGTTATAAATTAATTGTTAAAATTTAGTTTTCTTGTTCGTCTTCGTTGTCGTTATTTTCTTGTTCTTGTCTTTCTTGTTCTCGTTCTTCTTTGGCTTTTTGTCTTTCTGCTAATATACGCTGTCTTCGTTCTTCTAGCTCTTTTTTTCTTCTAGCGCGATCTTCTAATTTTTTCTGGCGACGCTCTTCAAGAATTTGCTCTCTTGTTTTTTCACCGTCATTGTTATTAGCGTCGGTTTTGTTTTCAGAAGCATCTTCATCTTCCGAAGCATTGTCTTCTGTGGCTTGTTGTCTTTCTTTAAGCTTTGCTTCTCTTGCAGCTTGTCTAGCAGCAATAATACTATCTCTTCTTTTTTGGATAGCTTCTTTTCTAGCGGCACGTTCGTCTAGTATTTCTTGGCGTCTTTCTTCAGCAGCTTTCTCTCTAGCTTCTAATTTTTCATTAATTTCAGGAAGCACTTCTTCTTGTTCTGCTTGACGTCTTTCTGCTCTAGATTGTGCTTGTTTACGTTTGGTGCTTCTTGTTATACTTCTAATAACTTCATCACTAAAATCGTAACGATCTGCTGAATAAAGCATAACCACATCGGCCGATTTATCAAAAACAAAATCATATTTTCTTTTTTCGGCCATATCTTGTACAGCAGTAAAAATTTGATCTTGAATAGGCTTTATAAGTTGCTGTTTTTGAACAATTAAATCGCCATTTGGTCCAAATCGTTTTTGTTGGTAATCTAATATTTCTTGCTCTTCAAAAGCAATATCTTCTTCTTTTTCCTCGATAAGTTCTTTTGTTAAAAAAGGCTTTTCATTACTTAAATCTTTCCTTTTTTGTTCAATAGTACTTAACTGACTTTCTATTTCACCTTTCCATTTTTGTACTTTACTTTCCAGTTGAGCTGTTGCTTCTTGGTATTCTGGAATGTTCTCTAAAATGTATTCGGTATCTATATAGCCTATTCTAACACCTCTTTGTGCATAGGAATGAGACATACCTAGAAAAGAAAACAATGTCAATAAAAAAAGAACTTTAATTTTCATTTGTATCATATTTTAATGATTTATTACGATCATAAATTTTAAAAAATGACAATTGATTATTTAATTTTTTTGCCAATTTTTTGAATTTTACTTTCCAAAATTAACGAAATTTAACTTGAAAAATTTCAATTCATGGTTTAAATAATCAAAAAGGATATAGAAAATATCGTGCCAAATTAAAATTGTTGACCAATAATAAAGTGTGTTTCCCATCCATTTTTAGTTGTTGATCCAGGTACAGGGTCAAATCCATGACCAAAATCGATACCTAATAAACCAAAGGCTGGCATGAATATACGTAGTCCTAAACCTGCCGAACGTTTTAAATCGAAAGGATTATAATCTTGGAAATTGTTATAAGCAACTCCACCTTCCATAAAGCCTAAAACATAAATTTTAGCCGATTGTTTTAAGGTTATAGGATAGCGTAACTCTAAAGAGAACTTATTGTATATAGTACCTCCATCGTTACTTATGTTTCCAAATTGATCCATAGGTTGTATAGATTGATTAGGGTAACCACGCAAAGCAATGGCTTCTCTACCATCTAAACTGTAAGATCCTAAACCATCTCCACCAAGGAAAAATCTTTCAAAAGGAATTACCCCGCGATTGTTGTTGTAAGCTCCAAGGAAACCAAATTCAAGACTAGGCCTTAATACTAAGTTTTTAGCAAGTTCTGTATACCAATCTGCTCTAAATTTAATTTTGTAAAACTCTAACCATTTAAAGCGTTCTTGATCTATTTCGGCTATACGGTTGTTTGCATTGGTTCTATCGTCTACAGGGTTATTTGCATCGCTAACAAACTCTGAAAGCTCATCGCGTTCATCGCTTAATGCTTTGTAGTCTACATTATTAAATAATGAATATGGTAATGTAAGTTTTGCGCTAACAGAGAAATTAGAACCTCGTACAGGATAAATAGGATCGTTTGCTGTGTTATTTCTTGTTAATCCTATAGTATATGCTAGGTTGTTTGAGTAACCATCGCCAAAAGTAAATAGTCCTGTGTTATAGTTTTTTAAATTATAATGCTGAAATGTTAAGGCTTGAGATAGCGTAAAATAATCATCTGGTACAGTTAAACGTTTTGCTAAGCCAACGGTAATACCTGTAATATTAAAGCGTTTATCTCTGTCTGCTTTTCCTGTAGTATAATCGTATAAAAATTGCTTGGTATGTGATAACGATGTTGAAAATTGAACAGGTTTTTTACCGCCTAACCATGGTTCTGTAAATGAGAAACTATAGGTTTGGAAAAATTGACTAGCCTGTAATCTTAACGATAGTTTTTGACCATCTCCTCTTGGAACAGGTTTATAGGCATCTAAGTTTAAAATATTTCTTAACGAGAAGTTGTTAAATGATAAGCCTAGTGTACCAATAAAACCACCACCACCGTAACCACCTTGTAGTTCTATTTGGCTTGATCCAGTTTCCACAAGCGAGTACTCTAAATCGATAGTACCTTCGTTAGGGTTAGGGTTTAAAAAGTTTGTTCCTATTTGTTCGGCATCGAAAAATCCTAATTGGCTTAATTCACGAATGGTTCTAACGACATTGGATTTACTGTAGAGCTGTCCTGGTCTTGTATGGAGTTCTCTGTAAATAACATGATCGTTAGTAACTTCGTTACCTACAACTGTAATATTGTTAAAGTGAACAGGTTTTCCTTCTACAATACGTATTTCTAAATCAATTACATTGCCCTCGGCACTAACTTCTACAGGATTAATTGTAGAGAATAAATACCCGTTATTTTGGTAAAGGTTAGTAATATCTAAGGCGTCTGGTTTTGTGTCATCAGCGATACGTTTCTCTAGTAAAACGCCATTGTATGTGTCGCCTTTATCTATTCTTAAAATACGTTTTAAATAGTCATCGGAATAAACCGTGTTACCTATAAAGTCTATATCCCCAAAGGTGTATAATTCACCTTCTTCAACCTCAATATGCAGGGCGATGTTTTTCTTATTTATAATTTCTAAACTATCCGAAATAATCCTTGCGTCTCGATAGCCGTTTTCTTTAAACTTATCGATAACACTTTTTAAGTCTTCTTTGTAGTCGGCTTCAATATATTTAGAGCGTTTAAATAGCCTGTAAATCTTTTTCTTTTTTGTGTTTTTCATGGCTTTTCGAAGCTTACGGTCTGTAATAACTTCGTTGCCTGTAAATACAATATCTTTTACTTTAACCTTTTTACCTTTATCTATAAAAATAGACATATCAACCCTAGATTTTTGGATGGAATCTTTTACCTCTCTAGTACTTATGGTAACCTTAGAGTTAAGGTAACCGTCTTTTTGGTATTTGTTAACAAGGTAGTTTTTTGTGGTTGTAATAAGGTTTTCGGTAACTTTTACGCCTTTATTAAGCTTGTTTTCCTCTATAACTTTGTCTTTTTTACCTTTTCTTATTCCAGAAATTTGCACATTGTTTAATTCTGGAAGGTCGCTTAATCTTATTTCAAGAAAAACCTTGTCGCCTTGAATGTCTTTTGCGTAAATTTCAATGTTATTGAATAGGTTAGAGTTCCATAGTTTTTTTATGGCGCGACTTATTTCTTTTCCTGGCATCATGATTTGTTGCCCCTTACGTAATTCGGAAAAGGAGATAATAGTTTGCTCGCTAAAACTGGTTTCGCCAGCGACAGTAATTTCTTCTATGGTGTATTTTTTTCCATTATCGTAATTAGCTTCTTGTGCAGAAGCATGTTGAAAAATAAATAATGAGGATATTAATGTAAGTAGAGGTAATAGTGTTTTCAATGATGTAATATTAACTGATTTGCTCGCTGGTTTTCCCAAAGCGTCGTTCTCTATTTTGGTATTCAATAATTGCTTCATATAAATGTTGCTTTGTAAAATCTGGCCAAAGTACATTTGTAAAATACAATTCGGCATAAGCTATTTGCCATAATAAAAAATTGCTAATTCTTTGCTCTCCGCTTGTTCTAATAAGCAAATCAACGTCTGGCAAATTTTGCGTGTAAAGATGCTCATTTATAACCGATTCATCAATTTTTTTTGGAGAAATTATATTATTTTTAACTTTAAGGCTAATGTTTCTAACACAATTTAAGAGTTCTTCCCTTGAACCATAGCTTAATGCTAGGGTTAAGGTCATTCTGTTATTGTTTTTTGTTTCGTTAATAACGTAATCTAATTCGTTATATACTTTTTTAGGTAATTCTTTTAAATTACCTATAGCCTTTAGTTTTATATTATTTTCTTGTAATGTTTTTATTTCCTTTTTTAAAGAGGATACTAAAAGTTTCATTAAGGTTTGTACTTCTAGTTTTGGGCGGTTCCAATTTTCGGTAGAAAATGCATAAAGTGTTAGATTTTCTACGCCTAATTCAGCACAAGCTTCTACAGTTTGGCGAACAGATTTAGTGCCATTTTCATGACCAATCATTCTAACGAAGCCTTTTTGTTTTGCCCACCGGCCGTTGCCATCCATAATAATGGCAAGGTGTTTTGGTAACTTATTTGTATGTATTTGTGACTTTAAATTCATATTAAAATACGCAGTAACAAGGTTTGCGGCCAAAGGTATAGGTGAGTGTTAGGCCTGTGAAAACATACCAGTCATTATTATTAGTATTTCCAAATGCTAAAGGACTTTCGTTATCAAAATCGGGGGCGCTGCCATCAAACTCATCGGAGAAGGTGTATCTGGCACCAACTTCAAAACCAATCACAAAGTGCTCGATAAATTTGGCTTTTATACCTAGTGTCATAGGAATACCGTAAGCAAGACTGGAGGTGTCTTCTATTACTTTTTGTCCTTGGTTGTTAAAGAAGAAATTGTCATGATGTGCGACAGAAATTCCGGTGTATAAGTAAGGGGTGAATTTATCTCTCCCATCGTGTAAGTTAAAATCAAAAAAAGTGAATTCTAAACCTAGTGAGGCTTCTATAATGTCGTTTTCAAACTCATAACCTCTTTCAATTCTTCTTGGATCGTCACTATCTAAATCGTTTGCTTCTAATTTAGAATATAATAATGAAAACCTAAACGAATGTCGTGGGCTTCTGTTCCATTTGTAAATACCACCAAAGGCAGGGCTGTTAGGGGAAATGTGTGTTGTAGCGCCAACGTCGCCAATAAAATTACTACCCCCAACAAAAACACCTATTTCGTGCGTTTGAGAAAAGGTGCTTTGGTATGAAAAAATAATTAATATGATTATGGTTAAATACCTCATATGTCTTCAAAAGTTTGCAAATATAATAAATATGATTAGCCTATAACAATTTGATTGAAATAGTATTAGCTTAAAACAATATTTCATACAATTTATTGCCTAATTGCGCTTATCTTCTCCCCAAAGCAGTTTTTTTCTTAAGGTGTCTAGGAAACTTTCGGTGGCAAGTTCAATCATTTTAATTTTAAAAGGTGCTTTTTTGATAGTAATAATAGCATCGTTTTGAAGGGTTGCAATTCTAGAATCAAGAGAGACAAGGTATTCGTTTTCTCGTCCGTCTACTTTTAGTTCAATTTCTGTAGTATCTGTTATAACAAGTGGCCTAGCGTTTAGGTTATGTGGGGCAATGGGTGTGAGTACAAAACTTTCGGCATCTGGTGCAATAACTGGGCCGCCACAACTTAACGAGTATCCTGTAGATCCTGTTGGCGTAGAAACAATAAGTCCATCGCTCCAATAAGATGTTAAGTATTCCTCATCAAGTTTGGTTGAAACCGTAATCATGGAGGTGGTGTTCTTGCGGCTTATGGCAATTTCATTTAATGCAAAATTAAGTTCTGTAAGATTTTGGTGCTTGGGAGTTGTTTTAATTTCCAGAAGACTTCTTTTAGAGATTTTATAGTTCCCATTAAAAATATCATCCATAGCATGTGTGATATTTTCATTTTGAATAGTTGCTAAAAACCCTAAACGTCCAGTGTTTATGCCAACAATTGGAACACCTGTGTCCTTAACATGGGTAATAGCTCTTAATATGGTGCCATCTCCACCAATACTAATTAATAAATTGTAACTATCGTTTAATGTTTTAAAAGTTTTAAAATCGTTAAGATCTATGGTGGTATCTAGATTTTTATTAATAATATCTAGAAAATTTTCTTCAATATATATATCGTTACTTTTTCCGTTTAAGTAGTTTAATAAGATAGTAATAGCCTCTTCGGCATTTCTGTGGAAAAACTGTCCAAATAGGGCTATTTTCATAATTATATGTTTAGGTATTTGTTTAAGTATTCTGAGCGTTCCTTCAAACTTTTTAAATAAGAGTCTTCTTCGTGTCCAGAAATAATATTGTAGCTATATCTTCTAAAGGTTTGCATGATTTCATTAAGCCCTGTATTACCTATTTTAAGGGTGATTTGCGCCAAGTCGTTTTCAATTTTTGAAATAAAAGCGCCTAATAATTTACCGTCGTTAGATTCTACAATTTGACTTATTTCGCTAAACGAAAAATCGTTTAATCCTTTTTCAACTATTAAAATACCTCCAGCTTCGGCAAAAAAAGGTGTTTCGTTAAATAGGCTGATAACATCATTTAATTCGTAATATCCTAAATAGGTGTTGTTATCACTTAATATAGGCATGATGTTGGTGCTATTTTGAGCAAATGCTTCCAAAACATCTAACCAAACCGTTTTCTCTTTTACAAAGAAACTTTCGATAGAGAGTAGAAAGTCTGAAATATTCTTGTCCTTGTCAAAGCAGTGCACATCGGTTTCCGATAGGCAACCAATATATTGGTCGGTATCATTTTTTATAGGGATGTGCGAATAAGTAAGTTGATTAAATAATACTTGCGCATCACCTACTTTATCATTAATAGATAATGGCTTTATATCGTTAATAATAAACTCTTTTAAATCCATGATAATGGTTTTATGCTTTTTGCAAATTAATTAAAAATTGCTACAATAAGCGTGGTCCACTTCGTATTTTTGTACATATAAAATAGGAAACAATGACAAAACTTAGTGTTAATATAAATAAAGTAGCAACCATAAGAAACTCTAGAGGAGGTAATGTACCCAATGTTGTACAATTTGCTAAAGATGCTCAAAGTTATGGTGCGCAAGGAATTACTATTCACCCAAGACCAGATGAGCGTCATATAAAATATCAAGATGCCTACGATTTAAAACCCGAAGTATATACCGAATATAACATTGAAGGAAACCCTATAGATAAGTTCACCAAAATGGTTCTTGAAATTAAACCAACCCAAGTAACCTTAGTGCCAGATGCGGTAGATGCCATAACAAGTAATGCTGGGTGGGATACCATTAAACACAAAGATTTTTTAGTTGAAAAAATACAGGAGTTTAAAGCTCAAGGTATAAGAACATCTATTTTTGTAGATCCAGATGTTAAGCAAATTGAAGGCGCAAAAGCAACGGGAACTGATAGAATTGAACTGTATACCGAAAGCTATGCACACGAGTATGCTCAAGGTAATAAAGAGGCTATAAAACCTTTTGTAGATTGTGCTAAACTAGCTAACGAAATTGGCTTAGGTGTAAATGCAGGCCACGATTTATCTTTAGATAACATTCAGTTTTTTAAAGAAAATATTCCTGGACTATTAGAAGTATCTATTGGACATGCGTTAATTTCAGAAAGTTTATATTTAGGCGTAGAGAATGTCATTCAGATGTATTTAAACAAATTAAAATAAATGGAACTTCATTCAAATATTTTAGGAAAAGGAACTCCTTTTGTTATACTACATGGGTTTTTAGGTATGGGTGATAATTGGAAAACCCATGCCAAACACTTAGCAAAAGACGGTTACGAAGTCCACTTAGTAGATCAAAGAAATCATGGCAGAAGTTTTCATAGCAATCAGTTTAATTACGATGTTATGGCAAAAGACTTAAAAACATATTGTGATAAACATGACTTAAGAGACGTTATTTTGTTGGGGCATTCTATGGGAGGAAAAACAGCTATGTTATTTGCCGTAGATTACCCAGAATACATTTCAAAGTTAATTGTAGCCGATATTTCTCCTAGATTTTACCCTATTCATCATGATAAAATTTTAGAAGGACTCTCAAATTTAGACTTTTCCAAAATTGAAAATAGAAGAGAAGCCGATGATGCGCTATCAAGCTATGTGTCAGATTTTGGTATACGGCAATTCTTACTAAAAAACCTGTATTGGAAAGAAAAAGGACGATTAGCTTTACGTCTTAATTTACCCGTTTTAAAAGACCAAGTAGGTGAAGTAGGAGAAGCTTTGCCAATGCATACTAAGTTTGAAAAAGGAACCCTTTTTTTAAGAGGCGATAAATCAGAATATATTTCGCCACAAGACGAACGTTTAATTCATACTCATTTTCCTAACGCAGAGATAAAAACCATAGAAAACGCGGGACATTGGTTGCATGCAGAAAATCCGAAAGACTTTTATAACGAAGTCATAAAATTTATTTCTTAACTTTCTAAACAATTAAAAACATAGACAGATGAAATTAATTTTAAAATTACTGTTAAACGCCTTAGCCGTTGTGCTATTATCTAAACTGCTTTCTGGAGTAAGTGTAGATAGCTATCTTACAGCAACTATAGTAGCTTTAGTTTTGGCAATCCTTAACTTATTTGTTAAACCTATTTTAGTATTACTTACCTTGCCAGTAACGGTGGTTACTTTTGGTATATTCCTATTGTTTATCAATGCTTTTATAATACTTATTGCAGATAAATTAATAGAAGGCTTTTCGGTAAGTAGCGTTTGGATTGCTATACTTTTTAGCATCTTATTATCCATCTTGCAATCTATACTACATTCACTTTTAAAAGACGATGAAAAATAGGCTGAATTTCAATACGTTAAAAACTTTGTGGGGATGCAAAAAAAGTTATACTTTTGCATCCCTTTTTAAATTAAAATAGAAGCGCCAAAAGGCCACATAATTTTTGAGCATGAATATTACAAGAGAAAACATTGATGCATTAAATGCAGTCGTAAAAGTTGATATTGAAAAAGAAGACTACAACGATAAAGTAGAAAAAATCCTTTCAGATTATAGAAGAACGGCTAACATACCTGGTTTTAGAAAAGGTCATGTGCCAATGGGAATGGTGAAAAAACAATACGGAAAAGCCGTATTAGTAGATGAGGTAAACAAACTTTTACAAGATGCGTTAAACAAATATTTAACCGAAGAAAAACTAGACGTTTTAGGGCAACCATTACCAAAGCCACAAGACGATTTAGATTGGGATGCAGAAAAACTATCTTTTGAGTTTGAATTAGGTTTGGCACCAGAATTTGATGTAGATATTAAGCCTAAAAAAGCCATTACACAATACAATATTGTTGCAGATGATAAAATGATCAACGAGCAAGTTGAAAACATCCAAAAACAATACGGTAAATTAGTCTCTCAAGATACTATAGAAAAAGATAGTGAAGTTACAGGAACGTTTAAAAACGACGAACGCGAGATAGAAAACACGGTAACTTTAACCTTAGATAAATTTAAAGGAAAAGCGACCGAAAAGAAATTTATTGGGGCCAAAGTAGGCGACGTTATCGAACTTAAAACAAAAGGACTTTACAGCGATGAGCATGAATTAATGCACGCATTAAAATTAACTCACGATGAGGTTCACGGTTTAGAAATAGATGTAACGTTTACAGTAACTGAAATAAACGAACGTGAATTAGCCGATTTAGATCAGGAGTTATTTGATAAACTTTTTGGAAAAGGTACCGTAACCAGTGTTACCGAGCTTAAAGAAAAAATTAAAGAAGACGCCGAAAAACAATTCAAGCAACAAGCCGACCAAAAACTACTAAACGACATTACAGAATATTTAGTAGATAACACCAAGTTTGATTTACCTGCAGAATTCTTACAAAAATGGATGCAAACAGCAGGAGAAAAAGAACTTGATGAAGCCGAAGCTAAAGAAGAATACGAAAAATCAGAAAAAAGCTTACGCTACCAATTAATCGAAGGTAAATTAATTACCGATAACGATATTAAGGTAACCATGGACGATATTAAAGACCATGCCAAGCAAATGATAAAAGCACAAATGGCACAATTTGGTCAAATGAATCCTTCTGAAAAGGAATTAGACGATATTGCAGCAAGAGTATTATCTAATCAAGACGAAGCGAGAAGAATTTCAGAGCAAATCATTAGCCAAAAACTATTAGATCTTTACAAAGAAAAATCTAATCTTAAAACAAAAGAAGTTACTTACGACGCATTTGTAAAAGAGGTTTACGGAGATAAATAATCCGTAACGCTTTGAGAAAGAATAATTGCTTATATTTAGGCGTTGAAATTTTTAACATTTCAACGCTTTTTTTTATTTTAGAAAAAACTCAACAAAGACTATGAATTACGCAAAAGAATTTGAAAAATTCGCTATAAAAGACCAAGGCGTTAGCAGTACATACTACAACAAAATTATGAGTAGTATGTATCCTGTAGGATTAACGCCAAATATTATTGAAGAACGCCAAATGAACGCCGTGGCTATGGATGTGTTTTCTCGTTTAATGATGGATCGCATTATCTTTCTAGGAACAGGAATAAACGACCAAGTGGCTAATATTGTGCAAGCTCAGTTATTGTTTTTAGAAAGTACAGATTCTTCTAAAGATATTCAAATATACATAAACTCACCAGGAGGAAGCGTTTATGCTGGCCTAGGAATTTATGACACCATGCAATTTATTAAGCCAGATGTAGCTACTATTTGTACAGGTATGGCAGCCTCAATGGGTGCGGTATTATTATGTGCTGGAGCTCAAGGAAAAAGAAGCGGTTTAACACACTCTCGTGTTATGATACATCAACCACTTGGTGGGGCGCAAGGTCAAGCGAGTGATATTGAAATAACCGCAAGAGAAATTTTAACATTAAAAGAAGAGTTATACAAAATTATAAGTAAGCACTCCGGTCAAGAATACGACAAAGTATATGCCGATAGTGATCGTGATTACTGGATGAAAGCCGATAAAGCTAAAGAATACGGTATGATAGACGAAATATTAGTGCGAAACTAAATAATATTATTAGAATTAGAATTTGATTTTATGGCAAAGGAAGATTTAGAATGCTCATTTTGTGGTAGGAAAAAGCCAGAAACCAACTTGTTAATAGCTGGGTTAGATGCACACATCTGTGATCGCTGTATAGAGCAAGCTCACGGTATTGTTTTAGAAGAATCTAAACAAACTGATAACAGTGAACTTAGTGCAGAACTTATGCTGCGTAAGCCGCAAAAAATAAAAGCGTTCTTAGATGAATATATTATAGGTCAAGAAACAACCAAAAAAATCATGTCGGTTGCAGTATACAATCACTACAAAAGATTGCTGCAACAACCTTCCGATGACGATATTGAAATCCAGAAAAGTAATATCGTTATGGTAGGCCAAACAGGAACTGGTAAAACCCTAATGGCAAAAACCGTTGCTAAAATGCTTAATGTACCTTTAGCTATAGTTGATGCTACTGTGTTAACTGAAGCGGGCTATGTAGGTGAAGATGTTGAAAGTATTTTAACGCGACTTTTACAAGCAGCCGATTATAATCTAGATAAAGCGCAAAAAGGGATTGTGTTTATTGATGAGATTGATAAAATTGCGCGTAAAAGTGATAACCCATCCATTACACGAGATGTTTCTGGAGAAGGTGTTCAGCAAGCGCTTTTAAAACTATTAGAAGGAACTACGGTAAATGTACCACCAAAAGGCGGACGAAAACACCCAGACCAAAAGTTTATTGAGGTAAACACCGAAAACATTTTATTTATTGCTGGTGGTGCTTTTGATGGTATTGATAAAGTAATTTCTAAACGTTTAAACATGCAAGCAGTTGGTTATAGCGCTTCAAAATCGGAAGAAGTTATCGACCAGGAAAATTTGTTACAGTACATTATACCAAAAGATTTAAAAGATTTTGGTTTAATACCAGAAATTATTGGGCGTTTACCTGTGTTAACTCATATGAATCCTTTAGATGATAAAACCCTTAGAGCTATTTTAACCGAGCCTAAGAATGCTATCATTAAACAGTATAAAAAACTGTTTGAAATGGACGATATTGAGTTTAGTATTACCGATGGTGCGCTAGATTTTATAGTGCATAAAGCCATTGAGTATAAACTTGGTGCTAGAGGACTTCGTTCATTATGTGAGGAGATTCTAACTGATGCCATGTTTGAGCTTCCAGGAAGTGACGAAAAAACTTTAAAAGTTACTAAAGCTTACGCCGAGGATAAATTAACCAAGACCACGCTAAAAAAATTAAAAGCGGTATCTTAAGGTTGATGAAAATAAAAGATCAAAAAAGTCTACTTAATTTTAAGTAGACTTTTTGTTTTAAAGTACTTATATAAATGTATGTTCATAAAAATTAAAAGTAAGCCGTAAATGCTATCTTCAATAGGGATGTTACTTATTCTAACACCTAAATTTTCGGCATCATTATACCAAACAATAGGGTCGATAAAAAAACTACCAGTTAAAATACCATTGCTTAAATAAAAAAATGGTAGCACAAGTAAATAGCTTAAATAGTAATAAGATAAGTCAACTTTTTTTACAGTCAAATAACTTAAATATAAACTTGTACTCAAACAAGTTACAAACGTATATAGTTTGTTGTAATTAAAGATAGCTATTAGAAGAAGGATAGTAATTAAAGCAAAAGTCAGGACATGTTGAATTTTTTCTAAAGGATTTTGTTTTATAAGGTATTTAAGGGCGAAATAGGTAAACACACACGCAAAAGGAATACAGATGAAAAAGAGAATTTCTTCAATCGGTAAATTCCCTATACTAATACCAGTTAAGTATGTTGGGTTAAAACCCCAAACACCCATTTTGGTAAAAATAGTATCCCAAATAATAAATATAATAGCCGTAATAATATTTCCTTTAAAAAAAGCTATCCAATCTTTATAAAAGGCATGCTTTGGGTAAAAGCTAGCAATTAAAGGAATAGCAATACAGCATAGATTTACCAATAAGTAGGTATAAGATTGCATTATTTATATTGGTTATGATATTTTTTAGGAACATACAGCATGCCAAAACATTCACCATCTTCTTTTCCTAAATGCTTATGATGTATTTTATGAGCCTTTCTTAGTCCTAAGAGAAACTTGTTTTTGGTGTGTTTAAACCACTTAAATCGTTGGTGTATAAGTACATCGTGAATCAAAAAATAGGCAATACCATAGCACAGAATACCCAAACCAATAAAAAATAAAATATTTAAGTTAGGAACCAGACCAAAATAAAATAACAAGATACTGGGAATGGCAAATATGACAAAAAAAGCATCATTTTTTTCAAACGTATGGGCGTATTTTGGCTGATGATGATCTTTATGTAAATACCATAAAAGTCCATGCATAATGTACTTGTGTGTTAGCCAAGTTACTGCTTCCATGATAATAAAAGTAGTTATAGTTACTATAATGTAAATTAAAACAGACATAATTAAAGTTAAGAATTAACAGCGATTTTAAAAAGCATGAAGCTTATAGCGTATATATGATTTCGTAAAAATGAAAAACTTAAGACCATTGGACACACGTATGCGTCTATTTGTGATAAGTTTAGAATCGGTGTTTTTTAATTTTTTCAAAAGTTTTAAATAATACCTGTAAGCAATATAAACACCAAGCCTACTTTCTATTGGTAACTGAATAATGCCTTTATAAGCTTCATTAAAATCCAATTCTATATCGTTTATAATCTCCTGCTTAGTTAAGTTGTTTAAGGTGTTATTTTGAAGATTAGGAAAATACGATCGGCCAAGTTTTTCGGTATCGTCTTTAAAATCTCTTAAAAAGTTTACCTTTTGAAATGCTGAGCCTAAATGTTTAGCCGATTGCTTTAAATCGTTAAACTTAATGTCGTCATTATTTACAAAAACCCTTAAGCACATAAGGCCAACCACATCGGCAGAGCCATAAATGTAATTCTCATAATCTTCTTTAGTCGTATAGTTAGAAACCGTTAAATCGGCTTCCATACGTTTTAGAAAATCCTCGGCATAAGTGTGTAATTTATAGTTATGCACGACCTCTTGAAACGCATTAATAATAGGGTTTAGGCTAATTTTATGCTCAAGTGCTTTGTGGTAATCATGAACAAAATCTTTAAAAAGACGCTCTTGATTATAGTCGTTAAACGAATCTACAATCTCATCGGCATAACGAACAAAACCGTAAATGGCATAAATAGCAGGTCTAATCGAAGGGGCAAATAGCTTAATACCTAAAGAGAAAGAGGTGCTGTATGTTTTTGTGATAATTTCACTGCATTTTAAACTAGAGGAGTCGAATAAGGCTTTCATGATGTATGATATTTATTAATTAAATCGCTAACAATTTTACCCGAAATTAAAGATGGAGGAACTCCTGGTCCAGGAACAGTTAATTGCCCACAGAAATAAAGATTGTTTAGTTTTTTGCTTTTTAGTTTAGGCCTAAGAATATGGGTTTGCATTAACGTGTTTGCTAGTCCGTAGGCATTGCCTTTATAGGAGTTGTAGTCTTGTTTAAAATCGCTTACACAATACGATTCATGAAAAAGAACATGGTCTTTAATAGATTCTCCAGTGATGTTTTCAAGACGATCAATTAATTGTTTAAAATAGGTTTCTCTAATTTCAGGTGTGTCCTTTATATCTGGAGCAATTGGAATTAAGAAAATAGCAGCTTCCTTGTTTTTGGGTGCAACACTTTCGTCTGTTATACTTGGAAAACTAGCATAAAATAAAGGTTTTTCTGCCCACTCTTTAGTATCGTATATAGTTTTGGCATGAATTTCAAAATCGGTGTCAAAAAATAAAGTATGGTGGGATACGTTGTTAAGTTTTTTATCTATGCCAACATAAAATAGTAACGCCGAAGGCGCAAATGTTTTGTTGTTCCAATAATTTTCTGTGTATTGCCTTAAATGATTTGGCAGTAAGGTTTCAGTATGATAATAATCGGCACCACTAAGTAAAATGTCGCAATCAAAATATCCGCAGTTTGTATTTACTCCAGAAACTGAGTTATCGTTCTTAGTGATTATTTCATTAACTTCACAATTGGTGTGAATAGTAACATCTAAGCTTTTTGCTAATGTGCTTATACCTTCTACAACCTTATACATACCACCTTTAGGATGCCAAGTGCCTAATTTAAAATCGGCATAATTCATAAAATTGTAAAAAGACGGTGTGTTATCTGGTTTGGCGCCAAGAAACAATACAGGAAACTCTAAGGTTTTTCTTAGCTTTTTATTTTTAAACGATTTAGAAACTTGCTTTGAAATCGTTGAAATAAATTCATGTAACTTAAAGATGGTTTTCCAATTAACTATTTCCAAGAGGTTTTCGCCTGGTTTATAAACTAAATTTTTTATAGCGATATTGTAATTTATTTCGGCTTTGTTAATAAACTGTTGTAGTTTTTCACTACTTCCTTTTTCAATATTTTCAAAGGTTTGTTTTATTTCGTTAAAACTGTCAGAAATGCTTATAGCATCTTGCTTGCCAAAATAAATTTGATAAGCAGGGCTGAGTTTGTTTAAGGTGTAAAATTCTGAAGTTGTTTTGCCAAAATCATTAAAAAAACGTTCAAAAACATCAGGCATCCAATAAAATGTTGGGCCAATATCGAAAGTAAATCCGTCTTTTTTTAATTGCCTTGCACGTCCTCCAATAGTGCTATTTTTTTCAAGAATAGTCACTTTGTGACCTTGTTTTGCTAAATAGCAAGCAGCAGAAAGTGATGAAAATCCCGATCCGATAACAATAATTTTTTTTGAATTCATTTAATGACTTTTAAATAAGCCGATAGCTAAAACTATCGGCTTGTAAATTGAATTATTGTTTGCTATTAGTTAGGGAGCATAACTTTATTTAAAACATGTATAACGCCATTTCCAGCCTGTACGTCAACAGCTATAATACCTATATCCATAGCGCCAGAACCATCGGTTATATCAGCAATGTTACTACCAGATCCTGGAAGGTTTATGGTAAAACTGCTGCCTTGCAATGATGTTACAGGATTTGCACCAGTATTAAGGTCGCTAGAAGTTACATTAGCACCACTGGCTACATGGTACAATAATACATCTGTTAGAGTGTTTTCATCTGGCACACCACCTAGCTCGCCAATTAAAGCATCAAAAGCATCGTTAGTAGGAGCGAATACCGTGAAATCTGGATTTATACCATCGGCATTTCCGCCTTCAGTACGTGATAAAATTGACGCAAAATCCGTAGCTGGAGTTAATTCGGTTAAAGCAGAAACTAACGTTGAAAAATTAGGGTCGGCTAGTGCGAATGTTACTACTGTAGGGATATCGATTACTGTATCTACTGCGTGAATAATACCATTTGTACCAACTACATCGGCTTGAAAAACAGTCGATATACCATTAAACATAACACCGTTACTGGTATTGTAATATAAACTCATACTATTATCTCCAGCACCTGTAGCAGCTGTGTTGGTGTATCCAGCACCATTATTTACTAGTGCTTCTGAAGAAATTGCAGATCCTGAAATGACATGATTGAGTAGAATTTGTGATAATACAGCTGTATCAACGTCACCTAATGAAGCACCATTTAAAAAAGTATCAAAAGCGCTATTGTCTGGAGCAAGTACAGTAAAAGGTCCATCTCCCTGAAGTACAGATACTAAATTGCCATCTGCAGCACCAAGTGCTGCAACTAAACTTGAAAATGCAGGATTATTAGAGGCATGACTAACAACGTCTGGTAGTCCTAAAACACCATCTATAATATGTATGGTTCCGTTACTTGCTTCAATATCTGCTGTGGTAACCATGCCAGAATTGTTGAAAGTAACTCCATTGGATGTATCGAAATAAATACTAATATTATTGCCGCCTGCGCCAGTTGCACTTCCAGAAGTATATCCAGAACCCATAGCTATTAAACTTGATGACTCAACATCGGCCATAATAACATGATTTAATAAAATTTGCGAAAGAAGATCACTTGGGACTTCGTTTAAAGAGTTAAAACCGTTATTGGTTAAAAAGCTTGAAAAAGCATCATTAGTTGGTGCTAAAACTGTAAAAGGGCCATCGCCGCTAAGCACGCTAACTAAATCACCATCAGCTCTTGAGAGTGCATCAACTAAAGTTGATAATTCTGGTGTGTCTACAGCCAGTTCAACAATGTCTTTCTGATTTGATGGTGTTGAAGGTGTAGAATTGTCGTCGTCACTACTACAAGAGACGCCAATGAAAGCGAAACTTAATAATAGGAATAATAATTTTGTTGTTTTCATTTTTGTCTTTGTTTTTAATGTTAAAGTTAGACAAATATACAAAAAAATATTATTTGTCAAATAAATTGAACAATAAAATAGACAAAATGAATTTAGTTACCAGTTTTTTCAAAAAAATGTATAATTTTATAGCGTAAAAAATTAGACATGAGTAAATATACAATGGCTCAAGTGGTAACACTTACAGGAATTAATGCCCATACGTTAAGAAAATGGGAAACGCGCTATTCTTTAATAGAACCAGAGCGAACAGAAACGAACATTAGATATTATTCAGATAGTCTACTGAAAAAGCTTTTAAATATTAGCTTACTTACTAAAAATGGGTATAGAATATCCAAAATCGATAAAATGTCTGAAGAAGACATTCATAAAGCGGTTGCTAATCAAATCTCTAATGAGACGTATAAGGTGGAAATAAATGCTTTGATTGCAAGTTTGTTGGATATGGATGAACAGGCGTTTGATAATATTTTAAAAACTCAAATTATAAATAAAGGCTTATTGACTACGGTTTTAGAGATTGTTTATCCATTTTTAAATAGAGTGGGCGTTTTATGGGGTATTGATAGAGTTATGCCATTTCAAGAGCATTTTGTTTCAAACTTAATTAAGAAAAAAATGTTTACTGAGATAGATTTACTGCCATATCCACCCGAAGGTGCACCTACTATTGTGATGTTTTTAATAGAGAATGAGTATCATGAAATAGGACTGCTTTTAGCCTATTATTTGGCTAGAAAATTAGGGTGGAAAGTTTATTATTTGGGGCAAAATGTTCCATTAGAAAATATTAACCAAATAATTCAAGATGTTACACCAAACATTATGTTAACCATGTTTATAACTCCAATACAAAAAGCAACTTTTACAAAAATTAATGCGTTTTGTTCTAAGTCTAATGTTCCACTATACATATCGGGAAATACAGAAAACATAGAGGACGCTATTAAAGAAGGAGAAAGTATTTATTTGAAAAGTCCTAAAGATTTTGTGGACTGTTTAGAAAACTTTAAATAAGTATCATAAAAAAACCACTTAATAACTTTAAGTGGTTTTTTTAAGCTTTATGGATATGTTAATTAATAGTAACATTATGAAAATAGGCTATAAATAATAGTCTTTTTAAAGCCTATAAGCATGATATGATGTTGTAAAACTACAGTTTTACATGTAAGAAAAAAATTACCTTATCTGTTTTTAGATAAACACACCATTATTTTCGTTAAGAGAAAAAATAGAGCTATTTTTTTCGATGAATAGCTACTATGAATTTATTTGAAGGAGTTCATCTAAATACTCTCTTGTGTTTGATAACCTGGGGACTTTATGTTGGCCGCCTAGTTTGTTGTTTTGTTTTAACCAGTCGTAAAATAAATGGGATCTGGCAATGTGGATTTTAGGTTTGTTTAACGTCATATTGTTATAACGTTTTGCTTCATAATCTGAATTAAGGGATTTTAAAGCGTTATCTAGTAATTCATTAAAATAATCAATATTATTTGGAGGTGTTTTAAATTCAATTAACCATTCGTGGGCTCCTTTTTCTTTACCGTCCATAAAAATAGGTGCTGCGGTATAGTCTACAATTTCCGACTTTGTCTTTTTACAAACTTTCTTTAAAGCTTCTTCGGCATTTTCTATAATTAATTCTTCGCCAAAAGCATTAATATGATGTTTGGTACGCCCCGTAATTTTTATACGATAAGGCTGTGTAGAAGTAAATTTTATAGTGTCTCCAATTTTATAACGCCATAATCCAGCATTTGTGGTAATAATAACTGCGTAATTTTTATCCTTTTCAACCTCGCCTAGTGGAATAATTTTCTCATGTTTGGTGCCGTATGTTTCCATAGGAATAAATTCGTAGAAAATGCCATAATCTAACATGAGTAACAATTCACTCGATTTATTTTTATCTTGAATAGCAAAAAAACCTTCCGAAGCATTGTAAATTTCGTAATACCTAAAATCCTTTCTAGGAAAAATACGTTTGTATTGAGCTTTGTAAGGCACAAAGCTTACGCCGCCATGAAAATAAACTTCTAGGTTTGGCCAAATATCAAATATGTTATCTTTTCCTGTTTTTTCTAGAACATTGTTTAATAACACCAACATCCAAGAAGGAACGCCAGCTAAGCTAGTAACGTTTTCTTGAATAGTTTCGTTTACAATAGCTTCCATTTTGGTTTCCCATTCGCTCATAAGTGAAACCTTGCTGCTTGGCGTGCTACTAAATTCAGCCCAAAAGGGCATATTATCTATTAGTATTGCAGAAAGGTCGCCAAAAACAGTCCCATTTTCTTTGTAAAGTTCTTTACTGCCACCTAGTCTTAGGCTCTTCCCAGTAAAAAGCTGCGAATTTTCATTGTTATTAAGATACATGCAAAGCAAATCCTTACTAGCGGCATAATGACAATCTTCAAGCGAGTCCTCGCTAACAGGAATAAATTTACTTTTACTATTGGTTGTTCCGCTAGATTTTGCAAACCACTTTATAGGCTGTGGCCAAAAAATATTGTGTTCTCCTTGACGCGAGCGTTCAATAGCATCGTGATAATCTTCGTAAGTGGATATAGGAATACGATTTGAAAAAGTATTGTAGTCTTTTATCGAAGCAAAATCATAAGTTTTTCCAAACTCGGTGTCTTTAGCTTTGGATAGCAGTTGAAATAGTAACTCCTGTTGTACTTCGTTAGGGTACTTTAAAAATAATTCAATTTGATGAAAACGTTTTTTTAAAAACCAGGAAGCAATGGAATTTACTATAGGAATTGGCATATTTGCATTATCTTTAAAAAATAAAAATAATACTTTTTTTTATGACCTACCAAGGCGTTCTCACAAAAATGAATACGGAGTTTTTAGATCCTATTCAATATTATCTAGTGTTTGAAAGCGACTTTATAAACCTAAACCAAATGTTGGGTAAAACCATTACCTTGGAATTTGTTAAGTATCAGTGTTTAAACTGTGGGCTTAACAAGCCTATTTACCGACAAGGGTTTTGTAAAAGCTGTTTTTTTGATGTGCCGCAAGCTGCTGATTGGGTTATGCGACCAGAATTAAGTACAGCACATTTAGATAAAGAAGACCGAGATTTAGCATACGAAAAGAAAGTGCAATTGCAACCGCATATTGTGTATTTAGCTAATTCTAGTAATGTAAAAGTAGGTGTTACTAGAAAAAGTCAGGTGCCAACACGTTGGATTGATCAAGGTGCACATGAAGCCATAGAAATTGTTGAAGTGCCAAATAGGTATTTAGCTGGTATTACTGAGGTAGCTTTAAAAGAGCATGTTAGCGATAAAACCAATTGGCGAACGATGCTTAAAAACGATATTAAAGATGAAAATTTGGTAGAGTGGCGAGAGCATTTAAAACAGTATATTCCAGAGGAGGCATCAGAATACTTTATTGAGAATAACACTGAAACCAATTTGCAGTTTCCAGTAACTAAATACCCAGAAAAGCCAAAAAGCTTAAACCTTGAAAAGACTAAAAATTATACAGGAAAATTAGTAGGTGTAAAAGGACAATATTTAATTTTTGAAGATCAAACGGTTTTTAATATTAGGAGTAACGAAGGTTTGGTAGTTGGAATTACGGTAAATTAAATAAGACGTTTCCCAATGTATTCTGAATTCATTACGCGAAGGGCTCCCATGTAATCTGTTCTAAAACTAATAATATCGCCCACTTTATAGGCACGATTTGCATTAGTGATATCTATTATTAACATATCTGAACTAGCACCAACAAAATTTAATGAAGTATTTATAGGTTTTAAAAAATCGACTTTCGAAATATCTAACAACCCAATATCTAGAATAGCTCGTTTTTGAATTTCGGTAAATTTGGTCTCGTCAATTTCAAACACTTCACCGGAAGGGTTTTTATCTAATTTTCCATAAGGTACACTAGGTTTTTCTGTTATCTCAATGATTTCAGAATGTAGGGTAAATACATCATCTTTCATGCCTTCTATAGTATTGTTTTCAAACAAGTCGGTGCCAAAAAATAGGGTTTCACCAACTCTAAAATGATTAATGCCTTCGGGAACAATACCCTTTATTAAAAGTGGTACCATGACAGACGATCCACCAGTAACACCTTCAATTTTACGATTAAATTTGGCTTCAATTAACTGTTCGTATAAACATAATTGTATGAGTTTGTCTTTACTTGGCATAACACCACTCAAACAATTAAGGTTTGTACCAATGCCGGCAACCTTTATGTTGGGGAGCTGAAAAACTTTTTCGTAAAAATCCATTAAATGATCGCCCATAATGCCTTCTCGTAAATCACCTAATTCTATCATAATAATAACTCGGTGAGTTTTGTTTTGTCTTTTAGCTTCTTCAGATAGCCATTTAATGGTTGTGTATTCGGTATTAAAGCTTACATCTGCGTATTTAACAATATTTTTTATACTACGTTTTGCAGGGGGTTTAATGTAAATAGTTTCAACGTTAGGTTTTAATTTTTTTATGGTTTTAAGGTTGGATAATCTAGCATCGCAAACTTGTTCGTCTCCTAAAGAAAGCACAAATTCTAAATATTTTTCATGACCACATAGAAGTTTTAAAACAGGCGCCCAAGTCATGCCTTCTTTATTGAATAGCTTTTGTAAAAACCTGTAGTTATGTGTTAATGATGCTTTATTTAATGTAAAGTAGGCCATAGAGTTATTTTAAAATTCTTGGGATATCTTTGTCTATCCTAGAAAGTACTTCATAATTTAATTGATCTGTCATGTTTCCAAAAGACGATACAGTAATTTCATGGTCACCTTGTTTGCCTATTAAAATTACATTGTCGTTAATGGCTACATTTTGATCTGCTGTAATATCTATTAAAAGCATATTCATATTTACAATACCAATAACGCTAAAACGGTTATTATTAACAATAACGCGCCCTTGGTTGCTTAAACTTCTGCTATAGCCATATCCGTAACCAATAGGAACAGAGGCAATGGTCATGTTGTTTTCAGCAAGATACGAATTTCCGTAACCAATATATTCGCCTTTGTTCACGTGTTTAATATCCATAATATAGGATGTCCACGATAAAATAGGTTTCAGCGGAGAATATTCAAGATTGTGTTTTGTCATATGAGAGATAAACGTTTCTCTGCTTGGCCATAATCCATAATGAAGAATACCAATACGAACCATATCAAAATTATCTTCGGGGAACGCCAAGATTGCCGCGCTACAAGAACTGTGGATGCGTTCTGGTTGAATACCTTCGTTTTTAAAATATTTAATAGCTTTTTTAAAAATATTGCGTTGCAATTTTACACGTACATAATTACTTACGCTTTCTGCACCAGCATAGTGTGTGCAAATTCCTTTTACATTTATATACTTACGGTTATTTTTTATAATATGAATTAATTCTTGCCAATCGCTTTTATTAAAACCCGTTCTGTTCATACCAGTTTCAATCTCTAAATGAATGTTTAAAGGGGTGTTTTTTGTTTTGGCAATCTCTAGCATATTTTGAATGCGCTGTAAATTGAACGTATAAAACTCAATATGGTTTTCAATCATCCAATGGGCATCTTCGTCACTAATATCTCCCATAACCATAATAGTGAATTCTCCTTTTGCATTGTTAAAAACTTGACGAGCTTCCAACGAATTAAATACCGAAAAATGATGTATGCCTACCTTTTGTAAAGCCGGAACCATAACCGAAATGCCATGACCGTAAGCATTACCTTTTAAAACACAAGACATGGTTGTTTGGTCGTTTAATAAAGATTTAATGTAAGTAATATTATTTTTTATAGCCTTTTGGCTAATTTCTATAATTGAATTAGGCATTGATTTGTTTTAAAATTTGGTAAAACATTAAAATTCCATTTTCTGTAATGTTATCAGGGAAATCATAATCTGGATTATGCAAGGCAGGTGTGTTTTGTCCCGCACCTAAACCAAACATGGCACCTTTGTAGTGTTGCGTAAATAATCCAAAATCTTCTCCCCATTTAAACGGATGTGTTTTTTCTATATAGTTAAAATTAAGGTGTTTTGCAGCTTTTTTAATGTGTTTTGTAGCACTTTCGTCATTTTTGTTTGAAGCAAATTCTTCAAACCAATCCAAAGTATGATTTAGTTGATATTTGTTACAAGTGTTTTTTACGATATTGGTAATATGTTGTTTTAAAATATGAAGTTGCTTTAAGGTCCAACAGCGAATGGTAAAATGAAGCTCGGCATTACCAGCCGAAATCCCATAATCTTTGGAACCTAAAGTAGCGAAAACCGTAGCAATGGTTGAAAAATCTTTGTCGTCTTGGTTAGGGTTTTCTAATTGCTTTATTTTAAAAATAAGTTCCTGTAATGCTATATCTGGGTTAATACCGTTTTCTGGTTCGGCAGCGTGAGCAGTTTTGCCTTGTAAAGTAACGGCAAGGCTTACCACCGAAGGTGTAAAAGTTTCTGTTTTGCAAATAACATCTCCAAAAGGATAACCAGGAACATTGTGAAGTGCGAAAATAAAATCGGGTGTTATGGATTTAAACTTTTCATCATTTAAAATAGCTTTGGCACCTTCTCCAGTTTCTTCAGCCGATTGAAACAGCAAGATGACTCTTCCTTTTGCAATTGTTGTTTTTTGTAGTTCTTGTGCTAGGCCATAAAGGATGGTCATATGGCCATCGTGTCCACATTTGTGCGATACGCCTTTGGTTTTAGACTGATGCGAAAAAGTGTTGATTTCTTGTATAGGCAGAGCATCTAACTCGGCGCGAAACATAACCGTTTTACCAGTATTACCACTATCAAAAATAACAGCAAAACTATACCCGTTAATATTAGTGATAATCTCTGTAGGGTTTAGTTTTTTTATAGCATGAATAAGCTGTTTAGCGGTTTGTTTTTCTTGTCCTGAAAGTTCAGGGTTTTGATGGATTTGTTTCCGGTATGTTGTTAGGTTGTTTAAGTTCACACTTAAAAATACGGCTTATTTTTTAACTAAAAGATAAGTAAGCCATGAAATTGAAATGCCAATTATAATTGGATCTAAACCATAAGGAATGTCAACGTCTAAAAATATAATTAATAATGTTGAAAATCCACCAAAGAGCATAGCTAATAGTGCCGCTAGGGGCTTTTTTCTTTTCAAAAATAGCATTGCCAAAACGGGAACTAATAAGCCAGAAACCATAAAAGCATAGGAGCTAAGCATTAAATCTAAAACGCTGGTCATTGCTGTAGCAATTAAAATGGCAGCAAACCCTATGACGAAAGTGATGATTTGCGATATACGAATAGTTTTTGGGTTGCTATCGTTCATCCCTAAAATATCTGTAGTGAAATTTCCTGAAGCGGCTAATAAGCAGCTATCAGCTGTAGACATAATAGCCGAAAAGTAGGCTGAAAGCATGAGTCCCATCAATCCTACGGGTAAAACATTTTTTAAAAGCATGGGTAGTCCTATTTCTGGATCCATAGTAGCTGCCGTTATAAACCCTTCTGGGGCAAACAAACCTTGTTCTGCAGCAACACGAGCCAATAAGCCTAGAGCAACCCCCATAAATGCCATAATGGGATATTCAAAAATGCCAGCAATGTACCACGCCTTTTTAGCCGTTTTTTCATCTTTACAGGCATAAATACGCTGGTAGAGTGTCATTCCAACAAACCAAATAGGAATAATGGTAATACTCCAATTTAAAATATCTATCCAAGAAACGTTGGTTAGGCTAAAGAATTCGGTTGGTAATGTCTTAGAAACGGCTTCAAAACCACCAAGTGTTGTGTAAGCAATTGGAATTCCAATAAAGATGAGTCCTATCATTAAAATAATCCATTGAAATGTGTCTGTGTAAATGACGGCTTTTATGCCGCCAAAAACGGTATAAAATAAAGCAATGCCGCCCATTATAATTAAGGCGTGATTTAAACTTAACTCGGAAAAGGTGCCAACGGCTAGTTTAGCGCCAGCCAATAATTGTGAAGCAGTAAAACCAAGATATCCAATAAATGAAATAACGCCAGCAAGAAGAGCTACATTTTTACCGTAATTACGTTTTAAGAGTTCGGGAAATGTAAGGAGATTAAATTCGTGTCCTTCCTTAATTACTTTAGGTATTAGCAATACAGCGCTTAACCAAGCGCCTACAAGTCCTGTAAATAACATCCAAGACCCAGAAAGCCCCATAACAAACCCTAAGCCACCGAGGCCAATAGAAAATCCACCGCCAACATCGGTAGCGACAACAGATAAGCCCACATGCCAACTACTCATATTGTTACTACCAACGTAGTAGTCGCTTGCGCTTTTGTTTTTTCTATAGTAATAAAATCCGATTGTCAGAACGACAATCATGTAAATAATAAAAACAAGAATATCTATAATGTTCATACAGACTGTTTACTTTTTCAGCCGCATTTCAAGATATTTGTTTTCAAATCCTAATTTTTCGTAAAGGTGTATAGCAGGATTGTTAGGTTCTACGTGAAGTGCAATATCGCCATTTGTTAAGTCTATAGCTTTTTGCATGAGTTGCTTGCCTATGCCTTTGCCGCGAGCGTTTTGGTGTACTGCAATATAAACAAGAATGTTTTCGGGGATATAACCATCCATTCCTGTTTCGTTAATTATGGTAATGCCTTGAATGCCTTCTTTATCTTTAATTACAAGCACAAAACCACCTTGAGCTGAGATGTTATCTTTTACCGCATAATCTAAACATTTGGCAATGTCTTTTTTGTCATCACCAAATTCTTGTAAATGTGCGTGAAGAAAATTAATAATGATGTCTTTCTCTTCTTGAGATGGTTTTGCGTTGGAATTGTATATTTTGAATACATTCATAAATTAAATGGCTTCTTCGTCTCTAATAGACTGAATGTAAGAGGCCTTTTGAATTTCTTTTCTTCTTTCAACAGATTTTTTAGTGTAATATTGGTTTTCGCGAATTTGCTGCATGATTTTTACGTTACGGTGTTTACGTTTGTAACGTTTTAATGCGCGTTCAATTTTTTCGCCTTCTTTTACTTCAATTTTTAACATATATCGATTTTAGTGTATTATTACTTAAGATTATCCTAAGTAAGTTTTTAATATTTTATTTTTTGAACTGTGTCGTAATCTACGAATACCTTTTTCTTTAATTTGTCTAACACGTTCTCTTGTTAGTCCAAAGGTTTCACCTATTTCTTCTAAGCTCATAGGTTGTTCGTTACTTATACCATAGTATAAACGAATAACATCTGCTTCGCGTTGTGATAAGGTGTCCAAAGCGCGATTTACTTCAACATTTAAAGAGTCCTTTAAAAGATCTTTGTCCGGATTAGGTGATTCGCCAGATTTTACAACATCGTATAAACTAGAATCTTCACCTTCTTTTAACGGGGCGTCCATAGATAAATGTCTTCCCGAGTTTTTCATAGACTGTTTTACATCGCTAACAGTCATGTCTAGTTCTTTAGCAATTTCTTCTGGACTTGGTGGTCTTTGATGCGCTTGTTCTAAATGAGAATACGCTTTGTTGATTTTATTTATTGATCCAATTTTATTTAGTGGTAAACGAACAATTCTAGCTTGCTCTGCCAATGCTTGTAAAATAGATTGACGAATCCACCAAACAGCGTAAGAGATAAATTTAAACCCGCGTGTTTCATCAAATCTTTTAGCAGCTTTAACTAAACCTGCATTCCCTTCGTTAATTAAATCGGGTAATTTTAAACCTTGATTTTGATATTGTTTGGCTACAGAAACCACAAAACGTAAGTTGGCTGTTGTTAATTTATCCAAAGCTTGTTGGTCACCTTCGCGAATACGTTGTGCTAACTCAACTTCTTCTTCAGCTGTAATTAGGGGCATTTTACTTATATCTTGAAGATACTTGTCAAGTGACTTAGATTCCCTATTCGTAACCTGCTTGGTAATTTTTAACTGCCTCATATGCTTTCCTGAAATTTATGTTATGTAATGTTATGAACTCTACAACATAACCTTTTTTATGGGAAATCCAAAAAAAGTAGCACTTCTTTTTTAAAAACACCTTGATTTAGGTGAAATTTAAGAAGATGTTAACAATTTAGGCGTGAATATGTTTTAATTCACGGAGTCCTTCGCTTGTTTCTTTTTACCAAAAATATTTCCAATAAGGTCTTTTACACCTTCTTCTACAGTGTTGCTATTGGTGTTAGTTGAATCTGTATTAGTTTGTGTTTCTGTGTCTTGGTTTTGATTGTCATTTAAACCGCCAAGTAAATCTTTAATCGTGTTGGATCCTTGGTTTAAAAGTTTTTGTTTTTGAATTTCGATTAATTGATTGGTGAGGTTTGTGGTAGCACTCGATAAATCGGTTTTTACCGTTGGACTTGTAAAACTGCCACCAATATTGGCAGTAACAGGAATGGAAATGTTGTTAACTTCTTGGTCGTCTATTTTTCCGATAAGTCTATTGATGTCGCTTCCTAAATATTTTGCAGGTACTTGAAATACAACATTGTAATCTATGGTTTTGTCAAAGCTGTGTGCTCCAGAAATTTGAATATCGATGTCTTCATATTTAAGATTGAATGGTTTAACATTAACATGCCCATTGTTAAACTCTAAATTGGCTTTTAAATCGTCCAAGTTTAGTTTTTTAAAGTCAATAAAATTAACGTTGTTCTCTAATTTACTAAGTAAAGGTGAGTTTTCGGTGTTAATTTGCTTGGTAAGCAGCTCGGCAAAAGCGTCGCCAGAGATGCTAGTTAGTTTGGGTGAAAACTCACTATCTAAATCGCCAGAAAGATGTAAGGTGGAATTTAATTTTCCTTGCAAAACATTAGCAATAGGAGCAAGGGCTTGCAAAAGTTCTAAGTCTTTAAAAGATTGTGAAATGTCAAAATTATCGGCGCCAAGATCTAGGTTAAATGTTGGTGTGTCGTTTTTGGTGTCTACAAGTCCGTTTATGGATAACCCGCCATTAAAAATTCGGGACGTCATATTATTTAACGATGCTTGTTGATCTTTAATAACAAGCGATCCTTTAACATCTTTAAGTGTAAGGTTGTTGTAAACGACTTCTTTGGCATCGGCATTAATGGTACAATCTAAAAAATCGGGGATTTTTAAGGATTCGCTTTCACTTGTCGTTTTATTGTCTTCGCCTGTGTCTTCATCGGGTACCATAAAATCGCGAACCACAAATTTGTTAGAATTTACATTAAAGTTCCCTTGTAGTTTTTTGTCGCTAAGTAAAAAGCCTAACAGATTGTCAATGGTTCCAGTAGCGTATAGGTCGCTTTGTCCTGTTGAAGCATTAAAGTTTTTTAACGTTATGGTTCCTGGTTTAAAATTGATGTTAGCTTGTGTGATTTCAATGGGGTTTACAATATCTTCCGAAGAGAACACAAAGTCGCTAATACTAACTGTTCCGTTGTTTTTTATACGGCTGTAAGCATTGGTTTCAATAGCATTTACATCGAAGTTAGTGTTTAGGTTGCCTTTTAAAGTGCCTGTTAATTCGTTGTCTAGTTCAACTGGGTAAGCTTTAGTAATGTTGCTTAGGTTAAGTGTACCATCAATATTAGCATTAACGAGCATATTTTGGGTTAAATTTCTTAAAGTAGCAGAAGACTTGAAGACGTCTTCATCTATTTTAAAATTAAGAGTTTGAATGTCTACGAAGGTATCGTCTGCATTTCCTGAAGTGTTTTTTATGCTAGTGTTTATACTAATGTTTTCTACACTTTTTGGAAGATCTGGATATTTAAACGAGGCATTGTTGGATACAATGTTAATATTCATTGTAGGAATGGTTTCCTCAGTGAGCATACCTTTTACAGCACCAGAAATTTTGAAGTTCCCTGTAGTTTCTACGTTGGCAATGTTTTTAGAATAGTTTTCAGGAATTACGGCTAGGAAATCCTTAAATGATGATCCTGGATTTTCAAAAGTGATATCAATATTTTGACCTTCTTCTAGTAATTGCACAAAGCCATCAAACTCTAATGGTAGTTGATTGATATAAGCTTTATTGTCTTTAAAGGTGTATTTCTGATTATCTAAATCTAACCCAAGAATTGCTTCTAGTTTTATATGATTATTGTTTAAGTATTTTGTACTGTCTAGGCTTAAGCTTATGTTGGCTTCGGTATTGGTATCTAATTCAGATTTTTCGGCTGAAAATGTTCCTTTACCTTCGTGGTTAAGTTCTGTTATGAAAACCTCAGTTTTAGATGCTTCATCAATATACGTTAAAGCACTATTCGTTATGGCGTAATCTTCAATATCGAAAGCAAAGCTGCTGTCAGTATCATTTTGTTCTTTAGTAGTTTCAGTGTTATTGTCTTGTTGTAAGGCAATATCGTAATTGGCTTGTCCTAGCGTATTAGTTTTTAAAGTGATTAGTGCTTCATCTATATTAATAGAATTAATGACTATAGCATCTTCGTTGGCTGTTTTAAATAATTCTTTAATCGACATGGTAAAAGCAATCGATTTTACAGTGGCCAAGGTTTCGCCTTCAAACGGTTTTTTATTCGTGATTGTTAAATCGTCAACATTGGCATAGGCTTGTGGGAAGCTTCTAATAAAACTTAAATCGACATCAGAAAACTCTACTTGAGCATTAAGGTTTTGGTTGAGGTAGTTTTTAACCATATCCTTTATCTGTCCTTGAAATAGAAATGGAATAGCTAATAGTAATAAGGAAATAATGCCTAAAGTAATGCCTAGTATTTTAAAAGCTTTCTTCATAATTGGTTTAAAGAGTTTTGTAGGTATATACGTATTATAGTAGTGCTTTGGTTTCTGTTATGCAAATATAAGCTATAAGGTTAAGACACATTTAACGAAACAAAGTCAAACCGTTAAGTAAACTTTAACATTATAGTAAACTGACTCAGGATAAGCTTATAAGGTCTTTATTGAGAAGGGTGTTTTGATTCTGGTGCAAGCCTTGATGGGTTCAAATCTCGATTATCGAGTAAATCAATTTCTTCGTTTATGTTTAGCTTAAACCGCTTTCTAAAAGCATAAACGCCTAAATACAAAAATGGCGTGTCCAGCAAAGCTACCAAAACTTTAAAGATAAAACCGCTTAAAAGTAAGCCTAAAAACAGATCCCATTCAATCTTTCCAAAAGCACATAGTAAAAATACGACCGTAAAGGTATCTACAAATTGCGATAGCCAGGTAGAAAAATTATTACGAAGCCATAAATGCTTGCCTTTGGTTAGGCGTTTCCAAAAGTGATAAATTTGAATATCTACAAATTGTGCCAATAAATAGGCCATCATACTAGCAAATACTGCAATAGCTGTGCTGCCAAAGACGGTAGAAAATAAACTGTCTTTTACAGGCGACCACTCTGTTGCTGGAACGGCATTGGCAACATAAATGATTAGCATAGAGAAAAAGGATGCGAAAATACCTGTAACAACCACCTGATTAGCACGTTTTTTACCGTAAATTTCACTAATTAAATCGGTGATTAAAAAGGTGATGGGGTAGGGTAATATACCAACAGAAATTTCAAATAATTTAGTATCAAAAACTTCAATGTTTCCTGGGTGCCAGTAAAAAAACTTCTGAAAAATAAGATTAGAAACCACGAGCGACGTGATAAACAAAGCAGCCAAAATTAAGTAAATGCGTTGTGCAGCTAGTTTGTCTTTTTGGGTCATATTCAAATTGTGAATAAATAGGTTGACGTAAATATAAGCTATTAAAAATACTTTTAGTTATTTTGACACTTCTTATGATAACTACCCATAACGTATATATTGCATTAGGAAGCAACAAAGGAGATAAGTTAAAACACCTACAAGATGCTGTAGATTTAATTTTTGAAAAATTAGGTCGCATAGAAGCTATTGCTAAGGTTTACAGTACACCAGCTTTAGGGTTTCGAGGCGATGATTTTTTTAATTCCTGCTTGTTGTTGCAAACCGAATACGACGCGCAAACGGTTATTAACACGTTGTTGGAGATTGAAAAACGCCTGGGGCGTGAGCGCAGTTCTACTTCAGGATATGCCTCAAGAACCATAGATTTAGATGTCTTGTTTTTTGATGAAGAACAGATTGAAAGCGAATTGTTAGTTGTGCCGCACCCGAGGTTACACGAGCGCAATTTTGTCTTGCAACCCTTGCTAGATATTGCTGCGAAATTTACCCACCCAAAGTTTAATAAAACTATTATGCAATTAATGGTGGAAAGTCCAGATGATAGTGTTTTGGAGCCAGCCAATGTTTGGTTAAAAAATCCAATTAAAAAATATGGATTGTCTAAGCTAAATTACATTGCTATCGAAGGTAATATTGGTGCAGGGAAAACAAGTTTGGCAACCAAAATATCAAACGATTTTAATGCGAAACTGATTCTAGAACGTTTTGCCGATAACCCGTTTTTACCCAAATTTTACGAAGATCAACAACGTTATGCGTTTACTTTAGAAATGTCGTTTTTGGCCGACCGTTACCAGCAAATTAGCGACGATTTGTCGCAATTGGATTTATTTAGAGATTTTATTGTGAGTGATTACGATATTTATAAATCCTTGATTTTTTCCAAAATTACCCTGCCAGAAGATGAGTTCAGACTTTACAGGAAGTTATTCTACTTAATGTACAAGGATATCGCTAAGCCAGAGCTTTATATTTATCTCTACCAAAATACCAACCGATTACAGGAAAATATTAAAAAGCGTGGTCGCGATTACGAAAAGAATATAGAAAATGCCTATCTGGAGAAAATTAATGCCGGCTATTTGGAGTTTTTAAAAAACCAAAGCGAACTAAACGTAAAAATGATTGATATTTCCGATAAGGATTTTGTCAAGCATCGCGAAGATTACTTATGGTTGTTACGGGAAATAGAACTTAGCTGATTTAATATGTGAATCTTACATTTTTAAAAGTAATTTCATCATCTGGAAATTTTGTTCGGAGGTTTATTCTGTAATGACACCGTGTTAAAATAAAGATATTTATAATTGTTGCACATGTTAAATAAAAAAAACAACAATAATTACAATAGTTAAACTGCAATTATTGTTGTTTTTAACCTATTCCTAAATAAAGGAAATGATTTTTTTGTTAGTTTTTCATGACTTTTATATAAGCTTCTTTATTGTTTTTAGAGGTAAGCTTAACAAAATAAATTCCAGCAGGCTGATTAATGTTTAACGCAATATGTTTTGAGTTTTTATATGTTTTATTCATAATTACCTGTCCTAAAACATTGGTTAAATTAAGAGTTAACTCCTCAATTGGTGTTTCAAATTTAATGTTGAATTTGTCGTTTGTAGGGTTAGGGTAATAAGTAAATTGATTGTCAAATTCATTGCTAATTAAGCCCAAAGTAGCACATTCCGAAAGTGTCGGGGCACAATCTCCTGTCCAACCCGTACAAGGTGGTGTGGGGGTGTCTGCAGGATTACTAGCTAACACCTCTCTTGATGATTGTGTTGTGTCTGATCCTGTTTGTGCCGCAGGAACACATTCTTCTATTAGCCAAACACAAAAGCTGCCGGTTGTAGTGGTTTTTACCCATTCCCAATTACTGCCACTCCATTCTATTGTGTAAGTTAATTTTGTGTTAGCAATAGTGTTACAAGCCGATTCTGTTACATATTGAGAGCAATCATTTGAAGAAGAGTTCACGCCAGTATACTTGGGTTTTCCGTTTTGGGTGTCTGTTCCGTTTGTTTGAATGTAATCACTTAAAGCGTCAGTGTCTGTACAAGATCCACTTACGGTTATGGTTTGAGAAAATGTAAATTGAAAAATAAAAAAAGCACAAAAGGTAAGTAAAGTTTTGTTCATTTTAGTTGGGTTAAATTAGGGTTAATATTTGTTTTAGGTTTTAAAAAAGAACAGGGCTAAAATAAATAAAATCTTTAACTTAGCGTAGGTTTTTTCGTGTAATACCTATGCTTTTAACTTGGCAAATACATCCCAAACTACAACTCCACAACTTACCGAAATATTTAAACTGTGTTTGGTGCCATATTGTGGTATTTCAATAACCATATCACTAACCGAAACAACGTCTTCCTGTACACCTTTTACTTCGTTGCCAAAAACCAACGCATAAGTCGTGTTGGGTTCAGGGGAAAAATCGTTAAGCATGGTGGCATTTTCAGCTTGTTCAATAGCGAGAATTTTTATGTTGTCGCCTTGTAGTTTTTTTACGAGATCAAGTGTGTTCTCTGCATATTCCCAAGCCACGGTTTCGGTACTTCCTAAAGCCGTTTTATGAATATCTTTATGTGGTGGTGTCGCAGTAATACCACAGAGGTATATTTTTTCAATTAAAAAGGCGTCACTCGTTCTAAATACCGAGCCAATATTGTTTAAGCTGCGGATATTGTCTAATATTATAATTAGAGGTGTTTTCTTTGAAGCTTTAAACTCGTTAACATTTAAACGATCTAATTCGCTGTTTTTTAGTTTTCTCATAGTCATCTTCCGCAAAAGCGGAAGTCTCTTTTAGGTTTGTCTTCTTTTTTTTTCGTGAAAATGAAGTGCTCTTGTTATATGTGTACTAGTTTTCAACAGTTGTAAATAACTATCGTGACATATCTTTTAAAAAGCGTATAATAATAATTAAATTGCGTGTTTACAAACACGACAAAGGTAATAGATTCCGTGTCAATTTCGGAATAACAAAATTATGGCAAAAAAAGCAAAGAAAGTTACGCCGTTAATGCAGCAGTACAACACTATTAAAGCAAAATATCCTGATGCGATGTTGTTGTTTAGAGTGGGAGATTTTTATGAAACCTTTGGAGACGATGCTGTTAAGGCAGCCAAAATATTGGATATTGTTCTTACCAATAGAAACAATGGTGGCGAAAAAACCGAATTGGCTGGATTTCCGCATCATTCCTTGAATACGTATTTGCCCAAATTAGTGAAAGCCGGCGAGCGTGTGGCTATTTGTGACCAATTGGAAGATCCTAAGCAAACCAAAAAAATCGTAAAACGTGGCGTGACTGAGTTAGTAACACCTGGAGTCGCCTTGAATGATGAGGTGCTCAGTTCTAAGTCCAACAACTTTTTGTGCGCCATTCATTTCGATAAAAAACAAATAGGCGTATCGTTTTTAGATGTGTCGACAGGTGAGTTTTTAACCTCGCAGGGTAATGCCGAGTACATTGATAAACTCCTTCAAAACTTTAATCCAAGTGAAGTTTTGGTGTCCAAGAAATCAAAAACAAATTTTAAAGAGGCTTTTGGCAACGATTTTCATACGTTTTATGTTGAAGATTGGGTGTTTCAACCCGATTATGCCGATGAGACCTTAACACGTCACTTTAATACAAAAACACTAAAAGGGTTTGGGGTCGATACTTTATACGAAGGCATTATTGCTTCTGGAGCAGTCTTGCATTATCTGTCCGAAACACAACACAATAAATTAGAGCATATTACCTCGATAAGTCGTATTGCTGAAGACGAATATGTTTGGATGGATCGGTTTACCATTCGCAATTTAGAATTATATCATTCTACTAATGTCAACGCGGTAACTTTATTAGATGTTATTGATCATACCATAACACCAATGGGTGGCCGATTGCTAAAACGATGGCTGGCTTTACCGCTTAAAAATGTAGAAAAAATAAAACAGCGCCATCAAGTCGTTCAGCATTTACTGGATAACAATGCTACGCTTCAAAAAATACAAAACCATATAAAACATATTGGCGATATTGAGCGTTTAATTTCCAAAGTAGCTACAGCTAAGGTAAGTCCGCGAGAGGTTATTCAACTTAAAAATTCTTTGGAAGCCATTGTGCCTATAAAAGCTTTGGCCTCGCAAAGTAACAACGAAGCCTTGCGTGTTTTGGGGGATACCTTGCAAAGTTGTGACACGCTACGTGAAAAAATTAAGGAAAGCTTAAATGAAGAGGCTCCCGTAAATATTTTAAAAGGAAAAACCATAGCCGATGGATTTTCATCTGAATTAGATGAGCTCCGTAAATTATCCTCTTCAGGAAAACAATATCTGGACGATATGCTAGAAAGGGAAAGTGTACGCACAGGAATTCCCTCGTTAAAAATAGCGTCTAATAATGTATTTGGGTATTATATTGAAGTCAGAAATACGCATAAAGATAAAGTCCCCGAAGAATGGATACGTAAACAAACTTTAGTAAGTGCCGAGCGTTATATAACTGAAGAATTAAAAGAGTATGAAGCTAAAATTTTAGGCGCCGAAGAACGTATTTTAGCCATCGAGCAGCAATTATTTTCAGAATTGGTAAGCTGGATGAATCAGTTTATAAAACCAGTACAACAAAATGCCTTTTTAATAGGTAAAATAGATTGTTTAAGTGGGTTTGCAACCTTGGCTAAGAACAACCATTATACCTTTCCAACCATAGACGATACGTTTGCGTTGGATATTAAAGATGGACGCCACCCAGTAATTGAAAAACAATTACCACCAAGCGAAGCTTATATTGCTAACGATGTGTTTTTAGACCGCGAAACCCAGCAAATTATTATGATTACGGGACCTAATATGTCGGGTAAATCGGCTATTTTACGTCAAACAGCATTAATTGTATTATTGGCACAAATAGGAAGTTTTGTGCCTGCCAAAGCCGCTAAAATAGGCTTGGTCGATAAGATTTTTACCAGAGTAGGTGCAAGCGATAACATTTCTATGGGCGAATCAACCTTTATGGTTGAAATGAACGAAACGGCTTCTATATTAAACAATATTTCCGATAGGAGTTTAGTGCTTTTAGATGAGATTGGTCGCGGAACAAGTACTTACGATGGTATTTCCATAGCTTGGGCTATAAGTGAATATCTACACGAGCATCCAGCAAGACCAAAAACGCTTTTTGCAACGCACTATCACGAACTTAATGAGATGACGGAAACTTTCAACCGTATTAAAAACTATAATGTATCGGTAAAGGAATTAAAAGACAATGTGTTGTTTTTACGTAAATTGATTAAAGGTGGAAGTGAACATAGTTTTGGTATTCACGTGGCAAAAATGGCAGGAATGCCACAACACGTTATCCAGCGCGCCAATAAAATCTTAAAAAAATTAGAAAAATCGCATTCTAGTGACGAGCTAACTGATAAAGTTAAAACATTAGGAGATGACGAAATGCAATTAAGTTTCTTTAATTTAGACGATCCGTTATTGGAGCAAATTAAAGAGGAAATCATTCATACTGATATAGATACGTTAACCCCAGTAGAAGCATTAATGAAGCTTAACGAGATAAAACGCATGCTAGTTAAAAAGAAGCAAGCATAATTCTTGAAAAATATTTTAAAAAAGCCTTTGGAATTCTAAGAAATGTATTAAATTTGCCCTCGCAAATGAGAGAAACGTTCATTTTTAAATTTGCGAAAGTAGCTCAGGGGTAGAGCATCACCTTGCCAAGGTGAGGGTCGCGGGTTCAAATCCCGTCTTTCGCTCTGAGACACAATAGTCCAAGCAGAAGTGGTGGAATTGGTAGACACGTTGGACTTAAAATCCAATGACCATTTTGGTCGTGCGGGTTCAAGTCCCGCCTTCTGTACTGTAAAAAACCTGTAACAACTTAGTTACAGGTTTTTTTGTTTAAAAAATGACTGAGTTAAATGCTTTGAATATTTTTAATAATCTTAGAGAGTCATTTTTATAGCCTTAAATTTCTTATTATATACTTTTTAAAATTCGAATCTTCTTATTGTGTTTTTTTATTTCTTTTAATCCTTTTATTGTCTTTTTTATTGTAAAAAGTAGTTTTTTATAGTAAAAAAACACTAATAGCTTATGGATTGTTAATATTTCATAAACATATGTGTATTAACTTGTTTATCAGTGCTTTGAAGTCTTTTTTTTTCTTTTAAATTTCAGTAAATGTAAAAGGTAAGCCCTTTTATTAATGTATATCTCTACTTAGTTTTAACCAAGAATTTAAAATTCGATAAATTTTGAAAATAGCCTAATAATCGTTTTTAGAGGGTTGCTTTCTCAAAATTTTTAAAGCTAAATATTAACTTAACTAATTATTGAAAATGAAGAAAATTACCTTTTACTTTTTGATGCTACTAAGTGTCACAGCATTTTCTCAAGTAGAAATTGTTGAAGACTTTGAAAGTGGCAATCTGCCTGCTGGTTGGACAGGCGATTTTAATGTTTCTGGTACTAATGCCTATTATGGTTGTGGTACAGATCAAGCGTCTGGTGGTGTTGGTGCTGGGCAAACAGCAATAATGACCACACAAAACTTAACAGCTGTCACTAACGATACCGATTTAACGGTTAGTTTTGCGTACAACATTTTTGAACAAGTAAGTCGATTTCCACCTCCAAGTTTTTCGGCACCAGCAGCAAACTGGGGTTCTTTAGTGTTTGAGTACTCTACCGATGGTGGAACAAACTGGACAGCTGCTATTACAATAGACGATTCTAACTTTACATTTGTAAGTCCGTTAGACTGTGTTTCAACAGGAAGTGTTAATGTTGGAACTTTAGCGGCTGGTACAGATTTTCAGGCTAGATTTGTTTTAACAGGAACTACAGTAAATAACTTTAGCTTAATTGCGCTTGTTGACGATATATCTATAACACAAGTGGCCACATCGGCACCAAATTGTACTACCTTAGCTACGCCTGTTAATGGTGATACTGATGTGGAGCCAAATTCAACATTAACGTGGGCTACTGCAACAGGAATTCCAACTGGTTATTCAGTTTCTATAGGAACAAGTGCAGGAGCAACCGATATTGTTAATGCTGAGGAGGTTACAGGGACAAGCTATGATTTAACAGGATTATTAGCTTATGAAACTGAGTATTTTGTAACTATTACACCTTTTAATGATTTTAATGGAGACGACGTAAATGATTATGCTACGGGTTGTTCAGAAGAAAGCTTTACAACACGTACGCCGCCAATTACAGGAGCAACATGTGGAGATCCTATTGTTGCTAATCCAAGTCCTGTTTATGTTGATGTTAACGACACAGCTAATTTTGAAGACATAGTAGATGCTAACCCATGTAATAGTAATTATATGAGAGCTAACGATGCTTTCTATCAAATACCAGCGGCTACTGAAGATAGATCGGTAGATGTTCAAGTTATTTATAACTGGGATGAAGCTAATGGGAATTTCTATTCTTCATCAGTATTAATTCTTGATGGGTGTCCAGACGATCCAGCTACTAATTGTGTAGTTGCCGATGGTAACTTTAATGTGCCAGTAAACCCAGATACAGGAATGTACCAAAAAGAACTGCTTGATGTAGTGCTGTCAGCTAACCAAGATTATTATGTTGTATTAAGCTCGTCTTCAGGTAATGAATCGGCTTCATATTATACGTATGGTTACAATTTAGTTATAAGTCAAGATGAATGTATAAGCCCTGAAATGACAATTACAGCAGTTGAAGATTGCGCTAACGGTGGTTTTAGTATTGATGCTGATATTACTTACTTAGGAGATGCTAGTTCTTTAACCTTAAGTGATGGATTAGGTAATAGCATAACAAATATTACGGAAACAGGTATTGTTAATATGCCTGGACCTTATACAAGCGGAAGTGAAATTACATTAACACTAACAAATGATGATACAACATCATGTTTTGCTGAAGCAACGACATCGTACTACTGTCCACCAGTAAATGATGAGTGTAGTGGCGCTTTAGATTTAACTATTAATACAGATGATACATGTACCATAACAACTGATGCAACAAACGCTGGAGCTTCTTATTCTGAAATTATTGGAGCAGGCACATCGTTTACTTGTGGTGCAGGAAATAATGATGTATGGTTTTCTTTTGAAGCTGTCGCAGAAAGTGTAATAGTTCAATATTCTAATATTGAAGCAGCTATAGGTTCTTCAACAACTTTATTAGTAACAGAGGTTTTTGCTAGTACAGATGGAACATGTAGTGGTGACTTTACTAGTATGCTATGTAAAACAGGAGATTATGTTTATGTTAGTGGATTAACAGTTGGTGATACTTACTACATAAGAAACGCGAGTTCTAGTAGCAGTAATGAGCAAAACTTTACCATTTGCTTAAAAACACCTGTTTTTCCAGCAAATGATAATTGTGCAGATGCTATTACATTAACAGAATCAACATCTGAAACATGTGATAATGCTGTGTCTGGCACTACAGTAGGTGCTTCTTTATCAGGTGCATCAACATGCCCAAATTCAATATTTACAACTTATGGTGATGTATGGTATACATTTACACCAAGTGTTGATGGTATATATGAATTTAATCTTACAACAACATCCGCTGATGCCCCAAGTACTAACTATATGGTGTATAGTGGTTCTTGTGGAACATTTACCGAGTTAATTAATTGTGGTAACAGTAACAACCAAACAGTAACTTTAACAGGCTCTGAAACGTATTACGTTATGGTAAGGTCTGCTCAATCTGCAGCAGGTGCCGAGTTTGACTTATGTGTGTGGGCATTGCCAGAACCTGTAGAAAACGATAGTTGTACAACGCCGTTTGTGTTAGCAGAATCAGATGAGACAGGAAATAATACCATTGTAGGAAATATGGATAATTCTTATCCGTCAGTTCAAAGCTGTGTGTCTAGTTACAACACTATTTGGTACAGCTTTACACCAAATTACACGGGAACGTATAATTTTGATTTTACAAGAGGTGCTGAAGGTTCTGCTTATTATACCGTGTATGATACAGACGATTGTGCAAATACATCTGAGAATTATATTACAGGATTTATAAGTTGTTATAACTCTGGAGATATGCAAGGCGATGTAGTTGCTGGTAATACATATTTAATTAGTGTACATGCAAATGGTGCTGCCGACTTTGAAATATTTGCTTATCCAACTGAAGAGACTTTAACAGTAGATACTGTAGATGCTTTTAAATCGTTTACATATTACCCTAACCCAGTATTGAATACCTTAACTGTTAAGGCTGGAAATAATATTTCAAACATCAGTGTTCGCAATATTGTTGGACAGGAAATATTAGTAACTAAGCCAAACAGTTTAAAAACAACTGTAAATATGAATGACTTAAACGAAGGTGTTTATTTTGTAACCGTTCAAGTAAATGGTGCTAAAAAGACCTTTAAAGTTATAAAAAAATAAAAATTAAGTTTTTTGGTTAATAGTTAAAATGGGGATAATGTAAAAGTTATCCCTGTTTTTTTATAGAATCCATCGGCTAATAGCTGATGGATTTTTTAGTTTTTATAATTTAAAATAAAACGTTGTATTTTTATGTTCGTTACACTTTTTAAAAGTATAATGTTACAATAAGTTTATTATAGCATTATATTTGTTTCGAATAATTTGCTTTTGCAAGGCTAAAAAAGGTTGTTTTGATAAAGAAATATATAATAGTTCTATTTAAAATTTTCATACACACTTGTTTGTATATGAATGTTTTTTTTGTGGCTAATATGTTCTCTCAGCAAAACGATTTATACACTAAAGCAGAAGAACTTGTGTCTACAAATCCGGATGAAGCTATTAAAATATCTGAACATATTTTAAAGACAGCTTTAACCTCAAGAAAGAAAGCTTTGGCAAATGTGCTTCTCGCTCAAAGTTATATTGTTAAAGGCGATTACAACAAAGCTATTACGTATGCTTTTGACGAACATAACTTTATGGAAGAAATTCCGTTGGAGACAAAAGTTGAAGTTAATATTCTGAAATCCGAATTATTACGTAAGCTATATTTATATAATTTGTCTTATGATTTTTCAGTAGAAACACAGCAATTAGTAAAAAAACTACCTAGTAAGAGCATACAAGATTATTTAGGCTTTAAGCTTTCTTTAGAGCAATCTAAACTATTTTTAGATAAACGTGAAGCTAGTCAAGCTTTAAAGCTGTTAAATAATACTAATACTCAATATAGAAGTTGTTTAGAGGATCATCCCGAAGCGCGCCAAGAAGTTTATTTAACAAAAGAACGCGCCTTTAGTGATATATCTTATAACGATTCAGCGATGATTTACATTAACAATGCCATAACTCTGAATGCTGTTGTACAAGGAAATGATGTGTATAAAAAAGCCCAAATGTATAAAGAATTAGGGCATCTGTATTTGCAGCAAAGAGCTTTTAAACAAAGTGAAGAAGCGTTGTTTATAGCGTTAAGATTTGCGTCAATTATAGAAAACACCACACTATTAATGCAAATTAATCAAGACTTGGCGGTTAATTATTTGGCCTCAAATAAAAAAAGTCAGCATAAGGTATATAATGATGAGTTTTTAGTGTTGAATAATCAAGTTGAACAGATAGAACAAGAATCTATTAACAACCTTTACAATCAATTACAAAACTTAGGAGAACGGCGTTTAGAAATAAATAAAGAAAAACAGTCTCGACTGCGAAACATCTTTTTTATTTGCGCCTTATTGGTGTTAATCCTTGGGGCATTTGTTGTGTTTAAAAGCGAAAGTAGAAAAAAACGATTGCGAGAAATTATTAACTATTTAGAAATAAGCAGGACAAATTATTTAGAAACAAAGTCTAAACCTAAAGCAGTAACAAAAAAGAGAAAAAGTAAAGGTATTGTTATATCAGAAGAGACAGAACAAGCTATATTAGGTAAGCTAAACAAATTCGAAAAGTCTCAAAAATTCTTAAATAGCGATATGTCGTTAGCTGTTCTAGCAGGTCAATTTGAAACAAATACCAAATATTTATCAGAAGTTATCCATAAACATTATAACGATAATTTTAATACCTTCATTAATAAATTACGAGTCAATTACATTATAAAGCAACTTCAAAAAGACCCTAATTACGTAAATTACAAAATCAGTTTCTTGGCCGAGGAAAGCGGGTTTTCATCGCACAGTAGCTTTACAACTGTATTTAAGTCTATTGTAGGAATGTCTCCAGCAAAATTTATTAATTTAATACGCGAAGAACGTAAGGAACTAAATGAACAACAATCTGTTTCATGAAGACAAAAGTGTGTACCATATTACTAGTATTGTTTGCTTTGCAAGTAAGCCTATCATCAAATGTTCCTGAACTAAAAGTTATTCAGGAAATAGATAGTTTGCTTGAAGCGGGTAGAGGCAAAGTTTATGAAAATCCAGATGAGTCCATTAAATTGGGACTGTCCATTTATGAAAATAATCTGTATACCCAAAAAAACAGAATTCGCGGTTTAATACTGGTGTCTTTAGCTTACACCTCCAAAAGAGATTACCAAAAAGCACTGGAATACGCTACTGAAGCAAACAACTTATCAAGTGAAATAGACGATCAAAAACTACAAATTGAAATTCTTTTTAAAATAGGAATTCTATACCAACAGTTAAAAATATACGATAAGTCTTTAGAATACATAGAAAAAACCGAACAACTATCTTCTTTATATCCACCACAAGATCCTACTAGGAAATATTTAGCAAACAGTTACGCTGTAAAAGGATTTATCTACAAAGAGAATTTAAATTGCGATATAGCGCTTGAATTTTTTAACAAAAGTATTCGCGAATATAAATCTTTAGGTAGCGCAGCATATTACAGTAATTTAAGCATTGTAAATTACAATAAGGGTAACTGTTACAGTTTGCTTTCTGAGTATAACTTAGCCAAAGAGAGTTTTGAAAAAGCTATATCATACGCCAAGTTAGAAGAAGCCAATAGCTTAATCTCTTTTGCTCAAAAAGGATTGGCAGAAGTGTACCTTTTAGAAGGGCAGTATAAAACAGCCCTTTTGCTGCTTGAAGATGCATTAAAAACCTCAAGTAAAGTGGGCGATTTAATTTTAAATCAAGGTATTTACAAAGGCCTATTCGAAAATCATTTAGCATTAAATAACTGGGAAAGCTATCAAAAGTATTACGACTTGTATTTAAAAACCCAGTTAGAAATAAAAAAGTCGGAACGTAATTCTATAAATACGTCAATCAACGAAAATTATAAAAATCAAGAAGCCATTTTAAAAGCTTCAGATGTTCGTTTTAAAAACACGATTAAATGGATTTTTTCCTTTATAATTTTAGTGGTTTTAGCTGTTTTTTTACTTGAAAGAAAAAATAAAAAAACAATAAAAACCCTTCAAAAAAGGATAAAAGACATCCAAAACACCAAACCCGCCTCAAACGTGTAAAAAAAATGTTAACCAAGCGTTAAGCCTATGTAATACGCGTGGTTTTAGGTTTTTTTTGTGTTTGTAATTTCAGTAAAAAGCAAAGATATCCCCTTTATATATAGTATAGCAATAGCTATTTTTAAGTGCTTAAAATACTAAACTGAAATTTGTACTAACATGAGAAAAACGTTACAAACTGCTACAGCAAAAAAGACTATCTTCTTTTCTGTTTTGGCTTTATTTTTATTCCTCTCACAAGGATATGCTCAAGTTACCGAATCTTTTGATAGTGGCATTCCAGCTACTTGGACATTATTTGGTAACAATAATGCTAATATAGATTGGAGCACAACCACCGATGGTTATCTAGGAACTAATGGTGCTTCTGTAAACCCTAGTGCCGATAATATTGGCGATCAAAACACAGCGCAATACTTCTTGGTGTCACCACAGGTAACTATGCCAAATGATGGTGAAATACAATTTTACACCAAACAATCAAGCGAAATTGATAATGGTGCGACATACGAAGTAAGAATTTCCACGGCAGCGCAACCAGATATTAATGGATTTAATGTAACCTTAGCTAGTTACACCGAAACGACATTAAATATCGATTCGCAAACAACTTATGAAAAAAAGGTTGTTGAATTGCCAGATTTACCAGAGGGCTTTCCACTTTATATTGCTTTTGTGGTAAACAATACACAAAATGGTGCGACACCAACAGGCGATGAATGGTTTGTAGATCAATTTAGAGTAGTAGAAGGTTGTCCTGTAATTGATGAAAACGATATTACAGTACAAAGTATCTCTGTAGATAGTGCCGAAGTTACTTGGTCGCATGTTAGTGCTACAGAATTTGAAATACAAGCTATTCCAGAAGGAGGCACTCCAGCAGATGTAGGAATTCCAGTTTCAGGAAATAGCTATAATTTAGATGGATTAGACCCAGAAACGGGTTACGACTTTTATATTGCTGCATTGTGTGACAACGATACAAAGAGTGATTGGGTTGGTCCAGTAAACTTTGAGACGCTACGTTATGGTGTGTCTTGCGAATACCCTCTAGTGGTTCCAGATGTAAGTACAACACCTTATGTATTAGCCGATAATTTAGCTAATTACTCTAACCCTAACTTAACTTATTCAACACAAGGAACAAACTGTATTTCTTCTGGTAGTTCAACAACAAATTACTTGAATGGCGATAAAATATTCCTAAGCTATACGCCAACAGCAGATGGCTTATTAACATTAAGCCAAACCACGTTTGATGGCGGCGACTCATCAAATAACTGTTGGAACGCTTTTAGTTCACTTTTAGTTTATGATACTTGTGCCGATGTAGGAGTTACTTGTTTAGAAGGTGCAAATACTGTTGATGGTTTCGAGCCTGCGGTTATTTCTAATATGTTAGTTCAAGCAGGCGAAGAATACATTATTGTAGTATCTTCTCAATTAAATACTGGAGCTGGAATATGTTTTGAGTTAGAAATATCTAGCCCAACGTGTGCACCGCCAGCAGACATTACATTTAATAGCTTATTACAAAATAGTGTTGAGTTTTCTTGGGATAATATAGGGAACTTTGCCGATTCTTGGGAATATGCCGTTGTTCCTTCAGGTTCAGGAGAGCCAACAGGAGCAGGAACTCCTACAGCAACAAATATAGATAATCTTATTTCTGGTTTAACAGAAGGCACAGCATACGATTTTTATGTACGATCAGTTTGTAGTGGTTCACCAGGCGTTTGGAGTAATCCAGTGCCATTTACAACACAATGTCCTGTGTTTAATACACCATATACAACAAGCTTTACCGATGCGACAAACGAAAATCCAGAACCATGTTGGACAGCCATCGATGCCAACAACGATGGTATTGCATGGAGCTTCATAGGAGGATATGCAACGGTGCAAACTGGATCATCACAAGGTCAAAATCATGATTTATATATCTCACCACAAGTGAATTTCGACGGTGTTCAAAAACGCTTACGTTATAAGCATAGAGCCACTCAAGGAATTTCAAGTTATTCTATTAAACTATCTACTACAGGAGTTGGTGTAGATAACTTTACAACAGTTATATTGCCAGAAACTCAAATTAGTAATACGGCTTTTGAGGAAGTTACCATCGATATCCCTGTAGATATTGTGGGTAATGTTAATATTGCTTGGGTTGTCGAGCCTAACAACGAAGAAACAGCGTTTAGAATATCTATTGATGATGTTGTTATTGAAGACAGACCAACATGTCCAGTACCAACAAATCCATTTACATTAAATGTAACGCAAACCTCCGCTTGGTTATTCTGGACACAAGGCGAAAACGAAACACAATGGGAACTAGCTATTCAAGACTTAGGTTCTGGTGAGCCAACAGGAAGTGGTGAACTAGTTACCCAAAACGCACCTTATATGGCTACTAACCTAGACCCTGGAACACGTTATGAGTTCTACGTTAGGGCCTATTGTGAAGCCGATGATCAAAGCCAATGGGTTGGGCCAGTAACGTTTACAACCTTATGTGCATCATACGATACACCATTTTTTGAAAGTTTTGATGATGAAGATCCAGATACCCAAAAATTTTGTTGGAATACAGATAATGGTGGCTGGTATATAACTGAAACCACTGCAAAACTTGGTGCAAGCCCAAACTCTTATTTAATTTCACCAGCAATAAATATTGATGGCGCTAAAGAACTAAAATATAAGTACCGAGCCGAAACCTTATTCAATTTAGGCGCTATTACACCACCACGACATGGTTTAGAGGTGGTAATGTCTACAACAAACGATAACCCTTCTAGTTTTACCACAGTAATTGTGCCGTCAGAAGTATTTACACATTCTAGTTATATCGAAAAATCGGTCATTATAGAGGCTACGGGAACCATTTATATTGCTTTTAGATTGCCAGCAGATCTTTCTGGTCAAGTTTCAAGATTAAATATTGATGATGTAAGTATTACAGATGCGCCACCGTGTCCAATACCATTTAATGCTTCTTTAGATTCAGTAAGTGCTACAGGAGCCGAATTTTCATGGGAATCGGGTTACCAAGAAACCTCATGGAATGTTGTTGTTCAAGAAGCAGGTATGGGGGGCCCAACAGAAGGGGAAACTTCGGTATCTGAAATGAACTACTCTGCAACAGATTTAGAGCCTGATACAGCTTATGAGTTTTATATTCAGTCTGATTGCGATGCCAATGGTGTTAGCGAGTGGTTTGGACCTATAGCATTTCAAACAGCCTGTACGTCTTATGTCGCACCTTTTATAGAAACATTTGATTCAGATTCTGAATCTGATAGCTGTTGGATGGTGTTTGATGAAAATGGTGATACAGAAACCTGGTATACGGATAATGCTAATTTTGTATACGAAGGAGACCAGTCGGCAGCCACTTTTACAGGAACAGCTGGTAATAACGACGATTGGTTAATTTCACCTACAATAACCATTACAGAAAATCATAGACTACGCTTTTATTATAGAGCTCTAAGCCAGTACTATATCGAGGATTTAGAGGTGTTGTTATCAACTAATGGCCCTAGTTTAGATCAATTTACAACAGTCCTTTACGACTCAAGTGATGATACTGTAATTATAAACAACGAAGAATATCGCGTTAAAATAGTCGATCTTCAAGATATTAGCGGCGATGTAAACATAGCATTCCACGTGCCGTATTATACAGGCGGTGGTACTTCTAGAGGAAATGGGTTATTAATAGATAATGTCATTATTGAAGAAGAACCTATTTGTACAGAGGTAACTAACCTATCGGTTGATGTTAATACGCTTACCGATACAACTATGGATTTAAGCTGGGAAGCTAATGGTTCTACACAACCATGGCAAATCTCAGTACAACCAGCAGGAACACCTGCTCCAGAAGGCGATACCGCCCCAGAATATTTATATACAGCAGATACTAATCCGTTTACAATAACAGGATTAACTGCTTCAAGTATGTATGATGTTTATGTAAGATCAGAATGTGGAAACGATTATAGCCCATGGTCAGAGCCATTGCAAGTAACTACAAAATGTCCTTTAGATAACCAATGTCAATACAAGTTTGTACTTAGTAGTGATACTGGTATCTCTGCAGAGTTACAATTAACACAAAACAATCAAGTTGTTCAAGTATTTCCTTTCGAAGGAAATGAAGAGGGCGATGAATTCTTCGCTTACTTGTGTAATGGTGTAGAATTCTCACTTTACTTTTGGACTATTGGTAGCTATGCACCACAATATGCTAATTATCATTTTGATATTTATGATAGTGAAGACAATTTAGTTTATTCAAGTCCTACAGGACTAACTCCTAGAAGAACCGTGTATAGTGGTCCAGCTATTTGTGGAACACCTACTTGCCCGCAACCAACAGATTTAACATCTAGTGCAACCACACAATTGTCATGGACACCTGCTGGATCGGAATCGCAATGGGAAGTAGCTATTCAGCCTGTAGATAATGGAACTATTCCACAATCTGGAACTATAGTAAGTACACCATCTTACACACCAACAGATGCAGACTTTAACGACTTGAATGCAGCAACTTACGAGTATTTTGTAAGGGCTGTATGTAGCGATCAAGACCAAAGTTATTGGTCTGGGCCTTATGTGTTTGTGAGAAATGACGATGTTTCTACGGCGTTAACATTGCCTATTAACAGTGATACATGTGAAAACACAACAACAAGTGTCAGCTTTTTAAATGCTTCAGTGTCACCAGAAGCCATGAGTTGCGAGGGGGTTAATCAACGTGATGTCTGGTTCGATTTTACAGCAGAATCAACAGCACATATATTACAAGTAAAAGGCTTTGATGGTAATTTCTACTATACAAGTGGCGATATGCCTTACCCAGCAATGACCATGACACTTTACCAAGATAACGGTGGTGGCGATCTTGTAGAAATGATATGTACTTATGATAATGTTTTATTGGCGATGTACTCAGCAGAGTTAACAGTAGGTCAAAACTACAAGTTACGTTTAACACTTAATAGCGATAATAATCACTACAGAAGGTTTGATATGTGTTTAACAACGCCTTCAGATCCATGTAATATGAATTTAGCTATAAATGGAGGTTTTGAAGAGCCTGTTTCTTCAGAATTCAGAATTATTCAAAACATTAGCACTCTAGAACCTATTCCTGGTTGGAGACAAAACTATGATACCTTTAACAATTTAATGTTTTGGATGTCCTTAAATGGTGCAGGGTTTTTCCCTTACGAAGGCGGGCAATGTGTGCAAGTAATAGCAGAAGAAGATTATGATCCTAACGATCCAGAACTAAAAGGATTATATAGAGAGTTTGATACGTCAGAAGCGACATTACTAGATTATAGTTTCGCACATGCTATTAGGTTTGAAGGAAATAATCTTCAATTATTTGCAGGACCTCCAGGCGGACCTTATGAGCTAGTTACAGAAAACCTAGGCGGCTGGTCCTGGGAAATTATTTCAGGAACATATGAGGTGCCAGAAGGGCAGGATATTACAAGATTTATATTTAGAGCAGATGGAGGGACTACCAATGTAGGAAACCTACTTGATGATGTTCAAGTTAGATATAATAATGAAATAATTACTGAACCTTTTGAAGTAGATTGTAATACTGCGACCGCTTTATTAGAAGCTAATGGTCAAGGAACTTGGGTGCCTAACGAAAACAATCCAAGTGTAGTTACATTCGATGATGCTACAAGTAATACCACAACCATAAGTGATTTCGTAGAACCAGGAACATATATATTTACTTGGGAAACAACTTATTGTTCTTACGATATAGAATTAACCTATAATGGTGTAGGAGAAATACCAACAGTAGAAACGCCAGTAGAGTATTGCTTAGGTGATACAGCCGAAGCATTATCAGCTTCAGCTTCTACGACATATACAACCATGTGGTTTACAGATGCGCAAGGCGGAACAGGTAGTACAACTGCACCAACGCCAGACACATCAACTATCGGAACAACAAGTTATTATGTAGCTTATGTTTCAGATAACGGTTGCGAAGGTCCAAGAGCAGAAATACAAGTTGTCGTTAGCGAATCGTTCTCACCAGAACTAACCTTTAGCTACGAGACAACATGTACTAATGCAGAAAGTAACCCAATGCCAACGTTAGCAGATGGTTTTGAGTCTGGAGGTACCTTTAGCTCAACAACACTAACAGTTGACGCTAGCACAGGAGAAATAGACTTAGCTTCTGCAACTGCTGGGTTACACGATGTAACGTATACTTTTGATGGTGATGCTGAAACGTGTACGACTTCAGGAACATACACAGCAAGTGTTGAATTTGCTCAAGGTGTTGATCCTATTACAACATTCTCTTACGATGCCTCTTATTGTGCCGATAGTACAAATCCATTACCTTCATTAGAAGCTGGATTTACAACAGGAGGGACGTTTAGTTCTACAACGGTAACGGTAGATGCAGGAACTGGAGAGATAGACTTATCAACAGCTACCATAGGAATGCACGATATTACCTATACTTTTAATGGTGATACAGCAAATTGTATTGGTGAAGGTAATTATACAACCTCTATAGAAGTTGTTGCAGTAATTACACCAACAACAGCGTTTACTTACGAAGCATCCTATTGCGCAAATAGTGAAAACCCAACACCAACATTGTCAGAAGGGTTTACAACAGGAGGTACATTTAGTTCAGCAACAGTAACAGTTGATGCTACAACTGGAGAGATAGATTTATCAACAGCAACAACAGGAATGCACGATATTACTTATACGTTTGATGGCGATGCAGCCACTTGTACTGAAGCAGGTAGCTATACAACATCATTAGAAATAGTAGAAGTAATTACACCAACGTTAACGTTTACTTATAATGGAAGTCCGTATTGTAATTTAGATACAAATCAAATACCATCATTAGCTGCCGGATTTACAACAGGTGGTACCTTTAGTTCGACAACGGTAACAGTTGATGCTACAACGGGAGAAGTAGATTTAGCTTCAGCGACATCAGGATCTCATGATGTAACCTACACATTTGAAGGAGATACAGCAAGTTGTACCGAAGCAGGAACCTATACAACTTCAATCGAAATTGTAGAAAGTGCCACAACGGTAACTGGTTTTACATATGAAGAAGATTTATACTGTGCCGATGGCGGAATGGTATTACCTATTCTTGATGCTGGATTTGCAGCTGGAGGAACCTTTACTGCAGAAAATGGATTGTCAATAAATGGCTCAACAGGAGAAATTAATGTGTCTTCAAGCTCTGTAGGTAATTATACTGTCGTTTATGAGGTTTTAGCAGATGTGGCAAACTGTATTCAAGGAAACGTAAGTACGTTTGATATCACAATATTAGACGATATAGAAGTTTCTATAAATGGCGAATGTAATAATAGCGACTATGTGTTAACAGCTTCTGCAGTTAATGGATCGTTTAACGAAAGTGAAGCATCATTTACATGGATGGATGCTAACGGAAATACTATTGGAGATAACGCTGAAACCTTTAATGTAACGACTTATGCAAATAACACTAACTTAAATCTACCAACTCAAATTTCAGTAGAGGTAATGTTTGGTGGTTGTTCTACAACAGCATCTTTCATGGTTGAGCGTTCAGCATGTAGAGATATTCCAAGAGGTATATCTCCAGATGGAAATGGTAAGAACGATTCGTTCGATTTAACAGGTTTTGGTGTTACAGATATCTTTATCTATAACCGAAATGGTCGTGAAGTATTTAGTTATAAAGGCATGTACACTAACCAATGGCATGGACAAACTAACGACGGTAACGATTTACCAGATGGTACGTACTTCTATAGTATTCAAAAAGACGATGGAAGTTCGGTGACAGGATGGGTTTTCATAAATAGAGCTCACTAATTATAAATGATAAGACCGTCTGTTTAAACAATACAGACAGACGGTTTTTTAAAACAAAAAGCAATATAAAATACAAATGAAGAAATTATATTTTACAATAGCCTTTGCACTTATCATTTTAGTGAGTGCTCAAGCACAGCAAGATCCGCAGTATACACAATACATGTATAATATGAATGTAATTAACCCAGCCTACGCTGGTTCTAAAGAAAACTTGTCTTTAGGGTTATTATACCGTTCGCAATGGGTAAATGTTCCAGATGCTCCTAAGACAGCTACATTTTCTGCTCATAGTCCAGTAGGAAAAAACGTAGGTTTAGGGCTTTCCATTATTTCAGATAAAATTGGTCCAGTAGAGGAGAATAATGTGTATGCCGATTTCTCTTATACGCTAAATCTTGGTGGCGAACACCGTTTAGCGTTAGGTATGAAAGCCGGAGCCACTTTTCAAAAAATAGGCCTATTTAGCGATATTGGTAATGGTTATGTAGTTGATGCTAACGACGAAGCTTTTAGCCAAAACACTAATAACACACACTTAAATATTGGCGCAGGATTCTTTTATTATACCAATAAGTATTACGTGTCTTTTGCCGTGCCAAATATGTTAAAAAGTACCTATTTAGACATTAGTAATAATAATGGCGAATACAAGTATGGTACAGATGTTATGCACTATTTTCTTTCAGCAGGATATGTGTTTAACCTATCAGAAAATACAAAGTTTAAGCCGTCTTTCTTATTAAAGTCAGCTTTCGATGCCCCAACATCATTAGATGTTTCTGCAAACGTATTATTCTTTGACCGTTTTGAAATTGGTGCAACCTATCGTTTAGACGACTCTGTTGGTGGGATGGCTAATTTTGAAATTACACAAGGTTTACGTATTGGATATGCGTACGATCATGTTGTGTCTGAACTAAACCCTTATACTTCGGGATCGCATGAAGTTATGATTCTATTCGATTTAAACTTCCCGAAAAAAGTATCTGTTTCACCAAGATTCTTCTAACTCTAAAACGTGTTTAAAAAAATGAAAAAAATATATAGTTTTTTAAGTGTAGCCTTAATTACGGCATTAGGTTTTGCACAAAATAATCAAATAGAAACTGCCGACAAGCTTTTTGAAACGTATCAATACGTCGATGCTATAGATGCTTATTTAAAGCTTGTAGATAACAATAATGCAGATGCCCACGTCTACAAACAATTAGCCGATAGTTACTATCATGTGTTTAATGTTGAGGAAGCTTCAAAATGGTATGCTAAAGCGGTAGAAACATCGCAAGATGCAGAAACGTATTTTAGATACGCACAAACCTTAAAATCGCAAGGAAAATATGAAGAGGCGAACAAGCAAATGGATGTTTTTGCTAAATTATTACCCAACGATCAGCGTGCAATTACGCATTTAGAAAACCCAAATTATATTCCTCAATTAGCCGATAAATCAAAATTATTTGAGGTAGAGGAGATTAACGATATTAGTTCAGACCAGAGTGATTTTGCACCTGTTTTATCAAATAATAATGTACTTTATTTTGTAAGTGCAAGAGATGAAGGCGGAAAAAAAGATAGTTGGACTAAGTCACCATATTTAGATATTTATAAATCTGTTAGAAATACAGATGGTACATTAAGTGAACCAGAAGCAGAAAATGGTTTAAACACACCGTATCACGATGGTCCAATTACGTTAAGTGCAGATGGAAAAACAATGATTTTTGCAAGAGATGGGCATAGTACTAAGATGTATAAAAAACTAAAAAGAAGTAAAGTAAAACTTGGGCAACAAGGACTTTTTAAAGCCACTTTAATAGATGGGAAATGGAGTAACATAGAGCCATTACCATTTAATAGTACAGAATACTCTGTAACGCATCCAAGCTTAAGTAGTGACGGTAAAACGTTATATTTTGCATCTAATATGCCAGGAGGGCTAGGCGATACAGATATTTGGAGAGTTTCTGTAAATGGTAATTCTTACGGTGAACCAGAAAACTTAGGTTCACGAGTTAATACCGCAGGAAAGGAAGGTTTTCCATTTATTAGCGAAAATCACATATTATACTTTGCGTCTAGTGGTAGACAAGGTTTTGGTGGGTTAGACATTTTTAAAGTGGACCTATCAAAAAATGACAACGCCATAAATTTGGGAAACGGAGTGAATACTAAAAGCGATGACTTTGCTTTTAGTTTAAACTCGGTTATGCAAATAGGCTACTTTTCTTCAAATCGTACAGGAGTAGATAATATTTATGGCGCAACACCTATTTGCCAATTCGAAGCTATTGCTTTTGTGAAAGATGCGACGACCAATCAAATTATAACACAAGCAAGCGTCTCTATTTTAGATAAGAGTAGTAATGTTATGGCTACACAAGAAACAGCTAAAAATGGTCAAACAAGTTTTCAGGTAAACTGTAAAAACAATTACACATTTAATGTTGTGAAAGATGGTTTTGAATCGGCAACTGTAACTGTAGATGAGTCTAAAGGAGAGCAAATAATTGTTGAGGTAGCGTTAATGCCAATTAACGAAATGATTACAGAAACCGAAGTGAAGTTAGAAAACATTTATTTCGAATTTAACAAAAGTAACATAACCTCTCAAGGCGCTTTAGAATTGGATAAACTCGTTAAAATTATGAACGATTACCCTGATATGAATATTCAGGTAAAATCTCACACCGATACCAAAGGAAGTGCTAGTTATAATTTAAAGTTATCCGAGAGACGTGCGCAGTCAACTATGCAATACCTTATATCAAAAGGCGTTGATAAAAACAGGCTTTCTGCTAAAGGCATGGGGAGCACAGAACCAAAAATAGATTGCAAATCTAATTGTACAAAGGAAGAAGATGCGTTAAACAGGCGATCTGAGTTCTTGATTATTAAATAAATACAGTTTTTTTGATTATCTTTAATAGGTGGTCAATGCGTTAAAGAAAAGAAAAAATCATTCTTTTATAAGTGGATTTTTTGAGATACTATGAAGAAAGGAAATACAATTAAGAAGTATATTATATTAAGTGCTTTTTTAAGCCTATTTACACAACTATATGCACAAGAACCTAACGATTGTGTAGATGCTGTAACCGTTTGTGGTAATGGAACCTTTATGTCTAATGCTTCAGGATATGGAGATTTAGAGTTTTCAGATGCTTGTGGAAGTTACGAACATGAATCTATATGGTTGCGCGTAGAGATTGTACAAGATGGAACATTGGGATTCGATTTAATACCTGAAGATCCAAATATTGCAGTCGATTATGATTTTTGGGTGTTTGGCCCAAATAGAAACTGTGCAAATATAGGGTCTCCTATTCGATGTGCAACCACAAACCCAGAACAAGCAGGTTTATCAAATAACCATACAGGAATGAATGGTACAGCAACTGTTACACAAACTGGACCAGGTAATAATGGTAATGGTTATGTGCGTTGGTTAGATGTTCTTGCGGGCGAATATTATTATATTGTAATTGATAGACCTCATGACTTAGCTCCTGGAGCTGATACACCCTTCGAAATTCAATGGACGGGTTCTGCTATGCAAGGAGATGGTGCATTTCCTGCTCCACCAGATGCTAACGAAATAGGCGATGTCAAACAGTGTAGTATCACACCAGATATAGGGGTATTCGATTTAAATAGTTTAAGTAGTAGTATTTCTAACGATTTAGCTAATGAAACTGTTGAATACTTTTCAAGTTTAGCCGATGCAACAGATGGGACTAACCCATTACCAGGATTTTATGTAAATACCTCTAATCCTGAGCATGTTTATGCTAAAGTGAGTTCTGGAATTACAGATTGTTATGCTATAGTCGAATTCGATTTAATTGTAACGCCTTTACCCACAGCATCTTTAGCTGTATCAGATACCACAATTTGCGAAGGCGATAATGTAACTTTTACTATAACAGGAACGCCATATGCAGCTGTACATTACACCATAGATGGTAGCGCAACTCAAGAAGTTGTATTGGACGATACAGGAGTGGCATCGTTTGTAGAATCGCCAACAACAGGTATGACTTGGCAATTAGAGGATACAGAAGTGATTAATTACGATGGAACAGTCGTTTGTTCCGAACCGCTTTCTGAAACTGAAACGGTTACTGTAACGCCAACTATAATTCCAACGTTTACTCCAGTAGATCCCATTTGTGAAGGTGATGCGTTAGCGGCTTTACCAACCACATCAGATAATGGTGTTACAGGAACATGGAGTCCCACTTTGGATAATACTACCACAACGACTTACACGTTTACTCCAGATGCAGGTCAATGTGCCGTTACGGAAACTATGGAAATTATAGTTAATCCAATTGTAACGCCAACATTTACACCAGTAGACCCCATTTGTGAAGGTGATACGTTAGCGGCTTTACCAACCACATCAGATAATGGTATTACAGGAACATGGAGTCCAGCTTTGGATAATATCACCACGACAACCTATACGTTTACACCAGATGCAGGTCAATGTGCTGTTACGGAAACTATGGAAATTATAGTTAATCCAACTATAATTCCAACTTTTACGCAAGTAGACCCCATTTGTGAAGGTGATGCATTAGCGGCTTTACCAACGACATCTAATAATGGTGTTACAGGAACATGGAGTCCAGCTTTGGATAACACAACCACCACAACTTATACATTTACTCCAGATGCAGGCCAATGTGCCGTTATGGAAACTATGGAGATTATAGTTAATCCTACTATAATACCAATATTTACACCAGTAGATCCCATTTGTGAGGGTGAAACCTTAGGAGCCTTACCAACCACATCAGATAATGGTGTCGCAGGAACATGGAGTCCAGCTTTGGATAATACAACCACAACGACTTATACGTTTACACCAGATGCAGGTCAATGTGCCGTTTCTGAAACCATGGAGATAATTGTAAACCCTGGAGTTGTTCCAGAATTTACACCAGTAGATCCCATTTGTGAAGGTGATGCGTTAGCGGCTTTACCAACCACATCAGATAATGGTGTTACAGGAACATGGAGTCCAGCTTTGGATAATACTACCACAACGACTTATACGTTTACGCCAGATGCAGGTCAATGTGCCGTTACTGAAACTATGGAAATTATAGTTAATCCAATTGTAACGCCAACATTTACACCAGTAGACCCCATTTGTGAAGGTGATACATTAGCAGCTTTACCAACCACATCAGATAATGGTATTACAGGAACATGGAGTCCCGCTTTGGATAATACCACCACGACAACCTATACGTTCACTCCAGATGCAGGCCAATGTGCGGTTACGGAAACTATGGAAATTATAGTTAATCCAACTATAATTCCAACTTTTACGCAAGTAGCTCCTATTTGTGAAGGCGATACATTAGCGGCTTTGCCAACGACATCTAATAATGGTGTTACAGGAACATGGAGTCCAGCTTTGGATAACACAACCACCACAACTTATACATTTACTCCAGATGCAGGCCAATGTGCCGTTACTGAAATCATGGAAATTATAGTAAGTCCTGTCCCAACTATAGATGTGACTAGTTTAACCGAATGTGGTACTAGTGGAAATGGAATTTATGCTTTTGATTTAGATGCTGAGGTTGCTAATATTTTAGGAAGCACGCAAAATGTTTCAGATTTTGATGTCGCATTTTACGAAGACAGTGCTGCTACGATAGAAATCACCCAAAACCCATACAACAATACTGTAGCTTATAATCAAACGATTTATGTTCAAATCACAAATAATTCAAGTTTGTGTTTTGAAATATTTCCTTTTGAATTATATGTAGAAGACGCTGCTATGGCCACGATGCCTAACCCTGTTGTTGTGTGTGATGACGATGGATTAAATGATGGATTCCATGAGTTTGATTTAACAACATTGAATGCAGAAGTTTTAAATGGACAAAATGCTGCAGATTATCAAGTAACTTATCACGAAACCCCTCAGGGTGCTTTAGATGGAACAGATTTAATAACTAACCCCGAAGCCTTTGTAAATTCGGTAGTAAATAATCAAACGATTCATATACGCGTTGAAAATGTTAATATACCTGATGTTTGTATAGCAACTACAAGTGTAGATTATACCGTTAGCCCAGTATTAACGCCTGTCATTTCATCTTTAGATGGTACTAATACATTGTGTGTAGATTATTTAACTGATGCTGTGCAAAATCAAGTGACGTTAGTTAGTGATATACAGGGAGCTAACTACGCGTACACATGGTATTTAAACGGAACCGAGATTGTAGGAGCAAACCAAGATACTTATGTAATTAATACTAACGCTCCAGGACTGTACACGGTATCTGTTACCGAAATTCAAAATACGGCAAATTGCGATTCAGATGTTAGCCAACCTTTCGAAGTATTTCAATCGGGACAAGCTGTTTTAGTTAATGTGGCGCAATCTGACGGATTAGAAGCAAACCCAAGTATTGTAATAACAGTAGAAGGTTATGGTGAGTATTGGTTTCAGTTAGATGATGGTTCTATTGTTAATAATGGAGGTGTATTTACTAATGTAAGTAGTGGCGAACACACGGTTTATGTATACGATATGAAAACCGAAAACCCATCCTGTGGTGTTCTAACCATCGAAGATATCAATATTGTAGGTTATCCTAAGTTTTTTACGCCAAATGATGATTCTTATAATGATACTTGGAATATCACAGCGTTTGAGCATCAAAATAGTGCTCAAATAACTATTTACGATAGATATGGGAAGATTATTACGAGAATAAGACCATCAGGTCCCGGATGGGATGGCACTTATAAAGGTGAAAAAGTACCCTCAACAGATTATTGGTTTGTGTTAACTTATCTAGACGATATGTCTGGGCAACAAAAGCAATTTAAATCACATTTCGCATTAAAGCGATAGTATTTAAAAATGATAATTTAAAAAGGCTTTTACTTACTGTAAAAGCCTTTTTGTTTTATTCTTTATCCAAGTTGAGATAATATAGTTTTGCGGCTTCTTGAATTTCAATATCTAAGTCATCATCTATAGCGTATGAGTATAATACCCATTTATTATTTGGCTTGTAAAATTTAAAAATAAACCTTAAAGGTTGCCTTTCATATTTTATTAGGTACGAATATAAAACTAAACTTTCTGAGAATTTTTTAGAAGTAATAACTTCGTATCCATAGTATTTTCCCATATAATTTTCAGTGAATCCATTTACGGTTCCAATAATTTTATCAATATCGTCTTTAATCCGTTCAGTCCATTTATTTGTAGCATATAAATCTTTTACAGCTTTACCTGCATCTTTTTCATAAGTTTCAAAAAAAGTGTTTATTAAACTCTCTGGATTAGATTGAGAAAATAAGTTTCCTGAGGTTATAAGTAATAAAATTACTAATAGTTGTTTCATGTAGTTTATGTTTGGTTTGTGTAGCTTTATTACGAAAAATAAATATAAACTGCAATAACAATAAGTGTAATGCCAATTCCTACTGTTTTTGCATGTTTCCATGGAGTAATATCTACTTCATGAGTAAATGTATCTGTGTAAGCTTCTTTTCTAGGGAAAAATTTACCAATAATAAGCATAACAATAATATTACATACAAAAAGAATAGCCATAACATGTAAATAATGTGGATAAGCTTGGGCTTTAATTAAGCTTAATGCACCTGCATCTGTAATTGAGGCAGCTTTAGCATTGGCTAATGCCGTATCAACATAGTACGGTTGTAATACAAACTGACTTATAATATATAGTATAGCTCCAGATAAGATAGCAATATTTGCTGCAATTGCTGGTACACGTTTGGTTAAATACCCCACAACAATAATAGTTAAAATAGGAATACTGTAACAACCGTTAACTTCTTGTAAATAGCCAAATAACCCGTCTGGAGCATTAGCTATAAATGGCGCTACAAACATAGACAGTAAGGCTAATAAAACGCCAAAACGTTTTCCCGCTTTTACAATTTGAATTTCAGAAGCCTGTTTATTGATAAATTCTTTATAAATATCTACGCCAAATAGGGTTACCGAGCTGTTTAAAGCACTATTAAATGAACTAAGTATGGCACCAAATAATACTGCAGCAAAGAAGCCTACTAAAGATGCTGGTAATACACGAGTGACTAATTCCGGATATGCTTCATCTGGATTGGAAAGATTACCTTGAAAAATATGAAAAGCAATAATACCTGGTAAAACTACAATTAAGGGACCTAAAATTTTTATAAAAGAAGCTAGTAAAAGTCCTTTTTGCCCTTCTTTTAGGTTTTTAGCACCTAAAGCACGTTGTATAATGGCTTGATTGGTACCCCAATAAAATAATTGTACCAGCATCATACCTGTAAAAATAGTGGTGAAGGGCACCGAAGCTGTTACATCGCCAATAGCATTAAACTTTTTTGGATTCGATTCAAGAAGTGTCGAAATTCCTTCAGAAATACTATTGTTGCCAATTTCCATTAACCCAAAAACAGGAATAAGTAAGCCTCCTATTAATAGGCCTATGGCATTAATTGTATCGGAAACTGCTACTGCTTTAAGACCTCCAAAAATGGCATAAATAGACCCTATAATACCAATAGAAAATACAGTAATCCATAAGCCAGTTGTTTTAGATACGCCTAACATTTCAGGCACATCAAACATACTATTTATAGCTAATGCGCCAGAGTATAAAACTATAGGTAGCAATACAACAACATAGCCACTTAAGAATAACCCAGAAGTTATTGCTTTAGTTGTTTTGTTATATCGGCGTTCTAAAAATGTGGGAATCGTTGCAATACCACCTTTTAAGTATCTTGGTAAAAGAAAAATAGCAGTAATTACCATAGCAATAGCTGCTAAGGTTTCCCAGGCCATTACAAGAACACCTTCTTTGTATGCCGTACCATTTAGTCCAACAATCTGCTCTGTTGAAAGGTTGGTAAGTAATAACGACCCGGCTATAACAACACCTGTTAAACTTCTACCGCCAAGAAAATAACCGTCTGAAGAGTTTTCATCGGTATTTCGTGTAGCCAAATAAGAAATAATAGCCACAAGCGCTGTAAATCCTATAAAGGAAAGTAATCCAATCATGATTTTTTAGTTAGTTAAGAAGCTAAATATACAATTCAAATACTGTAAGTAGTATAGATAATCTAAAGAATTAGTGCAATTGTTGAATTAAAAAAAAATATTGAAAAATTGATAAAAAAAGAACCATTCTCATACGATTTTTTCAAACACAATGAATGCCCTGTTTTTTTACTTACTCCAAGTGGTTGTGGTGAATGTAAGATTAATGTTTATTTTCAGTTTTTTTATAAATGTATTCTATAACAAAACAAAATATAATAATACCAATAGAAACTAAAACTCCAGTGAGGTTTGAATTAAGTTGTTGATTTATTAAAATAACTAAAGCGATAAAACAAAGTACAAACCCTAAAAGAGGAATTATTTTACTCGTTTGCATTTGACTTGATAATTTATAACCAATAAAATTAACAATGCCAAAAATGAGGATAAACCCAATACTTCCAGCCGTAGAAATGCTTTCAAGATGTAGGGTGTTTACTAAAATTAATGTGGTTATAGCTGTTATTAATAAGCCTATCGGTTGGTTCCAGAACTTAGCCAAAAAGTGATGAGGTAACTCATCATCTTCAGCAATTTCATAATTTACTTTACTCCCACCATATAAAGAGGCATTTATAGCAGAAAATGTTGATATAAGTGCAGCTATAGTAATTATAGTAAAACCAATCTGTCCTAGCATGGGTTTGGCAGCTTCGGCTAAAACATAATCTTCAGCTTTTGCAATTTGTTTAAAAGGAAGGGAGCCAACCGTTACAAGAGCAATTACAATATATAGAAGTATAACAAAAATGACTGAGAAATAGTAAGCCTTTGATATGTTCTTCTTTGGGTTAATAATATCGGGAGCTGCATTGGCAATTAATTCAAAACCTTCGTAGGCAACAAAAATAACCATGCCCCCAGCAAAAAGTTTTATGGGGTTTTCCCAATGAGATATGGATAACTGGCTAACATTTGGGTTATCCATTAACCCATAAAACCCAATACCAATAAAGCCTATTAAAATAATTAATTTAATAATAACAGCGTAAGACTCTATTTTACCAACTACAGTAATACTGTAATAATTTATAGCTGTGGCCAATAGTATTATAGCACTAGCGTAAATATGAAAATCGATAGATTTATTTTGCGTGATTTCCCAAAGATTTGGCGCATAAGAACCAAAAGCAGAGGCGTATAGCGATAACATAACAATATAACTTACCCAGAGTAGGTTGTTTATCGCGCCACTAAATATGGTTTCCCCAAAACCTTGATTAATAAATTTAACAGTTCCACCTCTGTCTGGGTATTTTTTAGATAGGTTTACATAACTGTAAGCCGTTATTAAAGCTAATATTCCCGCAAATAAAAAAGCTATTGGCGTACCGCCTTTAGCTAATGAAACGGCTAATCCTAGTACAGCAAAAATACCACCACCAACCATGCCACCTATACCTATCGATATAGCGTTTTTAAGACTTATTTTTTTAGAATCTGTCATTTTGTATAGCTTTTACCGTAGGGTTAGGCGGTATGTTTAGTTGAAAGGTAGTAAAATTTGAGTAAAATCTACATAGACTATTTTTAACTTAATTATTTATATTGATATGATGCAGCCAATAAGCGCCGCTAATATCTGTTATTTTTAGCGTATAAATTCCTTTTGTTAACTGTGTTAAATCAGGGTGTTTTAAAGTTAAATTTGCTTTAGCACCTAGAGGAATAATTAAGCTATGCTGTCCTGGTTTTACCTTGGCAATATAGTAGTTTGAAATACTATTGTTGTTTAAAGAAGCCAAATCTGTAGGGGTGTATTTTAGTATGGTCTTATTTTGTGGGTCAAGTAATTCAATACCTATAATCCAAGCTCCGTAAACATCAACGCCTTCAGTTCTAAAAACATCAAATGATAAAGTGTTGTTTTCAATATTTCCTTCGGTGATTTCCAATTTTGGTTTTACCGATTTATTATGAAGTGTGCCCCACAAACCACCATGGAAAACTTGATTGGTCATTAGGGTAATTCCTAAAATAGCTACCGATCCTGCTAAAATAATCTTAGGGAAAATAGTCTCTTTAATAGGTAATATGCCCGATCCAAGCCAAGCAAACCACCTCTTTTTGGTTATAGTAAACTTGTTTTTTGTAAGGTAATTATCTATGGAGTATTTTCCACTACCTGTAAAAAATAATACAAACCCTGTAGCAATACCGAGAATTCCTATTTGCCATTCGTCTAAACAAGTGGTGCCAATCCAGCCAGAGCCTAGAAGAATGCCCATAGCTAAGCCAAATACGCCTATACTCATGAGTCTGGTAAATACCCCAAACATAATTAATAACCCAACAATACCTTCAATTATAGTAAAAGCAACCATGTTTATCCATAAAATATCGGGATGTTCTACTAAATATTGGATTATGGGTTTGATGCCTAAAGCGTGAGGTAAAAAGTGGTTAAATTTTTCTCCTATATAACCCGCTAATTCGGGGTCGAGTTTATCGGCTAATACTGTTCTTCTCCAAAAGGCCGAAAAATAGGTCCAGCCAATTACTAATCTTAATGCTAGGGCTAAAAGTCCAGCATCATTTTTTTTGTTATATGTCATTTTTAAAATATCTGTTAATTAATAAAATACCAGTAACATTAACTGGCAATACGAGGTGAATAAGCGTAATTAATTACAGATAATTTTTAAAGTTTTGATATAAAATATAGAGAGGAATTGTAGCACTTGTATGTTTTCTTGCTACATAAGAAGGTGTGTGATTATAACTAAAATCAGTTGCTATAAACGAAGTGCTAATACCTGTTTTAGTAGCAATTAACTGTTGTGAAAAGCTGTTTTTTTCTAATGTGAAATTATCCGTAGTTATTTCAGTGTCAACACAATTAGAAAGGCTTATTGTGGTTTTATTCTTATTGGAAACTTCGGTTTGTTGGATACCAAGTTCCTGTTGAATAAAGTTTCTAACCTTGCAAGGGGAAAGAATTAACAATACAGCTAACCCTACCAAGGAAAGCAAAGAAGCGATTGTTTTTATAGATGTTTTTTCTTTCACACTGTAAATCTATAAAACAGCTATTGTAAACGGTGTTATTGTTTTCTTAAAGTTAAGATTTTGGCGTTCGTAGAATTTTATCCATTTTTCTGCCTTTGGCTAATTCATCAACTAATTTATCTAAATATCTCACTTGCTGTGTTAAGGGTGTTTTAATGTCCTCGATACGATAGCCGCAAATAACGCCTTTAATTAACGGCGCATTAGGGTGTAGCGTAGCTTTTTTAAAGAAGGTTTCAAAAGTAACTTTATCTTCAATAAGCTTTTGTATGGATTTATCGTCAAAACCAGTAAGCCAATTTATAACTTGGTGGAGCTCGGCTTTGGTTCTACCCTTTTTTTCAACTTTGGTAATATAATGAGGATAAACCGAGGCAAAGGTCATGCTTGCTATACGTTCGTCGTGAGTTTTAGCCATTATTGCTTTAATTTTTTAGTGATGTTGTAGTTTAAAAGTATGTCTGCATAATTACTACTTAAATTGTAGTTAGGCTGGGTATCATTTTTAACAAAACTATATCTAATACCACCAGAAGCCTTGAGAGTAAAATGAGAGGTGTTTTGTTCTTGGGCTTTTAAAGAGGTAAAGGTTAGTAATAAGCAAAATGTAATTAGGGAAATAGGGTTTTTCATAGGTTTTTTTGAGAATTTAGACTAAGGTAACAAAAAATTAAGCTATAAATTTAATAGATAGAGGCATATTAGTGGAAACTGTGTGATATTTTTATTTGGGGGATTTTAGGAGGCCAACATTCTTTAGGGATAAGAATCTTTTTATCAATTTTATAAATGTTTTTTAGTTTATTAATTGAACCTATTTTATTTAAATGATTGACATATATTCTTTGAGTTATAATACCATTTGGAATATTTTTTTCTTCAAGCCATTCCTCATAAGCTGTACTAAACGTAAGTATTGGTAAGTGATAATTAGTAGATTTATCAACTATATAAATGTTCTTTCCTATTTTTTTTCGTCTTTTTTTTCGTGGTTTATAATTACTTTGCAATGTATATACAGCATGTGGTAAATTATTAATTATAGTATCTTTTAAATTAGTAAAATAATAGTTTTTGGTTAGATGTTTGTGGGAGTTTTTTAGTTTGGTAATGGCAGAGCAAGGAATAGAAATAGTTTCTGCTTTAATAAGTTCTTGTTGTGTAGTTTTTACATTAGCATAAATAACATCGCGTTTAAAAAATATAATTTGAATGTCGTTATCATGTAAGTAAGTAATTTTTGCAAGGTAGCTATTGTCTTTAGAGTTAGTTAAATAACTTACAGGATAGGATTTAGTAGAGTCTTCTCCAGAAAAGTATCGTTCGTAAGTAATTAAATAGTCAAATTTATATAATTTTTGAGCCTTTGCGGATATACAGGTTACGGTTAAAATAAATATAAAAAAAAGATATTTCACGAATAAGTGATTGAAAATTTAAGCAAGTTTTTGTTTTAACTACTTCACCATACCTTTATGAGTAAATAACTGTTTGCTATTTTTTGGTAAGCTAAAAGAAAGTTCTGTCCAAGTAGTTCCTTCAAGCCCTTTTAATAAAACACCATCGGCGGTTTTGGTTATGGTAAACAGAAAATCGGTTAAGTTTGGTGGAGCTACTTTAGAAGTTGTTCCAGAACTTAATAAACCATATTCGTCGATAACTTGTGGTGTATCACTTTTTAAAGTAAAAGACAAATTTTTCCATATTGTACCTTTAAGGCTTGTTAAGGTAAAATCATGGTTAGTGTTGTGTTTTATAACCAATTTAAAAGGAGCGAGTCTAGTTTGTTTTTGAGCTTTAACGTTGCTTGTAGAACAAATAATACAAGCTAAAATTAAAAAACATTTAAGTGTATGTTGTTTTAACACAGTTAACTTCATAGAAATTATGGTTTATCTAGGTTTGCTTAAACTAAGATAACAAAATAAGGTATAACTTTAAAAGAAAAGATAGCTTCACAAGGTATATTAATGATTACATTGCAAAAAATAAGTTATATTTTTATAATTATTTATTATTACAGTAATTATGCCATCTAAAACAACATTAAAAGACTTAGCAAATCTTGCGGGAGTATCTGTATCAACAGTTTCCAAGGCTTTAAACGATAGTCCTGAAATTGGAGCAAGAACAAGACAGCGTATAAAAGATATTGCAGAATCTTGTAATTATGTACCCAATAATATTGCTAGAAGTTTAAAATCTAGGTCAACAAAAACCATAGGAGTTATTATTCCAGCCATTTTAATAGAGTTTTTTAATAAAGTTCTCTACGGTATTGAACAAGAAGCTACAGAAAGAGGCTATAAAATAGTTATATGCCTTTCTAATGAATCTAGTCGAAAAGAAGCTGAAAGTATTAATACCTTTATAAATGGTAGTGTTGACGGTGTAATTTTATCGGTCGCTGAAGAAACCCAAAAAAGCAAAGTTTACGATCATTTTGAAAAAAGCGCAAAACATAATATGCCAATGGTTATGTTTGATCGTGTTTTAGATGATATAACTTGCGATAAAGTAACGGTAGATGATTTTGAAGGCGCTTTCAATGCCGTAAAATTTTTGTCGGATTTAGGAAGTAAGAATATCCTGTTTTTAAATCCTATTTCAAATACGAGTGTTGGGCAACATAGAGAAGATGGCTATGTGAAAGCTGTTTCTGGTTTAAACCAGGAGCCTAATATTGTTAACGTATCCCATTATACCGAAATAGAAAAAGCATTATCAACAGTATTTAATAATCAAAAAATTGATGCCATTTTAGCTGCAGATGAATACTCTGCTGCTTTAGCTCAAAATGCTGCCAGATTAAATAATCTTAAAATACCTCAAGACCTTTCTGTTATTGGGTTTACAAATGGTATGGTAGCAGAATACGCCAACCCCTCTTTAACTGTAGTCAGCCAACATGCCGAAAATATAGGCAAGATTGCTGCAGGTATTCTTTTAGATAGGATAGAGGGAAAGTTAAGAGCCGAACCAGTAAATAAGGTTGTTAAAACAAAAATAGTAGAAAGGAACTCTACAAAAAATATATAAAAAAAAGGCTCAGATTTTGAGCCTTTTTTATTGAAAGAATAACAATCTTATTATTCGTCTCCTGTAAGTTTGTCGCCAGCTTCGTTTACGGCATCTTCTACAGCATCACCTGCTTCTTTAGCACCTTCAACAGCTTTGTCTACAGCTTCGTCAGCTTCATCCATAGCGTCGTTAGCGGCATCTTTAGCGTCATCCATAGCACCTTCTACTGCATCCTCAGCATCTTGAGCAGCTTCTTCTACAGCGTCTCCAGCATCTTGTGCAGTTTCTTCAATAGCGTCTTGTGTTTCTTCAGCAGCGTTTTCAATAGCATCAGCAGCTTCTTCTTTTTTAGTGTCTCTACAAGAAGTAACAGTTAATCCTAAAGCCATTAATAAGGCAACGCTTAATAATAATTTTTTCATCAGTTTAAAGTTTTAGTGTTAAAAATTTAATAAAAACGAATTTAACAACTAATCATGTAACTATGCAAATATTATTTAACATATTTTAACAATTTTGGCGATTAGTTATGTTTTTCATGGTTTATTTACGTAAAAAGTCCATGATTTGGATGACAGCTCCAGTATTTTTTTCGATATAATTAAAATTATCATCACCTGTTTTTATGCGAAGTGGTGTGTTTTTAACGAGTTCTAGTAATATCTTTTCAAGATCTTGTTGTGTTTTTATAGAAAACATACTCCCTTGTTTTATCATATCAAATGCCTCAGGGAATTTTTCGTAGTGATTACCAATAATAATTGGTACTTTAAAAACAGCTGCTTCCAATGTGTTGTGTAATCCAGTATTACCAATAGCACCACCAACATAAGCTATATCGGCATAATTATAAACTTTTGATAGTAACCCTATGGTGTTTAATATAAAGACTTGAGCATCTTCAAGGTTGTTTGTGTCTTTTTCAGAAAATAAAACCACTTTTTTATTAATACTACTTTTTAGTTTTTCAATTTGAAGTGGTTTAATATTATGTGGTGCAATAATATACTTGATATTATTATTATGATTATTAATAAAATCGACGAGCAATTTTTCATCCTCTGGCCATGTACTACCCGCAACTAAACAAAGCTTATCTTGCTTAAAATTTTTGATGAAATCTAAGTCGTTGTCCATGTTTAGTTGACTAAAAACTCTATCGAAGCGTGTGTCGCCACTCACGGAGACGTTATGGTAACCAATGCTTTTTAAGATATTTTTTGAAATATCATCTTGGGTGAAAATATAATCGAAAGCAAAAAGTGCCTTTCGCATAAACTTAAACTGTGGTTTAAAGTAAAGCTGTCTTTCTCTAAAAAGCGCCGATATTAATATGGCTTTACTATTACGTACTTTTAATTCGGCTAAAAAATTAGGCCAAATATCATATTTTACAAATACAGTTAGTTCTGGTTTTACTAAGTTGATAAACTTTTTAGCATTAGCTGTTGTGTCCCAAGGTAAATAACAAACAACATCGGCAATGTTGGTGTTTTTTTTAATTTCATATCCAGAAGGTGAGAAAAAAGTAAGGACTATTTTATGTGTTTTGTAAGTGTCTCTAATCTCCTTAAAAACAGGATAGCCTTGTTCATACTCGCCTAAAGAAGCACAATGAAACCAAATAGTTTGCGGATTATTACTTAAATGTTTTTCAAGTAATTTAAATGTTTTGGTTCTTCCAATTACACCTAATTTTATTTTTTTGTTGAATACTCCAACAAGTTTTAAAACTGGATGAACCAAAAAAATGAGAATGTTGTAAAGAAAATGCAAGGTTTTTACTTTGTTGCTAAAATACGTTTCTTTAATAAAAAATCATTGGTTAACGTTGGTGAATTTTGTAATTTCGTGGGGTATGAAAAAAATTCAAATGGTTGACCTAAAGGGTCAATATTCCGGTATAAAAGATGTTGTTAATCCTGCTATTCAGGAAGTTATTGATACGGCAACATTTATTAATGGACCAAAGGTTCATGAGTTTCAAAAAAATCTAGAGAACTATTTAGGTGTTAAGCATGTTATACCATGTGCAAATGGTACCGATGCTTTACAAATAGCTATGATGGGACTTGGTTTAAAGCCAGGTGATGAGGTGATAACCGCCGATTTTACCTTCGCAGCAACGGTAGAAGTTATTGCTTTACTAGGATTAACCCCAGTTTTAGTTGATGTTGAGCCAGATACGTTTAATATTGATGTTGATGCTATTAAAAAGGCTATTACACCAAACACAAAAGCAATCGTGCCTGTTCATTTATTTGGACAATGTGCCAATATGGAGGCTATCATGGAGGTAGCAAAAGCGCATAACCTTTATGTGATTGAAGATAATGCACAAGCTATTGGTGCGACGTATACTTATGCTAATGGCGACAAGGCTAAAGCAGGAACAATAGGCGATGTGTCATCAACGTCATTTTTTCCATCAAAAAATTTAGGGTGTTATGGCGATGGTGGTGCGATTTTCACCAATAACGATGATTTAGCACACACCATACGCGGTATTGTAAATCATGGTATGTATAAAAGGTACCATCATGATGTTGTAGGCGTAAATTCTAGATTAGACTCTATTCAAGCAGCTGTATTAGATGCTAAATTAGTGCATTTAGATACTTACAACACTTCAAGAAGGCGAGCAGCTCATAAGTATAATGAACACTTTAAAGATGTTAGCGAGATTACAACACCTTACGAATGTGGTGCCGAAGATAATCATGTATATCATCAATACACATTAAAATTGTCAGGAGTAGATAGAGATGCTTTGGTACAATATTTAAACGATAATAATATTCCTTGTGGTGTTTATTATCCTATTCCGTTGCACAACCAAAAAGCGTATCAAGATTCTAGATATAACGAAGCCGATTTTACAGTAACCAATCAGTTAGTGAAAGAAGTCATTTCGTTACCTATGCATACCGAACTCGACGATGAACAAATCGCGTTTATAGCAAATCATATAAAGACCTTTATTAATGGCTAAAAAAATATTAGTAACAGGTGGATTAGGGTTTATTGGTTCGCATACTGTTGTTGAATTACAACATAAAGGATTTGATGTTGTTATTATAGATAACCTATCGAATTCCTCATTGTCTGTTTTAGATGGTATTGAAAACATTACTGGAAAATTACCTGAGTTTGAAAAGTTAGATTTAAGAGACAAACCTAAAGTTCAAGCATTTTTTAAAAAGCATAATAATATTGAAGGTATTATTCACTTTGCCGCAAGTAAAGCCGTAGGAGAAAGTGTCGATAAGCCATTGTTGTATTATGAAAACAACTTAACCACACTAGTTTATTTACTTCAAGAGTTTGGTATTATGGATTCGCCAAACTTTATTTTTAGTTCCTCTTGTACTGTTTATGGGCAAGCCAATGAGTTGCCAATAAAAGAAAGTGCACCAATAAAACCAGCAGAATCACCTTATGGTAATACAAAGCAAATAGGCGAGGAGATTATAAAGGATACGTGTAAAGCAAATTCTAATTTAAAAGCTATAGCACTACGTTATTTTAATCCTATTGGAGCACACAGTTCTGTTCATATAGGAGAATTACCTATTGGCGTTCCTCAAAATTTAGTGCCGTTTATAACGCAAACTGCAGCTGGAATTAGAGAACAGTTATCCGTTTTTGGGAATGATTATCCTACCGAAGATGGTACCTGTATTCGTGATTATATTCATGTGGTCGATTTAGCAAAAGCTCATGTAGTAGCCTTAGAGCGCTTGTTAAATAATGAAAATAAAGCGCACTATGAAGTCTTTAACTTAGGAACAGGAAAAGGAAGTTCTGTCTTGGAAGTGATTAATTCTTTTGAAAAAGTTTCAGGAGAAACTTTAAACTATAAAATAGCAGACAGACGAGAAGGTGATGTTATAGCCGCTTATGCCAATACAGAAAAAGCCAATAACGAACTTGGTTGGACAGCTAAATTATCATTAGATGAAGCTTTGCTTTCAGCATGGAATTGGCAGAAAAAAATTACAAAAGATTAGTTTTTTCTCAATTTTTAAGAAATTATAAATATCACATACAAGTTTATCATAAGGTTGTCGATTTGACAACCTTTTTTGTTTATTATTGTTAATATGAAAATAATATTCTGATTAACAATGATTTAACCTTCATTTTTTGTGTTTTACATAAAACCTTCGTTATTTTGTACTTAATGTTAACTGATATTATGAGATTGATTACTGTAAAAAGACAAACAAAAGAAGAAAAAAGACATACGCCAAGAATGGGTGAATTACTTACTAAAGTAACTTACATTAGAAAGTACTTTATAAGTATTCCATACAAAACAGTGCATAAATATAGAGAGACCTATTACGGTGAAATAAAAGATTGTGAAGATTGCGTTTTAGCAAGATAATAACATCATATAAAACTATAAAAAAAGCCTCTTTTTTAGAGGCTTTTTTTATGTCTAAAATTGGCGTAAAGTAATAAGCCAAGGCCAAGCATGACAGACATGTCTGCGACATTAAAAATTCCTGTTTTAAAAACGCCACCTAAATCTATATGAAGAAAATCGGTAACAGAGCCATAAGCAAACCTATCAAAAACATTGGCTATTCCACCACCAATTATACAGCAAAATCCAATTAAAGAATGTTTGTCTAGCGATTTGTTTTTTAAAATGTAATAGGTTACATAGCCTAAAACAACAGTTGGTAAAATTAATAAGAAAATAAGACGCAAGGTTGGGTTCATGTCGCTTCCCATACCTAGAAAAGCACCTCTATTTTCAACATTAGTTAAAATAAAATATTTACCAATAATATCGCTTTCTTGGTAAGGCGTTACATTAGCTCTTACAACAACTTTACTTATTTGATCAATGGCTATGTTAAAAACAATTAAAATAGCAATAAATACAGAACGAGATATTTTCATTAAGTATTAATTTATAAAGTTGCAGAAGCTGTTTCAGCAGAACGATTTATTTTCTTTACAAGACCTTGTAGTACTTTCCCTGGGCCAACTTCGGTAAATAATGTGGCACCATCGGTAATCATTTGCTGTACAGACTGTGTCCATTTTACAGGCGCAGTAAGTTGCGAAATCAAATTTGTTTTAATAGCTGCTTCATCAATTACCGCATTGGCTGTTACATTTTGATAAATGGGGCAATTAGGTTTACTAAATGTAGTATTTTCAATAGCTGCGGCTAGTTCTTCTCGGGCTGGTTCCATTAATGGTGAATGGAACGCACCACCAACAGGTAAAACTAAAGCACGACGAGCACCTTCTTCTTTTAAGGCTTCGCAAGCTTTGTTAATAGCGTCAACCTCTCCAGAAATAACTAATTGTCCAGGGCAGTTGTAGTTTGCGGCAACAACAATACCTTCTGTGGTAGCGCATACTTTTTCAACAATATCATCATCTAGCCCTAAAACAGCCGCCATAGTACTTGGTTTTAGTTCGCATGCTTTTTGCATAGCTTGAGCACGTTGTGAAACAAGTTTTAAACCGTCTTCAAAAGTTAAGGCACCATTAGCAACCAATGCTGAAAATTCTCCAAGTGAATGACCAGCAACCATATCTGGTTTAAAGTTATCGCCTAATGTTTTGGCTAATACTACCGAATGTAAAAAGATAGCTGGTTGTGTTACTTTGGTTTGTTTTAAGTCCTCGGCAGACCCTTCAAACATAATGTCGGTTATGGAGAAACCTAAAATATTATTAGCTTGTTCGAAAAGTTCTTGCGCTAATTGTGAGTTTTCGTAAAGGTCTAAGCCCATTCCAGAAAATTGGGCACCTTGACCAGGAAATATATATGCTTTCATTGTTTTTCAAAAATTTATTGTTGCAAAAATAGGAATAATAAGTTTTATCCACCAAAAGTGCTAATCTTGATGTTGCTGGTTAAGAATGACGTTTTTACGCATGCGTTGTTTTAAAATGTTTACATAGCGTAAAGCAATCTTGTCATTATAATCGGTGTAAGCTTTAGAAGCCCATTGTAAAGCACGCTCTAAATTACCATTAATTTCGTTAATAATAGCCATGTTGTAGCAAGCTCTACCAGCTATTTTAGGTTTAGGGTTATTTAGCTCTTTTTCCCATAATTGGGCAGCGCCGTCCCAATCTCCTGTTTGAGCTCTGCGTTTACCAATTTCGAAATTATTGGTGCCTTTTACATAGTAGTCTCTAGAAACACGAATTTTATATGGTAATGTTCTTAAGGCATAATCTTGCCCTAATAATGTGCTACTTTGTAACACTGCTTCTCTACGTCCTTTAAGTGCTTCAATAGCTTTAGTAGGATTAACTCCTTTTCCTGTTGATGTACTTGTTTGATTGACTATAATCTCATCTAAAATTTGTTTTGACTGATTGTCGTAAACTCTAAAACCAATTTTAATTAAGGTATTTATAGTTGCTTGGTGTTCTATAACAGGAACTTTAATGCCAAAGGCATTTACTTTTTGAACTGTATTTGTGGTGTAATTTATAGTGGCATCGGTGTCGTAAAAAGAAAGTGAAATAATAGCGTCGATATTGTTTTCTAAACAGATTTCTTCTATCACATTCCAAGGAATAGCACTTGGGAAAATACCAAGCCCAGGGTTTTCAACTTTATTGCTTTCTATAATGTTAATCGATTTAAATCTGTTGTTTCTAGAAAGTTGGTTTTTAATAGCTTCTATGGTATAATTCGCACCATCTTCGTCTAAATTTTTATCTTCTATGGAAAGAATTTTATCAATTTTATCGAGAATTTGATTCTCATCAGTAGCCAAACTTCTGTTGAGTATACCTATCTGGGAGATGTCTTTATCTATATATACAGGTGCAGGCTCTGTAACACTAAGTGTAAGGCGATTTGTTGTGGCACAACTAAACGTCATGACTGCTAAACCTAGACAAAAAACAGTTTTAGAAATGAATTTCATAGTTAGTGTTTTAAGTAGGTGATAAATGAAAAGTCGTGCTTATGTTTGTCGTCTTTGTTATGCTTAGTGCGACTTATTTCTTTCCAATGATTACCATTTATTTCGGGAAAGAATGTGTCGGCGTCTTCAAAAGTATCATGTACGCGTGTTAATTCTATTTTATCGGCTAAAGGCATAGCTTGTTTATAGATTTGGCCGCCACCAATAATAAACGGTTGTTCATCATTTTTGGCAGCATCTAAGGCGTCTTCTAAGTTGTTAACAACAATAATGCCTTCGGGGACATTGTAATCTTGTTGTCTGGTAATAACAATGTGCGTACGGTTTGGTAGTGGTTTTGGAAAGCTTTCAAATGTTTTTCTTCCCATGATGATATGATGACCAGATGTTAATTTTTTAAACCGTTTTAGGTCGTCACTTAAATGCCAAATTAAATCGTTATTCTTGCCAATAGCATTATCTTCACCAACTGCAACAATTATAGTAAGTTCTTTGGTTTTAGAACTTTTTTTTTGCTGTTCAATCTCTTTTTTGGCTTCAGCTTTAGCTTGGATGGTTTCCTCTTCTATAAAGTTTTGCTTTAGTTTTTCTATACGGTCTTGTTGTTTGGCTACCAGTTTGTCCAACTGTTGTTTTTCCCAATCCTTGCCCATGAATTTATTGGTAACAAAAACATTGAAAATGTGATAGATAAACAAGAACAACCAAAACAAAATGGCATACACAAACCAGTCAATGCCAAAAAATTGCACGTCTTTTCCTATGCCCAAAACCGTATTGGTCACAATTAAAAAAATAGCACCAATCAAGAAAATGACAAAGTGAGCATATAAGCGTTTTTTTTGTTTAACACGACGTTGCGCATTTTCAATGAGTTCTAATTGCTCTTTGTCAATTTGGGGTGTTTTCTTTTTTTTTCCGAACATAATCTTCTTATTAAACAGCCACAGCACCTTTAATGCGTGGATGCGGATTATAATCAACTAAGGTGAAATCTTCAAAAGTAAAGTCAAAAATATCCTTTACTTCTGGGTTTAATATCATTTTAGGCAGTGGTCTTGGCTCGCGACTTAATTGTAGTTGTACTTGCTCAAAATGGTTGCTATAAATATGAGCATCACCAAAGGTATGAATAAAATCACCAGCTTCATAACCACAAACTTGAGCCATCATCATGGTTAATAACGCATATGAGGCAATATTGAAAGGGACACCAAGAAATATATCGGCACTACGCTGATATAGCTGGCATGATAACTTACCGTTAGCTACATAAAATTGAAAAAATGCGTGACAAGGTGGAAGCGCAGCTTTGCCGTTAGCTACATTTTCTGCAAAGCTTTTAGAAGTGTCTGGTAGAACCGAAGGATTCCAGGCAGAAACCAGCATTCTTCTACTATTAGGATTATTTTTTAAGGTTTCAATGACATCTTTGATTTGATCAATCTCATCGCTATTCCAGTTACGCCACTGATGGCCGTAAACTGGTCCTAGGTTACCATTGTCATCGGCCCATTCGTTCCAGATTTTCACACCGTTTTTAGTTAAATAGTCAATATTAGTGTCTCCTTTTAAAAACCAAAGTAATTCATAAATAATAGACTTTAAATGCAATTTTTTTGTGGTAACCATAGGGAAACCATCATTTAAGTCAAATCGCATTTGATATCCAAAAACACTCTTTGTGCCAGTTCCTGTACGATCTCCCTTTTCATTGCCGTTTTCCAAAACGTGTTTAACCAAGTCTAAATATTGCTTCATGTCACTATCATTTTATGAAAAATAAAAATATAAAAAAGGGTTAAATCAAAGTGATTTAACCCTGTAATTCTATGAAAAGTTATTAACGAGTTTTACCCAATAATCATTCCTGCAATAGTAGCCGATACTAATGATGCTATGGTTCCACCTATTAAGGCTTTCATGCCGAACTTTGATAAGGTTTTACGTTGCCCAGGAGCCAAAGAACCTATACCACCAATTTGTATGCCAATGGACGCAAAGTTTGCAAAACCACAAAGCATATACGTGGCCATAATTACAGATTTTTCGTAAGTTAAATGCGTAGCTTTGGTGACATCTTTTAAATCACGAAGTTGAATGTATCCTATAAACTCGCTAGCAGCTAGTTTAATGCCTAACAGTTGTCCCATCATCATCATATCTTCCTTGGCAACACCAATAAGCCACATAAGCGGTGCGAAAATGTAGCCTAAAATAAGCTCAAGAGATAGACTACTGTAATTAGTGTTGTTTGATACCCAAGTATTAATCGTTGAGACGTCTCCTATCCAGCCTAAAATACCATTAAACATGGCTATAAAAGCGACAAAAACTAATAACATAGCACCAACATTAACGGCAAGTCTTAAGCCTTCGGTAGTACCGTTGGCAATGGCATCTAAAAAGTTTGCGCCTATTTTTTCTTGCGAAACGGAAACATCGGTGTTAACATCTTCGGTTTGTGGATATAATATTTTAGAGATAACTATAGCACCAGGTGCTGCCATAACCGATGCTGCTAAAAGGTGTTTGGCGTAAAATAAACGTAACACTTCGTCATCACCTCCTAAAAATCCTATGTATGCTGCAAGTACAGCACCAGCGACGGTTGCCATACCACCAATCATGACTAAAAGGATTTCAGATTTATTCATTTTTTCTAAATAAGCCTTTATTAAAAGTGGTGCTTCGGTTTGTCCTAAAAATATATTTCCGGCTACGCTTAAACTTTCAGCCCCAGAAATTTTTAGAGCTTTAGAAAGTAACCAGGCCATGCCTTTTACTACTTTTTGAATAATACCTAAATAAAATAATACTGAAGTTAAAGCCGAAAAGAATATAATGGTTGGCAATACTTGAAAGGCAAAAATAAACCCGAAAGTATCCATGTCTACCACAAGTCCTTCAAATAAAAACTTGCTTCCTGCTTTAGTAAACTCTAAAACTTGTACGAATAAGCCTCCAACAAATTCGAACATCGCTTTTATAAAATCTACTTTTAAAACGCCTATGGCAATTAAAAGTTGAAAAGCTAAACCAATACCAACAATTTTCCAGTTAATGGCTTTTCGATTGCTACTAAAAAGAAAGGCGATAAAAATAAGTGATAGCATTCCTAGTGCACCTCGTAAAAAACTATTTAGTGTAAAACCTTGGCTAGGGATAATGCTGTTCTCTTTGGTGTTTATTTTTGAAACGACATTGGGTTGTGTGCTTGTTGTAAAAGCGTACTTAATATTATTTTCAGCAAAGACTAATGTAGAATCGGTGAGTTCGTTTATTTTGTAACGTCTAATGGTGTCGTTTGGTTGGCTGTAATAAAACACCAATAAATTATTTTGATGTATAAAATCGCCAGAAGCATTTAGTGTGTCTTTAGCTAATAACGAATAAGAAAACGTGTTTTCGTTAAGGTTTAAAACATCGGTTGTGTCTATGCTAAAAAGGTTTTTACCTGAGCTATCTGTAATGGATTCGAATTGCCATTTTTTTTCTAATTCTTGTGCCTGAAGAGTAGTACTTAGTCCAAAAAAAATAGCGAATAGCGCTAGTAAAAACTGTTTCATTGGTTTGTTATCGTTTAGAGATTTCATCACGGATTTTAGCTGCTTTTTCGTAGTCTTCTTTCGCAACGGCATCATCCAATAGGTTATGAAGTTCTTGTAAGGTTTTGTCTTTGTAGTTGTCGCCTGACGATTGTGCTTCAGACTCAAGTTCTTCGGCAACCAAATCATCCATTAAAATACTGTCTTCGGTTTCTTCGTCTTCTTTTTTAGGGCTTACTTTTAGGTATATTCCTGCTTTGTCTAAGATGTTTTTATACGTAAAAATAGGTGCTTCAAAACGTAGAGCTAATGCAATAGCATCGCTAGTTCTAGCGTCTATGATTTCTTCAATTTTATCGCGTTCGCAAATTAAACTAGAATAGAAAACGCCATCAACCAACTTATGAATAATGACTTGTTTTACAACAATATCAAACCTATCGGCAAAACTTTTAAATAAGTCGTGGGTAAGTGGTCTTGGCGGTCTAATTTCTTTTTCCAAAGCTATGGCAATAGATTGTGCTTCGAAAGCGCCAATGACTATAGGGAGTTTCCGGTCGCCATCTACTTCGTTTAAAATAAGAGCATAAGCGCCATTTTGGGTTTGGCTATAGGAAATTCCTTTTATGTTAAGACGAACTAAACTCATAGAAATATAAAACACAAAGAACTGTTTAAATTAAGACTTTACCAACTGCTAGACACAAATTTTCTATAAAACGATATAGGCAGTAATCTGTAAAGTGCAATTCAAACAGTCCTTTAATAAATACAATTTATGAAAAAAATATTTATTGCTGAGCTTTGAATGTCTTTAATTCTTCGATAAGCTTTGGAACCACTTCAAAAGCATCGCCAACAATACCGTAATCAGCAGCTTTAAAGAAAGGTGCTTCTGGATCTGTATTGATAACCACTTTTACCTTGGAAGCGTTAATTCCAGCTAAATGCTGAATAGCTCCGGAAATTCCTACGGCAATGTATAAGTTTGATGCAACTGGTTTTCCTGTTTGCCCAACGTGCTCGCTGTGTGGTCTCCATCCTAAATCACTTACTGGTTTTGAACATGCTGTGGCAGCACCTAGTACATCTGCTAAGTCTTCAATCATTCCCCAGTTTTCAGGGCCTTTAAGTCCACGTCCACCCGACACTACAATTTCTGCATCGGCAATGGTTACTTTACCAGTTACTTTGTCAACAGATTCTACATTTACCGTAGATTCTGGTAAAGAAGGTGAAAATGCTTCTTCAGTGGCGCTTGCTGAATTTTCAACAACACCAAAAGCATTTTTAGATAAACCAACCAATTTCACATCGGTATCGATAGTTGTATTGGCGAAGGCTTTGTTTGTGAATACATTACGTTTCACCGTAAATGGCGATGTGTTTGAAGGCGCTTCAACAACATTGGAAGCATATCCTGCATTAAGATTCACGGCCAAAACAGGTGCCATATATTTACTATCGGCACTAGAGCTAACCACAACAACTTTAGCGCCTTCTTTTTCGGCAGCTTGTTGCATAACGCTAGCATAAGACTTAGCGTTAAAGGCGTCTAGATTGGAATCGTTTACTTTTAATACTTTGTCTACACCGTAGTTGCCTAAAACCGAGGTGTCGTCGGCATTAACTGTAACTGCGGTAACTGTTGTTCCCATTTTATCGGCAATAGCTTTTGCATACGACGCTGCTTCTAATGCTATTTTTTTGAATGTTCCTTTATCTGATTCTGTATATACTAAAACTGACATAATTTCTTTTTGGATTTGAATTTATATTACTTTAGCCTCGTTATGAAGTAAATTCACTAACTCACCTACATTGTCTGCATCTACTAATTTTACATCACCTTTTGGTGCAGGTTTTTCGAATGATGCCGAAGTTGTTTCAGCCGAAGCGTTTGTTGGCTCAACGACATTCAATGGTTTTTTTCTAGCCATCATAATACCACGCATATTAGGAATACGAAGGTCACTTTCTTCAACTAAACCTTTTTGCCCTCCAATCACTAGAGGTAATGACGTAGAAACAGACTCTTTTCCACCATCAATTTCACGAACGGCCTTTGCAGAAGTTCCATCAACTTCAAGACTAATACAGTTATTTACAAAATTGGCATCTAATAAAGTAGCTAACATTCCTGGAACCATCCCACCGTTATAATCGATAGACTCACGACCAGCAATCACTAAATCGTAACCGCCATCTTGTACCACTTTTGCTAATTCTTTGGCAACTTGCATACCATCTTTAGCTTCAGTATTTACACGTGTTGCAGTATCTGCACCAATAGCTAAGGCTTTTCTTAGGGTTGGCTCGGTTTCTGCACCACCAACATTAACAACATCTACACTAGCACCTTGTTTTTCCTTAAACCACATGGCACGCGTAAGACCAAATTCGTCGTTAGGATTAATTACAAATTGCACACCGTTAGTGTCAAATTTTGTATCACCATCGGTAAAGTTAATTTTTGAAGTCGTATCAGGCACGTGGCTAATACATACTAATATTTTCATATCGATTTTATGATTTTTGAGTGTTACTTTTTTTGAGACCACGAAGTTAGGTATTTTAATTGGATTATTTGTTATGCATGCATAATAAATTTAGGTTTTTAAATAAAAAAAATAGATATTACAATCAATTAGTGAAAATAGAACAGGCTTTTTTAAGAATATTATAATTGTAAATACCTTTTTAAAAGTATTGCTAAGCCTAATGTTAGGAGAAAAAAACAAAACCTTTTTTAGGCGGTGTTTTTTATGAATAATTCCTATTTTTGCTTTCCTGTTTAAAAGAATAAATATAAATGAAGACAATTCAATTTAGAGAAGCTATAGCTGAAGCCATGAGCGAGGAAATGCGTCGTGATGAAAGCATTTACCTAATGGGTGAGGAAGTAGCAGAATATAATGGAGCATACAAAGCCTCTAAAGGTATGTTGGATGAGTTTGGTGCAAAACGTGTTATTGATACACCAATTGCCGAGCTAGGTTTTGCAGGAATAGGAGTTGGTTCTGCTATGAATGGCAATAGACCTATTATAGAGTTTATGACGTTTAATTTCTCTTTAGTAGGAATTGATCAAATTATAAATAACGCAGCAAAAATACGCCAAATGTCGGGCGGGCAATTTAACTGTCCAATCGTATTTCGTGGCCCAACAGCATCTGCTGGACAACTTGCAGCAACACACTCTCAAGCTTTTGAAAGCTGGTATGCCAATTGCCCAGGATTAAAAGTTGTTGTGCCATCAAACCCACATGATGCAAAAGGATTATTAAAATCGGCTATTCGTGATGATGACCCTGTTATTTTTATGGAAAGTGAGCAAATGTATGGCGATAAAGGAGAGGTGCCAGAAGGCGAATATTTAATTCCATTAGGCGTTGCAGATATTAAACGTAAAGGGGATGATGTTACGATTGTATCTTTTGGGAAAATCATAAAAGAAGCCTACAAAGCGGCAGACGAATTGGAGAAAGAAGGCATTTCTTGTGAGATTATTGATTTACGAACCGTAAGACCAATGGATCATGAAGCGATTTTAAACTCAGTAAAGAAAACAAATCGATTAGTGATTTTAGAAGAAGCTTGGCCTTTTGGAAACATTGCAACAGAGATTACTTATCAAGTACAATCTAAAGCATTTGATTATTTAGATGCGCCAATTGAAAAAATAAATACAGCCGATACCCCAGCACCATATTCGCCCGTTTTATTAGAAGAGTGGTTGCCTAACAGTAACGATGTAATTAAGGCTGTGAAGAAGGTATTATATAAATAATTTTTACAATTTTTACATATAAAAAACTTCATCGGCATAACTGTTGATGAAGTTTTTTTGTTAAGAATGAAATTTAATCTACTTATAACATATTTGATGTTGTGTTCTTGTGCAATTTTTGCGCAAACCAAAGTTGGTGGCTATGTCTATGACGATTTAGGCGAGCCAGCTGCTTATGCTAATGTGTTTTTTAAAAATTCTTCAGAAGGAACGATTACCGATGAAAACGGAAGATTTTACCTAGAGTCCGATAACACATGGAAAATACTTATGGTAACTTACGTAGGTTTTGAAAACATAGAATATCCTTTGGAAAAACGTGTTAATTACGATTTAAAATTCACCTTAAAAGAAGAAGCCGATGCGTTACAGGAAGTGGTTATTGTTACAGGGAAACAATCTAAAGACGAAGATGAAAATCCAGCAATTGCTATTCTGAAAAAAATATGGCAGCGAAAACGAAAAAATGGTTTAAATAAGTTTAAACAGTATAAGTACGATAAGTACGAGAAAGTTGAATTCGATTTAAACAATGTAGATAGCGCCTTAATGGAAAGCCGCATTTTTAAAGGTATGGAGTTTATTTTTAACGAGGTAGATACATCTCGCGTTACAGGAAAAACATATCTCCCTATTTTTATTAACGAGTCGGTAAGCGAAGTTTATGGCGATAACAACTTAAATAAAGAAAAAGAAAAACTTAAAGGCAATAAAAACTCAGGCTTTGAAAACAACCAATTTGTAGTTGATTTTATAGAAGACCTTTATTCCGATTATAGTGTTTACGATAACTACTTGAAATTCTTCGATAAAAGCTTTGTTAGCCCTATTTCTAGAACAGGAATTAATACCTACAACTATGTGTTATCTGATAGTACATTTATTGATAATAAATGGTGCTACAACATTATATATTACCCTAGACGAAAAAACGAATTAACCTTTAAAGGTGATTTTTGGGTGGCCGACACGACGTACGCCATTAAAGAGATTAATATGCACGCCTCTAAAAGTGCAAACATCAACTGGGTAAAAGATATTTATATTGAACAGGAGTTTGAAGTGTTAAATGATAGTGTTTTCCTAATAAAACGCGATTATTTTATGTCCGATTTTTCATTTCAGAAAAAAGAATCTTCTCGTGGTGTGTATGGAAAGCGTACAACCTTATACGATAATTACGAGTTCGATAAAGAAAAGGCAGAAAGCTTTTATAATAAAGACGTGTTTAACCCTAACGATGAAGCCTACTCTCGCGATGAAACATTCTGGAATGAAAATCGAATGGAGGAATTAAATACAGATGAAAAAGGTGTTTATAAAATGTTAGATACCTTAAAAACCGTAAAAAAATTCAAAAGGCTATATAACTTAGGAACCGTTTTAGTGTCTGGGTATGTCGAGTTTGATGAGCTTAATTTCGATTATGGCCCTATTTTTTCAACTGTAGGCTATAATGATGTTGAAGGTTTACGACTTAGAACAGGAGGAAGAACCTACTTTGGAACTAACGATATGTGGCGAGTTGAAGGTTTTACAGCCTATGGATTTAAAGACGAAAAATTCAAGTATGGTATAACAGGGAAATGGTTAATCAACAAGAAGAATAGGTTAATTGTATCTGCAGGCTATCGGCAAGATGTCGAACAAATAGGCGCTAGTCTTACCACATCAACCGATATTTTAGGAAGAAGCCTTATTTCATCCTCTATTATAGGAACAGGTATAAATGATAAGCTAACAACTATATCAGTAACAGGAGGCGCATTAGAATTAGAACCAGCAAAAAATCTTATTTTTAGAGTCACAGGAAGTTATAGAACGCTCGAATCGGCTTCGCCGACATTCAGTTTAGATTATTTTGATGAAACAGGAGCAATCAGATCGCATATAAAACAATTTGAAACCAGCTTATCACTATCCTACTTTCCAAACAGAAGAATGTCTGGTTATGGTGTAGAACGATTAATTTCAAACGACTATTATACTAGCTTATTTGCGCAAGTGACTCGAGGCGATAAAGGTGTATTTGGAAGTGATTTCGATTACACCAAAGTGCAATTTTCATTTATACAACCTTGGCGAATAGGAGGGTTTGGTGTATTAAACTCTACAGTAGAGGCAGGAAAAATATTTGGCGATGTGCCTTTAGGGCTTTTAAGCGTGGTGCCAGGAAACCAGTCATACTTCTCAATTTATAATACATTCTCACAAATGGATTATTATGAATTTGTGACAGATACTTATACAACATTACATTTACAGCATAACTTTAACGGACGTCTTTTTTCGCGAATTCCCTTATTAAGAAAGTTAAACTTACGTGAGATAGTTAGTGTAAGAGGTGTTTGGGGCGATATTTCAAACAATAATATTGCTTTAAGTCAACCAGCGTTATCTACGCTAAACTACAACACATTAACAGCAGGCGATATTGCACCAAAAGACAAAATATACTGGGAATATAGTTTTGGTGTAGGCAATATCTTTAAGGTGTTTAGATTAGACTTTAATTTTAGAGGAAATTATCTTGAACGTCCCAATGCGAGAAAGTTTGGTATTACAGGAAGCTTTGGGTTTAATTTTTAATAAAAACACAACCCGTATTTATTGCCTAAATAGAGAGTAAGCCGTATATTTGCAGCCTTTAAAATTTAATTATGAGTAACGTAGAGAAAAAAACGTTTGATGTTTTAATAGAAATCCCAAAAGGAAGTAGAAATAAATATGAGTACGATTTTGAATTGAAAAAAATCCGTTTCGATCGTATGTTATTCTCTTCTATGATGTACCCTGGAGATTATGGATTTATTCCAGAAACATTAGCATTAGATGGCGATCCATTAGATGTTTTAATTATGGGGCATCAGCCAACATTTCCAGTATGTGTAATGGAAGTAAAACCTATAGGAGTGTTTCATATGGCCGATGAAAAAGGACCAGATGAAAAATTAATTTGCGTGCCTGTATCTGACCCTATTTGGAATAGGTATAAAGACTTAAGCGAATTAAACCCACATAGAATTAAAGAAATTGAACACTTTTTTAAAGTTTATAAAGACTTAGAAAAGAAAAAAGTTGACGTTGGTGGTTGGGGAAATGCAGAAGAAGCTATGGAGATTTACAATAAATGTGTAGAGCGCTATAATAATAGCGAGCATAAAGAAAAAGGAAGTTTTACAATATAGTCCTTAAAATATTACGATTTTTATAAAAACCTCTTAATTTTATTAAGAGGTTTTTTGTTTTCATTGTTTTTCCTACATTTACCTTCACTTAACTAATAAACCAATTTTTTAAATATTTAATATGGAATCAAATATGATTTTTGTGCCTATGGCGTTAGCCATAGTTGGCCTATTGTTTATGTTCGTGAAAATGTCTTGGGTGAAAAAACAAGCGCCAGGAGATGAAAGAATGCAAAGTATATCTAAATCAATTAAAGATGGCGCATTAGCCTTTCTCGGAGCAGAATATAGATTACTCTTAGTATTTGTTGTAATTGCAGCTATAGCTTTAGGTGTTATTTCAATGTTAGTAGATACCACACATTGGATTATAATAGTAGCCTTTGTAATTGGGGCGTTTTTCTCAGCTCTAGCAGGTAATGTCGGTATGAGAATCGCTACCGAAGCCAATGCAAGAACTGCCGAAGCTGCCAAAACAAGCCTGCCAAATGCTCTAAAAGTGTCTTTTGGAGGCGGAACTGTTATGGGGCTTGGCGTGGCAGGATTAGCCGTTTTAGGATTAAGCTTATTGTTTTTCATTTTTGTCAAAATGTTTGTTACAGGTGAAGCATCCTTCTATTCTGAAATGACAATTGCTTTAGAAGCTTTAGCAGGGTTTTCACTTGGTGCAGAATCTATTGCATTATTCGCTAGAGTAGGAGGTGGAATTTATACTAAAGCTGCCGATGTAGGCGCCGATTTAGTTGGAAAAGTAGAAGCGGGAATTCCTGAAGACGATCCACGTAACCCTGCAACTATTGCCGATAATGTTGGAGATAATGTAGGTGATGTTGCTGGTATGGGAGCCGATTTGTTTGGATCTTATGTGGCTACTGTATTAGCAGCCATGGTTCTGGGTAATTACGTTATTAAAGATATGTCTGTAAACGGACCGTTTACAGATAGTTTCAATAATATGGGACCTATTTTGTTACCATTAGTTATTGCAGGAGTTGGTGTTCTAGCCTCTATTATAGGAACATTTTTAGTGAAAATTTCTAACAACGATGCCAAAGAGTCTCAAGTACAAAAAGCTTTAGATACAGGAAACTGGGTAGCTATTGTTTTAACTCTTGGAGCTAGTTTTGGACTGATTAAATATATGCTTCCAGAAACCATGAGTATGAAGTTTTTTGGAGAAGGCTATGTTGAGGTATCTTCAATGAATGTATTCTGGTCGGCATGTATAGGATTGGCCGTTGGAGCTTTAATATCAGTCGTTACTGCACACTATACGAGTTTAGGTAAAAAGCCAGTTTTAGATATTGTAAAAAATAGTTCAACGGGTGCTGCAACCAATATTATTGCCGGTTTAGCTGTAGGAATGAAATCAACATTTTTATCGGTTATTCTTTTTGCAGCAGCAATTTATGGGTCTTATACATTAGCTGGTTTTTATGGTGTGGCTTTAGCAGCATCGGCTATGATGGCCACAACGGCTATGCAATTAGCGATTGATGCTTTTGGACCCATAGCAGATAATGCTGGTGGTGTTGCCGAAATGAGTGAATTAGAATCGCATGTTCGCGAACGTACAGATATTTTAGATTCCGTTGGAAATACGACAGCAGCAGTTGGTAAAGGATTTGCTATTGCCTCTGCAGCATTAACAGCCTTAGCGCTGTTTGCAGCTTATGTAACATTTACAGGTATTGATGGGATTAATATTTTTAAAGCCGATGTTTTAGCCATGCTATTTGTTGGTGGTATGATTCCTGTAATTTTTTCAGCTTTAGCCATGCAATCAGTAGGTAAAGCTGCCATGGAAATGGTAAAAGAGGTGCGAAGACAGTTTAAAGAAATTCCAGGAATTATGGAAGGAACAGGAACGCCAGAATATGCTAAATGTGTCGATATTTCTACAAAGGCTGCTTTAAGAGAGATGATTGTTCCTGGTTTAATTACTATTATTACCCCAATCTTAATCGGATTAATATTTGGTGCCGAACCATTGGGAGGTTATATGGCTGGTGTTTGTGTATCGGGTGTTATGTGGGCTATTTTCCAAAATAATGCTGGAGGTGCTTGGGACAACGCTAAAAAATCTTTTGAAGCAGGTGTAGAGATTGATGGAAAAATGGAATACAAAGGATCGGATGCGCACAAAGCAGCAGTTACAGGCGATACAGTAGGAGACCCGTTTAAAGATACTTCAGGGCCGTCCATGAACATTCTTATAAAATTAACCTGTTTAGTTGGTTTGGTTATCGCGCCTATATTGGGAGGCCATTCAACAGAAGAAGGTGTGGCTGAATTAACAACCGAAGAGGTTGTTGAGTTGAAAAACGATGAAATTAAAAAGGTTTTTGTTGATCTAAAAGTGATTAATGATAATGTGGCAAAAGCTGTTGTTGAGACAACAACTGTTTCTAATGATGGTACCCCTATTATTACTGAACTTGTAATTAGTGGGACTAAAGCCGAAGTGTTAAAGAAAATAGATTCTTTAAAAAATGAAGCGACCAGTTTTAAGCAAGTAGGTGATGTTGAGCCAAAAGATAACTAATTAGAATTAACTAAAAAAGCCTCGCAAGTGCGAGGCTTTTTTAGTTTATAGTAATAGATGAGGTTAAAATAAACCGTTTATTTCGGCATCTATTTTATTTATAATATTTCCTAAATCTTCAGGTTTGGAAACAAAGTCTAAATCATCAACATCAACAATAAGTAATTTGCCTTTTTCATAACCATGAATCCAAGCTTCGTAGCGTTCATTTAATCTGCTTAAATAATCAATACTTATAGAATTTTCGTAATCTCTACCTCGTTTATGAATTTGTTTAACCAGGTTAGGAATGGAACTTCTTAAATAAATTAATAAATCGGGCCCTTGTACAAGTTCTTCCATTAAATCAAACAAAGAACGGTAATTTTCAAAGTCTCTATTCGTCATTAAGCCCATAGCGTGCAAATTGGGAGCAAAAATGTGGGCGTCTTCGTAAATGGTTCTATCCTGAATAATATCTTTACCACTTTCTCTAATTTGAAGTACTTGTCTAAACCGAGAATTTAAAAAGTACACTTGCAAATTAAAACTCCAACGTTCCATTTGGTTGTAAAAATCGTCTAAATAGGGGTTATCTACAACGTCTTCTAGTTGAGGTTCCCAAGCATAGTGTTTAGCTAAAAGTTTGGTTAGCGTTGTTTTACCTGCGCCAATATTTCCTGCTACAGCAAAGTGCATATGTTAAAGTTTTAGGTGGAGTTTATTTAAGGTTTTTCCTGTGTAAATATACAAGGTTTCGTGGTTTACGAAAAACTGTTTTATTAACAAATTAGGGGTGTCTATTTTTCTGTAATTAGAATGATCTTCATCATAGAGGTAAACTTTATTTTGTTTAGCCAAATACAGTTTTTCGTTAAATTGAGAAATAGTTTCAAAACCGTTATTTTCGATTTTATAAATTAAACTACCAAAATAATTGTATTTGTAAATGTGCTTAGTGGTTAGTAGCCAACAAAAATTAAAATCACTTGTTATCGAGATTGGTTGTTCCTCTATAGGAAGGCTTTTAGCTTTTATAGTGTTCTTTTTATAATCATAAAGCTCAAGTGTTTGTGTATTTATGTTAAATAACCAAACAGAATTATCGTTGCCAGTACTAACACATGAAACATTTTTGTAAGGTTGAATAGTGTTAAAGTCAACTTTAAAAATTTCTGCTAATCTATTGTCAAGAACAATAAGGGTATTAAAATCTTCGTAAAAGAGATTGATTTTTAAAGGGTTAAAAATGTTTACAGTTGATGGTTTTCCTAGTTGATAATTGCTATAATTAAAATGATTATGTTCAGTAAGTTTGTAGAATATATTTTCTTTTATATAGTAAGTTGTGCCAAAATCATCTAGGTTTACCCAGCTTGTATTTGTTTGAATATCAATAGTGTCTACTGGTTTTGTAGTGATGTTTTCTTGAGAAAACATATAAGTTGACAAAAAGAGACTTAAGATAATAAACTTCTGCATGTTTAATTTTCTTTTGTTCAAAGATAGAATAAACTAGATAATTCATATTTTAGTTCCTTAAATACAAAAAAATAAATAGACTAGTCCTAACTTTAGTCTAAAAACTATTAGAAAAACCCTACTTATAATGAAAAAAGCAAGCCCTACTATTGTTTTATTTACTGTCCTTTTGGCGCTATTCTCAAATGCTATTTCTGCTCAAAATATTCACGGACAAGCTATTTATCAATATAAAACTACTATTGATTTAGGTAATTTAGGAAAACGAGAATTAAGTGAGCAACAAAAAAAGATAATTGCTAGTCGCATGAAACATAAGTTAGAAAAAACTTATGTATTAAATTTTAATGAATCAGAATCTGTTTATAGCGAAGAAGAGTCCAGACAAGGAGGAGGGTTTCAACTAATGACTAGTGGTTCTTCTTACAAAACAATGTATAAAAGCACTAAAGAGAAAAAAGTCCTTATTAAACAAGATTTTTTTGGAGAGGCTTTTTTAATAGATGGTTCCTTAGCAGAATTAGAATGGAAGAAAGCTGAAGAAACCAAGCAAATAGGCGAATATACTTGTAATAAAGCAACAGCTTTGACTAATGTTACACAAGCAGATGGAACCTCTATATCTATGCAAGTTACAGCATGGTACGCAAAAGAAATAGCGGTAAATCAAGGACCCGCAGAGTACTGGGGATTACCAGGTTTAATTTTAGAGATTAATACAGATAAAATATCTATTCAGTGTTCTAAAATAATTCTCAATCCTTCAGAAGAAACCGAAATTATAAAGCCATCAAAAGGAAAAAAAGTTACTGCAAGTGAGTATAGCGACATTGTAAAAAAGAAGTTGATGGAAATGCAGTAAACTTATAGTATAGTGCTAAAAAAGCCTCCAAATTGGAGGCTTTTTTTATAGGTTAAATGCTTGTTTTATGGTGTCGACATAATCAAGTTTTTCCCAGGTAAAAAGTTCAACATCTAAGTTGATGCTTTCTCCGTTGGGTTGTGTGAAGGTTTTTTTAACCGTTTCATTTTTTCTTCCCATATGGCCATAAGCTGCTGTTTCGCTGTACATAGGTTGTCTTAAGTTTAACCTTTCCTCAATAGCTGCCGGACGCATATCAAAAATTTCAGAAACTTTTTGAGCTATCTCGCCGTCTGTTAAGTTTACTTTATTAGTTCCGTAAGTATCAACAAAAATACCCATAGGCTCCACAACACCAATGGCATAACTAACTTGTACTAAAATTTCATCGCAAAGGCCGGCTGCAACAAGGTTTTTAGCAATATGTCTTGTGGCATAGGCTGCGCTTCTATCTACTTTACTAGGATCTTTTCCAGAAAAAGCACCGCCGCCATGAGCGCCTTTTCCACCATAAGTGTCTACAATAATCTTGCGTCCTGTTAAGCCTGTGTCTCCATGAGGCCCACCAATAACAAACTTTCCAGTTGGGTTAATATGATATTTAATATCGTCGTTAAATAACGCTTGTATGTGTTTTGGAAGTTTAGCTATAACCCGTGGGATTAAAATGGTTTTAATGTCTTCACGAATTTTACTTAGCATAGCATCGTCGTTGTTAAAATCATCATGCTGAGTAGAAACAACAATGGCATCTATACGTTGTGGTATGTTGTCATTGCTGTATTCAATTGTGACCTGTGCTTTCGAGTCAGGGCGTAAGTAAGTAATCTCTTTATTCTCTCTTCGTAAAGCGGCTAATTCTTTTAAAATAGTATGCGATAAATCTAATGCTAATGGCATGTAGTTATCAGTTTCTTTGGTAGCATAACCAAACATCATACCTTGATCTCCTGCACCTTGCTCTTCTTTGTTGTTACGATCAACACCACGGTTTATATCGTCTGATTGTTCATGAATAGCCGAGAGTACACCGCAAGAGTTCCCGTCAAACATATATTCGCCTTTAGTATAACCTATTTTATTTATAACGTCTCTAGCTATTTGCTGAACGTCTAAATAAGTGTTCGATTTTACTTCACCAGCTAAAATAACTTGACCAGTGGTAACTAGAGTTTCGCAGGCTACTTTAGAATCTTTATCAAAAGCAAGAAAGTTGTCGATTAGGGCGTCGCTTATTTGATCTGCTATTTTATCTGGGTGTCCTTCAGAAACACTTTCAGATGTGAATAAATATGGCATCTTAAAGTTTTTTTATGTTTTTAACTGAATTGCAAAAGGAAACTAAAGGAGTAAAGGTTACTGCTTTAGCATTTTTTTTATGAGGTTGCAATCAGTTCAAATCTTTCCTCAAAAAATTATCGAAGCAAAAGTACAAATAATTATGTTTCTGAAAAATGAACACGTTGTATTTTAATAAAAAAAGAAAACCCTGAAGGTTACTTCAGGGCTTTCAATCAACATAAAAAAACTAATCAAGGGCATGATTAATCATGAATTTCTCTTTGTCGTTTTCCAGGATACGCTATCGTGCCGTGTTCTGAAAGGTCTAATCCTTGTATTTCTTCTTCTTTAGATACTCGAAGTCCCATCGTTTTTTTAAGAATATAAAAGAAAATAAATGCAATAATTGACGCCCATAAGGCATATGATAACACTCCTATAGCCTGGGAACTAAGTTGGGCGATGCTTCCGCTGTTAAATAACCCAATAGCTTTATCGCCATCTACTCCCCAAAGTCCTATAACGAGTGTTCCCCATGCACCAGCAACGCCATGAACTGAGACAGCCCCAACAGCATCATCAATTTTAAGTTTACTTTCTATAAATTCCATAGAAAACACCACAAGAATACCGCCAATTAGGCCAGCTAATACAGCGCCGCCTTCAGTCATATTGCCACATCCTGCTGTAATACTTACTAGCCCAGCTAAAGCACCATTAAGGGTCATGTCTAGATTGGGTTTTCCATCTTTAAGCCATGTTGTAAAAAGAGCTCCTAATGCTCCAGCACTAGCCGATAAGTTGGTAACCAAAATAACCATTGATGCGCTAACAGCATCATTACCACCCCAAGCAAGTTGTGAGCCGCCATTAAAGCCAAACCACCCTAGCCAAAGTATAAAAACACCTAATGTAGCTAAAAGCTTGTTGTGTCCAGGAATTATAACAGGCTTGCCGTTAATGTATTTTCCCATTCGCGGACCAACAATACAGGCGCCTACCAAAGCAGCCCATCCACCAACAGAGTGAACAATAGAAGATCCTGCAAAATCAATAAAAGGTGTGTCAAGATTGGCTAACCAGCCATTGCTGTTCCACTGCCAACCGCCAGCTATGGGGTAAATAAGAGCTGTCATAACTAAGGAAAATACAATATAAGTGGAGTATTTAGTTCTGCCAGCAATAGCACCAGAAACTATAGTCGCTGCTGTAGCACAAAAAACTGTTTGAAAAAATAAATCAGCAGGGCCTTGATTAAACATAAAACCGTCCCAACCTATCCAACCATTAGAAGAGCCATACATTAGTGAATATCCTATTAACCAATAAACAAGAGAGCCTACGGCAATATCTAATATGTTTTTCATAGCAATGTTAACAACATTTTTTGATCGCGTCATGCCAGATTCTACTAAAGTGAAACCAGACTGCATGAAAAATACAAGAATACCAGAAATAAGAATCCAGAGCATTCCCATGTCGCCTTTTGTTGCTAAAATATCTTGATTTATTAATAATGATGAAAAGATAGTAGGGTACATTTTATTAATTAAAATTGCTGATTAGTATGCTTTTTTAGTTGCTTAATTTTTAAAACTAGAAATTGATTGTTTTTAGTAAATCTATATAAAAACATTTTTGAGTGTATATTTAATAGGGGTGTTTTTTTAATTTTTATTGTTTTTTAATTTTTAACCCCTAAAAAATGAGGGTTGTTTAATATAATTGATTTTTTTTATTGATGTTTAAAGTCTCTTTCTTACACAAGATGTTTTAATAGATAGCTAAGAAGTGACTTTCCTCTTTTTTTATAAAACAGAATCTAAAGTGAAGAGTGTCAAAAAATAATCTCACTGAACATCATATATGATTTTGCTTAATATGCTGTTATTTAGGTGTTTAAAAGAATGCAAGTAAGGTTGGCTTTAAATGGATGTGCTGTTAGTTGTCATCTATAATATTGCAAAAAATTAATTTAGAATTTCTTAATGAAGTTACATGAAATAGAATGAATAAATTAAATAAATACAGTAAAACAGTAACACAAGATCCAACGCAACCAGCAGCTCAAGCAATGTTGCATGCGATAGGATTAACCAAAGAAGATTTTTTTAAACCTATCATCGGAATTGCAAGTACAGGTTACGAAGGTAATCCGTGTAATATGCACTTAAATGACTTAGCAAAACTAGCTAAGAAAGGCACAAAAAATGAAGATGTTGTAGGCTTAATTTTTAATACCATTGGTGTAAGTGATGGTATTTCTATGGGTACGCCAGGTATGCGTTATTCTTTGCCGTCACGAGATATTATTGCAGATTCTATGGAAACCGTTGTGCAAGCCATGAGCTACGACGGCTTAATTACCGTTGTAGGTTGTGATAAAAATATGCCAGGCGCATTAATGGCGATGATTCGTTTAGACAGACCAAGTATTTTGGTGTATGGTGGAACCATTGATTCCGGTTGCCATAACGGGAAAAAACTAGATGTCGTTTCTGCTTTTGAAGCTTGGGGAAGCAAAGTCGCTGGTACAATGAATGAAAGCGAATATCAAAATATAGTTGAAAAAGCATGTCCTGGCGCTGGTGCTTGTGGCGGAATGTACACCGCAAATACAATGGCGTCTGCAATTGAAGCTTTAGGGATGACCCTGCCTTTCAACTCATCAAATCCAGCAACTGGCGAAGAGAAAAAACAAGAAGCCATAAAAGCTGGTGAAGCGATGAGATTGTTAATTGAAAAAGACATTAAACCAAGTGATATCATTACACGAAAATCTTTAGAAAATGCTATTCGTTTGGTAACTATTTTAGGCGGATCGACCAATGCTGTGCTTCACTTTTTAGCAATTGCTCGAGCAGCAAATATCGATTTCAATTTAAAAGATTTTCAGAATATTAGTGACAACACACCATTTTTAGCCGATTTAAAACCTAGTGGAAAATACCTTATGGAAGATGTGCATCGTGTTGGCGGTATTCCTGCAGTTTTAAAGTATTTATTGAAAAAAGGCTTAATTCATGGGGGGTGTTTAACCGTTACCGGAAAAACACTAGCCGAAAATTTATTAGATGTTGATGATTTAACCGAAGGTCAAGATGTTATAAAGCCAATTGAAGAACCAATAAAAATTTCAGGTCATTTACGTATGCTTTATGGCAATTTAGCCGAAGGCGGAAGTGTCGCAAAAATTACAGGAAAAGAAGGATTGCGCTTTCGCGGAAAAGCAAAAGTGTTTGAAGGTGAATATGCAGCAAACGATGGTATCAGAGATGGTAAAGTAGAAAAAGGTGACGTGGTTGTAATTCGTTACGAAGGACCAAAAGGCGGACCAGGAATGCCAGAAATGTTAAAGCCAACAGCTGCTATTATGGGAGCAGGTTTGGGTAAAGATGTGGCATTAATTACCGACGGACGTTTCTCTGGTGGAACACACGGTTTTGTGGTTGGTCACATCACACCAGAAGCTCAAGATGGTGGTGCAATCGCGTTAGTTAAAGACGGTGATTTTATCACTATAGATGCTGAAACAAATACGATTCAACTTGAAGTTTCAGAAGAAGAATTATCACAAAGAAAACAATCATGGAAAGCACCAGAATTAAAATTTAATCGTGGTGTCCTTTATAAATATGCTAAAACAGTGTCGTCTGCATCCAAAGGTTGCGTTACCGACGAGTTTTAGAATAGAAACTAATTAACGCCATACTAATTTATGGAAACAAAAACGATAAGAAACAACGAGCAATCTACTTCAAAAGGTATCCGCATTTCGGGTAGCGAAGCGGTTGTTCGAAGCTTAATAGCAGAAGGTGTAGATGTGCTTTACGGTTATCCTGGCGGTGCCATTATGCCAGTTTATGATGAGTTGTTTAAATTTCAAAACGAAATTCATCATGTCTTAACACGTCATGAGCAAGGCGCAACTCATGCAGCTCAAGGTTACGCGCGCATTTCGGGCAAGGTTGGTGTTGCTATGGCAACTTCTGGTCCTGGCGCAACTAACTTGATTACAGGTATTGCAGATGCGCAAATAGATAGCACGCCAATGGTGTGTATTACTGGTCAAGTTGGTTCGCATTTATTAGGTAGTGATGCATTTCAAGAAACCGATATTGTTGGTATTTCAACACCTGTGACTAAATGGAACCATCAAGTCACAAAAGCTTCAGAAATTCCTGAAGTCATTGCTAAAGCATTTTATATCGCAAAAAGTGGTCGTCCTGGTCCTGTTTTAATAGATATTACTAAGGATGCGCAGTTTGAAGAATTCGATTTTAAATACGAAAAATGTACAGGAATTAGAAGCTATAAACCAATTCCTGAAACCAATCCAACCGATTTGCAAGCTGCTGCAGATTTAATAAATAATGCGAAGAAACCTCTAGTCGTTTGGGGACAAGGTGTGATTTTAGGTGAAGCAGAAGCTGAATTTAAAGCGGTTATCGAAAAAGCAGGTTTACCATCGGCTTGGACTATTTTAGGGGCTTCGGCAATTCCTTCAACACATCCATTAAATGTTGGTATGGTTGGTATGCACGGTAATTATGCGCCAAATGTGTTAACTAACGAATGTGATGTTTTAATCGCAATCGGAATGCGTTTTGATGATCGCGTCACAGGAAATTTAGCAACCTACGCTAAACAGGCTAAAGTGATTCATTTTGAAATTGATCCAGCTGAGGTTGATAAAAATGTAAAAACAGATGTTGCTGTTTTAGGGAATTCAAAAGATACATTGGCGGCAATTCTTCCGCTTTTAAAAGAAAATTTGCATACAGATTGGCATCAAAAATTTAAAGATCTATATCAAGTTGAATTTGATAAAGTCATAAAAAACGATTTACATCCAACAAAAGAAGGCTTATCAATGGGTGAAGTGCTTAAAGAGATTAACATGCAATCCAAAGGCAAAGCAGCAATTGTTAGTGATGTTGGGCAGCACCAAATGATTGCGTGTCGTTATGCCGATTTTAATGTGTCTAAAAGTAATATTACGTCTGGCGGATTAGGAACTATGGGATTTGCGTTACCAGCTGCAATTGGTGCAAAAATGGGAGCACCAGAACGCGATGTGGTGATGATTGCTGGTGATGGCGGTTACCAAATGACTATCCAGGAATTAGGCACCATTTTTCAAACTAAAGTTCCTGTGAAAATTGTCGTACTTAATAATAATTTTTTAGGTATGGTAAGGCAGTGGCAACAACTATTTTTTGACAAACGCTATGCGTCTACAGAAATGGAAAATCCAGATTTTGTAGCGATTGCTAGAGGGTATCATATTAATGCGAAAAGCGTGTCTAAAAGAGAAGATTTAGCCAGTGCAGTAAAAGAAATGATGGAAACTGAAGGGCCGTATTTCTTAGAAGTTATGGTTGAAAAAGAAGATAATGTATTCCCGATGATACCAACAGGAGCAAGTGTTTCAGATGTAAGATTAGAGTAATTATGAGTGAAAATAAATTATATACCGTTTCTATTTATACCGAAAATAATATAGGCTTATTAAACCGTATTTCGGCAATATTTCAACGTAGGCACATCAATATTGAAAGTATAAATTCTTCAGTTTCAGAAATTGAAAATGTGTCTAAATGGACCATTGTGGTGAAGTTAACCGAGGATCAAATGAAAAAAATTATTGGTCAAATAGAAAAACAGGTTGAGGTGATTAAAGCCTATTATCACACTGAAGAAGAAACTATTTATCAAGAATCTTGTCTATTCAAAATCAAATCAGATTTATTGTTTGAAGAGCGACAAATTCAAAATATTATTAAAGAAAGCAACGCTAGAATTGTCACTGTAAACAAAGCGTTTTTTGTACTTGAAAAATCAGGAAGACGTAGCGAAATAGAATTGTTACACAGGGAATTAAGTGCGTTTGGAATTTTGCAATTCACCCGTTCTGGACGAATAGCAGTTACCAAAACACCAATGGAAATAAGTAAAATGTTGGAAACTTTTCAACACTAAAAACAAACTAAAATGGCAAATTATTTTAACACATTACCATTAAGAAAACAATTAGAACAATTAGGAAAATGCAGATTTATGGACGCTTCAGAATTTGAAGATGGCGTAACGGCATTAAAAGATAAAAAAATAGTCATTGTAGGTTGTGGCGCACAAGGGTTAAACCAGGGTTTAAATATGAGAGATTCTGGTTTAGATATTTCTTATGCTTTACGTCAGCAAGCAATTGATGAAAAACGTGCGTCGTACAAAAACGCAACCGATAACGGATTTAATGTTGGGACCTACGAAGATTTAATTCCAACAGCAGATTTAGTATTAAACTTAACACCAGACAAGCAACATACAGATGTCGTTAACCAAGTGATGCCTTTAATGAAAAAAGGGGCGACGTTAAGCTACTCGCATGGATTTAATATTGTGGAAGAAGGTACGCAAATCCGTAAAGATATTACGGTAATTATGGTCGCGCCAAAATGTCCAGGAACTGAAGTGCGTGAGGAATACAAACGCGGTTTTGGTGTCCCAACATTAATTGCTGTGCATCCAGAAAACGACCCAGAAAATAAAGGTTGGGCGCAGGCAAAAGCTTACGCAGTTGCTACTGGTGGTGATAGAGCAGGTGTTTTAGAATCGTCTTTTGTGGCAGAGGTAAAATCTGATTTAATGGGCGAGCAAACTATTTTATGTGGTTTGTTACAAACTGGCGCAATCTTGTCTTTTGATAAAATGGTTGCAGAAGGAATTGATGCTGGTTATGCTGCAAAATTAATTCAGTTTGGTTGGGAAACTATTACCGAAGCTTTAAAGCATGGTGGAATCACGAACATGATGGATAGATTGTCAAATCCTTCAAAAGTTAAAGCGTTTGAATTATCTGAAGAATTAAAAACCATTATGCGTCCGTTATTCGAAAAACATATGGATGATATCATTTCTGGTCATTTCTCTAAAACTATGATGAAAGATTGGGCAAATGATGATGTAAATCTATTAAAATGGCGAGCAGCAACTGGTAAAACCGCATTTGAAAAAACAGAGTTAACTTCAGATCACATCACAGAACAAGAGTATTTTGATCATGGTGTGTTGTTAGTAGCATTTGTGAAATCTGGTGTAGAACTCGCTTTTGAAACTATGGTAAGCGCAGGAATAATTGAAGATTCTGCTTACTACGAATCCTTACACGAGTTACCATTAATAGCCAATACCATTGCGCGTAAAAAGTTGTTTGAAATGAACCGCGTCATTTCGGATACTGCAGAGTATGGTTGTTATTTATTCGATCATGCTTGCAAACCGTTATTAGCAGATTTTATGAAAACGGTAGACACTTCAGTAATAGGTAAGTCGTTTTCAAATAAAACAGGCGTTGATAATATCGAATTAATCAAAGTGAATGACGCTATAAGAAATCATCCAATCGAAACCGTTGGTAAACGTCTTCGTGCCGCAATGACAGCAATGAAAGTGATAAAAACCGAAGCTAAAGAAGAAAGTGTTTTAGCTTAAAAACAAACCAATGCAAACGCAAACAATTTATTTTCCTAAATTAAAAGCAGTAGAAGCTGCAGCCAAAAAGTTAAGCGATGTTGCAGCGGTGACGCCATTAACATCAAGTTTTAGATACTCTGAAGAGTTTGACTGTAATATCATGTTTAAACGAGAAGATTTACAGCAAGTACGTTCTTATAAAATTAGAGGCGCATATAATAAAATGTCTTCGTTGTCAGCCTCTGAAGTAGAAAATGGTGTTGTTTGTGCTAGTGCTGGTAATCACGCACAAGGTGTCGCCTTGTCCTGTAAATTATTAAAAATTAAAGGAACTATTTATATGCCTGCTCCAACGCCAAAACAAAAGATAGAGCAGGTAAAAATGTTTGGTGAAGATTACATTGAAATTATTCTTGAAGGCGATACGTTTGACGATTCTTATCATTTGGCAATGAAAGAATGTGAGCTGCTTTCCAAAGCTTTTATTCATCCGTTTAATGACGAAAAGGTAATTGAAGGACAGGCTACAGTTGGATTAGAAATTATTGATCAAGCAGAACATCCTATTCATTATGTGTTTGTCCCTGTTGGCGGAGGCGGATTATCAGCTGGATTATCAACAGTATTTAAAGAATTATCCCCACAAACTAAAATTATTGGGGTAGAACCTTTAGGAGCACCTTCCATGAAAACGTCCATTGAAAATCAAAAAAACACACAACTTAATCACATTGAAAAGTTTGTAGATGGTGCTGCAGTTCAACGTGTAGGCGATTTAAATTTTCAAATTTGTAAATCAAATTTAGATCAAATGGTAACAGTTGCCGAAGGTAAAGTGTGTCAAGCCATTTTGGATTTATACAATAAAGATGCTATTGTAGTTGAGCCTGCTGGCGCATTAAGCATTTCGGTTTTAGATGATTTTAAGGAAGAAATTAAAGGTAAAAATATAGTTTGTGTAGTAAGCGGAAGTAATAATGATATTACACGCACTGCCGAAATAAAAGAACGTGCGTTATTGTACTCAAATTTAAAGCATTATTTTATTGTGAAGTTTCCGCAACGTGCTGGCGCATTAAAAGAATTTGTAGTAGATATTTTAGGGCCAAACGATGATATTGCGCATTTTGAGTACACAAAAAAATCTAACCGAGATACAGGCTCAGCTGTTGTTGGTATTGAGTTAAAATTTAAAGAAGATTTAGAGCCTTTAATAACTAAAATGAAAGACAGAAATTTTTATGGTGATTATCTAAATAACAAACCCGATTTGTTTCAGTTTTTAGTGTAATTTGTTAGTATGTATAGCATAAAAAAAGCACCTAAATAAGGTGCTTTTTTTCCGATTACAATTAAAAATAACTAATCAACAAACTAAATAATCGTGGACTGGCCTAAATGAATATTTGCAAAATTTAGATTAGTGTCTTTTGGGTGACTAATAAAGTCTTCTATAAAGTTACCAACCTTATCGGTTGTAATATTTTCGTGTTTTGTATTTAAATCTGGTGTTGTAATTTGTAGTTGTAACGATTTTTCAACACCAAGTCTAATCATATTAGCTTCATTATGTAGCTTAAAATGGTCTAGTAACATAGCGGCCGATAAAATAGAAGCTACAGGATTGGCAATACCTTTACCTTTAGCTTGTGGGTAAGAGCCATGTATGGGTTCAAACATAGCATGTTTGTTACCTACCGATGCCGATGCTAATAAACCAATACTACCGCCAATAACACTAGCTTCATCACTTATAATATCACCAAACATGTTTTCGGTTAAAATAACATCAAACTGTTTTGGGTTTAATATCATTTGCATGGCAGCATTATCTACAAATAAAAAATCTAATTCCACATCAGAATACTGTGCTGCAACTTGTTTGACTACTTTTCGCCATAAACGAGACGTTTCTAAAACATTAGCCTTGTCGACTAAAGTTACTTTTTTACGTCTAGTTTGAGCTGCTTTAAAAGCTAAGTGTGTAATACGTTCTATTTCTTCTTGCGAGTATTCGCATAAATCCGAAGCAACAGTTTCTGTGTCGTTAAGTTTTTTCTCGCCAAAATAAATGCCGCCCGTTAATTCACGGTAAATACTAATATCGGTATTTTTAATATTCTCTTTTTTTAAGGGCGATTTATCCAATAACATATCGTAAGCCTTTACAGGACGAATGTTGGCGAACAAACCCAGTTCTTTTCTAAGCTTTAATAAACCTTGTTCTGGACGCACTTTTGCATTAGGGTTGTTATCGTATTTAGGATCGCCAATTGCTCCAAAAAGCACGGCATCACTTTGTTTACAAAGGGCTAATGTAGCATCGGGAAGTGGGCTGCCAGTTTCGTCGATAGCGATAGCACCAACAGATGCTTGCTTAAAGATAAACGTATGGTCAAACTCCAAAGCAATGGCTTGTAGGACTTTTATAGCTTGATCGGTAACTTCGGGGCCTATACCGTCTCCAGGTAATACAGCAATGTTTAGTTTCATAAAATTGTAATTTGTTAGTTCTTTTATCTGTTTTGGCGTTTCCCTTTCGGGTCGTGCTTTCGCTCTCGCTTTTTTGTGTTTCAAAAAGAGCTCAAACAATCGCTCAATCACTAACGCGACATTTCAAAAGCTTCAATTTGTTCTTTTTTACTTACGAGGTAATCTATATCGTCATAACCGTTAATCATGCATGTTTTTTTGTAAGGGTCAATATCGAAATTAGTTTGTAAATTGATCCCTTCAACAGTTAAGGTTTGCGCTTTTAAATCGACAACAAGTTTAGTGTTTGGTTGGGTTTTAATAACGGTGAATAATTCTTTTAAAAATGCTTCTGACACTTGTAATGGTAATAATCCATTGTTTAGGGCATTACCTTTAAAAATATCGGCAAAAAAGCTAGAGATAACAACTTTAAACCCATACCCCGTTAATGCCCAAGCGGCGTGTTCGCGACTAGAGCCACAACCAAAATTATTACCAGCAACCAATATGCTGCCGCTATATTTTGGGTTGTTTAAAGTAAATTTTTTGTTGATGTTTCCAGTTTTATCAAAACGCCAATCGCGAAATGCATTATCACCAAAACCTTGTTTATCGGTAGCTTTTAAAAAACGCGCTGGGATAATTTGATCGGTATCAATGTTTTCAATTTCCAACGGAATTGCAGTGCTTTGTAATGTTGTAAATTTCTCCATGTTTAAATTAATTCTTTTTCTAAGCTAAACGTTTTAGTAACATCAACAATCTTACCTTCAATTGCTGTAGCAGCAGCAACTAATGGACTTGCTAAAATGGTTCTTGCGCCTTGTCCTTGGCGACCTTCAAAATTTCTGTTAGATGTGGAAACACAATATTCGCCTTCTGGAATTTTGTCGTCGTTCATGGCTAGACAGGCACTACAACCAGGTTGTCTTAATTCAAAACCAGCCGCTTCAAATACTGTTTTTAAACCTTCTTCTTCAATTTGAGCTTCTACTTTTTTACTTCCAGGAACTAACCAAGCGGTTACATTTGGTGCTTTTTGTTTGCCTTTAATATATTGTGCTGCAACACGAAAATCTTCAATGCGCGAATTGGTACAGCTTCCTATAAACACATAATTTATAGGCTTATCTAACATGTAATCTCCTTTCTTAAAATCCATGTATTCCAAAGATTTTTCAAAAGAGGTGTCGTTTAAATCGGGGATTTTAGCATTTATTTTTATACCCATTCCTGGGTTGGTGCCGTAAGTTACCATTGGTTCTATATCGGCAGCATCGAATTCGTATTCTTTGTCAAAAACGGCATCTGTATCGGTAGGAAGCGTTTTCCAGTAAGCAACTTTGTTTTCAAAGTCTTTGCCCTTTGGTGCAAATTCTCTGTCTTTTATATATTTAAAAGTAGTTTCATCTGGAGCAATCATACCGCCACGAGCACCCATCTCAATACTCATATTACAAACAGTCATTCTGCCTTCCATACTCATGTTTTTAAAAACATTACCGGCATATTCACAGAAGTACCCTGTGCCTGCGTTTGTGCCAATTTTTGAAATAATGTATAGAATTACATCTTTTGGTAAAACACCTGGTTTAAGAGTGCCGTTAACAGTAACACGTAAACTTTTAGGTTTGGTTAGTAATAAACACTGACTAGCAAAAACTTGCGCCACTTGACTGGTACCTATACCAAAAGCAATAGTTCCAAAAGCCCCATGTGTCGAGGTGTGACTATCGCCACAAACCATTGTCATGCCTGGTTGTGTAATGCCTAATTCTGGAGCCATAACATGAACAATGCCATTGTATTTATGTCCTAAACCATAAAGTGTAACATTGTTCTTCTTGCAATTGTTAGCAAGTTGTTTTAATTGGTTTCTAGACAAAGCATCTTTTACAGGTAAATGCTGATTTTGAGTAGGTGTATTGTGATCTGCTGTAGCGACTATTTGGTCGGGCCTAAAAATAGGAATGTTACGTTCTTCAAGTTCATTGAAAGCCTGTGGACTGGTAACTTCGTGAATTAAATGTTTGTCTATATATAAAACTTGAGGGCCGTTTTCAATAGAATCAACCACATGTGCATCCCAAACTTTATCAAATAAGGTTTTTCCCATTATGCTGAAATGATTTGTTGATACACATTACTTGTTTCAATAATTTGATGGATGTCGGTATCGTTAATTTCTTTTTTTCTATCTGCAAACACTAAAAAGTTTTGGTAAACATCATCTAACTGCAATTTGGTTAAATCGTAGCCTATATTTTTAGCGCGATAAGCTAAAGCAGCACGGCCACTTCTAGCGGTTAATACAATAGCCGATTCAGTAACGCCTACATCTTTAGGGTCTATGATTTCGTATGTTTCACGATTTTTAATAACCCCATCTTGATGTATGCCAGAGCTGTGTGCAAAAGCATTGCTGCCAATAATGGCTTTGTTTGGTTGGGCAAAAACGCCCATTTGTTCTTGAACTAATTGACTAATGCCATATAGTTCCTTGGTATTAATACCTGTATCTAAATTTAGGTAAGGGTGTTGTTTTAATATCATAACAACTTCTTCTAAAGCTGTGTTTCCGGCACGTTCTCCAACACCATTAATGGTGCATTCTATTTGTCTGGCACCATGAATAACTCCTTCAATTGAATTGGCGGTAGCTAAACCCAAATCGTTATGGCAATGGCAAGATAGAATAGCTTTTTCAATACCTTTTACGTGTTCTTTTAGGTATTTTATTTTTTGGCCATATTCACTTGGTAAACAGTAGCCTGTTGTATCTGGAATGTTTAAAACAGTTGCGCCAGCAGCGATAGCTTGTTCGCAAACTTTTGCTAAAAATTCATTACTGGTTCTTCCTGCATCTTCAGCATAGAATTCAACATCCTCCACAAAAGATTTCGCATATTTAACAGCTTTAAAAGCACGTTCTAAAACCTCTTCGCGAGTGGTGTTAAACTTATATTTTATGTGAGAGTCGGAGGTTCCTATACCTGTATGTATTCTAGGTCTTTTGGCTGTTTTTAAAGCTTCGGAAGCAACTTTTATATCATTTTCAACAGCACGTGTTAAACCACAAACCGTAGCGTTTTTTACAATCCTTCCTATGGCTGCAACAGCTTCAAAGTCACCTGGACTAGATACAGGGAAGCCTGCTTCAATAACATCGACTCCTAAGGTGTCTAAGCGTTCGGCAATAACTAGTTTTTGTCCTTTGTTTAATTTGCATCCAGGAACTTGTTCGCCATCACGTAATGTGGTATCGAAAATTTGGACTTTATCTTTAGACATTAAAAAATAAATTTTTGTATTGTCTTACGAATTTATACTTTGGATTTATGATAGCGCTTAAACCTGTGTTTAGGTTTACGATGTTCAAATCAGTGATTTGAAGTTAAATAGTTATTTATCAGTAAGTTAATATTGTTTTTTATTCGATGACTAAAGGCCAAAAAGATAATTTGTTTTCGTTGGTGAAATCTATGACCAAATCTGAAAAGCGACAATTTAAATTGTATGTTGGAAGGTTAGGCGTAAATGAGGATTCTAAATTTCTCAATCTGTTTAATGTTTTAGACAAAATGCTTAATTATGATGAGAAAACAATTCTTAAAAGCTCAAACATAAAAAAGCAACAACTAGCCAATGTAAAAGCCCATTTGTACAAACAAATTTTAGTTAGTTTGCGGTTAAGCCCTTCGCACCAAAACGCTCGTTCGCAAATTAGAGAGCAATTAGATTTTGCGTCTATCTTGTACCATAAAGGGCTTTATAAACAGGCGTTAAAAATTCTAGATAAAGCCAAAGATGTGGCAATACTTCATGAAGAAAAAAACTTAGCTTATGAAATTGTGGAGTTGGAAAAAGTTATCGAATCGCAATATATAACAAGAAGTATTAGCGGACGTGCTGATGAATTAACCATACAAGCCAAAGAGTTAAGTCAGGCTAACGTAATTGCTAGTAAGCTATCCAATTTATCATTACAGCTGTATGGATTGTTTTTAAAGTTTGGTTATGCTAAGAATAAAAAAGATGCTAAAGAAATTCAAGCATATTTTAAGGCAAGATTACCAAAGTATAATATTAATGACTTAGGTGTTCGTGAAAAACTGTGGTTATATAAAGCTTACCTATGGTATAGTTTTTTAATGCAAGACTTTTTAAACTGCTATAAATATGCTTTAAAATGGGTTATGCTTTTTAGGCAAAATCCAGATATGATTAACTTAAACCCTGTGTTTTTTGTTAAAGGTAATAATTACCTGTTGGAGTCCCTTTTTTACATAAAAAATAAAGACAAGTTTCAAGAGTATTTAAGCCATTTTAAAGAAATGATAGACAAGCCTACGTTTACAAAAGATGAAAATGTCGAGGCACTATGTTTTTTATACCATAATGTAAATATGGTAAACTATTATTTTATAGATGGTAGTTTTAAAGAAGGGTTGAAACTAATTCCAGAAATTGAAAAGCAGCTACCAAAATATGAGGATAGGATAGACGAACATCACACCATGATTTTCTATTACAAATTTGCAAGTATGCATTTTGGGGCAGGTAACAACCGTGAGTGTATTCATTATTTAAATAAGATTATTTCTAATAAATCGTTATCTATGAGAGAAGATTTACAATGCTTTTCAAGAGTACTAAATGTAGTAGCGCATTACGAAGAAGGGTTGGATTATCATCTAGAAAGTTTACTCCGAGATACGTATAAATATCTATTGAAAATTAACGATTTAAACGAAGTACAAAAGGAAATGATTAAGTTTATTCGCGGCTTACCAGATATTTTCCCACACGACATTAAAAAAGCCTTTACGTTATTTCATACGCAATTAAAACAATATGAAAATCACCCATACGAGCGTCGAGCATTTTTATATTTAGATATTATTTCTTGGTTAGAAAGTAAGATTGAAAATAAGCCTGTAGCACAGATTATTAAAGCGAAATATATAGAACAATACACCTAATTTTTTTAAGAGATTTTATAAAAAAAATCAAAATTATTTGGAATTGTAAACTTTCTGTTTGAATATTTGCACTCACAAAAGTTCAAAAATTTATTGTATTGTTATCAAGAAAGGTGGAGGGAATAGACCCTGCGAAACCTTAGCAACCCTTTGTTTACAAAGAAGGTGCTACATTCTACAATTTGAATTTTAAAAAATCAAATAGATAGATAACCCAAGTAAGACTTCCCAGAAAAACACATTTCTTTTTAACATATCAATTTTTAGCAAATTAAATTTTGCATGAACTTGAATTGATATTTAAGAAATGAAACATTTAAAATATTTATCTCCAAGCGATATAACCTTAGAGAATGGTGTAAATCAAACCATAACATTATCTTACCAAATCTTTGGTAAGCCTTTAGAAACGGCTCCTATTGTTATGGTAAATCATGCGCTTACTGGCAATAGTAATGTTACAGGAGAAACAGGTTGGTGGGCAGATTTAATTGGTGATAACAAAGTAATAAATACAAAAAAGTATACGGTTTTAGCCTTTAACATTCCAGGTAACGGTTATGATGGAATTGAGATTGATAACTATAAAGACTTTATTGCTAGAGATATTGCAAGAATCTTTTTGCTGGGGTTAAAAAAGCTTAACATTGATAAACTATATGCTTTAATTGGGGGGTCTTTAGGAGGAGGAATTGCTTGGGAAATGGCATTTTTGTCGCCAAATCTTACCGAATATTTAATTCCCGTAGCTACCGATTGGAAATCTACCGATTGGTTAATTGCCAATTGTCAAATTCAAGAACAATTTTTAGTTAATTCCAACAATCCAGTACACGATGCACGCATGCATGCGATGTTGTGTTACAGAACACCACAATCGTTTAAAGAGCGTTTTCAGCGTAGTAAAAATGATGATTTAGAAATCTTTAATGTTGAAAGTTGGTTGTTGCATCATGGAAAAAAATTACAAGAGCGTTTTCAACTATCGGCTTACAAACTCATGAATCAATTGCTAAAAAGTATCGATGTTACTCATGATAGAGGCGATAATGTAAATGTGTTGGATAGTATAAAATCTAACATCGCCATTGTTGGTGTAGATTCTGATTTGTTTTTTACAGCCGAGGAAAACCGAGAAACTCAACGTCAATTGGCATTAACGCATCCTAATGTGACCTATAGTGAAATTCACTCCAGCCACGGGCACGATGCCTTTTTAATAGAATTTAAACAATTAGAACAAATTATAGAAGGCATTTTTAGGCCTGAAACCAAAAACAAAAGAATGAAAGTATTAAAATTTGGAGGAAAATCGCTTGCCAATGGCGACGGATTAAACCGTGTGTTGTCAATTATAGAGGATAAAGTAAGTGAAGGCGAGCGTATAGCGGTTGTGGTTTCGGCTAGAGGAAAAGCAACCGACACCTTGGAGACTATTTTGGAGAAAGCTGCTAAAAAACAAGACTATAAAACTGCTTTTGAAGCGTTTAAAAACTATCAAATAGAACCTCTGCCAAGTATTGATTTTACTGAAGAGTTTTCAGAATTAAACAACATTTTTGAAGGCGTTAAGTTGCTAGGTGATTATAGCGATAAAATTAAGGCCCAAGTATTGTCGTATGGCGAATTATTATCTGTGAAATTGATTTCAGAAATACTAAAATCAAAAGGCATTAATGCTAATTCAACAGATGCGAGAGCCTTAATAAAAACCGATGCCAATTATATAAATGCGCAACCTCTTGATAAGCAATCTAAAGACAACGTTTTGTCACATTTTAAAAGCTACAATGGTACAACTGTAAACGTTGTAACAGGGTTTATTGGTTCTAATCAAAATGGAGAAACTACCTTGTTGGGCAGAAATGGAAGTAATTATTCTGCCTCATTATTGGCCAGCTATTTAGATGCCGAAGAATTGCAAAACTATACGCATGTAAATGGTATTTACACAGCAAACCCAGATTTGGTAGAAGATGCACAAAAAATTAGGGAATTATCCTTTAACGAAGCTAACGAATTGGCGAACTTTGGAACAAGCGTTTTACATGCTAAAACCATTATTCCCCTTGTTGAAAAAAACATCAGCCTTCGTATTTTAAATACGTTTAACCCTGAGGATGAAGGGACGTTAATCACAGCAAAAACAAGCAATAAAGAGGTGACGTCCTTATCGGTTCTAGAAGACGTTGCACTTATAAATTTAGAAGGTCGTGGTTTGTTAGGCAAAGTGGGTGTTGATGCGAGAATTTTTAAAGCGTTGAGCAATTACGGTATTAGTGTGAGTATTGTGTCTCAAGGATCTTCCGAAAGAGGTATTGGTTTGGTTATAAATTCCGAACAAGCTACACAAGCTGTTATTGCTTTGGAGCGTGAGTTTGAAACCGATTTCTACGCAAAGAATGTCAATAAAATTGGAGTGGTAGATGATGTCGCAGTCCTTTCCATTATTGGTATCGAGTTGAGCTCGTTCCATAAACCATTTAACGCATTAATTAAAAATCAAATCACGCCACTGTTGTTCAATAATACGGTTACAGGACGTAATGTGAGTTTGGTGGTTAAAAAAACACAATTACACAAAGCGGTTAATGTAATTCATGGTGAAATTTTCGGTATTTCAAAAAAGATAAACATCGCCATTTTTGGTCATGGACTGGTTGGTGGTGCTTTGATTAATCAAGTTTTAAAATCTAAAACAGAGATTGAAAAACGCAAAGGCATTAACTTAAATGTTTTCGCCATTGCCAACTCTAAAAAACTGCTGTTAGCAAAACATGGTGTTTCAAAAAACTGGAAAACCGAAATTACATCAGCTCAAGAAGATTATAGCATTCAAGACGTTATTGAGTTTGCCAAGGCGCATCATTTTGAAAATCTTATTGCTGTTGATAATACAGCAAGCAAAATATTTCATAAGAATTATAAGCCTTTGGTAGAAGCAGGTTTCGATTTGGTGTCGTCCAATAAAATTGCCAACACCATTTCACACAATTTCTATGCAGATTTACGCCAACATTTAAAAGACAATAACAAACAATACTTGTACGAAACTACAGTTGGTGCAGGCTTGCCGCTAATAGACACTATTAAGCTATTGCATGAATCTGGAGAGAATATTACACGCATTCGTGGTGTGTTTTCAGGAACGTTAAGTTACTTGTTCAATAATTTTTCGATTCAGGATAAACCATTTAGTACCATTGTTCAAGAAACGATTGATAAAGGCTTTACCGAACCAGATCCACGAGAAGATTTTTCAGGAAATGATGTAGCAAGGAAACTACTTATTCTAGCTCGCGAATTGGATTTAATAAACGAGTTTGATGATGTTGCTGTTCAAAATTTAATACCTGAAGCATATCGTGATATTTCGGTTGCAGAGTTTTTACAGCAACTGGATGTTCTTGATTCAGCATTTCAGAATATAAAAGATACACAACAACCAAACCATGTATTGCGATATGTTGGTGATTTATCTGGAGATTTACAACAAGATAAAGGGAATTTAGAAGTAAAATTGGTGTCAATTCCTAAAAATAGCGCTTTAGGACAAGTAAAAGGAGCTGACGCCATTTTTGAAATTTTCACCGAATCGTATGGCGAGCACCCAATCGTAATTCAAGGGGCTGGAGCAGGTGCAGAAGTAACTGCAAGAGGCGTTTTTGGAGATATTTTACGCCTTTCAAAACATATTAATTAAAAGAAAAAAATTAAAGATAATGAGCAAGGAAAACCATTTTGAAACCCAAGCTATACGCACACAAATGGAGCGTTCACAATATTTAGAGCATTCAACGCCATTGCACTTAACCAGTAGTTTTGTGTTTGAAGATGCCGAAGATATGCGTGCCTCATTTTCAGAAGAAAAGGAACGCAATATTTATAGCCGTTTTACAAATCCAAACACATCAGAGTTTGTAGATAAGATTTGCAAGTTAGAGGGCGCCGAAGCCGGCTATGCCTATGCAACAGGCATGTCTGCCGTGTTTTCAACATTTGCTGCTTTGTTAAATGCTGGAGATCATGTAGTGTCTTGCCGAAGCGTTTTTGGATCAACACATAGTTTGTTTACCAAATTTTTACCAAAATGGAATATAGAAACCAGTTATTTTAAAGTGAATGAAGTTGATAATATTGAAAGCCTTATTCAATCAAACACTAAAATTCTTTATGCCGAAACACCAACCAACCCTGCTGTTGATATTTTAGACTTGGAATTATTAGGAAACATTGCCAAAAAGCACAATCTACTATTAATAATTGACAATTGTTTTGCAACACCCTATTTGCAAAACCCAATTAAATTTGGAGCAGACTTAGTCATTCACTCAGCAACTAAATTAATAGATGGTCAAGGTCGTGTTTTAGGTGGTGTTACTGTTGGTAAAGCCAATTTGATTAGAGAGGTTTATTTGTTTTCAAGAAATACCGGCCCTGCTTTGTCGCCATTTAATGCGTGGGTATTATCAAAAAGTTTGGAGACGCTTTCAGTTCGTGTAGATAGGCATTGCGAAAATGCGTTAAAAGTAGCAGAGTTTTTAGAGTCGCATAAAAATGTGCAATTGGTAAAGTATCCATTTTTAAAATCGCATCCACAATACGACATAGCCAAAAAGCAAATGAAAAAAGGCGGTAATATTGTAGCTTTTGAAATAAAAGGAGGTATTGAAGCCGGAAGGCAATTTTTAAACAAATTGCAATTATTGTTATTGTCGGCAAACTTAGGCGACACTAGAAGTATTGCCACACATCCGGCATCAACTACGCATAGTAAATTAAGTGAAGTTGATAGATTAGAAGTCGGAATTACAGATGGTTTAGTGAGAGTTTCAGTTGGATTAGAGCATACCGACGATATTATAAGTGATTTAAAACAAGCATTAGGTTGATTTGAGAATTTGGTTATCTTTGAAAATATGCTTTCAAAGAAAACAAAATATGGTCTTAAAGCACTAACCTATTTAGCCAAACAGGAAGGAAATCAACCTGTTCAAATTAGTGCCATTTCTAAAGATGAAAATATTTCTAGAAAATTTTTGGAAAGTATTTTATTGACTTTAAGAAAAAATGGCTTTTTAGGTTCTAAAAAAGGGAAGCTTGGTGGCTACTACTTGCTTAAAGACCCTAAAGACATTAAGATGTCTTCAGTCATGAGAATTCTTGAAGGCCCAATAGCTATGGTGCCATGCGTGAGTTTAAATTTTTATGAAAAATGCGATGATTGCCCAGACGAAACAGCATGTACAGTTCATAATTTAATGACAGAAGTAAGAGATAGCACACTCCATATTTTTAACAATACATCATTAGCCGATTTAATTAAGTAATTAAGTGAATTTTAACCTTGTCAGATTAAATATTTTATATAGTTTTGTTCTTAATTCCTATTATTCCGATAGGATTTAAGTAAAATAAAATAAAAAATGATTAAACATAGCATTGACATTGAGTTTTGGAATAAAGAATTAAAAGATAAAACCCCCAATGAAATTATAAGTTGGGCTTTAAAACTCACAGATAATAGATTAGTAACAACAAGTTTTGGTGTATATTCTTCCGTTTTGTTGAGTACCATCACAAGGCACGTGAATGATATTAAGGTTATCTGGTGTGATACCTTGTATAATACAAAAGAAACCTACGAGCATGCATCTAGTTTAATTAAACAGTACAATCTAAATATTTATCGTTATCAGGCATTAATTACTAAAGAAGAAGTGGAAGCAACTATTGGATTTCCTAGTGTTGAAGATGAAAATTTTGAAGCGTTTTCAGAAACAGTAAAACTAGAACCCTTTAGAAGAGCTTTAAAAGAGCATCAACCCGAAGTATGGTTTACAAATATTAGAGTGCGCCAAACTGAGCTACGAAATAAAAAAGACATCCTAAGTTTTAGTAAAGAAGGAATTTTAAAAGTGAGTCCTTTTTACTATTGGACAGATGCCGACTTAGATAATTATGTAGCAGAACATGGGTTGCAAAAAAATCATGATTATTTCGATCCGGTAAAAGCCTTACAAAATAGAGAGTGTGGGATTCACCTACAATAACATTAAAAGCATGTTATGCAGAGTTTTAGAACAGAAATAGAAAACCCCGTTGTGGAGAAAGACATTATAGAGTTAGCTAATAAAATTGAGCTATTTCATAATGGAAAGATTGATGAGGAAAAATTCCGAAGTTTACGTTTGGCACGTGGCGTTTACGGACAAAGGCAACAAGGTGTGCAAATGATTCGTATTAAACTACCTTACGGAAAGGTTTTAAGTAAGCAGTTACGAAGAATAGCAGACGTTTCTGATGAGTATTCTCGTGGACGATTGCATATTACCACGCGTCAAGACATACAAATTCATTATGTCGATTTAGATCGAACCCCAGAATTGTGGGCGGAGTTAGAACGCGATGAGGTAACCCTTCGTGAAGCTTGTGGTAATACTGTAAGAAATGTAACAGCAAGTGAAACTGCTGGAATTGACGTAAACGAACCTTTTGATGTATCGCCTTATGCAGATGCGTTGTTTAAATTCTTTTTACGACACCCTATTTGTCAAGAAATGGGACGAAAGTTTAAAGTGTCTTTTTCGGCTTCAGATGAAGATACAGGATTGTCTTATATGCATGATTTAGGTTTTATTGCTAAAATAAACAATGGTGTTCGTGGCTTTAAAGTTATGCTTGGTGGCGGATTAGGTTCGCAACCACGTCATGCCGATGTGCTTTATGAGTTTTTGCCCTCAGATAAGATTATACCCGTTATGGAAGGGGTGTTAAGAGTTTTTGATCGACATGGCGAACGTAAAAGTCGTGCAAAAGCACGTATGAAATTCTTAATAAAAGCTATTGGTTTAGAAGAATTCAAGCGTCTTGTAAAAGAAGAACAAAAAGCAATAGAATTCGCTTCTGTTCCAATAGATACAGAACATTATCCGGTTTCAAAACCAGTAAATGTTTTAGTACCAAAAGTTGTTATAAAAGATGAAAAAGCATTTCAAACATGGAAAAGTACTAACGTTATTCAGCAAAAACAAGAAGGATATGTAGCGATTGGAATTAAAGTGTTGTTAGGTGATTTTTACACAGACAAAGCACGATTGTTAGCTAATTTAGTTGAAGATTATGCAGCAGGAGAAATACGATTAAGCTTACGCCAAAACATATTAATTCCGTTTGTAAAAGAAGATTTATTACCATATTTCTATCAAGAATTATCCAAATTAGGGTTTGCAGAAGTTGGTTATAACAAAGCGGTAGATATTACAGCTTGCCCAGGAACTGACACGTGTAATTTAGGAATAGCAAGCAGTACTGGGATAGCCGAAGAGTTAGAGCGTGTAATTAAAACTGAATATCCACAATATTTAAAAAATAACGATTTAATTATAAAAATAAGTGGTTGTATGAATGCCTGTGGACAACACAATATGGCAAATATTGGGTTTCAAGGGATGTCAATTCGTACACCTGATAAATTAGTAGCTCCAGCTTTACAAGTGCTTTTAGGCGGTGGAAACAGAGGAAATGGGCAAGGCATTTTTGCGGATAAAGTAGTGAAGGTTCCTAGTCGTCGTGGTCCTGAAGCTTTAAGGAGAATCTTAAATGATTATGAGGAGAATGCAAAAAATGAGTCTTTTTTGGATTATTATTTAGCCAAAGGGCAAATGTATTTTTATGAGATGCTTACAGATTTGTCCGATGTAAGCAATTTAACCCAAGAAGATTTTATTGATTGGGGAACAAATCATAAATATGTTAAAGCGATTGGTGTTGGTGAATGTGCAGGTGTGGTTATTGATTTAATTTCAACCTTATTTTTAGAAAGCCAAGAGAAAATTGAGCTTGCTGAAGAAGCATTTCAGAATAAGGTGTATTCTCATGCTATTTATCATGCCTATAATTCTATGGTAAATTCAGCAAAGGCCATTTTGTTAACCGAAAATAAAACAACCAATACTCAAGCAGGAATTATCAGTCAGTTTGATAAAGATTTTGTAGAAACAAAACGAGTGGATTTAGATATTTCTTTTTCAGATTTGATTTATCAAATAAAAGTACACGCACCATCAGTTGCTTTTGCAAAACAATATTTAGAAAATGCTCAATCATTTTTAAGTATAGTAAAGGCTTATAGAAAAAAGGAACAGAAAGTGGCTAGTTAAAACATGGAAGTATGAAGAAGGTTAAAACAAAAAAACCCACATTAACGGTGGTTGGTGCTGGTCCAGGAGATCCGGAATTAATTACTTTAAAAGCGATTAAAGCAATAAAATCAGCAGATGTAATTCTATATGATGCATTAATTAATGAAGATTTGTTGAGTTATGCTTCAGATCATGCTGAAATGATCTATGTTGGTAAGCGTAAAGGATGCTACTCATTTCAACAAGAGCAAATTAACGAGTTAATCGTTCAGCGAGCGCTAACAAAAGGGCATGTTGTAAGACTAAAAGGAGGTGATTCTTTTGTGTTTGGTCGTGGTGCAGAAGAGATTGACTATGTGAAACCTTTTGGTTTAGAAACTTTTGTGGTGCCTGGTATTTCTTCAGCATTAGCAGTGCCTGCATTTCAAGGAATTCCGTTAACAAAACGTGGTGCTTCAGAAAGTTTTTGGGTTATCACTGGTACAACCAAATCGCATAATATGTCTAATGATATTGTGCTTGCAGCAAAGTCTACAGCAACAGTTGTTATCCTAATGGGAATGGGAAAATTACGACAAATCATGGATGTCTTTACAGCCCAAGGTAAAGCAAAAACTGCTGTTGGAATTATTCAAAACGGAACAACAAAAGATGAAAAATTTGGTGTTGGAACTGTAGATACGATTTGTGATGTTGTAAAACAACAACAACTGTCAAACCCTGCAATTATTGTAGTTGGTGATGTTGTAAAACAGCGTGTTGCACTAAGTTCAATCGCTAAACAAGTAGAAACTTTAAAAGTAGCTTAACCATGAATGAGAGAAACAATTTATACCCAATTTTTATAAAAATGCATAGCATTAATACACTAATTGTTGGTGGTGGGTATGTGGCTTTAGAAAAATTAACGTTTTTACTTAAATCTAGTCCCAATGCCAAAGTAACTATGATTGCTAATTTTTTTAGACCAAATGTTATAACATTAGCAAAACAGTTTGATGTTAAGTTAATCAAAATGTCTTATCACGAGTCGTTTTTATTAGATCAAGATTTAATCATTGCAGCGACAGACAAACCAGAAGTCAATAAGCAAATTTACAACGATGCAAAAGCAAATCACATATTAGTAAATGTAGCAGATACACCAGAGTTATGCGATTTTTATTTAGGCGGAATAGTTACCAAAGGAAATGTGAAAGTAGCTATTTCTACCAATGGGAAATCGCCAACAACAGCCAAACGTTTACGACAATTTTTTGAAGATGTGATTCCAGAAAATATAGACGATTTAGTACAAAATTTAAACCGATTTAGAAAAACAATAAAAGGCGATTTTGAGCACAAAGTTCAAACGTTAAACAATGTGACTAAAACATTAATTTCAAACAAACATATTTAAGCATGATTAAAACCGATATATTAATAATAGGCGCAGGACCAACCGGATTATTTACCGTGTTTGAAGCAGGATTATTAAAATTAAAATGCCATTTAATAGATGCATTAGCACAGCCAGGTGGACAATGTTCAGAGATTTATCCAAAGAAACCAATTTATGATATTCCAGGTTTTCCAGAAGTCTTGGCAGGTGATTTAACTAAAAACCTTCTAGAACAAGGCAAGCAGTTCGAGCCGGGATTTACATTAGGAGAACGCGCAGATACTATTGAAAAGTTAGAAGACGGGACATTTATTGTTACAACAAATAAAGGAACCAAACATCATGCGCCTGTAGTAGCTATTGCTGGAGGATTAGGAAGCTTTGAACCTAGAAAACCTAAAATTGACAATCTGGAATTTTACGAAGACAAAGGCGTAGAGTATTTTATTAAAGACCCAGAGGTATATCGCAATAAAAAAGTGGTTATTTCTGGTGGAGGAGATTCTGCTTTAGATTGGAGTATTTTTCTAGCTGATATAGCTTCAGAGGTAACTTTGGTTCACCGTAGAAATGAATTTAGAGGTGCTTTAGATTCTGTCGAAAAAGTGAGAGAATTAAAGCTATTAGGAAAAATAAATTTAGTGACGCCCGCTGAGGTAACAACCATTCATGGTAATCAAAATGTTGAAGGTGTAACAATCGAAAAAGAAGGCGAGAACATACTTTTAGAAGCGGATCATTTTATTCCGCTGTTTGGTCTATCACCAAAACTAGGGCCTATTTCAAATTGGGGGTTAGAAATTGAAAAAAATGCCATAAAAGTCGATACGTTAGATTATCAAACCAACATTCCTGGAATTTTTGCTATAGGCGATGTTAATACGTACGAAGGTAAATTAAAGTTGATTTTATGTGGTTTCCATGAAGCAACACTAATGTGCCAATCAGCTTATAAAATTATAAACCCTGGAAAAAAATATGTGTTAAAATATACAACTGTAAGTGGGGTAGATGGTTTTGATGGAAGTAGAAAAGAAGCACCAAAAGCCGTGGTGCAAGCTATAAATTAAAAATTAGTTGCTGTATATTTAGTTGTAATTCCTCGTGGTAATTTATGTTGCTGCGGGGTTTTATTTTAATTAAATCTTAAAGCTTGTGTATATCCAAAAATGGAATAGTAATTTTACAGTTTATAAGAGCGAAATATGCAAATCAATTTAAGAATTAAAGAAACGGTACCCGACTTTACCAAACGATTGTTTTATATGCTTTTTGATAATGAACAAAAGCAACAGCAGGAACTTAAAGCGCTTGAAACAGTTTTTAAAACGGTAGTCTCTGAAATAACAGATAAAGAGCCCAAAAAAATATGGGAAGACTTTAAAAATAAATTACCAGAAATTAAACATAAAATTCAACTGGATGCATTAGCGACAGAAAAAAACGATCCAGCTTGCAAGAGTTTGGAGGAAATTTACTTAGCTTATCCTGGATTTCACGCTATTGCTACCCATAGAATGAGCCATGAACTCTTTAAATTAGGCGTGCCAATTGTAGCAAGAATGATGAGCGAATGTATTCATGGCAAAACAGGAATTGACATTCATCCTGGAGCCACTATTGGAGAATCCTTTTTTATCGACCATGGTACAGGAATTGTAATAGGAGAAACCAGTATTATTAAAAATAATGTCAAGATTTTTCAAGGAGTTACCTTAGGAGGGCTATCTGTAAAGAAAAGTTTAGCGCAAACAAAACGTCACCCCACCATTGAAAATAATGTAACCATTTATGCCAACGCTACAATTTTAGGCGGTGACATTGTAATTGGTGAAAATAGTATTATTGGCGCTAATGTATGGATAACACAATCGGTGCCGCCAAATTCTTTAGTAACCTACAAATCAGAAATAAAAATTAGTACTAGAAATCATGATAAATAGCCAGTCTATAACCGATTTAATAGGAAATACGCCATTAATAGAAGCCAAAAATATCTTAAAAAATGAAGGCGTCAGATTGTTTTTAAAACTTGAAGGAAAAAACCCTGGCGGAAGTGTAAAAGATCGTGCTGCTTTCAATATGATTTCTGAAGCTTTAAAACGAGGCGATATAAAAAAAGGCGATACCTTGGTAGAAGCTACAAGCGGTAATACCGGAATTGCTTTGGCATTTATTTCAAAATTGCTAGGCGTAAAAATGATTTTAGTAATGCCAGAAAATTCTACCCAAGAGCGTATAAAAACTATGCGTGCTTATGGCGCAGAGCTTATTTTAACCTCAGCAGACGACGGGATTGAAGGCTCACGGGATTTAGCAGAACAACTCCATAAAGAAAAAGGCTATTTTATGCTTAACCAATTTGCGAATAATGATAATTGGCAAGCACACTATAAAACAACAGGCCCAGAAATTTGGCGAGACACTAATGGCGAAATCACTCATTTTGTGTCGGCAATGGGAACCACAGGAACCATAATGGGCGTGTCAACATTTCTAAAAGAAAAAAAACCAAACGTAGCAATAGTCGGTGCGCAACCTAAAGACGGCGCAAAAATTCCAGGTATTCGTAAATGGCCAGAAGCTTATTTACCCAAAATATTCAATAGAGATAAAGTAGATCAAATTGTAGAAGTAGGCGAAAAAGACGCACGAGAAATGGCCAACAGACTGGCAAAAGAAGAAGGTGTGTTTGCAGGGATGAGTAGTGGTGGTGCTGTGGCTTCTGCTCTTAAAGTTTCAGAGACTATAGAGTCAGGGGTAATTGTTGCCATTATTTGCGATATAGGCGATAGATATTTGTCTTCAGATTTATTTGAATAAATATTGCTATTCAACTTTTTATTACGTTACTTTGTCCCTTAGTTCATAATCTTAATGATGTTATCACGAAAGGCAGAGGGAATAGACCCGACGAAGCCTTAGCAACCCTTTAATTTTAAAGAAGGTGCTAAATTCTACCCCACAATTGGGACAGATAACCCGAGAATTATTCTTCTCTCTTTTCATGATGACATTTTAAAAAATATAAAATGTCAGACATTTTTAAAATATTACAACACCGAATTTTAGTATTAGATGGCGCTATGGGAACCATGTTACAGCGTTATAATTTTACTGAAAACGATTTTCGTGGTTCACGATTTAAAGATTTTAAACATTCATTAAAAGGTAATAACGATTTATTATCCTTAACGCAGCCCGAAGCTATTGCACAAGTTCATGCTAAATACTTTGAAGCAGGTGCCGACATTGTCGAAACCAATACATTTTCTAGTACAACCATTGGTATGACCGATTACCATATGGAAGACTTGGTGTATGAGTTAAATTACGAATCCGCTAAAATAGCCAAACAAGTCGCAGACGAATTCACTAAGCAAAATCCTGAAAAACCACGCTTTGTGGCTGGAAGTATTGGGCCAACTAATCGCACAGCAAGTTTATCGCCAGATGTTAACAGACCAGAATTTAGAGCAATAACGTTTGAAGAATTGCGTATGGCCTACAAACAACAGGTAGAAGCTTTAGTCGATGGTGGTGCCGATATACTGCTAGTAGAAACTGTTTTCGACACTTTAAACGCAAAAGCAGCATTATTCGCCATACAAGAAGTTAAGGAAGAGCATAATATTGATATTCCTGTTATGGTATCAGGAACTATTACCGACGCTTCTGGAAGAACACTTTCAGGACAAACCGTAGAAGCATTTTTAATTTCCATTTCTCATATACCGTTGTTAAGTGTTGGTTTTAATTGTGCACTTGGTGCAGACCAATTACAACCGTATTTAAAACGATTGTCTCACGAAACCGATTTTTTTACATCGGCACATCCAAACGCTGGATTGCCAAATGCGTTTGGGGAGTATGATCAAACCGCTAAACAGATGCAACAACTTATAGAAAACTATTTAAAAGATGGTTTGGTAAATATTATAGGCGGTTGTTGCGGTACCACACCAGAACATATAAAAGCCATTGCCGAAGTGGCGGCTAAATATAAACCAAGAACTGTCGGTTCGAGCGCAGTCAAGAACTTTTAAAGTATGAAAGAGAATAAAAACCGATACTTAAAACTATCTGGTCTAGAGCCTTTAATTATTACACCAGAAAGTAATTTTATTAATGTTGGCGAGCGTACTAACGTCACAGGATCGCGTAAATTTTTACGATTAATTAAAGAGGAAAATTATACCGAAGCTTTAGAGGTAGCCAGAGATCAAGTAGAAGGAGGCGCACAAATTATTGATGTGAATATGGATGAAGGCATGCTAGATGGTAAACAAGCCATGGTTACCTTTTTAAACCTTATTGCATCAGAGCCAGATATAGCACGCTTGCCCATTATGATTGATAGTTCTAAATGGGATATTATCGAAGCTGGTTTACAAGTTGTACAAGGAAAATCGGTAGTAAACTCTATTAGTTTAAAAGAAGGGGAAGAAGCATTTATTCATCATGCAAAACTTATCAAGCGTTATGGTGCAGCCGTAATAGTTATGGCATTTGACGAAGATGGACAAGCCGATACATTCGAGCGAAGAATTGAAATATGTAAGCGTTCTTACGATATTTTGGTAAATCAAGTTCATTTTCCACCAGAAGATATCATTTTTGATCCCAATATTTTTCCTGTGGCCACAGGAATGGAAGAACATCGCCTAAATGCCTTAGACTTTTTTAGAGCCACAAAATGGATAAAAGAAAACTTACCGTATGCTAGCGTTTCTGGTGGTGTAAGTAATGTGTCATTTTCATTTAGAGGAAATAATGTGGTTCGCGAAGCTATAAATGCCGCATTTTTATATCACGCCATCCAAAACGGTATGAATATGGGAATTGTCAACCCTACTATGTTAGAAGTGTATGATGAAATTCCGAAGGATTTATTAGAACACGTAGAAGACGTACTTTTTGATAAGCGAGACGATGCTACCGAACGTTTACTGGAATTTGCCGAAACTGTAAAAGGACAAAAAAAGGACGATGTAGCAAAAGTGCAAGAATGGCGTAATGAACCGTTGCAAGACCGAATTACACACGCCTTGGTAAAAGGAATTGACGCATTTATAATTGAAGATGTTGAAGCAGCACGACAAGTTGTAAGCAAACCTATTGAGGTTATCGAAGGGCATTTAATGACTGGAATGAACGTGGTAGGGGATTTATTTGGAAGCGGAAAAATGTTTCTCCCGCAAGTGGTGAAATCGGCGCGTGTCATGAAAAAAGCCGTAGCACATTTACAACCATATATTGAAGCCGAAAAAGATGATTCGCAACAATCTAACGGTAAAATATTAATGGCGACTGTAAAAGGCGATGTGCATGATATTGGTAAAAATATTGTAAGCGTGGTGTTAGGGTGTAACAATTACGAGATTATCGATTTAGGGGTTATGGTCCCGCCAGAAAAAATTATAGAAATGGCTAAAAAAGAAAACGTCGATGTTATTGGGTTAAGTGGTTTAATAACACCCTCACTAGATGAAATGGTTTATGTCTCCCAAGAAATGGAAAAACAAGGGTTTAATGTTCCGTTGTTAATAGGCGGTGCCACAACATCACGAGCGCATTCTGCAGTAAAAATTGCTCCCAATTACTCAAATACAGTAGTTCATGTAAACGATGCTTCGAGAGCGGTAACTGTTGTTGGGAATTTATTACAAAAAGACAACAAAGTTTATAAAGAACAGATTCGTGAGGAATATGAAAAATTCCGTGAGCAGTTTTTAAAACGCGGTAAGAAAAAGGAGTATATCTCAATAGAGGCAGCTCGAGAACGTAAATTTCAAATAGATTGGAAAACGATCAAAATTGTTAAGCCCAAACAGTTAGGAATTCAAGATATTCAAGATTTTGATATTACTATTTTAAAAGACTACATCGATTGGTCACCATTTTTTAGAAGTTGGGATTTACATGGGAAATATCCAGATATTTTAACCGATGATGTTGTAGGTAAACATGCTACAGAATTATTTAGGGATGCTCAAGATTTGTTGCAAAAAGTCTTTGATGAAAAACTACTGAAAGCTAAAGCTATTTTCGGTTTGTTTCCAGCAAATACTGTAAATAATGATGATATTGAAGTAACGGTTGAAGGCCAAACACCAAACACCAAATACCAATTCCTAACCTTGCGTCAGCAATTAAAAAAACGAGACGGTGTTCCAAATTTTGCATTAGCCGATTTTATCGCACCAAAGGATACTGGAGTTCAAGATTATATAGGCTGTTTCTGTGTCACAACAGGTTTTGGAACCGAGCAATTAGCCAAAGAATTTGAAGCGAATCACGACGATTACAATGCCATAATGATCAAAGCATTAGCCGATAGATTAGCCGAAGCATTTGCGGAATATTTACATAAAGAAGTAAGAACCAAACACTGGGGTTACGCTTCCGAAGAAAATTTATCCAACGACCAATTAATAGCAGAAGACTATAAAGGTATTCGTCCAGCACCTGGTTATCCAGCTTGTCCAGATCATTTAGAGAAAAAGACTATTTGGAGTTTGTTGCAAGTTGAAGAAACGATAGGTGTAAAACTTACCGATAGTTTAGCCATGTGGCCAGCTGCTAGTGTAAGTGGATACTATTTTGGAAATAAAGAGGCTAAATATTTTGGTCTTGGTAAAATAACTGAAGAGCAACTTAAAGATTATGCACAGCGTCGAGGAATAGAAGAAGAAAAAGCTAGAAAATGGTTAAGTCCAAATTTAGCAGAGTATTAAAAACAACAAAAAATTAATAAATAATTACAATTAAATTAAAATTGAAATCCAAATTATAGCGTAATATCGTACTATCAAAAAAAGAATGTTATGGGGAAATTAAAATTAGAAATCCGTTTTGCCGTTCAAGTTGTACTTATGACAGCAGTTTCTTTATTGGTAGCTTACCTTATTGCCTAGATTTAGGGTTTGGCTATCAGTAAATTATGAAGGTAACCGAGCATATTAAAAACGCCAAAGGCAAGACTTTATTTTCGTTTGAAATTATTCCGCCACAAAAAGGAAGTAATATACAAGAATTGTATAATAACATCGATCCTTTAATGGAGTTTAAACCGCCGTTTATAGATGTAACTACATCTAGAGAACAGCATGTTTATATAGAAAAAGATGGGCTTTTAGATAGAAAAATTACACGTATGCGTCCTGGTACGGTAGGTATTTGCGCATCTTTAAAATACAAGTACAATGTAGATACGGTTCCGCATGTGTTATGTGGTGGTTTTAGCAAAGAAGAGACCGAGTATTTACTAGTAGATTGCCATTACTTAGGCATCGAAAATGTAATGGCCTTACGTGGCGATGCGATGAGTCATCAAAAGTATTTCGAACCTTCTAAAGGCGGACATTTATATGCGAATGAGTTAGTTAAACAAATTCAAAATTTAAATAAAGGAAAATATCTTCACGATGTTATTGAAGCCGATGACAAAGCCGATTTTTGTATTGGTGTTGCAGGTTACCCAGAAAAACATCTTGAAGCACCATCCTTACAAACCGATTTAAAACGCTTAAAACACAAAGTTGATTGTGGTGCCGATTATGTGGTTACACAAATGTTTTTTGATAATAAGAAATATTTTGAATTTGTTAAAGCTGCTAAACAAGCAGGAATACATGTGCCAATTATACCAGGAATTAAGCCTATTTCTATTAAAAAGCATTTGCAACTTTTACCACAAGTATTTAAAATTGATTTACCTGAAGAGTTGATTAATGCTGTTGAAAACTGTAAGGATAACAAAGCTGTACGACAGGTTGGGGTAGAGTGGTGTGTTCAGCAATCAAAAGAATTACAAGATGCAGGCGTTCCTGTATTGCATTATTACTCAATGGGAAAAAGCGACAATATTAAAGCCATAGCCGAAGCGTTATTTTAATAATTCTGTTATTTTTGCTTCACTAAACGAAACTATGAAGCACCTATTAACCTGCATCTTTGTGTTGTATGCTTGTTATGCATTTGCACAGGAGAAATTAACTACGTCTACATTTGATGTCAATTACTTTAAAGGTAATATCGCACTTCATAATAACGATATTCTACATTTAATTAAAGGGCATCCAGAAGGATTTATCTTAAGTTGGAACAAAAAAACCTTTGGACATCAAGATTGGGAACAACGTTATAATTATCCAGATTATGGGGTGTCGTTTGCTTATCAAAACTTAAAAAACGATGTGTTAGGAAATAACTATTCACTATATGCACATTATAATTTCTACTTTTTAAAACGACATGTTATGCTGCGTGTTGGTCAAGGGTTAGCTTATGCAAGCAATCCTTACGATAAAGTTGAGAACCATAAAAATATAGCCTTCGGTTCTCGTTTATTAAGTAGCACCTATCTTATGCTTAATTATAAAAAAGAGCGCCTTTTTAATAAGTTTGGTTTACAAGCAGGATTAAGCCTAATTCATTATTCAAATGCCAATGTAAAAGCGCCAAATACAAGTGTAAATTCGCTAACATTAAACGTAGGGCTTACTTATAATTTGGAAGATGAAGAACCTGAATATGTTTACAATATTAAAAAAGAAAAATTCACCGAACCCATTAAGCTTAATGTCGTTTTAAGAGGCGGAATAAATGAAAGCGATTTTGTTGGTAGTGGTCAATATCCATTTTTTGTTGTTTCGGCGTATGCCGATAAGCGTTTAGGGCATGTAAGTGCTGTGCAACTTGGTGCCGATGTGTTTTTTTCGGAGTTTTTAAAAGAATTAATTTACTACCAATCCGTAGCTTATCCAGAAGAAAATGTTAGTGGCGATGAAGACTGGAAACGCGTGGGGATTTTTGCTGGTCACGAATTGTTTATTAATAAAATGTCGGTAGTCACGCAGCTAGGGTATTATGTATATTATCCTTACGATTTTGAAGGGAGAACGTATTTAAGAATTGGTTTAAAACGTTACTTTGGAAAAAAACTTTTTGGCGCATTAACATTAAAATCTCACGGGGCAAAAGCCGAAGCTGTAGAACTTGGTGTTGGAATACGATTGTAATATGAAAAAACTACTTTATATAATTGTTTTAATAGGTTTGTTCTCTTGCGATAGTGAAGATGCAAACGATTGTTTCCAAACGTCGGGGCAAACAGTTCAAGAAGAGATTACAGTTGCAACATTTAATAGGATTTTAGTTAATAGAAATGTGCAGCTTATTTTAAAAGATGATGTAACAACAAAAGTTGTGGTGGAATCTGGTAAAAATCTTATAAATGATGTTGATATAAAAGTTGAAAACTCAAAATTAATTATCACCGATAATAATATGTGTAATTATGCACGAGATTATGCCCCAACCAAAGTGTATGTAAGCTCGCCAGATATTTCAGAAATACGAACCTCGTCTCAATTTGAAGTATTATCTGATGGCGTATTAAGTTATAATAACTTGAAACTTCTTTCAGAAGATTATAACGGAGGCTCGGAGTTTACCGTAGGCGATTTTAGGCTACAATTAGATTGTAGCCAAGTAAGAGTAACCTCTAATAATATATCATCGTTTTATTTATCAGGTACAACTACCAATTTATTTGTAGGCTTTTTTGCTGGTGCAGGAAGGTTTGAAGGTGCAAATTTAATTGCTGATAATGTAGAGGTTAATCACCGTGGAAGTAATGACATGATTGTTAATCCACAACAAGAATTAACAGGTGTTTTACGAGGTACAGGGGATTTGATTTCAGTAAATCAACCACCAATAGTTACTATAGAACGCTTGTATACTGGAGAATTGATTTTTTGGTAATCTTTTAATTTCTAGTTAAATCTCTGAATAAGCTTTCTAAGCTTGCATTTTTTTGATTGAGTTGTAGAATCTTTAATTGGTTATCATGAGCAAAATCAAATACATGCGAGCGCATGTCTTCAGTTGTTGCAAACGTAATTTCATAAACAAAATCGTGCGTATTTTCAACTTTAGAAACCTTAGGGAGTTTAAGTAAAAAAGCCTCTTCTACACGATAGTCAAATTCTACAATAACGGTTTGTATTTGGTTATCACGAAGATCTTTTAACTTTTTGTCGGCAACAATTTCGCCTTTATTTATAATAATAACACGATCGCACATAGCTTCAACTTCTTGCATAATGTGTGTCGATAAAAACACTGTCTTTTCTTTACCAATAGATTTAATAAGATTTCTTATATCGATTAGCTGGTTAGGATCTAAACCAGTTGTAGGCTCATCCAGAATTAAAACTTCGGGATCATGTAATAAAGCATTCGCTAAACCAACACGCTGTCGATACCCTTTAGAAAGCTGATTTATGGTTTTGTGTGCTTCAGGAGTAAGGCCTGTTAGCTCGATAACATCATCTATTCTAGATTTAGGAATGTTGTAAACATTGGCGTTAAAGTTTAGATACTCTTTTACATACATATCTAAATACAACGGATTGTGTTCTGGTAAATATCCAACGCGTTTTTGTACGTCTCTTGAAGAGTCTGCAACATTGTAATCACTTACTTTAGCAGTACCCTTAGAAGCCTCAATATAAGTTGTTAAAATCTTCATCATGGTCGATTTTCCAGCACCATTAGGGCCTAAAAAGCCAACAATTTCGCCTTTGTCAACTTTAAAAGAAACATTATTTAATGCTTTTTGTTGATTGTAAATTTTAGTGATGTTAGAAACTTCTATAGACATAAAACAAGCTGAAATTTTGTCAAAAATAAACAATATTGTCTATCTCAACGCATAGCGAAAACGTTATATTGCAAATCCTTCTAAAAAAAGATTTTGTTTTTTCAATTATTTGGTTACTTTAGCTTTAACAAAATGAAAACTAATAGCACATTTACATATTATAACTGGTTTTATTTCTTTTTTAGCAAAGGGAACGAGGCCTGATATGTAAACATGTCAAATAAGATAATACTAACAGAAGGTCTCGATTTATTAAATCGGGATTTTTTTTTTGAATATATATGATTAATTCAGTTGCCATACAAGGTATAAAAGGATCGTTCCACCATATTGTAGCTCAAGCTTTCTTTCAAGAAAACGTCGAGATAAAGGAATACCTGTCGTTTGATGCTGCAGTGCAAAGTCTTTTAAATGGTCAAACAGATACCGTTATTATGGCGTTAGAAAATTCTATTGCGGGATCAATTATTCCCAATTATGCCTTAATCGATGTTAATAAATTACACATTGTAGGGGAGCATTATTTAGATATTCAGCATCATTTAATGGCATTGCCAGGACAGCGTATTTACGATATTAAAGAAGTGCATTCTCACCCAATGGCTTTATTACAATGTAAAGCATTTTTTGAAGACTACCCGCATATAAAACTTATTGAGGCTAATGATACAGCCGATGTGGCAAAACAAATTCAAGACAAGCAATTAAACGGAGTTTCAGCCATAGCAAGTGATTTAGCAGCCAATATTTTTGGTTTAGACATTTTAGCAAAAAGTATACAAACCATTTCTCACAACGAAACACGATTTGTTGTAGTAAAACGCCATAACTCAGAAATCACTAAAAACGAGATTAATAAAGTCTCATTAAAATTTGAACTAGAACATAAACGAGGCAGTTTAGCAGCTGTGTTAAACATGATGAGCGACTGCAAGTTAAATTTAACCAAAATACAATCGTTGCCTAAAATAGAGACACCTTGGAAATATGCCTTTTTCGTGGATGTTACTTTTGATGATTACAACGATTACAACAAAGCAAAAGCCATACTTAAGCTTATGGCTCAGGATTTTAAAATTCTAGGCGAATACAAAAATGCAAAACAATGATTACAGTAGCCGATAGATTACATACCGTAGAAGAATATTATTTCTCTAAGAAATTAAAAGAAGTGAATTTTTTAAAATCTCAAGGGAAACCTATTATAAATTTAGGTATAGGAAGCCCCGATTTAAATCCATCGGAACGTGTAGTAAGTGCATTAACAGAAAACTTAAGTAAAGAGGTTGCTCACCAATACCAAAGCTACCAAGGGTTGCCAGAATTACGAGATGCTATAGCACTGTTTTACAAAAAACAATTTCATGTATGGTTAAGTGCACAAACCGAAATTTTACCCCTAATGGGAAGTAAAGAAGGCATTATGCATATTTCTATGGCATTTTTAAATCCAGGAGATGAGGTTTTAGCACCTAATCCAGGCTATCCTACCTATTCGTCAGTAACCAAACTATTGGGAGCCACACCTATACCTTATAATTTAACCGAAAATACACACTGGTTGCCAGATTTAAAAGCGTTAGAAAAAACTAACTTAAGTAAGGTGAAAATTATGTGGGTTAATTATCCGCATATGCCAACAGGGGCACAAGCAGATGATATGTTTTATCAGGCATTAATCAATTTTGCTAAGCGTCATAATATTTTACTAATAAACGACAATCCTTATAGTTTTATACTTAATGATAATCCTAAAAGTATTTTAAAATTTGAAGGCGCCAAAGACTGTTGCTTAGAATTAAATTCCTTAAGTAAAACTTTTAATATGGCAGGTTGGCGTGTAGGTATGGTTTTAGGGAAATCGGAATTTATACAACACATACTTAAAGTAAAAAGCAATATGGATTCGGGTATGTTTTATGGTATTCAAAAAGGTGCTATAGAAGCTTTAAACTGTTCTAATATGTGGTATAAAAGCCTAAATAGTGTCTATAGAAAGCGCCGGAATTATGTGTGGCAAATTGCCAATGCTTTAAACTGTACTTACAACGAAAATAGTACAGGTATGTTTGTGTGGGCCAAGTTACCACCGTTAGTAAAATCAGAAGAATTTGTGGATTTATTATTAAAAGAAAAAGCCATTTTTATTGCGCCAGGAACCGTTTTTGGTAGCAATGGTGAAGGTTATGTTAGGTTTTCACTTTGTGCCTCAACCGAAGATTTAGAAGAAACCTTAGCAAGAGTAAGATAGATATGAATATAAAAAATGTATACATAGTAGGTGTTGGATTAATTGGAGGAAGTATCGCAAAAGATATTAAACATCTCAATCCAGATATTACATTATTTGGAATTGATAAAAATGAAGCTCATTTAAACCAAGCCTTGGATTTAGGGATTATCGATAATAAAGCGACTTTAAACGATATTGTAAACGCGCATATTGTTATTGTTTCTATTCCTGTAGATGCATCGGTTAATGTATTACCGCAAATACTAGACCTCGTTTCAGATGATACCTTGGTTATGGAATCGGGTTCTACCAAATTAGATATTTGTAAGGCAGTTGAAAACCATCCAAAGCGCAGAAATTTTATGGCTACGCATCCTATTGCAGGAACAGAGTTTTCTGGACCAAGTGCGGCTATTCAAGGGTTGTTTAAAGGAAAAACAAATATTATTTGTGAGGTTGAAAAAACAGCCTTTAAATTACAAGAAATGGCCTTAGCTATTTTTAACATTATGGGGATGCGAATCCGATATATGAATCCAGAGTCTCATGATAAACATATTGCTTATGTCTCTCATTTATCACATATAAGCTCATTTATGTTAGGGAAAACAGTTATGGAGAAAGAAAAAAATGAACGTGATATTTTTGATATGGCGGGCAGCGGTTTTGCATCAACAGTGCGTTTAGCAAAAAGTTCACCAGATATGTGGACCCCCATTTTTAAGCAGAATAAAACTAATATTATAGAAACATTAGACGAATACATTAATAACTTAGAGCGTTTTAAGACATGTTTAGAGACCAATGCTTTTGAAGACGTCTATAAAGAAATGAATGACATCAATCATATAAAAGACATTTTAAACGGAATTGAATAAAAGGAAATTATGGAAAACAAAAAAGAATTAAGAAGTTGGTTAGATAGCTTTGGTTTAGAACATCCGTTAGTTATTGCTGGACCATGTAGTGCTGAAACAGAAGAACAGGTCCTAAAAATTGCTCATCAATTAAAGGAAACAGATACTACCGTTTTTAGAGCAGGAATTTGGAAACCAAGAACACGACCAGGAAATTTTGAAGGTGTAGGCGCATTAGGTTTAAAATGGATGCAAAAAGCAAAAGAAGAAACAGGCTTGCTTACCACAACCGAAGTCGCAAATGCCAACCATGTAGATTTAGCCTTAAAACACGATGTTGATATTCTTTGGATAGGCGCAAGAACAACAGTAAGCCCTTTTATTGTTCAAGAAATTGCAGATGCCTTAAAAGGAACCAATAAACCAGTGTTAATTAAAAATCCTGTTAATCCAGATTTAGCATTATGGTTAGGTGCTGTAGAGCGTTTTTATACGGCCGATGTAAAAAACTTAGGGGTTATTCATAGAGGGTTTTCAACCTATGAAAAAACCAGATACCGTAATAATCCCGAATGGCAAATAGCCGTCGATTTACAAAATCGTTTTCCCGATTTACCATTAATTTTAGATCCATCTCACATAGCAGGACGTCGCGATATTATTTTCGATTTATGCCAAACAGCCCTAGACCTTAATTATGATGGCTTTATGGTAGAAACACATCATAATCCCGATAAAGCTTGGAGTGATGCTGCACAGCAAATCACCCCGGAAACACTAAAAACATATACTGAGGATTTAAAAATTAGAAAGGAAACAGGCGAAGCTGCCGAGTTTAAAAATAAAATCAATACCCTAAGAACACAAATAGATGTTATTGATCATCAATTAATAGACATGCTAGGAAAGCGCATGAAAATAGCTGATGATATTGGTAACTTAAAAAAACAGCATAATGTAGCAGTTTTGCAATCGAAACGCTGGAATGAAATTCTAGGAAAAATGATTTTACAAGGCGAGGAGAAAAAGTTAAGTGAAGAGTTTATTTTAAGAGTATTTAAGGCTATTCATCAAGAGTCTATAAACCATCAAGAAAAGATAATAAATGGATAAGGTTGAAATGCTTTTAGGAGCAATCAATAATATTCTTTATTTTGCAGAATATTGATCCAAAAGCATGACAGGAACAGTTTATAAATCTACAGGAAGTTGGTATACCGTAAAAACCCAATTGGGAAAAAATTACCAATGCCGTATAAAAGGAAGATTTCGTATAAAAGGTATAAAAAGTACGAACCCTATTGCGGTTGGAGACATGGTAGATTTTGAACTAGAAACTAAAAACGATGAAACTACTGGCATCATAAATAATATTCATGACAGGAGAAATTATATCGTTAGAAAATCGGTAAACCTATCAAAACAAACACATGTTATTGCAGCCAATATCGATCAGGTTTTTTTATTAGTAACCATCGATAATCCGCCAACATTCACCAGTTTTATAGATCGCTTTTTAGTGACTGCCGAAGCGTATGGTATTACAACTATTTTATTGTTTAATAAGATAGATGTTTATGATAAAGAAACGCTAGATGAAGTTAGGTATTTAGCACATATTTATCGTAAAATAGGTTATGAATGTATTGGGATTTCAGCAGAAACTGGCAAAAATATTGATAAAGTAAAACATTTAATGACTGGTAAAGTAAGTATGTTTGCGGGACATTCAGGAGTTGGTAAATCTACGCTAGCAAACGCCATAGAACCCGGATTAGAGTTGAAAACAAAAGTTATTTCAGAACAACATCAGCAAGGGCAACATACTACAACTTTTGCAGAAATGTTCGATTTAAGTTTTGGTGCTAAATTAATAGACACACCAGGAATTAAAGGCTTTGGTATTGTTGATATGGATAAAGAAGAAGTGGGCGATTATTTTCCAGAGTTCTTTAAATTAAAACAAGACTGCAAATTTAATAACTGTATTCATGTAGATGAACCTAAATGTGCTGTAAAACAAGCTTTAGATGATGATGAAATAGCTTACTCAAGATATCGTAGTTATTTGCAAATACTAGAAGGTGAAGACGAACATTATAGAACCGATAATTGGGATTAAATGAAAGCTGTTATACAACGTGTTTCAAAAGCAAGTGTTACAATAAACAACAATACTACAGCCAATATACAACAAGGTGTTTTGGTGTTGTTAGGAATTGAAGATTCTGATACTATTCAAGACATAGAGTGGTTGTCAAGAAAAATTAATAATCTTCGAATTTTTAACGATGAAAAAGGTGTTATGAACCATTCGTTAATCGATACAAATGGCGATGCTATTATTGTAAGTCAGTTTACATTACACGCTAGTACAAAGAAAGGGAACAGACCAAGTTATATAAAAGCGGCAAAACCAGATGTTGCCATACCCATGTATGAAGCTTTTGTAAAACAATTTGAAACAGATTTAGGAAAACCCGTTCAAACAGGTGAATTTGGAGCAGACATGAAAGTAGACTTGCTAAATGATGGGCCTGTAACCATAATTATAGATACTAAGAATAAAGAGTAAATGGACATACAAAACGCACAAAAAGCAGTAGATAATTGGATTAAAGAACATGGCGTTCGTTATTTTAACGAGCTCACCAATATGGCACAACTTACCGAGGAAGTAGGTGAAGTTGCTAGGATAATTGCTCGTCGTTATGGCGAACAAAGCGAGAAGGAAAGCGATAAAGACAAAGATTTAGGCGAAGAATTAGCCGATGTTGTTTTTGTGGTATTATGTCTAGCTAATCAAACAGGAATTGATTTACAAGACGCTTTTAGTAAAAAAATGAACAAAAAAACTAAAAGAGACCACGATAGGCATCATAATAACGAAAAACTAAAATAACCCATTTTAGAAGAGGTCTATTATGCATTTAAAACTTCATCAATCGCACATAAAAAAAGAGAGTCATATAACAGTCTCAGGGTCTAAAAGCGAATCCAATAGGTTACTGTTATTACAAGCTTTATACCCTAAAATAAATATAAGTAATCTTTCCGATTCAGACGATTCTCATGTCATGCAAAAAGGTCTGTCAGGACATTTTGATGTTGTAGACATTCATCATGCTGGAACAGCTATGCGTTTTCTAACAGCCTATTTTGCTATGCAAGCACAAAAAGAGGTGGTTTTAACAGGCTCCGAAAGAATGAAAGAGCGTCCCATAAAAATACTCGTTGATGCTTTAAAAAATCTTGGGGCTGATATTACTTATATGGAGAACGATGGTTGCCCACCATTAAAAATTTTAGGAAAGGAACTTGTAAAAGACAAAGTAACTCTTAATGCTCATGTAAGTAGCCAGTACATTTCGGCGTTATTGTTAGTTGCTCCTAAATTAAAAAATGGGTTAGAGCTAACACTAAAAGGAGAAATAACATCCGTACCATATATAAAAATGACCTTGTCGCTATTAGAGCAAATAGGTGTTGATACAACATTTAAGGATAATATTATTACCGTCACCCCAAAACCTAGTTTAGATAAAACGATAGATAGTATTGTAGAGTCCGATTGGTCATCAGCATCTTATTTTTATAGCATAGTAGCTATGTCTTCTATGGGGACTAAAATAACTTTATCGTCTTATAAGGAAAATAGTTTGCAAGGGGACTCCGAATTGGCAAGCATATACCAACAATTTGGTGTGCAAACCAGTTTTAAAAAGAATACAATAACTCTAGAAAAAATATCAGAAGTTACTCTAGAAAAAGATATCGAACTTAATTTAGTAAACTGCCCAGATATTGCCCAAACCATAACGGTAACCTGTCTAGGATTAGGTCTTTCATGCTATTTGTCAGGATTACATACACTTAGAATTAAAGAAACCGATAGATTACAAGCCTTAAAAACAGAAATTAAAAAACTAGGTGGGCATATTAATATTACAGATAATTCATTAAAATTACACGCTTCAAACAAACTAATAAGAAACATAGAAATCAATACGTATAACGACCATAGAATGGCTATGGCCTTTGCGCCATTAGCACTAAAAACAGACATTTTAATTAAAAATGCCTATGTGGTTACAAAGTCTTACAAAGCGTTTTGGGATGATTTAAAAACACTTGGATTTAAGATATCTCAATAATAATCGGTTAAATACTTGACAACCCATACTTTCAGATTGTATATTTGCACCTTTGAAAATATAAAACAAGCAAATGAAATTATCCAATTTTAATTTTGAACTTCCTAAGGAGTTGTTGGCAGAGTATCCATCAGAGCACAGAGACGAAGCTCGTTTAATGGTTTTAAACCGAGAAAAGAAAACCATAGAACACAAGCTTTTTAAAGATCTTGTAGATTACTTCAATGAAGACGATGTCATGATACTTAATAATACAAAAGTATTTCCGGCTAGACTTTTTGGTAACAAAGAAAAAACAGGTGCAAGAATAGAGGTGTTCTTATTAAGAGAGCTTAACGAAGAACAACGTTTATGGGATGTTTTAGTAGACCCAGCCAGAAAAATTAGAATTGGTAATAAACTTTATTTTGGCGAAGACGAATCGTTAGTTGCCGAAGTTATCGATAATACAACATCAAGAGGAAGAACATTACGTTTTTTATACGATGGTTCTTATACAGACTTTAGAAAAAAGCTGAACGAATTAGGAGAAACACCACTTCCAAAATACATAAAAAGAGAGGTTGAGCCTGAAGATGAAGATAGATACCAAACTATTTTTGCAAAAAACGAAGGTGCCGTAGCAGCTCCAACAGCTGGACTTCATTTTTCTAAACATTTATTAAAACGATTAGAAATTAAAGGCATTAATTTTGCCGAAATTACTTTGCATGTTGGTTTAGGGACCTTCAATCCAGTAGAGGTAGAAGATCTTTCTAAGCATAAAATGGATAGCGAAGAAATCACTATCGATAAATTAGCTGTTAATACAATTAATCAAGGAATAGCTGAAAAACGAAAAATATGTGCAGTAGGAACCACGGTAATGAGAGCTGTTGAAAGTTCGGTGTCTTCAAGCGGAACTTTAAACGAATTCCAAGGGTGGTCTAATAAATTTATTTTCCCACCTTACGATTTTAGTATAGCTAATTGTATGGTAACAAACTTTCATACACCAAAATCTACATTATTAATGATGGCCTCTGCATTTGCAGGACACGATTTTATTATGGAAGCTTACGAAGAAGCCGTAAAAGAAAAATATCGTTTCTACACTTATGGCGATGCGATGTTAATTCTATAAAAGTTTTATATCCAATAACATAAAACCTTGTTTAACGACAAGGTTTTTTTTATGCCATTTGTAAATAGTACTTTTGCAACAGATTTATATGAAGACAAAAAAGAAAGATATACGAGCCTTAAGTAAAGAACAATTGCGTGATTTTTTTGTGGCTGAAGGCGACCAAGCCTTTCGTGGTAACCAAGTGTACGAATGGCTTTGGAGTAAAGGCGCTCATAGTTTTGATGATATGACCAATATCTCAAAACAAACTAGAACAATGTTAGATGATAATTTTGTTATCAATCATATAAAAGTCGATCAATTACAGCGTAGTAACGATGGTACGATAAAAAATGCTGTTAAACTTCACGATGGATTAATTGTTGAATCGGTTTTAATTCCAACATCAAAAAGAACCACAGCTTGTGTGTCGTCGCAAGTAGGATGTAGCTTAGATTGTAAGTTCTGTGCAACAGCTAGGCTTAAACGTATGCGAAACCTGAACCCAGATGAAATTTTCGATCAGGTTAAAGCCATAGACAACGAAAGTCGTTTATATTTCGATCGCCCGTTAAGTAATATTGTTTTTATGGGCATGGGTGAGCCTTTAATGAATTACAATAATGTATTAAAAGCTATCGATAAGATAACTTCTTCAGAAGGATTAGGAATGTCTCCAAAACGAATTACTGTGTCAACTTCGGGTGTGCCTAAAATGATTAAAAAGATGGCCGATGAAGAGGTGAAATTCAAATTAGCAGTATCATTACACTCTGCCATAGATGAGGTTCGTACATCTATCATGCCATTTAATGCTACATTTCCATTAAAGGACTTAAGAGAAGCTTTGGAATATTGGTATGCTAAAACTAAAAATAGAATTACTTACGAATATGTGGTTTGGAAAGGTGTTAACGATAAACAAAAAGATGTTGATGCCCTAGTGCAGTTTTGCAAATTTGCGCCAAGCAAAGTCAATTTAATAGAATATAATCCTATAGATGACGGCGATTTTCAACAAGCCAATGAAGAAGCACTTCAAATGTATATAAACACATTAGAGGCAAATAATATAACTGTAACGGTAAGGCGTTCTCGTGGTAAAGATATTGATGCCGCCTGCGGACAATTAGCTAATAAGAGTTAACAAAAAAGCCACTTAATTAAGTGGCTTTTTTTGTTTTTTACTAGGTACAATTATTGTTTGATAAACTTTAAAGTCTGTTTCTTATCACCAGAAGTAATGGTCATAAAATAAATACCATCATCAAAGTTTTTTACATCAATAGTATTATCAAAATTGCTATCATCTATTTGCATTACTTTTTTTCCAAGTTGATCAAATATATCAATACTAGTAATGTCTAAATTGGTTTTAACACTTATTAAATCAGATGTTGGATTAGGGTAAAGGCTAAAGCCTTGTGCTTCAAACTCATCTATAGAAAGTTCAGGGTCGGCCTCTGTTGTAAACGTAAAGTCTGCACTAGTAACTTCACCAAGACAGTTGGTTGAAGTAACACTCCAAGTATAAGTTGTGCTATAAGCCCAGGTATAAGTTATATTAACTGGGTTTGCAACACCGTTTACAGAGCCAACACTAGTTAAATTATAAGTATAATTAGTTGCTTCTCCATTATCAGTCCAAGTAAATCCATTTATTACTGGGTTTGCTGGGTCAGTCATATCAATTGGTACGTCGGTAGCGCCATCAGCAGGGTATGTTGCAACAGCAGCATCTGGTAAAACAGTTGCAGTGCAAGTACAAGAAGGGCTTGTACATTGTATTGTCGTTAAAGTAGCATCACTCGCTTGTGTGTTACACAAAGCATCTAAATGCCAGTGAATAATAACATCTGTAGTAGTTGCTGTAAAAGATACTGAAGAGGCGCCATGCCCTAAAACAGTACCTCCGGTAGATGGATTATCCCAATCTATTTCAGCTACAGTAATATAAATGCTAGTGCTATTAGTTCCTGTAACAGTGTAAGTATTGCCAATTATTAATCCTTCAATCGCAGAGTACTCAGCATTTGGCCAATTATCTGTAGCTATTTGTTCAGCAGTCCCATCATTAACCATAACAAGGTTTCCGTAATTACCGCCTGAAATGGTAGTACATTGACTGTAAACTCCAAAAGAGGTTATTAAATTTAAAAAAAGTAACAAAGTAATTTTTTTCATAAAGATTTATGTTTAATAGGTTATTAATAGCCATAAATTTAGTTTTTTTCTAAAAAAGAGTGTTTGCAGTAAGTGTTAAATATTTCAAAATGCTCTATTAAATAGTATATAAAGCTGTTTTTTCCTAGTTTTGTGAGGATTTTACATTTCTCTTTTGAAAGTCGTTGAACAAATAAAACAACCCATTGCTTTTGAAATGGAACTTTTCGAACAAAAGTTCCAACTGTCTATGTCTTCAAAAGTAGCATTGCTTAATAGGATTACGCATTATATTGTAAACCGTAAAGGCAAACAGATGCGTCCTATGTTTGTGTTTTTGGTGGCTAAAATGCTGAATAATGGCGAGGTGAGCGAAAGAACATATCGCGGTGCCTCGGTTATTGAACTGATTCATACAGCAACCTTAGTACATGACGATGTGGTAGATGATAGCAATAGGCGTCGTGGCTTTTTCTCAATAAATGCCCTTTGGAAAAACAAAATTGCCGTATTAGTTGGCGATTATCTGCTTTCAAAAGGTTTATTGCTTTCCATAGATAATAACGATTTCGATTTACTTAAAATTATTTCGGTTGCTGTTCGAGAAATGAGCGAAGGTGAGTTACTTCAAATAGAAAAGGCTAGAAAATTAGATATTACCGAAGCTGTTTATTACGAAATTATTCGTCAAAAAACAGCCACACTAATTGCCGTATGTTGCAGTTTAGGCGCAGCTTCTGTAAAGCCTAATTCGCCAGAAGTAGAAGCCATGCGTAAGTTTGGTGAACTTATAGGAATGGCTTTTCAAATTAAAGATGATTTGTTTGATTACGGCGAGGAAAAAATAGGTAAGCCAACAGGTATAGATATTAAAGAACAAAAAATGACACTTCCCTTAATTTATGTTCTTAATAATTGTACACCAAAAGAGAAAAAGTGGCTTATAAACTCCATTAAAAACCATAATAAAGATAGGAAACGCGTAAAAGAAGTCATTGCTTTTGTTAAGGCTAATAATGGTTTGGAGTATGCTATTTCTGTTATGGAGAAGTTTCAAAAAGAAGCTTTAAGTATTTTAGAAAACTATCCATCTTCAGAGTTTAAAGATTCACTGCAACTTATGGTGAATTATGTTATCGATAGAAAAAAGTAAACATTTCTTGTTTAGTATATTTGGTTAAAAACCAGTGTATTGTGGTTTTTTGAAATTATTTTTTTATTCAGGCAACCATTGGATCACATTTTGCGTCTTTATAAATAGAAGTCAACTTTAAAATAACTTTTTGAAAGTCATTCAACTGCACAATAACGAACAAAACCTTATAAAAAGGGCTTTAAAAAATAAGCGCAATGCACAGCAAGCGTTGTTCGATTTGCATGCACCTAAAATGTTGAGTGTTTGTAGGTATTACATAAAAGATGTACATCAAGCAGAAGAAGTGATGCTAAATGGGTTTTTAAAAGTATTTACCCATTTAAAAAGTTATAAGGCAGCAGGAAGTTTTGAAGGTTGGGTAAGACGTATTATGGTTAGAGAAGCCATTTCGTTTTTAAGAAAACAAAAACATGTTGAGTTTTCTATGGAAGACATGTCTTTACCTAACACATATTCAGACAATATAACTTCTAATATGAATGTTGCCGAAATTCAGCAGTTAATAGACCAACTTCCAGAAGGCTATAAAATGGTGTTTATATTATATGCCATAGAAGGTTATAAACACAATGAAATTGCTACCATGCTGCAAATAACAGAAGGGACTTCAAAATCGCAGTTGTTTAAAGCACGACAAATGTTGCAACAACAAATTATTAAGCAAAATAAGATTGAAAATGGCACCACTTAAATTTGAAGAGCATATAAAAGAGCGTTTAGAGTCGAGACATATTTCACCGTCTCAATCAGCTTGGAATAAGTTGGAAGACAAACTTGATGTTGTTGAGAAACACTCAAATAAAAAATGGTATTGGATTATTGGTATTGCTGCCTGTTTTATTGGGGTACTGTTACTATCAACCTTGTTTTTTAAAGTCGCTAATCAGTCAAAAAGTATTGAAGCGGATAGTAAAGTTGTCGAGCAAGCGCCAAAATCATTGGAAAATACTATTGAAACTAATGCGGTAAAAAAAACTGTTAAGAATGAGAAATTAATAGAAAATTCAGCATCAAAAGAACACATTAAAGTCCCTGATCATAAAAATCGTGTTGTGTCCAACTCTAATGCTAATAAAACAGAAATACAACATGAGGCATTGTTGCAAAAAAATGTGAATCAAGATGATTTAGTGGCCACTACAAAAGTTCAGGAGAATGATGTCGAAACAACATTTGAAGACGAAAAAATTAAAGAAGTCGTGGCTAGTATTCAAAAAATGAAAGCAAATCAATCATCGGTTACCGATACAGAAATAGATTCGCTACTTAAAAAAGCACAAAACGACATACGAGCTCATAGAATATATAATCAAGCAACAAAAACTGTAGATGCTATGGCGTTACTTCAAGACGTTGAAGAAAACATAGATCACTCCTTTAGAGATAAGGTTTTTGAAGCATTATTATCTAGTTACGAAACGGTAAAAACTGCAGTTGCCCAACGTAACCATTAAAACAATCATCAATTAAAAAACGAACAGTTATGAACACTATTACAAAATTAATCGTGCCGCTCATCTTATGCTTAAGTATTACGTTTGTAAAGGCACAAGACACCCTACAATCTCAAAAAGTTGATTATAAAATCGAGTATTTACAGGAGTCCATAAAACAGGTAACATCAGAGGAGAAAGCGTTATTAAAACAAGAAGTAGAAGATATTAATAAACAACTTGATGCAGGTAGTATTACACAGGAAAAAGCCGATGCATTAAAACAGCAAGCTGCCGAAAAGCGTGCCTTAAACATAGAAAATAGGATTGCTATTATTGAAAATAAAATAGCCTTGTTAGAACGCAATGAAGAAATCGATTTTAATGATGAAGAGTCCTTAAAATATGTTTTTAAAATTGGTAAAAATGAAGACTCAGATGCATACGATAGAGGCGTTGTTTATTTTGGCGAAGAAGAAGATTATAAGTTAAAGCCCAGAAAATACGACCGGCGAACCACAAGCGATTTAGTATTTGCTATTGGTTTTAATAATGCTGTAATAGAAGGCGAGTCCTTAAACGATTCTCCATATAAATTAGGAGGATCTGGTTTTGTAGAGTTAGGCTGGGCATGGAAAACACGGGTGTTTAAAAACACTAATGCTTTAAGGGTAAAATACGGCATGTCTTTTCAGTGGAATAAATTAGATATTAAAGACGATAAGTATTTATATGAAAACGATGAAGGCATAATCACTTTACAAGAGTTTCCTTATCAAGTTAGAAAGTCGAAATTTAGAACAACCAATTTAGTATTCCCAGTACATTTCGAGTTTGGACCTTCAAAGAAAATCGAAAAAGAAGATTATTTTAGGTATTCAACCTATCATAAATTTAAATTTGGTATAGGTGGCTATGCTGGATTTAATATTGGCTCGCTACAAAAGGTGAAGTATAAATTAGACGGTAATCGCGAAAAAGATAAATACAAAAGCTATAATACAAACAATATCGTATATGGGTTAAGTGCTTATGCTGGATTTGGTAATGTAGGAATTTATGCAAAGTACGATTTGAATCCTATATTTAAAGACCAAGCCATCGATCAAAATAATATTTCATTAGGATTAAGATTTGATTTGGATTAGAATAAAAAAGCCCATTATTTGGGCTTTTTTATTTAACTAAATAAGGGTTTAGTCAACATCATTAAAAATAACATCTCCGGAGTAATTTTCGCCATCTAATGCTTGCTGAATAGTAATTGTAGTATTCTGTTTATCAGTGAATTTAAACCAACCTTCGTTTACCCCTTGAGCATCACCTACCAAGTTTTCTATTTTCATTATTGTTTCATCTTCGTTTAGCCAAAACCAATCACCAGTTGCAGTATAGGTGTTACCTAACATTTCAAGTCTTTGTTCATACTGTCCATTGGAGTGAAAATAGATATCAGCAGCAAAGTCTTCACTGTCATACCACCATTTATCATATATATTTACATTTGATGGTGTTTCAGGTTGGTCATTGTTGTCGTCATCGCTTGAACAACTGCTAAATAAAGCAATACATAAGAATAGGGATAATAGAGATTTGGATAACATAAAATTTTTCATTTTAAATAAAATTGAAATTGATTAATAAATAGTTTTTGATTTACCTGCAAGTTATTTTTTTTTTTTTTTTGTTTTCACAAATTGGGATATATTTTGTTCAAAACAATCTAAATCCTTTACTATTAAAAACGGAATAAAAAGATGATTAAGATTCATTAAAAACGAGAGCTGTAGAAATCAAAAAAGGCTTCATTAAAAAATGAAGCCTTTTTACATTTATTGTTTTTATCTTTATATTTTTACACTCTTAATCGCATACATATTTTGATATCAAAATCCACCATAGATAAAGTATTTGAAACTGCTCGTGTAGAGGAGGTTATTGGCGATTTTGTGCAGTTAAAAAAGGCGGGAAGTAACTTTAAAGGATTAAGTCCGTTTAGCGACGAACGCACTCCGAGTTTTATGGTATCGCCTGTAAAGCAAATCTGGAAAGATTTTAGTACCGGAAAAGGTGGTAATGCCGTCGCTTTTTTAATGGAACACGAGCATTTTACCTATCCAGAAGCCATAAAATACTTAGCTAAAAAGTATAGCATTGAAATTGAAGAAACTCAGCAAACTAACGAGCAAAAAGAGAAAGCTAACGAGCGTGAGAGTTTGTATTTGGTAAGCGACTTTGCAAACACCTATTTTCAGAAAACATTACATAAAACAAACCAAGGTAAAGCCATTGGATTAAGCTATTTTAAAGAACGTGGTTTTACACAAGAAACAATTGAAAAGTTCGATTTAGGCTATTCGCTTGATGAATGGCAAGCATTTTCAGACGAAGCCTTAAAAAAAGGCTATAAAATGGAGTTCCTTGAAAAAACAGGACTCACCATTGTTAAAGGCGATAAACACTTCGATAGGTTTAAAGGGCGCGTTATGTTCCCTATAAAAAGTATGAGTGGCCGTGTTTTAGGTTTTGGCGGACGTATTTTAACAAACGATAAAAAAGCGGCTAAATACCTAAACTCTCCAGAGAGCGATATTTACCATAAAAGTAAAGTGCTTTATGGTATTTACAATGCTAAACAAGCCATAGCAAAAGAGGATAATTGCTTTTTAGTTGAAGGTTATACCGATGTTATTCAGTTTTATCAAACAGGAATACACAATGTGGTATCATCATCTGGGACAGCCTTAACACCAGAACAAATAAGGTTAATTAACAGATTGACTAACAACATAACGGTTTTGTTTGATGGCGATGCAGCCGGAATACGCGCATCGCTTCGAGGTATCGATTTAATCCTCGAGCAAGGCATGAATGTAAAAGTGTGTAGCTTTCCTGAAGGTGAAGATCCCGATAGTTTTGCAAGAGAAAACACCTTAGAAGAGTTAACTACATATTTAGAAAATCACGCTACAGATTTTATACGCTACAAAGCGTCTATATTAGTTAATGAAGCAAAAGACGATCCAGTTAAACGTGCCGAAACAATTAAAGACATTGTAAATAGTATTTCTAAAATACCAGACCGGATTAAACAAGAAATTTATTTAAGAGAATGTTCTAAGATAATGGACATTAGCGAAACGGTTTTGTTTAGCACGCTTCAGCAATTAACGCAAAAAGAAATTAGCAACGCTAATAAGCAATATAAAAAAGAGCAACAACAAAAAGCTTTCGAGGTTGTAAAAAACGAACCTCAAAGAAAAACGGTCGATGTTCAATATGAATTGGAACGAAAAATTATTCAAATTTTATTGCTTTATGGTAATCGTACCGAAATTTTTGACGATTTATTGTTAAAAGAAAACGAAGAGAATGAGCTTGTACTAGAGTCGGAAGAAATGGAAGCCAAAGTGTTTCAGAAAATATATTTAGATTTACAAGAAGATGAGATGGAGTTTACCAACGACCATTTTAAAACACTCTATTATAGTATAATTGAAAAGCTTAATCAAGACCCAGAATATGCTGTAGAAAATTTAGTTAACGATGTAACGCCAGATGTCGCCTCTGAAATAACGACCATTCTCATGGAAGATGAGCGGTACGAACTTTCTAACTGGCAAATACAAAATATTTTCCCTAAAGAGAAGACCGATACTGTAGCACAACTTGTAAATCAAACTATTTTAAATTTAAGAAGTTATTTAATTTCTAGAAAAATAGATGAATTAAGTGAGGAGGTGAAAAACAATATTCAAGAACAACATCCTACTATTTTGGAAGATGTTATGAACTACAAGAAGTTAGATAATTTATTATCTAGAAAACTAGATAAGCCGCTTTAAACATTCATTAATTTTGCACGATTAACCAAATCAACAATATTGTTTACGTCTAGCTTTTTCATTAAACGCGATTTATACGTACTAACTGTTTTTTCGTTTATTTCCAGTTCTTGGGCAATTTCTTTATTCTTTTTACCTACCGATAATAACTTTAATACCTCAATTTCTCTGGTGGACAATTTTTTGTAGTAAGAACCAGAGCGTCTGTTTATTTTTCGTCTATACGATAATTGCTCGGTTAAATTAGGACTTAAATAGGTTTCGCCTTGGCTTACTTTAGTAATGGCTTCTTTAAGTGTTATAATATTAGCCATTTTAGACAGGTAGCCAGAAGCGCCAGCTTTAATAGTGTTTAATGCATAAATTTCCTCTGGTTGAGAGGTAAACATAAGAACATTAATATCTGGATACTCTTTAGAGAGTCGCCTTAAAGCCGTAATACCATTAAGTTTTGGTAAATCTACTTCGCAAAGAATAACATCGGCTTGATGATGCCTTAAAAATTCGAAAATAGCCTCTCCATTGCTAACACCTCCAACAACTCTTATGTCTTGCGATGCCACAAAAATTAACTCAATCCCTTTACGAACAACGGGATGACTATCTGCAACCAATAGTTTAATCATAATAAAAAAATTTAAAAATGGTTGTGAGGCAAAAAATAACACCGAAACTTTGTGCTAAAGTAAAGATAATGAATTTTTTACGAATAAACTTACTTACTTTAAATTTTCTGGGATTTCACAAACAGGAATAGGAACCATTTTATGTTTGTTGTTACGATTGTAACGAGTATAAATTTTAAATACCTCGAGCTCCCTTCCTGAAAAATCAGCTTCAGATTTTCCTTTTTCTACCATAGCCATCGCCCATTCTAGTTCTGGGTAAGATGCTCCAATTTGGTCTTCGTCTGTTCTGTCATCTCCCCAAAGGCCATCGGTTGGTTGTGCATCAATAATATCTTGATTTATACCTAAGTATTTGGCAATCTCATACACTTCGGTTTTAAGTAAATCTGCAATTGGGCTTAAATCTACCCCACCATCGCCATATTTTGTGTAAAACCCTACGCCAAAATCCTCTACTTTGTTACCTGTACCAGCCACTAAATAGTTATGTAAAGCAGCAAAATAATAAAGCGTGGTCATTCTTAAACGCGCTCTAGTATTAGCTAGCGACATAAATCTGTCTTCTTCGTTTTTTACCGAAGGTAGTGCTTGGACAAGACTATCAAAAACAGGGGTTAAGTTAACTTGAGTCATCAAAACATTTGTATAATTAGATTGTAGCCAATTAACATGATTAATAGCTCGGTTAACTTGTGATTGCGCTTGGTGGATGGGCATTTCTAAAACCAAAACATCTAATCCTGTTTTGGCACACAAGGTTGAGGTTACAGCAGAATCTATTCCGCCAGAAACGCCTATAACAAAACCATTAATTTTAGCGTTATTAGCATAATCTTTTAACCAATTTACAATATGATTAACTACTTTTTCTGTTTGCATGATGACTAAATTTAAAACAAAGAATTAGTACCTTTGCCACACAAAAATAACGTAATCGTTGTATTAATGAAAATTAACTTGAACGAAGTTTATATGAAAAAGACCATGTTGCTTTTTATCGTTTTAATGATATGCTTTTCCTGTAACAAGGATAGCAAAATTGAAAGACAGATAGCTACTATAGATGTTGATTTTACCATAGAACGATTTGATCTTGCTTTTCAAGAAGCCACACCCAAAGATTTGCCTAAACTTAAATCGGCTTACCCATTTATGTTTCCTCGTCAATATAAAGACACCTTTTGGATTGATAGGATGGCAGATACTTTGCAGCAAGAACTCCTTAAAGAAACCACAAAAACATTTCCAGATTTAAAGCAAGAACGGCAAGATATAAAAACCTTATTTCAGCATTTAAAATTTTATTTTCCTAATAATTTTAAAATACCAAGAGTTGTTACAACAACTTCGAGTGTAGATTACCGCAATAAGGTTGTTGTAACAGATACTATTGTGTTAATTTCTTTAGACACCTATTTAGGTGAAAGCCATAAGTTTTATCAAGGTATTCAAAAGTATTTAAGAGAACGTTTTGATAAATCGCAAATAAGTATCGATTTAGCTAAAAAATATTCTGAAAACTATATATATCAAGAGCAAAAGAAAACACTCTTAGACGAGATGATTTATTTTGGTAAACAGCTTTATTTTACAGAGAAAATGTTACCTAAAAAACAAAAGAATGAGATTATTGGGTATACCAAAGACGATTATCTTTGGGCAGAAAAAAATGAAAACCAGATTTGGCGTTATTTTCTAGAAAAAGAACTATTGTTTAGTACCAATTCTAAATTACCAAGTAGATTTATAAATCCGGCGCCATTCTCTAAGTTTTACCTACAAGAAATAGATAGTGAATCTCCTGGAGAAATAGGAAAATATATGGGCTGGCAAATAGTTAAAGCTTACATGGAAAACAATGATGTTTCTCTAAGCCAAATGCTTTTAAAATCGCCCGAAGCAATTTTTAATAACTCAAAATTTAAACCAAAACGATAATGGCAAATATAAAATCGACCATAGAATTAACCGTAGAATTAGATGAAAATCGCGTACCGGAAAAACTAACTTGGAATGCCCAAGATGGCGGTATAAAAAACGAAGAAGCGAAAGCGATGATGCTTTCGGTTTGGGATAGTGAAAAGCAAGAGTCTTTACGTATCGACTTATGGACAAAAGATATGCCTGTTGATGAGATGAAAGTGTTTTTTCACCAAACCTTAGTAGCTATGAGCAATACTTTTAAGCGCGCTACCCAAGACGAAAAAATGAGTGCTACAATGATGGATTTTTGTGATTATTTTGCGGAAAAATTAGAGCTTACAAAAAAGTAATTACCACTCGTTAATTCTATTAGAATCTAGTTTAATAAAGATAAATAGTAAAATTGTAAAGCCCCAAAGCCCAGAACCACCATAGCTAAAAAAGGGTAAAGGAATACCAATAGTAGGTATTAAGCCCATTACCATACCTATGTTTATCATAAAATGGGTAAACATAATTGCGGCAACACTATACCCATAAATTCTACTAAATTGCGATTTTTGAAGTTCGGCTAGATGTAGGATTCTTAGTAAGAGCAAAACAAAAAGTATAATTACAAAAACACTTCCTACAAAACCCCATTCTTCACCAACGGTGCTAAAAATATAATCGGTATGTTGCTCGGGAACAAATTTTCCTGTCGTTCTTGTGCCTTCTAAAAAGCCTTTTCCTGTCCAGCGGCCAGAACTTATGGCTTGTTCAGATTGGATAAGGTTGTAAGCCTCCCGTTTTTTCATGAGTTCAAGTTTGGCTGGGTCTTTTTCTAGGCGCAGCCAAAGTGTAATTCTGTTTTGTTGGTGTGGTTGAAGGATATTATTGTAAAAAAACTTCACTCCAAAAGCTAATACACTGCATGCTATAATAGTAAATAATGTTTTGTAGAAAGCTGGTTTTTTCCTTCTTGTGAAATGATAAGTTAAAATAATTACCGACGCTCCCAATATCGTGGCTAGAATGCCAAATTTTAGGGCAGATATAGCAATTAGTATAAGTAAAACGCCAATGGTTAGGTATATTTTGGGTAGACCTTCTCTATATAAAACGAAAAAAAATGAGGCGTAAACAATAGTACTACCAGCATCGTTTTGTAATAAGATTAAAAGCGCTGGAATGGCAATTATGGTAAAGATTCTTATTTGATCTTTAAATGTTTTTATGTCGGTGTTAAGGTCGCTAATGTATTTTGCCACGGCTAGAGCGGTTGCTGTTTTAGCAAATTCACTTGGTTGTATGGTCATACCGCCTATACCATACCACGAAGTTGCACCATTAACATTTTTTCCAAAGAAAAAGAGCCCTATTAAAGAGAGCATGGCTATGATGTAGATAACACTCGAAAACCGCTCGTAAAACTTAGCGTCTATGGCCAATACGAGCACAATAAGTATAAATGTCAGGAAAATAAACATAAGTTGTTTTCCGTAGGGTTGAGAAAAATCTAAATAATTAAATGTTTCGCCAACATGCGAAGCCGATAGGATGTTTAGCCAGCCATAGCCTACTAGTAGTAGAAAAAGAATAATGGTAATCCAATCGAATTTAAAATATCTATTAGTTTCTCTATACATTAATTTATGCTAAATGGTTGCCCTGAGTAGGGTTTTATATATTCATCTTCTAAGCTATTGTTTAATAGCCAAGTTTCCATATCGGTTCTGGTAATGTCGCCTTTTAAATATTGTTCAATCATTAAACTGGCTATTCTTCCTGCGTAAATAGATCCATAATGCCCATTTTCAACTAAAACAGCAAGGGCAATTTTGGGATCATCTTTAGGAGCAAATGCCACAAAAATAGAGTGATCTTGTAGCTGCATGCGTTCGCCATCAATTTTTATAAAGTTTTCGGCAGTACCTGTTTTTCCACAAATCTCTATACCTGGGATTCTTAAAAACTTAGCGGTTCCGTTTTCATAAACATCATATAATCCTTCAATAATAGGGTCGAAATGTTTTGGTGCTACGGTTGTTTCATGCTTAGTAACAAAATCTTTGTTTATTTTTTCGCCTTCTATGCCTTTTATAATATGTGGTGTATAGTAGTAACCCCGGTTGGCAATAGCGGCAGTGAAGTTAGCCATGTGAATAGGGGTGGTTAAAATTTCGCCTTGTCCAATTGAGTTTGAAATAATTGTTGTAGCACCCCAACGAAAATCTGGATACCATTTATCATAGTAAGCACCATCTGGAATATTACCTTTTTTTCCAATAGGTAAATCTGTACCTAGGTACTGTCCTAAACCAAAGCTTTTAATGTGGTTACTCCATACATCCATCCCTTTACTGGCATTACTATATTTATCGATTGATTTTCTGTAAATAGTTGCAAAGTAAGAGTTACAAGATTTAGCGATTCCTTTGGTTAAATCTCGGCGTCCGCCACCACAATGACATCCCATTGGGCGTCTTCCGCCATAATGATAAGCGCCTCTACAGGTTACCGAAAAGCTAGGTGTAATAACATCTTCTTGTAGTGCTGTAAGTGCTACAAGGGCTTTAAAAGGAGAGCCTGGTTCGTGAACACGTAATAAGCCTTTGTCTATTAATGGTAGATGAATAGAGTCTTTATAGAGTTTGTTGTAATTTTTAGAACGTTTTCTGCCTACTAATAAATTGGGATTATATGAAGGTGCCGAAACTAAAGCTAAAATTTCACCAGTTTTTGGCTCTATAGCAACTATGCCGCCTCTTTTGTTTACCATAAGTTTTTCGCCATAAGCTTGTAGTTTGGAATCTATAGTTATGGTGATATCTTTTCCGGGAACAGGAATAGTATCGAATTTACCGTTTTTGTATGGGCCTAAGTCGCGGTTAAATCGGTCTTTTTGGATAAACTTAACGCCTTTAACACCACGTAACTCTTCCTCGTAAGACAGTTCAACTCCTTGTTTCCCTATTAAATCGCCCATTTTGTAATAGGGATTTTTTTGTATTTGCCCTTGGTTAACTTCGGCAATAAACCCTAAAACATTGGCGCCAATAGAGGTTTGATAATCTCTTAAAGAGCGCTTTTGAATGTAAAACCCTTCATATTTACGCATTTTCTCCTGTAGTACGGCATAATCTTCTTTTGAGAGGTGCGATACAAATACCGATGGCAGTCTTGGCGAATAGTGATAAGCTTTATTGTAGGTTTTTACAAATTGTGCTTTGTCTATTTTTAATAATGAACAAAATTCAACAGTATCTAAAGGTTTAACTTCTCTAGGAATAACCATAACATCGTAAGATGGCTGATTAGCAACTAGTAGCTCGCCATTCCGGTCAAAAACAAAGCCGCGTTTAGGGTAATCGTAAACTTTTCGTATAGCAGGGTCTTCAAACAAATCGTAGTTGTCCGAATTATAGATTTGTAAGTAGAAAAGTCTGCCAATAAAAACGATTCCTACAACAATAATAGAAACGAATAGTAATAATTGTCTCATTTAACGCTTTCTGCTAAAAATTATGATTGTTAATACGGTTAGTATTATAGTAAAAATACTAGAGAATAACGTTTTTTTAAGTATTAAAAGTATGTTCTTTATGTTAAAAACTTCTAAAGAGAATACAACCAAATGATGTATTAAGGTTAGCGTAATTAAATATACGAGGAGCGCTCCAAATTCAATAGTGTTAAACCTAATAGTTTGATGCTCGTAAGCTGCCCCAAATGAAAACTTTAAAATAATAGGTCTGGTGTAAGCAGCCGTTAATGCAGCTGCAGCATGAATACCGCCAGAATCGGAAAAAATATCGACAAAAAGCCCTAATAAAAAACTTAAAAATAAAAATAAAAAACGGTTATTTTTAATAGGATAAAGTGCTATAAAAAGAATGTAAAGATATGGGTTTATATATCCTAAAAAATTAATGTGATTTAAGATTAATGCTTGAAGAAGCACAAGTATGACAAAACGTAATGTATGGCCAGAAATTAAATTATTCATCTGTTGGGTTTAACAGGTTGTTAATTTCATTTTTATCTTTATTCTCTATAATGTAAACATGTTCAATATTAGTCATGTCATTAAAGAGTTTTACGTTTATAGTATAATAATTTTCAGCGTTGTCTAAAGAAAAATCTGTAACAGTGCCAATAGGAATTCCCTTAGGAAAAATAGCCGAAAGCCCTGAGGTTGTAATGGTGTCGCCTTGGGTTACCGGTGCTATTTTAGGAATTTCTTTTAATTGAACTGTATAGGGCGATTTACCATTCCAAATTAACGACCCAAAATGATTTGTATGTTTTAGTTTAGCGCTTATTCTACTATTGGTGTTTAAAATAGAAATTACAGTAGAAAACTTTTTACTTGTTTGGTCTATTATTCCTAAAATACCTTTTGGTGTAATAACACCAAAATCTTCTTTTATACTATCTCGTTCCCCTTTGTTTAGTAATAAAATATTATCAGTTGCAGAGTAACTGTTTTTTATCACCAAAGCAGGTGTGAATTTGTAAGCGATGCCAAAACTTGTACTGTCTATGTAAGTGATTTGAATAGAATCGTTTTGTTTTTCACCGTTGTGAATAAGCATTCTTAAATTATTGTTCTCCTCTTGAAGAATGGTATTTTGTGTTTTTAAATTAAAATACTCAGAAATATTGTTAGTCGAATTATAAATGCCACCACTTAAAAAGTTAGCTGAATTTATAAACCGACTTTTGTGATAAGAATGCGATTGAATAGTAAAAACAAGCGATATAGAAAGCAATAATATATACAACAAAAAGGTTTTGTTTCTTATTAAAAAGTTAATGATTTGTTGCATATGTTATGGCTATTTTATCAAGACGCTTTTATATTTAGTTATGTTCTTTAAAGTTATTCCAGTACCGCGTACTACGGCTCTTAATGGGTCTTCTGCGATATAAACCGGTAAGTCTGTTTTTTGAGATAGACGTTTGTCTAACCCACGCAACATAGATCCACCACCAGCAAGGTAAATACCCGTGTTGTAAATATCGGCAGCTAATTCTGGGGGCGTTTGTGATAAGGTTTCCATTACAGCGTCTTCAATTCGTAAAATGGACTTATCTAAAGCCTTTGCTATTTCTCTATACGAAATTTGTACCTGTTTTGGTTTTCCTGTAAGTAAATCTCTACCTTGTACACTCATGTCCTCTGGTGGTAATTCGAGGTCTTCGGTAGCTGCACCAATTTGTATTTTTATTTTTTCGGCAGTACGTTCACCAACATAAAGGTTGTGTTGGGTACGCATATAATAAATAATATCATTGGTAAATACATCACCTGCAATTTTTACCGATTTGTCGCAAACAATACCTCCTAAAGCAATAACTGCAATTTCGGTTGTACCACCACCTATATCAACAATCATGTTTCCTTTAGGCTGCATAATATCAACACCAATACCTATGGCCGCAGCCATAGGTTCGTGTATAAGATAAACTTCTTTGCCATTAACGCGTTCGGCACTTTCTTTTACAGCGCGCATTTCAACCTCTGTAATTCCTGAAGGAATACAAATAACCATACGTAAAGCTGGATTAAACAACTTCTTTTTTAAAGCAGGAATATTTTTAATAAACATGCTTATCATTTGTTCTGAAGCGTCAAAATCGGCAATTACCCCGTCTTTAAGAGGTCTTATGGTTTTGATGTTTTCGTGTGTTTTACCTTGCATCATGCTGGCTTCTTTACCTGCAGCAATAATTTTTCCAGTAACACGATCACGAGCTACTATAGAAGGACTATCAACAACTACTTTATCGTTATGAATAATAAGTGTGTTGGCTGTACCAAGATCTATAGCAATTTCTTCAGTTAGGAAGTCAAAAAATCCCATTCGTTTTAACGTAGTTTTTGAGGTTTAAAAATCAAATCTTGTAAATGTAATAAAATTAATGCTTAAAATGACGCGTTCCTGTAAATACCATAGCAACATTATTCGTGTTACAATAATCTATACTAAGTTGATCTTTAATTGATCCTCCTGGCTGAATTACAGCTGTAATACCTGCGTTGTTAGCAATTTCCACACAGTCTGGAAATGGGAAGAACGCATCGCTTGCCATAACAGCACCATTAAGGTCAAATTTAAAGGATCCTGCTTTGTGAATGGCTTGGTTTAAGGCATCTACACGACTTGTTTGTCCTGTTCCGCTAGCACAAAGTTGTTTGTTTTTTGCTAGGACTATAGTATTAGATTTGGTATGCTTGCAAATTTTTGAAGCAAAAATTAAATCTTCTAACTCGTTTTTTGTTGGTTTATTATTGGTTACATCGGTTAAATCTTCAAGCGCATCGGTTTTGTTGTCTCTGTCTTGAACTAAAACACCGTTTAAACAACTTCTTACCGTCGTTTTTGGCAGCTCAATGTCTTTAAGAATAAGTAAAATACGGTTCTTTTTACCTTTTAAAATATCTAGAGCATCGTTTGAAAAGCTTGGAGCAATAACAACTTCACAGAATAGGCTGTGTATTTCTTCGGCTGTTGCTTTATCAATTTCTGTGTTACTTATTAAAATACCACCAAACGCTGAAACAGGATCTCCTGCTAAAGCATCTACATAGGCTTGATGTATGGTGTCGCGTTGTGCTAAACCACAAGCGTTGTTGTGTTTTAAAATGGCAAATGTTGGTGCTTCACCTTTAAACTCGTTCATTAATGTTACGGCTGCATCAACATCTAAAAGGTTGTTGTAGCTAAGTTCTTTACCATGTAACTTAGTAAACATAGCGTCAAAATCGCCATAGAAGAACCCTTTTTGATGTGGGTTTTCACCATAGCGTAAAGTTTGCCCTTTGGTTTCACTTATCTTAAACGATTCGATGTTTTGATCTGTATTGAAGAAATTAAAAATAGCAGAATCGTAATGCGATGATACGTTAAAGGCCTTTGTGGCAAAACGTTTTCTGTCTTCTTGAGAAGTTTCACCATTTTTAGTGTTTAATAACTCTAAAAACTCAGTGTAATCTTCTACCGATGATACACAAACCACATCGGCGTAGTTTTTAGCTGCGGCTCTAATTAAAGAAATACCGCCAATATCAATTTTTTCAATAATATCTTGATGAGATGCACCAGAGGCAACTGTTTTCTCAAAAGGATACAAATCCACAATAACTAAATCTATTTGTGGGATTTCAAAATCTGCCAATTCAGCGACATCATTATCGTTATCTTGCCTGTTTAAAATACCGCCAAATACTTTTGGGTGTAATGTTTTAACACGTCCCCCAAGGATAGATGGGTAAGAGGTGACATCTTCAACAGGAACAACATCGATACCTAAATCTTTAATAAATTTTTCTGTTCCTCCTGTGGAGTAAATAGTAACGCCTTGTTCGTTAAGTTTTTTTACAATAGGTTCTAATCCGTCTTTTGAAAATACGGAGATTAATGCCGATTTAATGCTTTTTGTGGTACTCATTTTAGTTATGTTGTGAAATAAGTTGCAAAAGTAACTATTTCAAACCGAAAATAAGCCCTGATCTTATTGAAAAGTAGGTGTTTTTTTAACGAGAAAATATTGTTGTTGATAATTATAAAATACTGGCAACTTCCTTACATACAAACTCTAAGAATTCTTCGTCGTCTTTAGTGAAAGGGTCTGGTGTATTTGAGTCTATATCTATTTGGCCAATATTTTCGCCGTTAACAAAAATGGGAATCACTATTTCAGCTTTAACAGTAATGCTACAGGCTATATAGTTGTCTTGGGCTGAGACATCTGGAACTACAAAGTTTTCGTTACTAACGGCTACTTGCCCACAAATACCTTTGCCAAATGGAATAATAGTGTGATCTGTTGGGGCGCCAACATATGGGCCTAGTTTTAGTTCGTTTTTATTACCGTTTTTAAAGTAAAATCCAACCCAATTGTAGTGGTTGATGTTAAGTTCTAATAGTTGACAAATTTCTAATAACCTCTCGTTGGTGGATTTTTTATTATTAGAAATTATTTGAGAAACTTGAGATTTTAACTTGTTAAATGGCATTGCTAAGAAATTTTTAGCAAAAGTATTTAAAAGAGATGGTTTGAAAATTGATTTTATATAACTTTAACATCGTTAAAAAAATAATTTGAAGCAGCTTTTAAAAACATATAACTCGGTAATAAAGTTTATATTGACTTTTTTAATGGTTTATGTTGTTTTAATATTTGGCTATAGGTTGTATTTACAAATGTCTACAGGCCAAGTGTATTACCCAGATTATGTTACTAAGCTTGTTGCAGACCAGAGTGCTATTTTACTAAACGATTTTGGTTATAAAGCCGCAGTTTTTCCACATCCTAATGAGGCTTCGGTAAAGTTATTTCTTAACGAGAAATATGTAGCTAGAGTGATAGAAGGTTGTAATGCCATAAGTGTAATCATTCTTTTTCTATCCTTTATAATTGCTTTTTCAGGGAAATTAAAAACAACCATTATTTTTGGGTTAGTTGGAGGTGTACTAATTTATGTTGTCAACCTTTTTAGAATTGCTGTTTTAGCCATTGGGTTTTACCATTATCCCGAGTACGAAAATATATTACATGGTGTTGTTTTTCCTGCTATAATTTATGGTATGGTTTTCTTACTATGGATTGTTTGGGTAAACAGATTTTCAAAAGTAAGTGCGCATGCAAAAAAAGTATAGATTTTTAGTCTTTATTGTATTAGTTAGTTTTTTAATTTTAATACGTGCTTTCGAGAATCAATTGTTCTACGATCCTTACTTACTGTTTTTTAAAAATGATTACTTATATGCGGATGCACCCAAACTAGATATGTTTAAGTTAGTTGTTTCTATAACTTTAAGGTATACACTTAATACAATAATATCACTAGGTATTTTATATGTGATTTTTGTCGATAAAAGTATGGTGGAATTTTCACTATTAATTTATACGATTTCTTACGTTATTTTAATCTTACTTTTCTTGTATTTTATAACCAACCATAGACAAGAGGATTATTATCTGTTTTTTAATATTAGACGATTTTTAATACAACCTATACTATTATTACTTTTGGTGCCAGCGTTTTATTATCATAAAAGGAAGAAGCGAATTAAAATTCGAAATTAAACCCTTTTTGAGTTAGCTTTTTATTTTTTGTAATTTTGCATCGTGATGAAAACTATTTTACATAAAACGTTTTCCTTAGTATTATCGCTTTTAGTGTTGTTTTCAACAGTATCCTTTACGGTTGAAAAACATTTTTGCGACAATACATTAATAGATGTTTCTTTTTTCTCTACAGTTGAATCTTGTTGTCCCGAAGGTGCTGTTAATAAAAAATCTGAATTCCAAAAACAATCGTGTTGTAAAGACACAATAGATTTGGTAAAAGGTCAAGACCAATTAATTATAAAAAAGTTTGAAGACTTAAATCTTGATCAACAATCATTCTTTACAACATTTGCATATTCTCTCCTTACTGTTTTTGAGGATTTGTCGCAATACATTATTCCTTACAAATATTACTCCCAACCTCATTTGGTTGCCAATATACAAGTGCGCAACCAAGTTTTCTTAATTTGATTCAATAAACAACTTCCGTGAAAACGGATAACATAATTTATTGTTCAATCAAATAAGAAATCAAAAAAAATGATACAAATACATCATATTACAGGAATAACCTGTAATAGCTGTCAAGCAACAGTAAAAAAACTTATTTATATATTACTATTATTACCTATATTATCTTTTTCCCAAGAGAAAATAAAAGGGAAGATTATGGAAATAGATAGCCAAGGAAACGAAATGCCACTTCCAGGAGCTAATGTGTATTGGTTAAATACAAGCGTTGGTGCTGTAGCCGATTTTAAGGGTAATTTCTCTATCAAATATGAAACTGAATATAAAGATTTGGTGATTAGTTTTGTTGGCTATAAAACCGATACCATTTCGGTAAATAATCCTAATAAACCTATAAAACACATCTTAAAAGCTACAAGTGCGTTAGATGAAGTTGAAATAGTCTCTCGTAAGAAAGCTACTTCAAAATCTTATTTACAAGCCCAAAATGTGATGAATGTAAGCAGTGACGAACTCTTAAAAGCAGCGTGTTGTAATTTATCTGAAAGCTTTGAAACCAACCCCTCAATCGATGTTAATTTCGCCGATGCCGTTTCAGGTACCAGACAAATAAAAATGTTAGGGCTTACTAGTCCGTATATTTTAATTGCAACTGAGAATATTCCTTCGGTTCGTGGTGCTTCGCAAGCCTATGGATTAACGTTTACACCTGGAACTTGGGTAGAAAGTATTCAAATTACCAAAGGTGCCGGAAGTGTGGTTAATGGTTACGAAAGTATTGCAGGGCAAATTAATGCCGAACTTCAAAAACCAACAAAAGATGACAAGTTGTTTGTAAACCTTTATGGGGCAAGCAATGAACGTTTGGAGTTAAACACACATTTTAATACTAAGCTAAGTGATAAATGGAGTACGGGTTTGTATTTACATGGAAATATGCATCAAAAGGAACACGATGTCAATCATGATAATTTTTTAGATATGCCGCTTTATCATCAAATAAACGTGATGAATCGTTGGCAATACACCGATACCGAAAACGGTTTTGTGGGCTTTTTCAACTTTAGATATTTAACCGATGAAAAGCAAACAGGCGAATTGGATTTCAATCCAGAGACCGATAAACTAACCACCAACGCTTGGGGAAGCGAAATAGATACACAACGTTTTGATTTTTCTGGAAAGTTAGGATATGTTAATCCAGAATTGCCTTGGCGAAGTATTGGTGTGCAGTTTGCAGTAAGCAATCATCAACAAGACTCATATTTTGGGGTGCGCGAGTATAATATTGAGCATAATAGTATATATTCTAACGTAATGTATAACTCAATAATCAGTGATTCACGACATAAAATAAAAACAGGGGTTAGCTTTACTTTCGATCATTATGATGAGCTTGTTGAGCTAAATACTTTTGAACGTACCGATAATTCGGTTGGTGCTTTTTTTGAGTACAATTTTGATAATCTAGATAAACTAAACCTAACTGCTGGCATACGTGTGGATAACCACAATAAACTAGGCTTTTTTGTTACACCTCGCGTTCACGCACGCTATACACCTTGGGAAAAATCGGCTTTTAGAGCATCGTTTGGTCGTGGTAAGCGTTCGGCTAATATTTTTACTGAAAATCAAAGTCTATTTGCAACCTCAAGAAATATTAATATCATAGGTTCAAACGGTGGCGATATTTATGGGTTGGATCCTGAAATTGCGTGGAACTATGGCGTGTCTTATTTGCAAGGCTTTAATCTCTTTGGAAGAAAAGCTGATGTTAGTGTTGATTTTTACCGGACCGATTTTCAAAACCAAGTCGTTGCCGATTGGGAAAATCCGCAAGAGATAAGTTTCTATAATTTAGAAAACGATAGTTATGCCAATAGTTTACAAGCCGAATTTAACTATAACATGTTTAAACGTTTTGATGTACGTTTGGCGTATAAATATTACGACGTAAAGACTAGGTATTTAACCGGGAAAAAAACAAGACCATTAACACCAAAACATCGGTTTTTTGCCAATGCAGGTTACGAAACTCATAGAAAGGAAAATGGTGCGCAATGGAAATTTGACGCAACTTATAATTGGTTAGGAGAACAGCGGTTTTCATCAACAATTAATAATCCAGTGCAATATCAATTACCAGAAAAAACACCAACAGTAGGAACCTTAAATGCACAGATAACTAAAGTGTTTTCTTCTAAATTTGAAGTATATTTAGGAGGTGAAAACATTACTAATGTACGCCAAGATAACCCAATTATGGGAGCAGAAGATCCGTTTGGAGCAAATTTTGATACTACTTATGTGTATGGGCCAATTTTTGGTAATATGTATTACGCAGGATTACGATTTAGAATGAAATAAAAACTTATAAATCAAATAACAATGAAAAAAATACTAGTAATAGCAACCTTTTTAATTGCAACAGTATCATTTGCTCAAAATAAAAATGCCAAAGCCTCTTTTGAGGTTGATGGTGTGTGTATGATGTGTAAAGATCGTATTGAAAAAGCATGTATTAAAACAAAAGGCGTAAAAAGTGCCAATTGGAATGTGCAAACTCACGAGTTGCGTTTAATCTATAATGAGGGTAAAACCAGTTTAGACGATGTTAAGAAAAACATATTAGCTGTAGGTCACGACTTAAAGGATATAAAAGCATCTGATGAAGCCTACAATTCTGTTCACCCGTGTTGTAAATACCGCGATGAAGAAGTAAAGGGGGATCATAAATAAAAATACAGTACTATAAAACTATCTAAAAAGGTAGTTTTATAGTTGTTTAGTTTACGTTAATAGTTTCAATTTGAGAAAATAAACTACCGTCTTCTCCCATGCCCTCTATGTATAAATTAATAGAATCATAAAAGTAATTAGGTACTTTAATTTCAAGTTTGTCTGCAGTATTTTTTTCTACATTTGGAATCCAATTAAGAACACCATAGCTTTTAAAGCTATCTCTCTTATAGGTATTATACATTGGACTGTAGTATTTTTTTGGTGTTGAAAACCCAAAATCTATAGTTGAGTTATTATACGTTGATTTTTTCTTTCTACTAAACCCTCTTTTAGTGAAAATATGAATTACTCCACCAGGTGAAGCGTTGATGTTAGATATTTTTGAAACAAACATTTCTTCAACATCAGCAACTATTAAGTTACTTATCATTTCTAAACTATTCGTAATGTTAACATTGTCAAGGAAGACAATAGGAGATAAAGCCCCTTTAAAAGTAAGAACTCTTCTATTAATAATTTTCACATTTACCCCGTCATTCGTTACATCAAAACCATAATTGCGTATTTGTTGTGTTATCAATGAATATTGGTTAGGAGCGTCTGTAAAATTTATATGTTTAGCCTGAGACATTCCGTAAGGAGTGTTTTTAGGTTTGGAAATTTTAATAGGTTTAATAATAACACTATCTAGAACATTGATGCCTTCACTTAAAACAAAAGATTTGTTGTCATTAAGTTGTTTGGTTTTTAGTATCTTATGATGTTGTTTAACATTTATAAAGTCTTTTTTATAAGAAGGGTATATGTTATAATAGATATTTGGTGTTGATAATTTCCCTTTTTTATTTTTTAAGGTAAAGCTTAAATTAGATTTATCTTTAATATAGAGCTTGTCAAATTTAAAATAAGGGCTGTCTTTTAAATTATATTCTAGTTGAATTCCGTTTGATTTAGATTGTAAAATTAAAACATCTCCATTTTTATAATCGTAATTGTTTAGTTTCCCTTTTATTAAGAAGCCAGTTTCAAAATTGTGTAGCAATTTAGGTGGAGTGTTAAATATATTTTTCCATGAATATGAACTCCATCCTTGGGTTAATAATAATAAATCAAGATCAAAACGTTTTTTTGCATCTATCTCATTAAAATAATACCAAGGATTTTCAATGTTTCCTTTAATATAAGGGAGTAGTAAAAACTTAGAAATAATGTTTTTATTTGTTTTATTTGCTATAGTAGAGCTTGGTAGTACAGAAACACTTAAACTAATATCTTTAGGGTGTGATTTTTTAGAGAATGTGATTATTGTAGAATCTTTTTTCTTTAAAATATTAGATACTTCAATGTTTTTCACTGAACTGTTTGTGTAATTGTAAATAATACGCTCAGCAATGGGCTTAAATTCATCATTAAATAATGTTATAATATTAACCCCTTTGTTTAAGAATTGACGGCCAATTCTATATTGATAAGTTAATTTATCATCAGAGAAGTTTACATCAATTTTATTTAAAAATCCATCTCTGTGAATAGCAATAAAAAAACGCTTATTGTTAACAGATTTTAATGTTTTTTGATTTAAGCTTAAGCGTATGTATAGGTTGTCTTTTCTCGAATTTTCAACAGATAACCCTATACCATATTTTTTTATATTCGTAACAGGTCTTGTAAGTGTTTTACCGTTTTCTAATTCTATACTTGCAATATAGCTTTCTCCTTCCTTTGGTGTGAAAGAAAATTTTCCTAACCCAAAAAGATTACTTTTAAATGTAGCAACTGGTTTATTGTTTGAGTTATTAATACTTCCTGAGGTTATTTTTATGGACTTTCCGTTGTTGTTTATTAATTTAAAACCAACAGTATTAAGGGTGTTTTCAATTAGATGTCCACCTTCAGGTAAGAGCTGAAAGTCAAATGTTTCTAGTTCAGTTTCTTCAGGAATAGTACTTTTTTTACCAACAACCTTAAATTTCTGTAAATCATATAGATTTTGATGGAAGTTTTTCATCCAGTTGGTTGTTGTTTTAATATAATAAGTTCCTTCAGAAAATGTAGAGTCTATTTTGAAATTACCATTAGTGAAACCATTTTTTGCTACATAAATTTTACTCTTTATGAGTTCTCCTCTATCATTATAAATATTTGAGTGAATGTTAGTGGAACTTATATAAGGAGATTGCCTTTTAATGTCATATATGTATGTTTTAAACCATAATTCTTCATTTTTTAGATAGAGAGTTTTATTTAAATGAGTAAAAATGGTTTCGTAATCTAAAGCGTAATATGCTTTTATTTTTTTGTCAAAATCTTCAATGTTAATATTTTGAGAGTAAGAGGTTGTAATAAGTGTAAGAAATAGGATAAAATAGCTTACTTTTTTGTGCATAAGGTTGTTGTGAATAATTTTGACTAATATAAAAATAAAAAAAGCTGTTTTCCAATTTAGAAAACAGCTTTTTAAGATAGAGATGTAAAATAATTATTACATCATCCCTGGCATTGCGCCACCACCACCCATTGGAGGCATTGCAGGTTCATCTTCTTTAATATCTACTAAGGCACATTCGGTGGTTAAAATCATACCAGCAACAGAAGCCGCATTTTCTAAAGCGACACGTGTTACTTTCTTAGGATCGATAATACCAGCTTCAAGCATATCTACATATTGCTCGTTTTTAGCATCGTAACCAAAGTCTTTTTTACCTTCTAATACTTTGTTGATAACCACAGACCCTTCGCCTCCTGCGTTTTCAACAATTGTTCTAATAGGCGACTCAATAGCTTTGTTTACAATTTGAACACCTGTTGTTTCGTCAAGGTTTTCGGTTGTTAACTTTTCAAGCATTTTTTTAGCGCGTACTAAAGCAACACCACCACCAGCAACAATACCTTCTTCAACGGCAGCTCTTGTAGCGTGTAAAGCATCGTCAACGCGATCTTTCTTTTCTTTCATTTCTACTTCACTTGCAGCGCCAACATAAAGTACGGCAACGCCACCGGCTAATTTAGCCAAACGCTCTTGAAGTTTTTCTTTGTCGTAATCGCTTGTTGTGGTTTCTATTTGCGCTTTAATTTGATTAACACGCGCTTTAATGTTTTCAGCATCACCAGAACCATTAACAATAGTCGTGTTATCTTTATCGATAGTTACAGTTTCAGCAGTACCCAACATTGATAAATCGGCATTTTCAAGAGAGAACCCACGTTCTTCAGAGATTACTGTTCCACCAGTTAAGATGGCAATATCTTCTAGCATGGCTTTACGTCTGTCGCCAAATCCAGGAGCCTTAACAGCGGCAATTTTTAATCCACCACGTAGTTTGTTTACGACTAATGTAGCTAAAGCTTGTCCTTCTACATCTTCAGCAATAATTAATAATGGACGTCCAGATTGTGCTACTGGTTCAAGAATAGGAAGAATTTCCTGTAGGTTTGAAATCTTTTTGTCGAATAATAAAATGTATGGGTTTTCTAAGTCGGCCACCATTTTATCAGAATCGGTTACAAAGTAAGGTGATAAATACCCTCTGTCAAATTGCATTCCTTCTACAACATCTACATAAGTATCTAAGCCTTTGGCTTCTTCAACAGTAATAACACCTTCTTTTCCAACCTTTCCAAAAGCTTTAGCGATTAGTTCGCCAATAGTGTTGTCGTTGTTAGCAGAAATGGCGGCAACTTGTTTTATTTTTTCAGAAGAATTTCCAACTTTTTCAGCTTGCTTTTCAAGATCGGCTGTAATAGCTTCAACAGCTTTGTCAATACCACGTTTTAAATCCATTGGGTTAGCTCCTGCAGCAACATTTTTTAATCCTTCTTTTACGATAGCTTGAGCCAAAACAGTAGCGGTTGTAGTACCATCACCAGCAAGATCGTTGGTTTTACTAGCCACTTCTTTAACCATTTGTGCGCCCATGTTTTCAAGCTCGTCTTCCAATTCTACTTCTTTAGCCACAGATACACCGTCTTTTGTTACAGAAGGTGCACCAAAGCTTTTTGAAATAATAACGTTACGTCCTTTAGGTCCTAAAGTTACTTTTACTGCATTTGCTAAAGCATCGACACCACGTTTAAGGCCGTCGCGTGCTTCAATATCAAATTTTATATCTTTTGCCATAATTTTTAGTTTTATGCCCTAAGCGAAATGCTTTAGGCGTTTTTAGTTTTTAAATTAAATCTTCTTTTTTTAGAAAGAAATAAATGTTTACACAATCGCGAAAATATCGCTTTCACGCATAATTAAATAGTCCTTGCCGTCAAGTTTTAGTTCGGTTCCAGAATATTTTCCGTAAAGTACAGTGTCTCCAACGCTAACAGTCATTGGTTCGTCTTTAGTGCCGTTACCTACAGCAACTACTTTGCCTTTTTGTGGTTTTTCTTTGGCGTTATCTGGAATAATAATTCCAGCAGCAGTTTTAGTTTCAGCTTCAACAGGTTCTACAAGAACTCTGTCTGCTAAAGGTTTAATGTTTAATGCCATTGTGTTATATTTTAAAATTATGTTATTGTTTTAATGCTATGCATCAAGCTAAAAATGTGCCAATAGATGATGACTGACAAATTTTCATTTTTTTGATTTAAGAGAGCGTTTTTTAGAGCTTTTAAAGCTAAATTTTGTGTAAAAAAAATGCCAACTATATAGTTGGCATTTAAAATATTGTTGTTTTTCTAAAACTTTTACTCGGCGTCGTTTTGAGTGTTGTTAGTTCCAGCTTCGTTTTGGGTTGCTGGAGCAGCATCTGGAGTCGTTACAGGCTGTGTTGTAGTGGCATCAGGATCTAGAGCTTTAGACTCTGCTCTTGGGCCTCTTTCTATGGCTACATTCGATAATAAAATTAAGGCTAACATTAAGGCTGCAAGTGTCCAAGTACTTTTGTCTAGAAAATCAGTCGTCTTTTTTACACCACCTAATTGTTGTGTGCCACCGCCACCAAACGAAGATGATAATCCACCCCCTTTTGGGTTTTGTACCATGATTACTACAACCAATAAAAAGGCTACGACAACAATTAATGCTAAAAATATAGTAAACGTACTCATTATGATTTATTTATTTTGTTCTTGTAATTTTTGTATTGCTTTAATTTGGTCTGCAAAGAAACCACTTTTTTCTGGATATTTCAAACTTAAAATTTTATAAGATTGAATCGCCTTTTTATAGTTCTTTTGTTCAACATAAATTCTGGCTAGTGTTTCAGTCATTAATGTATCTGGTTGAATCATTTGTTGTTCAGCCAAATTTTTGTTTTTACTAGCTGTTTTCTCTGGTTTTAATTTGGGATTTTTAGAGATAAATTTATCTATTAACTTAAATTTTTTGTCGCGTTCGGAAACGGGTGTTTCGGGCTGTGTTTGTTCTCGTTCTATAGGAGAAAAGCGAGTAAGCTTAAGCCACTCGTTAAAGGAGTGTTTTTCGTTTTGAGTAAATTCAAACGGTTCTCCAATTTTTAAAATGTTATCAGAAGTATCATCATTGGACTTTAAAACACTATCTTTTTCGCGATTGTCATCATCTTTATTTACTGTTGCTTCTTGAGATGATTCTAATTCTTGTTTTGATGATTCTTTAGGCGTGAATAATTCTGGGTCTAAAACGCTAGAGGTTTCTTGTATTTGCTGTTTTAAATTATCATCAATAGTAACATGTTTATTTACAGAAATATCTTCAGCGGTTACATTAATTGCTTTTAAACTGGATGAGTTTTGTTTAATAGACTCAGAAATTTCATTCTGTAGGAAGTCTTCAGACGTTATAAAATCGAATAAAATACTTCTGTCAGTAGTATAAGCAGCTGTTGTTTTTAGTGCTTTATTATATTTAAAACTCCCTTTGTTTTTTAACGCTTTTAAAAGAATAGCCTTGGGCGATTGAAAGTAAGGATATGTGTCGATTATAGACTGCAAGTCTTCTGTATATGCAGGAAGCATATGTTTGGGATTTTGTAGTATGTGTTTAAAATCAAAATTGTCCATGACTACCATTTAGCCAATGTGGCATTAAAAATATCTTGCGTTAATCGTTCAAAAAGAACTTCGTGAGCTTCATCTCTAGCGGGGCCAATAAGTTGTGCGTTTCTATCGTAATCATAGAAAAATGAAAAGCGTTGTTCTTGAAAATCGTCTTCAGAGTTTTTGTTGTAAAATCTAACATTAACACTCATGGTTAAACGGTTTTGAGCTGCCGTATTTTCGGCAGTTGCTGTTGTTGGAGAAATACGATATTCGGTTATTTCGCCTTCGTAAACTAAATCGCCATTACTTTTTACAAGGTCTAAATTGGTTTGATTTAGAAGTAAGTCGGTTAACGCATTTGTAAAATCTCTGTCTAAGCCAGGTTCTATTAGCATGGCATTATTCTGAAAATAATTAACCTGGAATGTTTTTGTGCCTGCAGGGATGGATGCGCCAGTAAACGAGTAAATGCCACAGCCAAAAAGTAATATAACAGAGCAAAAAGTGATAATAAATTTAAAGTATCGTGTCATTTACAGGTCGTATTGTTTTATTTTTCTATAAAGTGTGCGTTCGCTAATGCCCAATTCTTGCGCTGCCAATTTACGTTTTCCATTATGACGTTCCAAAGATTTTTTTATGAGTTCTAATTCTTTGTCTTGAAGCGATAAGGTTTCTTCTTCTTCAACATCTTCGGCAAAATGATACTTGTCTTCTTGTGGTTCTTGTTCAATAGGTTGCGGTTCATGTTTTTCGGGGATTGAAAGCACTTCTAAATCTTCTACAGTAGTTTCATTCTCATTTTCGCCATAAATTTTTTGAATCAAGCTTTCGTTGTCCTTGGCGACTTCCGAGGTATTGCCACTTTTCATCAATTCCATGGTGAGTTTTTTCAAATCGTTGAGGTCACTTTTCATATCGAACAAAACCTTATACAGGATTTCACGTTCGTTACTAAAATCGCTTTCCGATTTGGTTTGATTAACTACCGCAGGTAAATTGCTTCCTGCATCTGGAAGATAGCTTCTAAGCGTATCGGGTGAAATGGTTCTGTTTTGCTCCAAGACAGAGATTTGTTCTGCAACGTTACGAAGCTGACGAATATTGCCATTCCATCGGTATTTTAGCAACATATTAACAGCATCGTCGGTAAGTTTTACCGTGGGCATTTTGTATTTTAAAGCAAAATCGCTGGCAAATTTTCTAAATAATAGGTGAATATCCTCTTTACGCTCGCGCAATGGTGGTAAATGAATTTCAACAGTACTTAAACGGTAATATAAGTCTTCACGGAATTTATCTTTTTTAATGGCTTCAAACATATTGACGTTTGTCGCCGCTACAATACGTACGTTGGTTTTTTGTACTTTGCTGCTTCCCACTTTTATAAATTCGCCATTTTCCAAAACACGTAATAAACGTACTTGTGTAGTTAAAGGAAGCTCGCCAACTTCATCAAGAAAAATGGTGCCGCCATCGGCAACTTCAAAATAACCATTTCGTGTTTGTGTGGCACCTGTAAAAGCGCCTTTTTCATGACCAAATAATTCACTGTCTATGGTGCCTTCTGGAATGGCACCACAGTTTACAGCAATATACTTGCCGTGTTTACGATGTGAGAGTTGATGTATGATTTTTGGAATACTTTCTTTACCAACACCACTTTCTCCTGTAACCAATACAGAAATGTCTGTAGGCGCCACTTGTATGGCTTTTTCAATAGCACGATTTAACCCAGGATCGTTACCTATAATTCCAAATCGTTGTTTTATGGCTTGTATTGATTCCATAGTATTGCTCACTTAAGTGAGTGTCTTTTAGATTCCTTTTTTAAAAGGAAAATTTTATTAATTATTTTCTGAATACCCTATAGGTTCACCAATTAAGGTGGCTTTTGTGCAGTCGGTTATTTTTACATTTACAAAATCACCTGGTTTATAGTTTTCTTTAGGGAAAACCACCATAGTGTTTTGGCTGTTTCGTCCCGCCCAATGCGCATCCGATTTTTTTGATTCTTTTTCAATTAAAACTTCTTCAACCTTGCCAAGATGTTGTTGTGTTCTATAATGACTGTGTTCTTGTTGTAGTTGAATAATGTCTTGTAAGCGACGTTTTTTTGTTGCTTCAGGAATGTCGTCCTCTAGTTTTCGTTCGGCTAATGTGCCTGGTCTTTCGGAATAAGCAAACATAAATCCAAAGTCGTATTTTACGTACTCCATTAAGCTTAAAGTGTCTTGATGATCGTCTTCTGTTTCGGTTGGAAAACCAGCAATCATATCTTGAGAAATAGCGCAATCTGGAATAATACGACGAATGTTGTCGATCATTTTAAAATATTCTTCACGTGTATGTTGACGATTCATGGCTTTTAAAATACGGTTACTGCCACTTTGCACAGGCAAATGTATGTACTTGCAAATATTCTGGTACTTGGCCATGGTTTCAATCACATCTAAAGTCATGTCTTGTGGATTAGATGTTGAGAAGCGAAAGCGCATTTTTGGTTGTGCTTGGGCACAAAGTTCTAGAAGCTTGGCAAAATTAACAGCCGTTGCTTTCTGCATATCGGTAGCTTTGTCGAAATCCTTTTTTAATCCGCCGCCATACCATAAATAGCTGTCTACGTTTTGCCCAAGAAGGGTTACTTCTTTATAGCCTTTGTTGGCCAAATCGTTTATTTCCTCAACTATACTTTGCGGATCACGACTACGTTCACGTCCTCTGGTAAAGGGTACAACGCAAAACGTACACATATTGTCGCAACCACGTGTAATAGATACAAAAGCTGTAACGCCATTAGTATTTAAACGTACAGGAGCAATATCGCCATAAGTTTCTTCTTTAGAGAGGATCACATTAATAGCATCGCGACCATCATCTACTTCAGAAAGTAAATTGGGTAAATCTTTGTAAGCATCTGGACCAACAACAAGATCGACGATTTTTTCTTCTTCTAGAAATTTACTTTTTAAACGTTCTGCCATACAGCCTAAAACACCCACTTTCATGTTGGGGTTTACCTCACGTTTTACAGCATTGTATTTTTCAAGGCGTTTCCTTACCGTTTGTTCTGCTTTATCGCGAATAGAACAGGTGTTTACTAAAACTAAGTCGGCATCTTTGAGATCTTGAGTGGTGTTATAGCCATTTTCAGATAAGATAGAAGCTACAATTTCACTATCGCTAAAATTCATCTGGCAACCGTAACTTTCTATAAATAGTTTTCGGTTGTTTCCTGCTTTCTTCTCTATAATGAGGCTTTCGCCTTGTTTGTTTTCGTCTATAATCTTCTCCATATACAATATTGAATAATACTTGCTTGTCAATAAGTGTGCAAAGATACAATTTATTTATGTACTATGACAAAGTGTCAGAATGAGATTTTATCATAAAATTTAAAAATTTGTTGCTGAAAATGATAGGGTTTACGTACAGAGACCATCAAAAATTAGGAACATAAGTTTTTTTTCAATTACATTTGTAACCTTAAAAATCGATTTATGGCGAAGAATTTAGTAATAGTGGAGTCACCTGCAAAGGCCAAAACCATTGAAAAATTCCTAGGAAAGGATTTTAAAGTGGAGTCTAGTTTTGGGCATATTGCAGATTTACCTTCAAAAGAATTAGGAGTAGATGTAGAAGGAGATTTTAAGCCTAAATATGAAGTGTCCAAGGACAAAAAAGCGGTTGTAAAAAAGTTAAAAGAACTTGCTAAAAAAGCTGAGACAGTTTGGTTAGCTAGTGATGAAGACCGTGAAGGAGAGGCTATTGCATGGCATTTAGCCGAATCGCTTGGTTTAGATAAAGAAAAAACAAAGCGTATTGTTTTTCATGAGATTACCAAAACAGCTATTAAAAAAGCGATAGAGAATCCTAGAAGTATAGATTACGATTTAGTAGATGCACAACAAGCACGTCGTGTATTGGATAGAATTGTGGGTTACGAATTGTCACCTGTGCTTTGGCGTAAAGTAAAAGGCGGGTTGTCAGCGGGTCGTGTTCAATCGGTGTCTGTGCGTTTAATTGTAGAACGTGAAAGAGAAATTGAAGGATTTAAACCTGTGGCATCTTACAGAATAGATGCTGAATTCTCTACAAAAGACGGCCAAACTTTTAAAGCAAAACTTCCAAAGAATTTTGATACTAAAGAAGATGCCTTAAAGTTTCTTGAAGCCAATGCTACTGCAGATTTTAGTATTGCCGATTTACAGAAAAAACCTGCAAAGAAATCGCCAGCACCACCATTTACAACATCAACATTACAGCAGGAGGCGTCAAGAAAGTTATATTTTTCTGTGAGCAAAACCATGACGATGGCGCAACGTTTATACGAAGCCGGTTTGATTACCTATATGAGAACCGATAGTGTAAACTTATCAGACGAAGCAAAAAGTGGTGCGCAACGTGAAATAGAAGCTGCTTATGGTTCTAACTATAGTAAGCCAAGAAACTATAAAGGGAAATCTAAAGGGGCACAAGAGGCTCACGAAGCCATTCGTCCTACCGATTTTTCTAGACATACCGTTAATGTAGATCGCGATCAAGCAAGATTATACGAGTTAATTTGGAAACGTGCTATCGCGTCGCAAATGAGCGAAGCTCAATTAGAGCGTACCAATGTAAAAATAAGCGCTACCACTCACGACGAGCTATTTACTGCAAATGGTGAAATGATTAAGTTTGATGGGTTTTTAAAAGTCTATCTTGAAGGAACAGACGATGAAGATGGCGAACAAGATGGTATGTTACCAAAACTAAGTGTTAACGAGACGCTACTTAACAACTTTATTACCGCAACACAACGTTTTACACGTCCGCCATATCGTTTTACCGAAGCTTCTTTAGTGAAGAAATTAGAAGAATTAGGAATAGGTAGACCATCTACTTACGCGCCAACCATTTCAACCATTCAAAATAGAGGCTACATTGAGAAAGGTACTGTAGAAGGTGTTGAGCGTAATTATGTTCAGCTAACTTTAAAAGAAGGTCATGTTAAAGATGTCACTTTAACCGAAAAGGTGGGGTCGGATAAAGGAAAGTTAGTGCCAACAGATATAGGTATGATTGTAACCGATTTCTTGGTTAATCATTTCGATACTATTTTAGATTATAATTTCACAGCAAAAGTAGAAGAAGACTTTGATGATATTGCTGATGGAAAAATAGATTGGGAAAATATGATGAAAGCATTTTATAAGGACTTTCATCCAATTGTAGAAGACGTTCAAGAAAATGCCGATAGAGAATCTGGAGAGCGTGTTCTTGGTACCGATCCCGAAACAGGGCGTCAGGTAAGTGTGCGTTTAGGACGCTTTGGACCAATGGTTCAAATAGGAACTGCCGAGGAGGAAGAAAAACCACTGTTTGCAAGTTTAAGCCCAGATCAGCAATTAAATACCATTACGTTTGAAGAGGCTATGGATTTATTCAAGCTTCCAAAAAGCCTTGGAGATTATGAAGGTGAAGCTGTAGAGGTTAATAATGGCCGTTATGGCCCTTATGTTAAATTTGGAAAGAAATATATATCCTTACCAAAAGGAAAAGATCCTTTAGATGTTGAAATGAAGGATGCTATAGAACTTATAAAGGAAAGACAAAAAGCCGATGCGCCAATTTATAATTATAATGGCCACGATGTTACAAAAGGAAAAGGACGTTTTGGACCATTTATAAAATGGAACAATATGTTTATTAATGTAAACAAAAAGTACGATTGGGATAACCTATCTGATAATGACATTGAAACCCTTATTGAAGATAAACTTCAAAAAGAACGTGATAAGCTTATTCATAATTGGGAGGAAGAAGGTATTAGAGTAGAGAAAGCACGTTGGGGAAGACATAATATTATAAAAGGTAAAACAAAAGTAGAGCTGCCTAAAACAGTAGATGTGTCTGATATGACTTTAGAAGAAGCTAAAGCGCATCTTGAGAAAAATGCTCCAAAGAAGAAGAAAAAAACCACAAGGAAAAAATCGACAACCAAAAAGAAATAACCCTAAATGAACTTTGATTTTCTTTCTCCTGTTTCCGATTCTGTAATGGCACATTCAACATTACTGGCTTCGCAGGCGCTAGGGAGAAAGATGTTAATTCACTCCAGTCAGAATGGTTTTCCAGATTTAGAAGATGTTCAATTGGCTATAATTGGCGTTTTAGAGAATAGAAACGATGTTGATTATATTGGTGACGAAATCTATCTCGATAATATTAGAAAATCATTCTATCAATTGTTTCCAGGTAATTGGAATGTTAAAGTAGCCGATTTAGGCGATATTAACAAAGGAGAAACAGTAGAAGATACCTACTATGCGTTAAGAACAATTCTGGAAATTCTTATTCAAAAAAAAATCATACCTATTATATTAGGAGGGAGTCAGGATTTAACATTTGCCAATTATCGCGCTTACGACAATATTATTCCTATGGTAAATATTGTAAATGTAGATTCAAAATTCAACCTAGGAGATTCTGCAAAACCAATAAAGAGTAATAGTTTTGTTGGGAAAATTGTAGTAGACCAACCTTATAACCTGTTTAATTATTCTACAATTGGTTATCAAACCTATTTTAATTCTCAAGAAGAAATAGATTTAATGGAAAAACTCTATTTCGAGTTTTACAGATTAGGAGAAGTATCAAATAATATAACCTTAGCAGAACCTGTACTAAGAGATGCTAATATTGTAAGTGTTGATTTAAACGTAGTAAAAGCATCAGAGTTGGGAGGAAGACAACAATTGTCGCCTAATGGATTAGATGGTAAAGAAATTTGTGCTATATCAAGATATGCTGGAATAAGTAATAAAGTGTCCTCCTTTGGTATATATGAATATAAACCGTCTAATGATGATGATGTAACTCCAATGTTGGTAGCGCAAATGATTTGGTATTTTATTGAAGGATTCTCTTTTAGAGTAAGTGACGATGATTTTTCAAATGAGAATAATTACCAGAAATTCATCACCTTGGTAGAGGAGCAAGAGCTTATTTTCTTTAAAAGTAATAAAACTGGGCGCTGGTGGATTGAAATCCCTTTTTTATCAAACGTTAATAATAAATTAAAAAAACATACGTTATTACCCTGCATGCATCAAGATTATATAGATGCCTGTAATAACAAAGTACCCGAACGTTGGTATAAAGCGTTCAAAAAGAATTGTATATAATAAAATGAGCATAAAACGTACAATATCATCGTTGAAATGCACTTTTTGACGACGAAATGTGTAATTTTTTAGTAAAAAAGTTGTTTTTTAAAAAATATATAGATATGTTTACGCTCTTAAAATTTTTAAGGCATAAAATTTAACCTCGAGTTTTCTATGGATATGAAGAAACTTACATTATTAATCGCAGTTTTAGCTATACTAACTAGTTGTGGGTCAGGAGATAGAGGCCAGCTAGTAGGAGTTAAAGGAAAGAAATGGCATCCCGAAAAACCGTATGGAATGGAATTAATTCCTGGCGGCGCATTTATTATGGGTAAAGCAGACGATGATCTAGCTGGAATTCATGATGCCCCAACAAAAACCGTAACGGTTAGGTCATTCTACATGGATGCAACAGAAATTACTAATAGTGAATACCGCCAATTTGTTGAGTGGGTAAGAGATTCTACTATTAGAACCAAATTAGCAATATTAGCTGACGAAATTGGAGAGACTCCAGGCAATGGAGGAATTGGTGAATTTGCATTTAAAGATGCCGATACAGCAAACATGACCGTATATGAAAAATACATGTACGATAACTATGTAGGGCTTGGACCAACAGGATATGAAGGCAGAAAACTAAATCACGACATAGATTTAATTTTTGATACAGCAGAATATCCAGATGAGTATTATGCCGAAGTTATGGATACGATGTACCTTCCTATGGAGGAATCATACAATGGTCAAAGAACTTGGGATGTAACTAAGTTTAAATTCCAATATACCTATATGGATATGGAAAAAGCAGCCAAAGCCTCAAACAAAGGGAAAAAGCGTTCAGAGTTTATTATTAAAGAAGAAGTAGAAATTTATCCAGATACTACAGCCTGGATTCGTGATTTTGCTTATTCTTATAACGAACCAATGCATAACGATTACTTCTGGCACGAAGCTTATAGTGATTATCCTGTAGTAGGTGTGTCTTGGGAGCAAGCAAAAGCGTTTTGTGAGTGGAGAACACTACACCACAATGCATACAGAAAAGAAAGAGGTAAGCATTTTGTAAATAAATATAGACTACCATCTGAAGCAGAATGGGAATACGCAGCAAGAGGTGGCCTGCAAGCAGCAACTTATCCTTGGGGTGGTTATTACACCAAGAACGATAGAGGGTGCTTTATGGCAAACTTTAAACCATTACGTGGAGATTATGCAGCCGATCAAGCATTATATACTGTAGAGGCAGAGTCTTATGAGCCTAACGATTTTAACCTTTATAATATGGCAGGTAATGTTTCAGAATGGGTAAATGCTTCTTACGATCAGTCATCTTACGAGTTTGTTTCTACTATTAACCCAAGTGTTAACGATGTAAACAACCAACGTAAAGTAGTAAGAGGAGGATCTTGGAAAGATGTTGCTTATTTCTTGCAAGTGAGTTCTCGTGACTACGAATATGCAGATTCAGCAAGAAGTTATATCGGTTTCAGAACAGTACAAGATTACATGGGAACAGATGTAACCTTAAACGCTAGAAACTAAAAACTAACTAAATTAGAAAATCAATTAACAATTAACTAAATATTAAACTATCTTAAGTATTAACGTACTTAAACTAAAACTAAAATTATGGCACAAAAAGGAAAACTTACTTTAACAAACATGATCTACGGATTAGGAGCAGCAGTAGTAATTGTAGGAGCTCTATTTAAGATTCAGCACTGGCCAGGAGGGTCTCTAATCTTAACAATAGGTATGGTTGTTGAAGCATTAGTATTTACATATTCTGCTTTTGAAAGACAACAAAGCGATTTAGATTGGTCTTTAGTATATCCAGAATTAGCTGGAGGACAATCATTAGGAGGTAAGAAAGGTAAAAAAGAAGAACCTAAAGATGCAGAAGGATTATTATCTAAAAAATTAGATAACTTATTAAAAGAAGCTAAAATCGATGCCGACTTAATGTCTAGCTTAGGAAATAGCATTAAAAACTTTGAAGGAGCAGCTAAAGGAATTTCTCCAACAGTAGACTCTATTGCAGCTACTAAAAAGTATGGTGAAGAGTTATCTTTAGCAGCAGCTCAAATGGAATCTTTAAATAGCATGTACAAAGTACAGTTAGAAAGCGTTAACCGTCAAGCGGCAATTAACGAAGAAACTGTTGAGAATGCTCAAAAGTTAAAAGAACAAATGCAATCATTAGCATCTAACCTATCATCTTTAAACGGTGTTTATGGTGGTATGTTAACTGCTATGAACAAGTCTTAATTAGTATTATTTACTAGTAAATTTTAATTTCTAACAAACAAAACTAATTAAAACATGGCAGGAGGAAAATTATCTGCAAGGCAGAAAATGATTAACCTAATGTACTTAGTGTTTATTGCAATGATTGCGATGACCATGAGTAAGGAAGTACTTTCAGCATTCGGGTTAATGAACGATAAATTTGTAAGAGCTAACGAACTAGCTTCTACATCAAACACAGGAATGCTTGAAGGCTTAAAGCAAAAAGCAGAAGAAAAACCAGAAGAGTTTAGAGTAGCATCAAACAATGCACAACAAATAAGCAAAATCTCTGATGACTTTTTCAAGTATTTAGGTGAACAAAAAGCAATGATCCTTGAAAGAGGAAAATTTGAAAGAGAAGAAAATGGCGAATTACCATCAGAAAAGATGGATAAAGGTGATTTCTTAGACGAATATTGGTTTACAGGTGATCGTTTAACCAAAGAAGGACAAGCTTTTATGGACCGTCTTAATAAATATAAAGCTGATATTGAAGCAGTTTTAGGAGACGATGTTAAATACCAAAAAGCTGTTGAAAACTTTGAAGAACGTTTCAATACTAAAGAAGTTGTAAACCAAGACGGTAAAAAATTACAATGGTTAGATTACCATTTCCAAGGTTTCCCAGCAATTGCATCGTACACTAAGCTTACAGCTATGCAAAACGATGTAAAAGCTACCGAAACAAATATGTATAACCTATTTTTAGGAAACACATTAGACGAAGCGGTATCATTAAAAAACTACACGGCTATTGTAGTACCAGACAAAAATGCTTTTTTCGCTGGTGAGAAATTTACAGGTAAAGTAGTATTAGGTAAATATGCTAACGTTACACCAACCAAATTAAGTGTAGGTGGCGAATCTCTAGATTTAGATAGAGAAGGTGCTATCGATTCTACTGGAGCAGCTCGTATCGAGTTTACAGTAGGTAATGTTGGTGAACATGATGTAGATGGACAGTTTACTTTCTTAGAAGATGGTAAAGAATTACCAATCGACTTTAACGGTAAATACGTTGTTGTACCAAGACCAAATTCAGCAACTATTTCAGCTGATAAAATGAATGTTGTTTATAGAGGTGTTGTAAACCCAATGACAATTTCATTTGCTGGAGTGCCAGATAACAAAGTTAACGCTAGTGCAACAGGATTAAGAAAAACTGGTAATGGAAAATACGAAATGAGACCAGGAACAGGTAGAGAAGTTACAATTAATGTAACAGCTACTTTAGATGATGGATCTGCTGTTTCAGATAGAAAAACATTCCGTATCAAGGATATACCAAAACCAACAGGAACTATTGCTGGACAACCAGGAATTGTTAAGTTACCAAGAAACAATGTACAGATTGCAACAATTGGAGCAGAGTTAGAAGACTTTGATTTCGAACTACCAATCGTAGTATCTGAATTTAAAATTAAAGTGCCAGGTCAGCCTTCTGTAAGAGTTAGTGGAACAAAACTTAACTCACAAGCTAAAAACGCTTTACGTAAAGCAAGAAGAGGAGACCAAGTTGCAATTTTCGATATTAAAGCGAGTATTAGAGGAAACTCTAGTTATAAGTTAAAAAGTGTTTCTCCTGTAGTGGTAGAAATTACTAACTAAGCGCTTTTATCTTAATTGATAAGCCCTAATAATTAAAAAGAAGAAGATGAATTTAAAGAGTATTTTATTAACCGTTTTAACCATATCGTTTGGTGTAACTGCTTATTCGCAAGCCAATATTTTAAATGCCAAAGCTCCAGAAGAGATTGGTGTAAAAACAGAGGCACAAATAGCAGTTGATAATGATAAGCCTTTAGAATATGGTTATGTAGATGATAGAGATATTATGTTCTCTAAAATGACATGGGAACGTGTTGTTCTTGACGAACGTGTAAACTTTCCATTGTATTATCCAATAGATACAAATAATATTGGGAAAAATAGACGCTCTTTATTTGATGTGCTTTGGAAATCTATTAAAGAAGGAAAAATCGAAAAAATTTACGATGATTCTTACTTTACTGCAGAACGTACCATCGAAGATTTAAAGTATTCAATGTCTAAAGTAGATACCTTAGATATTGGTTATGAACAATTCAATGCCGAAGGTCGTGTAGATCCAGAATATATCACAAAAACCGATATCACTTCTTTCCATATTAGTGCTTATTTGGTAAAAGGATTATGGTATTTTGACAAACGTCAAGGAGAATTAAAGTACAGACTTCTTGGTATTGCACCAGCAGCACCAGATGTTAACTTCCTAGATTCTGATGACGAAGCAAACAAAGAACCAATTCCTTTATTCTGGGTATTCTATCCAGATGCTAGAGAAGTATTGCACGAAGCAAAATCGTTTAATAACGAAAATAGCGCTATGCCATATTCTTTCGATCATATCTTAAATTCAAGACGATTTAATGGATATATCTTTAAAGAAGAAAATGTGTATGGTGATAGAAAAGTAACCGAATACATTTCTGATAACGCTTTAATGCAACTTTTAGAATCTGAAAGAATCAAAGAAAAAATTAGAAACTTTGAGTTGGATATGTGGGCTTATTAAAGCCTATTTGTCAAAAAGTAATAAAGAAAAACGCGCACTTTTAAGTGCGCGTTTTTTTATGTTATCTTCGTAAATATGAAAGTAGATTATATTATCGTTGGTCAGGGCTTAGCAGGCGTAAACTTTTGTTATTTATTATTACAGCATAGCAAATCTTTTGTGGTGTTTGATGATAATTCGCAACAGTCGTCTACTGTAGCAGGTGGCTTGTATAATCCTGTTGTTTTAAAGCGTTTTACACCAGTTTGGAAAAGCGATGAACAATTAGAATTAGTAAACCATATATATAACGACTTAGCGTCTTATTTAGAAACTACTTTAGATTATAAACTTCCTGTAAAACGGTTATTCAATTCTGTTGAAGAACAAAATAATTGGTTTGTAGCAGCCGATAAATATGGTCTGCAAAAATATTTGTCGCCAAAAATTTGTAACAATAATAATATGGCTGTTCCTGCTCCTTATGGTTTAGGTGAAGTACTACATACTGGAAGAATAGATACAGAGCATTTATTGGCTACGTTTAAGAAAAAGTTGGCGAGTACATATATTAATGAATCGTTTAATTATGATGATTTAATAATTAAAGAAGACGCTGTAATTTATAAAGATATTCAAGCAAAAAATATCGTGTTTTGCGAAGGCTTTGGTTTAAAAAAGAACCCTTATTTTAACCATTTACCACTAAATGGAACCAAAGGCGAACTATTAACCATTCATGCTCCAGATTTAAAAATAGATTTTGTATTAAAATCGAGTGCGTTTTTAATTCCGTTAGGGAATGATTATTATACAGTTGGTGCTACCTATAATTGGACCGATAAAACCAATCAACCTTCAGCGGAAGGTAAAAAAGAACTCCTAGAAAAGCTAAAAACCTTTATTAAGTGCGATTTTAAGGTTGTTAATCAAAAAGCAGGTATTCGTCCCACCGTAAAAGATAGAAGACCATTAGTTGGGCAACACCCTAAATACGATAATCTTTACGTGCTAAATGGTCTTGGAACAAGAGGCGTTATGATAGCCCCTTATGTGGCTAAACAGCTTTATAACTTTATTGAAAATGCTATAAAATTAGAAGAAGATATTAATATTACTCGGTTTTCTTCTTAACTAAATTTTCGTCATAATGCATAAAAATGTTAATCCATACGTTTCTGGATAAACGCATAATTATAGGAGCAAAAACAACCAAAGTTCCAATTATAGCAAAAAATGCAGTTATTAAACTACTCTCTAAAAACAAATAACTAATAACAAAAGCAGCAACGCCAAAAGCAATACCAATAGCATAGCTAACATACATCGAGCCATAAAAAAAAGATGGTTCTATACGATATTTGGTATGGCAATGCGAACATTCCTCGTTTATTTTTAAAACATCAGATAAAACATAAGGGTTTTTTGTTTCATACATCGATTCTTGATGGCATTTTGGACAACTCCCTGTTAAAATGCTGTATAGTTTGGAGCCTTTTTTAATCATAATTAAAACTGTACTTTTGCGCTGAATATTGTAATTACAAAATTACAACATTATTCATCATTAACTGTAACAAAAGTCACAAATGCTCAACATTCATAACCTTTCTATAAGTTTTCAAGGCGAATACCTTTTCGAGGAAATTACATTTAAATTGGGTGTTGGCGATCGTGTTGGATTGATAGGAAAAAACGGCGCTGGAAAATCTACCATGCTTAAAATTCTTTCTAAAGAGCTTGAACCAGATTCTGGACAAATTGCAGCCGATAAGGATTTAAGTATAGGATTTTTAAAGCAAGATATCGATTTTGAGTTTGGGAAAACCGTTTTAGAAGAATCCTACGAAGCTTTCAAGGATATTAAGGATTTGGAAGCTAAAATGGAAGGCATTAATTTACAATTAGCCGAACGTACCGATTACGAAAGCGAGAGTTACAATCAGTTAATGATTGATTTAAATGATATCCAACACCAATACGAAATTTTAGGCGGTTACAACTATCAAGGCGATACCGAAAAGATTTTACAAGGTTTAGGTTTTAAACGGGAAGATTTTAATAAGCTTACCGATACTTTTTCCGGTGGATGGCGTATGCGTATAGAATTAGCCAAACTTCTGTTACAGAATAACGATGTGTTGCTTTTAGATGAGCCTACAAACCATTTGGACATTGAATCGATAATTTGGTTGGAGAATTTTTTAAAAAATTACCAAGGTGCTGTTGTTATTGTTTCTCACGATAAAATGTTTTTAGATAATGTTACCAACCGTACTATTGAAATTTCATTAGGCAGAATTTACGATTACCCCAAACCATATAGCGAGTTTTTAGTGCTTCGTGAAGAGATTAGAGAGCAGCAATTAGCAGCACATAAAAATCAGGAAAAGCAAATACAACAAACCGAAAAGCTGATTGAAAAATTTAGAGCTAAAGCTTCTAAAGCTTCAATGGCACAATCTTTAATAAAGAAATTAGATAAAATAGATCGTATTGAAGTTGATGAGGAAGATAATAGTGTCATGACCTTAAATTTTCCTGTGTCCATAACACCTGGAAAAGTTGTTCTGGAAGCTAAACAGGTATCTAAAAACTATGGCGATCTTCAAGTACTACACAACATTAACCTTTCTATAGCGCGAGATAGTAAAGTAGCTTTTGTTGGACAGAACGGCCAAGGAAAATCTACCTTAGCCAAAATTATTGTCAATGAAATTGAACATCAAGGACAGTTACATCTAGGACACAATGTACAAATAGGATATTTTGCCCAAAATCAAGCCGAATATTTAGATGGTAATAAAACGGTTCACGATACCATGATTGATGCTGCAAACGAAACAAATAGAACAAAAGTACGCGATATTTTAGGCGCATTTTTGTTTCGTGGCGAAGAAGTCGATAAATATGTTAGAGTGTTATCGGGTGGAGAGCGTAACCGTTTAGCATTAGCCAAACTAATGTTGCAGCCTTTTAACGTTTTGGTGATGGATGAGCCTACAAACCATTTAGATATCAAATCTAAAAATGTATTAAAAGATGCTTTAAATCGTTTTGAAGGAACATTAATATTGGTATCACACGATCGTGATTTTTTACAAGGATTAACCAATACCGTTTACGAATTTAAAGACCAAAAAATTAAAGAATATTTAGGCGATATTGATTTTTATTTAAAACAGCGTAATGTTGAAAACCTTCGCGAAGTAGAAAAACGGGATGTTATAAAAGAAGTTCCTAAAGAAAACGTTAATCAAAGTTACGAAGCCCAAAAGCAACAAAAGTCATTAAAAAATAAACTAAGTAAAGTAGAGTCTAAAATCACGCAATTAGAAAAAGATATTAAAGCGATTGATGTAGAGTTAGCCGTGAATTACGATGAGACTGTGTCTAAACCTAATTTTTTTGATACTTACCAAGCTAAAAAGGACAAATTAGAACAATTAATGATGGATTGGGAAAGTATTCAAGAAGAACTGGATAAGTTCTAAAAGTTAATAAAACCCTATAACGCAATGCGTTTCATCGAAAAAAATTGGTTTTAATCCGTATTTTTTCTTAATTTGGTAGCATTAACCCAACTACCAAACAAATGAAAAATGCTCTATCAACATTAATCGTTTTATTAATTCCCCTTTTAGTTTTATCCCAAGTTCCAAATTCAGAAAGGCAAGCTTTAAAAAGTTTATACAAAGCTACTAATGGAGATCAGTGGACTAATAGTTGGGACTTAACATCTCCTGTATCTACTTGGTACGGAGTTACTATTGAAGATAATCATGTGGTTGGTTTAAATTTACATATGAATAATTTAGAAGGTAAATTACCTAACGAACTACAAAACCTTACTTTTTTAAAAAAGCTAAACTTAGGTTTTAATAGATTATCGGGTGAGTTACCAAAAAACTTTGGCAAGCTTTCAAATCTTGAAATATTAGAATTGTTCATGAATAGATTTGAAGGCCAAATTCCTGAAACTCTTGGAAGCATACAAAATCTAAAGGTTTTAAAACTTTATAGTAATACTTTTGAAGGTGAAATCCCCGAATCTTTAATGAATTTAAAAGGGTTAAAAGAATTATCCTTAGGAAGTAATCGCCTTACAGGAACAATACCAAAATCTATAGGAACTTTATCTCGTTTAGAAAAGTTAATTCTTTTAGACAATAATTTAGAAGGGGATATACCAAAAGAGATAGGAGATTTAAAGGACTTAAAAGAGTTAGTTATATCAAGTAATAGATTAACAGGAACTTTACCATTTGAAATAACGAGATTAAGAGGTTTAGAAATTATGATGGTAAGTGATAATGATTTAGATAAAGAGTATGTTACCGTAACAGGAAAATCTACACCACCAACGATGCAAGTCATACCTGAAGATAAAGGCATGCTTGCAACAGATTATTTTGACGATTAAAAACTGAAAACATAATTTTATATTTATACAAGGATAGTTTTTATACTATCCTTTTTTTATTAGTATTTCACGCTAATTTTTATAAATAAAACATCCCCGCCTATGCATTTCATCGAAAAAAATTGCATTTCATAAATATAATTTTTATTATTGTTTCGCTTTTAGCCTCAAAACCAAATAAGTATGAAAACTGCTAAACTTACCTTGTTATTGTCTTTAGTTACCATGATAACCTTTGCCTCGATTTCTCCTAAAGAAAAAGAAGCGCTATTAGACTTTTACCACGCTACTTCAGGCGAAAACTGGGTTGACAAATGGGACATAAACCAACCAGTTAGTACTTGGAAAGGTGTTACTATAAAAGACGATGTTGTTGTTAAATTACATTTAGAAATGAATAACCTCCAAGGTACTATGCCTCAATCGTTAGCTCATTTAACATCTCTTAAAGAGTTAAGGCTAGGCTTTAACAAGATAACAGGTAATATACCCACTTCGTTAGGACAATTGCAAAAGTTAGAAGTACTAGAACTGTATATGAATCAGTTAGAAGGCGAACTCCCCAATGAACTTATGGCTTTAAATAAGCTTAGAGTATTAAAGCTTTATAGTAACAGTTTAACAGGACCTATACCGAATAGTATAGGTAACTTGACCAATCTTGAAGAATTATTATTGGGAAGTAATTTTTTTACAGGAACTATACCTAGTGAAGTAGGTGAACTGTTACAGTTAGAAAAACTAAGTTTAATAGATAATAAATTAGAAGGTCGTATTCCTCATGAACTAGGTAACTTAAATCATTTAAAAGAATTAGTGCTTTCCAGTAATCAATTAACAGGACGGTTGCCATATGGTATTTATGGGCTGAAAAAACTATCTGTTATGATGGTAAGCGATAATAATTTAGATAAGGATTATGTTTCTATTATAAAATCTGAAGACTCAAGCATTCTAGGCATACCACAAAATGAACAAGAAGGCCTAGCCACAGACTATATTGATGATTAATACCCACTAAATATTTGTTGTTGATTTGAAAGGGAGCTATGGTAGAATAGCTCCTTTTTTATTTCATAAATATTTTAAATTATTTTCTTGCTAAAACAAAAAAAGCTAGTATATTTGCAGTCCAATATCGCGGGATAGAGCAGTAGGTAGCTCGTCGGGCTCATAACCCGAAGGTCACTGGTTCGAGTCCAGTTCCCGCTACTAATGACAAAGTCATGTATACAAACGGTTTGGTGTTGCCAAACCGTTTTTTTATGCGTAATTTTAACGCCCTAATAGAAATTGAATACGAAAGTGCATACGAAAATGCATACGATTTGTCATTGAAGAAGAAATTTTCCACACCAAAAATCTACACAGCAAACAACGATTTATCAAAGCGTTGGTATGTGTATTTTTCCTATCGTCATCCCGAGACAGGAAAGCTCAAAAGGCAAACACCTATTTATGGCGAAGCCAATAAATACAAAACTAAAGAAGAGCGATTAGCAGTCTTGACCATTTTGCGCCAAGTATTAAATAAATTGTTGCGTCAAGGATACAGTCCTTATGAGGATAATACAGCGCTTTATAATAAACAACAGGCGAAGCAACACCCGTTGCAACAAGAACCAAAAACGCCGCCACCACCGCAACCGCAAAAACACCAGCAAGAAGAAACTACCGCGGCATTACAACAAACTAAAGCGCAACACCCCATAAAACAAGGCAACGCACCCTTAACCAATGGCGCCGCCGCTACTAAAAAACATGCGGCGGCGGAAGCACCGAAAGGGGTAAGTTTAGAAAAGGCCTTTGATTTTGACGCCAAGATAAAAGAACAAACTTTACAAGCGAGTAGTTTACGGTCTTACGGAAGTCATATCCGCATTTTTAAAAAATGGTTAAAAACAAAGAAAAAGAATATTACCCATATTAAGCAAGTAGAGAAGTCTGTCGTATCAGAGTTTTTACTTCATATTATGACCGAAAGCTCACCGAGAAATAGAAATAACTATCGCGCTAGTTTAAGTAGTTTCTTTTCTACACTAGAAGAACATGAACTAGTGAGAGAGAACATGGTCAAAAAAATAAAAGTCCTTAAAACCACCGCCACAAGAAATAAAACCTATACCGTAAAACAACAACAAGATATTTTTAATCACTTAGAAAAACACGATCCTACCTTGTTGTTGTTTATTAAGTTTGTGTCCTATAATTTTTTGCGGCCTATAGAAGTTTGCCGCTTAAAAGTAGAAGATATTGACGCCAAAACCCGCACCTTAAGTTTTAAAGCCAAAAATAGCCCGCTAAAAACAAAAATTATTCCAGAGATTTTATGGAATGATTTACCCGACTTATCAAAACTTAAGAAAACGGATTATCTATTTACACCAAAAGGAGTAGGAGGGGAATGGCCTGTCGCATTAGACAACAAACGCAACTATTTTTCCAAACGCTTTAAAAAGGTAGTAAAAAATAAATTCAATTTAGGTAAAGATCACACCATGTATAGTTTTAGACATACCTACATAACCAAACTGTACCGCGCTTTAGTAGAAGACTCTTCGCCGCATGCCGCAAAAAGTAAACTAATGCAAATTACAGGACATAGTTCTATGACCGCTTTAGAGAAATACTTGCGCGATATCGATGCAGAATTGCCAGAGGACTATTCAGAATTAATCAAAAATTAGATGCAAGCAAACGATAGCCTAGAAGATATTATTAAAGGGGCGTTTATAAATATGACGAAAGCGTTCATTTTTTATGTGCCAGAGCGTTTAATCACCCTGTTGAAGTTAACGGATAATGAAGAAGTTCAAAAGATGATTAATAAGGTCTATGTAATAGATAGTGAAGGTTATTTTGTAGACCCTAATGAAAAAGCAACTATGATTAGTATGCAAAAGCGAACGATTCTTAACGAAGCCATTTTTAACTTATATGCTTTAAAGGACAAATACACTAAAGAACAGTTTGACTATATTGTAGAAAAGTATAGCGACCAAGTAGATGCATTTTTGTTCCTTACAGAATGGATGAACACGCATGTTGCGCAAGAGGTTGAAAATCTAACCAAAGACCAGCAATCAGCTTTTGAATGGCAATACCAAACACACCAAAAACATAAAGACGAATTTGCGGCTAAGTTTCAAGTACAAACAGCCCTTGCAAAACATTTAGATGTAACAAGTGAAAAGACTAAAGCCGTAATAAAGAACTTTAAGAGTTTAGTACCTAACTTAAATCAACCAAAAACACCTCAAACAACAGTCCCAAAACCCCAAACAGCGTCAAGTACAACACCGCCACCAAAACAAGGAAACAAACGCATAGAGAAGAAACAGCGCCTAGAACAACTTAAAGCGACTACAAAAGACACCGCAGAAAACTTTCTTTTAGAGACCGTTTTTAACTTGAAAATAGCTAAAAAATGCTAATTTTGCGTCAAACGAACGTAAATTTGACGCATAATGTCTGAAAATAAATTTTATATCTGCGGGTTTTGCTATGAGGAATATGTGCCGACAAGACGCGGCGCTCAAAAATACTGTAGTGATACTTGCCGTTCCAAAGCATATCACCATAGAAAAAAGGCGCAACACCAAGAGCAAACAGAAAATAAACCAACACCCCTAAGTAGTGTAACATCTCAACCACTATCACAAGAAAAGATAGCCGTAGAAAAAATGAGTTTTGCAGGAGTAGGTAATGCTGCTTTAGGACAAGCATTAGCAGAAAGTACAAAAACATTTTTAACTAAAAAAGAAAATAGACCCGCAACCAAAAAGGATATTAATACAATGGTTTCTAAAATAAAGGGCAGATACCATTTAATAACAAACATGTCACCAAAGCCTAACGGTCAAAGACCATATTATGATATAGAAAGAAAAGAGGTTGTTTATAGGTGGACTAAATAGAAGCGGTACTCACTTTTATTTTAGAAAGCATTTGTTAAGCATTCATTCTAAAGTTTTCTAATAGCTCTATTTATATAATTTAAATTTTTAATTAAAGTATGTGCATAGCCGCCATTATCTCTAGGTGATAAGTTTTTAGATTTTTTATAAAACACTACAGCATTTTGTTTAAAATCAAAAATTATAGTTTTAAGTTGTAATCTACTAATTGGTGTTGTATAAGGAGAAGAGCCACTTCTAGTTTCAACTAAAAAAAACATTCCGTAACGGTTATCTGTAGCGGTACTAATTTCCTTCAAATTATGTGGTAAATCAGAGTCTGTATAGTTCTTGTTTTTAGATTTAAATAACGTAACTAACTCGTTTTTATCAGTTGCTGATAGATTAGCATTGTATTTTTCTTTTACGTTATACTGCTTTTTTTTTCTTTTCATCACCGAATCTATAGCAATCACAGAAATTTCTTCGAAACGCTCATATAGCTTATTTGGTTTATTAGGGTATTTATGAACAAATATAGGATCATAGTATGTGAAGTTACCTATGTTTTCTTGCTTGTCAGATTTGTCTGTTTGGGCATTTGCTGAAAATGATATTGCTAAACTTAATGCAGTAATTAAAAAATAGGCTTTCATGTTTTTAAGTTTTAGTTGGTTAAGTTAAAAGTTTTTTCCTAATGATAGGTTGCAATTTTATTCTTCTATGTTATAATGTAAATTAAATTTCTATAATACTATACTAGATTTTAGATTCTTTTGATAGGTTAGTAATCATCAATAGTTTTACTATCTCTTAATAAATTTTCTTTCATAATTGTTTTGTCTTATCATTATCAAGAAAATATTAATGAAATTAAAAGGGTTTATATTAACAATAATTATACTAATAAGCTTTGTAATAAATGCTCAAGATGATGTTAAGGGCAAAGTAGTAGCAATTACAGATGGGGACACCTTTAAAATACTTATTCAAGATTCAACCCTAATAAGGGTTAGAGTTGCTAATATAGATTGCCCAGAGCGTAAGCAACCATTTTCTATAAAGGCAAAACAATTTACATCGGATGCTATATTTGATAAAGAAGTTGAACTTAAAGTTATTAAAAAAGATTGTTACAGTAGGTCTATTGCTTATGTGTTTTATGGTGATAAAAATTTAAGTAAAGAATTGCTCAAGGCTGGCTTAGCTTGGCATTTTGTTAAATATTCTGATGATAATATTTTGCAGTCATTAGAAGATGAGGCTAAGAAGAATAGAGTAGGACTTTGGATAGATACAAAGGCAATTGCTCCGTGGGAGTGGAGAAGTTCTAATAAGAAAACAGCGAAAGAGAATTTGTTGACAGGTTTGACAAGTTCTAAGACTCCAAAATCTCAAAAAGCAAAAGCTACTCAATGCACTGGTAAGACTAAATCAGGCAAACGATGTAAACGTAAAACCAAAAATGCTAATGGTCGTTGTTATCAGCATTAACAGTTTTATTACGGTTTTCCACAAGGGAAATTTTTCAAAACCTTCTATATTTATTTTTTAAGAATTAGTCTTTAATGGACTAGGCGAATAAGTCATTTTTTTTTTTTTTAACTTTAAAGCCCTTTAACTAATTCTTGTTTGACTTTTTTTGTACAATTTTATCGATTGTATGCGAATTGTTATTGCTTATATATGACCAAACCAATATCAGAATCTGATACTAGAGCTAATTTCATAGATCCTAAACTTGCAAAAAGTCAATGGGAGGCTTTTCATATAGTCCGAGAGTATTACTTTACAGATGGAAGAAAGCTGTTAGGTAATAAACGCGGTAAACGTTTGTTTTTAGACTATCTTCTTAAATATAATAATACCAATTTAGCTATTGTAGAAGCTAAAAAGCTCAGAGATCATCCCACCAAAGGATTACAACAAGCATTGGATTATGCTGACAAACTAAAAATAAACTTTGTTTACGCTACTAATGGTAAGCAAATTTATGAGTTTGACAAAAGGACAGGTAAGGGAGATTATATTAGTGACTTTCCAACACCTCAAGAACTTTATAATAAAGTTTACGGTAAACAGAATGCGTTAAAACAAAAACTACAAAACATTCCATTTTTATTGACAGGTAATTTCGGACCAAGATATTACCAAGAGATTGCGGTTAATAAAGTTATGGAAAGTATAGCTGATGGTAAGGATCGCATATTACTAACCTTAGCAACTGGTACAGGAAAAACATTTATTTCTTTTCAGATTGTTCATAAGCTCTTGCAAGCTAAGTGGAATCTTGATGGAAAAGATAGAAGACCTAGAGTCTTATTTTTAGCAGATCGTAATGTGTTGGCAGATCAAGCGATAAATACATTTAACCCTTACGAAAAAGATGTGATAAAGATTGATGGTGAAGAAGTAAGAAAACGAAATGGAGTAGTACCAACAAACGCTTATATATTCTTTGCTATTTATCAAGCGATTGCCGAACGAGAAGATATTGGCGGGTATTATAAAGAATACCCAAGTGACTTCTTCGATTTAATTGTTATAGACGAGTGCCATCGTGGAAGTGCCAATGAAGAAGGCTCTTGGCGTGCTATTCTCGATCATTTTAAACCAGCGGTTCATTTAGGTTTAACAGCCACGCCAAAGCGAGAAGATAATGTAGATACCTACAAATACTTTGGAAAACCTGTGTATGAGTATTCTCTAAAAGATGGTATTCAAGATGGATTTTTAACACCTTATAAGGTAAAAAGGGTAACAACTAATATAGACGAATACATCCATACTAACGATAGTAAAATTGTACAGGGAGAAGTTACAAAAGACCGTTACGAGCTTAAGGATTTTAATAAAAGCATTACAGTAAAACAACGAATAGAATTGGTAGCAAAAACCATTTTACAGCATATTAATAAAATGGATAAAACCATAGTGTTTTGCGCTAACCAAGACCATGCTTTAGATTTAAGAGATTTTATTAATAAGCATAAAGAAGTGTTTGATGTTAACTATTGCGTAAGGGTAACCAGTGACGAAGGTAAACATGGTAGAGAATTGCTAGAAGCATTTCAGGATAATGATAAGGATATACCTGTAATATTAACCTCGTCTAAAATGCTAACTACAGGTGTAGATGCGCGTAATGTGCGCAATATTGTTTTAACTGCACCAATAGGTTCAATGGTAGAGTTTAAACAAATCATTGGTCGCGGTACGCGAGTTTTTGATGGCAAAGACTTTTTTACCATCATTGATTTTGTAGGTGCCACCAATCTGTTTTATGATGCGGAATGGGATGGCGAACCTGAAGCACCAGAAGGAGAAGGGGCTGGTGGTGACCCAATACCAAAACCACCACGTAAACCTAAAGTTACAGAACCAGGTGAACCTTATGAGCATAAAGAAAAACTAATTGTAGAGTTATCAAACGGAAGACAATTAAAGGTGACTGATGTCGATACACGTTATATCGACGAAAACGGAAAGCCATTAACCGCACGTGAGTTTTTAGAAAAACTAATAGGAGAGTTACCTGCTATCTATAAAGACGAAGCCCATTTACGTAAAATATGGTCTAACCCAGATACACGTACAGAGTTATTAAATCAATTAGGTGATTTAGGGTTTGATAAGGAGCAATTGTACGATTTAAGATTGATGATAGCCACGCCAGAATGTGATATTTTTGATGTGTTATCACACATTTCTTTCGCGTCTAACTTAATGACACGAAAACAACGTGTAGAGTTTGTAAAAGGCGAACCTAAATTTTTCGAAGTGTATAAAAATCTCGAAGCACGAGAGTTTTTAGAGTTTGTGTTACAACATTATGAGCAATATGGAATAGAGGAATTGCAACGAGACAAATTAGGCGACCTTGTCAAACTTAAACTTGGCACGCCTAAAGATGCTAAAACAGCATTTGGCGACATGAAAACGCTACTGTCAGCTTATTACAAGCTACAAGAAAACATTTATAGAGCTATTTAATATGCAAATTGATTTTAAAAGTAAATTATGTGATGAAGACCAATCTTTAGATTTAAGTAATGGTTTAATAACATTTATAGGACAAAATGGTTGCGGTAAATCATCCATTTTAGAGGCCATATTTAAAAAATATATTGAAGATGAAGATTTAAAAGTGATATGTTTTTCTTCAGGTCAAAATGAACTTTTTTCTTCATTGTTTAAGAATCATAAAAAGGTAAATAGGCGTTACCTAAATGAACAAGAAGAATCACCAATAAATTCGTTTTATTTTGATTCAAGTTGGGTACGTATGCTAGTTTTTTGGTCCACTATTTTTAAACCAAATGGATTAGTTAGAAAATATCTAAAAGAAAAGAATTACATAGACACTGATGACTTAAATGATGATATATCATCAACTCTTCATTTTAGATTTAGAATTAGAAAATATTATGTAGAAAAAATAAAAAGAGAAATAGAAAAAGAGGAAAAGACAGATCAAAATGAAGAAGGGTACGAATTTGAAGAAAACCAATTAAGAAAAACATCATTTCATGAAACCATAGAAAGCATCATTTCTGTATTTAATATTGATTTTGATTTTCTAAATAATAATAATTTAATTAAGCGTTGGTTGAGTTTTAATTCCAAAAAAGCTTATGATGTTTTTACGCATAAAGATATTAATAGGATTTTTACATTTTGGGCTCTGGCTACAAATGGATGGACAGCTAACACTGAGCTTTGGGAGTGTGCTTTGAAGTTTAAAGATAATTTAGAATTTAGTGTCTTAAGCGATGGAGAATATCAGTTGCTTTCAATATATGCAATATTAGATCTTTTTGATTCTGATAATACGATTTTCTTATTTGACGAAATAGATTCACACCTTTACTATGAAAATATTGAAAAACTTTGGAATGTATTAAAAACAGCTTCTGGTAAAATTATTACTACAACTCATATATCAGATTCCATTCTACAGAACGAAATTGAAAGTATAAAACTGATCGAAAACGGAGTCATCGAATCAGATATGACTATAAAGGAGTTATCAAAGCGGTTATCAAATATCGTAGGAAAAGATAGTTATGAAATTAATGTTGCTTCTAGAATTAGAAAAATTGTATTAATAGATGACCATGTGGATTGGTTAATCTTTAAAAAACTAGCTACAAAAAAAATAGGTGAGGAGGTTTTGCCAATTTTTGATGAGATAGTTCCAATTAAAAGATCGTCTAGTTTTAAAACTGCAGATGAAAAATTTGGAAAAGGAAAATTATTGTTTGTTGAAGATTTTAAAAATAATGCACCAAATAACTTAATAACAGAAGATATTTTCTTGATTTGCGATAGAGATGATTTGCCGCTTAATCAAATTCAAGAAGACCTAACAGTTAATATTCATAGAGGTTTTAGAGGTTTAAGAAGTTTTAAAATAAATGGAAAAACAACCAGATCTCATTTATTAAGTTGGAAACGAAGAGAAATAGAAAATTACTTATTATGTCCAACAATGCTAACTTATTTTAATAAATTACAAGAACTACAAAATCATTTTCCCTTGGTAAGTTTAGCTGTTAATAATACATTAGACGCTTCTGCGGATATTAGAGATTTTGATAGCAAAACAATCTTACATCCATTGTATAAAGATGGAGGGTTTGATGAAAATAAATTAGATGACATGATAGAGCAAATACCAGCTTCTGAAATTTCTAATGATATAGAATTAATGTACAATTACCTTAGAGATAATATTTAATGAGCATACAAAACAACATAGATAGAATAACAGACATCCTTCGTCGTGACGATGGTATATCTGGTGCTATGCACTATACCGAGCAAATCTCGTGGATCCTGTTTCTTAAATTTTTAAACGATTACGAGGCCAATAAAGCCGACGAAGGCTTTTTGGAAGGTACCGACTATAATTACGTCTTACGCAAAGACCTCCGTTGGCACCAATGGGCATGCCCTAAAGACGACGATGGTAAACTAGACGTCAAACGTGCCTTAACAGGAGACGATTTAATAGATTTTGTCAATAAAACCTTATTCCCATATTTAAAAGCGTTTAAAGCTACTACTAACGATCCAAAATCCTTAACCTATAAAATAGGAGCCATTTTTGAGTATTTAGACAACCGTATTGCTAGTGGTCATACACTGCGTGAGGTGTTAGATATTATAGATGCACTAGACTTCCAAAGTAGTGATGAGCTGTTTGAACTCTCTCAAGTGTATGAAAACCTACTAAAAAGTATGGGTAGCGATGGTGGTAATTCTGGCGAGTTTTACACACCACGTGCCGTCATCAAAGCAATGGTAGAAACCACCAATATTAAGGTAGGCGATACCATTTATGATGGTGCAGTAGGTTCTGGTGGGTTTTTAGTAGAAGCATTTGAATATCTAACCGCTAACGGTAAAAAAGAACAACTCTCTGCTGCCGATTGGGAAACCCTACAAAACGATACCTTTTTTGGGCAAGAAAAAACCAGTTTAGGTTATGTGATGGGTATGATGAATATGATTTTGCATGGTATAGAAAGCCCAAACGTTTTTAAAGGCAATACGCTTACCCAAAACATACGCGATTATCAAGAAAAAGACAGACACGACGTTATACTAGCCAATCCACCATTTGGCGGTAAAGAAAAAAAGCAAATACAGCAAAACTTTCCTGTAGAGAGTAATGCGACCGAGATTTTGTTTTTACAACATTTTATGAAAATGCTAAAGCTAGAAGGTCGTGCCGCTATTGTGGTGCCAGAAGGCGTCTTGTTTCAAACCAATAATGCCTTTACTAAAGTCAAACAAACCTTGTTAGAAAATTATAATGTGCATACCATTGTAAGCTTACCAAGCGGTGTATTTTTACCTTATAGTGGTGTAAAAACCAATATTTTGTATTTTGACCGTAAAGGTGCTACCAGTAATATTTGGTATTATGAGGTCAATCCACCATACAAACTCACCAAAAACAAACCTATAGCATACGAGCATTTAGCAGAGTTTGTAGACCTATTCCATAACCCAGAAAAGCGTAATGCTACCAATGTTAAAACCGAAAAAGACGGCAACGACTGGACCATAAACATCGCAGACATAAAAGACTACGACCTAAGCGCCAAAAACCCACACAAAATTGTAGAAGTGGTACACCAAAGCCCAAAAGAACTGTTAAGTAGCATTAAACAAAACGATGCACAAATAGCCCAGTTATTAACCCAAATTGAAAGTTTGATTGATGGGTAAGTGGAAGGAAGTAAAGCTTAAAGATGTTATTCAAGTTATTAATGGAAGAGCATATAAAAAAGCTGAATTATTAGACCAAGGTAAGTATAGAGTTCTTAGGGTTGGTAATTTATTTACCAATAATAGTTGGTATTATTCTAATTTGGAATTAGATGAAGATAAGTATTGTGATAAAGGTGACTTAATTTATGCTTGGTCTGCATCTTTCGGTCCTAGAATTTGGAATGAGGAAAAGGTAATTTATCATTACCACATTTGGAAAATGGTTTGTAATGAAAAAGTATTGGATAAAAATTATGCGTTCCAATTCTTGGAGTGGGATAAAGATTTAATGCAGCAAGAGCATTCAAGAGGTGTAGGAATGTTTCATTTAACAAAGACAGCAATTGAAAACAGAAAGTTTTTCTTACCACCATTACCCGAACAACAACGCATCGTCGCCAAGTTAGATGGTTTGTTTTCCAAGATAGATAAGGCAATTAGTTTATTAGAAGCCAACCTACAACATACCCAAGCCTTAATGGGTAGCGTGTTGGATGAGGAGTTTGGGAGGTTGGATTGTGAATGGTATAAACTGCAAGATGTTACTAAAATTGTAGGAGGAGGAACACCCAAGACAGCAATATCAGAATATTGGGCAGATGAAATAATTTGGTTAAGTCCAACAGATTTACCACCAATAGGAGTAATATCAACAGTAAAGGATTCAACCAAGAAAATTTCTAGATTAGGTTTGCAAAAAAGTTCTGCAAAATTATTACCAAAAGGAACTGTTGTTTACTCTTCTAGAGCTAGTATTGGTAAAATTGCCATTACTGAATGTGAACTTTCTACAAATCAAGGTTTCACTAATTTTATTCCAAATGAGGGTTTGAATAATGTTTATTTGGCAAAAACATTAAAGCATTTTACACCAAAAATTGAAGCATTATCAAATTCAACAACGTTCAAGGAAGTTAGTAAAACAGCATTAAAGAAATTTGAAATACCTGTGCCAGATTATAAAACTCAATTAGAGTTATCACAATTATTTTCAGAATATCAAAACTTAATTGATAAATCGGTAGAAACCCAAACCCAAAAACTCAATCATTTAAAAGCCTTAAAAAGTAGTTTGTTAGATCAGGCGTTTAAGGGAGAGTTGTAAAAAAATAAGCTAATCAATAATGACCACAGAACAAATAAACCAAGGTATAAAGCTGTTATGCGATACCTCTAAAAAAGTACAGCAATACTATGAAGATGATCAAGCTATTGTAAACGCTTTAAACCGAGTGCCAAAAGAAGAATTAAAACAATGTATAGACTATTATAAAAACAGAAAAGGCGTTATTATAGATCTTAGAAAAGAACTAATACAAAACCTTTATAATAATAAAACATATACAGTAGAAGACTTATATAGTTTAATAGAAAAACATAAGCAAGGTAAAGAAAATCAATTTCAAGCATACACCAAGTTGTTTTCTATATTTTATCCGCCAATTACGTTTTATGGTCACAACCCAGAAAGAGAATTTGTATCACAGTTTATAGATCAACTTATTACAAATCTTGGTTTAACAGATGAGGTTAAAGTTACAAAATACGATTTTCAAGGACCAAGACAACAAGGTAGTGATAGGTTTTGGGTGGCTATTTATAATAAAGCACAAGACAATCAATCTTCAAGCTTGCAAATATTTATCGAGTTTCATAAGGGTAAAGTAAACTATGGTATTTATAAACATTCAGAAAAAAGATACATTAAGCCAAGACAGCAAGTTGAAGCTAATGAGTTTAGCTATAAAGATTTATTAAATTACTTTGCGACAGAAAAGCAAATGATAATTAATGATGTGCCTGATTATTCTAACGCTACAAAAATACATTTAAACGGTAGTAGATTATATAAGATGTCTCATGGCTCTTTTAAAGCAAAAAAGTACAGACCAATAATTGAAGCGTTTAAAGGAAATAATTGGATTTGCATCTATAAAACTACAGGAAAGGGACAAGCAGAACATTTTAAGAATGAACTTAAAAAAGGAGACTATGTGTATATAACTTTAGGCTCTAATGAGCTTATTGGGATAGCCAAAATAATCTCTAATGAATATGGTTATGTACCAGAAGATATTGTAGACGATGATGGTTGGTTGTATCGAGAAATAGAACTCATTAAACCACCTGTTAAAAAAAATCCTAAAGCGTTAAAAGATACAAGAAGTCATTTTCCTAGTGGTAATACAACATTGGCAGAAATCAAGACAAACGATCTTGAAGAAGCAAATACAATTTTCTTTAAACCTTATTTTAATACCGAGTTTGTGATGTCTGATAACTCAACAATTGAAAAAGATGTAATAAAAGCATCACAAAACCAAATTTTGTATGGTCCACCAGGCACAGGAAAAACGTATTTTCTAAAAGAACAATTGTTTGATAAGTATACATTAAAAGAAGAATCTATTTCAAAAGAAAAATACTTTGAAGAAGTTATTACAAATTTAACTTGGTGGCAAGTCATTACTTTGGCGTTAATAGAAAATGGCAAATCAAAAGTGAGTGATATTCTAGACAATAGGTGGGTGGCAACAAAAGCCAGTCTTAGCGAGTCTAAAAATGTTAGAGCCACTATTTGGGGAACCTTGCAAATGCACACGATTGAAGAGTCTACTAGCGTTAACTATAAGCAACGTCAAGCGCCACTTATTTTTGATAAAACCCAAGATAAATCATGGGAGTTGTTAGAAGTAGAGCTAAAAGAGCAGGCTCCTGAAATATATAAAATTAAAGATGAGGTCGATAATTTTCAAGTCAATGCAGCGAAGTCTATTAAACATTACGACTTTGTTACCTTTCACCAATCGTTTTCTTACGAAGATTTTATCGAAGGTATTAAGCCTATCTTTCCTGAAAACGATGAAGAAGCTTCAGATTTAGGTTATACCATTGAAGATGGCGTTTTTAAACGATTATGTTTAAGAGCCAAAAATGATCCTGAAAATAGATATGCAATTTTTATTGATGAGATAAACAGAGGTAATGTGTCAGCAATTTTTGGTGAGTTGATTACTTTAATAGAAACTGATAAACGAAGCGGTGCTAAAAATGAAATGAGTATAAAATTACCATACTCAAAAAAGGAGTTTAGTGTGCCTTCAAATATGGATATTTATGGCACAATGAACACAGCAGACCGTTCTGTTGAAGCATTAGATACAGCTTTGAGAAGACGTTTTGAGTTTGTTGAAAAAATGCCTGACTACAAGGTGATTGACCAAGAGGAAGTTGATGGTGTCAAACTTTCCAAAGTACTAAAAGTAATAAATAAAAGAATAGAATTACTGATTGATCGAGACCATACCATTGGGCATTCTTATTTTGTAGGTGTTGATACACCTGAAAAACTTACTAATGCCTTTAATAATAAAATTATCCCACTATTACAGGAATATTTCTATGGCGATTATGGTAAAATAGGCCTTGTGCTTGGTAATGGTTTCGTGAAAGAAAAAGATAATAGAAAGTTGAAATTTTCAACGTTTAAATATGAGGGGAAAGAAGATTTTATAACGCCAACATATAAGTTGATTACGGTTGATGAATCTACCATTTTAGGTGCTGTGGCGCAATTGCTGGAAACAAATGAAAGTTAATTTTGAAGCCAATAAATGTCATAGAGGTATTTGAACATCAACGTTTACAGGTTGGTGATAAAGGGTTTAAACAGTCACATCTTGATGCGCTTTTAAAACTTAATGAGTATCATGATGGGAATTATTTTGAACCCATAGCTAAAGGTATTAAATTCAATCAGTATGTGGGAGTCATTCAAGTAGATGGTTTAATTATTGAAATTAATCCTAAAGCAGATAAGGATGACGACGACAAGAAGTGGAAGGGCGTACTCCTTAATATGCTTAATGCTTGTGGTAAACTAAAAGCACAGTCATCTGGAGCAGCAAACGTTAAACGTCAAAATTTAAACTTATTAGAAGTGTATTTTGAGCTGTATTTAACCGAAGTTGAAAACCTTATCAGAAAAGGATTAATTAAACAATACCGAAAGCAAACTCAAAATACGAAAGCATTAAAAGGAAAGCTTGAATTTGCAGGGCATATTAAAAATAATGTGGTGCACAAAGAGCGTTTTTATACTACGCATCAAGTTTATGATACTAACCATATTTTACATCAAGTCCTTTTATGTGCCTTAAATATAGTCGACCAGTTTACCAAAGGCACTAGGTTATATGATTTTACTAAGCGTATACTTATTAATTTTCCAAAAGTAACTGAAAATAAAATTACATCATCACAGCTTAATAAGTTAAAGTTAAATAGGAAAACAGCTGCTTATCAAGACGCTTTGGAAATAGCACGGTTAATTATTCTTAATTATTCACCTGACATCTCTAGTGGTAAAGAGAAAATGTTATCGCTATTATTTGATATGAATCAATTATGGGAGGTGTATATTTTAAAACAACTACAAAAAGCTTGTGTTGATACTGAAATTACAGTTTCAGGACAAGAGTCTAAATCATTTTGGGGCAGTAACAGTTTAAAGCCAGATGTGGTTTTAAGAAATGAAGGTAAAACATATATATTAGATACTAAATGGAAGCGACCTAAAAATAACTCTGCATCTATTTCTGACTTAAGGCAAATGTATGCCTATTGTCGTTTTTGGGATGCAGAAAAAGCATTGCTTCTATACCCAGGCAGTGGTGGAACCACCTATATAGGCTATAAAACTGATGATTATTCAAAACAAGATAATGACATAGTTAGTGATATGAAACACCTCTGTAAAGTAGGAATGGTAGATGTCTTTGATAGTAATGGAAAAAATTTAAACACTGATATTGGTTCAGACATATTAAGAATTATTGAGATTTAAATTTAATTGTCATGAAAAATATTGATTACATTGATATGTTTTAAGGCATAATTGTATTAAAAATTCATTTCATCGGGGAGAATTTAGATTGATGATATTTAAAGGTTTTAAGTTTGCACTATTAACAATTTAAATTTTAGAAAATGGAATATTTAGTTTTAAGAGAAGTTTATTTAGACAATTTAGTTGAGGCTGTTAATAAGCATATTCAAGATGGTTGGAAGCCTTTGGGAGGAATTAGCTCTTGTAGGGATAAACAATTTGGAGGTAGCGCTGAAATATCTTATACACAAGCATTAATTAAATAGTTTTTTTATTTTTAAAGTTTAATTTATCTGTGTGCTAAATAAGGCCAAAAATAAAATAGATTCTTTGCCTAAAAGGAGAGCAAGTGTGCTATTGGATAGCACACTTGTTTATTTATTAGGAGATGGTAATAAAGAAAAAGCCATTTGTAAGATTCAGAAATTAAAAGATAAAACTAATTCTGAAGAAGCGTTTCTTGTGGCATTTAAAAAAGAAGTTAATTATGACTTTTTCAATGCTTTGTATTCAGAGCTAAACTTCAAGAATATATCTAGTATTATAAGAAGCTTTAAAAGTGTAAAAGAAAAAGCTCCAGAATTAAGAAAGTTAATAACCAATCAAGAAGGTATTGATAAAATTTTTAATGATAAAAGAGGGTTAAGGTCTATTTTCATTAAAATGATATTTTCAAATAAAAGAGAGATACTTACAGATGATGAGTTGATGATGTCTTTATTTAAGCAGTTTACGATTTCCAAAGACGATATTGCTATTGAGTTTGGTACAACCAAGAAAACTCTTAACAAATGGTTAAATGAAACAGGGCTTTTTAAAGAAGAGTTTACCAAAGCTATAACTAGAAATCAAGGAGTCTTTTTTAATGAATATGTACATATATTCGAAATCCTTTTTTTAGCTAAAGAAGAAGGTAAATTAGATATTGAAAAGAATATAGAGACCTATATAAATAGATTGAATCACCCATTGTCTTATTTTAAAGAAGATATTGCTGTTTTATGTGATTCTGATAAGGAGACTTTAAAAGGAGTGGCATCTATTAATAAGGTTGCCTATTATAGTTTTATAAATAAGTTTCCTTATAGCTTGTCTAGGGATTTAATTGAAAAAATGAAGTGCGAGCTTGATTATTGATTATCCCCCTTTTTCATAAATAAATCAACAATAAGCGTCTCTATATCATGAGGTGTTTCAAGTTGGTAAAATAGTTGTTTTGTGATTAATTTAAATAAACCCTTTGAAAAAGGAATAATAATGCTAAATAAAAAGAGATAGAGGCTTATCTCGTAGCATATTGTTTAGCAGCTTTATTAAGTTTTTGTTTAATACGATTGCGCAAACTATTAGGTTCTAAAACCTCAATGCTTTCTCCAAATCCAAGAATTAGACGCTCTAACTCATAATTGATGTGTACATCAACAGAAAATATCACGCTTCCTTTTTTGCTTTTCTCAACTAACTTTTGAGAACTATGAAAAGGCTTGGTTATGACATAGGGAGCGTTTTTTGAATCAATTTTGAAGACCACAGTTTTTAGATGTGTTTCAGGCATTACAGTTACACCAATGGTATTTTTGTAATAAGAATTTGCGTCTAAAAACTTTGGTTGATAGTTGAGTTTAAAATTGTAATCTAATGCTAATATTCTGTCTAAAGCCAGAGTAAGCAATTTGTCTTCAGCATGAGGCTTGCCAATAACAAACCAACGATTATTATACTCCTTCAAAAGGTAAGGGTGAAAAACAATAATGTTAGGGTGTCTAGCTTTAAATGATTTATATGTAATAATTAAGACAACTTCCTTTAAAATCGCTTGGTAAAGTTCGTCAAGAAATTTTAAGCCTTTTAGGTTGTCATTTTTATCTAAATGAATAATTGCTGGTTTGTTATTTTTTTGAGTGTGTATTTGGTCTTCTAGTTTATTAAATAATCCGCTTAATTCACTAAACAGTGAAAAATCTTGAAACTGCTTAAGCATTTCTATGGTTTCAGAAAGTACTTGCATATCAGCATTAGTGATTGGTGTATTTTTTATACTGTAGTCAGATTCAGCATATCGGTAATACTTTTTGTCATATACTTCAATAGGAGCGTTATAACCTAACTTATCACTTCTCATAAGCTGAATATCTAATTGTATTGTGCGCTTACTCACATTAATATTTCTGCCCTCAAAATCATAAAGCGCATTTGAGCAGGCTGCTATTAAGTCATCTAAAGTCCACTTTTTAAAGTGATTTTGTAGGCACTTGTCAATGGTTTTGTATCTAATAAGGGCATTTTTAGTGGTAGCCATAATAAGCGATTTTCAATAAAAATACTATTAATTTTAAACTACGTAAAAAGATTGCGTAGTTTGATGTGATGTTTGTACCGTAATTAAATAAAGGTTGTGGAATTGCCTTTTTAAGTAGTGCTCCGTAATGCAGTTTTGGACATTACGGAGCTTAAATAAAACATTAAATTATGAATGAAGAAACAAAAATTACAGGAAAAGATATAAGAGCTTTGGGATTTCCTCCAGGCGCTTGGTATAAAGAAGCTTTACAGCACATTAATGACAATAGCCTACAAGGAGAAGCTCTACATAATTATTTAGAACAATTTAAATTGCCAGACCCAATAGCATTATTTGATGTTCCTAAAAAGTTTGCAAAAAATATTGAGGCAGAACATATATTAGAAGAAGACAATGTAGAAAAAGTTGTTGCCACGATGAACGCAGTTATGAGAACACCAACTGTTGTTGATGGAGCAATAATGCCTGATGCTTGTCCTGCTGGACCTTTAGGTACAATTCCTGTTGGAGGTGTAGTTGCAACTAAAAATGCAATTCATCCAGGAATGCATAGTGCTGATATTTGTTGCTCTGTGATGTTGTCTGATTTTGGAAATGTTTCACCTAAAGCAATATTAGACGCAGCTCATGCAAGTACGCATTTTGGTCCAGGTGGTAGAGCAAGAGGAGAACAGTTTAAGATGCCTGAAAGCTTAAAAACTGCTTTTGAAAACAATCCATATTTAGGATATCAAAAGAGTATGTCTATGGCACAAGAACATTTAGGAACCCAAGGCGATGGAAATCATTTTTTATACGTAGGTAAATCAAAAAATACAGGACACACAGTTATGGTAACACATCATGGTTCTCGTGGTCCAGGCGCTTTACTTTATAAAAAAGGAATGACCATAGCAAACAAGTTTAAGAATTATTTGTCACCTGATACGTTATCTCAAAATGCTTGGATTCCTTTTGATTCTGAAGAAGGTAAACTATACTGGGAAGCTTTGCAGCTTATTAGAGAGTGGACAAAACTGAATCATGAGATAATTCATAAGTCTACATCAGATTTAGTGGGTGAAAAAATCATAAACAGATTTTGGAATGAGCATAATTTTGTTTTTAAAGATGGAGATATTTTTTACCATGCAAAAGGAGCTACGCCACTTGATCCCAAATATATGCCTGATATTACAGGGCCAAGAATTATCCCTTTAAATATGGCAGAACCTATTTTGATTGTAGAAGGCGAAACAACAAAAACTAATTTAGGTTTTGCGCCACACGGTGCTGGTCGTAACATGAGTAGGTCACAACATAAGCGAAATAATGAGCATATAGCTGATGATATTATTTTTAAGCAAGAAACAGAAGGTTTAGATATTCGTTTCTTTTCAAATGAAATTGATATTTCCGAGTTACCTAGTGCTTATAAGTCAGCAGCATCTGTTCGTTCTCAAATAGAACAATTTGGATTAGGTGAAATTGTTGATGAGATTCTGCCTTACGGATGTATTATGGCAGGAGATTGGCAAGTGAATGCACCATGGAGAAAAAAAAGAAGAAGAAGGAATAAATAACAGAAACTCATTTTGTGGTTGAAAAGACTGCAAAATGAGTTGTTTAATTATGATCAATAAATATTTCCTTGTATAGTTTTTCTATTGATTCAATTTCATTTTCTGTCAGTAAAGAAAATTCTTTTTGCCTAGCTCTTTTGGATAGTGAGCCGTTATTCTGACCTAAAAAATTGATTAACAAGGCTACAAGTTTATCAGGCATCTCATATGCTTCGTCAAGATTTTTTTTTAACAAATCATATTGTGTTAAATATAAAAACTCATCAGGAATTATATGTTTTATTGTATCAAATACACAATCATATAAAAACTCAGCTTGTAAAGTTAAGTTCTGGGGTATATTTTTTCCAAATAACTACAGGTTTAAAGACGACAATTAAAAAGGTGGTAAAAATGTAACAATAATATTTATATAGCTTGTTAGCTATTTGTTATTGTGATAATAAATGTTCAACATAAAAAATGTTTGTTATTAGATATGAAAACTTCATTTGTAGTCAATTTGTTGTTGATTTGACTACAAATGAAGTCGCCACCCTCGGTGAAAATTGTAGTTACCCTCGATGAGTTTTTGTGTGTTTTTAAAACCTTCATTAATAGTGGGCAATTTATCAAAGTTTATTTTCTTATTGATGTTAATCAAATTGTTGTAATTTGACTATATAATCGGATTTATTCCGATTATATAGCTTGTTTTTTACATATAATTGTTATTTTTGAATGAGTTAATCGGATTATATCCGATTATTATATGTAATAATGACAAGATGGATTTTAGAACAATTATAAAAGAATACGCAGAAGCTCCAATATCTAGACACTTAATTTTAGAATTACTTAGTAATTATAAAAGGCCGAATGATAAGATTAGTGAGTTGCTTAAAAGTGAAGAACTCATTTCTATTAGAAGAGGGTTGTATATAATTGGACCGAAAATGAACCTACCCTCACCAGAACCATTTTTAATAGCTAACCATCTTAGGGGGCCAAGTTATGTATCCTTAGAGTCCGCTTTGTCTTATTGGAATATGATACCAGAGAAAGCCTATGAAATAAGCTCTGTAACCATAAAAACGCCAAAATTATATAAAACTTTAGTAGGGCGGTTCAGGTATCAACAATTAAAAACGCCTTATTATACCTATGGTATAAAAAATATAGAATACTCTCCTAAGCAAACCATATTGATAGCCTCGCGAGAAAAGGCTTTGTGTGATAAAATTGTGCTAACACCAAAAATTAACCTTAGAAGTATAAAGCAAACACAAGAGTTTTTAATGGAGGATCTTAGGATAGATAGTGAGTTGTTAAGTACATTAGATACAAAGGTTATGGAAATGTGGATTGAAAACGCACCTAAAAAGAATAGTTTAAAAATGCTTGTTAAAACACTAATGAAATTATGATAAAAGAGTGGATAGAAGAATATAACCCTCAGAATGAAGAAGAAATATTATCTGCATTAAGAGAAATAATGCAAGAAATTACTTTAGCAGCTTTGTCAAGAACTGATTTTTTTGAGAAAGCAGCTTTTTATGGCGGTACTGCTCTCCGAATTTTTTATGGGCTGGATAGATATTCTGAAGACTTGGACTTTTCTTTACTTAATCCTGATGCTAATTTTTCAATAGAGCCGTATTTTAAAGCCATACAAGATGAGTTTACTTCTTTGGGGCTAACTGTTAGTATTAAGGAAAAGAAGAAAACAAAACAGACCGCTGTTGATTCTGCTTTTCTAAAAGCCGAAACAATTTGGCAAGAAATTATTCTCGAAGACATCATAAAAGAGACAGGAGTACGCTCCAATAAGACTTTGAAAATTAAAATAGAGGTTGACCGTCAACCCCCATTACATTTTGAAACCGAAGAAAAACTGTTACTTCGGCCATTTTCTTTTTATGTAAAGTGCTTTACTAAACCAAGTTTGTTTGCAGGTAAGATGCATGCACTGTTGTTTAGAAAATGGAAAAATAGAGTAAAAGGTAGAGATTGGTATGACTTAGAGTGGTATGTTAAAAAAAGTATTCCTTTAGATGTTAATCATTTCTTAGCGAGAGCCAAAGACACAAAAGACTGGGAAGACGACAACATTTCTAAAGAACAGGTTATAGAACTACTAGAAGCGAAAATTGAATCTGTATCTTTTGATAGTATTAAAGATGATGTTGTTAGGTTTATTAAAAACGACGAAGGGTTAAAAATATGGAGTCCACAATATTTTAAAGATTTAATAAGCAAAATGAAGTTTGAAAATAGTTAAATAGCCTTCGGTGTTATTATGCTAAGGAAGACAAAACACTCACAAGAATGGTGTTGTTTATAGTAACAAAAACATAGTTGCAAAGCGTCTAATTTGATACTTTTAAAGAGAAAGAAAGGGCTTTAGTCTGGATGCAATGATGAAACAAAAAAACAGGTGAAATAAGTCTTTAAAAAGTTCATAAAAGTCAACTAAAAAGCACTATATTTATCTTTCAGTTTTAATGTTTAACCACAACACCAAACTGCATACATTTTTGCATACGAAAGTGCATACGATTTTAGAAAAACGGCGAGGGTAAAACACTGAATATCAGCGTGTTTTCGTTTTTAGGGTTCAAACTCATAACCCGAAGGTCACTGGTTCGAGTCCAGTTCCCGCTACAAAGGCTAAGGCCAGTAAAATCAAAGGATTGTGTTCTCACAATCCTTTTTTTTATGTCTTCAGTTTTAAGTTTTATATTGCAGGTACATGATTCAGTACATGATTTTACTATGAAGCCCAACTACAATGAACCTAAAATTTACACTGGTGGTGTAGATACAACTCGCTGGTCAAAAGTCACTTAAAAGAGAAAATGTATTATGATGAAATAGGTGACTCTTTTTGATTTAGAATTATTCCGCAACGAAACCAAAGATAGCAAATTGCAATGAATTCCGATTAGGAATTCAGCCGCAATGAGCTATACACGTCTTAAGTTTACAATCCATTAAATTTAGAGTATAAATCAGAAAGAACAAAAGAGAGAAATAAGGTTAGTATACACGGTGAAGCCTTGACTTCGACAACAATGATAACCCTCTCTCTTTTTCTACTAAGATTTCGTTCAGTTCTGTGAGACTTAGATCTCGATTTTAAGTTGTTGAAACGTTAGTAGCGAGTTCTTTCCAAATTTCAATTCTTATGAATAAATATAAAGAAATTTATGGAATAGACATAAGCAAGGATGTCTTTGATGTTTATGTCCCAGAAACAGGCTTTAGCCAGTTTAAAAATGATTATCAGGGTTTTAAAAAGTTTTTAAAACAAATAAGTAAAGGGTCTTTGGTAGTTATGGAGGCAACAGGTTATTATCATTATCGTTTAGCTCAGTTCCTACACGCTCAAGGGATATTGGTATCGGTAGTAAATCCCTTATCTGTAAAGCGTTTTATACAGATGAAATTGGCTAAGGTAAAGACCGATAAGAGTGATGCCAAAGCAATTAGCGAATATGGGCAGATGAACGAGGTTCCTTTGTACAATGCTCTAACAGAGGTTCAAGCTGAATGTTTACAGTTGTTTAGACTATTGGATAGTTACATGAAACACCGTACAGCAACCAAGAATAAGCTAAAAGGAGAGGAAGCCTTGGGTATACCATCGAGGTTTGTGTACCAATCTTTAAAGCGAAATTTAAGACATTTGAACAAAGAAGTTGAGTCTTTAGAATCAAGATTGTTGGCTTTGGTAAAACAGGAGCAGCAATCCCAATTGACCTTGCTGAAAAGTATCCCAGGTATGGGTGTTAAAACAGCTTTGTTCTTAATTGTAGTTTCCGATGGGTTTTCAAAATTTGAGACTGCTAGTCAATTATGCAGTTATGTCGGTGTAACACCAACAATTCGAGAATCTGGTAGCAGTGTTAGAGGAAGAAGTAGAATAAGTAAGGTTGGTAATAAAAAGCTCAGGAACTTATTGTTTTTATGTGCCTTTTCAGCCTGCAAGCACAATAAAGCCTGTAGGGAATTATATGAAAGGATCGTGGCTAAGGGAAAAAGCAAAAAACTGGCTTTGATTGCAGTATCGAATAAACTATTGAAACAGGCATTTGCAATAGTAAAAAGTGGATTGCCCTATGATGAAAACTTTGTTTCTAAATTAGCTTAAAATTGCTTGTTTTTTAACTCAGTTCTTTGTTACCTACAGTTATTTTTTTCCGAACTTCACTAATTCGGGTTTTATTATTATTAATTCTTTTTTTCTCGGAAATTTTCCGTGTTCAAAAGTCAGTTCAACACTATTTTCATTTTTCTCGAGCGATTTTAAGTCAACACCATAAAAGTCCGAAATCACGAATGTTTTATTTTTATAACCTAATTCAGTTGGTTGAATTAAAATATGAATATCTGTTTTTGAATTTTCGGTTTCGAGAGGTAAACTTTGTCCATTGTAAAAGGTCATTACTCTCACAAAAAAGTCATTTCCATATTCCGATTTAACTTGGTCAAAATCACGCAATATTGATTCAAATTCCGATTCAGACGTTTGAGTGATTTCAGATGTGTGCTTATAAACGAAAAAATTGTCTGAAATGTCTAAAGTGTCTTTAAAATCCTTTTTGTCAATTAATTTCCGTTCTCCACTTTTTAATTTTTCCGTAACATTTATTTCAGAGTCCGAAGTTTCCACGAAACGATAATAATCAGAAGTTTGTTTGCTCTCTAGATTCTCAATTTGTGTCTGTAAATCCGAAATCTGCTTTTCTTTTTCGGTCAGTTTTTCAGTCAGCTTTTCCAATTCCGATGAAGTTTGTTTTGAATTACAACTTGCAATTAAAATCAATGTTAAAATCAGTAACGGAATGTTTTTCATAATTGTAGGTAACGGTCTCGTATAACCGTCAGTTACGGGATTAAAGTTAATAATTTTCGGTTAAGCACAGACGTTAGCAATTCCGAGTGGATTCGGACGTAGTCGAATCCGCCGTAATTGCGGTTATACATTGTTACCTGCTGGTTTTTATTCAATTCGCTCTAATTTTATTTCACGATATTTTCTGTTATTCAGTTCATTTTCTTTTGCAGAAATTATTTTAAAATTCATTTCGCAGTATTTGTTTTTGAAAAGAATAAATAATTCGTTTTCAATTTCTTGAATATAGTATTTGTAAACATTTTTGTCAGTTGTCACGTAACACGAAGATGGTTCAGTACAAGTTTGGCAATCAATAAAATTCACTTTTTTGTTTTTCAAGAATTTTAATTCAACCGTTCGGCAGATTCCTTTTTCAGATGTTATAGCATTACTTGAGTAAATTTCAATTCGGTCAGCTTTAAAAAACAGGCTGTCTTTATTATTTGCCAGTATTTTAGGAAAGTAAGAATATCCATTTTTCCGATATTCCAATTTCGATTCCTTTATCATATTTTTTAATTCACGCTTTGTCATTTCTTGAGCAAAGCAGAAGCTAAATGAGAATAGAAATAATATGACTTGAAAGATGATTTTCATTTGCAGAATGTCGGTTTAACTTGCAGGTAACGGTCTCGTATAACCGTCAGTTACGGGATTAAAGTTAATGATTTTCGGTTAAGCACTGACGTTAGCAATTCCGAGTGGATTCGGACGTAGTCGAATCCGCCGTAATTGCGGTTATACATTGTTGGCACACGTTTTTATTTTTCAATTAATTCTTTAAACTCTTTCAAATCTAGAGGTTGGTGTTTTAAATATTCAATATTCCAGATTTTTGCATTTCTAATTCTTTTGTCAGGATGATAATTTCCAAGCCAATTTTCAGAACAGATTTTTTTGTCGGATTGATTTAAAGATGAAATTAGTCCTTCTTCAATTCGGTCACGTTTTACTCGGTCATATACTTTTGGAATTATAGCAAATGATAAATTCTTGTGAATATGCTCCGTAACTTTGTCCTCGTACTTTTTTTCATATTCCAAATCCACATATTTTCCGTGAATCTCTTTCTCGACTCTTGATTTAAATGGTCTATTCCAATGTTCGAGATAATTATCTTCTGCGATATTTAAAAAGCATCTTCCAATATGTTTTCTGAAAACGCTACCTCTGTGCAATTTTGAGTTAAAGTGATTTCCTAATCGTTTAATTAACCTATCGTTTCCATCGTGACTTCCAATTCTCACAATTCTGTCCAATCCATTATACTTTTCTCCATTTTCAAAGAGGACGTAAAGTCCATTTGAATCTGTCAATTCTTTTAATGTTTTTCTATCATATGGAAAAGAATATCTTTTTTGATTATTAAAATACTCGTGAATATAGTCGTAAATATCTCTCATTCGGTTTTTTGTCAAATGTGTGCCAACGGTATTGGCTATGATTTCGTTGCGGAAAAATCCGCAGGATTCTTTCCGCTGTAAAACGAAGATAGCAAATTGCAATGAATTCCGATTAGGAATTCAGCCGCAATGAGCTATACACGGTGTTGGCATACGTACTTTTTATTCAGATAAATGCATTTTCATTTTTATTCGTTCCTCATTAGCTTTTT
>NZ_RWBG01000004.1 GCF_003944795.1 Mangrovimonas spongiae
GTTATTAGAAGCGATGAAAAAGAATAATTAAAAAACAGTCTTAATGACATTAATACGATTATTGATACTCCAAGAATTCTTTCGGTTTGTTTCATTTGGTCAGTTTGTTTTGTATGTATGCCAACGGTTTTGTGTATGGCTCGTTGCGGGAAATCCGCGAGGATTTTCCGCCGTGACCGAAAGATAGCAAATTGCAATGAATTCCGATTAGGAATTCAGCCGCAATGAGCTATACACGTTGTTGGTAACAGTATTTTATTCATTTATTTCATACAATTTACCTTTTTCTATTAAGAATTCTTTTGGTTTTTCAATATCACTTAATAAGTTTTTTAATAAATCTATACTTATATCAAAATTGCTATTATTTTCTTTCTGTATTTCGTATACATAATTATACTTTATAATTATTTCGTCAACTATTTCATCTTTCTTTTTCTCTTTACCAATAAACCAATCATACCATTTAAAATTATCCACGTTAATTTTAAATAACTCATCTTGATTGTCTAATAGGCTAGCAAAAATTTTTGAATAGTCTTTTTTCATTTCTTTAAAATCACTTATGACATTGTTTATTATAATAGGGTTATATTCGTTTGCATAATTAAACTCTAAAATTTTACCAAAAACAAATAATTCCTGAAGTGAAAAATAATATTTTATATTTTTTTGATATTCTGTAGTACTGTCTTTTTCAATTTTTTTTAGTGCATTTTTATAAAAGTGAATCAGTTCATAAATTTTAATGTTTTGAGATATTATGTTTGATAACATTGCATTTCTATAGTTTTCATTATCCTTCATCAAATCATATTCACTAAATGCTCTTTTGAAAAAAATTATCATTGCTTCAATTTCAGCATTTTTCTTTATAAATTCAAAATCAATGAGAGTATCTAATTTCCTGTCAATTTTCTCTAAATTAGCGTTTATTTTAGCAAGGTAGTGTTGTTTAATTATCATATTTCCTGCACTATAAGCTAATAATGGTGCAGCTAATAATAAATTTGAAAAATAAGCACCGTGTTTTACAATTTGTCCACCATTCATTATCGCAGTTCCTTGTCCACCACCTATTTGCATTACAGAGCCTGCTATTCCACTTGGGAACTTAAAAACATATGAATTCGCTAACAAACCGCCAGATAAAAATTCAGGAATACTACCTATTGCTTGTAAAATTCTATTTGGTTTATCATCTATTATTTTTGAATTTTTTATTGATAAGTTATCAGTTGGATTTAATTTGTTAAATGAGAAAAGGCTTTTATTAGAAATCGTATCAATAATTTTAAATTCGTTTGTTATGGTTTTTTTAGGTTTTAATAGTTGAGAAATTTTCACTAATTCGTTTTCTATTATTTTCCTTTCATTTTGATTGATTTTGTTATTATTTTCAATATTTTTTATTGAACATTCTAGACTAGTAAAATTAGTTTTTATATAGGAAAGTTCTGTTTTTATGTTTTCAGAATTCTTCTTTTCAGAAATGGTCTTAATACTTTCCTCTAGTGATGTAAGATTAGATTTTAATTCTAAAAATTCGGTTTGAATCATTTTGGAATTTTTACCAAATCCTAGTTTTATAAAAAGCTTTTTTATTATGTTCATATGTTTGTTGTCATATTGTTACCAACGGTTTTGTGTATGGCTCGTTGCGGAAAATCAGCTATGATTTTCCGCCGTAACCTAAAGATAGCAAATTGCAATGAATTCCGATTAGGAATTCAGCCGCAATGAGCTATACACGTTGTTGTGTGCTGGCTTTATCTTTTTTTAGGTCATTTCTAATTACTTGAATAAGCATTAATATTGTAAATAATCCAATAAGAATAGGTGCAATAAATAATAGCCATTCAAATATTGATTTAGGGTTTAAAATTTCAAATACTTTTTTTATTAAATAAAATTCAAATGCAAATGGGAATAGAATTAGGATAAATCCTGTCGGAATCCAGAAGAAGTAAGTTATACAACCAATTGAATCTAATTTCCGTTGAGAGTGATGTTTGTCAATCGAGTCAGTTATTGAAAATGGTTTTAGTCTGTCATTCAAGAATGATTTCACATCAATGCCAAATAATTCCGCAGTCAGTAATTTAAAAGTCCTTTTTTGCTCAACTAAATCAAACCAAATCATTAAATATTTGTAATAAACAAACGTGAATACAGTCGGAATTAGACTTAAAGCAATTTTACTGTCAATAATTTTTAAAGGTCCAATCGAAATTTCCGATATTTTAGTTTCCATTAGAAGCGGAAATGCTAAAGCTGTCAATAGTAAAACTAGAAAATGTTTTCCCATTGACTTTCTGTTGTCATCAATTCTGTGGTCTAAAATGTTCAAGTATTTTTCTCTTGAACTTTCAGATTTTAGTTCTTCTTTAATTAATGATTGAATTTTCTCGTCTTTACTCAAATTTTGTTTTTTTCAGCTTGCACACAACTCGTTATATCAACATAAAAAGTCACGATATCCAGACTTTTTGCTAGGTAAAACGAGAGTTTTTATTATCGTTAACGTTCAGTTAGCAAAATATAAAAATTATAACATTTTACCAATACGTAGAAATGCGTATTTAAATACACTTTCAGTATTAATCATATCTAAAACCAATCGACTTTTACTTTTTAAAATTCAATATCTATACTTTGGTTTTAATGTTTAAACATATTGTAAACCACCTACTCTCATTAACAAAAAATATGTGTAATTATATATTTTAAACAATCCCTTTATATTTTACCTATATTAGCTTCTTTAAACGACTAAACAGGACATTAAAAAATGAAAAAAATTTTATTAGCACTTTTGTTAGGGGTAACAATAGTGGGCACAGCACAAGAAAAAGTACTACTTCGTTTAAACTATGAAAAAGGCCAACAGTACACTATGGATATGAATATGGCTCAGGTTATGGGTGTTGGTGTAATGACAAACGATATGCACATTCAAATGAAATATAACATTACTAGCGTTTCAGGTAATACGTATGAAAGTAGTGCGAAAATTACCAAAATGGCTATGGAGATGAATCAATCAGGGATGAGTATATCGTACGATTCAACAAAAAATGAAGACGAGTTAAGTGAAACAGGAAAAATGATGAAGTCTAAAATGGATCCTATGTTATCTGCTACAATTATGACTAAAGGAGATGACTTAGGTAATATTTTAGAAACAACGGTTGATCCTAGTGATATTGAAGGCGCAGAAGATTTTGCAAAACAATCTAATAATGTTGTTTACCCTAAAGAGGCTGTTGGAGTAGGTGATACTTGGACAAAAACAACCACTGATGGTGCAATGAATTTTAACTTTACTTATAAAGTGAAATCTATTTCTTTAAAAAATGTTTTAATAGATATTTCTGGAAATGTTACAGGAGCTGCCGAAGGTGATATTACTGGGGCTATGGATATAGATAGAGAATCAGGAATGCCTATAGAATCAAAAATTAATATGACCATGACAGTTCAAGGTCAAGATGCCACGACTAATATGGTGGCTAAGATTACAAAGGGTTAAAGGGTTTAGTGTGAAAAAATACTGTAATTTTGGGCTATGAAATTACCCAAATTTATAGCGTTCTCTTTTTTTTATATACTAGTGTCTACGGTAAGTTATGGCCAATCATTGTCCGATAGTTTGTCGTATTACTATAATGTGGTGAAAACCTCAAAAAACAATGATCAACTTGTTAAAGCCTATGAATTTTACAGGGCTTATGTTAACCACTCAGAAGAGCAAAATCAGGCACAACATACGGTATATGGTTATATTAATTTAGCTATAATTCAAAATCGGTTAGGCGCTTTAAACGATAGTGAACATTCCGCAGTACAAGCACTTCAATTACTAGAGGGCAAACAAGGAGATTGGGTTAATGCAGATAAGTTGCGATTGTACAACCATTTGGGAAGAGTCTATAAGGCCTTAAATAATCCTAAGATTGCTTTAGAATATTACAATAAAGCTTTAGAGGTAGACACTTTTGTTATAGGAAGAAATATCATAAAGAATAATATAGGAACCATCTATATTAAGCAAAAGCGTTATAAGGAAGCTCGACAAATACTACATGTGGCCTATCAAGAAAGTTTAAACTTAGATAATCCTAAAAATAAAGCTAGAATCTTAGGTAATTTAGGAGAAGCCTTATCTAAGCTCAATGATACAACTGCTATAACAAAGCTAAAATTATCTTTAGGTCTACGGCAACAATTAAACGATAAGCCCGGTGTGTTTACAGCCTATAATCACTTATTAAAACATTATGTTCATCATAATGAAATAGCTTTGGCCAAAACGTATCTGGATACAATGTTACAAATGGCGCATCAGTCACAAAAAACAGTTTACTTAAAGGAAGCGTTGTCATGGTATGTTAAACTTAATAACGATAGTTTGGTTACGCAATACGGACAACTGTTGGATAGTATAAGAGCGACCCAATTAGCCGCAGAAAACAAATATATTGCTAGAAAATATGCCTACGAACGTCAAAAACGTATAGCTAAACAACAAGAGTTAATTGCCGAACGCCAAAAACGCTTAAAAACTATCTATCAAGCGGTTGGTGGGATTATTGTTGTTGTTGCTATTGCCATACTGTTGGTTTATCGTGAAAAGCACAAAAAGGATACATTGAAGAATATTTATCAAACCGAAACAAATATTGCCAAACGTGTTCACGATGAAGTTGCTAATGATGTGTATAAGCTTATGGCAACCATTCAAAAAAATCCTAATAATGATGTGTTAGACAATTTGGAAGCCATGTATTTTAAAACCCGAGATATTTCAAAAGATTTAGGCGATATTAATGTCGACAATAACTTTATCCAGACTTTAGAGGATCTTATTGTAAGTTTTCAAACAGCTCAAGTTACTATTCTGGTAAAAGGTCTTTCTGCAATGTCGTGGGAAGCGTTAGCAAACTATAAAAAAATAACACTATACCGTGTATTACAAGAATTGCTAGTTAATATGCGAAAACATAGTCAAGCGACTTTAGTGGTGTTAAACTTTACACAGCAAGGAAAAAAAACTAAAATAACCTATACCGATAATGGTGTTGGTGGAAAGATTGAAGCAGGCAGCGGACTTCAAAATGCGGAAAACCGTATAAAAAACTGTAATGGAACATTTACTTTTGACATTATGCCTAGTAAAGGGTTTAAAGCCGAAATAACCATATAAATGTTTAAAAAAGTATTAATTGTTGATGATTTAATGAGTATTAATCTAGGGGTTAATGCCATGCTTAAAAATGGCTATACGCAAAATGTTGTGTATGCACATTATTGTGATGAAGCTATATTAAAACTAAAACGTGCCGAGCAAGACGGGGAACCTTTCGATTTGCTTATTACAGATTTGTCCTTTAAAGAAGACCACAGAGAGCAAAAACTAAAAAACGGCGAAGATCTTGTCATGACTGTAAATATGACTTGGCCAGATTTAAAGGTCATTGTGTATTCGATAGAAGATAAAATTCAACGCATACGACGTTTAATACATCAATACCAAGCTAAAGCCTATGTTTGTAAAGGACGATATGGTCTTAAGGAGTTAGAACAAGCTGTTGCAGCTGTGAATAAAAATAGTACCTACCTGTCACCTTCAGTAGAAACGGCAGTCAATGGGCAAGAAGTTAACGAAATTGATGATTTTGATGTATTGTTACTAAATGAATTAGCTTTAGGGCTTAGTCAAGATGAAATTAGTAAACAGTTTAAGGAAAAAAAGATAACACCAAGTAGTTTAAGTAGTATAGAAAAACGCTTAAACAAATTAAAAATACAATTACAAGCTAACAATTCCATTCATTTAGTGGCTATTGCAAAAGATATGGGAATAATTTAATAATGTTACGGAAACCCGTAAGTATTTATTAATTAAAGTCTATAGATTTGTGTAACTATTAGTCAGTTAAAGGGGGCAAAATAGTAAGCGCTATTCGTAATTTACGGAGGCGCTTTTTTTATGGGGTAATTATATTAGAAGTAACTTTTAAATAAAAATTTGGTTTGAATTTCATAATTTTGTATTATGAAAACAAAAACACAACGTTCGGTATCGCCTTTTAATAGTGAGTTAAAGTTAAAAGGCTTTAATGTCTTTAGAATCGAAGAAGATAGTAGTGCTACTAAAATTTACAGTCGTAAAGATTTTTATAAAATTTGCCTAACTACAGGTAAGAGTATAATTCACTATGCAGACAGAAGTTACGAGCAAGAAGGAACTATTCTCTTTTTTGGAAATCCGCATGTGCCATATTCTTGGGAAACACTTTCTACAACTTATGTCGGTTATACATGTTTGTTTTCTGAAGAGTTTTTGCAGTTATCAGAACGATCAGATAGCTTGTTGCAATCACCTTTGTTTAAATTAGGTGGAACACCAGTTTTAAAAATAACTGAAGAGCAGCGTTTGTTTCTGAATGGTATCTTCGAGAAAATGATGCAAGAACAACAAACAGATTATTCCTTTAAAGACGATTTAATCAGAAATTATATTCAGTTAATTCTACATGAAGCCATGAAAATGCAGCCATCAGAACAGGCTGAGAAACATGCTAATGCAGCATCACGTTTAACATCGGTCTTTTTAGAGCTTCTAGAGCGTCAATTCCCTATTGAGACAGCAGATTCGCCATTAATGCTTACTACTGCACAGCAATATGCAGATCAATTATCGGTGCATGTTAATTATTTAAACCGAGCAGTGAAATCAGTTACAGGAAAATCGACATCGACACATATTACCGAGCGAATAGTTAACGAAGCTAAAGCGTTGTTGCAACATACAAATTGGAATGTTAGTGAGGTTGGTTATGCTTTAGGGTTTGAATATCCTACGTACTTCAATAATTTCTTTAAAAAGCAAACTGGGTTAACGCCTAAAACGGTTAGAGTTTAAATAAGTTTGAATTTTATAATTTTTGATTTGATTTTCGTTATCCGGTAATAGGTTAGCGAAAGTATCTTTGTACCATAGTTTTAAGTTGAAGATATGAGTACAGAAAACACTAATACTATTTTTGATAGAATACTATCTGGGGAAACAGTTTCTTTTAAGGATCCAGAATATTATAAGTTGCCAGAACAGTCAGAGCGCGCTATAGCAATTTTAGCAGATTTAAATGCTTCTAAAACTATTAATGATATTAGACAGCATTTAGGCAAACTTATCCAAAGCGAAATTGATTCTACTACAACCATATATACACCTTTTAGTGTCAACTACGGGAAAAATCTAAAACTTGGTAAGAATATATTCATAAATCAAAATTGTCAAATCTTAGATTTAGGTGGAGTTACCATTGATGATGATGTTATGATCGGTCCAAGAGTTAACCTTCTGTCTGAAACACATCCTTTGGATCCAGAATCTAGAGAGGCATTGATAGGAAAACCAATTCATATTAAAAAAGGGGCATGGATTGGTGCTGCATCAACAATATTACCAGGAGTAACTGTTGGTGAGCATGCTATTGTAGCGGCAGGAGCTGTGGTGTCTAAAGATGTTCCGGATAGAACTGTAGTGGCTGGTATTCCTGCGAAAATTATAAAAAACATATAGAAAATACATGAAAAAGAGAAGTTTAGTATTAATAACAATGGCCGTGACGCTTTCATTTGCGAAAGTGTCTGGTCAAAATTTAAATGAAAATCAAAAAGAGATGAGTACAGAAAAAGATCAGTATACTTTTGAATTGAGTAAAAATGTAACTCGCGAAAAAGTATCATTTAAAAACAGATATGGAATTACTTTGGCTGGTGATTTATACAGTCCAAAGAATAAAGAAGGAAAATTATCAGCTCTAGCAATTAGCGGACCTTATGGTGCCGTAAAAGAGCAAGCTTCAGGTTTGTATGCTAATCAAATGGCAGAGCGCGGATTTGTGGTGTTGGCTTTTGATCCGTCTTATACAGGAGAAAGCGGTGGCGAACCTCGTCACGTAGCCTCACCAGATATCAATACTGAAGATTTTAGTGCAGCAATAGATTTCTTAGGCTTGCAAGAAAATGTTGATAGAGAAAAAATAGGAATAATTGGTATTTGTGGTTTTGGAGGCTTCGCTTTAAACGCTACAGCAGTTGATAAGCGTGTAAAAGCTGTAGCAACTACAAGTATGTATGATATGTCTAGAGTAACCGCTAAAGGGTATTTTGATTCTACAACACCAGAGCAGCGTTCGGAAATGTTAGAGCAAATGAGCCAACAAAGATGGGTGGATGCAGAAAAAGGAACTTCAGAATTGTCAGGATTAGGATTGCCTGAAAAAATTGAAGGTAATGAGCCAGAGTTTGTACAAGGGTATTTTAATTATTACAAAACAAAAAGAGGCTTTCATCCACGCTCCATAAATTCTAATAGCTCTTGGACAAAAACCAATGCGTTTTCTCTAATGAATATGCCAATTTTAACGTATATTAAAGAGGTTTCCCCAAGACCAATACTTTTAATTGCTGGTGAAAATGCGCATTCAAAATACTTTAGCGAAGATGCCTATAAAGCAGCACAAGAACCAAAGGAACTAATGATTATTCCTGGCAAAGTGCATACAGATTTATACGATCAGTTAGATGTGATTCCGTTTGATAAGTTGGAAACATTTTTTACGGAAAACTTAAAATAATACAATATGGCTCTAAATATTTAGAGCCATTTTTTTAATCAAATATAAGATGGTGTTTGCAATGAAATCTTTGATTCAACTTTCAGTTTTAGGCTTGTTTTAAGTTTTTTAGCATTAAAAGCTGAATTTAAAGAAGATGTTGTGCAGCAAAAAACGATAAAAGATATGAAGCTAAAAATCACTTTTTCTAATGTAGAGCTTACAGCTACTATGTATGATAATCCAACGTCAAGAGATTTTATTTCTATGTTGCCCATAACAACAGAATTAGAAGATTATGCCAGTAACGAAAAGATTTTTTATCCTGAAGAAAAACTTACAAAAGAAGGCGCTCCATCAGGATATGAGCCAAAAACAGGAGATATAACTTACTATGCCCCTTGGGGAGATGTGGCGATTTTTTATAAAGATTTTAGTTATTCTTCTGGGTTAATAAGTATTGGAAAAATACATGGTGATGGTATTAAAAAGCTGAAAAATGTGGGGAATGAAAAAGTAACTTTTGAATTGTTAGAAGAGTAATATATCGAAATTAACATAAACAAACAGATCTAAATTTCATCTGTTGGTTTGAATATTGTAATTATAAGTTTGAATGTTTTAAGTCTTTCTTGTCATGTTTTTTGTAATTTAGTTTTGTCTTTTAAGTTGTTTAAATAAAGCCTTTTGTGAGGTTTATTTGCGTCTTGAAGAAGATGGTTTAAGTATAAAATAATGCTTATTTCCCTTAATTAAAGGTTGAGCTTTAGAGTTTGAATCTTATAAAAAACAATAATTAACTTAAAAATAAATACTATGAAAAACTTAATACTTACAATTTCTGTTTTGTCAACATTGCTAATACAGAGTTGTCAAGAACACCCTAAAAAAGTAGAAACCACAGACCTTAAAGAAGCTGCTAATTCTGTAACTACAGAAATGTCAGATTCTAAAACAGATTTTATTTTTCCAAAAGGACAAAAAGGGACCGACAAGTTTTTTACAGGGAATGCCTATAATACGGGTTTGGTAGCTATGGATTCAACGTTTACAACTTTAGTTGGGAATGTATATTTCGAGCCTAGTGCTAGAAGTAACTGGCATACACATCCAGGAGGTCAGATATTAATTATTACTGATGGTGAAGGCTACCATCAAATAGAAGGTGAACCTATTCAGATTATGAAAAAAGGAGATGTTATAAAGTGTCCGCCAAATACAAGACACTGGCATGGGGCAAGTCCAAACAAAGCATTGCAACAAATGTATATAGTACCTAACACGGAAAAAGGCATAGTTGATTGGCTAGAACCGGTTACTGATGAGCAATATAATAACTTTTAATACTTGATATTATGAAAAAACAAGATAAACAACTAGACGGATCACACTCTAGAAGGCAATTTATTCAAACATCAGCAATAGCTGGAGCAGGAATGGTGTTAGGAGGAACTATGAAAGCTTTTGCAGATGAATCAACTAACGCGGAAAACCATACTAGCATGATAGATATAACAAAAAATATAAAAACAAGAGGCTATGCCGCTACAGATGAATCCGGGCAACTAAGTCCTTACGAATTTGAGCGTAGACCTGTTGGCGATGACGATATTTTAATCGACGTTAAATTTGCTAGTATATGTCATTCAGATATTCATCAAGAAAAAGGACACTGGGGAAAACAACAATATCCACAAGTTCCTGGTCATGAAATTGTTGGTGTTGTTACAGCTGTAGGAAGAAATGTAACCAAGTTTAAAGTAGGTGATAGAGCAGGTGTTGGTTGTATGGTAGATAGTTGTATGGAGTGCAACAGTTGTAAAGCTGGTGAAGAGCATTTTTGCGATCGCGGCGAAACCGTTTTTACTTATGGTTACCCATTGGAATCCGAACCTACAGGGATTTCTCAAGGCGGTTATTCTAATAAAATAGTGGTAAGAGATCATTTTGCCGTTCATATTCCAGAACACATTAGCTTTCAAGAAGCAGCACCATTATTATGTGCGGGTATTACAACATATTCCCCATTAATGGATGCACAATTAAAAGTTGGTGAAAAAGTTGGAGTTGCTGGTATTGGTGGATTAGGACATATGGCAGTGAAGCTAGCAGTATCTAAAGGTGCAGAAGTTTATGCATTTACGACGTCTCCAGATAAGGTTGATGATATTAAATCTTGGGGAGCTAAAGAAGTTATTGTTGTAGATGAAGCATTTAAAAATATGCAAGCTTATGCTAAAACTCTAGATTATATGATTTGTACAATTCCTTACGAATTTAATATAACCCCATATATTTTCTGTTTAAAACCTGGAGGTACATTTACATTTGTAGGAATGCCTATTAAGTCCGAGATTACCATAAACAACTTAATGTTAGCCTTTGCGCGCGTTAATTTTAATGCGTCTTTAATTGGTGGAATTCCAGAAACACAAGAAGTAGTTCACTACTGTGCGGATAATGGTATTAAACCAGAAATTCAAGTTATTAAAGCCGAAAATATAAATGAAGCATGGGAAAAAGTGGTTAACAAAGAAGCACGCTATCGTTATGTAATTGATGCCGCTACTTTTTAATAATTAAAACAATATAACAATGAAAATTTATAGAAATGGTGAAATTCCTTCCATGAAGGGACCAAAAGAATGGTTTACTGGTGATGTTATAGTAGATCCATTATATCAAAATATTGAAAACGTCACTAAAGGAGCTGCCGCTCTTGTTACGTTTAGTCCAGGCGCACGAACAGCTTGGCATACACATCCTGCGGGACAAACATTAATTGTACAATCTGGACTAGGGTGGATTCAACGTGAAGGCGGACCTATTGAGGAAATTCGTCCTGGCGATATCGTGTATTTCGAACCTAATGAAAAACACTGGCATGGTGCTTCAGCCAATAAAGCTATGAGCCATATTGCTGTTCAAGAAGAAGTTGAAGGAGAAGTGGTTACTTGGATGGAACAAGTAACAGACGAACAATACTCAAAATAATTAATGATAAAAAAATGGATACTTTAACAAACACCGATATAACAGAAATAGCAGAGCGTAACGATTTTCATATTGCTCCTTTTCGCGAAGATGGTGAAACTTATGGTACATTAACGTGGATTTGGTCTGTTGAGGTTGAAGGAAACTTATATGTGAGAGCCTACAATGGCGTTAATTCGCGTTGGTATAAATCGGCTATATCTCAAAAAGCAGGTAAAATAAAAGCAGCAGGTAAAGAAAAAAAAGTGCAATTTGAACCTGTTTTAGGTCATATCAATGAAAAAATAGACGAAGCTTACAGGAAAAAGTATGCCACAAGTTCTTATTTAAATTCCATGATAAGTGATAGAGCAAAAGCAGCAACAGTTAAGGTTTTTTAAATGAGAGAAAGACAGCAAGGTCTTTTAGCTATTTTAACAGCAAATACTATTTTTGGTCTTAATATTCCAGTTACAAAAGCATTAATGGATAACTGGATGACGCCTTTGGGATATACAATTACCCGCATGTTTTTTGGGGTTCTTATATTTTGGCTCATCAGCTTGTTCTTGAAAAAAGAACGCGTCAATAAAAAAGATTTTCCTATTATATTTATAGGTGGGCTTATGGGGTTCGTGGGAACACAATTCTTATTTTCGCAAGCCCTAGAATATACAACACCAGTTATTTTTTCGTTGTTAATGGCGCTTACTCCCGTTGTAGTTTTAGTGTTGTCCACCATTTTTTTAAAAGAAGCTATTTCTATAAAAAAAGTATTAGGAATATTACTAAGTATTTCTGGAGCTATCTTAATTATTGTTTTAAATAATACTGAGAGTAACCTTTCTACAAATCAGTTTTTAGGTATTTTATTCTCACTTATGTGTGTGTTTTGTTATGCAGGATATTTAGTGCTAACAAGAAAAGTTTCTATGAAATACAGACCTGTTACTATTGCTAAATGGATGTTTTTAGTGTCGGCTTTAGTTGCCTTCCCTTTTAGCTTTCAAGAATTGAATCATCAAGCTATTTACACTAATGAGGCTACTGTAATGTCGTATTTGTTTTTGGTATTTGCATTGCTTTTTTCAACGACTTTGGCCTTTTTTTTAATGCCTTATGCTTTAAAACGATTAGAAGCAAGCACTGTAAGTATTTTTATGAACTTACAGCCCATTATAGCTTCTGTGGTAGCTATGATTGTGGGGCAAGATGTATTTACTTGGGATAAACCTTTAGCTGTTATTTTAGTTGTTATTGGGGTGTATATGGTAACTCATAAAAAGAAATCGAAAGGATTAGTTAAGGTAAGAGGTTAGTAGGTTTTTTATTAATTATTTTTCAATCATTAGGTTTTCTATGTACCTAAAAGCAGAAGCTATAAGATTTTTTCGATTTTTAGCCTTTTGTTTAAAATAATCTAAATGGGTTTCTTCCAGTTTTTTTCCTTTTATAAAAACAGTTTTAGGGGTTTGCATAGTTGAGAGGTTTGATAAAGGATTAGCATCAACGAGTAAGAGGTTTGCTACTTTGCCTACTTCAATGGTTCCCATGTTATTCATAATTTTGTGAGTTTGAGCTGCATTTACTGTAGCTGTTTTTAATACGTCGTAATTAGAAAGTCCGGCTTCTTTGTAAAAGGATAATTCTTTATGGATAGAGTACCCGGGTAGGGTAATCCCAATACCTGCATCAGTGCTACAAATAATTGGAACACCAGCTTCATGAAGTTGTTTAATTATTTTTAAATGAAAATCGTGTTGGTCTTTTATTCTGTTAACAATCATTTTGTCTTCAAGTTTTGCATTATGCCAACGACTAAATTGAGCTTTACCATCTACCATTTTAATAAGCGGATTCATGAAGCTCATTTGTTCTGAGTTTAAAATAGTATCGTTAATAAGCATTTGATAAATGTTGTTGTAAACAACTAAGGTTGGGCTAAAAGCACTATGTTTCGATTTTGAAAAACTTGTAACAACTTTTTTTAGCATTAGGGTGTCTAATGTATAGTTTAATGGTTGCTGTACGATATCTTCGGTATGCTCAATTGATTTTATTTGAGGGTTAAAATGATAGGAGTAAGCAACTTTTTGAGATGGGTGCGCTACAATATCTATGTTGTTAATTTTTGCTTCGTCTATAATGGCGTCAAAAATATTTTCGGTTAACCCATAATAGGTTTTTATAAAATCGTAGCCTTTTTTCTTGTATGATATCACTTTTTCTTTAGCTTGTTCTGGGGTAGTTAAGTTTAAATTATCGTCACCTATAAACTCTGGTCCGGTTAGTTTTGGGCTTGAAGTGAATATTATCGGGGTGACAATTTTATTGTTATTAATATCCTCTTTAAGCCTTAAGTGCATAGGCATGCCCCATAAGTTTCTTACTGCAGTAACACCATTGGCTAGATATAATCCAAGCTCATATTTATCCCAAATATGTACATGCATATCTATAAGTCCTGGGGTAAGGTATTTTCCTTGAGCGTTTATAACAGTAATATTGGTTGTGTCAATTTTATGCGAAATAGTGTTAATAATACCTTCTTTAATGTAAATCATTTTATTAGTTAAAACAGTATCTGTTTTCATTGGAATAATATTTGCATTTTTAATGATGAAGGTGTTTTTCTCAGGAAGCTTATTTGTATTAAGGTAACTGGTTTTTTGACCATCAATTAAAATGATAGTTACTATTATTAAAATCAAACAACTAATAATAAAGAAGGTGGCTTTAAGGAGTTTTTTTAATAATTTCATTTTAAAAATGTAGTTGTGAGTTGATAAATAAATTTTTACCATGTGAATTTATTTACAAAAAACTAAAAACACAAACGAAAAGTTTTATAAAAGATACGGTAAAATGTTTGTATATGTTTCTTTTTTAGGGTGATATAAGTCATTTGGTGGGTTTTAGATATAGCGTATTTTAGGGTGGGAAAACTTAAAATTAATATTATGAAGACAACTAAAGGTAATATTACAAAAAGGATTTTTTGGGTTTTATTAATTCTATCAATAGTTATTGGTTACATTTTTTACAACTTTTTACAGGGTCAATTTAGTTTGAAATTTCTTATTTTTTTCTCAGGCGTTCCTTTTTTATTATTTGCAACAGGAGCCTTTGGTTTATTATGGCCAAAAATTAAACCAAAAGGCGATGAGATTTATATAACACACGCTTTGGTAGTAGGGGTGATTTTTATTGTATTGTTTTTTATTCATGTCTGGATTATTTTGCCTCATATTTGTCCAGATTTTGGTTCTTGCTTAGGTGTTTAGTTTTTCGATAAAAACTTACTTCTTTTTAAAAATCCACTTTCTAAAAATTAAAATACCATTGGTTATCTTTTTTCTTTTTGAAAGTGTAACAGGAATCCCTAAAGTGGCTAATAAAGCAATAGCTGCCGATGTGCCAAGTGCGCCACCATATCCATTAAAAAAATGACTTGCATTTAGGTAAATAATACTAAATAATATTCCAGCAATAATTAACCAACTATAATGTGTTATAGCTTTGGAAGATACCATGCCAATAAAAGAAGCGCCAATAAAAGCAGGAGGAATATTTTGAGTTAAGTAATTGTTGAGGATGTCTGGAAACCAGAAAAAGAATAGTCCTACAGCTAACGAGAGTAGTGCAGATGCCCTAACAGCTCCCTGTTTTAAATGCTCGTTTACAAAAAAAGTAAGTGTAGCGCCTAAAATTCCAGTTATGATAATAATTAAGGTATTCATTTTAAAATCCAATAAATTAATGATGCAATAACAACGCCTGCAAAAGCAATGGTTCCTAATTTACCTCCAATACCCAAGAATAGATTTTTTGAAAGTAATAAAAGTACGCCTGCAAAAATTCCAGCAGATAATACAAATCCTATAGAAGGGGCTATTTCAGTACTAGACATACCAATAAAAGTGCCACAGTAAATTACTGCAGGAAGTTTTTTAAGATAACTAGACGATTTGTTTATTATTGGTACAAACGAGGCTACGGTACCTACAGCACTTGCCGAAATAACACTTCCTAAACCCGCATAAATATTTAGGGCATAACAGGCTAGTGCTCCAACAGGAACCCAAACAACCACTAAAAGTTTGTCGTAGGCATGTTTTTCATGATGTAGGTCTAACTCTTTGTACGCAAACCACATAATGCCTGTAATAGCAAGAGTTATTAGGACTATATCTATGGCACCTGTGTTGTATTTTTCTTTTACAATCATGGTTAAAAACACAGTTTGTAAAATTAAAAACAGGATAATTACAAAAAACCTAATGGCTTTATGTTTTTTCATAAGATGCACTTAATTTTAGGGTGTAATATTATAAGTTTTGTAGTGTTTTTACAATACGATTGTATACAAATTTTGGAAACCATATTTTTTTATCAAAAAAGCTTCCACTTCCATGTGTAAAGAGACATGTTGTATTTTTAAGCTAAACTTTAAGAAACGGCTAGTTGTATTAAAGTAACAATCCCTATAAAAAATATAAAGAGTAAAGAGAGTTTTCGGAATTTAGTTTGTGGGATATAATTTAAAATCCTTTTTCCTATGTAAGACCCTAGTATTCCAATAACAAATAGAAAAGGGACATACTTTAAATCATGATTATGAATGTATCCATTATTGTAATAGACAAAAGTTCTCGAGAAATCAATCATAAAATCTATAAAAGCAGAGGTGGCAATAAATACACTTTTCTCTAAATTAAATGCAGCCATAGTAAGTCCTCTAATAGCACCGCCTGTTCCTAGCAATCCGGCAGAAAACCCAGAGAAAGCACCTCCTGCAATGGCGTTTTTTTTATTTGGTGCAAGAATTAAATTACTTTTAATAAGGAATAACAAACTTAATCCTACCAAAAATAATCCTAAAAATATTTTAAGGAGAACACTATCAAGTACTTTAGATAAAATACCGCCAACAATTACAAAAACAACAGAAGGTAAACCAATGTATAATAATAGTTTTTTATCTAGTCCTTTTTTAAATAAGAAAATCTTACTCAAATTACTAGATAAATGAAAAATAGCAGTTAGCCCTAAAACCGAATAAAAGTCAAAATAAAAATTACCAATAGGCACAAAAAACACCGATGATCCAAAACCACCAATGGTGCCAATTATTTCGGCACCTAGCGCCAATAGCAAAAAAATAAAGTTAATATCTTTCATGTTAGGCTAGGTTTTTTTGGTAACAATTTTTTTGTCATTTAATATCTCAAATGTAACCTAATTATTACAATATCCAGCTTATTTAGTTATTTGCCTTAACGAGTTGTCCTTACGTTAATCGATTTGTTTGTACTTTTGCTTTCTATGAACGATAATTTTACAAACGAATTTTTTGGCATAGGTATTCAAAACGGTAAAACTCCAGAAAACTTAGGCGTACTGTGGCGTACGGCCCAAAATTTAGGCGCCAGTTTTATTTTTACCATTGGCAATCGCTATGCAAAACAGGCTTGCGATACTCATAACGCTGTAAAAGCTATGCCTTACTTTCATTACGATACGTTTAACGAGTTTTTTAATAATCTACCTAAAGGCGCGCGATTAGTTGGCGTGGAACTAACAGAGAGCGCAGAACCTTTAGAAACATTTCATCACCCAAGACGATGTGTGTATTTACTAGGAGCAGAAGACCATGGATTATCTAAACAAGCTATCGAGAAAAGTCATTTTTTAGTCAAATTTAAGTCACAATTAAGTTTAAATGTATCGGTTGCGGGAAGTATTGTTATGTATGATAGAGGAATAAACAAACCAAGGTCGTAACTTTGCCACAAACAAAATTAAAATCAATGGCTCATAAAGCAGGTTTTGTAAATATTATTGGCAATCCTAATGTTGGTAAATCAACATTAATGAATGCCTTTATAGGAGAGAAATTATCTATCATTACTTCTAAGGCGCAAACAACAAGACACCGTATTTTAGGTATTGTTAATGGCGACGATTTTCAGGTGATATTAAGTGATACGCCTGGAATTATAAAACCCGCTTACGAATTACAATCCTCTATGATGGATTTTGTTAAGTCTGCTTTTGAAGATGCCGATGTGTTGGTATATATGGTAGAGGTTGGTGAAAAAACTTTAAAAGATGCCGACTTTTTTAAGAAGATAACACACTCAAAAATTCCAGTGTTATTGCTTTTAAATAAAATCGATATTTCAAATCAAGAACAATTAGAAGCTCAAGTTGACCATTGGAAAGAGCAGGTGCCTAATGCCGAAATATATCCCATATCGGCCTTAGAAGGATTTAATGTTGAAAATGTGTTCCAGCGTATTGTCGAATTATTGCCAGAATCACCAGCATTTTATCCTAAAGATCAATTAACCGATAAACCAGAGCGCTTTTTTGTAAACGAAACTATTCGCGAAAAAATTCTGTTACATTATAAAAAAGAAATTCCGTATGCCGTTGAGGTGGAAACCGAAGAGTTTTTTGAAGATGAGAATATTATTAGAATTCGTTCTGTTATTATGGTAGAGCGAGATACCCAAAAAGGCATTATTATTGGTCATAAAGGAACTGCTATAAAACGTGTAGGGTCTGAAGCCAGAAAAGATTTAGAGGCCTTTTTTGGAAAACAAATCCACATAGAACTTTATGTGAAAGTCAATAAAAATTGGCGAAGCGACCAAAAACAACTTAAGCGTTTTGGATACAATCAAAAATAAATTTAATCGACTTCGTAATCTAATTTCATGGTAATTGAAGCTGTTTTTTCTTTGGATGAGGTGTTGTAAGTGCCGCCCCAAGAGTATTCTTCGTTGGAGTTTTGCCCCGTAATTTGAAACACCCCCATTTTAGCTGATAATAATTTTCCTAACGTTCCGCCAGAGTTTTCCGAAATTCTTTCGGCGCGTTGTCTAGCATCGGCAGTGGCTTGAGAAATCATCTCTATTTTTAAATCAGATAATTGCGTGTAATAGTAGCGTGGTGGTTGCGAATAAAACTGAATTCCTTTGTTAAGTAATTCGGTAACTTCACGAGAAATATCTTCAACCTTTTCAACATCTTTACTTTCTACTTGAATAGATTGTGTAAGGATGTAGCCTAAAAACTCATTGCCTATATATTTTCCAGAATCACTATATTTTGCTCGGGTGTTTTTTCTGCTTTTAACAGCATCAAAAACTAACTCTTCATCGGTAATTCCTTTCGATTTTAAATAATCGGAAATCACTTTTTTATCTTTCTCCAAGTCACTATAGGCTTGTTGTAGATCACTATTTTCTTTAGAAAAGGAACCTTCCCAAACAATAAGGTCCGATGTGAAATTGGTTTTCCCTAATCCAGTAACCGAGATAGTCCCATCGGTTTTATTTCTATTCATAATAGAATTGCCCAATAAAAAAGCAGCAATGATAATAGCGATTGAAAAAATAGTAGCTGTAAGGTTGTTCTTCATGATGCGTTATTTTAAGTAAATACGATAATTTGAGGTTGAAAAGTTGTTTATTAGGATAAATTTAGGGTTTTTTTCATGAAATTATACAAACGTTTCATGTCTGTTTGTCCTTTTTGTTTGCCAAGTCTTCCAAAAGCATAAAGTACAAACCAAACAACAATCATAAGAAACATTAAAAATATTTGAATTATATAGTCTTGATCAAGGTTATAATTGGTATAAGCCCAAATAGAAAAACCAATAAATAAGGTGGCAACAATAAAATGAAAAAACATAAACATGGTCCAAACAGTAGGGCTAGGGCCAAATAAACCATAAAGTATACTACTTGATTTATCTATATGGTTAATTTCTAAATGAAGTTGTGGTGTCCAAAAATGGCGTTGTTGTATAGGGAGTTTTATAAAAATATGGTCATCTACTCGTGACACGATAAAAGCTTTTTGCGAGGTTTTAACATGTTCAAAAGCTTGTAAAGCTTTATCGTTAGGAATATTAAGTGTTTTCTTAAAACGCGGCCTTAATACTATTTCGTTGGTGTTGGACATTCAAAAGGTTCTTTTTTAGGGAATTAAAATAAGTGTTTTTTCTTAAAATAGGAAACCGTAACTTTGCAACCAATTAAAAGAGCATATGAGTAGCATAGTAGCCATAGTAGGTCGCCCAAATGTAGGGAAATCAACATTTTTTAACAGATTAATACAACGCCGTGAAGCCATTGTTGATGCGGTAAGCGGTGTTACCCGTGATCGTCATTATGGTAAAAGCGATTGGAATGGTAAGGAGTTTTCCTTAATAGATACTGGTGGTTATGTTGTAGGAAGTGATGATGTTTTTGAAGCAGAAATAGACAAACAAGTAGAATTAGCTATAGATGAAGCCGATGCTATCATTTTTATGGTTGATGTTGAAGCTGGTGTTACAGGAATGGATGAAGACGTTGCTAAGTTGCTTAGAAAAATAGACAAACCCGTTTTTCTTGCTGTAAACAAAGTAGATAATGCCAAACGCGCCGAAGATGCTGTAGAATTTTACAGTTTAGGCTTAGGCGAGTATTATACCATTGCTAGTATAAATGGTAGTGGAACAGGCGATTTATTAGATGCTTTGGTTGAAGCTTTACCAGAAAAAGATAAAGAACAAGAAACAGATTTACCACGATTTGCTGTCGTAGGTCGTCCAAATGCCGGAAAATCCTCTTTTATTAATGCGCTTATTGGCGAAGATAGATATATTGTTACCGATATTGCGGGAACCACAAGAGACTCTATAGACACCAAGTATAATCGTTTTGGATTTGAGTTTAATCTGGTAGACACAGCTGGGATTAGACGTAAATCTAAAGTAAAAGAAGATTTAGAGTTCTATTCTGTTATGCGAAGCGTACGTGCTATCGAGCATAGCGATGTGTGTTTGTTGGTTTTAGATGCCACACGTGGGTTCGATGCTCAAGTACAAAACATTTTTTGGTTAGCCGAACGCAATCGAAAAGGCATCGTTATTTTAGTAAATAAGTGGGATTTAGTCGATAAGGACAATTCTACAATGAAAGCTTTTGAAAAGCAAATTAAAAGGGAAATAGAGCCGTTTACCGATGTGCCTATTATTTTCATGTCGGCGCTTACAAAACAGCGTATTTACAAAGCTATAGAAACAGCTGTAACAGTTTATAAAAACCGTAGTAAGAAAATTAAAACCAGAAAACTTAACGATGTATTGCTACCTATTATACAGCATACGCCTCCACCAGCTTACAAAGGGAAGTATGTAAAAATTAAGTTTATTACCCAGTTGCCAACCCCTCAGCCGCAGTTTGCGTTCTTTTGCAACCTACCACAGTATGTTAGAGATCCTTACAAGCGCTTTTTGGAAAATAAGCTTCGCGAGAACTTTGATTTTCATGGGGCTCCAGTAACCGTTTATATGCGAAAAAAATAAGATTTAAGTCTTTTTTAAGAAAAGTCATACGAAAAAGATAATATATTCGTTATCTAATAACTAAGCTAAACGAAACGTAATCAATCAAAATCGTATGAACAGACTACTTGTTGTCTTGGCATTGCTTTGTATATCAATGTCGTTTTCCCAATCAAAACACTTTGAAATTTCAGGAACTTTATTAGCCGAAGAAGATCGTACACCTTTAGAATCAGCAACAGTATATTTACAAAAAGAAAAGGATAGTTCTTTAATTACATACACAATCTCCGATAAGAACGGTGAGTTTATGCTAGAGAACAAAACTAGCGAGAAATCGGCTAATATGTTTGTGTCTTATGTGGGGTACAATACCTACTTTAAAAAAGTAAATTTAGAGAAAGGAAAAATAAATCTTAAAGAAATTTTAATGCAGGTTAACTCTAACGCCTTAGACGAAGTCGTTATAAAATCAGCAGCACCTGTAACCATTAAAAAAGATACTTTAGAGTTTAATGTAAAGTCTTTTAAAACTAAAAAAGATGCCACAGTAGAAGATTTATTAAAACAACTTCCTGGCGTGGAAGTTGATGACGAAGGGCAAATTACGGTAAATGGAAAACCCGTAAATAAAATTTTAGTTAATGGAAAACCATTTTTTGGTGACGACCCAACAATAACCACCAAAAACTTAACTAAAGAAATTATCGATAAAATTCAAGTGGTTGATACAAAATCAAAATCAGAATCCTTTACTGGAGAAACAACCGATGGCGAAAATAAAACCATTAACTTAACCATAAGTGAAGATAAAAACAAAGGCGTCTTTGGGCGTGTAGCAGCTGGCGTAGGAACAGACGAGCGTTACGAAGCTGCAGGTATGCTTAATTACTTTAATAACGATAGGCGATTAAGTGTTTTAGCTGGTGGAAACAACATTAATTCGCCAGGGTTTAGTTTTGGCGAAATACGTAAAATGTTTGGCGGCGCAAGAAGCATGTCTATGTCTAGTAATGGTACATTTACTATAGATGGAAGAACATTTGGTGGTGGACAAGGTATTACCGAATCGAGAAGTATAGGCGCTAATTATGCCGACGTATTAGGAAAAAAGGACAATGTAGATATCTCTGCCGATTATTTCCACTCTGGAAGTAGCTCAGAAAACGAAACTGCGTCGCAACGTGAAAATATTTTACCAGATTCTAGGTATTTTACTAACAGCAACTCGGTATCAAATAGTGATAGCAATAGCCATAGTGTAAATATGGGGTTTGATGTAGAAATAGATTCCACTTTCCTTATAAATGTAGACCCTTCGTTCCGATTTTCAGATGGAAAAACAACATATAACAGTCGTGAGAACTCTAGAAATCAAGATGGACAGTTAACTAACGATTCGTACACCAATTCTTATGTAGAAAACCAAGCAAGAAGCTTTAGTAACCGTTTAAATGTAACCAAACGTTTTGGCGATAAAGGCGGTTATATTAGGATGAATATAAACAACGAAATAAGCACAAGAACATCCGATGATTACTTAAATTCTGAAACCAATATTTATGGTGAAGATGTGACCGACCCTAATAACCCCGATTTTGTGTTAATAGATCAAGAAGCTAGAGATCAATACACCGATTCTGAAAACGAAGTTAATACAATAAGTTCAGGTATCACTTACAGGTTGCCTATTGTGGCTAAAAGCTTGTTTTTAAACTTTCAGTACAATTATAGTCGCAGTAAAACTAACGATGTTAAAACAACGCTGGATAGAAGCGGGACGAGTAACGAGTTTACCGATTTTAATCAAGATTTAAGTACAGATTTCGAGTATTTAGATGAAGAAAGTACACCAGGAATTTCCATTAACTATAATAAAGATAAGTTTTACTCTAGAATAGGTGTGAGCTATTTGTTTAGAACTATGGAAAACACCGATTTTTTAAGGCCGCAATTATCTATTAAGCGCAAATTTGAAAACATGCAGATAAATTCTTATTTAAACTACAGATTTGGCAAAAACTCCTCGGTTTATTTTAATTACCGTTTGCGTAACGAAGCACCGCAATTATCACAATTACAAGCCTTTCAGGATGTGTCTAATCCATTAAATACAGTAACAGGTAATCCAAACTTAGACCCTTCTAATAATCACCGACTTTATTTTGGATTCAATTCTTATAATTTTCAAGATAGAACAGGGTTTTACAGTTATTTTGGCGCACAAATAACAGATAATCAAGTGGTGTCAAAAACTACAATTAACGACGACTTAGTGCGTGAAACAACCTATACCAACGTAAATGGGAACTACAATGTTTATGGTGGTTTTGATTACGATAAACGTATAAAATTAGACTCCATACGAACAGTAAAATTAGGAGTAGGTGTTTACGGTAATTTTAATAGAAGCATCAACTACAATAACGATGTGCAATATGCAGGTAAAGTAAGATCGATATCACCAGAATTAGATGTCACTTTTGAATGGAAAGACATTTTTGAAATAAGACCTAGATACAGCGTCAATTTCACAAAAAACACTTATGATATTGAAGCTTTTGACGATCGCGAATTTTTGTCTCATGAACTTCGATTACGAACAGCCTTTTTCTTACCTAAAAATTTCGAGTGGCGTAACGATATAAATTATGTTTATAACCCTAACGTAGCCGCGGGCTTTCAAAGAAGTGCATGGTTTTGGAACGCGACATTGGCGTATTCTTTCTTAAAGGATAAAATGACAGCGACATTAAAAGTTTACGATTTGTTAGACCAAAATACCAATGCTAGAAGAACGGCAACACAAAACTATATTCAGGATAGTCAAAGTACCGTATTAAAACAGTACTTTATGCTGAGTTTAAGCTGGAAATTTAATAGTCTTGGTAAAAAAGGCGAGGTTAACGACCGAGGTTTTTGGAGGGATTAAATGTAAAGTAATCAGTATAAAGAAAGCCATTTTCAATATTGAAAAATGGCTTTTATTTTTTACCAGCTACCACCAGCGCCGCCACCAGAGAATCCGCCGCCGCCAAAACCGCCACCAAATCCACCGCCAGAGCTACTTCCCCAACCAGAGGAGCCACCATAACTACCACGCCCCATATTGCTTAAAATAATAGCATCCCAAATAGTAAAGTCTTTGTTTTTACGGCCGCCAGAGCCTCCATTGCCGCCATTACGTCTGTTTTTTGATAATGCAATAAGCACAATGATAAACAGAATAAGGAAAGGGAGAAAAGCTCCTATAGGGAACCCATTTGAAGAGTTTTTTTTAGGCGTTCCTTGATATTCTCCTTGTAAGATTTGAAAAATAGCATCGGTGCCTTTATCAAGCCCACCATAAAAATCACCGCGTTTAAATTCAGGAATAATAACGTTTCTAGTAAGTTCTCCGGTAATACCTGCGGTTAATTTATGTTCTACACCGTAGCCAGGAGAAATCCATATTTCTCTATCATCATTTGCAAGCAGTATAAAAACACCATTATCTTCTTTGGCTTGTCCAATGCCCCATTTATGAGCCCATCTAGGAGCTAAAAGCCCAATGTTTTCGCCTTTTGTAGTGGCGATAATGGCGACAACAATTTGTGTTGAAGTGGTATCAGAATACCGAATAAGTTTTTCTTCTAGTTGCGATTTTTGAGAATTAGACAGTAAATTAACATAATCGTAAACGCTTGTTTGTTCTTTTGGTGTGTCTGGAATATCAAATTGCGCAGAGACATAACTCCAGCTTAAAAAACAGACCAAAATACATGCAATTGATTTTATTTGTAAAGTACTATATAATGTTGTTTTGGGCATGAGCTATCCTTTGGAAATATCGTTAGGTAATTCGTTAATGTCTGTATGATGCCAAGGAAAGTAAGTCTCTAATTCTTGACCCGCTTTTAAAATGCCATCAATAAGACCTTGTTTAAAGCGTCCGTGTTTAAAATGTTCTTGAATACTATTTTTGGTGTCATCCCAAAAGTCTTTGGGAACAACATCGTTAATGCCTTTGTCGCCATAAATTACAAAAGCATGATCCTCGACAGCGACGTAAATTAACACGCCATTTTGCTGTTTGGTATTATCCATTTTTAAATAATGAAATACCTCTAAGGCTCGTTGAAACGTATCTTTATTAGCCGTTTTTTCAATATGAACACGTATTTCACCAGATGTATTCATTTCGGCTTGCCTAATAGCTTTTATAATGTCTTGTTCTTCTTGATAAGTAAGAAAATCTTCTACTTTAGACATGGTTATTCAAAATCAAATTCTACATCTACAGGTTGTTCTGCTCCAGCTTCAGCATCAAAATATGGTTTCCCTTCAAAGCCTAAAATGTTAGCAAATACAGAACCAGGGAATTTTTTCACTTGGTTATTATATGGTTTTATGGCTTCGTTATATCGTGTTCTTGCAGTTTGTATGGTATTTTCGGTACTGGTAAGTTCGTCTTGAAGTTTTAAAAAGTTTTGGTTGGCTTTAAGTTCTGGATACCGTTCTACGGTTACCAATAAACTTTTTAAAGCGCCACTTAAACCACCTTGAACTTGATTGTATTGTGCTAATTGTTCTGGGGTGATGTTATTTGGGTCAATACTTATAGATGTTGCTTTTGCGCGGGCTTCAATAACATCGGTTAATGTGTTTCGCTCAAAATCGGCCGCACCTTTTACGGTATTTACAAGGTTGCCTATAAGATCGTTACGGCGTTGGTAAGAGGTTTGTACATTACCCCAAGCTTCGCTTACATTTTCATTGAGTTCGATAGTTGTATTGTTGAAGCTTATTCCATAAATAACAGAGATAATTCCAATAACTACTACAGCGATTATGGTAATAGCTCCACAACCTAGTCCTGCAATAACTCTTTTTTTCATAATAGTGATGTTTTAGTGTTAATGATATTGGTTTATGACACTTTATAAGTAGCGTAAACACAAAAAAAGTTACAGCTGCTCTTTAATTTTAAGTAACTGCGCTTTAATTCCCTCTAATTTACTGATAATTTCAAAATTACTGAGCGATTTTTTCTTTTCTTCTTTTAAATGTGTTTTGGCACCTTCAAGCGTAAATCCACGTTCTTTTACCAAGTGGTAAATAAATTTGAGATTTTTAATATCTTCTTGGGTAAATTTACGATTGCCTTTGGCGTTTTTTTTAGGCTTAAGTGCATCAAATTCTTTTTCCCAAAAGCGTATTAAAGAGGCATTAACATCAAATGCCTTGGCGACTTCACCAATACTATAATAGCGTTTTTCGGGTAAATTGATATGCATTAATCGAGAGATTGGTTTTCCATTGACGCATGCTTAAGCAGTTCATCAAACTCTTCAGCAGATAAACTTCCGTAATAGAAATTTATAGGGTTTATGCGTTGGTCATCTTTAAAGACTTCGTAATGTAAATGCGGTGCTTCGGAGCGACCAGTACTGCCTACAAATCCAATAAGGTCGCCACGTTTTACTTTCTGATTTCTACGTACATTATATTTGTATAAATGCGCATAAAGACTCACATAACCATACCCATGATCTATACGAATGTGACGACCATAACCCGAAGAATTACTATCGGCTCTTGTAATAACGCCGTCTCCCGAAGCGTAAACCGGTGTGCCTCTTGGTGCGGTAAAATCCATGCCCCAGTGCATCTTTCTGGCTTTTGTAAAGGGATCGGTACGCATGCCGTAACCCGAAGCCATTCTAGTTAAATCCTCATTACTTACAGGTTGTATGGCTGGAATTGAAGATAGTAACTTTTCTTTTTCTTCGGCAAGTTTTGCTATTTCATCAAGAGATTTCGATTGAATAACAATTTGTTTTTGTAACACATCTATTCGTTTGTTACTTTCAATAATTAATTTCGAATTGTCGAAACCTTCAAGAGTTTTGTATCTGTTTATTCCACCAAATCCTGCTTTGCGTTGTTCTTCAGGAATAGGGTTAGCTTCAAAATATAAACGATAAATATTATTGTCGCGTTCTTCAATATTAGCTAAAACAGACTGTGCTTCATCCATTTTTTTGTTAAGCAATTCATATTGTAATTGCATATTGGCTAGTTCACGTTTTAAAGCACGTTCCTTAGGAGACTCAATGTATTGACTGGCAATAAAAACAAATACAAACCCAAATAAAGCCGATGCCAAAACAAACATAGAAATGTATTTTGCTGTACGACGTTTTTTACGTTCTATTTTCCTATAGGAAAGCGTTTCTGGATCGTAATAATATTTTACCTTACTCATTGCCTAATTTTACTATTTTTGCATGTAATAAAAACATTGTATAAAACAATGTGCCCGTTTGCAAACCATCAAAGATAAAAATTGTTTTGTAGATGTGGTAATTTTAACATAAGCTTGACAAAGATAATCTATATGAAATCCCAAGACATACGATCTAAATTTTTAACTTTTTTTGAAGATAAAAAACACCTCATTGTGCCTTCTGCACCAATGGTAACTAAGGATGATCCAACGTTAATGTTCATTAATTCGGGGATGGCTCCTTTTAAAGAATATTTTTTAGGAAACGCCAAACCTAAAAGTAGCCGTATTACCGATAGCCAAAAATGTTTACGTGTTTCTGGAAAGCATAACGATCTGGAAGAAGTAGGCTATGATACCTATCATCATACGTTGTTTGAAATGTTAGGGAATTGGAGTTTTGGCGATTACTTTAAAAAAGAAGCCATTGATTGGGCTTGGGAATTATTAACCAAAGTTTTTAAAATCAATAAAGACATACTTTATGTCACTGTTTTTGAAGGTGACGAGTCAGAAGGTATCCCAATGGATCAAGAAGCATACGATTTTTGGAAAGCTATTGTTCCCGAAGACCGTATTTTAATGGGGAATAAAAAAGATAACTTCTGGGAAATGGGCGATCAAGGCCCTTGTGGACCTTGTAGCGAAATTCACGTAGATATCCGTTCAGACGAAGAAAAAGCACAAGTTCCAGGAAAAGATTTGGTGAACCAAGATCATCCACAAGTCGTGGAAATATGGAATTTGGTATTTATGCAATACAATCGTAAAGCCAATGGTTCTTTAGAAAATTTACCAAACAAACATATAGATACCGGAATGGGCTTTGAGCGTTTGTGTATGGTATTGCAAGGTGTACAAAGTAATTACGATACCGATGTATTTACACCGTTAATTTGCGAAATAGAAACTATAACCAATAGTAATTATGGTAAAGAGGATGAGGTTGATGTTGCCATTCGTGTGGTTTCAGATCATGTTCGTGCTGTGGCCTTTTCAATAGCCGATGGGCAGTTGCCAAGTAACGCAGGTGCTGGTTATGTGATTCGTCGTATTTTACGTCGTGCCATTCGCTACGGATTTACCTTTTTAAATCAAAAAGAGCCCTTTATTTTTAAGTTAGTAGAAACTTTATCTGCCCAAATGGGTAAAGCATTTCCAGAACTTAAAAGTCAAAAAACACTTATCGAAAATGTGATTAAAGAAGAAGAACAATCTTTTTTAAGAACTTTAGATCAAGGGTTATTACTCTTAGATCGCGTTATGGAAGATACCAAAACAGATACCATTGCAGGAACAAAAGCTTTTGAACTTTACGACACGTATGGATTTCCTCTAGATTTAACCCAATTAATAGCCCGCGAAAAAGGTTACACTATAGATGTTGAAGGGTTTGATGCGGAAATGAAAAAGCAAAAAGAACGTTCGCGTCAAGCATCGGCTTCAGAAACGTCTGATTGGGTAGTTTTAAAAGAAGACGATGTTGAAGAGTTTGTAGGATATGATAGGTTGAAAGTAGACGTTCGTATTACACGATACAGAAAAGTAACCACTAAAAAAGATGGCGAAATGTATCAATTAGTGTTTAATATGACGCCGTTTTACCCCGAAGGTGGTGGGCAAATAGGCGATAAAGGTCATTTAGAAAGTGCTAATGGCGATGTGGTTTATATTTTAGATACAAAAAAAGAAAACAACGTTATTATTCATTTTACTAAAAACCTTCCAAAGCATTTAACCGATACGTTTAAGGCGGTAGTAAATGAAGAATCAAGGCATTTAACGGCTTGTAATCATACGGCGACACATTTGTTGCATCAAGCTCTTAGAAATGTGTTAGGTGCACACGTAGAGCAAAAAGGATCGTTAGTAAAAGCTAAAGGATTGCGTTTTGACTTTTCACACTTCTCAAAAGTTGATAAAGATCAATTACAACAAATTGAAGATTTTGTTAATGCTAGAATTCGAGAGAATATTCCTTTAGAAGAAAAACGTAATATTCCAATGCAAGAAGCTATAGATGCTGGAGCAATTGCACTTTTTGGTGAAAAGTATGGCGATAGCGTGCGTGCCATAAAATTCGGGAATTCCATTGAGCTTTGTGGTGGAACCCACGTTAAGGAAACAGGGAAAATATGGTATTTTAAAATCACCTCAGAAGGTGCTGTGGCTTCAGGAATTAGAAGAATAGAAGCCATAACAAACGAGGAAGTAGGCGATTATTTTATTAGTATAGATAACGATTATCAAGCTTTAAAAGATTTACTTAAAAATCCTAAAAATCCTGTCGATGCCGTAAAAAGCATGCAAGATGAAAATGCTACTTTAAAAAAGGAAATAGAAGGTTTGCTAAAAGACAAAGCTAAAAACCTTAAAGGAGATTTAAAAAATGAATTAGCTGAGGTGAATGGATTACAATTTCTGGCTAAGCAAGTCGATTTGGATTCGGCTAGTATAAAAGATATTTGTTTTGAGTTAGGAAGTCAGTTTGATAACCTGTTTTTGCTGTTTGGGTCTAACCAAAATGGTAAAGCTATTTTAACCTGCTATATCTCTAAAAAAGTGGTTGCCGAAAGAGAATTAAATGCAGGGCAAATTGTACGTGAATTAGGAAAGTATATTCAAGGCGGTGGTGGCGGACAACCATTTTTTGCTACTGCTGGTGGAAAAAATACCGATGGTATAAAAGACGCTTTAAATGCTGTAAAAGCGTATGTGGAATAATGGATTTTAGAACACAAATACCCATACAAAAGCAGCAACATAATCTTGTAGATTATCATTCCAAAGTATTGCTTTTAGGGTCGTGTTTTGTTGAAAATATAGGAGATAAACTCTCGTATTATAAATTTCAAACACTTCAAAATCCGTTTGGTGTTTTGTTTCATCCATTGGCTATCGAAACCTTAATAACTAATGCTATTAACGACAAAGAGTTTACAGAAGACGATGTTTTTTTACATAATGAGTTATGGCATTATTTTGGCGCAAATTCCAAATTAAGTTCACCATCAAAAGAAGAATTATTACAGAAATTAAATCAGCAAACAGTAACAACTAAACAATGGTTAAATTCAGCGTCTCATATTGTTATTACTTTAGGAACAGCTTGGGTTTATAGGTATATTGAAAAGGATACTATTGTGGCTAATTGTCATAAAGTTCCGCAAAAGCGCTTTCAAAAAGAACTGTTATCTGTTGATGCTATTGTCCAATCTTTGGAGGCCATTTTAGTATTGATAAATGAATACAACCCTAAAACTCAAGTGGTTTTTACGGTCTCGCCCATAAGACATTTAAAAGATGGTTTTGTGGAAAACACGCAAAGTAAAGCACATTTAATTTCAGCCATTCATCAAGTAGTAAATAAAAGGCAAAATTATTATTTTCCTTCTTACGAGATAATGATGGACGAACTCCGTGATTACCGATTTTATGCCAAGGATATGCTACATCCTAACGAAACAGCAATCGATTATATTTGGGAGCGGTTTCAAAACATTTGGATTGCAGATGACGCTTTGCCTACAATGAAAACAATTAATGAAATTCAGAAAGGGTTGCAGCACAAACCTTTCAATTCAACATCTGAAGCACATCAGGTGTTTCTAGATAAGCTAGAACTTAAAAAAAGTGCCATTTTAGAAGCTTTCCCGCATATCGTATTTTAAATATACGGCATTTGTCGTATTGATTTCAGTCTCATATTGTTACAATTTTGGAGTGTTATTAACCAAAACACATTCAACAATGAGAATTTTAAAAAACGTAATGTTATTATTAACAGTTGTTACTTTTGTAACCTTTACAGCTTGTTCAAGCGATGATGATGGAGGTGATCCGGGTAGTGTTGGGGCAGCTTCTGGAACTATTTCTGCAAAAATTGATGGTAGTAATTTTACTTCATTAGAAATGACTTCTTTTGCCAATAAAGCATCGGGTGGAGGACAAACTACTCTAGTGTTGCAAGGAAACACCCAAGATCAAGCTATAAATATGACTATAAATGGTTATGAAGGTGAAGGAACTTATGAGTTGTCAGACTCCAATGTTTTTATTATAGCATCTTACATCGAGCCAGATATTAGTAACCCAGCAAATACGCAAACATGGTCTGCGCCTTATCAAGATTCTGGTGTTGCTGGTGAAATTAAAATAAGCGAGGAAACCGATTCGAAAGTTAAAGGAACTTTTAGCTTTACAGCAAAAAATTCAAATGATGGTTCAACGAAAGTAATATCAGAAGGATCATTTAACCTTAACAAACAATAAGGTTAAGACATGTTTTTAAAATCTTGACAATGTTACCTTGTTGTTGAGGTCTGTTTAGATTGAGCGTAATCCCATAATTGTAAATTACGCTTAATCTTTTTTAAAAAGCATTTTATCGATTTTTTAATTTAGATAGCTTAGTTTGTTGTATATTTAATATGCTATTAGTCAACTTTTTAGAAAACACCAGTTCTAAGCTTTTTTAGTTTGTAATTGGTGTTTTTTTATGGTCATACGTTTATGAAACTCTTTCTGTTTTTTGTTGTTTGTTTTCTTTTTCAATCTAGTTTAATAAATAGTGATATCTATAAATTAAATAGTACAACATTTTTTTATGAGATTAATAATAATCAAGAGGGTTTAGAGAAAACTGATTTACTAGGAAAAGAAAAACAAATACTTATTCATAGAGTAGAATTAGCAAAACAAAAACGCCATACAGAGTATAAAAAGTTTATACTTTATACTGTTTTGTTGGGAATAGTTGTTTTAAGTTTAATGGGGCATTTGTTATACAATTTACAACAACAAAAAAAGAAGCACCTTAGACTAAGTAATAAACTTAAAGAAACTCTTAAGAGCTTAGAAATACAAAATAAGTTTCAAGAGCAGCATTTAAAACTTTCAAAAGAACTGTATGCTAATGTTGAAACAAATCTTTCTTGCATTATATCATCTATTGAGAGCTTAAAGTACGAGTTTAGTATTCAGGATAATACGCTTCTTAAGCAATTGAATAATATTCATCTTTTTACAGATAAAACCATGAAAGAGTTACAAAATACTATTGTTACTATGAATAAGGAGGGATAACCTTGTAACGAAAGTATTTGAGGCTACTTTTACAGGGATATTAAGAGAGTAAATGAGCGTTATATTCTAAATTAATATCTAAATTTAACAAGGCTAATTAATCCAATTCACATGAAATCATTTTTGTTTTTAGTGTGTTGTGTCTTATCCACATTTAAGGGAGTTTCTCAGCATAGCACATACATAGATAGTATTCAGAAATCTATTAAAACATTATCAAAACAAGAACAATTACAACACATAACAGCAATTCCTTACGATAAATATGTAGGTAATGTTAAAGCATCGGAAGCGATGTTTTTAAAAGCTATAGATCTTGCTTTAAGAGCCAACGATAGCATGTCGTTAAGTGATGTGTATTTTAAGTTAGGGCAAATTTATGCTTACAAAGAGCAATTGGAAAAACGAACAGATTATGTGCTAAAATCTATTAAAATATACGAGTTATTAGGAGAGCATGTAAAAGCAGGGGTTTCTTATGGGCAATTAGGGTATAACCTAAAATATGGCGATATGGATAATGCCCTTCGCTATATGCGAAAAGGTATTAAATTGTTAGAACAAAACCATAACAAAACAAAGATAGATCCACTATATGATAACTATGGCATTATGCTTACCATAAATAAAAAGTACGATAGTGCATTGTATTATACCCAAAAGTCTTTAAAGCTAAAAAAAGTATTGCAAGATAGTGTTGGGATGGGGTTTGGGTATGCTAATGTAGCAACAGTATATGCCGAAATAAATAAATTTAATCTAGCTAAACAATACATAGATAGTTCTACAGCCATAAGAACCAAAATAAAAGATAACTATGGAATTGCCGTAAACTATACTCATTTAGCCGATGTTCTCTATAAGCAAAACCTTTTTGAAGAAGCCATAAAAAACTATCAAACAAGTGCTGCCTTGGCAAAAAAAGGTGGTTATAAAAGACTAGAGCGGTATTGTTATGAAACAATTTCTAAAGCCTATGTGGCATTAAATAATTACAAGGAGGCTTATTTTTTTGCAAATAAATATCAAGTGCTTAAAGACAGTGTTTTAAATGTTGAAACCAATAATAAAGTAGAACAGTTAAAAATTGAATTTGAAACCGAAAAAAAAGAAAAAGAAATCCTATCGCAACGTGCCGATTTAGCCGAAAAAGAACTCGATTTAAGTCAAAAAAACAATTACATATTAATTTTAGTTGCTTTAGCTATAGTTTTAGTGTTGTTAGGATATTTTGTTTACAGTCAACAAAAAATTAAGAATAAACAATTAATTCGCGAAAACCAGTTAAAAGATGCTCTAACAAAAATTGAAACCCAAAATCGGCTACAAGAACAGCGTTTACAAATATCTCGCGATTTACACGACAATATTGGTGCACAATTAACCTTTATAATTTCATCTTTAGATAATATAAAATACGGCTTTAAACTTCCGGAAAACTTAGATAGTAAACTTAAAAATATAAGTGCTTTTACATCAGCAACTATATACGAGTTACGCGATACTATTTGGGCTATGAATAAAAATGCCATTTCGTTAGAAGATTTACAATCTCGTATTTCAAACTTTATAGATAAAGCTCATATAGCTTCAGAAGGTATTACATTTAATTTTGAAAATGATAAAAGCATTAACGATAATATAGAATTCACTTCGGTAAACGGAATGAATATTTACCGTATTATTCAAGAAGCTGTAAACAATGCAATTAAATATGCTCAGGCAACTATAATTTCAGTAAAAGTTAGTCAGATTAATAACAAACTACAAGTAGAAATTACAGATAACGGTAAGGGATTTAACAAAGCGCAAGCAACCCTGGGAAATGGCCTTAACAACATGAAAAAACGCGCACAAGAAATAGATGGTGAATTAACAATTGTTTCTAAAGAAGAAATAGGAACAACAATTAAACTGTTACTTTAAAATACGGCAAACTCCGTATATGAAAAACACCTTGAGTTTATTAATTTCATAAAAAAACACCATGACCATTAAAATAGCCATTGTAGACGATAATACCTTTTTAATTAATACGGTAAAAGAAAAACTTTCTTTTTTCGAAGATTTAACATTTAAATTTTCAGCGTTAAATGGCTCAGAGTTGCTAACAAAGCTAGAAGAAAATCAACACATAAATTTAATATTAATGGATATAGAAATGCCTGTTTTAAACGGCATTGAAACTACCGAGGTTGTCAAAAAAAAATACCCGCACATTAAAATTATTATGCTTACTGTTTTTGATAATGATGAAAATATATTTAAAGCTATAAAAGCAGGAGCCGATGGGTATTTACTTAAAGAAGTTAATGCTAAAGAACTTCACGATGGCATTGTAGAGACTCTTAATGGCGGCGCAGCGATGAACCCATCAATAGCCTTAAAAACATTAAAATTATTACGAAATCCAATTAATGTTGATAATCCAAAAGACAAAGAAGATATTAAATTAACTAACCGAGAAACCGATGTGCTAGAGCATTTAAGTAAAGGGTTAAATTATCACCAAATAGCCGAAAACCTTATTATATCGCCAGGAACCGTTAGGAAACACATAGAAAATATTTATAAAAAACTACAAGTTCATAACAAACTAGAAGCTGTAGAAAAAGCCAAACAAAATAAACTCATTTAACCATTATTTAAAGTTAAGGTAATTGCAAGTTTTGTAAGAGGTTTTATTTTCGTAATGCTATTATTTTAAAAAGGATTCAAGCATTGGTTAGGCTTCAACGTCGAAGCAACCGATGCTTTTTGTATTTTAGGGCTATGAGAAAAATTCTATTTGGCGTTGTTATAACATTAATCATCCTTTTTACCTTTAAGTATTGCGACAATAAAAAAGATGAAAAACACCAGTTGCTTGAAAATTCAGCTTTAATACAAGAGCAAATAAAAAACGTAGGGAAGCTAGTCGTAACCGAAGGTCATTTTAGTCAAGTATTCAATTACAAAAACTCAAAAACCTACTTTGGTGATTGGTTAAATGCCGAAAAAAAAGCGCTTGTCGTAGTTAATGCCGATGTTTCTATAATGTACGATTTAAGTCTGTTGGAGTATAAGCTAGATGAAGCTACAAAAACTCTGGAAATCACGTATATTCCCAAAGAGGAAATAAAAATCCATCCCGATTTGGAATATTACGATGTGCAAGCCGATTTTTTTAATCAATTTGAAGCTGAAGATCACAACAAAATTAGAGCACAAGTAAAACAATCGTTGCTTCAAAAAATAGAGCAATCCGACTTAAAATCCAATGCTCAAAACCGATTGATTAGCGAGTTGTCCAAATTCTATATTTTAACCAATTCACTAGGGTGGACGTTAAAGTATAACAATAGCACTATTGCCAATCAGCAGGGTTTTCAAGACGTAAAATTATAATTTGCTTTCTAGGCTTTTCCAACCACCACCATTAATAGCATCCAGATTATTAAGGTTTAAAAATTTGGCAGCTTTTGTAGAACGCACACCGCTAGCGCAACACACAATTAAGGGTTTGTTTAATGTCTTAAGCTCATCAACACGATTGTTTAACTCATTTAAAGGAATGTGCTTCGAGCCGTCAATATGGCCGTTATTGTATTCTTGTAGTGTGCGTACATCCAAAATAACAGCACCATTGTCTAGATATGTTTTAATTTTTTTGTCTCTATTACCGAATAAAAATGATAAAAAGCCCATAGTTTTACTTTTTGTATAAATTTACACTTAAATAATAACAATTGAATTTGAAACCCCCAACTCGTAAAGACGAAATAATAAAAACAGCAGCCAAATTATTCAAGGAAAAAGGCTACAGTGCTGTAACAATGCGTGACTTGGCATCAGAAATGGGAATTAAAGCGGCAAGTTTATACAATCACATCAAGTCAAAGCAGGAAATTTTAAAGGAAATTATCATTTCCTTGGCTGAAGAATTTACCAAAGGTCTGCAAGATATTCAAAAATCTAACCTCTCAAATATTGAAAAACTTCAAGAAATTGTAAAACTACACGTTAGTATAACGTCGCAAAATACATACGGAATGGCATCTTTAAATAACGACTGGATGCATCTTGAAGACAATCGCGATTACTATTTAAAGTTACGCTATAATTACGAAAACGAGTTTAGAAATATTATTGTTAAAGGTATAAAAAACAACGAAATTATTTCTGAAAACGAAGATGTCATGCTCTTTTCAATCCTGTCAACACTTCGGTCACTTTATCTATGGATTCCTAAAAAAGAAGACTTAGATCCAGAAGAACTTTCACGCCAATTAAGCCAAGTGCTTATTAATGGTATTAACAAAAAAATCAATTAATTTTTTGTAAATTTGTCAAGCAAACTAACAAGTGTTAGTTTTTTTGTTGATTGAAAGCGCAAACGTTTTCGGTTGAAAAAATAAGTATATACAAGAGATTATAACTGTTAATGGCTGAGTTTTATAAATTAAAAGTAAAAGACATATATAAGGAAACCAAAGACACATCAGTAGTGTCTTTCGAAATTCCTGAAGACTTAAAAAGCGAATTCAAATTTTCGCAAGGGCAACACCTTACTTTAAAGACTATAATTAATGGCGAAGATGTGCGTCGCTCGTATTCATTATGTTCAAGCCCATTTGATAATGAATGGAAAGTTGCCGTTAAGGAAATTCCTGGAGGTAAGTTTTCAACCTTTGTAAATACCACTTTACAAACAGGAGACGAACTCGAGGTAATGGCGCCAAGTGGAACGTTTGGTGTAGAATGTGATTCTAAAAATGCTAAAAACTATCTATTTTTTGCTGCTGGAAGTGGTATCACACCAATTATGTCTATGATTAAAGCGCATTTGGCAGCAGAACCTAAGGCAACTTGTAAGCTGTTTTATGTGAATAAAACGGCAAAATCCATTATCTTTAAGGAAGCGTTAGAACAATTAAGAAATACTTACTTTGGAAGGTTGGAAATTTATTATTTCCTCACCAAAGAAAAGCGTGATATCGACTTGTTTAATGGGCGTTTTGATGACGATAAAATGAAGGTTCTTACCAAAACATTTATCGATATTCCAGATACTAGCGAAGTGTTTTTGTGTGGTCCCGAAGATATGGTAAATTACGTGAGCAACTATCTTGCTCAAGCAGGTTTGCCTAAGCATTTAATTCACTTCGAATTGTTTGTTAAAGGACTAACCGAAGAAGATAAAAAGCGTGTCGAGCGTTTATCAGAACAAAAAATAGATGGTGTTGAAGTGGTTATTATCGATGGCGGAAAAGAGTTCCGTTTCACAATGCAGCAAGACGACGATAATATTCTTGATGGCGCATTAACTGCCGGAGCCGATTTGCCTTTTGCTTGTAAAGGCGGTGTTTGTAGTACCTGTAAATGTCAGGTAGTTGAAGGAGAGGTTGAAATGAAAATCAATTATGCTTTAGAAGACGATGAAGTAGCACAACATTATGTGTTAAGCTGTCAATCGGTGCCAACGACTAAAAAAGTGGTAGTCGATTTTGATGTATAAATTTCCTGCGAAAGCAGGAATCTCATAATATTGAAAAGGAAAAATAAAATAGAAACTCAATTGAAGTTAAAGCTATATAGAATCGAAGAGTTTTCGATTTCGGTTTCAACTTCGATTTCAATTTCGAAGAACGATGAGTGAAGAACAAATAAAAAACCTAGAAGCAGAATTTGAAGCACGTATTGCACGTGACGAGAAAATTGAACCTAAAGACTGGATGCCAGAAAAATATCGCAAAACGCATATTAGGCAAATTAGTCAGCACGCACATTCCGAAATTGTGGGGATGTTGCCAGAAGGTAATTGGATAACTCGTGCACCATCACTACGTCGTAAAGTGGCATTATTGGCCAAAGTTCAAGACGAAGCTGGTCATGGATTATATTTATATAGCGCTTGTGAAACCTTAGGGATTTCTCGTGACGAATTATATGATCAGCTTCATTCAGGTAAAGCTAAATACTCGTCCATTTTTAATTACCCAACTGTTACTTGGGCCGATATGGGCGCCATTGGTTGGTTGGTAGATGGAGCGGCTATTATCAATCAAGTGCCGTTATGCAACACCTCTTTTGGGCCTTATGCCAGAGCAATGGTTCGTGTGTGTAAGGAAGAAAGTTTTCACCAACGTCAAGGGTACGAAATTATGTTGAAGTTATGTGAAGGTACACCCGAGCAAAAAGAACTGGCGCAAGACGCTTTAAACCGTTGGTGGTGGCCAAGTTTAATGATGTTTGGACCAACAGATGCCGAGTCCACACATACCGAACAAAGTATGAAATGGAAGCTGAAGCGTAAAACAAACGATGAATTGCGCCAGCAATTTATAGACCAAACCGTACCGCAAGCCGATATTTTAGGACTAACCATTCCAGATCCAGATTTGAAGTGGAACGAAGACCGAAAAAGTTATGATTTCGGTGAAATCAATTGGGATGAGTTTTGGCAAGTTGTAAAAGGTCATGGTCCAATGAACAAAGAACGAATGAAAGCCAGAGTAGGCGCTTGGGAGCGTGGCGAATGGGTGCGCGATGCAGCAATGGCTCACGCAGAAAAACAACAAGATAAAAAAGATAAACAAGCAGTTTGATATTAACGATTGAAGATTAACGATTTTTTGATTTTAGAACTAAATCAGCAATCAGCAATCAGCAATCAGCAATCAAGAATAATTATGTCAGCAAAGAAAAATTGGCCTCTTTGGGAGGTTTTTGTAAGAAGTAAAAATGGATTAGAACACCGTCATTTTGGTAGCCTTCACGCTGCCGATGCCGAAATGGCCTTGGAAAATGCACGTGATGTATATACTAGAAGAAACGAAGGTGTGAGCATTTGGGTGGTAGAAAGTAAACATATAACAGCATCAAACCCAGAACATAACGGCGAATTATTTGAGCCAGCTCAAGATAAAGTCTATCGTCACCCAACCTTTTACGATTTACCAGACGATGTGAAGCATATGTAGAAAGAAAACGAAGATGAAGACGAAGTAGAAACTGAAGATGAAAATTGTTTTTTAATGAAAAAGTATGATTTGGATAGTAGGCTTGAAGATTTTGCCGCTTCAATTATTCTTTTTTACGACAAAAAACCGTTTAGCTATTCAGCTGATTATTTAGCTAAACAACTCATTCGATCTTCGTGCTCATCTGCTTTAAATTTTGGAGAATATCTTGGTGCGGCTTCAGATAAAGATAAGGCCAATAAGTTGAGAATAACACTTAAGGAATTAAGAGAGTGTTTAAGAAATATTAATATTCAGATTAAAGCTGATTTATTTGAGATTGAGAAATTAGAACCATTACGTAATGAAAATGACGAATTGATAAGAATTGTAGTAACAATATTAAAACGCTATTAATTTCGACTTCGAATTCATCTTCAACTTCGTCTTCAAAAGAATACTATGAATCAAAACTTATACAATTACATACTTGGCATTGCAGACAACAGCCTAATACTAGGTCAGCGATTAGGGGAGCTTTGTGGTCACGGTCCAAGTTTAGAAACCGACATTGCGTGCACCAATATGTCATTGGATTTATTGGGGCAAGTGCGCAGTTACTATCAGTATGCAGCAAAAATCGCAGGCGACGGTAGAACTGAAGATGATATTGCTATGCTTCGTAAAGAACGTGAATATGTCAATGTGCTTTTGGTAGAACAACCCAATACCGATTTCGGTTATACAATAGCAAGACAATTCTTGTTCGATGTATATCATTTTTTAATGCTAACCGAATTAGAAAAAAGCACCGATTTAAACCTATCGGCGATTGCAAAAAAATCGATTAAAGAAGTGAGTTATCATAAACGTTTCTCATCCGATTGGATAAAACGTCTAGGTGATGGCACTAAAGAAAGTCACGATCGCATCCAAACAGCCATAAACGATTTATGGACGTACACCGATGAATTATTTCATCAAACCGAAGCGGACAAAGCAATGGTTGAGGAAGGTGTTGGCGTAGATGTTACCAAGCTAAAAGAGGCGTATTATAAAGAAGTAGAAAATGTTCTGGAAACAGCAACACTAGATATTCCAGAAAGCAAATATTTCCAAAAAGGAGGTAAGCAAGGTATACATACCGAGCATATGGGGTATTTATTAGCCGATTTACAATATATGCAACGCGCCTACCCAAATATGGAGTGGTAACAAGCCTTTGATTTGTCATTCTGAACTTGTTTCAGAATCTTAATTATAAACTATGACAACAACGCAACAAAACATAAACGAAAAGCTCATTCCTATTTTGGAGCAAATTTCAGACCCTGAAATCCCAGTGCTTTCCATTATGGATATGGGTGTTGTGCGTTCTGCTGTAATTGAAGGAGATACCGTTAAAATAGAAATCACACCAACCTATAGCGGTTGCCCTGCAATGGATGTTATAGGTGACGATATTAAAAGCGCTTTAAAAAAAGCAGGATATAAAGCCGAAGTAGATTTAATTTTGCACCCTGCTTGGACAACCGATTGGATAACACCAAAAGGCCGACAGGCACTAGAAGATTATGGTATTGCAGCACCTTTAGATGCCGAGGCAGACAAATCGGTGTTGTTAGAAGGTAAGCAATTAGTAAAATGTCCGCAATGCGGAAGCAAAAACACAACAATGATTAGTCAGTTTGGTTCAACGGCTTGCAAAGCGCAATTTAAATGCAACGATTGCCAAGAACCATTCGATTATTTTAAATGTTTGAAATGACGGTAAGCTGTCATCCTGAACTAATTTCAGGGTCTCATTAAATAAAATGAGCTAAAAAATAGTAATTCCGTACGCGATACGGAATCTAAATAAAACAACACATAGGTATGAGCAACACTTCAATTGAATTAAAAATTGAAAACAATATTGCGTACATTTCGCTAAACCGACCAGAAGTGTTTAATAGCTTCAATCGCGAAATGGCGTTACGTCTTCAACAAGTATTTGATGACTGTGAAACTAACAAAGAGGTTAGAGCAATCGTTCTAACGGGAAATGGTAAAGCTTTTTGTGCAGGTCAAGACCTTAAAGAAGTGACTTCGCCAGAATTAAACCCAGGCTTCAAAAAAATATTAGAAGAACACTACAATCCCATTATCACAAGAATTAGAACCATTAAAAAACCAATTATTGGAGCTATTAATGGTGTCGCGGCAGGAGCGGGAGCCAACATTGCTTTGGCTTGCGATGTGGTTGTAGCACACGAAAAAGTGAGTTTTATTCAAGCATTTAGCTTAATAGGATTGATTCCTGATAGTGCAGGAACGTTTTTTTTGCCTAGACTTATTGGGTTTCAAAAAGCATCTGCATTGGCGATGCTAGGCGATAAAGTATCTGCAGAAGAAGCCGAACGTTTGGGGATGATTTACAAAGTACTACCATTAGAAAATTTTGAAGAAGAAGTTAACAAACTGGCGTTGAAACTAGCCAATATGCCAACCTTAGCGTTAGGGAAGATAAAAGAAGCGTTTAACCAATCGTTGACGAATAGCTTGGAAGAACAATTAGCTTTAGAATCCAAATTACAAATAGAAGCTGCTCAAACCGAAGATTACAAAGAAGGTGTTTCGGCATTTGTAGAAAAACGAAAACCAGCATTTAAAGGAAGATAATTTTTTGATTGAAGATTAACGATTTAGGATATCAGATTTTAGATTATGAAAGCAAACGAACTTGAAATCAGACTTATTCAATTTGCAATAGATAGTATTGTAGTTTGCAAAAGTATTGATAAGTCATTTGCATCTGAACATTTAGCTAAACAGCTTATCAGGTCAGCAACATCATCAGCTTTAAATTATGGCGAAGCTAGAAGTGGTGAATCTACTAGAGATTTTCTTCATAAAATGAAAATTTGTTTAAAAGAACTTCGTGAATGTTTAATAAATATGAAAATTCAAAAAGGTGCAAAACTTATATCTGAAACTAATTTAATAGATAAGCTTATGAAAGAAAATGATGAGTTAATTTCAATTTTCGTTGCAAGTATAAAAACAGCCTCAAATAAATTAAAATAATAATTTTGGATATGTCAAATCAAAAATCTCCAATCTCCAATCTCCAATCTCCAATGCTTGTGGGAGTAATCGGATCTGGAACAATGGGAAGCGGTATTGCACAAGTAGCGGCAACTGCTGGTTGTTCTGTAAAATTATATGACACCAATCAAGCAGCTTTAGACAAAGCCAAAGCTAGCCTTGAAAAAATATTAAATCGTCTTATCGAAAAAGGACGTATTGATACTGAGGAGAAATCGAGAATTCAAAGTAACATTTCGTATGTAAATAGTTTGAAGGATTTAGCAAACTCAAATCTAACTATCGAAGCCATTATTGAAAACCTAGACATAAAAAAGAAGGTGTTTTCAGAATTGGAAAGCTATGTGTCAGACGATTGCATTATAGCTTCAAATACATCAAGCTTGTCCATTGCGTCTATCGCATCATCCTTGCATAAACCAGAACGTTGTGTGGGCATTCACTTTTTTAATCCAGCACCGTTAATGAAACTGGTTGAGGTTATTCCAGCCGTGCAAACCTCAAAAGCGGTTTTGGATAAATCAGTTGAGACAATTACGAGCTGGAAAAAAACGGTTGCCGTAGCCAAGGATACGCCTGGCTTTATTGTTAATCGTGTAGCACGTCCATTTTATGGAGAAGCTCTACGGATTTATGAAGAAGGCATCGCATCTTTTTCTGAGATTGATGCAGCTATGAAAGATATTGGAGGATTCAGAATGGGGCCTTTCGAATTGATGGATTTCATTGGGAACGATGTCAATTATACCGTAACCGAAACGGTGTTTACAGCCTTTTACTTCGATCCACGTTACAAGCCAAGTTTCACACAAAAACGCTTGAGTGAAGCTGGCTATTTAGGACGAAAATCAGGGAAAGGCTATTACGATTATGACGATAATGGTAAAAAAATAAGTACTTGTCATTCTGAACTTGATTCAGAATCTCATAAAGAACTGGCAGGAAGTATTTTCAACCGTGTTTTAGTTATGCTCATAAACGAAGCAGCAGACGCCTTGTTTTTAAATATCGCTTCTGCTGAAGACATTGATAATGCTATGACCAAAGGTGTTAACTACCCAAAAGGATTATTAGCTTGGGCTGATGAAAAAGGAATAGAATGGTGTGTGACGAAAATGGAGGAACTTTACAACGAATATCACGAAGATCGTTACCGTTGTAGCCCATTATTACGAAAAATGAATAAAGACAATAGAACGTTTTACTAACTAAACCGAGCCGACTATGAACACAACACTAAGAAGTATTCTCGCTATCATAGCAGGAATAGTTATTGGGGGAATAGTAAATATGGGAATTATCACCATTAGTGGTTCCATTATACCACCACCAGAAGGTGCCGATTTATCTACCGCCGAAGGCATAAAAGCAGCAGCAGATTTATTGGAAGCTAAACATTACATTATGCCATTTTTGGCACACGCCATAGGGACGTTGGTAGGTGCATTGATTACAGCAAAAATAGTCACGAAAAGCAAATTTGCTTATGCAATGTTTATAGGAGTATTCTTTTTATTAGGAGGTATTTCAGCAGCATTTATGATTCCAGCGCCAACGTGGTTTATCATTTTGGATTTGGCAGCAGCCTATATTCCAATGGCTTGGTTAGGTTATAAATTAGTAGAAAAAAATAATAGATTTTGAAAGGCGAACAAATTCCACATAAAATGCTATCACTAGACCCATTTAGTACGTGGTTGGGTATTGAAATTTTAGAATGTGAAATAGGTCGTTGTCGTGTGGCAATGACAGTTCGCAAGGAAATGCTCAATAGTATGGGGAAAGCACATGGCGGCATTAGTTATGCTTTGGCAGACACCGCTTTCGGGTTTGCCGCCAATACGCACGGTAAATTTGCAGTTTCCATAGAAACGAGTATTAATCACATTGAAGCATTAGAAGAAGGCGATTATTTAGTAGCCGAATCGGTTATAGAAAACGTAAAAAACAAACTAGGATTTAATATCATAGAAGTAAAACGAGGCGATGAACTTGTAGCACTTTTTAAGGGCGTGGTTTATCGTACACAAAAAGATTGGGAGTAAAAGAAAATATTTGTCATTCTGAACTTGATTCAGGATCTTAAAAAATAAAGAAAAACAAACGTAAGAAGTTCGATTTCAATTTCGGCTTCGATTTCAAAATAATATGGAAGCATACATTATAGACGGCATAAGAACACCAATAGGAAATTACAAAGGAACTTTATCTGCTGTACGGACAGACGATTTAGGAGCCTTAGTCATTAAAGAAATTGTAAAACGAAATCCAAACATTCCAAAAGAGGCCTATGACGATGTTATTATGGGCTGTGCCAATCAGGCAGGCGAAGACAACCGTAATGTCGCTAGAATGTGCGCATTGTTAGCAGGGTTACCTTTTACGGTGCCGGGCGAAACAGTCAACAGATTGTGTAGCTCGGGCTTATCAGCAATTATTCACGCCAATCGAGCGATAAAAGCAGGCGATGGCGATCTGTTTATATCTGGAGGCGTTGAAAATATGACTCGCGGCCCTTATGTGGTAGCGAAACCATCAAGCGCATTTGGTAACGATTCCAAAATGTATGATAGTAGTTTTGGATGGCGATTTGTCAATCCAAAAATGCACGAGATGTACGGCACGGATGGTATGGGAGTAACTGCCGAGAATTTAGTTGATAAATATAATATCTCACGTGAAGATCAAGATGCTTTTGCCTATTGGAGCCAGATGAAAGCTACCAAAGCACAAGAAAATGGACGTTTGGAAAGAGAAATTATTTCGGTTGAAATTCCACAACGTAAAAAAGATCCAATCATCTTTTCAAAAGATGAATTTGTAAAACCAAGAACCACAAAAGAAATTTTAGCAAGACTTCGTCCAGCTTTTAAAAAAGAAGGCGGAAGTGTGACGGCAGGAAATTCATCAGGATTAAATGATGGTGCAGCAGCAACAATCATAGCTTCAGAAGAAGCGGTTAAAAAATATAACCTAAAACCAATGGCGCGAATAGTAAGTTCGGCCGTAGTTGGTGTCGAGCCACGAATTATGGGTATTGGTCCTGTGGAAGCGTCTAATAAAGCGTTAGCAAAAGCAGGGTTGACAATGGACGATATGGATGTTATTGAGCTTAACGAAGCCTTTGCCGCACAAGCATTGGCGTGTACTAGAGCTTGGGGATTGGCAGATGATGATTCAAGATTAAACCCTAACGGAGGTTCTATTGCAATCGGGCATCCGCTTGGAGTTACAGGAGCAAGAATTACGTATTCAGCGGCTTTAGAGTTGAAAGAACAAAATAAACGGTATGCTTTGGTAACGATGTGTGTAGGCGTGGGCCAAGGATATGCTGCGGTAATTGAAAATGTAAATAAATAATGATTTGTCATTCCGCACTTGAAGCGGAATCTACTATAAAGTTTTAAGTATGAACAAAACACAACATTACATACAAGGTCAGTGGATAGACGGAAAAGGAGAAGGAACGCCCATCCTAGACTCGGTAACAGGCGAGCATTTTACAAACGTCACCACCGAAGGTTTGGATATTCCTGAAATCCTTCAATATGGAAGAGTAAAAGGTGATGCCCTTAGAAAAATGACCTTTCAAGAACGTGGATTAATGCTTAAAAAATTAGCATTTTATCTTCAAAAGAAAAAAAGAGATTTTTACGAAGTAAGCTACCGTACTGGTGCCACTAAAATTGATAGTTGGATAGATATTGAAGGTGGTTTTGGAAACCTGTTTTCTAACGCATCACTACGAAAACTATTCCCTAATCAACCCTTTCATGTCGAAGGAGAACCTATCGATTTATCACGAGGAGGACGCTTTATGGCACATCATATTATGGTGCCTCGCGAAGGTGTGGCTGTTCACATTAATGCCTTTAATTTTCCCGTTTGGGGAATGTTGGAAAAGTGTGCTGTTAATTGGATGGCTGGAATGCCAGCAGTGGTTTTACCAGCGCCGCAAACAGCTTATTTAACCGAGGCTGTTGTAAAAGAAATTATAGCTTCAGGAATTCTTCCAGAAGGTGCTTTGCAACTAATTAGTGGTACGGCAAAAACCATTTTAGATACGGTACAGTCGCAAGATGTAGTGACCTTTACCGGTTCTGCATCCACCGGGAAGTTGCTTAAAAACCACCCGCAGATTTTAGCAGAATCGGTTCCGTTTACTATGGAAGCCGATTCTTTGAATGCCTCAATTTTAGGGGAAGATGCCATCCCTGGAACGCCAGAATTCGACTTGTTTATAAAGGAAGTTAGAAATGAAATGACCGTGAAGTGTGGTCAAAAATGTACGGCAATTCGTCGTATTATTGTTCCGGAAAATCTTATTGAAGATGTACAAATAGCTTTAGGGAAGCAATTAGATAAAGTTACTATTGGCGATCCGCGATTAAAAGAAGTTAGAATGGGCGCTTTGGTAAACGATGCGCAACGTAATTCGGTAAAAGAACAAATTGAAAAAATCGCAAAAACAGCCGATATTGTTTATGGTGATTTTGATGCCGCCAAAACTATTGGTGCCGATGCAAAAAAAGGCGCATTTATAAAACCTATTTTACTTCGTGAGGATGATCCGTTTAAAAACGAAGCGGCTCACATTACCGAAGCCTTTGGTCCTGTAAGTACTTTGATGCCTTATAAAACATTGGATGATGCTATTAAGTTATCGAAAATGGGTAAAGGCTCTTTGGTGAGTTCCATTGTTACTAATGACGATACGATCGCACGAGATTATACTATTTCGGCAGCAACACACCACGGTAGAATTTTAGTGTTGAATAGAGAAAATGCTAAAGAAAGTACAGGTCACGGTTCACCATTACCAAATCTAATTCATGGTGGTCCAGGACGTGCTGGTGGCGGCGAAGAAATGGGCGGTGTTCGTGGTATTAAACATTATTTACAACGTTGCGCCATACAAGGTTCGCCAACAACACTAACCGAAATTACAGGCATTTACCAGCCAAAGTCAGCTTATAAAGAATCACCAAAGCATCCGTTTGCGTATCACTGGGAAGATATTCAGCCTGGTATGTCGTTAGAAACGCATAAGCGAACATTAACCGATACCGATGTTATCAATTTTGCTAATCTCACGTGGGATCATTTTTATGCCCACACAGATATTACATCTTTAGATGGCAGTATTTTTGAGAAACGAACGGCACACGGTTATTTCATTATTTCGGCAGCAGCAGGTTTGTTTGTATATCCTAACAAAGGTCCCGTAGCCGCTAATTATGGTTTGGATAGTATTCGATTTTTACGCCCATTATACCATAACGACACCATTTATGTGCGATTAACATGTAAGGAAAAAGTGGATCGTGAACAAAAAGGAACCGAACACCCTTCAGGTATTGTAAAATGGTATGTTGAGGTGTTTGATACGGATCCTGATGAAGACCAAGAAGCATTGGTAGCCATTGCAACTATTTTAACAATGGTTCAGAAAAAACAAGAGACTTTTGTGGAAATGACCGATAAAAAAATTGATGAGTGTCTTTCCAAACTAACCGCAGATGCCAAACCAAAATGGGGTATTATGACGCCACAGCATATGATTGAGCATTTGGAGTACACCTATAAAATTGCGTCTGGCGAGATTCAGGATTTTGAAATCGCCACACCAGAAAAGATTTTAGATAAAGTACACGCCAGTTTGTATGATTATAAGAAGTTTCCTCAGAACGCACAATTCCCAAATCTTGAAAAAGATAAATTAGAAGATCTAAAATATCCAGATTTGGAAACAGCTATTGAAAAGTTTAAAGTACAACGTGAAAAATACATCACATTTTTCAAGGAAAATCCAGAGGCTAAATTGAAGAATTTGGTTTTTGGTGAATTGAACCGTTACGAATCATACCTATTGGAAAGAAAACATTTAAATCATCATTTTGAACAATTTGGATTAATATAATTATGTCAGAACAACAACCTTACGTAAAGTTAGAAATAGAAAACCAAGTAGGATATATCGAGTTTTTTCATCCTGCACATAATTCCTTGCCAGGGAACATTCTGGCTGAACTAGCACAGACTATCACAGATGCTGGCAATAACGACGACATTAAAGTCATCGTTCTTAAAAGTGGAGGAGATAGAACATTTTGTGCTGGAGCAAGTTTTAATGAGCTTATCAATATCAATGACGAAGCCACAGGAAAAGTATTCTTTTCAGGATTTGCCAATGTGATAAATGCGATGCGTAAATGTCCAAAATTCATTATTGGTCGCGTTCAAGGGAAAACTGTTGGAGGCGGTGTTGGACTTGCTTCAGCAACCGATTATTGTATGGCAACAAAATTTGCAGCCATTAAATTAAGCGAACTCAATATAGGTATTGGGCCTTTTGTAGTTGGACCAGCAGTACAGCGCAAATTAGGATTAAGTGGAATGTCACAAATAGCCATAGATGCCAACACCTTTTATCCAGCTGATTGGGCAAAACAAAAAGGGCTATTCACACAAGTGTTCGAAACCACAGAGGAATTGGATGAAGCAGTAAAAGCCTTTGCACAAAACCTTTGCAGTTACAACCCAGAAGCCATGAAGGAAATGAAAACAATGTTTTGGAAAGGTACAGAAGATTGGGATGCACTTTTAGCAGAACGCGCCATAATTAGTGGCCGATTGGTATTGAGTGAATTTACAAAGGAAACCTTAAAACGATTTAAATAGTGGTTTACGCATTCCAAGGCTACATACCCGTTGTTCACGAAAGCAGTTTCGTACATCCATTGGCAGCAGTCACGGGCAATGTTATTATTGGCAAAAACTGTTACATAGGTCCGGGAGCAGCCATTCGTGGCGATTGGGGTCAGATTATTTTGGAGGACGGTGTTAATGTTCAAGAAAATTGTACGGTACATATGTTTCCTGGAAAATCAATTACCTTAAAAGAGAGTGCGCACGTTGGACACGGAGCCATAATTCACGGAGCCAATTTGGGTCGTAATTGCCTAATTGGGATGAATTCTGTGATTATGGATGATGCCGAAATTGGTGATGAAAGTATTGTAGGCGCAATGGCTTTCGTAAAAGCCGAAACTAAAATCCCATCGCGTAGTTTGGTGGTTGGTAATCCAGCAAAAGTCATCAAGCAAGTTACAGACGAGATGATTGCTTGGAAAACCAAAGGCACACAATTATATCAACAATTACCAGAAGACTGTCACGACACCTTACGTGAAGTTGAGCCGCTTCGTGAAGTGCCGAAGGATAGAATAGTACAAGAAAATACGTATGAAACATTACGTGACTTTATGAAGAAATAAACTAACAAACATTAGTTATTAAGAATGTCAAAATTCGAATTAAAAATGCCCAAAATGGGCGAGAGCATCACAGAAGGCACCATAATCAATTGGTTAGTCAATGAAGGCGATACCTTCGATGAGGGAGATATTTTATTAGAAGTCGCTACCGATAAAGTAGATAATGAAGTCCCAGCACCAGCATCAGGTACTTTGCTTGAAGCTAAGTTTCAAGCTAAAGATGTCGTTAAGGTTGGTGAAATTATTGCCATATTGGAAGTTTCTGAAAAAGCAAAATTATCAAAGAAAACCGATGTCATTCAGAGCGATAGCGAAGAACCTCAAAAATCTAAAAAACAACTTAAAAAGAAGCGTCCTTCCAAACCAAGTATAGTTGAGATGCCTCATTCAGTGTCTTCATCTTTTACGGTTTCAAATGAAGATAGATTTTTCTCGCCGTTGGTAATTTCAATCGCAAAACAGCACCATATCAGTTTTGAAGAATTAGCAAGAATTCCTGCAACGGGTAACGGAGGACGCTTGCGTAAAAGTGATGTCTTCAGCTATATCGAAGAAGGACGTCCATATCAGTTTGCGCAACCCGTGGCACAAGATCCAACGGCTTATCGTATTCCGCAGTTAGAATTTGATAAGGGCAAAGGTAAAATCATAGAAATGGATCGTATGCGCCAAATGATTGCCGATCATATGGTGTATTCCAAACACACGTCACCACACGTTACCGCTTATGTCGAAGCCGATTTAACCAATTTAGTTAACTGGCGAAATGACAATAAAGTAAAGTTTCAAGAAAAATACGGCGAAAAACTAACTTTTACACCATTATTTGTAGAAGCTGTGGCTAAGGCGGTCAAAGATTTTCCTAATATCAATGCCTCAGTTGATGGTAATAATATCATTGTCAAAGAGGATATCAATATAGGTATGGCAACTGCTTTACCAAGTGGAAACCTAATCGTTCCAGTTGTAAAAAATGCCGATACCAAAGATCTAAAAACCTTAGCTGAAAATGTAAATAAACTAGCCGGAAAAGCCAGAGAAAATAAGTTAGGCGGCGACGATATAAAAGGAAGTACATTCACCATATCCAATGTGGGGACTTTTGGTAGTGTTATGGGGACACCTATTATCAACCAGCCAGAAGTAGCCATTCTAGCCTTAGGGATTATTAAAAAACGCCCAGAAGTTATCCAAACCGAAAAAGGAGACGAAATTGCCATACGCAGTATGATGTACTTGTCATTGTCTTTCGATCATCGTGTTGTTGATGGTTATTTAGGTGGGAGTTTCGTGCGTCGCGTAGCCGATTATTTAGAACAATTTGATACCAATAGAAAAATATAATTAACTGTCATCCTGAACTTGTTTCAGGATCTCATCAATTTAAAGTTATGTCTTACAACATATCAATAAACAAAATAAAACAGTCAAACGTTGAAACTATCGATTTCAACAATATACCATTAGGAACCTCTTTCACAGATCATATGTTTATTTGTGATTATAAAGATGGTCAGTGGCAAAACCCAAGGATAGAGCCACTAGCATTAATTCCAACGCATCCAGCAGCAATGGCATTGCATTATGGTCAAGCCATTTTCGAAGGCATGAAAGCCACGGTAAATAACGACGGCACACCAATGCTATTTCGCGCCGATAAAAATGCGGCACGCTTAAATTTTAGCGCAGAAAGAATGGGAATGCCAAACGTACCAGAAGATTTGTTTGTAGAAGGGTTAAAACAACTCGTAGCAATGGATAAAGCTTGGATTCCACCACAAGATGGTAGCGCCTTGTATTTACGTCCGTTTATGTATGCCGACGAAGCTTTTATCGGGATGCGCGCTGCAACAAGCTATAAATTTATCATTATGGCATCGCCAGCAGGACCATTTTTTAGTAAGCGTATCAATCTATGGGCAGAAAAGAAATATGTTCGTGCTGTTGATGGTGGTACAGGCGAAGCTAAAGCCGCCGGAAATTACGCAGCAGCGATTCGCCCAACCGAGTTGGCAAAAGCCAAAGGATACGATCAAGTGTTGTGGTTAGATGCTGCAGAACACGAGTATATTCAAGAAGTGGGAACAATGAATATCTTCTTTAAAATAGATGGGAAGTTTATTACTCCAAAGCGCGATGGTGCAATTCTCGACGGCATTACCAGAATGAGCGTTATCGATATTTTAAAAGATAAAGGTTTTGAAGTTATAGAACGCCCAATTACATTAACCGAAATTCGCGAAGCTTCAGAAAAAGGTATTCTAGAAGAAGCTTTTGGAACAGGAACGGCAGTTGGGATTGCATACATTCAAAGTATCGGTACAGAAAATGGCGACATTCACGTTTCTGATGAAAGCCCGGTAGGATTGGATGTCAACAAAACATTAAATGATATTAAAACTGGAAGAATTGAAGATAAATTTAACTGGATGATAAAGGTTGAAGAGTAATTCATTCCTGTGTAGGCAGGAATCTTTAAGCAGAAAGGGATAGTATAACAAAAAAAGATTCCCACTTTCGTGGGAAATAGTTATGAATAAAGACATATTAAAACAAGGATTCACCAATTTAGTAACCGCCAAAACAATGGCCGAGTTGTACGAAGCCAATTTTAAAGTAGTTTCAAAATATGTGCACGCCACATCACGTGGTCACGAGGCGATTCAGACCGCTTTAGGAATGCAGTTGTTGCCTCAAGATTATGCGTTTCCTTATTACAGAGACGATGCCATGTTATTAGCTTTTGGTATGACACCTTACGATTTAATGTTACAAGTATTAGCAAAAAAAGACGATCCGTTTTCGGGTGGACGTACCTATTATTCGCATCCAAGTTTAAAAGATGCGGACAAGCCAAAAATTCCACATCAATCTTCGGCAACAGGTATGCAAGCCATCCCAGCAACAGGTGTGGCAAAGGGAATGCAATATTTGGAAAAGCAAGGACTTCAAAATTCAAATGTTGTTCAGAACGATAGTGAAGAATCTAAACTAAATCCAATCACCGTTTGTAGTTTGGGTGACGCATCAGTAACCGAAGGTGAAATTGCTGAGGCCTTTCAAATGGCAGCTTTAAAACAAATGCCAATTTTGTATTTAGTGCAGGATAATGGTTGGGATATTTCAGCAAACGAAGCAGAAACTAGAGCACAAAGTGCAGCAGAATACGCCCAAGGATTTCACGGTTTAGAAGCCATTTCTATAGATGGCGCTAACTTTATCGAAAGTTATGAAGCACTAGAAAAAGTGATTAAAATCATACGTGAAGAACGTCGTCCAATTTTAGTTCACGCTAAAGTACCGTTGTTAAACCATCATACGTCTGGTGTGAGAATGGAATGGTATCGTGATGACTTGGAAGAAGCCCAATCGCGTGATCCTTATCCAGTGCTTAAACAACAATTGCTAGACAATGGTTTCACACAAAAGGATATCGAAGACATCGAAACCGAAATCAAAACCGAAGTCGAAAAAGCGTATCAAAAAGCCTTAAAAGCTGAGGATCCAACTCCAGAAGATTTATTTACGCATGATTTTGCACCAACACCAATTACAGAAGAACAAGGCGAGCGTTCACCTAAAGGTGCCGAAAAAGTAGTTATGGTGGATTGTGCTTTATTTGCTGTTGAAGAGTTGATGAAGAAGCATCCTGAGTGTTTGTTGTACGGTCAAGATGTAGGAGGTAGACTTGGTGGTGTTTTTAGAGAAGCAGCCACATTAGCCCAAAAATTTGGTGACGATCGTGTGTTTAATACGCCCATTCAAGAGGCCTTTATTGTGGGTTCAACTGTTGGGATGAGTGCGGTTGGTTTAAAACCAATTGTTGAGGTACAGTTTGCCGATTATATTTGGCCAGGACTCAATCAATTATTTACAGAAGTGAGCAGAAGTTGCTACCTAAGTAATGGGAAATGGCCTGTAAGTATGATTTTACGCGTGCCAATTGGAGCTTATGGAAGTGGCGGACCTTACCATTCATCTTCTGTGGAAAGTGTGGTGACTAACATTAGAGGTGTTAAAATTGCTTACCCAAGTAATGGTGCCGATTTAAAAGGCTTAATGAAAGCTGCATACCACGATCCAAATCCTGTTGTGATTTTTGAGCATAAAGGCTTGTACTGGTCTAAAGTACCAGGAACACAAGGCGCAACCTCTGTAGAACCAGCTGAAGATTATGTGTTACCTTTTGGACAAGCTTGGGTGTTACAAGAAATCTGGAAGCAAGATGATGTAGAAACGTGTACTATTGTAACTTATGGAATGGGTGTGCATTGGGCCATGAATGCTTCAGAAGAGTTAGGCTTAAAAGATCAAATAGAAGTTATCGACTTGAGAACATTGTATCCGTTGGATGAAGACACGATTATGAAATCGGTTAAAAAAACAGGGAAATGTTTAGTGATAACTGAGGAGCCAAGTAATAATAGTTTTGCTAGAGCGTTATCAGGGAAAATACAAGAGGAGTGTTTTCGATATTTAGATGCGCCAGTAATGACTATTGGTAGTGAGAATATGCCAGCTATTCCATTGAATTCAACATTGGAGCAAACCATGATTCCATCTACAGAAAAGGTGAAAGTTAAGATTGAAGAGCTATTAAACTTTTAAAAAAACAATAATTTTTTAAAAAGCTTAATGTTAAAGTTTATTTTAAGATGAATATTTGTATATTTATCGAACTTTGTTTGAAAACTATTAATTAAATTAAATTATGAAAAAGTACTTATCACTTTTAAGTTTTATAGCGTTTCTTTTTATAGGAATGCAATCGTCTGTTGCTCAAGACAATGTGAGGGCTGAAGCTATTGCTAAAGAAAAAACATACAATCTACATCAATTAGTGGCATTATCAGGACAACAGCAGGGAGAAGTTTTTAAGGTATTAGTAAATGCTGAACAAAATTTAGCAGAATTAAATAAAATGAATAATTCTAATGCTATTAAAAGCGATGGAAGAGAGTCAATAAACAAGACCATTGATGCTGAATTGAAGAAAATATTGACAGAAGAGCAATATGTGACTTATAAGAAATCATTAGTAAAGGAAAAGAAAAAATAATTTCTTTTAAAATGACAAAATAAAAAGGCAGCTAATTAGCTGCCTTTTTTAATTTTAGTTATTCTTTAATTTCTGGAGGATATTTTGCTAAAATCTCTTTAACAAACTCGTTTATAATTTCAATTTTACTTTCTCTATTTTCAGAGAGATATCCAGTACCTTTACCTTGCCAAATAAGTTCTTTTCTTTCGGCATCGATTAAATCAATATATAAAATACCTTCGGTAGAGGTAGAAACAGTTGTATTATAATTATTCCAATACCAAGGACTCCAACCCCAACCATATCCGTAAGGGCCATTATTATTATACACATTGATTTCTTCTCTAGACTGCGTAAATATACTAACTAGTAAATCTGGATTTTCCGATTTTGAGAAACCTTTGGCTAAAAGCTCAGTTTCTATAGCTCTTAGTATTCTACGTTTGTCAAGATCGTTTATTTCTGCTTTGTCAATGCCAGCTTTATAAAAAGCAAACGATTTGTAAGTATCAAAATTGGCATTTTTGTCGTAATCTGAAACAACTTTTATAGAGCTGCAAGCAGATAGAACTATGGTACATAGTCCTATCATTAGATAAGAAGATACATTTTTCATAACGTTTTATTTTTAATTTACAGTTAAGATAATAAATTATCGTCAACTAAGTTTGGTATTGTAACTTTTAGATTCGGTTCATATTCCATGGCACGTTTAATAGCAAAAACGGCACCTTCATTTCTTGCCCAACTACGACGTGAAATACCATTGTTAACATCCCAGAAAAGCATTGATTTTAAACGTCTTTCAGCATCAGAACTACCATCAAGAACCATGCCGAATCCTCCGTTTATAACTTCGCCCCAGCCAACACCACCACCATTGTGAATGCTTACCCAAGTGGCGCCTCTAAAGCTGTCGCCAATCACGTTTTGAATAGCCATATCTGCTGTAAAGCGTGATCCATCATAAATATTACTTGTTTCTCGATAAGGCGAATCGGTACCCGAAACATCATGATGATCGCGCCCTAAAACAACATATCCAATGTCGCCTTTTGCAATAGCATCGTTAAAGGCTTTCGCAATTTTCATACGGCCTTCGGCATCAGCATATAGAATTCTGGCTTGCGAACCTACAACTAATTTGTTTTCTTGAGCGCCTTTTATCCATTGAATATTATCGGCCATTTGCTGTTGGATGTCTTTGGGTGAGTCTTTCTTAATCTCTTCTAAAACTTGGCAAGCAATGTCATCTGTTTTTTGAAGATCTTCTGGGTTTCCAGAGGTACAAACCCATCTAAATGGGCCAAAGCCATAATCAAAACACATGGGGCCCATGATATCTTGAACATAACTAGGGTATTTAAATTCGCGGCCTAATGTAGGATTTTCTGACATCACATTGGCCCCAGCTCTTGAGGCTTCCAGTAAGAAAGCGTTTCCGTAGTCAAAGAAGTATGTCTCTTTAGCTGTATGTTTGTTTATAGCATCTGCATGTCGACGTAAGCTTTGCTGAACTTTTTCTTTGAATAGTTCTGGGTTATTGGCCATCATTTTATTAGAAGCTTCAAAAGATTGGCCTGCTGGATAATAACCGCCAGCCCAAGGATTGTGAAGAGAGGTTTGATCACTTCCTAAATCAATTTGAATATTAGCTTCATCAAACTTTTCCCAAACATCTACTACATTACCCAAGTAGGCCAGAGAAATGGTTTCTTGTTTGTCTTTAGCTTGTTTTACACGTGATACTAAATCGTCTAAATCTGTAATTTTTTCATCTATCCAACCTTGATCTAGTCGTACTTGTGTGATTTTTGGGTTTACTTCGGCACAAACGGTTATACAACCTGCAATATTTCCTGCTTTTGGTTGCGCACCAGACATACCACCTAGTCCAGACGTTACAAAAATGTGACCTTTTGGTGATTTATTTATTTTTCTAAATCCATTTAAAACTGTAATAGTGGTACCATGAACAATACCTTGAGGGCCAATATACATATAACTTCCAGCTGTCATTTGCCCATATTGTGTTACGCCTAAAGCATTAAATTTTTCCCAATCATCAGGTTTGGAGTAATTAGGTATCATCATTCCGTTAGTTACAACTACCCTTGGAGCATCTTTATGAGAAGGAAACAAGCCCATTGGATGACCAGAATACATAACTAGTGTTTGTTCGTCTGTCATTTCGGCTAAATACTTCATCGTTAAAAGATATTGTGCCCAATTAGAAAATACTGCACCATTACCTCCATAAGTAATAAGTTCGTGTGGATGTTGTGCCACAGCATAGTCTAAATTATTTTGAATCATGAGCATAATTGCGGCAGCTTGTTTAGAATTTGCTGGGTAGTCTTCTATAGGTCGTGCATACATTTTATACTCTGGACGAAAACGGTACATGTATATACGGCCATAATTTTCTAGTTCTTCAGAAAATTCAGGTAATAAAGTTGCATGATGTTTAGGATCGAAGTAACGTAAAGCATTTTTTAAAGCTAGATTTTTTTCTTCTTTGGTAAGAATTTCTTTACGTTTTGGTGCGTGATTTATGGTACTGTCGTAAGGCTTAGTGTTTGGGAGTTCGTTAGGTATGCCTTGTAATATGTGTTCTTGAAATGTCATGTTTATTGTTTTATGATGATTATAGGTGTTTTTGTTAGTATGTATGAAGAAACAGCTATCCAATATGCTGCTTGGATATAACTAAAAACATCTAGGGATACCTAATATCAACACGATGATGCGTGTAGGCGACTTTATTGCGGTATGTCATGAAAAAAATATCCAAATTATTTTTTTTGAGTATTAGTTTTTTTATCAAACCCATAAGGGCAATGTCTGCAACCGCTTTCACAACAATAGCCACGTTTTAAGTGGTATTGTTCTGTAAAACAGCGATAGCCGTCAGACGTTAAATAATAATCGCCATCTTCAATAGGGATTCGTTTTTTTATCATGTTACAAAGATAACGTAAATTGGAGTGATTTTTGTAATGAGTTTGCTGTGATTATTTATTCAAAATATTTAGTACCCAAAGGGTTTATAGGAATTACTTTGTTTCCTTTTATTGTTTTAAAACATAGTATTAAGAGGACAAGTAAGACATTGATTAATCATGAAAAAATTCATTTAAAACAACAGCTAGAGCTTTCAATTATATTCTTTTACTTGTGGTATGTTGTTGAGTTTTTATATAGATGGGCAATACATAAGAATAGGCAACTTGCTTATAAACATATTTCGTTTGAGCGTGAAGCTTATGCTAATGAAAACAACCTTGACTATTTAAAGTCAAGGCCGTTGTGGAGATTTTTAATTTATCTATAAAAATAATTAATGCTTTAATATAACTTTTTTTCTTTTTTTTCGACCATTTTCTAATGCAACAACTACTATGTAAGCACCATCAGAAAATGTGTGGTTAATAGTAGTGCTATGATTAGTAATGTCGTTTTTATTGATAATTGGTCGTCCTAATAAATCGTAAACAGTAATAGTTTTTATAAGATGTTTATTAGATTTGATTGTAATAAACTGGTTATTTGGCGTCGTGATGATTATACTATTATCAAAAGAATTATTATTTGTATGCAACGTATTATAAGCATTGTATCTTAAAATAAACCTATCGTTAAGAGCTCCAATAGTGCCAGTAAAACTATAAGGTGATTCTTTTAAATTGTGAACAATGTTTAAATACATGTCTTCTAAGTAAATATTTTGAGAGTCTTCTACAAATTGCCCTTCCAACGTGTTAATTCCAATAGAGTAGTTATCGTTTTCAGTAAGGTACATGCCTAGAGGAATTGCGTCTTCTTGATTAAAAGGTAAAGCGCGTCCTTGAATAGAACATCTGTAATCATTATTTATGGAATAAAAACTCAGGTCTGTTGATTTTACTTCAATACCATCATAAAGACGATCAAATTCATTGGTGGCTCCTTCAATATAGCTAATTAATAAAGTATTGGCCATATTGTTTGAGTTGGCCAAATCAAGCCAAACTCTGTGACGTTCTATAGACGTTGACTGGGAGTTAGAATTAGTATTATTTTCCCTAAAAAAAGTGTTGTTATTATATTCTGTAGAATATTGTCTCATGCTATTATTAAATGTTACTGTAGAACTTAATGGAGCACTGTGGTTTGCTAAAACAAAGAACCCTTGCCCAGAGGCAATATGTAAATCATCAATACCTGGAGGAATTGATCCAGAGCTATTGTATTCTACATAATTAGAAGGATCATAGTTCAAATTATAATCTTCGTAAAAGGGATCTACTATGGTATTAGGTAAAGAGCTATGTTGCCACAAATAAACAGTGCCATCAATATTGGTGTTAAGCGATAAAAAGGTATCGGCAGAAATTGCTGAAGGATATGGATTGCCAATTAAATTCCAGTTATCATCATCATTATAAGCAAGTGTTCCTGTAGAGCTATTACCTTGATATCCGGGGTCTCCCGTAACGTTATATCCTCCGTGAAACACATTTTTAATCACCTCTCCATTGTTTGGTGTGCCAGAAAATAAAGCTGTATTGTTTGTGACGGGAATTGATATAATTGGATTTAAAGTGTTGGAAATACTAGTAGGTGTGCCAGAAAGACCTCTAATAATATATCCTTGGCCATTAACCATGTTTCCAGTAGCATTATACCAATACCCATGATTGCCTGTTCCAAAACCCGTTACAGTAGGTTCCCACTCGAAAATAAGTCCGCTATTGGTGCCTGGAGAAACAGCTCCAATATCAAAATTACTAACTGGGCTAGACCAATATACGTATTCTAAGTTACTTACTGTAGAAAAGTCAGTGTTAGGAGCACGTTGTACATAGATGTTTCCACTATTAAGGTTGACGTCATCTATTTGAATTAGGCTAGCATTGTTCTTTAAGTTAAATATGGCATTACCTTGAACATCGACCCATTCCTTAATGGTAAGTTCGGTATTGTTATCTAGTTCAAGAAGTGCATTATCTTTTAGGGTTAAATTTAAGCCAAAGCCAGGTTGAGGAGGAATAGGTGTGCCAGGATACGTTAATATAGGAGTGTTTGGTGTGGTGGTATTATCAGGAATAATGATGCAATCATCAATGGTAGGTATTTCGTTTGGCGACCAATTAGCTGCAGTATTCCAATCGTTATCAACAGAGCCATTCCATACAATACAACAAGTTACTTCTGCTTCCCAGCCTGCTAATCCTAAAGAGCTATCACTGGTAAATACAAATGTTAAACATCCGGTTGGATTAGTTGATGTTATGGATTGTCCTGTTAAATCTGCAGTACCATCACTAGCGTTTTGCCAACAAAACCCATCTGTTCCTATACCCAAACCTAAACTGGCAGGTGTAATTTGTGGTGCTGTAGCATCTGATCCATCATAAATTCTAAGGTTATCGTAACAAGAGTTTGTTCCTGCACCTTCTACAAGGAAGCTTAAGAATTCAACGGTAACTGAGCTTCCAGATATATCTGGACAAATAGTAATGGTTTCGTTTTCATAATTGCCGTAATCACCAGAAATACCTCCGGAATCGTAAAAATTAAGACCACAACCAGGTGGTGGTGGCGGACAATTAAGCTGAAAGTTTATATCGTTAGATTCGGTTGATTCTGTGTCCAGTCTAAAATAGTAAGTAATTCCTGCTGTTAATGAAAAGGATGGTGTAGAAACCGTTGTAGAGCTAGTAAGATGATCAATACAATCCCAGTTATTATCATCACAACCTAAACTAGCATCTTTATAATAATAATTAATATGGTTATCTAAAGAGGATAGACTACCTGATGTTGTAGCAGAAAACTGAGTAATACTATAATTTCCTGTTATGGTTGGGGTAAAAGAATATAAGGCTTCTTGTCCCTCGACATCCCATCCTCCGCAATCGTTAGATTCTAATGTGCCATTACCCGTGTTAAGAGATAGTGGTGTTGGTGTGTCGCAACTAAGAGGTATAATATTATCGCAAGGATCCTCTAAAGCTACAGTACAAATGTTGAACGATGAGCTTGTTCCTATATTGCTTGAATATGTAAACAACTGAACATAATAAGTGTTCCCTATGGTAAGACCTGATACTGAACTTCCAGAATCAGTGTCGGAGCAACTAAGACTAGTTAAAGAACCATTACAAGTTCCTTCGTAAATTATGTGATAAATATCTGTAGCGCCACCAGTATTACTTATTTGAATGTTATGAAACGCTGATGTAGCCACAAAGCTATACCATACATCGTCATTGTCTCCACTGGTAAGACAACTGGAATTAACAATTCCAGAGTCGGTTGCGTAGGCTGTAGTGCCGGAGGAGGTTGTACAATTACCTCCTGGGTCTACGGTGAGGGAGATAGCATTACAAGGGTCATCATTAGCTGGCGGTGGTGGTGATGTGCCTACACATATATCAAAAGTCGTTGTTTGTGAAGAATTACTATAACTATATACTTGAATGTAATAGGTTTCCCCCACTGTGAGTCCTGAGAGAGTAGAAGAATTTGGATCGCTACATTGCAGTAGGTTAGCAGTCGTAATTTCTGTGTTACAATTAGCTTCATTAATAGGGCCGTAAATGGCATGTACTAAATTAGTTGTAGAGCCGGATACATTAAGTAAGTCGATACTATGATATGTGTTTGAAGCTGTAAACTTAAACCAAACATCATCATCTGATGTGCCAGTACAGTCGTTTACACCAGAGTTTGTAGCAAAAGCTACCGTACCACTTGTTGTATTCGTGCAATTTAAGTCAGAATTAGTGGTTATTGTAAGTGCATTGGTGCAGTCATCATTTACAGGAGGTGTAGGAATGGATGAAGTTAGTTCTATATTGTCTATAGCGATAGGAGGGTTTCCTCCCAAGGAGCTATCGTTAAACCATTCAAAAACTAGTCTAAATGTAGTGCCTGCATAGGAAGGAGGCAGTGAATATGCATCGCTGGTCCAGCTAGGCTGTTCGCTAAAATCTCCACTAATCTGGATATGGCCTGTTGGAGCACTTCCTGTAGCAGCTATTTTAGTACCAAAAGTTGGTGTGTAACTTGTTGGAACCAACCAAATTTGCAAATGATCCCAAGTACTTTCGCCATCAACTATCCAATCAAAACTTAGGGTAATAAATTCTTCTCCTACAGGAACCATTATATCTTTATAAAGGTGTGAGGCATTTGTTACATTGTTTGTATAGGTGTGCGGCGGCGGTGTAGATGTGGTATTGTTAGTAATATATGCCGATCGAGCTCCACTAAAACCTGTAGTGGCTCCTGTATTACACGTCCATTGATTTGTTGTAGTTCCGGCAACATCACTACTGTTATTCCACCCGTTTGCGGCAAAGGTTGTGCCTGATTCAAATCCACCATTGCCAGTTGGGTCTATTAAAATAGTTTGCCCTGTTAGTGTTTGTGTTGATAAAATAAAATATAAATTTAAGATTAAAAGAAGGGATCCTCTTTTTTGTAAACAAACGTAGATTCTGTTTTTCATTTTAAAAATAATCGTTTTACCCTAACAATTGTTAGTTGATGAGCTTTTGTAAGTTGTTTTTAAGTTGTGTTTAGAAAACGTGACTAGAAAGCTTATTTTGAATTTCCTTTAGGAATTTGGGAGTTTCTTTGGTAATTTAGCAACGTTTTCAAGATTTGTAAATGTAATTTATTAAAGAAGTAGTTAGATTGAAAACGCTACTACAAAACTACTAAAACTATGTTTTTAAGCCACTTGGTTTTTGTGTTAAGTGCTATAGGGTTTATTCTATTTATTATTAGGAGTAAAAACCAAGAACCATTTGAGAAGTTCCTTACGTTCTTTTCGTTTTTGTTTTTCTCATCATCTGGTGTTTGGCTTTATTTAGATTACTACTCAGATTTGCCTTCGGTAATTTTAGATTATTATGGCGTTGTTAACGAAAATTTGGCTCTATTAACTCCCATATTTTGTGCGTCACTTTTTGGTAAGGCTATATCTACATCAGGAATTTTAAAACGTTTTGGTGTAATTTTTTTAATAGGACTCAGTTTTGCTTTTATTCACTATCTCATAGCTAGAGATGGTTCAAATAGTATGATATTTTATAATACCAATAAGAATATTTTAATAAATATTTGGATACAGATTGTTTATAACTTAACCTTATTTGGGGTGTTTTTATATTTTTTAAATAAAATAGAAATAACAAAAGGTAATGAGCTTTTTGATGGTGTGTATAAACAAGTGTTTAGTGTGCTTTTTATTGTGTATTACATACTCGATACACTGTTTTTTGTTGGTTTGATACTTATTTTTAACAATGTAGCTGGTATTAAGGCTTTATATCATTTAACACATGTATTTAATCTGATTATGACACTGTTAATTATTACTTTAGCTATATATACCAATTGGTTGTTTTTAATTACAAAAGTTAAAAGTAAATGGCAAAAGGAAGAGCCGAAAGAGGTTTTAAATGAGAAAAACCACAATATTTGGTGTTTAAAAGATGATGATGGAAAGGTTAAAAGTTGGAACGATTTTAAAACCTGCTATGTAGAAGAATATAAAGACCTAATATTGGTTGTAGAGCAATTAGATTTTTTAACTAAAACCGAAAAGCTATATGCTGCTTTACAGCCTTTTAATTTATCTCATAAAGATCTTGCTGCTAAGTTTAATGTGTCGTTAAGAACAATAGAAACCAATTTTTATAGACTTCGTGTAAAATTACGAAAACAGAACTATATAGAGGATTATCCATACAAAAGTAAAGAATGAAAGTGCTTTATACATTATACTAGGGCTTTATAACTACTTTTTGTGATTTTTGCATTCCATTTTTTAATGTAATGTTTATGATATAAGTGCCGTCAGAATGTGTGAAGTTTTTAATGGTCGTTTCTAAAACATTTAGATTATTATCCTCGAATATTTTCTTGCCTAACATGTCATAAATAGTTGCATTTGTAATAACACTTGATTTGGCGGTAACCTTAACATAATTATAATTAGGAGTTGCAATTATAATGTTGTCTTGACTTTCTTCAATATCATTAATAGATAATCTGTTATTTCTGTAACGTAATATAAACCGATCGTTAAATTCACCAGAATTGGTAGTGAAGTTGTATGGAGAAGATCTAAGATCGTGTAACGTGTTATTGTAGAGGTCTTCTAGATAAATAGTTTGGTTTGTGGTCTCAAATAATCCATCTAACGTATTTATAGCAATTTTATAACTTCCATTTTGTGCTGCGGTAAACCCTAAAGGAACAGTATCGTAATCTGAAAAAGGAAGTGTTCTGCCTTGAATCGCTAAAAAGTTTTCGTTTAAAATAGAATAAAACTTTGTCGAAGTAGCTGATAAAAAGTAACTGTCATAAAGATTATCAAGATTATTAGTAGCGTTTTCAATATATCCTATTAAAATAGATGAAGCTTTTTGACTAGGAGTAATTAAATCAACCCAAATACGATGTTTCTCTAAATGATTATTTTCACTAGTTCTGTAAAATTGATTATTATCATAAGGAGCAAAACCAGAATCTACACGCATATCATTATTAAATGTAATGGTTGAAGGAGAAGACTCGTTATGATTCATCAGAATAAAAAAGGCTTGTCCCGATGCTATGCTACCATTAAAACCAGGAGGGTTAGATCCTGTGCTATTATAGGCTATATAATCATTGGCATCATAGTTATACACGTAATCGGCATAAAATGGATCGCCAATAGCGTTGCTAGGCGCATTAAGATGTCTCCATAAGTAAACTGTTCCCGAAATAGGAGGTGTATTACCCGTAATAACAGTTGCGTTTGAAGCTATAAATTCATCGGCAGAAATGGCAGAAGGGTAAGGGTTTCCAACTAGATTCCAGTTGTCGTCTAATTCTGTTGCAATCGTACTTCCACCTCCTGGATAGTCTGGTCCTGTGTAATTACCATGACTTATTTGTTTGGTAATTTGTCCATTTCTCGCAGTTCCAATAAATTCGGTTGTATTGAGTGCAGGTGTAGAAGTTGGGTTGGTGCCTGAAATACCTCTAACAATATAGCCTTTTCCGGCAATCATGTTTTCCGATGCGTTTTGCCAAATACCATACGTATTAGTTGTGGAGGGAATCCATTCCCAAATATAGCTGTTACTTGTACCTGGCGAGATGTTATCTACACTAAAATTATCGGTGGGTGAAGCCCAGTAAATATAATCTTGATTCTCTACATTGGAAACTGTTCTTTGTACTTGAATATCTCCAGAATTAATGGCATTAGTTCCAGTATTGGTTATTTGTATTAGGTTTCCCCCATTTCTAACCAATAGCATCCCATTAGTATCAATATTAATCCAATCTGTAATCATGATGTTAGCATACTGCTGAATTTCTAAATACCCATTGTCTTGTACTGTAAGGTTTCTTCCGTAGCCAGGAATTGGTGGTATTGGTGTAGATCCAATAACAATAGGAGATCTGTTGTTTGTAGTAGTAACATCAGGAATAATAATACAGTCAGTATTGGTTGGTATACCATTAGGCGTCCAGTTATTGGCTTCATACCAATCGGTGTCTACAGAGCCGTTCCAAACTTTACCTATGGTATATTCAACAGGAGTTCTACTAGAAGGGGAATCTGGACAACTTCCCCAAAATGTATAAACACCAGGAGTGTTTGTGTCTGTTAGAGGTGAACCTGGTACTCCAACGGGATCAAATGATGCGCCAGAACCAATTGGGCTACCGCCAGTTTCACTAATATACCAATCAATATCTCTAGGAGGGCCAATAACATTCCATGTAAATGCCCCTGTATGAGTTGTACTGCCAAAAGAAAATACAGTAGTAACTAGGGTGTAAGTGATACCAGTAGTTAGGTTTGCTGTAATCAGAGGGTCTAAATCAGGACCATCATCATCATCGCCAGCTATGTAGCCAGCTGAACAAGTTCCAGGTGTGAAACCAGAAGCTGTTTCATAGATGTAACCCATAGCGTCAAAATATTCTGGTTGTGTTGGTGTTTCCATAGCAAAAACATAAGTGCCAGTTGTATTAACTGTAAAACTAACTGTTGTGTAATTAGCAGTATTTGTTGTTTCAAAACTACAAGGGTCGTTACTAGATATAAATATTTCAGGTTGTAGCGCAATAGGGTCTGTAGCAGCGTTTAAATTTCCTGTAATAGTATTTCCTATGCTAGTTTCACCTTGACAAGAGTAAGTTGAGGTTAAAGCTTGACTTGGATCTCCTGGGCATAAATTTACGCCATATAACCCGGGAGGTATTGGTGAAGAGGCACATATACCAAATGTACCTGAAGCATTGTTGCCATATTCCCAAAAACGGATATAGATAGTTTCACCAGGGGTTCTTCCTGTTATGGTAATAGAGGGCATTAATCCGTTTGCACTATCATCATCATCACATTCAATTAACGATAAGGAGCCACAGTCACCTGAATAAAGGGCTAAGCCGCCATCGGTTATTGCAGCAGACTCTGTGTCAATTGTTAATTCTCCAGTACTGTTAATTACGGTGGAAAACCAAATATCTCCTCCAGAATAGTTGGCACATCCTGGAGCTGGTATGCCTGAGCTAGAAGTAGCCGAAGTTGTGTCGAAAAAACTATATGTACATAAATTGCTTTGTGTTAGTGAAATAGCCCCAGAGCAATCATCGTTATTTGGTGGGCCAGGTAATTCCCTAATGCATATATAAAATGTGCCATTGTTGTTGTTGCCGTATTCCCAAAACCTAATGTATAATATTTCGCCTGGAATTGCTCCAATTTGTGTTATAGATGACATAAGCCCATTATTGCTACCATCATCATCACATTCAATTAAGGACAAAGAGCCACAATTACCAGAATAGAGAGCCATTCCACTATCTGTTATAGTATCAGAATTGCTGTCAATTGTAAAGTTGCCGCTTGTAGGAACCGTAAATGAAAACCATACATCGCCACCAGAGTAATTAGCGCATCCTGGATCAGGAATAGCAGAATTAGTAGCCCCTGTATTAGTGTATTGCGTAAAAGTACACCCTGAATTTACTGTTAATACAGCAGCAGTGGAGCAGTCATCTCCTTGAGAAAAGCTTTTAATGGTAAATGTTATAAATAATGCTAATAGTATGCTTTTTTTCATGTTGTATAGTTTTGAGGAATAGGTATGGTGTTATAAATCAAATGAATGTTTTGAATTTTTAGTTTTTTTGTGAAAATTGTATTGCCTGTATTGTTAGGAGTAATTTAAAAGAGTAGTGGGTTAACAGGAGTAATAAAAAAATGTTAGGAAGATGCTTTTTTGAGGGAAATTTTCTTATCATATACTTTGCTATTATTTTTACGAAAACAAATTATAATTTGTTCCATATGATTAATAGGAAAAGTTTAAGATATTGAGGTTTTTTAAATCGTAAAAACAGTTAATTTATTAACGCATTGACATGTTTTTAAGATTATTGTTGTTAAAATAATTAATAAAAAGATTTAATTGTTGGTTAATGTGTAAAAATAGATAAAGTGCTAAAAAGTTTGGATGTAATTAATGTTGAGATTGATAATAGGTTATCAATAAAGCCCGAGTATAAAATAGATACGTTTGTTTCTGGCAATAAATACCGTAAATTAAAATACAATATTTTAGAGGCAAAAAATCAAAATAAATCAACGTTGTTAACCTTTGGAGGCGCGTTTTCAAATCATATTGCAGCAGTAGCAGCAGCCGGAAAAGCGAATGGTTTTAAAACCATAGGGATTATTAGAGGAGAAGAGGTTAGTGCAAAAATAGCCAATAATCCGACCCTATCTTTTTCACAATCTTGTGGTATGCAATTTAAATTTGTATCGCGTTCTGATTATAGAAATAAAACCAAGACTAGCTTCATAGAAAACCTAAAAAATGAATTTGGAGAATTTTATTTAATCCCAGAAGGCGGTACCAATCAATTAGCCGTTAAAGGGTGTGAAGAAATTTTAACAGATGACGATATAAATTTTGATTATATATGTTGTCCTGTTGGCACAGGAGGAACTATTTCGGGTTTAATAAACGCCTCTAAGTCACACCAAAAAATTCTTGGCTTTCCTGCTTTGAAAGGTGATTTTTTGTCAGATGATATTCGTAAATTTGCAAAACATGATAATTGGGAATTAATACGAGACTATCATTTTGGTGGTTATGCTAAAATAAATACTCAATTAATCAGTTTTATTAATACGTTTAAAAAAACGTATCAAATTCCTTTAGATCCTATTTACACAGGTAAAATGATGTTTGGTGTTTTTGATTTAATAGATAAAGGGTACTTTAATGAAAATTCAAAAATATTAACTATTCATACAGGAGGTTTACAAGGAATACCAGGAATGAATAAAAGGCTAGAAAAAAAGAATATGCCGCTAATTGATTAAAAATTCATGAAAAAAACACTATTATACATAACTCTAGGCATCTTTATATTTAGTTGCGGATCATCAAAAAAAACAACAACTAAAAGGCGTAGTGACTCTAAGCGCGTTGTGGTAGACAAGCGCACAACCAACAACCCTACAAATAACACCTCAGAGCAAAATAACAATACCAATGGTTCTAGAACGACTTATGCTAGTCCAACCGAGGCTTATATAGCGAACTTTAGTTCTATTGCTCAAGAAGAAATGAAGCTTTACGGCATACCTGCAAGTATTACCTTAGCGCAAGGTATTCTGGAGTCTGGATCAGGAAAAGGACGATTATCTGTAGAGGCAAATAATCACTTCGGAATAAAATGTCATGAGTGGACAGGCGCTAAAATTTATCATGATGACGATAGGCGTCAAGAGTGCTTTAGAAAATATAACCATTCTAAATACTCCTTTAGAGACCATTCACTATTCTTAACAGAACGTAAACGATACCGCGGATTATTTGATTTAAAACAAGACGACTACAAAGGCTGGGCAAAAGGGTTAAAGGCAGCAGGTTATGCTACAGATAGAAAATATCCAGATAAATTAATAAGCTTAATAGAACGTTACCGGTTATATGAATTTGATGATGAGGTGTTAGGTAATAGTTATAGTCGTGCTAGTACAAATAATACTCGAGTTAGTTCGCATTCTCAAGACAAATATGTAGTGAAAAAAGGAGACACATTATATTCCATTTCAAGACAATTTAATCTTACTGTTAAGCAACTACAAAAAATTAATAATCTTTCAGGAACCAATATTGATGTTGGTCAAGTCTTGACAATTAATTAAAAAGCACATTTTTTTATGACATACGAAAGAAGCAGTACATTGTTTAAAGCTGCCGAACAAGTAATTCCAGGTGGCGTAAATTCCCCTGTTAGAGCATTTAAAGCCGTTGGCGGAACACCTATTTTTATAAACCAAGCAAAAGGACCTTATTTGTTTGACGAGGATAACAATAAATATATCGATTATATTAATTCATGGGGACCTATGATATTAGGTCATGCTTACCAACCTGTTGTCGATGCGGTAATAGAAGCCACAAAAAAAGGCACCTCGTTTGGAACGCCAACAGAAATAGAAACCAAAATAGCCGAATTAGCTGTAAACATGGTGCCTAATGTAGATAAAATTAGGTTTGTAAACTCTGGTACAGAAGCCTGTATGAGCGCTGTTAGACTAGCCAGAGGTTTTACAGGAAAAGATAAAATTATAAAGTTTGAAGGCTGTTATCATGGTCATAGCGATGCTTTTTTAATTCAAGCAGGAAGTGGTGCAATAACATTTGGGTCACCCAATAGTCCAGGAGTAACACAAGGTACTGCTAAAGATACCCTTTTAGCTGAGTTTAATAATATTGATAATGTTAAGCAAATTGTAGAAAGTAATAAAGACGATATTGCTTGTATTATCTTAGAACCCGTGCCTGGTAACATGGGGTGCATTCCGCCTAAAAATAACTTTTTACAATCGTTACGAGCATTATGCGATGCCAATAATATTCTTTTAGTTTTCGATGAAGTAATGACTGGTTTTAGATTAGCCAAAGGTGGCGCCCAAGAGCTTTATAATGTTAATGCTGATATTGTTTGTTTTGGTAAAGTAATTGGTGGCGGATTACCTGTTGGTGCTTTTGCAGCACGAAACGAAATTATGGATTGTCTAGCGCCCGTTGGACCTGTTTATCAGGCAGGAACATTAAGCGGAAATCCTTTAGCTATGGCAGCGGGATTGGCAATGTTATCAGCGTTAAATGATGAAGCTACTATTTTTAATGAGCTAGAGGAAAAAACAAAATACCTTCATAAAGGTTGCACCGAAGTATTAACAAAACATGGTATTAAACATACTATAAATAGAGTAGGTTCTATGATGTCTATTCATTTTAGTGACGATGAAGTAAAAGATTTTCAATCTGCAGTAAAAGGTAATAATGATAAGTTTAAAGCCTTTTTTCATGGTATGCTAAATCATGGCGTTTATATAGCACCAAGTGCTTTTGAAACCTGGTTTATTACGAATGCTTTGTCCTACGATGATTTAGATGATACTATTGCAGCCTGCGATAAGGTAGCTGCTAGTTTATAAATAAAAAAAGCATTGGTTTTTTAGGCCAATGCTTTTTTCTTAGTTATTTTCTTTTATGCCTACCATCTCTTTTGGCAAACCTTCTTTTCTTGTGTTCTAGGCTTTTAGTCCATTTTTCATATTGATCATCATTTAAAACCTTTCGCATATCGCGTTTAGTTTCTATTTGACTATCAAGAAAGTCATGTTTTATTTTTAAACGCTCTTCTTTTGTAAGCTTGGTCTCTCTATCTTCTTTTTTAGCCTTAAAAGCCTGCATTTTTTCTTGTCTCTTTTTGGCGTTCTTCAGATTGATTTTAGCCACTTTTTGTTGCTGAGCTTCAGTTAAATCTAAATTAAGAGTCATACGTTTTGTTTGAAGTTCTGCAATCTCCTCTGGCGAATAATCAGACATTCTATCATGACGCATTTTTCGGTCTTGAGCGTTTGCCGTAAAAGTCATAAAAGCCAAGGCAATTATGATTAATTTTTTCATAATGATATGTTTTAAAGGTTATTACTTTTAAGACATAGATATGAGAAAAAGGTTTAAACCGCTTTACGTGTTTAATAAAAGATTAACAGAAGTTATAAGCTATCAATATAATCTGAAATTAATGCATAACCTTCATCATGAACCATAGTTGTACCAATAAAAGGCATGCTTAAACCATCTTGATAAAAAGACATCCTGTAGGCGATTGCTGTGCTACTTTCATAAATGTTAGTTTCATTAAAACGTGTTTCATAACGTAGTCTTAAGAGCGATTGGTCTTCGCACGAACCACCAGAACTATGGCAGTGTGCGCAATTAACATCAAAATATGCTCTGGCACGTTCTTCAAGAGATAATGAGGTGTTTTCCCAGTTTGGAAGTGCAGAAACTAAAGAAGCATTGGTTAGGTTACTAATAAAGTTTTCATCAATTAACGTTTGAATTTGATTATCACGTTTAAGATTTCTTAATTTAGGTCCAATAGGAGTAATGGTTGTGTTATTACCATGACAGGTAGTACAATCTGTATTAGAAGGGATAACATAGTTAACATTTTGAGTAGCTCCAGATTGGTCGATATATGTAATAGATGTAGTACTAGTGGTATTATCTAAAGTAGCATCGGTTTGTGCAGCATTCCATTTGTAATTTCCAGTTTCCCAAATACCATTCTTTTTAATTAATACTCTAGTTTCTATTATTGTTTTTCCTTGACTTTCATCTTGTTCGTTATTATAATAGTAAAACGTTTTACTAATTACAGTATTGTCAGGAAACTCAGGAAGTAAATCGTCTACATACGTCATAGTAGTGCCTTCAGGAAGCGCTATAAGACGTTGTTTATGGGCGTAATCTGTAAATAAAGGTGTGTTTAAGTTGTATTCAAACGTTTTACTGCTAGGTGTTAAATGACTTAAATTACCTTGATATAAGTTTAAATCTGATAAGTTTGGCAAAAATTCAGCTATAACATTAGCGATAGTAGTTGTAAAGCTAATAGGATCAGAAATCATGCTTTCATTACTGGAGCTACAAATGGTTGTTATATAAGCCTCGTAAGTAGTATTGCCTTCTAAGCCTAATAATATGATTGACGTTTCCGAGGTGCTTATGGTTTCACCGCTACCTAAAGAAAACCCGCTTATACCATATTCAATTAAATAAGAGTTGGCATTACTAGATTCTTCCCATTGTAATTCAGCATTAGCCGAAGTAATATTGTTTATCGTAATATTCTCAGGAGGGTTACAAATAGGTGTTGTTTGTTGTGTTTGGTCGTCGTCTTTACTACATGCAACAATAACAATTGCAAACAGTAAAATTAGTAAGCGTTTAGTCATAAGTTAAAATAATTGGTCACCCAATATAATTAAAATAAACGAAATGACAGATTCATTTTGTGTAAGTTAGAATTACTTTAAATACACGTTTTTTTTATTTACAAACTCTAAAATTCCTTCTTTTGATAATTCTCTACCAAAACCAGAAGCTTTTGTACCGCCAAAAGGTAATCGAGGATCAGACTTTACCATTTCGTTAATAAAAAAGGCGCCATCTTCAATTTGACTAATTCTTGCTAAAGCATCTTCTGTATCTTTAGTAAAAACCATGCAACCTAAACCAAATTTAGAAAGTGAAGCCATTTTATAAGCTTCTTCCTTATTTTTCACTTTAATTATGGCTGCTACAGGACCAAAGGTTTCTTCTTTAAAAACGGGCATTTCTGGTGTTACATTTGTAACTATAGTTGGTTGGTAGTAAGCGTTCATTCTTTTGTTTCCATAGGATACAATAGCGCCTTGCTTGATAGATTCTTTCACTTGATGCTCTAATTCTTCTGCTAAATCTGTTCTTGCTAGAACACTAATTTCTGTATTATTATCTTCCGGGTTGCCAGTGTTTAGTTGGACTATCTTATCTTGAAATTTTTGTACAAATGTGTCATAAATACCTTCTTCCACAATAAAGCGTTTTGCGGCAATGCAACTTTGTCCGTTATTTTGCATTCTAGCTGTTACCACGGTGTTTATATGCGTATCTAAATCGGCATCGTTTAAAACAATACAGGCATTGTTTCCACCTAATTCCAACACACATTTTTTAAGATTTTTTCCAGCTATTTCAGCAATTTTTCTTCCTGCTGTTTCACTACCAGTTAAGGAAACAGCTTTAATTCTGCTATCATTAATAAGTGTTTCGACTTGTTTGTGATTGGCTAGAATAGTTGTAAAGCAACCTTCGGGAAAGCCAACATCTTTAAATAGTTTTTCAATCTCTAAAGCACACCCCGTTACGTTGGAAGCGTGTTTTAAAATAGCTGTGTTTCCAGCTGTTATTGTAGGTATGGCAAACCGTAAGACTTGCCAAAAAGGATAATTCCAAGGCATAATAGATAAAATAACACCTAAGGGATCGTAACTAATAAAGCTTTCGTGAGCCTCGGTTTTTATCATGTCATCAGCGAGGAAGTCTTCACCGTTTTTTCTGTAAAAATCACATAACCAAGCACATTTTTCAATTTCGGCAACACCTTGCGAAATTGGCTTACCCATTTCTTGAGTCATTAATAAGGCATAGTCGTTTTTTCGTTCAAGAAGTAGGGCTTTTAGTTTTTTCAACAATTTGCAACGTTGTTTTATTTTGGTTTCTCGCCATGTTAAAAACGTGTTTTGGGAGGCCTGTAAAACAGTTTCAAGTTGCTTTTCAGTAAATAGCGAGTAGGTGTTTAAAGGCTTTTCGTTAAAAGGATTTTGGGTTGTTATTGTAGTTGCCATGACTTATGTTATTTTAAATATTAATTTAAGAAAGTTTTGGTAGAAATAAGAATTTTAACTGATATAAAATTGACCTATGCTATTATTTAAAGTGTTGATAACTTATATGTAAGGTTTGGGGCAAAAATCCTACTTTTGTTTAGAGAAATTAAAGCAATAATTATGTCTGATACAATAGAAAACGTAAAGTGTTTAATAATAGGTTCTGGTCCTGCGGGATATACTGCGGCAATTTATGCAGCTAGAGCAAATATGAATCCTGTGTTATACCAAGGAACACAACCAGGAGGACAATTAACAACCACTAATGAAGTTGAAAATTTTCCAGGTTACCCAGAAGGAATTACAGGCCCTGAAATGATGATTGAGTTACAAAAACAGGCGCAACGTTTTGGTACCGATGTGAGAGATGGTTGGATTACCAAAGTAGATTTTTCTGGCGATACGCATAAGGTTTGGGTAAATGAAGAAAAAGAAATTCACTGTGAAACGGTTATAATTTCAACAGGAGCTTCGGCTAAATATTTAGGTTTAGATTCCGAACAAAAATATTTAAAACTTGGTGGAGGTGTTTCTGCTTGTGCTGTTTGTGATGGGTTCTTTTATCGTAATCAAGAAGTGGTTATTGTTGGTGCTGGAGATTCTGCTTGCGAAGAAGCACATTACTTATCCAAATTATGTAAGAAGGTAACCATGTTAGTACGCCGTGATGAATTTAGAGCGTCGAAAATCATGGAAGCACGTGTAAGAAACACAGAAAACATTGAAATTTTAATGAATACGGAAACCGAAGAGGTTATAGGTGATGGACAAGTGGTTACAGGAGTAAAAGTAAAGAATAACCAAACTAATGAGGTAACTGAAATACCCGCTACTGGATTTTTTGTTGCTATTGGGCATAAACCAAATACCGATATTTTTAAAGAATACCTAGAATTAGACGAAACAGGATACATTATAAATAAGCCTGGAACAGCAAAAACAAATGTTAATGGCGTTTTTGTAAGTGGTGACGCTGCAGATCATGTATATAGACAAGCCATTACGGCTGCTGGAACAGGTTGTATGGCAGCCTTGGATGCAGAACGCTACTTAGCTGCAAAAGACTCAGAGTTTGAAGTAAGTACCTCTACTTACAACTAGTTTTTTAAGACTTTATATTAGAAAAAGCCCAGAGCAATGCTCTGGGCTTTTTTTTGTTGTTAAATAAAGAAAAAATAACAAAATGTAAGTTTTTTCGCGTTTTATGATTTATGTCATATTCTAGCATGGTTATAATAAAGACCTTTGTACTGTAACATTAAAACAAGAACTATGGTACAATTTAAGACCCTCCGATTATTAGTCGTATTTCTAATATTAGGACTGTTCAACCAAGTAGATTTGGTTGCACAAAACTATTCAGTCAATAATCAAAAATCATCATTATTAGTATTAGGGACTTCAAGTTTACACGATTGGGAAATTACTGCAGAACAACAAAAAGGTACTATTCAAATTGAAAATACCGAGCAGTTTGCCTTAAAAGACTTAACAATGACTTTTGATGTTAATGCCTTAAAGAGTGGTAAGTCTTCTATGGATAAGAACACTAGAAAAGCTCTTGACTATTCAGATTATAAAACCATAAACTTTAAGCTTACTAAAGTAAAGTCTATAACTAAAAAAAGGACAGGATATAGTGTTGTAGCTGTAGGTAATTTAACCATAGCAGGAACCACAAAATCTATAGAATTGCCTTTTACCTTAAGTCCATTAAACGGAACAGTTTCACTGTCTGGAGAGAAAGACTTAAAAATGACAACCTTTAATGTTGAACCACCAACAGCGTTACTTGGCACTATTACCACAGGAGATGAAATAACCATACAATTCAATACAGTTTTCAACTAATTAAAAATTTAAAATTCAAAAATCATGAAAGCAACAATTAAACAAGCAATATTTTTTGTAGCCTTATTTGTAGGATTCACAGTATTTGCACAAAACAGGAAATTAGATAATTACAGGGAGCCAGATAAAAACGGTATAAATGTTTTTGAGGCACCAAAAGACACCGTATCTACTTTTGAAAAAGTAAAAGTAAGAATTGGCGGGTCATCAACACTACAATTTCAAGCTGTTACCCATGAAAATTCAGGTGATGTAGCTCTAGAAGAACTTGGAAGCAACTTCAACTTGGCAACAGCCAACTTAGATTTAGATGTAGCACTTTACGATGGTGTAAGAATGCACTTAAGAACCTATTTATCTTCTCGTCACCACCCAGAACCTTACGTAAAAGGTGGTTACTTTCAAATAGATAAATTAGACTTTATCAAAGAAGGTTTTTTAAGCGAATTCATGAAACATGCAACCATTAAAATTGGTCACATGGAAAACAACTATGGTGATGCACACTTTAGAAGAACAGACAATGCACAAGCTATTTATAACCCTTTTGTAGGAAACTTAATTATGGATGCCTTTACAACAGAAGTTGGAGCAGAGGTTTATTACAGAATGGATAATGGATTATTTGGTATGGTAGGTTTCTCTAATGGTAAACTAAATCAATCTACAGAGAAAAATGATGCTAATGGTGCTTCTTTTTTAGCTAAGTTAGGTTATGATAATCAAATTAACGAAGATTTAAGAGTGCGTCTTACAGGATCTATTTATAACACTGGAAGTGTAGCAAATTCTTACCTATATAGTGCAGATCGTACAGGATCAAGATACTATCATGTTATGCAAGAAGAAGGTGCAAATGATAACTTTAGATCTGGACGTTATAACCCTGGATTTGGTAACAAAGTAACCGCGATAATGTTTAATCCTTTTGTTAAATATAAAGGTCTAGAATTCTTTGGAACTGTAGAACTTGCTAATGGTAGAAGACATACCGAAGCAGACAGAAGAGACGCTAACCAATTTGCAGGAGAAGTAATATACCGTTTTGGAAATACTGAAAATTTCTATGTAGGAGGACGTTATAATACAGTAGATGCTGAAGAAGCCGCTGGCGATGTAACTATTGATAGATTCCAATTAGGTGCAGGTTGGTTTATGACCAAAAATATCTTAGCAAAAGTAGAATATGTAAACCAACAATACGACGGTTACGGAACAGGAAGCATTTTAGATGAAGGTCAGTTTGATGGCCTTATGGTTGAAGCTGTGATAAGTTTCTAAATTGGTTGTAAATTTGTAAGCTCTATAGGTAAGTCTATAGAGCTTACTTTTTTAATCATGTAATGGTAATAAATTATGAAACGTTTATTAATATTTTTTGTAGTCTTAACCTTTGTGTCTTTCAGGTATATGAAAGAAACAGAAACATCAATATTGCTTTCTCCCGAAAGTAAACTTTATGTTGAAGGTACTACTAATATAAAAGACTTTAATTGCGAATTTGACGTTGCTGCCATTAAAAAAGAAATTCCAGTAAGCTTTGTATCAAAAGCCAATGGGTTGCTGTTTAAAAAAGCCAAATTAACCTTAAATAATTCATGCTTTGATTGCGGCAACAAAGGCATAAATAAAGACTTTAATAAACTTTTAAAAACAGAACAACATCCACAAATTGTATTGCATTTAAACGAGCTTGTTTACAATGCAGCAAATAATAATGTTGTTGAAGCTTATTTACAAATTGATATGGCTGGTGTTTTAAAACCTTACAAAATACCTGTTACTGTAAACCAAGGCCAAGGGATTAACGTAAAAGGGCAACTGCACTTAAACATAAGTGATTTCCATTTAGAACCACCACAAAAGGTATTTGGATTAATAAAAGTAAAAGATGTTATAACTATAAATTTTGATTTGGTCTTAAAAAGATGTTAATGCATCTATAAAAAAAGCCAAAGCTTATACGCTTTGGCTTTTTTATTTTTATAACTCTTTTTTCTTAAGCTCTGTTGTTCCAGAAAATGTATTAATAGTAATTTTAGGCAAGCCATAAAGTTCAATTTCGGAGTCTCCAGTAGCCTCTAAAATTAAATGTTCCTCGGTATGGATGGCAACATCGCTACTGTCTTCGGCAAGTATTGTACTGTTTTTACATGTAAAGTTTTTGCCTGTAAAATCGGAAAAATTCATAGTGTTCAAATCAAGTTTAGCACAAGTTCCTTCAATATTGGCCTTGGCACTTTGATATAAATCGGCTTTTAAATATTGCCCATTAATTAGCGCTTCCATTTTGCTACTTTCATTTAGTTCTAAATGTACAGAATCACTTTGTATATTAAGCTTTAATTTAGATTTAGCTTGAGCAATTATATTCAGTTTTTTAGACTCAATATTTAATTCGGTATTAGAGTCATCATGAAGTTCTAAAGTTATTTCTGGATTACCAAAAGTACTAATAGCCGATATTTTGGCAGCGTTTTTTAATTGAATAAAGGATAAATCTTCGGTGTATTTAATAGTTATATTGAGTTTCCTTTTAGATCTGATTTTATAATCAGTACTTAAAGATAATACACCGTTAGAGACATCAAAATTTATAATATCATGTAGGTTTTCGTCTGCTTCAATTTCTACCGATGCATCAAACCCTTTTACTAAAACAACTTGAAAATCTTGACTAACAACAAGCTTGTTAAAGGGATCGATTTTGGTTTCTACAATGGTAACATTTCGGTTACCTTTTATTTTTTCTTGGGCAAATACCGATAATGTTAGTATGGCAAAAATTCCTGTAAGGAATAAGCATTTTTTCATGATAAAAATGGATAATTAATTTGAAGCAAATATAAATAAAAAACCATCTTATACTTGATGAGCGCATAAGATGGTTTGCTTTTTGGTTGATTGTGTTAAGTTAACGTTTTCTAATACTACCAGAAACATTGTCGCTTTTTTCAACAATTTCTGGATTACCGTAGTAGGTAATGTCGCCACCGCTACTAGCGCTTGCTGTAATTTTCTTACTAGTATTAACAGAAATTCCAGCACCGCTGCTAGCTTTAACTTGTGCTGTTTCAGAGCTGAGGTTCTCAGTATCAATTTCACTGCCACTAGAGGCTTTGGCAATTAACGATTGTGTTTTTCCGGATAGTTCCATATCTGCCCCGCTTGAGGTGTCGCATATTAAAGTTTCGGTTTCTATACTAAGCTCCATATCGCTACCACTTGTTGCCGATAGTTCTAATTCTTTAGACTGTATGGTGTTGTTAGAAAAGACATCGCTGCCGCTACTTGATTCTATTTTTGAAAGCTTATTAAAGCTAACCATAACCTTTTTAGCAGCCGATGAGGCAATATTTTCTTCAGCATAAATTTTTAACACATTATCTTTAACCTCTGTTTTAATAATGTCGTGAAGGTTTTCATCGGCTTGTACTTTAACACTTGTAGTATTTGCCTGGGTTAAATAAACGTCTAATCCACGACTTATTTTAATCTCGTTAAAATTACCGTTTATAGTACGCTCTTTGGAGACAACATTGCCGTTGCCATTAACCCCAAAGTTTTCAAAAACACACGAGCTTAAAAAAATAGCTAGAATGCTGGAGACGATTATTTTTGTTAGTGTTGACATGATTTGTTGTTTTTTTTGATTGATTATTTATTGAAATATATAGTTGATGGTTTATTTTATAAAAATTAGTTAACCGAACTGTGGTTTGGTTATGATGAATTGTTAGTCTTTTTTAGAGCTAATGTTTACGCCATTGTCATCTATTTTTACGTTTACACTTTCAGATTTAGCATTAATCCCTTCATCGTTTATTTTTATAAGGCTTTTATCGCCTTTAATTTCTAGGCTATCGCCATTTATTATAACGCCTTTGTCTTTTTTCTTAATATCTATATTAACTTCAAAATCCTCATCATCGCAATCTAAACATTGTAATTCGTCATCCATAACTTTTAAGTAATGTTCTTCCATATCGTTGTGTAATATGTCGTTGTAATAACTAGAGTTTCTGTGAAAAGAATATGTATTATCATCGGCATATAAAGTAAGTCCTTCTGGTAAATAAAGTGTAACTTCTACTTCTTGATCTCTAAATTTACTTTTAAAGGCTGTTGTGTGATAGGCATTTAATTGTAATTCGTTTCCAGAAAGTAAATAGCTATAATCTATATCGTTGGCACGTTCTCTAGCGGCTTTGTAGCTGTTACCTTCGGCTGTTTTTTCAATACGAATACTGGCTAACGAATCTTTGGTTGATTTTACAATTAATCGAACATCCGATGAATAGATAAGTTTTTCATCGGCTTCGTTGTAAACCAATTTATAAGGTGTATGGTTTCTATACACACTATTACTGTACAAGGTGTTTCCTTGCATTTTAAGGTACAATGTGTCTTGAGCGGTTACTTGTAAGGTTTCGGTTTTAGTTGCGTTAGCATCAAAGGCATGTTCGCTGGCTTGTCTTATGCCAATAATAATTAACCCAACAATAGAAAGTATCCAGAGCCCCAATAACGAAAACTTAGCAATGTTTCCTATAGATTTAAGGTTATTCACTAATATTTTTAACCCTAAATAAAACAGGAAGAAAAAAGGAATTCCAAAAAAGAAAAATGTTAGTAACGATGATAGCCATACAGGCGTATTGGCTGCATTAGCGGCATCAATAAAGTCGAATCCTGGTATGTTTGCAAAATCTGATATCCCGAAGGTAAATAACCCAATTATTAAACCTATTAATGTTGATGCACCAATAAGTATTAAAAGAACACCAATAAATTTGGCAAAAACTTTAAGGCAAAACATAATGATATCGCCTAAAGTATCGAAAAAGGATTTAGAGTTAGATTTTACTTTGTTGCCGTATTTTTCGTAATCGACATTTTTTACGGTTTCTGAAACGTTGTCAATGCCATCACGAATTTTTTTTTCAATATTGGTAATGTTAACCGGCTCGCCAGTCATGGTAAGTTTTTCGGCTGTAGTAACGGCTTCTGGAACTAAAATCCAGAATAAAATATAAATAAGAATAAATGTTCCACCAGATCCTAATGCCAATAAAATCCATAATAAGCGTACCCAAACCGCATCGATACCCAAATAATGCCCCAATCCAGACGATACACCGCCTATATACGAGTTATCTGTATCGCGATATAGCTTTTTTGATGACCGTTTGGTATAAGTACTTTTGGGGTCGTCTTCAAAAATTTCTTCATCAACAAGATAATCTTCAGGTTGTCCCATTATATTAATAACGTCGTCAACCTCTTTACTACTAATCACTTGTTTATCGTGTTTCATACGCTCTGTAAAAAGCTCGGCAATACGAGCTTCAATATCGGCTATAATTTCAGAGCGTCCTTGTGCGTCTGTAAATGAACGTTTTATAGCCTCCAAATAGCGTTGCAATTTTAAGTACGCATCTTCATCTATATAGAAGAATGTACCTGCTAGGTTTATGTTGACTGTTTTATTCATTTTGTTTTATTTTTTTGACTGGTTACTATGTTAACTGCGTTTTGTAAATCTTCCCAAGTGCTGTTTAGTTCCTTAAGAAATAATTTTCCTGTTTCTGTAAGACCATAATATTTTCGTGGTGGTCCAGATGTTGATTCTTCCCAACGATAGGAAAGAAGTCCTGCGTTTTTAAGTCGAGTAAGTAAAGGGTAAATAGTCCCTTCAACCACTAGCATTTTGGCGTTTTTTAGGGTGTCTAGAATCTCGGCTACATAAGCGTCTTCATCTTTTAAAATAGATAAGATGCAGTATTCCAGAACACCTTTTCGCATTTGTGCTTTTGTGTTTTCTATCTTCATGGTCTAATTCGGTTTAATGATGAAACTGTTCATTTTTTGATTGATTTTAATTGATGATTAGTTTATTTGATGAAATTAATAGTAAGTGGGTATTTATAGGGCAAACCATCTCTAGCCTTTAAACTAGCTGTAACAATAAAAACCAGTTCCAAGATGAAAGCTATAATACCTAAAAATCCCATAAAACCTGTAAAGTATAATAAAGGAGAAGGGTTATCTAAATCAATGTGAAAATTTTGGAACCCATTAATATCTATAAAGTCTATCCCACCAAAAAACTTAAAAATAAAAAAAGGAATGGTTATCATACCTATAATAATGGTGTACAACAGTATACTTATTTGAAAGTTAATAGCTTGTTTACCGTGCTCATTTACAAATTCGCCTTTATCTTTATTAATACTCCATAAAAGTATAGGACCAATAAAGTTTCCTAAAGGGATAATAAACCTAGAAAAGGTGGATAAATGAATAAACGTAGCGATGTTTTTTTGATGATTGTTTAGCATGATTGATGATTCATATAATAGTTTCTTATGCAAATATATATCTAAAAAAAGGTATTATGCAATACAAAGTACTAAAAATTAACATATTTTTAACAAAAGTGAATTCAGTTTTTTTCGGTACTTTAGTGGGCAATTAAAAAAGCTCTCATGACAATTTCACCCAAAAAACTAAACCTATTTTTATTATTTAAATTACCTTCTGCTTACTTTACAGGAGTAAGAGCCACATTTATAGACGACAATAGTTGCGAGGTTAAAGTAAAACACAAGTGGATTAACCAAAACCCTTTTAAATCTATGTTTTGGGCAGTACAAGGTATGGCGGCTGAATTGACCACTGGGGCTTTAATGCTAACCAAAATAAAAGCTTCTGGAAAGCGTATTTCTATGTTGGTAGCCAATAACAAAGGTAGTTTTACTAAAAAGGCAACAGGAAGAATTACATTTAAATGCCATCAAGGAGACGCAATTAACGAAGTAATAAAAAAAGCGATAGAAACAGGAGAAGGGCAAACTATTTGGTTGTATGCCAATGGTGTTGATGAGTCTGGAGATGAAGTTTCTCAATTTGGTTTTGAGTGGACACTAAAAGTAAAGTAATTACTGTAACAAAATCGATATTTAAGCAACCTATTTATAAAATCAATCAAAAAGCATAATATTATGACAGCACACGAAATAGATTACAGAATTTTTGGAGAAGAAATGCAATTTGTAGAAATTGAGTTAGATCCACAAGAAGGTGTTATTGCCGAAGCCGGAAGCTTTATGATGATGGATGACGGCATAAAGATGGAAACCATTTTTGGTGATGGCTCTAAAAACGATTCTGGATTTTTAGGTAAAATTTTGGGTGCAGGAAAGCGAATCCTTACAGGAGAAAGTTTGTTCATGACGGCTTTTTATAATAACCTATCTGGAAAACGAAATGTAAGTTTTGCGTCGCCATATCCAGGAAAAATTGTGCCTATAGATTTAACTCATTTTGGCGGGAAGTTTATTTGTCAAAAAGATGCTTTTTTGTGTGCCGCTAAAGGTGTAAGCGTCGGTATAGAGTTTAGTAAACGTCTAGGTCGTGGCCTTTTTGGAGGTGAAGGTTTTATTATGCAAAAACTAGAAGGTGATGGTATGGCCTTTGTTCATGCAGGAGGAACTATGGCAAAGAAAGAATTAAAAGCAGGAGAAACATTACGAGTAGATACAGGTTGTATAGTTGGTTTTACAAAAGGTATAGATTATGATATTGAGTTTGTAGGCGGCATTAAGAATACCATTTTTGGTGGCGAGGGGTTATTCTTTGCTAAACTTCAAGGGCCTGGAACAGTTTATGTTCAATCGTTACCATTTAGTAGATTAGCTGGTAGAGTGCTTGCATCTGCGCCAAGAGCAGGCGGTAAAGATAAAGGTGAAGGAAGTATTTTAGGAGGTTTAGGAGACTTATTAGACGGCGATAATAGATTTTAATCTTATATTATTCGTGGTTAAATAGTTATAAATTTAAGTGTTAAAATTTTGTTGATTTTATGTTTTTAAACACTTTTTTTACTACCTTTAGTATCTAACTTAATAGAATTATAGCCTATAAAACATTTCTACTTTATTAACCCAAAACCTAAAAATTAATTATGGCGAGAGCAATGTTTGAGTACACCAAAACTGTGCTTAAAAAAGTAAGTTTTGACACTACGTTGTTCTGTAAAGAAGTGCAAAAAGCAATGCAACGCTTATTGCCTTACGAGATTGAAGAACTTAGGATTTTTATCCAATCTTTAATCCGACAGAACCCAGAATTAAATCAATGTTTAATACACTTAAAGAACTAAATAAAAAAGCGATCTTTTTAGATCGCTTTTTTATGTTTTAATAGCATATTATTACTTTTTAGGGAGGGGACTAATAATTTTAACATTTTGAAACGCTATTGCCCCGCGAACAATACTTGAAATAGTATCGTATAAAGCATTTATAATTTGCATTTTTAATTCGCTTTTATGATATATTAAACTAACCTCTCTGGCAGGACTTGGCTCGGTAAAGTGACGTAAGTTAGTTTTTAAATTATCTTTAAGATCTAAAGTATGTAAATAAGGAAGCAATGTCATGCCTAATCCTTCGTTTGATAATTTTATTAAAGTTTCAATACTACCACTTTCCAATTGAAACGCGTCTTCGTTTTGATTTTTTAAAGATTTACAAAGATTAATAATACCGTCTCTAAAACAATGACCATCTTCCAATAAAAGCATATCATGCAAATCTAAATCATTAACTTCAATGTGCTTTTTTTCAAAAAGTCTGTGGTTTTGTGGAATATAACCAACAAAAGGTTCGTAATAAATAGGTCTTTCTTTAAGGTTATCCTTTTCTAAAGGTGTTGCAGCAATGGCAGCATCAAGGTGTCCATCTTCTAGGCGTTGGATAATTTCTTCGGTGGTTAGCTCCTCAATTTTTAATTTTACTTTAGCATGTTTTTTTATAAACGTTTTTAAAAACATAGGAAGTAGCGTAGGCATAATAGTAGGAATAATACCCAACCTAAATTCGCCACCAATAAATCCTTTTTGCTGATCGACAATATCTTGAATTCTATCCGATTCATTTACAATATTTCTAGCCTGTAATACTATTTTTTTACCAACCTCGGTAAGTTCGATAGGTTTTTTACCTCTATCAAAAATTAATACATCAAGCTCTTCTTCAAGCTTTTGTATTTGCATGCTTAATGTAGGTTGCGTAACAAAGCAACTTTGAGCTGCTTTGGTAAAGTTTTGATGTTCGGCAACCGCTAAAACATAATATAATTGTGTAATCGTCATAAGTATCAATTTAGGCTATAAAAATATAAAATCTATCAATTATATTTATTAAAAAAAGCAGCTTATTATGAGTATTTTTGAACTGTAAAAGAAACCATAGAAAAACGAATGAAAATGACTTTAAATACAATAGGATTAAATAAAGAAGAAACTAAAGATTTAGCAGGTGATTTAAATACACTTTTGGCAAATTTTCAGTTGTATTATCAAAATTTAAGAGGTATTCACTGGAATATTAAAGGAAAGGCATTTTTTGACCTTCATACTAAGTTTGAAGAATTGTATACCGATGCTAATGTAAAAGTTGATGAAATTGCAGAGCGTATTCTTACGTTAGGGGTAACACCTTTACATACGTTTGACGATTATACTAAAGCAGGGCAAGTACCTGTAGGAAAAAACATTTCTCAAGATGAAAAAGCGGTACGCTTAATTGTTGATTCATTGTCAGAGCTCTTAAAGATTGAACGAACTATTCTTGAAAAATCTGATGAAGTTGGTGACGAAGGAACCAATGCTATGATGAGCGACTTTATTACCGAACAAGAAAAAACCGTTTGGATGATGAAAGCTTGGTTAGGCGAAACCGTATAAATATTTGGTTAGTTAGTAGATTGATTAAAAGCCCAAACTTGTATTGTACAAGTAAGGGCTTTTTTATGTTTAAAACCTAATGGTTAAATCCAGGTTGTTGTTGGTAACTTCAAATTTAGCATCGTTAAATGTTGGTGGGCCAAATAACATGGGGTTGTTGCTCATGCCATAAGATTCTATTGGCATACCCGAAGGATCAAAATCCATACGATTATTATCGTTTTCGTCATGGAGGACCATAACAGCGTAAGTTCCCGCTTTTAGGTTAGGGAAAGTAGCCACAACAGTATCTCCTTCTACTTTTAATTTCGCATTTTGAATACCCTTAGCTTTCATAAACGTGTCCTGATTGTGCAAGCCAATTAAAATATGTCCTTTTTGATTTAAAATATTGGCAATTTTAACGTCTACCGTATAGGTGTTTGTTGAATCTTGAGCTTTTATGATAAAAGGCAGTAGTGTTAACATAACTACAATAGCTAGATGTTTCATTTTATGATGTTTTTTTGATTAATATTCTTTGCAAATATTGTGAAGATATAAATAGGTGAAAATAATTGCTTACTGAATTGTAGTTTTTATAAGATGAGTTGTTGTAAATACTTAAATTAATCCTCTAGCTTTAATTTCTAAATATTTATTTATGGTGTTTATCGTGAGTTTTTCTGGTGGAGTTAAAACGGTTTGAATACCATGCTTATTAAGTTCTTTCGCCATAAGTCTTTTTTCATATTGAAACTTTTCGGCAATAGTTTTGTGGTAAATCGTTTCAATATCCTCGGCATCCTGTAGTACAAGTTTAGAGAGTTCGGTATTTTCAAACATAATAACAACAAGCAAATGTTGTTTTGAAATGGCTAATAAATAAGGAAGTTGTCGTTTTAAAGCACTAATATGCTCAAAATTTGTGTAAAGCATCATTAAGCCCCTATGGGTTGCTTTGCGTTTTAAATGTGCGTAAAGGTTGCCAAAATCACTATCGTGAAATTGCGTGTTTATATTGTAAAGATTTTCTATAATGTTATTAAGGTGTGTTAGTTTATTTACAGGAGGAATAAACGTTTCAATAGTTTTAGAAAAAGAAACCATACCAACTTTATCATGCTTTTTTAAGGCAACATTACTAAAGGCCAATGTAGCATTTATAGCATAATCCAATAGTTTCAAGCCTTCAAAAGGCATTTTCATAACACGACCAGTATCGATAATAGAATAAATAGGTTGCGATTTTTCATCTTGATATTGGTTAACCATAAGTTGACTTTTCTTGGCTGTTGCTTTCCAATTTATGGTTCTAAAATCATCACCTTGTACATAGTCTTTAATTTGTTCAAACTCTTGTGTATGTCCAATACGCCTAATTTTTTTCATGCCAAAAGCTGTTAAATGATTGCTTATGGCGAGAAAATCATATTTCTGCATTTGTATAAAAGACGGATATACTTTTACCATTTGCTCGTTTTGAAAACTGTATTTTCGTTTTATAATTTTTAGTCTGCTAGAAAGGTAAATATTGACATATCCAAAACGGTACTCGCCACGGTCTACTGGTCTTACAAAATAATCGAAATGATAATTATCAAAAGATTCTAAAGTAGCTTTATGTAAAAAATCACGTTTTTGAAACTGTTCCGGTAGTTCATCAATTATTTCAAGAAAAACGTTTAAAGCATAGGAGCTTTTTATAGTTATAGAAACGGGGTTTTTATCGCTATTAGAAAATCGCTCAGGAAGCAACCTACTAGCAGTTATGCTATATTTAGGATTGTAAATGATAAGTAAATCGGCAATAAAGAGTACACTTATAATAATAACACCACTCCAAGCTACAGGATATAAAACGGGAATCCAATACGATAGTAAAAAACATACCGAAACAAGCGCTAGGTAGCTATAGAAATTGCCGTGTATGTAAAGCGATTTTATAAAGCGCATATTAAGGGATTACCTAGGTATTTCAACAGATTGGACAATCATTTCTACTACATTCTCGGTGGTCATACCTTCCATTTCGCGTTCTGGGGTTAAAATAATACGGTGATTTAAAACAGGCGTTAACGATTTTTTGACATCTTCTGGAGTTACAAAATCACGTCCATTAATAGCCGCAAACGCTTTCGATGTGTTTAAAATGGCTAAAGAAGCTCTTGGTGAGCCACCTAAATACAAGTGTGGATGATTTCTTGTTTTTTGAACAATCTCGGCAATGTAATTTATAATTTTACCTTCTACAATAATCTCTTGAGTTTTGGTTTTAAAATCGGCCAGTTTTTCGGCATCTAGAACAGGAGAAATAACGGTTTGTGGTTTCTCGCCTTTACGATTGTGGTGACTTTCAATAATTTTTATTTCTTCTTCAAGAGAGGGATAATCGACTTTTATTTTAAAAATAAAACGATCTAGCTGTGCTTCGGGTAACGCATAAGTACCTTCTTGTTCTATAGGATTTTGAGTGGCTAAAACCATAAATGGACTTTTAAACTTATAGGTATTTCCATCTATAGTGGCTTGACGTTCTTCCATGGTTTCAAAAAGAGCAGCTTGCGTTTTGGCAGGCGCACGGTTTATTTCATCTATTAAAACAATATTTGAAAAAATAGGGCCTTGTTTAAATTCGAAATCGGATATTTTAGTGTTAAAAATAGAAGTTCCTAAAACATCGCTAGGCATTAAATCTGGTGTAAATTGAATGCGGCTAAACTGCGTTTTTAAAGACTTTGCAAACAGTTTTGCTGTAACTGTTTTGGCAATACCAGGAACACCTTCAATGAGCACATGGCCATCTGCTAAAAGAGCGACAATAAGTAACTCGATAAAGTTGTCTTGACCAATAATAACTTTACTCAATTCGGCTTTAATATTGTCTACCGCTTGTTTTAATTCGGTTAAAGAAATCCTATTGTTAAAGTCTAAGTTTTCGTTTTCCATGCGTTGTTATGTTTGTAAGAATCTATTAACGTGTTAATGTCTTCTAGTTCTTTTTGATTAATATGTGTTTTGTTTTGTAGCGCGATTATATTATTAAATAGTGCTTTGGTATCTTCAATAGTATTATTACTTCTAGAGGCTAGATGATTAAGGAATAAAGCATTAATCTCGTTGGTGTCTAGATTGTAATGTTGCCTAATATAATCTAAAAAGTGCTTTACTTTATGATTAAAAATATCCTTATGATTCCCTTTATTAAGGTACATGTTGGCTACCGTTTGAGTAAAGTTTATGGTTTGGTTTTTTAAAGGTGTAATTACTGGAATAGCACGTTGTTTTCGTTTACCATCAAATAGAATATAAAACAACACACCAATTAACATAATGTAATACGCCCATTTTAATTGCTTAGTATTAAGCATGATATGTAATGGCGATGTGTAAAAAGCTTTTCCAGATTTATAATGATTATCTATATAGATGGTTTCTTTGATGTTTAAATACGATAATAGGCTAGATGTAAATTGTACTGTATTATCTTCAAGCATAAAGTAGTTGGTGAATGCTTGTGGGAAAGCACATAAAATTATGGTGCCGTCTCCAAAGTTTTGCTTAATAATATTGACATGCTCATTTTTAATTGCTGAATAACTATCAAAATTATCAACAACACCAATAACTTTAGTTTTAAGCGTATCTATTTTTTTAAAATAGGTGATGTAATCGGCTTTTTCAAACGAAACAATCTCTTGATTAAGATGCTTGTTTTTTAACTGTAAGCCATACACGTTATTAATATTATCTAGATTACTTATAAAAGACGTTTCAAGGTTTAGTGTGTCTAATAAAGTACTTGAGAAATTTTCTGAAGCTATAAAAAGCGTATTGCCTTGGCTTGTCCAAGATAGTAGTTTTTCGGTTTCACTTTTATCAAATTCTAGACTGTTATTTACAAAAAAGTAGGCTCCTGTAATGGTGTCGTTTTTTAAAAATTCGAATGGCGGAATGGTAACATCTTTAATTTTAGGAAATAGAGCCTCTATTTGATCGTGTAGAACATAAGTGCCAAATGGAATTTTATGATGTTTGGCATACGATGGAAACCAATTTATCTCTTTAGGTTTTAAGTACTCGTAAGCCACAAGCGATAGCATGGTAAAAACAATTAAGGTAATATATATTTTCGCTTTTTTTGTCAAATGGCTTTAATGGAATTATTAAGGGTTTCAAAAATAGTTTTTAGGCTTTCAAATTTGGTGTTTTCTACTTGAAATTCGCCATACCATACATAATCGTAAACATGAGTTGCCTGTTCAAAATTGTGTTTTAAATCTTCCGATTCAAGCTCAGAAATATAATCGGTATTTGTTTTTTGCTGTTGCCAGTCTATTAACTTTTTTTCGGTTAAATATTTTAAAGAAAGCAGGTAATAATACCTAATGGCAAGCCTAAAGTTTTGTTCTTTTAATGCGTTTGTTATGAGGGCTTCAATATCTTCGTTTTTAATAATATGCTCTTCATCGGATATTGTAATATTTCCAAGCTTTTGTGGTGTATGGGCGTGTTTTTGATTATATCTTAAAAACAACTTAACCAAAAGAAAGACTAAAAGCCCAAGAAGCGCATAGGGTAATGCTTTTAATATAAAACTTAAAATGCCTGTTGCTTTTTCAACTCCAAAAAGGTATTCGAAAATTTTATAGACAATATTTTTTAGCCATCTAAAAAACTTGGCTATTACCGAGGTGCTTTCAGATTTCTCTGTATAGTTAAAATCGGGATTGTCTTTATACTGTTCTAAGTTTTTTTCAGTAATGTCTCTAACCTCGACTTTTGTATTGTCGTAAACAATATTAAGCGAATCTGTTTGGCCAAAAGCCAAAGTGGTACAGAATAAAAAGACTAGGAGAAACTTTATCACAATTTAATCGTTTTTACCAATGGCATCAATACGTTCTAAAGTTCCTGTAAAGTTCTTCTTTTCGTTTAAATTAAAGTAAATTAAAACGGCTCCAATAGTTAAAACTAAATTTAAAACAAACTTAAAAAGATAGCTAATAATATTTAAAATTATGTACACAGGATCGATAAAGGATTCTTGCATAGTAGCAGGGTCAACTTCACCAGAAAAGATCCCCATTTTTACCATACTATAAATACCAGCAGGAAGCCCAAAAGCATATCCGGCAACACTAATAATTAGCCCTAAAACAACAATTGAGGCCCAGGTAGACCAAAAGTCTTCTTTAATTAAGGTGTAGCTATAGCTGTAGGCATCGGTAGCGTTTTTATCTTCAAAAATAAATACACAAAACACAATAAACATAGGAACCATAAAGTATAAAACGGGTAATATACAAAGCATCATAGCTATAAAAAGTGTTCCCCATTTTAAAATGCTTAATCCTGTAAAGCCCCAAAAAGTTTGTTTTACTTGTTGTTTTACCTCAATAGCATCAACCTGTCCTTGATTTTTAATATAAGATTTAATATAATGGATAGCCGTAGAATTGGCGTAAACATAGGTGAGAATACCTGTTATAGCAAATAGTCCCAAGGCTAAAAACATTATCCCAAGATTTTCTGGAAGCGCTGTTTGTCCTGGTTGAAAGTCGAGAACACCTCCCGAAGCATATAGGTAAAATGAAAGAGCCATTAAAAACAGCACTAGGTAAGGCGCACAAACTTGAAGAATAAGCTTAAAAAAGGGTTTAAACTCGTTTCTTATAAAACCAAAACTGTCTGTTAAGATGTCGCCTAATTCACGTCTTTTTTTAAACTCTATGTATTGTTTCATGAGTGGTTAATTTTTTTGTGTAATTGAATAGGGTAAATAACGTAATAAAATATAATTAGTGCCAAAGAACTAGCAATAATAAAAATAGCTAACCAATCTGGCATTTCGGTATGTCTAGTAACAAAGCCTTCTAAAAAACCAGCAATAATAAAAAAAGGAATGGTGCTCATTAATATTTTTAAACCGCTTTTAACGCCTCTTTTAAAAGATTCTAAGCGGGTGTAAGTTCCAGGGAAAAGCATACCATTACCTAAAACCAATCCAGAACATCCAGCAATAATAATAACTGAAATCTCTATCGTACCATGTATCCAAATAGTTCTAGCCGATTCCCAAAGTAAGCCTTTGTCGTAAAAGAAATATTGAAAACTCCCTAGCATAACACCATTTTGAAGCATGACAAAAAGCGAACCAATACCCAACAAAATGCCATACGCAAATGCCATAAGAGCTACTCTAATATTATTTATGGTAATACCAAGAAACATATTAAACTCGCCTTGTTGTTTGTAAACAGCCATAGGGTCGCCCTTCTCAATGTTTTCAAGCGTCATGTTTACGTAGCCATCTCCTAAAAAAGAACGCACAAAATCTCCTTCGTTAGCAGCAGAGAAAGCACCTACAATGGCAAAAAGTGCAAAAACTAAAAAAGCTATAAGTAACTCCCTTTGGAAATAATAAAACTGAAAAGGAAACTCAGTTTTAAAAAATGTAATAATTCTGTTTTTAGACTCTTTTTGTGTTTTATAGATTTTTTGATGCGCTTGAGAAGCTAACTGATTTAAGTAACTCGCCGTTTTACTTCTAGGGTAAAACGTTTTAGCGTAACTTAAATGGTCGGTTATTTCTACGTACAAATTAGAAAGTTCGTTGGGGTCTATATTTGTTTTATTTGAAAGAAGGCTTTCAAATCTTAACCATTTATCCTTATTTTGCCTGACAAAAGCGGCTTCTCGCATAAAACAACATTTGTTTTCAAAGAAAAGAAAATATGGAAGAATTTCAAATTGAAACAGCTCAAAATGTAGGGATTCATCAACAAGTGGCTAATATTGGCGATCGTATTTTAGCTTATCTTATTGATAGTGTTATTGTATTTGCTTATATGATTTCAATGATTATTATCTTAAATGCATTAGATATTGATATGTTTGACTCTTGGGCTATATTCTTGTTATTATCGCTTCCAGCTTTTATGTATTATATATTGTTTGAAACGTTTTGGGATGGGAAAACAATAGGGAAACATGTGGTGAAAATAAAAGTGGTTAAATTAGATGGTACTAAACCAGCGTTTTCCAATTATTTAATTCGGTGGCTTTTACGTATTGTCGATGTCACCATTTCAACAGGTGGTATTGCTGTATTAACTATTTTAATAAAAGGAAACGGACAACGACTAGGAGATATTGCAGCGGGAACCACAGTAATTACCGAAAAGACTAAAGTCTCAATTCAAGAAACCTTAATGCAGGAACTGCCAGACAATTATGTGCCTAAATACAGTCAAGTAACCGTTTTTTCTGATACCGAAATACAAACCATAAAAAATCTTTACGACAAAGCTGTTCGTAATGGGCAACATAATATTATTTTAGCTTTACAAAAACGCCTAAAACTAGTTATGCAAGTTGAACCCGTAGAAAAACCGGTAGATTTTGTCTCTACGGTTATAAAAGATTATAACTACTACACACAAAAAATGTAATGTTTTTTCAAGTAATAGACATATTAGGAACAATTGCTTTTGCTATTTCTGGCGTATTAGTGGCGCAAGAAAAACGAATGGATCCTTTTGGAGTTCTTATTATAGCGTTTGTAACAGCGGTTGGAGGCGGTACATTAAGAGATGTTCTTATTGGTCAAACACCAGTGTCTTGGATGACCAATATGACGTATGTTTACGTGATTTTTGCCTCTACAATTTTTGCTATTATTTTTAGAAAGCAAATTAATTATTTAAGAAAATCATTATTTCTATTTGATACTATTGGTATAGGATTATACACTGTTGTTGGCATAGAAAAAGGTTTAAGTATAGGTTTACACCCTATAATTTGTGTGTCTTTAGGTACCATGACTGCATGTTTTGGTGGCGTTATTAGAGATATTTTAAGTAATGAAATCCCTGTTATTTTTAGACAAGAAATTTATGCTACAGCATGTATTTTAGGCGGTGCGACTTATTTTTTATTACAGGAATTGCCAATAGTAGAAAACTTTGTTTTTATTATCTCAGGACTAGTTGTTATTATTATTAGGTTACTAGCTGTAAGATTTAAAATTAGTCTGCCAAGTATTTATAAAGATTAGTCTATAAGCCTAACTTTTTTAATATAAATGTTGTGTAATGGCCATTCGCCATCGTCGGTTTTTTGTTTGGCAATTTCATCAACAACATCCATACCTTTTATAACTTTCCCAAAAATGGTGTAATCACCATCTAAATGATGAGCGCCACCTTTCTGCTGAACAATAAAAAACTCGTAAGGCGATGCTAGTTTATAAGGGTTTTCAATCTCACTACTTGGCATACTTACCACACCACGATCGTGTTTAAACCCTCGTTTTGTGTCTGGAGGTAAAAGGTATTTGCCTATTTTAGTACGTTTTCTCATAACGTCCCTATCGTCAGTACTTCCCCCTTGAATAATAAAATTATTAACCACGCGATAAAATTGGGTGTCATCAAAGTATTTTTGTTTCGTTAAAAAAATAAAATTTGCTCTATGGAATTTGGTTTCATTAAAAAGTAAAATATCAATATCACCAAATTCTGTAGTAATTCTAACCTTATTTTCTTGGTGTTCTTTTTCATATTGAAGAAAAAATTCCATTGCATTATCATCTGTAAGAAGCGGGAATTCTCTTTCAGGTTTTTTTATCGAATCTTTTTTTATTGTTTTTTGTTTCGTTAAAGTTTTAGACTTAGATATAGATGTTTTATTTTTATTATTTTCACAACTTACAAGTAGTAATGTAGAGAGAAGTATGAAGAAGATTTTTTTCATTATTTAGGAGTCGTTTTTGGTTCCATTAAAGTTATTACAAATGGATTTTACAGTTTTTTTAAATTCAATCCCAAAAATAAAAAATATACCACTCCCAGCAGAATTGTCGCAACTTAAAATGTCGCCACCATTTAGAGAAGCATTACAAGAGCAACAAAAAGACGCCATAAAAACAGCTAGAAAAGCAGCAGTATTAGCGTTGTTTTATCCAGATAGCACAAAAACAACGCGTTTAGTTCTTATTTTAAGAAAAACGTATCGTGGTGTGCATTCTGCGCAAGTTGGGTTTCCAGGAGGAAAGCTAGAGGCGTTTGACGACTCTATGGAAAGTGCTGCTTTAAGAGAAACCGAAGAGGAAGTTGGGGTTTCTAGGCATTATGTTGATGTTTTAAGAGGTCTAACCCAAGTTTACATTCCGCCCAGCAATTTTTTTGTGTATCCGTTTATAGGATATACCAAAAAAACACCTGTTTTTTCTAAACAAGACGAAGAGGTAGAAGAGATTATTCACGTAACATTAGCCGATTTTTTAAATCCTAAAAATGTGATTAACAAGACGGTGTCTACATCATATAAAAAAGATGTTGTTGTGCCAGCGTTTAAATTAAATGGTTATGTGGTTTGGGGAGCAACAGCCATGATGCTAAGCGAAATAAAAGACTTGTTAAATAAGGCGTTATAAACGTGTAGTTTTATTATTTTTGTAGTTCTGTTTAATACCGAACACACGTTATGGGATTATTTAAAAAAAATCCTTTTGGACATATACTTTTTTTGAAAAAATGGCTCATTAGAATAATGGGAGCCATAAGTCATAGGCGATTTCGAGGATTCAATGAATTACAAATTGAAGGCTCTGATGTGTTAAGAAACCTGCCAGAAACTAATGTGCTTTTTATTTCCAACCACCAAACTTACTTTGCCGATGTAGTGGCTATGTTTCATGTGTTTAATGCCAGTTTAAGCAATCGTGACGATAGTATTAAGAATATTAGTTACTTGTGGAAGCCCAAACTAAATATTTATTATGTGGCTGCTAAAGAAACTATGAGAGCTGGATTTTTACCTAAAATTTTGGCTTATGCAGGCGCTATTCCTATAGAGAGAACTTGGCGTTCTGCAGGAAAAGAAGTCAAGCGCCAAGTAAAAATGAGCGATATTACTAACATAAAAAAGGCTCTAGATGATGGTTGGGTTATTACTTTTCCACAAGGTACGACAACACCTTTTAAACCTATCAGGCGTGGTACAGCACATATTATAAAACAATACAAACCAATTGTTGTGCCTATTGTAATAGATGGTTTTAGACGCTCTTTCGATAAAAAAGGACTGCGTATTAAAAAGAAGAATATTCTTCAATCTATGGAAATTAAAAATCCTTTAGATATAGATTATGATAACGAATCTGTTGCCGATATTGTAGAGAAAATAGAATATGCCATAGAGCAACACTCATCATTCTTAAAGGTAATTCCACAAGATGTTTTAGAAGAACAAGAAAAACTCAATAAACAGCGCGAGTGGTAATAGTTTCAAGCCTCCAAACGTTTTAGTTCTTTGTAATTCTTATTTAACCGTTTTAATAAAATACCATAGATTAACCAATAGAATAGTAAAAGAACTCCAATAATTAAAATTAGCATACCCGCTACTATAAGAATGAATGTGGCGTAAAACTTGAAAGCTTCTCCGTTTGTAGCGGCTTCATTTACTTGTGAGATTAGTTGTTGATCCATTTTAAATTCAACACATAACACAACTATTACAGAAACCACAAGATAAATTAAGTTAAAGGCAACATACTGTTTTACCGTTTTTCTAGTTTTTAAAATATTTTCCATAAGCACTTTGGCACTATCGGTAGCAGAGATGCGCTTGTAGTTCCTAAAAAATAAGTAAAAAAAGTAGGCTAAAATACCATACCCAATAACAGCGAGAGGAATCATGACCATGTCGGTATCTAATTCTTGAAAACGCTTCATGCCTTCATTATCCTTTAGGAAAAATGAAATAACAGTCCAAAAAATAAACTCTAATAGGCTTATAATAAAAATCCATTTTACAATAGAGGATGATCGTTTAAGAATCATTCTATATATCTCGTCGTAAGATAGTTTAGGGTATCTTCCGTCGTTTTTCTGCCAGTCTTTTTTTAATAATTCCAATTCATCCATAATCTCACGGATTTAATATGGTTTTTAATTTCTTTTTTACACGATTCATTTTCACTCTTGCATTAACTTCGGTAATTCCTAAAGTCTCGCTAATTTCGTTGTAATTTTTATCTTCTAAATAAAGTAGTACCAACGCTTTTTCAATATCGTTAAGCTCGTGTATGGCTTGGTACATAAGTTTAAGTTGTTGTTCTTCGGTACGATCATATTCCTCAGCTTTTATCTTAAATTGAACCGCATCAAACGCTTGTGTTTTTACACGTCTTGTCGATTTTCTGTATAGTGTTATGGCAGTATTAAGAGCCACACGATACATCCATGTGCTAAATTTGGAGTCGCCACGAAACTTTGGGTAAGCTTTCCAAAGTTGTATGGTTACTTCTTGAAAAAGATCGTTATGTGCTGCTTGATTATTGGTGTAAAGCCTACAAACTTTATGCACAATATTTTGATGCTTTTCTAGCAGTTCAACAAAACTATGTTCTAAAGATTTGCTCAAATATTTGTGGTTGGTGTTTAATGTATTTGTATACTAAATTCTCAAGTTGTTACAGTTTTAATCATTTTTTTGTTTTAAAATTCCCAGAACAATTAAAAGCTGAGCCAAACCGTAAGTAAGCATAATACTAACATTAGCAAAAGTAATAGGCTTGTAAAATTTGTTTAAAGCAAGAATACTATCTGAAGTCAAAAAAAGAAGTGCGCCTATAAAAACCAGTGTAAAACTAGTTTTAACAACTTTATTATATCTTAAGAAAGCTGATGCTGCCATGCTTAAAATAACAACCATATAAATAATAACAGGAATTAGCATATTGCCTAGGCCGTTTTCTAATTTAGTAAACAAAAATGCCGCATAACCTAGTAAAACAATTATAAAAAACCAGGCTTTAAAAAATGGTTTTGCCTTTTTGGAAAACACTAAAACATACATAATATGTGCTATTAAAAAGGACACTAAACCTAATGTGAAAAAATGAGGAGATATATCTGGAAATAACAAGAAAATGTCACCCAATAGCGAAAAAACTAAAGCCAGTAACATTAGGTTTTGTATACGTTTACTTAAGTGAGAATAATTATTCTTAAAAAAAATAATTAATGATAATAGAATTAGTGGTTTGGTAACATAGCGAAAAGAATTCAGTTCCGGTATACTTGAACAAAGAAGTTCTAAGGCTAATAACGTAATAAATAAGACGATGAAATTTTTCTCGTTAAACATGTGTTTAGTCTCTTATAGTTTTGATAAAAGTATCTATTTTTTCAATACCAAACTCATTTAAATGCTTTATAAAAGCACTTCCAATGATGGCACCTTTGGCGTAAGTAGTCGCCTGTTTAAAAGTGGCGTTGTCCTTAATGCCAAACCCCACAATTTGAGGCGTGTTCAGCTGTAATGCTGAAATTCTATTAAAATATGCCATTTGCATATCACCAAAGCCTGATGTTTTTCCAGTAGTCGCTGCCGAACTCACCATATAAATAAATCCGTTGGAAACAGAATCGATATAACGAATACGTTTTTCAGAGGTTTGTGGTGTGATTAAAAACACATTAATCAGGCCATAACGTTCAAAAATGGCTTGGTATTCATTTTGGTAAACATCTATCGGTAAATCAGGAATAATAAGGCCGTCAATCCCAATGGCTTGACATTGTTTGCAAAATGCTTCTACGCCATATTGCAAAATAGGATTAAAATAGCCCATAATGATCAAGGGAATGGACACGGTTTTTCTAATATTTTCTAATTGTTCGAATAACACTTCGGTGGTCATACCATTTTTTAAAGCTTGCGTAGAACTCGCTTGTATAGTTGGCCCATCGGCTAATGGATCGCTAAACGGTAAACCTATTTCAACCAAATCAACACCCGATTGTTCAAGGTGTTCAAGAATGGTTATTGTGTTTTTTAATTCAGGATACCCTGCTGTAAAATATATGGAAAGCAGTTTTTTGTCGCTTTGCAGCGCTTTGTTAATTCTATTCATATTTATCTCATTTAAATATTGAAATAGTTAATGTAATTGTCCAAATCCTTGTCACCACGCCCTGAAAGACACAGCACAACAACATCGTTTGGTTTAAATTGTTTTTTGCTGAAAACAGCCAAAGCGTGAGCACTTTCAATGGCTGGGATAATACCTTCCAATTGGCAGAGTTCAAGTCCAGCTTTCATAGCGTCAGCATCGGTAACCGAGATAAACTCTGCGCGACCAGAGTCGTACAAGTGGGCATGCATTGGGCCAACCCCAGGGTAATCCAATCCTGCCGAAATTGAATAGGGTTCGGTGATTTGACCGTCCAAAGTTTGCATAAGTAGGGTTTTGCTACCGTGTATAATGCCTTCACGACCTAAAGCTGAAGTCGCCGCGCTTTCACCAGAATCTATGCCGTGACCAGCTGCTTCCGCAGCAATAAGTTTTACATTGGTATCTTCCAAAAAATGATAAAAAGCACCAGCCGCATTGCTACCGCCACCAACACAGGCGATAACATAATCTGGGTTGCTACTGTTTTCGTGTTTTAATAATTGCTTTTGTATTTCTTCGGAAATTACACTTTGAAAACGTGCTACCATATCAGGGTAAGGATGTGGCCCTACCACGCTGCCAATAATGTAATGCGTGTCTGTAGGATTGCTTATCCAATCTCTAATAGCTTCATTAGTCGCATCTTTTAAGGTTTTGCTTCCAGAAGTGGCGGGAACAACTGTTGCGCCCAGCATTTTCATTCGGGCGACATTTGGTGCTTGTCTTTTTATGTCAACTTCACCCATATAAACCACACATTTAATACCCATAAGCGCACAAACTGTGGCTGTGGCAACACCGTGTTGTCCCGCACCAGTTTCAGCAATAATGCGTGTTTTTCCCAAGCGTTTTGCCATCAATATTTGTCCAATGGTATTGTTTATTTTATGGGCGCCAGTATGATTTAAGTCTTCGCGCTTTAAATAAATTTTGGTAGTGTACTTTTCTGAAAGGCGTTTGGCAAAATATAAAGGTGAAGGTCTGCCAACATAATCTTTTAAAAGCTGCTGAAACTCCTCTTGAAAATCGGGTTCAGCCATAATATTTATATAGTTTTGCCGAAGTTCTTCGACATTGGGATATAACATCTCAGGAATGTAAGCGCCGCCAAACTTTCCGTAATACCCGTTGTTGTTTATGTTGTAACTCATAATCGAGATTTAAATTCAGTTAATAATTGACTGTTTTTTAACCCTGGTTTAATTTCAAACTTGCTGTTGACATCCACGGCATGACATTGTTTTGAGGCCGATGTCTTAAAAAAGCTGTTGAGGTTTTCAATGCAGTCCAATCCAATTCCACCGCTTAAAAAATAAGGCGTTGTTGCGGTGTATTTTTTTAAAATCTCCCAATTGAACGTGTAACCGTTACCACCAGGAAGTTTTCCTTTGGTATCAAAAAGAAAGAAATCTACATAAGGCTCATAAGGTTTCAGGGTATCAAAATTAAAGGTGTCCTTAATTGACAATACTTTAATGACTTCAACATTCGTGTGCTTTAAATGTTTGCAATACTCAACAGATTCCTGGCCGTGTAATTGCACAGCTTGTAGATCGTGGATTTTTATTTTGGTTTTGATGCTTTCTAAACCGTCATTGACAAAAACACCCACTTTTTTAATGGTTTTGGGAAGTTTTGGAATGGTTTTATCAAAATATCGAGGGGATTTTTCATAGAAAATGAATCCTAGGTAGTCAGGTTGCAATTTAGAAACCTCAACAATGTTGTTCTCGTATAACATCCCGCAGATTTTTAATTTCATTGCTCCAGTTGTTTTATAAATTGTGCTGCGCTGTTACCAGGGTTGTCGGTTTTCATAAAATTTTCACCTATTAAAAACCCTTTAAAATCGTAGGATTTAAGCGTTTGAATAGCTTTAATAGAACTGATGCCGCTTTCAGAAACTTTTACAAAATCATTGGGGATTTGAGCGCTCAGGTTTTTACTGGTTTCTAAGTTGACCTCAAACGTTTTAAGATTTCTATTGTTAACGCCTAGCATATCCAAACTAGGCATTATGGATTTGTTGAGTTCCTCTTCATTGTGAACTTCTAAAAGCACATCTAAATTGAGTTGTTTCGAGAGTTTAGAAAATTGCTTTATCTCATCACGTGTTAATATGGCCGCAATAAGTAAGATAGCATCGGCACCATAAGCCTTGGCTTCCAAAATTTGATATGCATCAATAATAAATTCTTTTCTTAAAAGCGGCAGGTTGCAATTTGCCCTTGCAAGTATTAAATCGTCCAGCGATCCGCCAAAATACCTTCCGTCGGTAAGCACTGATATTCCGCAAACACCTGCGTTTTCGTAACCTTTGGCAACAGCTTGCACACTTAACGAATTATTGATGACCGATTTTGAAGGCGAACGCCTTTTGTGTTCGGCAATAATGCCCGAATGACTGTTTTTTAATCGTTTGCTTAATGAGATGGTATTGCGTTCAAACAATACCGATTGCTCGAGTTGAGATACAGGAATGAGTGCTTTTTTTAAAGCCACTTCTTGGCGTTTGTCTGCTACAATTTGGTCTAAAATGCTCATTGACTTAATTGGATTAAGGTGTTGAAACTCACTTTTGCTTTTCCACTTTTTAGAGAATCGTAAGCCAAATTATAAGCATCTTCTAAGTTGCAATGTTTTACGGTTGAGATGGCTAAAGCCGCATTGGCACAAACCACATTGTTTTGGGCTTCAGTACCAAAACCAGAAAGGATATGTTCAAAGATTTTAGCCGAACTTTTAATGCTGTTTCCACCGTGAATGGCCGATTGTTTAAAAGTTTCGGAGTTGAAGTCAGAAGGTTTAAGTATATGTTCAGCCTCGTTTTTTACAACTTTGGCATTTCCGGTTAAGGAAATTTCGTCATAGCCATCCAAGGCATGAACAATGCAATAATTCTTGTCAGTTTGCTCATAGAGATAAGCGTAGAGACGCAGCAATTCCAGATTAAAAACACCAACCAATTGATTTTTTGGAAATGCCGGATTAACCATGGGGCCAAGCATATTGAAAAATGTTTTTACACCAAGTTCTCGCCTAATAGGAGCTACGTTTTTCATTGCGGGGTGAAATAACGGGGCGTGCAACACGCAAATGTTGGCTTGCTCCAAACAGGTTTTTAAAAATCCTTCGTCATTACTGAATTTAACACCAAAAAACTCCATAACATTACTCGAACCAGAAACCGAAGACACCCCATAATTACCGTGTTTAGTAACTTTTACGCCAGCTCCAGCAGTAATGAATGATGCCAGAGTTGAAATATTAAAGGTGTTTTTGCCATCGCCGCCAGTACCGCACAAATCAATGGTGTTGTAGTCTTCTAAATTTACAGGAATGCAAAGCTCCAATAAGGCATCACGAAAGCCTTGCAATTCCTCAACGGTAATGCTACGCATCATATATACCGTAAGAAAGGCTGCAATTTGGCTTTGGTTGTAATCGCCTTTGGAAATATTCACTAGAACCTGTTTAGCTTCTTCTGTGGATATGTTTTCGTGATTAATAAGTCTGTTTAAGATATTTTTCATTGTGGTTTTCTTAACTATTCACCCAGTTTTTTAATAGTTGTTTGCCGTCTGGAGTCAACACCGATTCTGGATGAAATTGAACACCTTTAACGTCGTAAATTTTATGTCTAAGTGACATCAATTCACCGTTTTCATCAAACGACGTTGCCTCAAGAATGTCTGGAAGCTGTTTGTTGACTACCCAAGAATGATAGCGACCTACCGAAATGTTATGTGGTAAGTTTTTAAAAATAGGTTCGTCGTCTTTGGTTATGGTAATCTTAGTGGCAACACCGTGATAAACGGTATCAAGATTAATAAGCGATCCTCCAAAAACTTCAGCTATGGCTTGCATACCTAAACATACGCCCAGAATGCTTTTTTTACCTGTATATGTTGCAATAATGGTTTTAAGTAAACCAGCTTCGTCTGGGATTCCAGGTCCTGGCGATAACAATATTTTATCGTAATCTTCAACCGTTTCCAAACTTAGTTGGTCATTGCGTTTTACCGTGACTTTGCAATCTAAGTCTTCTAAGTAATGTACTAGATTGTAAGTGAAACTATCGTAATTATCAATGACTAAAATATGCTTCATCTATGTTAAATTTTTTCTGCAATTTCCAAGGCTTTTGTAAGCGCCCCTAATTTGTTATATACTTCTTGTAATTCGTTTTCGGCATTGGATTTTGATACAATTCCAGCGCCAGCTTGCCAATGGAGTTTGTGGTTTTTGCTTAAAAAGGTTCTTATCATTATGGCGTGATTAAAATTACCGTTAAAATCCATAAATCCAATAGCGCCACCATAAAACTCCCGGCTTGAGGTTTCATACTGCTCTATGAGTTGCATGGCTCTGTGTTTTGGAGCGCCACTTAGGGTTCCGGCAGGGAAAGTATCAGCGACAACTTCCATGGTGGTAGTGTTGTCGTGGATTTTTCCTGTGACTTTACTTACCAAATGAATGACGTGCGAAAAAAACTGAATTTCTCTATTGGTCTTTACGGTGACTTGACTGCTGTGGCGACTTAAATCGTTTCTAGCCAAATCCACAAGCATCACGTGTTCACTATTTTCCTTGTCGTCTTGTGCTAATTTTTTGGCAAGTTCAGCATCTTTTTCATCATTTCCTGTGCGTTTAAAGGTTCCTGCAATAGGGTGAATTTCAGCAGTACCATCATTTACGATAAGTTGTGCTTCTGGTGAACTTCCAAAGAGTTTAAAATCGCCATAATCAAAATAAAATAAGTAAGGCGAGGGGTTGATACTTCTTAAAGCACGATAAACATTAAACTCGTCGCCTTTAAATTGTTGTGTGAATTTTTTTGATAACACCAATTGAAACACATCGCCACGCGCACAATGTTTTCTGGCCAGTTTTACGTGGTTTTTGTAATCATTATCAGTGAGGTTGGAAGTTGGTTTTTCTACTGTTGAAAAGTTAAAAACAGCGTGATTTCTAGCTTTGATGAGCTGGTGGATTTGCTCAATATTATTATCATTATCAAAACAATGTGCAAAAATATAGGCTTCGCTCTTGTGATGATTAATGGCTATGATGTTTTTGTAAACGGCATAATAAGCATCGGGAATGTTATTGTTGTTTGCTTTTTTTTGAATATCAATATCTTCAAAATAACGTACAGCATCGTAAGTCAAATATCCAAAAATACCATTGTTTATAAATTTGAAGTCTTTGTCAATATTAACTTTAAAACGTTTTGTGAATTTATGAATGCATTCAGAAACCTTAGTGTTTTGTCCTGTGTTGGTGTTTAGGATGCTACCATCTGGAAACCGTTCGGTAATGGTTTCATTTTGAACTTTTATGGAGGCAATGGGATTGCAACAGATGTATGAAAAACTATTGTCGCTAGCATGATAATCGCTACTTTCCAATAAAATACTATTGGGAAACTTATCCCGAATTTTTAAGTAAATGCTAACAGGTGTGATAGTATCTGCTAGGATTTTTTTGTAGTGTGTATAAAGACTGAATTTTTTCATTTTTAGATAAAAAAAAGGCTTGTCGTGAATTGACAAGCCTTGATATTATAAGTTTTAAATATACAATAGGGTTACTTCACGAAAGTTGCGTTTCGAAAGTTCCACCACCAAGTATTATTTAAAATTGTGTTCATTAATGATTTAATATGGGTCAAATATAGAAACGAAATTCTGCTTTTCAAACTTTTGTTGAAAATTTATTTTAGGCATACGAATGTTAAAAGCAATAAAATTTTGTTAAATGAACAAGCGCTAAGGTTTGAAGTGTTTATTTTTAAACGTATGAAAAGAATTGCATTGGTAATTGCGACTATTGTATTGGTTGCTTGTAAAGAGAAAAAAACAACATCTATTGTTCAAAAAGAAGGTGTTGAAACTTCAGAAGCTATAGAGCTTGAGGTTTACGATTTTAGAGGACTTGAAAAAATGCTTTCAACTCAAAGCGATACAACTTACGTGGTTAATTTTTGGGCAACTTGGTGCAAACCTTGTGTAAAGGAATTGCCTTATTTTGAGCAGTTACGTAGTAATTACAAAGAGAAAAACGTGGAGCTACTTCTTGTAAGCCTAGATTTTCCTGCTAAGTACGAGAGTAAATTAAAACCTTTTATAAAGGAACACAATTTACAATCAAATGTAGTGGCATTAGATGATCCAGATATGAATACATGGATTCCTAAAGTAGACGAAAATTGGTCTGGAGCCATTCCGGCTACACTTATTTTTAACAAAACAGAACGGAAGTTTTTTGAAAAATCTTTTACTTATAATGAGCTAGAAACCGAACTTAAACCATTCTTAAACTAAAAATATTATGAAAACACTAAAATCTTTATTTGTGATTATGGCCATTTTGCTGTTTTCAGCATTTACTAATACTACAGAAAACAAAGGCTATAAAGTAGGCGATGTAGCTACAGATTTTGCATTAGAAAATATAGATGGTAAAATGGTATCATTATCGGATTATAAAGATGCCAAAGGCTTTATCGTTGTCTTTACTTGCAATACATGTCCTTATGCAGTAGCTTATGAAGACAGAATAATAGCACTCGATAAAAAATATGCCCAAAAAGGCTATCCTGTTATTGCTATTATGCCAAACAATCCAGAAGTACAATCAGGAGACCGTATGGAAGCTATGCAAGCTAGAGCTAAAGCTAAAGGGTTTACATTTCCGTATTTAATGGATAAAGGTCAGGAAATATATCCGCAATATGGCGCCACAAAAACACCACATGTTTTCGTGCTTCAAAAAGAAAACAAAGGAAATGTAGTAAAATATATTGGAGCTATTGATGATAATTATAAAGACGTTAATGCTGTTAACCAAAAGTATGTAGAAGACGCTGTTGATGCTTTATTAGAAGGTAAATCTGTTAAAGAAACACATACAAGAGCTATTGGTTGTACTATAAAAGTATAACCGTTAAAAAAGAAACTAATTTTATTGAAAAAACCGAAGAAATAAGTCTTCGGTTTTTTTATGATAAATGTCTTTGTAAAACCTTAAATTTGCAAATAAAAAGATAATATGGCAGATTTAACACAAGACCAATGGTTAGCGCAATTATCAGAAGATGATAATGCAATTATTTTAGATGTAAGAACCCAAGAAGAGGTAGAAGGCGGCATTATCCCTAATGCCAAACATATAGACATTTACATGGGGCAAGGATTTATAGATGAAGTAGAAAAACTAGATAAGTCAAAAAATTACTATATTTATTGTCGTTCAGGTAATAGAAGTGGTCAAGCTTGTGCTATCATGAACCAATTAGGATTTACAACGACCCATAACCTTCTTGGTGGTTTTAGCGAATGGGAAGGTGATGTAGAAAATATATAATTATGAAAAAATCAGCCTTTGTTTTAGTTTTACTTTCTATAGTTGCTATGTCTTGCATTAGTAGGAGTGAGAATGTTAACGTTGTTTCATCTGAAGAAATGCAAACATTACTCGATATGGATGATGTACAATTAGTAGATGTACGAACACCAGAGGAATATAAAGAAGGTTATATAGACCATGCACAAAATATAGATTATTATTCTGATACTTTTGAAGAAGATATACTTGAGCTAGATAAAACAAAGCCTGTAATTGTATATTGCAAATCGGGAGGCAGAAGCGCCAAATGCGCCGAAAAACTTATTAAAGCAGGTTTTGTAAAGGTTTACGATTTAGATGGTGGTATTTCACAATGGAAGCATGAAGGCCATCAAGTTACCGTAAAGTAATAAAAAAGCCTCTCAAAGTTGAGAGGCTTTTTTTATAAGTGGAGTCGGAGGGATTCGAACCCTCGTCCAAACAAGTTACCAAGCAGCTTTCTACACGTTTAGTTTTTTCTTAATTTTCGTTTGTAAGCCGGCAAAAAACAACCTAATTACAACTTAGCTTTTAAAATGTCGAACCCTTATCAAAGCGCTAATGGTTCTAGGTTAATTTTTACGATGCCCTTAAGCGGAACGCCACTAACCAAGGCTTTCCAAGGACATTTAGCTTGCGCACCTTGTGCGCCGAGGCAAATCTTACTATAATTCAGATTATGCAGCTAAAGCGTAGTTATTCTCGCCGTTTAAAAAGTTGATACAACATGTTACGTGTGTTAATATCATAGCACGACGTGCTTACTGGTTAATAAATCTCGCTGTCAAAACCAGTCGACCCCAATATATTTATGAACGTATTTTTTTAAAGGATGGCGAAGTTACTAAAAAAAGTTGTGCAACACGCTAAATCCATGTATTTTCGTGCAAATTCTATGCCAGTTTAAAAAATGTCAGGCAGCTATTTAAAACCAAAAATATATGAAGTTTGCTATTATAAAAGAGCGTAAAAACCCGCCAGATAGACGTGTAGTTTTTTCGCCAGAAAAATTGTTAGAAGTAAAGGAGAAATATCCAGAAGCTTCATTTAAAATAGAACGTTCAGATATTAGAGTGTTTTCAGATGAAACCTATAAAAATCTTGGTTTTGAAGTGTCTGAAGATGTTTCAGATTGTGAGGTTATGCTTGGAGTAAAAGAAGTTCCTGTTACGGCATTAATTCCTAATAAAAAATACTTTTTCTTTTCGCATACTATAAAAAAGCAGCCCTATAATAGAAAGCTGCTTCAAGCTATTTTAGAGAAAAATATCGAGCTTTACGATCATGAAACGATAGTGAAGGAAACAGGTGCCAGGTTAATAGGTTTTGGTAGATATGCTGGAATTGTTGGTGCTTACAATGGGTTTAGAGCTTGGGGACTAAAACAAAATTCTTGGAATTTGCCTAAAGCAGAAACCTTGCCTGACCAAAAAGCTTTAATAGAAGAACTACAGGGTATAAAATTCCCCAATATTAAAATTCTACTAACCGGTAGCGGAAAAGTAGCAAATGGCGCACAGGAAATGCTAGACGCTATGCATATTACTTCTGTCTCTGTACATGAGTATTTAAACACTTCGTTTGATAAGCCTGTATATTGTAAAATAGATGTTTTAGACTACAATAAGCGTAAAGATGGTCAGGTGATAAATAATAAAGATTTTTATAATCACCCAGAAGATTATGTGTCGGATTTTATGCGATTTGCAAAAGTAACCGACTATTTTATTGCAGGCCATTTTTACGGCGATGGATCCCCTTATTTGTATACTAGAGACGATGCTAAATCAGAAGACTTTAATATTAAACTCGTAGCCGATGTAAGTTGCGACATTGATGGGCCAGTAGCAACCACAATTAGACCTTCAACAATTGCAGATCCCATTTATGGTTATCATGCAGAAACCGAAAAAGAGATTGATTTTATGAACGATGAGGCCATTGTAGTTATGGCAGTTGATAATTTGCCTTGCGAGTTACCTAAAGATGCTAGCGAAGGTTTTGGAGAGTTGTTTTTACAACATGTTATACCAGCCTTTTTTAACAACGATAAAGAAGGGGTTTTAGAACGTGCTAAAATTACCGAAAATGGTCAATTAACGACACGTTTTAAATATTTACAAGACTATATAGACGGAAAAGAATAAGCATGAAAAATACAGCATTAATTACTGGTGGCGCTTCTGGTTTAGGTTTAGAGTTAGCTTATGTTATTGCCAAAGATGGCTATGATTTAGTTTTGGTAGATATTAACCCTGAAAACTTATTGAAAGCTAAAGAGGAAATTGAATCTAAATATGGTGTAAATGCGCTAACACTTACTAAAGATTTAAGCCAAGCAAATATATCGGAAGAGATTATGAAAGATGTTGGCGATAAGCAAATTGAAATTTTAGTAAATAATGCTGGTTTTGGTTTGTTTGGATCTTTTCATACAACATCTTGGGAGCGTGAATCGCAAATGCTAAACTTACATGTTGTAACAACGACGCATTTAACCAAGCTTGTGTTAAAACAAATGGTAGCAAGAGGCTCTGGGAAAGTTTTAAATTTGTCGTCGTTAGCGGCATTTCAACCAGGACCTTTAATGTCACTTTATTATGCTACAAAAGGCTATATTTTATCATTTTCAGAAGCCATTTCTAACGAATTAAAAGGAACAGGAGTTACGGTAACAGCTTTGTGTCCTGGACCTACAAAAACCTCGTTTCAAGAAGTGGTATCTAGTGGTACTTCAGAGAATAAAATAACATTTAATATGGCTAACGCTAAAGATGTTGCTGTTTATGGTTATAAAGCCTTAAAAAAAGGAAAGCCAGTGGCTATTCCAGGGACGTTTAATAAGTTTTTAGCAACATTACCTAGATTTGTTCCTAGAAAGATGGCTGCTAATATTGTAAGAAATATTCAGGAGAAAAACAGGAAAGAATAAATTGTCATCAACGATATTTCTTGATTTAAAATAAGAAACTGTTTCTAGAAAACGTTATTGTTAAATAATAGTAGAGTAGTGCTATGGGGATATTTAATAGCATAATGAGGCACGTTTTTAAACCTTCATTTCGGTCTATTTTATTTAAAATACTTGCACCAACGATAACAGATAAGATGACCAAGTTGGCTATAAATGCTGTTAAAAGAAACCCTACAATTAATAAGACAGGAATGGCAAACATGCCAAAATATAGTTGAATTGAAAATAAACTAGTTCCTATTATAAAGCTTAGTAAAGCAGTTATTTGACCAGTGATGATTAAGCTATTTTTCATAATTAACGTTTAATAAAAGAACCTCGCTTATTTGTAACAAGCGAGGTGTAATAGGTGTTAGTTATTATCCCAATCAATTTTTCTAGAAACAAACATAACACTGGCTAATATGACAAATAAACCAACGCTTCCAACAAGCAATGCATAGCTTTCTAGTTGTATAATAACATAAATAAAGGTGTATAGTGCGGTTAAAGAGAGTCCTATAAACAAAGGGAATTTCAACGCTCCTAAAATAGATTTAGAGTACCATGATATTAATAATACAACCGATATGCCAGCAATAAGATAGGCTTTTAAAAAGGTGCCGTGTTCCGATATGGAAACTAAAAGTGTGTAAAACATAACTAAGGCTAAACCAATCATTAAATATTGAAACGGATGAATAGTAATTTTACTAAGTGTTTGTATTAAAAAGAATACCAAAAAGGTTAATCCAATAACGAGAAATCCATATTTAGCAGAACGTTCACTTTTTTGGTACTCATCTACCATAACCATAAATTTTGTGCCAAATGAGAACTGATTTAAATTAGGTATTTTATTAAGATATTGTTGCGAAAACGCTCGGTTTATATGAAGGACTTGCCAATCTGCTTTAAACCCCTTTTTAGTAATTTTTTTTGTGTCGCTATTGGGAAGAAAATTGCCAACAAAACTAGGGTCTGGCCAGTTTGATGTCATTGTCATGGTGGTTGTTTTACCAATAGGAATAATTTGTATGTCTTTACTGCCGTTATAGTTTAAGTTAAACCGGAATTGTTTGTTGCTATTTTTAGGAAGATGATTTTCGTTAATATAAACAGATTCCAGCTCATCTAACCTTTCGGAGTATCTTTGATTATCATTATTAAAATTAGTGCTAAAACTATAGGTTTGGTTGTTTAAAGTTAGGTTGACTTCACTTTTAATGCCTTTTAAGTTTGATGTTTTTATAATAATAGTGGCTTTATCCCATACAATGTCTTCATGTTTAATATTTTTTTGTTGCAATTGAATTGGGCTAAACTCACCATTAAAGGTCATTTGCGTAGTATATACAGCCGATTCAAAGTTACCCCGATTTAATGTTTTTGAAGTCACATTACTATCTAAATGTAAAGTCTCAGGAAAAATATAAGCGTAGTTAATATGCGTTTGTGTTTCCTTAAAATAGGTTTCGGTTTTTTCGTTGTAGGTTTTGGTTTCGGTATAGGTTTTGTAAGGAATTTTTAAAATAGGGCCATATACCAATACATTTTGCCCCCATTTATCATTAATTTCATTTACAACATCTTTTTGTCTTATTGAGCGTTCGGTAATTAAACTGTTTATGTATGATAATGGTATTAAAAGTACAACAACTAAAAAGCCAACCATAAGTAACCTTGCCGTGATAGATGTTTTTAGCCAATGCCATAATTTGCTTGTTTGAGGTTTTTTTGAGTTTTCCATATTTTATTGTTTTAAAAGCACTTTGTTTTTCAAAGTAAAAAGTTAAAAAAATTATTCAGTGTTTTTTATGAGTTGTTCTAAAGCATCGATATGCTTTTGAAAAGCTAGTCTTCCTAGTTTAGTAGCAATGTATCTTGTGTTGGGTTTTTTTCCTATAAATTGTTTTTCAATAATAATATATTCAGCTTTTTCAAGGGCTTTTGTATGGCTAGCTAAATTACCATCGGTAACGTCTAGCAACTCTTTTAATGTATTAAAATCGGCATACTCATTTACCATAAGGATAGACATGATGCCTAATCTTACTCTATGATCAAAAACCTTATTTATATTATTTATAAGACTCATTAATATCTAGATTAACTTCCCGCAAAAGGAGATCCAAAAATGCCTACAGCAAGTTCAGCCCAAAGTAATAAGAAGAACAGAATAAGTAGAATAATTAGTATGTTTCTTATCCTTTTTTTGTTAACAGAACTTAATATGAATTCTAAAGTTAGTCCAGCAGCCAATAATATGATGCCAGCAATAGCAAAATCGAAGGTACTCCAATTAACCGTGCTATTAAATTGCATAGCAATTAAAGGCACCAGTAATAGTGCTGAAATTACTATTAGTATGGTTGCGATTCTTTTTTTGTTTATAGTCATGTTTAAAGAGATTAATTTATGTTCTGTCGTATTTAAAGTGCATCCAAGTGCCGTATATAATATGCATAATGCCAAAGCCTAAAACCCAAAGCCAAAATCCGTAACCAGGAAATAGAGCACAAACAAGTCCTAAAATAATTTCTATATATCCTAAATATCTAATATCTCCAATACTATATTTTGAGGCATTTACTAGCGATAAACCATAAAATATAAGCATTAACGCTCCTGCTTGTCCGTACTTCTGTTGTCCTAAAATAATTAGAATATACAATCCGCCTGTAACCAAAGGAATTAAAAAATTCACAATTAACCGTTTTGATGATGTATCCCAGATTTTAGCGTTATTTTTCTTGGCTTTTCTTGTTGTTAATATAATAGCTGTTATAATGCTAAATAGCGCTATTAAAATTAAGTCTAACAAGACCCATCTAAATATTTGCCCATCTAAAAGTAATGTGCCATAACTGTAGTTGTTAACCAGAAAGTAAGCAATAGTAGCCCCAATAATAGCGTAAATGCCAGCTAAAACACCCGATAAACCACTTAATGAAATAAAGCGAGAGGATTTGTTCATTAAATCTTTAATCTCGCTAATGTCTTTTAAATAATCTTTTGACTTCATATAAAGAACTTTGAAATACAAAGTAAATGAAAATATTTTAATTTTCATACATTAATTTGTATTTAATATATTGAATAAAAAAAAATAACAGAAGCGTAAGAAGTATTACCTATATAACCTACTACAGGCTATTAATGGTCTTTCTAATAGCTGTTAAGTTAGTTAATAAACCTTCAAGGTTATCTAGATGTAACATGTTGGCACCATCACTTTTAGCGTTGGCAGGATCAAAATGTGTTTCAATAAATAAACCATCTACATTGTTTACAACACCAGCACGAGCAATTGTTTCAATCATATCTGGTCTGCCACCTGTAACACCAACACTTTGGTTGGGCTGTTGTAAAGAATGAGTAACATCTAACACAACAGGAGCGTATTGCTTCATGGTAGGAATTCCACGAAAATCAACAATCATGTCTTGGTAACCAAACATAGTACCGCGATCTGTTATCCAAGCTTTATCACTACCAGAGTCCTTTACTTTTTGTACGGCGTGTTTCATGGCTTCGGGACTCATAAATTGTCCTTTTTTAAGGTTGACCACTTTTCCTGTTTCGGCAGCTGCTACAACTAAATCGGTTTGACGAACTAAAAATGCAGGAATTTGCAGCACATCAACATATTCGGCTGCCATAGCTGCGTCAGAAGCTTCATGAATATCTGTAATGGTAGGAACATCGAATGTTTCTGACACTTTTCTTAAAATTTTAAGCGCTTTTTCATCTCCAATACCTGTAAAACTATCAATCCTACTACGATTAGCTTTTTTAAAACTTCCTTTAAATACATAAGGAATTTCTAATTTATCTGTTATGGAAATCACTTTTTCAGCAATGCGTAATGCCATATCTTCACTTTCAATAGCGCAAGGCCCACATAACAAGAAAAAATTATCAGAATTAGGATGTTTTATTTTAGAGATTTCAGATAGTTTCATGGTGCTTAAATATTAAGCAGCAAAGATAATCAATTAAAAGCTTTTTTTAATAGTATTTCGTATCATCCAAACAGCCATAATAAAATTAATAACAGCAAATAAACCACCGTAAGTAAAATATTGCGAGAAAGCATTTGATTTTGGAACTAGATGTAAAGCATGTGATAACAAAGCTAAAATTAAATAAGAAGATAAACACACAAAGGTAATGCCTAAAATAGCATTTAGTTTTCTGTTTGGTTTAATAATTTGCCACAAAAAGGGCAGGCTAAATAGTAAAATAGGATAGGCGGTTATACCTTCGGTACGATTAACTTGCGTAAACCAGTAAGCAGTAACAGCTATAAAATACAAGTAAGGAGTGTATTTGTAATACTTGCTAAAAAGTGCCATAATTCTTTTGTTTATCAGGGTTTAATATAAAACTCAGAATTGATTAGTAAGTTGTTTCCATAACGAAAGATACAACCCAAAATTGCCAAATTATTTCGTTATAACATTTAATTAACTAAATATTAGTGATTATTACTCAACATGTTAAAATATAACGTACCTTTGCGCGCTTAAAACAAGGCTTTAAATTATGGCTCAAATAAAAAATATTGCAATTATAGCTCACGTTGACCACGGTAAAACAACGCTGGTTGATAAAATTATGTACCATTGCCAGTTATTTCGTGAAAACGAAAATACAGGCGATTTAATTTTAGATAATAACGATTTAGAACGCGAAAGAGGGATTACAATAACCTCAAAAAACGTGTCGGTAACTTATAAAGACACAAAGATTAATATTATCGATACACCAGGTCACGCCGATTTTGGTGGTGAAGTAGAACGTGTTTTAAACATGGCCGATGGTGTGTTATTGTTGGTAGATGCTTTTGAGGGGCCAATGCCGCAAACTAGATTCGTGCTTCAAAAAGCAATCGACTTAGGGTTAAAGCCTTGTGTTGTAGTTAATAAGGTAGACAAGGAAAATTGTACACCAGATGAGGTTCATGAAAAGGTATTTGATTTAATGTTTGAATTAGGTGCAGAAGAGTGGCAGTTAGATTTTCCTACGGTTTATGGTTCTGCAAAGAACAATTGGATGAGTGAAGATTGGCAACAACCAACCGAAAATATCGAACCATTATTAGATATGGTTATCGAGCACATCCCTTCACCTAAAATTCCTGAAGGAAACACGCAAATGTTAATTACATCCTTAGACTTTTCGTCGTTTACAGGACGAATAGCAATTGGGCGTTTAACACGCGGCGAGCTTAAAGTAAATCAAAATATATCTTTGGTAAAGCGCGACGGTAGTATTGTAAAATCTAGAATAAAAGAGCTTCATGTTTTTGAAGGATTAGGGCGCAAGAAAGTGGATGAAGTATTTGCAGGAGATATTTGTGCTGTTGTAGGTCTTGATGGATTTGAAATAGGCGATACGATTGCCGATTGGGAAAATCCAGAAGCCTTAAAAACAATTGCTATTGATGAGCCTACAATGAGCATGTTGTTTACTATTAACGATTCCCCATTTTTTGGAAAAGATGGAAAATACGTTACCTCAAGACACATAAAAGAGCGCTTAACAAAAGAGCTAGAAAAAAACTTAGCCTTACGTGTTGAAGAAACCGATAGTGCCGATAAATTTATGGTTTACGGTCGTGGTGTATTACACTTATCTGTATTAATAGAAACCATGCGTCGTGAAGGTTACGAACTTCAAATTGGTCAGCCGCAAGTAATTATTAAAGAGATTGATGGCGTAAAATGCGAGCCTGTAGAAGAAATGACAATAGATTTACCAGAAGATGTGTCTGGTAAAGCCGTAGAAATGGTTACCATGCGTAAAGGAGAACTCTTAAGTATGGAAGCTAAAGGCGATAGAATGGTTTGCGAGTTTGTCGTACCATCTCGTGGTATTATTGGTTTAAGAAATCAATTGCTTACAGCAACAGCTGGCGAGGCTATTATGGCTCATAGGTTTAAAGAATTTCAACCTTTAAAAGGTGGCATTCCAGAACGTTTAAACGGCTCTTTAGTTTCTATGGAAAACGGAACAGCTATTCCTTATTCTATCGATAAACTTCAAGAACGCGGTAAGTTTTTTATCGATCCAGGAGAAGATATTTACGAAGGACAAGTTATTGGCGAAAACTCTCGTCAAGATGATATGACAGTTAATGTTACTAAAACTAAAAAGTTAAGTAATGTTCGTAGTGCTGGAGCCGATGATAAAGCAAAAATTGTTCCTGCCATAAAATTCTCTTTAGAAGAAGCTTTAGAATATATTCAAAAAGATGAATATGTAGAGGTGACACCAAATCACTTACGTCTTCGAAAAATATTATTAAAAGAAGTAGATCGTAAACGTTCAAAAAACATCTAAGATTAATTAAAAGCCAAGTTTAAAACTTGGCTTTTTTCTTTTTTAAAAAGAAATACATTAGATTTAGATGCTAAATTAGTTTAGGAAATAATCCTTTTGAATCGTTATTCAGTAAGAAAATATCAAACTTCAGATAAAGTCCTTTGGGATACTTTTGTTGCAAAAGCAAAAAACAGCACGTTTTTGTTTTATAGAGATTTTATGGAGTATCATAACCATAAATTCGATGATTTTTCGCTGTTATTTTTTGACGATAAGGATAACCTAAAAGCTATCTTTCCAGCTAATATTTTAGAAGATACCGTGTATTCTCATCAAGGATTAACTTACGGCGGTTTAGTGTTTTGTAATAGGTTAAAATTTAACTCTGTTATTAAGATCTTTAAAACACTCTTGCAGTATTTAGAAAATGAACATCTAGATGCCTTAATTGTAAAGCAATTACCAAACATTTATTGTCATGTTCCTAGTGAAGAGCAAGCTTATTTAATGTTTTTACTAGAAGCTCAATTATTAAGACGAGATTTACTTTCGGTAGTTGATTTAAAGGCTCATGTAAAGTTCTCAAAAGACCGAAAAGATGGTGTTAAAAGAGGGCGAAAGAATAAACTAATTATAAAAGAAGATGATACTTTTGAAGCTTTTTGGAACACCATTTTAATTCCTAATTTAGAACAAAAGCATCAAGCTAAACCAGTACATTCTTTAGAAGAAATTCAACAACTCAAAGCTAAGTTTCCTAATAATATTAAACAGTTTAATGTGTATCATGATAACAAAATTGTAGCCGGGACAACCATTTTTATAACCGATAAAGTGGCTCATTCACAGTATATATCAGGAAACCATGATAAAAATCAATTAGGAAGCCTAGACTTTTTACATCATCATTTAATAACACAGGTGTTTGCTGATAAAGTGTATTTCGATTTTGGAATTTCAAATGAAAACAATGGAAAGCAAGTCAATACAGGGTTGCAATATTGGAAAGAAGGATTTGGAGGACGTGGCATTACACAAGATTTTTATAAGATAAACGTTAAAAACCATGAGAAACTTAATAACGTGCTTATATGATTAAATTCTTGGATTTACATAAGGTTAACCAGCGGTTTGAAAATGAGTTTCAAGACGTTTTTTCTAAGTTTTTAAACTCTGGACGTTACATTCTTGGTAACGAGGTAGCTGTTTTCGAGGCAAATTATGCTAAGTACTGCGGAACAAAATATTGTATTGGTGTAAGCAATGGGTTAGATGCTTTAACGTTGCTTTTTCAAGCTTATAAAGTATTAGGTAAACTTCAAGAAGGCGATGAGGTAATTGTGCCGGCCAACACTTATATAGCTTCTATTTTAGCGATTATAAATTCTGGTTTAAAGCCAGTTTTAGTCGAGCCAGATATAGAAACCTTCAATATAGATATAGAGAACATAGAAAATGCTTTTTCAGAAAATACAAAGGCTATTTTAGCGGTTCATTTATATGGGCAATTAGCTAATATGGAAGATGTTATTGCTTTTGCCAAAAAGCATGGATTACTTGTTTTAGAAGATGCTGCTCAGGCTCATGGAGCTGTTTCTAAAAAAGGAAATAAAGCTGGGAGTTTATCAGATGCTGCTGCATTTAGTTTTTATCCTGGCAAGAATTTAGGCGCTTTGGGTGATGCTGGAGCAGTAACAACTAACCATTTAGATTTGGCCGAAGTCATTAGGAGTTTAAGAAATTACGGTGCCGAGAAAAAGTATGTTAATCAATATCTTGGGTTTAACATGCGGTTAGATGAACTTCAGGCTGCTATTTTAAACGTAAAATTACCAAGTTTAGATGTAGATAACGCTAGAAGACAAGAAATAGCTAAAATATATTTTTCAGAAATAAAGAATAATAAGGTCAAACTTCCTTTTGTAAATAGTGAAAAAGCACATGTTTATCATCTGTTTGTGGTTAGGGTTAACGATAGAGACGGTTTTATAAATTATTTAAAACAGCATCACATAGAAACCTTAATACATTACCCAATACCACCACACAAACAGCAGGCAATGAGTAGTTTTTCTGATAAAGACCTACCAATAACCGAGGCTATTCATGAAAGTGTTGTAAGTTTGCCCATAAGTCCTGTTATGACCGATGAAGAAGTGAGTTATGTAGTAAAAATTGTAAACACCTATTAATTGAGAAGACTCTTAAAGTACATAAATAATAATGTTTTATTTAAAGTAGCATCGTTAAATTCGGCGTCTGTAATTACTAGAATAGTAGCTGGTTTTTTAACATCAAAAGCCATTGCCTTGTTTGTTGGACCAGAAGGTTTGGCTTTAATAGGTAACTTAAGAGATTTTCTTAGCTCGGTAAAATCGTTTGCTACTTTAGGGTTATACAATGGTGTTGTAAAATATATCGCTCAATTTAAAGAAAACACGATTGAGTTAAGTAAAACCATATCCACGGTTTTCTATCTTGGGTTTATTTCTACGGTTTTAGTCTCCTTTTTATGTTATTTTAATGCCGATTATATAAATACAATAATCTTTCCAGCGTATAACGATTATGCTTACGTTATTAAAATTGCAGCTATAGCGTTACCTTTTTATGTATTGAATATGTTTACATTTTCAATACTTAATGGGTTTTCTAAGTTTAAAATACTTATCATAATTAACATTATTGGGCAAATTTTAGGACTGTGCGTAACCTTACTTTTAATTTACCAAAACCGTATAGACGGAGCTTTAATAGCAGTTGCAATTGCCGAGTCATTAATTTTTTTAATAACACTTGTAGGTGTAATAAATAGAAGAAGTTTAGCGCCTTTAATTAAGGTGAAGCGATTTTCTTTAAATTATGTAAAAAAATTAGGGTCTTATTCGTTAATGGCTTTATTCTCCGCTATTGTACTTCCTATGGTAGCTTTAGCAATAAGGACTTATGTTATAGACACTATAGGCGATGAAGAGGCTGGCTTTTTAGAAGCTATGAATCGTATTTCTAAATACTACTTAATGTTTGTGAGTTCCTTACTAACATTATATGTACTGCCTAGATTATCTGAAATTGATAATGTGAAAGATTTTAGAAATGAAGTTTTTGGCTTTTATAAATCCATCATTCCTATATTTTTTACGGGCTTATTGGTTATCTATCTTTTAAGAGGTTTTATTGTTCAAATTGTTTTTTCAAGCGACTTTCAGCCTGTAGAAGAGTTGTTTTTATGGCAACTTTTAGGCGACTTTATAAAAGTGCTTTCCATTGTTATTGCTTACCAGTTCTTAGCTAAAAAAATGTTTTGGCATTACATTATTACAGAAGCCTTTTCTGTGGCTATTTTGTATGCAACAAGTATTTACTTTATAGATATGTATGGCGTAAAAGGAGCCACAATAGCACATTTTGTTTCCTATGTAATGTATTACGGTATTATTTTATTAATATTTAGCTCTTCGCTGTTTGGGGTTATTCCAGATGAAACTTTAAAAGGTGATAATGAAGAAGAATCAGAGGATTCTTAATGGTTTTTCCAAGTGTCTAAATATAATTGGGTTATTGTAATATAATGATGTTCCTTTTCAATAAAAGCTCTAGCGTTTTTTGATATCTCCTCGATTTTTTTAGGGTTTTGTATTAACCACTCTATTTTTTTTACTATTTGATTAACATCAGGAAGTGCATTTATAGCAACCGTATCTTCTTTTAAATCATAATGGTTAAGCCATTCTTTTTCTGCACCAGTAAAAACTACTTTACCTTTTGCCATAGCTTCCAAAGCATTATAACCTTGATCGTAAGCATAAACTTGATCTAACACAACATGCGCTTTGTGATAAATATTAATATACTCGTTATAAGGGAGGTTTTTTGTGATTTTTATATCAACTTTTTCAGGATATTTTTTTTGAATAATATTTAATGCTTCTTCAAAAAAAGGAATCCCTTTTTTTATTCGAGATAGTGTGTTTATTCCTAAAAAAATATTGATTTTGTCGTTCACTTTTATGGGAGAGAAGTCAATTTTTTCAATATTTATAGGATTAGGAATTAATCCTAAATATTTGGGGTGTTTAAGCAATGGTATATGGTAATCTATATCCGATGCAATAATACCTTTACAATTAGCTACGATAAAGTCGTGGAGCTTTTTATAAGGAGGTGTTACATATTTTAAGGAGTATTGAAAGTAGTTTTTTAAACTAGAATCATTAAAATATGGTGTTAAAACAGAGTATCTATTTTTATTGTTTAGGTAATAATTGGTGCTAGAGTAATCGTCACCACAAGAAAGTAAAAAAACAAATTTATTGTGTTTAAATATAGGCTTTAGAATTAATTTTTGTAAGCTTGGATTTAAGTTAAAAGCATCTTCGTTTATCAATTGTACAATATCAAAACCTTTTAATTGATGAAGGTTTTTTTTACCCCTTAAATAAGTTTCTAAATCAGCAATGTCAAAGCCAAAAACACGAACTGTAATTTTTCTAAGGAACCGTCCTAGTTTATTGTTGAAGCTTTTAGGTGAAACGTCAATATCTACAGGGTATTTTTTAAAGGCATCACCAGAGCCAACTAATAAAACGTCATGCCCTAATTTGGTTAAACCTTCTTTGAGAGAGTTGTGTAATCGGCTAAATTCACCTATTAAAAGTATTTTCATGCTTATTTTATACCTTTGTTTCAAAGGTAAACCTTAAAAACTTAGATGGAAAATAAAAGTAAAGTTGATTTTGAAGTGTTAATTTCAACCATGAATAGAACTTCGCTTGATTTTCTATATTATATGTTTCAGCATAATGATTTATCCAAGACTCGCGTCCTTATTATAAATCAAACTATTAAGGGTAAAGAATTAATGTCTACTCTAGAAAATGTGAGGGTTTTTAATGTTTTAGATAAAGGTATAAGTAAAAGTAGAAACTTAGCCATAGCTAATGCTGTTGGAGAAATTTGCCTAATAGCTGATGATGATGAAGTTTTTGTAAAAGGATTTAAAGAAGTTGTTTTAAATACTTTTCATGAAAATAAAAAAGTTACCTTAGTCAGGTTTAAAATAGAAACTTTTGAAGGGGATCCTTTCAAAAACTATTCTAAATTAGACACTAAAAAAATTAATGTGCTAGATATTTTATCCACGTCATCAATTGAGGTTGCTTTTAAACGACGTGAGGTTGTAAACAAGAAAATTATATTTAATGAACGTTTTGGACTAGGAGCGGAATTTAAAATGGGAGAGGAGCAGTTGTTTTTAAATAAAATAAAAGAAAGCGGTTTAAACATGATTTATAAAGCAGATACCATTGCTTTTCACAATAAGATGTCTACTATAAATAAAACGACAGTTAAAGACAAGTATTTAGCGCAAGGAGCCGTATGTTATAAGCTATTTCCAAAAACCATGTGGTTTTGGATTGTATTAAAACTGTTTTTTGATCTTAAACAAAACAAATTAAAATTTAAACAAATAAATAAAGCCATTCAGTACTCAAAACAAGGAAAGAATAAGCTTTTAAATTTATCAAATTGAATACAATTAAAGATATAGAAATAATAGATTTTCCTGTCGTAGAAGACTCCAGAGGGAATTTAGCTATTGTAGAAAAACAAGTTCTGCCTTACGAATTTAAGCGTGTATATTACTTATACGATGTTCCAAGTACCTCTTACAGAGGAGGGCATTCTCACAAACAACAACACGAAACACTTGTCGCTATTTCAGGGAGTTTTGAAGTTGTTTTAAACGATGGTACTCAAGAACAAAGTTACTTTTTAAATAAACCTAACAAAGGATTACATATAAAACCAGGTATATGGAGAGAGTTAAAAAACTTTTCTTCAGGAGCGGTTTGTTTAGTGTTGTCTTCAGATGTTTATCTAGAAGAAGATTACATAAGAGATTTTAATGAATTTTTAAAATCTCGAAAGTGAAACTGCTTTATATAACGCCGCACATTAATGGCGCTGGAGGGGTTCAAAGAATGCTTTCAGTTAAACTTAATTATTTTGTAGAGCATTTAGGCTACGATATAGTTGTGTTGTTTTCTAATGAACGACAAATGACACCTCATTTTTCATTTCATAAAAAAATTGTTTTTCATACACTCGATTTACCTCATAGAAGAGGTCTTTCGTATTTAACAAAGTTTAAAAAGCAAGTTACATACTTTGTAAACCAAGAAAAACCAGATATAGTTTTGGTTGTAGATAATGGTTTAAAAGGAACTTTAGTACCAAGATGGATTAAAGGCACGCCTACTCTCTATGAAAGGCATGGTTCAATTAAAGAGCTTCCTACCGTTGGAGGAAGTGTTTTTCAAAAAATAAAGAATGTATTTGTAAAGTCACCTATTTTACATTTAGCTAAACAGTTTACAGCTATTGTTGTACTTAATGAACAAATGAAAAAAGAGTGGGAACACAAAAATATTTGTGTTATTCCAAATGCACTTTGGTTTAATCCCAAAGTAATAGAACATGAAAAAAAGAAGAAGAAAGTCATTTTTGTAGGAAGGTTGACTAAAGAAAAAGGAGTCGATTTTTTACTTGAAATATGGAAAATCCTTTACAGGAAATTTCCAGATTGGGAACTTCATGTATTTGGAGAGAACACCAAAGAGTTTTCATTAATCACAAATAAGAATAGGAACATAATACACCATCAACCAGTAAAAAATGTAGATGAAATTTATGACGATGCTTCGCTTTTGTTTTTACCTTCTAGGTACGAGGGATTTGGTATGGTGATTTTAGAAGCTATGGCTTATGGTATTCCTAGTATTGCTTTTAATTGTCCTGTTGGGCCGTCTTCTTTAATTCAGAATGGAGACAATGGAGTTTTAGTAAAATATGCTAATATAGAAGAGTTTGCATCTAAGGCAGAGTTGCTAATGCAAGACGAAAACTTAAGAAAGAAACTATCTGAAAAAGCTTTTGAAACTCTTAAAAGCTATAATGTAGAAAAAATAATGAATCAATGGGAAACGCTTTTTAAGCAAATGATATCTAATAAAAAAAAGTAGAAAAGTAATTTTAAGACGTTATTTTACAAAAATACCCTAATCTGTACAAATCAAATAGAAATAAGCTAGGCGAGTGGCTTTTTAGATTTTTCTCAATGGGCTTATTAAAAATTGCAACCAATTTTCCGAAGAGATAATGTAACCTCAGATTTTTAATTTTTTGGTAAGCTTTTATTAAGCTAATATTGTTTTCTGGGATTTTGTTATTCAAATATAAACCAGCCAGTGTTTCTACAGCACGTTTTGTTTTTTCTAGATATTTATAATTATCATCTAGACCATAGTGATAAACTTCATTGTTAATATGTTTTACTTTTATTTGTTTTGTTTTAAGTAAAGAACCTAATAAATAATCCATGCCATAATTATTATCTAGATGATTTTTATTAAGTTTTAGATAAACAGTTTTTTTAATCAAAAAATTAGCGGAGATAATAATTTTATATGGTGTTTTGTTTCTTATAGAAGCGCAGACCTCTTCTCTTTGTTTGCCAAAAGTATAACGTAAGGATTTGTTAAGAGAATATGAAGACTTTTTGTAAGCAAAACCTCCAAAAAAGGCATCGTAACTATTTGGGATTTCTTTAAGATAATTGGACAAAAAATCATGATTTTTTGGAAATGTATCAGCATCAAGAAATAATAACCAATTATAATTTGCTTTACTAGCTAATTTAACTCTTGTTCCTAAACTTCCTATATTTTGGTTGTTTTCAATAAACACACTATTTTTTAATGTATTTATTTTTTGGTTTTCAACATTTATGGGCGAATTAGAACCATCATCAATACATATAATCTCAAAAATTGTATTACTTGCTATTGCTTGCTTTTCAATTTCTTTGGCTAACGGATAAGCATTGTAATTGTATGTGGGAATTAAAATTGAAAGCATTCTGAGTAATGATGTTTTTTAGGGCTTACTCCTTAATAAAAGTATTATTTTCTCTGCACCACTTCAAAAACCTGATTATCATCGCATTTTAAAGTCTTACTAGGATATTTTAAAAGCAAGGCATAGTCATGTGTAGCCATGAGAATAGTATTGCCGTTTTTATTAATATCTCGAAGCACTTCCATAACTTCAACACTAGTTTGTGGGTCAAGGTTTCCAGTAGGCTCGTCGGCCAAAATAAGTTCTGGGTTATTTAATAAAGCACGCGCAATGGCAACACGTTGTTGCTCTCCACCTGAAAGTTCATGGGGAAACTTAAAGCCTTTAGTTTTCATGCCAACCTTGTCAAGAACTTCATCAATTCTAGTTTTAATGTCGTTTTTATCTTTCCAACCTGTAGCTTTTAGTACAAACGCCAAATTTTCGTTAACAGTCCTGTCTGTAAGTAGTTTAAAGTCTTGAAAAACAACACCTAACTTTCGTCTTAAAAATGGAATCTCTTTTTCTTTAAGTGTTTTTAAATCAAAGTCAACAATTTGCCCCTCACCTTTTGTTAGCGGTAAGTCTCCGTAAAGAGTTTTCATAAAACTACTTTTACCAGTTCCTGTTTTTCCAATTAGGTAAACAAATTCACCCTTGTTAACATCTACATTAACATCGGTTAATACTAAGTTGTTACCTTGATATATTGAAGCATCTTTAAGATGAAGTACTGTTTGCATAAAGTTTTGCTATAAATTTTGAAGTAAATATACTGTAAATTACAAAGTAAACAATTAAAGGGAAAAAAGGAATACAAAATCTAGAATTTGATCCGTAAGCAACTAATGCTTGAGTTAAGGAACCAGATAATACAATAGCTACTAAAAAAAGATTAAAATCCATGTGCTTATGTTTAATAAAAGACCACAGTTTTTTAAACCCAAAAACAAGAAATAGTATGTTAATCGTTATTAAAAGGTACTTTTGAAAGTAAATCCAAAAGCCAATAAGAGCTTTTCTAACTAGTTTATTTTGAAATTTTGAAACATTCCAGAGAATGGCTTCTGTAGAACCCCAAAAGTCTTTCCAAGAAATTAGGACTTGTTTTACGTACAAATCGGGGTGTTTTTTAAATAAATTTATAGAAATACGTTTTAATTCTTGAGAAAGCTCAACACGAGTTAATTGGGTTTCTTCTAAGAGTTCGTCGTGTGCTTTCCAAACGCTCATAGGGTAAACATGGTATGGCTCGTTTTCTTTAACAGCGTTTCTGTGTTTAACAAAAATATCTCGAATAATATAATCTTCATCAGGTGCAAGGTGAAAAAATGAAGTAGCTGTTTGAGCCAAATTAAAACCAAGGTAATAACTACTTGTAAATAGCCCAATATTTTTTTTGTTTAATGTATTCCAACCATAAAAAACCAAAGCCGGAAACATAATAACAATTAACGTTTTATAAATACTTTTTATATTCCAAAGAAGTACTAGGCGGTAAAGAAAAAAACCTAAAGGAATATATATAAACATGGGTCTTGTAAGGTATAACGCGCTATAGATTATAGATAAAACACCTAAATGTTTAATAGAGGCTTTTTGGGATAGTAAATTATATTTGGAGATAAACCAAAACGATAGTAAAAGAAGGCTTAGTGTGAGTGTTTCTGTTAAAATAGCAAATTCGAAAAAGACAATATTTATAAAGGAACCAAAAACAAATGTTACCCAAAAAGCAATATCTTTTCGTTGGGTTTGTTTAAAACTTAACTGGAATAAAAAATACATATTTGCCAACCCAAAAAGTAACTGACACAGAACCGTTATTTTTTGACTATTGCCACACAATGCTAATAGCGTTGGGAAACCCGGTGTTCTTTCTCCGGTGTAACCTTGTAAGCTCCAATTAGAAATGTACTTAGCTAATGTAATATAATCTTCGCTGTCTGGGAATATAGTAACCGACTGGTAAGTAAACACAAAAAATACCCTTATTAAAACACTATAAATAAGTAAAAACTTTAAAGGTGACTTTAAAACCGATGCGTATAGTTTTTTTATGATCATTTTCTTGAAAAATAAAGCTTTAAGAGGTCGAAAGGAATTATTAAAATATCTAAAAAACTAATTTTAGATGCGCCAACATCGCGCCAATACTCTAAAGGGATTTCAAGAATGTTGTTTTTACAGTAGGCTTTTCCGTATTTATGTTTCATTCTAAGTAGTAATTCTACATCAAAAAGCCACTTGGTTTTAAAAGGTGTTTTAAAAAGCTCTTTTGCTAAAGGTGCGTCAATGACTTTAGCACCACATTGGGTGTCGTAAATTCCTAATTTTAATATACACGAATCTATAAGTGTGGCAATAATTCTACCAAATAAATGTCTTTTAAGCCGCCGGTTAATTGTTGCACCAGACCGTTTTACCCGAGATCCCATGACAAAAGGCATATTCTTAGTGTGAGCTATTGTAATTAAACGTGTTATTTCTGATAAAGGTGTAGAAAGATCAGCATCTAAATAGCCAATAGTTTTGTAATGATTGTTTAAATGTAAAAGACCTTGTCTTATAGCTTCGGCTTTTCCTGAGTTTTTTTCTAAAGCTAATAACGAAACCGATAAGAAGGAATCCGATATATCTTTTAAAACAGCTAAGGTATTGTCTTGGCTACCATCATCCACAAAAAGTAAGTGAATAGAATTATTGTTTTTAGAAAACGCTAAAAAATCTTCACTTGGCAATCTGTTTGCTTCGTTATAACAAGGAATGATAATGCAAGTGTTTGCCATAAATATTTAAAAACAAGGAAACGATTTTTGTAAATGTATTATTAAAAACCTAAACCATCAAAGGTTTTTAAGGTAAGCTGTGTTACAACAGGTCTATATAAATCATTTTTTTTTAGTGTTTATAATTATAACAGAATTCTAACGTTATAAAATGTATAGAAAAATTATCTTTGAACTTAATATAAACAAATCATATACTTTATGAGTCTTAATAGAGTTTTCCTTTTCATTATAACTCTTTGTTTTTGTGGTGTAACCTATGCACAACAATCCGCAGCATACACTAGCGAATTAGTAGATTACCAAAAAGCCCTTTCGTTATATAACAACCATCAATACTTAGCAGCGCAAACACTTTTTAAACAAGTGAAAAAAATGGCTGAAACAGATGTTTTAGAATCTGATTGTGCCTTTTATATTGCCAATTGTGCGGTAAGATTAAATCAGCAAAACGCCGATACCTTAATGGAAGATTTTGTTGAAGATTATCCTACAAGCACCAAACGAAATACAGCTTTTGTAGATGTTGCCGACTATTATTTTACTAACGGAAAGTATGCCTATGCCAAAAAATGGTATGATAAAGTAGATGAAAACTCATTGGCAGGCAACGAGCGTGAAAAATTTAACTTCAATAATGGTTACGTCGCCTTTACAACCAAAAACTATAAAGACGCTAGGAAATATTTAAGTCGTGTTGAAAACTCTAAAAAATATGGCTCGCAAGCTAAATACTATATTGGTTTTATGGCTTATGAAGGCGATGATTACGACCAAGCAACACAATATTTCGATCAAGTTAGCGACCAAGAAAAATACCAAGAAAAGCTATCCTATTATCAAGCCGATTTAAACTTTAAACTAGGTAAATTTGAAAAAGCTATCGAGTTAGCTAAAGAGCAATTACCAAAAAGTAATCGCGAAGAAATTTCAGAACTTAATAAAATTATAGGCGAAAGCTACTTCAACTTAGAGCAGTATGAAGAAGCACTTCCTTACTTGAAAGAATATAAAGGAAAGCGTGGTAAATGGTCCAACACCGATTATTACCAATTAGGATATACGTATTACAAGCAAAAAGATTACGATAATGCAGTAGCCGAGTTTAGCAAAATTATAGACGGAAAAGATGCCGTTGCTCAAAATGCTTATTATCATTTAGGCGAAAGTTATGTGCATTTAAATAAAAAACAAGAAGCTTTAAATGCGTTTCGTAATGCCTCACAAATGACTTACGATTTAAAAATTCAAGAAGATGCTTGGTTAAACTATGCTAAGATTAGTTACGAAATAGGAAATCCTTACCAATCGGTGCCACAAGTATTAACCCAGTATTTAGAGGCTTATCCAGATACTGCATATAAAGATGAAATAGAAACGCTTTTAATCGATTCTTACATTACCTCAAAAAACTACAAAGAAGCTTTAGAGTTACTAGAAGGAAAAAATAGCTTCGAAAATAAAAAAGCGTATCAAAAAGTGGCCTTTTATAGAGGTGTAGAGCTTTATAATGAAGGCGATTATCAAAACGCTCAAGACTTTTTTAATAAGTCGCTAAAAGAAGAAATAAATCCTACTTATACGGCACGAGCCATTTTTTGGAAAGCGGAAACAAATTATAATTTATCAAATTACGCCGATGCTTTAATTGGTTTTAAACAGTTTAAGCAAATAGAAGAAGCGTCGACAACAAAAGAGATAGCAAACATTGATTATAATTTGGCCTACACGTATTTTAAACAGAAAAACTATGCACAAGCCATTACCTTTTTTAATCAGTTTATAAATAAGCATAAGAACGATAACGTTAGGTTAAATGATGCTTATTTAAGGTTGGGCGATGTCAATTTTGTATCTAGTAAATATAACGATGCTATTAACGCATACAGCGAGGCCATAAAAATTAATCAGGTGAATTCAGATTATGCCTTTTTTCAAAAAACAATGAGTATTGGTTACGCTGGAAATCCCAATAAAAAAATCACAGATCTTAACACATTTATAGAGCGTTACCCAAAGTCAACCTTGCGTGACGATGCCATGTACGAGCTGGGAAATTCTCTAGTAAAAGCTAATAGAAATTCAGAAGCGTTAAGTATGTATAGTCGCTTAAACAACGAATACCGTATGAGTACCTTTGTGCCAAAGGCTAAATTACGCCAAGGTTTGGTGCATTATAATTCTGGAACTAACGATCAAGCTTTAACCAAGTTTAAGCAAGTCGCCGAAGAGTTTCCCAATACACCAGAAGCAAATCAAGCAGTTGCCACAGCACGTTTAATTTATATCGACTTAGGGCAAGTAGATGCTTATGCTGCTTGGGTGCAAACGTTAGATTATGTAGAAGTGACCGACGCCGATTTAGATAATACCACTTACGAATCGGCAGAAAAAAAGTATTTAGATGGCCAATCAGATGCTGCAATTCGTCAGTTTAATGGATATTTAAATCAATTCCCAAAAGGATTACATGCCTTACAAGCGCATTTTTATGTCGCACAATTGTACTTTAAAAAAGATTTAAAAGAAAATGCGTTGCCACATTATATGGAGGTTGTTAATAGAACTTCAAATGAGTTTACAGAAGAAGCTTTATTGCGTGCTTCACAAATTGAACTAGAGCAGAAAAGTTGGTATAAAGCAATTCCGTTATTAGAACGTTTAGAGGTTCAGGCTAGTTTTCCACAAAATGTGGTTTTTGCGCAATCTAACTTAATGAAAGCCAATTATCAATTAGAACAATATGAACAAGCCGTTTCCTACGCAGAGAAAGTACTTGAACAAAACACCATTGACAATAAAATAAAAAGCGATGCCTATTTAATTATAGCACGTTCGGCTATAAAAACAAGCAATGAGCCAAAAGCAGAACAAGCTTATCAAGAAGTTGAAAAAACAGCTACAGGCGAAGCCGCTGCCGAAGCCATGTTTTACAAAGCTTATTTTCAGCATAAAAAAGGCGACTTCGAAACCTCTAATAGTACAGTTCAAAATTTAGTAAAGAATTTTTCTGGATATAAATATTACAGTGCAAAAGGATTGGTTATTATGGCGAAAAACCATTACCAACTAGGCGATGCTTTTCAGGCAACTTACATTCTTGAAAGTGTGATAGAAAACTTTAAAGGTTACGACGATGTTGTTGCAGAAGCCCAGGCCGAGTTGTCTAAAATTAAAGCAGAAGAAGCTAAAACCAACATGTCTGTTCAACCAGAAGATTAAAAAAATCAGTCAAAAACATTAAATGAAATTTATGCGCAAGCACATGAAATATTTATCCGTTGTATTATTTACTTTAACAGGAATGTTAAGTTGGAGTCAAGAACGCGACAACGATACCATAGGAACTAATGTAATTAATGTTGTAAAACCTTATACACCATCGATTTCCGATGCCTTTAAGGTTAAGGAAACCCCATCTTTAGATGATGAGGTTACCGCAACAAAAAAAGAGGTGAAATATAATATTTTTTCGTTTCCTGTGGCGTCTACATTTACACCAGCAAAAGGAAAAGCCGCAACAGTAGAAAAAGAAAAGCCAGCGAAATTATATGATAATTATGCCACTTTAGGCTTTGGTAGTTATACCACCATTTTAGGTGAAGTATATTTAAATCATGCTATTAGTAGAACAGATAATGTTGGTGGATATGTTAGCCATCATTCTTCTCAAGGTGGTATTGAAGAGGTGTTGCTAGACGACCATTTTTACGACAGTGAGATAAATGTAAATTACTCTAGAACATTACGAGATTTATCTTGGAATATTGAAGGTGGATTTTTGCATCAAGCTTATAATTGGTATGGTTTACCACAACCGTATTTTACCACAGAATCGCCAGAAGCAAACATGGATGTAAACCATACATTTTATGGCGCTAACATAGGAGGCGATATTCAATTTGAAGACACTTATTTAAAAAATATAGATGTCTTGTTTAGACATTTTGGCGATGATTATAGTTCGGCTGAAAATAGATTTAAAGCCACGGCAACAGCAGATATTCCAATTGTTGATGAAGAAATCACAACAACTTTAGTGCTGGATTATTTAGGCGGGAGTTTTGATAGAAATTATTATACCAGTGAAGCGTTAAAATATGGTAATTTTAATATTGGATTAAAGCCAACCTACAGAATGATTTACGACGATTTAACATTAGATTTAGGTGTTTCTACTTTTTATTTAAACGATATAGAGAATAGTGATAATAAGTTTTACATCTATCCAAACATTTCGGCGTCTTATAAAGTGGTTAATGAGGTATTAATTGCCTATGGAGGCATAAAAGGAGATTTAATTCAAAATTCTTATTACGATTTTGCACAAGATAACCCATTTGTGTCGCCAACATTATTTATTGCACCTACCAATCAGCAATACAATGCTTTTGTAGGTTTAAAAGGAAAAGTGTCTAATAGTGTAAGTTATAACATTAAAGGGGCGTATTTAGCCGAACGTGATAAAGCTTTGTTTAAAAGTAACGAATTGGTTGTTAACGGTGCCGAAGAGGTATATCAGCATGCTAATTCTTACGGCCTTGTTTACGATGATGTGTCTACATTTAATATTGGTGGCCAATTAAGCGTAGATATTAACCGTAACTTTACTTTAGGTATTAAAGCCGATTATTTTGCGTACGATGTAGATAATCAAGAAGAAGCTTGGAACTTACCAGAAATTACAGGATCGTTGTTTATGGATTACCAAATAAACAAACATTGGTTTGCCGGCGCAAACATTTATTATGTAGGCGAACGAAAAGCGCAAATGGATTATACCAATTCTTTAGTGCCTGTTACTATTGAAACAATAGCATTAGATAGCTATTTCGATGCCAATGCCCATGCTGGGTATCATGTAAACGATAAATTATCAGTATTTGCAAAAGTAAATAACATTGCCAATCAAAATTATAACCGTTGGCTAAACTATCCGGTACAAAGTTTTCAAGCTTTAGCAGGAGCAACCTATAAATTCGATTTTTAAGAGCATTAACTAACTACCAATCATTTTTTTATCAATGAAAAAGCTTTTAACCCTATTAATAGCCATTACAATATGGTCATGTGCAAAAAATAAAGAAGTCGTTGACACTGTAATTGTAAATGCTAATGTGTATACAGTAAATAACACTTTTGATAAAGCTGAAGCCTTTGCAGTAAAAGATGGTAAATTTGTTGCTATTGGTACTTCAAAAGCAATTACAGATAAATTTGATGCCGAAAATATCTTAGACGTTTCTGGTAAAACGATTGTACCAGGGTTTATCGATGCACATTGCCATTTTTACGGATTAGGACTAGAGCAAAATCGAGTAAATCTTGCAGAGACCTCTAGTTTTGATGAGGTTATGAAACGTGTGTTAGATTTTCAAAATACCAAACAAACTAATTTTATAATAGGTCTCGGTTGGGATCAAAACGATTGGGAAGAAAAAGCCTTTCCAAACAATAAATTGTTAAATGCCCTTTTTCCTAATACGCCAGTTGCCTTAACTAGAATAGATGGGCATGCTATGTTGTGTAACCAAGCAGCATTAGATTTAGCGGGAATTACTAAACAGACAAAAATTGAAGGGGGAGAAGTCGTTATTGAAAATAACGAACTTACAGGTATTTTAATTGATAACCCTATGGCGATGGTTGAGGCTGTTTACCCAAATCCAACCAAACAAGAGCAAATAAACGCTTTATTACAAGCCCAAGATATTTGTTTCGATTTAGGACTAACCACAGTTTCCGATGCTGGTTTAGATAAAAGCGTCATTCAGCTTATCGATAGTTTACAACAAACAGGAGGTTTAAACATGCGCGTGTATGCTATGGTGAGTAATACCCAAAAAAACCTTGACTATTACTTAAACAATGGGCCAATTAAAACCGATAAACTTAATGTGCAATCGGTAAAAGTATATGCCGATGGTGCTTTGGGATCACGCGGAGCAGCGTTAAAAAAAACTTACAGCGACAAGCATAATCATTTTGGAACGATGGTAACAAACCCTAAAAACATTAAAGCATTGGCCAAAAAGATTGAACAAGCAAACTTTCAAATGAATACGCATGCCATAGGCGATTCGGCGAATAGAGTTGTACTTCAAGCATACAAAGCTGCTTTAAAAGATAAAAAAGACAAGCGTTGGCGTGTAGAACATGCGCAAGTTTTAACCAATAATGACATTGAGTTTTTTAAGGATAGTAACATTATTCCATCGGTGCAACCTACACATGCCACGAGTGATATGTATTGGGTTGAAGATAGGTTAGGGGCAGATAGAATTAAACAAGCTTATGCTTATAAGGAGTTGTTAAAAGCTTCTGGAAAGATTGCGTTAGGAACCGATTTTCCTATAGAAAAAGTAAGCCCATTTTTAACATTTTATGCCGCTGTTTCCCGACAGGATTTAGAAGAATTTCCAGAAGGAGGTTTCCAAAAAGAAAATGCGTTAACACGTGAGGAAGCTTTAAAAGGGATGACCATTTGGGCGGCTTATGCTAACTTTGAAGATCAAGAAAAAGGAAGTATTGAAAAAGGTAAATTTGCCGATTTTGTTATCCTAGATAAGGATATTATGGCTGTTGAGGTAAACAAAATACCTACTATAAAAGTTGAAAGCTTATTTATTGATGGAGAAGAGCAATAGCTTTTAAGCTAACGAAAGTTTAGCTAAATAATCAAAATGATCGCCCTCCATAATTAAGTCGCATTCTAAACCAACAGCTTTGCAAGCAGTATAAAGCGTGTTAAAATCAAGATATAACCATTTCATAGGTAATTCTTGTTCGCCTTTATAGCTTAAAAAGTAATCCAATTCGCCATAGTAATTCGCGTTGGTGTCAATCCAAAGTCCGCCGTCATCATCTTCATACATATAAGCAATATCAGACGAATCAATTAAAATTTGTCCGTTTGGATTTAAAAGACTTTTTAAATGGGTTAGGTGTTTTGAGACTTGTGCTATTTCTTGAAAAATTCCTGTGCCATTCATTAGCAATAAAATGGTATCAAAAGTTTCGGTTTCATTCAAAACAGATGCTAACGCAACGTTTTTAACACCTCTTTTTTTAGCCACTTTTACAGCACCTTTAGAAATATCTATCGCTTTAACTTGTAGTCCTTTTTCTTGTAAATACAAGCTATGGCTTCCGCTACCACAACCAATATCCAAAACAGTGCCTTTTGCTAGTTGAAGCGCTTTTTGTTCTAGCTTAGGCATATTGTTATAACTTCTAAACAAATAAGGAAGCGGTAACGTATCCTCATCAGAAATATTTGTAGCTGTTGTAATGTCTTCGGTATAATTACCGTTATGGTAATCTAATAAGGCTTTACCAAAAATATCTTTCATATTTATTTTCTATGGAAAAGAGAAACTCTTTTTATGTTAACTAAAAGTTTAAGTATTTTTACCCTATGCAAGAGCAACTAGATAATTTACCAGAACGCGCCAAAGATAAGCATAAGGAAAATAAAGAGTTCTTTAAAAAGCTAAAAAAGAAACCGCCAAAGCAATTGGATTATATTATGCAAGAACTTCATGAAGAGGAGTTTGAAAAAACCGATTGTTTAACCTGTGCTAATTGTTGTAAAACTACTGGGCCGTTGTTTACAGATAAAGATATACAGCGTATTTCTAAACATTTTAGAATGAAACCATCGCAATTTATTGACCAATATTTACGCATTGATGAAGATAACGATTATGTGTTGAAAAGTGTACCGTGTACATTTTTAGGTGCCGATAATTACTGCATGATTTACGATGTAAGACCAAAAGCATGTCGTGAGTTTCCGCATACTGATAGGAAGAAATTTCAGCAAATTTCAAACTTAACCATGAAAAATGTGGCTATTTGCCCAGCAGCATTTAATATTGTTGAAACCATGAAAAAGCGCATTAAATTTTAATTTATTACATCAAACTTTTTATCTTTAAACACAAAAAGTTACTTTATTGGAAAGTATTTTAAACTATTTCGAAACTATTCCTTCCTTACACCGTAGCATTTTATTGGTTGGGGGGATTACTTTTTTTTGGGTATTAGAAGGTGCAGTGCCGTTGTTTAAATTCAACTATAAAAAATGGCGTCATGCTATTCCTAACTTCTTTTTTACACTTACCACTATCATCATCAACTTTGGATTAGCGTTTATACTACTTAAAACAGCCGATTGGGTAAAAACAACTAACTTTGGAATTATAAACTGGCTGCCCGAAATGCCACTCTGGTTATACGCTATTTTGGGCGTGATGTTGTTAGATTTTTTTGGCGCGTATTTAGCACATTATGTCGAGCATAAAGTAAAACCATTATGGATGGTGCATTTAGTACATCATACCGATCATAAAGTCGATACAACAACAGGAAACAGGCATCATCCCATAGAAAGTGTCATACGATTTGCTTTTACTTTACTAGGGGTGTTTATTATTGGTACACCAATAGCTTTGGTGTTCTTATACCAATCACTTTCTGTTATTTTCACACAATTAACACATGCCAATATTAAACTGCCCAAAAAAGTTGATAAAATATTAAGCTATTTTTTTGTGTCACCAGACATGCATAAGGTTCACCACCATTATGTATTACCATATACCGATTCTAATTATGGTAATATTTTCTCTGTTTGGGATAGATTATTTGGAACATATGTGGAATTAGATAGAGAAAAGCTAGTGTACGGCGTAGATGTATTTCCTTATGAAGATGAAAATAGCCGTATAAAAAACTTATTAACCCAACCCTTTCAAAAATATAAAAAGCCCACAACTCTACCTACAAATGAAATCTCTTAAAACAGTATTTGCTATTACATTGTCAACAATTATTATGAGTTGTGAACATAAGAATACCATTGGTGTTCAAGGTCACAGAGGTTGCAGAGGGATTTTACCAGAAAATTCGCTGCCAGCATTTAAAAAAGCTATCGAGATAGGAGTAAACACGCTTGAACTAGATTTAGCGATTTCAAAAGATAAAAAAGTGGTTGTTTCTCATGAACCTTTTATTAGTCGGTTTTATTGTTTAGATCCAAGCGGCGCAGAAATTCCTAAAGAAGTAGATAAACTGTTAAACCTTTATACTATGAATTACGAGGTGATTAAACAGTTTGATTGTGGTAGTAAAAAACACGAACGCTACCCAGAGCAGGAAAAGATGAAAACCTACAAACCTTTATTAAATGAGGTTTTTGTTATGGCAGATTCTTTAAACGAGCACATTAAATATAATATTGAGTTAAAAGCGAGACCAGAATACGATAATGTGTATACACCAGAGCCAAAAGAGTTTGTAGAACTTGTTTTAAAAGAAATAAATAACCAACAAGTTTTTAATAGATGTAATTTGCAATCGTTTGATGTGCGTATTTTAGAAGAAATAAAACAACAAGCACCTAAAATGGATGTCGCGTTGTTAATTGATGATAACGAAGAAATCGATGACAAATTAGCTAAACTATCTTTTAAACCAGAGATTATTAGTCCTTATTATGAGCTTCTTATAAAAAGCGAGGTGAAAGATTACCAAAAGCAAGGGTTTAAAATTATTCCATGGACGGTAAACGAAGTCGACGATATGAAAGTTATGATAGATTTTGGTGTAAACGCTATAATTACCGATTACCCCAATAAGTTAATCCCATTGTTGAAAGACTAACTTTAATTATACAACAAATACGGTTTGCGCATCTTCTCGTAAGCATTTAAGTCTAAAGCCCAAGTTTTTTTAATTTCGGAAACTGTTAGCCCATCTTCAATTTGTTTTTGAAGTGTTTTGGTTCCTGCTAACTTGGTGAAAAAGCTATTAAAAAACGTTGTTTGGTCACTCGTATTGTTATAAGCTTCAATTAGATAATTTAAATCTAAATGATTTAGTTGTTTAATGTGGCTTAAGTTTTTTCCGTAGCACAATACATCTTTGTGTTTAGGGTATTTTGCGCCATCGTTAGATTGTGGTGTGTATGTGTAAGTGTATGTATTTTGACTTAAAAACGGACTGCCAAAAACTTCAAAAGGTGTTTTTGTGCCGCGACCAGCATTAACATTAGTGCCTTCAAAAAAACATAAACTAGGATATAAGTTTATCGCTTGATCTGTTGGCAAATTAGGAGATGGTTTTATAGGTAAGCTATATGGCGTTTTATGCGAATAGTTAATCATTTTAATAACAGATAAACCGCAAGACACACCATTTTTCAACCAACCTTCACCATTAATCATTTGGGCATATTCACCTATGGTCATACCATGAACAATAGGAACAGGATGCATACCAACAAAGCTTTTGTATTCTGGTTCTAAAATAGGGCCATCAATGTAATGTCCGTTGGGGTTTGGCCTGTCCAATACTAAAACCGAAATGTTATTTTCGGCACAAGCTTCCATAACATAATGTAATGTAGAAATGTAAGTGTAAAATCTAGCCCCCACATCTTGAATATCAAAAACAATAAGGTCTATATCCTGTAATTGTTCTGGGGTTGGTTTTTTATTGTTTCCGTATAACGATACAATTGGCAAACCTGTTTTTGTGTCTATACCATCTTTTACAATTTCACCGGCATCTGCTTTACCCCTAAAACCATGTTCTGGGGCAAAAACGGCTTTAATATTTATGTTAGAATTATAAAGTGAATCTACAATATGCGTATAGTCATTCTCGTTAAAAATAACCGATGTTTGGTTTGCTACAATACCAATAGTTTTACCTGTTAGTTTAGGAAAGTAATCTTGTGTTTTATTGGCACCAACAACAATAGGTTTTTTTATTACAGAATCACGACTTGTTTCTAAGACTTGATTTTTTATAGGTGTGTTGAGTAACGATTTTTCTTTTGGAGAGTTTCCGCAAGAAATCAATACTAAAACAAATAATAAAACTGTATTTTTGAACATCTTTAAAAGTAAGCGCATAGTTTGAATTTCGAATATTTTACAGCAAAACGCATAATTGATAATAAAACGTATAAAAGTAGCGTTTCGGCACCAATTATAAAAATTGGAATTACTGCTATTGCTATTGGTGTGGTGGTGATGCTTATTTCTATTGCCACAGGGATTGGGCTACAACATAAAATCCGTGATAAAGTATCGGCCTTTAACGGACATTTAATTATTTCAAACTTCGACAGTAACAATTCACAAGAAAGCGGCGCACCAGTTTCTATGGAGCAAGATTTTTACCCAGAATTTTCATCGGTTAGTGGTATAAAGCACATTCAAGCTGTGGCAACAAAACTTGGTGTTATTAGAACCGAAACCGATTTTGAAGCTGTTATAGTTAAAGGTGTTGGTGGCGATTATGATTGGAGCTATTTTAAAGAGTTTTTAGTCGATGGTGATTTACCAGATTATTCAGGTAAAATGAATGAAGATGTCTTAATATCGGAATATTTAGCGAATAGAATGCATTTTAAAGTGGGCGATAAGTTTATAACCATGTTTAGGCGAGAAGACGATCCTAACAAACCGCCACGAATGATATCGTATAACATAGTAGGTATATATAATTCTGGTTTTAGCGATTTTGATAAAACCTATATAATTGGCGATTTAAAGCATTTGCAACGCATTAATAAATGGGGTGAAAATCAAGCTGGGAATTTTGAGATTTTTTTAGATGATTATAGCCAGATAAACGACAAACTCATCGAAGTTTACCAAAATACGCCATCACAACTTAATAGTTATTCGGTTGAAGAAAAATACGCCTCTATTTTCGAATGGATAAAAATTTTCGAAAATAACATTTACGGTATTATAGGTGTTATGATACTAGTTGCGGGAATTAACATGATTACAGCGTTGTTGGTTCTTATATTAGAACGTACACAAATGATTGGCGTTTTTAAAGCTTTAGGAAGTAATAATTGGAGCATAAGAAAGATATTTTTATACAATGCATCTTACCTTATTTTACTAGGTCTGTTTTGGGGAAATGTAATAGGACTTGGTTTATTATTTGCACAGAAATACTTTAAGTTTATACCATTAAACCCCGAAGTGTATTATGTTACCGAAGTCCCTATATACTTAAACCTAAGTTATATCTTACTATTAAATTTAGGGACATTTTTAATGTGTTTAATCATGCTTTTAGTGCCATCGTATTTAATTTCTAAAATATCTCCAGTAAAAGCCATGAGGTTTGAATAGGATGGAAATAAGAATTGATTAACTTTTATTTTCAAACAATACACGTAACTTTGCCGCACAAAAAATTATAGAGTGGAATACGCAAAAAATATTTTAGAAACCATAGGTAATACACCACTGGTTAAAATAAATAAACTTACCAAAGATTTACCTTGTTTAGTATTAGCCAAATATGAAACCTTTAATCCAGGAAACTCGGTTAAGGACAGAATGGCCTTAAAAATGATTGAAGATGCCGAAGCCGATGGGAGACTAAAACCAGGCGGAACAATTATTGAAGGAACTTCAGGGAATACAGGAATGGGATTGGCATTAGCTGCCATTGTAAAAGGGTATAAGTGTATATTTGTTATAGCCGATAAACAGTCAAAAGAAAAAATTGATGTGCTTCGTGCCGTTGGTGCCGAAGTGGTTGTATGCCCAACAAATGTTGCTCCAGAAGATCCACGAAGTTATTATTCGGTATCTAAAAGAATGGCAGAAGAAACACCTAATGCTTGGTATGTTAACCAATACGATAACCCAAGCAATACAAAAGCACACTACGAAAGTACTGGGCCAGAAATTTGGAAACAAACCGATGGTAAAGTCACGCATTTTGTTGTTGGTGTAGGAACAGGAGGAACCATTTCTGGCGTAGGAAAATATTTAAAAGAACAAAACCCCAATGTGAAAGTTTGGGGCGTAGATACTTATGGGAGTGTTTTTAAAAAGTACCATGAAACTGGGGTTTTCGATGAAAATGAAATCTACTCTTATGTAACCGAGGGTATTGGTGAAGATATTCTACCTAAAAATGTAAATTTTGATATTATAGATGGCTTTACCAAAGTAACCGATAAAGACGCAGCAGTTTACACACAAAGATTAGCGAAAGAAGAAGGTATGTTTTTAGGGAATTCTGCTGGAGCAGCCATAAAAGGTGTGTTGCAATTAAAAGAACATTTTAAAGAAGACGATGTAGTAATTGTGCTCTTTCACGATCATGGTAGCCGCTATGTTGGAAAAATGTTTAATAACGATTGGATGAAAGAACAAGGGTTTTTAGAGTAAAAAACCAACGTTTCAAATAACAAATAAAGAAGAAGCCCAAATGATGTTTTGGGCTTTTTTATTGCTATATAGTCTAAACTACACTATATTAGTTACATGCAAGAAGCGTTTCTACATTATATTTGGAAACATAAAAAGTTTGATGTGTTGCACGCCCAAACAACACAATACGAAAGTTTAACTATAACTTCAGTTGGGCAACATAATCACAATTCTGGGCCAGATTTTTTTAATGCTCAAATACGAATAGGTGAACAGCTTTGGGCGGGAAATGTAGAAATACATATAAACTCTAGCGATTGGTTTGCACATCATCACGAACAGGATAAAGCTTATGATAATGTGATTCTGCATGTGGTTTATAACCACGATACCGATATTTTTAGGCAAGACAATTCGGTATTACCAACTTTAGAACTAAAGAATTACATCTCCAAAGACATATTATCTAATTATAATAGCTTACTTGCCAAATCGGAAAAGTGGCTTAACTGTGAAAATCAAATTAATTTAGTAGAAGATTTTATTATTGATAATTGGCTTGAACGTTTATACTTTGAAAGGCTAGAAGATAAAACCAACGTTATACAACAACTTTTAAAAACATCTAACAACGATTGGGAAGCCGTGTTGTTTAAGCTGTTAGCTAAAAATTTTGGATTGAAAGTTAATGGCGAGGCATTTTTTAGCATGTCGAAATCATTCGATTTTTCTGTAGTTAGAAAATTATCATCAAAACCAGACGAATTGGAAGCTTTGTTTTTTGGACAATCTGGATTATTTAATGAGGTTTCAGAAGTTCCGTACTTTCTTGAGCTATCTTCAAAATACAATTTTATAAAACAAAAATTTAGGTTATCTAATGAGTCGGTTTTACCATTAAAGTTCTTTAGGTTGCGCCCTAAAAACTTTCCAACCATAAGGTTGTCTCAATTGGCTATGCTTTACAGTACACATCAAGGGCTGTTTTTTAAAGTAATAAATGTAAAGAACAAAAAAGATATTTACGAGATGTTTAAAACAGGAACATCAACATTCTGGGAAACACATTATACGTTTCAAAAAGAATCAAAAGCCACTCAAAAAAACTTATCAAAATCTTTTATAGATCTCTTAATTATTAACACCATTATTCCTTTAAAATTCGCTTATAATCAATCTATTGGAAAACGTAATAACGAAGCCATACTAAAACTAGTAAGTCAAATAAAACCAGAAAAAAACCAAGTGATTACTGCATTTAACAAGTTGCGTCCTATGGCAAATTCGGCATTACAAACACAAGCGTTACTGCAACTTAAAAATAAGTACTGTAATTATAATAAGTGTTTGCAATGTGCTATTGGCAATACGTTAATTGCAAAATAAACCGTTACTTTGTAGTATGAATATTTTTTATAAAGCATTACTATACTTTCAAAAAAGAGGCTATTATGTTTGTCAGCGTATTGCCGACCGTTTGGGTATTCGTGCAAAAGTTGTAAGAACATCTTTCTTATATTTAACTTTTGTAACCTTAGGTTTTGGATTTGCCCTGTATTTGTTTATTGCTTTTTGGATGCGAATAAAAGACTTAATCTATACAAAGCGTACCTCGGTTTTTGATTTATAACATTTATGAATAATACTTTCTTAAAACTTTTTAAGTCTCGAATTTACACGGCTATACTGTTATTGGGTTGTGTGCTTGTAATAGGTGTTTTTGGCTATCGGTTTATGTCTGGATATTCCTGGGTAGATTCGCTTTACATGACGGTTATTACCATTACCACAGTTGGTTTTGGAGAAGTGCAACCACTTGACGAATACTCTAAAGTTTTTACCGTATTTTTAATCTTAGCCAGTGTCGTTATTGTAGGTTTTGCCATTAGCGTGATTACCGAATACATTTTAAGCAAGAATAATTTAGAAGAATTAAAGCAAAAAAAAATGCAAAAGAAAATAGACCAATTAAACAATCACATTATAATTTGTGGTTATGGCCGTAACGGAACGCAAGCAGCAAGAAAGCTATTGGCTTATAACAAAGCTTTTGTGGTTATAGAAAAAGATAAGGAACTAATTGATAGGTTTACCGATGATGACATGCATTTTATTCATGGTAATGCAAATGAAGATGAAACTTTAATACAAGCAGGCGTTAATAGAGCAAGTACTTTAATTTGTGCTTTACCCAACGATGCCGATAATCTTTTTGTTGTGCTTTCGGCAAGGCAACTAAACAAAAACCTGTGTATTATTAGTCGAGCATCGCAAGAGACCTCGTATAAAAAATTAAAATTAGCCGGGGCAGATAATGTTATTTTACCAGATAAAATAGGAGGCGACCACATGGCATCGTTAGTTGTTGTGCCTGATTTAATAGAGTTTATTGATAATTTATCTATTGTTGGTAAATCAAATATTAATATAGAAGAAATAGAAGTCGAGAAACTCTATAATGTATCAACAGTAAAAACAATTAAAGATTTAGATTTAAGACAAAAAACAGGCTGTAACGTGATAGGCTTTAAAGATGGCGAAGGCGATTACGTAGTAAACCCAGAAGCCGAAACACGATTAGTGCCTAATTCTAAGATTATTGTACTAGGTCGCCCAGAGCAAATTCAAAAGCTAAATACAGTGTATAACATTGATTAGTAACTTCCCATTTTAACGCGAGATGTTTTAATAACTCATTTTTTTTTAGCATCTTGTCGGCTTTAACAATTTATTTTCTAAAAACTAACTAAAAAATAACACAACAATGAAGAGATATCTTCTTACTTTTTTTACTGCAATTTTACCTTTTTTAACGTTTGCTCAAGAATCAACTTCCGAGAAGTTTGACAGACTTTTTAAAGACTATACAGGTTGGTTTGTAGATGCTATTTTTTATGAAATACCTTTTTCCGATACATTTCAAATTCCATGGGTGCTCATCGTTTTAGTAGGTGGCGCACTATTTTTCACCTTTTACTTTAAACTTATAAATATTACAGGGTTTGGAACTGCTGTAAGAGTGGTACAAGGTAAGTATGAAGACATTGAAAAACATGGAGCCGATACACTTTATGGAGATCCAACACCCAATGAAGATCACAACATCATAGAAACCCTAAGAGATGATAGTGCACATGGCGAAGTGTCGCACTTCCAGGCTTTAACCGCAGCATTATCGGCAACTGTAGGATTAGGAAATATAGCCGGAGTAGCCGTGGCCTTATCTATAGGTGGACCAGGAGCAACCTTTTGGATGATTATTGCTGGTTTATTAGGAATGGCTTCTAAATTTGCCGAGTGTACTTTAGGGGTAAAGTATAGAGATGTAGGCGAAGATGGTACCGTATATGGTGGCCCAATGTATTATTTGTCAAAAGGATTAAAAGAAAAAGGAGCTGGTGGATTAGGTAAAATTTTAGCTGCCATATTTGCTGTTTTTGTTATTGGAGGTTCTTTTGGTGGTGGAAATATGTTCCAAGCTAATCAAGCTGCAGCTCAGTTTACTAAGCTTTTTAATTTTGAAAGCGATAATGCAGGAATGTATTTTGGTTTTGTAATGGCAGGTCTTGTAGCAATTGTTATTATTGGAGGAATTAAACGTATTGCCTCTGTAACAGAAAAAATAGTACCGTTTATGGCGGGTATTTATGTATTAGCCGCATTAATCATTTTAGGCGCTAATTTTACTTTAATCGACGATGCTTTTGGTTTAATTTATGACGGTGCATTTACAGGTCTAGGAATTGCCGGAGGTCTTGTTGGTGTAATGATTCAAGGAATTAGAAGAGGAGCCTTTTCAAACGAAGCCGGGGTTGGTTCTGCAGCAATTGCACACTCCGCTGTACGTACAAAATATCCAGCTTCTGAAGGTATTGTAGCATTATTAGAGCCTTTTGTCGATACTGTTGTAATCTGTACAATGACGGCATTAGTTATTGTAATTACAAATTTTGATGGTGGATTTATGCAATATGGTGTAGAAATTAAGGAAGGGGTAGAAATAACAGCAAGTGCCTTCGATACCGTTATTCCTCATTTCTCAGTGATACTTACAGTAGCTGTTATATTATTTGCCTTTTCAACTATGATTTCATGGTCTTATTATGGGATGCAAGGATGGGCTTATTTATTTGGAAAAGGAAAAATAACCGATTTAATTTATAAATTTCTTTTCTTAATTTTTGTAATTGTTGGAGCATCTATTAGTTTAGGAGCAGTAATAGACTTCTCTGATGCTATGATTTTTGCTATGGTTGTACCTAATATAATAGGTGTCATTATGCTATCTCCAGTAATTAGAAAAGAATTAAAAAAATACATGAATGCTATTAATAAGAAAGAAGATGCTCTAGAAGATGGAGCCGAAGACTTGACCAAGCATATGTAATAAAGTTTTATGAAAAATATAAAATCCCATTTCAAGTTTACTAATCAACAGCGAAATGGGATTTTTTTGTTGATATTCCTTATTATAGTTATTCAATTGGTGTATTCGTTTGTGAATTTCACGCCTAAAAACCAGCCCAATCCTACCAATCTTGAAGATTATGAAAAAGAAATAGACTCATTAAAAAAGGTTGCCAAAGAAAACAATAAACCTAAAATTTATCCTTTTAACCCGAATTACATTACAGATTATAAAGGGTACGTTTTAGGGATGAGTAATCAGGAAATTGATAGGCTTCATAAGTTCCGATCAAAAAACCAATGGGTAAATTCCGCCAAAGAATTTCAGCAAGTTACCAAGGTATCCGATTCCTTGTTAAAAGTAATTTCTCCATATTTTAAATTTCCAGAATGGGTTACAAACCCTAAGCCTAGAAAAACTTTCAGTAGTAAAAATAATATACCAAAAACCTTTAAAGAAAAAACCGATTTAAACGTTGTTACAGCAAGTCAACTTCAAAAAGTGTATGGTATAGGAAAAACTTTAAGCAAGCGTATTGTAGATTATAGAACTAAAAACAATGGCTTTATAGCTAATGTAGAATTACAAGAAGTTTACGGCCTACAGCAAGAGGTTATTGAAAGGGTTTTGCAGCACTTTACGGTTAAAACGCCTAAAACGATTCAAAAAATTAAACTTAATACAGCAACAAGAGACCAATTAGTATTAATACCATATATTGATTATGAAGTCGCTCATAATATTTTAGAACAAAGAACGCTCCGCGATGGGTTTAAATCTTATGACGAATTGTTAAAAGTTGAGGACTTTCCTTTAAATAAATTTGATATAATTAAGTTATATTTGACCCTAAACTAAGAATAATTAAATTTTTATATATGAATAATATGTACTTCACAGAAGAACATGAATTATTTAGGCAAAGTTTTAAAGAATTTTTGCAGAAAGAAGTTGTACCGCATATCGATAAATGGGAAGAAACAGGAACTGTAGAACGATTTATTTGGAAAAAGTTTGGCGATATGGGGATTTTTGGATTAGTATATCCAGAAGCCTATGGCGGTATGGGGTTAGATACGTTTTATACCGTAATTCTTTTAGAAGAACTTCAAAAAATAAACTCAGGTGGTTTTGCCGCTAATATTTGGGCACATACTTATTTAGCGATGACGCATGTTAATGCCGAAGGGAGTCACGAGATAAAAGAAAAATACCTAACACCAAGTATTACAGGCGATAAAATAGGTTGTTTGTGTATAACAGAGCCTTTTGGAGGTAGCGATGTCGCTGGTATGCGAACAACAGCTGTTAAAGAAGGCGATTCTTATGTTATTAACGGCTCAAAAACGTTTATTACCAACGGTGTTTATAGCGATTATTTAGTTGTAGCAGCTAAAACAAATCCAGAGTTAGGAAACAAAGGAATAAGTATCTTTATTATGGATAGAGATACACCAGGAATATCATCCACAAAGTTAGATAAGTTAGGGTGGCGTGCTTCAGATACAGCAGAAATCGCTTTCGATAATGTTAAAATCCCAGCATCAAATTTAATGGGTGAAGAAGGAAAAGGATTTCCTTACATTATGCAGCATTTTGCTTTAGAAAGGTTAATCATGGGAGTTAATGCTCACGCCAGAGCAGAATACGCTTTAGAGTATGCAAAGCAATACATGAGCGAACGCAAGGCATTTGGGCAAACCATAGATAAGTTTCAAGCATTACGACACAAATTTGCAGAGTTATATACCGATATGACCATGTGTAAAACTTTTAATTACACCGTAGCAGATAGATTAAATAAAGGAGAATATGTTGTAAAAGAAGCTACAATGTCTAAGTTAAAATCAACAGCAATGGCCGATGAAGTGATTTATCATTGCTTACAGTTTTTAGGAGGTTACGGTTATATGGAAGAATATCCAATGGCAAGAATGCTTCGCGATAGTCGTTTAGGGCCTATTGGAGGTGGAACCTCTGAAATTCTTCGTGAAATTATCGCCAAAATGATAATAGACGAAAAAACATATAAACCGGCAAAATAAAATAGTTTAGCGTTTTGGCGAAAATACCAATCTATTATCGCCAAAATGATAATAGACGAAAAAACATATAAACCAGCAAAATAATTTATCTATGGTTTCAAAAAACAAAAACTTAAGTTTATTAATTGTACTAATTGTAGCTTTTAGTTTTTCGAGTTATTCTCAAATTGAATTAAAAAATAAAATTGTCGATTCAATTTTAGACTATCCCATAGAGAGTGCAAGTATATATGTTCAAAATACCACTATTGGAACAGTAAGTAACATTGATGGAAAGTTTGTGTTGCAAGTACCTAAGAAACATGCGAAAGATACTTTGGTTATTTCTACCATAGGGTACAAAAGTTACAAAACACCTGTTGATGAGTTTGATAACGACGCTATAATTTATTTAGATGAAGATGTGGCTTCCCTGGATGAAGTTTTAATTGTGGCCGACCCTAGACCCGAAACAGGGAATGGAGTAGTGTTAAAAGCTTTAGAGAAACTACAAGAGAATATGCCCGATTCGGCTTATATACAAAAAGGGTTTTTGCGCCATAAAGAACGAAACACTAAAGAATTTAAGTGGCTTATAGAAAGTGCCATATCGGTTTATGATTCTGGTTTTGCGTCTCCTAGTAGTGAGTATTTAAAAGTAAACGTCGATCAAATGCGTAAGAGTTACGACTTACGCGATGTAGATAGTTTATTTACCTACTATACATACCTAAAAAACACAACAGGAAACAGAAGCCTAAAAGCCGAAAATTTAAAACGCGATACCATTCCAACATCTAGATTAACAAAGTCTATTAAATGGAATGATACGCGAGTTAATGGCTTACCTAATCTTTTTAAAGGAAAACTTAACTTAGTTAGAAACTCGAAAGAAGAAGACGCCCTTTTTGGTGAAGATATTTTAGACAAACACTTATTTGCAATAGACACTATTTTAGTCGATAACGATAGGAAGATTTACAAAATTCAAATAGCAAAAGGAAACGAGTATGTTGGCTTAAATACAGAAGGTATTTATAATGAAGGTTATTACCCAAAAGGTTGGATGTACATTTATTGGGATAATTATGCCATTAAAAAAATAGAGTACGAATTAGTAGCCGCGTCACCAGCACAAAAAAGTCGTAGTAAAACACTCTTTGGAACACAAACTAATCATAAACTGGTTATTAATTACATGGCGTATAACGATAAAATGTATCCTAGTTATATGTATTACGAAACCCCTAAGTTGGTTAATGTAGGGTATAAGCCCAAAGGAAAAATGAATAAAGAAGAAGAAAAACGTTATAACAAAGAAGAACGTTATTATTATACAGTACAAGAGATATTATTTTCAGAAGTTGTAGAAGATAAGGAGAAAATCTCTGAAGCATTAAGCAAAGATTGGGACGCCGATATTTTTTCACCTAAGCCATACAATAAAGAATTCTGGAAAGGCTATAACATCCTTTTAGAAAGCGAAGAGGACGAAAAATTAATTCAAGATTTAACCAAAAGATCTAAACTATATAAAGATTAACTAATTATTTTAAAATAACAGTTGCACGTATAAAAAAAGAAAGTATATTTGCACACCGAAATTTTAAAAGAGAGGAGGTTAAGGCACTATGTTAATAATACCAGTAAAAGAAGGAGAAAATATAGATAGAGCGCTAAAGCGTTTTAAGCGTAAGTTCGATAGAACAGGAGCTAAACGTCAATTGCAAACACGTAAGCAATTTACAAAACCTTCTGTCGCAAGAAGAGCGCAAGTACAAAAAGCACAGTATATACAAAGACTTAGAGATCAAGAAAACATCTAAGTTTAGCTTTTTAAAAGAATATAAAATCCTGCAAATTGCAGGATTTTTTTATGGAGTAAATTTAGTTGTTATATTTCAATTTGTGATATTTTATATTATAGAAGTTAGTTTTGACCTACGAAAATTTATCGTGAAATTTGAAGAGAAGGTACCGTTAAGTTTTGAGCTGTTTGAATCCGATTAAAATCGGATGAGTTCTTAAAATTTAGGTGGCAAGCAATAAATTTAGATAAAGATTCGTAAGTCTAGATTTTTTTTTGATTCGTTTTTTCATCGATGGAAAAAATGAATAGTAAATAAAACAATTCCTGCGATAATGCAGCCTTTCATTTTATAGTTAATATCATTATATTGCTATACTAAATAAGAATAAATGCCTTTTCACCCCTTTTTAGATTATTTATTACTAGAAAAAAAATACTCTAAGCTTACGGTAAAAGCCTATAAAACCGACTTGGAGAATTTTTTAGCATTTCTAAAAGAGAACTGCGACACAAATAATATGGTTGAAGTTAACTATTCGCAAATACGAAGCTGGATTGTTCTTATGGTAGAAGACGGTATATCAAATAGGAGTATAAACCGAAAAATATCAGCCTTAAACTCCTACTATAAATTTCTACTAAAAATTGGCGACGTAGCATCCAATCCATTAGCCAAACACAAAGCTTTAAAAACAAGCAAAAAAATACAAGTACCATTTTCCGAGGCCGAAGTTGCTACCGTTCTTGATGAATTACATTTTGAAGACGACTTTGAAGGCTTAAGAGACCGTTTAATAATCGAATTGTTCTACTCAACTGGCATGCGTCGTATTGAATTAATCGAACTAAAACTTCCCGATTTAGACTTGCCTAATAAAATGTTAAAGGTTGTGGGAAAGCGAAATAAAGAACGTTATGTGCCATTGCTAACTAAAGTCATAGAAACCATAAAATTATACCTCGAGAAACGCGAATCATTAAATACAATTCAAGATTCCGACCATTTATTTTTAACCAAAAATGGCGTTAAAATTTATGAAACTCTTGTTTACAGAACAATTAATGAGTATTTTAGTAAAGCGTCTGCAAAGGTTAAAAAAAGCCCACATATATTAAGGCACTCTTTTGCGACGCATTTATTAAATCAAGGAGCCGATTTAAATGCTGTTAAAGAACTTTTAGGGCACTCCAGCTTAGCTGCTACACAAATATACACACACAACAGTATTGCTGAGCTTAAAAAAGTCTATCTAAATGCCCATCCAAGAAGTAATAAATAGCATTAAATCTTATGTCTAACCCTTAAAACAATTAAAAATATGAAAGTAAACACGCAGTCAGTCAATTTTTCTGCCGATAGAAAGTTGATAGATTTTATTCAAAAACGCATGGATAAGTTAGATTTGTTTTACGATAAGATAATTCAATCAGATGTTTATTTAAAAGTAGAAAATACCAGCGATAAAGAAAATAAAATTTTTGAAGCAAGAGTTAGTGTGCCAGGAGATAGCTTAATTGTAAAGAAACAATGTAAGAGTTTTGAAGAGGGAACAGATATGGCTGTAGCCTCATTAGAAAGGCAATTAAAAAGGCGTAAAGGCAAGTTAAAATCTTATTTGTAAAATTTTAATGAAAATTTTTTAAAAAATGTTTTGAATAAGAAAATAAATATATACATTTGCAGTCCGTTAGAAATAGCGGGCTTTTTTTAGGCAAAAAAAGTCAATAAAAAAGCCGATGTAGCTCAGCTGGCTAGAGCAGCTGATTTGTAATCAGCAGGTCGTGGGTTCGAGTCCCTCCATCGGCTCTAAGTTCTAAGAAATACTGAATTATACCAAACATTGGGGAGATACTCAAGCGGCCAACGAGGACAGACTGTAAATCTGTTGTTTTTTAACTTCGCAGGTTCGAATCCTGCTCTCCCCACAAAAATTTCCGTGAAAACGGAAAACTCAAAAAAATAAGAAATTATTTAAGTTGAGAATTGCGGGAGTAGCTCAGTTGGTAGAGCGTCAGCCTTCCAAGCTGAATGTCGCCGGTTCGAACCCGGTCTCCCGCTCTAAACTTTGAGTGTCGTTTAAAACTTCAAAGCGAAACTTTGAGCTTTAAACTTTGAACTTTTAAGCCGGTGTAGCTCAGGGGTAGAGCGTTTCCTTGGTAAGGAAGAGGTCACGGGTTCAAATCCCGTCATTGGCTCTGCTAGGAATAAATTTTGTTTTTACACTAATATTATTATATAACTAAGATTAAATTTTACAAACATGGCAAAGGAAACTTTTGATCGTTCCAAACCGCACTTAAATATAGGTACAATTGGACACGTAGATCACGGTAAAACAACTTTAACTGCAGCAATTACTACAGTATTAGCTAACGCAGGTTTATCTGAGCAAAGAGATTTCGATACTATCGATAATGCTCCAGAAGAAAAAGAAAGAGGTATTACAATTAATACATCTCACGTAGAATACCAAACAGCTAACCGTCACTATGCACACGTTGACTGTCCAGGTCACGCCGATTACGTAAAAAACATGGTAACTGGTGCTGCGCAAATGGATGGTGCTATCTTAGTGGTAGCTGCTACAGATGGTCCTATGCCACAAACACGTGAGCACATCCTTTTAGGACGTCAGGTAGGTATTCCTCGTATTGTTGTTTTCTTAAACAAAGTAGATTTAGTAGATGACGAAGAGCTTTTAGAGCTTGTTGATATGGAAGTTAGAGATTTATTATCTTTCTACGAATACGATGGTGATAATGGTCCTGTAATTTCTGGTTCTGCTTTAGGTGCACTTAACGGTGAGCAAAAATGGGTAGATACAGTAATGGAATTAATGGAGGCTGTTGATAACTGGATTGAAGAGCCAGTACGTGATACCGATAAAGATTTCTTAATGCCAATAGAAGATGTATTCTCTATTACAGGTCGTGGTACAGTAGCAACTGGACGTATCGAAACTGGTGTTGCAAACACTGGAGATCCTGTAGAGATTATTGGTATGGGAGCTGAAAAATTAACATCTACTATTACAGGTGTTGAGATGTTCCGTAAAATATTAGATAGAGGTGAAGCTGGTGATAACGTAGGTATCTTATTAAGAGGTATCGAGAAAACAGATATCCGTCGTGGTATGGTAATCTGTAAGCCAGGATCAATTACTCCTCACGCTAAATTTAAAGCAGAGGTTTATATCCTTAAAAAAGAAGAAGGTGGTCGTCACACACCATTCCATAACAACTACCGTCCACAGTTCTACGTACGTACAACTGATGTAACAGGTAACATTAACTTACCTGATGGAGTTGAGATGGTTATGCCAGGAGATAACTTAACTATTACTGTTGATTTAATTCAGCCAATTGCACTAAACCAAGGTTTACGTTTCGCAATCCGTGAAGGTGGTAGAACAGTTGGTGCTGGTCAGGTAACTGAGATTTTAGACTAATTAAAAGTTTAATATATAGGTTAAGGTGTTTCGATAAATCGAAATGCCTTGACTTGTATTTACGGGTTTAGCTCAGTTGGTAGAGCACTGGTCTCCAAAACCAGGTGTCGGGAGTTCGAGCCTCTCAACCCGTGCAAATAAAATAATACAATGGCTGGAATTGTAAAATATATTAAAGAATCTTTCGAAGAACTAAAACACCATGTAACATGGCCAACTTGGTCAGAAGGACAAAGTTTAACAGTGTTAGTAGCAGTGTTTTCAATTATCTTTTCTCTAGCAATCTGGGGAGTAGATACTGTTTTTAGTAAGGTTGTTGGCTTTTATTTTAAATGGATTAACGGTTAGAATATGTCTGAAGTGAGCGAGAAAAAATGGTATGTGGTTAGAGCCGTTAGTGGTCAGGAAAATAAAATAAAAACCTATATAGAGAATGAAATTGCTCGACTAGGTTTAGAGGATTATGTAGACCAAGTTTTAGTTCCAACGGAAAAGGTCATCCAAATCCGTAACGGAAAAAAAATAAACAAGGAAAAAGTATATTTTCCTGGTTACATTATGATACAGGCTAACTTAACAGGTGAAATACCACATATTATTAAGTCTGTAACTAATGTTATTGGCTTTTTAGGTGAAACCAAAGGCGGTGATCCAGTACCATTAAGACAATCTGAAGTAAACAGAATGTTAGGTAAGGTAGATGAGCTAGCTGTAGAAGCTGATGTTAATGTAGCGATACCTTACAAAGTTGGTGAAACCGTAAAAGTTATCGATGGACCTTTCAACGGATTTGATGGTACCATTGAAAAAATAAACGAAGAAAAGCGTAAGCTAGAAGTCATGGTGAAAATTTTTGGAAGAAAAACACCATTAGAACTAAGCTATATGCAAGTAGAAAAAGTATAATAATTGTTACATGATATAGATGCAACCTTTGCTTCCATAATTAAGGCTTGTATCAAATTAAATTAATTAAAATGGCAAAAGAGTTAAGTAAAGTAGTTAAACTACAAGTTAGGGGAGGTGCCGCGAATCCTTCGCCACCGGTTGGACCCGCTTTAGGTGCCGCAGGAGTTAATATCATGGAGTTCTGTAAGCAATTTAACGGAAGAACCCAAGATAAACAAGGTAAAGTATTACCAGTTGTGATTTCTGTTTATTCAGATAAATCATTCGACTTTGTAATCAAAACGCCTCCTGCTGCTGTACAATTATTAGAAGCGGCCAAGGTGAAGAAAGGTTCAGGAGAACCTCATGTAAAAAAAGTAGCTAAAGTTTCTTGGGATCAAGTTAGAGCCATAGCTGAAGATAAAATGCAAGATTTAAATGCATTTACAATCGATTCTGCCATGAGAATGGTGGCTGGGACAGCAAGATCTATGGGGATAACTGTAAAAGGAGGCGAAGCCCCTAATTAATCTAAAAAATTATTAAATGGCAAGATTAACAAGAAAGAAAAAAGAAGCTTTAGCAAAAATAGAAAAAGGAAAACTTTATTCTATCGCTGAAGCATCTGCATTAGTAAAAGACATCACAAACGCCAAGTTTGATGCCTCTGTAGATTTAGCAGTTCGTTTAGGAGTAGATCCAAGAAAAGCTAATCAAATGGTAAGAGGTGTTGTAACATTACCACATGGTACAGGAAAAGACGTTAAAGTTTTAGCATTAGTAACGCCAGATAAAGAGGCCGAAGCTAAAGAAGCTGGAGCAGATTACGTAGGTTTAGACGAATACCTTGATAAAATTAAAGGTGGTTGGACAGACGTAGACGTTATAATAACCATGCCAAGTGTTATGGGTAAATTAGGACCTCTAGGACGTATTTTAGGGCCAAGAGGATTAATGCCTAACCCAAAAACAGGTACGGTAACTATGGATGTTGCTAAAGCAGTAAACGATGTGAAGTCTGGTAAAATTGACTTTAAAGTTGATAAGACCGGAATTGTACACGCCTCTATAGGAAAAGCATCTTTCGATGCTGAGAAAATAGCAGGTAACGCAAACGAGTTATTACAAACATTAATGAAACTTAAACCAACTGCTGCAAAAGGTACTTATGTAAAAAGTATTTTTATGTCTAGTACAATGAGTCCTAGTGTAGCTGTAGATACTAAAAACTGGTCGGTTAAGTAGTTAAAACTTTTATTATGACAAGAGAAGAAAAATCACAAGTAATTGAAGACCTAACTGCACAATTAGCCGAATCTGCTAATATTTATTTAGCCGATATCTCAGGTTTAGATGCAGCAAGTACTTCAAACTTAAGACGCGCTTGCTTTAAAGCAAACGTAAAACTAGCAGTAGTTAAAAATACCTTGCTTGCAAAAGCAATGGAATCATCAGAAAAAGACTTTGGCGATTTACCTTCTACATTAAAAGGTAACACCTCAGTAATGTATTCTGAAACTGGAAATGCTCCAGCAAAAGTAATTAAGAATTTCCGTAAAAAGTCAGATAGACCACTTTTAAAAGGTGCTTTTATCGAAGAGGCTATTTACTTAGGAGACGAACAACTTGATACTTTAGTTGAGATCAAATCTAAAGAAGAAGTTATTGGTGATATCATTGGCTTATTACAATCTCCAGCGAAGAATGTTATTTCAGCACTTCAATCTGGCGGTGGCAAGTTAGCAGGTATCTTAAAAACATTATCCGAAAAAGAAGGATAAACCAAAAGAGTACGCACTTTTTACACAATTATATTTAAATTAAAAACACACATTAAAACGATAGAAAAATGGCAGATTTAAAAGATTTCGCAGAACAATTAGTTAACTTATCAGTAAAAGAAGTTAATGAGTTAGCTGATATTTTAAAAGAAGAATACGGTATTGAGCCTGCAGCTGCTGCTGTAGCTGTTGCTGGTGGCGCTGCTGCTGGTGGTGGTGAAGCTGCTGAAGAGCAAACTGAATTTGATGTAATCCTTAAAGCCGCTGGTGGTTCTAAATTAGCAGTAGTAAAATTAGTTAAAGAATTAACTGGTTTAGGATTAAAAGAAGCAAAAGGTTTAGTTGATGACGCTCCAAGCCCAATCAAAGAAGGTATTGCAAAAGACGAAGCAGAAGCTTTAAAAACTCAATTAGAGGAAGCTGGTGCAGAGGTTGAGCTTAAGTAAGCTTAACAACCCAAAACTTTAAAGGTTTAGGTCTATCCCAAAAGCGGGATATGACCTAGACCATTTTGCGTATATAAAAGTAAGTGTACGCGCATTCATTTTTTTTAATCTAAATTCCGTCCATTGATGTTAGCAAAACAAGCTGAAAGATTAAATTTCTCTTCTATTATCAATAGAACAGAATATCCAGACTTTATGGATATTCAGATTAAATCCTTCCAGGATTTTTTCCAGTTAGAAACTAAATCTGAAGAAAGAGGAAACGAAGGGCTTTACAATACCTTCATGGAAAATTTCCCAATAACAGATACCCGTAATCAGTTCGTATTAGAATTTTTAGATTACTTTGTCGACCCTCCAAGATATACCATAGAAGAATGTATAGAAAGAGGACTTACCTATAGCGTGCCACTTAAGGCTAGACTTAAATTGTACTGTACAGACCCTGAACATGAAGATTTCGAAACCATTGTCCAGGATGTGTACTTAGGAACAATCCCTTACATGACACCTAGTGGAACATTTGTTATTAATGGAGCAGAACGTGTTGTAGTATCGCAATTACACCGTTCGCCAGGAGTTTTCTTCGGACAGTCTTTCCACGCAAATGGAACCAAGTTGTATTCTGCCAGAGTTATTCCTTTTAAAGGATCTTGGATTGAATTTGCAACAGATATTAACAGCGTAATGTATGCTTACATCGACCGTAAGAAAAAATTACCTGTAACAACATTATTTAGAGCCATTGGCTTTGAAAGAGATAAAGATATTCTTGAAATCTTTGATTTAGCAGAAGAAGTAAAAGTTTCTAAATCTGGATTAAAGAAAGTCTTAGGACGTAAATTAGCTGCTCGTGTACTTAACACATGGCACGAAGACTTCGTAGATGAAGATACAGGAGAAGTAGTATCTATCGAGCGTAACGAAATAGTTCTAGACCGTGATACGGTACTAGATAAAGATAATATTGAAGAAATCCTTGAAACAAACGTAAAAACAATTCTTTTACATAAAGAAAGTGCACAACAAGGAGATTATGCCATTATTCATAATACACTTCAAAAAGATCCTACAAACTCTGAGAAAGAAGCTGTAGAACATATTTACCGTCAATTACGTAATGCCGAGCCGCCAGACGAAGAAACTGCGCGTGGTATTATAGATAAATTATTCTTTAGTGACCAACGTTACTCTTTAGGGGAAGTAGGTCGTTACAGAATGAACAAAAAATTAGGTCTTGATATTGGCATGGATAAGCAAGTGCTTACCAAAGAAGATATCATTACTATTATAAAGTATTTAATCGAGCTTATAAACTCTAAAGCAGAGATAGATGATATCGATCACTTATCAAACCGTCGTGTACGTACCGTAGGTGAACAATTATCATCGCAATTTGGTGTTGGTTTAGCTCGTATGGCACGTACTATTCGTGAACGTATGAACGTTCGTGATAACGAAGTGTTTACACCAATAGATTTGATTAACGCGAAGACCTTATCTTCTGTTATCAATTCTTTCTTTGGTACAAACCAGTTATCTCAATTTATGGATCAAACCAATCCATTAGCCGAGATTACTCACAAACGTCGTTTATCAGCTTTAGGCCCTGGAGGTTTATCAAGAGAAAGAGCAGGTTTCGAGGTTCGTGACGTTCACTATACACACTATGGTCGTTTATGTCCTATCGAAACACCAGAAGGTCCAAACATTGGACTTATATCATCACTTTCGGTTTATGCGAAAGTAAACTCTATGGGATTCATTGAAACACCTTATAGAAAAGTAGAAGATGGTGTTGTAGATATTAAAGGAAAACCAATTTACCTAAGTGCAGAGGAAGAAGAAGAGCAAATGATTGCTCAAGCTACTGTAGAAGTAGATGATAATGGTAAAATTGTACACGATAAGGTAATTGCAAGAATGGAAGGCGATTTTCCAGTAGTAGAACCAAATCAGGTACACTACACAGATGTTGCTCCTAACCAAATTGCTTCTATATCGGCGTCGTTAATTCCGTTCTTAGAGCATGATGATGCCAACCGTGCCTTAATGGGATCTAACATGATGCGTCAAGCCGTACCATTATTACGTCCAGATGCACCTATTGTTGGAACCGGATTAGAACGTCAAGTCGCATCAGATTCTAGAGTACTAATTAATGCTGAAGGAGATGGTGTTGTAGAGTATGTAGATGCTCAAAAAATCACTATCAGATATGATAGAACAGAAGACGAAGCTAAAGTAAGTTTCGATAGCGAAACAAAAACGTATCCTTTAGTTAAGTTTAGAAAAACTAACCAAGGAACTTCAATTAACTTAAAACCTATTGTAAGAAAAGGCGATAAAGTTAAGAAGGGCGAAGTATTATGTGAAGGTTACGCCACACAAAAAGGAGAAGTTGCCTTAGGAAGAAACATGAAAGTAGCTTTCATGCCTTGGAAAGGTTATAACTTTGAGGATGCGATTGTAATTTCAGAAAAAGTAGTACGTGAAGATATCTTTACATCAATCCATATTGATGAGTACTCACTAGAAGTAAGAGATACAAAATTAGGTAACGAAGAGTTAACTAACGATATACCAAATGTTTCTGAAGAGGCCACAAAAGACCTTGATGAAAACGGAATGATTCGCGTTGGTGCCGAAGTTAAACCTGGCGATATCTTAATTGGTAAAATTACACCTAAAGGAGAAAGCGATCCTACACCAGAAGAAAAGCTATTACGTGCTATCTTTGGTGATAAAGCTGGAGACGTTAAAGACGCTTCTTTAAAAGCATCACCGTCATTAAATGGTGTTGTAATCGATAAAAAACTTTTCGCTAGAGCTATAAAAGACAAGCGTAAAAGAGCTAAGGATAAAGAAGATATAGCACAATTAGAGCAAAAGTATGAAGTGAAATTCGACGAGTTAAAATCTATCTTAGTCGATAAGCTTTACGCCATTGTAAATGGTAAAACTGCTCAAGGTGTATTTAACGATTTAGGAGAAGAAGTTTTACCAAAAGGTAAGAAATATACGCAAAAAATGTTAAACTCTGTTGATGATTACACACACCTAACAACAGGAACGTGGACAACAGACGATTACACAAATAAATTAGTTGCCGATTTAATTCACAACTATAAGATTAAAGAAAACGACTTACAAGGAGCTTTACGTCGTGAGAAATTTACCATTTCAGTAGGAGATGAGTTACCATCAGGTATCATCAAATTAGCAAAAGTTTATATTGCTAAAAAACGTAAACTTAAAGTAGGAGATAAAATGGCAGGTCGTCACGGTAACAAAGGTATTGTGGCACGTATTGTAAGAGATGAAGATATGCCATTCTTAGAAGATGGAACACCAGTCGATATTGTATTAAATCCATTAGGGGTACCATCTCGTATGAACATTGGTCAGATTTATGAAACTGTACTAGGTTGGGCAGGTCAAAAATTAGGACGCAAATATGCAACACCTATTTTTGATGGTGCCACATTAGATCAAATAAACGGCTTTACAGACGAAGCTGGTATTCCAAGATTTGGTCATACCTATCTTTACGATGGTGGAACAGGATCACGTTTCGACCAACCAGCAACTGTAGGTGTTATCTACATGTTAAAACTAGGTCACATGGTTGACGATAAAATGCACGCGCGTTCTATTGGCCCATACTCGCTTATTACACAACAACCATTAGGTGGTAAAGCACAGTTTGGTGGTCAGCGTTTTGGTGAAATGGAAGTTTGGGCATTAGAAGCTTATGGTGCATCTAGTACTTTAAGAGAAATATTGACCGTGAAATCTGATGATGTTCTTGGTAGAGCTAAAACATACGAAAGTATTGTTAAAGGCGAACCAATGCCAGAACCAGGATTACCAGAATCTTTCAACGTATTAATGCACGAATTGAAAGGTCTAGGATTAGACATCAGATTAGAAGAATAATACATCCTTTTAACTCCTAAAGTATAATCTTTAGGAGTTTCTAGGAATCATAAGTTTACAAATAATTCGATAGTACCATATATTATGGCAAGAAAACAAGATAAGAATACAGTAAAGAGATTTAATAAAATCTCCATTGGTTTAGCGTCACCAGAATCTATTTTAGCAGAGTCAAGAGGTGAGGTTTTAAAGCCAGAAACTATTAATTATCGAACTCACAAACCAGAAAGAGATGGTTTATTCTGTGAGCGTATTTTTGGTCCTGTAAAGGATTACGAATGTGCTTGTGGAAAATATAAGCGTATCCGATATAAAGGCATTATATGCGACCGTTGTGGCGTAGAAGTTACAGAAAAGAAAGTACGTCGCGATCGCGTAGGGCACATTAACTTAGTTGTACCAGTAGCTCATATTTGGTATTTCCGTTCGTTACCAAATAAAATAGGCTACCTTTTAGGGTTACCTTCTAAGAAGTTAGATATGATTATTTACTACGAAAGATACGTAGTAATTCAACCAGGTATTGCTAAAAATGCCGAAGGCGATCCATTACAAAAAATGGACTTCCTTACAGAGGAAGAATACCTAAATATTCTTGAAACTATTCCTCAAGAAAATCAATATTTAGAAGATTCAGACCCTAACAAGTTTATCGCTAAAATGGGAGCTGAATGTTTAATAGAGCTATTATCAAGAATAGATTTAGATGAACTGTCTTACGAACTAAGACATAAAGCAAATACAGAAACGTCTAAGCAACGTAAAACCGAAGCTTTAAAACGTTTACAAGTTGTTGAAGCTTTAAGAGAATCTAATGAAAATAGAGAGAATCGTCCAGAATGGATGATTATGAAAGTGGTACCAGTAATTCCACCAGAATTACGTCCATTAGTACCATTAGATGGAGGCCGTTTTGCAACATCAGACCTTAACGACTTATACCGTCGTGTTATCATCCGTAATAACCGTTTAAAGCGTCTAGTTGAAATTAAAGCGCCAGAAGTAATCCTACGTAACGAAAAACGTATGTTACAAGAATCTGTAGATTCGTTATTCGATAACACACGTAAATCTTCTGCGGTAAAAACAGATTCTAACAGACCATTAAAATCGTTATCTGATTCTTTAAAAGGTAAGCAAGGACGTTTCCGTCAAAACTTATTAGGAAAACGTGTTGATTACTCGGCGCGTTCTGTAATTGTTGTAGGACCAGAATTAAAATTATTTGAATGTGGTCTTCCTAAAAACATGGCAGCCGAACTTTACAAACCATTCGTTATTAGAAAACTAATAGAGAGAGGTATTGTAAAAACAGTTAAGTCTGCTAAAAAGATTATAGATAGAAGAGAGCCAGTTGTATGGGACATTCTTGAAAACGTATTAAAAGGACATCCTGTATTACTAAACCGTGCTCCTACCTTACACCGTTTAGGTATTCAAGCGTTCCAGCCAAAATTAATTGAAGGTAAAGCTATTCAATTACACCCATTAGTATGTACGGCATTTAATGCCGATTTCGATGGTGACCAAATGGCGGTTCACTTACCATTAGGGCCAGAAGCTATTCTAGAAGCGCAACTATTAATGTTAGCCTCTCATAATATCTTAAACCCTGCAAATGGATCGCCAATAGCCGTACCATCTCAGGATATGGTTCTTGGTCTTTATTATATGACTAAAGAAAGAAAGTCAACCAAAGACCACCCAATTAAAGGTGAAGGGTTAACATTCTATTCAGATGAAGAAGTTGTTATTGCATACAACGAAAAACGTGTAGACCTTAATGCTTCTATAAAAGTAAGAACACTAGACTTTAATGACGAAGGTAAACTTGTCATGCAAATTGTAGAAACTACAGTTGGTCGTGTGTTATTTAATCAAAATGTACCAGAACAAGCTGGATTTATAAATGCAGTATTGACTAAAAAATCGCTAAGAAACATTATTGGTGATATATTAAAAGCAACGTCAGTGCCAGAAACAGCCGAGTTCTTAGATAAAATAAAATCTTTAGGTTATAATTTCGCCTTCCAAGGAGGATTGTCGTTTAGTTTAGGTGATATTATTATCCCAGCTGAAAAACATACCATGATAGACTCTGCTAACAAGCAAGTAGATGGTATTATGGCAAACTATAACATGGGATTAATTACAAATAACGAACGTTATAACCAAGTTATTGATATTTGGACATCGACTAATGCCGAGTTAACCGAGTTGTCTATGAAGCGTATTCGCGAAGACCAACAAGGATTTAACTCAGTGTTTATGATGCTTGATTCTGGAGCTCGTGGATCGAAAGAACAGATTCGTCAGCTTACAGGTATGCGTGGTCTGATGGCTAAACCTAAAAAATCGAATGCTGGAGGTGGCGAGATTATTGAGAATCCAATTCTTTCTAACTTTAAAGAAGGACTTTCAATTTTAGAATACTTTATCTCAACTCACGGTGCTCGTAAAGGTCTTGCCGATACCGCACTTAAAACAGCCGATGCTGGTTATTTAACACGTCGTTTAGTAGATGTATCACAAGACGTTATTGTAAATAGCGAAGATTGTGGTACGTTAAGAGGTGTTGAAGTATCGCCATTAAAGAAAAATGACGAAGTTGTAGAACCATTAAAAGATAGAATAGTAGGTCGTGTATCATTAAACGATGTCACAGATCCTATTACAGATGAATTATTGGTATCTGCAGACGATTTAATTACCGAAGACATAGCCAAGAAAATTGAAGCTTCTGCGGTTGAAACTGTCGAGGTTCGTTCGCCATTAACATGTGAAGCTAAGAAAGGAATTTGTGCTAAATGTTACGGAAGAAACTTAGCAACTGGTAAAATGGTACAGCAAGGTGAAGCCGTTGGTGTTGTAGCAGCTCAATCTATTGGTGAGCCTGGTACACAGTTAACACTCCGTACATTCCACGTGGGTGGTATTGCAGGTAACATTTCAGAAGAAAACAAGTTAATTGTTAAGCACGATGGTGTAGCCGAAATCGAAGATCTTAAAACCGTTAAAGGTGAAGATCAAGACGGTAACGAAATAGATATCGTTATCTCAAGAACGTCTGAACTTAAACTTGTCGATAAGAAAACAGGTATTACATTAAGCACCAATAATATTCCTTATGGATCGACCTTATTTGTAAAAGATGGTCAAAAACTATCTAAAGGTGATGTGGTTTGTCAATGGGATCCATATAACGGTGTTATTATTTCAGAATTTGCTGGTAAAGTAAAATATGAAAACCTTGAACAAGGGGTGACTTACCAAGTAGAGATTGATGAGCAAACCGGATTCCAAGAAAAAGTGATTTCTGAGACTAGAAATAAGAAACTTATTCCAACGCTTCATATTGAAGATTCAAAAGGCGAAGTTATCAGATCTTACAACTTACCAGTAGGGGCTCACTTAATGGTTGATGATGGTGATAAGATTAAGATAGGAAAAATCTTAGTTAAAATACCACGTAAATCGGCTAAGGCAGGTGATATTACCGGTGGTTTACCACGTGTAACCGAGTTATTCGAAGCACGTAACCCATCTAACCCAGCAGTAGTGAGTGAGATTGATGGTGTAATTTCTTTTGGTAAAATTAAGCGTGGTAACCGTGAGATTATTGTAGAATCTAAAGCAGGTCAAATTAAGAAATACCTTGTAAAATTATCAAATCAAATTCTTGTACAAGAAAACGATTTTGTAAAAGCAGGTATGCCATTATCAGACGGTTCTATTACACCAAACGATATTTTAAATATCCAAGGACCATCAGCAGTACAACAATACTTAGTAAACGAAGTACAAGAAGTATATCGTTTACAAGGGGTGAAAATTAACGATAAACACTTCGAGGTTGTTGTAAGACAAATGATGCGTAAGGTTAAAATTATCGACTCTGGTGATACAACATTCTTAGAAGATCAATTAGTTCATAAATCAGACTTTATCGAGGAAAATGATGCCATGTTTGGAATGAAAGTAGTAGAAGAAGCAGGAGATTCAGAAAATCTTAAGGCAGGTCAAATTATTTCGCCTAGAGATTTAAGAGATGAAAACTCTATTTTACGTCGTGAAGATAAACAGCTTGTTGTAGCTCGTGATGCAAAACCAGCAACAGCAACACCTATCTTACAAGGTATTACTAGAGCTTCGCTTCAAACTAAATCATTTATTTCTGCAGCATCGTTCCAGGAAACAACAAAAGTACTTAACGAAGCAGCTGTTAACGGTAAAGTTGATACGCTTGAAGGACTTAAAGAAAATGTTATTGTTGGACACCGAATTCCTGCAGGTACAGGAATGAGAACTTACAGCAACATTATAGTGGGTTCTAAAGAAGAGTTTGATGAAATGATGCAAGCTAAACAAGAAGTTAATTTTAATTAATACATAAATTAAATCCCGCCTAGTGCGGGATTTTTTAACCATTATAATTATGGCAGAAAACGATAATAAAAAGAAAAAAGGGCAAATTAATATAGAACTTGACGAAAAAGTAGCCGAAGGCGTTTACTCTAATTTGGCAATCATTAACCACTCAGTATCTGAATTTGTAGTCGATTTTGTTCGTATTATGCCTGGAACTCCTAAAAGTAAAGTAAAATCTAGAATTATTTTAACGCCTCAGCATGCCAAACGTTTGCTTAAGGCATTAAATGACAACGTACAACGATTTGAAAGTGCTCATGGAGAAATAAAAGATTATGAGCAACCACCAATACCACTTAATTTTGGTCCAACTGGTGAAGCTTAAAAAAAAAGCCCTTATAAATTATTTATAAGGGCTTTTTCTTTTTTTGATAAATTTAAGAAGCTTCTTTTTTGTTTAAATAATATTGTAATGCCTTAGAAGGACACTTGTTAATTTGATTGATAATTTGTTGTGTGGAAGCCCCACCTAAATCCACCCAAGGGATTACAGATGTTCTAAACACACTCGACAGTTCTCGTGCACATTTCTCGGCGTGAATACATTTACAGGGTTCGTAGGTAACGGTAATATCACCGTTTGTAAAAACATTAGATTGAATTTCCATAGTAGATCATCTTTGGGGTTAATAATCAATATGAATTTATGAATTCAATTCAATGATAAGTAAAAAAATCGATAAAATCCTAATATTAAGTGGTTAAAAATTTATTTATCTTAATTTTCTCACGTTTTTTTGAGAAATTGATAATGTTTAGTCAAATTCAGATGTAAAATGAAATTTTATACTTGGATATTTTTGTTGGGTCATTTGTAATGAGAATGGCGAATCTGCCAAAAACACCAATTGCCCTTGCTTATCTTTAGCTAAATAGCGTTGTTTTACTCTTAAAAACTCTTTGTACTCATCATTTTTAGGATCGTCAGGATCCACCCAACACGCTTTATGAACGGCTAGGTTTTCATAACTACATTTAGCACCATATTCGTGTTCTAAACGGTATTGAATCACTTCGTATTGCAGGGCGCCAACAGTTCCTATTACTTTTCGTCCATTAAGCTCTAAAGTAAATAATTGGGCAACACCTTCGTCCATTAACTGATCGATACCTTTATATAATTGTTTAGATTTTAAAGGATCGGCGTTATTAATATACCTAAAATGCTCTGGAGAGAAACTAGGAATACCTTTGTAATGAATGTCTTCACCTTCGGTTAAAGTATCTCCAATTTTAAAGTTTCCAGTATCATGTAATCCTACAATATCACCAGGATAAGAAATGTCTACAATTTCTTTCTTTTCAGCAAAAAAAGCATTTGGGCTTGAGAATTTTAGCTTTTTACCATTTCTAACGTGTAGGTAAGGTGTGTTTCTTTTAAATTCGCCAGACACAATTTTTACGAATGCTAAACGGTCTCTGTGGTTAGGATCCATATTCGCATGAATTTTAAAAACAAAGCCTGTAAACTTATTTTCATCGGGTTTTACCAGGCGTTCCTCACTTTGTTTTGGTCTTGGTCTTGGCGCTATTTCAACGAAGCAATCTAAAAGTTCGCGAACACCAAAATTGTTTAAAGCCGACCCAAAAAATACAGGTTGAAGTTCACCTTTTAAATAGGTGTCTTTATTAAACGATGGGTAAATACCCTCGACAAGTTCAATTTCTTCGCGTAAGGTATTGGCTGATGTTTCTCCAACAAGTTCGTCAAGTTCTTCAGAAGCCAAATCTGAAATCTCTATAGTTTCTTCAATATGCTTTCTACTATCGCCACTAAAAAGATTCACATTCTTTTCCCATAGGTTGTAAATACCTTTAAAATCGTAGCCCATACCAATAGGAAAACTCATAGGAACAACTTTTAAACCTAACTTTTGTTCTATTTCATCTAAAAGATCGAAAGCGTCTTTTCCTTCACGGTCTAACTTGTTTATAAAAACAATCATCGGGATGTTTCGCATTCTACAAACTTCAACTAGCTTTTCGGTTTGTTCCTCAACCCCTTTAGCCACATCAATAACCACAATAACACTATCGACAGCTGTTAGGGTTCTAAAAGTATCTTCGGCAAAATCCTTGTGACCAGGTGTATCTAAAATGTTAATTTTGGTACCATTATACTCAAAAGCTAAAACAGATGTTGCTACCGATATACCACGTTGGCGCTCAATCTCCATAAAGTCACTCGTCGCCCCTTTTTTTATTTTGTTGCTTTTTACAGCACCAGCTTCTTGTATGGCGCCACCAAATAGCAGTAATTTTTCGGTTAATGTTGTTTTACCAGCATCTGGATGCGAGATAATACCAAAGGTACGTCGTCTTTCTATTTCTTTTTTAAAGCTCATAAAATCAAATAAAACAATGGTGTGCAAAGATACTATTATTGTTTACAATAAAAATGAATGTAATGATTAGGTTTTTATTTTTATAGAAATATTAATACTTTAAAAAAACGGATTTGGTATTTTTGTTTTAATGAAAGAAGAACAAGTAATTTTAGTTAACGAAAAAGACGAACAAATAGGATTAATGCCCAAAATGGAAGCCCATGAAAAAGGGTTACTGCATCGGGCATTTTCGGTGTTTGTGTTTAATGATAAAAATGAATTAATGATACAACAACGTGCGGGACATAAATACCACTCGCCGTTGCTTTGGACTAACACCTGTTGTAGTCATCAAAGAGAAGGTGAGGATAATATCTCGGCAGGGAAACGTCGTTTGCAGGAGGAAATGGGGTTTAAAACCGATTTAAAGGAAACCATATCGTTTATTTATAAAGCACCGTTTGATAATGGTTTGACCGAACACGAATACGATCATATTTTAATCGGGTATTATAATGATGCCCCAAACATTAATCCAAGTGAAGTAGCCGATTGGAAGTGGATGAGTTTACATGCTGTAAATACAGACATAAAAGCGAATCCAAATCAGTATACAGCGTGGTTTAAAATTATTTTCGAAAAGTTTTACGAACATATTAATGTAGAAGGATGAAAGTCACCGTCAGTAGAAAAGCACATTTTAACGCAGCACATAGGTTGAATAGAAAAGATTGGGACGATGTCAAAAACAAGGCAGTTTTTGGTAAGTGTAATAACCCTAATTTTCACGGTCACAACTATGAGTTAATCGTTAGTGTTACTGGCAATATTAATCCAGAAACGGGTTATGTGATAGATATAAAAGAGCTTAAAGAGCTTATTAGAGTAGAAATAGAAGAGGCTTTCGATCATAAAAACTTAAACTTAGAGGTCCCAGAGTTTAAAGAACTTAACCCAACAGCGGAGAACATTTCGGTTGTCATTTATAACAAGCTAAAACCTAAGTTACCTTCAAATTTAAGTTTGGAAATAACCCTTTACGAAACACCAAGAAACTTTGTGACCTATTCAGGAAACTAAACTTATGAAAGAAGAATTATTGTATCCCATAAAATTTACACCAATACTTAAAGAAAAAATTTGGGGTGGCGAAAAATTAAAACAATTACTTAACAAGCAAAGTAATTTGTCTAATATTGGTGAAAGTTGGGAAATTAGCGATGTAGAAGGAGATACATCAATTGTTTCAAATGGTGAGTTAAAAGGAAAAACACTAAAAACATTATTAAAAACCTACCAATCTAACTTAATAGGCGAGAAGAACTATAAGGTTTTTGGCGACAAATTTCCTTTGTTAATCAAGTTTATTGATGCCAAGCAGGATTTATCTATTCAATTGCATCCTAATGATGAATTGGCAAAAAAACGTCATAACTCATTTGGTAAAACCGAAATGTGGTACGTTATGCAGGCCGATGAAGGCTCCAACCTGATTATAGATTTTAAAGAAAAAATTACACCAGAAGTTTATTTAAAACATTTAGAAGCTAAAACGTTACCTTCAGTATTAAATTTTGAAAACGTAACATCTGGCGACACATTTTTTATAGAAGTAGGCCGTGTACATGCCATTGGAGCAGGCGTAATGTTGGCAGAAATACAACAAACCAGCGACATTACCTATCGTATTTATGACTGGAATCGTGTTGATGCTAATGGTAATGGGCGTGAGTTACACAACGATTTGGCTCTTGATGCTATTGGTTTTGATATGCCTAATAATTTTAAGATAGCTTACAATAAGGATAAAAATCAATCGAACTCAATGGTGAGCTGTCCTTACTTCACGACAAACTATTTAGAACTCGATACAGTACTTGACAAAGAAAACACATACGATTCTTTTATAATCTATATGTGTGTTGAAGGTGATGCCCAAATTGTTTCAGAAAATAAAACCGTTGAATTACAAGCAGGAGAAACCGTATTACTTCCTGCTGCATTAAAAACATTTAAAATAAAAGCTGAAAGCACTAAGCTTTTGGAAGTTTATATATAAATTTAAAAGAATAAAATAAGTAAATTATGGCAAATAAAAGAGATTTAAAAAAAGACATTAATTATGTTTTAGGAGACATTATCGAATCGGTTTATATATGGGAATATACTAATACCGATAAAAACTCTAAAAAAGGTGAAGCTATCATAGATGAAGCTATTGAAACGTTTGACGATTTAATGGAACGTGTAAATAAAAGAGGTCTTGATGATGCAAAGGCTCATTTTAAGGCAATTAACAACGATTTAGAAACCAAGGCTAGATCTTTAGTGGATAAAATAAATAAACTTGGTTAAAAAAATGTTTGCAAATTTAATTTACAGAGTTATATTTGCGCACGTTTTTTGCCGATGTAGCTCAGCTGGCTAGAGCAGCTGATTTGTAATCAGCAGGTCGTGGGTTCGAGTCCCTCCATCGGCTCTTAAATAAAAAAGCCTCTCAAAATTTTGAGAGGCTTTTTTTATTAGTTTTCTTTCAACTCTAAAATGTAGTTGTCCAGGATTTTTCCGTATTTAGAATCTTTAATTCTAGGTGTAAGCGATTGGTTAATGGTATCTAACCATTTTGGTTGCGCATCGTAAACTTCAGAAAGGGCTAAATATGGCGCTATTTCACTGTCATTATTAGTTACAGCAAAATTTACGGTATATAAATACTTACTTTTAATAAGCTTATTAATAGCAATTTGACTTTCATTTATTTTTGATGAATCTCCTGATTTTATAGCTTCAAGTTTATCTTTGTACAACTCTAAACTTTTATCGTTAAAACGACTCATTACTTTTAAATAGTCTTCGTAAAGCGCTTGTTGTTTAGAGCCTTTAATAGTGGCATCAACAACAAAGTTTTTTAGTGTTGTATTAATTTCAGTTATTCCTTTATCGGCGAAAAATACAATACGATTATCGGTATTTTTTGTACTGTTTTTATCTAACCTTAAATATAAGGCCTCTGGAACTTCTAATGCAGAAGATAATTCAAAGTTGGAATCTCCTTTAAGAAGCAAAGAGTCTAAAATAATAATTGAGGAATCCTGTACTTTTTCTAAGTAAAGTGTTCCCTTTTTTAAACCTTTTACATGACCTTTAACAATGAGGTCTTGCGATGTGTTATTACAACTAATAATAGATAAAGTAATTAAGGCTAAAAACAGTTTTTTCATACTAAATGTTCTAAAAATTAAGCGGCAAATATAAACGATTTTTTAAGCACCTGAAGCTATTTTCATAAGTTCGGTACATATAATGGCGCCATAGGTTCCAACAACATACCCAAAAACAGCCAGTAAAGCACCAACAGTTGCTAAAGACGGGTGAAATGCTGCGGCAACAACTGGAGCAGAAGCGGCTCCACCAACATTTGCTTGACTTCCTACAGCTAGGAAGAAATAAGGTGCTTTAATAAGTTTTGCGACTAAAATGAGCAATCCAGCATGAATGGCCATCCAAATTAAACCAATTAAAATTAGTCCAGGGTTTTCAAATATTTTCCCTAAATCCATTTTCATACCAATGGTTGCAACAAGAATATAAATAAAAACACTTCCTATTTTGCTTGCGCCAGCACCTTCTAAGTTTTTCGCTTTGGTAAATGATAGTATTATACCAATTAAAGTAGCAATAGATATTAACCAAAAGAATCCACTTCCAAACGAGGATAAAGCGCTTTTAGGATCGCTAACAGCTTCAAAATTGTCGTTTAAAAATGTTGAAATTTTTTCCGATCCAAAATGCGCAATTCCAACCGCCACAAAAGCAAACATGAGAATAAGCATTAAGTCGGTTAGCGTTGGTATTTTGGTAATTTTATCACTAAAATTTTGTACTTTTTGTTGTAACTCATCAATGGCTGTATTATCGGCTTTTAACCAATTATCAATCTTTTTTCGTTTTCCAATACCTAAAAGAATAATAGCCATCCAAATGTTTGCAACTACAATATCAACTAATACCATACCACCGTAAAGCTCTTGATTGAATTCGTAAATCTCTAGCATAGCAGCTTGATTAGCACCACCGCCAATCCAACTTCCTGCTAAAGTTGCAAGACCTCTCCAAACGGCATCAAATCCTGCGCCACCAACGGTTTCTGGAGAAAATGTCGATACAATTAAAATAGCTATTGGTCCACCAATTATAATACCTATAGTTCCTGTGAAAAACATAGCTAAAGCACGCCAACCTAGGTTAAATACAGCTTTTAAATCAATACTTAAGGTTAATAAAACTAATGATGCAGGTAGTAAATATCTACTAGCAATAAAGTAAGTTTTAGAAATATCGGCAGAGATTAACCCTGAAGAGTTAAAAATAGCTGGAATTAAATAACACATTAACAGCCCTGGAATGTATTTGTAAAATACGGGCCAGAAGCCTGTTTTTTTAGATTCGGTATAAAATACAAAGCCAAGAGCTAGCATTAAAAGGCCAAAAACTATGGCATCGTTTGTGAATATTGGTTGGTTTTCCATGTGTCGTTATAATTTGTGCTGCAAAATACCAAAATTAATGGGTATAAAAAAAGCGACTTATTAGTCGCTTTTATTTTTATCGGATTTGTTTTTAGGAACTCTGTTGTGCTCTTTTAAGGCTTGCATTAATATCCACTCGATTTGGCCATTGGTGCTCCTGAATTCATCAGAAGCCCATTTTTCAATGGCTTTGAGCATATCTTCGTTAAGTCGTAATGCAAATGCTTTTTTCTTAGACATTGTTACCTGTTTTTCTCTCTTTCAAAGACTATAGTTGTCATAGATGTGTTAATATGTATAACTTGCCAACCTTCCCTTGCATATTGGTTAAGATGATCTTCCAGTTTTTGTGTAGGGTTTCTAAACCCAATAGATTTGGAAATGACTTTATACTCTTTCATTGATTATTTGGATTTTATTTTAATGATTTAATGTTCCTGCATTAACTACTGGTGAGGCGTCTTTATCACCACAAAGAATAACCATTAGATTGCTAACCATAGCTGCTTTACGTTCTTCGTCTAGGTCAACAATCTCTTTTTTGCCTAATTCTTCAAGTGCCATTTCTACCATACTTACAGCTCCTTCTACTATTTTATGTCTTGCGGCAACTATAGCTGTTGCTTGTTGGCGTTTTAACATGGCATTTGCTATTTCTTGAGCATAAGCTAAATAGCCAATTCTTGCTTCAAGAACTTCTATGCCTGCAATAGAGAGTCTTTCATCAATTTCTTTTTCTAGAGCAGCACTAACTTCATTTACGCTTGATCTAAGTGTGATGTCTTCATCCATACCTTCATCAGCAAAATTGTCATAAGGGTACATACTTGCTAATTTTCTTACTGCTGCATCTGTTTGAACACGAACAAAATTTTCGTAATTATCAACATCAAAAGCTGCTTTGTAAGTGTTTTCTACGCGCCATACCAAAATAGTACTAATCATTACTGGGTTTCCTAATTTGTCGTTTACTTTAAGCCGCTCGCTATCAAAATTACTAGCACGTAATGATATTTTCTTTTTTGAATAGAATGGATTTACCCAGTAAAAACCATTTTTATTAATTGTACCAACATATTTTCCAAATAATAGTAGAACTCTAGAACCGTTAGGTTGTACCATAACAAAACCAATGGCTAATATAATAGCGCTTAGGATGGATATAATAAACCATGGACTTTTAGTTAATATAATTGCTGCTATGCTTCCAAATAAGATTAAAGCAAAAATAAATAACATCAAATAACCATTTGCTGGAACAATAATTTTTTCTTGTGTCATATTTTTTAATTTAAAGTGATATTAAAATGATATCATAAAGATATAATTAAGTTTGTTTAATTCCAAATTAAAGTTTGGCACAAATATTGTTTTACATTTAATACTGTAGATTACAAAGTAAGTTTTATACAGTATTCATATTTTTGGTTGGTTAGTTAGTTGAAAAAAAAGCAGTTCGATTTCGAACTGCTTTTTTATTTTTTGTAAAACGGGAAATTAATTATTTAATAAAGTCAACTATTGCTTTTACAACTTCTGGGTTTATAGATCTTGCAGATTCATTATAAGATTTCGAGTTTTCTAGAGTATCACCTTTTATAGTAAAGAAAATATGATTCATATTATCGATTATTTTTAGGGTACTGTTTTTAGCCGATTGATGGAGTAGTTGTGCTTCTTCGACAGATACTTGTAAATCTTTTGTGCCATTAATAATTAAACAGGGAATTTCTAGTTTGGCTATAATTTCTTGTGGATTATATTGTATCCAATTAATCATAAAGGGTTGTAAATCTTCATTAAAAAGGCTTGCTAAAGCTGGTGGGTAATCGCTAGTTGTTTGTCCTTTTTTTAACGATGCTAACACTTTTTCTGAAGGTTCTTTAAAAATTGGCGCACTTTTTTCAATTTGTTCTAACAACACATTGTCTATAGATTTTCCAGCTCCCGAAAGTGAAATAAATCCTGCTACATGTTTATTAGAAGCTAAAAGGCCAATTAAACTCCCTTGACTGTGGCCAGCAATATATATGTTTTTGTACGTTTTAGTATTCACAAAATAATTGACTACTGCTTGGGCATCGGTTACAAAATCATCAAATAAAATATTGTTGTCATTTATTTTACCTTGCTTGATAAGTTTTACCGATCGTTTGTCGTATCTAAATGTAGCGATACCATTTTTAGTTATTCCTTCGGCAAGTTTTTTTAACGAATTGTTTTTCATAAAGTTTTGGTTACCGTTTCTATCGGTAGGACCAGAACCAGCAATAATGATAACCAAATTGGACGTTTTATTATTTGGAGTTAATAATGTGCCATCAATAAGTTTTGTAATAGCTATTTCTTTAGCTTGGAATGTTGTGTCCTGTGCTTTAGTTACTAAAGGAAACACTATAAATGTGATTAAAATAATTCGTGCCAAATTTTTCATAGTTGTTTTTTATTTTCTTTATCTAAAGATATAATAATTCTTAGCATATAAAACGGATTTTTTAATTTTTAGGCGTGTATTTCGTCGATAAAATTAAATATTTCGACCTTAAATGTTAAAAAAACATGTATTTCATCGAAAATATATGTCTTTAAACGTTCTTGTAGGTATTTAATTATACATTTGGTGTGTACTAGAAAATTACTTTTTAGTTCAATGGATTAATTAATTAATATTTGCATTATGTTGTTGATACTAGAGACCCTAAATCTAACTACATATATAAATGCAAATGAAACAGAAAACCGAGGTTGAGGGACCTCGGTTTTTTAGTTAATATACCTAAATGTTAGGTTGATTCTTTTACCAACGTGTTGTTTTGTTTTGGGTATTTGATGTACCCAAAATTCTTGCATTGCGCCTTTCATTATAAGTAAACTTCCATGTTGTAATAACAGTTTATGGTTCTCTTTTTTTAAAGTTTTATGCTTAAACTTAAACACTCGGCTTGCGCCTAAGGAAAGAGAAGCGATTGTTGGATGTTTGCCCAATTCTTTTTCATTATCAGCATGCCAGCCGTTACTGTCATTTCCATCTCTATATAAATTTAGAAGAACAGTAGAGAAATTGTGATTGCATACATCTTCTATTTTTGATTTTAAACTTAAAAGCGTGTTTGTGAATTTTTTGGGATGCATGTTTATGTTAGAATAAGAATAAGGTTTGTTATTTTCAGCATACAAAGCTGTTAATCTTGGTTGTTTATAGGTTTTGCCAAATACAGTAATATCATCTTGTTGCCAAAGGGTTTCTTTTAAAAGAGTTTTAAAGTAAATATTGGCTTTTGTTTGTTCTAAAAAGTTAGGATAATAAATTAGTTCAGCATCTGGTAAACTAAAGGTGTTTTTTTCGTTTGAAAATAAGTCCATAACCTATTTTTTTCTAAATTAGTCAATATATGATGAAACTTAAAACAACACTGTATATTATCTTATTTCTTTTGGTAAATAATCAATACACTCTTCCAGAAGGCTTTGTCAATGTACAAGAGATTATTCCAGACATAACAGTTGAGTTAAAATATTATTCTACAAATAATTTTGTAGGAGATACCATAACAGGTTATTATGCGAATAAGCTAATTCTAACAGAATCTACTGCAAAGGCTTTAAAAAAAGTACAAGAAGAATTGCAAGAGCAAAATTTATGTTTAAAAGTTTTTGATGGGTATCGTCCACAACAAGCTGTTAATCATTTTATGGTTTGGGCCAAAGATTTGAATGATACAATAAATAAACAAGAGTTTTATCCCAAAGTTGAAAAACGCCATTTGTTTCGAGAAGAATACATAGCTACACGATCTGGACATAGTCGCGGAAGTACAGTCGATTTAACCATTATTAACGGTAATACAGGTGAAGCATTAGATATGGGGAGTCCATACGACTTTTTTGGGCAAGAATCCTGGGTAAATTACGATGGTATAACTTTAAAACAGAAACAAAATAGACAACTGTTACAAAAAGTTATGATAAAGCACGGCTTTAGGAATTACGCTAAAGAATGGTGGCATTTTACATTACGAGGCGAACCATTTCCAAAAACATATTTTGATTTTAAAATTCAATAGTTATTTATTGAGGAGTATATAGAAAAACAATATTACGTTTAGATTGTAAGTATCTCAAACGTTTTAGTGCAAAAAACTTCATTGAAATATAATAATATAGGTTTGTGCTTCTACATTTTAATGTATTTTTGCGCCTTTCAAAATAATACAACCTTATGACAAGTTTTATTAGAAAACGAGCAGCAAATGCTAAGAACGATATTTTAAGTGGTATTACGGTAGCTTTGGCTTTAGTACCAGAAGCTGTTGCTTTTGCCTTTGTGGCTGGAGTAGATCCGCTAGTTGGGCTTTATGCTGCTTTTATGATTGGTTTAATCACCTCAATTTTTGGTGGTAGACCAGGGATGATTAGTGGTGCAACTGGTGCTTTGGCAGTAGTTATGGTAAGTCTAGTTGCCGAAGGAAATGCTATGGGAGCAGAAGGTGAAAACTTAGGGTTATATTATTTATTTGCGACCGTAATTCTAATGGGAATTATTCAAATGCTTGCTGGAGTATTTAAACTAGGAAAGTTTGTGAGATTAATTCCTCATCCCGTAATGATGGGGTTTGTTAACGGATTGGCTATTGTTATTTTCTTGTCGCAATTAGGGTTGTTTAAGGAGTTTGTTAACGGTGAAGTGGTTTGGATGCAAGGGCCAAAATTATGGATTATGATTGCTTTAGTTGCCTTAACAATGGGAATTATGTACGGACTTCCAAAACTAAATAAAAAACTACCAGAGGCTTTAATTGCCATTTTAGTAGTCTCAGCTATAGTGATTTTTGGAAATTTAGATGTAGCAACCGTAGGAAGCTTTATTAGAGATGGTGGAGGTGAAGGTTTAAAAGGTGGTTTGCCAACATTCCAAACAGATATTTTTAATAAAGTACCAATGACCTGGGAAACACTTAAATTTATTGGACCGTATGCGTTAATTTTAGCAGCAGTAGGTTTAATAGAATCTTTAATGACGCTAAACTTAATAGATGAGTTAACCGAAACTAGAGGGAACACCAATAGAGAATGTTTAGCACAAGGTGGCGCCAATATTGTTACAGGACTATTTGGAGGCATGGGTGGTTGTGCTATGATAGGGCAATCTATAATAAATATTAAAGGTGGCGGAAGAACACGCTTATCAGGAATTGTGGCAGCTTTAGGACTACTATTTTTTATATTATTTGCTTCTGGATTAATAGAGCAAGTGCCAATTGCTGCTCTTGTAGGTGTTATGTTTATGGTTGTTATTGGTACGTTTGCCTGGAGTAGTTTTAGAATAGCTGGTAAAATTCCAAGAAGTGATTTATTTGTATTATTATTAGTTTCTGGTTTAACTGTAATTTTCGATTTAGCCATAGCAGTAATTGCGGGAGTTATTGTGAGCGCTTTAGTGTTTTCTTGGGAAAATGCTAAAAGAATTAGAGCTAGAAAGCGCATAAAAGATAACGGAACAAAAGTTTACGAAATTTGGGGGCCTTTATTTTTTGGTTCTATAAAAGCATTTAATGATAAGTTTGATGTTAAAAATGACCCAGATACAGTTGAAATTGACTTTGTAGAATCTCGTGTAAGTGATCATTCAGCTTTAGAAGCCATTTTTAATTTGGTTGAAAAGTACGAAGCTGCAGGTAAAAAAATTACCCTAAAACATTTAAGTGAAGACTGTAAAGCGTTATTGTATAAAGCCAGTCCAAAGTTTAAAGAAGTTATTATAGAAGATATTGACGACCCAAGATATCACCTAGCGGCCAACCCGGAAGAATTTCCAAAGTCGCTTTCAGAATATAAATTTTAAGCTAGTTAACAACAACACTATCAGGGACAAGTTTGCTGTAATCACCGTTATTTCTTATAACATCTCTTACAATAGATGAGGAAATATAGGATGTTTTTGCAGCAGTTAATAAAAAGACAGTTTCTATTTTAGAGAGTTTTCTGTTGGTATGAGCAATGGCTTTTTCAAATTCAAAATCGGCGGGATTTCTTAAGCCACGTAAAATAAATTGCGCATCGATTTCTTTGCAAAAGTCAACCGTTAAGCCTTCATAAGTTACTACTTTTACTTTTTTTTCATTTTTAAAAGAAGCTTCAATAAACGCTTTTCTTTCTTCAAGAGAGAACATATATTTTTTTTCGGCATTTACCCCAATAGCCACAACAACTTCGTCAAAAAGTTTAACGCCACGTTTAATAATGTCGTAATGTCCTAATGTTATGGGATCAAAAGATCCTGGAAATATGGCTCGTCTCATTTTTTTAAGCTATTAATTTTTTAAAGTTACGTATAATAAATGGGTTATGCTTTTAAAGCTTCTTCAATGGCATTATCAAACAAATCCTGTAACGAAATATTTGCTTGGGCGGCTTGTTGTGGCAAAATGCTTTCGGCAGTAAGCCCTGGAACAGTGTTTATTTCTAATAAATGTGGTTCGTCGTCTTTAAAAATGTATTCACTACGGCTAAAGCCTGTCATTTTTAATATAGTATACACTTTTTTGGCTAAAGTGCGTACTTTTTCAGCTTGAGCTTCACTAATTCTAGCAGGGGTTATTTCTTGTGATTTTCCTAAATACTTGGCTTCAAAATCGAAAAAATCGTTTTCACTAACAATTTCGGTGATGGGCAAAACTTTAATATCCCCTTTATAACTTATAACACCAACCGATACTTCGGTACCATCTAAAAACGCTTCAATAATTATTTCATCATCTTCTTTAAAAGCAAAGTCGATAGCAGCTTGTAAGTCTTCTTGCTTATAAACTTTGGTAATACCATAACTACTTCCAGCTTTATTGGCTTTTACAAAACAAGGTAGTCCAACTTTTTCTATAATGGCTGTTTCGTTAAAAGTGTCGCCTAAATTTACATAATACGATTGAGCCGTTTTTATACCGTGTGGTTTTAAAACACTTAAACAGTCCCGTTTATTAAAGGTTAAAGCTGCTTGATACATGCCGCAACTTGTATGTGGAATACTTAAAAGCTCTAAATAACCTTGCATGTAGCCATCTTCTCCTGGGGTACCATGAATGGCATTAAATACACAATCGAATACAATTTTTTGATCGTGTATAATAACAGAAAAATCATTTTTATCTACAGGAAATTCAACATTATCATCATTAACATATACCCATTTATGTTCTAAAATATGTATACGGTATAGGTTGTATTTATCCTGGTTTAACGATTGGTAAACCACGTTACCGCTTTTTAAGGATATTTCAAACTCACTGGAATATCCTCCCATAATAATGGCAATGTTTTTTTTCATTTTTTATACCTATAGTGTAGGCGACATTTAAAATAATAATCCAAAAACGACTTATTTGTCGTAAATAATATTGGTTAAGCTAAAATATCACATAATAACCGAAAGAAAAAACAGTTCTGTTTTTATATATTTGTTTGATAAATAAAATTTCATGAGCCTTATAAAGTTTGTTACTAGTAAAGCATTTTTAAAGCAAGTTATTCTTGCTGTTGTAGGAGTGTTTGTATTGTGTTTTTTACTATTAAAATGGTTAAATGTTTCCACCAATCATAACGAGTTTGAAACCGTGCCAGATTTGACAGGAAAGTCTGTAGAAGTAGCAAAAATAGAACTAGATGAAAACCACTTAGTCATGGAAATACAAGATTCTTCAAACTTTAATCCCGACTATCCAAAATTTGCGGTTATAGACCAAGACCCTAAAGCAGGAAAAAAAGTAAAAGAAGATCGTAAAATATACTTAACTTTAAATCCTTCAGGGTATCGAAAAGTAAATGTTCCAGATTTAGTTGGTAAAACCTTTAGACAAGCCAAACCAACACTAGAAGCTTTAGGATTTAAAGTAGGAAAAACGACTTATGTAGACTACTTAGGGAAAGATGAGGTTGTAAAAGTAACTTTTGAAGGTTCGGAACTTAAAATTGGCGATAAGCTGCCAAAAACATCAAAAATAGACTTGGTTTTAGGTAATGGAAACCGACCACAATAAGAAACACATGATTGAAGACAACCAAGATGATATAGAGAAAAATGATGACGATCTCTATGAGCACTATTCTTTTACAGCCGAAAAGGGGCAACAACCACTTCGCATAGATAAATATTTAATGAATTTTATTGAAAATGCTACCCGAAATAAAATTCAAGCAGCAGCCAAAAGTGGGAATATACATGTAAACGGTGCTGCCGTTAAGCAAAACTATAAAGTAAAACCTTTTGATAAAATTCAGGTGCTTTTCGAGCACCCTCCATTTGAATATTTACTTACTCCAGAAAACATTCCGCTAGATATTGTTTACGAAGATGACGAACTTTTAGTTGTAAATAAACCTGCAGGAATGGTTGTGCATCCTGGACATGGTAATTATTCTGGAACGTTAATAAATGCCCTAATTTATCATTTTGAAAATCTCCCAAACAATTCCAGTGATAGACCAGGGTTAGTTCATCGTATAGACAAAGATACGAGCGGTCTTCTAGTCGTGGCAAAAACCGAGATAGCTATGGCACATTTAACCAAGCAGTTTTTTAATAAAACTAGTGAACGTGAGTATATTGCTATAGTGTGGGGAAATGTTGAAGAAGATCAAGGTACTATTGAAGGTAATATTGGACGTCATCCTAAAAACCGATTGCAAAACACCGTCTTCTTAGGAGATCAAGCAGAGAAAGGAAAACCAGCTGTAACACATTATAAAGTTTTAGAACGTTTAGGTTATGTAACTTTAGTATCCTGTAAGTTAGAAACAGGAAGAACACACCAAATACGTGTTCATATGAAACACATTGGCCATACCTTATTTAATGACGAGCGTTATGGTGGCGAAAAAATATTAAAAGGAACCACATTTAGTAAATACAAGCAGTTTGTAGAAAATTGCTTTAAAATCTTACCAAGACAAGCACTTCATGCCAAAACGTTAGGTTTCGAGCACCCTAAAACAGGTAAATGGATGAGCTTTACGTCAGAGTTGCCCGAAGACATGACCCTTTGCATTGAAAAATGGCGAAATTATGCCAAACATATTGATAGTTAAAAAAAAGTTGTATATTTAATAGAGTTTTTCTTAAAAAATTCAAGAAACTTAATTTTGCTATTATGAATAGAAGAGATTTTCTTAAAAAAACAGGCCAAACCTTATTAGTTACTTCTGCGGCGTCTTTAGTAGGCGTTTCATTAGCGTCTTGTAGTAGTGATGATGATGGATCATTTTACGATGGTTATTATGGAGATGGTTACTATGATGACGATTCTTATAATGATGGATACTATGACGATAGTTATTATAGTGATGGCTATTACGATGATGGATACTACGATGACGGCTATTATGACGATGGATATTACAGTGGTTAATACAACATGTAGTATTGAATAGAATTTTATTCCTTCACGATACAGGCTTAACCTTAAAGCGTGGTGCCGAATTAACATTAACCCAGCTTATTTCCTTTGGAAACGAGTTGGGGTTTTTAGTTGAACTAGACCTTCTTGAAAACTTTGAAACTACCAAAAAAAAGGTAGCTCAATCAAGTATCATTGTTGTAAGTAGCACATCGCGTTGTCAATTTGAAATAGAATTGCTCCAATATATAATAAACAGTAATAAACCATATGTTAAGCTAGAGTACGATTATAATTTTTGTGTTAGGCGAAACCTATTGTGTTTAAGTGAAAAGAACGTTAAGAATTGCTGTAATAATGAAAAATATCATCTTTACAGAAACCTGTTTGCTAACGCAAGATTAAATGTATTTCAATCACCAAAACATTATCAATATCATTACGATTTTTTTGGAGAAGCAATAGGCGAATATTTAATAATGCCCCCAACTGTAGATGTTGATAATCTTCAGGTTTTAGAAGATAAGCAAGACAAAATTCCATTTTTTGGAACCCTTAATTATCTTAAAGGCGGTTATGAATTTGTGGCGTATGCTGTTAACCATCCAGACAAGCAATTTGTTGTTTATGGTGAAAACAAACTACAAGTAGAGATCCCCAAAAACATTGCGTTTAAATCTCCCATAGAAAACAAAGAGGTTTTAAAGATACTTGGTAAAACAAAAACCATTATAATAAAACCTGTTTGGCCAGAACCCTCAGGACGTTTAGCTGCAGAAGCTTTTTTGTCTGATTGTGAGATTATCACTAATGATAGAGTGGGAACGTGGTCTTTTAATTTTTATCCAGAGGGTAAGGCAAAAGCTTTAAAAGCCATAAAGGAGACGATACCAGAATTTTGGAACAACATTAATTTAATACAGAATCAAGAATTAGATAAAGAACAAAACAAAAGTTTAGGTAATGTACTTGTAAAGAAATCTTATGGAGGTTTAGGAGACATATTTTTTACTATTCCAGCAGTTTATAAGCTAAAAGCAGTATCCAAAAAAGTAACCTATGCTTTAGAGCCTAGGTTGGTTAACTTTTTTAAAGCCCATTTAAAAGATGTTGTGGTTATAAGTAGTAAAGAAATTGAAACTAAAAAATACGACACCATTATAGAGTTAGGAAACCATCCTAAATTTAACCATGAGGTTAATCAAATTGAATACATAACAGGCAAGAAAGTTAAACAGCATTCCATTAAACATTATATTGATGGAGTTGCCCGTTTACATGCAAATATTGAGAATAATTATTCTGGCTTTCCTTATTTTAAAAGATATGAAACAGGGTTGGAATCAAAACAATACTTCACAGTTCATCCTGGAGCTGGATTTATTTTAAAAGCTTGGCCAATTACATACTTTGCACAATTAATCGAGCAAATACATAACTATTACCCAGAATTAGAAGTGCAAGTTATACAAGGTCCCAAAGACCCAGATATTTCACCTTATTTAAATAAGAAGTTCCCTTTTAAAATAATAGATGGCGGTATAGAAGATGTTGCCAAAGCTGTCTCTGGAGCCATGTTTCATATAGGTAACGATTCTGGTATTACTCATTTAGCAGGAGCCTTTAACTGTCCTATTTTAACTGTTTATGGACCAACTGGACCTGGATCTTGGGGGGCATATTCAGAAAATGTAGAGCTAATATGGGGTAAAAAAGGGCATTGTAATTTAACGTGTAACTATAATGTTATTATTAATTGTGAAGATAGAGTTTGTTTAAATAATGTTTTACCCAATAGACTTTTTTATAGATTACAAAAGTTATTGGGGAAATTAGGTTTTACAAGCCAAGAAACGTATTACTACAATGCTGAGTTTTTGCTAAAGAATGAAAAAAATAATAGTTATGTTTTTAAAAATCTAGATAATGAATATTTGTTAGAGTTTTCAGATGAGGAAAGTCAGCGTTATTTTTCTAGTGCTTTTAATGGAGAGTTTATCATCACCAAAAATATGCCCGAACAGTTTAAAGAAATGTTTACATCCTTGGTTTCTTTAGATATTTTCACACCTATGATGCATTTAAAATAATGTCATCGAAAAAACTTATAAAGTAATAACGAGAATATGACAAAATTGTTTGATAAAACATGAATACCATTGTAATTTTATAAAAAATATCATGATTTATGAAACTCGTCTTATCTCCAGCAAAATCATTAGATTACGAAAGTAAACTACCAACTTCAAAAACAACGGAAGCTTGTTTTTTAAAAGAAGCCGAACGTTTAAATAAATTACTAAAGAAAAAGTCGCCCAAAAGTCTGTCTAAGCTTATGGGAATTTCAGATAATCTAGCACAATTAAATTACCAGCGCAATCAAGAATGGGAATTGCCATTTACATCAAACAATGCCAGGCAAGCCGTCTATGCTTTTAACGGCGATGTTTACAGAGGTTTAGATGCTTATACCATTTCAGAAAATAAACTTGAAAAGCTTCAAGATACAGTAAGAGTCATTTCTGGACTTTATGGAGTTTTAAAACCTTTAGATTTAATACAGCCTTATCGCTTAGAAATGGGAACTAAAATGCCTGTAGGAAAAAATAAAAACTTATATGAGTTTTGGAGAAATAAAGTGACAAAATCTCTTAATGATGAATTGAATGATGATGAGGTGTTTTTAAACTTAGCAAGTAACGAATACGCCAAAGCTATAGATAGAAAAGCGTTAAAAGTTCCTGTGATTGATATTGATTTTAAAGAACTAAAAAATGGAAAATATAAAACCATTGCCATTTACGCTAAACTAGCACGTGGTTTAATGGCACGATATATTGTAGATAATGATGCAAAAACCATTGAAGATGTTAAAGGATTCGATGTAGAAAATTACCGTTTTAGCGAAGCTTTATCAACAGATAAAAAACTTGTGTTTACCAGGTAGTTATTTAGCTTTTTTGTTAACATCAATTTTGTTTTCTGGGCGCGGTTTCTTTTTTATTCGCGGTCGTCTTACGCCGTAAGTCCCTCTGTGTATTTTTCCGCGTTTTGTTTTTTTATCACCTTTTCCCATAATTAATCAATTTTGAGTTCATTATAATTTACAAAAACGAAAAATAAATTCAAAAAAAAGTTAGTGTTTATACATCAACATCCTTATAAACCGTTTATTCCAAAAGACACGTCAAAATTAATTGTTGGTACGTTACCGCCGCCTAGATTTACAACAGGCGATTTAAAACCAGACGATGTTAATTTTTGTTACGGCAGTCGCGATGGACAATTATGGAAAATTCTAAACAGAATATTTGATTTAAACCTAAAGTTTGAAAATACAGAAGAGGCTGTTGCACACAGAAAATCTTTTTTAAAAGCACAAAATATAGGCGTTTGCGATATGGTTGAGAGAGCTAAACGTGATAAAATTGATGCGTCAGATTTAGGAATGCAACATGTAGAATTGCGAGATATGATTAATATTTTGCAGCAACATACCACCATTAAAACAATGCTTTTTATGGGTGGTAATAGTAAAAATGGTCCCGAATATTTTTTTAGAAGGCATATAAAACCTCATGAAATTAAACTTAAAGTTGTTTCTAAAGAAGTGCCACGTATACATCAATTTTTATTACCTAATACGTCACGTATTATAAAAACAGTGTCTTTAACTGCGCCTTCGGGGAGTGCCAATAGAGCCGTAGGGAGTATGGCGCTTTATAAACAATTAAAACAACGTAACCCAAATTTTAATACGTTAGATTTTAGAGTGATGCAATACACCGAGTTTTTTAAGTAAGATATAAATAAGCCCAATACATTAAAACGAACTGTAATGGGAGTCTTAAAATTAAAAGCCATTTAGGAAAGCCAGCACTTGCTTTTTTACTTGAAAGCATATAAAAATGAACAAGTAAAAACACAGTAAGCATTAAAATAATACCATAAACAGCTAAGTTTCTTGTGGTATTAAAACATAATAAAACGCCCAAAAGAATTTCGAAAAAGCCACTTAAATACACTAAAAACCTATGATTGGGTAAATACTTCGGCATAATTCGCATATATACTTTAGGTTTTACAAAATGCATAATGCCTGCTAAAATGTAAATTATAGCCATAACGTACAAGTGCCAAAGGTTACTCATCTTCAAACTGTTTAAAACTTATGCCCATACCATAGTTATTAGCGTTTTGCCTTATTAAGCTTGAATTTGGTGCACTTGCTTTATTAAACTGTATCCATTTGTTGTTATGAAGAAACACCCTTTTTGTATAAGTTTTGTTATACGAAATTTCATCTGTAAAAGGTAATAGCGGTCTAAAATTGGTGGGGATTTTCACTAAACCTTGTCTACCTTTTATTTCTTTGTACTTTTTATTAGGGAGTAATTTACCATTATCATCTGTGTACCCAAGAACTTGTATAGAAATAAAAATACCTGTTTTGGGGATAAAGATGTTATGATTTGAAACATCTAAGTCGTATTGGTCGCCATCTTTTTCGGTAACACGAAACACCACATTTTCAAAGAGTAATGGATTGCCAGGAAAGCCGTCATTATTGCTGTAAAAATTAACTTTAAATAGGGTTGAGAATGTTTTTTTTTCAGCGTTTTTTCGTTTTCGTTTGCTCCAATCTTGCGATTCTAAAGCTATAGGGAAATGTACTTGGCTAAGCTGTTTGTCTAATTTGTCCTTGTTAGGGAAAAACACAGCAATTTCTGACTCTATTGTTGGTAACCAACATTTGTAATAATCGTCGTCAAGATAAGGTTTTAAGGTTTCAACATCATAATCACGATTTTTTACAGCATAAATAAAAACTTCATCCAGTTTGTCTACTTTTTGAGGCATATAAATAGTATCGGGAAGTTTACTAGAATGTAGCTCTATATTTTTGTAACCAAGCGATGATATAAAGAGCGAATCTACATCAGAATATAATTTTTTAGTAAAAAGAAACATCCCATCTTCATCGGCAAAAATACCTTGTCCATTTCCAAACGATACCGTGGCATAAGGAACGGCTTCTTTTGTGGTATTATCAATAATGTATGTCTGTGATAAAACAGGAAGCCATGCTAAAAAAAATAATATTTGTATGTGTAATTTATTCATAAAGTGAAGATACCAAATAAAAAAACGGCTTCCAAAGTATGGAAACCGTTTTGATGATTTTTATTGCGTAGTAGCTGTTATTCTTTGTCTAAATTTTTAGTCATATTAAAACCTGCAAAAAGCCCCAAACCAGCCATTGTAAAAATACACGATGGGTAAATGGCATTATCGTTAATAGTTGTATAACTCTCAAGTAATAATGCGATAAAAGAGCCTAAGCCTATACCAGTTAATAATAAGGCTAAGTTTAAAATTAAAACTTTCCAAATAGGTGCTGTTTTTTGTTTTCCTTTAACAAAAATACTAGCGTCGGCACCCTTTTCAATTAAAGCAAGACGTTCTTTGTTTCTTGTTGAAAAGTACAAATAAAAGATGCCAAAAACGGCGCCGAAAATAACAGGTAAAATAATAACTTCTGATCCCATAACTGTTTGTTTTTAATTGATTATTTTTAGTGAGTTCATAGCTTATGACGACAGTTTTTTAATTATGGTTACAACTTTTTCAAAATATTTTTTCTTTACAGATGTAACCAAACAGGAAATCCCATCGTCTTATGCTAAAATGAAAGACACTAACGACCAAAAAATCATCAATCAAGTATTGCAAGGCAACACAGCTGCTTTTGTAACCTTGGTAGATACGTATAAAAATTTGGTGTTTAGTTTAGCGTTACAAATGTTAAAGCATCGCGAAGAAGCCGAAGAGGTTGCGCAAGATACGTTTGTTAAAGTGTATAAATCGCTAGAAAAGTTTAAAGGCGATTCCAAACTATCAACGTGGATATATAAAATTACTTATAACAATTGTTTAGACAGAATTAAAAAAAATAGAACACATTTTAATGAAGTACCAATTGATAGTTTTACAGAACGGCAGGTGAAAAGTTTAGATAACGCTTTTAATGCTTTAGTAGTTGCAGAACGGCAAGAAGCTATTAAAAACTGTTTGGGTAAACTACCTAATGACGAAGGGTTTTTACTAACATTATATTATTTTGAAGAGAAGTCTTTAAACGAAATATCAAAAATAATGGGGGTAACCCAGAATAATGTAAAAGTTAAATTGTTTAGAAGCCGAAAAAAACTAGCCACTATTTTAAAACAAAATTTAGAACCTGAATTAATAGCAAGTTATGAAAAATCAAATAGATAAACAGCTAGAGGAATTTATAGATAACGTTTTTGAAAATTCAAATTTAGAGTCACCTTCAGTGGATTTTTCAATACAAGTTATGTCTAAAATACAAGCTATTAATTCTACAAACACAACAACTTACAAGCCGTTAATTTCAAGGCCTGTATGGATTGCCTTAGGAGTGATTTTTGTAACTTTTTTATCTGTCGTTTTTGGTAATGCAACATTTACCCAATCATCTTGGCTAACATTTTTAGATTTTAGTATAGTTTCTAGGTTAGGAAACATTTTCCCTAGTAATCAGTTACCTTCTAGTTTGGTTTACGCCATACTATTTTTTGGAATTATGCTATTAGTGCAATTAACATGGCTTAAGAATTATTTTAATAAACGGTTGCAGTTTTAGTATTCGGTTTTATCAACTTTATTAGTCCACTTATTAAAAACAGAAACACCTTCTTTTTGTAATATTTGCTGAAAAGATATGCTTCGTACAGATATAGGTTTATCAATTTCTTCGTAAATAAAGTGGTCATCAAAATCTATATTGGCAGCATCTTTTTTATCGCAAGCATAAAACACTTTTTGAGGCCTAGCCCAGTAAATAGCTCCTAAACACATGGGACAAGGTTCGCAAGAGGTGTAAATAGTGCAATCGTCTAACTGAAACGTGCCTAGCGTTTCGCAAGCTTTTCTAATAGCAACAACTTCGGCATGTGCTGTGGGATCGTTTGTAGAGGTTACACAATTATGTCCTTCGGCAACAATGTTACCGTTTTTTACTATAACGCACCCAAAAGGCCCTCCAGCGTTTTTGTTCATGCCTTCTTCTGCCAAGCTAATGGCACGTGTCATAAAAAGTTTATCGTTTTCTGTCAATTGTAGTTTGTTTTTTTTGGTCTAACATCTACAAATATAAGGACAAATTTTAAGAGCTAATGGCATAATTTATGAGCTAAAAAGCTAATAAATATTGCTATAAAAAAGAGGTTATTATTTTTTATGGTGAATGGCATGATAAGTGTTAACAACTTCCATTTTATAAAGTCGTAAATAATTGTATTTTTACGGGAGAAAAAACCAAATCAATTAATGGGTAAAATTATAGCCATTGCCAATCAAAAAGGTGGTGTAGGAAAAACAACCACTTCTGTAAACCTTGCTGCTTCGCTAGGGGTATTAGAAAAAAAAGTACTTCTTATTGATGCCGATCCGCAGGCGAATGCTACGTCAGGATTAGGTATTGATGTTGAAGAAGTCGAATTAGGAACTTATCAGTTGCTAGAACATACTAATACCGCAAAAGAAGCGATTATAAAAACCGAAACACCAAATCTGGATATTATTCCAGCGCATATTGATTTGGTTGCTATAGAGATTGAATTAGTAGATAAGGATAGGCGCGAGTATATGCTTCAACAAGCCATACAAGAGATAAAAGATGATTATGATTTTATATTAATTGATTGTGCGCCATCTTTAGGATTACTAACATTAAACGCTTTAACAGCATCCGACTCGGTGATTATTCCTATTCAATGCGAATATTTTGCATTAGAAGGTTTAGGAAAGTTATTAAATACGATAAAAAGCGTACAAAAAATACATAACAATAAACTGGATATTGAAGGCATGTTGTTAACCATGTACGATTCGCGTTTAAGACTATCAAATCAAGTAGTAGAAGAAGTGCAAAAGCATTTTAACGATATGGTTTTTCAAACTATTATTCAACGAAATGTAAGACTTAGTGAGGCACCTAGTTATGGTGAAAGCATTATTAATTACGATGCTGCAAGTAAAGGCGCTAGTAATTATTTAAGTCTAGCGAAAGAAATTATTAATAAAAACTCCTAATTTATGGCGAAGGCAACAAAGAAACAGGCTTTAGGAAGAGGATTGTCAGCATTATTAAAAGACCCTAGTAACGACATTAACTCTGTACAAGACGAAAATGCCGATAAGGTTATAGGAAATATAGTAGATTTAGATATTGAGACGATAGATATTAATCCGTTTCAACCGCGAACAAACTTTAACGAAGAGACTTTACGCGAATTAGCGTCATCTATTAAAGAATTAGGCGTTATTCAACCAATAACTGTAAGAAAATTAGATTTTAATAAATATCAGTTAGTTTCTGGTGAAAGACGTTTTCGTGCCTCTAAATTAATAGGTCTAGAAACCATTCCTGCTTACATAAGAATAGCAAACGACCAAGAGTCGCTAGAAATGGCCTTGGTAGAAAATATTCAGCGTCAAGATTTAGATCCAATAGAAATTGCCTTGTCGTACCAACGTTTAATAGATGAAATTAGCCTTACACAAGAGCAAATGAGCGAGCGTGTAGGGAAAAAACGTTCTACTATAGCTAACTATTTACGCTTGTTAAAACTCGATCCTATTATTCAAACAGGTATGCGCGACGGCTTTATTTCTATGGGACATGGGCGTGCCATAATTAATATAGAAGACCAAAGCCACCAATTAGATATTTACGAACAAATTATCTCTAAAAAATTATCGGTACGAGATACCGAAGCCATTGTTAGAGCGTTTCAACAAGGAGAAGAAGCCCCAAAACCTTCTTCAAAATCTAAATCGCAAGAACTTCCTAAGTATATTAAAAAAGGCGCCAAAGAGTTTTCAGAATACTTTGGCCATAAAATAAACGTTAAGGTTAATAACAAAGGAAAGGGTAACATTAGTATTCCTTTTCATTCAGAAGAAGACTTTAATCGCATCATCAAACTCGTAAAAAGTGCCAAGTAAATATATACTCGCGTTTTTTTTACTATTTGTTTTTTCATTTTCAGCTTTAGCTCAAGAAGGTAAGGATGAAGAAAATAAAAAAGAAGACAAAAGTAAACTTACTCCAACCGAAGAATTGGTTGTTGAGCAGGCAGCTATAGATAAAAAACCTATAGATCCACTTGCACCAGCAAGAGCGGCTTTTTATTCGGCAGTATTGCCAGGACTAGGTCAAGCTTACAATAAAAAGTATTGGAAAATCCCAATTGTATATGCTGGATTAGGAATAGGGATGTATTTTTATTTGGATAATCAAAAAGAATACCAACGTTATCGCGATGCCTATAAAAGACGATTAGCCGGTTTTCAAGACGATGAGTTTTATGGCGTTGTTACAGATGATGGCTTACGAGAAGCCCAAAAAACATTACGTAGAAACAAAGAAATTTCCCTTTTGGTTACAATTGGTATTTATGCTTTAAATATTATCGATGCCAATGTAGACGCTCACTTATTACAGTATAATGTAGATGATAACCTGTCGTTACGACCACATTATAAGCTTAATGAGTTTGATAATACGGGCGATTTAGGTGTAACTCTTAATTTCAAATTTTAATTTATGAAAATAGCACTACTAGGATATGGTAAAATGGGAAAAGCCATTGAAAAAATAGCCTTAAGTAGAGGGCACGATATTGTTATAAAAACATCAGACGAAGGTGGTTACGATATTTCTCAGGCCGATGTAGCGATAGATTTTAGTGTGCCAAATGCTGCTTTTTATAATATAGTAAATTGTTTTAAACATAACGTGCCAGTTATATCGGGTACCACAGGTTGGCTACAAAATTATGATAAGGCTGTAGAGCTTTGTAAAGAAAATAATGGTGCTTTTATTTATGCGTCTAATTTTAGTTTAGGGGTTAATATTTTTTTCGAGCTTAATAAAAACTTAGCACGTATGATGAGTCAATTACGAGATTACGATGTCTCTATGGAAGAAGTTCATCATACACAGAAATTAGATGCTCCTAGTGGAACAGCTATTACGCTAGCGGAAGATATTATTTCTGAACATGCTAATTATACCGAGTGGAAACTAGAAACAGGTAGAGAAGGTATAATCCCTATTACTGCAAAACGCATAGAAAATGTACCAGGTACGCATAGTATAGATTACAAAAGTGAAGTTGATACTATAAACATAACGCACACAGCGCACAGCAGACAAGGTTTTGCCCTTGGCGCTGTTGTAGCAGCAGAATGGTTGCTAGGAAAAACAGGCGTTTTTACTATGAAAGATGTGTTAAATATTGGTTAATGTAATAACATCTTGTAACTTTCTCAAATTATACAATACTAAAAAAGAAACTCTTTAAAATATGACTTGGACGCAGTGGTTAATTTTCATTCTAGTAATTCAAGTAATTCATGGCTTAGGAACATGGAAACTGTATGTGAAAGCAGGTAAACAAGCTTGGCAAGCTTTTATTCCAGTATATAATGCTGTTGTTTTAATGAAAGTAATTAATCGCCCATGGTATTGGACGGTTTTATTATTCTTACCCATAGTTAACCTTATTATGTTTCCAGTAGTTTGGGTAGAAACAGCAAGAAGCTTTGGAAAAAACTCAGCAACCGATACGTTATTAGCTATAATAACGCTAGGATTTTATAATTACTATTTAAATTATACTGCAGATGTTGACTATATAAACGACAGAAGCTTAAAACCAAGAACGTCTTTAGGCGATTGGGTAAGCTCCATTTTATTTGCTATTGTTGCCGCAACAATCGTACATACTTATGTTATACAACCGTTTACTATTCCTACATCATCATTAGAGAAATCGTTACTTGTAGGTGATTTCCTTTTTGTGAGTAAATTTCATTATGGTGCCAGAGTACCTATGACAACTGTGGCCGCACCTATGGTTCATGATACTATTCCTGGACTTAAGAAAAAATCGTACTTGTACGACGATAAAAAAGGAGAAAAAAGCACGTCATGGAAAAACTTTTTCCAATTACCGTATTTAAGATTACCAGGATTTCAAAACATTAAACACAACGACATTGTTGTATTTAATTGGCCTGTAGATACGTTATACAATATGTATAAAACAGCCGATAGAACCTATTTTAAACCTATTGATAAGCGTACAAATTATGTAAAAAGATGTGTTGGATTACCAGGCGATACTATAGAAGTTAAAGATGGTTTTGTTTACGTGAATGGTAAACAAAATGTGTTGCCAGATCGTGCAAAGTTACAGTTCTTCCATACTATAGAAACCAAGGGTAATGTTGATATGCGTTTTCTTAATAAATACGGTATTACAGAATATACCAATGTATTTTCTTTAGGAACCAAGGTTTGGGACGATACCAGGGTTCAAGATTTTTTAAGAAATAATAATACGCACTTAGATGTTGTTCATAGAGATAGTACAAATGTACATGTCATAGGGCAAATGAGTAGAACAGCCTACGAAAAGCTAAAGTTTACTACGGTAAGCAATAAAATTAGTGCTAATGCCACGTTAGAGCTAGCAACACAAATGAAACAAGACCCAGAAGTGATTTCTATTGTAAAGAATAGTTCTAAAACAAGAGACGCTAGTGTATTTCCTCACGACCCTAATTACGATTGGAATAACGACTTTTTTGGACCATTATACTTGCCTGAAGCAGGAAAAACGATTGATTTAACTCTAGAAAATTTACCATTATACAAACGTGTTATTACGGCTTATGAAGGTAACGATCTTCAAGTTAAAGGCAATCAAATTTTTATTAATGACCAAGTAGCCAATACGTATACGTTTTCTAAAGATTATTATTGGCTAATGGGGGATAATCGCCATAATTCACAAGATGCACGTTCATGGGGTTTTGTACCATTTGATCATGTTGTTGGTAAACCCGTATTTATTTGGATGAGCTGGGGCGATGGCAAACCACGCTGGGAACGTTGGTTTACAACTGTTGGCGGTAATGGCAAACCAGTATCTTACTTAATTCCATTTTTAGTATTGCTAGCTATTTGGTTTGGATTTAACCAATGGCGTAAGAAGAAAAAAGCAGCATAACACTTTTATGGATATACTTATTCATCCAACATATTTTCCATCGGTATCGCATTTTGTGGCTATGGTTAAGGCAGATAATGTCGTTTTTGAAATGGAAGATAATTTTCAAAAACAAACCTATAGAAACCGAACCTATATTTATGCAGCCAATGGTAAATTATTGCTAAACGTACCTGTTTCTTTTACCCAAAAAAACCGACAAAAATACCGTGAGGTAAAGATATTTAATGAAGAAAACTGGCAAAGCAACCATTGGAAATCTTTATTGTCAGCTTATAGTACATCGCCTTTTTTTGAGTTCTATAGAGATGATTTGGAGCCTATTTTTAAAAAATCATTTAGCTCTCTTATCGATTTAAATTTTGAAACGATTCATGTAATTTGCGAGTGTCTTCAACTTGAATTAAATACAGAAAAGACCTTTAGTTTTGAAAAAAAGGTCACCAATAAAACAGACTTTAGACATTTAGTTAAAGCTAAAGGAACAGACGTTAAACCATTTGAACCTTATACACAGGTGTTTTCTGAAAAACACGGTTACATTAATAACTTGAGTATTTTAGATTTACTGTTTAACGAAGGTCCTAATACGTTAAATTACTTACAAGCTCAACATCTTGATTTATGATGCGGTTTTTTGTGCATTATGGATGCCATTTTATTTTACCCATAGTAATAGTACTTTTATTTTTTAAATCTAAATGGAAACAAGCTGCTTTAATAATGCTTGCAGCGATATTTATAGATTTAGATCATTTACTCGCAACTCCAATTTTCGATTCTAATAGATGTAGCATAGGATTTCATCCGCTACATTCATATTATGCCATGGGTTTTTATGTTGTGTTGTTATTCCCTAAAGCAACCAGAGTTATAGGTGTTGGCTTATTGCTACATATACTAGCAGATAGTTTAGATTGCTTATTAATGTAATGATAAATGCGTCATAATAGGGTAGTGATCGGAAAACTTCTCATCAAATGTTTTAAAGCGTTCCACTTTAAAAGTTGGGTCGGCTAGAATAAAATCTATTCTAACTGGGAAAAATTTAAAATCATAAGTCCTTCCAAAACCGTTTCCAGCTTCCTCAAAACTGTCTGTTAAGTCTCCTTTAATCTTTTTATAAACGTATGAAAAAGCGGTGTTATTAAAATCGCCAGAAATAATCATTTTGTAGTTACATTGCTCTTTGTGTTTCAAAAATAACTCGGTTTGAAGTTGCTGCATTTTAAAGGTTTCTCCTACGCGTTTAAATAAGCGTTCAGAATTTTCTTGCTTAAGTTTGTCTACATTAGTGTCTATTCGTAGCGATTGTAAATGAGTATTATAAACTCTTATGGTATCTTTCTCTTTAACAATATCGGCAAAAATGGCATTGTTTGATGTGTTTGGAAACGCCACAGAACCCGAATTTATAATAGGATATTTTGAAAAAATGGCTTGTCCGTATTTTGTTTTCTTACCTGAAAGTTTTTCATATTTATACTTAAAAAAAGAGAGGTTAACACTTTTATGCGGATGATATTCTTGAACACATAATACGTCTGGTGATTTTCGTTTTATAAACGACGTTATACTGTCTTCAATATGTTTTTCTTTTATCCATTCGTATAAATTAAACAGTCTCACATTGTAATTCATTACAGAGAGTGTTGTTTCCGGGAATTGTGTTTTTCCAGATGATGATGAAAACTTATAAACAGATCCAAAACTTACATAGCCTATAATAAGAACAAAAAGCGATAAAAGCATTTGTTTTTTTACCTTAACTAACCAATAAATAAAAAACAAAACATTAACTAATGTTAAAAAAGGAACACTTAAACTTAATACCGAAAGTAAGGCAAAGTTTTTTGGAGGTACAAAAGGTAAAAGGTAGGATAGTAGGAGTAATGTAGCCACTAAAGCATTAATTAGGTAAATAAGTTTATCTAAAAGCTTTAGTTTTTTCATATAATTAGGGTATTATTTTCCAGCTCTAAATAAGAATTCTTTTTCTTCTTTAGTTAAGCTATCGTAACCGCTTTTACTTATTTTATCTAAAATAATGTCGATACGTTTTTGCTTGTTAAATTCATCAAACTCTTCTTTAGAATATCCACCCATATTTTTTTTAGAAGATGTCTTTTTGCGGTGAACCGTTTTTAATGGAGAATTTTTAGATCCCTTAAAAAGCCCAATAATGCTATTCATAAATTTTTCAAAGCCTTTGCCTATATCTGTTCCTTTTTGCAATTGAATGGCATAAAAGTAACCTAAAATTGCACCACCAATATGGGCAAGATTACCACCAGCATTTAAACCAAATAAGCCAATAACATCAAAAATAACAATAACAGCACCAATATGCCATAATTTAATATTAAACGTAAAAAACCTAACAGCCATTCTAGGCATGTAAGCACACATGAAAATAAGTAACGCTCTAACAGCAGCCGATGCTCCTACTAGTCTAGTATTTGTGTTAAAAAAGTCTGGAAGTAAATTGTAACCAGCCAAAAATAAAAGGCCGCCACAAATAGCGCCTAAAAAGTAAATATTTAAGCCTAGTTTTACATTAAATAAATTTAAAAACATACGACCAATAAAGTATAGCCAAAGCATATTAAAAATAATATGCCAAAAATCGTAATGCGCAAAAGCATAGGTAATAATACTCCATGGTTGCATTAAAAAAGCCATGAAATCGCTAGGTAACTCTAACCAACTTAAACTGTTTTGAATACTTAGAATAGGCCGTAAAATAAGGCCAATTAAAAACAGTAATAGATTGACACCTATAAGTTTTTCGAAAACATTTAGGTTATTTAGTTTGTTTTGTATGTCTTGATTTAGCGAGGTCACGTTAATCCCAACGATTTTTATTAAACTGTGTTTTTTTCCAATACCACATAATTAAAAAGCCTGTTAAGGCGCCACCAACATGGGCCACATAAGCTGTATTACTTGGACTGAAAAAAGATTGCCCTGTTATAGCTGAAATTAAATCTAAAATAATGATTCCAGGAATAAAATATTTAGCTTTTATTGGAATGGGTAAGAAAATCAACATTAATTTCGATTCAGGATATAACATTCCAAAGGCAACTAAAACTCCCATGATTGCTCCAGAAGCACCGACCATAGTACTATTAAACACGCCAACAAAGTTTCCTAATTGGTCTTGGCTTAATATACTTTCCCAGCGAGTGTCGTATCGGTTATATCCAGATTTTAAAACCTCTATAACTTGAGCTGTATCAAAACCAGCTTCATTTAATGTTGTTAAACCACTGTAATATTGAAAAAAATAATAACCAATCATAATTAAAGCAGCTCCAAGCCCAGAAGAAATATAAAAAAACAAAAATTTCTTACTCCCAAAGCGTTGCTCTACAGCGGTACCAAACATCCACAACGCAAACATGTTAAAAAACAAATGCATAAAACCGCCATGCATAAACATATGCGTAAAAATTTGCCATAATTGAAAGGTGTCGTTTTTAGGAAAGTGTAATGCAAACCAATCGTAAAATAAAACACCATTATTTCCTATAGCAAGTGTACCAACAAACATAATCACATTAATGATTAGTAAATGTTTTACTGTATCGGTAATATTGTTTATCATAAATTTAATTAAACTTTTTATCTAGCTCATCAACAGATAACGTAATAAATGTTGTCTTGTTGTTGGGCGACATGTTGGGTTCTTTACAAGCAAATAAGCTATTTACTAAGTGTTCTTGCTCAGAGTTTGATAATAGTTGCCCTGTTTTAATAGCCAAACTTTTAGCCATAGATTTGGCTAATAAATCCATAGCACTAAAATGACTATCGGGAACATCATTTTGAATGTCGCTTATAACTTGTTCTAAAACATCGTTAACTTCACTTTCAGGAACATTAATTGGTACACCAGAAATTTCTACCGCATCTGTTTCAAACTTAGAAAAAATAAACCCAGTATGTTCTAAATCGCCTTTTACTTGTTTAATAATATCAATTTCATGCGCTGAAAAATGTAATAACACAGGAAATAGTAATTGTTGGCTAACACTTTCTTTTAGCGTTAGTTGTTGTAAGTAGTTTTCGTAAAGTACACGTTGATGTGCTTTATTTTGATCTAAAACCAACATGCCAGATTTAATTGTACTAATAACATATTTGTTATGTAACTGAAATGTTGTTTTACTTTTTTCTACAGTACTTTCTTCAAATAAAGAAGATGTTTTTGTAGTACTTTCAAACGGAATATCCTCAAAATTTGAAAGGTCTTGTTTTTTATTGCCTTTAGATTCTAAGTCTACATAAAGTCCTTCCCAATTTCCAGAGGATTTAGACTTAAAAGAAGCCGATTGTTGTGTTCCAGAACTTGGTTTATCTTGAAACGGATTAAAGGTTCTGTCTACTTCAATTTTTGGCGTTTCGGCGTGTTTGTTTTTATATCCGTAGGGTGTGTCTAAATTGGCATCTCTTTCAAAATCTAAAATAGGCGCAATATTAAATTGCCCCAAACTATGTTTTACAGCCGAACGAATTATAGCGTAAAGCGTATGCTCGTCATCAAACTTTATTTCGGTTTTTGTAGGATGAATATTAATATCGATAGTTTCTGGAGGAACGTCAAGATTTAAAAAATAGCTGGCATGTGTGCCATCTTTTAAAAGTCCTTCAAAAGCAGCATTAATAGCATGATTTAAATACCCACTTTTAATAAAGCGATTGTTTACAAAGAAAAACTGCTCGCCACGTGTTTTTTTAGCGAATTCAGGTTTTCCTACAAAGCCAGAAATCTTAAGCACTTCGGTGTCTTCGTTTACAGGAACTAATCTTTCATTGGTTTTACTACCAAAAATATTTACAATACGTTGCCTAAAATTACTGACGGGTAAATTAAAAAGCTCACTACCGTTATGGATTAATAAAAATGAAACATTAGGATGCGCCATAGCAACACGCTGAAACTCGTCTGTAATATGGCGGAATTCTACTTGATTGGATTTTAAAAAATTACGTCTAGCAGGAATATTGAAAAATAAGTTTTTAACGGCAATAGATGTGCCAACTGGCGTAACCGTAACTTCTTGAGATATCACGTCGCTTCCTTCAATAACCAAATGTGTGCCTACGTCATCTACTTCTTGTTTACTTTTTAACTCAACGTGGGCAATGGCGGCAATACTAGCAAGAGCTTCGCCACGAAACCCCTTGGTATTTAATTGAAAAAGATCATCAGCAGACCGTATTTTTGATGTAGCATGACGCTCGAAACTTAAACGCGCATCGGTAACACTCATGCCACAACCATTATCAATGACTTGAATTAAGGTTTTTCCAGCATCTTTTACTAGAAGTTTTATGTTTGTAGCCTTAGCATCAATAGCGTTTTCCAAAAGTTCTTTAACTACCGAAGCAGGTCTTTGTACAACCTCTCCAGCAGCAATTTGGTTAGCTACATGATCTGGTAATAACTGAATAATATCTGCCATTAGCTTTTAAAGAATATTGACAAATCGAAGTCGATAATAAAAAGAAATATTAAAATGAGAACAAGAACTATAATTAAAACACGTTTATTGGCTTTTTCATCGGTATTGTTTTTATAGTCATCCCAAGCATTGTTTATTTTACCTTTTAAGCCACCAGAAGCATCTACAGTTTTTCTGTATTCATCAAACTTATGCTTTATTTCATAAGGATTGCTATCGCCTTTATAGTGGCGTGGTGTATAACTAAATTTTTTATTTTTTCTGGTTTTAAAAACTCCCATAAATCAATTACTCGTAACGTCCTAAAAGTACCCAAAGTACAACAATCATAATTAAAAATAGGATTAAAAAAGGCAACGAAAATAGCTTGCTAGTTCGTTTTTGTCTAGCTTTACTTTCTTCAACCCAGTTAAAATCAAATTTAGAAGCGGTGTCTTTTTTTAGTTCACCATCTTCGTTAAATCTTGTTTTGTAGTTGAATTGTTTGTTTTTGCGTTGTTTGAAAATCAAAATGACGCGGTACTTGGTTACTATTTCAAAAGTACTTAAAATACTAGGAATTTTAAGATTTGAAATGCCAAAAATTGTTAACAGTTAGGTCTTAACTATGGGATTGCTTTTCTAGAGTTGCCATTTTAATGGCGGCAACAGCAGCTTCTGTTCCTTTATTACCATGTTTTCCACCAGATCGGTCTATGGCTTGTTGCATAGTATTATCGGTTAATACACAAAAAATAACAGGAACATTGTGTAAAATGTTTAAATCTTTAATGCCTTGGGTAACGCCTTTGCAAACAAAATCGAAATGTTTGGTTTCTCCTTGAATAACACTTCCTATGGCTATAACAGCATCCACCTTATTTTGTTGCATTTTTTTACAGCCATAAATAAGTTCGAAACTTCCTGGAACATTGTATCTTATAATATTGCTTTCTTGAGCGCCGTTATCTAGCAATGTTTGGTATGCGCCTTTAAAAAGCCCTTCTGTTATGGTACCATTCCATTCAGAAACAACAATCCCAAACCGAAAGTTTTTCGCGTTTGGGATGGTGTTTTTATCGTATTCTGATAAGTTTTTATTTGCTGTTGCCATAATTATTAATTGGTCAACCCTTGTGCTTTACCTATAAACACATCAATATTTGTTGCTTGTGTTGATGATGGATATTCTTCTTTTATTTTGTTGAAAAATGTTAAAGCTTTATCAGCTTGCTTTAGGTCTAACGCTGTTACACCAGCTTTATATAAGTATAATGGTGTTGTAAACTCGTTAGCACGCATTTTAGCCGCTTCTTCGTAATAGCTTAAAGCATCTTCTGGTTGATTAAGTTGTACAAAAGCGTCGCCAATGCCACCTTTTGCCATAGGAGCTAATACTTCATCTTCGCTATTAAAATCACCTAAGTAAGTTACGGCGTTTTTGTAATCTTTTAAGTTTAAATAAGCCATGCCAGCATAATAACTAGCAAGATTTCCAGCTTTTGTTCCGCTGTATTCAGAGGCAATATCAACCATGCCTAATTTTCCTTCACCACCATTAAGGGCTAATGTGTAAAGCGAATCTTTAGCTGTTCCTGTTACAGCCTCGTTAAAGTATTTTTTTGCTTGGAAAATTTCGTTCATTGCTTCGGCTTGTTTAGGCTTAGCAATAAATTGGTTGTATCCTAAGTATCCTAAAACTACGGCTGCAACAACAGCAATAATTATAAAAATATATTTTTGGTTTTTAATAACCCAATCTTCTGTTTTAGAAGCGGTTTCATCTAAGGTATTAAACACTTCTGCAGTTGTAGAGTCTTGTTCGTCTACTACAACGTCTTCAACTTCTTTTTCCTTGTTTACTTTAGGTTTATATCCTCTTTTCTTGTAAGTTGCCATATATTGTATATTAATGCGCCGCAAAAATATAATTTTTCTTCATAAATAAAAGTGAAATTATTTGTTATTTTTCAATAATTTGCACAACTTTTTTAATGTAATTTTGCAAAAAACGAGCGAAACGACTTTATGGTTTTAAAATCTTTATCCTTATTGAATTATAAAAATTTTGAAAGCCAGTCTTACGTTTTTAACGATAAGATAAATTGTTTTGTAGGTAATAATGGTGTTGGGAAGACGAATGTTTTAGATGCTATTTACCTGTTATCTTTTGGTAAAAGTTACTTTAATCCTGTCTCGTCTCAAAATATTAAACATGGCGAATCCTTTTTTGTAGTTAATGGCGATTACAATAAAGAAGGTGAAACAGAAAAGGTGGTTGTTAGTTTAAAAAAAGGTCAAAAGAAAACAATTAAACGTAACGGGAAAGCTTACGACAAGCTTAGCGATCACATTGGTTTTTTACCATTAGTTATTATTTCGCCTGCCGATAGAGATTTAATTATTGAAGGAAGTGCCACAAGAAGAAAGTTTATAGATAGCGTTATTTCTCAAGGCGATAAAAATTACTTAGCGCAGTTAATTAACTATAATAAAATTTTAGCGCAACGAAACTCACTGTTAAAGTATTTTGCATTAAACAATACTTTTAATCAAGATACTTTAGATGTTTATGACGAGCAATTAAACGAGTATGGAACGCATATTTTTGAGAAACGACAACAATTTTTAGAAACGTTTTCAACCATTTTTCAAAAGCGTTATCAAGCTATAAGTGGCGGTAATGAAATTGTTAGGTTAGATTATAAAAGTAATTTGTTTGACGATGATTTAAAATCGTTATTAAAGCAAAACTTAAACAAAGATAAAGCGTTACAATATACAAGTGTAGGTGTTCATAAAGATGATTTAATTTTTAATATTGGCGATTATCCTGTGAAAAAATTTGGAAGTCAAGGGCAGCAAAAATCATTTTTAATAGCTTTAAAGTTGGCGCAATTCGATTTTATTAAGGAACAAAGTGGTGTTAATCCTATTTTGTTATTAGACGATATTTTCGATAAATTAGATGAAACACGTGTAGCGCAAATAATAAAATTGGTAGATAATGAGAATTTTGGTCAATTATTTATAAGCGATACGCATGCCGAGAGAACAGAGCAAGTGGTTAAACAAGTTCACCAGTCGTACGAAATTTTTAAACTATCTTAAATGAAATATTTTATAGCCTTATTATCATGTTTATTTGTAATGTCCTGTTCCCAGAACAAGAATATTCAAGATTTAAACGGGTATTGGGAAATAGAAGAAGTTATTATGCCAGATGGCACTAAAAAGGCTTATAATTTTAATACTACTGTAGATTTTATAGAGTTAACTAGTGATTCCACAGGATTTAGGAAGAAATTAAAACCTAATTTTAATGGTACTTACGAAACATCGAATGTAGTTATTGAAGAAACATTCGTTGTAAAAAAAGAAAACGATAGTTTAAACCTTTATTATAAAACACCTTATAGTAGTTGGAAAGAGACGATACTTTTACTTGATGAAGAAGCGTTACAAGTCATTAATAAAAACCAGATTATTTACACGTATAAACCTTATCAACCCATAAAAATAGAATAATGTCAAAACGTCATACAGAACATTTAAGTTTATCAGAAGTTTTAAAAGAATTTGTGGAAACCAACAATCTAGAAAGTGGCTTAGACAAAGTTAATATTAAGAATGTTTGGCATGATATGATGGGGCCAGGAATTAGTAATTATACAACCGCTATTTCTTTAAAGCAAGATGTATTGTATATAAGTTTAAGCTCTAGTGTTTTGCGTGAAGAACTAAGTTATGGTAAGGAAAAAATAGTAACTATGCTTAATGAAAACTTAGGCAAAGACCTTATAAAAAAAGTGATTTTAAAATAAAAAAGCGCCCTTGTAGGCGCTTTTTTTATACGTTTTTATGTTAATTAAAACATGTCTCTTCCAGAAAAGTGAAAAGCACCTTCAATAGCAGCATTTTCATCGCTATCGCTACCGTGTACAGCATTTTCACCAATAGAAGCAGCATACATTTTTCTAATAGTTCCTTCTGCAGCTTCGGCTGGGTTTGTAGCACCAATTAACGTTCTAAAGTCTTCAACAGCATTGTCTTTTTCTAAAATAGCTGCAACAATAGGACCTCGTGTCATATATTCAACTAGTTCGCCAAAAAACGGACGCTCTTTATGAATAGCGTAAAATGTTTCAGCATCAGCCGTAGTCATTTGTGTTAATTTCATTGCCACAATTCTAAATCCTGAAGCAGTAATTTTTTCTAATATTGCACCAATATGCCCTTTTTCTACAGCATCTGGCTTAAGCATTGTAAATGTTCTGTTTGTTGCCATTTTATTCGTTTAAATTTGGTGCAAAAGTAATGGATTTATTAATAAAAACAAGTCTAATCAATTTTAAAAAATGTATATTCGCTCACTATGACGAATAGCGATATTTCAAACATAAAAACGCTTTTAAGCACACCTAAAAAAATTGTTATTGTCCCCCACAAAAATCCTGATGGCGATGCGCTTGGTTCTACTCTGGGGCTTTATCATTATTTAAATAAATACAACCATGATGCTGTTGTTATAGCACCTAATGAGTACCCAGATTTTTTAAAATGGATACCGGGAAATAATGCCGTTGTAATCTATGAGTCAGAAAAAAGTAAAGCAGATGAATTAATTAATGCTGCCGATATTATTTTTACTTTAGATTTTAATGCTTTAAATAGAACAGGGCAAATGACAGAAGTGCTTTCACAAAATGAGAGCCTAAAAATTATGATAGATCACCATCAGCAACCAGATAATTATGCAACATATATGTATTCCGATGTGGCTATTAGCTCTACTTGCGAAATGGTATATAATTTTATAGATAGGTTAGGGGACACAGCCTTAATCGATGAAAATATTGCGATATGTTTGTATACAGGTATTTTAACCGATACAGGCTCGTTTAAGTTTCCATCTTCTACAAGTACAACACATAGAATAGCCGCTTTTTTAATAGATCAAGGCGCAAACCATTCTGAGATACATAATAGTATATTCGATACAAACAGTTACGACAGAATGCAGCTTTTGGGTAGAGCATTAAGCAATTTAAAAGTTCTTAAAGCGTATAAAACAGCGTATATAACATTGTCGCAAGCAGAGTTAAATAAACACAATTATAAAAAAGGCGACACCGAAGGGTTTGTAAATTACGCGTTATCTCTAGAAGGTATTGTATTTGCAGTTATATTTATTGAAGATCAAGGAAACAATATTATCAAAATCTCTTTTAGGTCGAAGGGCGACTTTTCTGTTAATGAATTTGCAAGAGCGCATTTTAATGGAGGTGGTCATACAAATGCCGCAGGAGGACGAAGCGATTTAGACCTAAAAAATACAATTGAAAAATTTATTACTATATTACCACAATATTCTAAAGCCCTTAATCATGCGTAATATAGTTTTGTTAATAAGTACTTTAGCCATTTTGTGTTCTTGTAAATCGCCAGAAGCAAGAAGACCAATATCATCTAAAACAGGCTCTTTTATAGATCAATCTGTCGCTAGAAATAAAAAACTTTATGCTAGAGAAAAAGCCAGTTTTGAAAAAATAATGAAAGCGAATCCTGAAAATGAGTATATGGCCTCGCAAAACGGCTTTTGGTATTATTACAATACGAAAATAGAAAACGATACGTTAATAAAACCAGATTTTGGTGATGTCGTTAATTTTAATTATAACTTAAAAACACTCAACGGGCAAACCATTTATTCTAAAGAAGACATAAAAACCCAAAACTACGTCATGGATAAGCAAGAGCTATTTTCAGGACTTCGTGAAGGCTTAAAACTCATGAAAGCTGGCGAAACAGTAACCTTTATGTTTCCATCCCAAAAAGCTTATGGTTACTATGGCGATGAAAATAGAATAGGAATGAATGTACCCTTAATTTGTGAAGTTACCGTAAATGCAATAACCGATTCAAAACAAATAAATTAACCCAAAAAGAATGAAGAAATTAAACCAGATTATGAAACTTTTAGTATTAGCACTATTAGTAAGTTTTACGTCTTGTGGACAACAATACCCCGATCTAGAAGATGGACTTTATGCCGAATTTGTAACTAATAAAGGCACCATGGTTGCCAAACTTTTTTATAAAAAGGCACCTGTAACAGTAGCCAATTTTGTGGCTTTAGCTGAAGGAACTCATCCAGAAGTAACCGACTCGCTTAAAGGTAAACCTTATTATAATGGTATTATATTCCACCGTGTTATTGATAATTTTATGATACAAGCTGGCGATCCAACAGCAACAGGAGCTGGCGGTCCAGGATATAGTTTTCCAGATGAATTTCACCCAGATTTAAAACATGATAAACCAGGTATTTTATCTATGGCAAATGCTGGTCCAAACACTAATGGAAGTCAGTTTTTTATTACTGAAAAACCCACACCAAATCTAGATGCTTTTAAACAAGATGGAAGCCTAAAACGTTGTGGTACTTTTCCAGGTGGCGGTTGTCATGCTGTTTTTGGTGAGTTAGTTTTAGGTTTAGATGTGCAGGACACCATTTCAAACGTAAAAACAGCAGCTAGAGATAAACCTGAACAAGATGTTGTTATTCAACAATTAAACATTATCAGAAAAGGTAATGATGCTAAAGCTTTTGATGCTGTAAAAATATTTACAGAAGACGCACCTAAATTAGAAGAGAAACAACGCGCCTTAAAAGAAGAAGCACAAAGAAAAATAAAAGAAGAAGCAAGTAAAGCAGCAGAGACTTTTTTAGAAACGAATAAAGACCTAGGAGAAGTTAAAAAGTTGGACACAGGTGTTGTTATGATTTACACTAAAAAAGGTAATGGTGAGAAGCCTAACCACACGCAATATGTATTGATTGATTGCGCTGGATATTTTGCAAACGGAAAGCTTTTTTACACTACAATTAAAGAGGTGGCTCAAGAAAACAATATGTATAACGAAGGAGCCGACAAACAAGGTGCATACAAGCCTTTTTCTAAAATTTATAATGAAAGTGCTGGTTTAATACCTGGCTTTAGAGAGGCTATGTTAAATATGAAAGTAGGAGATGAAGCAAAAGTTTTCATTCCGTCGTTTTTAGGATATGGCGAAAACGGAACAGGACCAATTCCGCCAAATACCAACTTAGTATTTGATATTATTTTAGTAGGTATAGACAAATAGGTTACACTATTATAAATAAAAAAAGCCGCTTTGCATAAAGCGGCTTTTTTTTATAGTGTTTAAATTATTTCTTTGGAATGTTTTTCAAGATTTCCAATACATATTTCCAGTACTTTTGTGCTGATGAAATTTGAGCACGCTCATCTGGTGAATGTGCTCCTTTTATATTAGGTCCAAAACTTATCATATCCATTTCAGGGTAATTTTGACCTAAAATACCACACTCTAAACCTGCATGACAAGCAGCTACGTGAGGCTTTTCATTATTCATTTCAATATATAAGCTTTCCAAAACCTTTAATATTGGTGAGTCCATATTAGGTTTCCAACCTGGATAATCGCCAGAAAACTCCACTTCGCACCCCGTAAGTTCAAAGGTAGCGCGTAAGGTATTTGCCAAGTCCCATTTAGAGCTTTCTACAGAAGACCGTGTTAAGCAACCAACTTTTATTTCACCGTTTTTAACAGTTACATTTGCAATGTTATTGGAAGTTTCTACTAAATTAGGAATGTCTGCACTCATTCTATAAACACCATTTATGGCAGCATAAATAGCTCTAGTAAAGCCTTCTTGAACACCTAGTTCCATAATAGTTTCTGGAGTATCGCATTTAGATACAATAACATCTAAATCTGGCTCCATAGTTTTGTATTCAGATTTTATGGTTTGAGCTAATTGGGCAAGTTCCATGATAAAAGCATTCTCATGGATGGTGTCAATGGCAACTATGGCTTTACTCTCACGAGGAATAGCATTACGTAATCCACCACCATTAATTTCAGAAATACGCAAACCAAAGTTTTCAAACCCATCAAATAATAAACGATTCATTATTTTATTGGCATTTCCTAAACCTTCGTGAATTTGCATTCCAGAGTGTCCACCTTGTAATCCTTTAACAATCACTTCAAATCCTGTTTTAGTTTCAGGAGTATCTTCAATTTTGTATGTTCTAGTGGCAGTAACATCAACACCACCGGCGCAACCAACACCAATTTCGTCATCCTCTTCGGTATCGAGGTTTAATAAAATGTCGCCTGTTAAAATACCGCCTTCAAGTCCCATTGCTCCAGTCATACCAGTTTCTTCATCAATAGTAAACAAAGCTTCAATGGCTGGATGTTCAATATCGTTACTTTCTAAAATAGCCATAATAGTTGCTACGCCAAGTCCGTTGTCGGCGCCTAGTGTGGTTCCTTTGGCTTTTACCCAATCACCTTCAACAAACATGTCTATGCCTTGCGTATCAAAATCAAATTGGGTATCGTTATTTTTTTGGCAAACCATATCTAAATGCGATTGCATAACAACGGTTTGTCGGTCCTCCATACCTGTAGTAGCGGGTTTTCTAATAATAACGTTACCAACTTTATCTACTAGGGTTTCTAAACCTAAGTCTTCGCCAAACTTTTTCATAAAGGCGATCACACGTTCTTCTTTTTTTGAAGGTCTTGGTACGGCATTAAGATCGGCAAATTTATTCCAAAGGGCTTTGGGTTCTAAGGCTCTTATTTCTGAATTCATATTTGTTAATTTTAGTTGTGCAAAGGTAAAAATAACTTAAGGAGTATTATAAAGATTTCATTAATTTTGGAACTATGCCGAAAAACAAAAAACTACTAGTAGCCTTATCCATTCTACCTCAAATTTTATTGATGAAATGGCTATCTACTTATCCTAATTTTGTGGAGTCTTATTACAGTGAAGGAATCTACCCCTATATTTCTAAATTGTTTAGATATGTATTTGGCTGGTTACCGTTTTCTTTTGGCGATGTGTTTTATGCTTTTGCTATTATTTATATGCTTAGGTGGTTAATGCTAAATATTAAACGGGTAAAATATAATTTTAAGGGGTTTTTTATTGATGTGTTTTGTGCTATTTCAGTTATTTACTTAGCATTTCATGTATTATGGGGATTAAATTATCACCGTTTGCCATTACACAAAAATTTAAATCTTAATGCCGATTATACTACCGATGAGCTAATTTCAACGACTGAGAAATTTATAGCAGAAGCTAATACTATTCATGTAAGTATTACGCAGGATAGTACTCAAAAAGTAGTCTCTCCTTATGCAAATAAGGAAGTTTTTAAAATGGTACCTGAAGGGTTTCACCAATTAAAAGCCGAGTTTCCAAGTTTAGATTATTATCCAAAGAGTATAAAAAATGCGTTGTTTAGTTTGCCATTAACGTATATGGGATTTAGTGGTTATTTGAATCCGTTAACTGGTGAAGCGCATGTCGATTATTTAGTACCTAGTTTTAAAATTCCAATGATTTCCTCTCACGAAGTGGCACATCAATTAGGGTTTGCAGCCGAGAACGAGGCCAACTTTATTGGTATTCTAGCAGCCACAAAGCATCCTGATAAATACTTTAAGTATTCTGGAGCTATTTTCGCCTTGAAACATTGTTTGGTTGAAGTTTATCGTAGAGATCCTGATATGTATGAAGTTTTAAAAACTCAAGTAAACGTTGGAATATTAAAGAACTATCAAGAGCTTCAAGAGTTTTGGGATAGCTATGAAAATCCTTTTGAATCTATTTTTAAAACCACTTATGATGGCTTTTTAAAAGCCAATAATCAAACTGATGGTATGAAAAGTTACAGTTATGTGGTGGCATTATTGGTTAATTATTTCGAAAACCAAAATGTTAAAGCAAATTAGTTTCTCTTAAAAACGCCCTTAAATGTATATCTTTAAGGTTCTAATCTCATTTAACTAACTAAAAATGAACAAATCCATTACACTGCTTCTTGCATTGTTGTGCAGTTTTACGTTTTATGCACAAGATTATTTTCCAAAAAACGATGGTGTAAAAACCAAAAACACCAATTATAAAGCGTTAACCAACGCCAAAATTTATGTCTCTCACAATAATGTTATTAATAATGCAACACTACTTATTAGGGATGGCAAAGTTGTAGCTAGTGGTAAATCGGTAACTATTCCAAAGAATAGTACCATTATAGATTTAAAAGGAAAAACCATTTACCCTTCTTTTATCGATGTGTATGCCGATTTTGGTGTTAAAAAACCAACTAGAGCAGACGGTAATGGTAGAAGTTCGCAGTACAATTCGAATAGAACAGGATATTACTGGAACGACCACGTAATGCCAGAAAACAAAGCCATAGATTATTTTAATTATGATGAGAAAAAAGCCACCGAATTTCTCAAAGCAGGTTTTGGGACTGTAAATGCACATATTCAAGACGGCATTGTTCGGGGTACAGGAACTTTGGTAGCTTTAAACAACAAAGGCGATAATGCCAATAGAGTTTTAAATGATCAGTCGGTACAATATTTATCTTTTAGTAAAAGTGTCACGTCAAGACAGTCGTATCCATCTTCCATCATGGGAAGTATGGCGTTGTTAAGACAGCTTTATATTGATGCCGATTGGTATGCTAAAGGTCATGTAGAAACTACAGATTTATCTTTGGAAGCTTTAAATAAAAACAAGAAACAGCCACAAATTTTTGCAGCTGGCAGTAGGTTAAATGCGCTTCGTGCTGATAAAGTAGGAGACGAGTCAGGTGTTCAATATGTTTTAGTTGGTGGCGGAGATGAGTACGAGCGTATAAACGAAATAAAAAACACCAACGCGACGTTTATTCTTCCATTAAAATTTCCTGATGCTTATAATGTAGAAAACCCATTTATGGCATCACAATTATCATTAAGTGATATGCGCCAGTGGAATCAAAAACCAGCTAACGCCAAAATTTTAGCAGAAAATGACGTGCCATTTACATTTACTACCAATGGGTTAAAATCGCCAAAGGAATTTATGGGTAATCTTAAAAAAGCCATTGCTCACGGATTACCAAAAGAAAAAGCCTTGGAAGCACTTACAACCATACCAGCAACTATTTTGGGACAAGCTGAATATTTAGGAAACCTTAATCAAGGCGCTTGGGCCAATTTTATGATTGTCTCTGGAGATATTTTTGAAGATGATGCCACAATTTACGAACACTGGATTCAAGGAGATGCTTTGGTGTTTTCAGAAAAAGACCGTTTGGATATTCGTGGAGACTATACCTTTAAATTAGCTGACGAAGATTATTCTATGAGCGTAAAAGGGAGTTTAGAAAAGCTGAAAGCAGACGTTAAAACAGACGATTTAAAACGTGGTTCAAAACTGTCTTATAATAACGATTGGGTAACACTTTCCATAACATCAAAAGATACTACAAATCAAGAATTCATAAGGGTTGTTGCTAATGTAGATGCTTCAAAAAACCTAAAAGGAGAAGCCACATTACCCAACGGAACTACCGTACCGTTTTATGCAGCCTATAAATCCGTTGAGGCGAAAGAAAAAGACAAAAAAGAGAAAGACAAGGAGGAAAAAGTTATTGTTCCTGTAACATTTCCAAATAATGCCTATGGTTTTAATACACTTCCAGAACAAGAAACCATATTGTTTAAGAATGCTACCGTTTGGACCAACGAAGCCGATGGTATTTTAAAGCAAACCGATGTTTTAATCAAAGACGGTAAAATTTCTAAAATAGGCAAAAACCTCTCTGCAGGTCGTGCAACGGTTGTTGATGCTACGGGTAAACATTTAACATCTGGAATTGTAGATGAACACTCACACATCGCTGCATCATCAATAAATGAAGGTGGTCAAAATTCTTCTGCTGAAGTATCTATAGAAGATGTGTTAAACCCGAGTGATATCAATATTTACAGAAACCTGGCAGGCGGCGTAACTTCTATACAAATCTTACACGGTTCTGCTAACCCTATTGGCGGGCGTTCGGCGATTATAAAATTAAAATGGGGCGAAACAGCTGATAATTTAATTTATAAAGACACACCCAAGTTTATCAAATTTGCTCTTGGTGAAAACGTAAAGCAATCTAATTGGGGAAGTCGCGATCGTTTTCCACAAACCAGAATGGGAGTTGAGCAAGTTTATATGGATTATTTTACTAGAGCCAAGGAATACGATGCGCTTAAAAAAAGTGGAAAACCATACAGAAAAGATATAGAACTTGAAGTTTTAGCCGAGATCTTAAACAAAGAGCGTTTTATTTCATGTCACTCTTATGTACAAAGTGAAATCAATATGCTTATGAAAGTAGCCGAACGTTTCAACTTTAATATAAATACATTTACCCATATTTTAGAAGGCTACAAGGTTGCCGACAAGATGAAAGCACACGGCGTTGGTGGATCGACTTTTAGTGATTGGTGGGCATACAAGTTTGAAGTTAACGATGCCATACCTTACAATGCTGCTATTATGCATAATCAAGGCATTACGGTGGCTATAAATAGCGACGATGCCGAAATGTCCAGGCGCCTAAACCAAGAAGCGGCAAAAGCAATAAAATACGGTGGTGTAAGCGAAGAAGAGGCTTGGAAATTCGTCACCTTAAACCCTGCAAAACTGTTACATATCGACGATCGTGTTGGTAGTATAAAAGTTGGCAAGGATGCCGATGTGGTGTTGTGGTCCCATCATCCACTTTCGGTTTATGCCAAGGCTGAGAAAACGTTAATAGAAGGTGCTGTGTATTTTGATATAGAAAACGACAAAAGAAAACGCGACGCCATTAAAAAAGAAAAAAGCGAACTCATTAATATGATGATGCAAGCTAAAAATAAGGGCTTAAAAACACAGCCTGTAAAGAAAGAAGAGCAACAACATTTCCATTGCGACACAATGGATAACCATTTTTAAAATCCACTACAAATGAAACATTTAAAACAAAACATAATAATCGTATTTCTGTTGTGTGCTTCACTTGTAATGGCACAACAAACACCAGCACCAAAGCAATCGCAATCTATTGCCATAATGGGAGCAACAGCACATATTGGTAATGGCGAAATCATTGAAAATAGCTTGATTATCTTCAAAGAAGGTAAACTAACCACTGTAGCCGATGCTAGAGTTGTAAGAATTGATGTAAGTAATATGCGAGTTATAAACGCTAATGACAAACACGTTTACCCAGGGTTTATCATCCCGAATTCAACATTGGGATTGGTAGAAATTGATGCCGTAAGAGCTTCTGACGATGATGACGAAATAGGAAGTTTAAATCCGCATATTAGAAGCTTAATTGCCTATAATGCCGAATCGAAAGTTGTAGAATCAATGCGTCCTAATGGTGTGCTAATTGGACAAATAACACCGCGTGGTGGAAGAATTTCAGGAACATCTTCCGTGGTACAATTTGATGCTTGGAATTGGGAAGATGCTGCCATAAAAGTAGATGATGGAATTCATTTAAATTGGCCAAATAGTTTTTCGCGTGGTCGTTGGTGGCGTGGTGAAGATCCAGGTTTAAAACCAAATAAAAACTATTCAAAACAAGTTAAAGAAGTTACTGTTTTTTTAAAAGAAAGCAAAGCTTATCAGAGTGGCGATAAATCTGCCAAGCATTTACCGTTCGAAGCCGTTCAAGGTTTGTTTGATGGGAGTAAAAAACTATTTGTACATGTTGATGACGCCAAAGGCATTACCGATGCTATTAATTTTAAAGTACAAAATGATATTTCGGAAATGGTTGTTGTGGGAGGCTATCAAGCACTACAAGTCGCCGATTTGTTGAAAAAACATAATATTCCAGTGCTTATCAAGCGTGTGCATTCCACACCTGATAATACAGATGATGATTATGACCAGCCCTTTAAATTGGCGAAACAGCTTACAGATGTTGGTGTGTTAGTAGCCTTGCAAAACAGTGGTGATATGGAACGAATGAATGCTAGAAATTTACCGTTTTTAGCAGGAACCGCTGCTGCTTATGGTTTAAGTAAAGAAGAAGCGCTTCAGCTTATTACGCTTAACGCTGCCAAAATATTAGGAATTGATAAAGATTATGGTTCTTTGGAAGTAGGAAAAAGTGCAACACTATTTATTAGTGAGGGTGATGCTTTAGATATGCGTACCAATGTTCTTGATAAAGCCTTTATCGACGGACGAGATATTAGCTTGGAAAGTCATCAGACCGAGCTTTGGAAACGGTATTCCAATAAGTATAAAAATCAATAGAGAAGATGAGCGAGTTTATTTTTGAACTCGCTTTTTTTTCTGGTAGAAATTATACCTTTGCATCTATGCACAAAACTATATATAGTACGCAAAACGCATTAATTAAGTCGCTATATCAACTGAAAGAAAAATCTAGACAGCGTCGGAAATCTGGACAATTCTTGATAGAGGGCAAACGCGAATTATCATTAGCCATTAAAGGCGGATACACAATAGAAACAGTATTGTTTTACCCAGATTTGTTTTCTGAAAGCGAAGCCAAATCATTGGAACGTAATGGTATTGAGATTATTGAAATCTCTCAAGACGTGTTTCAAAAATTAGCACATAGAAGTACTACAGAAGGTGTGATTGCTGTAGCAAAGACAAAATCCCATCAGTTACATGATATTATATTAAACAATACAACCCCACTAATTTTGGTTGCAGAAGCCCCTGAAAAGCCAGGAAACATTGGTGCCTTATTACGAACTGCCGATGCGGCCAATGTTGATGCCGTAATTATTGCAAATCCCAAAACCGATTTGTACAACCCCAATATTATTAGGTCTAGTGTAGGTTGTGTGTTTACAAAACCTATTGCAACAGGAACAACTTCCGAGATATTATCGTTTTTAAAACAAAATGGTATTCATATTTTTTGCGCAGCTTTGCAGGCATCTCAAGATTATCACAAGCAGGATTATACCAACCCAACAGCTATAGTAGTTGGTACAGAAGCCACAGGTTTAAGCGACGATTGGTTGCAACATTCTACACAAAATATTATTATTCCTATGCAAGGCAATATCGACTCCATGAATGTTTCGGTAGCCGCAGGAATTCTTATTTTTGAAGCAGTTCGCCAAAGACGAATCAATAAGTAATGAACAATTTGTAATTAATAATGAAGGAAAATATCATTGCAACTAAAAGTTATGATTTTGCTGTAAAAATAGTTTTGTTGAGCAAAAAACTTATTGCTGAAAATGAATACGTATTATCAAGACAGATTCTAAAATCAGACACTTCGATTGGTGCCAATGTAGAAGAAGCCATTGGTGGAATTTCAAAGAAAGATTTTAGAGCCAAAATGTCTATTTCCTACAAAGAAGCTAGAGAAACACATTATTGGTTGAGAATTCTTAAAGATACAGACTATATTACAGATTCAGAATTTGAAAAGTTGGAGAAGGAACTCTCAAGTATTCTAAAGATATTATTCAAAATCATCCAATCTTCAAAAGAGTAATAATTGATTAATTATTCATTACTAATCATTAATTAAAGAAATGACAGCTCAAACCCTATTCTATATCATCATCGGCATTATCATTGTCAACTTCATAAAGGATAAAACTCTAGATGCTTTAAATGCCAAACATTTTAATGATGCTATTCCCGAAGACCTTCAAGATGTTTTTGATGAAACCGAATACAAAAAATCGCAAGCATACAAACGTGTTAATTATAAGTTTGGGCTTATCACATCAACATTTTCGTTAGTGTTAATGGTGTTGTTTTTAGTGTTTGATGGGTTTGAATTTGTTGACAATTTTGCTAGAAGTTATAGTGATAATGCCATTGTAATCGCCCTAATCTTTTTTGGTGTTATTATGTTGGGCAGCGATATTCTAACAACACCGTTTTCGTATTACAAGACTTTTATTATTGAAGAGCGCTTTGGCTTTAATAAAACCACCATTAAAACATTCGTAATCGATAAATTTAAAGGATTGTTTATGATGGCTATTTTAGGAGGTGGTATTTTAGCATTGATTATTTGGTTTTTTCAACTAACAAAAGCTCATTTTTGGTTATATGCTTGGGGTCTCATTACCGTTTTTACGGTGTTTATGAATATGTTCTATTCACGATTAATCGTACCATTATTTAATAAACAAACTCCTCTTGAAGAAGGCGATTTGCGAGATAAAATATCTAAGTATGCAGAATCCGTTGGATTTCAGTTAAACAAAATTTTTGTTATTGATGGCTCCAAAAGAAGCTCAAAAGCCAATGCGTATTTCTCTGGTTTTGGACACGAAAAGCGCGTGACACTTTATGACACTTTAATCCATGATTTAAATGATGAGGAAATTGTTGCTGTTTTAGCACATGAAGTTGGTCATTATAAGAAAAAACATATCATTTTTAATTTAATAACTTCAATCTTATTGACAGGAATAATGCTTTATGTGTTATCCATTTTTATATCAAACCCATTATTATCGCAAGCCATAGGTGTAGAGCAACCAAGTTTTCACGTAGGGTTAATTGCTTTTGGAATGTTGTACGCGCCAATTTCTGAAATTACAGGATTGATTATGAATTGGTTTTCACGAAAGTTTGAATACCAAGCCGATGCTTATGCCAAGCAAACCTACAAAGATGAACCGCTAATATCTGCGCTAAAAAAACTTAACAAGAATAGTTTAAGTAATTTAACGCCACATCCAGCTTATGTGTTTGTGCATTACTCACACCCTACATTATTGCAGCGTTTTAAAAACTTAAAAAGCAGTTAATCAATTAAAATTTCCAAAATTTTAATTGCCGCATCACTAATTTTAGTGCCAGGACCAAAAACAGCTACAGCACCAGCATCAAATAAATATTGATAATCTTGTTTTGGAATTACCCCACCAACAATAACCATAATATCCTCACGTCCATATTTTTTTAATTCTTCAATAACTTGAGGAACTAAGGTTTTATGACCAGCAGCCAACGATGATACGCCTAAAATATGTACATCATTTTCCACCGCTTGTTTGGCAGCCTCTTGAGGTGTTTGAAATAAAGGACCAATATCAACATCAAAACCTACATCGGCATAACCAGTAGCGACAACTTTTGCACCACGGTCGTGACCATCTTGCCCCATTTTAGCAATCATAATACGTGGTCTTCTACCATCTTGTTCTGCAAATTTATCGGCTAATTCTTTTGCTTTTTTAAAGGAATCGTCGTCTTTTACTTCTTTACTGTACACACCTGAAAATGATTTTATTTGTGCTTTATAACGACCAAAAACGGTTTCTAAAGCACTACTTATTTCTCCTAATGTAGCTCTATTTCTTGCTGCATCTACAGCTAAAGCTAATAAATTTTCTTGTCCACTTTTAGCAGCTTCGGTTAATTTTTTAAGTGAAGACGTTACTTTTTCTGAACTTCTTTCAACTTTTAACTTGTTTAAGCGCTCTATTTGTTGGCGTCTTACAGTTTGGTTATCTACCTCTAATATTTGTAGCGGATCTTCTTCGTCTAAACGGTATTTGTTTACTCCAACAATAACATCTTTTCCAGAGTCTATGCGGGCTTGTTTTCTAGCGGCAGCTTCTTCTATTCTTAGTTTTGGTATTCCAGCTTCGATAGCCTTTGTCATGCCACCTAATTCTTCAACTTCTTCAATAAGTGTCCATGCTTTTTGGGCGATATCGTGTGTTAATTTTTCAACATAGTAGCTACCAGCCCAAGGATCGACAGTTTTGGTAATTTGTGTTTCTTCTTGTAGATAAATTTGAGTATTTCTAGCTATTCTTGCTGAAAAATCGGTTGGTAATGCAATGGCTTCGTCCAAAGCATTAGTATGTAAGCTTTGTGTGCCACCAAAAGCAGCAGCAGCAGCTTCGATACATGTTCTAGCCACATTGTTAAATGGATCTTGTTCCGTTAAACTCCAACCACTAGTTTGACAATGTGTTCTTAAGGCTAAAGATTTAGGGTTTTTAGGATTAAACTGCTTAACTAGTTTTGCCCAAAGCATTCTACCAGCTCTCATTTTAGCAATTTCCATAAAATGATTCATGCCAATAGCCCAGAAAAAGGATAGACGAGGCGCAAACGAATCGATATCCATTCCTGCTTTAAGCCCTGTTTTAATGTATTCTAATCCATCGGCAAGGGTGTAAGCTAGTTCTATATCGCATGTAGCTCCAGCTTCTTGCATGTGGTAGCCCGAAATACTAATACTGTTAAATCGGGGCATATTTTTACTAGTAAATTCAAAAATATCTGAAATAATTTTCATAGAAGGAGTAGGCGGGTAGATGTATGTGTTTCTAACCATAAACTCCTTTAAAATATCATTTTGTATGGTACCTGCTAATTGTTCTGGTTTTACACCTTGTTCCTCGGCTGCTACAATATAAAAAGCCATAATAGGCAAAACGGCGCCATTCATGGTCATAGAAACCGACATTTTATCTAACGGAATTTGATTGAAAAGTACTTTCATATCTTCAACCGAATCTATGGCTACACCAGCTTTTCCAACATCACCAACCACGCGTTCGTGGTCGCTATCGTAACCGCGATGTGTAGCTAAATCGAAGGCCACAGATAAACCTTTTTGTCCAGCAGCAAGATTTCTTCTGTAAAAAGCATTACTTTCTTCGGCTGTAGAAAACCCAGCATATTGCCTAATTGTCCATGGTCTTCTAACATACATGGTGCTGTAAGGACCACGTAAATTAGGAGAGATTCCTGCAACAAAGTTGAGGTGTTCTACATTTTTTATGTCGTTTTTAGAGTAAAAAGGTTTTAAACTTATTCCTTCTGCAGTGGTAAATTGCTGTTGAGTATTATTACTATTGGAAGTAGCCTTTTTTAATGTAATATGTTGGAGGTTCTTTCTAGACATTATAAAATCGTTTTTTGAATAAAAGGGTCGAAATACACATCGAAAGGTGTGGTTAGATTTATCATCACTGTTTTTTTGTTTGATGATATAATATAGGATGTATTATAAGCATCAACAGGATAATTTTCATATCTAATTTTATAAATAACTTTAAAAAGTTGTACACCATTGCTGCTGTTATACTTTGCGGTTACTTTTTCAAAAGAAGCATTCATATTTCGGGTTTCTGCTTCGTAACGCTTTCTTATCATACCTAAGATAAATTGTGCATCTCTTTTGTATAGAGGGGTGTAAGGAAGCGAATTTAAAGTGTAGGTTGATTTTGTTTCCTTATCGAAAAAAATATGAAAGTTCCCTTTCATAGATTTCATCATATTTAATCTATGAAGTTCATGTTTATATTCTTTTTCATCTAAAAGAGAATCTAACTCTTCTTGATAAGCAGATAAAGAATATTTTTTGAAAACTTCTGGTAAAAAGAGCTTGATATTATCTTCACTTAAATGATGATATTTACCAAACACCTCATCGTTTTCGTTTAACTCAACCCAACTTTTAACTTCGCTCGCTAGTTGAACACAAGAAAAGCAACAAATGAAGTAAAGTAATATGAATGGTGTTTTTTTAAACATGTAAGTTATTAATGGTTATGGCCCGCGTGTGGATCGACACTTTTTTGGGTTTTCTTAAGCTCTTTTAAACGAGTAGCTTCATCAGAAGAATTGTTGTGTGTTTTGGTTTCATCTATTTTTAATGGATCTACTTGTGATAGGTATGAATAATAATATTCTAAAGCAAAAAAAGCAGCTAAATATCTATCTCGACTAACAGAAGAAACTTTATATCTTAAAGGAGCACCAAAAAGTTCAGGAGTTAAACTGTTAGCGCTAATTAATGCGTTGAAAGTTGTTTGGAGATCTTTGTCTTTAAAGTTGTCCCCTAGACAATTAAATAGTTTATGATTAAAATTAAGTGTATAACCTTCTTTCCACAAGCCTTTTTCGTTTTTCAGAACTTTTAAAATATTTACACTATGTAGTGATGCAACGTCCTGAAACTTGATGCGGTTTGTTGAAGCGTTTCTAAAGAACATTGAGTAAGCTCTGGTTAGGTTTTTATTCTCTTTATCGTAAAAGCTAATAATGTCTTCTTCAAAAGATAATAAGGCTTCGTTATAAATTTTTGTGTCTAAACCATCACATTTTAAAGGGTTTTCTTTATCTGAATACTTATAGTCCAAAGTTACACTTGGTTCATTTTTACAACTTAGTACGTTAAGTAATAATAAACATAATGTGATTTTAAGTAAAGATTTCATAAATAAAATGGTGTTTTAAAGTGTTTAATTATTCGTTTTCTAATCGGTTTTTATCTAATTTTTCAGCAAGTCGTCTTTCAATAATAGGTTCTATTAAGGTTTTTCTAGGGTTTGTTTCTACAAACGGATTGAGTTCTAACTCATTTTTCATTTTATCGTCTGGGTTAGGATGTTTATTTGTTCCTAATAGAGTGTTTTCTCCTTTTTCAAAAGCGTCTTCTTCTTTAGATGCTGATTCCTTAATTTTTCGCTGAATGACACCTTCTTTTAACTGGTTTAAAAAGCCGCCGGAAGACTCGATGCTTTTAAAAACCTCTAAAGCTTTTTCGGAAAGTTGATTACTAATAGTTTCTATGTAATATGTACCATCTGTTGGGTTATCAACTTTATCGAAATAACTTTCGTGCTTTAATACTAATAATTGATTTCTTGAAATACGCTCACCAAATGGATTTGTTTTATGGTAAATAGCATCGTAAGGCGTATTGTTAACAGCGTTTGCCCCACCTAAAATAGCACTCATACATTCTGTTGTGGTACGCAACATGTTGGTGTTATAATCGTAAATAGTTTTGTTGCGCTTTGTAGGAAAGGCAATAATATGGCAATTTTGATTGAAACCATACTCACTAGCTAACGAAACATATAAATCGCGTAACGCTCTTAATTTGGCGATTTCGAAGAAGTAATTTGTGCCAACCGATACGTGAAAAATAACTTTTAGCTTTTCTTTTTCTGAAACAGAAAGTTCATCATTTAAATAATTAAAATATTCATTTAAATGTGCTAGACTGTAAGCTAATTGCTGTGTTATGTTTGCTCCTGCATTTTGATAAAGCGATAAATCAACACTTAAACAACCGCTATTTTTTACACTATTTTTAAAAGCAGTATGGTCGTCATTAAGATTATTAAACCAATTTCCTGTTTTTGCAAGGTTGTTTATAATATCGCAATTAATAAAAGTAAGATCTTTATTAGGTGCGTGTTTAAGAAGTTGATTAACGTATGCAGCGTCTAAAAACTTTAAGCTAAAGTATAACGGAACGTCTTTAGAAATATCTTTTAATAAAACCTCTATAGCAATATCTTTATTAGGAATAACAAAATGGAAGGCTTCGGTTCCTTTTGTAAGCGCTTCTAGAGCTTTTTTGTTTGTACTTTCTGGGTTTGAGACATAAAACGTTTCTAAAACATTCCATGTGGTGGCTTTTGTAGTTGATGTTTCTGGGAGCGAAGAAAATTCATCGGCATGATAAAAAGGTTTAACATCGATGCCTTCTGGGCTTTGCCATATTAAGGTGTCGTTATAATCGGCACCTTTTAAATCAACTTGTATTTTTTGTTTCCACTCCTTTGAGGAAACGTCTTGAAAATCACTAAATAATAGTTTACTCATGGTTTTCTGTTTTTGCTATGCTATCTTCATACTCTATAATAAAAATCTCTTCATTTTCTTTTTTCATGTAGTATTTTTCTCGAGCTAATTTTTCTATGCCATTTTCTGTTTTTAGCTTTTTAATAGCTTTTTGGTCTTTAATAATTTCTTTTTGGTAGTATTTTTTTTCTTCTTCTAGTTGTTCTATATCTGAATTTAATTCGCGATGAATTAACCAAGAATTAGCATCTAAAAAAATCATCCATATACCAAATCCGATAAGGATAATAAGAAATATATTTTTAAATGGTTTAAGGTATTTTGTTTTGTTTTTAACCATATTAAACTAAGCGTTCGTTAATAATGGTTTTTACAATATCTATAGCAACAGTATTATATTTATTGTTAGGTATAATAATATCGGCATATTCTTTCATGGGTTCAATAAACTGTTGGTGCATAGGTTTTAATGTGTTTTGATAACGTGAAAGCACTTCGTTTATATCTCTGCCACGTTCTGCAATATCACGTTTTAGTCGTCTTATTAAGCGCTCGTCACTATCTGCATGAACAAAAATCTTGATATCGAACATATCTCTCAATTCGGGATTAGTTAAAATTAAAATCCCTTCAACAATCATAACTTTTCTAGGTTTGGTTATAATGCTGTCGCCTGTTCTATTATGTTTTACAAAAGAATATACAGGTTGTTTAATGTTGTTTCCTTTTTTTAATTCTTTTAAGTGTTCCTCTAATAGTTCAAAATCTATAGATCTGGGATGATCAAAGTTTATTTTAACACGTTCGTCATAATTTAAATGAGACGTGTCTTTATAGTAAGAATCTTGAGATAGTATACCAACTTGTCCTTCTGGAAGTTGATCTAAAATTTGATTTACCACGGTTGTTTTCCCGCATCCAGTTCCACCTGCGATACCTATGATTAGCATAGAGAGTTATTTACATTTATTGCAAATTTAATTATTTCAAGGGTAATTTTATCGTTCCATGCTTGAAACTTCGTTTACTGTAATTAAGTTATCGTTAGTATTGCCCCATGAGTTGGTAATATAATTTAAAACATCAGCAATTTGTTTGTCACTTAAACCTAATGGAGTCATACTACCATTGTAGGTTTTACCGTTTACGGTAATCTCTCCTTGCTGTCCGTATTTTACTATTTTAATCGCTCTAGGAATATCTATCATAAGATAATCGGATTTAGCAAGAGGTGGAAATGCCTTAGGAACACCTTCGCCATTTGCCATGTGGCAAGTAATACAGTAATTGTTGTATACTATCTTTCCATTTTCTAGGCTTGTTTTAAAGTCTGGTTTTTCTTCTAATGAGTTATTTGAAGCGGTATTTTTACAAGCTATAATTAAAAAAATAACACTTAAAAGTATGGGGTGTTTTTTCATTAGATTTAATAAATTTGGTAGTTAACTTACTTTTTTTGATTAAAAATATAAATAAAATAGTTTTCTAATTAAAGAAAAGCTATATATTTGCACTCTGAAATTTTCGGGGTGTAGCGTAGCCCGGTTATCGCGCCGCGTTTGGGACGCGGAGGTCGCAGGTTCGAATCCTGCCACCCCGACAAAAAAGGTTAAACTTACTAAGTTTGACCTTTTTTTATGCCTTTGCGTTAAGTTTTTCTTAATTAATTAGGATTAATAGGTTTAATTTATTGGTATTCAATATATAAATATTAGTTTCGCACAAAATTAAAATAGACATAATAATTTATGAGTCAAGTAAAAGAAAACGATACGGTAAAAGTTCATTACACAGGAAAATTAAGTAACGGTCAAGTTTTTGATAGTTCATTAGAAAGAGAACCTCTAGAAGCTACCTTAGGACAAGGTATGTTGATTCCTGGTTTTGAAAAAGCCATTATCGATATGAAAGTTAACGAAAAGAAAACAGTAAGTATTCCTAAAGAGGATGCTTATGGCGAGGTAAATAAAGAGTTATTTCACGAAGTTAAAAAAGAGCAATTACCAGATAATATTGAGCCGCAAGTTGGGATGGGATTAACTTCTAGAGCAGAAGATGGTAGAGAATACCAATTTAGAATTGCTGAGGTTAATGACGATAATATTATTGTTGATGGGAACCACCCATTAGCAGGACAAGATTTAACTTTCGAATTAGAGTTAATCGAGATTAAATAAATATTCTCCTAATAAGATTTTAAAAGCCTGGAATTTTCCAGGCTTTTTTGCTTTTATACAGTTCGTCCCGTAATTTTTACAGTTGGGACAATAGGTTTTTTAAATTATTTAAAACTTTAAAACATTTGTATCATCAATAAAAAACGAACAGTTTTATTACATCAACTAAAATAGTTGTTAAATTTAGGTTTCTATAACCGCGACGCATGAAAAAACATTTAAAAAATAGCATTATTGTATTTATTATAGGAACGATAGTTTTTGTAATTGGTAACTCGCTTTCTAGAAATGGATTTCATTTTAATTCGGTAAATGATTTTTTAATCAACTTCGTGTTTTATCAAGCTTATGCTTTTTTGCTAGGCTACAGTAATATCTTTTATTTTCAGTTTTTAAATCAAAAAAAATGGCCTCCAAATAGTAGTATTAAACGTATTGTTATTGGTGTTGTAGGGTCTGTTGTTATAACATTAATAGGGTTGTTTATTCTAAGAGCATTAACCGCTGTTTATTATAATGGAAATACGTTTAAAGAGTTTATTTCAAGCGAAAGTTTTAGCAACTATACCTTTGGTTTATGGATTACATTAACCATTGTTATGGTATTTCATTTAATTTATTTTTATAATGAATATCAGCAAAATAGAATTAAGGAGCAAAAAGTTATAGCAGGAACGGCAAGCGCTAAGTTTGATGCTTTAAAAAATCAATTAGACCCGCACTTTTTATTTAATAGCTTAAATGTTCTTACCAGTTTAATTGAAGAAAATCCCGAAAGCGCCCAAAAATTTACCACAGGATTATCTAAGGTTTATAGGTATGTTTTAGAGCAAAAAAATAAGGATTTAGTAGCTGTTGATGAGGAATTAAAGTTTGCCAAAATATACATGTCTTTATTAAAAATGCGGTTTGAAGATAGTATTGTTTTTAATATTCCAGAACAAGCTAAAAACCCAGAAAGTAAAGTAGTGCCACTATCCTTGCAGCTATTGCTAGAGAATGCCGTTAAACACAATATGGTTACCGAAAAAAAGCCACTTAATATTCATATTTATGAAGAAAATGGTCATTTAATAGTAGAAAATAATCTTCAACCCAAACAAATAGTAAAAAAGAGTAGCGGGGTTGGTTTAAGTAATATTAAACAACGCTATGGTTTACTAACCAATAGAAAAGTAATCATCAATCAAAGAGCAGACAGTTTTGCTGTGGCAATACCTATGCTTACAAAACAAGTTTTAATCATGGAAACACAATCAACAAAACAAGAAAATGCTTACTACAGAGCAAAAAAACGTGTAGAAGAAATAAAAGGATTTTATGGGAACTTGATTTCCTATTGTTGCGTCATCCCTTTTTTAATGTTTATTAATTATAAAACCTATTGGGAGTTTCAATGGTTTTGGTTTCCCGCAATAGGTTGGGGAATAGGATTAATATTTCACGCCTTTGGAGTATTTGGATATGGAAAAACTTGGGAGGAACGAAAAATTCAAGAAATTCTAGATAAAGAAAAGGAGAACAACTCAAAATGGCAATAATTATGAAATCGAATTTTAACGAACAACAACGTATAGATAATGCCAGAAGACGTGTAAAAAAGTTAAAAGGCTTTTACTCTCACTTAACGATTTACATTGTTATTAATGCTTTACTCTTGATAATTAACGTTATTTACGTAAATCCTGGCGAGTCGTTTTTTCAATGGAGTAATTTTAGTACTATGTTTTTTTGGGGAATAGGGCTCTTAGCTCATGGATTAACAGTATTTATGCCAAAATTTATAATGGGAAAAGACTGGGAAGAACGCAAAATAAAGCAGTTTATGGAACAGGAAAAGCACCATAACCGTTGGGAATAGTTATTTTGAGTGTTATATTAAAAAATGAATTCAATTAACAGACCATGAAAGTTATCATTATTGAAGACGAAAAACCATCAGCAAGACGGTTGCAACGTATGTTAGAAAAACAAGCTTTAGAGGTTGAAACCATGTTGCACTCAGTAGAAGAGGCTATTAATTGGTTTCAAAATAATACGCATCCAGAACTTATTTTTTTAGATATTCAATTGAGTGATGGACTATCTTTTGAAATTTTTGAAACCGTTAATATAAAGTCGTCAATTATTTTTACAACGGCTTACGATGAGTATGCCTTGCAAGCCTTTAAGTTGAATAGCATAGATTATTTATTAAAACCAATAGATGAAGAAGAATTGGAACAAGCGATTACCAAATTTAAATCTAATTTTGATAGCAGATCTCCCATTTCTTTAGATTTCGAAGACATTAAAAAGCTTTTAGTAAATCCTATAGAACGAGAGTATAAAAAAAGGTTTTCGGTAAAAGTTGGGCAACACTTAAAACTTATAAATGTTAGTGATATAGAGTGTGTTTTTAGTCAAAATAAAGGAACTTATTTACACACTGTTGACGGTAGAAATTATTTAATAGACGATACGTTGGAAGAGTTAGAATCTCAATTAGAACCCGATGAGTTTTATCGTGTAAATCGTACATTTTATGTAAACATTCATGCAATAAGTGATATGGTAAGCTATACCAATTCTAGGCTTCAAATAAAGTTAAATAATTATAACGAGCAGGATATTATTGTGGCCAGAGAACGTGTAAAAGATTTTAAAAGCTGGTTAGCGTAAAGTTAGTCATCATCAATTCTATTATCATCAAACGACGATGGCAATAACTTAGGAATAAACTTAATAACCAAAGGTAAAAGTAACGCGCCACCAGGAAGCATAAAAATAGCAAGACTAGGAATAGATTTAAAAATATCTAGTAACTGGTCTTGTACTTTTTTTTGTTCGTCTTCACTTAATTCTCTAACGGTAGACTGGCTTAATAACTTAACTAATTCCTGACTTTCTTTTAATTCTTTTTGTAACCGTTTACTGTTTCTAGAAATAAGCTTACTCACCATTTTACTGGAATTAGAGTAAAAGGTTTTTACAATGTTTTTTGAGCTTAAAAGGGCAATCTTTTCTTTATGCGAACTGTAAAATAACTTAATATTGTTTATGGAATTGGTAATAATAGCATTGTCTAATTCCAAAAGTAGACCAATGTCTTGTAAAATGCTTTCTTCATTTTTATCAATATTTAAATCACTCCAAGTAGCCATACAAGCAATATCCACGATGTAATATTTTTCAAGCTTAAACGATATAGGTGTTAAGGCTTCCTTAAGACTCACTTTTTCATCTATATTATAACGTAACGATTGCTCTACAAGTTCAATTAAACTTTTATCGTATTTAGTTTTCTGTTCTTTAATATTTAAAACCTCTATAACGGTTGTTTCTATAGCTAATTCAAGGGTTTTTATATAGTCTTCAGAAATATAATCGTGTTGTAAAAATCTTTGATAGGCTAAAACATCAATAAAAAGTAAGGCATTTGTGATAAAGTAATTAAAGCTTCGCTCGATAATATTATCATCTATTTGAATACGTTTATGAATAATAGTCTCTAAAAGTGATGAAGTTTTTCGTTCGCCTAAAAATTCAGAAAAAACAGATGGTTTGTGGGCATTTATTTGTGTGTAAAAATCGATAACACTTTCTACAAAACCATTGTTTGTATTTAAGGCATTGTTATAGCAAAATTTTAAGGCAAGGAGGAAATTAATCTTACAAATCTCTTCTTCGGTAAGTTTTTCTTCACTTAAACCATCTTTTATAGTTTTTATGTTGCTACCATAAATAAAACCAACATCTCTCAACTTATAATAAAACCTTTCTAAGTCAGTATTTAGCCATACCGAGGTTTCATTGTCAAGCTTTAAAAGTTTTTTTACCCAACCGTTTGCCGAAGGATTCATAAGTGTTTTAATAAAATGTAAATATAGGTAAATTAATTTTCGCGTTATATCATATATGTAAAGTTAAAGCCATGTTAAAGCCGTATAAAAAAATATAGTCCAATACTATTTTTGTGGGTTTTAATTTTAACCAACTAACATGCAAAAGTTAATAACAGTTTTACTTTTAATTATCATTGTAAAGGCAAGTTTTTCACAAACTATTCAAGGAACAATAACTAATCTAGATAATCAACCATTACATGGTGCATATATTTATAATGTAACATCAAAAAGTCATGCGCATAGTAATGAAAAAGGAGCCTTTATTTTAAATAATACCAAGACAAACGATTCTGTTACAATTGGGCTGTTAGGTTATGAAAAAATTATCATTACTGTTAAACCATTTCATTTTAAAGAAGGCATGGTTATTGGTTTAAAAAGTAAAGCTTTTTTACTAGATGAGTTGGTGTTAACCAATAAGGTAAATGCCATGAATTCAATAGTTAAATTAGACTTAGAAACAAACCCAGTAAATTCCTCTCAAGAGATTTTAAGAAAAGTTCCAGGAATGATTATAGGGCAGCATGCTGGAGGGGGAAAAGCAGAACAAATGTTTTTACGTGGTTTTGATATTGATCATGGAACCGATGTTGCTTTAACTGTCGATGGAATGCCTGTAAACATGGTATCTCATGCTCATGGTCAAGGTTATAGCGATTTACATTTTCTTATTCCTGAAACTATAAAAAATATAGAATTTGGAAAAGGACCTTATTATGCTAATAAAGGCGATTTTGCTACTGCGGCTTATGTTGGGTTTCAAACTAAAGATAGACTTAACGATAATAATATTACATTTTCTTACGGGCAATTTAATTCATTAAGAACGTTAGGAATGTTTGATCTATTAGATAGAAATAACAAAACGCAAAATGCTTACTTAGCCATGGAGTATATTGCTACTGATGGCCCTTACAATTCCCCTCAAAACTTTAATAGATTAAATGTTTTTGGAAAATATAATACCTTATTAAACAATGGCGGTAAACTGTCATTATCGGCATCGCATTTTACTAGTCGTTGGGATGCCTCAGGGCAAATTCCACAACGAGCAGTTGATAGTGGTTTAATTTCAAGGTTTGGTGCTATAGATGATACCGAAGGTGGAAATACATCAAGATCTAATGTTAATGTGTCGTACTTTAAGTTTCTAGACGATGATATAAAAATGACTTCAAACGCTTACTATTCTCATTACGATTTTGAGCTGTATTCTAATTTCACGTTCTTTTTAGAAGATCCTGTAAATGGAGATCAAATCAAGCAAAAGGAAGACCGACATATTTTAGGATTCAATACCGAAATTGAAAAGCATCATAACTTTGGAGAAGTTGCAGCAAATTTTAGTGTTGGGGCTGGTTTACGACATGATATTGTTAACGATGTAGAATTATCACATACATTAAATAGAAAAGAAACTTTAGCATATTTACAGTTAGGCGATGTTAACCAAACCAATATGTTTGCCTACTTAAATTCGGAGTTTTTAATGGGCGATTTTAAAGTAGTGCCAGGACTTCGGTTAGATTACTTTAAGTTTATGTATAACGATGCTTTAGCAGCAAATTACAAAACGCTAAGTAATTATAAGGTAGCTTTAAGCCCTAAGTTAAATGTGTTTTATAATCAATCGGATAATTTACAATGGTTTGTAAAATCAGGCATTGGGTTTCACTCTAATGATACTCGTGTGGTGCTTCAGCAAGAAAAAGATATATTACCTAGAGCTTATGGTGTAGATGTTGGCTCTATTTGGAAACCATTTCCTAAAATGTTCTTTAACACTGCCGTTTGGTATTTACTTTCAGAACAAGAGTTTGTTTATGTAGGTGATGCTGGAATTGTAGAACCTAGTGGCGAGTCGCAACGCTACGGATTAGATGTTGGGTTGCGTTATCAATTTACAGATTGGTTATATTTTGATACCGATGCTACACTTACGCATGCACGAAGTACAGAAGCACTAGATGGAGAAGATTACATACCATTAGCTCCAGACTTTACATTAACAGGTGGTTTAGCAATACATAATTTAAAAGGATTTAATGCTGGCTTGCGTTACAGATATATTGATGATAGACCGGCAAATGAAAGTAACTCTATTGTAGCCGAAGGCTATTTTGTTACCGATGTAAATGTATCTTATACCTTAAAAAAAATAACTTTTGGAGTTAATATAGAAAATCTATTTGATGTTGATTGGAACGAAACACAATTTGCTACAGAATCAAGACTTCAAAATGAAATAAATCCTGTTGAAGAAATTCATTTTACACCAGGAACACCTTTTTTTGCTAAAGGTTATATAAGTTATAAATTCTAATAAAGAAGTATACAATTAGCTTATAAAAAGAAAAGGCTTACTAATTAGTAAGCCTTTTTAATCGTTTTTATGTTTTATATAGCCTTTTTTAGCTTTTATATATTTTCGCCACATTTTTAAGTTTAAAAAAACCAATATACAAAGTGTGATAATTTGTATGATAGCAATAAGATTTATAAGGGTTAACGGCATCATTATTAATTTGGGGTTCATTATTAAGACACCGTTTTATTTATAAAGTCACTTTAAAGTTAATTATTTAATTTAGGGACAGAAGTTTGGGTATAAAAAAAGCTACTTACATGTAATAAGCAGCTTTTAATATAAATTATATTGTGTCGTTAGCTCTTTCTTAGGTAAGTACTTACCTCAATAGCAACATCTTCCCATGTTTTACTTACGCCATCTGGGCCTTTGTGTAAATCAAAACAAACTTTGTTTAAACTTTCTAAAGCATCAAGAGCATTCCATGTTTTAAGGTCCATAGTTCCAGTAAGTGTAACGCGTCTTTCATCAGTAATGTTAATATCTAAAGGAAGATTTTCTGTAACCCCATTCATGGTAATAGAGGCAACATAATTACCATTACTAGATGTAATAGTACCGCTTATAAGTTCTGTGTCTAACATCGCACCAAAAAAGGACTCCTTTAATTTGCCATCACGTACGTCGTCATTCGTAAATAAACTACTTACAGGAATAGAAAACGTTAAATTATTTAAGGCTTCTTCTGGTGAGTTTCCAGATTTTTCGTCAAACTTTAAAACGGTAAATTCGCCACCTACAGGTGTTTTTTCAGTTGTTTTGTAAGCTGTCCATTTTACCGAAGTCGCTTCTGGCTTTACTACAAATTTTTCTGTAGTAGTTACCTCAGTGGTTGTTTCTGTACCTGTTTCTGTTTTTGTCTCTTTTTTATTGTCTTTACAGGACAATAAGCTTAATGTAAGTACTATTAAAAAGTAACTTATTTTCTTCATTTTTTGTGGTTTTTCAAGTTTTGAATAAAATTAAGGATTATCACATAAATAATAAAATTATTAACAAAGGTTTATATGACAAATATCATAGTTTGAAGTTAGGAGTACCGCTAATTTTGGCTATAAATTATTTGGTATGAGTCAACAAGAATTAATTAGGAAATATAATGTTCCTGGTCCTAGATATACAAGCTATCCAACAGTGCCTTTTTGGAATATGGACACTTTTTCATTAAAAGCCTGGAAAGCCTCTTTAAAGCAATCTTTTATTGAAAGTAATGCTAAAGAAGGTATAAGCATATATATACATTTACCATTTTGCGAAAGCCTTTGCACTTTTTGTGGTTGTAATAAACGTATTACAAAACGTCATGAAGTCGAATCGCCTTATATAACAGCGCTTTTAAAAGAATGGCAAATGTATTGCGATTTATTTGATGCCAAACCAAAAATTAAAGAGTTACATTTAGGTGGCGGTACACCAACATTCTTCTCATCAGAAAATTTAAAACGATTAATTAAAGGCTTGGTTAATAGAGCCGAATTAGCCAATAATTACGAGTTTAGCTTTGAAGGTCACCCAAATAATACCACAAAAGAACACCTTCAAACGCTTTTCGATTTAGGATTTAGACGCGTAAGTTTTGGAGTACAAGATTATAACGAAACCGTGCAGAAAGCTATTCATAGAATTCAACCTTTCGAACACGTAAAATATGTTACAGAAACAGCCAGAGAAATAGGCTATACAAGTGTTGGACACGATATTATTTTTGGCTTACCGTTTCAAACAGTGGATCATATAAAAGAAACTATAGCAAAAACAAAGCAGTTAATGCCAGATCGCATTGCCTTTTACAGTTATGCGCATACACCTTGGATAAAAGGTAATGGACAACGTGGTTTTAACGATCAAGATTTACCTAAACCAGAACAAAAACGACTGCAATACGATATAGGTAAAACATTACTTATAGAAGCGGGTTATACCGAAATAGGCATGGACCACTTTGCCTTGCCAACCGATTCGTTATACGAAGCTATGGCTAAAGAAAGTTTACACCGAAATTTTATGGGATATACCGCATCAAAAACACAAATGATGATAGGCTTAGGTGTCTCATCTATAAGTGATAGTTGGTATGGTTTTGCCCAAAATGTAAAAGGTTTAGAAGAATATTATCATTTAATAGAAGAACAGATTATACCAGTTTTTAGAGGCCATATTTTAAATAATGAAGATTTAGTAATCAGGCAGCACATTTTAAATGTAATGTGTCATAATAAAACCTCATGGAAATCTGAGCATTTAAAATTTGAAGCTTTAAACGAGACATTAAGTAAATTAGATGAAATGGTAAAAGACGGATTACTTGTTATAGAGTCTGAACGTTTAAAAATCACAACAAAAGGACGCCCTTTTGTTAGAAATGTATCTATGGCATTTGATGTTTTGTTACAACGAAAACAACCTGATAAGCCATTGTTTTCTATGACAATTTAATAAACTAAAACCTTCTTTGTAGGGTAACACAAAAAATCGTAATTTAAGCCCTACAAAAAACAATACTAAAAAATCCTAAAATCAAAAAAAATGAAAAAAATTATTGTTCCTATAGATTTCTCTAAATATTCAGAATACGCCTTAGAAGCTGCCGCTGTAATGGCCAAGCAAAACGATGGTGAAGTATTAGCTTTACACATGTTAGAGCTTTCTGAAGCTGTTTTAACCAAGGGAAGCGCAGCACAAAGTGAAGAAGCAATTTTTTACCTTAAACTAGCAGAAAAACGATTTGAAGAGTTTTTAGATCGTGATTATTTAAACGATGTTAACGTAACACCAATAGTTAAGCATTTTAAAGTGTTTAGCGAGGTTAATGATGTAGCCAAAGAACACGATGCCGATTTAATCGTTATGGGGTCTCAAGGTACCAGCGGTTTAGCCGAAATATTTGTTGGATCAAATACAGAGAAAGTTGTAAGGCATTCAGAAACTCCTGTACTAGTGTTAAAAAACAAACTAGAGTCAACAGCTTTTAAAAACGTTTTATTTGCAACCGATTTTTCTGAAGAATCTATCGATATATACAAAAAAGCGTCAAGTAAATTAGAAGGTATGGGAGCTAAGGTACATTTAGTGTATGTAAATACGCCAGGGAGCTTTTTAAATTCAACCGAAATGCGCCAGAAAGTATCTAATTTCTTAGCCGAAGCCAATGGAAATACAGATGGAATGGAAGATACTAGTTTTGTGTCTGACTATACAGTCGAGGCAGGTGTTTTAAATCATGCGAATAGTATAAATGCCGATTTAGTTGCCGTAGCAACCCACGGTAGAACTGGTATTGCACACTTTTTTGAAGGTAGTATATCTGAAGATATTGCGAACCATTCCATATTACCAGTAATGACATTTAAAATCTAAAATAATAACCATTTATTTGTGTTTTAAGCCTAAAGAGAAATCTTTAGGCTTTTTTTGTCACTGATTTTCAAGGGGCTACTATATAGTTTGATTTGTTTTTAAATAGGATAAAAAAGTCCTGTTTTATGATAAAAATCATATTTTGTCTTCTATACAACAATTACTTTTGAGTAGTTAATAATTAATTTATATATGAAAACTAAAACATCAATTATCGCGATTTTATTTGCCGTTCTAATCATAGGCTGTGGCGGCAAAGAAGAAAAGAAAAAAGAAACATTCTCCTATCAAAAGAAAAGTACCAATACAGAGCAGGTAACTACAAAAAAGGACAATGCCGAGAAACCATTGCCAGCATCTCAACGAGTAGATTTAGATAATAAAGGAGTAGGACCCATTACTTCAATTAATTTACCTGCAGATATAGATCAGTCTATGGTAGCTCATGGGCAGGAAGTTTACAAAAAAATGTGTACAGCTTGTCACAGAGCCGAAAAAAAGTTTATAGGTCCAGCACCAACAGGAATTCTAGAACGTAGAAGTCCAGAATGGATTATGAATATGATTTTAAATCCAGAGGAAATGGTTAAGAAAGATCCTTTAGCAAAAGATTTACTTATTGAGTTTAACGGCTCACCAATGGCAAACCAAAATCTTACCGAAGAGGAGGCAAGAGCAGTGCTAGAATACTTTAGAACTTTAAAATAATTAAAAATTAATATTTATGAAGTTATTTAAACAATTTTGCTTGGTTGTTATTTTTATAGGAACTCTGTTTGCCTGTAAAAATGAAAATCAACAAACAACAACGTCAGACAACAATACAGAAGTAAGCAATAAACCTGTCGAAAAAACAGGGCAAGCGTTTATAAAAGATGATGCTTCAAAACCTAATTGTCTTCAAATTGCTATAGCGTCACCAAACCATAAAACACTAGTTGCAGCCGTACAAGCTGCTCAAGTAGAAAATGCCTTAGTAAATGTTGGGCCATTAACTGTTTTTGCCCCTACAGATGATGCTTTTGCGGCTTTACCAGAAGGTACTGTCGATAATTTATTAAAGCCAGAAAATAAAGCAGATCTAGCAAACATTTTAAAATATCATGTTACACCAGGAAACTACTCTAAAGACTTTTTAACCAAATTTAAAAAGTTGGGACAAGCTAATAACGGTTATGTGCCTGTAACAGTAGAGAATGGTGAGCCCATTATTGGTGGCGCAAAAATTATAGCTAGCGTGCCAGCTGGAAATGGTGTTGTACATGTAATCGATAAGGTATTATTACCACCATCTAAAGAATAGTAAATCACTAACTCAATTAATAATGAATACAATGAAACATATTTTAAAACCAATTGCATCACTTGTAATTGTTCTTGTAACATTTACAAGTTGTAATAACACCAAAAAATCAGGTTCTAATTCTGGCGCATTATCTTCTAATGTTGCAGAGAAAGTTTTTGTAGCACCTGGAGAGCACGACGAATTTTATGCCTTTATTTCAGGAGGATATAGCGGGAACTTAACAGTTTACGGACTACCATCAGGAAGAATGTTTAAGGAAATACCTGTGTTTTCACAGTTTCCTACTTCTGGATATGGATACTCAGAAGAGACGAAACCTATGTTAAATACCTCTCATGGTTTTATACCTTGGGGAGATTCTCATCATCCAGATATTTCTCAAACTAATGGAGAAATTGATGGCCGCTTTATTTTTATAAATGAGAATAATACGCCAAGAATAGCAAAGATAGATTTACAATCGTTTGAAACAACAGAAATTATAGAAGTACCTAATAGTGCCGGAAATCATAGTTCTTCATTTGTAACAGAAAATACAGAATATGTAGTAGCAGGAACACGTTTTTCGGTGCCTATTCCACAACGTGATATGCCAATAAAAGATTACAAAGGTAATTTTCAGGGCGCCTTATCATTTATTAGTGTTGCACCAGAAACAGGCGATATGGATATAAAATTTCAAGTGTTAATGCCTGGTTTTAATTACGACTTATCGCACCCAGGACGTGGTAAATCTCACGGTTGGTTCTTTTTTACGACGTATAATACAGAAGAAGCCAACACATTATTAGAAGTTAATGCTTCACAAAATGATAAAGATTTTATTGCAGCAGTAAATTGGAAAAAAATTGAAGAATATGTAAATAACGGTGGTGGTAAAATGATGCCAGCAGAATACGCCCATAATGTTTATGATGAGCATACACATACAGCAACTTCAACTATAAAAAAAGAAGTGCGTGTAGTTAATCCTACAGATGTTCCTGGAGCTGTATTTTTCTTACCAACGCCAAAATCACCTCATGGCTGCGATGTAGATCCAACTGGAGAGTATATTGTAGGTAATGGTAAATTATCGGCTAACTTAACCGTACACTCATTTACAAAAATGCTTGATGCCATTGAAAATGAAAAGTTTGATGGAGAGGCTTATGGTATTCCAATTTTAAATTTTGAAGATGTGTTAGCTGGTACTGTTGAACAACCAGGATTAGGCCCTTTACATACCGAATTTGATGATCAAGGAAATGCTTATACAACCTTCTTTATCTCATCAGAAGTTGTAAAATGGAAAGTAGGAACTTGGGAAGTAATAGATAGAAAACCAACGTATTATTCTGTTGGACACTTAACTATTCCTGGAGGAAACTCGAGAAAACCACAAGGTAAATATATGTTTGCAATGAATAAAATTACAAAAGATAGATATTTACCAACAGGGCCAGAAATGGAGCATTCTGCACAATTGTATGATATATCTGGTGATAAAATGGAATTGCTTTTAGACTTTCCAACGCATGGAGAACCTCACTATGCAGCGGCAATGCGCGCAGATTTAATAAAAGAGCGTTCTAGAAAAATCTATAATTTGGACGAAAATAACCACCCTTATGCTGCTAAATCCGATGCAGAGACTAAAGTCGTAAGGGATGGAAACGAAGTTCATATTTATATGACAACTATAAGAAGTCACTTCTCACCAGATAACATAGAAGGTATAAAAGTTGGTGACAAAGTGTTTTTCCATGTAACTAATTTAGAACAAGATTTTGATGTACCTCATGGTTTTGCTGTGTTAGGGCAAAATACCTCAGAATTATTAATCATGCCAGGACAAACAAAAACATCTGTTTGGGAGCCCACAAAAGTAGGGGTATGGCCTTTTTATTGTACCGATTTCTGTTCAGCTTTACACCAAGAAATGCAAGGATATATTCGTGTGTCTCCAAAAAACGCTGATACACCTATAAAATGGTCTATGGGTGAAGACATAGAATAAGAAGCTTTTAGGAGAATTTTGTTTTAGTGTTTATTTTCCTATTTAAGGCGAGAGTTGTCTTTTCGCTCTCGCCTTTCTTTTAAAAAAACACTAAAGAAACACAAACAACAACATTCATGAAAAAGTCGAATATTATAATGCTTATAGCGGTTATTTTACCGTTAGGACTGTTTCTATTTCCCTTGTGGAAAATTACATTAGAAGCGCCACAATATCCTACACCATTAGGAATGTATATTCACATTAATGACTTTGCAGATGCTAATCCACACGACATTAAAAACATTAATTTAATGAATCATTATGTGGGTATGAAATATATTCCAGAAGCTATCCCAGAGTTTAAAATTTTTCCAGCAGGTATTTTAATTACATCTTTAATAGGACTTATTATAGCTTTTAAAGGAAATTACAAATGGTTCTTGTATTGGTTTATACTCATGGTTGTATTAAGTAGTGCTGGATTATATGATTTTTACCTTTGGGAGCATGACTATGGGCATAATCTAGATCCTAAAGCTATTATGAAATTTACTAATCCAGATGGAACACAAATGGGGTTTCAACCACCATTATTTGGTAGCAAGAATATTTTAAACTTTAGAGCCCATTCTTACCCGCGATTAGGCGCTTTATTTTTAGGCTTAGGTATTGCTACATCATTAATTGCTTATCTTGTAGGAAGGAAGAATAGTAAAACAACAGAGCAATAAGGAGAATATAAAAACACTAAACATGAAATCACTAAAACACTATTCAATATACATATTATTGTTGTTGTTATTTGCATGCAATGTAGCACCTAAACCTATAAACTATGGTGAGGATGGTTGCCATTTTTGTAAAATGACTATTGTTGACAAAGTTCACGCAGCCGAGATTGTAACTAAAAAAGGAAAGGTCTATAAATTTGATGCAACAGAGTGTATGGTAAATTTTATAGATGATTTTGAGACTAACGAAATTGCCTTGTACTTATCTAATAATTATTTAGAACCAGAAACTTTAATCGATGCTACTCAAGCTACTTTTCTAATTAGTGAAAATATTCCTAGTCCTATGGGAGCTTATCTGTCAGCTTTTAAAACAAAAGCAGAGGCAGAATCTGTTCAGTCTAATAAAGGCGGTACACTGTATAATTGGTCAAGCTTACAAGAGTATTTAAATAATAAATAGTTATGAAAAAATGGGGCGTTATTATATGTGCTATTTTTTTAGCTATGACAACTCATGCTCAACATATAGAGGTGTGTAGTACGTGTACTATATCTACATTAAAAGAAGCTATTAATAACGCACAGCGTTTTGATACTATAACTGTAAAACCAGGCACTTATAAAGAGCATAATATTATAGTTGATAAACCATTAATCATTAAAGGGGAAAACTACCCTGTTATAGATGGTGAGCTTAAAGGAGAGGTGTTTACTATTGTTTCCGATTCGGTAACTGTTGATGGGTTATTTATTATTAATGTAGGTACAAGTTATACAGAAGATTATGCTGCTTTAAGGGTTAAAAATAGCAAGTATTTTGTAATACAAAATCTCGTTTTAGAGAAATTATTCTTCGGCATCTATTTAGAAAAATCTAATTACGGTAAGGTATATCATAACAAAATAATAGGAAACGCCGTAGAAGAGTACAATTCTGGAAATGGTATTCAATTATGGTATAGTAATCATATTGAAATAGAACATAATTATGTAGAACGAGTGCGAGATGGCATTTATTTAGAGTTTTCAGATAATTGTTTAATTAAGAATAATGTAAGTGCTAATAATGTAAGGTATGGATTGCATTTTATGTTTTCCAATACCGATACTTATCAAGATAATACCTTCGAGAATAATGGTGCAGGTGTGGCTGTAATGTTTTCCAAGCATATAAAAATGTTTAATAATACCTTTAAAGAAAATTGGGGAACAGCATCTTATGGGATGTTACTTAAAGAAATAAACGATTCGGAAATTATAGGAAATACTTTTGAAGAAAATACCATAGGCATTAATATAGAAGGCTCTAATAGAATAACATACAGGAACAACGATTTTGTAAAAAATGGCTGGGCTATTAAAGTGCGTGGTGCTTGTTATACCAACACGTTTACTGAGAACAACTTTTTATATAATTCATTTGATATTGCTTATAACAGCAAAGTAAACGACAATGTTTTTGATAAAAACTATTGGAGTAATTACACCGGTTACGATTTAAATAAAGACGGTATTGGCGATATACCTTATAGGCCTGTTAAACTCTATTCTTACATTGTAAACCGTACACCAGAAACCATAATATTGTTACGAAGTATGTTTATAGATATTATCGATTTTTCTGAAAAAGTATCGCCTGTTTTTACACCAGATAATTTATTAGATAACAATCCACAAACAAAACGCATAACATGGTAAGTATAGAAAATCTACATAAAAGTTTTGGTAAAAATCAAGTGCTAAAAGGCGTTGATTTAAGTATTAAGAATGGTGGTATTATTGCCGTTTTAGGCCCTAATGGTTCGGGTAAAACTACCTTAATTAAGTCGGTGCTTGGTATGGTTATACCTAATAAAGGAACCATAAAAGTGCAAGGCGAAAATGTAAAGAAAAACTCAAATTACAGACATTACATAGATTATTTACCACAAATAGCAAACTTTCCTAGTAATCTAAAAGTGAAAGAACTTATTAAAATGATTAAGGATTTGCGAAAAAACACAAACAATGATCAACACTTAATAGAGCTTTTTAAACTGCAGCCTTTTTTAGATAAAAAACTAGGCAATCTTTCTGGCGGAACAAAACAAAAAGTAAACATTTTTCTAACCTTTATGTTTGATAGTCCGCTAATTATTTTAGACGAACCAACAACAGGTCTAGATCCTATTTCCTTAATACGATTAAAAAATCTTATTCAAGAAGAAAAAGCCAAAGGAAAAACCATTTTAATAACCTCGCATATTATGAGTTTTGTTGAAGAAATTTCAGATGAAATTGTCTTTCTTCTGGAAGGCAAAATTTATTTTAAAGGAACTATAACCGAATTAAAAAACAAGACCAATCAGCAAGATTTTGAACACGCTATTGCGTCTATTTTATCAGAAAATCATGCTTAAAATATTAAAATATAGTTTTTTCGATTTAATACGCAGCCGTTGGAGTTATGTGTACTTTGCATTTTACTTGTTATTGGGTGTTGTTTTACTGTTTTTAAACAACGATTTGTCCAAAGCTGTTATTACACTTATGAATGTTATTATTGTTTTAGTACCCCTTATAGGAACCATTTTTGGCGTTATGTATTATTACAATTCTAAAGAGTTTACAGAGTTACTTTTGGCACAACCTTTAAAACGATCGTCTATTTTTTTAGGACAATATTTAGGTGTGGCTATGTCGCTATCCATGAGTTTAATTTTGGGGTTAGGAATTCCGTTTGTTTTTTATGGTTTATTTAAAAGTAATGCTATCTGGGACTTTTCATTATTACTTATAACAGGTACCTTTTTAACCTTTATTTTTACTGCTTTAGCATTTAACATAGCATTATCCAACGACAATAAAATAAAAGGATTTGGCTATGCTATTTTACTATGGTTGCTTTTAGCGATTATTTACGATGGGGTATTTCTTATGAGCTTAATCTTTTTCGAAGATTACCCTTTAGATAAACTCTCTCTTATTGGCACCATGTTAAATCCTATAGATTTATCGAGAACTTTAATCCTGTTAAAATTAGATATTTCAGCATTATTAGGTTATACAGGAGCCATATTTAAACAATTTTTCGGAACCAGTTTTGGATTAATTATATCGTTTATTATGCTTATTATATGGGTAATTCTTCCTGTAATGCGAATAATGTTTAAATCTAGAAAAAAAGATTTTTAATTATGAAAACATTCAACCTTTTACTTATTGTTTTAGTTCTTTTTACGGCAAGTTGTAAAGAGAAAAACAACAACCACAACAACCACAACACAAATATTGACGTTTTAATTACAGATACTTTAAGCTTAAAATTAAATGGCAATGAGAAATGGATAGCTAATAATGAAACTCATGAAGGTATTGCAAAAATGAATACATTAATTTTAGCGTTTAACAAATCTAAAAGCAAAACATATAAAACCTTGGGAGATAATCTTTCTAAGCAAACAAATTATATTATAAAAAATTGCACCATGAAAGGTGAATCACACGATCAACTACATGTTGTGTTAGTACCAATGTTAGACCAAATATCTATTTTGCGTGATAATGAAAATGAAACCGTCTCAAAAAAAGCTTTAGATAATTTAAGCCAGCTTATTAAAACATATTACAACTATTTTAAACTCTAAAAAGTAACTTTTATCACATAAAAACTACGAGACAACACTTAAATTTGTATCATGATTAAAAGTCTAACCCAAAAAATAACGGCCTATGTTCTGGTGGTAATCCTACTAGCTCATAATATTAATACGTTAGTTATTGTGGGCGACTTTTTAGCCAATCAAGAGTTTATAGCCAAAACCTTGTGTATTCAAAAAGACAATCAACAAGGATGTAATGGGAAATGCCATTTAAAAAAGCAATTAGCAAAAAATGAAACAGGAACCGATAATAAAGCTCCAGTTCAAGAGAGTAAACGCTTAGTGTTAGATGTATTTTTTGTGTCAGGTGTAAATTCCGTTACACCGCAATTTATTTCAACTTTTTCAAACAAAAACGAAGCGTTTTATTATATGCCAATTCCTCATGAAACGCTACTTTTAGTAGATACGCCTCCACCAAATATTATATGATGCCTTCTTAACATATCTTCATTTCTAGCTTATTATAATAAGTTGGGTAAGGAGAATTATATACAAATATTTCAAAAAAAATATACCTAAAAAGATGTGGTTTTTATAAAACGACATGCTATAGGTATGCGTATAAATTAAATAAAAATGAAACTTAAATATATATTGCCAATTTTTGTTTTGGCATTGTTCAACGTAGCTTGCTCTACAGATGATAACGATGAATTTGCACCATCAACAAACGAAACACAAGGTTTAAACTTAATTCAAGAATTAGAAAACGACACGCATACAGTCGAATTGTATAATAAATCAGGGTTTTTCTATACAGGATACAACGAGGTTAGTGTACGAATAAAAGATAAAGCCACAAATACCTACATCGAAAACGCATCGCTTACTTGGATGCCACTAATGCAAATGCCAACGATGCAGCATTCGTGTCCAAATTCAAACCCGGTTAAAGTTAATGGAAAGAATACAATTTATGAAGGCGCCATTATTTATCAAATGACTAATACCGATGGTTCAGGATGGTCTTTAATACTCAATTATACAATAAATAACGTAGATTATGTGGCTACAAGTAACATAACCGTTTTACAACATACCAATCAAAACGTAGCCAGTTTTATGGGAAATGACGATAATCGTTACATCGTTGCCATGATTGAGCCTAAAAACCCCATAATTGGAAATAATGATTTAGTAGTTGGTGTTTATAAAATGGAAACGATGATGTCTTTTCCAGTTGTTGAAAATTTTATGTTGACTCTAGATCCACGTATGCCAGGTATGGGTAACCATAGCTCGCCAAACAATACCAATTTAACATTTAATCAAACCGATAATATGTACCATGCTAATTTATCGCTAACCATGACAGGCTATTGGGTGTTAAACTTAAAGCTTATTAACGATAATAATGTTGTTGTAAAGGGGGAAGACGTTACCGAAACGAACGAGCAAAGTAGCCTATACTTAGAAATAGAGTTTTAATTCATAAAAGCACATAATTATGAAAAAGCTCTTAATAATACTCGGTCTATTTTATAGTGCGTTTTCTTTTAGTCAAGACATTGTGCCTTCAATGGAAAAAGATACTACACAGTTAGATGAGGTTATTGTAATATCACAACGTAAACTTAGTAATTACCGCCAAGAAAAAACCTTATCAAGTGTAGATGATTATTTAGAAAAATCTAATCGTGTTACCATGATAAAGCGCGGAAATTATGCCTGGGAACCCACATTGAGTAACATGACTAGCGAACGTTTAAACGTTACCATAGATGGTATGCAAATATTTGGTGCATGTACCGATAAAATGGATCCCATTACCTCGTATGTTGATGTGTCTAACTTAAAAAAAGTCTCTGTTGCCTCAGGACAAGAAGGCACAGAAGATGGTCATTGTGTTGGCGGCGCTATCGATTTGCAATTACCAGAATCTAAATATTATAATTTTGGATTAAAATCGAGTGTCGATTTAGGCTATGAAACCAATGGTAATTATAAAACAGCTGGGCTAGATTTGGAATATTCTGGAAACAAGTTTTATATAAATGTCGATGGTATTTTTAGAAAATCTGATAATTATGATGCTGGCAACAACCAAGAAGTATTATACTCACAATTTCAAAAATATAATGTTTCGTTGCAAAGTGGTTATAAACTATCAGAGAATCATGAGTTGGATGCAAATATTATTTATGATAAAGCTACCAATGTTGGTTACCCCGCATTACCTATGGATGTGTCGCTAGCAGAGGCTTTAATTACATCGTTAACACATACTTTTAAAAACGATTCTACATTTATTAACTCATGGGAAACTAAGCTATATTTCAATACCATTACACACATTATGGACGATTCACAACGTCCAGATGTGCCTATTCGTATGGATATGCCAGGATGGAGCGATACGTATGGGTTTTATAGTAAAGTGAAAATTAGCGAGCATAAACATAATTTACTTTTCAATGTAAATGGCTTTTACAATCGTTCTCTTGCAGAAATGACCATGTATCCTAACAATGCCAACCAACCACTTATGTTTATGTACACTTGGCCAGATATTAGAACTTGGTATTCTGGGGTTTATGCTAAAGATACTTATGCTTTAAATAAAACATCAAATGTGTCGGCTTCGGTACGATTTGGTGTACATAACAATTCTATTGGAGAAAAGGCTGGTTTGGAAAGTTTACAAATTTTCTACCCAACATTAAGCGATTCAAAACATAGATTTTTAAAAACTATAGCTGCTGATTATCAATTTAAAAAAACGGCATTTGATGTTACTTTTGGATTAGGATACGGCGAGCGGGCACCATCGGTTAGTGAAGGTTATGGATTTTTCTTATTCAATAGTTTTGACAATTTTGATTACATAGGAAACCCATATTTAAACAATGAAAAATCTATTCAAACTAATGTAAAGACCAATTACAACCTAAAGCGTTTTAAAATTGGTATTGAAAGCTCGTATTTTTATATTCTAGATTACATTATTGGCGAGATAGATCCTACTTTAAGTGCCATGACTATTGGTGCTTCGGGAGTTAAAACATACACCGGATTAAATCATGCATCTATCTTCGATGTTTATTTAAATACATCGTATAGCATATCAAAAAAACTATTGCTTAACGCCTCGTTAGGTTATAATTATGGTCAAGGTAGTAATGACGAATCGTTGCCTCTAATAAAGCCATTTTCATATTTAGCTGAGGTGACTTATTCCACGTCAACATTTAATGCGAGTTTACAATTAGAAGGTAATGGTAACCAAAGTCGATTTAGTAGCTTTTATGGTGAGGATGAAACGCCTGCTTATGGTGTGCTAAATTTAAATTTAGGCCATGTTATAACTTTAAAAAGTAGTAAAATGGTGTTTAAATACGGTGTGGAGAATATTCTAGATGCTCAGTATTCAACCTATGCCGATTGGAATAATATCCCAAGGCAAGGGCGTAATTTTTACGTGAATGCGTCGTATGTTTTATTCTAAATAAATATTAATGATGCACAATCAGTAAGGGTAAACTTAAGCTCTTACTGATTTTTGTTGTTGAAGACTCGGCAATTAAACGCTTTAAAAAGCTTTCTTTTTCAACCATAAGTCCAATAATATCTATGTTATTTAATTGTTGGTAAGTTGAAACCGCATCGGCAAGCGCAACATTTTTAATAATATGATAATCGTACGATTTTACCTTGGTGTTTAATTGTAACTTATCAGTTTCCATTAAAGCATCGTCATGTCCAATTCTTAAAACGTGAAAATGCGTTTTGTTAATATCCAAGAATTTTAAAATTCTATCAAATTCATTGGTGTCAAGCGCATCGTATTCATCTAAAGGCAATAAAACATCTTTAAAGTTATTAAAAGAAAAATCTTCAGGAATAATAAGTGTAGGACATGATATGTTTCTTATAATTTGAAGTGTATTGGAACCAAAAACGACTTCAAAAAGGCTGGTGGCACCATCGTAGCCTGCAATAATTAAATCAATAGATTTACTATCTATCGTTTGTTTAATAGCGCTTAATAGGTTATCGTAATCAATTATTGTTGAAAATTGATGTTGATTATAAGTGTTTTGTAATTGGGTTTTATAAGCTTCTAATTGTTGTTTTTCATCTTTTAGAATAGCATCGTATACATTTTTTTTAGAGCTACTCATTAAGTCGTCCATTGTAAAACTATTGGATTTATGAACGTACATTACATGAAAATGGCATTTTTCAGCTTTAAAAAAAGCCAATGCATAATCCATAGCATTAGTTGCACTTTTAGAAAAATCGGTAAGTAGTAAAATGTGTTTCATATTTAAAATAACCTATAGTAACAAAGATATTATTTTAAGCCCAAAACAGATTTGTTTCTACAGATTATTAGATTAATTTTTAATGGCAATTTACATTGCCTGAAACCATTTCAACAGCTGGAGCAGGAGAGAGGTAAGGAATGCCTAATCCTAAGCCTCGTAAAATAAATAGAATTCCTATAATAACAACAAAAACGGGAATGGCCTTTTGTATGCGTTGTTTTATTTTGGAGTTTAAAAATTTACCTAAGTAAATAGCCGATGTCATTAAAGGAATTGTGCCTATGCCAAAAAGTGTCATATATAAAACGCCTTCGGTAACCGTACTACTTACTAAACTGCCAAAAACAGCCATATAAACTAAGCCGCAAGGTAAAAATCCATTAAGAAAACCAATAGTAAAAAAGGTGTCGGCCGTTTTTCTTTTTAAAGCCATACCTAGTTTACTCTTTACTTTAGATATAAGTTTGTGTAATGGTTTTGAAGCGTTGTACTTACTTATAGTTTTATAGGGAAGCACTGCAATAATAATCATTAAAACACCTATTATTATGGATAGTTGTTGTTGTAATCCAAAAATGTAAAGGTTTCTGCCAATAAGTCCAAAAAATAAACCAATAGTGCTGTAAGCCAAAAGCCTTCCTATGTGGTAAGTTGTAATTTGACTGACTTTTTTTATGGAGTTGCTTCTATCTACAGGAAGCATAAAAGCAATTGGTCCGCACATACCAACACAATGAAAACTGCCTAATAGACCTAATATGAATGCAGACCAAAGCATGTTTAGTATATAATTTCTTTTTTGTAGCGGTAGGGTATTTTATTATATTGCCAATCTATAATAATGTTCCAACGACCATCCAACAAACGGTTGTCAGGTATGAGCAAATTGTGGTTTGACAAAGAAATAGGTGTTTCGAAGTCAAATTGTTTGTTAGATGGTCTATATAGGAACACTTTTCCTGTTATGTTTGAAATATCAAGGTCTTTAGGGAAAGTTATGGTAATTCCTTCTTCAGATTTTTCCCAAGTAATATCTTCTTTTAACTTTTTTGAGTTTTGTTCGCTATCAATGTTATTTTGCAACTGAAGTTCTTGTTTGTAATAATCTTCGGTTACTAAATCGTGATTGTATTTTTCGTTTGTACTCATGGTTATAACAAAGTACATGATAAAGCTTATAAAGCCTATAAAAGCCAATACAATTCCTGTTCCCCAATTAAATTTCATAGCATTTTGTTTTTAATGGTAACTTCTTGGGCCTAAAAAGTTAACGGTTGTGGTTTCAATAATTTTGTCGTGGCTATACACATCGATGGTTAGCTTGTTTTTATCGCCTTTTAAATCGGTTTTCTTTATTTCTATAAATAAGGTGCCTTCAGCAATACCTTGCTTTGGTACTATAAAGTCGTCTATTGTAGAAACAAGTTTAATCTCCCCATCAAAATTTCTAAGTTTAAAGCTTACGTTATCTATTTCTTTAGTTGTTTTATTAACTAATTTGTAGGTGAATACATTGCTAATCATATTGTTGTCTTTACGTTCGTAAAGTTGGCCAGGTAGTCGTAAAACTCTAGCTTCAACATCATTTCTTAATAGTAACATGCCGGTTAAAATGCCTATTAAAATAGTAAGAACAGCAATATAACCTTTCATTCTAGCGGTAAGCTTGAATTTTTCTTTCTTTTCTATTTCGTTTTCGCTAGCATATCTAATTAATCCTTTTGGTAAATTAATGCTTTCCATAATATGATCGCACTCATCTATACAGGCTGTACAGTTTACACACTCTAGTTGCGTTCCGTTACGAATATCTATTCCTGTAGGGCAAACGTGTACACATTGTAGGCAGTCTATACAATCGCCGTGTCCTAGTGCTTCGCGATCTTCATTTTTACGGAATTTTTTTCGTCCATTTTTGCCTTCACCGCGTTTATGGTCGTATGCTACAATAACCGATTTATTATCTAAAAGCACCCCTTGTAACCTTCCGTAAGGACATGCGATAATACAAACTTGCTCTCTAAACCAAGCAAATATAAAGTAGAAAACACCTGTGAAAATTAGCAACGGAAAAAGCGTACTTAAATGATTTGCTGGACCATCGGTTATATATTGGATTAACTTATCGCTACCAATTAAGTAGGCTAAAAATATATTAGCAATGAGAAACGAAATAACCAAAAAGATAAACCATTTTAAAAGGCGTTTTCTTATTTTTTCGGCATCCCATTTTTGGCGTGCTAATTTACGTTGTTTGTTTCTATCGCCATCTATCCAGTATTCAATACGTCTAAAAACCATTTCCATAAAAATGGTTTGTGGACAAATCCAACCGCAGAAAATACGACCAAAACCAACAGTGAATAACGTAATAAAAACAACCCCAATAATCATTGAAATGACAAACAGATGAAAATCTTGTGGCCAAAACGGAAACCCAAAAATATTGAAACGGCGCTCTAGCACGTTAAACATTAAAAACTGATTACCATTAATTTTAATGAAGGGTGCAGCAAATAAGAATGCCAATAAAAAGTAGCTTACTATTTTTCGACGTTCGTAATATTTACCACTTGGTTTTTTAGGAAATATCCATGCACGTTTACCTTCATCGGTAATTGTACCAATAGAATCTCTAAAGTTTTCGTTATTTTCGGTCTGTTTGCTCATTTAAAGAGGGCTAATTTACAGTTGTTGAGTCTGTTTCAACAGTTGCTTCTGTAGCGTTTTCTGGAGTACCTGTTTCTTCAGGAGTTGTGTTTTCTGTCACCCAAAGATCTCCTTCGGCTTCTTTTGGTTCGGCAGGTGTAGTGCCTTGAAATGTTAACACATAACTAGCTACTTGCGCAATTTCAGAGGGTTTTAAATTTTGTTTCCAGGCAATCATACCTTTTCCGTCACGACCACCTTCAGAAACTGTTTTAAACACATTTTTTATTCCGCCACCTAAAATCCAATATTCGTCGGTTAGGTTTGGACCAATACCACCGCCGCCATCTGCTTTATGGCAAGCCACACAATTTGTGGTAAAAATGGCTTCACCAGCTTTTAGGTCTGAGACATCGGTAAGAACTTCTACAGTGGTAAAATCAACTAAATCTTTAGCTGTTTTTTTATATTCTTCGATAGCTATTTTAGCTTCGGCGTATTCTTGTTCTAATTCGTCGTATTGGCTATCTCCATTAAACACGTGATATTTTAATAAATACACGGCTGCAAATATTATCGATGCATAGAAACTGTATAACCACCATGGTGGAAGCGAATTATCTAGTTCCTTAATACCATCGTAATTATGATCGAGAATAATTTCGTGTTCTTCTTCGATAGGTTTGGATCCTAAAGACTTTTTATAAGTATCTTGAATCCATTTAATGAACTTAGGTGTTTTGTTTTTTTGTGCAACATACCTCGCTTTAGCTTCTTCATCTAAACTTTGGTAAAGCACATTGTCCATGGCGCCTACAATACCTTCAATAGCAATTAAAATAAGTAGTACTAGTAGTAAAAATAAACCTACCATTGGATGCTCTATAAAGGCGGGTTTATCGCCAGAATCTATTACGTATTCGGCTAATGCTGCAATGGCAAAAAACACCAGTGGAACTCTTAGCCAGGATGGAAAATATTGTCTCATAGTATTAGTCGTTTTTATTATCTAATGGTAAGTTACTTACTGTATCGATATAATCTTTTTTTGCTGTTACAACCCACCAAAAAAGGGCTACAAAAAAGAGAAAGAATATAAGTAAGGAGATTAAAGGATATATTTCTATACCTGTAATACTCTCTAAATGATTTTTTACAAATTTGAGCATGACTTATTGGTTTTGTGTTGTTAATTGATCTTCTAATTCTTGTACTTTAATGTCTGTTCCAAGACGTTGTAAGTAAGCTATTAATGCTGTAATTTCTCTATTTCGCATTTCAACAAATTCACTGCCAGCGGCTTTTTTATCGGCTTCGTAACTTTCAGCAAAATCTGGGTCTGTATATAAATTTTTCTCAATTTGAGTCCCTTGTTCTAACATACTTTGTTGTGCATTAGCAATGTCTTCTTCAGTATAAGGAACACCTAACTTCACCATGGTTTCCATTTTAGCTTCTGTCATAGACTTGTCTAATTCATTTCTAATTAACCATTGGTATGCAGGCATGATAGAACCTGATGAGGTACTTTGTGGATCATACATATGATTTAAGTGCCAGTTGTCGGAGTATTTACCACCAACTCGGTGTAAGTCTGGTCCCGTACGTTTACTTCCCCAAAGGAAAGGGTGATCGTAAACAAATTCGCCAGCTTTAGAGTAATCGCCATAACGTTCTACCTCACTTCTAAAAGGCCGAATCATTTGCGAGTGACAGCTTACACAACCTTCGCGGATGTATATATCACGACCTTCTAGCTCTAGAGGAGTATATGGTTTTACGCTCGCTATGGTTGGAACATTAGATTTTACTATAATAGTTGGAATAATTTGAATAATTCCACCGATAAGGATTGTAATTGTGGCTAATATGGTTAATTGTATTGGTTTACGTTCTAACCATGTGTGAAACCCTTCGCCAGCAATGCGTCTTTTAGACACACGTTGTAATGCAGGAGCTTCGGCAAGTTCGTCATTAACTTTGCTTCCATTTTTAATGGTAACAATAATGTTGTAGGCAAGGATAAACATACCAACAATATAAAGTGAACCACCAATGGCTCTCATCCAGTACATTGGAATAATTTCAGATACCGTTTCTAAGAAGTTTCCATATACCAATGTTCCGTCTGGGTTAAATTGTTTCCACATACTAGCTTGTGTAAATCCAGCAACATACATAGGTAGCGCATACATGATAATACCTAATGTTCCAATCCAGAAGTGAAAATTGGCTAGTTTAGTAGAGAACAGTTTGGTTTTAAACAATCTTGGTACTAACCAATATATCATACCAAAAGCTAGGAAGCCATTCCATGCTAATGCCCCTACGTGTACGTGTGCAATAATCCAATCTGTAAAATGGCCAATAGCATTGACGTTTTTAAGAGACAGCATTGGGCCTTCAAAAGTAGCCATACCATATCCAGTAATAGCAACCACCATAAATTTTAATACAGGATCTACACGTACTTTATCCCAAGCACCACGAAGCGTTAACAATCCGTTAATCATACCACCCCAAGATGGCATTAATAACATGACAGAGAATGCTACCCCTAAATTTTGTGCCCATTCGGGTAATGCAGTGTACAATAAATGGTGAGGACCAGCCCAGATATAGATAAAGATTAATGACCAAAAGTGTACAATGGATAGTCTATAGGAATAAATAGGTCTATCTGCTGCCTTAGGAACAAAATAGTACATTAATCCTAAGAAAGGTGTGGTTAAAAAGAAAGCCACTGCATTATGGCCATACCACCATTGCACTAATGCATCTTGCACTCCAGCATAAACCGAGTAGCTTTTCATAGCGCTTACAGGAAGCTCTAAACTATTAAAAATATGAAGTACCGCAACGGTAACAAAAGTGGCTAAGTAAAACCAAATAGCTACGTACATATGGCGTTGACGGCGTTTTAAAATGGTACCAATTAAGTTCCACCCAAAAGCAACCCAAACAACTGCTATAGCAATATCGAAAGGCCATTCTAGCTCGGCATATTCTTTACTTGTAGTAAAGCCTAGTGGTAGCGATATAGCCGCACCAACAATAATTAATTGCCATCCCCAAAAGTTAATGTTACTTAACGCATCACTAAACATTCTAGCTTTTAATAAGCGTTGGGAGGAGTAATATACTCCAGCAAAAATGGCATTACCTACAAAGGCAAAAATTACGGCATTTGTGTGTAAAGGTCTTAAACGACCAAAGCTTAACCACGAAATACCATCGGTAAGGTTAGGGAACAAGAACATAAAGGCTAAGAGTAAGCCGACAGCCATTCCTACAACACCCCAAATAATGGTGGCGTATAAGAATTTTTTAACAATCTTGTTGTCGTAATAAAATTGTTGTACTTCCATAATAGTTAATTAGACTTTTGTTTTTTAATGGTTTTGTTAGGTTTAGTTTTAACCAATTCGTCTTCGAATAGTATGCGCACAGAAGGTGTGTAATCATCATCGTATTGTCCAGATTTAACAGCTTTTATAAAAGCAATAAAGAATAATACAGCAATGATTATGCTTATTGTAAGTAATACGTAAATAACACTCATACCTAATTGAAGTTATAGTTCAAAAATACTTTCAGATAGTTTCTTAAAAGATGATATTTGTCATGTTTGATTTTTTTTTTTCATTTTAATCGGCGTCCTAATACATTGGTTGCTATGGTTGTAAAAATTACAATGCTAATAGAGCTTAAAGGCATTAGTATGGCTGCAATTACTGGCATTAGTTGTCCTGTAATGGCAAAGTAAAGTCCAATAACATTATAAATAAATGAGCATACAAAACTCCATTTAATAATTTTGATAGCTGTTTTTGAGGCTTTTATATAATTATGTAATTGGTCAAATTTTGAAGCATCTAAAATGGCATCGCAAGCAGGAGAGAAGACATTAATGTTTTCTGAAATGGCTATTCCAACATCACTCTGTGCTAGGGCTCCTGCATCGTTTAAACCATCGCCAACCATAAGAACATTAGCGCCGTTGTTTTGGTGGTGTTTAATATATTCTAATTTATCGTTAGGCTTTTGATTAAAAATAAGCTTGGTTTTAGATGGTAATAACTTTTTTAAGTTTTCTAATTCACTATCGTTATCACCAGACAATATGGCTAAATCAAAGTCTTTTTTTAAGGTCTTAAATAGTTTAGATAACCCTTTTCTGTAGGAGTTATAAAAGGTAAACTTTCCTTTATAGGCATTGTTGGTACTAATATGAACAGCTGTGTGTAGTTCGGTATCTTGTTGTGATTTTCCAACATAATTAGCAGATCCAATTTTAATAGAGTTGCTATTAGAGGTTCCATAAATACCTTGCCCTAAATGTTCTTCGAAATGATTTAAAGAAACGATATCATTTTTTTGAAGGATATCATATAACGATCGACTTAATGGATGATTAGAATGCCTTAAAGTGCTTGTTAATAAAGCTTCTTCTTCAGTAGATAATGTTTCACCAATATAAGCTGCTTTACTTTCTTTATTAGAGGTTATCGTTCCTGTTTTATCAAAAATAATAGTATCAATTTTAGCTAACTGTTCTATTACCGAAGCATTTTTTAAGTAAAATTTTAACTTACCAAAAATACGTAATAGGTTGCCTAAAGTAAAAGGTGCAGAAAGTGCAATGGCACAAGGGCAAGCAATAATTAACACAGCAGTAAATACATTTATTGCTTTAGAAGCATCTACAACCAGCCAATATGCTGTGGCAAGTGTAGCAATACTTAAAACAGCTACTGTAAATCGTTTGCTAATAGCATTGGTTAACGATGTAAAACCATCTTCTTTATTTTTATTAAAAATATCGTTGCTCCATAGCTGAGTAAGATAACTTTGCTCGACAGCATTTAAAGCTTCCATTTCTATACTGCCAGCAGTTTGTTTACCACCAGCAAAAAGTTTGTCACCAGATGTTTTTTTAATAGCTTCAGATTCGCCTGTTACAAAACTATAATCAATATTGGCGTTGCCGTTTATAAGAATACCATCAACAGGGATAAGTTCTTCATTTCTTATTAATAAACGATCGCCTTTTTTTATGTCGTAAACCTGAATAGGAATTTCCTTATTGTAATCTATTTTGGTGACAGCAATTGGAAAATACGATTTGTAATCACGCTCAAACGATAAGAAATTATAGGTGCGTTGTTGGAAAAACTTTCCTAAAAGTAGAAAAAAGACTAAGCCTGTTAGGCTGTCGAAAAAGCCCGTGCCAAGATCAAAAACAATTTCAATAGTACTTCTTATAAATAAGACTAAAATTCCTAAAGCGATAGGAATGTCTATGTTTAATAATTTAGATTTTAGCCCTTTGTAAGCCGAAATAAAATAATCTTGTGCCGCATAAAATACCACAGGTAAGGAGAAGGCAAACATAAGCCATCTAAACACATTTTTATATTGATCTAGCCAAAACTCTTCAACCTCGAAATATTCTGGAAAAGACAGAAACATAACATTGCCAAAAGCAAAACCTGAAACACCTAGTTTGTATATTAATCTGCGATTTACTTTATTTTTTCCTGTATTAAAGTCTTCTAGCGAAATGTAGGGCTCGTAACCAATTCTATTTAATAGAAGTACAAGTTCTTTAAGCGATATTTCTTTGGATTTGTAAGTAACTCGTAAGGTTTTTTTACCAAAGTTAACTTGAGATGCTGTTATGTTAGGGTTGAGTTTATTAAGGTTTTCTAAAATCCAAATACAGGAACTACAATGAATATGAGGTATTGTAAGCGTAACAATTTGATTGTTTCCATCGTTAAACTCGGTAAGCTTTTCAATAATGTTTTCGTTGGTAAGAAAATCATATTTACCTTGAATGTCTTTAGGTGTTGCTCCTGGCGATTGTTGTAAGTCGTAGTAACAAGTTAAATCATTTTCAGAGAAAATGTCATAAACTGTTTTACAGCCGTGGCAACAAAAATCTTTGTTGTCAAAAATAATGTGGTCTGTTGTACAGGAATCGCCACAATGAAAACAAGTAGTTTGCTTCATAATTATTTGCTCATAAATACCTAATGGCAAATTTTGTCATATAAGTTAATAAAAAATATGATAATTGTCAGCTATTAATTATTTTTACACAGCAGGTAATTTGTATAGGTATGAGTAAATGTGAACAATGTATTATTAGACAATTTAATTCTTTAAAAGCCCTTCATAAAGAGGATCTTGTAAGGTTGTCGGGATGTAAAACCACGAAAACCATTAAGAAAGGCGAAGTGATTTTTGAAGAAGGCGAAAATGTAAACGGTGTATATTGTATTAAGGATGGTGTTTGTAAATTATCTAAATTAAGCACCAATGGAAAAGACCAAATTGTAAAATTGGTTACTAAAGGAGATTTACTAGGACAGCGTTCTTTAATTTCTGATGATACGACCAATTTAAGCGCTATTGCTGTAAACGATATGGAGGTGTGTTTTATTCCAAAAAGTGAAATTGTTCATGACTTAAAGAACAATGTAAACTTTTCTATGGATATGCTTAAAGAAATGGCCGATGATTTAAAACTAGCCGATAATGTGATTGTTGATATGGCACAAAAATCGGTTAAACAACGCTTGGCAGAAACCTTATTATATTTACAAGATAATTTTGGAGAAGATGATGAAGGCTTACTTAATATCGTTTTATCCAGAGAAGATTATGCCAATATTGTTGGAACAGCAACCGAGTCTGCCATTAGAATTTTATCACAATTCAAAAAAGACGGATTAATTTCTACCAAAGGCAAACATGTTAAAATAGAAAATATAAACGCTTTAAAGCGTATGGAATAGAAGACTTCTATTTAAATTTCTTTCTTTTTAACATAAAAATTGTCATCAACAAGAATAGTATTACCTTTTATAGCTGTGGTTTTCCAGTTGTCCTCAGGATATAGCCATTGTTTTTTATGATCTATTGTAACCTTTATTGGCATATCAAAACCATCTACAATGTTTGTCCAACGATATTTTAGGGTGTTATTCTTAATGGTGTACTCTAATGTTGGAATTTTGGTGGTTCTTAAGTATTGATTAAAAAATTCGGTTAAATCAATGTCTGTCTTTTTGCTTAAGTAATCTTCAATTTGTTGTGTACTAACTGTTTGATGGTAGAAATCTTTATTTAAACCTCGTAAAATAGCTCGCCATGTATCATCATCTTCAACAAGTTGACGTAAGGTATGTATCATATTAGCACCTTTGCAATACATATCACCAGAGCCTTCTTTGTTAACATTGTAGGGGCCAATTATAGGAATATCGTTTTTAATAATTTGTCTTAGACCAATAAGATATTCTGATGCCGCTTTTTTCCCATAATAATATTCTAAAAAGAGACTTTCGGAGTAAGTTGTAAAGCCTTCATGTACCCACATATCGGCAATATCTATGTTTGTAATATTGTTCGCAAACCATTCATGACCAGCTTCATGTATAATAAGAAAGTCAAATTTTAATCCCCAGCCAGTTCCCGATAAATCACGGCCTAAATAGCCATTAAGGTATTTGTTCCCATAAGTAACAGAGCTTTGGTGTTCCATGCCTAAATAAGGGACTTCTACAAGTTTAAAACTATCTTCGTAAAACGGATATGGCCCAAACCAATGCTCGAAAGCTTCCATCATTTTAGGCGCTTGTTTAAATTGTTGTTTTGCCTTGTCTAAATTATAACTTAGCACCCAATAATCCATATCGAGTTTTCCTTTTTCACCTTTGTAAACTTCAGAAAAGTTAGTGTAATCGCCAATATTTATGTTAACGCCATAATTATTTATAGGGTTTTTTACGGTCCAATTAAATGTTGTCGTGTTTTTATGTTCAATTTTGCTTTTTAATCTACCATTAGAAACATTGGTTAGCCCTTTAGGAACCGTTACACTCATATCCATACTATCAACTTCATCGTACATGTGGTCTTTACAAGGCCACCAAACGCTAGCACCTAAACCTTGATTGGATGTGGCTATAAAATGATTCCCGTTTTCATCTTTTTTCCAAGAAAATCCACCGTCCCAAGGTGCATTAACAGCTTCTCGAGGTGATCCGTTATAGGTGACTTGAATAGTATTTATATCGCCTACTTTTTGGTTTTTAATTAAAGTAATAAAGTGGGCGTTGCCTTCATGCTTAATCGGTAATTCTTTGCCATTTTGTATGGCTTGGGTAAGTTGCATAGGTTCTTGTAAATCTATTTGCATGACCTGATGAGGTGCTAACACTTTATAGGTAATGGTATTTTTTCCTGAAATTGTTTTTTCTTCTGGAAATACGTCTACATCTAAATGATAATAAGTTAAATCCCACCATTCTCGTTCTGGTGTTATAGTACCACGAAGTGTGTCTTGTTTTGTGAACGATTTTTTTTCACCTAATAATTGTGCTTGACTAAAAGAACTAAAAAGTATTACTGAAAGAAAAAGAATGTATTTCATAAAAATTAAAGGTATTTAGGCATTTACAAATTTACTTAATAAGTCTCTAACAGCTTCTGTATTTTTAACATAATACTTGGCTTGTGTTTTTTTAAAGCCAACTTTAATGGTGTAAGCTGATTTAGGAAGCTCTTCAAACATATACTCATCGGTCCAATCGTCTCCAATAGCAAAGGTAAAATCGTAATCAGATTTTGCCATCCATCTAGAGGCTGCACGTCCTTTATTTACACTACTACTTTTTATTTCTATAACCTTGTTGCCTTTTAACACTGTTAAATCGTTATTAGAAATTAAGCTGGTAAGTACCGTATTTAGTTCCATGGTACGAATTTGTGCTAATTCGGGATCGGCTTTACGATAATGCCAAGCTAGCGAGTATTTTTTCTTTTCAATGAATGTTCCTGGTGTTCTATCTACAAATGTTTCTAAAATAGGACGAATATTATCCATCCACCCGGTTTTAAGGCGTTCTAGCATATCCCAATCAGATGTTTTCGATTTTAACCACACACCATGGTCTGTAATAAGGTTATAGTCCTTATGTCCATACCAAGTTTCAAAAGTTTCACGATCTCTTCCGCTTATAATAACCACATCGGTATTTTCAAGTGCATTTAAATTATCTAACAACTTAAAAAGTTCTTGATCTGGTTTGGCATCTTTTGGGTTGTTTTTAAAACCAGACAGCGTGCCGTCGTAATCTAATAAAAGAAGTTTACGTTTCGATTTTTTAAAATCTGAGAGCATTTTTGTTTCGTTAGTTCCTGCCATTTTTTCGGCAACTATTACGGCATCTAGTTGTTTTGTGTTGTTAAGCGATTTTAAAAACTCTTCGGCCCATTTTTCAACACTATATCGTTTTAAGCGTTTTTGAAGTATTTCTAACCTATTTTTTTGCTCGTCAAGAGACATTTCTAGCGCATATTTTACCGTGTCTGCTATTTCAGCAAAGTTATTGGGGTTTATTAAAAGTGCTTCGTTCATTTCTTTTGAAGCACCAGCCATTTCACTTAAAATAAGCACACCATCTTGATTGGTTCTTGTGGCAACATATTCTTTGGCAACCAAATTCATACCGTCTCTAATGGGGGTAATTAAGGCAATATCAGACGAGGTATATAAATCGATAAGATTCTCAAAAGGCATCGAGCGATAAAAGTACCAAATAGGAGTCCAACTTACGGTGGCAAATTGCCCGTTAATTCGCCCAACAAGCTCGTCGGTTTCTCGTTTTAGTTTCTGGTATTGTGGTACGTCGGAACGCGACGGAACGGCTAACATAATTAAACGGACTTTTTCTTTAAATTGTGGGTATTTATTTAAAAAATATTCGAAAGCACGAATGCGGTTAGGAATGCCTTTAGTGTAATCCATTCTATCTATAGAAAGTATCATTTTGGCATCAGATCCAGATTGAATATGATCATCTAACCTGCGTTGTAATTCGGATTTTTCATTATCTTCTTGATTAGTGTGTTTTAGTGCTGCATTTTCAAATTTTTTGTAGTCTATTCCCATAGGAAAGGAGTCTACCTTTACAATTCTGTCTAAGTATGAAACCTCATTAAACTTGACATCTAATCTTAAAATACGCTTTACCGAACTTAAAAAATGCCGTTCGTAGTCGTAAGTATGAAACCCTATTAAATCCGATCCCAGCATACCGTGCAATAATTCTTCACGCCAAGGAAAGGTTCTAAAAATTTCGTAAGATGGATAGGGAATATGTAAAAAGAACCCAATTGTAGTATTAGGCTTTTTATCTTTTATAAGCTTTGGTAATAATAATAGTTGGTAATCGTGTACCCAAACGGTATCGCCATCGTTTATATGTTTTAAAACAACATCGGCAAATTTTTGATTTACCTTTTTATAGGTTTCCCATTGTTCGCTTTCAAAAACAGTATATTCAGAAAAATAATGAAATAAAGGCCAAAGTGTTTTATTACTAAAACCAAGATAATAGTTATCTATATCGTTTTGAGTAAGTGGTACCGTAGCACACTTTTCTTTTGCAACGGCCTTATTTACTTGTTCCGTTAGGTTTTCGTTTAATTCCTCTTTGGTAAGTCCAGACCACCCAATCCAAATGCCATTTCCTTCTGCGTGTACAGATTTCATGCCTGTTGCCAAACCACCAACACTAGGTTTTATATTAAGGTTATCGTCTTCTAATTTTACTTGTAAAGGCAGTCTGTTTGAAACAATTATGGTTTTATTCATATACTATATTTTGTATTACCGTTTGGATTTTTGTTAATTTAATGAAAATTAATTTCCTAACCCTAAAACTTAAGAAATTTGATAGATAATTTACATTATGGTATTGTTGGTAATTGCCGAACTTGTGCTTTAGTTTCTAAAACAGGTACGATAGAGTGGGCGTGTTTGCCAGAGTTTGATTCCTCATCGGTTTTTGCAAAAATTTTAGATGAAGAAAAAGGAGGTAGTTTTGGTTTTATAGTAGATGATACTTATAAAATCTCTCAGTTTTATATAGAAAACACCACGATACTTGTTACTAGATTTAGTCATGGTGAAGATGTGTTTGAAGTACACGATTTTATGCCGCGTTACTATAAAGCTAATGGAAGCTATCAAGCACCGCCAGAATTAATTAGATATGTAAAATATATATCGGGAAATCCTAAGTTTAAAATAAACTACTCACCAAAATTAGAGTATGCAAAAGGGGAAACAAATACCTATGTAAAAGATAACTTTATTGTTAGTTTAACCTATGGCGATAAGTTTGATACAATTTTTCTCTACACTAACTTTGATAAACAAGGTGTTGTAAATGGCGATGAAATCGAGTTAACATCAGACGGCTATTTTTTGTTAGGTTATAACGAAAAAGTATTTGAAACAACCGTAGAAAATATCTTTTTAGAACACGAACGTACCAAAGTCTATTGGTTAAATTGGGTAGATAGAACCCCAAAATATAATCTTTATAATACCGAAATTATACGAAGCGCTTTAACATTAAAGTTACTTACTTACGATAAATCGGGAGCTGTTTTAGCAGCAGCAACAACATCTTTGCCAGAAACTATAGGCGAAGTACGTAATTGGGATTATCGTTTTTGTTGGATTAGAGATGCTTCTATGGTTATAAAAGTGGTGTCGCAATTAGGGCACAAAAATATAGCTAAACGGTATCTTAATTTTATTATAGACCTTATTCCACACAAGGATGAAAAACTCCAAATTATGTATGGAATTAATAAAGAAAAGAAATTAACAGAGCACACACTCGATCATTTAAAAGGTTATAAAAATTCTAGCCCGGTACGCGTAGGAAATGCTGCTTATAAACAAAAGCAAAACGATATCTATGGTATTTTAATGGATGTCATCCACCAGCAATTCAAGACCTTTACACTCGATGTAGAAAATACAGAAGAACTTTGGACTATTACCAAAGGTATTGTTTGGGTTGTAAATAAACACTGGAAAGAAGCCGATAAAGGTATCTGGGAATTTCGAGCAGAAGATAGACACTTTACATTCTCTAAAGTGTTGTGTTGGGTAGCAGTAGATAAAGCTATAAAAGTAGCCGATCTTTTAGGGAAAACAAGAAAAAGTACTAAATGGAAAAGTCTTGAAAGCGATATAAGAGAAGATATTATGGAACATGCCTGGAACGATGAGGTTAAAGCATTTACCCAATCGTATGGCTCTAAAGACTTAGATGCGTCTGTGTTACTCATGGAACCCTATGGTTTTATAGATGGACGCGACCCAAAATATATAAGTACGGTTAATGCTATAGAGCGCGAACTTTGTAACGACGGATTATTATATCGTTATAAAAATCAGGATGATTTTGGGTTGCCATCATCATCGTTTACCATTTGTACGTTTTGGTTTATAAATAGTTTGTATAAAATAGGTGAAGTGCAAAAAGCTAAAGCAATGTTTGATAAACTCCTGTCTTACAGTAATCATTTAGGACTGTTTAGCGAGGATATCGATTTTAAAACTAAACGCCTTCTAGGTAATTTTCCTCAAGCATATTCTCATTTAGCCTTAATAGAAACAGCTATAAATCTTTCTGAGGTTACCAAAGAAGAACGCGTTAAACATAGTATTCGATAAAAAAAACATCCACTTTTAACAATTAAAAAGTGGATGTCTAACTATCAAACTAACTAAACTTAAAATTAACTAAAAGCAGTATTTATTTTCTGCTTTAACTTTTTCTGCAATAGTGTTTCGTAAGTCTACTACATTAGGGAAATTTGTATATTTTGTAAAACGCTTTAAGCCCATAAGCATCATTTTTTGCTCATCGCCTTCAGAGAAGGAAATAATGCCTTCCATACCGTTCTTTTTTACCGTTTCTACAGCATTAAATAAATATAATTTTGCCATAGCAATTTGCTCTTTTTGCTTGTCTTCACCAAAACGTTTGGCATTCTTTTCGGTTCTTAAAATAGCCGATTCAGCCATGTAAATTTCTATCAAGATATTTGAAGCCGCCATCATTAATTGTTGATGTTCTTCTAAGTCTTGACCGTATTTTTGAACAGCAGCACCAGCAACCATCAAGAATACTTTTTTAAGTTTGGCAATCATGTCTTTTTCTTCTGTAAACAATTCAGAATAATCTGGAATATCAAAAGAAGGAATACCCATTAATTCATCTTTTACAGCCATGGCTGGACCTAGTAAATCAACGTGACCTTTCATAGCTTTTTTAACAAGCATACCTACCGAAAGCATGCGGTTAATTTCGTTAGTACCTTCGTAAATTCTTGCAATACGAGCATCACGCCAAGCAGCTTCCATTGGGGTATCTTCAGAGAAGCCCATACCGCCAAAAATTTGAATACCTTCATCGGCACAATTTTGAACATCTTCTGAAACAGCTACTTTTAAAATAGAACATTCAATAGCATATTCTTCTACACCTTTTAGTTCGGCTTCTTGATGGCTATTACCTTCTGCTAAACGAATAGCAATGCGGTCTTCAATATTTTTTGCAGCACGATAACTTGCCGATTCGCCAACATAAGCATTGGTCGCCATTTCGGCTATTTTTGATTTTATGGCACCAAATTCTGAAATTGGGGTTTTAAACTGTTTACGCTCATTAGCATATTGCACACCTGTTGTGGTAATACGACGTTGCGAATCCAGACAAGCTGCAGCTAATTTAATACGTCCCACGTTTAAAGCATTCATAGCAATCTTAAAACCATTACCGCGTTCCGATAACATATTTTCAACAGGTACTTTGGTGTCGTTAAAGAATACTTGACGTGTAGAACTAGCGCGAATACCTAATTTATGTTCTTCTTCACCTAAAGTAATACCATTTTCAGGATTGTTTTCTACAATAAAGCCAGTAATGTATTTATCGTCTTCAATACGCGCAAAAACGATAAACATATTACAGAAACCTGCATTGGAAATCCACATTTTTTGTCCGTTGATGAGGTAGTGTTTACCATCATCAGATAATTTTGCTGTTGTTTTTCCTGAATTCGCATCGCTACCAGCGCCAGGTTCGGTTAAACAGTATGCGCCAAACCATTCGCCAGAAGCTAGTTTTGGAACGTATTTTTGTTTTTGCTCTTCGGTACCATAAAGTGTAATAGGCATTGTGCCAATTCCTGTGTGTGCACCAAAAGCCGTACTAAACGATCCCGTTCCACTAGAGATATAATCGCATACCAACATGGTTGAAACAAAGCCCATTCCCATGCCGCCATATTCTTCAGGAACAGCGACACTTAAAAAGCCCATTTCTCCGGCTTCTCTCATACATTCTTCGGTAAAAGCATAGTCTTTATTTTCAAAACGCTCTCTGTTGGCAATTATTTTTCGGTCGTTAAATTCAATAACCGAGTCGCGCATCATTTGTTGTTCTTCTGAAAAATCTTCAGGAGTGAATACGTCTTCGCAGTTGGTTTCTTTTACTAAGAACTGTCCGCCGCGCAAAATATCTTTTTTTTCTGTTTCCATTATAAATAATAGGTTTTTAGTAGTTAGTATTGAGTATTGAGATGTTTTGGATGTCTCATTACTCAAATCTCATATCTCAATTCTAATTTAAAAATTCAAAAATTCCACAAGCACCTTGTCCAGTACCTACACACATGGTTACGGCACCATATTTACCCGTCATATTGCGTTTGCGCATCTCATCAAACAGTTGTACAGATAGTTTGGTTCCTGTACAGCCTAACGGATGACCAAGTGCAATAGCACCACCGTTTACGTTTATAATATCTGGGTTTAAGTCCAACTCACGAATAACGGCTAACGATTGCGAAGCAAAAGCTTCATTTAATTCGATAAGCTCTAAATCGTTTTGTTTTATATTGGCTTGCGCCAAGGCTTTTGGTATGGCCTTTACTGGGCCAATTCCCATAATGCGAGGCGGTACACCAGCAGCGGCATAACTTACCAAGCGAGCAATAGGCTCAAGGCCTAATTCTTTTACCATATCTTCGCTCATCACCATTACAAAAGCAGCACCATCACTCATTTGTGAGGAGTTTCCTGCGGTAACACTTCCGCCTTGTGCAAATACAGGGCGCAGTTTTGCTAAAGCTTCTTTATTAGTGCCTTTTCGTGGGCCTTCGTCTTTATTTACAGTATAGGTTTTTGTAGCTTTTTTACCGTTGTTGTCTATGTAGGTTTGTTCGACCTCTATAGGAACAATTTGATCTTGAAAACGATCTTCGGCTTGTGCCTTTAAGGCTTTCATATGGGAGTTGTAAGCAAATTCGTCTTGATCTTCACGAGAGACTTTAAATTGGTTGGCGACAGCTTCGGCGGTATTACCCATACCCCAATAGTAATCTTCGTGGCCAGCTTTTACAGTATCGTAATTTAACTCGGGTTTAAAGCCTGTCATGGGTACAGCACTCATACTTTCGGCACCACCAGCAATAATACAGTCGGCCATACCTGCTTGTATTTTTGCTGAAGCCATAGCTATGGTTTCAATTCCAGAAGAACAGAAACGATTTACGGTCACACCAGGAACATCTACAATATCTAGTCCCATAAGGGAGATTAAACGTCCCATATTAAGACCTTGTGCACCTTCTGGCATGGCATTACCCACGATAACGTCGTCTATACGTTTGGGGTCAAGATTTGGCAGTTCTTTCATCATGTGTTTGATGGTTTCGGCTGCCAATTCATCGGTTCTTTTAAAACGAAACAGTCCTTTTGGAGCTTTTCCAACAGCTGTTCTGTATGCTTTTACTATATATGCGTTTTTCATTTTTTTTAGTATTGAGTATTTAGATTTTAGTATTGAGACATTATAATTATAGTTTTTGTTGAAAGGAATAATTCATTTTTTGTATTTCAATACATAATTCAATTACTGGGTTTACTTTTTCTTTAGCTATTAAATTTAATTCAATTGATAAGATAAGTTGCGTTTGAAGTTCGTAAGCAGAACCATTTGCAACACTTAAAAAATATTTAAATTCTTTATTCGAATTTCTACCTGCACCTTCGGCAATATTTGAAGGAATGGAAATAGCACTTCGTTTTATTTGAGAATTTAATCCGTATTTTTCATCAGAAGGTAATTCAGAAGTTATTAGGTATACAGTTTTAGCCAATTTAATTGACTTTTTCCATATTTTTAAATCTTCTATTTTATGCATAATGTTCTAACTACTCAATACTAATGTCTTAATACTATTCGCAACTAGTTGCGAAGTGGTTTTCCTGTTTTCAACATATGTTGAATGCGCTCTAACGTTTTACGTTCGGTACAAAGACTTAAAAAGGCTTCGCGTTCTAGGTCTAATAAATATTGTTCGCTAACATTTGTTGGTTCACTTAAATCGCCACCAGCCATAACATAGGCTAGTTTATTAGCGATTTTTTGGTCGTGTTCACTAATGTAATGGCTAGCTTCCATAGAATCTGTTCCTACTAAGAACATTCCTAACGCCTGTTTACCTAAAACTTTAACATCTTTACGTCTTATAGGTTTTGTATAGCCTTGTTCTGCCATTAATTTAGCATAAGCTTTTGCTGTGGCTATTTGTCGGTCTTTATTAACAACAACTATATCTTTACCTTTTTGAAGAAGGCCAAGATCGAAGGCTTCGTAAGCCGAAGTCGATACTTTTGCCATACCAATGGTCATAAAATATTCTTGTAAGACATTGAGTTTTACATCGCCTTTATGAAATTGATCTGAAGCTCTTAATGCCATTTCTTTGGAACCGCCACCGCCAGGAATAACACCAACACCAAATTCTACAAGCCCAATATAAGTTTCTGCAGCAGCAACCACTTTGTCGGCGTGAAGCGATAATTCGCAACCACCACCAAGCGCCATACCGTGTGGTGCAGCTACTGTTGGAATAGCCGAGTAGCGCATACGCATCATGGTGTCTTGGAACATTTTAATGGCCATATTGAGTTCGTCATATTCTTGCTCGACAGCCATCATGAAAATCATACCAATGTTGGCACCTACCGAAAAGTTTGCCGCTTGGTTTCCTATAACCAAACCTTGAAAATCTTTTTCGGCTAAATCTACTGCTTTGTTTAATCCAGATAGCACATCGCCGCCAATGGTGTTCATTTTACTTTGGAATTCGCAGTTTAAAATGCCATCGCCTAAATCTTCGATAACAACACCAGAGTTTTTAAAGACTTCTTTAGATTTTCTAATGTTATCTAAAATAATGAAAGCATCTTGTCCTGGTACTTTGGTTTGTGTTTTTGATGGAATATCGTAGAAATAGGTTGCTCCATCTTTTACGGTGTAGAAAGATTTACTACCCGAAGCCAACATCTCGTTAACCCAAGCTGCTGGTTCGTAGCCTTCGGCTTTCATAATATCCAAGCCTTTTTCAACACCAATGGCATCCCAAATCTGGAATGGTCCGTGTTCCCAACCAAAACCAGCTTTCATGGCATCGTCTATTTTGTAAAGCTCATTAGTTATTTCTGGGATTCTATTGGATACATAAGCAAACATTGCGGAGAAATTTTTACGATAAAAATCACCCGCCTTGTCTTTTCCGCCTACTAGAATAGGGAAGCGGTCTATAACCTTATCGACCGTTTTAGTTAATTCTAAAGTGGCGAACGAGGCTTTTTTCTTCTTTCTATATTCTAGAGTGTCTAGGTCAAGCGATAGTATTTCACTTTTACCATTGTCACCTTTAATTTTTTTATAAAATCCTTGTCCTGTTTTACTTCCTAACCATTTGTTTTCCATCATGGTATTGATAAAGTCTGGAAGTTTAAATAAATCGTGGGCTTCGTCATCTGGACAATTGTCGTAAATACCATTGGCAACATGTACCAAGGTGTCTAACCCAACGACATCGACTGTTCTAAAAGTAGCCGATTTTGGTCGTCCGATAACAGGACCAGTTAATTTATCGACTTCTTCAATGGTTAACCCTAAATCTTTTACTTGATGAAATAAGGATTGAATACCAAAAATACCAATACGGTTACCAATAAATGCTGGTGTGTCTTTGGCAACAACCGAGGTTTTTCCTAAGAATTGTTCGCCATAGCCATTCAAGAAATCTAGAACATCTTGAGATGTTTTAGGTCCAGGAATAATTTCGAATAATTTTAAGTAACGTGCAGGGTTGAAGAAATGTGTTCCACAGAAATGCTTCTGGAAATCGTTGCTTCGACCTTCACTCATAAACTTAATAGGAATACCAGATGTGTTCGATGTAATTAAAGTCCCTTCTTTACGATGTTTATCTAGGTTTTCGAAGACTTGTTTTTTAATGTCTAAGCGTTCTACAACCACTTCAATAATCCAATCCACTTTGGCGACTTTAGCAATATCATCTTCTAAATTCCCTGTAGTAATTCTATTTGCAAATTTTTGATGATAAATAGGAGAAGGTTTCGATTTTAATGCTGATTGTAGTGCGTTGTTTACCAGTCGGTTTCTAACAGCTTTATCTTCTAGAGTTAACCCTTTTGCTTTTTCGGTATCGGTTAGTTCACGTGGTACAATGTCCAGCAGTAATACTTCTACACCAATATTGGCAAAATGACAAGCTATACCGCTCCCCATTATTCCAGATCCGATAACAGCTACTTTATTAATAATTCGTTTACTCATTATATATATTGTTATTTATCTTGGTTATATATTTTTTTATTTGAAATCATCTCGTTTATTAGTTCGGCAACTTCATAGAAGTGGTTTAATTTTTCTTCTGAAATGTTATCACGAATTGTTTCGTTAAACGTGAGTACCTTTTCACGAGAATAAGCGCGTTTTTCACGTCCAAATTCGGTGAGGTGAATTAAAACCCCGCGACCATCTTCAGGATTGGGTTTACGTTCTATTAAACCCCTTGTTTCCATGGTTTTCAAAATTCTAGATAGCGATGTAGCTTCCATTCCCATTTTTGGACCTAACGATGTTGATGGTGTGCCTTTTTCAGGATCTATATTAAGTAAGGTAAATCCAGTTGCCATGGTGCTATCAAACTTAGAAGCTTCCTCGTTATACATTTTATTTACTGCTAACCATGTGGTACGCAGAACATAGTCGATGGTTTTGTCTTTCATTTAAAAAATTTAATCTCATCAAATATACTAAAATTTATTATGCACGCATAATAAATAATGATAATTTAACAAAAAAGGACGTTTATTATTACAAAATGAACTTTTTGAATTGTGTTTTGTTGTGATTTTGATATAAGTGTGAGTCTTTATGAAGAAAATACCTTATTAAGGTGTATTATTTTTTATCAGAAAAATATGTATTTCAACGATATAATAATTACAGGAGAGGTTAGTTTATCGAAAAAATTAGCTAAAAAAACAGTTTTAGTAGTTTTGCAGTAGTTTGATTTTTACTGCATTTAGCCTAACATTCTATTTTTACCGTTACAAAGGATGCCCTACTTACATCCAGAAACTTCCCAACTCCCCAATACGGAATTTCAAAAAAAGAGAAAGCAATTTAAAGCATGATGGATACATTTTTTAAGCCATTGTGAGACATTGTTAAAACTAATAACTAAACTTTTATTTTATGAAAAAAATTACTTTGTTATGCTTTGCTATTTTAAGCACAGCATTTTCGTTTGTAACAACTGCACAAAATCAATGCGATTTTAAGTTGGTAATGATTGACTCTTATGGAGATGGATGGAATGGTAATACTATTGACGTTTTGGTTGATGGTGTTGTTGTACTAGATAATGTGCAACTTTATGGTAATCAAGGTGGTGGGTACTCTTTTGCTGTTTATTTCCCTGTAACCGATGGCTCCAACATAACTACTGTTTGGAATGGAGGCGGTTATTGGCCAGGTGAAGTATCTTATGAAATATATGATAATGGAGATAATCTTCTAGGTTCTGGAGACTCTGGTCATCAAATTAATATTGAAGACTCATTATGCTATGTTCCTTTGAGTGTAACTGCATCGAAGGCTTGCCATACGGTTTATCAAGGTTATGAGCCAGCCGAGTGTGTAGAACTTGCTGTAAATGTAGAGGGAGGATCTGGAGTGTACAATGTATTGTGGAGCACAGGAGAAACTACCCATACTATAACAGTATGTCCTACAGAGCAGACAGATTATACTGTAGAAGTGTCAGATGCTAATACGGTTGTAAATGAAAGTTTTTCTGTTTTAGTTGTAGATGCAGTTTGTAGTAATAATGCTAACAATGGCAAAGTTTTAATTTGTCATGTTGATGATGAAGGAAATTATTCGACACTTTGTGTGTCTGCTAATGCTGTCGACAATCATTTGGAGCATGGCGATATGCTTGGAGCTTGTGATAGTATAACTTGTAATACGGCACCGTCTTGTGTTGCAACCGTATGGCCAGAAAATGGTGTAGAAGATGTTTCAATAAACACAGAGATATCATGGTTGGGAGCTACAGGTATTGTAGAGGGTTATTATCTATCTATTGGAACGACCTCTGGAGGTAACGATGTTTTGGATAATCAAGATATAGGTAATGTCACAAATTACTATGGTGGTGCTTTTGATTATAGCACGACGTATTATGTTACCGTAAGTCCATACAATGGAAATGGAGGAGCAGAAGGTTGTATGGAATACAGCTTTACTACAATGGCCAATCCTTGTTATGAAGCAACAATGGTAAGTTGTGATGAAACTATAACAGGAAATACTGTTGGAGCACCAGTAAATGAAGGAATAATTTGCGACTTTAACAACTTAGGTCAATCAGGAGGTGTTTGGTATACTTATCAAACCAACGATCCATATACTAAAGTAACTATAGATACAGATGGTTCAGGATTTGATACACGTTTAGGACTGTTTACAGGGACTTGTGATGCCTTGGTATGTGTTAACGCCGACAACGATTCAGGTTCAGGCTTAAATTCAAAATTAAGTTTTGATGCAGAAGTAGGCGAGTTATATTATATCTATGTGACTGGAGATAACTCAGAAGGCAATTATACTCTTAATGTATCTTGTGTAGATACAGCACCAGTACTTGTAGACTGTGGAACTGCTGTAAAAAATGAGTATTGTTATACCGATAATGATACAACTATGTTTACCTATACGAGTTCTGATGGGCTTCCTTTAGAGGTTGTTGTTAATTCAGGTTATGTAGAAAGAAATTGGGATGAATTTATAGTTTTAGATTCTGATGGAGTTACCGAGTTATATAATGGCTATGGAGACTATGGAAGTTTAGAAGGATTAACCTTTACAAGCACAGGAGATACCATTTCTTTAATGATTCAATCAGACTCGAGTAATAGTTGTAGCACAAATGGATATGTATCATTGAATTATGATGTGAACTGTTTTGTGCCTTGTGGCAATGAATCTATTGAAACATACTGTTACGGAAATTATGAAAACACACAATTTTCTTATACTAGTGATGATGGTTCTCCTGTTCACATAGATTTTACAGCAGGAAGTATTGAGACATATTACGATGAGCTAAGAATTTTAGATTCTGATGGAACAACAGTATTATTTAACAGTAATAGTCCTAGCTCAACAAACCTTTCAGAGGTAAGTGTGGTAAGTACAGGAGATACTGTAACGTTTAATGTCTCTTCAGATATTAGCGTGTCTTGTGGTAGTGGTCAACGTACACAATGGGAATATGTAGTGTCTTGGGGATGTCCAAACGATCAAACAACTGCATCTAGAATGGCTACGACAGCTTTAAAGAAGAAACAGTCTAAGCCATTAGGTGATTGGACAATATATCCTAATCCAACAACTGATGGTCAGGTGACTTTAAACTTAAGTAATTATGTAAACCAATCTGTTGATGTAAAGGTTTTTGATACTACTGGTAAAATTATTTTTACTCAAACAACAAATAACGTAACATCTACAAAATTAGAAATAGCACTTAATAAAATTCCATCTGGAATGTATTTTGTGACTTTACAAAATGGGGGAGAGATATCTACTAAAAAACTAATGGTTAAATAATTTAATTGTAATAGTTAGTAAAAAAGCGTTTCATTTTAAATGAAACGCTTTTTTTATTTAATTATAAATTTTATCGTAAAGATCTTTATGAATAGACTTAATAACGTTACGTTTCATTTTCATGGTAGGCGTAAGATGACCGCTATCTATAGACCAAACAGTAGGTGTAAGTTCAAAACGTTTTATTTGTTCCCACTTGCCAAATTTGGCGTTGCATTTGTCGACTTCTTTTTGAATACGATTAATAACATCCTCGGCAGCACAAATCTCTTCTGGCGTATGTCCAATAGATTTCTTTTTACGATCAATCCATTCGCTAACAAACTCAAAATTAGGCTGAATAAAAGCTCCTGGCATTTTTTCACCTTCACCAATTACCATAACTTGCTCTATGAAGCGCGATTGTTTAAGTTCGTTCTCTAACAAGGTAGGAATAACGTATTTTCCACCAGAGGTTTTAAACATTTCTTTTTTACGTCCTGTAATTTTAAGGAACCCTTCTTTATCAATTTCTCCTTTATCACCAGTATGAAAGTATTCACCAGTCATAATACTAGCCGTTTTTTCAGGATCTTTATAATAGCCCATCATAACGTTAGGGCCTTTTATTAAAATTTCGCCATCATCGGCTATTTTTACGCCAACATTTTTAATAGGTTTTCCTACGGTTCCTACTTTAAACATGTTGTTTTTATACATGCCAACAGATATAACAGGCGAGGTTTCTGTAAGTCCGTAACCTTCCATAATTTGCATACCTGCAGCACAGAAAATTCTAGTTAGCCTTGATTGTAATGGAGCACTACCAGAAACCATAGTGTGTAATTGTCCGCCTAATGCTTCTTGCCATTTACTAAAAATGAGTTTTCTAGCAATTTTTAGTTTGAAGTTATAACAACGTCCATTTTTCTTGTAAGGTTCCCATTGTTCACCAAGCTCTACAGCCCAAAAGAATAATTTGTGTTTTATACCTGAGAGTTCTTCGGCTTTGGCCATAATTTTATCATAAACTTTCTCTAAAAGTCTAGGGACAACACTCATTAAATGAGGTTTAATTTCTTTGGCATTATCACCAATTTTATCTAAACCTTCGGCATAATATACCGATGCTCCAGCGTATTGATATAAATAAATAAGCATACGCTCAAAAATATGGCATATAGGTAGAAAGCTTAATACTCTGGTGTCGGTGCTAATGTCTGGAAGTCTTTCAGAAGAATCTAAAGCATTACTGACTATGTTCCAGTGAGATAACATAACACCTTTAGGTCTTCCTGTAGTTCCAGAAGTATAAATAATAGTTGCTAAATCATCTGGATTTACAGCATCCATTCTAGCTTGTACGTCTTTTTGGTTGTCGCTGTCTTTACCAAGTTCGAATAATTCTGAATAGTGTTTGCAGCCTTCAATATGGTTAAAAGAGTAAACCTCTTTTAGTTTTGTTTTACCCTTAACTTGGTTAACTTTTTCTAAAACTTCCTCATCAGAAACAAAGCAATATGTAGATTCACTGTGATTTAATACATATTCATAATCTTCTGCCGAAATAGTAGGATAAATAGGAATATTTTGCGCTCCTAGTTGTAAAACGCCTATGTCAACAATATTCCATTCCGTACGATTGGTAGACGAAATAACAGCGATCCTATCATTCTTTTTTACGCCTAATTTAAGTAGGGCCCGGCTTAAAGCATTCGCTTTATCAATATATTCTTTGGTGGAAGTCGCTACCCACTTCCCGTTATATTTTGTAACTAAAGATTTATCTAGATTGTGTGTGTCCAGTTGATAATATGGAAAATCGAAAAGTCTGGTAATTTCTGTCATTTGGATGTCTAAGAAAATTGTAGATAAGAAAAGCATAAAATTACACAAGATTTTTAAATATTAATAATAACACGGTGGTTTATTTGTGTTATACTGATAATCAGTCGTATATTTTTGCGATAATGAAATTATAATTATTTATAGGAACTTTTTTAATTAAAATTATATTTTTGCTTTCTTCTTAGTTACTATATTTCGGGATGTAGCGCAGTCCGGTTAGCGCGTACGGCTGGGGGCCGTGAGGTCGCAGGTTCGAATCCTGTCATCCCGACTTTTTTTACCCTTTATTTTTTAGAAGAACGTTTTATTTTTTGAAATTTAAAATAGTGAAAATCAGTACGAGTAAAAACAACCTTTTTATAAAAACACTTATCTTTGATTTTCTAACAATAGAAAATAAATCGCATTTACCTAAAATCCTAAATATGAAAAACTATTACTTTTATTTGTTGTACTATTTGCTACAACAGCTCAGGCACAACATTCTGATGAAGAATTAGCCAAAAAGTTGGCAAACCCAGTAGCTTCATTAATTAGTTTACCATTTCAAAATAATATCGATTTCGGCATTGGTGATAACAATGGAACACGTTATACGTTAAACATTCAACCAGTACTTCCTATTAGTATTAACGAAAAATGGAACCTTATAGGACGTGTTGTTTTACCGGTTATTTCACAATATAATATTACAGGACAAGGCACTAACGAAAGTGGCTTAAGTGATGCTGTTGTTAGTGGCTTTTTTAGCCCTAAAGCTTCAAAAAATGGGCTTACTTGGGGTGTTGGACCAGCCTTATTATTTCCAACCGGGACGGACGATTTTTTAACTACTAAAAAAATTTGGTGCTGGCCCTACGTCGGTTCTTTTAAAACAAGCTAAAGGAATAACTTTTGGAGCGTTAGTAAATCAAATATGGAGTTTTGCTGGAGATGATGATCGAGCAGATGTTAATCAAATGTTCTTACAGCCCTTTTTTACTTACAACTGGTCTAGTGGTGGCGGTGTAGGTTTTAATATGGAATGGACACAAAACTGGGAAGCCGATACAAGTACTGTTTGGTTAAACCCTACTTTTAGTGGCCTTTCAAGTTTTGGCAAACAAAAAATCTCTTTTGCAGTAGGCCCAAGGTTTAATCTTAATGCACCAGATGGTCAAGATGCTGATTTAGGGTTTAGAGCCGTTTTAATTCTTCTGTTTCCTAAATAATATAGAATTTTTTAAATGGTATAACCATGAACATATTAAAACACCTATTACTTTTTACGTTGTGCCTAATAGGAACACAAACTGTTGCCCAAGAACATGAGGAGCACGGCAGTGAGGACATTCCTTTTCATAAAGTAGGAGTTGCTTTAACTCATGTTAATATATCGAGTGGTGTAAAAGATGCAGGTTCCAAATGGATAACCTTGCCTGGTTTTAGCTTAGATTACGATTATGTGTTTTCCAAAAAATGGAGTGTTGGTTTACATACCGATATTATTATTGAAAAGTTTGCCGTAAAAGAAAACTTAGATAGCGATGAAGAAATTATAGAACGTAGCTATCCTATTGCGCCAGCTGTAATGCTAGGCAGAAGGTTAGGACATCATACCATTTTATTGGGTGCAGGAGCAGAATTTGAAAAAGAAGAAACACTATTTTTAAATAGATTTACTTACGAGTATGGTATAGAAATTTCCGAAAAATGGGAAGTTGGTTTATCTTTTAGTTACGATTTACGATGGAACGCTTACGATAGTTATATTCTAGGCATTGTACTTTGTCGAAAACTTTAAAACCTATTTCCAAGCCACTTTATTATGGGGAAAAACCTCTTTATCATTATTTTTATTTTCTTTCCATTACTTAGTTTTTCTCAAACGGATGATCTCTTTTTAGATCTTACTGTAGCTAAAACTTTTAAAGACGACATGGGGTTTAATTATGATGCAAGCGTGTCGTATAAGCAAATTTTCGATCACCCAAGTTGGAGTCGTATAAATGCTAGCGGATCTGCTACATATAAATACAATGCTTGGTCTTTATTAGGCGGTTTTACAACTCAATATATTTTTGATGAAGAAATAAGTAATGGTTTAGAGTTGCGTCCGTGGTTAGGTATAGGTCTTAAAACAAAAATCATAGAGGGTTTAAAAGCCAACCAATTAGGAAAAGTAGAATGGCGAAATTTTATTTACGATGGCTTAAAAAATGAAAATTATATTCGTACTACTTATTCGTTTGGGGTACTTTACGATTTAGATATATTTAAATTAAAACATTGGCAGGTAGATACAGGTTACACTTGGTATTTTTTAAAAGACCCAGCTAGGGGCGAACGTTATGCAAACTCTAGAGAATTTCGGATTTACATGATAAAAACCTTTACTAAAAGTAGAATTAGTATGGGGTATCTTTTAGAAAAATATAGGCACTTTAATAACCTGCCATTAGGCGATGCACATACTTTTAAAATTACCTATACGTTTCTTTAGTTTCATGTCTTTATAATTCATAAAAAAGGCCAAGAATACAATCTTGACCTTTATGTTTTATAGAACACCTCGTTTAATTAGCAGGTACATAAGTACCACAAAGACAAGGTATAGAATTATTATTCATAATATCTTGTTCTACATTAAAAAAACGTGGTATGGTTGGACCTCCACCATTTCCTATGCTTGTATAGTTAAATTTAATGATACCTCTAACCCCCCGAGAAACATCTCCTGCATTTTCAGATAGGTTTTGGGAGTTATTAAAGCCAGATCCATCAAACACTCCTTTAGTTATAGAGGATGTAATAACCCAAAACGGGACATTATCATAATTTGTATTAGAGGAATAATTACCAAGAATAATAGCTTGTGTTATTTGCTCTGCTGTAAAAGCTCTTGCGTAAGGCTCATTAGGATAGGCAAGTTTGCAAACTTCGTTGGCTGCTTGCCAACCTGTTAGTCCTCCATACTGATATGTTCCATCATCAGTATGAAAAGTTGTACCTAAAATATAAGGTTCCATGAGGGTTGGTGTGGTTACCGTTGTGGCCGTTTTAGCATGTAAGGCATAAGGGACGCTTAAAAGTTGGTTGGTTGTAGTAATGGTATAGTTTGTACCTCCTGTAATATCGGTTTCGGTTTTTATAAAGTAAGGGCCGTTGTTCCAATCTATAGTAGTTATATTTCCAGAGGTTATTGTCCCAGTACCAATTTCTAAACTAACTAACCCGTTTTGGTTTGTTGTTGGGGTATGTGTTTCTATATATACAGCAGTACCAGATGCATTACCTTGTAAAATACTTAACTGTATACCAACTGTTGTATTGGCTAATAGGGTGTTATCGGCATCCCAAACAACGGTTTGGTAACTCATTTTTTCGGGTGTTTGCGCGTGAATTGAAATCACCGTAAGTAATAGAAAAAGCGTAGCTAATTGTTTCATGATGTTTATTTTTTTATGATTTTATAAGATTCTAGTTGGTGGTTGTTTTTGTAAATGTTTAAAATATACGTAGCTTGTGTAAGTGTACTCATGTTTACTGTGATAGCTTGTGAGGTAAACTTTTTAGTTAGTAGTAGTCTACCGTTAAGGTCAAATAGTTTAAACGATAATTCGCTAGGATTGTATGTTGTTTTTAATTGTAATGTGTTAGTTGTTGGGTTGGGGTATGCCACCATTTCTAAAGCTATATTTGGGTCGTCCTTTCCTAACGTTTCAAAAGCATAGGGTTGTTGCATGCCTTGGTTAATACTACCATCGGCAGTTGAAGCATGTTGATAGGTTATTTCTCCAATAGAATAACTTATTTTTCCATTAGTGCCAGAAGCATTGCCACCTGATGTTAACGTATTTTGTTGAGAATAACCATAGTAAACACTACAACCCAATACGGTAATTAATAATAGTCTTTTCATTTTTTGAAAGGGATTAACTTTAATTAGACTTCTATGTTGAAAAGGTCAAGAATACAATCTTGACCTTTTAAGCTAATTTATGTGATGATTTCGTTTTTACTTCTTAATCACCTTTATACTTTGTGTTTTGTTGCCACTGTTTAGTTTTAATACATAAACACCAGTAGCTAACTGTGAGGTGTTAATAGTATTTACAGTTTGTTTAGAGGCCATAATTTTTTGCCCTTGTATGTTGTACAACTCGTAGCTAAATTGTTTAAGATTAGTTTGAATATACAGCATATGGGTTGTTGGGTTAGGATAAACCATAAACTCTGTAGTACTAACATTTTCTGTGCTTAATATTGTTTGCACTTCGTAAGCTCCAACATCAATTGTGGAATCAAAAATTCTAGGGTTACCAGTAATATCTGTGCTTTCTGTATTAAAACTATTGTCGCCTGCATTTATAAGTACGCTACCGTTAGCTGGATATAAGCCATCGTCTGTGGTATTCCAAATACCATCGGCGCCAATAGGGTTATTACTATCTACAAAAGGGCTTGTTGTAAGTTGGGTAAAGCTATTGCCAACTAGGTATGAGGTTTCACTAAAATTATTAGCACTACTGGCTGTAATAAAAGAAGTCACATCATTGTAAATATCAGTAGGAGTATTATTATGTAATACTGTATTATAAATTGTAGAGTTGGAGTTGTTTTGATTGTAGATACCTCCACCATAATCTGCCGAGTTTTTAGAAAAGGTAGCATTGTAAATGTTTGGATAAGAGTAGTTGTTGTACATCCCACCACCAGCAATACCGGTTACATTTTCTGAAAAAACAGCGTTATAAATACTAGGGTTTGAAAGGAAATTGTATATCCCACCTCCTTCTAATAGAGATGTGTTTTCAGAAAAAATTGTGTTATATATAGTTGGAGAAGAGGTGTTGTTATACATGCCAGCTCCTCGGTCTTTATAAATATTATGCTCATTAATAACGAAGGTGTCGCTACCATTTGCATGACCATCTGTGATTATAAACCCATCAATAACATTGGTGCTATTTAGATGGTTAGTAACAATAACATGATAAGTGTTATCGCTAGTATCATTTAAATTACCTATATCACCACTTAAAATGGTTGGGTTGCTATAATCTTGAGTATCTGTACCTACTATATAACTACCTTTTAGTTGTATATTTTCATGAATTAAAAAATAATAATCTCTAGGACTGTCGCAATTATTAGTACATAAACGAGATGTTGATGGTGTAAAGGTTTGTCCGCCAGCGACACGAATTTCACCAGTAAGGCCACATTCTTGTAAGGACAATGCGACTTCTAAATCGGTAAATGCGTTTGTCCAATCAGTACCATCATTAGTGCCTGTAGCATTGGCATCTACATAGATTATTTCATTTACATTAAGCCCTTCACAAGAACTTTGAAACTCATAAGCGCCAATATCTATGGTGGTGTTAGATATTCTATTTTGAGCGTTTAGGTCTAGTGATAAAGGGTTGGCGGTGTTATCGCCAGCATCGGCAGCAGGTGAATCGTAATTTATTTCATATCCGTTAGTATAGATTGGATCTGTATTTTCTATATTATTGTTTCCAGTAATATTAGGTGGTAGATTACCATCATTTCCAGTAGTTGTATTATAGAACAAACAATAGCTGGCAGTTCCAGTACCAGCGCCACCATCGTCATTTATATTACCGTTGGTGCCGCTGTTATTGGTGAAAATTGTATTAGTAGCGTTTATACTACCATTATAAAAATGGACACCACCACCTTTGTTGGCGTTATTATTGGCAATGGTACAGTTAATAATATTTATGGTACCGCTTTCAGCAGACATAGCTCCACCATTGGCAGAAGCTGTATTTGAGTTAAAAAGACAATTTATAATGTCTAGTGTACCACCAAACGATATTAACCCAGCGCCAATACCTATTTCAGGATCGTCTGGAGTATCGGCAATGTTGCTTCTTATGGCACAATTATAAATACGGTTATCGCCATTATTATATACACCAGCACCAGAGCGACCAATGGCTGGTTGTGAGTTATCGGAGCTGTCATCGGCAAAGCCCCATTGTATAAAAAAGCCGTTAATTTCGGCGTTATCACCAAGCATGGTGACAATGGTATGGCTGTCGCCTTCATTCTCGGTTTGGCTATTGTTTAAATCACCACTTAAAATGGTTGGGTTTTCTGCCCAGTTGCGTTCATCGGCAGTGGTTTCTGTGCCATTAAAACCTCCAAGAACGGTAACGTTGCTAGGAATGGTAAAACTGTCTGTTTGTTCTGTTCCTGGTGTGTAAGTACCTGCAGCTACCCAGATTTCCTGACTGTTATCACAGGGCATATTTTGTAGTGCTAATTGAAGACTAGTATAGGCATTGCTCCATGAGCTACCATCGTTATTTCCAGTAGTTTGGTTAGCGTTGACATATACAATAGGGTTAGAGCCGAACGGTATCATTGTATCATAACAACCACTAGTTGCTTGTGTGTTAATACTCATCATGTAATTAGCACCATCTATATCATTTTGATTAAGAGTTCTTTTTACTTGTCCTGCAGCAATACTGTAATGCATCATAGCGGTATTGTCTATTACATGACCATGGTTGTGACCGTGACCCAACTCATGAGAAGCAACACTTTCAAAGTCAACTTGACTAGATGTTGGGTTACCAGGGCCATAATTCCAGTCGAAATCTGGATTAAAACGAATGTCTAATTCAACAATAAAGTAATTTCTATTATCTGGTTCTCCAACAGGGTAGCAATAAGATCCTCTTGTAAGGCATTGCCCTAAGGTCGTACTATTCATTTCTCCAGAATTGGCAAAACGAATGATGTTTATATCGTCATTAGCATTTTCATTTACTGTAGTTGTACTTCCTAGTTGCCAGTTAATATCAGATTGGCAACGCCATAAATTAAAAGATTTTATAAAAGTTTCTCTAGCAGCAGAGTTATTATAAAAACTGTTTTCCATTTGCCAAACATATCCATCGCTACTATTTTGAGCAATATGATTTAATAAATACGCCATATTATTATCAGCGCTTACATTCATCAAGTTGTATGTAATGTTTAATGGTGTTGAGAATGTGTTGCTGCCTCCATCTGTAATTACATATACGTTACCAGTTCCTGCACCGTAAGGAACTTCTACTTCTATAGAGGTATCGGTCCAAGAGCTTATTTGTGAGCTTAAGGCGACAACTTGTGAGGCACCAGCATCGTTGGCGTTAGAAAAGGTTACCGTACCAGGTGTCGCGCCAAAACTAGATCCTGAAATAGTAATGATATCACCAGCACCAGCTCTTACTGTATTAGGTGTTACAGAAGTTATATTGGAGCTTTGGTTTTGCGTTGAAGCGGTTGTTCTTTGTAATAGGGGAGAAGCTTGTGTAAAAGTTTGCCTTAATGTGTTGTAAAATGCCTCTCTTGATTGAAATTGATTAAAAAGTCCTTTTACACTATTATTTACAGGACTGTATTTAAATGCTGATTGCGCTCCGGCATAACTTTGAAATTGTTGATTAACAGGAAAGTTAGGGTTGGCTTTTGCCGATATTAGTGGTTTTAACGTAAACACACCTTTGTCATGTATATTTAGTTTAAGTGTATGTGATGCCATTAAAAACTGCCCATTAACTTCGCCACCAAGTACCACAATTTGTATTTGCTCTTGGTTAATATTACCCTTTAAAACTTGAGCTAAGCTTAGTGTGTAACTAGTATAGATGTTTTTTTTATCTGTGTCCCAATAGCTTTGGGAGTTGGTGATTTCTCCTTCGACAACAACATTGGCTTGACTAAAATGTTTGTTGAGGTTTAAGGGAATAACTTGCCCATAAGAGAGTTGCATAAAAGCAAAACAAACCAATGTAAAAAGGTATTGCTTTTTTAAAAAAAGACGGTTTAGTAGAGTAAGATAAGTCATTTTGGTGTTTATTAAAATAGTTTGGAGTGCTAAATTACTTATGCTACTAGTTATTATCAATACGTAGGTCTACGTATTGAAACTAAAAAAGGCCAAGAATACAATCTTGACCTTTTAAGATAATTAAGTTGATGATTTTTTCTTTACTTCTTAATCACCTTTATACTCTGTGTTTTGTTGCCACTGTTTAGCTTTAATACATAAACACCAGTAGCTAACTGTGAGGTGTTAATGGTATTTACAGCTTGTTTAGAGGCCATAATTTTTTGCCCTTGTATGTTGTATAATTCATAACTAAATTGTTTAAGATTAGTTTGAATATACAGCATATGGGTTGTTGGGTTAGGGTAAACCACGAACTCATTATTTGTTTTATTAGCAGAGTTATTACTTAAGGTTGATTGTAATTCATAAGCTCCAACATCAATTGTGGTATCAAAAATTCTAGGGTTACCAGTAATATCTGTGCTTTCTGTATTAAAACTATTATCGCCTGCATTTATAAGTACACTACCGTTAGCCGGATATAAGCCATCGTCTGCGGTATTCCAAACACCATCGGCGCCAATAGGGTTGCTGCTATCTACAAATGGGTCTGTGCTAAGTTGGGTAAAGCTTACCCCTTGGTTTCCTAAAAGATAAGAGGTTTCGCTAAAGTTGTTGGAACTATTGTTATTAATAGAAGAATTGGTGTGATTAGAAATATCGTTACCAGTATTATTATACAAAACCGTATTATAAAGTACAGGGTTTGAAGTACCATCATTATATATGCCACTACCAACATTGGCATAATTATTAGAAAACGTGCTATTGGTTATACTAGGTGAGGAGTAGTTGTTATGCATCCCACCACCAAAATAGATAGCATAATTATTAGAAAACGTGCTATTGGATATGCTAGGGTCTGAGTAGCGATTGTACATAGCACCACCATAATAGACAGAAGAATTATTAGAAAACGTGCTATTGGTTATACTAGGTGAGGAGTAGTTGTTATACATCCCACCACCAAAACTGGAGGTAGCAGAATTATTAGAAAACGTGCTATTGGATATGCTAGGGTATGAGTAGCGATTGAACATCCCACCACCTCTAGGAGAAGAATTATTAGAAAACGTGCTATTGATTATACTAGGTGAGGAGTAGTTGTTATACATACCACCACCATTACCTGAAAAAATAATTCCATTTACAGTAAAATTAGTATAATTGGCATGCCCATTAGTAATGGTAAAACCGTCAATAGTTGCAGCATTAGTTAGGTTGATGGTAATAACAACATGGTAGATGTTATCGCTATTGTCGTTTAGAGTACCAATATCGCCACTTAAAATGGTTGAGTTACTATGGTCTTGGGTGTCTGTACCTACTATAAAACTACCTTTTAATTGAATATCTTCATGTATTAAAAAATAATAACTTCTATCGTCGCTACAGTCACTGCACAAACGTGATGCCGATGGTTTAAACGTTTGCCCACCAGCCACACGTATTTCGCCTGTAAAGCCACAGTCTTGTAAAGATAATGCGGTTTCTAAACTGGTAAATGCATTTGCCCAAGAGCTACCGTCGTTAGCTCCACTAGTAGCATCTTGGTCTACATAAATTATAGAACCTACATTCAAACACGGATTTTGTTCATAAGCCCCAACATCTATAGTGCCATCAAAAACTCTGAGGTTTCCTGTAATATCGGTTGCTTCTGTATTAAAACTATTATCGCCTGCATTTATAAGTACGCTACCATTGGCAGGATATAAACCATCGTCTGCGGTATTCCAAATACCATCGGCGCCAATAGGGTTACTGCTATCTACAAATGGGTCATCTGTAATTTGGGTAAAGCTTACCCCTTGGTTTCCTAGAAGATAAGAAGTTTCACTAAAATTGTTGGCGCTAGAACCATCAAGACTGCTAGATCCATTAATATAAATATCATTGCCATTAGCATATAAAACTGTGTTGAATAGTGATGCATTTGAGGAACTATTATATATGCCACCTCCATTACTATTACTAGCAGAATTATTAACAAAGGTGCTATTGGTAATCGTTGGGGAAGAATTATTATTATTATGCATCCCACCACCATTAGTAGCTGAATTATTAACAAAGCTTACATTGGTAATACTAGGGGAAGAAGAAAAATTATTATACATCCCACCGCCAAAACTACTAGAAGAATTATTAACAAAGCTTACATTGGTAATATTAGGGGAAGAAGAAGAATTATTATACATCCCACCGCCTAAACTACTAGCAAAATTATTAAAAAAGGTGGTATTGGTAATCGTTGGGGAAGAATTATTATTATTATGCATTCCACCACCTCTGTAACTTTCGATTTGGATAGTATTAATAGTTGGATATACATTTAAATTTGCATTTCCATTAGTTATGATAAAACCATCTAAACTTGCAGCGTTGGTAAGGTTGGTGGTTACAACAACATGTGACGTATTGTCGCTTGTATCACCTGTATTACCAATATCGCCACTTAAAGTTGTTGGGTTGCTATAATCTTGAGTGTTTGTACTTACATCATAACTTCCTTTAAGTTGTATATCTTCGTGGATTAAAAAATAATAATCTCTAGGGCTTGTACATCCACTGGTACATAAACGTGAAGCCGATGGTTTAAACGTTTGCCCACCAGCTACTCGTATTTCACCAGTAAAGCCGCAGTCTTGTAAGGATAATGCGGTTTCTAAATCGGTAAAGGCGTTGGCCCAACTCGTGCCATTATTATTTCCGGTAGCCGTATTATCTACATATGCAATGTCGCTTCCTCCTAAATCGGAACAAAGACCTTGCGCTTCGTAAGCTCCAACATCAATTGTGGTATCAAAAATTCTAGGGTTACCAGCTAAATCGGTATCGTTAATTAAATCTCCACCAGCATTTGTATAAGCTGTGTTGTTACCTGCATTAACGGCAGGACTATCACTTATTAAACTAAAATCACCATTTGTAGGGTCGGTAAAAATATCTGTTTCTGTTAGTCCTGTGGCATTAATATTACCGTTACTAGTATCGGTATTTCCTTCTATAAGACTATTTGTGTAGGTAGGTGAAGAGTTATCATTGTAAATCTCTCCCCAAATAATACAGTTGTTAAAACTTGGTGATGAGTTCCTAGTATAAACTCCGCTTCCGGTCGTAGCAGTATTATTAGTAATACTTACATTGGTTAAATTAGGAAAAGAATTAAGATTAATGAATAAACCTCCTCCTTGACTATTACAGGTGTTTCGATTAATGTTTACATTCAATAATGATGGGGTACTCTCTAAAAGCATTATTCCTGCACCATAAGTATCCGCATTGTTTCCGTATACGATGATATTTTTAAGTTTAAGGTTAGAACCTCGAAGATAAATACCGCCTCCAGCACTCCTAATAAAATAATAACCATTAATATAATAAGGATCATGGTTGCTTATGGTATTTCCTCCAGTAATCGTAAAGCCATCTATAATACCTTCACCTACATTACCAGCTCCCATGACTACATGGTAGGTGTTATCTGCTATAGAAGTTGATGTGTAAGGATTACCAGCAATAGGTGCAGGGCTAATTAACGCATCGTTACCATTAATATCGCCACTTAAAACTGTAGTATTGGTAGTGATGCTTAAATCGCGATCAGCTAAAGAAGTTTCATTACCTGCGAAGCCACCGTATAGTTGTACATTTGCGACCATTAAAAAAGCATTTTCTCTGCCTTGATCTGTTCCAAAATTAACACCGTCTTCTGGGCTATATTTTGGGTTATAGGTTCCACCAGCTACCCAGATTTGTAAAGGCGTAGTTTCCCAAGCTGTATCTTGTAAGCTACTTGCCCAAAGTAAGGCATCGGCTAATTCTGGTACAGCATTTGTCCAAGAGTTGCCTATCTCATTGCCGCCACTTACATTTTTGTTTACGTAAATAATGTTATTAGCATCAGGTTGTAAATTGTTTTGAAACTCATAAGCGCCAATATCTATGGTTGTATTAGATATTCTATTTTGAGCATTTAGGTCTAGTGATAAGGGGTTGGCGGTATTATCGCCAGCATCTGTAGCAAGTGAGCTGTATACTATTTGGTACCCATTAGTATAAATCGGATCAGTGTTTTCTATATTATTGTTTCCAGTAATATTAGGTGGTAGGTTACCATCATTTCCAGTAGTTGCATTATAGAACAAACAATAGTTGGCGGTTCCTGTACCAGCGCCACCATCATCATTTATGTTACCATTAGTTCCGTTGTTATTGGTGAAAATTGTATTAGTAGTGTTTATATTACCATTATAAAAATGGACACCACCACCTTTGTTGGCGTTATTATTGGCAATAGTACAGTTAATAATATTTATAGTGCCGCTTTCAGCAGACATAGCACCACCATTAGCTGAAGCGGTATTTGAGTTAAAAAGACAATTTATAATGTCTAGTGTGCCACCAAACGATACCAAACCAGCACCAGTACCAATTTCAGGGTCGTCTGTTGTATCTGCTACGTTACTTCTTAAGGTACAATTGTAAATGCGGTTGTCGCCATTGTTATAGACTCCAGCACCAGAACGTCCAATATCTGGTTGTGAGTGATCGGTGCCATCATCGGCAAAGCTCCATTGTATGAAAAAGCCGTTTATTTCGGCATTATCTCCTAGCATGGTGACAATGGTATGGCTGTCACCTTCATTCGCGGTTTGGCTATTGTTTAAATCACCACTTAAAATGGTTGGGTTTTCTGCCCAGTTGCGTTCATCTGTAGTGGTTTCTGTACCATTAAAGCCACCAAGAACAATAACGTTGCTAGGAATGGTAAAGCTGTCTGTTTGTTCTGTTCCTGGTGTGTACGTACCTGTAGCGACCCAAATTTGTAAAGGTGTAGTTTGCCAAGCCATATCTTGTATGCTATTTGCCCAAAGTGAAGCTTCGGCTAATTCGGTTACGGCGTTTGCCCATGAATTTCCACTACCATCGCCTCCACTTGCATTTTTGTTAACGTATAAAATGTTATTGGCATCGGGTTGTAGATTAAAAACTTCATACGCTCCAGCATCAATAGTATTAAATAAAACTCTTGGGTTGCCTGTAATATCGGTTGCTTCTGTATTAAAACTATTGTCTCCAGCATTTATAAGTACGCTACCATTGGCAGGGTATAAGCCATCATCTGCGGTATTCCAAATACCATCGGCGCCAATAGGGTCGCTACTGTCTACAAAAGGGTTAGTGGTAAGTTGGGTAAAACCTGTACCTGTAAAATTTTCACTAAAGTTGTTGGCGCTAAAGCTAAAGCCACTAACATTATAAATATCATCACCATTAGCATATAAAACTGTGTTGAATAATGATGCATTTGATGAGTTATTATTATACATCCCACCACCATAATTAGCAGAATTATTAACAAAGGTTACATTGACTAAGTTAGGTGAAGATGAGGCATTGAACATTCCACCTCCCCAACTTGATGAAGAATTGTTATAAAAGGCTACATTGACTAGGTTTGGGGAAGATGAGGCGTTATATATTCCACCTCCATAATATAATGCAGAATTGTTATAAAAAGTTACATTGACTAAGTTAGGGGAAGACGAAGCATTATACATACCACCACCTTCTCTATATTGTAATGTATGCCCACCAATGGTTACGCTCCCTGAGTTATGTACGGCAGCTCCGCCTGTTATGTTAAAACCCTCTACCAGTGCAGTATTGTTGAGGTTGGTAGTTACTAATACGTGTACCGTGTTGGTAGTGCCTAAATCTCCAGAGAGAATGGAAGGATTGCTGAAATCTTGGGTGTCGGTACTAGGGTCATAACTTCCTTTAAGATTTATGTTTGTGTTCATCCAAAAATAAAACTCGGTAGGGTTTGTAAGTGTAGTACCTGGTGCTGAATTGGGATGATAGGTGCCCGAGGCTACGCGTACCTCATCGCCATCCACGGTTAGATCTAAGGCGTTTTGTAAGTCTTTTTTTGCTGTAGCCCAAGAGAGACCATTGCCTGTATTGTCAGGACGTGAGACATCTACGTAGTAGGTGGTTTGTGAGAATCCTATTTGGCATAGCATTAGTGTAAGAATAAAGGGTAGTAATTTTTTCATAAGTTATAATTTAAGTTCTATTTGGTGTGTAAAATTACTTATGCTACTAACCATTATCAATACGTAGACCTACGTATTGAAACTAAAAAAGGCCAAGTATTATACTTGACCTTTTTAAATAGCTACCCCTTCTATTTTAATAGCCTTTAATAGACTATAACTGCAAAGGAGTGAAAGTTTTGTCTTAAAATCAATACGTAGACCTACGTATTGTGTAAAGTATTAGTTAAAAACTTCTGGGTGATTTTTTAACCAAATAATTAGGGCGTTTTGTTTGCTAGAGTCTATTTGTAGTTTTTTTATAATGTTACTACGGTGCTTTTCAACGGTGCGTTTAGAAATAAATAACTCCTCGGCTATTTGTGTGCTGTTAAGGTTTTTGTTGAGGTATTTTAAGATTTTTATTTCGGTTACCGATAATTGTTCAATGTTGTTTTTGTCATCGGTATCAAAATGGATACTGCTCTTTAATTTATTACCGATAAACGTGTTGCCTTTTTTTAGGGTTTCAAGGCATAGCTCTAATTCTTCTAAGGCACTATCTTTAGTAATGTATCCATGAATACAATGGCCTATTTCGTTTAAAATAGATTCTTGTTTGTGTAAGGTTAAGATAACCACCTTTGTGGGTAATTCGTTTTTTTTTATTTCAATAGCAACTTCAAGGCCATTAAGTTTAGGCATATCGAAGTCCAGAATGGCTATATTTGGTTTTAAGTTTAGGATTTTTAAATAAGCGTCATTTCCATCAATAGCTGTTGCGATTACATGATATTCTTTTTTTTCTAAAAACTCTTTGGTGCCATTTAATAATAAAGGGTGGTCGTCGGCTAATAAAATAGTTGTAGGCATAACTTATTTTTTGGGAACTTGTATTTGAATGGTTGTACCTTTTCCTTTTTCTGAATTTATACTTAATTGTGCTTGTATAATTTGTGCGCGCTCTTTTAGGGTTTTCATCCCAAGACTATTTAAAAGTTGGCTGTTTTCGGTAAGGTCGAAACCAATACCATTATCTTTTATTTGAAATAATACATATTTCTCTGCTTCTTTGACCATAACATTACAGGCTTTAGCTTGTGAGTGTTTTTCAACATTATTTAAACATTCTTGAATCATACGATAAATAAATATTTCTTTATCCTTTGAGATGTTTAAATCTTGTATATCTATATCTTCTGAATAAAAAATATTGGAGTTTTTTTGAAAGTTTTCAACCGTGTTTTTTATCGATGCAATTAATCCTAACTTTTCAAATTGAAACGGATGCAAATGTTGAGACATATGTCTAACTTCATCTATAGTATGGTCTATTAATGTTGTGTCTTTTGGCGATTCTGGGTTTAAAATTACTTTGTTTTTAATGAGAAGTAAATTTTGACCAATACTATCATGTAATTCGCTAGAAATACGCTTGCGTTCTGCTTCAACATTACTTATTAAATCTTGAGCAAAGTTTTTTTGGAGTTTCATTTTGTGTTTAGTAAACTTACGAGATCTCCATAAATAAAAAATAGTAAAAAGAGCTATTAAAAAAATGGCTCCAAAAATAATCCCCTGATTTTTAACTTTGTTTTGAGCAGAAAGCAATAATATGTTTTTTTGTTGCTTTTCTATTTCTAAGTCTTTTTTCTCGACTTCAAATTGAGTTTGCACATAGGCAAATCTCTTTTTTGATGCACTTTTGTTTAAAGAGTCCTTAATATGCAAGTAAGATTTGTAGTACGTAAGTGCTTTTTTATTTTCCTGTTGTTGCTCATAAATAGTAGCTAAAGTATGATGCGCTTGTAATATATTTAAAACTTCCTCGGCTTGTTTTAATTCTGGCAGCAATTGTAATATAGCTTTTTCTGCTGTTTTTGTATTACAATGCTTTAAATCGTTATGTGCTTTACCAAAAGTGAAATAGGTTTTTAAAAAAGGCGTGTTATTAATATAACTACTATCTCTTTGTAGTTGTGCCAAAATTTGATCTGATTTTTGTAACTGATCTTGCCTAGCAAAAGTACCAACAGCATAAGCATTTGTAAGTATTGTAACAATTTTGCTAATATCTGTTTTGGGTAATAATTTAGAGTTTACTAAGGCTTGTTTTATATGATGAAGCTCTACAGGTTCTTGTTCTTGTAAGTAGGCATCTATTGCAGCTCTTAAATGCGCCATTGCAACAACAGGTTTATGCTTTGTATTATGACCCAAATTGTAAATAGGTTTTCTGGCTTTTTCAGCTTCTTCATATAAACCATTACTACTAAATAAGGTGCTTAATCCATTTTGAGTCCATAAGAAATATAGCGTGTCTTTTTGTTGCGTAAAAATCTCACTAGCCTTTTTAAAATAGGACGCACTTTCTGAAATATTATTGACCTTACCACTGTTTTCACCAGCTTTTAAATAAGCATAACCATATTCTTGTAAGCTAGTGTCTTTAGATGTTTTTAAAGCTTCAATACATTCGTTTAAAATATTTAAAGATGTATTAAATTCCTGTTTATACGTTGCCGCTTCTGCATAATTAATATAAAAATTAGCAATGTCTTTAGGTTGATTACAATGGTATAAATTAGAGTAAAATTCTTTAGATAGTTTTAGAGCGTTGTCGTTATCAAATACCTCAAAAATATAATACTCTGTTAGCTTGTTGTTAAGAAAAAGTGCCTGATTCCACTTTTTGTTTTTAATAGCAATATTCCTAAAACTATAAACTAGTTTAGAGCTCTCTTTTTCAATAGAAGTAGAGTCCTTTTCAAAATAATTAACAACATATTGTAATTTCTCTTTTTCTGAGGGTAATTGGTTTAATTTTGTTTTAAATCTTTCAAAAGAGTAATTGTTCTGTGCTTGAATAGAAACACAGAAAAATAATAAATAGGTTAAGACAAGTATGTGTTTTATGTTAATCCTCAGTATTTTTTACTATAAATATAAAGATTACTTTTTATTTTCAATCCACTCTCTGGCATTCACAAAAGCTTCAACCCAAGGCGAAACTTCGTCTTGTCTGTTGCTTGGGTAGTGTGCCCAGTTCCATTGGAATGTAGAACGCTCAATGTGTGGCATCGTTACTAAGTGACGACCTGTTGCATCACATAGCATAGCGGTGTTGTAATCTGAACCATTAGGGTTGTGTGGGTATTCCGCGTAAGCGTATGTACCAACAATGTTGTATTGGTCTTCAGATTTTGGTAAGTTAAATTTACCTTCACCGTGAGAAATCCAAACTCCTAAAGTACTTCCTGCTAAACTTGATAACATTGCAGAATTGTTTTCCTGAATAGTTACAGAAGTAAATGAACTTTCGTGTTTATGAGAATCATTATGAACCATTTTACCATGAACATCATGCTCAGGGTTAATTAATTCTAATTCCATCCATAACTGACAACCGTTACAAATACCAACCGATAACGTATCTTCACGTTTGAAGAAATTTTTAATCACTTCATTCGCTTTTTCGTTGTATTTGATAGCTCCGGCCCAACCTTTAGCAGAACCTAAAACGTCTGAGTTTGAGAATCCACCAACAGCGCCTAAGAACTGTATGTCTTCAAGGGTTTCACGACCAGAAATTAAATCGGTCATGTGCACGTCTTTTACATCAAATCCAGCTAAGTACATCGCGTTTGCCATTTCACGCTCGGAGTTACTTCCTTTTTCACGTAAAATCGCTGCTTTCGGTCTTGGCTTACTTGCATCGATTACAGGAAGTTTCCCTGTAAAGTGACTTGGGAAGGTGTACTGTAATGGCTGATTTTTATAATTGTCGTAACGGTCTTGTGCTAAACCGTTAGCCGTTTGTTTTTGATCTAATAAGAATGATGTTTTGTACCACATATCTCTTAATTTAGAGATGGTCATAGTAAATGCATCAGTATTATTAATCACGCTTAGCGTGTCGCTTTCTGTTACTTTACCAATGTTGAAGAAATCAATATTGGCAGCAGATAACGCCGTTTCGATTGAAGCATCTTTCGACTGAATCACTAAACCAGCATTTTCAGCAAACAACACTTTAAACGAATCGTTTTCAGCTAAAGCGGTAATATCTAATTCTGCACCTAAATTGTTGTCAGCAAAACATAACTCTAATAAGGTAGTAATTAAACCACCAGAAGCTACATCGTGTCCTGCAACAATTTGTCCGTCAAGAATTAATTGTTGAATGGTGTTGAATACGTTTTTAACGTAAGCAGCAGATTGAACATTTGGCGTATCATTACCAATTTTGTTAACCACCTGAGCAAATGAACTTCCGCCTAATTTAAAGTTGTCTTGAGATAGGTTGATATAATACACATCACCAGCTCCTTTTTGGAATACAGGCTCAACCACTTTATTAATATCGATACAGTTTGCAGCAGCCGAAATAATTACCGTACCAGGAGCAATAACCTCTTCGTTAGGGTATTTTTGCTTCATGGATAAGGAATCCTTTCCGGTAGGAACGTTGATACCTAAATCGATGGCGAATTCTGAAACCGCTTCAACAGCTTCGTATAAACGTGCATCTTCACCTTCATTTTTACAAGGCCACATCCAGTTTGCCGATAACGATACATTTTGTAATCCGTCTTTTAAAGGCGCCCAAATAATGTTGGTTAAGGCTTCAGTAATCGAGTTTCTACTTCCTGCCACCGGATTGATTAATCCAGAAACAGGTGAGTGACCGATAGACGTTGCGATACCTTCTTTGCCTTTAAAATCTAAGGCCATCACACCAACATTGTTTAATGGAATTTGTAATGGACCAACACATTGTTGTTTTGCTACTTTTCCACCAACACAACGGTCTACTTTATTGGTTAACCAATCTTTAGAAGCGACAGCCTCTAATTGTAATAACTGGTCTAAATAATTGTAGAAGTTTTCTTTATTGTAAGCAACATCGGCGTAATTGCGAGCTACTTTTTTATCGTACATGAATGTTTTTGGAGAACTTCCAAACATATCATCCATGGCTAAATCCATTGGTTTATGCCCATTGGTTTTAGATTCAAATGTGAAACGGTGATTACCGGTTACATCACCAACAGTATACATTGGTGAACGCTCACGATCGGCAATTTTTTGTAATGTTTCAATATGTTTTTCGGCAATAACTAATCCCATACGTTCCTGAGATTCGTTACCGATAATTTCCTTGTCAGATAGTGTAGGGTCTCCTACAGGTAATTTATCTAAATCGATGTGTCCACCAGTTTCTTCAACTAATTCAGATAAACAGTTTAAGTGTCCACCCGCACCGTGATCGTGAATAGAAACAATGTAGTTTTCATCGCTTTCAACCATACCACGAACTGCATTGGCAGCACGTTTTTGCATTTCAGGATTCGAACGTTGTACCGCGTTTAATTCGATACCTGATTCAAATTCTCCTGTATCAGCCGATGATACCGCAGCACCACCCATACCAATACGGTAGTTTTCACCACCAAGGATAACTACTTTGTCACCAGTTTTAGGGGTGTCTTTTAAAGCTTGTTCAGCTTTACCATACCCAATACCTCCGGCTTGCATAATGACTTTATCGAAACCTAATTTTCTGGCATCTTCTTCGTGCTCGAATGTTAGGACAGAACCACAGATTAATGGCTGACCGAATTTGTTACCAAAATCTGAAGCACCATTAGACGCTTTAATTAAGATATCCATTGGCGTTTGGTATAACCACTTGCGCTCGTCCATAGCCTGTTCCCAAGGACGGTTTTCTTCCAGACGCGAGTAAGATGTCATATAAACCGCAGTACCAGCTAAAGGTAACGAGCCTTTACCACCTGCTAAACGATCACGAATTTCACCTCCCGATCCTGTTGCAGCACCATTAAATGGCTCTACAGTAGTTGGGAAGTTGTGCGTTTCCGCTTTTAATGAAATAACAGATTCAAATTCTTTAGTTTCGTAAAAATCGGGCTTGTCAGCAGTTTTAGGAGCGAATTGCTCAACAACAGGTCCCTTTACAAAAGCAACGTTGTCTTTATATGCTGAAACGATATCGTTAGGATTGGTTTCAGACGTTTTACGAATCATTTTAAATAATGATGTCGGTTTTTCTTCACCATCAATAATAAATGTTCCGTTAAAAATTTTGTGACGACAGTGCTCACTGTTTACTTGTGAGAAACCGAATACTTCAGAGTCGGTTAACGGGCGACCAATTTTTTCAGAAACACCTTCTAAGTAAGCTACTTCTTCATCACTTAAAGAAAGTCCTTCCTGAATGTTGTAAGCCGCGATATCTTCAATATCCAGAATAGGTTCTGGCTTGATATCTATTGTGAATGATTCTTGATTTAAGCCGTTGAATTTTTCAGAAATCATCGGATCAAAATCTTTGAAATCTTCAGAAACAGCTTCGAATTCCTCAATTCTGATGATGTCTTCAATCCCCATATTTTGAGTGATTTCTACCGCGTTGGTACTCCAGGGCGTAATCATAGCGGCACGAGGTCCAACAAAAAAAGCATCCAATGATGCTTGCTCTATTTTAGGCTGGTTGCCAAATAACCATACTAACTTTGAGATGGTGTCCGTTGATAATTCTTTTGTTGTTTGAACAGCAAAAACTTTGCTATTTGTGTTTCCAAAGAAATGAATCATTATGTAAATGTTATAGTTGTGTTTTGAAAGTGCAAAAATACGCTTTTTAAGTTATAAAAACAGGCATTTTTTTGCAAACCTTAAGGATTGTTAACATGCTTTTTAACATTACTTAGAAATATTTTTTAAGAATAGTAATTACCGAGTTGTAATAGGAGCGTCCAAATAAATTAAGGTGAATTAAGAGATAATATAACTGATAAATTTCTATACGATTGGAAGTGAATTCATCGGTAGGAATGCTATCATGATATGCATTGTAGAAGTTTTCAGAGAATCCACCAAAAAGTTTAGTCATTGCAATATCAACTTCTGAATGCCCAAAATATATAGCCGGATCAATAAGGAAAGGAGTACCATTTTTAGAAATTAAATAATTCCCACCCCATAAGTCACCATGTAAAAGTGAAGGTTTTATATTTTGAAACAAAGGGTGAAAATTTTCAAGCATAATATTAATTGGAGGACATTCATTTTTAGAAATTAAACCGTTTTTTTGAGCTAGTTGCAGTTGTGGTAATAGTCTTTTGTTAACGTAAAAAGTGTTCCAAGAATTAGTTGGTTTGTTAGGTTGTTTGAGACTTCCAATAAAATTGTCTTTTTGTAAACCGAAGTAAGAATTCGTTTTTTGATGAAGTGTAGCAAGTTGTTTTCCTAAGGTTTTGAAATCTTTTGAGGAAGGGGATTTACTTTCAATAAATTCTAGAAGTAAATAAGATATGTTTTCAAATTTAGAGTAATCAAGAACCTTTGGCGTAGCGATTGTATTAGTATGGGCTATGGTTTTTAGGGCTTCGGCTTCAGTTTGAAACATGTTTAATGTATTTGAAGCTGTATTTGTTTTAAGAAAGTAACTTTGATCTGAAGTTATGATTTTAAAAGCTGAAGAAATATCGCCACCTGAAACGGACGTCATGCTTTTAATTTTGGCGCTAAGACTGTTTTCAATATGTTTTAGAAAAGCTTCATTCATGGTTAACCAAAGGTTATAAAAATAAAAAAGCCATCAAAATATTGATGGCTTTTAAAATATAAGTAGCTTGTTTTTACTTCTTAATAAGTTTTTTGGTGATTTGCTGATTTCCGTTTGAAAGTTTTAAAATATAAACACCAGAATTCAGCATTTGAACAGCAATAGTTCCATTAGTTGTCTTTCCTTTATTTACTAATCTTCCTAAAATATTGTAAACCTCATATTGCAAAGGTTTATTTGACGATACCCTAATGTAATTACCTTTTACAGGGTTAGGGTAAATAGTTAAATCAGCAAGGTGGTTTTCTTTAATGCTTAACGTTTGGTGGTTACCCAGGTCATCACAGTTATCTTGCGGGTAACTATCCCATTCATTTATGTTAAATGTTGTTGTTGGCTCGCTTACTGTAGGTTTTCTTACTAGCGTCGTGTTTTCCGCAAAAGTAGTGCCGTCACCTAGGGTTCCAATAATATCTATTAAAACATCATTTTTAAATAACCCAATAGCATCATTTCCATTAAATCCTGTAATAGAGTTATTTAAGTCATCGTATTCTGAAGTGCAAATTGTAGCACTTCCGTTGGCAATAACATATACATCTTCATGAGCTATTTGTGCATTTCCGGGGAAACTGTAGGTCGTTGTCCAACTAGAATTACCATTACTACTAAGTTTTAACGAGTAACTAGACATATCTGTAATGTCGGCACCTGTAAAATTAGCTATTTCTAGAGCTTTGTTGTTGCTTCCTCCTTCAATATATTCTGAGAAGAAAATGTCTACACCTCCAGAAGAACCGTTATTAGTTGTTGTTTCACAATCTTGGTTACTTAATCCAGATTCGTTTCCAGCGGCATCTAAAGCAACTATAGTGAAACAGTAATTAGTATCTGGTTGAAGCCCTGTAGCTGTAAAGTTTGTTGTATTTGTATTAAATGTATTAACGCCATCTACATAAATGTCGTAAGCTGTTACAGCAATATTATCGGTAGCAGCACTCCAATTTAAATCAATAGAGGTATCTGTAGGATTTGAAGCGACTAAGTTTGTTGGAGCTGTTGGTGCTTCGGTATCTGGTGTCACATTCCAAATTTCTGCAACCCATTCTGGATGATCAACAAAAGGGTTTCTGTTACTTTGGTGATTATTGAAAATATTATTGTTTCTATCTATTTCTTTTTGAGAAACAGGATCGTTTTGATGCCAAGTAATTAAAATATTTAAAAACGGATCGGCAATGGCTTTGTTATTACTACCATCAAACATGGCGTAAGCACTCCAATTACTCATGTTGTCTTCGTAACGTGTTACAAAGTAAAAGTAAATACGCGCGATATCGCCTTTAAATTCATCAATAGGTTCGAAAACAGTACCTGAATATCCAGCAGAGTATCCACTATCTAGGTTGCCGCCAAGTTTTGAACCGTTTTGTGTTGGATTTGAAATACCACTTTGCGACACTAATTGTGAATTATCTACAACACCAAAAGGGAAATTACTTCTAAAGCCATTTACACGACCATCGGTTGGTAATAAATGATGCGCATCGCTACGCATAGGAGTTTGTTCGCTAAATACAGATTGGGGGATAACATGCTCTTTGTTATAGCAATCGCCTTCGCTGACATAGTTTCCACACTCATCGTTTACAGGCGAAAATGTATAAGGATCGGTTCCTGTTGGATTTTCAGAATATGGGTCAAGAATAGTGTTGCTTCCCGTTTCGTAATAATTATCTAAATCGTAAGTAGCGATAAAGCCATCCATGGCATTATAACCTTGGTCGTTATGTAGGTATTCTGTTGCTAAATTATCATCGGTATCATCAATGATTTCTTTAAGCTGTGTTTTAAGTGTGTATCCCGTTCCTGTAGCAGAGTCGTAATAACCTGCTGGCACTTGTGCAAACACGGTAGTTGTTATTAGGAGTAAAAAAAGGGAGTAAAATTGTTTCATTATAAATATTATTTTTTCTTTTCTAACAATGCCATGTAAAAGCCATCAAAACCAGATTGATGTGCTAAAACTTTGTTGTCTTTTACAAAAGTAAAGTCTTTACCGAATTCTGATGTTAAAAATTTGTCAACTTGTTCTTGATTTTCTGATGGTAATACAGAGCAAGTGGCATAAACTAGTTTTCCACCAGGTTTTACCATTCTGGAGTATTTTTGTAAAACGTCTTGTTGTGTTACTCGTATTCTATCCAGAAACTCTGGTTCTAATTTCCATTTGGCGTCGGGATTTCTGCGTAAAACACCTAAACCAGAACAAGGCGCATCAATTAAAACGCGATCAGCTTTCTTATATAGTTTTTTAATCGGTTTTGTAGAATCCAACACACGCATATCAAAATTGTGAACGCCATTTCTTTTAGCACGAGTTTTTAGCTTTCTTAATTTACTTTCGTAAATATCCATAGCAATAACCTGTCCTTTATTTTGCATTAAAGCCGCTATATGTAAGGTTTTACCACCAGCTCCAGCACAAGTGTCAACCACTTTCATGCCAGGTTCTACATCTAAAAACTCGGCAACTAATTGCGAGGAGGCATCTTGTACTTCAAACCAACCATCTTTGAAAGCCTCAGTTTTAAATACATTAGCACGTTCTTTTAGTTTTAATGCAGATGGATAACCGTCTAAAAATTCGGTTTCAATATCTTCAGATTGTAAGCGTTGTTGTAATTCTTTTTTTGTGGTTTTTAGAGTATTGACTCTTAAAATAACATCGGCTTGAACATTTTGCATGGCAATTTCTTTTGTCCAAAGGTCTTCACCAAGTTCTGCTACACCAACGTCATCTATCCAATCTGGAATAGAGTCGCGATATTTTCTAATTTTAGAAAGTTCATCAAAACGGCCTTTTATTTTGCGAGTTGGCGTGTTTTCAAAATACTTCCAATCGGGTAAACGAATACCTTTTAAGGTTGCCCATACGGCAAATAATCGCCAAAGATTATCACGATCAAAAGGTTCTTTTACATCGGCTATTTTGGCGTAAAGGCGTTTCCAGCGTACAATATCGTAAGTGGTTTCGGCAATAAAAGATCGGTCGCGACTTCCCCAGCGCTTATCACGCTTTAAAAGTTTTTGAATAACCTTGTCGGCATATTCCCCGTCGTTAAATATATTATTTAAGCCATCTATAACGGCAAAACATAGGTTTCTGTGTAATCGCATTTCAATTGTATAAGCGTGCAAAGTTACGTTAAATCACATGAATACACGAATATTTTTATTATTAGAACGAATAGAAGTATCTTTCTTAAAAATTCATCTTATGAAACGTGTTTATATTGTATTAATTAGTTTGGTTTTTCTATGGTCTTGTAAAGACGAGGAGAAGTTTAGGTCAAGACAATTTTCAAATGTAACCATAGAAACTATTTTACAAGATTCCACATTAAGCATTAGAGCTATTGAAATTTTAGACAAACATAGTTTAGCTTTTGCTGCTAATAATAACACTTATGGCTTGTATCATGCCGAAAATGATAAATGGTTACTTTCGAAACAAGAATATGATTCTCTAGATATTCAATTTAGAGCAGTAGCTAATAATAATGAGGATTTTTTTATGCTTAGTGTAGGTAATCCTGCTTTGTTGTATAAAACAGGTAATTCAGGTGATATGGAATTGGTTTATAAAGAAGAACACGACAACGTTTTTTATGATTCGATGGCTTTTTGGAATGAAAATGAAGGGATTGCAATTGGCGATGCTACACACGGTTGTTTAAGCATTATTATTACCCGTAACAGTGGAGAAACATGGGAGAAGTTACCTTGTGATGTTTTGCCAAATACTATTGAAAATGAAGGTGCTTTTGCTGCAAGTAATACTAATATTGCTATTGTTGGAAATCATACTTGGGTAGCCACTACTGCTGGACGAGTTTACTATTCACCAGACAAAGGACAATCGTGGGAGGTTTTTGATACCCCAATTGTAAAAGACAAAGATACCGAAGGTATTTATTCTATTGCTTTTTATGACCCATTGAAAGGGGTTGCTTTTGGTGGCGATTATACCAATCCTGAGGATAATTCTGCTAATAAAATTAAAACGATTGATGGTGGCAAAACTTGGCAATTAGTTGCTGAAAATAAAGATCCAGGATACCGAAGTTGTGTGCAATACATCCCCAATAGAGCAGGGAAAGAACTTGTTACGGTTGGTTTTAAAGGAATTGATTATAGTAATGATGCGAGTGAGTCTTGGACACACTTAAGCGACGAAGGGTTTTATACTATTAGATTTTTAAACGATAGTGTGGCTTATGCTGCAGGTGCAGGAAGGATATGTAAACTAACATTTACCCCATAAAAAAAGAGATTATCTCTAACCTCTTTTTTTATAATTTTGACTACGACGTTTTTTAAACTCCTCAAACATTTTACGTCTAAACTCTTCTTCCGTTTTTTTAAGAAGCAACACTTTTTTGGCAGGAAGTATTTGTAGTAAATCTTGTGTATAGTTTTTACGTAGATTATGCATTTGTTCTTCAAGTGAATTAAAATCTGCAATAAGCTTTTTAGCGTCTTGTTCACTTAAAGATTCGAAGTTTGTGTTATGTTTTTTGTTTCTCATTTTATAACGCAATTCGTCTTCTTTGTCTTCAAAAGTATTGTAAATGGGCCAAAATTTTTGAGCTTCTTGCTTTGTAAAGTTTAAATGTTCTGTGATATAGGCTATCTCTAAGGCATCAATTTTTTCTTTTTTACTTTTATCTTGCCCAATACTTGAAAATGATACTCCTAAAATTAATAGGTATGTGAGTAATTTTTTCATGTTATTCTAAAATTAAGTCTTCGATAGGTGTGTTGTTTAATATATAGTTTTCTAAATGTTCTTCGGAAAAATGTACTTCTGAAAAACTAGTAATGTCTAAATCGTCGTTTGTTGTAAAAGTAGTAAAGTCTTGTAGTTCAAAATCACTTTCAATGTATGTTTCTAAAGATGTGGTTTCTACATCGTCAAAACTTATATTGTTCTTGTTAAAAAATAGCGAAAAAGCTAATAATAAACTAGCTGCAATTCCTGTTGTATAGAGCGTTTTTTTAAGCAAAGGCATAGTAATAACCTTAGGTTTTTTGGATACGCTTTTAATTATAAGACCGTCAACTTCGTTAAAATAATAATCTGGTACTTTAAAACCAGGGTCTTTAACTTGGTGTAAGGCTTTCTCTTCTTTTAATTGCTGTAATAGTTTAGCGTCAAAAGAATCAAAGTAGTTTTCTGGTGTTGAAAATCCGTGTTGTTTACTATGTTTAAAATTGTTACTCATCTAATACTTAGACTGTTTTTATACTAAATGGTTTATTTTGATTTTAAATAGGCTTCAATTTTTTTTGTTGCCATATGATAAGAGGCCTTTAGTGCACCTTCGCTGGTGTCTAATATATTGGCCATATCTTTATATTTAATATCATCAAAATACTTCATATTAAAAACCAATTGTTGTTTTTGTGGTAAAGTAGCTATAGCTTTTTGTAGTTTTAATTGAATATCGTCTCCATTAAAATATACATCGGCTTCTAGGTTGTTAATAGTTTGTTGTTGTAATTCTTCGTCTGATATTTGTAATCTTTTCGATTTCTTTTTTAAAAAGGTGAGAGATTCGTTTGTGGCAATGCGATACATCCAAGAATATAATTGGCTATCTCCTTTAAACTTATCAATATTTTTAAAGACTTTTATAAATGTATTTTGAAGCACATCATCGGCGTCGTCATGAGACAGAACTATTTTTCTAATATGCCAGTATAGCCGCTCTTTGTATAGGTGTAGCAGTTCTTTAAAGGCGTTATCTTTTGTACCTTTAGTGGTTAATCGTTTTATTAAGTCTTTTTCTGTATTCAATGATACGCTTTGTTACTAAGACGAATGTAGTTATTAAAAGTTTATTTGCGACATTTTTTTAACATGAACACTTAATAAATAATCGTTTAAATGCATTAAAAATCGATAAAATGCATTTTTTTCTTGTTTTTTACATTTTATTACGTTATGTTTACATTAACAAACCTACTTATTGTTAGTCTGCCCCAAGTCTAGCAGTAAACAAAAAAGGACAAATCTAATTGGATTTGTCCTTTTTTAATAGGTAGGATTATTTCGTTTATGGGTTATTCAAAACTTTGCATTTCTACTAGTTTTTTATAAACACCATTTTGAGTCATTAATTCGCTATGATTACCTTGCTCTACAATGTTTCCTTTTTGCATAACAACAATAGTATCGGCATTTTGAATAGTTGATAATCTATGTGCAATAACAATAGAGGTGCGGTTACGCATCATATTTTCAAGTGCGTCTTGCACTAGGCGTTCACTTTCGGTATCTAAAGCTGAAGTCGCTTCGTCTAAAATCATAATAGGCGGATTTTTAAGTACGGCTCTTGCAATGCTTAAACGTTGTTTTTGTCCGCCAGAAAAATTATTTCCTGCATCGCCAACATTGGTTTCAATACCGTTTGGTAGGCTTTGTACAAATTCCCATGCATTAGCAATTTTTAAAGCTTCGATAATTTCTTGTTCGGTAGCATCCGGTTTTCCTAGAGAGACATTGTTTTTAATAGTATCGTTAAATAAAATAGAGTCTTGTGTTACAAGTCCCATTAAAGCCCGAAGTGATTTTTTGGTAATATTTTTAACATCATTACCATCAATAGAAATACTTCCTTTATTTACATCGTAAAATCTATTGACAAGGTTGGCAATCGTACTTTTTCCACTACCAGATTGGCCAACTAAGGCAACAGTTTTTCCTTTGTGAACTTCTATTGAAAAGTCTTTTAATACATAATCATCGTCATATTTAAAGGAAATGTTATCAATAGATATTTTATCTTTAAATGTATCAAGTTCTGTAGCATTTGGCAGATCTTCCATGCTATCTGTTTCATTTAATATTTCGAAAACACGATCTGCAGCAGCAATACCATTTTTAACTTTGTAAGACGCTTTACTTATGGCTTTTGCAGGGGTTAGTATAGCGTACGAAAGTCCCATAAAGGCGATAAAGGTTGTGCCTTCAATAACTTTATCTACTAGGACTAATTTACCACCATACCATAATAAAATGGCAATGGTAATAATACCTAAAACTTCACTAATGGGGCCTGCTAAATTGTTTTTTAAGCCAATTTTATTTTTTAATTTTAAAATTTTATCAGCTGAAGTGATAAAATTCTTTTTAAAAATATTTTCGGCATTGTAGCCTTTTACAATTTTTAATCCGGTTAACGATTCTTCAACAATAGAAATTAATCTACCAGATTCTTGTTGTGCTTTTAAGGAGTTCTTTTTTAAGCTTTTTCCTATTCTTGAGATTAAAATTCCAGCTATTGGTATAAAGCATAGTACGAATAAGGATAATTCCCAACTTATAGTAAACATAAGTATTAAAGAGAAAATAATAGTGGCTGGCTCTCTTACAATTAACTCTAATACAATAAAAAAGGAGTTTTGCATTTCGTTAATATCGCCTAAAATTCTAGCCATAACGTCGCCTTTTCGTCGTTTAGAATAAAAGCTAATAGGCAGGCTAATAATTTTATTGTACATGGTTTTTCTCAAGTCGGTTAAAACACCATTTTTGAGATACATAACATGTTGCATGGCAAAATAACCAAACATATTTTTTAGCAAAAAGGTAGAGATAACAATAACTACGGCAATTACTAAGGCCATTTGCGGATTACCATCCTCTAAATAACCACTTACTTTATAGTTTAATAATTGTTCGCCGTAGTCTTTTATTTTTAAAATCCCTTCCCATTTAGGAGCTTCTTTAACAATAGCTGTTTTATCAAATAACACATTTAGCATTGGTATTAATGATATAAAAGCTAAAGCGCTAAAAAAGGCGTAGAGTAAGTTAAAAAACACATTAAAAAAGACGTGTCTTTTAAACTTTTTAATAAAAGGAAGTAATTGGTTTATTATTTTTTTCATCTAATTAAGCTGCATATCTTTTAGGATAGCATCAATTTTAGTTTCCAATTCTTGTTCCATTTGTTTAAAGTCTGCCACATTGTCTAATTGGGTATTAACGCTAATGTAAAACTTTATTTTAGGTTCGGTGCCGCTTGGTCTTAATGCTATTTTACTACCATCTTGGGTGTAATAAATTAATACGTTAGATTTAGGAACATTAATCACAGTTTCTGTATTTTGAATAACGTTTTTAGCAATTGATGTTTTATAATCTTCCAGTGTAACCACTTTAGAGCCATTAATTTCTAATCTTGGGTTTTCTCTGGCATCAACCATCATTTGTTTGATTTCCTGAGCGCCTTCAATGCCTTTTTTAGTTATGGATACTAAACGTTCTTTATAAAATCCATGCGAAACATAAAGTTGTAGTAGTTTTTCGTAGAAAGAAATCCCTTCGGTTTTTGCTTTTGTAGCTATTTCGCAAGCTAAAAGGGTAGAGGTCACAGCATCTTTATCACGAACAAAGTCGCCCACCATAAAGCCAAAACTTTCTTCGCCGCCACCAATAAAATCTTGATTAGGGAAGTCTTTTATCATTTTTGCAATCCATTTAAAGCCAGTAAGTCCTTCTTTATACTCTACACCATAATCATTAGCAAGAACTTCCATCATAGGTGTAGACACAATTGTTGAACCAATAAACTCATTACCTTTAAACCCGTCATTTTTTGCTTTATTAAGTAAAAACTCTGTCATGACAACCATAGTTTGATTACCATTTAAAAGGGTTAATTCGTTGTCTAAATTTCTTACTGCAACACCAAGACGATCGCTATCTGGATCGGTGCCAATAACAATATCGGCTTTAACTTTTTCGGCCAAATCTAAGGCCATTTTTAGTGCTGCTGGTTCTTCTGGGTTTGGCGATTTAACCGTAGGAAAATTACCATTTGGCTGGGCTTGTTCTTCTACAATATGAACATTTTTGTAGCCAGCGCGTTTTAAGGTTTCTGGAATAGTTGTTATAGATGTACCATGTAACGAGGTAAACACAATTGTAAGGTTGTCTTTGGCTTTATTTGAAGTGAAATTGGCATTTTTTACGGATGCATCAATGAAAGCATTATCCACTTTTTCGCCAATATATTCAATTAAACTGTTGTTTGCTTCAAATTTAATTTCGGCATAATCTAGCCTATTAATTTCTGATATAATCTCACCATCTTGTGGCGGAACTAATTGGCCGCCATCTTGCCAATATACTTTATAACCATTGTATTCTGGTGGATTATGCGAAGCGGTTAAAACAATACCGCAGTGGCAGTTTAAATATTTTACCGAAAAAGATAATTCTGGTGTGGTGCGTAAGTCTTCAAATAAAAAAACTTTTATACCGTTTGCCGAAAAGACATCGGCTACAACTTTTGCTAGCGTGTTACTATTGTTTCTGCAATCGTAAGCAATAACCACTTTTAAGTCTTCACCGGGGAATTGCACTTTTAAATAGTTACTTAACCCTTGGGTGTTTTTTCCAAGCGTATATTTATTAATACGATTGGTTCCAACGCCCATAACACCTCTCATACCACCAGTACCAAACTCTAAATTTTTATAAAAACTTTCTTCTAGTTCTTTGGGGTTATTGGCAAGGAGTTCTTTAATTTCGTTTTGTGTAGATTCATCGAAAGTAGGGGTCAACCAAGTGTTAATTTGCTCTTGTATTTCAGGTTTTAAATGTGTCATTTTTATAGTTTGTTATATAAAGTTTTTCAACTTTTAATAAGAACTGTTAAGTGGCTAAAAATTTAGCTTGTCTTTAACTAAATAGCGTTTTTTGTTTGGTTTAGTTCTTAGGATGATTTCACCTAAAAAACCAGCGACAAAAAATTGAGTTCCAATAATCATTGTGGCTAAAGCTATATAGAATTGTGGTTTTTGTGTAATTAACCTTCCAGAAGGGTTTAAAAAGAGTTTGTCTAAACCTAAGTATAGTGAAAACCCAAAGCCAATAGCAAACATGATAACGCCTAATGCTCCAAATAAATGCATAGGTCTTCTGCCAAAACGCGATAAAAACCAAATGGTAATTAGGTCTAAAAAACCATGTATAAAACGATCTATACCAAATTTGGTTTCGCCGTATTTTCTGGCTTGATGCTTAACAACTTTTTCGCCAATTTTTGTAAATCCAGCATTTTTAGATAATACGGGGATGTAACGATGCATTTCACCATTAACATCAATATTTTTTACCACATTAATATGGTAAGCTTTTAAACCACAATTAAAATCGTGTAGTTTAACGCCAGATGTTTTTCGTGCTGCCCAATTAAATAATTTAGAAGGGAGATTTTTTGTAAAAGTATTATCGTAACGTTTCTTTTTCCAACCAGAAACCATATCGAAACCGTCTTTAGTAATCATGGAAACCAGTTCTGGGATTTCCTCAGGATTATCTTGTAAGTCGGCATCCATGGTTATAACAACATCGCCACTGGCTTCATAAAACCCGGCGTGTAACGCTTGCGATTTGCCAAAGTTTTTTAAAAAACGAATACCTTTTACATGCTTATCAGCTTTGGATAGCTTTAGAATGGTGTTCCAAGAATTATCGGTACTACCATCATCAATAAAAATAATTTCATAAGAAAAACGATTGGACTGCATAACCTTTGCAATCCAATCGTGTAATTCTTTTAAAGACTCTTGTTCGTTAAGTAGTGGTATGACTACTGATATGTTCATTGAATGCGTTTAAATAAAACAATATTCAAAAGTAAGAATTTTAAGCGTTTTCTTCGTTCTTTTTCAAAACTAAAGCAACGATTAAGCCAACAATACTAAAACCTACTAATTGAAAAACTAGGGATTGTACAACATTACCTATAGAAAACATGTTACCTTCGGTTTCCATTTTTTCTACAGCTTCGGCTACAGCTTCTTCTGGAGCGCCAAAGTTTCTCATCATTTGTACCTGTGAGTCTACAATTTTTTCTTTCAATACAATAGCAGCTTCAGGATCGATTACATTAAAAATTAAAATACTCACTACAGAGCTAATAGCAATCCCTATAAGAACCGTTAAAAAGTAGGACGTAAACGCTTCTTTAAAACTGATAATACCCTTTAGTGCACTTTTGGTTTTTACAGTAGAGATAATACCAAATACAATAACAAGTAATAGTAAGGCAATACCATACCACGCTTTTGTATATAAATCTAAATTTATAGCATAAGCTAAAACAGAAAGTAAGGCTAAGATACCACCAAGATAAAGGCCGTAATTAATTGCAATTGATTTCACTGATTTTTCCATATGTTTGTGTTTTTAGTTGATTATGTTTAGTTAGTAATGATTATGTTTAGTTAGTAAACAAAGATACCAAAACGTTACAGAACTTTAACATAATAAAAAATATAAAAAGAGTTGTTCAATTGTAAAAAATGCTTAAATTTGCACCTCGAAAAAACCGAAACGATTAAAGAATTTAGTGATGAAAAAAGGAATACATCCAGAAAATTATAGAATGGTAGCGTTTAAAGACATGTCTAACGACGATGTTTTTTTAACAAAATCTACAGCCAATACAAATGAAACTATTGAGGTTGATGGTGTTGAGTATCCATTAGTTAAAATGGAGATTTCAAGAACATCACACCCTTATTACACAGGTAAGTCTAAGTTAGTAGATTCTGCCGGTCGTATTGATAAGTTTAAAAACAAATACGCTAAATTTAAAAAATAATATAGCGTTAAATATAATTTTTGTTAGGCCTTCAGTTTTTTACTGAAGGCTTTTTTTGTTACTATAATTAAGCTATTTTTGAGACAATGCAACTTACATATCAATCTAAATTTTCAACTAAATGAACTACATCCTTTTTGATGGTCCCTCAAGAAATAACCTGTTACCCTTCACTTATACAAGACCTGTGGCAGATATAAGAGTAGGTATTCTCACCATACGCGAAAAGTGGGAAACTTTCTTAGGAATTACAACAACAACGGTAACCGAGGATTACCTGTCTGATAAGTTCCCTATGGTGGAAATGGAAGATAATATTATGATTAACGCCTCTTTCTTGCCAACTTATGAGTTGATTGAAATGATTAAAAACCTTAAAGAAAATCAAGCCATTTTTCAAGATGAAGATGTCATTGCTTTTTATACGAAAGACTCGCAAGAAGATGTAGATTTACAGGCTTACGAAGCCATAGAATTTTCAGATGATATTTTAAAAATTGAACATACTTGGGATATTTTTAGTAAAAACGGTTCGGCAATTGAAGTCGATTTTGAATTACTAACAAAAAATAGAAGTTCGCAACCAATACCTAAAACAGTAAATACTCTAGCCTCAGAAAATATTTTTATCGAGAAAGGTGCGAAACTTAATTTTGTAACATTAAATGCCGAGAATGGGCCAATATATATTGGTAAGGACGCCGAAATTATGGAAGGTAGTGTGATTCGTGGGCCATTTGCCTTGTGCGACAATGCTACGGTTAAATTGTTGGCTAAAATTTATGGACCAACCACAGTAGGTCCTTATAGTAAGGTTGGTGGCGAAATTAATAACTCGGTAATTTTTGGCTACTCTAATAAAGGACATGATGGCTTTTTAGGAAATTCTGTGCTTGGCGAATGGTGTAATATTGGTGCCGACAGTAATAATTCCAATTTAAAAAATAATTATGCCGAAGTCCGTTTGTGGAATTACGAAACCGAAGGTTTTGCTAAAACAGGCTTGCAATTTTGTGGCTTAATGATGGGTGATCATAGTAAATGTGGTATAAACACCATGTTTAATACTGGAACTATCGTTGGTGTAAGCGCTAATATTTTTGGTAGCGGTTTTCCAAGAAATTTTGTGCCTAGCTTTTCATGGGGAGGCAACAACGGGTTTACAACATACTTAACTAAAAAAGCTTTTGAGGTTGCTAAAGTTGTTATGTCTCGCAGAAATATCGAGCTTTCCGAAACCGACAAAGCCATTCTAGAACACGTTTTTGAAGAAACAGCTAAGTTTAGGAGACGTTAATTTTTACGAACGCGTTTTAAATCTAACAAATTAGTTGGGTTTATACCTAAACCAGTAACGTTTTTTCGTGTAAAACGTACGACTTCATCATAAAACATAACCACAACGGGAGTTTCTTGCATAACAAGACTATCCATTTTTGTGTAAAGCAATTCACGTGCTTTTGTGTTTGTTTCGGTAAAAGCTTGTTCATATAATTGGTCAAAAACACGACTTGAAAAATGTGTGTAGTTTGGGCCATTTGGTGCAAAGTTTTTACTATAATAAAGCGATAAGTAATTTTCGGCATCTGGGTAATCGGCAATCCAACTGGCACGAAACATATCCAATTTACCATTAGCTTTAGCATCTTTTAGAGTAGCAGCAGGAATAACATCAACAGTAACAGTTAATCCTGTTTTTTGTAATTCACGTTGAATATACTCGCAAAAACTTAGGTAATTACTAGTAGTGGTTATGGTAATTTCTGGAGTTGTTATACCTGTTTCAGTTTTAAATTGAGTTACGAGTTGTTTAGCTTTTTCAGGTTGATAATTATACCCTATAGCATCATTATACCCAGGCAATCCTTTGGGAATAAAACCACCATTAGCAGGAATACCAATACCGTTACGTAAGTAGGTCATCATTTTTTTTCGATCAAATCCATAATTAACAGCTTGTCGTAGTAATTTTGATTGGATTTCAGAAACATTAGAATCCATATAAAACGCTAGGTACTCGGTGTTTAGATATGGAGCACGAATCATATTTACGTCTTTAATATATTTGTTTCTAAGCACACCTTTTGCAGTTAAAATTTCATCTTTATAAGACGCATCAAGCCCAGAAACATAATCAATATTACCTTGAGCAAATTGCAAAAACTCACTTTGTTTATCGGGTAAAAATGTAATGGCTACAGCTTCTAAATAAGGAAGCTTTTTACCTTTGGAATCGGTTTCAAAATAGTTGTGGTTTTTCCTAAATACCAATTTGATATTTTCTTCCCAGCGTTTAAACTTAAATGGGCCAGTTCCTATCGGGTTTGCTCTAAAATCGTTACCGTAGTGTTCTACTATTTCTTTAGGAACAACGCTACAGTATTTCATGGTTAATAAGCCTAGAAAGGCAGGGAAAGGTTGTTTTAATTGTATTTGAAAGGTAGAATCGTTTATCGCTTTAAAACTTTTAACTTTATTTAAAACCCAACTACCGGGTGATGCTACTTTAGGATTAATAAGGCGGTTAAAACTATACTCAAAATCATAAGCAGTAACAGTTCTCGTAGAGTCTTTTCCAAAAAGATGATGTTTATGAAACCAAACATCATGTCGTAAAGTAAATGTGTAGGTTTTAGCGCTATCGGTTATTATCCAATGTTTAGCAATGCTTGGTTTTACATTTAGACTGTCATCCATCTCTACCAAGCCGTTAAATAACTGATTTGTAGCCCAAATGTCAGCTAAGTCCTTAGAGAATGCTGGATCCAAAGAGCCAATGTTTTTATGCTCGTTATAACGAAAAACCAAATGATCGTTATTTTTTGTGGCTTGTTTTTCGCAGCAAAAAAGACATAATGCTAGACAACTAATTGTAAAATAATATATTAAAGCGTTTAAGTTTGGTAGTAAGGGTTTTATCATTCTATTATTTAGTTGTAAATTTGCAGCCATTTAATTGTAAAGATAAATTTTAACACGTCCTAAAACAAAGTTTGCTTAAATAAATATGGAACGTAAAAAAGTCGCATTTTATACATTAGGCTGTAAGCTTAACTTCTCGGAGACATCAACCATTGCTAGAAACTTCACCAATGAAGGGTTTGATCGTGTTGACTTTTCTGAAAAAGCTGATATTTATGTGATTAATACATGCTCGGTAACCGAAAATGCCGACAAGCGTTTTAAAACCATTGTTAAGCAAGCACAAAAAGCTAATGAAGAAGCGTTTGTTGCAGCAATAGGCTGTTATGCGCAATTAAAACCACAGGAATTGGCCGATGTTGATGGCGTGGATTTAGTACTTGGCGCTACCGAGAAGTTCAAAATCACCGATTATTTAAACGATTTATCTAAAAACGATTTAGGTGAAGTCCATTCTTGTGAAATTGATGAAGCCGATTTTTACGTGGGAAGTTATTCTATAGGTGATAGAACGCGCGCTTTTTTAAAAGTTCAAGACGGCTGCGATTACAAATGTACCTATTGTACCATTCCATTAGCTCGTGGTATTTCACGTAGTGATACCATGGAAAATGTATTACAAAATGCCAAAGAGATTTCAGAAAAAGGCATCAAGGAAATTGTGTTAACAGGTGTTAATATTGGCGATTATGGAAAAGGCGAATTCGGTAATAAAAAGCACGAGCATACGTTTCTAGATTTGGTAACCGAATTGGATAAAGTAAAAGGGATAGAACGTTTGCGCATCTCTTCAATAGAGCCTAATCTATTAAAAAACGACACGATAGATTTAGTGTCAAAATCCAGAGCTTTTGTACCGCATTTCCATATTCCGTTGCAAAGTGGCAGCAACACTATCTTAAAGAAAATGAAGCGCCGCTACATGCGTGAGCTTTATGTAGATCGTGTAGCTAAAGTTCGTGAAGTTATGCCACATGCTTGCATTGGTGTTGATGTGATTGTTGGTTTTCCTGGAGAAACCGACGAACATTTTTTAGAGACTTATAACTTTTTAAATGAATTAGATATATCTTATCTGCACGTTTTTACTTATTCTGAACGCGATAATACCGAAGCCGCCGAAATGGATGGCGTCGTCCCTAAAAAAGTACGCTCTAAACGAAGTAAAATGCTGCGTGGTTTATCTGTAAAAAAGCGACGTGCATTTTATGAAAACCAATTAGGCACTAAACGTACGGTATTGTTTGAGGGAGAAAACAAAGCAGGCTACATTCATGGGTTTACCGAAAATTATGTTAAAGTTAAAGCACCATGGAACCCAGAACTTGTTAACACGTTACATGATGTTGAACTTACCAAGATAGATGAGGATGGTTTGGTAAGATTCGAGTTTTTAAGTGTTTCGGTAAATTAAATCTCCTTATTTTTTGTAACTCATCGGTTTTCAGTAGTCTTTCAGCTATTTTTTTGGGTAATTATTAGGTGTAAAATTACTTTTATTTCCAGTAATTATATTGCCATGCATAAATTTATAAATAAGCTATTTTTTTTAGCATCACTTACAGTCGTTTTTGCTTGTTCAAGCGATCAAGATGATGTTGCTAATGAACCATCTGGCATTGAAGGTGTTTGGGGATTGAATAAAATAACCTTAGAAACACCTTTAGATGTTAATAATGATGGTGTTGCGAGTACTATTTTATTTGAAACACCTGGATATTTAGGTCATTCGGAGTTAATTATAAATAATGAAACAAGTGGGACTATTTATTTTAGTGCCCAAACTACTTACAACACAAAAGAAGAAGATGGAAAGTTAATCTTTATGATTACTAGTTCTACAAATGGAGATAGAGTTGATGAACCTATAAGTTATACTCTAGAAGATGGAATTGGAATTATTAATCATGCTGGAGTAGAATCATCTTTTACAGTAAGCGAAAATACGTTATCTATAACTGTTGCGAATGGCTTTATAGCTAAAGACCACATTACAGGAGATATATCGGTATCTCAAAACTTGACTTATACATTTGTAAAATAAATAATAAGCCGTTTTTAAATTCTAACACCAACAGGCAACATACTTTTATAACGCTTATTTTTTCTAATAAATTTAGCTATTTCAGGACTTGTAGGGACAACACTTAAATTGCGTTCTTCAATATTTTGGAACACAATTTTTATAAACTCGTTTTGAAATTCTGCCGAATCAATTTCTTCAGGAACAACTAGCTTTGTTAAGAATATTTTTCGTTCTTGAAGCGAATATTCAATTTTTGCTAAATGGTCATCAACTTTTAATTCAAACTGGCGTAAAAAGTCATTATCTACAAGATCAGCTGCATCAATCATAATAAAATATTTTATTTACTAGGAATGTTTAGGAGTAAGTACTATTTTCAATAGTTTTGTAACGCAAATTTACGAAAAATTATTGTTAATAGGAACATATTTAATGGTTTATATCCCATGAACGCCGAAGTTATACACGTTTATTTTATGCCAGGAATGGCTGCAAACCCTAAAATTTTCGAGAATATAGAACTGCCTTCAGATAAGTTTGAATCGCATTGGTTAGAATGGGAAATTCCATTAAAAAACGAAAGTTTAACCAACTACGCTAAGCGCCTCTCTAAAAAAGTGACTCATGATAATGTCGTGCTTCTTGGTGTGTCATTTGGAGGTATTTTGGTGCAAGAAATGCAAAAGTATGTGCAAGCGAGAAAAGTTATAATTGTTTCAACAGTTAAAACTAAATATGAGTTACCTAAACGCTTAAAATTTGCAAAATATATTAAGGTTTATAAACTTATTCCTGCTAGAGCATTTAAAGATTTGGATTTTTTAGCACGTTTTGCACTTGGTAAAAGGGCCACTAAACGTGTAGAATTATATAAGAAATACTTATCTGTTAACGATGCCCATTATATGAGGTGGTCCATACAACAAATAGTTTGTTGGGACGTTGTAAAACCTTTAGAAGGAGTTGTTCATATTCATGGCGATAAAGATCTTGTGTTTCCGTATTATCACATAAAAAACTGTATTACAGTAAAAGGAGGAACGCATATTATGATATTAAATAGATATAAATGGTTTAATGAGCATTTACCTAAACTTATTTTAAGCTAAAACCAATTTAAATTAAAAAGCTTTTATTAATTTTATAAAAAAACATGATAGTTATGAGATGGATTAAAAATGTAATGGCGCTTTTAGGGCTGTTTTTTGTGGCATCTATTTTTGTGAACGCTTTCCAAGATGCTCCTACAGACGAAAATTTTGAAAAAAAACTTGTAAACGATTATAATGTTTATGCACTTCAGGTACCTGAATATTTAGAATTTTCTGGCGAACCTGTTCCGTTAAATAATCCAGATATATACGAACGTATAGATAGAGAGCTTTTGGTAAACACTTATTGGCAATCCAACGGGTTGTTAATGTTTAAACGTGCTAAAAAGTACTTTCCTGTTATCGAGCCTATTTTAGCAAAACATGGTGTGCCAGACGATTTTAAATACTTAGCAGTTATAGAAAGTGGCTTAACCAATGCTGTATCGCCTGCTGGAGCACGTGGTTTTTGGCAAATAATGAAAACAACAGGACGCGAATATGGATTGGAAATTAATGATAATGTAGATGAACGTTATAATCTAGAAATGGCTACAGAAGTAGCTTGCGAGTATTTAAAAAAATCTAAAGAGCGTTTTGGGTCATGGACATTAGCTGCAGCAGCGTATAATGCAGGTAATTATGGTGTTTCAAAAGAATTAGAAAGACAAAACGTATCCGATTATTACGATTTGTTATTAGGACAGGAAACAGGACGTTATGTATTTAGAATATTAGCTTTAAAAGAAATTTTAAGTCACCCAGACAAATATGGCTTTAACTTTAGAGATAAAGACTTGTATAAAAATGTGCCTACATATAAAGTTGGGGTAGATACCGCTGTTACAGATTTTACCGCATTTTCTGAAAAATTTGGAATTAACTATAAAATATTAAAAATACATAACCCGTGGTTGCGTGAAAAGCACTTAAATAACAAATCACGTAAGCAGTATTTTATAGACATACCTAAAGAGGGAGTCTACTTAAAATAACACATCATTGGAGTTTTTAAAGGATAATTTTTGGAACATTTTAATAGTATTAAACTATGTTTTAGCCATTTCGGCTGCCATAACAATTTTATTTAAAAACATAAATCCATCCAAAACACTTACTTATATTATTGTATTAGTGTTTTTTCCGTTTTTTGGACTAGTCGTATATTATTTCTTTGGTCAAGAATACCGAAAAAATAAAATCTTTAATCGGAAAAGAATCTTAAATAAATCTGTTGTAAAAAGAGTTCAAGAAGAATTAGAACTTAATACACGAGAATTAGAAGAGGTAAAAAAGCAATTAGATAAAAAAGTGAAACTTGTAAAACTGCTTCATAATAGCGATAATTCACCATTAACACTAAATAATAACGTAGAGTTGCTTTTTAATGGTGAAGCAAAATTTAAGCGCTTATTAAAAGATTTAGACGGCGCTAAACATCATATTCATTTAGAATATTATATCATTAAAGATGATAGAATAGGTACGCAGGTTATCGATATTTTGTGTGAAAAGGCAAAATCTGGAGTAAAAGTTAGAGTTAGTTACGATGATGTAGGTAGTAAAATATCTAAAAAATCCAAACACAAACTAAAACAATCTGGAGTTGAATTTTTCCCCTTTATGCCGGTGCTATTTCCGCGATTTGCAGGAAAAATGAATTACAGAAACCATAGAAAAATTGCTATAGTAGATGGCGAAATAGGTTATGTTGGCGGTATTAACATGTCCGATACGTATATGAATTATACCGACTCCAAACTATATTGGAGAGATACTCATGTTAGAATTGTTGGCGAAGCTGTAAAGCAACTTCAAATTCATTTTTTAACAACTTGGGATTTTGTTTCAGGAGAAACCATAAATATTACAACAAGCTATTTCCCTGAAATACACTATAATGATGATGTTGCGGTGCAAATAGCAGGAAGTGGTCCAGATACAGATTGGGCTAATATTCTGGAAGTTCTTATGTTAGCCATTACAACAGCCGAAGATTACGTATATATTACAACGCCTTATTTTATACCAAACGATGAAATAGTTACAGCCTTGCAAATTGCAGATAAGAGTGGTGTTGATGTAAAATTAATAGTGCCTTACGAATCGGATTCTTGGACCGCCAAACACGCTACCAATTCTTTTCTACAACCTTTATTAGAAGCAGGTGTAGAGGTTTATCATTATACCAAAGGCTTTGTGCACGCCAAAACAGTTGTAATTGACGATATTTTCTGTACGGTAGGAACATCAAATATGGACTATAGAAGCTTTAATATTAATTTTGAAGTTAATGCCATAATTTACAATGAACAAGTAAGTGTAGATCTTAAAAAGCAATTTTTAAAAGATTTACAAGATTGTAATAAAATAGATATTAACGTTTGGGAGAAACGCTCAAATTTTATCAGACTTCAAGAGTCGCTTTGTAGGCTTTGGTCACCTTTATTGTAAGGAGCTTATCGTCTTTTACCTGGTCTTTGCTGTCTATGACCACCAAAATGTTGATTAGGCATTTGAGCACGTTTCATGTTTTCTTTCATCATTTTAATCTGCTCGTTTAGCATACCGTGCTTGTCTAATTTTTCAGCTTCTTTAAGTAAAATTTGTGCTTCTCTTTTACGTCTTTTAGCCATAGCTATACCAGCTAAGTTTAATTTTGCCATTGCTAAATCATGCCCCATAGAAAGCCCTAAAGAAATCGCTTTTTTAAAATATTTCTCGGCAGCATTCATATTATCTTGAGAAACCATAATACCATGTAGGTAATTATAATAACCTTGTTGTTTCTTTACAAGAGATGCTTCTGGGCTTTTAATTTTATTCAGCCATTTTTTGGCACCCTCAAAGTCTTGTTTTCTCAATCTTAAAAAGGCTAGCAAAATAAATTCGTTTTTAAAATAGAAAAACACAAAAACCGCAGCCAATAAAATAAGCATAATACCATTTCCAATATAACCTTCTGTAAATTGGTAAACAGCAAAAGCTATGATTAAACCGGCAATGATTAATTTGAAAATTTTATTGTACATGATTGTTTTTTTATGTTGATATTTTATATTTAATGTAAATTTTTTAAAGTAAAAAACTTCAATATTCACCTAATGTGAATTCAGGTTACAAAGAAACTAAAATTTTATTGAAAAATATTTTTAAAATAAAGGTTTGTCAAATAAAAAAGGCTTTGTATATTTGCGCCGCAGTTTTAGAGACTTATTGTCTCAAGTAATAAAAGAAATTAATCAAGAAGTTAAAGATATAAAGAAATGAAAAGAACGTTTCAACCATCTAAGAGAAAGAGAAAGAATAAGCACGGCTTTAGAGAAAGAATGGCCTCAGCTAATGGAAGAAAAGTCCTTGCTCGCAGAAGAGCAAAGGGAAGAAAGAAATTATCTGTATCTTCTGAATTAAGACATAAAAAATAATGAATTAACAATTGTTAATATATTTAAAGGTGTTACTAATAGTAGCGCCTTTTTTTATATCTCATTTTAATTAATTTTGCAATACCTTACAACACAACACAATGCCTAAAAATTCAAACTTAAAGTCTATATTAATTATTGGCTCTGGACCAATCATTATTGGTCAAGCGTGCGAATTCGATTATTCTGGAACGCAAGCCTTACGTTCTTTGCGAGAAGATGGAATAGAAACCATTCTTATTAATTCCAATCCCGCAACTATCATGACCGATCCTTCCATGGCCGATCATGTATATCTATTGCCACTAACAACAAAATCATTAGTAAAAATACTAAAAGACCACCCGCAAATAGATGCTGTTTTACCAACAATGGGAGGCCAAACAGCATTAAATTTATGTATAGAAGCCGATGAAAAAGGTATCTGGGAAGATTTTGGTGTAGAAATTATTGGTGTTGATATTGATGCTATTAACATTACCGAAGATAGAGAACAGTTTAGAGATTTAATGACAAAAATTGGTGTGCCCATGGCACCTCAAGCAACAGCAACATCATTTTTAAAAGGAAAAGAAATCGCGCAAGATTTTGGCTTTCCTTTATGTATCCGTTCGTCATTTACCTTAGGAGGAGCAGGAGCGGCTATTGTTTATGATGAAGCCGATTTTGATGAATTATTAAGTCGTGGATTAGAAATTTCACCTATTCATGAGGTAATGATAGATAAAGCCCTACTTGGGTGGAAAGAGTATGAGCTTGAGCTATTAAGAGATGCTAACGATAATGTGGTTATTATCTGTTCTATAGAAAACATGGACCCTATGGGGATTCATACAGGAGACTCTATAACCGTAGCACCAGCCATGACCTTAAGCGATAGAACGTTCCAAAAAATGCGTGATATGGCCATCCATATGATGCGTAGTATTGGCGATTTTGCAGGTGGATGTAACGTGCAGTTTGCTGTATCTCCAGATGAGAATGAAGATATTATTGCTATTGAAATTAACCCGCGTGTATCGCGTTCTTCAGCATTGGCAAGTAAAGCTACAGGATATCCAATTGCAAAAATAGCTGCAAAATTAGCGTTGGGGTATCATTTAGATGAACTAAGCAACCAAATAACAGGATCTACTTCGGCTTTATTTGAGCCAACATTAGATTATGTAATTGTAAAAATACCACGTTGGAATTTTGATAAATTTGAAGGTAGTGATAGAACATTAGGCCTTCAAATGAAAGCAGTAGGAGAGGTAATGGGTATAGGACGCTCGTTCCAAGAAGCCATACACAAAGCAACACAATCTTTAGAAATAAAGCGTAATGGTTTGGGTGCCGATGGAAAAGGGTACAAAAATTACGACCAAATTATAGACAAGCTTACAAACGCTAGTTGGGATCGTGTGTTTGTCATTTACGATGCCATCCAAATGGGAATTCCTTTAAGCCGTATTCACGAAATCACAAAAATAGACATGTGGTTCTTAAAACAATACGAAGAACTTTATGCTATAGAAAAAGAAATTTCAACTTATACGATTGATACGATAGATAAAGATTTATTACTTGAAGCCAAACAAAAAGGTTATGGAGACAGACAAATAGCTCACATGTTAGATTGTTTGGAAAGTCAAGTATATAATAAACGTGAAGAATTAGGCGTAAAACGTGTTTATAAATTAGTAGATACTTGTGCTGCAGAGTTTAAAGCACAAACGCCATATTATTATTCAACGTTTGAAAATGACGTGGAAACAGCAAACGGGGAGCGTTTTGTGGATAATGAAAGTGAAGTCACCGATAAGAAAAAAATTATTGTACTAGGGTCTGGACCAAATAGAATAGGACAAGGTATAGAGTTTGATTACTGTTGTGTACATGGTATTTTAGCAGCATCGGAGTGTGGTTACGAAACCATAATGATTAACTGTAATCCAGAAACCGTTTCTACCGATTTTGATACGGCCGACAAACTGTATTTCGAGCCTGTGTTCTGGGAACATATCTACGATATTATTAAACACGAAAAACCAGAAGGTGTTATCGTACAGTTAGGTGGACAAACAGCTTTAAAACTAGCAGAAAAACTAGACCGCTATGGTATAAAAATATTAGGAACTAGTTACCAATCGTTAGATTTAGCAGAAGATCGTGGAAGCTTTTCTACATTGCTAAAAGAAAACAATATTCCTTATCCAAAATTTGATACAGCCGAAACAGCAGAAGAAGCTTTAAAAGTAGCCGATGAATTAGATTTTCCAATTCTAGTTAGACCATCTTATGTACTTGGCGGGCAAGGTATGAAGATTGTTATTAACAAGCAGGAATTAGAAGAGCATGTTGTAGATTTATTAAGAAGCATACCAAACAATAAATTACTTTTAGACCACTATTTAGACGGTGCGATAGAAGCCGAGGCCGATGCCATTTGTGATGGAGAAAATGTTTATATAATTGGTATTATGGAACACATTGAACCATGCGGAATTCACTCAGGAGATAGTAATGCAACATTACCGCCATTTAATTTAGGGGATTTAGTTATGGAGCAGATAAAAGATCACACCAAAAAAATAGCATTAGCATTAAATACCGTTGGTTTAATAAACATTCAATTTGCGGTAAAAGATGATAAGGTTTATATTATAGAAGCTAACCCAAGAGCATCCAGAACTGTGCCGTTTATAGCAAAAGCATACGGAGAGCCTTATGTAAATTACGCAACAAAAGTAATGCTGGGAGATAAAAAAGTAACCGATTTTGATTTTAAACCTCACTTAGACGGTTACGCTATTAAGCAACCTGTATTCTCTTTTAACAAGTTCCCAAATGTTAATAAGCAATTAGGGCCAGAGATGAAGAGTACTGGAGAAAGTATCTTGTTTATAGAAAGTTTAAAAGATGATGAGTTTTACGATCTTTATGCAAGACGTAAAATGTACTTAAGCAAATAAAAACTAGTCCAATAATTAATTAATTGTTCTAGAATTATATTCTATGAGTTTGGGTTTACCAAACTCATAGTCTATATATTGAAAGTCTTGATTATCTACTGCATTAAATTTGAAGATACTATTTCCTTCATATGGGATACTATTGTACCACGCTACAGAGATTTGGAAATTATCAAAAACTAAGTAGTCGTTAGTAAACATAATTCCAAACCCAATTTTACTAAATAGTTTACTTTTAAACAGGTTTTCATTTTCTTTACTAATTAAAGCAATAGAAGAATTGATAAAGGGAGAAATCCTAAATCCAAGTAATGAGTAGGGCGAGTAGGACTGCAGTTCAAAGTTTGTAATCCATTTCTTTGTACCTAACGGTTCTATGCTATTAAACCCTGAGATTCCAGGGCTGTCTTCGTCTCGAAGAGTTACTTGGTCGCCATAGAAATCGATTCTGTTTTCTCCAAATATAAAATCTGACCAAATAAAATTTCTAAATTTCCAATTTCTATAACTAAAGAGTTTTGTAAAGTAATTAGCCTTTATAGATAGAAGAGATTGTTCTCTTTTTCCATGCGAGTAAAATGTGCCGTATTGTAATTCTGAACCAAAATAACCCAAGCGAAAATAGTTTCCTATGGCCGCCCGACCTGCTACATATAACCTATTAGATCCGTTTTTATTTTGAACACCTGAAGTAATACCAAGCGTAGTTCCTATAGGAACATCTTCTACGATATTATAATTTTTTATAAATCTATCTTGTACATAATAGCGTTGTGCAACACCAACGCCAAAGAGCAAGAATTTTTGATCGGAATAAAAATTATATGGATCTAGATCTAGTCCTGGACTATTTAAATATTTTTGATTAAAATATCTGGCTGATACTATAAATTTACTTGTTCTCGAACCAAAAAAAGCGGTGTTTTTAAACAGGTTTAAAGATATGGCAGCCCAATAATCTTGTAAGCTTGTTTTAAAGTGTTGCGTAGGAATTTCTAAGGTATTTGGAATACTATCAGAATATGTTCTTTGATTTAACCGAATACCTCCTGCCCAACGTGTTAATGGTGAGAAAAAGTTTCTATTAATAGAGATGCCTTTTGTGTATTGGTTGGCTTCATTAACATCATAATCTATATTAAGACTTATATAGGTGTTTTCAATATTTGGAACACGATAATTGGTTTTAAAGGAATTGGCTTTCGTTTCAAAATTTTCTCTATACGTATTGGAAAAATCGTGTCCTAGACCAAGAAAGTTTTTGTCTCTTAGTTTGAAATTGGCTTTTTTGTTAGCGTAAGAAAATCCAGGAACTATGGTCCAAGCATCCAAACTATATACATATAAATCAATGCTATCTGAAGATGATGTTATGGTTTTTGCTTCTATTCTTACGCGCCTTATAAAACGTTGGCTTCTTATTAAACGCTCAGATTCTTCTATTTTTAGTGAGTCTAAAGCATCTCCTTCTTCTTGAAGTAAGTAGTTTTTTAAAATAAAATCTTTGGTTCTAACATGTAAATCGTTTCCAGCTCTTTCAATCCATTTCTCTGGTTTTTGTGTGGTATCTAAAACCGAGTAACCAAAAGGGTCTTGACTTATTACATGAATGTTTCTAATAATTTTACCTTCCATTTTTTTAAAGGAACGGTGCCTTTCTCGAAATTGCTTAGTGGTTTCTTCTCCTTCTTGTGAACGTGGGTTTTTTACTAAGTATTTGTAGAGAAATTTATTGAACTTGTTATTGTTTTTATTTTTTTCAACAAAATTTTGAAGCTTATCTTCTTTAACCTGTAAAGTGTCTTGAGTTCTTATAGAATCTTTTGGTTGTTTTATTTGGGTATAGGAAGTTCCCCAAATAAGAGTACAAAAAACAAAAAAGAAGTATTGATTTAATACAGGTGTTTTCATTATAAACTTAATAAATCAAATAATTAAAAAGTAAGCCTGTTAGAATGGCAATCCCGAAACTTATTAAGGTGCCTATTAAAACATATTCGGTAAGTTTTCTTTGTTTGCTTTCTTGTAAATCGCCAAACCTAAAAACAGATTTAGCGGTTATTAAAAAAAGTGGTTTGTGATAATAAAAATAAACACTAAAATACGTTCCAAAACACCAATATAGCTACCAGCATGTTTAAGCGATTCGTTACCTTTAGTTAGCTTGTTAATATTCCATTTGCTAAAGATGCTTTGCATAATAATGGAGGTTGGCTTAGTTAAAAATACTAAAGATGTAAGTAGAAGGAGCCCTTTGTTAGTGTTAAACAAGGAGAGGCTAAAATCACTTTTAGTAAATAGAATAAAGACAATAAAAATGGTAATAAGGTGTAATAATTGGTCTATAAAAAAACACAGGCGTTTGGTGTTTTTCTTTTGAAAAGTGAGCTTTAATCCATCAATAATTAAATGTAAAACACCTATGGTTATAATTAACTTCCAGTGTGTGATATCCCAAACTATTAAAAAGGCTAAAAGCACATGAATACCTACGTGTATATAAAGTTTAGGCGACTTTAATTTTCTCTTTTCTTTTTCTTTCACCCATTTTTTAGGTTGTAGTAAAAAGTCGCCAATTAAGTGTGCCAATATGAGTTTAGTTAATAAAATCATTGCTTTAAGGTATCAATTTTCTGTCTAAACATTTTATCCAGTTCTAATATTTCTTCAAAGTAAGCTCTTTTTAACCGTTTGCTAACAGCCTCTTGATTTATACCTATTAGTTTTGCGATTTCTTCCTGAGTTTTGTTTTGATTTTCCAAATACAGTTTTACAACTTCTGCTGAATTTGTTGTCCAATTGTCCATAGCAATTGAGGCTAACTTAAAATATAAGTTTAACGTTTTATCTAAATCAAAGTTTGATGTCTTAATTTTAAGATTACGTTTCTCTTTTTTTAATTCTTCTAAGGTTCTGCCAGAAAATACAAAAGCCTCTCCGTTAGATTCGGTAACATTGTTACCCTCAAAAGATTTTTCACCAATTCCTATGGCTAATCTAACATCTAGATTTTTAATGGTTTTTATACAAGATTTTAGGTATACACAAGCTTCAAAACTAGTAGCATAGTCTTGTATCTCTATTTGAAAACTATCACCACGGTATATTTCCCATTTATTAGATGTCTTATCTAAATAATGTAACGCTTCTTTTAAAAGTGTTAGCCAACCGTTTGGTTTTTTATACTTTGTAGAATTAATAATATCACCTGTAATTACACTTGTCATAATTATTCCTTTTTTATAGGATATATAAATATATTCCTTTTTTATGGAATAATAAAATATATTCCTTTTTTATGGAATTTTATTAAAGCTAATTTTTAGGTAAATCTATTTTAATATTGTAGTCTTTTAGGTTTTCTATGTAATTATCTAGGGAAAAAGAATTGCTATTAAACTCTTTTTGTCTGTTGATTTTAGTAGATTTCCTTTTAATAGCTTTTAAAAAGCGTTTTACTTCAGTTTTATCGTTTAAAATCAATCCAGGAACGGTAACAGAATTACCATAATCATCTTTGGCTACCATAGTAAAGTACGAAGAATTACAATGTTTAATGGCTCCTGTTTGAATATTTTCGGCTTCCACACGAATACCAACCACCATTGAGGTACGCCCAACATAATTTACAGAAGCTTTCATGGTAACCAATTCACCAATTTCAATTGGGTTTAAAAAATCTACCGTATCTACAGATGCTGTAACACAATAGGCTTCCGAGTGTTTGGAGGCGCAAGCAAAGGCAATTTGATCCATTAAACTTAAAATGTAACCGCCGTGTATTTTACCACCAAAATTGGAATGCGAGGGTTGCATAAGTTGTGAGATAGAAACTCTAGAAGAGTCTACAGTTTTAAAATCGTGTGTCATGGTCCTAGAAAGTTATTGGCATTTTTCTCTTCTTCTACTTTAGTGATAAAATATTTGGTATCTCCTAACCAAAATAGTTTCCCGAAACGTTCAAAATAATGCAACTTTACAAGTTTGCCTTGTAGGTTAGTAAGGTCTTCAATAACTTGTTTTTCTTTGTCTTCAACAGAGAATGTAAACACTTGGGCATCGGAAACCCCTTGGCTTATTTCGCCTTCCCAAGTTTTTATAATAACCCCTTTGTGACTAAATTTTACTAAGCGTCCAGCGCGAACACCTTCACTGTAAGATGCAAAATATAAAAAGGATAAATAGCCTAAAAAGGCTACAACTACAATAATTAAAAAGCGGATGAGATATTTCATAATATAAAGTTATTCGTCTTCGTCGTTAATAGCACGTTTTAAAATAGGTTCTGGTAACGATTTTTTGGCTTTGGCTCCCATTTTCTTAAGTTTTTCCACTCGACCAATAAGGTTGCCGCGACCTTCTACTAATTTATTCATTGCGTTGGAATAATCGCTTTTAGCAGCATCTATTTTTTTGCCAACACTAGTTAAATCGGTCACTAAACCTTCAAATTTATCGTAAAGTGCACCCGCTTGTTTAGCAATTTCAAGAGCATTACGTTGTTGCTTTTCGTTGCTCCACATGGTGTCAACTGTTCGTAGGGTTGCTAAAAGGGTAGAAGGCGTAACAATAACAATATTTTTTTCAAAAGCCTTGTTGTAAAGCGTATTGTCTTCGTTTAAAGCAATGGCAAAAGCGGGTTCTATGGGAATAAACATCAATACAAAATCTGGCGATTCCATATCGTATAAATCTTCATATTTTTTAGCTGAAAGTTGGTCGACGTGTTTTTTTATCGAGTTTACATGTGCTTTTAAATGCATCGGTTTGTCGTCGTCTTCAGCATTGGCAAAGCGTTCGTAATCGGTTAAGGATACTTTACTGTCAATAATCATACGTTTGCCGTCGGGTAAGTGTAACACCACATCTGGCATAACGCGCGATCCATCTTCGCGGTTAAAGTTTTGCTGTACCACATACTCGCGGTCTTTTTCCAAACCAGATTTTTCCAAAACACGTTCCAAGACCAATTCGCCCCAATTACCTTGCATTTTGCTATCGCCTTTTAACGCTTTGGTAAGGTTGTTGGCTTCTTGAGTCATTTTTTGGTTAAGGTCTTTTAGTCCTAATAACTGCTCTTTTAAAGCCGAATGCATACTAATACTTTCCTTCTGAGATTTTTCAACTTTGTCCTCAAAGGTTTTAATTTTTTCCTGTAACGGATTTAAGATTTGTTTGATGTTTTCTTTATTCTGCTCGGTGAATTTGCTTGATTTTTCCTCAAGAATAGTATTGGCCAAAATTTTAAACTCGTTTCTTAACTGTTCTTGGCGTTCTTCCAGTTCTTTATCGCGTTTTTCGTTTTGCAATTGAAGGTTTTCAAAATCGGCATTGCGGCGTGTTAACTCAGCACTTAAAAACTCTTTTTCCTTACGGATAGACTCTCGGTCAGTCTCAATTTTATTCAGATTTTCCTTTAACTCGCTAATGGTGAGGTTTAATTGATTTTGGCGTTCTTCAAGCGTACTTTTATCACTTTTACTTTTAAGTTTGGCAATAGTTAGGCCAATGTAACCGCCAATGGCAGCCGAAATAATAATGGCAAGGATAAGAATTAAGCTATTGGTCATAATTTGTTCCTGTGATGATGGAAATGTTTTTTAAGTTGAATTTTATCAAAGATAAATTATTTAGTGCGAAGATAGAAGTTTGGAAGCTGGAAGATTTTTGGATTTAATACTGAAAATTGCTACTGTAGACTGAATGCTACTTTTTCACTCTAAAACTCCCGGTTTTTTTATCAAAAGCAATCATATCCTTTGGAAATAAATCATTAAAAATTCCTTTGGAAATAAGGTTGCAGGGCATATCCGATACTACTTTATTGTTTGTCATAACGACCATTCTGTCACATAATTGAATGGCTAAGTCTATCTCGTGTGAAGAAAATAGAATGGTTTTGTTGGTATTTTTAGCTAGTGTTTTTAAGAGTTTTAAAATATAGGCTTTGTGGTACATATCTAGATGTGTAGTGGGTTCATCTAAAATAATTAAGTCGGTATCTTGGGCTAAAGCGCGTGCAATCATAACTTTTTGAAGTTGACCATCGCTTAGCTCAAAACACATTCTATCTTTTAATGATTTAATATTGGTTTGTATTAATGCTTTTTCTATAATAGTTGTATCTTTTTCAGAAAGATTGCCAACCCAATTGGTGTAAGGTTGCCTGCCTAAAGCGACAAGTTCAAAAACAGTGAGGTTTTTAGAGGCTGGTTGCTCGGTTAGCACGACACTTAAGCTTTTTGAAAGTTCTAGATGAGACGTTTCAAAAAGTGATTTATTGTTAATAAAAACAGTTCCGTTTAATGGTTCTTGTACTTTGGTAAGTGTTCGTAATAAGGTAGATTTTCCAATGCCATTAGCGCCAACCAATCCCACTAATTCACCTTGATGCAAATCAATATCAATACTAGAAGCAATTACAGTTTGCTGCTTTTTTGAAGTGTAACCTATGGTTAGGTTTTTGGTTTTTAAAATGGTATGTTGTATTGTTTTTGTCATTAATCTATTGATTTTCTATAAGTCTTGACTCTTGCTTTTTCTGTCCTGACTTTAGATTCTCATTTAAAACATCATTTTTCGTTTTCTAACTAATAACCAAATCACTACGGGCGCACCAATTAACGATGTAATGGCATTTATTGGCAAGGTATAATCGCTTGTTGGTAATTGGGCAATGCTATCGCAAATAAGCATTACAATAGCGCCAAACAAAAATATAGCAGGCAGTAATACTTTATGGTTGGATGTTGTAAAAACTTGTCGTACCATATGCGGAATAGCCAATCCAATAAACGCAATTGGACCAGCAAACGCAGTTATAGTACCAGCTAATAAGCTTGTTGCTATGATAATAATAAACCGACTTTGGTTAATGTTTAACCCTAAACTTTTAGCATAATTTTCACCTAGTAGGAGAGTGTTAAGCGCTTTAATTGAAATCACACTCATAACTAAGCCTAAAAGGTAAATGCAAAAGAAAATAAACAGTTCATTCCAAGATAGGTTACCAAGGCTACCAAAACCCCAAAAAATGTATTGTTGCAGTTGTTCGGCAGAACTAAAATAAGCAAGAACACTTACAACAGCAGCTGTAATGCTTCCAAACATTAACCCAATAATTAATATGGCCATGGTGTCTCTAACTTTTAAAGATACTGCTAAGACCGATAATAATACTAAAAAACTGCCTAAACTTGCAGCAATTACCACACTCCATTTTGAAAGTAAAAGTGTGGCTAAACTACCACCAAAAATGCCTGCGCCAAGAATGACGATTGCAACACCTAAACTAGCTCCAGAACTAATACCAAGCACAAATGGTCCAGCGAGTGGGTTTCTAAATAAGGTTTGCATTAACAGCCCAGAAATCCCTAATCCAGAACCTACTAAAATTGCTGTAAAGGCTTTTGGTAATCGGTAATTAAGAATAATATATTGCCACGATTCGTTGTCAATAGTGGTGAATAAACTTTTAAAAACCGCAGTCGTTGGAATTGAAACAGATCCCAAACTGAGATTTCCTAAAAAGCATATTATCAGTAAAATAATTAAAACTGTAAACGGTAACTTGTATGTGTTTTGATTAGGCAATTATGGTAAGGGTTTAAAAAAGTGAGTTTGATAATTTGGTAATACATTTGGGTGACACACTTTTATAATGTCTTTTAAAACCAAATCTGGTCTAGCGGTGCCTTTTTCGTAATAGGTAACTCCCCCAGTTGGTCCTGTTATGTTAACAAACGAATAGATGTTTTTATTTTTAAACGCATCAAATTGCGTATAATGTTCATTAGCTTTTTTTAGGTTTTCCAAAGAATTGTAGTATGACGGGCTTAACCAAATATCGGCATTTTTGGCCTTGGTAAAGACCGCTTCAAAACTTAAAGCCAAGCTCCCTTCGGCAGCGGTGTCTTGCCATAAATAATTGACGTTGGCATCTTTTAAGAGCTGTGCTTCTGGACTAGTACCGCTTGGTAAATACCAAACATCTTTGTGTAAAGCGCCACTTAAAACTGTTGGCGTTCTTTTAACTTTTGAAGCTAGTTGTTTGGCTTGGTTATAATTTTTTTCAATCGTGTTAAAAATGGAATCGGCTTTGGCTGTTTTGTTAAATAAGGCACCAAAAAACTTAATCCATTCGGCTTTTGCTAAGGGCGATGTTTCTACCCAATCGCCATTGTACATTACAGGAATTCCAGATTTTTTAATGGTTTCAAATGTTTTGTTATTACCATCTATGCCAAAACCAACAACGACTTCTGGTTGAAGTTCTAACAAAACTTCGGTGTTAATACCTTCGTTTTTTCCTAGTTCTCTAATTTTTTCACCGTCTATTAAGGCACGTGTTTTTTTAGATGACACATAATCGGTGCCAGGAAAACCTACTAAGGTTTGCTCAACTTCTAATAACTCCAATGCGGGGATGTGTGTTGTAGATGTTACTACAATTTTTTCGACGGGTGTAGTGATAATACCATCAAATTCATTTCTATTTAAAGTAAGTGTAGCAAGATTTTCTCTGGGAATTAAAGCATATTTAAATGATTTTTCTGATTTAGGCCAAGGATTTTTTATAGTAAGAACTTTAAAGTTTTTATTGGAAGCAATATGAAACCCCTTAGCATATTTGAAGTGAGATACTGCAATATCTTGTTTGTTGTTGTCAAGCGTTTTAGGCTCATTTTTACAAGCCACAATACCCAAAAGTGCAATAAATAAGAGTAGTTTTTTCAAAATAGTAAAATTTCATTCAAAAGTAATATTATTTCATCTTATAGTTAAAACATAGTGCAAATTGTTTAGTTTTGCAGCGAATTTTGGTTCGGTGTTGTGTTTGCAATATCGATTAAAAGGGAATCTGGTGAGATTATCGTTCAAGTCCAGAACTGTTCCCGCAACTGTAAGCATATTGCCCAATTTGATTGGGCATCTCTTAAAAAGAGTTGCTGTTTACTTCAAAAAAACCACTGGTGAAAACTGGGAAGGTAAAACAGCTAAATGTAAGTCAGGAGACCTGCCAACTTCAAAAACAAATTAAGTCGAACTTTCGGGATAAAAGTTTGAGTATGCATTACCATACTTTCTCGAACAATTTATTTTTAAAATGAACAAAAAAACGTTGCTTATTAGTGCGTTTTGTGCGGCATCATTTTTTGGATTTGCACAACAACAAACCGATTCTACACAGGTAGAACAATTAGAAGAAGTCGTAATTACCGACTCAAAATTTAACTTAAAACGTGAAAATTCTGGTAAAGTAATTACCAAAATCACACAGAAAGAGCTTCAACATTTACAGGGTAAAACCATTGCAGAAATTATCAATTCCACAGTAGGTATTGAAATTAACGGTACTAAAAGTAATGCAGGGCAAAACTTGGCATATTATGTTCGTGGTGGTAGAAACCGTCAAGTGTTGGTGCTTATTGATGGTATAGCATTAACCGATCCATCGCAAATTGCTAACGATTTTGATTTACGTTTACTTAATCCAGATCAGGTAGAAAGCATTGAAATTTTAAAAGGGGCTTCTAGTACATTGTATGGTACAGGAGCTGCCACAGCGGTAATTAATATTAAATTGAAAGACGCTTCAAAAGATAAGATTACGGCTAATTTTAGAAGTGTTTTTGGTACCAATCAATCGCAAGACGATAACAACTATGCGGTAGAAGATTTTAGAAATAATGTCTCTGTAAATGGTACTTTAGGTGATTTTAACTATTTGGCTAGCTTTGGTAATCAATATACCGATGGATTATCAGCAATGTCTAAGGGAACAGAGTCCGACGTTTACAATTCTATTAATGGAAATGTGAAATTAGGGTATGCGTTTTCAAAACAGTTTAAGGTTACGGCTTATGCTGGTTTTGATAAGTTTAAGACCGATTTTGATGACGCTTCTACATTTATGGATGCCGATAATCGCTCAACTAGTAAGCAATATCGTATTGGGATTGCTCCTGAGTTTACTTACAACAAAGGAAGCATTACTTTAAATGCCGCATACAACGATGTGGAACGCGTGATTGAATCGGGATATCCTGCGGAGTATTTTGCAACAAGTTTGGTCGCAGATCTTTTTAATAGGTATAACTTCAACGATAAATTTTACACCATTTTGGGGGTGAACTTTCAGGAAAACGATATGGAAAGCTATGTTATTCCATTTGGAGCGTCAACTTTAGAGCAAAGCATTAATCCAGAAACTGCGACATTTAATATTGTAGATCCGTATGCCAATGTGGTGTATGTGTCAGATTTTGGTTTAAATGTCAATGCAGGTGCACGTTTAAATAATCATAGCGAATATGGAAGCCACGTTGTGTATAATATAAACCCATCTTATAGAAAAGCATTTGGTTTTGGATACTTAAAAGGAATGGCCAGCTATAGTACAGCTTATATTACGCCTTCATTGTATCAATTATTTGAACCCGCTTATGGGAATACCGATTTAAAACCTGAAGAAAATCAAACTATAGAAGTTGGTTTAGAAGCAGGAATTAAAGATAAAGCAACGTTAAGTTTAGTGTATTTTACAAGAAATGAAACCAATTTTATCGATTTTGTAGATATGGGAAGTTATGTGTATCAATATGATAATGTTGCTGATGACTTTACAGCTAGTGGATTAGAATTTACAGCAAATTACACGATTACAAAAGCTTTAAAGTTGAATGCCAATATGACCTACACTAAGGTTGAAGATGATTTAAACTTGCGTATTCCAGAATTTAAAGGAAACGCGCGATTAGATTATAATGTTTTAAAAAATACCTTTTTGAGTTTAGCCTATCAGTATAACGACGATAGAAACGAAGCATATTTTAACAATACAACATTTGCTACAGAGGATGTTACTCTAGAAAGCTATAGTTTGTTAGATTTTTATGTGAGCCATACTATTTTGGGCAACAAACTGAAATTGTTTGCTAATGTAAATAACATTTTTAACGAAGATTACCAAGAATTGTATGGTTACACCACACGAGGTCGAAACGTAAACATTGGGTTTAATTTAAGTTTATAAAACAAAAAAGCCGCTCTAAGTGAGCGGCTTTTTTTATTTAATATCTTCAGGAGAAATATGCATATTATCTTCAAAAGGGGATAAGTTTATTCTTGTAGAGATAGGTTTGGCTTTTTCAAAAGAAGAAGGAGCCGTTCTTCCAGTTCCTAATATATCGGCAATAGCAGCTGCTAATAATGGTTCGTTTTCATTACCTAAAATGCCATAATTTTTTGGGTCTTCAATAACTTCAATGTTTGGTGCTAAACCAGTAGCAGGGACTTGTTCATCGTTAGTGTTTACAGTAATAGCAACAAGTGGTTGCATAGCATATGTATGTGTTGGATTAGCATCGCTTCTGCTTAAATAATCGGGCGAATCATAAATAGTTATGGAAGCTTGTGATTTACCTGTGGTAGAACTTCCAATTTGAACAACATTAACATACGATTTTAAACTATTAATAATCATTTCACTTGCCGAAGCCGAACTGCCCGAAGTTAATACATATACTTTATCTAGGTTTAAGCTGTTAATTGAAGTACCATCAAAATTATTGCTAAAATTATAAATAGAGTTATTGGCTTGTAAATCGGCATTGTAGTTTAATTTCGCAAAAATAGCGCCATTAAATTGTCCTGTAACCATGCTTCCTAAGAGTGTTGCTGAGTTAACAGAACCTCCAGGATTATACCTTAAATCTAAAACTAAATGTTGCACATTATTAGCTTGAAAGGTCGAAAAGGCGTTATTTAATTGGGTGTTAAAATCTGGAGTAAAACTGTTGTAAGCCAAATAGCCTAAGTTTTCACCATTAACATCGATAATCTCGGTTCTATAAACGGGATTTTCAGTATAAACTGTTTTAGATAACGAAATACTTGTGTTGTTAGGTTCTATAAAATCATCGTTATTTTCTGGAGTGCCATTGTCATTATAATCGGCAAAATTAAGCGTGTAATTATTCTGATTAAAAAGCGATGAAATGTTATTGGCTGTTAATTCGGTACCATTCACCGCATGAATAATTTGTCCACGTTGTAAGCCTTGGCTAGAAGCTTCGCTATTATTTAAAACTAACCTGATAATAGCAAAAACATTGGTGCTGCTTCCTGGTTCGTAATAAAAATTAAACTCCAAGCCATTACTTAGGTTTGTGCCGCTATTTAATTGTTGCTCTAAGGCAATGTAGTTGTTTGTAATCCAGCTAAACCTGTCAACCGTTTCACGTTGATAAATTAGACTTTCAAAAAAAGTTTCTGGAGAGGAATAGCTATTTAAATAACTATTGTAATTTGACGTTTGCGATAAATTGGTTTCTAATTCTGGAACATTATATTTATATAAATAAAAAATGTTCATGCCGCGATAAACAAAGTCGTTAATATCGGTTGTAGTTGCGGGATTATCGTCTAAATCATCAAAGCAGTTAAAAAGACTTAATGATAAAATAAGTAGAAAGATAGTTTTAATGGTTTTCATTAATAATAAGTATATTCAGTTGTGCTATTTAAAACATTATTTTGATATTCACTCATAGTTATTGGGTAACCAAGTTCGTTATATGAATATTCTCTAGTAAAAGTAGTGGTTCCTATATTATTAGTCCAGGCTCTTTCTGTTTTATTATTTAAGCTATATTGAATTATTTTACTAATTTCTTGGTTCTCAAAAGCTGTTAAAAAGGGGTTGTTGTAAGAATCGTATTCATAATTATATACTTCGTTAACTTCACCATTTATGTACTCGGTTGTGTTGGTAAGATTACCAAAATCATTATAGGTTAATACAAGGTACCCTTCAATAGTAGAATTATTAAAGTAATTTACAAGTGTTAATTGGTTTTGTTCGTTGTATTCATATTCTCTATAATATGTGTTATCATTAAATGTCCTTGTTGAAGAAACAATTAAGTTATTGTTAAATTCATATTCGGTTGTGCTAGTAATATCTGTTACTTTCCAAATTTGACCATTACCATTGTAGTAATAAGTTGTGGTAGAAGGCGTGTTATTTCCGTAAGTGGTTGTTGCAGATTCTAATAAACCAGATGAATCATAATTGTAAGTGCTTTTAACTATAGATTCAGGTTCAGCTATATTCCATTCTATACTTTTTAATTTTCCCGTTAGTTGAGAGCTATTATCATTAGAATTGGAATCGTCAGAAGAACAAGACAATATAAAAGTACAAATTAGAGATAAAGACAACTTTTTAAACATATTTTAAAATTTAAATTAAGAACCCTTTAAAAATACTTACTTTAAAATAGAATGAAAATTTTTTGTAACAAAAAAGATACTTAATCGTCGTAAAGGTAAATAGCAGTAAAAGTTATTTTAGCTAACCAAAAAAATGAACCAAAACGAATTTTTAAATATTGTCATGCCTTTTAAGGATAAGGTGTTTCGTTTAGCAAAACGATTGTTAGTATCTACCGAAGAAGCGGAAGATGCCACACAGGAAGTCCTTATAAAGTTGTGGAAAAACAAAGCTAAAATAGAAAGTTATAATAATGTTGAGGCGTTTTCTATGACCATGACTAAAAACTTTTGCTTGGATAAATTAAAATCGAAACAAGCACAAAATTTAAAAATTGTTCATAGTAATTATAAAGACCACAATGTATCGTTGCAAAAAGAGATAGAAGTTAACGATAGTGTAAATTGGGTATCGAAAATTATAGAAGAATTACCCGAACAACAAAAAATGGTTATTCAATTAAGAGATATCGAACAATACGATTACGACGAAATAGCCAAAATGCTAAATATGAATAACACAGCAGTTAGAGTGGCTTTATCACGAGCAAGAAAAGCAATACGAGAAAAATTAACTAATACGCATAATTATGGTATTAAATAATATAGAAAAATTACTAGAAAAGTATGACAATGGCGAAACAACGCTTCAAGAAGAGCAACAGTTAAAACACTATTTTACTAACGAAACTGTACCGCCACACCTTGAGAGTTACAAAGCTATGTTTACTTATTTTTTAGTAAATGAAAAAGAGCAGTTTACCAAAGACGTTCCATTACAATCTAAACGCAGTGTATCTTTTTATACCAAATGGATTTCTGTTGCAGCTGTAGCCGTTCTTTTAATTGGGTTTTATTTCAAGTCTAATGTATTTCAACAACAAGACGACCTAGGAACCTACGACGACCCAAAAGTAGCTTACAACCAACTTGTACAGTCGTTAGAATTAATCTCAAGTAATTTCAATAAAGGTACCGAAAAACTAGAGTACTTAAACACGTACAACAAAGGCGTTTCTAAAGTAGGTTACCTTAATGAAATGGATAAAACAACTAGTTTAATTTTTAAAAAGTAAATCATAAATTTAATAAATAGTAATACAATGAAAAATAGAATAGCACTTTTAATTATGGCAATTATGTTATTGCCGTTAACAGGTATGGCACAAGATATTTTTGCTAAATACAGCGAAAACCCAGAGGTAACTTACGTGTCTATTAAGCCTAAAATGTTCCAAATGTTAGCAAAGATGGATATTAATACCGACGATCCTGAAGCGCAAGAGTATTTAAATATGGTAAATAGTATTACCAGTTTTAAAACCATTGTTACAGATAATGAAACGATATCTAAAGATGTGGTAGGTTGGGTAACATCACGAAAAAGCTCTTTAAGTGAATTAATGGAAGTTAAAGATGATGGTGTAGAAATGAAATTTTATATTAAAGAAGGTAAAGATGAAGATCATGTAAGTGAATTTTTAATGTTTGTTAATGGTCTTTCTCAAGTAACAAAAGGAGCAGATATTGAAGTTAACGGTAAGAAACGAAATGTTGAAACTGTAATTGTTTCTTTAACAGGAGACATCGACTTGAATCAAATTTCAAGACTTACCAAAAAAATGAACATTCCAGGTGGCGAACATCTTGAAGAGAAAAAATAATAAATAAATTATATCCAATTATGATACAATCAATCAAAAAATACCTTTATGGTTTGCTAGCATGTGTTATGCTAGCAAGCTGTAATTCGGGAGAAACGTTACAAACCTATTTTGTAGACCGACAAGAAACCCCAGATTTTACATCGGCAGATTTGCCAACATCAATCGTAATGTTTGATAAGGCTACATTAACAGAAGAGCAAAAAGCCGCTTACGAGTCTGTTGAAAAATTAAACTTTTTAGGGTATAAAATTAAAGACTCTGGTAATTTAACAACTTATAATACTGAAGTTGCAAAAGTAAAAACCATTTTAAACGATACGAAGTATAAAGATTTGATGGAATTTAACGATCGCGGTGGAAAAGTTGTTATAAAGTATTTAGGCGAGGACGATAGTGTAGATGAGTTTGTAGTTTTTGGAAGCTCTAAAGATATGGGCTTTGGCATAGTAAGAGTTTTAGGTGATAATATGTCGCCAAGTAAAATAGTTACGTTAACAAAAGCCATTAGAGAAGCTGATATTGATACAACACAATTAAAAGGATTGGAAGGTTTCTTTAAAAATATTTAAAAGCTAGACGATATAGTTTTTAAAAAATAAAAAGGCTCGCAACATGCGAGCCTTTTTTGTGTTATTAATCTTGAACATCATCCTCACTTTCTCCGGAAGATTTATTAATTATCAAATTAACAATAACCAGTATAAAACACAGTAATAATGTGCCTGAAATAGCGTAGTTATTTAATAGGTCTAAAATCCCAAAAAAGGAAAACCCTATAAATACAAAAGCGCAAAGAGCTAAAGATTGTTTGTCTGTTAGCATAAATTAAATTCCAGTATAATTACTAGGTGTAATGTTCTTTAATTCGTTTTTAATATGGTTAGAAACCTCTAAAGTATCAATAAACTCTGAGATAGATTGCTGTGTTATTCTTTCATTGGTTCTAGTTAACCCTTTTAAAGCTTCGTAAGGATTTGGATAACCTTCACGACGCAAAATAGTTTGAATAGCTTCTGCAACAACAGCCCAGTTATTTTCTAAATCTTCATTAAACTTAGCTTCATTAAGAAGGAGTTTGTTTAGTCCTTTAAGTGTGCTTTTAAACCCAATAATTGTATGTGCAAATGGCACACCAGCGTTTCTTAAAACCGTACTATCGGTAAGATCTCTTTGTAATCTAGATATAGGAAGTTTTGCTGCTAAGTGCTCGAATACGGCATTGGCAATTCCTAAGTTACCTTCGGAGTTTTCAAAATCTATAGGATTTACTTTGTGTGGCATGGCACTACTTCCAACTTCTCCTTTTTTAATCTTTTGTTTAAAGTAGTCCATAGAAACGTATGTCCATATATCGCGATTTAAATCTATAATAATGGTATTTATACGCTTTAAACAATCAAATAACGCCGCCATATGGTCGTAATGCTCAATTTGTGTTGTTGGAAACGAATGGTAAAGGCCTAATTTTTCTTGAACAAATTTACTACCAAAGGCTTTCCAGTCTATGTTAGGATAAGCAACTTTATGCGCATTGTAATTTCCTGTGGCACCCCCAAATTTGGCAGCACTCGGGATATCGTTTAATAAATTAAATTGTTCTTCTAAACGCTTTACAAAAACATCAATTTCTTTTCCTAAACGTGTTGGCGACGCAGGTTGCCCGTGTGTTCTTGCCAACATAGAAATGTCTTTCCATTCTATAACCAGCTCTTTAAGCGTGTTTAGTGTTTTAAAATATTCAGGTACATAAACATCGTTCATCGCTTCTTTAATACTTAAAGGAATAGCGGTATTGTTAATGTCTTGAGATGTTAATCCAAAATGAATAAACTCTTTGTATTCAGAAATGTTTAAAGCATCGAATTTTTCTTTTATAAAATATTCAACGGCTTTTACATCGTGATTTGTAACACTTTCTATGGTTTTAATTTGTAGCGCATCTTCGGCTGTAAATTCTTTATATATGTTTCTTAACGCGTCAAAAAGTGTGTGGTCAAAATTGTTTAATTGCGGCAACGGAATTTCGCATAATGCAATAAAGTATTCAATTTCTACAAGAACACGATATTTAATAAGTGCTTCTTCAGAAAAATATGTTGAAAGCGCTTCGGCTTTGTTTCGGTATCTACCGTCAATTGGCGATATGGCGTTTAGTTGTGTTAACGTCATGATGTGTTGTTTTAAAGAAGTGGCAAAGATAACGGTTTTAAGTAGAAGAGTGAAGGGTTAATACCCGTTTTTAAGAATTCTTTATTTTTTTTAAAATGTGTCTAGCTCTTGCTTTAAAACCTGAACTTTGTATGTGGTAGTCGCGTTCTAAAATTAAAGCAAGTTCTGGATGAATCCAAGCGTAATCCTGCCCAAATAAAAAGAGTGTGTTCATAGAATAAGCTTTAGGTGCTATTTTTTCATCGGTAATCATATAATCAAAACAAACCTCTATAATACGTTCTTTATGGGTGTTTGTTAATGCTTGTTTTATGGCGTTATCTGTTTTAGCATAATAGGCTTTAGCAAGGTATTCGCAAATTTTTGCTACTGGACGTACAGCCGAATCGAAATGAACTTTTTTAATGTTTTTTGTAAAATAATCTAAATGCGGAATAATAGCATCTAGTTGTTCACTACACATAAACTCCATAATCCAAGCTGCGCGACACGATATTTTATCATCTACCATAAATAAAATATCTAAAGTTTTAGGAACTAGATTTGTATTATTTAGAAGCAAGTTGGCATACTTTAGACGTTTTTCTCTAGAATGATTAACATAATTTAATTCGTCGTAAAGTTGTTTTGTTGTCAAGGCTTTTCCTATTTTTATCTCTAAATTTAATCAAAATGAAAAATACTTTAAAGAAAATCTTGTTTTTGCTCTTGGCAGTATTTGTTATAGCGCAATTTTTTGGGCCAGAAAAAAATGATGGCGATTTAGTAACATTAGAACCGTTTTTAGCAGAGACAAATCCGCCAGAAGATGTTAAACTAATACTTAAAGAAACGTGCTTTGATTGCCATAGTAGTGTTACAAGATATCCTTGGTATAGTAAAATTACTCCTGTTAACTATTGGTTAAACGATCATATAGAACACGGTAAAGAAGAGTTAGATTTTTCAAAATGGGAGTCGTATTCGGCAAAAAAGAAAGAACATAAATTAGACGAAGTTGGCGAACTAGTTGAAAAAAAAGAAATGCCTTTAGAGTCTTATACTTGGGTGCATAAAGAAGCCAAACTTTCCGATGCACAAATAGAAGCTGTTGTAGCTTGGGTTAATAAAGTAAAGTTTAAATATTCCTTAGAGCCAAGACCAGAGTAGTCATTTTGAAACACAAACTTTTAATAATTGGTTTTGTATGGCCAGAGCCAAAAAGTTCTGCAGCTGGAAGCAGAATGATGCAGTTAATAGCATTTTTCTTATCACATAATTACGATGTAACATTTGCTACAACAACCAAGAAAACCCAAAATGCCTTTAACTTAGAGCAAATAGGTATCCATGAAGTTGAGGTGGCACTAAACAATTCTAGTTTTGATGATTTTCTGGCAGAGTTAAAACCAGACATCGTTTTATTTGATAGGTTTTTAACCGAAGAGCAGTTTAGTTGGCGTGTCGCAGAATGTTGCCCAAACGCTATAAGAATATTAGATACAGAGGATTTACATTTTTTACGAAAAGGCAGACAGCAAGCATTTAAAGATAAAGAATTATTTAATGATGATTATCTCTATAACGATACTGCAAAACGTGAAATAGCCAGTATATTACGTTGCGATTTAAGTTTACTTATTTCGGAGTACGAAATGGCATTATTGCAAGAAAGGTTTCATGTTGATGCATCACTTTTATTGTATTTGCCTTTTATGTTAAATTCAATTTCTAATAAAGCTTTAAAAAAGCTACCCAGATATCAATCTAGAGATCATTTTATTACAGTAGGAACATTTTTACACGAGCCTAATTACCAATCGGTTTTATATTTAAAGCAAACTATTTGGCCAAAAATTAAAGCACAACTTCCTAATGCCGAACTTCATATTTATGGTGCTTATCAATCGCAAAAAGTTACCCAATTACATAATATAAAAGAAGGGTTTTTAATTAAAGGGTTTGTCGATGATTTAGATACCGTAATGCAATCGTCTCGTGTGTGTTTAGCGCCTTTGCAGTTTGGAGCCGGTTTAAAAGGTAAGCTAATTGATGCCATGAGAAACGGAACACCGTGTGCCATGTCTACTATAGCAGCCGAAGGCATGTTTGGAACATCTCAACCAAACGGCTTTGTAAGTGATGATGTTAATGAGTTTGTAGAAAAAACAATCCAGCTTTATAGTCAAGAATCTTTCTGGGAAGAATCGCAAAAAAATGGATTTAACGTATTAGAACAAAGATTTTGCAAGTATGAGCATCAAGATAATTTTTGGGGTAAATTAAAAGTCATAAAGTCTAATTTAAAATCTCATCGTCAAGACAATTTTTTAGGAAGTATTTTGCAACATCATCTTCACCAAAGTACCAAGTTCATGTCTAAATGGATAGAAGAAAAGAATAAATAAAGACAAGCTTTATACTTGTTATAAGTATTTATCTATTCTTAATTTAGGTAGACCATCTAATTTTATTACTTTTAGCCTTCTTTATAAATATCAATGCTATTTTGTTTAACCGTGTTTTAATAACTATTCTCTTTTTATGTTATGGCATTTTGAGTTTTTCTCAAAACCAGCCTCCAAATATTACAGCTACTGGAAATCAAATTTATTGTCCATTAAGCCAAACGCCTATTGTATCTTTTTTTAATATTGATGATCCTGATGATACAACAATAGAAGCTCTTTACATCCAAATTTCTACAGGATATCAAGTTGGTAGTGATGTTTTGGAGTTAACCGGGGCGCACCCAAATATTCAAACAAGTTGGGATGCTAATCAAGGGAAATTAACCTTAACAGGAATTGCGGGAAATGAAGTCGCTTATACCGATTTAATTGCAGCAGTTTACGATGTGGTTTTTGAAAGTACTACAATAGATTTAGAGTTTGAAAAATCATTTTCTTTCACCATAGGTGAGGCTAACTATTTGCCTTCTACAGGACATTATTACGAGTATGTTGCCGATGTAGGTGTTTCTTGGGACGACGCAAAAGTTTTAGCTGAAAATAGAACCTATTATGGGTTGCAAGGTTATTTAGTAACAATTCTATCTGAAGACGAAGCACAATTATCAGGAGAGCAAGCGGCTGGAACAGGTTGGATTGGCGGAAGTGATGCCGAAACAGAAGGCGAATGGAAATGGGTTACTGGTCCAGAATCTGGGACTATATTTTGGAATGGTGGAACAAACGGATCTACACCAAATTTTGCCTTTTGGAATACTGGTGAGCCTAACAACTTAGGAGAAGAAGATTATGCACATATTACAGCACCAGGATTAGGAGTACAAGGTTCTTGGAACGACTTACCTAATGTTGGCGGTGATGGTGATTATGAACCAAAAGGCTATATTGTTGAATATGGCGGTATGCCTGGAGATCCTACGTTAAACTTATCAGCCAGTACGCAATTAAATATTCCTAGAATAATTAATACATTAGAAGCAGAACGTTGTGGTAATGGTACCGTAACCTTAGAAGTACAAACTTCAATAGGTACGGTGTATTGGTTTAGCTCAGAAGCGGGAAATGTTATTGCTACTGGAAATACGTTTGTTACCCCTGAAATTAATGAAACAACTACGTTTTACGCCTTGGCAACGGCAAACAACTGTTTAGAAGGTGAGAAAGTACCTGTAACAGCTACGGTTTATGCATTACCAGAAGTAAATTCGCCAATTACATTTAATAATTGCGATGAGGATGGCATTCCCGACGGATTTACTAATTTCAATTTAAATGAAATAGGAGATTTAATAACAAACGGAGAGACATCAACCTACACCATTTCATATTATGACGATATTTCTAATGCCAATCAAGGAATAAACTCATTAGAGGCTTATCCATATAATAATATTAATTCCAGCGAAATCTATGTTAGAGTAGAAGGAGAAAATGGATGTTTTAAAGTTATTACGGTTAATTTAGAGATTTCTACCACAGCTTTACCCGATGATTTTTTAGTAACATTAGAGGTATGTGATACTGGTGAAGAAGGCATAGAAGAGTTTAATCTATTGAATGCTGAACAAGATGTTTTAGATGTATTTCCTGATACTCAAAATTTAAGTGTTCATTTTTACGAAACTCTTGAAGATGCCCAGCTAGAATTAAATGAAATAAATGCTACAGTTCCTTATACCAATCAAAATCTTTTTTCAGAAGTTCTTTATGTCAGAATTGAAGATGATAATGGTGGTTGTTATGGTATTGGTGGGCATTTAAATTTAGTAGTTCAGCCTAAGCCAGAATTTCAGTTAGATGATAGGACGGTTTTCTGTTCAAATGAGGAATTAGTTGCGTTAAGTATTTACAACCCTCAAGGTACTTACAATTATGAGTGGTTAGATATTACAGGAACTATTTTAGGAACAGGACCTACTTTAGAAGTCGGTTCTGGAGGCGAATATTTTGTAATTGCAGAGAATGAAAATGGGTGTTTTTCTGATATTAAAAACATATCGGTTGTAACCTCTTCAAGTCCAAATATAAGTTACGAAGATATTTCTATTACAGACTTTAGTGAGACTAATAGTATAACCATTAATACACAACATTTAGGAGATGGACACTATGAGTTTTCAATAGGAAGCAGTTCTGGTCCTTATCAAGACATGCCGTATTTTAATAACTTGCCTTATGGAAGTTACACACTTTACGTTAGAGACAAGAATGGTTGTGGAATGACTGAATTAGATTTTTCAATCTTAGGACATCAAAAGTTCTTTTCTCCCAATGGAGATAATGTAAATGACACTTGGAACATTAAAGGAGCCGGACAAGGATATAAATTAACGTCTTACATTACAATTTACGATAGGTATGGTAAAATGATACAAACAATAACTCCTTTTGAAGGTGGCTGGGATGGTACCTTGAAAGGCGCAAACTTACCGAGCTCAGACTATTGGTTTATGGCTAGAATGATAACTAATGCCGGAGAACATAGAATATTAAAAGGACACTTTGCTTTAATAAGATAACGCTAGTTTTCTGTGACAGAAACGCCGTCTTCGGCAAACCTTTTAAAATCCATCATGTATTGTTTGGATTGTTTTTTAAAAGCGCCTGGCATAAGTAATGTCATTAACCGATAAATAAATTTTGTAGGTATAAATTCAGATTTTGAGATCCATTTAGTATGGCCGTTTTGGGTTTCTTTAAAAAAGTTTTCTTGTACATTATGCATGCCTTTAGTGTCGTAAGTTGCATGAAATTCGTTAGGAAGTTGTTTTTTAGTAATGGTTTCTATAAGTTCCATTTGACGTTTTCCCATGTTATAAATAAGTTTTGTTTTAGAACCAATTTCCCCAGGGTTACCCGATAAAAATTCATAAGATTTTAATCCCCGTTGCCAATGTTTCATATTGGACATATTATCAAATTTTTTTACAAATTCTTCAATCGGGCACTCTACAACAACTTCTACTTGGTATTTCATGATTTATGAACTTTTATTAAAAGTAATAAAAAAAGCGATTGTATTTACAATCGCTTTTTTAAGATGGTTTTTTGCATATTTATCGAGCAATTACTTTAATAACCTTTTTAAGGTTAGTGCCTTCAACTTTAATAAGTAAAAGCTGGTTTTTTGGTAAAGAAATAAGCTTTTTAAAGTCATTAGTTATAGTATTACTTGATTGTTGTATAACTCTACCAAAAACATCATAAACGGTAATAGTAGCCATGCCTTGATAACCATTAATGTGTAAATGGTTATTTGTTAAAAATATTTTAGTTTGCTTAGAAACATTGTTAATAGACATGGTTGGAGTTTCTGTAATGGAGTACTCTAACGTGTTAATATTAAATGAAATATCGTAATTGTCATCGCTAGGAATTGGAATATTGTCTCCAGAGTTTGGTACAGCGGTGCCAGATAAAGTAGTTCCGCCGTAATTAACATTCCAGTTGCCATCTCGTCTAAATTTTACTTCACCAGCAGTTAAAGCTACGTTGTTGGCGGTATAAGTAATATAATCGGTTGTGCTTAAAACAAGATCACTAGACCAGCCGTTAAAATCACCAATAAGACCTACATTTTGATCGGAAGGTGAAACAGGTGTGAAAATATACTCGGTAGACCCAATGTCGATACTAATGTCGTAAAAACCAGCTTCTACAGGAATGTTGTTATCAGCCCAAGTACCGGTTGGAAAAGTGGTGCCACCCCAATTATTATCCCAGCTATCATCTTGTCTAAATTTTAACCCTGTATCAGGCAAATAATAATTACTTAGGGTAAAAGTAATGTTGTCAGTCGTATTCATGTTAACATCGTTTCCCCAGTCATTAAAATCTCCAAGAAACCCTACAGATTGCGAAAATATTAAGCTAGGTATAGAAATTACATAAATAAGAAAAAGTAGTTTTAATTTCATATAAAAATTGTTTATTAGTTAATAGTCTTTACAATATAGCAAATAAGAGGTTTTATTTTTGCGTAAAACACAACTACAACGTTTTCGTGTTAATAAATAATTAAAAACAGGGTTGCTTTATTGTTAAATAAGCAATTTTGTTTTAACATTTTCTTGCATCGTATAAACATTGCTTAATAGACTAATTGTTTTATTTTTGCAGGTATTCATATTAAAATAAAAGTATGCTTCGTATTTATTTTTTTCTTGCAATATGTTTTTGTTCAAGTGTATTGCAGGCGCAAACTTCTCAAAACGATATATTATTTACTGTAGATGATAGCCCCGTTTACTCAGAAGAATTTATAAGAGTTTTTAAGAAGAATTTAGATTTGGTTAAAGACGAATCGCAAAAAGATGTAGACGAATATTTAAAACTATTTATAGATTATAAATTAAAACTTAAAGAAGCACAAGCATTAGGCCTTGATGAAAAAACATCTTACCAAAGAGAGCTAGAAGGCTATAAAAAGCAACTAGCCAAAAACTACCTAACCAACAATCAAGTAACAACCGAATTAGTAGAAGAAGCTTACGAAAGGGTAACTAACGAGATTAAAGCAAGTCATATTCTAATTAAACTTAATCCAAACCCTAAACCAGAAGACACTCTTTTTGCTTATAACGAGTTAATAAAGTTGCGAGAAAGAGTTTTAAACGAGGGCTTTGAAAGTGTAAAAAACGATGTACATAACGGAAAGACTATTTTTGCAGAAGATTTAGGGTATTTTTCAGGATTTAAAATGGTTTATAACTTTGAAAATGCTGCATATAATACACCTGTAGGAGACATATCTATGCCATTTAAAACAAGGTTTGGGTATCATATTGTAAAAGTCGATGATAAAAGAGCATCTCGGGGAGAACGCACGGTGGCTCATATCATGATTTCAAATAATAAAGAAAATACAACACAAGAAAATGCCGAAACAAGAATTAATGCAATATATCAAAAACTTCAGCAAGGAGAAGATTTTGAAGCTTTAGCTAAACAATTTTCAAATGATATAAGTTCTGCCAAAAAAGGTGGCCTTTTACCTGCTTTTGAAGGTGGGCAATTAAGTTCTCAGGAGTTTGAAGATGTTGCTTTTTCATTGCAAAAAGAAGGTGAAGTATCAAAGCCATTTCAAACGCAATTTGGATGGCACATTGTTAAGTTGTACAAGATATCACCTATGGGATCTTTTAACGATATGAAATCTCAATTAGAAGCAAAAGTAAAAAGGGATTCCAGGTCGCAACTTATAAACGAGGCTTTAGTAAATAAACTTAAGCAGGATTATAAAATATCAACAAATAACGATGCTTTAGACTATTTTAAATCAATTTTAAATGAAGATTACTTTAAAAGAACCTGGCAATTACCAGAAGATTTTAAATCGGAAGAAAACTTAGTTAAAATTGGCGATTTGCAATTAAAATATTCAGATTTTGGAAACTATTTGGTCAAGACACAAAGACGACAAAGTGGTAAAAAACCAATTAATGTTTTAGTAGAAGAACAATATAAGGTGTTTTTAGGAAATCATTTAATTGAATACAGAGAAGCGCATTTAGAAGATGTAAATGAAGAGTATGCCAATATTATTACTGAATATAGAGACGGATTGTTATTATTTGACCTAATGGAGACAGAAATTTGGAATGCCGCTAAAGAAGATACCTTAGGCTTAAAAGCTTTTTACGAAAAAAATAAAGAAAATTACTTTTGGAATACAAGAATAGATGCTGTAGTGGCATCATCGGCAAAGAAAAGTGTTATTAAAAAAGTATCTAAAATGCTTGCCAACGGCGAAACGACAGAAAGTATTAAAAGCAAAATCAATCAAGATAATAAGGTGAATGTAATTTTTACTTCTGGAGTTTTAGAGAAAAATCATCAATCGTTACCAGAAGACTTTAATTTTAAAAAAGGCGTGTCGAAAATATACCATAAAAATGACGCTTTTTTGGTTGTTAATGTAAAAGATGTGCTTCCAAAAACATTAAAAGAATTTAATGAGATTGAAGGTCTTGTTTTAACAGATTTTCAAAATTATAAAGAGCAAGAGTTTGTAAAACAACTTCATGAAAAGTATACTGTTGTCGTTAACGAGGCCGTATTAAGTAAAGTGAAATCTCAAATTAATCAATAATTGCACACATCTAAATATATACTGTTAAGCCTATTTTTAGTTACGCTAAGTTCTTGTCACTTTTTTAAACAAACAGAAGAAGGAACTCCCATAGCTAGAGTAAACGACACCTACTTGTATAAAGAAGATGTAGAAAAGTTGTTGTCAGACAATTTATCTAAAGACGATAGTACTGTTTTAGTAACTAATTACATAAACCGTTGGGCAACCCAACAACTTTTAGTTGAAGGTGCAAAACGCAATTTATCCGAAGAGCAAATACAAGCATTTGAAGATTTAACAGTAAAGTATAAAAACGATTTGTTTTCCAATGCTTACTTAGAGGCCTTGGTAGATAAAAATATAGACACAACAGTAACGCTTTCCGAAGCTCAATCCTATTACGAAGGCAATAAGTCGGTATTTAGTTTAAACGAAGATTTAATAAAATTCCGTTACATTCATATAGATGAAAATGCTATTAACCTAGAGACGATTAAAGAAAAATTTAAGCGTTTTAATGCAAGCGATAAAAAACATTTAGATTCGATATCGGTTCAATTTAAATCCTATTCGTTAAAAGACTCGGTTTGGATTAAACTAGATCAAGTAGTCGACAAAGTTCCTGCAATAACCATCGAAAATAAAACCCAACTGTTAAAAAAATCTAATTTTATACAACTTAAAGATTCATTAGGTTTATATTTGATGCACGTAAACGATGTGCTAACGCGTAACAGTACAGCACCATTAGAATACGTAAAACCTACAATAGACGAAATTGTTATAAATAAAAGAAAGTTAGAGCTTATTAAAGAGCTGGAGAAAGATATTACTAAAGATGCAACAAAAAATAAAAACTTTGAAATTTACCATTAAAACCAACACCATATTATTTACTGCACTTACTTGTTTTCTTAGTCTGTTTTCAACAGCACAAGAAATAATTTCAGACGATAGTACTAAAGTAGCTGTAACAAACACAAAAGATTCTCTAACATCATTTCAAACCAGAAAAATAGATGGTGTAGCAGCAGTAGTAGGTGATTATATTATTCTAGATTCCGATATAGATAAAACAATCTTAGAACTTAAAGCTAGCGGAGCTTCTTTACAAGGCGTGTCTAGATGCCAGTTATTTGGAAAAATGCTAGAAGATAAACTATACGCACACCATGCTGTACAAGATAGTATTGAAGTAACCGATGCCGAAATACGTTCTAGCGTAGATTATCAACTTCAGCAAATGATGGCACAATCTGGAAAAAGCATGGAAGAATTAATCGCTTTCTACAACAGAAAATCTGAAAAAGAACTTCGCGAAGAAATGTTCGAAATCAATAAATCTGAACGATTGGCTGGCGAAATGCAAAAGAAAATTGTTAGCGAGCTAGAAGTTACACCAGAAGAAGTACGTGAGTTCTTTAATAAAATTCCAGAAAGCGAAAGACCAACCTTTGGTACAGAACTTAAAGTGTCGCAAATTGTGATAGAGCCCGAAGTTTCAGAAGAAAACAGACAACGTGCCATAAATCAATTAAAGCAATTTAAAGCCGACGTTCAAGAAAACGGAGCGAATTTTCGTTCCAAAGTTGTTCTGTATTCAGATGATCAAGCATCTAAAGCCAATGGAGGCTTATACACGTTAAACCGAAATAAACCACGAATGGTTAAAGAGTTTCGCGAAGCTGCATTCTCGCTTCAAGAAGGTGAAATTTCAGATCCTTTCGAAACCGATTTTGGATTTCATATTGTTTATTTAGAGAAAGTTAGAGGGCAAGAATACGATGTAAGACATATATTACTTATTCCAGAAGTATCTCAATCAGCAGTAAGAGAAGCTAGAGAGAAAATAGAAAATATTAGAGAACGCATAGTTTCAGGAGATATTTCTTTTGAAGATGCTGCCAGAGAATCAAGTGACGAAAAAGAAACCAGAAGTGAAGGCGGATTTTTAATTAATCCTGCCACGCAAGATTATAACTTTGAATTAACAAAAATGGATCCAGAGTTATATGGGCAAATTCAAGATTTAGAAGAAGCCGAAATTAGTCCTATAATTACCGAGACGACGCGTACAGGCATAATGAAATTTAAAATTATGCGTGTTACAGACAGAGTCAACGAACATGTGGCAGATTACTCCAAAGACTATTTAAAAATTAAAGAACTAGCACTAAACGAAAAGCGTTTTAAAGCAATCGAAAAATGGCAAGACGAAAAAATAATGGATACTTACATTAAAATTAATGGCGAGTATAAAGATTGCGATTTTTCAGGAAATTGGTTAAAACAATAATATATGTCAGACGTAGCTAAGATCGAAGAATTTGTAACAAAGTATAATGCGCTAAAAGCAGAAATAGCTAAAGTAATTGTTGGGCAGGACTATGTGGTTCAGCAAGTATTAATTTCTATTTTTTCTGGCGGACATACACTATTAATTGGTGTTCCAGGATTGGCAAAAACTTTAATGGTAAAAACCATTGCCCAAGCTTTAGGATTAGACTTTAAACGTATTCAGTTTACACCAGATCTTATGCCAAGCGATATTCTAGGTAGTGAAATTTTAGATGAAAGCCGTCATTTTAAATTTATTAAAGGCCCTGTATTCTCAAACATTATTCTTGCAGACGAGATAAACCGTACACCACCAAAAACACAAGCCGCTTTACTAGAAGCTATGCAAGAGCGCGCAGTAACCGTTGCAGGGCATCATTATAAGTTGGATTTGCCGTATTTCGTGTTAGCAACTCAAAACCCAATAGAGCAAGAAGGAACTTACCCATTGCCAGAAGCACAATTAGATAGATTTATGTTTGCTGTAGATTTAGAGTATCCTTCTTTCCAAGAAGAAGTTGATGTGGTAAAATCTACCACAGCAGATAATACGCAAACCGTTAATCCTTTATTTACGGCACAAGAAATTGTAGATATTCAAAATTTAATACGAAAAATACCCGTTGCCGATAATGTTGTGGAATACGCTGTAAAAGTAGTAGGAAAAACAAGACCTAACTCTAATACAGCAGCCGATTTAGTAAAAAACTACATTGAGTGGGGAGCAGGACCAAGAGCCTCGCAAAATTTAATTCTTGCAGCAAAAACTCACGCTGCTATTCATGGAAAATTCTCACCAGATATTGAAGATGTACAAGCTGTAGCGCATAGTATTTTAAAACACAGAATTATAAAAAACTATAAGGCAGAGGCCGAAGGAATTTCAGAGAAAGAAATCATCAAAAGTTTATTTTAATTCTTTCTAAATAACTCAATCCTCATTTATTTAAGTTTAGGTTGTTAATTTATTACATTTTTAATTCTTAAATTAAGAATATCGTATTTTACATTGCTGTTTTTGTTGTTTTATTGAAAATATCTCAAGCTTAAACCTTATTTGTTACATATTTTTAAAATCGTAGCAAAATTTGTATTTTTGCGAGACTTACAATAAAAAAACTAAAAATTAATATGGCATTTGATATTGATATGATTAAAAAGGTTTACTCCGAAATGCCAAAGCGCGTGGATAAAGCACGTGAAGTGGTAGGTAAACCATTAACACTTTCAGAAAAGATTTTATACGCTCACCTATGGGATGGCGAGCCAACAAAAGCGTACACAAGATCAAAAGATTATGTAGATTTTGCTCCAGACCGTATTGCTTGTCAAGATGCAACGGCACAAATGGCGTTGTTACAATTTATGCAAGCCGGTAAGGATAAAGTTGCTGTTCCAACAACAGTACACTGCGATCACTTAATTCAAGCGAAACAAGGTGCTGCGGCCGATTTAAAGCGTGCCAACGAAACCAGTAGCGAAGTGTTTGACTTTTTAGCATCAGTATCAAATAAATATGGTATTGGATTCTGGAAACCTGGCGCAGGAATTATTCACCAAGTCGTTTTAGAAAATTATGCCTTCCCAGGAGGTATGATGATAGGTACCGATTCTCACACAGTTAATGCTGGAGGATTAGGAATGGTAGCTATTGGTGTTGGTGGAGCCGATGCTGTAGATGTTATGGCAGGAATGGCTTGGGAGTTAAAGTTTCCTAAATTAATTGGGGTAAAGTTAACTGGAAATATTTCAGGTTGGACTGCACCTAAAGATGTCATTTTAAAAGTGGCCGAGATTCTTACCGTAAAAGGAGGAACTGGAGCTATTGTAGAATATTTTGGACCAGGTGCTAAAAACTTATCTTGTACAGGTAAAGGAACCATTTGTAATATGGGAGCCGAAATTGGAGCTACAACATCAACCTTTGGTTACGATGACTCTATGGAGCGTTATTTACGTGCTACAGATAGAGAAGATGTTGCAGATGAAGCAAACAAAATTAGAGAATATTTAACTGCAGATGATGAGGTTTATGCGAACCCAGAACAATACTTCGATCAAGTTATTGAAATCGATTTATCTACATTAATGCCTCACTTAAATGGTCCGTTTACGCCAGATTTAGCAACTGAAGTAGGTACTATGACAGATAAAGCTAAACAAAACGAATGGCCTTTAGCTGTAGAATGGGGATTAATTGGATCTTGTACAAATTCATCTTACGAAGATTTATCAAGAGCTTCTTCAATTGCACAGCAAGCCTTAGATAAAAAATTAAAAACAAAAGCTGAGTTTGGTATTAACCCAGGTTCAGAACAAGTAAGATATACAACAGAGCGTGATGGTATTTTAGATATTTTTGAAAAACTAGATGCTAAAATATTCACCAATGCTTGTGGGCCTTGTATTGGTCAATGGGCGCGTTATGAAGACCCTAAGAACGCTCCAAAAAACAGTATTGTACACTCATTTAACAGAAACTTTGCTAAGCGTGCCGATGGAAACCCAAATACGCATGCCTTTGTAGCTTCTCCAGAAATGACAGCAGCTATCGCTATTGCTGGTCGTTTAGACTTTAATCCAATGACAGACACGTTAATTAATGAGGATGGTGAAGAAGTCATGTTAGATGAACCAACAGGATGGGAATTACCACCAAAAGGTTTTGAAGTTAAAGAAAACGGTTATGTTAATCCAGTTGAAGACGGTAGTAATGTAGAAGTTGTTGTTGCCGACGACTCTGAAAGGTTAGAGCTATTAACACCATTTAAACCAATAGGTGACGAAATAAAAGGAGCGAAGCTGTTAATTAAAGCTTTCGGAAAATGTACAACCGACCATATTTCTATGGCTGGACCATGGTTACGTTTCCGTGGGCATTTAGATAACATATCTAATAACTGTTTAATTGGTGCTGTTAATGCTTATAACAAGAAAACCAATATGGTTAAGAGCCAAATTACAGGTGAATATGCAGGTGTACCAGATACACAACGTGAATATAAAGCTAAAGGTATAAAAACAATTGTTGTAGGAGATCACAACTATGGTGAAGGATCATCTCGAGAACATGCGGCAATGGAGCCAAGACACTTAGGTGTTGCTGCTGTAATTGTTAAGTCTTTTGCACGTATTCATGAAACAAACCTTAAGAAACAAGGAATGTTAGCTTTAACATTTGATAATGAAAGTGATTATGATTTAATTCAAGAAGACGATACTTTCAATTTCTTAGATTTAAATGAATTTGCACCAGATAAGCCATTAACTATCGAAATAGTTCATGCAGATGGTAGTAAAGATGAAATAAAAGTAAATCATACGTATAACGAAGCTCAAATTGCTTGGTATAACGCAGGTTCTGCATTAAATCTTATTGCCGCTCAAAACGCATAATCAAGGAATAGATATTTTTATTAAAAGCTCCTGAAACACAGGAGCTTTTTTTATGATGTACCTAAACTCATTTTCATATGAAATTAAAAAAAACACAAATAAAAAACATAGTATTTTTCGTGTTTATAGCTTTACTTATTATTCCGCAAACACGACAACCAATACAGGTGTTTCTACAAAAAGGCTTAGCGCTCATTTCACCCTCAACAATAAATAAAGAAGATAGACAGAAAATAACGACGTATAATTGGCGTTTAGAAGATGTAAACGGTAATCAATCTAATTTTTCAGAGTCTCAAGGAAAAGTAGTGCTTATTAACTTCTGGGCAACTTGGTGTCCACCATGTATTGCAGAAATGTCTAACTTAAACGAATTATATCTGGATTATAATGATAAAATTGATTTCTATTTTGTTTCCAATGAAGATATTGAAACTTTACAACAGTTTTTAAATAAGAACAAGTATGCTTTTAATGTGCATAGTTCTATAACTCAATATCCATCAGACTTTGATGTAAGTAGTATTCCTAGAACGTTTTTAATAGATAAAGAAGGAAATATTGTAATAGATAAAACAGGAGCAGCAAATTGGAATAGTGATAAAGTAAGAAGCTTAATAAACCAATTGCTAAAGGAATAATATAAGTGCGCACGAGAAGACTCGAACTTCCACGACCAAAAGCGGTCATTAGGCCCTCAACCTAACGCGTCTACCAATTCCGCCACGTGCGCTTAATATAATAGAGGTAAGTAAAAATAAAAAAAGTTAAGCGAAATGCTTAACTTTTTTTGTGACTTGGCTGGGGCTCGAACCCAGGACCCTCTCCTTAAAAGGGAGATGCTCTACCAACTGAGCTACCAAGTCTCCTGTGTTTCTCTTAACGAGGGTGCAAATATATAACCTTTAATCAATATTCCAAACCCTTTTTTAGATAATTTTTCGTTTTTTTGTATTGAATTTAGTTAGTGTTTTAATTATCAGTTTATAAGCATATGAATATTTTTTTAGTCGGTTACATGGGAAGCGGAAAATCAACTATTGGTAAACAATTATCAGCCATTTTAGATTTTAACTTTTTAGACTTTGATAATCTTATTGAAGAAAAAGAAGACGCTATTATTTCGACTATTTTTAAAAATAAAGGAGAAGTTTACTTTAGAAAGCAAGAATATAAATACTTATTAGAACTTTTTAAGTATGATAATCATGTGGTGTCTTTGGGAGGAGGGACACCTTGTTATGGACATAATATGGAGCAAATTAAAGCTCAGGATAATGTTGTAACGGTATATTTAAAAGCTAAAATACCAACTTTGGTAGATAGATTAATCCTAGAGAAGGAGAAGAGACCACTTATTTCTCATATAGATGATCGTGCTAGTTTAACTGAATTTGTAGGGAAACATTTATTTGAACGTTCCAAATTTTATTTAAAAAGCGATTTAGTAATAGATGTTGATGATTTATCCCCAGAAAAAGTGGTAAACCAAATAGTAGCCTTATTATTCTAAATACGCTTCAAACACTTTTCCTTCTAAAACGACTTCAACATGCTCTTTTAGTGATGTTGAAAGAGAAATACCTTTAAAGTCGGCTTTCACTGGGTATTTTTTATGGTTTCTGTTAACCAGAACAGCTGTTTTAAATTGCTTTAAAGGGACGTTTAAAAAGTGTTTAACCCCATAAATTAAAGTACTCCCTGAATTTAAAACATCATCTACTAAGACGATTGACTTGTTGGTGTATTCAGATGCTTTTAAAGACGTTTTAATGTCGTTTAACGGATGCTTTTTATCTATAATTACTTTACAAAGTGTAATATCTAAATCAGAAATCTTGCTAAGTGTAGTTTTTATTTTTTTTGCAAGCGTATAACCGTTACTATCTATACCAGCAAGAATAATAGCTTTTTCATTAACATTACTTTCATAAATTTGATAAGCAATACGCGTTATTTTATGGTTAATTTCTTGATGGGTTAAAATGATATTTTTAGTAGAGCTCATGTGTTAGATGTTACGTTTTTCAAAGATAGACATTGCAAAGGTTAAATTTTGTTTTCATCGTAAAAATCATCAATATCTCTTCTATCTTTTTTTGTCGGTCTTCCTGTGCCTTTTTTTCTATAATAGTCTTTCGAGTATTTAAGTAGTTCTTGACCTTCAAACTCAGTTTTAGGTGTTGTGTCTGTTCTGTAAATATCAACCAATTTAGCGCCAACCCTATTGGGGGGTAAATCGTTAACAGTAAGCTTATAATTAATTTGGTTCTTTCTTACCTGAATTTCATCGGTAGGATAAACCTCCCGACTAGGTTTTATAGCCTCTCCATTAATCTTAACATGGCCTTTTTTACAAGCCGTAGTGGCTTTACTTCTTGTTTTATAATAGCGTACACACCAAAGAAATTTATCAACTCGCATATTTAAATATAAAAACTACGTTAATGTTATAGCACAAAAATATTATAATATTGTATCTTGCGCATTAAAAGTTTATAAATATGAAATTAAGAAAAATTTCTTTAGCTATAATAGGCTCCTTAATTATACTGTCTTCCTGTAGTGAGGATGAAGATTCTGCTCCTGTAATCTCTGTTAGAGATAAAGCTGAAGTTTATGAAGAAAATATTGCTGAAATAGAAGAGTATTTATCTACCCATTTTTATAATTACGAAGAATTTAATTTTGATGACATATACGGAGTAGATAATGATGATTTTCAAATTATTTTTGATACTATAGCTGGTGTAAATAGTGATAAAACTCCATTAATAGATCAAGTTGAATATAAGTTAGTTGAGTATGACGATATTGAGTATAAATTATATTTTTTGAAGGTTAGAGAAGGAATGGGAGAAGATTTACATGCTACCGATGAAGCTTATTTAAACTACCAAGGAATAAACCTTAGTAGTGGTGAAACTTTTGATGGTACTGTTAACCCTATTAAATTAAACTTAATAACTATAGGAACAAGTACATTGGGAGTAGTTGATGGCTTTAGAGATGGCTTAGTCGAATTTAACGCAGGTTATGATCATATGGATAATGGTGACGGAACCTTTACTTACAAAAATAATGGTATTGGTGCTATTTTTGTTCCTTCTGGGATAGGATATTTTTCTTCAGGAACTTCAGGGTTGCCAGCCTATACACCTATGATTTTTAAAATAGGTCTCATGGAAGTGATTCACACAGATTTTGATTTAGATAATATAGACTCTTATCTTGAAGATTTTGATGGTGACGGCGACCCATATAACGATGATACAGATGGCGATTCATTAGCTAATTTTATTGATAATGATGATGATGGCGATGGTGTATTAACGAGAGATGAATTAGATTATGATACACATACATATAACCCTGGTTTAGGTGATCCAGAGCCTACTTTACAAGATGATGAATATGAAATAGACAGAGAAGAAAATGGCAATGGAGAAATAACGATTAATACAGTAATATTAAGAGATACAAATAACGATGGAACGCCAGATTATTTAGATGACACCATTGCTGTTGAAGTTGATTAAGAAATACTATTGCTAAATAAAAAAAGGCACGTTTCTCTAACGTGCCTTTTTTATTCTGAAAAGCAATTATTATAAAAGCAAGCTCAAACTAAGGATAAGTTGGTCGGGTCTTGTATCAATTCTGCTAACAATACCGTTACCTAAATTATCATCAATAAAGGTCGCTTCATTATCACTAAAGCCACGTTCATATCTTAAATCGATTCCCACTTTGTTGAAGCTAACACCAAAACCAAAGTTAATACCAACACTAAAATCGTTTTCTACATTGTCAATATTTATACCATCAAATTCGGTGTCTAAAATGTACTGAAATGATGGTCCAGCAAAAGCATTAAAAACGTTTAAAAAATTAATTCCAACAAGAACAGGAGCGTCTAATTTTTGCATATCAAAACTAGCATCGTCATAATCACTTTTAGTTTTTGTATAAACTAATTCAGGTTTTATAAATAATTTATTGCCAACCTTACCAAAAAGACCAAAGTGATAACCAATATTTCTATCTGGGGTTTTTGCGTTTTGATTTACCGATTCAAAATAATCGCCATTAGCATTGTAATTAATACCTCCTTTAAAACCAATACCATTCTTATTTTGGCCATTAACAAAAAAAACCATTGCAAAAGTGAATGCAATGGTTGTGATAATATGTTTCATAATAATTGTTTTTAAGATTTTTGTGTATTACAAAAACGTGTAAAAACAAGAATTATTTTCTTTTTAAAACTTTTTCTGTAGCAGAAATAATAGATTTACTGTTTAAACCATACTTCTCCATAAGTTGATCTGGAGTTCCAGATTCACCAAAAGTATCTTGAGTTGCTACAAATTCTTGTGGGGTAGGATTGTGAGTAGCTAATGTTCTAGCAACACTTTCTCCTAAACCACCTAAGTAGTTGTGCTCTTCAGCAGTTACAATACATTTTGTTTTGGCAACAGAGTCTAAAATAATTTTTTCGTCTAATGGTTTTATGGTGTGTATATTAATAACTTCAGCAGAAATCCCTTTTTCATATAATTCTTTTGAAGCTTCTAAAGCTTCCCAAACTAAATGACCTGTAGCAACTATAGTAACATCGTTACCTTCGGTTAATTTAATGCCTTTGCCTATTTCAAAAGTTTGATTTTCAGGTGTAAATACAGGTACTTTTGGTCTTCCAAAACGTAAATATACTGGCCCATTATGCTCAGCAATAGCAATAGTCGCTGCTTTTGTTTGGTTATAATCGCAAGTGTTTATTACGGTCATACCTGGTAACATTTTCATTAAGCCAATGTCTTCAAGTATTTGGTGTGTTGCACCATCTTCCCCTAAAGTTAAACCAGCGTGAGAAGCACATATTTTTACATTTTTTCCTGAATATGCTATAGATTGACGGATTTGATCGTAAACTCGTCCTGTTGAAAAGTTGGCAAATGTTCCTGTAAATGGAATTTTACCACCAATGGTTAGTCCTGCAGCAATACCCATCATATTAGCTTCGGCTATACCAATTTGAAAAAACCTTTCAGGATTTTCGGCAATAAAGTCGTTCATTTTTAGCGAGCCAATTAAATCGGCACATAAAGCAACAACATTAGGGTTTGTGCGTCCTAGTTCGGCTAACCCAGCACCAAAGCCACTTCTTGTATCTTTCTTTTCTGTATATGTGTAAGTTTTCATGTTTTCTTCGGTTGTTAAATTAATAGTCTCCTAAAGTTTCTGGATTTTGCTCTAGTCCAATTGCTAATTGCTCATCATTAGGAGCTTTACCATGCCAAGCATGCGTGTGCATCATAAAGTCTACACCATTACCCATAACTGTTTTTAATAGAACGCATACAGGTTTTTGTTGTCCTGTTTTATTTTTAGCTTCTGCCATTCCTTTTAGTATAGCTTCTAAATTATTGCCTTCTTCAATGTCTATTACAATCCAACCAAAGGCTTCAAACTTAGATTTCACATCGCCCATGTCTAATACATCATCGGTTGCTCCATCAATTTGTTGCCCATTTAAATCTACAGTAGCGATAAGGTTATCCACTTTTTTGGCTGAAGCATACATGATAGCTTCCCAATTTTGACCTTCTTGTAATTCACCATCGCCATGAAGACTATAAATTAAATGCTTATCGTTATTTAATTTTTTGGCTTGAGCAGCACCAATGGCAACACTCATGCCTTGTCCTAATGACCCTGAAGCAATTCTAATACCTGGTAACCCCTCGTGAGTAGTTGGGTGACCTTGAAGTCTTGAGTTAATTAAACGAAACGTGTTTAACTCTTCAACTGGGAAATATCCAGTTCTAGCTAAAACACTGTAATATACAGGAGAAATATGCCCGTTGGATAAAAAGAACAGATCTTCTCCAATACCGTCCATATTAAACTCGTCATTTTGCTCCATAATTTCGTTATAAAGCGCTACAAAAAACTCTGTACAACCCAGCGAACCTCCAGGATGACCAGAATTAACTTTGTGTACCATTCGTAAAATATCTCTACGAACTTGGATAACTAAATCTTCTAAATGTTGTGATTTTGACATTTTAATTGTGTTGTTTTTTCAAGCTACAAAAGTAAAGTTTTATCCCTATTTAATAAAGCTATTTTAAAGCATTTATTAACGAAAAACCATCATTTGCTAACAATATAGATAATTGTGGTAAATCCTAAAATCATGATAAAGTCCAACGGTAGTAACATATAGTTAGTTATCTTTGCTGCCAACGAAAATTGAACTATGACTTTTGACCTACTAGCTAAAGACTTACAAAGCAAAGCAAGAGCAGGAACCATTACGACAGACCATGGCACAATAGAAACACCTATTTTTATGCCTGTGGGAACTGTTGCTTCTGTAAAAGGGGTGCACCAGAGAGAACTTAAAAATGATATTAACCCAGATATTATTCTAGGAAATACTTATCATTTATACCTGCGTCCTAAAACACCTATTTTAGAAGCTGCTGGCGGGTTGCATAAGTTTATGAATTGGGATAGAAATATTTTAACCGATTCTGGTGGCTACCAGGTTTACTCGCTTTCGGCTAATAGAAAAATTAAAGAAGAGGGTGTTAAGTTTAAGTCGCATATAGATGGCAGTTACCATACATTTACACCAGAAAATGTGATGGAAATTCAGCGTACTATTGGCGCAGATATTATTATGGCTTTTGATGAATGTACGCCATATCCGTGTGATTATCATTATGCAAAACGCTCTATGCACATGACGCATCGTTGGTTAGACCGTTGTATTAATCATTTAGAGAAAACACCTTTAAAATACGATTATAACCAAACACTTTTTCCTATTGTTCAAGGAAGTACCTATAAAGATTTACGTCAACAATCTGCCGAATATATAGCAAATGTAGGAGCAGCAGGAAATGCTATTGGCGGACTTTCGGTTGGCGAGCCAGCAGAAGAAATGTATGCCATGACCGATGTGGTTTGTAACATCTTACCAGAAGACAAACCTCGCTATTTAATGGGGGTTGGAACACCCATTAATATATTAGAAAATATTGCTTTGGGTGTCGATATGTTCGATTGTGTTATGCCTACAAGAAACGCTAGAAATGGTATGTTATTTACCGCTCATGGCACCATAAATATCAAAAATAAAAAGTGGGAAGACGATTTTTCTCCTATAGATGATATGGGGATCACTTTTGTTGATACCGAATATAGCAAGGCTTATTTAAGACATTTGTTTACGGTTAACGAGTTGTTAGGTAAGCAAATAGCGACCATACATAATTTAGGGTTTTATTTGTGGTTGGTTCGTGAAGCTAGAAAACATATCTTAGCCGGAGATTTTAGAACCTGGAAAGATAAAATGGTTAAACAAATGGATAAGCGTTTGTAAATGAAAATTTTAGATTGGTACATATTAAAACGATATCTGTTTACATTCTTTGTAATGTTACTATTATTTGTACCTATTGGTATTACGGTTCATTTAGCCGAAAAAATTGGTAAAATATTAGAAAACGAAGCTCCTTTTAACGAGGTTATGCTTTATTTTTTAGACTTTACAATCTACTTTGCGCATTTATTATTCCCGTTATTTTTATTTCTATCGGTAATTTGGTTTACGTCTAAACTGGCTAATAATACAGAAATTGTTGCTTTTTTAAGTTCAGGAGTATCATTTTATAGGTTTTTAAGGCCTTACATGATAGGCGGAGCTTTTGTAGCTATTTTGGCCTTATTCTTAGGAATGTATTTAGCACCTGAAGCAAGTAAAGGGTTTAATGATTTTACGTACAAGTATTTAAAAAAAGGACGTAAAGCTCAAGAAACACAAAACGTTTACAGGCAGATAAATGATAACGATTACATTTATGTAAGTAGTTTTGATGTAAAGCGTAATATAGGGAGAAACTTCACCTTAGAGCATTTTGAAAACGATAAAATGGTCTACAAAATTAGTGCATCGTCTATTAGGTTTGTAGAGGAAGACTCTACATATCGTTTAATTTCATATGTAAAACGTAACATAGGTAAAGACAACGATATCTTAGAAACAACCAGACGAAAAGATACAGTTTTTTCTTTCGATCTTGAAGATTTAACACCCGTAGAATACATAGCAGAAACATTACCTTATGGCGAGCTTAACCGTTTTATTGAAAAGGAAGAAAAACGAGGTTCTTCTTATATAAGCAGATATAAGCTAGTTAAATATAAAAAGTGGAGTTTACCTGTATCGGTATTCATTTTAACCATTATAGCAGTTGCCGTTTCTTCTATAAAACGCCGTGGCGGAATGGGCGTAAACCTTGCTTTTGGTATTTGTATTGCTATGACATTTGTGTTTTTCGACAAGATTTTTGGTGTTATGGCAGCACAATCAGATTTTCCTCCCTTAATCGCTGTCTGGTTTCCTAATATTTTATTTGGTATTTTAGCAGTATACTTGTTGTTAAATGCTAAACGATAAGCTAAAAGATTATTTACACCTTCATTTTTTAGTTTTTATAGCCGGATTCACAGCGGTAATAGGAGCTTTAATTTCTATCGAGGCTATTTCTTTAGTTTGGTATAGAATGTTAATTGCTTTAGTGGTAATGAGCCTTTACTTGGTGGTGTTTAAAGTTAACATTCAAGTTTCTAAAAAGGAATTGACCAAATTTTCGCTAGCTGGTATTATTATTGCCTTACACTGGATTACGTTTTTCGAAGCTATTAAAACAGCCAATATCTCTATCGCGTTAGCTGCTTTTTCAACCGGATCTTTTTTTGTGTCTTTTATAGAACCTTTAATATTTAAACGAAAACCAAGTTGGTACGAAATTCTCTTCGGAATTATTATCATAATAGGCGTTAGTATTATAACTAAAAATGAGTTTCATCATTTTAAAGCCTTACTAATAGGTGTCTTATCAGCTGTTTTTTCATCATTCTTTGCTGTTTTAAACGGAAAGTTTTTAGAAACACATAAAGCTTCAGTTATATCGTTTTATGAGTTTATTGCTGGCGTTTTATTTATTTCAGTTTATTTACTAATTTCTGATAACGGATTTTCAAAAGCATTTTTTTCAATACCTCTTAATGATTTACTATGGCTTTTAATTTTAGGAACCATTTGTACAGCATACACTTTTATGGCTTCGGTTTATATTATGAAAACCATAACACCTTACACCGTAGTACTTACCTATAACTTAGAACCTGTTTACGGTATACTTTTAGCCTTAATTATTTTCCCTGAAAAAGAGGTTATGAGCACCAATTTTTACTTGGGCGCAGGTATTATTTTAATTACGGTATTACTAAATGGTATTATTAAGAATATTAAAAACCTTAAAAAGAAAAGAACGTTATCTCCATTTGATAATTAAAGTTTTTATATTTGTAGGCTAACTAATATTAAATTTTAACGCCTAATGGAATATTTAGATTTTGAAATTCCTATTAAAGAATTAGAAGAGCAACTTGATAAATGCCAAGTTATAGGAGAGGAGAGCGATGTTGATGTTACCGAAACTTGCAAGCAAATAGAAAAGAAGCTAAAAGAAACCAAAAAAGATATTTATAAAAATCTAACCCCATGGCAACGAGTACAATTATCTCGTCACCCAAACAGACCTTACACGTTAGATTATATAAAAGCTCTTTGTGGTGATTCGTTTTTAGAACTACATGGTGATAGAAATGTAAAAGACGATAAAGCCATGATTGGTGGCTTAGGTAAAATAGGCGATCAAACCTATATGTTTATAGGACAACAAAAAGGCTATAATACTAAAACAAGACAATACAGAAACTTTGGAATGGCCAATCCTGAAGGGTATAGAAAGGCTTTACGATTAATGAAATCGGCAGAAAAGTTTGGACTTCCAATTGTAACATTTATCGATACACCAGGCGCATACCCAGGATTAGAAGCCGAAGAACGTGGGCAAGGCGAAGCTATTGCCAGAAACATTCTAGAAATGTCTCGTTTAAAAGTACCTGTAATATGTATTGTTATAGGCGAAGGAGCTTCTGGTGGCGCTTTAGGTATTGGAGTAGGAGATAAATTTTTAATGCTAGAAAATGCCTGGTTTTCTGTAATATCTCCAGAAAATTGCTCATCTATACTTTGGCGAAGCTGGGAATATAAAGAACAAGCGGCCGATGCTTTAAAACTTACTGCAAAAGACAGTAAACGTATAAAGGTAATAGACGATATTATTAAAGAACCGCTTGGAGGTGCACACAGCGATAGAGAAACAACTTTTAAAGCTGTTCGTGATGCCATAATTAAAAATTATGAGGAATTAAAAAACTTATCACCAAAAGAATTAGTAAATAAACGTATGGATAAATATGCCAATATGGGTGTTTACAAAGGTTAATTCCTATTAATAAACGGATATAAAAAACTGAAGTTTATGACTTCGGTTTTTTTTTGCGATTATTAACAATAAAATTAAGTTATTAACAGTTAGATTGTTAACTTGTAGTTAACAACCAAAACATAAAAATACACACTAGTTAGGTACAATTTACCTACTTTCGCTGTTATGAAGCAACCCAATCAACTTAAAGGATATCAAGTAGACAAGAGCACAATAATTAATCTTGAAAGAGGGAAGGTTCCTCCGCAAGCTATTGATTTAGAGGAAGTTGTGATTGGTGCGATGATGATTGATAAAAAAGGTGTCGACGAAGTTATTGATATTCTTAGCCCCGAAGCATTTTACAAAGAAGCGCATCAACATATTTTTGAAGCCATCTTTCAATTGTTTGAAAATAGCGAGCCTATTGACTTATTAACCGTTTCAAGTCAATTAAAGAAAAATGCAAAATTAGATTTAATAGGAGGCGATTTTTACCTTATTTCGTTAACCCAAAAAGTGTCTTCTTCTGCTCATATCGAGTTTCATGCTAGAATTATCTTACAAAAATTTATTCAGCGTAGTTTAATAAAAATTTCAAGTGAAATTATTGAAGACTCTTACGATGAAACCCAAGATGTTTTCGATTTATTAGACAAGGCAGAAACTAAACTTTACGAAGTTACCCAAGGAAATATTAAAAAATCGAGCGAAACCGCACAAAGCTTAGTTATACAAGCTAAGAAAAAAATAGAAGAGATTTCTAATAAAGAAGGCCTAAGTGGTATTCCAACAGGGTTTTCAAAATTAGACGAATTAACTTCTGGTTGGCAGGATAGTGATTTAATTATTGTAGCCGCTCGTCCTGGTATGGGTAAAACTGCGCTAACTCTATCAATGGCACGAAATATAGCAGTAGACCAAAATATTCCAGTTGCTTTTTTCTCTTTAGAGATGGCATCGGTACAGTTAATTACACGTTTAATTTCTTCTGAGACGGGATTATCTTCAGAAAAATTAAGAACAGGAAAGCTTGAAAAACACGAGTGGGAGCAGCTTAACGTTAAAGTAAAAGGGTTAGAAAAGGCTCCTTTATTTATAGATGATACCCCATCATTATCTATTTTCGATTTGCGTGCAAAAGCTAGACGACTAGCTTCGCAGCATGGGATAAAGCTAATTATTATTGATTATTTGCAGCTTATGACAGCTGGAGGATCAACAAAAGGAGGGAATCGTGAGCAGGAAATATCAACCATTTCACGTAACTTAAAAGCTTTAGCAAAAGAATTAAGTGTACCTGTTATTGCACTTTCGCAGTTATCTCGTGCCGTAGAAACCCGTGGTGGAAGTAAGCGCCCATTGCTATCAGACTTACGTGAATCTGGTGCTATCGAACAGGATGCCGATATTGTATCGTTTATTTATAGACCAGAATACTACAAAATAGATGAATGGGACGATGAAGAACGCTCACCAACAGAAGGACAAGCAGAATTTATTATAGCAAAACACCGTAATGGAGGATTAGATAATATTAGACTTAAATTTATTGGTCATTTAGGTAAGTTTGATAATTTAGATGATTTTGATACACCTTACGGGCATGAATTCCATAGTAAGATGAATGATAATGAGGGCGAGTCATCTTTTGGTGGTAATAACTTCCCTTCGGCTTCCGATGCTTTTGGTCCACCAGAACAAAATAATAATTCTGGCGATGGCGAAGTGCCTTTTTAAGAATAGTATAACGTAACATACCAGCTTTTTTGCCTATTTTTACGTCCCAAAACCATTATCATGTTAGAACAGAGGCGAACAACTAATATTTTGCTACTTATAGTAGTCATTCCCTTGGTGTTTTATTTACTAAAAACACTCAAGTTTATTTTTATACCTCTTGTTTTTTCTATGTTTATTGCCTTGTTTTTCTTGCCACTTATGCGTTGGTTAGGTAAACGTAAGGTACCTAAATATGCTAGTATAGTTATTGTGGTTTTAATTATTATTGGAACATTAGCTTTAGGGGCAGAACTTATTCATTTGTCTAGTAAACAAATTATGGCTTCTAAAGGTGAGTTTTTTATTAAAGCTCAAGAAAAAATAGCAATCCTTTTAAGTTCTGCTGAAGATACATTTGGAATTACGATAGATAATGATAAAAATATGCTGTCTCAATTCTTACACAAAGACAACATAGGAACAACTTTTGGCTTTTTACATAAAACCCTTACCATGGCTTTAATGACAGCATTTTTTGTGGTGTTATGGTTGGCCGAGTCTATTAATGTTCATCAAGTTATTAATGCGATTATTCTTAAACAAAAGCATACGTCGGTTAAAACGTTTATGAAAGTAGAAAAAGACTTAATTAAGTTTATTAAAGTAAAAGTATTTGTAAGCTTACTTACAGGAATTTTTACAGGTTTAGCCTGTTTAGCTTTTGATGTAAGTTTCCCTATTTTTTGGGGACTTTTTGCCTTTGTAATTAATTTTGTTCAAATGGTGGGATCGTTTATTTCTGTTATTTGTTTATCAATTTTTGCCTTAGTTGAGTTAGATCCTACAAGTACGTTGTTCTTTTTCTTTTTAACTATTACTGGAGTACAAGTACTATTTGGAGGTATTTTAGAACCTATTTTTATGGGAAAATCTTTTTCAATAAATATTATAACAGTACTTGTTATGTTAATGCTATGGGGGTTTATTTGGGGAATTCCAGGACTTATTATGGCGATTCCTATTACTGTTTTTATTAAAATTATTTTAGAGCAGTTCCCAGGAACAAAAATATTATCCAATTTACTCTCTGGAAGTTAGTAAAGCAACTTTGTCTATTGGGTTAAAATAATTATAATCCTTCTTTTCTAGGCCTTTTTTTAACTATCTTTCAACTATGAAAAAGACAATTGCAATCTTATTTTTCTTATTTGTTTCGGTAACATCATTTGCATCTTATATTTTAATTCCAATGGATGCTGAGACGCAAAAAAATCATTTAAAAGCATACGGAATTACCTATTGGACCTTAGAAAAGCAACTAAAAGTTAAATGGTTACTTAATTACAGAGGGGGCTCTTTTTTATTGCCAGATACTAAAAATATTCAACGCGAATGTCAAATTAGAGGGGTAAGTTTTGAAGTTATTTCAAACTCTAAAGCCGAAAAAATACTTAACGAAATAAGTAGCCCAAGTAAAAACATGGAAGCTATTGTGCTTGAAAAAGCCCCTAAAATTGTAGTTTACACTCCTAGAGGAAAACTCCCTTGGGACGATGCGGTTACCATGGTATTAACCTATGCCGAAATTCCTTACGAAACTATTTACGATGAGGATGTTTTAAACGATGGTTTATTATTGTTTGATTGGTTGCATCTGCATCATGAAGATTTTACAGGGCAATACGGAAAATTTTATAGAAATTACAGAAGCGCCGCTTGGTATATAGAAGAAAAAAAGGAAGCCGAAGCTTTAGCTGCCAAATTAGGCTATAATAAAGTGTCTGATGAAAAATTAGCCGTAGCCAAAAAAATACGAGATTATGTTATTGGTGGCGGATTTATGTTTGCTATGTGTAGCGCAACAGATAGTTTTGACATCGCTCTATCTGCCGATGGTGTTGATATTTGCGAGCCTATGTTTGATGGCGATGCCAGTACACCAAACTATCAAAATAAAATTAACTACAATAATACTTTTGCATTTACAGATTATATTTTAGAGCGAAGCCCTATGGTTTATGAATTTTCATCTATTGATATGACTTCAAAAAGAATAATTCCTAAAACAACAGATTATTTTTCGTTAATGGAGTTTTCTGCAAAATGGGATCCTGTACCAACCATGTTATGCCAAAATCATACAGCTTTGATAAAGGGATTTATGGGGCAAACAACATCTTTTACTAGAGATGAGATTAAAAGTAATGTACTTATTATGGGTGAGAATAAAACCAACGGAGAAGCCAAATACATTCATGGTATCAAAGGAAAAGGGTTTTTTACCTTTTATGGCGGGCATGATCCAGAAGATTATACGCATAGAGTAGGAGACCCTAAAACAGAATTAGACTTACATCCTACATCGCCAGGTTACAGACTTATACTTAATAATGTACTCTTTCCAGCGGCTAAAAAGAAAAAACAAAAAACCTGATTTTTTTGTCACCAAATTTCTATGAAATACCTACACTTATATTTAATTAGTTTAATTGGATTACTGTTTTTAATAAGTAATACAGTATTATTTTTTAAAAATAAATCTATTAGAAATGAGGTGTCTAAAATATTTTTGATATATCTTTTTTCACTTTGTTTAATAGAAATTAGTTGTAATGCCATTGGAATATTAAAACCTAACACGAATTTCTTTATATCTCATTTTTATTTTATTGTTCAGTTTATTTTCTTAAGTATTCTTTTTTACAGTTTTTTTAAAGAAAAGGTTATTAAGAGTATTATAATTGCTGTACTTGTTTTACAACTAATCATTTTAGGGTATATGTATACTACAAATATTCAGTTATTTTGGCAATTTAATATTTATGAAATTGTTTCATGTTCTCTTATTTTAGTTGTGTATGCCTTAACATTTATAATTAAAAATTTTGAATCCGAACATAAGTACTTTAACTTTTCTATTGGATTAATACTCTATTTATTGTGTAGTATTTCAATATTCACCTCTGGAAACTTAGAAATGGTTTTACTGGATAAGCCTTATATTGATATTTGGATTTTTAACTCTATATTCTATATCATCTTTCAGTATATGGTTTTTAGAGAGTACAAATTCTTTAAAGGATTAAAAATAATTACTAAAAAGTAACTTTAAGATTAGGGGAAAAATAATAATATAATGTGGTTTCAAACAGAAATAACTTTAAAAGAATATACTAGAGGCTTTCATTTAATTACAAATGAAATTCTTGATAATTTTCCTGAAATTCGAGATATTAATATAGGGATGTTACATGTCTTTATTAAACATACTTCGGCAAGTTTAACTATTAATGAAAATGCAGATCCTACGGTTAGAATAGATTTTGAAAGCCATATAAATAAAATGGTACCAGAAAACCAACCATATTACAAACATACGTTTGAAGGACCTGATGATATGCCAGCTCATATTAAAGCATCGTTAATGGGACAATCTGTTCAAATTCCTATAACAAATGGTCAGTTAAACCTTGGTGTTTGGCAAGGTATTTATTTAGGCGAACATAGAAATTATAGTGGTAGACGAACCTTGGTATTAACGGCCACTGGAAATTAAAGACTCTTTATCTTTAATTAGTTTTTTTAAAATAAATTCTACGCCACCATCATCATTGCTTTTAGTTTCATATTTGGCAGTTTGTTTCACATTAGGGTGAGCATTTTGCATAGCAAAACTAAATTCTGATAATTGTAACATTTCTAAATCGTTATTATAATCTCCAAACACGATAGTTTCCGATGGTGATACGTCTAGTTCATGCTGTATTTTCTGTAATGCGTAACCTTTGTTGGTATCAATGTGCGATAAATCCATCCAATTACTACCAGAAATTTTTACTTGAATAATATCTTCAAACGGTTTAAAATGTGGGTATAAGTTTTCTTCAGATCCGCCAAAACTGTATACGGCAATTTTTAAAAAATTATCATTACTTACTTTGGTTAAATTGTCTACAATTTTATATTCGGTATAATACTCATTAAACATAGTAATAAATGCTTCATCTTTAGATTCTATGTAAGCCGCTTTTTCACCACATAAAACAATATGAGCATCATTAATGTTTCTTAAAAATGGAATGATTTTTTGAACATCGTTATTAGGAAAGTAGTTTGTATGCAGATGCGTATTATGGCGTTTTGCAAGACCTCCATTTTCTGCTATTATAGTAATGTCTTCTTTTATATCATTCAATTTACTTACAATACTATGATACTGTCTGCCACTTGCAGCAATAAAATGAACGTTATGTTTTTGTAGCATTTTAAATAATGAGAAAAATTCCTCACTCACTTGGCCTTTTGAGTTAAGTAGTGTACCATCCATATCGGTAACAACTAATTTTACTTGAGATAAATTCATATAACGAGTTTTACCAAAGCTAAAAAAATAGACTTTTATTTGTTTAATGTAAATGTTATGAAAACAAAAAATCCAGCATTTGCTGGATTTTTTAATAAGCGAAATAATATTATACTAGGCGGAAAGCCTATTTTACTTTATCAACAATTGCTTTAAAAGCTTCTGGGTTGTTCATCGCTAAATCGGCTAAAACCTTACGGTTTAATTCGATGTTGTTAGCTTTTAACTGTCCCATAAACTTCGAGTAAGACATACCGTGTTGTCTAGCTCCAGCATTAATACGCTGAATCCATAACGAACGGAATGTTCTCTTTTTTGCTTTACGGTCTCTGTACGAGTATTGCATCGCTTTATCAACCGCATTTTTAGCTACTGTCCAAACGTTTTTACGACGTCCAAAGTAACCTTTTGCTTGCTTAAGAACCTTTTTTCTTCTGGCTCTTTTTGCTACTGAATTTACTGATCTTGGCATAATTTTAAATTTTTTTGTAGTAGGCGGCCATTAAAACATGACACTTTTAAATTGTTGGCCTAACTCCATGGTTTATAAATAATTTTAACCGAACTAAACTACGCTTATTTTAAACGTAATTGTTCCTTGATACTTCCCTCATCAGCTTTGTGTACTAAAGTACTGTGAGTTAGCTTTAGCTTACGCTTTTTAGATTTCTTTGTTAAGATGTGACTCTTAAAAGCGTGCTTTCTTTTAATTTTTCCTGTGCCAGTTAACTTAAAACGTTTTTTAGCACTGGATTTTGTTTTCATTTTAGGCATTTTCTTCTGCTTTTAAATATTTCGCTTATTTATTTTTAACTATCTATAAAGGTATAGATAGGATTACTTACTTTTCTTAGGCGCAATAAACATAGTCATACGTTTACCTTCAAGTTTTGGCATTTGTTCTACTTTACCATAATCTTCTAGGTCTTGCGCTAAACGTAATAACAAAATTTGACCTTGTTCTTTAAAGACAATAGAACGTCCTTTAAAGAATACAAAAGCTTTTAATTTTGCTCCGTCTTTTAAAAACTTTTCAGCATGTTTCTTTTTAAACTCATAGTCATGATCATCGGTTTGAGGACCAAAACGAATTTCTTTAACTACAACTTTGCTAGCCTTAGCTTTTAAGGCTTTTTCACGTTTCTTTTGTTCATAAAGAAACTTCTTGTAGTCCATAACTTTACAAACAGGAGGATCTGCTTTTGGTGATATTTCCACAAGGTCTAAACCTTGTTCGTCTGCGATATTGAGTGCTTGTTTAATAGGGTAAATACCTACATCAACATTATCACCTACTACACGAACTTTCTCAGCTTTAATTTTTGAATTAATTCTGTGTTGATCTTCTTTTTGAACTCTCCCTCTGGATTGTCTTCTTCTACGTATTGCTATGGCTTATAAATTTAAATTAAACTTTATTTTAAAATTGTTTTAGAGATTTGCCTATCTCATCATCAATTATACTTGCTAATTGTTGTACAGAAATCATGCCAAGATCCTCGCCACCATGCTGTCTTACCGAGATCTTGTTTTCTTGTTCTTCTTTTTCACCAACAACTATCATGTATGGGATTTTCTTAACTTCGGCATCCCGAATCTTTTTTCCCATAGTTTCATTCCTGTTGTCAATTAGGGCGCGAATTTCGTTATTTTCTAACAAATTTAAAACTTTTTCCGCGTATTTTTCATATTTCTCACTGATTGATAGCACAATGACTTGCTCAGGCATAAGCCATAATGGGAAATTTCCACCTGTGTGTTCTAGCAAAATAGCGATAAAACGTTCCATACTACCAAATGGTGCACGGTGTATCATTACAGGTTGGTGTGTTTCGTTATCACTACCTTTATAAGTTAATTCAAAACGTTTTGGTAATTGGTAGTCTACTTGTATGGTTCCTAATTGCCAGCTTCTTCCAAGGGCATCTTTTACCATAAAGTCTAGTTTTGGTCCATAAAAAGCAGCTTCGCCTGTTTCTATAACATAATCAAGCCCTTTATCTTTAACAGCATCAATAATAGCCTGTTCTGCTTTTATCCAATGTTCTTCATCGCCAATGTACTTTTCAGGATTCTCAGGATCTCTTAAGGAAACTTGTGTGGTGAAGTTTTCAAAACCTAAAGATCCAAAGACATACAACACAAGGTCTATTACTTTTTTAAACTCTTCATCTAACTGTTCTGGTGTACAGAAAATATGAGCGTCGTCTTGAGTGAATCCTCTTACCCGAGTTAAGCCATGTAGTTCGCCACTTTGTTCATATCTGTAAACAGTACCAAATTCAGCATAGCGTTTTGGTAAATCTTTATAGGACCATTGTGTATGTTTAAAAATTTCGCAGTGATGTGGACAGTTCATAGGTTTTAGTAGGAACTCTTCATCTTCTTTTGGTGTGTGAATAGGTTGAAAACTATCCTCACCATATTTTGCGTAATGTCCAGAGGTGACATAAAGTTCTTTTTGACCAATATGTGGTGTAATTACCATTTCATAACCTGCTTTCTTTTGGGCAGCTTTTAGGAAGTTTTCTAATCGTTCTCTTAAAGCAGCACCTTTAGGAAGCCATAATGGCAATCCTTGCCCAACTTTTTGTGAAAACGCAAATAATTCTAGTTCTCTACCTAGTTTACGGTGATCTCTTTTTTTGGCTTCTTCAAGTAACTCTAAGTATTCTTTTAGTTCTTTTTGTTTTGGGAAGGATATACCATAAACTCTTGTAAGTTGTGTGTTGTTTTCGTCGCCTCTCCAATAAGCACCAGCTACCGACAAAATTTTAACCGCTTTTATAATACTTGTATTAGGAATATGTCCACCACGACATAAATCGGTAAATGTAGAGTGATCACAAAAAGTTATCGTACCATCTTCAAGGTTTTCGATAAGCTCAGTTTTGTATTCATTGTCCTTATATAATTGTAGAGCTTCTGCTTTAGTAGCAGATCGCATTTTAAATTCATGCTTTTCTCTAGCAATTTGAAGCATTTTATCTTCAATAGTTTTAAAGTCTTTGTCAGAGATTGAATGCTCGCCTAAATCTACATCATAATAAAAGCCATTCTCAATCGCTGGTCCAATCGTTAATTTTATACCAGGATATAGTTCTTCTAAAGCTTGAGCCAAAACATGAGCAGAGGAGTGCCAAAACGCTTTCTTACCTTCATCATCTTTCCACGTATATAATATAAGAGAACCGTCTTCGGTTAATTTGGTTGTAGATTCTATTGTTTGGTTATTGTAACTTGCAGAAATAACATTTCTAGCTAATCCTTCACTAATACTTCTAGCTACTTCATAAGGCGTAACGCCAGATTCAAACTCTTTAACGCTACCATCAGGTAATGTAATATTTATCATAAACTATATTTCGGTATTATATATAAGTATGCAAAGATAAACGTATAATATGTCTCAAGCAACTATAATAATTACATTAATATATATGTAACTAAAAAAGACTAATATTAGATGAGTATTATAGGATGTTTAAATTTTATTTAATTGTAACTAATTGGTTTTATGATGTGTTGGTGTGTAATTCAAAAAAACTTTAAAAAAAGGTTATAAAAAATTTGTTTAGAAGAGAGGGAAGGTTGTATATTTGCACCCTCGAAAACGCCACTATGGTTGGCTGTAAGTAGAGAAGTTCTTTAAAAAATATGCGGCACGAAAAAAAATTAAAAAAAACTTCAAAAAGTTTTTGTGAATTAAAAAAGGGTTGTATATTTGCACCCGCTTTGCGAAACAAGGCGATAAAGA
>NZ_RWBG01000005.1 GCF_003944795.1 Mangrovimonas spongiae
GCTTCGTTATTAGCACAATCGGTATAGGTAAAGGTATAGACTTTCGCCCCTTCACAAGCTGGATCAGCATTTTCAGTAATTACCGGTGTGATATCATTACCACAAGCATCGGCTACGACAGGCGCGGTAGGTTGTACAGCATCAGCTAAACAATCCACTGTTTCCGTTTCACTAGCTGGTACAGTAAATGCCGGTAATTCGATATTATACGTATAGGTGTATACCGCTTCGTTATTAGCACAATCGGTATAGGTAAAGGTATAGACTTTCGCCCCTTCACAAGCTGGATCAGCATTTTCAGTGATTACCGGTGTGATATCATTACCACAAGCATCAGCTACGACAGGCGCGGTAGGTTGTACAGCATCAGCTAAACAATCCACTGTTTCCGTTTCACTAGCTGGTACAGTAAATGCCGGTAATTCGATATTATACGTATAGGTATATACGGCTTCGTTATTAGCACAATCGGTATAGGTAAAGGTATAGACTTTCGCCCCTTCACAAGCTGGATCAGCATTTTCAGTGATTACCGGTGTGATATCATTACCACAAGCATCAGCTACGACAGGCGCGGTAGGTTGTACAGCATCAGCTAAACAATCCACTGTTTCCGTTTCACTAGCTGGTACGGTAAACATAGGTTGGTTAATTTCTATGTATTGTACTGCTTCGGAACTACTACACCCATCAGAAACAGTAAACGTTCTCTCAACTATAATAGGACATGTTCCTGTTTGTGTATCTATATAGGTTATTGAATCAATGTTATTATCATCTGACGCGTTTCCGTTCCCTCCTAAAGCAGATTGTAGTTCAGCAAGAGTTATTGAAGTTCCTACATCATTATATGGTAAATCTGTAATAACTGAAACATCACATCCTTGTAAATCATAATCATCAGGAGCGGTTATAGAAGGAGGAGTTTGATCAACCGCTTCTATTGTGATGTTGTTTGAAGCAACACAACCGTTCGCATCGAAGAATGAAACAAATATAGAGCCTTCTGAAACTCCTGTATAAATTAGTTCATTTGTTGAACTATTCCAAGAAGATGTACCTCCAGTAGTATTTCCATTGTCTACATAAGTATAAGGTGGCGTACCACCACTAGCTGTAAAAGTAACAGTTGTTGTTCCTGTTGAACAAGAAAGTGTTGGAGCATTAACTGTGTTTTCAACCTGGGTTGGCTGATTTATAGTAATATTTTGAATAACCTCTCTTTGCGGGTTACTAGAATCTGTAGATGTAAATGTATAATTACCTGCAGGTAAATTACTGAATATTCCAGTACTATTTGTTGCAGTTGCGTTTGTGTTGTTATTTAGATAAGTAAATGTGTACGGTGAATTACCGCCACCTGCTATTAATGTAACATCTGTGGTATCACCAAAACAACTAATTGGATCAAATTGTGGAACCACTAGAAAAGGGCCAACGGCTATTTGATCTGGTATGGTACCATTACAAGCCGAATAATTTCCGTTTGGACAAGTTGGAGTGTTATCATCTGTATTATCCCAAGTAAGGAGAATATCTTCAAGACCATATAATGAGTTTATTTCCCCTGCTAAAACATAACCAGGGATAGGATAATTTACTTGATAATTTCCATCAACAGTAGAACCTGATGCATGAGCTTCTACTAATGTTTCTGTTCTTGTACCATCATTTAGATATTTAATTAATGTAAATTGAATAAATAAATCAAATTTATTACCTGTAGCATCAACTTGAGCATACACATAAAAATCATCGTTGGCATCATAATTAGCTACATTATCACTAGTTAAAGGCACGCCGTTTTCATCTCCAATGAATGCACCTAAAATTTTCACACTACTAGAGGTACAGTTTGCATTAGGATCTGGAACACAATTAACATTGCTAATTTCCAGTACATTTGCTATTTGCCCGTAAATATTGCTACCTACCAGAAGCATCAGGCAGGTTGCTATTTTTAGCAGTTTATTCTTAAAAGCACTTGTTTTCATAAGCTGGTATGTTTTACTGATAGTAAAAAAACTTTAATATTAACTTTTAATAGCTATAATCGATTACAATTAGTTACCTATTAATGGTACTTATATGCAAATTAAAATGTGAGGGGGAGCAGTACTCTTTCTAGAGAGTACTAAAATGGATTAAGTGTTGTTTTCGATAAAAAATCATAATTAATTAATAGCTTACACTACAAATTAAGAGCGATTTTAGAATTCAATCAAATAAAAATGATTAATCACTCAAATTTTCGATAAAGGGAGTGTTGTAAACACTTTATCGGTTATTTTATATTGATAAACGAGTGATAAATTTTTAGTTTATTGTAGCTTTGGGAATGATTGTGTTATCATAGCGTTCCTTTAGTTTAATGTTGATTAATAGCTTTTAATAAATTTATTGGACTAAAATATACCTTTTATCTTAAATAATCAACATTTAATCGAAAAAAAATGTATTTAATCGTGTTTTTATGAAAAATCTTATAATTGTTAGGCATGGAAAATCATCATGGAAGTATGATGTTGATGATTTTTACCGCCCATTAAAGCAAAGGGGCGAAAATGATGCTCAAATAATTGCTCAAGAACTAGAGAAGAGAGGTTACAGTCCAGATTTGGTTTTATCTAGTGATGCTGTTAGAGCAAAAACTACGGCTAAGATATTTTCTAGTGTTTTAAACTTCGATTTTAAGCTTAATCATAGTTTATATGATTTTTCAGGAAGACAAGTCTTGGAGGTTGTTCACTCCTGCGATAACAGTATTGGGACGTTAATGGTTTTTGGCCATAATTATGGATTGACGTCAATAATTAACACTCTAGGAAATAAATATATAGACAATTTACCAACAAGTGGTTTGGTTGTTATGTCTTTCGAGACAGACAACTGGAAAAGCATACAAAATGGCCATACTGTTTTAACTTTATTTCCCAAAAACTTTAGGTAAATCAAACAAATTAAAATAAAATTCTACCATCGGTACACGAGCAATTACTTAAACCTTGTAAGAAATCAAATCCTAAAGTTATCATGTGGGTTCCGGAGTTATAACCTGCTAGATCGTTAGTTGTAATTTGATAGGAATATGCAAAATAGAATCCAGATTTCATAATTCCAGCCATTGGACCAATATTTAGCGGGTTAAAAAATTGGTCGTTAAGAAAGCGGTAAGAAACACCTACCCAATAATAATCTTCTTTTCGGTTATACTTTCTGTATTTAAAATTAATATCGGTACTAGAACGATTATCACTACTAAACAATTGATAAAAGACTGAAGGTTCAAACTCTACACGTTTATTGGTTTTACTTTGTATAACATAGCCTGAGTAAATTTGATAATTTCTAAGCAAACTAGGTTCTACGCCAGTATAATCATCAATATCTTTATCTAACAGATTATTTAAGTTAAAACTAAAATAAAAGCCTCCATAACGGTATAAAGCACCAACATCGAAGTTGTTGTTAGATGTTGAACGATCATCTGTAACATATGGATCTAGAACAGGGTTTTCGTAATCGGTTTCAAAATTTTCAATATCTACTCTAAAGCTATTAAGGTTATATGATAGGCCTAATGATAAAAACTGTCTAGAGGTATAATCTAAAATTAAATGATGCGCATAAGAGAGTTTAACCCCTTTTTGTCTGGTGTTACCATTTTTGTCATTATATAAAGAAATACCAACACCATCGCGATTAGCAATTCTAAAATCGGCATAAAGCGCTTGATTATCTGGGGCGTTTTTAATTCCTACCCACTGTGTTAAACCATTAACTCTAATTCTTACATTATCGCCAATACCAGCATAGGTTGGTGAAACAACAAAGTCGTTATCGGCCAAATATTGTGTCCAAACAGGTAAATTTAACTCCTGTGTATAGCCTTTACTAGCCATTACAAGTAGGATATATATGATAATTTTTTTCATATCTATAAGTTTTATTAGGTAATTGGGGCCTAGTTTTTTTAGTTATCTATATAGTGTAAAATGACCGACAATATTTTTGTCAACATCAGAACTATTTAAGTTTACAACATACCAATAATCTCCAGTAGGGAGTTCGTTACCTTTGTATCTACCATCCCATTTTTCACCTATTCTTAAAGTGGCAACTTTTCTACCATATCTATCAAAAATGGAGAATTCTAAGTTAGGGTAGGCTAGGGCACACCCAGGTCCCCATTGGTCTAAAACACCATCGCCATTAGGCGTAAAGTAATTAGGAACACAAACATCTACAAACTCCATATCAATAGTTGCAACAGCAGTACAACCATTAGTATCGGTTACTGTTACAGTATGTGTACCAGAATAGGTGATTATAAATGTGTTAGTACTACCGTAATTATCACCGTTAAAAGTGAACTCATAATCGCCAGTACCACCGTTAGCTGTAGCGATAATTTCATTCAATTCTCCTTCGGTTAATGTTAAGGTTAACGGGTCGTATGTTTCAATACTAAAGAATTCTGTAGATTGGATACAGCCATTGGTGTGTCTTACATCAACATAGTGATTTTGACCAGCAGGTAAATTGGTGAAAATGTTACTAGTTTGGTATGGTCCACCATTTAGTGAATAATCCACAAGTGATGTATCAATACTTTCATCAACCATTACTGTAACGGTATTACCTGAAATGTTATCAACACAACCATATTCAACAATAACAGTTGGATTAATAGTTACGGATTCTGGCATAGTGATATTCCATTCAGATTCGCAACCTTCAGCATCACGAACAAAAACAATATGATCGCCACCGCTTAAACCTGTGAAATCGAATTGTGTTTGTGTAGCATCACCTGTAGAATAAGGACCATCGTAGCTATCTAAACTAACGCTATATGGTAAAGATCCTCCAGAAATAGTAATACTAAACTCACCATCTAGATCTCCTTCGCATACTTCTGGGAAGATAGAATTAGGTACAATACTAAGCATTACTGGTGTTGGTTCGTTAACCGTAAAGCTGTGCATGATATAGCAACCTAGTTCATCTTGTACAATAACATCGTAAGTTCCTGGTGCTAAATTTTCAAATACATTGGTCTCAAAAAATTGATCCATTTGTGGTGAAATAGCATACATAATAGTACCTGTACCACCTGTAGCATTAATCTCTAACATACCATTATTCGAACCGTAACAAGTTACATCGCTAACAGTAAACGTGGCATCTAGAGATGTATCTGGTTCTGTAATTGTAATAAGTGCAGTTGTTTCTGTACAATCGTCACTTTCTACATACACCATGTAAGTACCAGCAATTAGATTAGTAAATACACCAGGTGTGTTTTGAGTTGCATTAATAGTATTTCCAGAGCTATCTTGTAATTCATACACATAATTTCCAAGACCACCTTCGGCCGAAGCTATAATGCTACCTGTATTATCTCCTGCACAATTTATAGTTGGATTTGTTGAATCTAAATTTATAACTAAAGGTTGTAAAGGATCAACCGTGATTTCGTTGGAAACATTAGTTGCACAACCATTAGCATCTTGTACATAAAAACTATGTGTGCCTTCACTTACAGTAAATGTAACTGAACTATTGAAACTTCCTAAAACATTAGTAAAACTGGCATCGTTACTATACGTGTATGGTGCTGTTCCCCCTGAAGCACTCAAAGTAAGTGTTGCATCATTTAAACATGTTTGTGTGGATTGCGTAACAAGATTAACATCAACAGGTGTTGGTTGATCTATAACAATGTTTGCAGACGTCATTTCACAACTGTAACCATCTTCAATAGTTATAGTATATGTGCCAGCTCCTAAATTATCAAATACGTTAGATGTTTGTGGACCAGATGTGCTAGGTGTTGGTAAAATAGTATTTAAGGTATATGTATAGTTGCTACCTTGTCCGCCAGTAACATTAGTTATTGTTATAGAAGCATTTTGATCTCCAAAACAAGCTAACATATTAGTGCTTGGAGTAAAAGTAGCATTAATTGGTGTTGGTTCTACTAACGTAATGCTTTCTGAAGCGATACAATTTGAATCATCTCTAACATTAACAGTATAATTACCAGCTGATAATCCTGTAAATGTTCCATTAGGAGAATATGCAACAGTAGTATCTCCAGTAAGTTCATATTCGTAATTACCCCACCCACCAGTAGCTGTAGCCGTAATGGTTCCGCTATCGTTATTACAAGTTACATTAGAGGTTTCTAAAACAGTTAATGTTAAAGCTTGGGTAGGGGAGTTTATAATAACATTTGAAGTCGCACTACAAAACGGTACTTCTGTTTCTGTAATAGTCACAGTATAGTTTCCAGAAGCTAAGCCAGAAACAGTTTCTGGGTTTGTTGAAGTATTGGTGGCGATAGGACCTAAAACAGAGATTCCTATATCATCAAAGACTTCATACGTATAGGCGCCAGAATAGCCATTAACAAGGAGTTCAAAAGTTCCTGAATTATCACCAAAACAAGTTACTGCGGTTGGTGTTGTTGTTATTGTTGGCTGTGTGGCTTCAGGTAAAGAAATCGTAGCTTCTGCAGTACATGATGTATTAACATCTGTAATTGTTACGGTATAAATTCCAGAAGGAACACCAGAAAATACATTACCTGTTAGACTGATAGACGTTGGATTAGGACTAATGGAATAACTATAATTTCCAGAGCCACCTATTCCAGTAATTGTTATTTCTCCATCATCATTATTACACGATGGTTCTGTTGTTAATTCAGGTGTGATATCTAAAGGCGGTTCAATAGTTACAGTAACTAAATTACCACAACCATTAACGTCGTTAACTTCTATAGTATGTGTACCAGACGATAAATTAGTGATAGAGAATGGTACTGTTTGCGTTTGGAAGGCACCACCATTAATACTAAAACTATAAGGAGGCATTCCTGCTGTAGGCATACTAACATCAATTACAAATTCTCCTTCATTAACGGTACATTGATTGTTTACAATCGCATCAATAATTGGGCTAGGATCTGTAGGTACAGTTGTTACTGGACTACTTACAATACACCCATAAGCATCCATAACATGTACATAATAATCTCCACCATCTACATTAAAGACATTTGTTGATGCCCAAGCTGGATCTGTTTCAGAAGGAGCAGCAGCTGTTGTTGTTATTTGATATTGATATGGTGCTGTTCCATCATGTCCAATTGCACTAATAATTCCTGAATTAGGATTACAATTTGCATTTTGGTCTATTGAAACCGTTAAACTTAATGGATTAGCCGATTCTGTAATATTAAAAGGAATTGTAGCAATACTACATCCTGCATTAGGACCGCTAGTTTCTTCAATTAACACATAGTAATTTCCAAAAGGTAAAGGACCTAAATCGGTAACCGTAAGTGTTCCGTTAGCAGGTACCGTACCATTATCAGAAATTCCTGTTGAGTTTTGACTTAAAGAATCAAAGATTTCATAATGAACATCAACAGAAGATCCATAGATACTGTTTATGTTGAATGATACAGACCCATCGGCACTACCTGTACATGTAATATTACTTTCGCTTACAGCTGTAGCGGTTAATGTGGAGTTTGTTGGTATTGGAGCTGTAGCAGGCTCGTAGTAACTACAATTAGTAGAGGTATCGTAAACGATAAAAGTGTAACTAACACCTGGTGTTAATCCTGTAAACGTAGCCGACTCACTACCAGGAGAGTCTTCTGGAATCCAAGAACCAGCAGGATCAGGGTAAACAGAGATAGGTCCTTGATAAATACTAAAATAAAACGGACCAGAACTACTTAAGGAAGACCCTATACTTACAACAGCTTCTCCACCGGTGGTACAATCTACAGATGTTTCAATATAAATATCTAAATCGGTAGGAGGAGAGGCCACAAGAACATTTTGTATAAGTACCGAACAACCGTTGGCATCAACAACATTAATTTCATAAAGGCCGAAATCAACCACATCAAAACTTACCGATGTTGTTCCAGAAGCATTAAATTCTGAATTAGAATAGCCATTTGTTCCTGTAACATAATAATTATAAGGTGCTGTACCTCCAGTAACGTTATCAATAATAATAGATCCTTGCGATACACCACTTGCTGTACAAGTAATATCTACAGTATGGTAGTTAACATTAATATCGTCCGGTTCTGTAATCGTAATCGTATCAGTAGCAGTACAAGATTTAGCATCAGTAACTGTTACGGTATAATTGCCAGCTGGTAAACCAGAAGTTTGTGTACCATAGTCGGTACCCGTTGTATCATTGTAAACATTAATGGTAAATGGCGGTGTACCAACACTAGTATCTATAGTAATATCAATAGATGCATTACTGTCACCATGACATAGAATAGGTTCACCTTGTGTAACTAAACTTAAAGCTGGAGGTGTGATAGGTTCTACTGTATGTATAATAGAGTCAATAGTACAATTATTAGCATCTGTAATTTGGAACTGATAGGTTCCTGCAGTTGAAGTGGTATACGTAAACGTATTTCCTGTAGCACCTAAGGTTGTGTATGCACCACCATTAATGGAAACAGCATAAGAGTAAGGTGCAGTACCACCTGAAATTGTACCAGAAATAACCGCTTCAGAAGTTGCTGTACAATCTAAATCAGAATCAAGAATGGTATTCAGGTTAAGTTCTGGTAAAGGATCTATAGTATAGGTTTCACTATACGTACAGTCGTTTTCATCACGAACTTGAAATGTATATGTTCCAGGAGGTAAATTACTAAATGTATTTGATGTTTGATAAGGTGTAGCAGCTGAAGCTGGTGCAATAATTTGATATTCAATAACACCTGTTCCACCAGTTACTCCTGTAATTGTAATAGTAGATACATTAGAAGGACAAGATAGTGGTGTATGATTAAATGTTAGGTCTGAAGGCGGATCTAATGCATCAATAACAATAGTATTTGCGATAAATGTACATCCACTAGCATCTTGAATGGTAATAGTGTATGTGCCTGCAGATAAACCTGTAAATGTATTGCCGGTTTGGAAGTTAACACCATCAATACTATAAGAATAAGGTGGTGTGCCTCCTGTTACGCCGGTAACAGAAATAGTTCCTGTGTTAGTACATGTATAAGGCGCGGAAAGCTCTGCTGTACCATTTAAAGGTGGAGCTGCAGTAATAGTTATAGGTTGTGGTGTGGTCTCGCAAACAGAGGTTCCTATACTGTATTGTACAACTACTTGATAAGTGCCTTCAGGTAAGTTTGTAAATACTGGTGAGTTTGTAAAAGTTGCCCCACCGTCAATACTATATTCTAAAGTATTACCATTAGCATTGGTAACATTAATAGTAATTGAGCCATTATCATTACCAGCACAAGCAATATTGGTTTGCGCTACTGTAAAATCTGGTTCTGGTACTATTTCTACTGTTATAGTCGTTTCAGCAGTACAATTGTTACTGTCTTGAACAATAATATTATATACACCAGGAGTCTCTACTGTAATAACTGGGGTAGTTTGAAAGTCCGTGCCATTTATTTCGTAAACATATGGCGGTGTTCCTCCTTCAGGATAAACTGTAATTTCACCATCTGTACAGGTTAAAGGCGTTGTTAAGGCAGCTGTTACAGTTAGCAATGGAGGTTCTATAATTTCTATGTCTTCAGTATATAAACAACCATCATCTGTACTTGCGGTTATTGTATAAGTCCCTGCATTTAATGAATTAAAATCATAATCACTACTCATAGTTGGTCCTACGCTGTCTACTAATGTCCCATTTTGGTAAACACTAAAGTAGTATTGTGGTAAAGCATCGTTAACTGCCATATGGACTCCACCCATATCGCCATAACATTCTGGTTGAGTTATACTTGTGGTTACTGAAAAATCTCTTGCTCTTACATAAACACTTGGCGTTTCGAAAATACATGGGTTAGTGTCTACACCAATTTGTCTTATGTAAATAATATAGTATCCAGGAGAAGTTACTGTAAAAATATTACTAGCTTGGTAGTTTACTCCATCAATACTATATTCATAACCACTAGGTACATTATTAACAGTGATTTGTCCTGGTGTGTCACAAATAATATCTTGAGCAACTGCTGTTGGGTCTAGTAAGTTTTGATAAACATTAAAGTAAAAAATGCTATAGCAGCCACCAGGATAATTTATAATTAACCTAAATTGTCCTGCTGTGTTTGCAGTATAATCTGGCCCAGAACCAACTTGATTCCAAGTACAAGCATCGTTTTCGTTGGCACAATCAGGGTCGCTAACTGCAGGGCAGCTACTTTCGTCTAGTTGTTCCCAAATAATTGAAACGGCATCGCTAATACCTGTTAAAATATCTCGAGTATCGTTGGCGCCACATAAAAAGATATTAGGTAAAAGTTTACCGTCGTTTGGACAGGTTACTACTTCGTCGGCATAAGGGATTACAGGGTTAGTTTGTGTTTCACCATATAATACAACGGTTATAACTTCTTGTATAGATAAACAGGTTGCTGGTGCTGTATTAGTTACATAATAAGTGCCAAGTTCTGTGGCTGTAAAAGTTTGTCCTGTTCCTATAACAGGTGTTCCGGTTGGGCTTGTAGACCAAGAGTAGGAGTCATATCCATCGGAAGCAGTTAGTATAACACTATCACCACAAAGGACTTCTTCACGTTCGAAATTACAGTCTGAAATGTCCACTAAAAAGTTGGTTGGTTGTGGATCGATAAAACATTCATCGGAGTTATAACTAGCTTGTTCGTCAATAACAATACCACTATTAACCCCTGTATAAGAACCAAATGCTTGGTTAATAATTTCATTAGAGCACGCTTGACTTAAGTCGTAGCAATTAGGAACAACTTGAACAGCTAAACGAATAACAAATTCTGGATCATCAACTTCTACTGATTCGTCTGGTATTGAGAAAACTAACGTTCTTGTTATGGGGTCGTAAGATAAAAGTGTGGCCCCTCCAGAGTTACTTAAATCTATATCTGTGGCTGGATCGAATACAATATTATCAGGTAAAACATCGGTAATTGTGAAATTTGTAACATCTTCATTTCCTGTGTTTTGGTAGCTTATTTCATAAAATAAATTTTGCCCAAGATAAACATCATCGCCATTTATCTCCACGCCATTTTCATCTGTTACAATTTTGGTTAGAGGTACTTCAGGAGAAATAACATCTACGGCAAAAGCACTAAAGAATGAAAAAATAGGATCTGCTTGCCCACGGGCAACTTGTAAAGTAAAAGAAGCAGAAGTTTCGTTGTTGCCTATATATTCAGGCTCTGAATTAAATATTTCTAAAAAACCAGTATCGTAACCAAGTGTATTTGTACCAAAAGGATCTCTTGGGTGGGTTACACCATTGGTGTTTTCTATAACAGCGCCAAAAAAGCTATTAGCTGGTCTTAATGGTGTTGTAACTTCTTTTCCGTTTATTTCTAATTTTGTAGCACGATTGTTTTTGTCACCATCAAGAGCTGCATAGGCAAATTGTAAATCGATGTGTCCTGCAGGTGGTGTTGTAAATCCTGTTACCGGAATTTCTTCATAATGATCATCGTAAATATGACTAAAACCATCAAATGTAGTAAATGATTTTGTGTGAAGTTCAGGGTCTTCATAAATAACAAAAAGTGTCCATCCAGCAGCTAATCCTGTAGAAAAGTTAGTACCTTCACTAGAAGTTACATTAGCCATAGTATAAGTCCCCTCAATGTCGTTTAACCCGTTTAATATATCGGTAACATCGGCGTAGCAAGCATAAGGAGTGTTTCCTGGTTCTCCTTCTTCAGAGAGAATAGGGTTTACAATAGCATCGTATATAACCTCACCAGTAATATCTGTATAGGTACTACTTTCGGGTGTTTTAAATTTTACTTGGTTGATATCGGATCTACTTCCATCCTGTAAAAAGGCTCCCCAATATAATGCAGCATAAGCTACTCTGTAACATGTTGTGGCACTTCCATCTTCATGCGGCGATAACACTAGGTCTGCGCTACTAGAACTAAATGTTGATGCATCACTATCAATATCTATATATTGCATTGATACATCTTGATTATCTATAGAGTTATCGTAAAGAGGTTGGTTATCAATACCTAAAATATTGTTTCCAATAACTAACATACTACCTTTAGTTTCAATATTTTCTCTTATTGAAAAAGGTTCGAATGTTTGCGCTATACTATTCAGGTATTGAGTAAACATGAATAATATTAAAAGTACCGATTTTAAATAAGTAGATGTTTTCATGGTGTACTACATTTTAGTTTCATTTTCACTTTGGGGCGTTGTGAGAATGACTCTTTTTTATATTTATTCAATTTTCACTATTGAAATTTTGCTGTTGTATGGTTGATTTCCTTTTTCTTTAAGTGCTGCATTGGCAGACCTTATATCATTATACTTTTTATTATAGATGTAATATTTACTAGTATTAACATCGTAGAAAAAGTTAATATTCTTTTCGCCTGCTGAAACTGCTTTTCTAAGGAAATCATCTCTTTTCTCAACATCAGTATGTACAGCTAATACTGCATAATATCCATTTTCTGTGTTGGTAACGTTCTTTAATATTTGAATACCGCTTGAGCGTTCTTCGCCAAAATCAAAATCATCTTCATGTAATGGTTTTGTGCTTAATGCCGTATTCTTTCTTATGGCTTCAAGTTTTAAACTATCTTGAGCATATCGATCTTCTTCGTTTTTATATAGGGCGCGTTTAATACGACGTTTTCTTTCGTATTCTGTAGCTATGTTAATTTTTTCTAATCTAGCCTCTAATGCTGCTTTTGCTTGTAAGGCTTGTGCTTGTTCTTCTTTTAGTGTTTTTAACTTCTTTTGATAGAATAAGTACACTTCATCTAGCTGAATAACATCAATGTCTTCTTCTCTTTGGTTTTGTAATAACTCAAGTTCTTTTATAGCTTGACTTCTTGCTGCTATTGTTTGTTCTAATTCTGTTTTTAAAGCTTCTATGCGTCTGTTTTCAGCAGTGGTACTTTTAAACGGTTTTGGGTCTAGATAAATACCTTGTTCACTTAAATCGTTTTCACGTTTTAAGTCTTTTAAGTCTTGGTCTTTTACGTCAACAGCTTTTTCAAGCTTGTTTAATAGCTCTATTTGAGCTTTTCTTGCAGTTTCAACAGACTCAGCCATTTCATTCATAGACTTTGAAAGGTCATCATTAGCAACAGGAATACTATCTATTTTAGCTTCTTCTTCAGCTTCTGCTTTGGCTTTTGCATCAGCAGCAAGACGTGCCTGTTCTTCAGCTTCTGCTTTAGCCTGTTCTTCAGCTTCTACTTTGGCTTTTGCTTCAGCAGCAAGACGTGCTTGTTCTTCAGCTTCTGCTTTGGCTTTTGCTTCAGCAGCAAGACGTGCTTGTTCTTCAGCTTCTGCTTTGGCTTTTGCTTCAGCAGCAAGACGTGCTTGTTCTTCAGCTTCTGCTTTGGCTTTTGCTTCAGCCGCTAAACGTGCTTGTTCTTCAGCTTCTGCTTTGGCTTTTGCTTCAGCAGCAAGACGTGCTTGTTCTTCAGCTTCTGCTTTAGCTTTTGCTTCCGCAGCAAGACGTGCCTGTTCTGCAGCTTCTGCTTTGGCTTTTGCTTCCGCAGCAAGACGTGCTTGTTCTTCAGCTTCTGCTTTGGCTTTTGCTTCAGCCGCTAAACGTGCCTGTTCTTCAGCTTCTGTTTTAGCTTTTGCTTCAGCAGCAAGACGTGCCTGTTCTTCAGCTTCTGCTTTAGCTTTTGCTTCAGCTGCTAAACGTGCTTCTTCTTTTGCTTCAGCAGCGGCTTTACGGTTAGCTTCCGCTTTGGCTTTATCTGCTTGAGAGTATTGTTTCTTTTTAGGCTTAGAAGAAATTAAAGCGCTTACTCGATCCTCACGACTATAATCGTATCGTTCTCTATTCTTTAATTTGTATGCTAGAGTTATTTCGTGAGCAGATCCTAATGTAGATAAGTCACCTACAGCTTTTTCGTAATTGTATTCTATGGATATTTGTTCGGTAAGATGTAATCCTAAACCGCCGTATGCACCATATAAAGTATTATAACCAGCTTGAGCCCAAATACCTTTTGGAACTGTTAGCATAATGCCGCCAGAAAGAATGGTTTTATCGTTTTTAAATTCAGATTTTATTAATCCAGTGAATTTTGTTTCATCAAAAAAGCCGCGACTGTTCATATACCCAGTATACATAGCGTGGAGTTGAATACTTTGTTCTGGATTGTCTTTAAGTAATTCAGAAGATGTAAAATTGTAAAGCACAAGATTGTTGACTGTTACACCAAAATCTAAAAACACCGTTCCGTAATTAATTCCAGGACTTACACTTAATAAAAAATTAGAGGGTATATTTTCTAGTGAGGGGTCTGGGGTGTTGGTAACTACATTACCATCATTAATACCACTTTGGTAAGCACCTACATTAATACCAAAAGTTAAATTATTATCGCGTTGTAATCTTGCATTATAGGCAAAGTTTAAAATTCCACCAAAAGTTGTTAAAACCCCGTAGTTTTGTTGAAATGCACTAATACCAATACCAATATTTTCCCTAAATCTACCAGAATAGCTTACTAAATAAGATACAGGTGCATTTTCAAATTGCATCCATTCTCTTTTATTCGTTATACTAATGTACTTGTATTGTTGTCTAACAAAACTAAATGTTGGAGTGTTTATATGTTGATTGTAAGTTAATGAGTTTCTTAAAGGTAACGCAAGAGCAACCACACCATCATCTTGAGAATAGGCAATCTGCATAATGCAGAAAAGAGATATTATAGCAAAAAGTAATGTTTTCATGCTATTTAATGAGTGTTATAGTTCCTTTTTTGGTGTCTTGTTCACTTTTAATGATATAGTAGTATACTTTGTTTATACTATTAAGATCTAAATTATTTTCTGGCCAATTATTTAAGTAATTATCTGTTTTTAATACAATTTCACCTCGGTTACTCATAATCGTTATTTCAGAGTTTGATCCGCTAGTGTATTTTGTTGGGATAATCCAAGTATCGTTAACGCCATCGCCGTTAGGGCTTACAATATTTGGTATTTTATCTATATCTGGAAAAGGGTTATAGGCTTCAATAACAGAAAAATCAAATGTTCGGGAAGCATTACACCCAGATGTTTCTGTAATGACAACACTATATTCTCCAATCTCAGTAATTTCATAAGTGTTTTGAGTAGCTCCAGAAATGATCGTATTATTTAAATACCATTGATATTCTGGGGCATTAGCTGACGTTGTAACAGTTGCTGTTAAAGTTTCACCTTCTTCTAATGTATTTTCTTCTGAAACATTAATCGAAGCAGAAAAAAGTTCGCTCACTAAATCGATACTTCCCGAAGCTTGACAACTTCCTAAATCTACTTGAACGCTATAAGTTCCTGACAGATTAGTTTCGTAAGTTTGATTGGTAGCATTAATAATTGGCGCACCATCTTTATACCATTGGTAGCTATTACCATTAATAGTACTTAGTACAGTTGCATTTTGTTCAGGACAAAAAGGGTTTCCTAAACTAGATACAATAGTTGCGGTGGCTTCACCAGAAGTTACCTCGCTTATAGTAACTCTATTTGAATATGAATTAGAAGTACAACTTCCGTAATTGGTTTCAACAAAATAAGTTCCAGCATCAGTTACTTCTAGGGTTTCTCCTTCAGCAATAAAAACAGATGTTGTAGCACTTGTTTCTCGAAACCAATTAAAGGTTAGAGTAGGATAGTTTAAAGGAGAATCGTTAGATCCTGTTCCTGGATTATCAATTGTTAAAAGGTAACTTCCGCCACTACAAAAAGCTCCTGTTGACACTAAATTGTTAATTGTAAAAGGGCTGTCTTGATGTTTGTAATATGCTGCAAATGGTACAGAACGAGAACTAGTCGCTACAGGAGCTGTGCTTTTAATTCTTATTCTATAATTTTCGCCATAGGCCGTTGTTGGTATCGAAAAACTTAAGGTTACTGGCGATGTTGTAATTTCTCCAGGGGTTGTTGTGTGTAATACTGTAGGCGATGTAAAGTTGCCATCGGCATCAGATAATTCAATAATAAATTGATTACTACTATCTAATCCTGCTTCTGGTGAAAATACAAATGTAGTGTTGTAGGTGTTAAATGAACTATTTGCACATGCTTGACTAAACCCTAAATTTGGTGTACCAATAACTATTTGAGCTTTTGTGTTTTTGCTAACTAAAAAAACAAAAGAACAAAGAAGTATCGTTACGTGTTTTAGTAGGGTAATTTTTTGCATGTAGTTTAAGTTGGTATAGTTTGGGAAAAATCTTGTCTTTTATTTTTGATACTAGAATAAAAGACAAGATTTAATGTTGTTTTTTTGGATTGTTGTTAATCCATATTTGATGCTACGATTTTATTAATTCGTAATCTAAAGTCAGGTCGTTTATTATTTTTTAAATCGATAAACGTTTCTTCGTCAGGGCTTTTAGCGTATACATTAAAGAAACTACTATTACCATACCAGTCTTCTAAATCGTCGTTGTTAGGATTGTACCTAGTAAATAAGTTGCCATTACAGTTATTAAAAAGCATGTTTGTAAATTTTAACTTATTTAGGCTTTCGTTGTTGATTTTGATGTTTTCATCAAAAACGACTGCTGGATTAAATCCTGAAATAACACTTTTATTCATTGAAAAAGCTGCATCGGGAGCTATATAAATGGCTTCTTTAACAAGCCCTATTTTTATATCGCCTGCTAAGTCGTTACTTACATTAACTAAGGTTAAGTTTTCTGCGCTAACAAAAGTTTCTTTTTTAGAAAAGTCAATTTCATCTCTTTTATTATAAGATGCAACATACATGGCTTTTGGTCTATTTGAGTTGGAAACGTAAGGCGAACGTATGGCTAATGAATTTGTTATAATGGTTTGTGCACCATAATTAAACTCATAATCATTACCATGAGATTTGTAAGAAACAAGTTTGTCTAGAATAACTTCACCACCAATTACATTAAATGAATTTCCGTTGCTATGGCTTACCATAACATTCTCTACAATGGTGTTATGTCCAACCCCCGCAAGCGTTAAAGCACTAAAATAACCATGATTTATGGTTCTTCTACCAGCATACTCAATTCTAACGTATTTAAAAATACCAGAATAACTTTCTGTATTATTGCCACCGTAACTTATATTTTTTGAAGAAGATGGTTTTAAACCAAAGTCAATTAAGGACTCATTACCAAACTTGTTAATTGGAGCATCGCCAAGTATAAAAACACCACCCCAGTCACCTTGTTTTTTTACACCCTTATTAGATGTAAACACAATAGGATCGGTTTCTGTACCTTCAGCAATAATTTTAGAGCCCTTACTAATGGTTAAAGAACCATTTGTTTTAAAGTCACCTATAATTACAGTTCCTGGCTCTATTGTTAATGTTGTACTATCTGTAACAAAAACATTTCCAAGAAGTAGGTATATATTTTTCTTGTTGAGTTTGGTGTCTTCGGTAATATCGCCACTTAGTATTTCGGTAGGTTCGCCATATTCAATTGTGTTAGGTTGAAATTCGGCCCATGGATTTAGCCAGTTGTTACGACCAAATATGCCCTTTTCTTGTTGAGCAAATACACTACTCAAGGTAAGCAGAAATAGACATAACATTTGAGTAAAGTTTTTCATAAGTTATATGTTTAATTTTTAGTTTTGGGTATTATAATATATATACCAAACATATAAACTTATCCTATGAAATACAAAAAATATCGACGAAAAACACAAAATGTTTGTGTTTTGTAAGATAAATCTTATTTTTTTGAGAAAAATTTTCTTTTTATGAAAGTCTAATAGGAGATTATTAATAAAAATATAAAAAAAATGCCACTTTAATAGTGGCATTTGTAAGGTTGTTATATTAAGTAATTGTAAAATTAATATTGATTAAATTCGTTATACGTATGTAATGATTTTAATGTTTGCTCATAAAACAATACAGCAGCAATTAAATTAGATTTATCCGAATATGGTAAAATCTTTCTTTGAAATTCTATGGTGTTTTCAAAATATTCATCTGCTGCATCAATATTATCTTCAAGAGCTTTCCTATGATCTTTTGTATCTGGTATTCCTAATGAAGCAATAGTAACACCAGGTTTATTTGTAAAAGCAATATTGGGGAGTACTTTAACAATAACTTCAATACGTTCAATATATAAGTCTAATAGCTTTCCTTTATTCATTCGTTGTAATTCGTCTCTATCATGATATTTTCCAATAGAAACGTTATTATCGATAATACTTTGCGAAGCACCATTGTTTTGGGCAATGATGGTGCCAGTTGTTAAAAACAAAATAGTAATAAGTAGAGTAAGTTTAGTTTTCATATCCAGGGTTTTATTATTCCATAGAAGACAAATCTATACAAATAATTAAAAAATACAATCCTTTTTTGGGTTTTTAATCAATAAACTGTACAAAAACTACGATAAAAAACGTTATTTGTAAGAAAAAACTTAAAAATAATTGTTTTTTTAAGTTTATTGACTTTTCCTTTTTTATATCCTAACTTATTTAATGTTTAATTAATCTTTTATAGAATATATTTGTAAAAAAAGAACATTAAATGCCAAACGCAAGTACAGTACAAAACAGTTATATAAATAGAGAAATTAGTTGGTTGCAATTTAATGCAAGAGTGCTACAAGAAGCAGAAGATGAAACAGTACCTTTAATTGATAGATTAAGGTTTTTAGGAATTTTCTCTAATAACTTAGATGAGTTTTTTAAAGTGCGTTATGCAACGGTTAAACGTATTGTAGAGGCTGGTAAAGGCGGGAAAAGCGAACTTGGTGGTATTAAAGCTGCACAATTGTTGGAGGAAATAACGCAAATAGTTATTAAACAACAAAGTCACAGTTTAGAAGTTTTAAGTAAGATTAAGAAATCGCTTGAAAAAGAGAACATTTTTTTAGTTACAGAAAACCAATTAGATAAAACACAACAACTTTTTATAAAGGATTACTTTTTAAGAAATGTAAGTCCAGCTTTAGTTACCATAATTTTAAGTGATATTGTTAAACTACCTAACTTAAAAGATAGCGCCGCTTATTTAGCAGTAAAAATGGTGCTTAAATCAGGTGAAAAACAATACGCACTTGTCGAAATATCTAAATCTATGGATCGGTTTGTAGTGCTACCAGAAAAAAATGGGAAAAGCTACATTATCATGGTAGATGATTTGTTACGATTTTGTTTAGACGATATTTTTAACATTTTCGATTATACCGAAGCTACAGCACATATGATTAAAATAACACGAGATGGCGAGTTAGACTTAGATAGCGATTTAAGTAAGAGTTTTATGGAAAAAATCTCGGAAAGTGTTAAGCACAGACAAGTTGGCGAACCCGTTAGGTTTGTGTATGATAAAACCATAGATCCTGAGACATTAAATTATTTAATGACAAAAATGGGCATCGATTCGCATGATAGTATTATTCCAGGTGGAAGATACCATAACCGTCGTGATTATATGAGTTTTCCAAGTTTAGGAAGAGCAGATTTGCTTTACGAAAAAATAGAAGCTTTACCAGTAAAAGGGTTAAGCTTACAGGAGAGTATTTTTAAAAGCATAGAAAACAAAGATTATTTATTGCACACACCATATCATACATTTTCCTATGTTGTAAAGTTTCTTCGTGAAGCCGCCTTAGATCCCAAAGTGCAAACAATTAAAATTACCATTTACCGTTTAGCACAAATTTCGCATGTAGCAAGTTCTTTAATAAATGCTGCAAAAAATGGTAAAAAGGTAACGGTTTCTATAGAAATTCAAGCACGTTTTGATGAACAAGCAAATATCGAGTATGCCGAACAAATGAAAAACGAAGGGGTAAACTTAATTTTTGGGGTTCAAGGGTTAAAAGTACACAGTAAAATGTGTGTTATAGAGCGTGAAGAAAACAACAAAATTAAGCGCTATGGGTTTATAAGTACAGGGAATTTTAATGAATCGACAGCAAAAATATATACCGATTATACACTATTTACTGCAGACCAAAAAATACTAAAAGATGTAAACAAAGTATTTAGTTTCTTCGAGGTTAACTATAGAATTTATAGGTATAAACACATTATCACATCGCCGCATTACACCAAAAAAGCCTTATTTAAACTTATAGATCAAGAAATAAGTAATGTAAAAGCAGGGAAGCCAGCTTACATTCGCTTAAAAATGAATAGTATATCTAGCTTTAAAATGGTTGATAAATTATACGAAGCCAGTAGAGCAGGCGTGAAAATTCAAATGATTGTTAGAGGGATATGTTGCTTAATCCCAGGTATTAAAGGCATGAGTGAAAATATTGAAGTAATAAGTATTGTTGATAAATTTTTGGAACATACAAGATTATACATATTTTGTAACAATAACGATCCTAAAATTTATATTTCTTCAGCAGATTGGATGACAAGAAACATTGAAAATAGAGTAGAAGTAAGTTGCCCCATTTACGACGAGAGTATTAAAAGCGAACTTATAGACACCTTTAATATATGTTGGAGCGATAACGTAAAAGCAAGACTTTTAAACAATTCGCAACAAAACGACTATAAACGAAATAATAAGCCTAAAGTAAGGTCGCAGTTTGCACTTTACGATTACTACCAAAAAAAACTTGACAATTAATTTATGCTTTCAATAAAAAAATATGCCGCTATCGATATAGGGTCTAATGCTGTTAGATTACTTATTGCAAACATAATAGAAGAAAAAGGTAAAGAAGTTAGATTTAAAAAAAGTTCGTTAGTAAGGGTGCCAATTCGTCTGGGAGCCGATGTGTTTTTAGAGCAAAATATTTCTAAATATAACCAACAACGCATGTTAGATACCATGAAGGCCTTTAAACTTCTCATGAAATCTCATAAAGTTGTTAAATACAAAGCTTGTGCAACTTCTGCTATGCGTGAAGCCGATAACGGACAGCAAGTATCAGAGGCAATTTTAAAGCATTCAAACATAAAAATTGATATTATTGATGGCGAAGAAGAAGCAGCTATTATTGCTGCCACCGATTTACATGCCTTTATAGACGATTCTAAAACCTATCTTTATGTTGATGTAGGTGGTGGTAGCACTGAGTTTTCTATAATCCATAATGGAAAAAAAATAACCTCGCGTTCTTTTAAAATAGGAACCGTAAGGTTGTTAAACGATATTGTTAAGAACGAAACTTGGGCAGAAGCCGAAGCATGGGTGATTAAACATACCGCAGAATACGAAAAAATAGATCTGATAGGTTCTGGAGGAAATATTAATAAAATTTTTAAAATATCTGGAAAGAAATTAGGAAAACCATTAACCTATTTTTATTTATCATCATATTATAAAACGTTACAAACTTACTCTTACGAAGAAAGAATAACAGAATTAGACTTAAATCAAGATAGGGCAGATGTTATTATTCCAGCAACAAGAATTTATTTATCTGCCATGAAATGGAGTGGTGCTAAAGATATATATGTTCCTAAAATAGGGTTATCCGACGGAATTATTAAAAGTATGTATCATAATACCATTTCAAGCAATACACAGTAAAAAGAAGCAGTTTGTCTTTATATTATCCTCATTTTAAGATAAAAATATATCTTAGCCGTTAAAATTCAGATTATTAACCAAACTACTTTAAAACAATGAAAAAAATAATATTCTTAGTGTTTGTTATAGCTTGTACTACAGTTTCGTTTTCTCAAAAAGACTTATACGGAGTTAGAGTGGGATATAACATTTCTAATTTAGACTTTGATCCAGATGCTAATTTTTCAAACCAACATAGAAATGGGTTCGCTATTGGTTTTTTTGGCGAGTATGCATTAACGACCTCTATGTCTATTGCACCAGAAATTCAATTTTCTGCTGAAGGTGCTAAAGATAGAGACCTTAGAATAGATTATATTCAAACACCTATTTTGTTAAAGTTTCGTCTAGGAGACAGGTTTTCTATAGGTGCTGGACCATTAGTTGGTGTGAAAATTCATGAATATGAAGATGGTTACAAAAACTTTGCCTTTTCTGGAATTGGCGGTTTAGAGTTTATGATTACTGATGAAATTTTTATCGATGCCAGATACCACTATGGTTTAACTAATATTATAGACGATGAGAATGATATTGAAGCTAAAAACACTAATATTCAATTAGGTATTGGTATAAAAATTTAAGTTTTCTAAGAAAAGATATATAAAAATAAAACCTCCAATTTGTATTGGAGGTTTTTATATTATAAGAGCATTTAGACTAGCCATGAATGGTTTCTTTTTTTCCTAAATCTTTCATAATATCAGCTTCGTAATCAAGAAGATTTTGCCATTTTTCATCTACATCTTCGCGATTTCCGTATTGTCTTGCAAAACCTAAAAACATGGTATAATGGTTGGCTTCGCTTACCATAAGTTTACGGTAAAACTCGGCCAATTCCTTATCTTCTAATTCTTCCGATAGTAGTCTAAAACGCTCGCAGCTTCTAGCTTCAATTAAAGCAGCATAAAGCAAGCGGTGAACTAATTGTGTAGTTCTGCTGCCACCTTTAGGAAAAAATTTATGTAAAGCAACAACATATTCGTCTTTTCTATCTCGTCCTAAAACCCAGCCACGTTCAATTATTTTATCATGAACCATTTTAAAATGACTAATCTCTTCTTTTACTAAAGCTGTCATTTCTGTAACTAATTCGGTATATTCTGGAAAAGAAACAATAAGAGAAATAGCTGTACTAGTTGCTTTTTGTTCGCAATAGGCATGGTCTGTAAGGATTTCCTCAATATTTTTTTCTACAATATTTACCCATCTTGGGTCTGTTGGAAGTTTTAATCCTAACATAATTACACGTTTTTTATAATGTTAAATTTTCCTTTAGAATCAATGATAAGTTGACAATTAATTTGATGTTTAGATTTAGGTTTTTGTAACAAAACGTCAACAATTAATTGATTGTTTTTTAATGATTTATATTGGTTTACCCAGAGACTTTTTAAAATATATTGATTAAAATCTTTGGGTAAGTTATCAATATGTTTACTAAATAATTGGTCGTTAATAACAGTCATAAACACTTCAGAATTATCTTTATAAACCGTTATTTCTCCAATGGCTTTTCTATAATGTGTCTTAAGGATTGTTTTGTTTTTTTTCTCAGTAATAACAACATGATTAACCATATCTGAATACGACTTAATATGCGCACGGTATCCGTTTGTTAACGTGGTGTCATTAACGTGTTCAGCATAGTTTTCGGGATAAAATGTTACCTGCTCAGAAAATGAACTAGGAAGGTTTTCTTTGATCAGATTTTCTGTGTAAGATTTTTGTGCTCGATGTCTACCATCACAATTAAAAAAACAAATAGCGACGATTAGTGCAATAAAGAAAGTGATAGTTGATTTCATAAAGTTAAATATCTAAACCAAACGTTTTTCGTAACACATCTATATTAGGGTTTTTTTCTTTAAGCTTTTCGTATTTTTCTTGGGTTGTGTAGGCGTATTTTTTTTCAATAACCTCGTTAACCGTTATAGAAAGCGATATATCGTAATTTTGAAGTGTTTTTCTAAGATAGTTAAGTAAATCGTATTGTTGGCGTTCTACTTCAACTTTGTTGGTATTGTTAGGAAACTCTAAATGAATTGTTGTACCGTCTAGTTTAGGCTCGTCTATAGATAGAATAGAGGCAAGATTAAATTGCCCTTTTTTCTCTATAATCGTTACAAAGTCTTTCCAAGTTTGTCGCAATTGTTCTTCCGTGAAAGGTTCTTTAGGAAGTTCCTCTTCATTAACAACAACATCCATTTGCCTAATTTCATGCTCCTTTTTTGCTTTTATGCTTTTTAACGATAAACCAGAGGTTGACTTTTTAGGAGCTGAGATATCTATTTTAGGTTTTGAAGCTTGTTGCTTTTGCTGTTTTACCTTAGTAAGGTTTTGGGTGTTAACATAAGCCGTCTTAGGTTCGGTTGTTACTTGTTTAGACTCTTCTTTGCTGTCCTCTTTTTGCTTAGTAGAAGGCTTACTAACAGGAATAGGTGTAATACCTTTTGCTTTAAAATAGCTTGGTGGAATTATGTAACGTTGGCTATTTTTTTTTTCTCCATCAAAAGTGATAGAGGAAAGTTGCATTAAACAAAGTTCAACAAGGAGTCGTTGATTTTTACTGGATTTATACTTTAAATCACACTCGTTGGCTAACTCGATAGCTTTTAATAAAAATGCTTGAGAACTTTTTTGCGATTGAATTTTATACTTCTCGGTAGTTTCTTCACCAACTTCAAGTAAATCAACTGTTTTAGGGTTTTTACAAACTAATAAGTCTCTAAAATGCGAGGCTAGGCCAGCGATATAATGATGACCATCAAATCCTTGCGCTAAAATGGTATTAAATTGCACTAATACATCTGGAATGTTATTTTCTAAAATAAAATCGGTACTTTTAAAATACGTTTCGTAATCAAGAACATTAAGGTTTTCTGTAACGGCTTGTCTGGTTAAATGTTTTCCAGAAAAACTAACTACACGATCGAAAATAGATAATGCATCACGCATGGCGCCATCTGCTTTTTGAGCAATAATATGTAGCGCATCGTCTTCGGCTTCAATTCCTTGTTCTTCGGCAATATATTTTAAATACTCTTTAGCATCTTTAACAGTTATTCGTTTAAAGTCGAATATTTGGCAACGTGACAAAATAGTTGGAATAATCTTATGCTTTTCAGTTGTTGCTAAAATAAAAATGCAGTGTTTTGGAGGCTCTTCTAAGGTTTTTAAAAACGCGTTAAAAGCGGCTTGGGATAACATGTGAACCTCATCAATAATATAAACTTTATATTTTCCTACTTGAGGTGGAATCCTGACTTGATCGGTTAGGTTACGAATATCGTCTACAGAGTTGTTGGAAGCGGCGTCCAATTCAAAAATATTGAAAGCAAAATCTTCATCGCCTTGATCTTGTCCATCGCTATTTATCATTTTTGCTAAAATACGCGCACAAGAGGTTTTACCAACACCTCTGGGCCCCGTAAATAATAGGGCTTGAGCTAGATGGTTGTTTTCAATAGCATTTTTTAATGTATTGGTAATGGCTTGTTGACCAACAACATCTTTAAATGTTTGTGGTCTGTACTTTCTAGCCGATACTACAAAATGTTCCATTGAAAATTGTTAAGCATAACAAAGTTAAAACTTTGCTTTAAATTTTGGAATTATGCTGCTAAAAATTAAAAGTAGTTATTAACAATTTGTGTACTTTTGCACCTAAGCAGATCGCCTTATCGCTGTGTTTACACAGAGGAAAGTCCGAACACCATAGTGCAGCATAGTGGTTAACAGCCATCAACCGTGAGGTTAGGAAAAGTGCAACAGAAAGTATGTACAGGTAATGCTGTAGTGAAATCAGGTAAACTCTATGCGGTGCAATGCCATGTATACCAACGTTTGAGTGCGGCACGTACGATTGTTGGAGGGTAGGCAGCTAGAGTGTATTGGCAACAATGCATTAAGATAAATGATAAGGGCTGTTTTTTGAACAGTACAGAATTCGGCTTATAGATCTGCTTTTTATTTTTCTTCGGGGTGTTCAAAAAAGCTAAAAACACTACCACCATAGCTCTTTGATTGGTTAAAATAGTCTAAATGTGATAAGTTGGTGTGTTTGGAGTGTTCTATAATAAGATATCCGTGTGGTTCTAATATATTATTTTTAAAAACTAATTCAGGGATTTTAGAAAAGGCTTCTAAATCAAAATCGTAAGGTGGGTCGGCAAAAATAATAGTGTGTTTGGTTTTGTAGTGTTCTAAAAACTTAAACACATCACTTTTTATGGTTTGAATAGGCATATCAAACTGCAATGCTGTTTGATTAATGTATTTTATACATCCGTAATGGCCATCTACAGCCGTAATTTGTGTGGTGCCTCTTGAGGCAAATTCATAACTTATATTTCCTGTTCCGGCAAAAAGATCTAAAACCGATAATTCATCAAAATAATAGTTGTTATTTAAGATGTTAAAAAAGGCTTCTTTAGCCATATCGGTTGTTGGGCGAACGGGTAATTGTTTTGGAGCTTGTAACTTCCTGCCTTTAAATTGTCCGGAAATAATTCTCATGAAAAACTATGGATTAAGGTAAAGTGGGAATGATTAGATTTAGGTTTTTTAATGTAATTATAATTATCCTTTCTATGCCCAAAAGAAACATGCCTTATGTATTTATAGACGATAGTATAAAGGTCATCATCTTTTGCAATGTTACCTAAAAGAATAAGGTTTATGTTTTCTGGGTTAAGAGCAAGTTGTTCTACAGTAAACAAGATGTAATAAATAAAATCTTCTTGAGTGTGGTATTCAAAAGTATTATAAAATTGAAGTTTTCCAGCGTTGACTACAATAATTTCAAAATGTGTTTCACCAACATTTACATACATATTATCTTCTTGAGATAGCGTGTCGTTTTTTAAAACCTGTTCTAAAAGTATGGTTGCATAATGTTTATAGGAAAAACTACCAAACCTATCGTAAATGTAATTGTTAATGTTAACGTAAGGCACATACACATTAACGCTATTGTTGGCATTAATGGTATCGTAAGCAATAAAATCGGATTTTAAAATTTTTGAATTAAACTTTAAATAATCGGCGAGGAGTTCTTTATTAAAAAATTCCTTTGGGACTAATGTGGCTAAATCGTTTATATAGATAACTGTTACCTTATTAAAGGTGTTATTTAATTCATCTATAGTATTAAAACAATGTTTTAACTTATCTAAAATTTGAATGGGAGTGGTTTTCTTTTCTAAAGTAATATGCTTTAAAAAAGTAATGGTTTGTGTGCTTTTGTTTAGTATACAAAAAGAAAGTCCATTCAAATTAATTTGAATGGACAAATCTTGGTTAGTTAAGTTAGTTGTATTATTCGCTATCGCCATAAGTTTTAGGCCAGTTCCCGTTTGTTTTTACTTCGGTCATCGATCCTACTTTAAGTTCATCGCCATTAACACCATCTACAGAAACGACTTCGTTTTCTTGTGCTAATAAGTCTTTATTTTGGTCGTGTAAGATAACAGATTTTTTAACACTTGCTTCAAAAACAGGAATTTTAACATCGTTTTCTTCAAGTAGTCCAGCTTCCATTTTAAATGTAGCGCCTTCTTCGGCTTCAGGTACATTCATCATGGTTTTATATCTTGTAGAAGACTTAAATAATGAGTCTCTAACAGGTACAAAGCCTAGAGTATCTATAATTAAAATATCTTTTGTCATTTCAACACCACCATAACGTTTGGTTAATTCTTCATCTATAACGGTAGAGTCTCTACGTTGTGTTATAGTATATTTTGCTGTATCAATAAACTTTACAAGACTTTCAAAATCATTAGCAAAAGTACCGGTTACTTCTTTATGGGCTAGTTGAGAATTTCTAATATCAACTAATTTTTCAATAACTTTAGCATAGCGCTTGTCTTTAACTTTGTTAAATTGTAAAGGCTCATAAATCGACATATACGTTTGGTATCCTAAAAAGATAATTAAGACCCAAAGTAAAATTTGTACAACTGGTTTTGCTTTAGAAGGCACAAATTTATCGATTACCCATACTAAACCAATAGTAAGTAAAATTACAGCAACAGCTATTAAGATGAATTTTAACATGATTTGTGTTATTAATATTAAATAGGTATTAGGCAAATCTACAATTTTTTTTTAATCGTAAAAACCAATAGCCCTAAAAATCATTCCTATATTTGAGAAAATTAAAACCCTAGAATTATTCTATGACCGCATCTGAATTCTATACACTTATAAAACAGCAGTTTCCATTTAAGCCAACCCAAACTCAAGATGTCGCACTTTTGCAGTTATCGGAATTTATTTTTAGTAGCGACCCAAAATCACTTTATTTATTAAAAGGGTATGCAGGAACGGGAAAAACAACCATTATTGGTACTATTGTAACCAATTTATGGAAAGCTAAAAAAAGTGCTGTGTTAATGGCACCAACAGGAAGAGCGGCAAAAGTAATTTCTAATTACTCTAAAAAAGAAGCGTTTACTATACACAAAAAAATATATTTCCCTAGAAAAGATAAAGGCGGTGGCGTAAAGTTTGTTTTGCAGCCTAATAAACATAAAGACACTATTTTTATTGTAGACGAAGCTTCTATGATTCCAGATACACCAGGAGAATCTAAATTGTTTGAAAATGGCTCTCTTTTAGACGATTTAATGCAATATGTGTATTCTGGGCATCGCTGTAAATTATTACTTATCGGCGATGTGGCACAGTTACCACCCGTTAAATTAGATTTAAGTCCCGCATTAAATGAGCATACCCTAGGCTTGAATTACAATAAAGACGTTAAAAAAATTGAATTAAATGAAGTGGTGCGTCAAGAACAAGATTCTGGGATACTTCAAAATGCAACTAATTTAAGAGAAGAACTACAAGACGACTTTTTTGAAAGCTTTAAGTTTCACTTAAATGGTTTTAAAGATATTGTTAGGCTAGTTGATGGTCATGAAATAATGGGAGCTATCGATGCGTCTTACAGCGAAAATGGTCATGAGGAGACGGCTATTATAGTGCGTAGTAACAAACGTGCTAACTTATACAATCAGCAAATAAGAAGTCGTATTCTATTTCGAGAAAACGAGTTAAGTACAGGTGATTTTTTAATGGTGGTTAAAAACAATTATTTTTGGATAAAACCAACCACCGAAGCCGGTTTTATAGCCAATGGCGACATTATTGAAATTTTAGAAATTTTTCATATAAAAGAACTTTACGGATTCAGGTTTGCCGAAGTAAAAGTTAAAATGGTCGATTACCCAAGAATGCGACCGTTTGAAACAGTATTACTTTTAGATACTATAGAGGCGCAAACCCCATCTTTACCATATGAAGATTCTAACAGACTCTATCAAGAAGTGATGAAAGATTATGAAAACGAGAGTAGTAATTACCGTAAATTCTTAAAAGTAAAAAACAATAAGTATTTCAACGCCTTACAAGTTAAGTTTTCTTACGCCATGACTTGCCATAAGTCGCAAGGGGGACAATGGAATACTATTTTTGTGGAGCAACCTTATTTGCCAGATGGCATTACAAAAGATTATTTACGTTGGCTTTATACAGCTGTAACAAGAGCCAAAGAAAAATTGTATCTTATTGGTTTTAAAGACGAGTTCTTTGAAACTTAAAAATAAACAAAGCAATGAATACAGAAACAATAATAAGCATTTGTTTTCTCAATAATAGTTCTGTATTTAATTTTCAAATTTTATAGAAAGATTAAACTTTCAAGACCTTAAAATCACTTTAAAAATTATATTTTTGAAAAAGTATAAAACTATCTTATGAAGATAATATCCATGATTCCGGCTAGGTACAGCGCGTCGCGTTTTCCAGCAAAACTTATGCAAGATTTAGCAGGTAAGTCGGTTATTTTAAGAACCTACGAAGCTACTGTAGCAACCAATTTGTTTGATGATGTATATGTTGTTACCGATAGCGATATTATTTTTAATGAAATCGTAAATCATGGTGGAAAAGCCATCATGAGCCAAAAAGAGCATCAATCGGGTAGTGATAGAATTGCCGAAGCTGTAGAAAACCTAGATGTGGATATTGTGGTTAACGTTCAAGGTGATGAGCCTTTTACAGAACAAGAAAGTTTAAAAAAAGTAATTGAAGTTTTTAAAGACGACCCTAATAAAGAGATTGATTTAGCATCGTTAATGGTAGAAATTACAGATTGGGATGAAATAACCAATCCTAATACCGTTAAGGTAATTGTAGACCAAGAAAATTTTGCACTATATTTTTCACGAAGCCCAATTCCATATCCACGCGATAAAGAGGCAGGAGCCAGGTATTTTAAACATAAAGGTATATATGCCTTTAGAAAGCAAGCTTTGTTAGACTTTTATAACTTGCCAATGCAGTTTATAGAAGCCACCGAAAAAATAGAGTGCATAAGATATTTAGAGTACGGCAAACGCATAAAAATGGTAGAAACAACTATACAAGGCGTAGAAGTTGATACACCAGAAGATTTGGAACGAGCCAGAAAACTATGGAAGTAGATTATAGCAACATAAAAGTAATAGGCTTTGATGCCGATGATACCCTTTGGGTAAACGAAACCTATTTTCGTGATGCCGAAATGCAATTTGCTCAAATGTTATCATCTTACGAAACCATTAATAAAATAGACCAAGAACTATTTAAAATGGAAATGAAAAACCTGCCAGTATATGGGTATGGTGTAAAAGGGTTTGTGTTATCTATGGTAGAAATGGCTATTGAATTATCAAATGGAGACGTGTCTAGTGATATTATTGAGAAAATTCTCAATTTGGGTAAAGACATGATCAATAAACCAGTAGAACTTTTAAATGATGTAGAGCACGTACTAGAAAAACTTTCTAAAAATTACCGATTAATTTTAGCCACAAAAGGCGATTTATTAGATCAAGAGAGAAAATTAGAAAAATCAGGTTTATTAAAATATTTCCATCATATTGAAGTTTTAAGTGATAAGCAGGAATCTAATTATAAAAAGCTTTTAAACCATTTGGATATAAACCCATCAGAATTTTTAATGGTAGGCAACTCATTAAAATCAGATGTGTTACCTTTAGTTAATATAGGGGCAAAAGCTATTCATGTTCCATTTCATACTACTTGGGCTCACGAAACAGTTCAAGAGAAAGACAAAAATGGAAAACAATATCAAACGATTACAACATTGCATGAGATGTTGTCGTTTTTTAACTAACTAAACAAAATTGATGAGTTACAAGAATTTTCCCATGATATCTCGAGTCGTTTTTGGACGCGGAAGTTTTAGTCAATTACATGATGTTTTACAACCAAAACGACTAAATGTTAGAGCACCGTTTATTTATATAGTAGATGATGTTTTTAAAGGGAATGCCTGGGTAACATCGAGAATTCCTTTATCCTACGACGATGAAATTCTATATATTTCTGCAGACGAAGAACCCAAAACATCTCAAGTTGATGCTCTAGTTGAACAAATTATTTTAAAATATAAAGAAAAGCCTTCTGGTATAATTGGTATAGGTGGCGGAACCATTTTGGATTTAGCTAAAGCGGTTGCAATTATGCTTACCAATCCTGGATCGGCCAAAGATTATCAAGGTTGGGATTTAGTTAAAAACCCAGCAGTTTATCATGTAGGCGTGCCAACAATATCTGGTACAGGAGCCGAAGTTTCTAGAACAACAGTTTTAACAGGACCGGATAAAAAATTAGGTATTAATTCAGATTATACACCTTTCGATCAAGTTTTATTAGATCCAGAATTAACAAAAGATGTTCCTAAGCAACAATGGTTTTATACAGGAATGGATTGCTATATTCACTGTATAGAGTCGCTTACAGGGACTTATCTAAATGCTTTTAGCCAAAGTTATGGTGAAAAAGCTTTCGAGCTATGTAAAGAAATATTTTTAGATAATAAATTGTCTGAAAAAGAATCTCAAGATAAATTAATGATGGCTTCTTGGCATGGCGGTATGAGTATTGCCTATTCTCAAGTAGGCGTAGCACATGCTATGAGTTATGGATTGGGGTATTTGCTAGGCACAAAACATGGCGTTGGAAACTGTATTGTGTTTGATCATCTTGAAGAGTTTTACCCTGAAGGTGTTACAATGTTTAAGGATATGAAAAAAGCTCACAATATTGAATTACCTCAAGGCCTTTGTAAAAATCTTTCAGATAAAGAGTTTAATACCATGATAGATGTGTCTTTAGGTATGGCACCGCTTTGGGAGAATGCCATTGGAAAAAATTGGGAAAAAACAATTACACGTGAAAAGCTTAGAGCACTTTACGAAAAAATGTAAAGATGCGTTGGTTAGCTAAATTTATTTATTTTAAACTCTTAGGTTGGAAAATTACTGGAAACACTAATTTTTCTAAGGATACAGTTAAAAAAGCCGTTTTAATAGCGGTTCCACATACTAGTTGGCACGACTTTTATATTGGAATTCTTTTAAGAAAAATTGTCGATATAAAAGTTAGTTTTATAGCTAAGCGCGAATTATTTATTGGACCTTTAGGTTGGTATTTAAAACGTGTAGGTGGTAGCCCGTTAGATAGGACTTCAGGGCAAAATAAAGTTGAAGCCATTGCTAAACTTTTTAACGAAAAAGACGAATTTAGGTTAGCCTTAGCACCAGAAGGCACAAGAAAAAAAGTGGCTAAGTGGAAAACAGGGTTTTATTACATTGCTAAATCGGCCAATGTGCCTATTATAATGTTTACTTTAGACTTTAAACAAAAACAAAATCACATTTCAGAACCATTTTACCCAACAAACGATATTGATGCCGATTTTGCTTTTATGCACCAGTTTTTTGAAGGCGTAAAAGGTAAATGCGCTAAATACTCCTAATATTTGGCATAAAATTTGCTAATTATTTAGTAGACAGGTGAATGAAACATAAAGTAAACAAAAAGATTTGTCCCTAAAAAGAAACATTTACTAACTTAAAATAATAAAAGAAGCTATTTATATTTAAGATAGTTTCTTTTATTCTTCTACATCAAAACTTTTCATTTCTTGTAATGGCTCTATAACATCGTAATCTTTCCATATTTCCGAGCTATACCGTTTTTCTGTTTTGTAATCTACTTTTTTCGCTTCTTTTAAGTTTTCATACTCAGTATTTGATAGCGTTTTTTGCGAAATAAATAACAACTCGGTTTTTTCTTTAAAAGTACCTTCAACATTAAAATCGAAAGCAAATTTATTACCTCTGTCGTCGTTTTCTATAAACTTAAATGGACGGTTTACATAAAAGTAGCGGTCTATATGTTCGCTAATATATCTTGGGTAATAATAGCCATCTTCTGCTTTTTTAAACATGACAGCTCCGTTTTTACCATTTTCAACATATTTAATACCTAACAGAAGTCTTAAATTAAACTTCTCACCAACGCGTCCTTTATAAAACTTGTAATCGGCTCTTAAAACAGCAAAACTTTCGTTAGAAATATACATGGTTCCTTCGTAATCTACAGAGCTTCTTTTAGGTTTAAATGTAATTATATAAACCATTTCGCTATCTAAAAAGGTTATGTCGGCTAGTTCGTATTCATATTTTCTGGTTTCATAAACAAAGTCTAACATACTAGATTTAGAAATGGCATGATTGTTTATTTTATCTAGCATAAGGGTTTTTATTATGCCAACAGAATTAATGGTGTCTTCCATTTTGTTGCCTTGCTCTTGTTCTTTTAAAGATACTGAGTCGGAGAGTTTAAACCAACCAGATTTTACGGTATAAATTTTATTTTTATCTAAATGATTAGAGACGAGATCTTTCCCCCTTTCAGCTAGTTTTTCAAGAGACTGGTCGTTTCTTTCATCTAAAAACCTAACCGCTTTATCAATTTTAAGTTTAGAGTTGTTATTGTCTTTAATCTTTAAATTTGCAATCAGATCGGTATATTGTTTAGAGCGGTTATTAAGTAAGGTGGTTTCTAAGGTATTAATATCTTTATTAATATTTTTTAGTTGTTTTCTTGAAAACCCTGTGGATTTGTCTATCTCGAAATCAATATTTTTACCTTGTATAAACTCGGTTCTACGGCTAAAAATATTATAATCTACCTGACTTGTGTTGTAGTTTTTAGAGATGTTTTGGTTAACATAGTACATAATAGAATCGACACTCAAGTTGCGGTTTGTTAAATACACTTCGCTTAATTCGTTAACTTGTTCTTTAAGAGTGTAATTTGAAGATGAGAAGTCTTTCACTAACAGGCCTAATTTTTCATAACCTAAGCAAGAAATTTTTACAGAATCTGTCTCTTTAAAATTAGTTGTATTAATGGAAAAATTACCTTCTTCATTAGTAATAACACCATAACCATCGCCAATTTGAACTGTTGCAAAAGGGATAGGTTCTTTGGAGTCGCTTAAAACTTTTCCAGATATTTCTTGGGCAAAACTAAAGATAGAACATAAGAAGGCTAAAAGAGGAAAGGCGTGTTTTAAGAATGTCATATGATGGTTTTTATTTAAGACGATTTACAGTAGATTTTGTTACAAAGTTGTTAATTAGTTTGACCTATGTTTTTGTTCAAACTGATGTAATAGCTTATTAGTTTGTTGTTGGAACTGGGTTTTAAAAAAAGGTGTCCAACCTATTAAAGTGCCTTTTAAACCTAGCGCTTGTTTTGACCATTTATAAAGGTTGAATGTATCGGTATGTGAAATTATTTTACCGTCTTGAAACATGAATTTAGCATTAACGGTATTGTGTATTTTACGTTTTGTTTTGCTGAATGTATAAAAAGCTTCCCAAGTAGCAGAGCTATTTGTAATGTTGTAAGCAGTTACCTTAAAGTCTTTATTTTTTTGTGATTGGCATAACATACGCCACATATTTTTTGCATGATGTCCTTTTAAGGTACCAAAAGCGGGATCTTTAAAAACAATATCGTCATGATAATAACTTACCATGGTTTCGGCATCTAGGTTATTGAAAGCTTTATAAAATGCGTTAATAGTGTTTTCCATATCTCTAAAAGTAAATAAAAAAAGGCTACAAAAAATTGTAGCCTCTATATTTTTATCACAGTTTTAACGAAATGTTAGTCTGTGGTTTCTTCCATGGTATGGTAAACGTTTTGTACATCGTCATCTTCTTCAATCTTTTCTAAAAGTTTTTCTACATCTTCTGCCTGTTCAGTAGTTAATTTTTTAGTAACCTGCGGAATACGCTCAAAACCAGAAGATAATATTTCAATATTATTTTCTTCTAAATATGCTTGTATTTTACCAAAGCTTTCAAAAGGAGCGTAAATCATTACGCTGTTTATTTCGTTGCCATCTTCATCTTCATCGGTATCTTCAAAAATTTCTTCAACACCAAAATCAATCAATTCAAGTTCAAGTTCTTCTAAATCTAAGTTTTCGCCTTTAACTTTAAAGTTGCAAGTATGGTCAAACATAAACGATACAGATCCTGAGGTGCCTAAACTACCATCACATTTATTAAAGTAGCTTCTTATATTAGCAACAGTTCTTGTATTATTATCGGTAGCTGTTTCTACTAAAATAGCAATGCCGTGTGGAGCGTAACCTTCAAAAAGGACTTCTTTATAGTCGCCTTGACTTTTATCGCTAGCGCGTTTTATGGCGCGTTCGATATTGTCTTTTGGCATGTTAACCGACTTGGCATTTTGAATAACGGCTCTTAAGCGAGCATTGGTGTCTGGGTCTGGACCGCCTTCTTTTACAGCCATTACAATATCTTTACCAATGCGTGTAAAGGCTTTGCTCATTGCTGCCCAACGCTTCATTTTTCTTGCTTTGCGAAATTCAAACGCTCTTCCCATATGTTATTTTAATTATGTTTTAAGTTTTGCCAAATTTACTAAAAATGCCGTGTAGAAAAAATTGTTATTCTTGTACTTCTACAATGGTTTCTATGGCTTCGGCTAATTTAAAGTCTTTTTTAGTTACGCCACCAGCACTGTGTGTTGATAATGAGATGCTTAATGTGTTGTAAATATTGGTCCAATTAGGATGATGGTTTAGGGCTTCGCATTCGAAAGCTATGCGGCTCATGGCACTAAAGCAATCTTTAAAATTATCGAATTCAAATTCTACATGAATGGCATTATTGCTGTATGTCCAGTCTGGAAAGCGTAACAGGTGTTTTTCTATATCTTGTTCGGAAAGTTTTAACATAATAATGGGTTTGTTTGTGGTTAATAAAGGTAACCATTTAAACAATTTATGCCAATTATAGGTGTAATTCTTTTAAAACATCCTTGCTTTCGGTAGCGAGGTGTTTAGGGAGTTTATTGTCTTTTGGTAATACGGCTAAAAACCTATCGTCGTTTGTTGTGTACACTTGTTTGTATGTAGGGTGATAGTTGCCAAGAGACTTAACAACATCTTTTATAAAATCGTTATGGTGTACTAAATCATCGCTGCCTAAATGATAGATTCCAGTTTTATTTCGGTTTATAATGTAATGTATTTGTTGCGTAACTTTTTTATCGCTAGTAACATTAATGACTAGATTTGGAAAAATTTCGATAGACTCATTATCAGTCAACTGTTGTTTTATTTCTAGAATTCTAGGAGACTGTGCACCAAAAACCATAGGTAATCTTACAATAGCATACTGTTTTTTGGGTAAACGCATAAACATATCTTCAATTTTTATTTTGAAGTGTCCATAAACACTATGGCTTAACGTTTTGTCGTTTTCGTAGCTAGGGAATTGACTGTAAGCATCGAAGACATTAGCCGATGATAGAAATATAACCTTGATGGTTTTGTGCGATTTTAAATACTCGAATACATGGCGATGTGCTATAACTTGAGCCGAAAAATCACCACGCAAAGCAGAAATAATAATAGTTGGTTGGGTAGCTTCTATAATTTCTATAACATCGTCTTCTTCGACATTATATTGAAAGTAATGTTGATTTTTTTCAAAATCTTTATTGGAAACTCTGTAAGTGCCAAACGTATTAAAATAGGAGCAGAGTTCTTTATAAATAGCTTGACCTAAAAAACCGCTTGCTCCTAATATTAAGATTCTATGTTTGCTATTACTCTCCTTCATTAATCATTCTACAAAGCTATTATCCTTTATAAAAAGGCAACTTGACAATGGTTGCAGGAATAGCTTTTTTACGTACTTGTATATTTATGTTGGTGCCAACTTTAGATAATGCTGTTGGTACATAGCCTAACCCAATGCCTTTTCCTAAACTTGGCGACATGGTTCCAGAGGTTACTTGTCCTATAGTTTCTCCTTCATCATTAACAATATTGTAGCCTTGTCGTGGGATACCACGTTCATCAAGTTCGAAAGCAATTAACTTGCGTTCTGACCCACGGTTTTTTTCTTCCTCTAGTGCTTTAGAATTAGTGAATTCTTTGGTGAATTTTGTAATCCATCCTAATTTAGCTTCTATAGGCGATGTGGTATCGTTAATATCATTTCCGTAAAGGCAAAAGCCCATTTCTAAACGTAGCGTGTCGCGTGCAGCTAAACCAATTGGTTTGGCACCTGCTTCGATAACTTTATCCCAAATTTGCTTTACTTCGCTGTTTTTACAGTAAATTTCGAAACCACCACTTCCAGTATATCCAGTAGCAGAGATAATCACGTGTTCTATTCCTGCAAAATCGCCAACAACAAAGTTGTAGAATTTTATATCGGATAAATCGTGTGAGCTTAAACTTTGCATAGCTTCTACAGCTTTAGGCCCTTGAATGGCAAGTAAGGAATAGTCTTCGCTAATATCTCTCATTTCGGCATTGACATCGTTTTTAGATTGCAACCAATTCCAATCTTTTTCAATATTACTGGCGTTTACAACTAAAAGGTATGTTTCTTCTTTTATGCGATAAATAATTAAATCGTCTACAATACCACCGTCATCATTAGGCATGCAACTATATTGTGCTTTGCCTATGGTAAGTTTTGAGGCATCGTTACTACATGTTTTTTGAATTAAGGCTAATGCGTTTGGTCCTTCAATTAAGAATTCTCCCATATGGGAAACATCAAAAACGCCAACCGATTGTCTTACGGTTTCGTGTTCTATATTGACACCTTCGTATTGTACAGGCATATTATACCCTGCAAATGGTACCATTTTAGCGCCTAATTCTATATGTGTTTCGGTAAGTGCTGTGTTTTTCATTGTATTGTTATGTTAGTTTCGCAAAAGTAATTAAAATAATATGGAAAATTTTAGAGTATAGCCAAGAACCACTATAAATATATGTTAATATAAATGTTCTTGAGAGACGTTAATATAATATGGGGAAAAATAAATTGATGCAAGAATCTGCTGAAAGGGCAATTAATTTACCTAAAGTAAATGAGTTATTTTATACAGGTTATATTTTTAACTGTAAATTAATGTAATTAACAGTTTAATGTATTTATGGTAATTTTAAGGTTAAAGTGTCTTTACATTCGTGTTGTTATTTTGGGGAAACAAAAAATAAATAACACAATGAACAACATTTACAAATTATCTTTAGGACTTTTTGGTCTTCTGTCAGTGGTATCATGTAATAATGATGATGACAACAACAACGCTAACAATCAAAAACAGGATCAAGTAAAATTAGAATCTCATTCACAGACGCCTGTATTCTTAGAATTAACGTCTGACTTTTCAGATGTAAATATTTATAATCTATTAACTTCTGAGGATCAATTAGTAGATACACCAGAATTTGTTTATGGCTCAATGGCTGATGGTGCTGGACTTATGAGAAATGGAGATGATACATTTACTTTAATCAATAATATTGAAGCAGATTATTCTATAGCTAGAATTACATTAGACAAAACATTTAAACCAGTTGCAGGAGAATATATTTTAAATGCTAGTGCATCAGCATCAACAGCACAATGTTCAGGTTCTTTAATTACACCAGAGGAACATGGTTTTGGCCCTATATACCTTTCAGGAGGAGAATGGGGAGGCGCTTCAAAAGGTGTTTTTGCTACAGATCCTTTTAAAGGTGCTGGATCTGCTTCTGTTGCATCTTTATTACCTGCTTTAGGGCAATGGTCTACCGAAAACGCCGTAGCTATAGGTAAAGATGCTTACCCAAACCAAACTGTAGTTTTTATAGGTGATGACCATTCTGATAATACTGTACCTTCTGGACAATTAGGTATGTATGTTGGAGCCAAAGGCGACTTAAATGGAGGCCAATTATACGGTTTAAGAGTAACAGATCCTTCTGTTGAGTTTGAAATGGATATGAATGAAGGGCAATCTTACCCAATGGAATTTGTGCAGTTAGACGAAACACAAATAGATCTTTTAGATGCCGAGTGTAAAGATAAAGGCGTTATGGGGTTCTCTAGATTAGAGGATATTGACTGGAGAAGAGGTTCTGCTGAAAATAATAGAGAAATTTACTTTTGTGTAACAGGACGTAGTAAACCAGACTTAGCTGGAAAAGGATCGTTTTATGGACGTGTGTATAAAGTAACATTAAATCCTAACGACCCTACTGCTGCAGGAACAATTACTTGTGTTTTAGATGGTGATAACCTAACTGGTATAGCAAAAGATTTTCATAGTCCAGATAATATAGTAGTTACCGAAAACTATGCTTATATTCAAGAGGATCCTAACGGTTATTTTGACACGGCTGATAAAACACATTATGCAAGACTGTATCAATACAATTTAAATACAGGTGAGTTAAAAACTGTATTAGAGTGTGACCAAGTAGCTGCAGAAGCTCAGGGGTATGGTACTTCGGCTTCAACATGGGAAATTACAGGTATGATAGATGTATCTGATATAATTGGTAAAGACAATACGTTTTTAGTAATGACACAAAACCATGGCTGGGAACCAGCCGACGGATCAGCATTTACAGATCCTAATGCTAATCCTGCAGCCGATAGCAGAAAAGAAGGAAGTATGCTATATATTGTAGAAGGACTTGAAAGATAATAAAATGCACACTTTCCAGGTTAAAATAAAAAAGGCACACTATTTAGTGTGTCTTTTACTCGTTTTAATGAGTTGTAAAAAAAGCGTAGAGCCAGTTTCTAAATCGCCTGTAAATGAACTAGAAAAAACATATCTCGCCAATTTAGATAGCAGTATTGTTTATTTGGATAGCTTAAAAAAGTCATCAACTAAATTAGAATTACTTAAATTTTATAAAAAATCAAGGAAACAGTTTAAGCTAGCTGAACCTATTTTAGCATTTACAGATAAAGAAAATTATAAAACATTAAATGGTCCTAATATTTTAAAAGTTGAAGAGGAAGATGCTACCGATATAAAAATAAAGAACCCCTTTGGTTACCAGGTGATTGAAGAGCTTATTTTTGAAGATTCAATACCTTTAAATAAACTACATAGCACTGCGTCTAAAACCGCTAATCGTCTTAAACTAATAAAATCAAATACGGTACTTCGGTTAAAAGATTATCATGTACTTTGGATTATACGTGATGAAATTGCACGTATTGCATTAACAGGAATTACGGGGTTCGATTCTCCTGCATTAGGACAATCATTGGAAGAAGCTGTTATAAATTACAATGCTCTTGAGCATATTATAAAAACGTATAAAGCAAACTTTAAATCAGAAGACTTATTTAAAACCGTTATTTCCGAATTTCAGAATTCAAAGAAAATGCTTCAATCAGGAGAGTTTAACTCCTTTAACAGATATCTTTTTATAAAAGAGCATACACATAAGCAGTTAGCATTATTACAAGATATTAAAGCAGATTGGACCATTGAGTTTCCTTTAGAATTAGCTTTTAATAATAACATGACCTCCTTATTTTCTAAGGAAACTTTTAATATGGATTTTTATGCTGATTATGTTGAGGTAGATAGCTTAATAACTGCTAAAAGAAGTCTCGGAAAAACGCTTTTTAACGATGTTCGTTTATCGAGTGATAATAGTATGAGTTGCGCAACGTGTCATAATAAAGATAAAGCTTTTACCGATGGCTTAAGAGTATTTCCAAAACAACTTAGAAACACACCAACATTAACTTATGCGGCATTTCAGCAAAGCTTTTTCTACGATGGTAGAACAGGAAATTTAGAAGGCCAAGTTGTAGATGTTGTTAATAACAATAACGAATTTCATTCTACTTTAAAGAGTATGGAAAAAATTGTATCGGAAGATTCGACCTATGTGGCTAAATTTAATGACATATATAAAAAGGGAGTTACCCAGCGTAATGTACGAAATGCGATTGCTGTATATGTTCGTAGTTTAGGCGATTTTAGTTCAAAATTTGATAAGAATATAAACAGATTAGAGCAAACACTTACCCAAAGTGAAATAAACGGCTTTAATCTTTTTATGGGTAAAGCACAATGTGCTACGTGTCATTTTGCACCGGTATTTAATGGAACCGTACCTCCTAATTTTACTGAAAGTGAATTTGAGTTGTTAGGAGTACCAAAAGACACCATTACTAATGTGGTTGATACTGATTTTGGACGGTATAACGTGTTTAAAACAGAAGAACGAAAACACTTTTTTAAAACCCCAACGGTGCGTAATATTTCTAAAACAGCACCGTACATGCATAATGGTATTTATACAACACTACAACAAGTAATGACATTTTATAACGATGGTGGAGCAGCAGGACTAGGAATAGATATAGAAAACCAAACACTTCCAACAGATGCATTAAATTTATCCAATACTGAAATAGAGGATATTATTGCATTTATGCATACACTAGAAGATGAATCTTAATAGAAACAAAAGAGGAGAGCATTACGAGTTCTCCTCTATATCACTTATGTGATATTCTAAGGCTTTTACAGAAATTTGAATTTCAATTATAAGAAGTAAAAGCGAAATAATTAATAGCACTAACGCAATACCAAAAATCCAAACAGCAAAATCATGCTGTTCTATATATTTTGAGTGTAAATTCCTAACAACTGCTGCATAGGCCAAAAACCTATTTGTATAAGCCAACATAATTAAAGAAATAGCTGAAAATAATAGGGCAGGAGTTGTTAATGTTAATTGTTGCATGATTTTTTTTGTAAAGTTACCACCAAACTACAAAACATTTTTGAGTATGTCCTTTAGAATCTTTTATCCAAACCATAGGTGAGCGTTTTTGTTCCAATAATAGTTTTAGTTGTGGTTTAAATTCTGAAAACGTTAACCAATTAATTTGAACATCAACTTCAGAAAGCCAATTTAGTTTTTCAGGAATGAAAAACTTACAGTTTTGTAGTGTTTTTATTTCCTCGAAGGTGTAGTAATACCCTACAATACAATTAGGGTTTATAAGTTTAAAGTTATGATTGTTTAAATGGTATGGAATAAATAACTGTGCTTTAAAATGGACACGTTGTAGTATGTGGTTAACATTTAGACCTATTTGTTTTAGGACGCTTTGTGTTTCATTTTTATAGAGTAGTGGAAGTTGTTTTGTTGTTAGTTTATCAATTTTTTCTGTAAGGCTATCTTTCCGGTTTGGACCAATCCAACAATCAATTTCAGAAGTTCCAACAGTAGGATCATACAAATAAAACTTATACACAATCTCTACATGATAAGGTGTGTTATGTTTTAATAGTAAACAATCAAGTTCGCCTATGGTGCGTTTCTCTTGATAGATAATAATATTTTCCTCAATAATTTTTATCGAATCATCTTGCTGTAATTGGTGCGAGACCAAACGCTCAACCCATTTTCCAAGTCGGATGTTTTTATCTATTTTTTCTTGAAAAGGGATTTGTGTTTTAGCAATACTAAATTGTTGTAACCCATTTATAGGATTATCTAACCAAAGTAAAGGTGTATTTACAAAACCAATAAAATAGCGTTGCTGTTTTGTCATGCTTTAAAATATACGTTGTGTATGAAATTAATCAAATAATAATAACATTTGATGGTTAGGGTTGCTATGCGAATTGGAAATCTTAAAGTTATATTCACCAACAATTTTAAAGCCAGCTTTTTTGTAAAAGGCAATGGCTCTATGGTTTTCAACCCAAGTAAATAACCAGAGACCATTTTGGTTTAAACGTTTGGTTTCTTTAACAGCATGATTAAAGAGCTTTAGCCCTAATTTTAAATGCTGAAACTCTTCTAATAAATATAAGCGCTCTAATTTAGTTACATGACTATGTGAAATATTATTTTGCGTAGCATTGGGAACAATTTTGTAATATCCAATAGGCTGCTTGTTGTAGTATAAAATCCAAAAGTGGTTTGTGTTATCTTTTACTTCTGAAAGAAAAACATCAATATTTAAATGAGAGGACACATAATGTGCAATATCTTGTTTTGAAGCACTGTGCCCATGTGATTGTAAAAATGTTTTAGTACCCAATTTTGATAGCAATTGGGCTTCTTTTATTGTTGCTTTTTCTATGGTTACCATAGTAGCAAAGTTAATCCAAAAGAAAAGTTTTTAATTGCTCGTAAGTTGAAATTTTAACGGCTAGTTTTTCTTTATCCATAACATTTAAAATTTGTTTAGGAAGTTCTATATTTTCTTTAATAATATTTTCTACAATATCTAAAAATTTAGTTGGGTGAGCGGTCTCTAAAAACACACAATAATCATTAGGATGTTGCTTTAAATAGTCTTTACAAGCTAAAAAACCAACGGCACCATGTGGGTCTGCAATATAATTGTAGTCATGGTAAAGTTCTTTTATAGCACGTATAGTTTCTGCATCAGAATAACTATAACCACTCATGTTTTTAGACAATGTTTTAAAATTGTTATGATGTAATTCTTGAATACGCACAAAATTACTTGGATCGCCAACATCCATAGCATTACTAATTGTTTGGATTGATGGTTTTGGAGTGTAATCCTGAGTATGTAAATATTGCGTAACAATATTATTAGCATTATTGGCGGCTATAAAATGTTTTATAGGCAAGCCTAAACGTTGTGCCATCATACCTGCGCAAATATTTCCAAAATTTCCACTGGGTACCGAAAACACAAGGTTATTATGTGTTTTGTGTAACTGTTGGTAAGCAAACATAAAGTAAAACATTTGTGGTAACCAACGAGCTACATTTATGGAGTTTGCCGAGGTAAGTTGTATTTTGTTGGTGATAGACTGATCTAAAAAAGCCCGTTTTACCATAGCTTGACAATCATCAAATGTACCATCAACTTCTAATGCTTTAATATTTTTTTTAAGTGTTGTTAATTGCTTTTCTTGAATATCGCTTACTTTTCCGCTAGGGTATAAAATAACCACATTAACGCCTTCTACACCTAAAAAACCATTAGCAACCGCACCGCCAGTATCGCCCGAAGTGGCTACTAAAACAGTAACTTCATGATTGTTTCCTTGATTAAAATAGCCTAAGCATCTTGCCATAAATCTTGCACCAACATCTTTAAATGCCATAGTTGGACCATGAAAAAGCTCTAATGTAGCAATGTTATCGGTTATTTCTTCAATAGGAAAATTAAATGATAATGTGTCCTCTGTAATATTTTTTAAGACATCTTCAGGAATATCAGGTGATGTAAATTGTTTTATGGTTTCAAAAGCAATTTCAGGATACGACATGGTATCAATATCCTTAAAAAAAGAATCGGGGAGTGGTGTAATATGTTCCGGAAAATATAAACCTTTATCTGGTGCAAGTCCTTTTATTACGGCATCTTTAAAGCTCGTTTTTGGAGCTTGATTATTTAAAGAATAATATGTCATGATATTGTTTTTATACCTTGAGAGTTAATTTTTGACACATAGATTTTAAAATCTATAGTTGTGTTTTTATAAACGTTTTGAAAAGCTTTGGCCACTTGTTTGGCTTTGATTTCTCCTTGAGAAAGTGCAAAAATAGATGGGCCAGAACCCGAAATCCCTACTCCTAAAGCACCAGATTGTATCGCCAAGCTTTTAGCTTCATCAAAATACGGAATAAGTTGCTTTCTGTGTGGCTCTACAATATTGTCTTCCAACGAACGGCTAATTAAATTATAATCCAACGTATGTAATCCATGAACTAAACTACCAACATTTGCCCATTGGGCAATCCCTTTTTTAAGAGGAATGGTTTTTGGCAATAAAGCTCTTGCTTCCGAAGTTTTTACTTCAATTTGTGGATGCACAATTGTTGCATAAAGTTCTTTAGGTGTTGGTAATTCTAAAATTTCCAGAGGATTTAAGCTTTTAACTAAGGTGAAACCACCAAAAAGTCCAGGAGCAATATTATCGGCATGTTCGTTGCCACTTGCAACAGCTTCTCCTTTCATGGCAAAAGCGGTTAGTTGTTTTTTGTTAAAGGGATTTCCAAGCAGTTCGTTAATGGCAAAAACGGTTCCTGAAGCACTTGCCGAACTACTACCGATACCACTTCCTGGTTTAATACGTTTACAGATTTCAATATCGAACCCAAAAGTAACTTGTGCCGCTTTTAAAATGGCCAATCCAGCAACACCAGCAACGTTTTTTTCTGGATTTAAAGGAAGTTTGTAGCCTTCAATTTTACTAATTGTAATGCCTTTTGATTTTGTTTTCCTAATAATCATGTCATCACCTACAGAGTCTAGGCAAAACCCAAGAACATCAAAGCCACAAGAAACATTGGCTACTGTTGCTGGCGAAAATATTTTTATAGTATCCATATTAGTCGTTTCCAATTCGTATAATATCAGCAAATAACCCAGAAGCTGTAACATCTGCACCAGCCCCAGCCCCTTTAATAATCATAGGTTGCTCTACATAGCGTTTCGTGTAAAACATCACAATGTTATCTTTACCTTCTAAGTTGTAAAAAGGATGACCTTGCGGTATTTCTTTAAGTCCTACGCTTGCTTTTCCATTATTAAATTCGGCGACATATTTCAATTTACAACCATTTTTTTTAGCTGAAGCAAATAATTTTTGAAAGTGTGCTTCATCATCGATTAAGGTATTGTAAAAGTCTTCAACAGTGTTGCTTTCCAGATTCTTTTTTGTAAGAAATGATGTGTTTGTAATATCTTCCAATTCCATAGTAGAGCCACTTTCTCTGGCTAAAATCAATATTTTTCTCGCTACGTCAACACCACTTAAATCAATCCTTGGATCCGGTTCTGTGTATCCTTCTTTTTGGGCTTGCTTAACAACATCATGAAACTTTGTTGTATCGTTAAAATGATTAAACACAAAATTTAAGCTTCCAGATAAAACCGCTTGAACTGAGATAATTTTGTCGCCAGATGCAATAAGATTATTTAGCGTATCTATAACAGGTAGTCCAGCGCCTACATTAGTTTCAAATAAAAACGGCGCGTTATATTTTCTAGATAAATATTTTAGCTCTTTATAGGTGTTAAAGGTGTCTGAACACGCAATTTTATTACACGCCACAACGGCAATGCTTTCTTTTAAATATTTTGAATACAGATTGGCTACATCTCCATTGGCTGTAATATCAACAAAAATGCTATTGCGTTTATTTAAGGCCTTTGTTTGGTTAAAAAAACCGTTTAATGAAGCAGGTTTTCCTTGTTTTAGAAACGCTTTCCATTTTTTAAGAGGAATACCTTCAGCATCAAAAACCATGGTTCTAGAGTTTGATAAGCCAATCACACGCAAATTAATTTTTAAGGTATCTTTTAAGTATTTTTGTTGTTGTTTTATTTGTTCAACAAGGCGTTCTCCCACGTTTCCTACACCAGTTATAAAAACATTAAGTTGTTTTGTTTTTACCTCAAAAAAGGCTTCGTGTAAGGTATTTAAAGCTTTTTTAACATCGTGTTTTGTAATTACAGCAGAAATATTTTTTTCTGAAGCTCCTTGTGCAATGGCTCTTACATTAATATTATTCTTTCCTAATGCACTAAACATTTTTCCGCTAATACCTTGGTGGTTTTTCATGTTGTCACCAATAAGAGCTATAATAGCTAAATCATTTTCAATTAAAATAGGGTTAATTTTATGTTGTGAGATTTCGTATGTAAAGTTTGAATCGATAATGGTTTTGGCTAATTCAGCTTCCTCGGAATTAACACCAAAACAAATAGAATGTTCTGATGAGGCTTGTGTAATAAAAACAACATTAATTTTATGGTTTGCAAGCGTTTCAAAAAGACGTTTAGAAAATCCCGGAATACCAATCATGCCACTACCTTCTAAGGTTAATAACGATATATTATCTACATTACTAATGCCACGAACAGATAATTTATTACTTGTATATGATGTAGTAATTTGAGTGCCTTTTGCTTCCGGTTTTAAGGTGTTTTTAATAACCAAAGGAATGCCCTTATCTAATATAGGTTGTATGGTTGGTGGATATAGTACTTTGGCGCCAAAATGAGACAACTCCATAGCTTCTTGATATGATAAAAGTGCAATTGGGTAGGCTTGTTTAACAAGTTTAGGATTAGCAGTGTACATACCGCTTACATCGGTCCAAATTTCAAGTTGTTTAACATGTAATGCAGCCGCAACAATAGCTGCTGTAAAATCCGATCCGCCACGACCAAGTGTTGTAATGTCGCCTAAAGTTGATTTAGAAATAAAACCTGGTAAAACAGTAATGGTTTCTTTAGCATCTTTAAAGTACAATTGTATGCTATTATAGGTAATATCATAATTGACTTCGGCTTTAGTAAAGTTTGAATTGGTAACAATTAAATCTTGACTGTTTTTTCGTTTTGCTTTTAAATGGCGTGATTTTAAAGCTTCGGTAATAATAAAAGACGATAAAAGTTCACCAAAACTAACCAGTTTGTCAGATGTTTTAGGCGATAGCTCGTTTATTAAATAAATGCCATCTAACAAGCTTTTAAGGTTGTTTAGCTTTGTTTGTAATTTATCTAAAATATCTTGTGGTGTATTTGGAATAAGCTCAGATAAGATATCAAAATGAATGTCTTTAATATCATTGAAATTAGAGATATAGGCATCGTTTTTCAACTGGGCACTGTATCCGCACGCCAATAATTTATCAGTAATACCTCCTATGGCAGAAACCACAGCAATTACGTTTTGTTTTTTAGAATATTGCTCTATAATATCAATAACTTTATTGATGTTTTTTGCAGAACCTACAGATGTTCCACCAAATTTTAATACGTTCATTTTTAAATGACTTAAAAGGTTATTTTTTATGAAAAAACGTGTTTTAAAAACACTATATAACGGGAGAGAAATAATAGTACACAACCCTAACGGGTTGTAATAATAGCTGTAGAAATAATTGTTGTATAGCCCATTAGGTTACTAAAAATAGTAGCCGTTGTTACGTTGTTATTTGTTACCTTCGTGAGCATATACAAATCAAATGTATTGTTTTAAGTTTAATAAAAAAACTGTTTGTATATTTTTATAGATTTAACAAAAAACACAACAAGTTTTTAATAAAAATGAAAATTTTATCAAAAGAACAGGTTTATGAAGGCGATAAACTAACAGCCGAACGCCAAAACATAGCTTCTACCGATTTAATGGAACGGGCAGGAACGCAAATTTTTAATTGGTTACATGTAAGAATGCAAGGGGCACAAGTGCCTATACACGTTTTTTGTGGTATTGGTAATAATGGCGGCGATGGTTTAGTTATAGCAAGACACCTTGTAACGCATGGCTATCATGTAAAAACCTATATTGTTAATTATAGCGATAAGCGCTCCAAGGACTTTTTAATTAATTACGATAGAATAAAACAACGTACAAAAGATTGGCCTGTTTTATTAGATGAAGAGAGCGAAATACCAACTATCGCTTCGGAAGATATTATAGTAGATGCTGTTTTTGGAATAGGATTAAACAGACCAGCAGCTAACTGGGTTAAAACACTTTTTCAACATTTTAGAAAATCTAAAGCGTTTACGTTGGCTGTAGATATTCCATCAGGATTATATACCGATAAAGTTCCAGAAGACGAGCATGGGGTAGTTTGGGCAGGTCATACATTAAGTTTTCAATCGCCAAAACTGGTTTTCTTTTTACCAGATACAGCAAAATATACTACCCAATGGGAGGTTTTAGATATTGGTATTGATGTGCAATACCTTTATCAAATTAATACACAAGCCAATTTAATAGGGAAACACGAAGTATTAACGTGGTATAAACCTAGAGAGAAATTTTCGCATAAAGGTAGTTTTGGTCATGCTTTAATTATTGGTGGAAGCTACGGTAAAATAGGTGCGGTTAATTTAGCTAGTCATTCTACTTTATCTTGTGGAGCTGGATTAGTTACCACTTATGTGCCAAAATGTGGTTATTTGCCATTGCAAACAGCAGTGCCAGAAGTTATGGTGTTAACAGACGATAGTGAACACTATATTTCTAATATTGAGTTTAATATTACCCCAACAGTTATAGGTTTGGGAATGGGTATGGGAACTCACGAAACGTCATTAAAAGCATTTGAAAGTTTTTTAAACAGTAATAAAACCCCTTTAGTTATTGATGCCGATGGTATTAACTTACTTTCAAAAAATAATGATTTACTAGATTTATTACCAAAACAAACTATTTTAACACCACATCCGAAAGAATTGGAACGTTTAATAGGTAGTTGGAACGATGATTTTGATAAGCTTAAAAAAGTATCCGTACTCTCAAAAAAACACGATATTATTATTGTAATTAAAGGTGCTAATACGATTACGGTTTATCATGAAAACTACTACGTAAATTCAACAGGAAACCCAGGTTTAGCAACAGCTGGAACAGGAGATGTTTTAATAGGTGTTATAACAGGATTAAGGGCACAAGGCTACGATGCGCTTATTGCGGCAATTTTTGGCGTGTATTTGCATGGGAAGTCTGCCGATTTGCAAGTTGAAAATTATGCGTATCAAAGCATGCTTGCAAGACATATTATTGATGGTTTAGGATTAGCGTATTTAGATTTATTTAAGCAACCCGAAGAACCAGAGCAAGAAGCCCAAGAGCAACAACAATAAAAAAAGCCACTTTTTAGAAAGTGGCTTTTCAAGTTTTATGTCGGTTTTTCTAGATGTTTAATTCGTTAAATAACTTAATTAAAGCATCGCTAGAAGGTCTTGGTGCATCTGGCGATACAATATTTCCATCAGGATCGATTAAAATAAATCTAGGAATACCGTTAATCTTGTAATTTTGAACAAACTCTGATTGCCAGTTTTTGTCGGAAATTAATTGTATTCCGCCTAATTCTTTTTCTTCAACCATATTAGACCACTTTTCTTTAGCTTTTTCCATACTTCCGCCACCAGAACGTTTAGCATCATCAATAGAAATGCTTACAAATTCAATATTTTTATCGTGGTATTTTTTCTCAACCTCTTTTAAATATGGGATTTCTGCTTTACAAGGGCCACACCAAGTTGCCCAAACATCAATGTAAACATATTTTCCTTTTAAATCACTTAACGATGTGGTGCCACCAGCATGATTTTCATAATTTTCAAAAACAGGAGAAGGGCTACCTTTAGGAAGTTCTTTTTTTAAGGTTATTTTACTAAGTAAATAGCCTTGATACGATTTTAACATAGGTTCTACATTTTTTAATGCATTTTCTGTAATTGTAGAATCTATTTTAGTGTTAGATTTATAAAAAGTGGTTAATTCACTTTTAATAGTGTTTAGTTCATTAACAAGCGCTGTAGAGTCTTCTAGTTTACTTAACTCATCGATATTTAATAGGTCTTCTTCTTTTAGGCTTTTTTGTGCTAAAAAGTTACTGTGTTCGGCACCTTCGCCAGTATATTTTACCGTTTCATCAAACATTTTAGTGTCGATGGTCATGCTAATATCAAAGCCATTTTTTAGGAAGATATCTGTACTTTCTGCACCATCAAAAAGATTATAAATACCGGTGTCCAGTTTAAGGGTGTCGCTAAATGTGCCATCTTCGTTAACAGCAATGGTTTTAGAATATGTACGACTTCTTACAACAAGTGAGTCGGAATTTTTATTAGTTATTGTACCAGAGAATGATACATAGTCTTTTGGTTTTTCTTCAACTTTATTGCAAGAAACTGCAGCTAAAGCTAACAATAGAAGTGGTAATCTTTTCATGAATAAAAATTTAGGTTTCACCAAAAATAATCAGAAATTGATATAATTAGAGATTTTTAAGGAATAATTATTATTTCTTGGATTTCTTGATGTGATTGTTGAATTTTGCACTCTATTTTAAAAAATCATGAATAATATACACTATATATCGTCCAATCCAATCGATTTAAAAACAATTTTTGAAATCGTTTCTGAGCATAAATTAATAGAGCTTTCAGAGGAATCTGTAAATAAAATTTCTACTTGTAGAGCCTATCTAAATAACAAGTTGAAATCTCAAAAAACACCTATTTATGGTATTAACACAGGATTTGGGTCGTTATACAATGTAAAAATTTCAGAAGATAAATTAACCGAACTTCAAGAAAATCTTATGATGTCTCACGCTTGTGGTACGGGAGAACGTGTTCCAAGTGAGGTTGTTAAATTAATGCTGTTGCTAAAAATACAGTCATTAAGTTACGGCCATAGTGGTGTGCAGTTAGATACTGTAAAACGCTTGGTAGATTTTTACAACAACGATGTGCTTCCCATTGTTTATACAAAAGGATCTTTGGGGGCTTCTGGCGATTTAGCACCTTTAGCACATTTAGCATTACCATTAATAGGTAGAGGAGAAGTTATGTTTGAAGGTAAGGAGTATAATGCCTCAGATGTTTTAAAGACGTTTAATTGGGAACCTATAAAATTACAGTCTAAAGAAGGTTTAGCCTTATTAAATGGGACGCAATTTATGAGTGCCTATGGAATAAAATCTTTAATAGAAGCCTACAGGTTATCTTACTTTGCCGATTTAATAGGAAGTATGTCTTTAGATGCTTTTGATGGTAGAATAGAGCCATTTAACGAATTAGTACATTTGGTAAGACCACATAATGGACAATTGAAAACAGCCGAAAGAATTCGGGAATTTTTAAGTGATAGCGAGTTAATCACTCAAGAAAAGCAGCATGTACAAGACCCTTATTCTTTTAGATGTATGCCACAAGTACATGGCGCAACAAAAGATGCGTTAAATTTTGTAGAAAAAACATTTATAACAGAAATAAATTCGGTGACAGATAACCCCAATATTTTTGTAAATGAAGATGAAATCATTTCTGGCGGAAATTTCCATGGGCAACCTTTAGCACTAGCTTTCGATTATTTAAAAGTAGCTATGGCCGAGCTTGGAAATATTTCAGAGCGAAGAACGTTTCAGTTGGTTTCTGGGTTACGCGACTTACCTGTGTTTTTGGTAGACAATCCTGGGTTAAATTCAGGATTTATGATACCACAATATACAGCTGCTAGTATTGTAAGTGCTAACAAACAATTGGCTACACCAGCATCGATAGATAGTATAGTGTCTAGTAACGGTCAAGAGGATCATGTAAGTATGGGAGCTAATGCTGCTGTTCAAGCTTTAGAATTACTTAATAATTTAAAACAAATTTTAGCTATTGAATTGTTTAACGCTTCTCAAGCCATACAATTTAGAGCACCAAAAAAATCATCTTCTTTAATAGAATCGTTATTACAAGTTTATAGGGAAACGGTTGATTTTGTGTCTAACGATAGAGAGCTTTATAAAGATATAAAATTAAGTGTAGACTTTTTAGAGCATTTAACAATCGATACAGACGAAGTGTTTAATTAATACCTTTTATTTTAGGAAGATACGCCGTTTTATTGCCCCATTTTATAGCGCTATTTAAGTTGTTAAATACCTGAAAAGGTAAGTCGATAAACAGTTTTTCAACTTCGGTATTATCAATAATTGTAGTGTTGCTGTATACAACAGCAAAACCAACTAGGTTTTTAATATTAGACATATTAGGATAAATAAGAGGGTTAACCGAATACGCCTTTTTTCTTAAAGAAATGTAAACAAAGTTTTTTTCTTTAAATTGTTTTTGTGCTATTGTTGTAAGAATTTGATAAGATTCTGTAGAGACATTAATACCTTCATTAAGAATGGAGATCATACAAGATTCTTGAATGATTACAGTCCCGTAAGCATGTATGATTTTTTTATTTGACACCAATTAAAGTTATGCAATTTTTTGCAAAAATAAAACTCTCGTTATTATCGAGAGACTTTGCAGTAATAAAAGACATTTAAGCTATGGTTAACTTTTGGTTATTCGTCAAATCATACACTTTATAGCAATACAAGGCTTAAATTCTGTAAAAATGTTAATCATAGATTAATTAATTCTATGGTAAATAAGAAAGGCTGTTTTTCTTAAGAATGTATTTCATCGATATAATTTGTTTGACTTTTAACACTTTATCGGTTCAATCGAACGATTTGACCAAAAAACATAAAAAAACTTGGTTTGAGAGTACAGTTATATATTTTTGTTACTATTAATTTTGTGCGAATACACTTAATTAACTCCCAACATCTACTCCCTTAACAATTTCTTTTGTTAACCTTTTTAATTGATTAATAGCAGCATCCCCAAATTTACTCATCTCTTGCATTTGCAGGTGTTATGTGTATTAAGCGATTATTAATTAATTTTTAATGTTATGTCATTGAACAATTCTACCTTTCTTCTTTCGAAGAATAGCAATTCAGTTTTTGTATTGCTTAAACATTGTTGGTTTAATAACTTATTTAAGCCAATTAAACAGCTGGTTACTTTAGCTGTTATTATGAGCTTTTTCCTTATAGGAAATCATGCATTTTCTCAAATCATTGTTGAATCTGGAACAATTTCTGCCGGATTTGGTGTTGATGCCGATGTGCAAACAGATGGCACATGGCGCATTTATGAAAATGGAAATTTATTAGACCCTAATTCTGGTTCATCAGACGACTGGTTTCAAAATGACCCGTTGTTTTCTGGTGGCTCTGGACTTGGTGTAATAGATCAAACTTATTCACCCCCTTCTGGTAATGTAGAGTGGGAACCTAGAGTAGGTATGTCCCAAGATATATTCTATGTCGATCCAAATGGAAGACGTTGGCTAGACGGTGTATTCTTTCGTGATACACATTGGGCACAAAGTGAAGATGATTTAAACATCTTTAAAACGGGTTCAAATAAAAATGCCGATAATCCTTCAACATGGAATGTTATTGAAGGCTCTAATCCAGCTAAAAATGATATTATCGATGTTATGGCTCACTTAAGAAGAGAAGGAGCCGATTTTAATACACCTCTTTGGACGTTTATTGGTGCATCAACAAGATCTGATGATGGATCATCTTACCTTGATTTTGAATTATACCGTACAGATTTGCAATATAGTGTAGCAACTGGCTTAACAGGTGTTGGGCCTGATGGCGGACATACATCATGGCAATTCGATGCCAACGGTAATATTACGGCATTAGGCGATGTCATTATTTCCTTAAATTTCGAAAATGGGGGAATTAACATAGATGGTCATATTTATCTATGGGTACATCCTAGTGATTTGCCTAACGGAAGTATACTTGCAGCTAATGCAGCTCTTGATAGCAATCCATATATTAAATTTCGTTTTGTTGAAGGAGGCAATGGACAGGCTGTTTTTGAATCTGGAGACGGAGCAAATGGTTATGGTTATGCAGAGATTGAGTTAAAAACAGAAGGAACCACAGTAGCTTTTGCTTCAATTAATGGAGAAAATGAAACTGTAAATCCAAACATATCTGGAGATACACCTACTGGACCATGGAATACGTTATTTGGGCCTCAAGCAAACACAGAAAATGTGTATTCTCAAAATTCTTTTGTAGAGTTTGGCTTGAACCTTACAGAAATAGGGTTAGATCAATCAACCGTTTTAGGAGCAGATTGCGATAATTTATTTGGTCGTGTTGTTGTAAAAACACGTTCGTCTGCATCTTTTACGTCTGAATTAAAAGATATTGCTGGCCCATTCGATTTTGGAGATACTCCATCAATAGATGTTACTATTGCTGGCGAAGATATTCCTTGTGGAGCAGAACCAGATCCAGTTACACTAGAAGCTAATCCTTTATTTGCATGTGATTTATGTGAGTATCAATGGTATATAGGTGATCCTGAAAATGGCGGAACTGAAATAGAAGGTGCAACTAACTCAACTTTAGAAGTTACAACTCCTGGAGTTTATGGGGTACAACTTGCAGCTCCTGGTTTAGGTGGTCCTGGAACAGGATGTCTAACGTATGATGTCTATGAAGTAGGCGTAGAAATACCAGAACCACTTTATGTAAATTGTCCTGAACCAGAAAATATAAATGTTTGTGCAACACAAGATGTTATTGATAATGCTTTATCAACATGGTTTGAAACATTTTCAGTAGAAGGTGGTGAATTACCTTACCAAACAGAAATTTGGACAGCAGATGGCGAAGAAATAGACCCAGAAACTTATGTGTTACCTGAATTTGATTCATGTACTGGTGGAAGTGTTGAAATTAGCTTAACTGTAATAGATCGTTGCGATCAAGAAGAAACTTGTACATCTACATTCATTGTTCTTCCTGATGATGTTGCACCAACAGGTACAGCGCCAGAAGGTGAAGCTAATCATAACGGATGTATGGCCGATGCCGAGAGTGAATTACCATTCGATGCTGATGCTGTCGCGTTAAACTACACAGATGACTGTAACGATGTTACCGTAAATCTAACAGATACAACAGTAACAGGAACAGACTGTGCATGGACATTAACTTACACATACGAAGTTGTAGACAACTGTGGTAATGCCTTAGAAGGTGAGGAGTTAATCCATAACGGAAGCGATCAAGACGCACCAACAGGCACAGCGCCAGAAGGAGAAGCTAATCATAACGGATGTATGGCTGATGCCGAGAGTGAATTACCATTCGATGCTGATGCTGTCGCGTTAAACTACACAGATGACTGTAACGATGTTACCGTAAATCTAACAGATACAACAGTAACAGGAACAGATTGCGAGTGGACATTAACTTACACATACGAAGTTGTAGACAACTGTGGTAACGCCTTAGAAGGTGAGGAGTTAATCCATAATGGTAGTGATCAAACAGATCCTGAAATTGTTCTTCCTGAAATAGAAACAACATTATGTAATGATGATTTCCCAGAAACATTATCGGCAACTTGGACAGATAACTGTGCTGCTGGTGGAACATTAGTAGTGTCTGGAAGCAACTTCATTCAAGGAGATTGCGTTCAATATCAAGATTATGTGTTAACAGCAACTGATAATTGTGGTAACTCTGTAACAGAAACTATTACTATAGAAAGATATTATGATAAGTATGATCAATGTGAAACAGCTTTTGGAGCCGATCCAAATGGAAATAGTAATTGCTTTATAAACGATGGATTCTCACGTTGGGGATGGTATAATCACTACGAGGAAGAAGGTGTTTATGTTGTAGATTTATTTGCTGGTGCAGCACATTGTGATACTGCTAATGGTACTCATGTAGGTACTGCTGAAATAGCATACTTAAATGGAGAAGTTACTGTAACATATACAATGAATAGTTCTGGAGATAACTGGTATAACTTTGTTATGAATGAAGCTCATGTATATGTAGGTTGCGGAGAATATCCTCAATTAAATGGAGAAGATACTGTTGCTCCTGGTCAATATACTGTAGTGGCTGATAATTTAAATCATGTTACAGAATATACAGTAGGACCTATTGCAGCTTCGGGACCAATAAATGTTATTGTACATGCCGTAACTTGTGAGGTAGTTTGTCATTGTTCACCATGGACTACTGGAGAGTTTATTCCGGATGCAGGTAGCTATGAGGCAATAGATTGTGCTCCTGATGAGAGTGGTGATGATAGTGTTAGAGATTTATCTTTATCAAATGATATTAACTTTACCGCTTATCCTGTACCATTTGATGAAGTAGTGAATATTTCTTACAAGTTTGATTACAATACTGATGTAACTATTGAAGTTTATGATATTAAGGGTGCTTTAGTTAAGAGCATTAGTAATAAAAACTATATGGCTAATACATCTGGTATAACTAAGATTGATCTTAGCAGAGCAGATGATCAAATGTACTTTGTGAGATTAACAACTAATAAAGGAGTCTTTACTAAGAAGATAGTATCCTCTAGTCCAGAAAGACGATAATAATTAGTATTGTTTAAATAGATGAAGAGCGATTGTTATAACAATCGCTCTTCTTTTTTTATAGAGAATGTAGATTCAATAATCTAAAATAAAAAAGCCTGAGGATTTCCTCAGGCTTTTTATATCGTATTAAAACTGTACTATAAGTTATTAAGATTCGGTTTTTTCTTCAGGTTTATCAATAGTAACAGTCAATTCTTGAGATTTTTTGTCTAAATCCATGCTAATTTTATCGCCTTCTTGAATGTTGGAGTTAATAATTTCTTCAGCCAAACGATCTTCAATATACTTTTGAATAGCTCTTTTTAAAGGTCTTGCTCCATATTGTTTATCAAACCCTTTTTCTGCAATATAATCTTTTGCTTTTTTAGTTAGACTTAAGTTATAGCCTAAGCTTTTAATTCTAACAAATAGCTTTTCAAGTTCAATATCGATAATCTTGATAATGTCTTCTTTTTCAAGAGCATTAAACACAACAACATCATCAATTCTATTTAAAAATTCTGGGGCAAATGCTTTTTTTAGGGCATTTTCTATCACGCTTCTAGCATTAGCATCGGCTTGAGCCTTTTGTGCTGATGTACCAAAGCCAACTCCTGTACCAAAATCTTTAAGTTTTCGTGCTCCAATATTGGACGTCATAATGATAATAGTATTTCTAAAATCTATTTTTCTTCCAAGACTATCGGTTAAATAACCATCATCAAGCACTTGTAAAAGCATATTAAAAACATCTGGATGCGCTTTTTCAATTTCATCTAGAAGTACAACAGAGTATGGTTTGCGTCTTACTTTTTCGGTAAGCTGACCACCTTCTTCATACCCAACGTACCCTGGAGGCGCACCAACTAATCTAGAAATAGCAAATTTTTCCATGTACTCACTCATATCTATTCTAATGAGTGAATCTTCACTATCAAATAATTGTTTAGAAAGTACTTTGGCTAACTGCGTTTTCCCAACGCCTGTTTGTCCTAAAAATATAAACGACCCGATAGGTTTATTAGGATCTTTAAGCCCAGCACGATTACGCTGTATGGCTTTAACCACTTTAGAGACGGCTTCGTCTTGACCAATAACTCTTCCTTTTATAAGTTCAGGAAGTTTGGCAAGTTTATTACTTTCTGTTTGTGCAATTCTGTTTACAGGAATACCTGTCATCATAGACACAACGTCTGCAACATTGTCTTCGGTTACAATTTCGCGATGTAATTTGGTTTCTTCTTCCCATTTTTCTTGTGCAATAGCTAATTCTTTCTCTAGACGCTTTTCGTCATCACGCAACTTAGCCGCTTCTTCATACTTTTGCTTTTTAACAACCGATGTTTTTGTTTCTTTAACTTCTTCTAGTTGTTTTTCAAGGTCAAGTACTTGCTTAGGAACATCTATATTTTTAATATGTACGCGCGATCCAGCTTCGTCTAAAGCATCGATAGCTTTGTCTGGTAAGAAACGGTCGGTCATGTATCTATTGGTTAATTTTACACAAGCTTCAATGGCTTCTGGTGTATAATCAACATTATGATGTTCTTCGTATTTTTCTTTAATATTATTGAGTATTTCTATGGTTTCGTCCACAGAAGTTGGCTCCACAATGACTTTTTGGAAACGACGTTCTAGAGCACCATCTTTTTCAATATATTGTCTGTATTCATCTAGGGTAGTGGCTCCAATACATTGAATTTCACCTCTTGCTAAGGCGGGTTTAAACATGTTAGAGGCGTCTAAGCTTCCAGTAGCACCACCAGCACCAACAATAGTATGAATTTCATCTATAAAAAGAATAATGTCGTCATTCTTTTCTAGTTCATTCATAACAGCTTTCATACGTTCTTCAAATTGCCCGCGATACTTTGTTCCTGCAACTAAACTGGCTAAATCTAGAGTAACAACACGTTTTCCAAATAGAATTCTAGAGACTTTACGTTTTACAATTCTATTGGCTAAGCCTTCGGCAATGGCACTTTTACCAACGCCAGGTTCACCAATTAAAAGCGGGTTGTTTTTCTTTCTTCTGCTTAATACTTGCGATACGCGTTCTATTTCCTTTTCACGCCCAACAACAGGATCTAGTTTGCCTTCTTCTGCTAAAGCGGTTAAATCTCTTCCAAAATTATCTAGAACAGGTGTTTTAGACTTTTTATTTGGTTTTGAAGACGGTGAGTTAAATAAATTGTCTTTAGAGTCGTCGTTGGTAGATGCGTCTTCATCGCCAAAAGTTTCGGCTCTTGGTTCTATATATTCGTCGTCGTTTGTTATCATAAGTTTAAACTGTTCTTTAACGTTATCGTAATCTACCTTTAATTTATTAAGCAGTTTTGTTGTTGGGTCATTTTCGTTTCTTAAAATGCACAACAGCAAATGAGCGGTATTGATAGAGTTACTTTGAAATAACTTAGCTTCTAAAAATGTTGTTTTTAGAGCGCGTTCTGCCTGTCTTGTTAAATGCAGGTTTTTCTTCTCGTTAGAAGTAACGGTAACATTAGGGTTGGCAGGGCTTAGTATTTCAACCTTTCTTCTTAAATGGTTTAAATCTATTTCCAGCGCATTTAATATATTTATAGCTTTGCCACTGCCATCTCGTAATAATCCAAGCATTAAGTGTTCTGTGCCAATAAAATCATGACCTAATCTTAATGCTTCTTCTTTACTAAAAGCAATAACATCTTTTACTCGTGGTGAAAAATTATCATCCATAAAAATCTCCTTTCAACATTAAATGTAACATAATTAAAGTAGCATAAGCAAATACTATACCTTAATTTAAACCAATAATTGATAAAGGACAAAAAAAACCTTATTATTTCAAAATTTTTAACATCTTACTTATTAAATATAATATGTGAATATTGTTAATAAAAAAAACTAAAAAACATTATTGTACATCCTGCTGTTACTGATGAATTGGTTATATTAGCACGATGTGAAAAAATGAAAAAAACTAATTGATTTATATATGGCAGAAGGAGAAAAACTAATCCCTATTAACATTGAAGATGAAATGAAATCAGCCTACATTGATTACTCAATGTCGGTCATTGTGTCACGTGCCTTACCAGATGTGCGTGATGGATTAAAACCTGTTCATAGGAGAGTGCTTTTTGGTATGCACGAATTGGGTGTAAAATCTAACAGTTCTTATAAAAAATCAGCAAGAATTGTTGGTGAAGTATTAGGTAAATATCACCCGCATGGTGATACTTCGGTATACGATACTATGGTGCGTATGGCTCAAGAATGGAGTTTACGATATATGCTTGTTGATGGTCAAGGTAATTTTGGTTCGATAGATGGCGATAGCCCTGCGGCAATGCGTTATACCGAAGCTAGAATGCGAAAAATATCGGAAGATATGCTTGCCGATATTGATAAAGAAACAGTTGATCATAGACTAAACTTTGATGATACTCTAGAAGAACCAACCGTTTTACCAACGCGTATACCAGGTTTATTAGTTAATGGTGCTTCAGGTATTGCAGTTGGTATGGCTACAAATATGCCTCCGCACAACTTAACAGAAGTAGTAGATGGAACTGTTGCCTATATTGAAAATAATGATATTGAAATAGAAGAGCTTATAACTCATGTTAAAGCACCAGATTTCCCAACAGGAGGGATTATTTATGGTTACGATGGTGTTAAAGAAGCTTTTGAAACAGGCCGTGGAAAAATAGTTATGCGTGGTCGTGCTAATATAGAAGAAGTTAACGGTAGGGAATGTATTATTGTTAACGAAATTCCTTATCAAGTCAATAAGGCAGATATGATTAAAAAAACTGCCGACTTAGTAAACGATAAAAAACTAGATGGTATTGCGACTATTCGTGATGAATCTGATAGAAATGGTATGCGTATTGTTTATGTTTTAAAACGCGATGCAATACCAAACATTGTATTAAATAAACTATACAAATACACAGCTTTACAGTCTTCTTTTAGTGTTAATAACATTGCTTTAGTTAATGGAAGGCCACAATTACTTAACCTTAAAGATTTAATTCACCATTTTGTTGAACACAGACACGAAGTTGTTGTGCGTCGTACAAAGTATGAATTACGTAAAGCCGAAGAACGCGCTCATATTCTTGAAGGATTAATTATAGCTTCGGATAATATTGATGAAGTAATTGCGCTAATACGAGCATCATCAAATGCCGAAGAAGCTAGAGAAAAATTAATAGAGCGCTTTAAATTAACCGAAATTCAGGCAAGAGCCATTGTAGAAATGCGCTTACGTCAATTAACAGGACTAGAGCAAGATAAACTGCGTTCAGAATATGATGAACTTTTAAAAACTATAGAAGACCTTAAAGATATCCTAGACAAAAAGGATAGACGTATGGAAATCATTAAAAATGAGCTTTTAGAAGTTAGAGATAAATATGGTGATGAGCGTCGTTCTACTATCGAATATGCCGGAGGTGATTTAAGCATAGAAGACATGATTCCTAATGAGAAAGTAGTTATTACAATTTCTCATGCAGGTTATATAAAAAGAACCCCATTATCGGAATATAAAACACAAAATAGAGGAGGCGTTGGCCAAAAGGCATCAACTACCAGAAATGAAGATTTCCTTGAAGATATTTTTGTAGGAACAAATCATCAATATATGATTTTCTTTACACAAAAAGGAAAATGCTTTTGGATGCGTGTATACGAAATTCCTGAAGGTACTAAAACATCTAAAGGTAGAGCGATTCAAAACCTAATCAATATTGAGCAAGATGATAAAGTAAAAGCCTTTATCTGTACGCAAGATCTTAAAGATGAGGAGTATATAAATAACCATTTTGTAATTATGGCCACAAAAAAAGGTCAGGTTAAGAAAACATCTCTAGAACAATACTCTCGTCCTAGAACTAATGGTATTAACGCCATTACTATTAAAGAAGGTGATGAGTTATTAGAAGCTAAATTAACCACAGGAGATAGCCAAGTTATGTTAGCGGTAAAATCAGGAAAAGCTATTCGTTTTGAAGAAAGTAAAACCAGACCAATGGGTAGAAATGCCTCAGGGGTTAGAGGAATTACTTTAGCAAACGATAAAGATGAAGTGGTTGGCATGATTACTATAAATAACCCGCAAGAAGAAACCGTTTTAGTAGTTTCTGAAAATGGTTACGGAAAACGTACCTTTATAGATGATCCTGAAACAGGTGAAGAAATTTACCGTGTAACAAACCGTGGAGGAAAAGGTGTTAAAACTATTTCGGTGACTGATAAAACAGGAAGTTTGGTAGCCATTAAAAGTGTATCTGATAAAGATGGCTTAATGATTATTAACAAATCTGGTATAGCCATTAGAATGGATATAGCCGATTTACGTACCATGGGTAGAGCTACACAAGGAGTTAAATTAATAAACTTAAAGAATGATGACTCAATTGCTGCCGTTGCTAAAGTTGTTTACGATGAAGATTCTATTGAAGGGGAAGAAATAGATGACACTATAGAGGATGGCACAGCTATTGATAGTAATCAAAAAGAAAACAATAACGAAAACTAAAACTTTAAAAAAATGAAAAAACAAATTGTAGTTGCTTTAGCACTTGCAATAACAAGCTTTTCTTTTTCTCAGAAAAAAGAGTTAAGAAAAGCAGAAAAAGCTGTTGATGGAAATAATTATGCTGAAGCCAAAACTTTGTTAAAACAAGTAAGTGGTATGTTGCCATCAATGGATCAAGATTTAAAGGCTAAATACCATTATCTTATGGCAGCAGCACTTTATGCTAATGGTACCGCAAATGATTCTGATATAAAATCGGCACTTTCTAGCCTATCTAATGTAGAAGGCGATTATGAAAAAGAATCTTTAGAGCTTAGAAGCAACATGCTACAGAGCTTTCTAACTAAAGGAAACAAAGCTTACGAAGGTAAAGCTTATGGAGAAGCTTCCAAATATTTTGAAAATGCCTACAGAGTGTCTTCACAAGATACATTATACTTATACAATTCTGCAATTATGGCAGTAACAGTTCAAGATTATGACAGAGCTCTTGATTTATACGGTGAACTAAGAGATATAGGTTATGTTGGTGTTCAATATCAATATTTTGCAGTAAACAAAGAAACTGGAGAAGAAGAAATGTTTGCAAGTAAAGATGTTAGAGATGTATCTGTAAAAACAGGGAGCCACATTAAACCAACAGAAAAGCAAACAGAACCAAAAAATGCTGAAATTGTTAAAAATATTGCTTTAATTTATATTGAAAAGGGTGAAAAGGAAAAAGCTTTAGAAGCTATGAGAGATGCAAGAGCATCAAATCCAGACGATTTAAACCTACTATTATCTGAGGCTAATTTACATCTTCAATTAGACAATAAAAAAGAGTTTCAAGCTTTATTACAAGAAGCAACAAAAAGAGACCCTAATAATGCAGAATTACAATTTAATTTGGGTGTTATCGCTCAAGAATCTGGAGATGTAGAGTCAGCCAAGAAATATTACCAAAAAGCCATTGAGTTAGATCCAAATTTTAATAACGCGCAAATTAATATGGCTGCATTATTATTAAGTAGAGAGGAAAGTATTATTGAAGAAATGAACGGTCTTGGAAGTTCGGCTGCTGATAACAAGCGTTATGATGAGTTGCAAGAAGAAAGAATACAATTATTTAAAAGTGCTATTCCATATTTAGAGACCGTATTAAATAACGATCCAGATAATATAGGAGCGGCACAAACATTAATGAATATTTACAGTGCTATAGGAGATACTGCTAAGTATAAAGCCATGAAAGCTAAAGTGGAATCTATGGGTAATTAATCTATACCTCTCAAAGTGTTAATAAAAAAAGCCGCTAAATTATAGCGGCTTTTTTTATTACACTATTTTTTTGATGACTCGAAGTTTATGAGTATGTATACGTTTATCATTGTTGTAAATTCCTGAATGATCAAGTCTGTCAATTCTTACTTTACCATGAGCGTGAATAATATAATTATCTTCCATGATTATCCCTACATGAATTATGTCGCCTTCATTATTGTCAAAAAAGGCTAAATCTCCAGGCTCACTTTCTTCAATAAAACTTAACGATTCGCCTTGTGTTGCTTGTTGCGACGCATCTCTAAGTAATTTATGACCATTAAGCTTATAAACCATTTGTGTAAATCCAGAGCAATCTATGCCAAAAGGTGTTTTTCCTCCCCAAAGGTATGGAGTATTTAAGTATAGAAAGGCTGTATTTAAAAAATGACTTTTGGGTTGCTTTTTACTTTCGGTAGTACCATCGTGATTATGCTTAAGAAGTTCTAAACCGTTTAAAGTAGCCCCAAGCGGAATAGGAAATAACTGTTGGTTTTCATCTTCAATAAATTCTACTAAATCTGTAGCAATTATTGGAGCTTCGTTATGAAGTTGCTTGTATTGCTCTTCAGAAATTTCGACAAATTGTTTGTTATCTACCCAACCTTCATAATTATCGAATCCTAATCTAATTCTGCTCCACGATTTTCGTTTTTCAAGCACCTTAAAATAATCACCATACAACACCTGCGATACTAGTTCACTTGTATCGGTAGGTTCAAATCGTAATGGTACGATACTTAAATTACAAATTCCGTAAAGCATTAAAAAAGAAAATAGATTTTGGAGTTATGCACGTTCTATTACCATTGCAGATGCACCACCGCCACCATTACATATTGCGGCAGCACCTATTTTGGCATTATTTTGTTCTAAAACATTTAATAATGTAATAAGAATTCGAACACCTGAGCATCCTAATGGATGTCCTAAAGAGACTGCGCCACCATTAACGTTAACATTACTATCGTTTAAACCTAAGATTTTCATATTAGCTAAACCAACAACAGAGAATGCTTCGTTAAACTCAAAGTAGTCAACATCATTTAAAGTAATGTTTGCTTTGTTTAAAGCAATTGGTAGTGCTTTGGCAGGAGCTGTAGTAAACCATTTAGGTTCTTGAGCGGCATCGGCATAACTTTTTATAGTAGCTAAAGGTTTAAGTCCTAACTCTTCAGCTTTATCTTTACTCATAAGCACCATAGCACCGGCACCATCGTTTATAGTAGAAGCATTGGCAGCTGTTACGGTTCCTTCTTTTGTAAATGCTGGACGTAACGCTGGAATTTTATCTAGTTTTACGTTAGTAAACTCTTCGTCTTTTGAAACAATTATAGGTTCACCGCGACGTTGAGGCACTTCAACAGGAACCACTTCGTTATCAAATTTCCCTGCATCCCAAGCCGCAGCCGATCTTTTATAAGATTCTATAGCAAAAGCATCTTGATCTTCTCTAGAAAAGTCATATTCTACAGCGCATGCATCGGCACAAACCCCCATAGCATTATTATCGTAAGCATCCACAAGGCCATCTTTTTGCATACCATCTTCCATAACGGCTGGACCAAATTTTTTGCTACTTCTAGCATGATAATAGTGAGGTATTAAACTCATATTTTCCATACCGCCAGCTACAACAATATCAGCATCCCCTAAAGCAATGGCTTGAGCTGCTTGCATAACACTTTTCATTCCTGAAGCACATACTTTATTAACTGTAGTGCAAGGCACGTTTTCAGAAATACCAGCGTAAATAGCCGCTTGTCTAGCAGGAGCTTGACCTGTACCAGCTTGAACAACATTTCCCATAATAACCTCTTGAACCTGACTTGGATCTAGATTTATTTTTTCTAAAGCACCTTTTATGGCAACAGCACCTAATTTTGGGGCTGGAATAGTTGATAAACCTCCTAAAAAGCTTCCTATAGGAGTTCTAGCTGCTGATACGATAACGACTTCTTTACTCATAAGTATTTTTTAGTTTTTTTGTTGAAGCACAAAATTAATCATTTTTTACCACAATAGATAATGTAACAGCGATTATAAACGGTTTATATATCGACGATATTTTACTACATTTGAATTACTGAACCTTCATTGATGAAAGATTTTATTAATTCGCTTTACCGTAATCATTCGCTTGTTTACAAGATTCTACTTTATATAAGCGCCACGTTTTTAATTGTTTATTTATTTCCTAAAAGTGGAAAGTTTAAATATAATTTTGAACGCGGAAAACCCTGGCAATCCGAAAATCTTTATGCGCCTTTTGATTTTGCGATTAAGAAAACTTCGTCTGAAGTAAATGCCGAGAAAAATGAAGCAAGAAATCAGGCGATATTATACTTTAATTTAGATCCAGATGTTAAGCAACAGGTAACAGCTTCTTTTTTAGAACAGTATAAAAGTGTTGTTCCAGATTCCTTAAGCAATACAACAAAAAGTAACCTTAAAGAAGTTGGGGGAGATGTTATTGATAAATTATATAAAAAAGGGGTTTTAGATCAAGATTACGACTTTTCTTTAAATAAGAAAGTAGTTATTCTAGAAAACAGAATTGAGAGAAGTTCTGGAATATATAGTGATTTAACGAAACAAAGTGATTTAAGAACAATAATAAATAGTGAATTAGTTAAAAAAAATTTAGAAGAATATTTTAATCAATTCACGTCATTATTTTTTGATATTGTTGAGCCTAACTTAACTTATAACAAAGCGTTTACAGAAAAAGCACTTAAAAATGAATTAAGCAAAATTTCATACACACGAGGAAGTGTAGAACGTGAAACATTAATAATTTCAAAAGGTGAAGTTGTTGAGGGCGATAAATATCAAAAATTAAAATCGCTTGAAGCCGAATATGAATCTCAAGTTTGGAGCGACTCTAATTATAACTGGATTGTTTTTGCTTATACGCTATTGGTTGCCCTAGCTTTGCTTATGTTATTGTTATTTTTACGTAAGTATAGGCAAGATGTTTTTGATAATAATACCAAAGTAACCTTTATCTTTTTTAATATCTTTTTAATGGTCTTGTTAACTACTTTGGTTGTTAACTTTGATGCACAATATATTTACGTTGTTCCCATTTGTATTTTACCATTGGTCCTTAAAGCCTTTTTCGATGCTAGATTAGGGTTGTTTTCTCATGTTATAACCGTATTGTTGTTGGGGTCCATTGTATCAAATAGTTACGAATACATGTTTTTGCAAATAATAGCAGGAATAGTAACTATTTTAACCGTATCTGAGTTATATAAAAGAGCCAATTTATTTATTTCGGTAGGACAAATAACCATGATTTATATTGTAGCCTATTTTGCCTTTTTTGTTATTCATGAGGGTAGTGTTGAAAACTTAAAATGGGAAACCTTTGGGTTGTTTGTGCTGTGTGGTTTGGCAACTTTATTTGTACAACCATTAATTTATGTCTATGAAAAAATATTTGGTTTGGTGTCTGATGTATCTTTATTGGAACTGTCTGACACTAATTCAAAATTGTTAAAAGAGCTTTCTAACAAAGCCCCGGGAACATTTCATCATTCGTTAAATGTAGCTAATTTGGCCGAAGCTTCGGCAAATGAAATAGGCGCCAATGCCATGTTGGTTAGGGTAGGAGCACTTTATCATGATATTGGTAAAATGAAAAACCCAACTTATTTTACCGAAAACCAATCTACAGGAATAAACCCCCACGATGAGTTATCTTCAAAAGAAAGTGCTGGGATTATTATAGATCATGTTATAAATGGGATAGAAATAGCCAAAAAGAACAATTTACCAGATCGAGTTATCGATTTTATAAGAACACATCACGGGACAAGTGTGGTGTATTATTTTTATTCAAAAGAGAAAAAAATAAACGAACAAGTTGATAAATTAGATTTTTCGTATCCAGGCCCAAAACCATTTAGTAAAGAAACAGCCATATTAATGATGTGTGATAGCGTTGAAGCCGCATCAAAAAGTTTAAAGGAACCTACATCAACAAAAATCGATAATTTTGTTGAAAATATCATTAATAAACAAATGGCCGAAGAGCAATTTTTAAACGCCAATATTACGTTTAAAGAAATTCAAGCCATAAAAAAAGTGCTAAAACACAAATTAGCAAACATTTACCATTTAAGAATTGAATATCCTGAATAATTTGGTAAAAAAATAATTGAAATAGTTGCTATCTTAAAGATGATACGTTACATTTGCATCCGCATTTAAGAAATGTTCTTTTATGTATTAGAATTGGAGAGGTGCCAGAGTGGTAATGGAGCAGATTGCTAATCTGTCAACGCGTAAGTGTTGCCGGGGTTCGAATCCCCGTCTCTCCGCCATTTTTCGGGGTGTAGCGTAGCCCGGTTATCGCGCCGCGTTTGGGACGCGGAGGTCGCAGGTTCGAATCCTGCCACCCCGACTTCAGAATTATAATTCTTGAAGGGTCGCGTAGCTCAGCTGGATAGAGCATCTGCCTTCTAAGCAGACGGTCACAGGTTCGAATCCTGTCGCGATCACATTAAGCCATGTCAGTAATGACGTGGCTTTTTTGTTTTATCTAAATCGAACTATTGCTTTTGTAGAATTTGCGAGATTTTATCAAAACTAATGTGTCTGAAATCGTCTATAACTGTATCAGCTAGCGAATAATCTTGAGCCTTAGAGTTTTTACTGTCGTAACCAACACAAAAAATCCCTGCTGCTTTCGCGGCTTTTATACCGTTTGTAGAATCTTCGATAACCATACAGTTCTCTTTATTAAATCCTGTAGAATAAGCTGCTTTAATAAAAATTTCAGGATGTGGTTTAGAGGCTTTTAAATCGGCACCGCTAAATTTTGCGTCAAAATATTTATCTAACTCAAACCTGTCAAACACACTATTTATGGTGTTCATGTGTGCAGATGAAGCTAAAACAAGCTTAAGTCCGTTGTTATAATAATCTTTAATTAAGTCTAAAACGCCATCGATTAATTGTAAATCAGGATCGTTTTTAAATAACTCTTTAAAACTTTGTCGTTTTAATTGAACAAGCTCTTCCGGGGCATGTGGTAAGTTAAAATCATTTTTTATTTGTCTACAAATATTTATAGTAGAGCTTCCAGTATGTGATCTGTAGTATGTATCGGAAACATGAATGTTTACCTGATTAAACATACTATAATAAGCTTTGTGGTGTAACGGTTCGGTGTTTACAATAACACCATCCATATCAAATAAAACGGCTTTTAGCATAACTAATTTTTTGCTAAGATAAGAAGCTTATTATGGTTTAATATTAATGTTTAGTTATTTCTGTTTTTTCACAAATAACTACTATACGTTCATCGTTTATATTTGTTGTAAAAAATAGGTATAATTCGCCGCCGTCTTTAATATTAAATTTTTTTCTAATCTGTTGTACGCTCTCAGGAAAGTTTCTTGTTGTTATATTAGCTTTCGTGATGTTTTCCTTTTTTAAAGCTTTTTTATTGTACGGTAGTGTATAGCGAATTTTAAAACACCTTCCAGGAAAATTTATTAACGAATTAGATGTATATAAATGGGCGTGTTGTTGTAATTTAAAAATATTTAGTTTTTGCGAAACTAACTTAAAAGCACCAGATTTTAGAATGGAGGAGTTTGGTTCGTATATATAGTTTAAAGGTTTGCTGTAGCTTGGTTGAGCCGAAGATTCATCTTGCCATTTAAAATTGAATAATTCGTGTTTTGTATTTGTTAAATTAATGGTTTTTATTGAAATTCCTTGGTTGTACTCTTTTTCTAGAAACCATAGGAGTTCTTTTACCTCATTATTTACGGCTATTATGTGAATGGATTTAATATGGTTTAACTCACTTACTCCAACAGATAAATCTAAAAGTGGCGAGGTTTTAATTATAATTTGATTGGTATGATTAAATAAGAAGTTTAAATGTTTAGGCACATTAGGCAAACAATCGTTTAAAAAGAATACCTTTCCTTTGGTGTGGTGGCGTCTGGAAGGGTCTATGTAAATCCAATCGTAAGTGTTTTGTGAACTTTTCAAATACGCCAATCCATCTCCTGTAACGGTTTTAATATGGTTAGCTTTAAGTATATTAAAATTATGTGAAACAATCTTTGATAGGGTATCGTTAATTTCACAATGTGTCACGTGATTAACATGTTTTGAAAAGTAATAATCATCAACACCAAATCCACCTGTTATATCAATAAGCGATTCTCCAGAAATAAGTTCAGCTTTATACTTTGCTGTAACTTCTGAAGAAGTTTGCTCTATGTTTAACTTGTTTGGGTAAATAATATTTTCTGTATGGAACCAAGTAGGAAGCTTGTTTTTGCATCGTTTTTTAGCTTCAATTTGTTCGATAAGCTCCTTGGTATCGAGATTATTAAATGGTGAGCCTTTTAATACTAAATCGGTAATATTAGTATTTAAATGGGTGTTTATAAACTCTTGAACGCTTGTATTTAAAATAGCTTTATTCAAAAAGTAAGTTAAAGGCCTTTTGTTAATTTTTTAACTAGTTTATTCTCTGCTAGAAACTCTTTTAAAATCACTTTTATCGCTGTATAAGCTGGTATAGCCACAATTAATCCTACAACACCAAATAAAATACCAGCAATTAAAATAACTAAGAAGATTTCTAAGGGATGCGATTTTACACTTTTTGAAAAGATAAATGGTTGACTAAAAAAGTTGTCTACCAATTGTCCAATTAGTACTACAATTAACACATAAAAAGCATTTGGTAATATAACTTCACTAAAACTACTATCTAGGTTACTTGTCATGGTTAAAACCACCATTAAGGCACCGCCAATAAGTGGGCCAATGTAGGGTATTAAATTTAATAGCGCACATAAAAAAGCAATAACAATGGCATTTTCTACACCTATTATAAGTAATCCAATGGTATAAATGATAAAGAGAATTAAAATTTGAAAAATAAGTCCAACAAAGTATCGTGAGAGCAAATTTTTAATTTTTTCAGAAGATTTTTTCCAACGGTTTTCCTTTTCATCAGGGATTAAGGTTAACACACTACTTTCAAACAGTTTACTATCTTTTAAAAAGAAGAAAGAAATAAACAACACCGAAAATAATCCAATTCCAAAATTTCCAAATCCACTAATTAAGTTGTTTAAAAAATTAGGAATAATAGAGTAGTCTATATTATCTAATAAATTAGATTCCTGAAGTGTTTTTTCAACATTAATGTGGTTAATTTCAAAATAGTTAACTACTTCAATATATAAATCTTGAATATTACCTTTTAATTGCTCAATATTTAAAAGCGATAGATTATGCCCTTGCTTAATTAGTAGCGGAATAAAAAGTCCTGTTAACCCTACTAATAGTCCAAGAATAAGTACCATTGTAGTTACTACGGCAAGGGTGTTTTTAAATTTTAATTTTTTTCTTAAAAATAAGACTATAGGTCTGCCTATTAACGAGATAACTGCAGCGATAGCTATATAAATGATGACAGATTGTATCTTGTATAGCAGGAATAATAGCAATGCAATGCCAAGTATAATGGCAACAGATCGTAAAATGCCGTTGGATATTATTTTAGAATTCATATGGTAAATATAGCCTAAAAATTATGTCTTTAACAGTTGTTGCGTAATTTCGTATAGAGCAATGCTTGTAGCTTGTACAACATTCATGCTACTATTTTGTCCAAACATGTTAATATGATATTGCGTATTACAGTAGTTTAAAGCCAATTCAGAAACACCAAAGTTTTCATCGCCAATAACTAAAGCGATCTTTTTGTTGTCTAGTTTTAAGTTTTCAATAGGTTGACTTGTCTTGGTTATTTCTAAGGCAATAAGTTGATAACCTTCTTGTTTTAAAAGATTAAGCGTTTGTGAAATATTTTTTGAAACTGAATACGGTACCACTTTTTCTGTTGAACGTGCTGTTTTTGTCATTTTTCTTCCAGTTGGGATTTCACTACCACAGAAAATAATTTTTTCAACTCCAAAAGCATCGGCTGTTCTAAAAAGGCTTCCTACATTAGGTGCATTTGTAATATTATCGCAGACTAAAATTATAGGAAATGTTCGTTTTTTAAACGTGGTATTGTAATGGGTAAGTTGTTTCAATGTTCGAACGCATATTTTACAATGTTAGCTCCCATTTTTAAAGCTTTTTCTCTAACTTCCTTAGGGTCGTTATGAACTACTTCATCTTCCCAGCCATCTCCTAAATCACTTTCAAAAGTAAACAAGAGTACAAGTCTACCTTCATGAAAAACACCAAAGGCTTGTGGACGTTTACCATCATGTTCATGAATTTTTGGTAAACCATCGGGAAAGGGAAAGACAATATTAAAAATAGGATGATTTTTAGGGAGTTCTATTAAATTCTTATTGGGGAATACTTTCTTTAATTCTTCGGTTATATAAGGTTTCATCCCGTAATTATCATCAATATGAAGAAAGCCTCCTGATATTAAGTAATTTCTTAAGTTATCGGCATCTTCATCGCTAAAAAAAACATGACCGTGCCCAGTCATATGTAACAAAGGATACTGAAAAATATCGACACTTCCTGTTTCTACGGTTTCTGGTTGTGATGTTATAGCTGTATTAATATTATTATTACAAAAGGTAATAAGGTTTTGTAGCGCCGTTGGGTTACTGTACCAATCGCCACCACCTTTGTATTTTAAAACGGCTATTTCTTGACTAAACGTAAAACTAGTAATAAAGATAAAAGTGAGTAAACTACCTAATTTCATATAATTTCATTTACAAAAGCAACAGAATGCGTTGCTACAATAGCTGCAGTTTCTGTACGTAATCGTGTGTCACCCAAAGTTACTGGAATAAATTGTTTTTTTAATGCTGTTTCTATTTCTTTAACACTAAAATCGCCTTCGGGACCAATTAAAATGGTAAGATGCTGTTTTGGCTTTAGGTGTTGTTTTAAAGTACTTTTTTTACTGTCTTCGCAGTGAGCTATAAAGATATTATTTTTAAACTCTTGAGTTATAAATTCTGAAAACGTACAAACGTTATTTAATTTAGGAAGATAATACTGTAGCGATTGCTTCATAGCCGATTGTAAGATACGTTCAAAACGTTCGGGTTTTATTGTTTTACGCTCGCTATGGTCACAGATTATTGGAGTAATTTCATCAATTCCTATTTCGGTAGCTTTTTCTAAAAACCATTCGTATCTATCATTCATTTTTGTTGGGGCAACAGCAAGATGAAGATAGTATTGATGTTTTTCATGATACGTTTTTTCTGTAATTGTCGCTAAGCAATTTTTAAAATCGGCAACCTTAATTTGTGCTTTAAACAGCCAACCTTTTCCGTTGGTAATGTTTAATGTATCGCCAACAGATTTACGTAAGACTTTTACAATATGACGACTTTCGCCTTTAGGGAAGAAAATCTGAGAATCGTTTTCGGTTATTTCGGGATTGTAAAATAATTGCATGTTTAAATTTTTAATCGCGCCGATGCCGTAACATTAAATGAAGCATAATCGCTTTCGAGATATTTTAAATAGCCTACAATGGCAATCATAGCAGCATTATCTGTTGTAAATTCAAACTTTGGCACATAAGTAGTCCAACCAAATTTTTGTTCGCCTTTTTTTAAGGCATCTCTAATGCCCGAATTAGCCGAAACACCTCCACCAATAGCAATGTGTTTAATGCCTGTTTGCTTACTAGCAAGTTTTAATTTATCTATTAAAATACCTATAATCGTGTATTGTATAGAGGCACAAATATCGTTTATATTTTCTTCTATAAAATTAGGATTAGCTTTAGTCTCTTTTTGAATAAAGTACAGAATAGCAGTTTTTAAGCCAGAGAAACTAAAATTTAAGCCGTCTACTTTAGGTTTTGTAAATTTAAAGGCTTTTGGATTGCCTAATTGAGCGCGTTTATCTATTTCCGGCCCAGCTGGATAGCCTAACCCTAGAATTTTACCACTCTTATCGTAAGCTTCACCAACAGCATCGTCTATAGTTTCTCCAATAACTTCCATGTCAAAGTAATCACTTACTTTAACAATTTGTGTATGTCCTCCAGAAATAGTCATTGCTAAAAACGGAAACGGTGGCTTTTTATAACCCGCTTCGTTTATAAAATGTGCTAGTATATGCGCTTGCATATGGTTAACATCAATTAAAGGAATGTTCAATCCAAAAGCTAGAGATTTTGCAAAAGAGGTTCCTACAAGTAACGACCCCATTAATCCAGGGCCTCTTGTAAAAGCAATAGCGTGTAATTGCGATTTTGTAATACCTGCTTTTTTTAAAGCTTGATCAACTACAGGAACAATGTTTTGTTGGTGGGCTCTAGAAGCTAATTCTGGAACAACACCACCATATTCTTCGTGTATTTTTTGACTCGCAATAACATTACTTAAAATGTTACCATTATGTATTACAGAAGCTGCTGTGTCGTCGCATGAAGACTCAATTCCTAAGATATATATATTTTGTGAAGCCATTATGAAAAATTAGGCACAATAATTGTTAATTTTGAAGTCAAAGTTATAACTTTAATACGTATCAAAAAATTTTTAAAAATAGCATCTAAGTTAGCAGCCATTATTTTGCTGCTTTTCATCATTTTGGTGCTTATTTTTTCTATTCCCTCAGTACAAACTTATCTGGGGAAATATGCCACCAATTATTTAAATGAAGAATTTAATACCGATTTTAATATTGGGAAAATCGGTTTACAGTTTAATGGCGATGTAGAAATTAAAGAAATTTTAATTAAAGATTATAAAGATAATACGTTAATCAGCATTGTAGAGCTTAATACCTCAATCCTAAATTTTAGAAACTTATATAACAGCAAATTAGCTTTTGGTGATATTGATATTGAAGGGCTTATCTTTAATATTAAAACTTACAAAGACGACACAGAAACAAACCTAGATGTTTTTGTAGCCAGGTTTGATGAAGATAACCCAGATGATAAAAAAAGTGATTTTTTGTTGTCCTCTAGCGATGTAACTATAGAAAATGGCACCTTTAGACTAATTGATGAAAATAAAGAAACGCCTACCATACTGGAATTTAAAAATATTAATACCAATACTACAGACTTATTAATAAAAGGAAGTGATGTGTCAACACGTATTAATGCGCTTTCTTTTATAGATAGTAGGGGTTTACAAATGCAAAAATTAGTCTCTAATTTTATTTATACTCCAAGCCATATTTACTTAGAGGATTTAGAAATAGAAACCAAAGAATCCTTTTTAGAAGGGGAAATTAAATTTTTATATAAACGTGAAGATTTAAAAGATTTTACAGATAAAGTTAATGTAGAAGCCACATTTAATAATGCAGATGTCGCATTAAATGAAATTAATACCTTTTACGACGAATTTGGTATAAATCAGCGCGCAAAATTATCGGCAAATATATCTGGGACTTTAAATGATTTATTTGTAGAAAATTTAAAACTTAATACTAGTACTAAGAGTACAATTTACGGCGATATTAAATTTGAAAACTTGTTTAATAGTGCCGAAAATAACTTTACTATGGAAGGTGATTTTACCAACCTTTCATCAAACTACCGCGATTTAAAAGCGTTATTGCCAAATGTTTTAGGCGAAACAATACCGTCATCTTTCGATAAGTTAGGCGATTTCACTATTGTAGGAACGTCTCATATAACGCCTTCCACAATATTGGCTGATATTGAAATTAATACCGATTTAGGATTTATAGACTCTAATTTAAAGATGACCGACATCAATAATATTGATAAAGCATCATATAAAGGAAATATTATTTTTGATGAGTTTGATTTAGGTAAGTTTTTAAACGACCCAACACTTAAAACTACCTCGCTAAATTTAGATGTTGACGGCTCAGGGTTTACTAAAAAGAATATTCATACAGAAATGATAGGTGATATTTTTGATATTACCTATAATAATTACACTTACCAAAACATTGAGGTTTCAGGTGTTTTAAAAGACCGTATTTTTAATGGGCAAATTATTTCCAACGATAAAAACTTAAAGTTTCAGTTTAATGGTTTAGCAAATTTCTCTCAAGACATTAATACGTTTGATTTTGTAGCAAATGTTCAGCATGCCAATTTACGTGCCATGAACTTTGTAACCAATGATGAGCTATCTATTTTTAATGGTAAAGTAGACATGAAAATGAGTGGTACAACAATTAACAATGCCGTTGGAGACATTAATTTTACAGATACCTATTATTTAAACGAACACGGTAAATACCATTTTAAGGATTTTAAAATAACCTCAAGTATAACAAATAAAGAGCGTCATATTACAGTAAATTCACCCGATATAATCGAGGGCGAACTAAAAGGCGAATTTTTATTTGAAGATATCGGTAAACTATTTTTAAATGCTGTTGGAAGTATTTACACCAATTATTCACCCTATAAAGTTAGAAAAGATCAGTATATCGACTTTAACTTTAATATTTATAATAAAATTGTAGAAGTGTTTGTACCTGATATAAAATTGGGATCAAACACCTATATACGTGGTAGAGTAGAGAGTAACCAAGAAGCCTTTAGGTTTACATTTAAATCGCCAGAAATCAGGTTGTTCGATTATTTTGCCGAAAAAATTGAACTTCAATTAGATAACAAAAATCCATTATTTAATACCTATGTAGAGGTAGATAGTATAAACACAGGATACTACAACTTGTCAAAATTCAAGCTAATTAATAAAACCCTTAACGATACCTTGTTTGTGCGCTCCGAGTTTAATGGCGGAAAAAACAACTTAGATTTTTACAACTTAAACTTTTATCATACAATAAACGAAGAAGAAAAATCTGTAGTTGGTATAAAACGATCTGATGTTACTTTTAAAGGAAACACGTGGATTATTAATAGCAGAAGAAACAATTTACACAAAATTGAGTTCGATAAAACATTACAGAACTTTGATGTTAACCAAATAGTCATGAGCCATAAACAGGAGCAAATACAGCTTTCTGCAACGCTTCGAGACTCCACGTATAAAAATATTAAATTAGATTTTAAAGATGTTCATCTAGAAAATGTTATTCCAGATGTAGAAAGCCTCTCTTTACAAGGTAATGTAAACGGCGAACTAGATGTGTTTCAAGCAGAAGGAAAATACCTGCCCAACGCTAGTGTTACTATAGATAATTTTGTCGTAAACGAATTAAATTTGGGCGATTTTGATGCCGATATAATAGGAAACGAAACCCTTACAAATTATAATGTCGATGTAAAAATAAAAGACGATATATCAGAATCGTTTAGAGCTATTGGTAATATAAATGCAGAAGGCGAACATGCCGTTTTAGATGTAGATTTAAATTTTGATAAGTTTAACCTTCAACCACTAAACCCATTTCTAGACGACGTGTTAAGTGATATTCGCGGTTTAGTAACTGGCGAAGCCAATGTATCCGGTAGATTGAATCAGCCTAGGATAGATGGTATGTTAACCATGAATAATTCTGGTTTAAGAGTTAATGAACTAAACACCGATTTTAATTTTAAAGACAATAGTACTGTTCAATTAGAGAATCAAAGTTTTATATTTAATAACTTGAATATAGAGGATACGGCACACAATACCAAAGGCATATTAAGCGGTAGTATCTCTCATGATAATTTTGCCACTTGGACTTTAAATTTAGAAGTTGCATCAGATAACCTACTTGTATTAAACACAAAGGAAGAGGAAGAATCGTTATACTACGGAACAGCATTTATAAATGGAAGCGCCACCATAATTGGTCCAACAGATCAATTAGTTATCGATGTCATTGCCGAAACAAACCCAGGAACTGTATTTGTAATACCCCTTAATGATACTGAGTCTTTTGGAGACAACTCATACATTCATTTTTTAACACCTGAAGAAAAAGCCGCTAAACTTAAAGGCGAAGACATCGTAATTAAAGATGTGTCTGGATTAGAACTCGATTTTGACCTCGAAATTACCCAAGACGCCGAAATAGAAATAGTGATAGACAAAAACTCAGGGAGTACTATTCGTGGACGCGGAGAAGGTGGTTTACTTATCGATATTAATACAAATGGTAAGTTTAATATGTATGGCGACTTTGTGGTGTTTGAAGGTGTGTATAACTTTTTATACGGAGGTTTTGTGCAGAAAAAGTTTAATGTATTAGAAGGAAATCTTGCTTGGGATGGCGACCCTTTAAAAGCACGTATAGATATTAAAGCTGAATATAAAACACGTGCCAATCCATCGCCATTGCTCGATAACCCTATAAATAGAAGTATCCCTGTAAATCTAGAAACCACGTTAACTGGCCAATTAGAAAAACCAGAAATTAATTTCGATTTTGTGTTTCCTAATGTAAACTCTACCGTAAAATCAGAGCTTAATTATAGGTTAGACTCAAAAGAAGATAGAGATAACCAAGCACTATACCTTTTAGCTACTGGTGCATTCTCTAACCGTTTTAATATTAACTTTACAGGTACTATAACAGAGCGTCTTAACGGCATTGTAAACGGCTTACTTACTAGCAGCGACAATAAAGTTAATGTTGGCCTTAATTACGAAGCGGGCGAAAACACCCCAGAATATCAAACCGATGATAGGTTAGGGGTAACGCTTCAAACTAACATAAGCGATAGGATTATGCTTAACAGTAAAGTAGGAGTTCCTGTTGGCGGTGTTAGCGAAACAGTTATTGCAGGCGATGTACAAGTCGATTTTCTATTAAATAAAGAAGGAACATTAACCGCAAAAGTGTTTAATAGAGAAAATAGTATAAGAAATTTAGGTGAAGAAATAGGCTATACACAAGGTGTCGGAATTTCTTATTCAGTAGATTTTGATACCTTTAAAGAATTGCTACAAAAAATCTTTAAAGGTAACATAGAAACTCCTAAAGAAAAATCAGAAGAGGACACCACAAAAAACGATGACAACATGTTGCCTTCTTATGTTGGTTTTAAAAAATCAAATTCTGATTAATCCTTATTTTTTTCGTTTAAAACAGTAAAAAAACACACTATTTTAGCTTTTTTATTAACGAAAACGTTTGAATTTTTACTACCCTCTTAAAATAATCAAAATACCATATAGATTATCCATTTTCTTTTATAGCTTTACCATATAAATTCCAATAAATGTCAAAAACTATAAATAAAATAGCAGTTCTTACATCTGGTGGTGACGCCCCAGGAATGAACGCTGCCATTAGATCGGTGGTTAGAACTTGCGCTTATCATAAAATAGAATGCGTTGGTATATATCGTGGCTATCAAGGAATGATAGAAGGCGATTTTAAAGAAATGGATGCCCGCAGTGTAAAAGGTATTATTAACAAAGGTGGTACCGTTTTAAAATCGGCTCGGTCCGATGAATTTAGAACCCCTGAAGGACGCAAAAAAGCTTTCAATCAATTAAAAAAAGAACAAGTAGATGCTTTAGTCGCTATAGGTGGTGATGGTACTTTTACTGGAGCTATGGTATTTAATAGCGAGTACGATTTTCCTGTTATGGGAATTCCAGGAACAATAGATAACGATATTTACGGAACCTCACATACTTTAGGCTACGACACAGCATTAAATACTGTTGTTGAAGCGATTGATAAAATTAGAGATACAGCAAGTTCACATAACCGATTATTTTTCGTAGAAGTTATGGGGCGCGATGTTGGGCATATTGCTTTAAATACAGGAGTAGGAGCAGGAGCAGAAGAAATTTTAATCCCAGAAGAAGACTTAGGATTAGATAGATTATTAGAATCTTTAAGACGAAGTAAGCAATCTGGTAAATCTTCTAGTATTGTTGTTGTTGCCGAAGGAGACAAAATAGGTAAAAATGTATTCGAACTTAAAGACTATGTCGATGAAAATTTAGCTGAATATGAAGTGCGAGTTTCAGTATTAGGTCATATGCAACGCGGTGGTTCACCATCTTGTTTCGATAGAGTTTTAGCTAGTAGAATGGGTGTGAAAGCCGTAGAAAGTCTATTAGAGGGTAAAAGCAATTTTATGGTAGGTTTACTTAACGATACAATGGCTTTAACACCACTTGAAAATGCCATAAAAGGGCAATCAAAAATTAATTTAGAATTACTTCGTGTGTCAGATATCATGACCACATAAACAAACATTAAATATAATTATGTCAACACTTAAATTAGGAATTAACGGATTCGGAAGAATAGGAAGAATAGTATTTAGAGCTACAGTTAACAGACCAGATGTCGATGTGGTAGCTATCAACGATTTATTAGACGTAAATCACTTAGCATATTTATTAGAATATGATTCTGTACACGGAAAGTTCGATGGAACTATTGAAGTTAAGGATGGAAACTTAATTGTGAATGGAAAATCGATTCGCGTTACAGCAGAAAGAGACCCAAAAGACCTTAAATGGAATGAAGCTGGAGTAGATATTGTAGCCGAATGTACAGGTATATTTACAACTTTAGAAACAGCGCAATATCATATTGATGCAGGCGCTAAAAAAGTAGTAATATCTGCACCAAGTAAAGATGCACCAATGTTTGTTATGGGTGTAAATCATGATGAGGTAAAATCAACAGATACTATCGTGTCTAACGCATCATGTACGACAAATTGTTTGGCTCCTGTAGCTAAAGTTTTAGATGACAATTTTGGCATTGAAGAAGCTTTAATGACAACCATTCATGCCACAACATCTACACAATATACTGTAGATTCTCCTTCAAAAAAGAATTATCGTTTAGGACGTTCGGCATTAACTAACATTATTCCTACATCCACAGGAGCAGCAAAAGCTGTAGGTAAAGTAATACCTAAATTAAACGGTAAACTTACAGGAATGGCATTTCGTGTACCAACGGCAGATGTTTCAGTTGTAGATCTTACAGTAAGGTTAGAAAAAGAAACCTCTTACGATAAGATAAAAGAAGCCTTCAAAAAAGCCTCAGAAAACGAATTAAATGGTGTGTTAGGATATACAGACGAAGCCGTAGTATCTCAAGACTTTGTTAGCGATGCACGTACAAGTATTTTTGATGCTGAAGCAGGTATCGAGTTAAGCTCAAAATTTTATAAGATTGTATCTTGGTACGATAACGAGTTTGGATATTCAAACAAACTAGTAGACCTAGCGCTACACGTAAATAACTTATAACATTATATAGCACCTGCAATTATAATCTATTGCAGGTGTTTTTTTATTTATTACCTATGATTTTAATTGTTGATAGCGGTTCGACAAAGTGCGATTGGATGCCTGTTAATGAAAATGGCAAGCAACTCTCTGAAAAAATTAGAACAAAAGGATTAAATCCAGCCATTTTAGAACAAACAGAGCTTAGAATAAGAATTCTTGAAAGTAAAGAACTTATAAACTATAAAAATGATGTTACGCATCTTTATTTTTATGGAGCAGGTTGCGGAACAGAGCAACCTAAACAAGCCTTAAAAGACGTGCTTTCCGAAATTTTCACATCTGCACATATAGAAGTAGAAGAGGATACCATGGCAGCTGTAAGAGCAACAATTAATACACCAGCAGAAGCTGCAGTAGTTTGTATAATGGGAACAGGATCTAATTGTAGTTATTATGATGGGGTAACCTTGCATCAACGCGTAAAATCGTTAGGTTATTCTTTAATGGATGATGCTAGTGGTAACTATTTTGGTAAAGAGTTAATACGCGATTATTATTTTAACCACATGCCAGAAGATATTAAAATAGCTTTTGAGCATAAGTATAACCTAGAAGCTGATTACATTAAGTATAATTTATATAAACAACCAAACCCAAATGCCTTTTTAGCTGGTTTTGCAGAGTTTATGATTCTTAATAAAGAATCTAAATATATGAAGGAGTTAATTAAAAGAGGGCTTAGGTTATTTGCAAAAAACATGATTCTTCAATTTAAAGAAGAAGTAAAAACTGTTCCTGTTCATTTTGCAGGTTCTATAGCGTTTTTTACCCAAGATGAAATTAAAGAAATTGCTAACGAAATGGGGTTTAAAGTAGGAAACTTTGAGCGTCGCCCAATAGAAGGTTTAGTTAAATTTCATACAGCTAAATTATAATCTTTTTTTAAGAATATACTTGATTTTCTTGTTCGGCAACACGTATAAAAGTGGTACGTTTTGTCAATTCTTTTAAGCGTTGAGCACCAACGTATGTACAGGTACTACGTAATCCACCTAAAATATCTTGTAATGTATCCTCAACAGGACCACGATAAGGGACTTCAACAGTTTTACCTTCACTAGCGCGGTAATTTGCAACACCACCAACGTGTTTCTCCATAGCTGTTGTGCTACTCATGCCGTAAAATTGTTTGTAATATTCGCCATTTCGTTCTATAAGATTACCACCGCTTTCATCATGACCAGCAAGCATTCCGCCTAACATAACAAAATCGGCTCCAGCACCAAACGCTTTGGCAATATCGCCTGGTGTAGTACAGCCGCCATCGCTTATAATTTGTCCGCCTAATCCATGAGCAGCATCGGCACATTCTATAATAGCAGATAATTGCGGGTAGCCTACACCCGTTTTAACACGTGTGGTGCAAACACTTCCTGGACCAATTCCAACTTTTATAATATCGGCACCAGCTAATAAGAGTTCTTCAACCATTTCACCTGTAACTACATTTCCAGCAATAATGACTTTATTAGGATAGGTTTCTCTGGTTTGTTTTACAAATTCAACAAAATGCTCGGAATATCCATTGGCAACATCAATACAGATGAATTGATATTGTGGGAGCTTATTTAATAAAGTTTTGAGCTTTTCGGCATCTTTAGGGCCTGTTCCTGTACTTATAGCTAGAGATTTTGCTATATTTTCAGGAGCTTCTTTAGAGAATGCCTCCCAATCATTAAGTGTATAGTGTTTGTGTATTGCTGTAAATAAAGATTTGTTGTGTAGTGCTTTTGCCATGTTAAAAGTACCAACCGTATCCATATTAGCAGCTATTATAGGAATACCTTTCCAAGTGATATTGCTATTTAGAAAGGTGAATTCTCTTTCTAAGCTTACTTGTGACCGACTTTTTAAAGTAGATCGTTTGGGTCTAATCATTACATCTTTAAACCCAAGTTTTATGTCTTGTTCTATACGCATGGTGCTTTTTTTGGTAACGTTTAAATGTACAAACTTCACCTAAAAAGCACACAAAAAATTAAGATCGAGTTATTAACAACTAACCAACAGAAAATGGTTAGCCTTTAGTGGCCATCACACTAATTTCTACATTCACAAATTTTGGAAGGTTAGCTACTTCTACAGTTTCTCTAGCTGGTGCAGTAGATTCGTTAAAGTAACGCCCATAAACAGCATTAATTTTACTAAAATTATGCATATCGCTAACAAATATAGTTGCTTTAAAAACATCTTCGAAAGTCATATCTGCTGCGGCTAATACAGCTTTTAGGTTTTGCATGACTTGGTGTGTTTCGGCTTCTATATCTTCAGTAATTAACTCACCATTTTTAGGATTTATAGCAATTTGTCCAGAAGTATAAAGAATGTTATTTACTAAAGTAGCTTGATTATATGGTCCAATTGGAGCAGGTGCGTCCTGCGTTGTAATGATGCGTTTCATGATGTATTATAATTGTTGGTCTGGCTGACGGCGTTTATCGTATTTAATATCTTTAAGCATATTGGCTTTTATTCCTATAAAGAAATACCAAGAACTTCTGGCGCTAAAAGGCACCCAGTTAAAACTCATGCGCCAACTTAATAAATCGCGTTCAAACCTAAGTTGTGTATATGTGAATCCTTTATTTTTAAAATCGTAACCTGATGAGGCTCCAACCGACCATCTTGGGGAAAGTTCGACATCTCCAGAAAACATTAAGGAGTGAGAGGATATTTCATTTTGTCTTGCTGAGTTATTATAATTTACAGCATAGGCTAAACGTAAGTTCCACGGAATTTTATAACTGTAAAGCTCTGATGGTTCTTCATCTTCCTCGTCTTCATCATCTTCATCGTAATAGGTTTGGTCTGCAAAGTCTTGTGCACGACCAAAAAGATCATCGGCACGACCTCCACTACGTAAGTTTTCCTGTTTAGAGCGCTCGTTTTGACTGCCATCAAACATGGTGTTAGACAAAGAATAGTTCATGGTAATATTGGCGCTAGTTAATCTAAAAAGACTACCACCATTATTAACATTCCAGGTGTCTATTTTTCTGTTGTTATTGTCTAGCGCATAAGGATCTAAAGTAGCACCAAAGTTAATACTCATTTTATTATCTAAAATTTGAGTACTACCACTTACACGTACTGGCTGCCATTTAATAGAATCGGCAGCAAGATTGTAACTTGTAGAAAAATTAAGGTTATCTAGTAGTTTTATTTTTTTAGCTTCGGTTGCTGTAGAATCTCTATCGCGAACTTTAGCTTCAATATTATTAGATAAAGCAATACCCACCGAGCTTGAATAGCGGTTGTTTGGGCTTCCAAAAATACTGTTTTCAAAGCGGGAGTACTCTTCTGTTGTTGTTAGGCCATCGGCATCTATAACTTCGTAAGTGTCGTAATATTGATTAAAAGATGGGTTTATGCTATAACTTATAGAAGGTCGCATAACATGTCTTATGGCTTTAATTTTCTTGTCTTCACCTTCTTTTTCAAAGTTGAACATTCCATAAAGTGTCGTTCCTAAACTAGTGCTAAAATTATAGGTTCTAAAAGAATCAAATCCGTTTTCTTCTACTTCAACATCTTCTTCTAAAGTAGTGTCGTAATATTTTCTCACCGTTCTAAATACCCAATTTTCTTCAAAATTCGTACTAGCGCTTAAGCTTAAATATTTAAATATCTTAAAATTGGTGCTTAAAGGAATGCTGTGTTTAATCCCGTTTCTAGCATCGTCCCACATTTCTTTTTTAAAGAAAAGCGAATCGGTTGTTTGAATACGATTTTCTGCTCTTAAATTATATTGAAAATTAATATTTTGAATGATGCCTTTTTTGGTGCCGTTTTTTGGGGCAAACGGAAAAATTCTACTTACGCTGGCTTGTAACGTTGGTAGCGTCATGTTAACCGATTCGGTATTGGTATTTTGCGAGTGTGTAGCAGTAATACTGGCATTAACTTGAGGTTCTCCTGGGAACGTTTTAGAGTATGATACCGAAGACGACATGTTATTATTTAAGAAACTAGGGGAGTTTACTTGGTTTAAGGACGACCTGTAATACCTGCTACTACCTAAGTTTACCGAAGCCGAAAACCTTGAGTTTGGACTTGCTTTTGAGTCTTGAGAATGCGACCACCTAATGTTATAAATGGTATTTTTAGCGTAATCGGGAAAACCACGCTCACTGGTTATTAAATTTTCGTAACGAAACCCTAAATTCCCTGAAAACCTGTAACGTTTAGCATAATTACTTTCCATACGTAAACCGTAACTTCCATTGGTATAATAATCTCCTAAAACGGCTAAATCCACATAATCGTTAATAGCAAAATAATACCCACCATTTTGTAAAAAGTACCCACGATCGTTTTGTTCTCCAAAGCTAGGAATAATAACACCCGACGTATGTTTGTCTGTCAATGGAAAAAAGCCAAATGGAAGTCCAACTGGTGTAGGGACATCGGCAATAACCATGTTTGTAGGGCCTACAACAATTTTTTTCTTAGGAACTAACTTTATTTTGTTGGATTGAAAATAGTATTCTGGATTTTCAATGTTTTTTGAGGTGGTGAAGCGTCCTTTATACAAGAAAATAACCGAGTCGTTCTCTTTTTTTGTAATTGGTGCATGAATATTCATGCCTTGCTGCTCGGTTTTAGAGTTAAAAACTAAAGCTTTTTCAGTTTTTGTATTAAACCTTATGGAATCTGGTTCTACAACATTTTCCCCTTGTTTAAAAACGGGGTGTTGTGTATATTCTCCTAAAGAGTCTTTTAATCGCCCGGCGTAAACTTCACTTTTACCGTAATCAATAACAATAACACCAGCTTTTAGTTCCATGTCTTCATAATACACTTCGGCATTATTGTATAGATATACTTTTTGTTCTTTAACATCAAAATAATTAGAATCTTGGGCTTTATAGGTTATTTCGCCAGTAAGAAATTCTTTTTTAGTTTTTGTAGAGTCTTCTTGTACAGTATCTTGAGTAGCCTCACTCGCTTCAATTTCAGTAAGGTCGCCAATTTTTAAATTAAGGCTATCAGATTCTTGTTCTACTTCTGCCTCAACTTCCCCGCCTTTCTTTGGGATATCCTGAGCCAAGCAAAAAGTGTTAATAAACACGGTAAAACTTAAGGCAAAAAGTATATTAAAGTAGTTTGTACGCAACGCTTTTAAATGTATTTTTGTAAAAGTATGGCTCGGTTTTTGAATTGCCAAAATTACATATATTTTTTGTGATTAAATTAATATTCACATTTTTTTGAATATTAAAATAAACTACCATTAAAGTTGTTATAACCTTTATGAAAACGTATAATAAATTTCTTTTAGTATTAACTGTAGTAACCTTAACTTTTTTTTACAACACCAGTAGCTTAGCCCAAACCAAAACAGATAAGTTTGTTGTTGTTTTAGATGCTGGCCATGGTGGGAAAGATCCTGGTAAACATTCAAAATATGGTTATAAAGAAAAAACTATAGCTTTGGATATTGTGTTAAAAGTAGGAAAGCTACTAGAGAGTAATCCTGATATTGAGGTTGTATATACACGTAAAACAGACGTATTTGTTGATCTTTTTAAGCGAGGTAAAATAGCCAACGAAGCAAAAGCAGATTTATTTGTATCGGTACATTGTAACGCACATCATACACAAGCCTATGGCTCTGAAACTTATGTATTAGGTATACATAGAAATGAAACAAATTTTAACGTGGCCAAGGCAGAGAACGAGGTGATTTATCTAGAAGAAGATTATGAGAAAAACTATGAGGGTTTTGATCCTAATTCACCTGATTCATTTATTGGTTTAACTTTAATGCAAGAAGAATATCTAGATCAAAGTATTTTATTGGCTAGTTTAATACAGGATAATTTTGCAAATAAATTAAAAAGAAGGGATCGTGGGGTAAAACAAGCTGGATTTATAGTGCTTCACCAAACTATAATGCCTAGTGTGTTGATAGAATCTGGGTTTGTTACTAATAAAAGTGAAGGTGCTTATTTAAATTCAAGAAAAGGTAAAAGTGATATATCTATTGCTATAAAAAATGCAATTCTGGATTATAAAAAGTCTATTTTTCAAAATACAGGCGATTTTCATATAGAAGATGATACTGAGATTGTAAGCAATGAACCCGACGAAATATATAAAAATATCATCTTTAAAGTTCAAATAGCGGCAAGTTCCAAACAAATTGAGCCAAAATCGTATAATTTTAAAGGATTAAACGAAGTCTCTAGAGAAAAAATAAACGGACTTTATAAATACTATTACGGCTATACATCTAATTACACAAAAGTTAAACAGCAGCAAAAAACAGCAAAATCAAAAGGTTATAACTCTAGTTTTATAGTGGCTTTTAAAGATGGTCAGCAAATAACTCTAGAAGAAGCCTTAAATTCTAAAGCAAATTAGACAGTTGTTAAAATTTATTTCTAATTTTGTTTAATAACCAAACAAATTTACTTTGAAACTATCTAGAGAAGTTAAAACCGCCATATTAGTTGTCCTTGGGATAGCCCTTTTTATTTTCGGGTTTAACTATTTAAAAGGGAACGATTTATTCGAATCTTCTCAAACTTTTTACACTGAATTCGATTACAATGCTTTAACATCGTCCTCGCCAGTTACCATTAAAGGTAATACCGTTGGTAAAATACAAGACATAGTATACGATTTTGAAACAGGCAAAACCCGTGTATCTTTTACTGTAGATGACAAGCTTAAGTTTTCTAAAAACAGTAAAATACGTTTATACGAGTTAGGCCTTTTAGGCGAAAACGGTATGGCTATTATTCCTGCTCAAGATAATGCACCAATTGCTAAAGATGGCGATATACTGCAATCTGAAGTTGAAGAAGGTTTAATTAAAAGCTTATCAAGTAACTTTTCAGGACTAAGCTCTGGTTTAGATAATACCTTAAAATCGGCCGATTCATTAATGTATAACCTAAATACTCTAGTTGAAGACGATACCAAAACAGGCTTAAAGCATGCTATTAAAGAGTTAAACGAAACATTAACATCGTTTAAGTCGTTGTCTTATTCTGTAAACTCACTAGTAAAAAAGAACGACGACAGTTTAACAGCCTTAATAAGTAACTTTAATAAAGTAAGTCAAGATTTAGCTGTTCTATCAAACGATTTAAAAGAGGTTGAAATTTCTAAAACCGTTCAAAATCTAGATGAAACATTAAATGGCTTAAACGCTGTACTGGCCTCTATAGATAATGGTGAAGGGACTTTAGGTAAATTAATGAAAGACGATAAACTTTACCATAACCTTGAAGTGGCTTCAATGCAATTAAAAGACCTTTTACAGGATGTAAAATTAAATCCAAAACGCTATATTAACGTTTCTGTCTTTGGAGGAAAAAATAAAGAAGATTACGTAAAACCAGAAAACGAAAGGCAATAACCCAATCATTAATATGGAATATTTACCAAATATACTTTTTGCAATCGCATTAATAGCTGGAATAGGCTACTTTGCTAAAAATGTGAAAAAACTAATTAGAAACATTAAATTAGGAAAAGCTGTCGATGTAAGTGATCATAAAAAGCAACGTTGGCAAAACATGATAAGAATTGCTTTAGGGCAGAGTAAAATGGTACGACGTCCAGTTGCAGGAATACTTCATGTAATTGTGTATATTGGCTTTGTAATCATAAATATAGAAGTTCTCGAAATTATTATTGATGGTTTGTTTGGTACGCACCGAGTATTTTCATCTTTAGGGAGTTTTTATGGGTTTTTAATAGGTTCTTTCGAAATCCTTGCGCTATTAGTTTTTGTAGCAGTTATTGTTTTTTGGATAAGAAGAAACGTTATAAAACTTCAGCGTTTTTGGAAAGCAGAAATGACTAGTTGGCCAAAAAACGATGGAAATTTCATTTTGTATTTTGAAATGGTTCTTATGGCGTTATTTCTTATAATGAATGCGACCGATATACCTTTTCAAAATATGGAATCGGGCAATGTAATTAGCCAATTTATAGCACCATGGTTTAATGGTGCTTCAGAAAGTACGTTACACATTATAGAGCGTTTGGCTTGGTGGTTACATATTTTAGGCATCCTAGTATTTTTAAATTACCTGTATTTCTCCAAGCATTTACATATTTTATTAGCATTCCCTAATACATACTACGGAAAAGTTAAACCAAAAGGGCAGTTAAATAACTTAGAATCGGTAACTAACGAAGTAAAAATGATGATGGATCCCAACGCCGATCCATTTGCCGCTCCAGCAGAAAACGACACAGAAGATGTTCCTGAAAAATTTGGTGCTAGCGATGTTACAGATTTAAGTTGGGTACAACTTTTAAATGCATATACCTGTACAGAGTGTGGACGTTGTACTAGTGAATGTCCGGCAAATCAAACGGGTAAAAAACTATCTCCTAGAAAAATTATGATGGATACTAGGGATCGTTTAGAAGAGGTTGGAAAAAACATAGATGCCAATAATGGTGAGTTTAAAGACGATGGAAAACAGCTGCTAGGGGATTATATTTCAAATGAAGAGCTTTGGGCATGTACTACATGTAACGCTTGTGTCGAGGCTTGCCCAGTAAGTATCGACCCATTATCAATTATTGTAGAAATGAGACGTTATTTAGTCATGGAGCAAAGTGCTGCACCAATGGAATTAAATAATATGATGACGAATATTGAAAATAATGGTGCACCTTGGCCGTATAATCAAATGGATAGATTAAACTGGAAAGATGAATAATTTCTAATGAAATGGCTTTTTATTACAAAAGCAATAATTTATTTTAATTTTATTAGCATTTTGTTAAAAACAAAGCGGTAAATCATCAAAAAGTCATCTATATAGTTTAATATTATTAGGTTTATAGTGTAAACAACAACTTTAAATCTTAAAAAAAACATGGAAAGAGAAGAAGCAGACAAGTTATTGCATGATAAAGTAGAGGCAGGAGAAAAAATTAGTCCTGTTTTACCAAAAGGCATAAAAAACTACCTAATAGATATTGATGGAACAATCACAGAAGATGTTCCTAATGAAGAGCCAGAGCGTATGGCAACATGTTTGCCGTTCCCAGATGCTTTAGCAACCTGCAATAAATGGTTTGAAAAAGGCCATATGATATGTTTCTTTACTTCCAGAACAGAAGAACATAGAGACGTAACCGAAAACTGGTTAAATAAACATGGTTTTAAATACCATAGTTTACTTATGGGTAAACCTAGAGGTGGTAATTACCACTGGATAGACAACCATTTAGTAAAAGCTACTAGGTACAAAGGTATGTTTACAGATTTAGTAGAAAAACAAGTAAAAATAGAAGTGTTTGATGATGGTCATCATGACTAAACCTTAAACACTTAGCAATACAACGATAATAAGTTGTGTTAAAAAAATATAGTTATGAGTCAATCACTTAAAGTGCCAACAATGGCAGAATATATGGCAGAAGGCAAACAACCAGAAATTCTTTTCTGGGTAGGTTCGGCTGGAAGTTATGACGACAGAGCAAAAAAAATAACAAGAGCTTTTGTTAAGCTGTTAAATAAAGCTAATGTCGATTTTGCAGTTTTAGGAACCGAAGAAAGTTGTACTGGCGATGTGGCCAAAAGAGCAGGAAACGAATTTTTGTTTCAAATGCAAGCGGTTACTAATATAGAAATTTTAAATGCTTACGACGTAAAAAATATAGTAACAGCATGCCCACACTCATACAACACTTTAAAAAATGAATATCCGGAGCTTGGTGGTAACTATAATGTAAAACATCATACAGAATATATCGAAGAACTAATCAGTTCAGGTAGATTAAAAATAGAAAACAATTCCAATCTAAAAGGAAAGCGCATTACATTTCACGATCCGTGTTATTTAGGTCGAGCTAATGAGGTTTACGAAGCACCAAGAAGTTTACTTAAAAGTCTTGGAGTAGATTTAGTTGAAATGAAACGTAATCGTAGAACAGCTTTATGTTGTGGCGCTGGAGGAGCACAAATGTTTAAAGAACCAGAAAAAGGCGATCAAGATATTAATGTACTTCGTACCGAAGATGCGTTAAAAACCAACCCAAATGTTATAGCCACAGGTTGCCCATATTGCAACACCATGATGACCGATGGCGTAAAAGCCAAAGAGCGTGAAGCCGAAGTGGAAGTGTTTGATATTGCCGAACTGATTGCGCAAGCAGAAAACTTATAAGCCTTTTTAATGAAACGAGAACGAATGCCCTTAAAAAGCCGAATAAAAAATGGCGTTTATTCTGGGCTTATATTCGCGTTAGGCATGGCAGTTTTTGATTATTTTGACAGTAAGCCATTTAATATTAAGCAATTCTTGTTTTATTTTATTTGTTTCGGATTGGTTTCTGCCTTGTTTTTTTCACACAAATACACAAAAGACGAAAAGTAATGTTAGTAGATTTTAATACGTTGCCAGAGGAATCTAGAGTTTGGATTTACCAATGCAATCGCTCGTTTACAGAAGACGAAATTAAAAAAATAGAAGAAAAATTAGCCATATTTGTAGAGAACTGGACGGTACACGGCAGTGATTTAAAAGCAGGATTTAAAATTGTTTATAGACGATTTATTATTCTAGCTGTCGATCAAAATACAAATAGCGCATCCGGATGTTCTATTGATGCATCGGTGCATTTTATTCAGCAATTAGAGAAAGAATACAATGTAGATTTAATGGATAAAATGAATGTATCCTATAAACAAGGCGAGTTTATAGCTTATAAACCTTTAACCGATTTTAGAAAAATGGCTAAAGACAAAGCTGTATCAAAAAATACAATAGTATTTAATAACCTGGTTACGAATATCGCCGAGTTTAATGAAAACTGGGAGGTTCCAGCTTCCGAAAGTTGGCACAGCAGGTTTTTAAATTAATATTTAATTAGAATAGCTTTTAAAGCTACCATCATTAAAAAATATTACAATACGCTCAATGGTTTTATCATTGGGCGTATTTTTTATATTAGAAAATAAGTCAGGAGCTGGAGTCTCGTTATTATTTTTTGGGGTTTCTTCTTCTTGCTTAATATTTCCAGTTGCACTTGATGTGCTTTCTGGAAAATCTCCCTTTCCATTAAGTAGCCAATACAGACCAACTTCAGGATAGGAGTCAAGTATTTTCATAACAAAATCTAAACTAGGTTTATTTCTTCCAGAAAGGATATGAGAAATACTGGAGCGCTGCACACCAATGTTATCGGCAAATGAAGAGGCGCTTTCTTCGTAATAATCGATGATTCTTTTTAATCTCGATGAAAATTCTTTACTGTTTACCATTGTAAACTACACGTTGTAGGTTTAAGTGTTACAAATGTAAAAAATAGTTTTGATTACTCCTAATAATAGGTGTTAAATCACTACATTAACATAAATTAAAGCTTTAGTAAAATACATTTAAATTACTGAAAACATGTTTTTTATATAGATATAATTGTTTTAGACCGTATATTGTAATATATGAAGTTTAGACAAGTGCTTTAAGGTTTACAGATGTAACAGAAACCGATCGATTTGTATGTTTACATTTGTAAAAAATGATATGTTTACATTTGTAAAAATTTAAAATTGCTGTCATGAAACCTGAATTAGATTTAGCACACTATAAAGACAAAACGTTATCTGGTAGATATATTAATAACCAGCATTTAGTAAGCTTAATTACAAATTATAAGAATGTATATAAAGTTGAGGAAATTGGAGCTTCTGTCTTAGGAGAATCCATTAACGCTATATTTTTAGGTCAAGGTTCTAAGCGAATTTTTATGTGGTCGCAAATGCATGGTAATGAAAGTACAACTACAAAAGCCATTTTCGACCTTTTAAACCTCTTTAACGCGCCTTCAAATAAAACAGTTGAGCAGCTATTGAATACTTGTACTATTGCTATTATACCTATTTTAAATCCGGATGGTGCTAAACAATACACGCGTGTAAATGCCAATAATGTTGATTTAAATCGAGATGCTAAAAACTTGTCGCAACCAGAAAGTAAAATCTTAAGAAGTTTTTTTGATGATTTTAAGCCAGATTTTTGTTTTAATTTACATGGACAACGCACCATTTTTAGTGCTGGTAAAGCAAATAAATCGGCTACGGTTTCTTTTCTAGCGCCTTCAGAAGATGAAGAGCGAACTGTTACAACAACGAGAAAGAAAGCTATGGAGGTTATTGTAGCGATGAATAAGGATTTACAAAAAATAATTCCAAACCAAGTAGGTATTTACGACGATACGTTTAATATAAACTGTGTTGGCGATATGTTTCAATCGTTAGGTTGCCCTACAGTGCTTTTTGAAGCAGGTCACTATACAAACGATTATGAACGTGAGGTAACAAGGGCTCTTATATTTCGTGCTTTAGTAACAGCGATTAAACATATTTCAAAGAATGAAATTTCAGGTGCCCATTTTAAGGACTATTTTAATATCCCTAATAATGAAAAGCTTTTTTATGATATTATTATAAGAAACGCTACATTAAATAAAGCAGATGCTAAAAAAGGTGATATTGCAATTCAATATCAAGAGCGATTAGAGTCTGGAAACATAAAATTTATTCCAAAAATTGAAAAAATATCTAATTTGAATAATTTCTACGGTCATTTAGAATACAACGCCAATAATAACGTGGTTTTAACCGAAGAAAATGAACCAGTTAAGGTGGGTTTCGAAAACGATTTCGTAATCATAAATAATGAAAAATATGCATTAAAATTAACAAAATCTTAAAAATAGATGCGTTATATTCAACAATAATGTGTTATTTTTGTTATTTGTTTAAAAAAATATATTTATGGCGAAATTTAAATTAGACGAAATCGATCATCAAATTCTAGATATGTTAATCGATAATACCAGAGTTCCTTTTACAGATATTGCAAAAAAATTAGTGATTTCTGCTGGAACTGTTCATGTTAGAGTGAAAAAAATGGAAGAGGCAGGCATTATAAAAGGGTCTTCCTTAACTTTAGATTATAAAAAACTAGGGTATTCTTTTATTGCTTATGTTGGTGTGTTTCTTAAAAATACATCGCAAACTAAATTCGTTTTAGAGCGTATAAACGAAATTCCTTTTGTTACCGTAGCTCATATAACAACTGGTAAGTTTAATGTGTTTTGTAAAATTAGAGCAAGAAATACAGAGCATGCAAAAGATGTTATCTTTATGCTAGACGATATAGAAGGTGTTTACAGAACAGAAACCATGATTTCTATGGAGGAAAGTATTAACGATAAAAAGCGTTTAATGCATTCTATTTTTAACGAGATGTAACATCTTAAGTCTCTTATAAACAGAACGTTTTAATAAAAATAAAAAGGCCTGCATAAATCGCAGGCTTTTTTATTCGTATAAATGTCCGTCTCTAAAATCTTTATATGTTTTATTAGCTTCATCCATATCAAAACCTTCTATTTTATTTAATTTATCATTTTCCTTTTTTAATTTATAGGATTTCCTAATTCCTAAAATTAATAAAACAAGGAAAAAAAAGATTGAAATAAATAAAATCGTGATAATATGCGATTGAGAAAGCTTAAAGAGTAATTGTTGTACAAGACAACATCCTGAATTGATTAACATAGTAGGTCTTGAATTGATTTAATAGCAAGTCAAATATACTACTTTTTTATTAATCATTTAAAAATGAAAGTATTAATTAGAGTACCAATTTAAAATTTCAACTTCAATATCCTTATTTTCTTTATTAATTATAGATTTAAATTTGGCTACATCTCTAAAGCCATTTGTACCTTTAAAGTGATAAGGATAAACCTTTTTTGGCGTAAAGTCTAATACAGCACTAGCTGCAGATTCAACGGGCATGGTGTAAGGCAGGTTCATACAAACAAAAGCAATATCAATATTTTTAAGCTGTCTCATTTCAGGAATATCTTCTGTGTCTCCTGAAATATAAATGCGTTTATCCTTTATGGTAAGTACATAGCCGTTACCACGACTTTTTTCATGAAATTTTAAAGCTTCTGCGCGCAAATTATACATGGGAATAGCCTTAATATTAAATACCTGCTGGTTTATTGAAAATGATTTATGCTCTAAATTTTTTAAAACTGTTGTTTGCAACTTTAAAGCCTGAGGTAGTTTGTTGTAAACTGCTTCTGGTGCTACTATTTTAGTTTTGGCAGTTGTAACCCGATTTAAAGTTTCAATGCTTAAATGATCTCCGTGAATATCTGTAACTAGAATTAAATCTGGTTTACGTTCATTTTTAAAAGTTTCATTCTTTCCAACAGGATCAACATAAATATTAGTAGAGTCTATACTTAAAATTAATGTAGCGTGTTCAATAGGTGTTATTGTGATATGATTGTTTTGAGAGTTTGATTCTTTGTTTTTACAGCCATATAAAACTAAGGTCGCTAAAAGAAGTAAAGAAGATAACTTTTTCATATGAATTGTTTTTTTTGAAGACTAGTTATATTTCTTGTCCTCTTATAAAATCTGTTATTAATGATGTAATTAGTTTTCCTATTTGCCCACTGTTTTTTGGTGTTGGAGCGGCTTCACAAATATGGATATATTTAGCATTCTTATTTTTAGCAAATTCGTTAACAAAACGTCTTGCTTTGGTAACACTAAAACCAGTAGGAGACATGGCACTACTGGAAATTCCTTCAATAGCATCGCAATCTATTTCAATACCAAAATTATCTTGGCAAATAAAATCTTGTGCTTTTTTAAGTTCGGTTTTAAATTTTAATTCCTTTCTAACCTGCATGGCTTCAAAGCTATTGTAGTTTATACGTTTGTTGCTATCTAATGCTTTAAAAATATCTTTTGAGGTGTAATTTTCGTGTAAACCAAAAATAAAATATTGGTTTAAAAACCCTTCGTTAAACGCATAAGTAAAGCCATTCCCACTGTGTCGCCCTTCTTCTTTTCTAAAATCGGTATGAGCATCAAAGTTAATAACGTTAATAGGTTTGTTGAGGGCTAGAGAAGTTCCTTTAATATTTCCGTAGGCATTATTGTGCCCGCCACCAATAATAATAGGAATTTTATTAGCCTTAACAATAGTGTAAATTAATTGGGTAACATGTTTGTCTATTTCGGCTGTAAGTTTTCTTGCCTTTACAATATCTTTCTTCTTTTGGGAATTTAGTTTAGAAAGTTTTTCAAGTTCCGTATCAAAATCTAAATGTCCTAGAATCAAGACTTTTTTTGCAAAAGTGTAATCGTTATCCTGAATGTTTAACAAAACTTTAATGGCTGCATGAAAAGCATTACGAGTGCCCGGTTTACCATGGTTGGCAAATACACCAACATCTTCGGGTAATCCAATAATAACATAAGAAACATCTAAATTGTTAAGAGTTTCGTATATATTGCAAACGTCGTTAATTGTGGTGATAGATTCACCAAACTTTGTTTCGGCAGCACGTTTGTTTAGGAATTGTTTTTTTATTGAATTGTTAAATAAAACAAGCTTGTCCATAAAGAATTAAATTAGCGCGTTTAAAATTACGTTTAATTAAATAAAAACCATTTTTATAGCTAAAAAAATTACGCTCTAAAATTAAATTTTAAAAACAAGTAGATTATGGAAAACAACAAAAGCAATTTAGGATTAAAAGTCGGATTAGGTATTGCCTTAGTTTTATTTCTTGGAGCTACGTTTATTTCTTTTAACCTTTTTAATGAAAAGAAAGAAACCGAAGCGCAATTGACAGAAGAAAAGGAATTGGTCATGAAAGACTTAAACAACATGTCTAAACAGTATGACCTTGCCATTCAAGACAATGAGATTAAAAATGAGAAACTTGCTGAAGCCAAAGAGCGTATAGATGGGCTTATAGATTCTCTAAAAGTATCTGAAACCAATGTAAGAAGTTTATGGAGATACAAGCAAAAATACCTTTCTCTGCAAAAAGAAATGGATGTTTTATTAGAAGAAAACGATAGGCTTAAAATTGAAAATGAATTATTAGCAACCTCTTTAGACAGTACTAAACTACAGTTAGAAGAACGTAGTATGTTTACCGACTCGTTGTTAGTGCAAAACACAGAATTAGCTGAAGTTGTTGAAAATGCATCGGTACTTCAAACAGTAGATTTAAAAGGATTTGGTGTTATAGAAAGAACTTCTGGAAAATTAATTCCTACAGAAAGAGCCAGACGATCTGATAAATTAAGAGTGTGTTTTACTGTAGCTAAAAACACTTTAGTACAACCTGGAGATCAAGAACTTTATATTCAAGTTATCGATCCCAACAACAATACACTAGGTGTTAACGAACAAGTGCAGTTTGATGAGAAAACTTTAAACTATAGTTTAGTAAGTAAGTTTAATTATGAAAATGCCAATTTAAATATTTGTGAATTTGTAGAGCCAAGTAACGATGATGGTTTTGAAAAAGGACGTTATATGGTAAATGTATTTAATAAAAAAGACTTAGTTTCTACTACAGAATTTACATTAAGATAAATATGTCATTTAAATCTTATCGAATTTAAAATCCTTACATATTAAATGACAAAGAACCGCCGAAATAGATTTTCGGCGGTTCTTGTTTTATTATACAATCATGCCGTTAACAATTACTTTATCTATTAAATTATCACCAAAAGCATAAGGAATATAATTATAACTAGAAATAGGTTTGGTAATGATAATATTTGCTTTTTTACCTCTACAAATACTGCCATACATATTACTAATCCCCATGGCGTAAGCGCCATTAATTGTGGCGGCATTAATAGCTTCTTCAGGTGTTATTTTCATTTTTATACATGCTGTACTTACCACAAAATTCATGTTTCCGCTTGGTGTTGAGCCTGGATTATAATCGGTGGCAAGCGCAAAAGGTAAACCAGCATCAATAATTTTTCTTGCAGGAGTGTAAGGAATACTTAAAAAATAAGAGCAGGAGGGAAGCCCAACAGGAATGGTGTTAGATCCTTTTAGCGCTTCAATATCCTCATCATTCATTTCTTCTAAATGATCTACAGATAAGGCATCGTGTTTTACACCTAGAGCAATGCCACCAAAAGCATTAAACTGATTTACGTGAATTTTAGCAACAAGATTAAAAGCTTTACCTGCTTTAATGATACGTTCTGTTTGCTCAAGGTTAAAGTATCCTTTTTCACAAAAAACATCAATATAATTTGCTAATTGCTCTTTGCCTATTATGGGAATCATTTCATTGATTATTAAATCGACATACGCATCTGGAGTATCTTTAAATTCTTTAGGAAAAGCATGAGCACCAAGAAAAGTTGATTTTACCTTTGCTGGAAATTGTTGTTTTAAGCGTTTTATAACGCGTAGCATTTTTAATTCAGCATCTAAAGTAAGGCCATAACCAGATTTAATTTCAATGGCTCCAGTACCCATCTTCATAACAGACATCAATCTTTTTGCAGATTGGTTGTACAGCTCATCTTCAGATGTATTTTGAAGTTTTTCGGCAGAGTTTAAAATGCCACCTCCGCGATTAGCAATTTCTTCGTAGCTTAAACCATTTATACGATCAACAAACTCTTGTTCGCGGTTTCCAGCATAAACAATATGTGTGTGCGAATCGCACCACGCAGGCATAACAATTTGCCCAGTTGCATCAATAATTTTTTCTGCTTGTAAGTCTCCTATATCTTCCATTTTACCATATTCCACAATAGTGTCATGCTCTATAAGAACATAGGCATTTTTTAAAGTTGGAAGTTTTTTCATGTCTTCTCCTTTTACAATGGTTACATTGTTTTCGCGGGTTTGGAGAAGTTCTTTAATGTTTTTAATTAATATAGACAATGTTGGTTGGTTTTTTTCAAAGTTGGTTATTTTTTTGATAATAAAAAAACGTCAACTTTAGAGTTGACGTTTTTCTGGGGTTAAAAATATACTTATTTTAAACTTCCCACCATATCTTCAGGTTTTACCCATTCGTCATATTCATCGGCTGTAACATAGCCTAAATTAATAGCTTCTTCGCGTAAAGTTGTACCATTTTTATGGGCTGTATTCGCAATTTCAGCAGCTTTATAGTAGCCAATTTTTGTATTTAGAGCCGTTACAAGCATTAATGAGTTATTAAGTAATTGCTTAATGGTATCGTGGTTTGGCTCAATACCGCTGGCACAATGCTCCTCGAAACTTTTACAAGCATCGCCAATTAACCTAGCTGATTCTAATACATTGGCAGCCATCATTGGTTTAAAGACATTAAGCTCGTAATGTCCCTGTGTACCACCAACAGTTACGGCAACATCGTTACCCATAACTTGAGCACATACCATAGTTAATGCTTCGCATTGTGTAGGGTTTACTTTTCCAGGCATAATTGAACTTCCTGGCTCATTGGCAGGAATAATTAATTCACCAATTCCAGATCTTGGTCCAGAGGCCATTAATCTTATGTCGTTCGCTATTTTATTTAACGATACGGCTAATTGTTTTAAAGCGCCATGTGTTTCTACTAAAGCATCGTGAGCTGCTAGGGCTTCAAATTTGTTTTCTGCCGAAGTAAATGGAAGGTTGGTAAAGTCGGCAATATATTTAGCGACAAGATTAGCATAACCATCAGGTGTGTTTAAACCTGTTCCTACAGCTGTTCCTCCAAGGGCTAATTCGGCTAAATGCGGCAAGGTGTTTTCTAAAGCTTTTAATCCGTGGTCTAATTGCGACACATAACCTGAAAATTCTTGTCCTAATGTTAATGGCGTTGCATCCATAAGGTGGGTACGTCCTATTTTCACGACATCTTTAAAATCGATAGACTTTTTATGTAATGTGTTACGAAGTTGAATAATTCCAGGAATGGTAACTTCCATTATCTTTTTATAGGCAGCAATATGCATTCCTGTTGGGAAGGTATCGTTAGAGGATTGCGATTTGTTAACGTCGTCGTTAGGTTGAATGGTTTTTTCACCTTCGCCAATAACTTTTCCAGCAAGTTGGTGCGCACGATTAGCTACAACTTCGTTTACATTCATATTGCTTTGTGTACCAGAACCTGTTTGCCAAATAACAAGCGGAAATTGGTTGTCGTGTTTGCCTTCTAAAATTTCATCGCATACAGTCGCAATTAAATCTCTTTTTTCAATATCTAAAACACCTAGTTCATGGTTAGTGTAAGCAGCTGCTTTTTTTAAGTAAGCAAAGCCATAAACAACCTCTAAGGGCATAGAGGCTGGCGCGCCAATTTTAAAGTTGTTTCTAGAACGTTCGGTTTGTGCACCCCAGAGTTTGTCTGATGGCACTTTAACCTCACCCATGGTGTCTTTTTCTATTCTGTATGTCATTTTTATAGTGTGTTATAAATATTAATAATAATGGTAACAAAGTTAAGGATTTTAACTTGCTTTTCTAAGTTTTTTAAGTCTTGAATTATTAGATGAAAGACTTGATTAAATTGGAATTAACCTCATGTTTCCCGTCAAAAGGATGCAGGCTTAATCTAGAGCCAAATAGGTTTTTGGCTTTTGTAGTTTCTGCACTAATTCGGTCGCTATTTAAGTATTCGTCTTGTGTACCATAAACAAGTTTTACCTGAGTTTTTTGGTTTAAATAACTAAAATCGTTTGAAGTAAGTTCTTTTGGGATTCCACCTGAGTGAAGAATTAATTGCGAGCATTGTATCTGTCTTTTAGCCATGTAGCGCATAGCAACACTAACCCCTTGCGAATAGCCTAAAATAATAAGGTTCTTGTCGGTAGGAATATTTTCAGACTTTAATACAGCATCAAAATAACGCATCACGTTTTCGGTTTCTTTCTTGGTATTTTCTTTGGTTAACCAACTAGCACCAACATGCCTCATTTTTGGCGCGAGATAGTATTTGCTTTGCGCTTGTGGTGCGATTATATAATTTTCTTCAGCATTTAAACTATCGAAATAGCGTAAAAAATATCGGCTTAAATAACCCATACCATGGCATACAAACCAAATGTTTTTAGTTTGCTCTGTCAAGGTGTTTAATGTACCATATGTATTTGTAGTAGTATAGGAGATTTCCTTTTCTAATGAATTCATTATTCTGTAAGGTTTTGTATTTTTACCAAAAATCCAAAATTACGGTTTTTGTTAAACCATCGCCAATAAAACCTAGTATTCCTTTAAATGAAAACAACTCAGCCTAATGTTATTGTTATACAAACATTTCACTTGCCTAAGGCAGTAGTTTGGAAAGCTATAACAAATCATAATCATATGGTTGAATGGTTTTTTCATAATATTCCAGATTTTAAAGCTGAAGTTGGGTTTAAAACAGCTTTTAATGTTAAGGTGCCAAGTCGTGATTTTATGCATTTATGGGAAATAAAGGAGGTTCTTCCGGAAGAAAAAATTGTTTATAATTGGAAGTATAAAGGGTTTGAAGGGGATTCGTTTGTTACATTTCAATTAAATGCGTTTAATAATAAAACAAAATTAACAGTGACGGTTGAGATTGTTGAGGATTTTGATGATACCATTCCAGAATTTAAACTAGAAAGCTGCGAACAAGGATGGAACTATTTTATTAAAGATAGTTTGGTGTCTTATCTTGAAGAAAATTATAATTCATAAAAAATATTTAGAATGCCACTAACAAAAGAAACGGTTTTAGCACAAGCCAATGCGGCGAGCAAAAACACATTAATGGAAACATTAGACATAGAAATGGTTGACTTTGGTGACGATTTTTTAACAGCAAGAATGCCTGTTAACTCTAGAGTTTATCAGCCAGATGGTGTGTTACATGGCGGAGCAACAGCAGCATTAGCTGAAAGTGTAGGAAGTTTTGCATCGCATATTTTTACTAATATAGAAGAGAAATTTGTAAGAGGCATTGAGATAACAGCAAATCATTTAAAAAGTGTAACAGAAGGTTACGTTTATGCAAAAGCCACCTTTTTACACAAAGGTAGAACAACACAACTTTTAGATATTCGTATTACTGATGAGCAAGATAATTTAGTTTCTGTATGTCGTTTATCAACCATTAGTTTACCTAGAAAAAAATAATGGATTTTCAAGATCTTATAGCAAAAGCATTAGAGCATTATAATAATAGCTTACCTTTTGTAGCGTATAGAAAACCCAATCAATCGACGGTAAAATTAATGCTACAAAAAGATGATAAGGTATTTAAGGTTGAAGATTTTTCGGAAAGTGGGTTTGTATTTGCGCCTTTTAACGATAAAGAAGACATTATTTTAATCCCTTTTGATGACTCTGATAATTTTCAAGCTGAGTTCAATGATCTACATCAACTAAATAAGAAAACCGAAACACAAAAAACAGCCGAAATATTAGAAGAAGATAAAACTAATCATATAAAACTGGTTGAAGCAGGTGTAAAGGCAATAGCGTCTGGAGAGTTTAAAAAGGTGGTGTTGTCAAGAAAAGAAACGGTAATATTGCATTCTAAATCGGTTATTCAAATCTTCACCGACTTATTACAAAGTTATCCGTCGGCTTTTGTGTATTGTTGGTATCACCCAAAAGTTGGGATGTGGTTAGGAGCCACGCCGGAAACCTTGTTAAAAGTTGAGAACAATCGTTTATCTACAATGGCTTTGGCGGGAACACAAAAATTTTCAGGGAATTTAGATGTGACATGGGGAGAAAAAGAACGCCAAGAGCAGCAGTTTGTTACCAACTTTATTGCAGATAGTTTACAACCTTTTGCAAATACTATTACATTAGGCGATGTGCAAACAGTAAAAGCAGGTAAACTTTTACATCTTCAAACAAAAATTACAGCTACTATTAATGGGAATCTCCAAGCGGTTTTAAAAGCGTTGCATCCTACACCAGCCGTTTGTGGTTTACCTAAACAAGCATCTAAAAACTTTATACTCAATAATGAATATTATAAAAGAACCTATTATACAGGATTTTTAGGAGAACTTAATTTAAAAGAAGCTAAATCTAGAAATAGAAACCGTCGTAATGTCGAGAATAATGCGTATGCTTCTATTAAGAATATAAGTGATTTTTATGTTAACCTTCGCTGTATGGAAATAGAAGGAGACCAAGCCAATATTTTTGTAGGTGGCGGTATTACAGAAGCTTCAAACCCAATACAGGAATGGGAAGAAACAGTCCATAAATCAGGAACAATGAAACAGGTACTATAGCTTTTTTTTATAAGCAGTTCTGTTTCTTAAAATTGTATCCATGTGTTGCTTAGACCAATCTGATAGTGCGTTAACAAAAGGAATTAAACTTTTTCCCAAATCGGTTAATTTATATTCAACTTTTGGAGGTATTTGTGGGTAAACCTTCCTGTTAACCAATCCATCGGCTTCTAAGTTTTTTAGTGATACTGAAAGCATTTTTTGTGAAATATCTCCAATAGATTGGTGTATTTCATTAAAACGCAGCACATCTTCTTGCTCTAATACCAATAAGATTAATAAAGACCATTTATCGCCAATTCTATCCAAAATATTTCTTACAGGGCAATTTAAAGGCTCGCTAAAATTTATGTCTGCTTTTTTCATATATAACGTTCTGTTTTTCAGTAAAACTAACATTTAAGTTAGTTGCTGAATAATTTGTAAGTACTTGTTTTTAAGAAACTTACTTTTTAACTTTGACTTACCAAAAGTAAGTAAATATATAAAATAAACTTAAAAAAATAATATTATGATTTTAATTACAGGAGCAAGCGGAAACTTAGGAAGTGCTGTAACAAATGAGCTTTTATATAGAATAGAAGCGTCTCAAATAGCAGTTATGTCTAGAGATACAGGTAAGGTAGATAAATTTAAGAAAAAAGGTGTGCAAGTTAGACAAGGAGATTATAACGATTATGAGTCTTTAGTAAAAGCGTTTTCAGGAATTGATAAACTATACTTTGTATCTGGAAGTGATATTGTTTCTAGAATGAAACAGCATGAAAATGTAATAAAAGCAGCTAAGGAAGTAGGTATTAAACATATTGTGTACACAAGCTTTCAGCGTAAAACCAATAACAAAGATTCTGTTATACAGTTTGTTGCTGAATCTCATATAAATACTGAAGAACTTATAAAAAACTCAGGTATTCCTTATACTATTTTAAAACATGCTTTATATATGGAAGTGTTGCCACTTTTTATTGGGGAGGATGTTATTGAAAAGCAAACAATTTACTTGCCTGCTAATGAAGGTAAAGTGTCATTTGCTTCTAGAGCAGATATGGCTCAAGGTGCTGCAATTATTTTATCAACAAAAGATCACTTGGGTAAAACGTATGAATTTGGAGGTGAAAAATCATTTACTATGGAAGATGTAGCTCAAATATTAACAGAATTATCAGGTAAAGAGATAACTTATATAAGCCCAAAAACTGATGATTTTATTACCACTTTAAGTGATGCAGGAGTTCCAAAACCAGCAATTGATGTAACAGTAGGATTTAGTCTAGGTATTGCTGCAGGAGAATTTAACCAACCTACAACAACATTAAAAGATCTTCTAGGACATGAGTTACTATCTTTATCTACATACTTAGAAGCAGAATTTGTAGGAAATTAGTATTCATTAAAAAAGGATAAATTTTATCTATAAAGACATAGATTTAAAAATACGTTAAATCTTATAGTCATTATACTTTTCAGAGAGTTTATCCATAAATTTATAGTAAACAAAAAATTAAAATATAACATATGAAATCTTTTAAAGACAAATCAATAATTATAACTGGAGCTGCAATGGGACTTGGATTAGCTACAGCAAAGTATTTAGCAGCCAAACAAGCGAGTTTAACCTTAGTTGATTATAATAAGGAAGGATTGGATACTGCTATTGAAGAAATTAAGACAGATTACCCTTCGGTTAATATCGTAGCTGTTGCTGCCGATGTATCCAAAGAAGAAAATGTTAAGAAATATGTAGCTAAAGCTAAAGAAGCCTTTGGTAAAATAGATGGGTTTTACAATAATGCAGGAATAGAAGGACGTCAAGCAGATATGGTCGATTACGATTTAGAGGTATTTAAAAAAGTTATCGATATTAATTTAATGGGTGTTTATTACGGATTGCGTTATGTATTACCAGAAATGGTAGAGCATGGTGGTCGTATTGTTAATGTAGCCTCTGTAGGCGGTATTCGTGGTGTTTTAAATCAAACCCCTTATGTTGCTTCTAAACATGCCGTAGCCGGGATGACAAAAAATGCTGCGCTTGAATACGGAAAACACAACATTTTTACAAACGCTATTGCACCAGGAGCAATTTTAACTCCTATGGTTGAAGAGGCATTTAAACAAGTAAATCCTGAAGATCCTAAAGCGGCAGAGGCGGAATATTCTAAAAGAAATCCAACAAGACGCTTAGGTAAGCCAGAAGAAGTAGCGAGCTTGGTTGCTTATTTGTTAAGTGATGATTGTAACTATGTTAATGGTCAGGTAATTGCCATAGATGGAGGAGAATCTAATATGTATGGTAATGCCTAGGTAAATTAAATTTTGATGGATAAAAGGAGTTGTTTTTACAGCTCCTTTTTTGTTTTCGTAGATAAGTTTATTATCAGATTATCGCAATAACCCACTAAGATTCTTTAATTTTGTTAAACTATTTAAACGATACATGAATTACCCAAAAATTCCACTAGCACAAACTGTTGTTCAGCTTTGTAAAGCAAAAAATATAAAACATATTGTAATTTCTCCAGGTAGTAGAAGTGCCCCGTTAACCATTGGTTTTACAGAAGATGATTATTTTACTTGTTACAGTATTGTAGATGAGCGTTCTGCAGCTTTTTTTGCTATGGGGATTGCACAAAATATCAAACACCCTGTGGCGTTAGTATGTTCGTCGGGAAGTGCATTGTTAAATTACTATCCAGCCATAGCCGAAGCCTTTTATAGTCATATTCCATTAGTTGTGTTATCTGCAGACAGACCAGAATATTTAATAGGAATAGGAGATGGGCAAACTATTAATCAGCCAGAGGTTTATAAAAATCATATCTTATATTCGGCCAATTTAAAGCTAGATTTAGAAGATACTCCAAAACGCAAGTCTGACGATGAACCTATCATTATAAAAAATATAGAAAACCGATTAGAACGCTTTTTAGGGCTTAAACAAGAAATTCAAAAGGAAAACGAAGAAGCAATTAACTTAGCCATTAATAAGGCTATTGTAAAGAATGGTCCAGTACATATTAATGTACCTTTTGAAGAGCCATTGTACGATATGGTTCAAGAGCCAACAGTAATGCCAAAAAATATACCTCCAAAAGAAATTTCTCAAAAAATAGATGCTACTATATTAAAAGACCTTGTTACCGACTGGAGTAATGCTACAAAAAAGATGGTTCTAGTTGGTGTAAATCCAAAAGATAGTATTGATGAAAGATGGTTGAATGATTTGGCTGAAGACGATAGCGTATTAGTTTTTACCGAAACAACGTCTAACATCCACCATAAAGCCTTTTTCCCGAGTATAGATAAAATGATTTGGCCTTTAAACGATGATGAATTAGAGCAATTACAGCCCGATATTTTATTAACATTTGGAGGTTTAATTGTGTCTAAAAAAGTCAAAGCGTTTTTAAGAAAATATCAACCTAAACACCATTGGCATATAGATGCTGTAAATGCAAACGACACCTTTTTCTGTTTGGAAAATCATATTAAAGTATCACCAAACAGTTTTTTTAGCGCTTTTCTTCCACAGTTAACACATCATAGAAAAAGCAACTATAAAACAACTTGGAAAAGTGTTAAAAAGCATCGAAAATTAAAACATAGTAGCTATTTAGAACAAATATCATATAGTGATTTTTCTGTGTATAATAAGGTGTTTCAGGCGTTACCAGATCATTCGGTAATGCAATTAAGTAACAGTTCTACGATTCGTTATTCGCAATTATTTGATCTAAACAAAACTATCGAAGTTCATTGTAATAGAGGAACCAGCGGAATAGATGGTAGTATGAGTACCGCAGTAGGATTTGCGTCGTCAACAACAAAGCAAACTACATTTATTACAGGCGATTTAAGCTTCTTTTACGATAGTAATGCCTTATGGAATAACTATATTCCTAAAAATTTCAGAATTATATTGGTTAACAATAGTGGTGGTGGAATCTTTAGAATTCTTCCCGGACATAAAAACACCGCTAATTTCGATCATTTTTTTGAAACTAAACATGAGTTGTCTGCAAAATACTTATGTGAAATGTATGGTTTTGAGTATAATACGGCTAAAAATATAGATGAATTAGAGGAGAGTTTAAATAATTTTTTCAATACCTCAAATCAACCCAAATTATTAGAAGTTTTTACGCCTAGAACAATCAATGATGATGTACTTCTTAACTATTTTAAGTTCATTAAATAAACGTTAAATGTGACTTTTTAAATTTTTATGTGTCTTACAAAATAGTTACCTTTAAGAGATTTAAATTTTTAACTAAAAAAGATAAAAATGAGTAAAAGAGACGAATTAATTGCAAAGTATGCAGACGATTTAAAAAATAAAGTTGGTGAAACTCCAGACATGGATTTATTAACTAAAGTAACTGTTGGTTTAGGACCATCAATTTACAACGCCGATGCCGAAACAGTATCGGGTTCTGATGATTCTGAATTAGCGACCGTTAAGAACAACTTTTTAATTAAAAAATTAGGGTTAAGCGACAGTCCTGCACTAGACGAAGCTATTGCAAAAGTTATGGAACAATACGGTAAGTCTAACCGTAACAAATACAGAGCGGTTGTATATTACTTATTAACGAAACACTTTAATAAAGAGTCTGTTTATTAGTAAACAAACTATCAAAATATATTAAATAAACGCCGCTAAATTAGTGGCGTTTTTTATTTTTTAGTATAATTATATCCTATGGAAACAGCAATACAAAAAAAAACTCTTACGTTTTTTAAAAAACTAGAAAAGAATAACAATCGCGATTGGTTTAATGAGCATAAAAGGGAATTTAAAACAATAGAAAAAGATGTTAAGCAAGTTTATAATAATCTATTAGAGTTATTAAATAAACATGATGCTGTAGATAAACTAAAAATGTTTCGAATTTATAGAGATGTGCGATTTTCAAAAAATAAACTACCATATAAAACTCATTTTGGAGGATCATTTCATAGAAACAAACCAGAACTTCGCGGTGGGTATTATTTACACATTGCACCAAATAATCAATCCTTTATCGCAACAGGGTTTTGGCAGCCCAATAAAGAAGATTTATTACGACTTAGAAAAGAGTTTGAAATAGATGATGATGAAATTAGAAGTATTATAACTCAAAAATCGTTTAAATCGGTTTGGGGTACTATTGTTGGCGATGAAGTTAAAACAGCACCTCGCGGATTTGATAAAAATCATCCTGCAATCGATCTTATTAAAAAGAAACAATACATTTTTACCAAAGCATATACCGATGCTCAAGTAACATCAAAAGGATTTATAGATGATGTTGATAGTGATTTCAAGGCGATTAGGCCATTTTTCGACTATATGAGTGATGTGTTAACCACTAATTTAAACGGCGAATCTATTATATAGCTTGTAACACATGATGTTTTTGCAGCATCATTAAATTATCTATCAAGCGTTCTTTAACCAAATTCATCATACGCTTGTTTAAAGCCGATGAGTTAGTAATGTAAAACTTGTATTCATCTACTGTAAACAGACCAATTACCATACCTTTAAGCGAATTTCTAAACTTCATATCCTTATGTATGGCGTTTTCAATATAATCTATTTGCTTTTCGTTAGATAAATCGTAAAACACATTTTTATGTTTGTTGGCATAATTTCTAAATACTTCAACAAACAAATCATTTTGGAGTTTAATAATAGGTCTTAGCGTTTTATTTTGAAAACGCTCGTCGTTACTCATATTCTCTGGAAAAACTATTGAACTAATTTGAGGACGACACTGCAAGAGGTCTTGGTTTCTGTTGTTCATCTTTAGAAGTTTTCAATAAATTTAAAAAGATACTTGCCTCAAGTAAATCATTATAAAAATTGATGTTAACAAGGTTATTAACAATAATTTTTTAGCATGAACATATAAATCTTTGTTATGCTTGTTATTGGTGTGGCTTAAGAATATCGAGTATCTTTACGTAAAAAGAATAAAACATGAAGTTTGGAAGTGTAGATAATCCAGAAACCATAGATTTTACCTTACCTCAAGACCATATTGATACGGCCAGAGTTTTAAATAAAGTAAAAGATGATAACGTGCCCGAAATTTATGTAGGCTGTGCCAAATGGAACAGAGCCGACTTAAAAGGATTTTATCCACGAGGTACAAAAGATGAGTTAGAATATTACTCAAGACAGTTTAATAGCATAGAACTTAATGCTACGTTTTACAGAATTTTTCCTGCCGAGCAATTTGAAAAATGGTACAATAAAACTCCAAAAGGATTTAAGTTTTTTCCAAAACTAAATCAGGAAATTAGTCACTGGAAACGGTTAAACCATGTAAAAGAAGTCGTTGAAAACTATTTGTACAATGCAGCTAACTTAAAAGAAAAATTAGGAACTGTTTTTTTACAAATGCATAATAACTTTACACCAAAAGACTTTAATCGTGTGGTAGATTTTGTTGAGAGTTGGCCAAAAGAAGTACCGCTGGCTATAGAGTTCCGTCATACTAATTGGTATAATGATGAAGCTGTGGCTAATCAGCTATACGATTTATTAGAAAAAAATAACATTTCCAATATCATTGTAGATACAGCGGGAAGACGCGACTTAATGCATATGCGTTTAACAAACCCTACAGCTTTTATACGTTATGTTGGCGCTAATCATAAATCGGATTATTCAAGGTTAGACGATTGGATTGCACGCATAAAAGAATGGAGCGAGCAAGGTATTAAAGAAATAGATTTTTTTATTCATCAAAATATCGAAAAAGAATCGCCATTATTAGCCGCTTACTTTATAGAAAAACTAAATACAGAATTAGGGTATAACTTAACCATTCCAAATAACAATAATCAAAGTAAATTACTATAAAATATGAGATTTCACACACGTAAATGGGTAAAACCAGAAGATTTAAATCCAAACGGGACATTGTTTGGAGGTCGCCTTTTAGCATGGATTGACGAAGAAGCAGCCTTATACACACTTATTCAATTAGAGAATAAGGGTATTGTTACAAAATTTATGTCCGAAATAAATTTTAAAAGTTCGGCAAAACAAGGTGATATTGTTGAACTAGGGATAGAAGTAGTTAACTTTGGAAAGACTTCTTTAACCTTAAAATGTGAGGCTAGAAATAAAATGACACGAGAAACCATTTTAACTGTTGATAATATTATAATGGTTAATCTTGGCGAGGATGGCAAACCAACGCCACACGGTAAAACCGAGATAGAATACGTGAAAGATAGGTTGAGTTAAAAAGTTAACAGCTTAATAACATCTAAGTTTGTAGTATTATTCGTAAATTATAGTGGTGTAAATTAGGACACTTTTAATTAACTTAAAACTTCACAATATGAAAAACAACTTTTTATTATTGCTATTATTCCTCGTCTTGGTTTCTTGTGGGGCCACAAAGTCTGTTTCTAAAAGAGTTATGAAGGGCTATTGGACGTTAGATACCATTACCTATAGTGAATCGGGGAAATTTAATGTTACGCTGTTTAATGATGCTTCAACCGATTGTTTTACAAATAGTACTTGGCGATTTATTCCTAATAATAACACAGGAATTTATACTTTAACGGGGAGCGATTGTAATGCTTCAGAAGATCGTCATTTTGTATTTACTATTGATGAAGTTGATAAAGAGTCAGGACTGTATGACTTTCTATTAAAACCAACAAACGCAAAACACAAATCTGAAACAAATCATGGCTTTCGTGTAAAACTTGCGCAGTTAAGTGAAACAAGTATGCAATGGCAGCAAACGGTATCTTTAGAAGGAAAACCGTTTACTATTTATATGAACTTTTCTAAAATAAACGAATAATATGAAAACAATGGGTAATAAATATATCGCTATTGCAATAGCTATAATCTTTTCAATTGGATTAACAAGTTGTGAAGCGACTAGAAATGCAAACAATAAACAAAAAGGAGCTGCTATTGGAGCGGCTGGCGGAGCTATTATAGGGGCGATTATTGGTAATAATGTAGGTAAAGGCGGAAATGGCGAATTAGGCGCTGTTATTGGCGGTGTTGTAGGTGGTGGCGCAGGTGTTTTAATTGGTCATAAAATGGATGAACAAGCCAAGCGTATTGAAGAGGAAATTCCAGGAGCAGAAGTAGAGCGCGTAGATCAAGGTATTGTGGTTACTTTTGATGAAAATAGCGGGGTGTATTTTGACACCGAAAAGTATAATATTAATGCCGCATCACAAACCACATTAAATAAACTCGCAGCTGTGCTTAAAGACTATCCAGATACTAATGTGTTAGTTGTTGGACATACAGATAGTAGAGGAGATGAAAGCTATAACATGACATTGTCTAAAAATAGAGCTAATTCAGTTAAAGATTATTTTGTACAACAAGGTTTAAGTGCTTCAAGGTTTACAACTAACTGGTTTGGCGAAACACAGCCTAAATATGATAATAATACAGTTGAAGGTCGCGCCAAAAACCGTCGTGTTAATGTAGCTATTGTACCTAATGAAGATATGATTCAAGAAGCTAAAGCTAATAGTAATTAGTACTGTAATTTATAAAAAATGAAAAGGCAACTAATTTTTAGTTGCCTTTTTTGTTTATTCAGGTTGTTTGGCGTCTAAACTAAGCTCAAAAACTTCGAGGTTAAAATAAGGGACAGCAGATAATGAATGATCAAAAATATCGGCAATAATATATTCGTAATTTTCCCAACGCTGATCACTGCTAAACGCATAAATCTCTAACGGGATACCTTGTGGCGTTAAGGCAAGTTGACGAATCATAATCGTCATGTCTTTATTGATAGCCGAATGGTTTTCAATATACGATTGTACATATTTTCTAAACACGCCTAAGTTGGTAAGGTTTCTACCATTAATAAGTAACGATTTGTCTATATTGTTTTTTTCATTAAAATCATTAATATCAGATTGCCTAGTGTTTAAATAATCTGTTATCAGCTGAATATTTTTTAGCTCATCAATTGTTTCTTCACTTAAATAATGTACACTGCTAGCCTTTATAATAATAGAACGTTTAATACGTCTACCACCAGACTGGCTCATGCCACGCCAGTTTTTAAAAGCATCCGATATTAAAGCGTATGTAGGAATATTAGTTATGGTTTTATCGAAATTTTGCACTTGTACAGTAGACAGGTTTATTTCTATAACATCGCCATCGGCACCATATTTCTCCATAGTAATCCAGTCACCAATTCTTATCGTATCGTTTACAGCAACTTGAATACTAGCAACAAACCCTAAAATAGTGTCTTTAAAAATAAGAAGCATTACAGCAGAAGCGGCACCTAGTGTGGTAAAAAACTTCCATATAGAAATATCAGAAATAACAACAAAAGCAAACCCAACACCTACAACCCAAGAGAATAATAAGACGACTTGTATATAACTGTCGATAGGTTTGTCTTTTAATCTAGGCTTCGTTTTAAAATAGCTTTCAAACGTTTTTAAAACACTACGTAAAATCCAGATAAATAAAACAATGCCGTAAATTTTAATAAGTTTTTCTATGGGTGATTCAAACCCAGGGAAATCTTCAAAAACAACAGGAAAAAGCTTTAAGGTAATTAATAAAGGCGCTAAATGCGCAATGTAATGGGGGGCTTTATGCTCGATAAGCATATCATCGAAATGTGTTTTCGATTTATAAGCAAACGTATGGAAAGCTCTAACGAGTACTTTTTTAGCTATGAAATCAGAAACCAGTATTAATAACACTAAAATAATGGCTAAGGCAAACATATTTAAATATGTTGCTGTGTTTTCGCCAATACCTAATTCGGTAAAATAATTAAAAAAGAATTGTTTGTAGTCGGTCATTTATAAGGTTTGTTGTTTTAATATTTTTTGATCCACATAAAATGTAGCAAAAGGAATTATCGATGCCAAAATAACAAGGGCAAACGTTTTGGTTTTCCAATTTAACTCTTTGCCTATTAAAATAGCTAAAACAATGTATCCAACAAATAAAAGGCCGTGAGGCATGCCCAATAGCTTTACATATTGCGGATCATGTGCAAGATACTTAATAGGAACAGCAATAAAGAGAAGTAAAATATAAGAAATACCTTCCAATAAGGCAATAATTCTAAACACAGAGATAAGTGATTTCATACAAATTAGTTTTTAGGTGCAAAAATACAATCTAAAAATCTTAAGAGCACAGCAAGTAGCAATTTTAACGTTACATTAAAGTTATGCTTAATCATTTATGTGTACTTTTAGCTAGATTAACAAATTAACACAAATGAAATACATTAAATTATCACTCGCATTACTTATTGTGTTTTTAGTTTCATGTAAAGAAAAAATACAAGAAGAAGTGACCGAAGTAAAGCCAACAGAGTTTAAAATTGATTATGAAAAGTTTACACTAGACAATGGGCTAGAAGTTATTATACACGAAGACCATAGCGATCCCATTGTAGCCGTAGCCACTATGATGCATGTAGGATCTAATAGAGAAAAGCCAGGGAGAACAGGGTTTGCTCATTTTTTTGAACATATGAGTTTTAATGATTCTGAAAATGTACCTCGTGGCGCCAATAGAAAAATGATTCCAGAATGGGGCGGAAGTAGAAATGGAGGAACTTGGAGTGATGGTACAGTATATTATGAAGTAGTTCCTAAAGACGCTTTCGATAAAATTATGTGGATCGATTCCGATCGTTTTGGTTACATGATAAATACAGTTACCAAAGCAGCTTTGGAGAGAGAAAAGCAAGTGGTGAAAAACGAAAAGCGTCAACGTGTAGACAATGCTCCTTATGGTTATACCGATGAAATTATTCGCAAAAACTTATATCCAGAAGGGCATCCCTATAACTGGACAGTTATTGGGCAGTTGCCAGATTTACAAGCGGCAACAATAGACGATGTTAAGGAGTTCTACAATCAATATTATGGTGCTGCTAATGCAACATTAGTTATAGCTGGTGATATCGATGTTGCCGAAACAAAGCAAAAAGTTAAACAATGGTTTGGTGAAATTAGAAAAGGACCAGATGTAGAACCATTACAACCCATGCCAGTGACATTAAATGAAACAAAATCATTATACTTCGAAGATAATTTTGCAAAACTACCAGAACTACGTATCGTAATACCTACCGTAGAAGAATATCATAAAGACACTTATGCCTTACAAATTCTTGGTAATTTATTAAGCGGCAGCAAAAAAGCGCCTTTATATCAAGTATTAGTTGAAGAGGAAAAACTAACGCCTAATGTTAGTACTTATCAAAGCAGTAGTGAGTTAGCAGGGGAGTTTGTGTTTAGAGTGCGTGCCAATGCAGGTGTAAATTTAGATAGCGTAAAACGAGCCATAAATGAAGGATTAACACGTTTTGAAGAAAATGGTGTTAGCCCAAAAGACTTAAAACGTATTAAAGCTGAGTTAGAAACAAGTCTGTATCGTGGTGTAAGTACTGTGCTAAACAAGGCTTTTCAATTAGCTCAAGATAATGAGTTTAATGGCGATCCTAGTTATATCACTCAAACAGCAAAACTTACCCAAGCAGTTACGCCAGAAGATGTTATGCGCGTTTATAATAAGTATATAAAAAATGCGAATTATGTTATGACTAGCGTGATTCCTAAAGGACAATTAGAATTAGCGGTAGATAATGCTGACAAGGCAGAAGTTTGGATTGAAGAAGTAAAACAAGATGTAGCAAGTGAAGAAGTAAGCCAAGGTGAAGAAGCCGAATACGAAAAAACACCATCTAAATACGATAGAAGTGAACCATCTTTTGGAGAATTACCTTTGTTTAAAGCGCCAGAAGTTTACCAAGGGAGTTTAGAAAACGGCTTAACCGTTTATGGTATTGAGAATAATGAAGTGCCTTTAATACAGTTTGATATTACCATTCCTGGAGGACATTTAATGGATCCAAAAGGAAAATCTGGAGTTTCAAACTTATTCACAGACCTTATGATGGAAGGCACAGCCAATAAAACACCTGCAGAATTAGAAGAAGCTATTGGCCTTTTAGGAGCTAGCATTAATATGTATACGGCTTCAGAAGACATGCATATTTCAGGGTCTTGTTTAGCTAAAAACTTTAATGAAACCATGAGTTTGGTTAAAGAAATTATTTTAGAACCTCGTTGGGACACTAAAGAGTTTGCCCGTTTAAAACAAGCCTTAGAAACAAGTCTAAAAGATAGTGAATCCAACCCAAGAAGAATAGCATATAACGTTTATGCAAAACTACTATATGGCGATAATCATAACTTTGGTGTTCCAGTATCTGGAACTTTAGAAACGGCTAAAAGTATTACAATAAACGACCTTAAAGCCTTCTATAGTAATCTATCACCTAAAGATGCAAATTTACATGTTGTAGGAGATTTAAACCAATCCCAGGTTATGGATGTGGCAAACATGTTAAATGATTGGAACACACCTAAACCAATACAACCACGGTATACTTTACCAGAAAATCCTAAAACAAACACAGTATATTTTGTAGATGTTCCGGGTTCAAAACAATCGGTGTTGTATATTGGTAAATTAGCTTTATCTGAAACTAATCCTGAAGCCAATAATTTAGCTTATGCTAACGAGATACTTGGTGGTGGTTCTAGCGGTCGGTTATTTCAAACATTACGTATTGAGAAAGGTTATACTTATGGGGCGTATTCCGGTATACGAGAAAGTAAAGAGGTTGGTCCATTTTATATAAACTCTAGTGTAAGAGCAAATGCTACTTTGGCTTCTTTGGAAATTATTAAAACTATGGTGGCAAACTATGCCGATAATTTTGGTGAGGAAGAAGTAAAAATAACCAAAGACAAACTTCTTAAAGAAAATACAAGAGCTTTCGAAAGTCTTGGAGCTAAATTAGGTATGCTACAAAATATTAGCAAATACAATAAACCAGTAGATTTTGTAAAGCAGGATCAAAATGAGTTAGTAGACATGTCGTTAAACGATTATCATAACATGATTAATAAATACCTACAAGAAGAAGACATGCTCTATATTGTAGTAGGTGATAAGGAAACACAATGGCAAGAAGTTGAAAAGTTAGGTAAGCCTATGGTAGAATTAGATATTCATGGTAATGACGTAAAATAGAATTTAATAAAATAAAATCAGTAAAAAACGACGTATTGTTATGCGTCGTTTTTTTAATATGTATATTTACCATGTGCGATAATAGCTCTGTATTTATAAACTATCATGTATCAAAACATTGAAAAACATATAACGAACTATGTAAAGGCGTCGACTGATGAATTGCAAGCCTTTACATTAAAGTTAGAGCCTGTTAATATTAAAAAAAAAGCGTTTTTATTAGAGCCAGAAACTTTTATTCATAACGAATACTTTGTTGAAAAAGGTTGTTTAATTGCATATTATTTAGATACCAAAGGCAATAAACACATTGTACAGTTTGCTATTGAAAATTGGTGGATAGGAGATTTCGATGCTTATTTTAATAATACTCCGTCCAAGTTATATATTCAAGCTATAGAAGATGCGACTTTATTTGCGCTAAGTAAAAAACACTTTAATCAACTTTTAATTGAAGCACCTATTTTTGAAAGGTATTTTCGTAGTTTAGTAACGAATGCCTTTATTGCTCAGAGGAAACGTATTTTATCAACACTACACAATTCGGTTAAAGAGCGTTATCTGGAATTTAAAACACTTTACCCTACTATTCAAGATAGGGTTCCTAATTATCATATTGCAAACTACTTAGGGATGTCTGCTGAAAGCTTAAGTAGAGTGCGTAAGCAATTAAAAGGTTAAAGTTTTGTGAATTGATTTAGGTCAATTATATTCTAATTTATGTCCTTTATTTTTGTATACCATTGTCTTGGTACAATGAAAAGACAGCTAAAGATGTTTTAGTAATGGCTAAAATGTAGTATCTTAAAGACAATTAAAATCCCTAAGCATAAAATTAAACTAATGTCACAATCACTATTAAAACCTTATCCCAAATTAGCCCTAAAAAACCGAGTTGTTATGGCGCCTATGACGAGAAGTCGTGCCGATAACGAGCAAAGAAAACCAGTAGAAATGCATGCGTTGTATTATGAGCAAAGAGCATCAGCAGGACTAATTATTACAGAAGGTTCTCAAGTCTCTAAACAAGCTGTCGGTTACATTTTCACACCTGGAATACACAGTAAAGCACAAGTTGAAGGCTGGAAAAACGTTACCCAACGCGTGCATGACAAAGGCGGTAAAATCTATATTCAATTATGGCATGTTGGCCGCATATCGCATCCCGATTTTCATAATGGCGAACTTCCATTAGCCCCATCAGCAATCAATCCTAAGGCACAATCATTTACCCCTAACGGATTTAAAGACACTGTAACGCCTCGTGAAATGACTAAGGAGGATATTAAACAAACCGTAGCCGATTTTAAAAATGCAGCAGCTAATGCCATGGAAGCTGGGTTTGATGGTGTAGAAATACACTCATCAAATGGGTATTTATTTCATCAATTTTTTAGTAATTGTTCTAATACAAGAACAGATGAATATGGTGGAAATACCGAAAATAAAAGTCGATTCTTTTTTGAGGTTTTAGAGGCTGTCAAGCAAGTTATGCCAGAAGATAAAATTGGCGTAAGATTCAATCCTTCTTTACATGGATTGTTTGGAATAACCGTTGATGAAGAAACGATACCAACCTTCGAATACATCATTAAAAGATTAAATAATTACAATCTGGCGTATGTGCATTTATCTGAACCGTTTACCGATGTTTCTAATGTGCCTCATGCTGTAACCAATATAGCAGAGCATTTTAGACCACTATATAATGGTACATTAATGATTAATGCTGGATTTACTCAAGAATCTGGAAATAAAGTTATAGCTGATGGTTTAGCCGATTTGGTAGCTTTTGGTAAACCATTTATATCTAATCCAGACTTAGTTGAAAGGTTTCAGCATAATATTCCACTAACCAAATGGGATAACGATACCTTTTACACGCAAGGCGAAAAAGGCTATACCGATTATAAAAAAGCAGAATTAAATAAAACCAATTAAACACACACAACTATGAAATTTTCAAGACACGCAAAAGCAGTATGGAAAGGAGCCGGAAAAGAAGGAAGCGGCACCTTAACAACCGATAGTAAAGTTTTAAACAATACAAGTTATTCGTTTCATACACGATTTGAGGATGGTGATGGCACCAACCCTGAAGAACTTGTAGGAGCAGCTCATGCAGGATGCTTTGCTATGCAATTAAGCTTTTTATTAGGAGAAGAAGGTGTAACGCCAAACACATTAGATGTTGCTGCCTCAGTAAATTTTCAAGATGGTAGTATTGTACAGATAGAACTAAATTTACAAGCCGATGTACCTGGTATAAGCGAAGAAAAGTTTAAAGAGGTGGCTACAAATGCTAAAAACGTTTGCCCAATCTCAAAACTTTTAGATACTGATATTAAGTTACATATTAATCTTAATCAATAAACAAGATACAATGACAACAATAAAAGCATACGGATCTATGGCACCAGAAAATGCTTTAGAACCGTTAGATATAAAACGTAGAGATGTTGGAGAAACCGATGTTAAAATAGATATCCTTTACTGTGGTGTTTGCCATAGTGATATTCACACTGCTAGAAACGAATGGGGAGGCGCAAAATACCCTGTTGTTCCTGGACACGAAATTATAGGACGCGTAGTAAGTGTTGGAGGAGATGTTAGCAACTTTAAAGAAGGGGATTTAGTAGGTGTAGGATGTATGGTTGATTCCTGTCAAACCTGTAATTCCTGTAAAAACAATCTTGAACAATTTTGTGAAAATGGCGCTACTTTTACCTATGGTAGTGCAGACCAACACATAAAAGGGCAACAAACTTATGGCGGCTATTCTACTATGGTAGTTGTAGATAAGGAGTTTGTACTACGTGTACCAGAAAATATCGATCCTGCTGGTGCTGCACCACTACTATGTGCTGGTATTACAACGTGGTCGCCTTTACGCCATTGGAATGTGAAAAAAGGTGATAAAGTAGGTGTTGTAGGACTTGGTGGTTTAGGCCACATGGGCGTAAAATTTGCTCATGCTCTTGGTGCCGAAGTTGTTATGATTACAACATCACCAGAAAAAGGAAACGATGCAAAAGAACTTGGCGCAGATGATGTTTTAATCTCAACAAACCAAGAAGATATGGCAAAACATGCAGCAAGTTTCGACTTTATACTTAACACCATTCCTGTTGGGCATAAAATGGACCCTTACATTCAGTTACTTAAAATAGATGCCACAATGGTTATTGTTGGTGCAGTCGAACCATTAGAACCGTTCCACGGTGGAGGACTTATAATGGGACGTAAACGTGTAGCAGGATCTCTTATTGGAGGTATTAAAGAAACCCAAGAAATGCTAGATTTTTGTGGTGAGCACAACATTGTTTCAGATATTGAAATGATAAATATGCAAGATATTAATACCGCTTACGACAGAGTAGTAAAGTCAGATGTGAAATATCGATTTGTTATCGATATGAAATCCCTTAAATAATAATATGAGTTTAATTAATGATTTACAATGGCGCTATGCCGCCAAAGCAATGAATGGAAAGACCGTTCCGCAAGAAAAAATAGATTACATTTTAGAAGCTGCACGTTTAGCACCTTCATCATCGGGGCTTCAGCCTTATGAGATTCTTGTTATTACTAATAAAGAGCTAAAGGAAAAGATAAAACCTATAGCATTTAACCAAAGTCAAATTGTTGATGCATCGCATGTATTGGTATTTGCGGCTTGGGATAATTATACCCTAGACCGTATAGAGAATGTATTTCAAGCAACATTAAAAGAACGCAACTTACCAAGTGATACTATGGATGCTTATAAAGAGCGTTTGTGGGGATTATACGAACCACTAGGTGAGGAGTGGCACGCGCAACATACGGCTAAACAAGCGTACATTGCGTTTGGTATGGCTATAGCCGCTGCTGCCGAGCAAAAAGTTGATGCGACCCCAATGGAAGGTTTTGATGCCGAAGCGTTAGATAATCTTTTAGAGTTAAATAAAAAAGGCTTAAAATCGGCCTTAGTACTAACATTAGGTTATAGAGACGATAATAACGACTGGTTGGTAGGTATGAAAAAAGTACGTACACCAAAGGAAAAGTTTATTACAGAGCTTGTATAAAAACAAATAATCGTTAAACAATATACACTACGTTTAATGTAGTGTTTTTTTTGATTGGTTAGTTTAGTTGACAAAAGCAGCCCACAATAATGGGCTGCTTTTTCTATATAATAATAGTTTATAGAAATTTACATTTTTTCTATTTCATACATCGATAAAATAAGTTGTTGGTAGTCTGTGTATTACGTTTATCGTTTTTTTAATGATTTCATAAGATTTTTTTAAAAAGAAGTGTTTAGTGATTTAATTTTGAGAGTGTTAAATACTATTCTCATGAAAAAATTACGTGTTCTTTTAAGTGTTTTAGGAAGTTTATTAATAGGCCAATATGTTATAGCGCAAGACGCGGCAATACAAGTTACCGAAGATGTTCCGTTTGATTATGCTTCGCGTCATGCTATTTACGATTTTTCTGAAACTAACTTAAATGCTATCGATAGTATTCCAGGCTTTCAAACTAAAGAAACCCCTTTAAAACTCACAGGAATAGTATATCAGCCAGACGGGATAACACCCGCTAAAGATGTTATTGTATTTATTCGTCATGCCAATGAGGATGGTAAATTTGATATTCGTACTAAAAACGAGAAACGCTATGTTTACCATCGTGGTTGGGTAAAAACCAATGCTAAAGGCGAATATACTTTTTATACATTTATACCAGGATCATACGCGCACAGTAAAGAATTACGCCGTATTTATAGAAGCGTTAAAGTTGCCGGACAGTTGGAATATAACTTACCAGATTTTATTTTTAACGACGACCCATTTTTAACGAAACATTGTCGTAAGCATATTAACAAAAAAGGTATCGACTGTATTCTTACCACGTTAAAAAAAGAAAACTATTATCTAGCCGAAAAGAATATTGTGCTTCGTCCAGCAGTTATAGAATAAGGGATAATACTTTTATTTTTTATATAATTTTTAGTTTTTTTCTAAAGCCATACCTAAATAAGATTTTAATATAACTTCAATAAAACCTTAGGTGTTTTCAATCTTGTAAGGAACAAATTTCGTGTTTTAAAGGTATGAGCAAATATGTATATTTGTATGTATATATGAAAAAAACAATATTTAAGATCTCAAAAATGGATTGTCCTTCGGAAGAAAATTTAATCCGAATGAAATTAGATGGCGTTTCAGCTATTGCAAATTTAGATTTTGATATACCAAACCGAAAACTAACGGTTTTTCATTATGAACAGATTGAGGAAATTGAGACCTTAATTTTTGAACTGAATTTAGGCGCAAAAAAAATCTCTACCGAACAAACAGAACAAATCAATTTTAATGAAAATGCCAACCAAAGAAAGTTACTTTGGGCTGTATTAGGAATAAACTTTGCCTTTTTTTTAATTGAAATGGCAACTGGAATAATTTCCAAATCAATGGGTTTAGTTGCCGATAGTTTGGATATGCTTGCCGATTCATTTGTTTATGGAATTAGTCTTTTTGCTGTTGGCGGAACTCTAACAAGAAAAAAACACATTGCAAAACTTGCAGGATATTTTCAAATTATTCTTGCAATTATTGGGTTTGTAGAAGTTTTAAGAAGGTTTTTTGTAAACGAAAAACTTCCAGATTTCTCAACAATGATTACCGTTTCTATTTTTGCACTTATGGCTAACGCCATTTGTTTGTACTTACTACAAAAATCAAAAAGTAAAGAAGAAGCTCATATGAAAGCCAGTATGATTTTTACATCAAACGACGTTATAATAAACTTAGGCGTTATAACAGCTGGGCTTTTAGTAAACTGGTTAAACTCAAACAAGCCAGATTTGATTATTGGAATAATTGTTTTTGCATTGATAATTCAGGGAGCTATTAGAATTTTAAAACTTGGTAAATAAAGAAAGAGTTTAATAGCTTTAGCAAAAACAAATTAACAAATGTTACTCACTAAGCACACAGCTACGGGGTTGTTTTTTGTATATTTACCTCAGGCATTTGAGAAGATTAAAAGCGGCAGTATATCTAATTACTCACCTGAATTAGAAGAACAGATTGGTGCATATTATATTATATCGGCTAAATATTTAGAAGAACAAATTAATTGGGAAAATGGAGCCACAGAACAAGACGAAGTGTTTTGGTTTAACACCCCGCAAATCGAACTACCAAATAATTTAATAGGCAATTACAACGTTAAAACTCTCTACAGACAGACAGAAGCTAAAAGAAAACAAGAGTTAACAAGAATTATTAATTCTTTGGAAGGTAGAAACCGAATTAGAATGGCTTTATATAGAAAGCAAATGATTATATATTCTATGAAACAAAGAAAAGAATTTGCTAAAAAGCTCATGTTGCTTATAAAACAGAGTTTATAAAATTATATAACCTTACTATTTATATAGAAACTATCTGTAACAAATACAGTGTTTTTTTGTCTTATTAAGTATATCATCAATCAATCATCAAAATGAAATACTTAAAACTTCTAACGCTATTTATTGTTATTAGCTTCAATGTAAACGCACAAAACAAGTTAAATTTATATTCCGATAAACAAGCGAATGACACTTACGCTATAACACATGTGAATGTCATACCAATGACTAAAGACAATACGGTCATTAAAAATGCTACTGTTGTAATACAGCGCACAAAAATCCAATCCATTAATGGCGCGATTCCAAAGCACGCAAAAATAATCGATGGAACAGGGAAGTGGCTCATTCCAGGATTAATAGATATGCATGCGCATACACTCGCAGAAGGAAGTCCATTTATAATGTATCCAACCAAAGGGCCATTGGTAAGTTTTAACACTCAAAATATTATGACACCCTATATTGCTAATGGTGTGACAACTGTTTTTGAGTTAAGTGCAAGACCAGAAAACATAGGACAGCGTAACGAAATTATAAGAGGCGATGTTATTGGTCCTAGAATAGCATTAGCCAAAGTAATAGGAGGGAGCAAAACTAATATCACGAGTAAAACACCATCCGATGCTAGGAATGCAGTACGCATGGCTAAAGAAGACCAATACGAATTTATAAAAGCATATACTTGGTTAAACCAAGAAACGTTTAAAGCCGTTATAGATGAAGCCAAAAAACAACACATAAAAGTTGTTGGTCATATACCTAAGGCATTTGAAGGAAAACCAGCCAAAGACATTTTTATGCCTCATTTTGGTTTAATTGCACACGCCGAAGAGCTATCAAAACAAACGACCGATTATAGCTATAAAAAAGCGCAAGAGTTTGCGCGTTTAGCAAAAGAAAATAACACTTGGTTAATTCCTAATGTATTAAATATAGAATCTATTATTGGTCAAGCAAAATCGTTGGAAAATATTAAAAAACTACCAGGTTTTAAGTATGTACATCCGTTAATGCAGAGCAAATGGCTAACATCAAATAGTTATTATGATACTTCAGATGAGCTTTTAGAGTATTTACAAAAACAAGCCAATTTTCATAAGTTAATCGTTAAAGCATTTAAAGAATATGGTGTTCCCATGCTTGTAGGAACCGATGCAGGTATTTCTGGTATTGTTTCTGGATTTTCGCTTCATGACGAACTCAACCTATTGGTTCAGGCTGGCTTAACCAATGAGGAGGTTTTGGTGTCTGCCACGCGCTTAGGTGCCGAATGGCTGGAAATTGATGATAAAATAGGAACTGTTGAAGCAGGTAAGTTTGCCGATTTGGTGTTGTTAAACCAAAATCCATTAAACAATATTAATAATACGCGTAACATTTCAGGAGTGTTTGTAAATGGGAAATGGCTTGATGAAACAAAAATCGATGCCATGCTGTTAGAGGTAGAAAACTGGAATAATGCCAACAAAGAAAACTACGATTGGAATACACTTATAAAAAGTTTAAATGATTAATTTAAAAAGTGACTTTCATATATAAAATAGTTGTCTTTTTAAGAAACCGATAAGAATTTACTATATTTCATATGTTAAATAGAATAACTCAAGATAAAAACCATATAAGAATAGTTAAAATGCCTGGAGGAGGAAGTATTCAAGGAATGATTACAAGTTTGGGTAACAATAAAAAGTTACTTAAATCTAAAAGATTGTTCAAAAGAGAACGAACGTTCCTTAATGCTAAAAAAGACATAGGACTTAATTACTATTACTACACTTTCGAAGACAATTGATGTCTTTATAACCAAAAATTCTACTTGTTTTCTTAAATTCGAGGTTTAATATTAACCCTAACAGAATTAACCTAATAATGAAATCTACATTAATCACTATTACTTTTTTATTCCTTAGTATTCACCTAACAGCCCAAGTATCACAAAGCATCATAGGAAAATGGGTGCCCATAAAAACCGATTTTTATAGTGATTCTGAATTAGAAGACACTGTAAAACAAAATAGTAACAAAACATGTGTGTCTTACATTGAGTTTTTAAAGGGAGGCACAATAATGACTAAAGATTTTACTTCAAATTGTGAAGAAATAAAAGCAGCCCCTGGAACATTTAATCATATAGGAGAAGATTGGTACAAAATTTCTGTTGATGAATTGAAAGATGAAGAAGTTCAGATACAAATAGAAGGCAATCAGATGAAAATGTATATTAATACAGGAGAAAGGAGCAAAGCTGTAGCGCTGTTAAAACGTTATAATGATGAAAACAGTATTAAAGTAAATAAAAAGGAAACGTCGCAAGCGTCACAGAATATTATAGGAAAATGGGCTCCAATGAAATTTGAAGTCTATATTGATAATGAATTGGAAAGCTCTAAAAAAAATAATAATAACAATAAATGTAGATCATTTTTTGATTTTCAAGAGGATGGTGTAATAATGATTAAAGATTTTAATCCAGATTGCGAAGAAATAAAAGTAGACCCCGGAACATTTAATCATATAGAAGATGATAGGTACAAAATTTCGATATTTAAATTTAAAAACAAAGAAGCTCAGTTACAAATAGACAATAACCAAATGAAAATGTCTATAAATATTACTGAAGAAAGTAAATTACTATTGTTCTTAAAACGCTATAGTGCTATTACAGATACTAAAGCAAAGAAAGAGAAAGAGGATGAAATTATGTATAAAGATGGTGTTAAACATGGTTTGGCTAAATATTACTATCCCAATGGTCAAATACTGCGAACAGGGTATTATGAAAAAGGTTTAAAAACAGGAGAATGGAAAGCTTATCGTAAAATTGGTGGTTTGCTATATATAGGTAGTTATAAAAATGATAAAGCTACTGGAGAATGGAAGTATTATGATGCAGTTAATGGGGTAATAGATGCTATTGGGAATTTTAAAGATGATCAAAAAGTAGGCGAGTGGCGATACTATTATGAAAACGGTATTATTAAAATGATAGGAAGTTACTTAAATGGTAAAAAAGAAGGCAAATGGAACGAGTATTTCGATAATGAGGCATTAAAAAGCACAGGCTATTACCAAAATAACGAAAAAATAGGCGTCTGGAAGTTTTATGATAAGTATGGCGATTTAATTAAAAATGAAAAACATTAAATTAAAATATAGTTTTTGTTGAAATTTACATTAGTAATATTACTTTTTCTATTTACTCTTACTGGCAATAGCCAATCTTGTTATACTGGTTATTTAGGGAAATATTCAATAACATTAGTTATGTATCATTACAGCGATGATATTTCACATGCTTATTATGTTTATAATAAATATGATAATCCTATAAAGGTAAACGGGAGCCTAAAAGAAGGAGAATTAAAACTTTTTGAAAAGGATAAGTCGGCTAATACTTTAGCAACATTAATCTTTAAAAATTTCAAAAAGAACGATAAAATAATTAAGGGAAAATGGACTAATAAAAGCAATACAGAAGGGCTTCAAATCTTATTAAAAAAAGATTTTGATATAACTAATGGAGATAATGTAGAATGGGATACAAAAGAATTAATCCAGTCAAGCTCTACAAAAAACCATTATTTTAAAACAATAATTACAAAAGAAGTAGGACGCTTTTATGGCAGAATAATTGGTGTTAAAATATTTGAAAAAGAAACAGATAGATTAATCCAAACAATAGATTTAGATTGTCAACTGTTTGGCATTGATAGTGTTAGGATAGGCGATTATAACTTTGATGGAATAGAAGATTTTTCAGTTTTTGAGACAAGTTATGCAGGACCAAATACATCAAGTATATACATTCTCAGAGATGTAAATTCAGATAAATATATCGTAAGTGATTTTAAAGGAGTATCGTTAGAGTTTGACAAGGACTCCAAACTTATTTACGAACATAACCAGTGTTGTGCAGGAAGAAGTCATATGAATGCAACATATAAAGTAGTCAACAATACAATGGTTTTAGTTCAGAAAAAATGCATAGAATATGATTCCGAAAAAGAAGATTTCATTGAAGTCGATTGTGAGTAAAAATTAATTTCAATTTTTTAATAGAACAGATTTTATATGCAATTAGAAGTGCTAATATCATCAGCAAATTACTTTAACATAAAGTTGGTATCGTTATAGCACTAAATTACTAGAACTGATTTTATATCAAATAGTATAGCTATACCCAACTTTCTGTATCACTTATTTGTTCTATAATTAATATTATGTAAAATAGAATATTTGTAAAGCTACTCCACGATATAAAAATATTGCATAAGCTAATTATCTGTTAAGCATATTGAAGTTTAGTCATGCAAACACATCATTTTTAAAACATTAACAACTTGTCTTTTCCTAACGCATTAGTATTACAGCATCGGTAAAATCCTTAAAATACCGTTAAAAAGTAATTGTTGACATCCAAGATAGCTTTTGTATGCGTACATATACACAAACAATTAAAACCAAACTTAAACGATTATGAAGAAATTAGGATTGCTTTTACTAACCGGAATCTTTGTGTTCTCTTGCGTGTCTAAAAAGAAATATGTCGCACTACAAGATGAAAACGGAGAATTAAAAAGTGAACTAACAAAAACACGTGTTGAAAAAGAAGACTTAGAAAATAAGTTTGCTATTATTCAAGCCCGTGTTGATGAGTATAACACTAAAATTAACTCGCTAAGCGATGAAAATGATGCTAAACTAGTTACTGTTGGTGATGACGTTGTGATTTCTAACGATGTTAGAGAGCAAATGAATGAAACGCTGAAACATGTAGACCAAGCAAAATTAGCCGAAGCCAAAACACTTAAAGATTCTATGAACTTGGCTGTTGCTTACAATTTACAAAAATCGGTAGATACCTCTAGCCTTGAAGACGACGAGGATATTGCTATTAATGTAGATGAAACTGTGGTGATGATTTCAATTTCAGATAAAATGTTATTTAACACTGCCAGCTACCGCGTAAGCTCTAGAGCAAACGATATTTTACAAAAATTAGCCAATGTTATTAACTCTGAACCAAGCATTGAAGTGATGGTTGAAGGCCACACCGATTCTAGAAGCATTCACAACAGTAAAGTCCAAGATAACTGGGATTTAAGTGTATTACGTGCTACATCGGTTGTACGTAAATTACAAGACGATTATAACGTAGCTCCTGAAAAACTAATCGCTTCTGGTAGAAGTTACTTCTCTCCTGTTGCTAGTAATGATACTGCCGAAGATCGTTCAAAAAACAGAAGAACAAACATTATAATTTTACCAAACTTAAACAAGTTCTTCGCTTTAATGCAAAGCAAGCAAGATACACAAGGATAATATGTACTTAACCTCAAGTATATTTAATTAGTCCATAGAAAAGGCTGTCTAAAAATAGACAGCCTTTCTTGTTTTTTTATTATGATATTTTATTAGCTCTCGGCTGGTTTACCATGTACTTCTAGGAAAACATCATCAAAATTATTGCGTAAATAACTACGTAGCTTTTTGCGGTAATCGTCTTCCAACCACTTCACAAAGTTATAGGTGCTTTTACTAATACATTTGGTGTATTTGTGAATACGATGATCTATATCATCGCTTAATTTTTTGGCTAAATCTAAAGCATCATATACATCTTCACTATTTTCTACACATATTTTAGCGTGATGCTCGATAGAACGTTCTAAGACTTTTTTAGACGACTCCCCTGCTCTTACAGCACTTATATAAGCTTCTTTAATATCGAAATAAACTTCTTCCGAATTTCCAAACTCTTCTCGTAAATCGTCTGGCATTTCGTAGCGGAAGTTTTCCTCAATTTCCTCATCATTTAATAAACTATCTAAATAATAGTTTGGCGATTTAAAGATACGTTGCCAGTCGATATCCGATCCCCAAGGACCAAAACGATGGAAATTGTTTCCTAAATCAATAACATTAAATGAGTTTTTATTTTTTAGGATACGTGATCCACGACCAATCATCTGGTAATATAACGTTAACGATTTTGTGGCTCTATTAAGAATGATAGATTCTACAGTAGGTTCATCAAATCCTGTAGTTAAAATACTTACCGATGTTAAAATGGCGTCGGGTGTTTCATTAAACCATTTTAAGATAGCTTTACGCTCTTTTTTAGTATGCGTATTATCCAGATGAGCAACGGGATATCCTGCTCGCCTAAAGGTATCATACACATGTAACGAGGTGTTAATACCATTATTAAATATAAGTGTTTTTTTACCTTTAGAGCGTTCTTCATAAGCTTGCATAAGCTTAGAAAGCATATCGGTATTGGTATATAAATCTTCTGAAGATTTTACAGTATAATCGCCATTTGCACCAACAACTAAAGAGGTTAACCCAACGTTATAGGAATAGACATTAGCTTTAGCTAAGAATTCGTTTTCGATAAGCGATTGAATGGTTTCGCCAACAATAAGCTCATCGTAATTATCTTTCATAGGTAATTTTATGTTGGAGCTAAGCGGTGTTGCTGTTACGCCAAGGATGAAAGATTTTTCAAAAAACTTGAATAGTTTAGTAAACGAGTTGTAGTGTGCTTCATCAATAATCACTAAACCAATATCCGATATATCAAGTTTGTTATCTTGTAACCTATTATTAAGGGTTTCTACCATGGCGACAAAACAACTGTATTGGTCTTGGTCGTCTAGGTTTGCTTTACTACTTACTACTTTATTTACAACACCAAACTCTTTAAGCATTTTAGAGGTTTGCTTACAAAGTTCGATACGGTGTGTCATAACCAATACCCTTTTTTTATGATGCTTAAGATACTGTCTTACGATTTCTGAAAAGATAACCGTTTTTCCACCACCGGTTGGTAATTGATATAATAAATGGTAGTCTTCTGGTGCTTCTTCAAAGCATTTAAATATTTTACTGATAGCTCCTTTTTGGTAGCTATACAGATCTTTACCAACTTGCCTATCTTCTAATTCGAATGATGTAATGTTATTTTTGCTCATAATTTTTTGCGATGTGCAAAAATAAGGCGTTTTATAGGGTTTTAAGGAATAAATTAAGGAAAAATATGATTGAATTTTTTAACAATGGCCGTTGATAACCTTAAAACAGTATAATTTAAGGGTTATTCTTTTACTAAAATTAAAGTCGCTTTAACACCAGTAGCTAAATTCCATTGGCTAGCAGCAATAATATTACCGTGTTCGTCAAGTATTTGAAGTTCAGCTGTATTAGGGCCATAACGACCTTGGTTTAAGGCTTGAAAATCTATTTTATTAAAACCCTTTTCCAAGTTGAGTTTAAAACCATCAAAGTTACGTCTTAAGACAGCCATTTTAACCTCTTCATCATTGACAAAAATTTTCACACGGTCGCCATCAGGATCGGCAAAATCACGATATATAACATTAACTTTACCCACTTTAACTCTATAATCACCTAAATATTGATTTGTGGTGTTACCATTGTTACGGCGTTCGCCTTCTTCTTCAAATTGCTTATTGTGTTTTTTTACTTTGTTTTGATAAAGTTCACCTGGATTTCCAAATTCTTCACCAAACATGGAAAATTCTTCTTGGTTTTGTGTGTTAAGCTGACGGCTTTCTGGAAGTGTCATCCCATTAAGCTTGTTATTTTGATTTTTTTCTTCTTGACTTAATGGTTGTATATCTAAAACCGAGCTATTATTTTGCTCGTCTTCTGTTTCTACGGCAGGAATGCTAGTAGACTGACTATTAGAGTCGGTAACTTGAGCCATAAGGCTTAGGTTAATTAACAATATAAGAATACACCACAGTTTTTTCATACAAATCGATACTATAGCAGTTTTAACAAATACTATACCAAGTGGTAAATTTATAAATAATCTTATTCTACCCTATGTAAACTTTTATTAAAATCGTTAAAAAATGTTAAAATGCTATTATGTAATACATAGTACTGTAACAATATTTGTTTTTGGTCGTCTATTAAGTGTAAATCAATCAAAAAACACATTTTATTATGAGAACTTTAAACAACAATCAGATTTCTGGAACATTAAGTAACACTAAGAGTCATACTTGGAATACTAAAAGACGTTACAGATAAACACAGACTTTTAAACTAATCATCAATCAAAAAAAACGAACACATCATGAAAGCTATTATTACATTAACTAGAGACTCTATAAATAAGTACAAACCATTACCAAGGCAAAAACTTGTGGAGAGCATTAATAGTTATCATGATGCTTTATGGACAAGACACGAACGTTACGCCCATTAATTATTTAGGATTAGTCGAAAATAAGCCAGTTTAATTGCTGGCTTTTTTTATGCCTAAAGAATCTCGTTTTACTTGATAATTAATAGTTAATTTTTGACGTCCCCATTGTTTCGCCTTTTTAACGTCTTTGCCCATATAAATATCGATACGCTTTCGCCATCGTCTATGCATTTTGTCCTTAACAAGATACATACCATCAAGGCCATCTATAACCACAGGTGTATTATGAGTTAACCCTAATTTTAAAAGATCGCGAGATACTGCAATGCATTTCATATTGGGAGTTAAAGTATCGCCAAATGCTGTAATATTAGGTTGGCTATTAGTTTGATACGACAAACTATTGTAGGCCGTTGCTGTAACCTCTAAACATTCCCATTTGTATGGTGATATGGGCTGTTTAGGTGCCTTTTGGCATGTTGTTAATAAGCACAGTAATATGATAGATATATATTTAATCACCTTTTAAATATAACAAAAAGCATAATTTAATATTCTAATAAATCTATTAACGCTTGCTGAAACTTATTTTTTGGTAAATATTGATCTTCTAATTGATTAATAAACGGAATTGGAGTTTCCAAACTCGCCACACGTTTTACGGGAGCATCTAAATACTGAAAGCAATGTTCCATTATTAATGCAGAAATATCTGATGCTATTCCTCCAAATAAAGAATCTTCTTGTAAGATAATAGCTTTTCCGGTTTTCTTTACCGAATTAAAAATAGCTTCTGTATCTAAAGGTTGAAGGGTTCTTAAATCGATAAGATCTGCACTAATTTTAGTATTACTTTCTAGTGTTTCTAAAGCCCAATGTACACCAGCGCCATAAGAAATAATAGTAACATCCTCCCCTTCTTTTAACAAAGCTGCTTCTCCAAAGGGAATGGTGTAATAGTCTGTTGGTACCTCTTGACGAATACTGCGGTATAGTGCTTTGTGCTCGAAAAACATTACAGGGTTAGGGTCGTTAATAGCTGTAGCTAAAAGCCCTTTGGCATCGTAAGGAAACGCAGGGTACGCAACTTTTAATCCAGGAGTTTTTGTAAACCATGCTTCGTTAGTTTGCGAGTGGAATGGTCCAGCAGCTACGCCAGCACCACAAGGCATGCGTACAACAACATCGGCTTGTTGGTTCCAACGGTAATGCACTTTGGCTAAATAGTTTACAATAGGATTAAATCCAGACGTCACAAAATCAGAAAACTGCATTTCCACAATACTTTTTATTCCCGCAATAGATAGCCCCATGCCAACTTCTATAATAGACGATTCACAGATAGGTGTATTACGAACACGGTCTTTACCAAATTGTTCAACAAAACCTTCGGTTATTTTAAAAACACCACCATATTCGGCAATATCTTGTCCCATAATCACTAAATCGTCATGCTTTTCCATAGATTGTCGTAAACCTTGAGATATAGCATCGATTAGTCGTAATTCCTCAGTTTCATTGTTAGGAGCAATATTTTTATATTCAAAAGAAGCATAAACATCAACAAGTTCTTTTTCTAAATTAGGCTCAATTGCTGGTTCGGAATAAGCTTCTTCTAAAGCAACATCAATTTCATTTTTTATGTCGGCTTTAAAAGCGTCGTTTTGAGCTTCAGTAAGTATGTTGTTATCTAAAAGATAGTGTTTAAAATTTTCAACAGGATCTTTTTTACCCCAAGTCTCGAGGAGTTCGTTAGGAACATATTTAGTACCACTTGCCTCTTCATGACCACGCATTCTAAATGTTTTAAACTCAATAAGGACAGGCCTTGGATTAGTTCGTATGCTATTAGTAATTTCTGAAATGGTTTCGTAAACCTCTAGAATGTTATTGCCATCTATAATATGAGATTCCATACCATATCCTTTACCTCTATCGGCCAAATGGTCGCAATTATATTGCTCGTTTGTTGGTGTAGAAAGACCATAACCATTATTTTCAATGCAAAACATAACTGGTAATTGCCATACCGAAGCCACATTTAACGCTTCGTGAAAATCGCCTTCACTTGTGCCACCTTCACCCGAAAATACAGCAGTTACTTGTTGTTGATTTTTTAGTTTTTTTGCTAATGCAATACCATCGGCAACACCTAATTGTGGCCCTAAATGTGAAATCATTCCTACGATATTGTACTCTTGAGTCCCAAAATGAAAGGACCGATCACGACCATTGGTAAATCCACTAGCTTTTCCTTGCCACTGACAAAACAAGCGTTTTAAAGGCACTTGTCTAGTGGTAAACACCCCAAGGTTACGGTGCATAGGAAGTATATATTCTTCATTTTTCATGGCTTTGGTAACCCCAACAGCAATGGCTTCTTGCCCAATTCCAGAAAACCATTTTGAGATTTTTCCTTGACGTAATAGAATAAGCATTTTCTCCTCTATTAGCCTAGGTTTAAGCATGCTTTTATATAATTGTGTTAAAGTATCTTTAGAAAGGTTTGTGTTTTTATATGTAATCATACTGTGTAATATTCACCTTTTAGGTTCAAATTTTAAAAATTTCTCAAATATAGCTAAATGTTATGTAGAAAAAATGAAAAATCTTAGCCGTTATATGAAGTGGAAACTTTGCAATGTTTTCGTACATTTGTAAGACACACGATATAAAACAATAATACCATGAATAGTATACCAAGCGTAGATTTATCAGATTTTCTTTCTGAAGATCCTAAACGAAAACAAAAGTTTGTTGATAACATAGGAAAGGCATATGAAGATATAGGCTTTGTCGCTTTAAAAGGACACTTTTTAGACGAAACTTTAGTAGACAAGCTTTATACTGAAATTAAGAACTTTTTTGATTTACCGCTTGAAGTCAAACAAAAATATGAAGTGCCTGGAATTGGCGGACAACGCGGATATGTTTCCTTTGGAAAAGAAAGTGCAAAAGGAAAAAAAGAAGGCGATTTAAAAGAGTTTTGGCATTTTGGGCAGTATGTTGATGACAACCCTAAATTAGCTGAAGAATATCCAGATAATGTAGAAGTAAAAGAACTTCCGGAGTTTAATAAAGTTGGAAAAGAAACTTACCAAATGCTTGAAAAAACGGCTAAGTATGTTTTAAGAGCATTAGCATTACATTTAGGTTTAGAGGAAACGTATTTCGATGCCTATATTCATAACGGAAATTCGATATTACGTCCAATACATTACCCACCAATTACCCAAGAACCTAAAGATGCTGTAAGAGCTGCTGCACATGGCGATATTAATTTAATTACGTTATTAATGGGCGCTCAAGGACGTGGTTTGCAAGTACAAAATCATAAAGGTGAATGGATAGACGCAATTGCCGAACCCGATGAACTTATGATTAATGTGGGCGATATGCTATCACGACACACCAATAACAAGCTAAAATCTACCATACATCGTGTGGTAAACCCACCAAAAGAACTTTGGGGAACATCGCGTTACTCTATTCCGTTTTTTATGCATCCTATTTCTGAAATGAAATTAGATGTTTTAGATAGCTGTGTTGATAATGAACATTCAAAACAATACGACGATATTACTGCAGGCCAATTTTTGCATGAGCGCTTGGTAGAATTAGGACTTATTAAAAAGTAATTTTTTATGGATTTACAAGATCAATTAAAAAATTTATTTCCAGATCATGTGTCTGAATCTACAGAGGAAACAAGCGAGACTAAAGACGATGATTTATGGCTACAAGACGACCCTATTATTTGTAAATACGAAAAACGCAAAGGAAAACCTATAACTATTTTAGAGGGGTATACTGGTGCAGATAGTGATTTTAAACAATTAGCTAAAGAGCTTAAAACAACATTAGGCGTTGGTGGATCGTTTAAAAACGACACCATTATCATACAAGGTGATTATCGTGATCAAATTATGACCATATTAAAAGATAAAGGGTTTTCTGTTAAACGCGTTGGAGGATAACTATGCAAACGCTACACATAACAAATGGTGATATCATGACAGAGCGCTTGCTAGAGCTCTCTATTCCGGGTGATATTTTAACTTGGAATGAGATGTTGTGTGAAGGCCAAGCTATAGAACAATTAGACTCTGAAGCTCATATAAACAAACGAAAAATATTTTTTAATGAAGTTTATGGTTTAGAATTTGAAGATGATAAATTTCAAAAAGATATAGATAAATTAAACCATGCCAATCAATATACCGACGTAATTTTATGGTTTGAATACGACTTGTTTTGCCATATTAACTTAATGGCCGCCATTAGTTTACTAAGGCAAAAACATGTTAATTTACCTATTTACTTGGTTTGTAGTGGCAGAATTGAAGGCGAAGACAGTTTAAAAGGCTTGGGCGAACTTACACAAAGTCAGTTGTTAAATCATTTTGATAACAAAATCAGCTTAAATCAAACCGATTTAGAATTAGCAGAAACACTTTGGGGAATTTACTGTGGTAAAGACCATAATTTATTTAAACCTTTTATTGTTAAAAAGTCTTCTTTCGAGTATTTAAATAGTTGTTTAAAAGCCCATTTAGAGCGTTTTCCTAGTTCGATTAATGGTTTAAATGTATTAGAAAATAATATCTTACAACTTATTAAAGATCATAATATTAAATCTAGACATCATTTGTTGGGTTATGTATTAAATTATCAAGGGTATTATGGTTATGGCGATTTACAAATAGAGCGTCTTATAGATAACCTATCTATTTTCTTTAAAGAAACCAAAGATAGTATAGCTCTAAACCGAAAAGGCCATGAAGCCCTGTTAGGCCAACATAATTTTGCTTTAGAACTTAACAATAATATTTATTATGGCGGTATAAACCGATTAGAATATCAGTTTAGTAAAACTGAAAATAAACTTATAAAAACACCTATTAATGCCAATTAAAGATTCCGAATTAATTTTAAATCCAGATGGTAGCGTTTACCATCTAAATTTAAAACCAGAGCATATTGCAAAAACTATTATTACGGTTGGCGACCCTGATAGGGTTGACAAGGTGACAAAATACTTTGATCATATCGATTTTAAGGTAAGAAAACGAGAATTCCATACACAAACAGGAACTTTAAATGGAAAGCGTTTAAGTGTGGTCTCTACAGGAATTGGTACAGACAATATAGACATCGTTTTAAATGAATTAGATGCTTTAGTTAACATCGATTTAGAACGCAGAGAAGTAAAACCTAACCATACATCGTTAGATATTATTAGAATTGGAACCTCTGGATCGTTACAAGAAGATATTCCTGTTGATAGTTTCTTACTTAGTGAATACGCCATAGGTTTTGATAGTTTGCTTCATTTTTACGATAGCGAAAAAGTACAACATCAAAACGTATCTAATGCTTTAATGACGCATACTAATTGGTTTCAAAAAAAATCGCATCCTTATGTTGTAAAAGGCGATAATGAGTTATTAGAAAAATTATCTTCAAACCAAACATTTACAGGTTGTACCGCTACAAATGTAGGCTTTTATGGACCACAAGGACGTGTTTTACGCCTTCCATTGCAAGACGATTTGTTAAACGATAAACTTGCTAGTTTTGAATATGAAGGCATAAAAATTACAAACCTAGAAATGGAAACAGCAGGAATTTATGGGTTATCGGCATTACTAGGCCATAAAGCTTTATCTGCAAATGCTATTATAGCTAATAGACCAAAAGGTACATTTAGTAAATCTCCCAAAATTATTACAGAAAAATTAATACAATACGCTCTAGAAAAACTTACACAATAATTTATGAAAACAGTAAACGTTGGTGGTGTTCCAGAGCACTTTAATTTAGCCTGGTATTTAGCACTAAAAAGTGGCACATTTAAAAAAGCAGGTATAAACCTAAGATGGAAAGATTATTATGGTGGCACTGGCGATATGTGTAAATCGTTAAGAAATGGCGATATTGATTTAGCCGTTATTCTTACCGAAGGTATTATAAAAGATATTGTTGAAGGTAACCCAAGTAGTATAGTGCAAACTTTTGTGCAGTCGCCATTAATCTGGGGAATTCATGTGGCCGAAAGTTCAAGCTATCAAACTATAAGTGATTTAAGAGGCAAAAAAGCCGCTATTAGTCGTTATGGCTCTGGTTCTCACCTTATGGCTTATATTAATGCTAAGAATAATAACTGGAATTTAGATGATGATTTACATTTTGAAGTCATTAAAAACCTTGATGGCGCCATTAAAGGGTTATCATCTGGTGCTGCCGATTACTTTATGTGGGAAAAATTTACAACCAAGCCTATTGTAGATGAAGGTATATTTAGACGTATAGGAAACTGCCCTACGCCTTGGCCATGTTTTGTTATTGCCGCAAGAAATGAATTTATTGAAAAACATCCTGACGAATTACAGACAATCTTAGATATTGTAAATATAATTACCGAAGACTTTAAAGATATTCCAAGCATCGATAACACTATAGCCAATAGGTACAATCAAAAATTAGAAGATGTGCAAGAGTGGTTATCCTTAACCGAATGGTCTCAAAGCATTATTGACGAAGAAACCGTTATAACAGTACAAAACCAGTTAGAAAACCTAGGCATTATTACTAATCAATTCCCATATAATAAATTGGTGAAAAAGTTATAGCAGCAGAATTTTGAAATATTCATATTAAAACTTCATTTTTTAAGGCAAAATTGTTATATTCATATTTGAATAAGTAAAAACTTGTTTATTTTTCATGCTAATAACAATCATATACATAGTAATTGCTCTTGTGATTATCAATTTTTTACTGCTTATTTTTAGTTGTAATAAAACAACAAAGCATGATAAAAATATTGAAGCTGCTCCTAATTTCTTAACAAAATCAAAAACGGTATCCTCTACCAAGAAATTGGCTGAAACCCATCTTGCTCCAACAGGGAGTTAGTTTTACTAAAGTGTTTATTACCAAACCAATACCCTCTATTAGCACTAAGTGGTGATGGATGTCCAGATGTTAAAATATGGTGTTTGTTACCATCAATTAAACGACTCTTTTTTTTAGCATAGCCTCCCCACAGTAAAAAGACAACATGCTCTTTATTATCACTAATGGTTTTTATTACAGCATCTGTAAACGTTTCCCAACCTTTATTTTGATGACTTCCAGCCTGCCCTGCTCTTACAGTTAGCGTAGCATTTAATAAAAGAACACCTTGATCTGCCCAACGTTCAAGATTACCGCTTTTAGGATAAGGTACTTGAATGTCTTTTTCAATCTCCTTAAAAATATTTATAAGCGACGGTGGATGTGGAACACCATCTGTAACCGAAAAACACAATCCATTTGCTTGATTTGCTCCATGATAAGGGTCTTGACCAATAATAACAACTTTAATATCATTAAAACTACAATGATTAAAAGCAGAAAATATTAAACTTCCTGGTGGATAACAGGTGTGGTTTTGATAATCACTTTTAATAAAGCAAACAAGATTTTTAAAATACGGTTTTTCAAATTCAGCTTGTAAATAGGGTTTCCAGCTGTCATTTATTTTAACATCCATGTATTTTATGTGTTTTTAAAATAGGAATACTAAAATAGTATTATCTTTAATTTTTTAAGAATATTTACTAGTGAAAAAAATAAAGTTTCCCACAGCACAAACCATTTTATTAATAATTGCAGCTTTTGCAGCTTTGCTAACTTGGCTAATTCCCGCTGGAAAGTACGATACATTACAATACAGTAAGAATAGCCAATCTTTTGTTATACAGCAATCAAATGCTGATGCAAAAAACCTTCCGGCCACGAGCAAAACTCTAGAAAAGCTTAACATAAAAATACCGTTAGAAAAATTTACTAATGGCGATATTTGGAAACCTATTTCTGTACCAGGTACATATCGTGAGTTAGAAGCAGCACCTCAAGGTTTAGCAGCCTTTTTAAAATCTCCTATAAAAGGTATTATTGAAGCGGCAGATATTATTTTCCTAGTTTTAATTATTGGTGGACTTATTGGTATTATGAATACTACTGGTGCTTTTGAAGCAGGTATTTCTTGGTTAGCTAAGAAACTTAAAGGCCATGAATATTGGCTAATTATTTTAGTAACTAGTTTAATTGCTTTAGGAGGAACTACTTTTGGGCTAGCTGAAGAAACAATAGCCTTCTACCCTATTTTAATTCCTATTTTTTTAGCTGCAAAATATGATGGTATGGTGCCATTAGCCGCTATTTATATAGGAACTTCGGTTGGCACAATGTGTTCTACAGTCAATCCGTTTAGTACCATTATAGCATCAGATGCAGCAGGTATAAACTGGACAACAGGTTTGTACGGACGAATTTTTATGTTGGTATTATGTACCACAGTATGCATAATATATATATTACGATATGCTAGTAAAGTAAAGGCACATCCAGAAAAATCTCTTGTTTTTGAGGAAAAAGCTATGATAGAATCTTTATTTGGTACAAATACAGAAACAACTCGAGCCTTAACACCCAGATTACGATTAATTTTACTGGTGTTTGCTTTATGTTTTATTGTTATGATTATTGGCGTATCTCAATTAGATTGGTGGTTTATTGAAATGACAACGGTATTTTTAGTAGGCGCTATTTTAATTGGTGTTATAGGAAAAATAAAGGAAGCTCATTTTGTTGAAACCTTTGTAAGTGGTGCTAGTGATTTACTTGGTGTAGCCTTAATTATTGGTATAGCAAGAGGTGTTTCGGTTATTATGGAAGATGGTATGATAAGTGACACCATTTTGTATAATATTACCCAAGCCACTAGCGGATTGCATAAAGGTGTTTTTGCAAACATTCTTTTATTAGCGTACAGTGGTTTGTCATTTTTTATACCAAGTTCTTCAGGCATGGCTGTATTAACTATGCCTATTATGTCTCCACTTGCCGATACATTTGGTTTTGGTAGAGAAGTTATTGTTAATTGTTATCAATATGGCATGGGGATTTTTTCTTTCTTAAATCCAACAGGGTTAATTCTAGCATCATTAGCTATGGTAAAAATAGGCTTTAATAAATGGTTAAAGTTTGTCTATCCTTTAGTTATTATTTTAACAGTAATAACCATGATATGGCTAACAATTATGGTTTTTTAATTATAGTAAGATTGATTATTTAATAAAACATTACGCTAGTTTTTATTTAATGTAAAATATTAGTCTTCAATATTTTAAATACGTCAAAACAACAGTCGCAGTTTTTTTGTTTTAATTAAATAGTTTAGATTTGTTTATAAGTAAGCTTTAAATCTATCCTATATGATTACAACAATTACTATTGTTTTAGTATTATTGGTAATTATTAATTTTCTATTGTTATTCTTTAGTTCTAATAAAACAAAGACTAATAAAAAAGTTAATAAAACTCCACCTTTAATTTTAAAAGATGAAAAAAGAGCTACACTAACAGAAGTTTTTCAGTGAGGAGTTAATTTTTATTTAAAAATGCTTTCATCTTATTATTAACAACCTCTTTCTTGTCTATAGAGACAAAATGTCCTGATGGCGATATTATTTCTCCTTCAGCATTGGGGATATTCTCTAAAGCATAGCTAATACTCTTTTCGTTGTTTATAATGTCTTGATCTCCAACCAATATAAGAACAGGCATAGATAACTTATTTAATTCCTCTTTTGAAAAAGGCTGCATTGCAGATACAAATTGGTTATCTATCTCTAATGCTTTACCTAAGAAATACTGGTTTAAATAGACTTCATTAATATTATCAATATTAACGGTCATGGTTTTTAATGCACGACGCATTTTTGCTCTATCAGATGAAAATGCATTAATAATATTTGTCAATATATCTTGGCTAGGCGGTATCCAAATAAACGTTTGTGCTGGACTTAATAATGTTAAGCTCTTTATTGTACTTGGATTTCGTATAGCTAAATTAGTTGCTATCCACCCGCCACGAGAAGCACCTGCTAAGTGAAACTTTTTCAAGTTTAACTGTTGCAACACTTCTTCATACCATTGAAATAACAGATCTATATTATCCAACTCTTTTTGTTTTTTAGACTTTCCAGGTTCAAATAAAAGATCAATGGCAAAAAGTTGATAGTTTTTTGAAAGCGCTTTGGCATTGGGATACCACATTGTTGAACTAGCTTCCATACCATGAAGCAAAACCAAAGGCTCGTTAAAACTAGACCCTGAAATAATAACATGAGCTATTCCATAAGTTGTAGGAATGTAAACTTCTTCATAATCAACCTCCCATAAAGCTAAGGATTTGTCATAAGAGTTATAATACGCTTTGGTTTTTCCTTTGGCATTGGTTATATAATTAGGTTCTTTGTAAAATTCGTCAGGAATAGTATTACAGTTAAACAGCAAAAAAAACACTAAGGGGATGATTATTTTTCTCATTAATGTAACAGATTATATGAAGTTAAAAATCTGGGTTTATAGTAAATATACTTTAACAAAAGTAAATTATCTGTACTTTTGTAATTTTCTTTTAAAGTAGCCATTAAAAATGATTAATATTCATAAGAAAACATTACAAGACTTAGAGTTTCCTGCAGTTTTAGAACAAGTTGGTGAATATGCACTTACTGCTTTAGGGAATGAAGCTATCTTACAAAGCTTACCCTATAAAACACAAGAGGAGGTTTTGTTTTCTTTAGCTTTAACCAACGAGTATTTAGCATCTTTTGATAACGATAATCGTATACCAAATCATCATTTCGAGCCATTAACAAGAGAAATTAAATTACTAAAAATTGATAACACATTTTTAGAAATACATAGTTTTCAAAAAATAGCTTCGGTATCAGAAACCTGTAATAATATTATACTATTTCTTAAAAAGTTTGAAGAGTATTATTCAAATTTAAATGCTTTTGCTTCAAAAATTGAAGTCACTAAACTGCTTATTAAAGAAATAAATACAATTATAGATCGCTTTGGCGATATAAAAAATGACGCTTCCCCATTACTTTTAGAGCTACGTCAGAAAATAAATAAGCTAAAAGGTACCATAAATCAAAGCTTTACAACAGCTTTAAATTATTATGCAGGATTAGAGTATTTAGATGACATTAGAGAATCTGTCATCGAAAACAAGCGTGTACTTGCTGTTAAGTCTATGTATAGGCGAAAAGTAAAAGGAGCTATTCTAGGAGGAAGTAAAACAGGCAGTATTGTTTTTATAGAACCACAAACAACACTACAATTTACTAGAGAGTTAAACAATTTAGAATACGAAGAGAAAGAAGAAATTACGCGTATTTTAAAAGAATTAACACAATTTATTCGCCCGTTTACATCACTATTACAACAGTATCAAGACTTTTTAATTAAAATAGATGTCATTTCGGCTAAGGCTAAATATGCTCAATCATTAAACGCTGTTTTACCAGAAATTACAACCGAACGCGATTTGTTTTTACGCGATGCCTACCATCCAATATTATATTTAAACAATCAGAAAAAAGGCGAAAAAACATTTCCACAAACTATAGAACTAAAACAAGACAATCGTATTATTGTTATTTCTGGTCCAAATGCTGGAGGAAAAAGTATTACCTTAAAAACAGTAGGTTTATTACAAGTTATGTTACAAAGTGGTATGCTTATCCCTGTTCATGAGAGAAGTAGGTTATGTTTGTTTGATAGGGTTTTAAGTGATATTGGCGATAATCAATCTATAGAAAACCATTTAAGCACCTATAGTTATCGTTTAAAGCAAATGAATTATTTTCTAAGAAAATGTAATAAAAATACACTTTTCTTAATAGATGAATTTGGTACAGGAAGTGATCCTGAGCTTGGTGGTGCTTTGGCAGAAACGTTTTTAGAGGTTTTTTACGAGCGTGAAGCATTTGGTATTATAACAACCCACTACTCTAACTTAAAAATATTAGCCAACGAGTTACCTTACATGCAAAATGCTAATATGCTTTTCGATGAGCGATCACTTCAACCCATGTTTAAATTAGTTTTAGGACAAGCTGGAAGCTCATTTACTTTCGAAGTCGCTCAAAAAAATGGTATTCCATATAGCTTAATAAATAAAGCAAAGAAAAAGATTGAACGAGGTAAAGTACGTTTTGATCGTACAATAGCAAAGCTCCAAAAAGAGCGTAGCAAACTAGAAAAAACGGAACGCTCCTTAAAACAAAACGAACGAAAAAAGCAAAGTGAAGCCGATAAATTAGAAGAAGTGAATGCTAGAATTCAAAAGAAACTTGAAGATTATCAAGAACTTTACGATAGCAACCAACGTCTTATTTATTTAGGGCAAAAAGTGAATGATCTAGCCGAAACCTATTTTGAAAATAAGCGTAAGCGTGATTTAATGAACGAATTGTTTAAACTTGTTCAAATAGAAAACTCTAAACGCAAACAAAAATCAAAAAAGCAAAAACGAGTTGAAAAAGCTAAAGAACAAAAAGTAAAACAAGAAGCCGAAAAAAAAGTGGAGGTTATAAGAAAGAAAAAGAAAGCCGAAAAGAAAAAAGCCGCTATACAACCGCCAAAGCCCAAACCAAAATTAAAAGTTGGCGATCGTGTTCGACTTGAAGATGGTCGCGCTGTTGGTAGTATAGACAAAATTGAAAAAGGAAAAGCTATAGTAAACTACGGTTTGTTTACCACTAATGTGTCTTTAGATAAACTGGAACTGGTTGAAGCTGTAAAACAAAAATAAAGTGGCGTATAATTTACCAAAACATAAGCAACTTATTCTATTTGACGGTGTTTGTAACCTCTGCAACAGTTCTGTGCAATATGTTATAAAACACGATAAAAATAACCGCTTTATGTTTACAGCGTTGCAAAGCGAGGTTGGCCAACAGATTATTAAAGATTTTAATATAAATACGTCTAAAATAGATTCTATACTACTCTACTCGCCATCTAAAAAAATAGCATATAAATCCACAGCAGCTTTAAAAATTGCGTTACAATTAGGGTTTCCTAGAAATTTAATGGCTGTATTTTTAATTATACCGGCATTTATAAGAAACCAGATTTACGACTTTGTTGCTAAAAACAGGTATAAATGGTATGGTAAGCGTGACGAATGTATGATGCCAACCTCAGATTTAAAAGATAAGTTTATATGAAAAAAGTTCCTTTTTTTGAAAAGGAACTTTTTTAAAAACTTAACAACTAACCAAAAAATTAAACTAAAATGAAATTTAGAGTTTAAAATTTATGGCATAAAACTCTAACTTCCTTATCAAATCTATAAATAATTGATTTAAAACCATTTAATTATTCGATGAAGCGCAAATTTTAATTGTTTTATTAGTTTTTTATGTAAATATCTTCTATGAAATACACTTTTTATAAGCGTTAACTTAACGAAAAGCTATTTTTACTCAACGAATTACTCCTGTTACTCAAACTTGGTTTTAATTACTTAAACCAACTATTATCTTTATACTATATAAAGTCTTAAAGTAAATAGTCATTTGGGCCTAACTTCTGTTAGTTGGGAATAACCATTTCTTTCTTCACGTATGTCTACCCGTGTTGAAGGTTTCAGTAAAAACTGTTAGATAAAAATTTAACTTTAAGACTTTTAATTTTTTGGATAATTATCATCCCAGTTTTTGGTTTCAGGGTCACTCAATTTATCTACCGATTTTGCGACTAACATAGAAACAGCAGCGTCTCCAGTAACATTAACGGTTGTTCTACACATATCCAACGGTCTATCAACGGCAAAAATTAAGGCTAAACCAGCTTCTGGAATTCCAGCTTGAGCTAAAACAATAACAAGCATAACCATACCAGCTCCTGGAACTGCAGCACTACCAATTGATGCCAAAGTTGCTGTAGCAATAATTCCTAATTGGACACCAAAGCTTAAATCCATACCAAAAGCTTGAGCAATAAATACGGCAGCTACGGCTTGATATAAACTAGTACCATCCATATTAATGGTGGCGCCAATAGGTAAAACAAAACTAGCGACTTCTTCTTCAACGCCTAAATGTTCTTCAACGCGTTCCATAGTTACAGGAAGCGTTGCAGCACTACTGCTTGTTGAAAATGCTAAAAGCTGAGCGGGTGAAATACCGTTTATAAAGAATGATGGCTTTTTCTTGGTAAAAATCCAAACAATTAAAATGTATACACAAATCATTAAGGCTAAACCTAAAACAACGCATAAGGCATACCAACCTAGCGCTTTAAATAAATCGGCACTTGGCGATTCTACAACTAAGGCCGCTAAAAGCGCAAATACACCATAAGGTGCCGTTAGCATAATGAGATCTATAAGTTTTAAAATGACTTCGTTAAAACCATCGAAAAACTGTTTTACAGGTTTTGCCTGTTCTTCAGGGATTAAAATTAATCCGATACCAAAGAAAATAGCAAAGAAAATAACTTGAAGCATATTACCATTATCGCTTGCAGCGTTAAAAATATTACTAGGTACTAAATCTTCTAGCGCTTTTAATGGCCCAGCATTTTTTTGATTTTCGGCGGCAGATATTTTAGAATCTGCATCGCCTTTATAGCTTTCTACTAGCTCGGTTCTAGTTTCTTGAGAGATAGACTTTCCAGGTTTTACAATGTTTACCACAGTTAATCCTATAGAAACTGCTATAATGGTTGTAAAAATATAGGTGATTATTGTACGTCCCCCCATTTTAGATAGTTTGGAAATATCTTTAAGGTCGGACACACCTTTTATTAACGACGCTAAAATTAAAGGAACAGCAATAAGTTTTAATAGGTTTATAAAAATGGTTCCGAAAGGTTTTACCCAATTGGTCACAAATTTGCTTCCCCACTCAAAATTTGCCATAATAAGTGCGAAAACAACACCTAAAACCATTCCGATAATAATTTGCCAATGTAATGCGAGTTTCTTCATTGTGTTTTTTTTAGCCCTGATAGAGGCGATATCCTTTTATATTATAAAAGATAAAGCCGAAAGCAGGTATTTGCTACATATTATATGTTTTATTTTGTAAATAGTAATCTGCAAGAACTAAGGCGGCCATGGCTTCTACAATAGGTATGGCTCTGGGAACAACGCAAGGGTCGTGTCTGCCTTTTCCTTGCATTTTTACAATATTTCCATCAGTATTTAAGGTCTCTTGCTCTTGCATTATTGTTGCTACTGGCTTAAATGCTACGCGGAAATAAATATCCATACCATTACTTATTCCGCCTTGGATGCCGCCAGATAGATTTGTTTTTGTACTGCCGTTTTTATTAAAGAGATCGTTGTGTTCGCTTCCTTTCATTTTAGTACCACAAAATCCGCTACCATACTCAAACCCTTTTACAGCATTTATGGATAACATGGCTTTTCCTAATTCGGCATGAAGTTTATCGAAAACAGGTTCTCCAAGCCCAACTGGAACCTGTTTTAAAACACAAGTAACCGTTCCGCCTATGGTATCGCCTTCTTTTCTTATAGACTTAATTTTATCGATCATTTTAGCTGCTACATCACTGTCTGGACAGCGTACATCGTTACTTTCTGTTTGGGTAAAATCTAAATCTTGGTAGGGTTTTTCTAAATAAATATCGCCTACAGAAGAGGTGTATGCATGTATTGAAATGGTGCTTAAAAATTGCTTGGCAATGGCTCCCGCCACTACTCTACAAGCTGTTTCTCTTGCCGAACTACGTCCGCCACCACGATAATCGCGATGACCATATTTTTTATCGTAAGTATAATCGGCATGACTTGGCCTGTAGGTTTCTTTTATATGTGAATAATCTTTAGATTTTTGGTTGGTATTTTTAATAATGAATCCAATGGAGGTTCCTGTGGTTTTGCCTTCAAAAATACCTGATAAAAACTCGACAGTGTCAGGTTCTTTACGTTGCGTAACAATATTGGATTGTCCTGGTTTTCTTCTATCTAATTCGTGTTGAATGGCTTTAAAATCGAGTTTTAAACCCGCTGGACAGCCATCTATCACGCCACCAATTGCTGGGCCATGCGATTCGCCAAAAGTGGTGAGCTTAAATAATTTTCCAAAAGAGTTTCCTGCCATTAACTGCTATATTTTTATGCTAATGTAACCCTATTCTTAAAGAAACAAAAATCGACATTACTTTTCCTTAGAATATGTCTTAATATTCTGGTTACATTCTTTTAACAAATTACTCACAGTTAATTAATTAAGGCTTAAAGTAAAAGTGAATAATTAAGCTGTTCTTTGTACAAACCTTTTAGCTCTTGAAATTAAAACGTAAAGTAGAAATAGCTATTATATCCGATGTGCATTTAGGTACCTATGGTTGCCATGCTAAACAACTCCTTACCTATTTAAATAGTATCGAGCCAAAAACACTCATACTTAATGGTGATATTATAGATATTTGGCAATTTAAAAAGCGTTATTTTCCTAAATCGCATTTAAAGGTTATAAAAAAGATTATGGACTTTGCATCGGATGGTGTTGAAGTTATTTACATTACAGGTAACCACGATGAAATGTTAAGGCGTTTTGCTGATACGACTATTGGAAATATATCGATAGTTAATAAAAAAGTACTTGATTTAGATGGTAAACGTGCCTGGATTTTTCATGGTGATGTTTTTGATGTCTCTATACAAAATGCCAAATGGTTAGCTAAATTAGGTGGTTATGGTTATGATATGCTTATTCTTTTAAATCGCTTTGTTAATTGGGTTTTAGAGCGTATGGGTAAAGAAAAGTACTCACTTTCCAAAAAGATTAAAAACAGTGTGAAACGTGCTGTAAAGTATATTAACGATTTTGAAGAAGTGGCCTCTGACTTGGCTATAGAGAATGGTTATGATTATGTAATTTGCGGCCACATCCATCAACCCAAAATGCTTATTAAAGAGAATAAGTTTGGGCAAACCATGTACTTAAATTCTGGTGATTGGGTTGAAAACTTCACGGCTTTAGAGTATCAATTTAAACGTTGGAAAATTTACAATTATAACAACGATAAATTATCACCATTTTTTGCAGATGAAGATTTGAAAGACATGGAAATAACTGATTTAATTGCCGCTATTACTGTGGTTGATCGTAAAAAGAAGAAATCAGATTAACGCTTGATTTAAAATGGTTACTGGGTGCAGCGCTTGTCTTGCCGTACCATCCAAAATTTGATGTCTGCAGCTCGTTCCATTTGCCGAAATAATAACATCATGATTGGTATTTTTTATGTTTGGAAATAGTGTTTGATTGCCTATTTGCATACTTATAGCGTAATGCTCTTTTTCGTAACCAAAACTTCCTGCCATACCACAACAACCACTAGGTATTACGGTTACGTTATAGTTTTTAGGAAGATTTAAAATATGAAACGTATCGCTAGAACTACCTAAAGCTTTTTGATAACAATGCGCATGTATTTTTATTGTTTTATTATCTTCTGAAAATTGACTAGAAACAATATGGCCTTGTTGAATTTCCCGATTTAAAAATTCCTCGATTAAATAGGTGTGCTTTGCAATTTTTGTCGCATTGTTTTTATCGTTGGCTAATTTAGGATAGTCATCTTTAAAGGTATAGATAGCTGAGGGTTCAATGCCTATTAAAGGGGTTTTCTCGGTGATAAGGTTTTTAAAAATAGACACATTTTTATTGGCTATTTTTTTAGCTTGATCCAAGAATCCTTTGGAGATAAAACTACGTCCAGATTCCTCATGTTTAACCATAGTTACTTTATAATTAAGCTTAGATAATAGCTCTAAAGTATCAAGACCTATTTGGGTGTCTAAATGATTAGTAAATTCATCAACAAATAAATAAACATGTTTTTTAAACTCTTGATTTATAGAGTGTTTAGTTTTGTTAGGTAATCTTTTAGTTGATATTAAAGGCAGCGTTCTTTGGGGAGAAATACCCATAAGTTTTTTAACAAAACCAGACGTTATTTTATTAGAAAATATGGCGTTGGTTAACTTGGGAGTGTAGCTAGCTATTTTATTAAATTTATTATTGTAGGCAAATAACTTGTCACGTAAAGACGCTCCATTTGCTTTTTGATATTGGTATTGAAATTCAGCTTTTAATGACGCAACATCAACACTACTAGGACATTCGCTTGCACAAGCTTTACAACTTAAACATAAATCGAAAACCTCTTTTAATTCGTGATGATTAAATTTATTCTTTTTATTGGAATGTGTTAGAAACTCTCGTAAAGCATTGGCTCTTGCTCTAGTCGTATCTTTTTCATTTTTTGTAGCACGATAGCTTGGACACATGCTTCCGCCAAATTCTGGTAATTTTCTGCAATCCCCAGAGCCATTACACTTTTCGGCTTCTCGTAAAATACCTTTAGAAGCTGAAAAATCTATAGCTGTTTCAATTTTTGGTTCTTCCCTGTCTGGTATATATCGTAAATTTTCATCCATTGGAAGAGCATCGACAATTTTTCCGCGATTAAAAATAGCATTAGGGTCGAAAACAGATTTTACTTCTTTAATTATGGTATAGTTCTCCTCGCCTATCATCATTGGGATAAACTCTGCACGGACAATACCATCGCCATGTTCGCCACTCATAGAGCCTTGATGTTTTTTGACTAGCTTGGCTACATCTGTAGTTATTTTCCTAAATAGAGAAACATCATGACTATCTTTTAAATTTAAAATAGGACGTAAATGCAACTCTCCAGCTCCAGCATGAGCATAGTAAACTGCTTTTTGCTGATAGTTAGTCATAATTTGTGTAAACGCTTTAATGTAGCTTGCTAAATCTGGTAAAGCAACAGCTGTATCCTCAATACAAGCAACAGATTTTTTATCACCTATCATGTTCCCCAAAAGTCCAAGTCCAGCTTTTCTTAGCTCCATCGCTTTAACGATGTCTCCATCTTTCAAAACTACATTGGCATAAGACTTTTCTTTTGTAAGGCTATGTAATAAACCGTCAATTTGTTTGTTTAAATCCACATCTGTGTCAGATTTTAACTCACACATTAATATAGCTTTAGGATCGCCTTGTACAAATTGCCTGTTTTTTTGTTGTGTTTTATTGTGTTTGGTTAAATCTAGAATTGTTTTATCCATCATTTCACAAGTGTGTAAATTATGTGTCATGACAGTTTCTACAGTATTTAAGCAATCCTCTACAGAATTAAAATGACAAGCTATCATAGCATTTTTATTAGGTGGAAGATTTTGTAACTGCAAAGTAATTTCAGTAGTAAACGCTAACGTTCCTTCGCTGCCAGATAGCAGTTTACACATATTAAAGGGAATAGAGCTAGTCGTAAAAACTTCACTTTTTATAAGCTCATCGATAGCATAACCTGTATTTCTTCTATGAATTTCTGGTTTAGGAAAGTTGTTTTTGATTTGTTCTTGAACAAGGGAGCTTTTTAGTTGATTATAGATTTTTCTGTAAATCTTTCCCTCGAGCGTATCTAATTGTAGTTTTACATCGAACTCTTTTTTTGATAAAGCTTTAAAGGCAACGTCACTTCCATCACTTAAAATGGTTTTTAGTTTTAAAACAGTATCTCTAGTGACCCCATATTGGATAGATGTTGTCCCAGATGAATTATTACCAACCATACCGCCAATCATACAACGATTACTAGTTGACGTATTTGGTCCAAAAAACAAACCAAATGGCTTTAAATAATTATTTAATTCATCTCTTACTACACCAGGTTGTACAGTAACTGTTTTATTTTGGGTATCTAAATTAAGAATCTGATTAAAATGTTTTGAAGCATCTACAATAATACCATTGCCAACACATTGTCCAGCAAGTGAAGTTCCTGCAGTTCTAGGAATTAAACTTATACTATGTTGATTAGCAAATTGAATTAACCGAATAATATCTTCGCTATTCTTAGGATAAGCAACAGCTGTAGGAAGTATTCTGTAAACAGAAGCATCGGTAGCATAAATAGCTTTTATTAAATCATCAAACAAAAGCGTACCTTGAAGTTGTTTATTTAATTGATTTAAGTCTTCTATGCCAATTTTAATCATAATGAAATGTTAACTGGTTAAAGATATTTAATAAATTTATGTTTTTAACGTTATTTTATATTGGTATTAGATTTTTATTGTAATCTGATTTAATAGAAAAAACGTATATATAAATAAACGAAACAAAAAATTATGAAGAAAGTATTTTTAACGCTTGCTAGTTTGCTGACATTTACAGCATTAACCTACGCACAAGATATTTCTAAAAACGCTATTGGGCTTCGATTGGGTGATAGCGATGGTTTTGGAGCCGAAATATCATACCAACGTGCCATTATGGATAATAACCGACTAGAATTTGATTTTGGTTGGCGTGATGGTAAACATTATGATGGTGTAAAACTTATTGGGTTATACCAATGGATTTGGAATATTGATGGTGGTTTTAATTGGTATGCTGGTGCTGGTGCCGGATTTGGAGCTTACAAAAACGAATACAGGTATAATCATCCTGTTTATGGGAGTGTAAAAGAAGAACATAGTGATTCTTTTGTTATTTTATCGGGAGATGTTGGTATTGAATATACATTTGACTTCCCTTTGCTTCTTTCTTTAGATGTTAGACCTGAACTAGGTTTTGGAGATGATTTATACGATAATGATGATCTAGATTTTGATATAGGTTTAGGTGTACGTTATCAATTTTAATCAAGTCAAGTTATTTTACAAAAAAAAGCGCTTAGAGAAGCGCTTTTTTTTATGATGTAAAGTTTATTCTGAAACCACATATTTAGATAAAGCCTCTTTATATATTGTTTCGTATTGAGGAACAATCTCATGAATATCAAACAAAGCAGCTTGTGCTTTTGCTTGCTGTTTAAATTGTTTTAAAGTCGTTTTCTCTTTAAGTATGGATAAGGCATTTTTAGCCATATCATCAACATCGCCTACAGGACTTAAATAACCAGAAACACCATGTTTGTTAACTTCTGGTATGCCCCCAGAGTTGCTTGAAATAACCGGAACACCTGCTGCCATGGCTTCTAATGCTGCAAGTCCAAAACTTTCGGTTTCTGAGGGTAAAATAAACAAATCAGAAAAGCATAAAATACGATCAATTTCGTTACTATTACCTAAAAACACCACTTGATTGCTTATACCTAACTCTTCACAAAGTGTCTCGGCTGCTTTCTTTTCAGGTCCTTCTCCAACTAGCATTAATTTAGCAGGAAGTTGTTGTTGTATTTTATAAAATACTTTTATAACATCTGGGATACGTTTTACTTTTCTAAGGTTGCTTATGTGTGTGATAATGAGTTCGTTGTCTTGCGCCATCATAGCGCGTTGGCAATCTGTGAACGCTTCTTTTTGTTTTCCTATGTCGATAAAATTGGTGACTACATGAATATCATTTTTAATATCAAAAAGTCGTAAGGTGTCTTTCTTTAAACTTTCGGAAACTGCTGTAACGGCATCAGATTTATTAATGCTAAATGTGACGGCGGTTTTGTAAAACGGGTGACTTCCCACAAGGGTAATATCGGTACCATGAAGTGTGGTAACAATAGGTACATGAATGCCTTCTTCTTGAAGCATTTTCTTCGCCATATAAGCAGCATACGCATGTGGAATAGCATAATGAACATGCAAGACTTCAATACCATGAAGCTTAACCATGTCTACTAATTTACTTGAAAGCGCTAATTCATAAGGTTGATAATGAAAAAGTGGGTATTTAGGAACATTCACTTCATGAAAGTGTACATTGTTACTTAATAGCTCTAGCCGAACAGGTTGTTTATACGTTATAAAGTGAACTTCGTGACCTCTTTTTGATAATTCTATCCCTAATTCGGTAGCAACAACACCACTTCCGCCAAAGGTTGGATAGCAAACAATTCCTATTTTCATGTATTCGTTTTTAATCTATTATTGCTTCGTAAATTAAGCGTTGAATTTCAGTTCTTATATTTTCGCGTAATAGTCTATTTCTACCTGCTTTTGGGTAGGTTCTATTAGCCAAAAAGACATATACTATTTCTTCGTCTGGATCGGCCCAAGCATATGTTCCTGTAAACCCAGAGTGTCCAAAGCTTGTCATAGAAATACACCCACAAGTTGGTCCTACATCGCCTAATTGAGGTTTATCAAACCCTACGCCTCGCCTATTATCTTCACTACAAAAATAACAGGTGTTGAATTTTTCTAGTGTTTCAGGTTTTAAATAGCGTTTACCACCATAATATCCTTTTTGTAAATACATCTGCATGATTTTAGCCACATCGTTAGCATTACTAAAAATACCAGCGTGACCACCTATTCCGCCTTGCATAGCAGCACCCATATCGTGTACATAGCCATGTACTTCTTGATAACGATAATAATCATCAACTTCGGTAGGAACTATTTTATCTCCACTAAACTTAGTATTTGGGTTATAGGTTGTATAATTAGCTCCTAAAGACTTGTAAAAATGACTATCTGCTAGCTCACTTAAACTTTTATTGTAGTGCTTTTCTATATACTTTTTTAAGATATAATAAGGCAAATCGCTATACCTATACTTAAGTCTATCTAGTAGATCACTATCTTTAATTGTTTTTTGAATAGAATCCATATAATCCTTTCTCATATAGAGTTCTTTAGCTACTTTAACGCTAAATTTCCCTGACGCTTCATTACGATAATATGCTGCACTTGGTTTATTAGTTACAGAGTCTAAAGTGGCGTAATAAAATGGTATCCATGGTTTTAGTCGTGCGTAATGCGATAGCATTTCTTTTATAGTGACATTTTTTTTATTTGAATTGGCATATTCAGGTAAAATCTTAGATAGTTTTGTGTCTAAAGAAATAATCCCATTCTCTTCCATTTCCATAAGCAATGGTAACGTGGCTAAAATTTTGGTTAACGAAGCTACATCGTAAACATCATTAAAAGTAACGCTTCGGGAATTTTTACTATACGTGTGTTTTCCAAAATTTTTATTATAAATGACTTTACCTTTTCTTGCTACAAGCAATTGAATACCTGGTGTCATTTCTTCTTTAATGGCATAATTGGCAACCGAATCGAGCTTTTTAAGTTTTTCCGAACTCATTCCTACGCGTTCTGGAGCACCATAACTTAGATTTAAAATATTATTATACATAATACCGTCTCCAGCATTAAAACCATTACCTACAGTAACAGGTAATGTTCCTTTAGCTGGTATGGCTCCAAATAATAATTGGGCAGATTTTTGTTGGGCTATTTCGCTATTTTGATAGCTAACAACAACACTTTCAAAATTCTCTACGGTTGATAAGTCTAGTAAAGCGTATGGTTTTACAAAAATATCGAGGATGACATTCTTTGTTCGTGCCAATTCGTATAACCAAACTAATTCTTTATTTTTAAATGAGCTACTCTTCCAAGGATTGGCGTTAGAACGATGAAATCCAGCTATGACAGTATTGTATCCTGATAGCTTTTGTAATAAAACATCTAAATTATCGGCAGAAATTTTATGAACTTTAGCATATTTTTGGAGTTCTTTAAAAAATACCGACCCATCATCGTCACCAAAACTGACATAAGCAATATGCTTATCTTCAAGTTTACGAATAGGTAAAATATCGTTTTTGTTTTTTAAAACCGTAATCGCGTTTTCAAAAAGCTTTTCGGAGAGAACTTGGTCTTCAATTCGGTTTAAATCGGAAACCAAATTATCTAAAGAAATAGGTTTATAGCGGTTTAATCCTACTTTGTATTTTGCTTTTAGTATTTTTTTAACCGAATATGCTAAGCGTTCTTCGGTAATATCACCATTTTTATAGGCTTCAGCAATTTTATCAATAGCTTTTGGAACATTTTCAGAAATTAATAATACATCATTTCCTGCTAAGAAAGCAGCCAGATCTATATCGCCAGGTTCGCTATAATTTGCAGCACCTTTCATATTTAAAGCATCAGTAAATATTAGGCCTTCAAAACCTAAAGAGTCTTTTAAAATCCCTGTAACGATAGGCTTAGAAATAGATGACGGATAATTGTCTCTAGAATCTAAAGCAGGAACATTTAAATGCGCTACCATAACACTAGAAAGTCCTTCTTTAATCAAGGCTCTGTAAGGGTATAATTCAACCGAATCTATACGCTGTTTGGTAAAATTAACAGATGGTAATGTTTTATGCGAGTCGCTCTCGGTATCGCCGTGTCCAGGGAAATGCTTCGCGTTAGCCAAAACTCCAGCGCTTTGCATACCTTTCATAAAGGCTAATGCTTTTTCGGTAACATTGTCTTTATTTTCACCAAAAGAACGGTTTCCTATAATAGGATTTTTAGGGTTAGTGTTAATATCTACTACAGGAGCAAAATTAAAATGTACCCCTAAACGGTTGCAGTGTTGGCCTATGTACTTTCCGGTTTCTTCAATTAGTTTAGGATCTTTTACTGCACCTAAAGTCATATTCCAAGGAAAAGCGTAGGTAGAATCTAATCGCATGCTTAGTCCCCATTCAGCATCCATACCAACCAATAAAGGAATTTTAGATGCCGATTGAAGTCTGTTATTTAACTTCGCTTGACGAATAGGGTCGCCTGTTGAAAAAATAACACCACCTATAGCGTTGTTTTTAATTTGTTGTAAAATAATATTCTCATGCCTAAGTCCTTTATCAGAAAATACTTGAACCATGAATAGTTGTCCTATTTTCTCTTTTAAAGTCATATTATTATACAAACTATCCACCCATTTGTTTTGTGCCTCTGGATTGGTTGAAGCTAATGGGTTCTTTTGTTGTGAAAAACAAAATGTAAATGATAATATTGAGAGTAGTAAACAGGTTTTTAAACGCATAAAGATATTTGGGTTTTAATTCAATTAAAATAAACTAAAAACTGTGCCAAAATAATACTTTAAGAAACAATTTGGTAGGACTTTAAGATAGTTTTATTAAGAATTAATCAACTACCATATATCTATTTTATAAATGTCTTTTGTTATTTTTGACTTATGAAATCAATATTAAATACTTTTTCCGTTTTTGGGGTTAGTTTTTTGTTGCTAACCAGTTGTTATAATTCTAATCGTGATTGTGCTGATTATAAAACAGGTACATTTGAATTCACCTACATAGAAAAAGGTGAAGAAAAAACAGCTACTTTTGTAAGAACAGAAGCATATAGTATTGATTATATTGATAATAAAGCAGATTCTTCATCAATTAGATGGATAAACGATTGTGAGTTTATTTTAAAAAAGCTGCATCCTACTTCAAATTTGGAAAAGAAGCCTATCCACATGAAAATTATTAGTACAACTAATGATTCCTATACATTTGAATATAAATATGCTGTTGATGATTTGAATAGAGATAATAAGAAAATGCGTGGTGTGGCTAAAAAAATAGATTAAGATGTTAGACTTTTTATTAACCGGAGATGCCATTATGGCATTATTAACCCTTACATTTCTAGAAATTATTCTGGGAATAGATAATATTGTTTTTATATCTATTGCAGCAAATAAGCTGCCTGAGCATCAACGTGGTAAAGCTACAAATATTGGGTTGTTGTTAGCGATGGTTCAGCGAATTGTTTTGTTGTTTTTCGTCTCATTTTTAATTGGTTTAAAAGAGCCTTTTTACACTATTAATACAGATTGGCTTCATATAGCTATAAGCTGGCAAGCTTTAATATTGTTTACTGGAGGGTTGTTTTTAATTTATAAAAGCACCTCTGAAATACGAGAGAAGGTAGAAATGCCTGATCATGATGAAAAAGAAATACAGAACAAAAAAATTACGTCCTTATCACAAGCCGTAACACAAATACTTATTATCGATTTTATTTTCTCTATCGATTCTATTCTTACTGCTGTTGGTATGACTAACGGTTTACATCCTAATCATAACTATGCTTTGGTGTTAATGATAATTGCTGTGGTTATATCTATTATCATAATGATAGGTTTTGCTAATCCAATTAGGAAGTTTATCGATTCGCATCCAAGTATGCAGGTTTTAGGGTTAGCCTTTCTTATTTTAATAGGCTTTATGCTTATTACCGAAGCCGCTCACCTATCGCATACATCTATTTTTGGTCAAACAGTTGGCGCTATACCAAAAGGGTATCTATATTTTGCTATTGCTTTCTCGTTGTTTGTCGAGTTTATAAACTTTAGAATACAAAAAAACAATAGCAAATAAACATATTAAAACAGTGCGGTTTGCCCTTCATCATCTGAGTTATTATCATCAGAGTTACTCGTATTGTTAGTTGAAGAATTTGTTTTTTTCTTCTCAGAAACTTCTTCTTCATCTACAACATCTATGTCATCTGCAGGTGTATCTTCTGGTGCTTCATAAGGTAATGGATCTAACAAATTAATCTGGTTCACCTTTTCTTTAGTTAACTGATTTCCAATAGCATTAATCCCTTTTACCGAAATAAACTCTTCAAGGTTAATTTCTTGATTTGGTTTACGGTCTTTTCCGCGTTCTTTAGTAAATTCTATTTCAGCAATAGGCTTCCAATCGGTAGAAACAATTTCTAGTTGTGTGTCTGGATGTTCGGGTAAAAAGTCCTCTTCTCTACCTTCGTTTTCAATTAAAAAACGTTTCACATAATACAACTCTCGTTCACCGTTGTAATATACTACCGAAATAGGTTTTTTAGGTAACCATTTTTCCATTACAATCATATCGTCGTCAAAATGAGTAGTTATTTCTGGAACAATGGTTTTAACAATACCAGACTGTGTAATAATTAAAATCCGATCTTCACCTCTAAATTCGCCTACCAATTCGCCACGTCCATCAACATTTAAACGTTGTACCGTATCATCAAACCAGATTTTTCTTGGTTTTAATGTTGAGACGCCTTTTTCTTTTAGTTCTATGCGCTTTACAGCGTATTTAGAGACTATATTTCCTTTGGAATTACGTCCTTTAATTAACACATCGGCAAAATCTAGATCCCATTTTAACTTTTTAATGCTGCCTACTTGGCGTAGTAATACTGTAACAACTTCTGCTTCTCCATTAGGATTAGCTGAAAAATAATGGACTTTCGAGCCTTTTTTACCGTTGGTTAAATCGTATTCACGATCTCTAGTAACAGATGTTACCGCAAAGCGCTTAACATAAGTTGTGCCACCTTTTCCATCTAAATAAATCATATTGTAGATGGTTCGTTTGTCTTTTTTCTTAAAAACAGCAACATGTATAATATCTTTACCGATAAAGGTTTTGGTGTCTACTTTGGTAACCATCATTTTACCTTCAGCAGTAAAAACAATAATATCATCTATATCGGCGCAATCGCATACATACTCGTCTTTACGTAACGATGTCCCGATAAAACCTTCCTTTCTATTTACGTATAGTTTAGTATTTCTAATAACCACTTTTGAAGCCACAATGTCTTCAAAAACCTTAATTTCAGTCTTACGCTCTTTGCCCTCGCCATAGTCTTTCTTTAAACGCTTAAAATAAGCTATAGCATAATCGATAAGATGCTCTAAATGATGTTTTACTTGTGCTATTTGGTCTTCAAGAGCTTCTATTTTTTGTTGTGCTTTATCGATATCGAATTTTGAAATACGCTTGATACGTATTTCAGTTAAACGCGTAATATCTTCAGTAGTTACTTTACGTTTTAAATGTTTAATATGAGGTTTTAAGCCTTTATCTATAGCCGATATAACACCGTCCCAGGTTTCTTCTTCTTCAATATCGCGATAAATTCTATTCTCAATAAAAATACGCTCTAAGGACGCAAAATGCCATTGTTCTTCAAACTCGTTAAGCTTAATTTCTAATTCACTTTTTAACAGCTGAACTGTGTTATCTGTTGAGCGACGTAAAATTTCGGAAACGCCAATAAATATTGGTGTATTGTCTTCAATAATACAGCATAACGGCGAAATGGAGTTTTCGCAATTGGTAAAGGCATAAAGCGCATCGATGGTTTTGTCTGGTGAAATCCCAGAGTGTAAATGCACTAAAATCTCTACTTCGGCAGCTGTATTGTCCTCAATTTTTTTGATTTTGATTTTTCCTTTATCATTCGCTTTTAAAATAGAATCAATTAAGGATGTTGTTGTAGTTCCATAAGGAATTTCAGAAATCTTAAGTACATTCTTATCATGATGTGCAATTTTTGCTCTTACACGTACTTTTCCGCCACGGTTACCATCGTTGTAATTGGTGAAATCGGCTTCTCCTCCTGTTGGAAAATCTGGTAAAATTTTAAAGCGTTTACCTTGTAAATGTTTTATAGAAGCATCGATAAGCTCAATAAAATTATGAGGCAATATACGCGTTGATAATCCAACAGCGATTCCTTCTGCACCTTGAGCTAGAAGCAATGGGAACATTACAGGTAGATTAATAGGCTCTTTTCGTCTACCATCATAAGAAGCTTGCCATTCTGTAATTTTTGGGTTGTATACAACATCTAAAGCAAATTTAGATAAACGTGCTTCAATATAACGAGAAGCTGCGGCGCTATCGCCTGTAAGAATATTTCCCCAGTTACCTTGTGTGTCTATTAACAAGTCTTTTTGACCGATTTGTACCATGGCATCGGCTATACTGGCATCTCCATGCGGGTGATACTGCATGGTATGTCCAACAATATTGGCTACTTTATTGTAGCGCCCATCGTCTAACTCCTGCATAGCGTGCATAATACGGCGTTGTACGGGTTTAAAACCATCTTCAATAGCAGGCACGGCGCGTTCAAGTATTACATAAGAAGCGTAATCTAAGAACCAATCCTTGTACATGCCTGTAACTTTAGTAATGGTACCTTGATCCTCGTTTTGTTCGTTCAAATCGTCTAACTCTTCGCTCATTGACTCGTTTTATGTTTTTTATTATGCTTAATCATTTTACTTAATGATTGCTTGATATATTTTCGTTTCTTTTTTGATACTAGTGTCACATTAAAAACGTCTTTTTTGATATGGTTTTTTGAGTTTTTAATGTAAAGCACTAAGGTTTTATAAATAATATAATTATGACATTTAAAGGCTGATAATCTGTCTTTTTCAAATTCTATGGTTTTTTCGCGATAATTAAAATAGTCTGATAATAATAAACCTTTGTTTGTTATTACAACTTTTAGTCCATCGCTATCATATTCGAAATATTTTGAAATAAAATGAACTAAAAACAATAAAACAGCAAATCCACCAAAAATGATAGCAAACGTTACAACTGGATCTTTAGTGACATCGCGAAAGGCGTTAAATACGGTTGCCAAAAGTATGGCCAAAACTACCAGCATAAAATATACCGAGATAATAACATTTTTTACTTTTCCGTTATTGGTTCTCATATTTTATTCCTCAACAATATCTAACTCTACTTTTAGGTTATCAATAATAAATTCTTGCCTATTAGGAGTGTTTTTTCCCATATAGAAACTTAGTAATTCCTCGATAGACTTGTCTTTATCTAACATGATAGGATCCAAACGGATGTCTTCTCCAATAAAAAACTGAAATTCATCTGGTGAAATTTCACCAAGCCCTTTAAATCGGGTGATTTCTGGTTTTGGTTTTAGCTCTTTTATGGCGTTTCTTCGTTCTTCTTCGGAATAACAATAAATTGTTTTCTTTTTGTTTCTTACACGAAATAATGGTGTTTGTAAGATGTATAAATGCCCTTCTTTTATTAATTCTGGAAAAAACTGAAGGAAGAACGTAATTAACAACAAACGTATGTGCATACCATCCACATCGGCATCGGTAGCTATTACAATGTTATTGTAACGCAAATCTTCCATAGACTCTTCTATGTTTAATGCAGCTTGTAGTAAGTTGAATTCTTCATTTTCATAAACAATTTTTTTGCTCATTCCATAGGAATTCAATGGTTTACCACGTAAACTAAAAACGGCTTGGGTATTAACATCGCGTGATTTAGTGATGCTACCAGATGCTGAGTCTCCCTCGGTAATAAATAAGGTGGTTTCTAAACGTCTATCGTTTTTTAAATCGCCTAAATGCACACGGCAATCGCGTAGTTTTTTATTATGAAGACTTGCCTTTTTAGCACGCTCTTTAGCAAGTTTTCTAATACCAGAAAGTTCTTTACGTTCTCGTTCTGCTTGTAAAATTTTACGTTGAAGTTTTTCGGCTGTTTCTGGGTTTTTATGTAAAAAGTTGTCTAAATGTGTTTTTACAAAATCGTTAACATAAGTACGCACAGTTGGCAAATCACCTCCCATATCTGTCGATCCTAATTTAGTTTTGGTTTGACTTTCAAAAACCGGCTCCATAACTTTAATAGAAATGGCAGACACCACAGATTTTCTTACATCGGAGGCATCGTAATTTTTTCCGTAAAACTCACGAATGGTTCTTACTAAAGCCTCTCTAAAGGCTGATAAATGTGTGCCGCCTTGTGTGGTGTTTTGACCATTAACAAAAGAATGGTATTCTTCGCTATATTGTGTTTTATGGTGCGTAAGCGCAATTTCTATATCGTCGCCGCGCAGGTGAATAATCGGGTAAATTTTATCAGCGTCGTTAATATTTTCTTCTAATAAATCTTTTAACCCGTTTTCGCTATAATATTTTTCGCCGTTAAAAACTATGGTTAGCCCTGGATTAAGGTACACATAGTTTTTAAGCATTTTTGCTACATATTCATGACGGTATTTGTAATTTTTAAAAATAGACTCATCTGGCACGAAAGAAACTTTGGTCCCTTTTCGTCTTGAGGTTTCATCTAAAAACTCTTCATTTTTTAGTTCACCAAGCTCAAACTCTGCTGATGCCGATTTGCCATCGCGTGTAGATTCTACTCTAAAATGTGTTGATAATGCGTTAACAGCCTTGGTACCAACACCATTTAACCCAACCGATTTTTTAAAGGCTCTTGAATCGTATTTTCCACCCGTATTCATTTTAGAAACCACATCGACCACTTTTCCTAAAGGAATACCACGACCATAATCGCGAACAATAACTTTATTGCCTTGGATGGAAATTTCGATAGTTTTTCCAGCTCCCATAACAAATTCGTCTATGGAGTTATCTAAGACTTCTTTTAGTAGAATATAAATACCATCGTCTTGGGAAGAACCATCGCCTAATTTCCCGATGTACATTCCAGGACGCATACGGATGTGTTCTTTCCAATCGAGTGAGCGTATATTATCTTCGGTATATTGGGTTTGATCTGCCATAAAATTTATATGCGTGAACGTTAGCGATAGACTGCTAATATAAGATATAGTGATATAAAATGAAACTTAGATTTTATAAAGTAATTAACAATAAAAAAGCCAACATTGTTGAGAACGTTGGCTTTAAGAGTCTTATGCTTTATGGGTTTTATTATCTAATTAACTTTTTATATTTAATTCGTTTAGGCATGAGGTCTCCTCCTAATCGTTTCTTTTTATTTTCTTCGTAATCGCTAAAGCTGCCTTCAAAGAAATACACTTGGCTATCGCCTTCAAAAGCTAAGATATGTGTGCAAATACGATCTAAGAACCAACGGTCGTGAGAGATGACCACGGCGCAACCTGCAAAGTTTTCTAACCCTTCTTCTAAAGCACGAAGTGTATTAACATCTAAATCGTTGGTAGGCTCATCTAAAAGTAACACGTTACCTTCCTCTTTCAGAGTCATAGCTAAATGTAAACGGTTACGCTCTCCTCCTGATAATAAGGATACTTTTTTATTTTGCTCGCTACCAGAGAAGTTAAACCTACTTAGATAAGCTCTAGAATTTACTTGGCGTCCGCCCATCATAACCAATTCTTGCTCGTCGCTAAAGTTTTGCCAAATGGTTTTTTCGGGATCTATATTTGAGTGGCTTTGATCGACATAAGCAATTTTAGCCGTTTCGCCTACTTCAAACTCACCTTTATCTGGGGATTCTTCTCCCATAATCATTCTAAAAATGGTTGTTTTTCCTGCACCATTAGGCCCGATAACCCCTACTATTCCTGCTTGCGGAAGTTTAAAGTTCAAATCCTCATAAAGTAGTTTATCGCCATAGGCTTTACTTACCCCTTTGGCTTCGATAACATTAGTTCCTAAACGAGGCCCATTGGGGATATATATTTCAAGCTTCTCGTCAAGTTGTTTTTGGTCTTGACTCATTAACTTATCGTAGTTATTTAGACGAGCTTTTTGTTTTGCTTGACGTCCTTTGGGTGCCATTTTCACCCATTCTAACTCGCGCTCAAGTGTTTTTTGACGTTTTGAAGCAGCTTTTTGTTCTTGCGCCATACGTTTAGACTTTTGGTCTAGCCAAGACGAGTAGTTTCCTTTCCAAGGAATGCCTTCGCCTCTATCTAACTCTAAAATCCAACCAGCAACATTATCTAGAAAGTAACGGTCGTGTGTAACGGCTATAACAGTACCTTTGTATTGTGCTAAATGATGTTCTAACCAATGGACTGATTCGGCATCTAAATGGTTGGTAGGCTCATCTAAAAGTAAAATATCAGGCTCTTGCAACAATAAACGACAAAGTGCTACACGACGACGCTCACCTCCAGATAGGACACCAATTTTTTTATCGCCTTCTGGTGTACGAAGCGCATCCATAGCTATTTCTAATTTGGTATCCAATTCCCAAGCATTAGAAGCATCGATTTTATCTTGAAGTTCGGCTTGACGATTCATAAGCTTTTCCATTTTATCAGGATCACTATACACTTCCTCTAAACCAAACATATCGTTTATTTTATTGTACTCATCAAGGATAGCAACAGTTTCTGCAGCGCCTTCTTTTACAACTTCTAAGACTGTTTTTTCATCGTCTAATTGAGGTTCTTGTTCTAAATACCCTACGGAATATCCAGGTGAAAAAACCACATCGCCTTGATAGTTTTTATCAACTCCTGCAATAATTTTTAACAAAGTAGATTTACCCGAACCATTTAAACCTAGAATACCAATTTTAGCGCCATAAAAGAAGCTTAAATAAATGTTTTTTAGAACTGGTGTGTTAGCATTTTGAAATGTCTTGGTTACACCAGACATTGAGAAAATTACTTTTTTATCGTCACTCATAAATACGTTTTAGTTTTAAGTTTTTAAAATAATGTAGAATTAAACACGCCCTTTTAAAGCGTTAAATACCCAAGCAATAGCAAAGAACCCTATACCTACAGCAGCAAAGCCCCAACCCGCAACATCGTCATATCTGAAAGCACCCAATGCTATTAAACTTAATCCTACTATTATCATAATCCATGTTGCCCAAGCTAACACAGTGTTTTTATTCATTGCCATTAATTTACTATTTTGTTTAAGAATACAAATATCGACATTTTTATACAATACTTAATATAAGTCATGCATTCAATTTAATTAAGACAAAAATATCTTATTTGAAAAATAATCTTTAAATTTGTAATAATATTAATGTAAATATGTTTTCAAAAGCTTGTGAATATGGTATTAAAGCAGCTATTTATATTGCTGCAAACTCTAACGAAGGAAAGCGCGTTAGTTTAAAAGGTATTGCAAAACATATTGACTCGCCAGAAGCTTTTACCGCAAAAATTCTCCAAATACTTGCCCGAGAAAATATAGTTACTTCTGTAAGAGGTATTAATGGTGGATTTGAAATTGAATCTCATAAATTAGAAACTATTTTTTTATCTGATATTGTTAAAGCTATAGATGGCGATAATATTTATAAAGGTTGCGGGATTGGTTTAAAAGATTGTAACGAGCTTCACCCTTGCCCTATTCATGACGACTTTAAAAAAGTTAGAAATAGTTTAAGAAAGCTGTTAGAGACAACACACTTAAAGCAATTGGCTTTAAACGTGCATTCTGGCACCTCTTTTTTACGTGTTTAAAAAAATTTAAATTTAAACAGGATAAATTTATCCGAAATAAAACAAGTATATGAAAACCTTACAAAAAGACATTACAAAACAAATAGGAAGTTATGTTGCGAACGACTACAGAACAGCTGCCGTATTTTCTAAATACGGTATCGATTTTTGCTGTAAAGGCCACAGGAGCTTACAGGAAGTTTGTGAGAAGAAAAGCATAGACTCCAATGTATTACTAGATGAATTAAACACTATTATGACATCAAAATCAGGCGAAATCATAGATTACAAATCTTGGCCCTTAGATTTACTTGTTGATTATATTGAGAAAAAACATCATCGTTACGTTGCCGAAAAAATTCCAGTATTAAAACAGTTTTTAGACAAACTCTGTAAAGTACACGGAAGTCGTCATCCAGAATTATTTGAAATCAACGAATTATTTACAGCATCGGCAAGTGAATTAGCCGCACATATGAAAAAAGAAGAACTCATCCTCTTTCCTTTTATTAAACAAATGGTTAGTGCAACTATTTCTGGGCAACCTGTTAAAATACCAGTTTTTGGAACCGTAGAAAATCCTATCGCTACTATGATGAAAGAACACAATAACGAAGGGGAACGCTTTAGAAAAATTGCTAGTATCACTAATAATTATACCCCACCAGCTGATGCTTGTAATACGTATCGTGTTACGTTTGCTATGCTTAAAGAATTTGAGCAAGATTTACATTTACATATTCATTTAGAGAATAATATTTTGTTTCCTAAAGCCACTAAATTAGAAGGCCGTTTTTCTTGATAAAAAAACAGCCTTTTTGCAATATTATAATGTTATCATAGGAACCTCAATAAACAACAATTCTGAATTGTTCTTTGCTTGAATGGTAAATTCTTTAGTATCAGAAACACCTAAAGCGTCTCTTGTTTCTAAGATATGACCTTCAATATTAATGTTACCAGAAATAGTCATAACATAAACACCGTGGTTGTTGCTTTTTGGATTATACGTAAATGTTTCGTTCTCGTCTAAATCAATACGCGATAACCTAGTATCTTGATAGATTTTTAAACTACCATCATCAGCATCATTAAACGAGCTTACTAGTGTTTGTAGTTTACCTTTTCTATCTTCAGGTTTAAATTCCTTTTGATCGTAACGTGGTGATACGCCTTGTTTTTCAGGTATAATCCAAATTTGGAACAAACTCAAGTATTCATCAACCGAGCCATTAATTTCAGAATGTTGCACTCCAGTTCCTGCACTCATTACTTGCACTTCGCCTGGTAAAACTTGTTGCCAATCGTTATGCATATTATCGCGATGTTTTAATACACCTTTAAGTGGAATGGTGATGATTTCCATATTATCATGTGGATGCGTTCCAAAACCCATTTTTGGTGCAATAGTATCATCATTTAATACACGTAATGCACCAAAATGAATACGCTCTGGATTAAACCATCCTGCAAAACTAAACGAATGATTAGCTTGTAACCAACCGTGGTTTGCAAATCCTCTGGTGTCTGCTTTATGTACTATAGTTTTCATTTTTAATCCTTTCTAGGTTTCCCTTTTTTATCTTAATTTATCTAATAAATCGCTTAGTTGCGATGCCTCTTTTTGTGTAATATTTTTTAACCAATCGTCGTTGAAGTCTTCCGAAATATCTTTTAAAAGTTGTTGTCCAGAAATTGTTATGGCAACCTGAACCACTCTCCTATCTGTTTTGGATGGGATACGTTCTATCAAATTTTTGGCGCACAATTTATCGGTTAATCGTGTGGCATTAGGTGCGCGTTCAATCATTCTAGATTTTACCGTTTGCATTGTTAATGGTTTGTCTGCACCACGTAATATGCGTAAAATATTATACTGCTGTGGTGATAGCCCAAATTGTGCAAAAAACGTGTTCTGCTTAGCCGAAATCCAATTTGCGGTATACAAAATATTAATTAGTGCTTTAGAACGATTATCTTTAAAAGACGAGTTAATATCTTTTGAAATATCTCCCATAATAGTTACGCTTTAACATCATTATAATCGGCTGCTTTCTTTTTAAAAACAGCAGCAGCAAAGGGACAAAGTGGTGTGATTTTCAAATTATTTTTTCTGGCAAATTGTACTGCTTCTTCAACCAATTTATACCCAACACCTTGACCTTTTAAACTAGAATCGACTTCTGTATGGTCGATAATTATTTTTGATGCCCCAGCATATACATAGGTCATTCCTGCAATACGCTGGTTGTCTTTTTTAATATAAAAAGCACCTTTTTTATCGCCGTTATCGTTTAGAATTTCCATAGTTATAGTGCGTTTTTTAATTTACCTACTTCGACTAATAATTGATTATTTAGTTCTTTGTTGTTTATCATGCCATTACTAAAATTATCTTTAAATTTTGGTAATGAAAACACACCAACAATATTAGCATCATGTCTTGGAAAACGATCTTTTGCAATGGCTAATACCGATTTCCCTCCTCTTGCTCCTGGTGATGTTGCAATAAGTAACATAGGTTTTCCAAAGAAAGTCTTTGATTCTATTCTAGACATCCAGTCAAACATATTTTTAAATACTGCTGAATACGCGCCATTGTGCTCTGCCAATGAAATTATTAGACCATCAGCTTCTTTAAGCTTGTTTAATAATTTATGTGCATTTTCTGGTTGCCCATTCATGCTTGCTTCCAGGTCAACACTAAATAATGGCACATCAAAATCGTTTAAGTCTAATACTTCTGTTTTTGTATTTTCTACCAAACTAGAAGTATATGTAACTAACTGTTTGTTTATTGACGTTTTACTGTTACTTCCTGCAAAGGCTATTATATGTTTCATGTTATTTATTTTCCTAGGCAAATATATGACAAAAACATTTATTTTCCAAGGAAACTATTTCCTAGTAACCATTTTTAACATAGCTTTTACATTATAACGTTTTCGTAGCAAGGTTAAGTTTTGTATTTTTAGCCTTGAATTAACAACTTGCGTTAGGGATTGCAGCGGCATCCTCCTTTTGGGAGATATAGCGAAAAGCCCGACCACGTAAAACGTGGTAACGCCCAAAACAAACACACTTAAATTAATGGATTTAAACTTCAACAAAAACGAAGACCACAATAAATTATTGGTTTCTGAACTTAAGAAACGTCTTGCAAAAGTAAAACTTGGCGGAGGACAGAAACGTATTGAAAAACACCACGCAAAAGGCAAAATGACTGCCAGAGAGCGAATTGATTATTTATTAGACAATAAAGCCAATAGTATTGAAATTGGAGCTTTTGCAGGTGATGATATGTATGAAGAACACGGTGGTTGTCCTTCAGGTGGTGTGGTTGTAAAGATTGGCTATATTAAAGGAAAGCAATGTATTGTAGTTGCTAACGATGCAACTGTTAAGGCTGGTGCTTGGTTTCCTATTACAGGGAAAAAAAACTTACGTGCTCAAGAATTGGCCATTGAAAACAAGTTACCTATTATTTATTTGGTGGATTCTGCTGGTGTGTATTTACCTATGCAAGATGAAATTTTTCCAGATAAGGAGCACTTTGGGCGTATTTTTAGAAACAATGCTGTGATGAGTAGTATGGGCATTACGCAGATTGCTGCTGTTATGGGAAGTTGTGTTGCTGGTGGTGCTTACTTACCTATTATGAGTGATGAAGCACTTATTGTTGATAAAACAGGGAGTATTTTTTTAGCAGGAAGTTATTTAGTGAAAGCCGCCATTGGTGAAAGTATTGATAACGAAACTTTAGGGGGTGCTACAACACACTCAGAAATTAGTGGTGTTACCGATTATAAAGCTAAAGACGATAAAGATGCTTTAGATAAAATAAAAAACATTGTTGACAAGATTGGTGATTTTGACAAAGCAGGTTTTAATAGAACTAAAGCTGTAAAGCCAAAAGAAAATCAAGATGATATTTATGGTATTTTACCAAAGAGTCGCGCCGATCAATACGATATGTACGAGATTATAAAACGCCTTGTAGATAACAGCGAATTTGAAGAATACAAAGCAGGCTACGGACAAACCATTATTACGTGTTATGCTAGAATAGATGGTTGGGCGGTTGGCATTGTGGCTAATCAGCGTCATATTGTAAAAACCAAAGGCGCTAAAACCAAACCTGCCGAAATGCAATTTGGTGGTGTAATTTATAACGATTCGGCTGATAAAGCCACGCGATTTATTGCTAATTGTAACCAAAAGAAGATTCCGTTGGTATTTTTACAAGATGTTACTGGTTTTATGGTGGGTAGCAAAAGTGAACATTCTGGTATTATAAAAGACGGTGCTAAAATGGTAAACGCCGTGAGTAATAGTGTGGTGCCTAAGTTTACTGTCGTTATTGGTAACAGCTATGGTGCTGGAAATTACGCGATGTGTGGTAAAGCTTACGATCCACGATTGATTTTTGCCTGGCCAAGTGCCGAACTTGCTGTAATGAGTGGAAAAAGTGCCGCTAAAGTATTACTTCAAATTGAAAAAGCTTCATTAGAGAAGCAAGGTGAAAAAATCACGAAAGAAAAAGAAGACGAACTTTACAATAAGATAAAGGCACGTTACGATAATCAAGTATCACCTTATTATGCTGCTGCACGATTATGGACAGACGCTGTTATTGACCCACTTGAAACCAGAACGTGGTTAAGTATGGGTATTGAGGCTGCTAACCACGCTCCTATTGAAAAACAATTTAATATGGGTGTGCTGCAAGTGTAGTGAATAATTCATTAATTTTTCGTATCTTAATGACTAGTAATCAATACATTATTAGTTATGGAAACAATAAAAACCTTAAATAAGTGGGCTAATGCGCATACATATTACCCATTGGACCTTGTTAGAATAGCTTTAGGTGTGTTTTTATTTATAAAGGGCATCAATTTTATGGCTAATAGTCAAGTGCTAGTCGATTTAATTACTCCTATTCAAAATTGGGCCGGTGGTATGTTGGCTATTCATTATGTGGCTCCAGCACATCTTATTGGTGGTGCTCTAATTGCTTTTGGTTTATTAACACGGTGGGCAATAGCAGCTCAATTGCCTATTTTAATAGGAGCTGTTTTAATTAATTTCATGGGAGAAATGGATACTGTTAATCTAATTATAGCAAGTATTACATTATTAGCTTGTGTATTTTTTCTTTTCTATGGCTCAGGTAAGCATTCATGCGATTATTACTTTAAAATGCAACAGTAATTAATTGAATGGTAGACTTAGTTTATTAATTTTAAAGTTTGCTCTCGCTGAACTTTACCTGAATTTGTTTCAATAAACTTATCCACAAAGAAAATCTCTTTGGGTTGTTGAAGTTTATCTAATTGTTTAAAGGTAGATTTTGGTAATGATTTTTCATTTCCTTCAATGATTAAGACTAATTTTTCTCCTAAATGGTCATCGGGAAGTGAAGCTATAAAAAACCGTTCTGATATATGCTGTTGTAGTTTCGCTTCAATTGGCTCGGGGATAAGTTTTATGCCTCCAGAATTAATCACATTATCAAAGCGTCCTAACCACTCGAAAGTTTTATTACTGTGTAACTTTACAATATCGTTAGTAATAATCTCTTTTTTAGTAAGTTTTGGCGCATTAATTATTAAACATTCTCTATCGTCTTGTTTAATAGATATATTAGGTAAAAGTTTATAGAATGCTTTCTTTCTAGTGTGATTTAACTTTTTTAAAGCGATATGACTCACAGTTTCTGTCATGCCATAAGTTGCGTAAACATGCGTGTTTAAGGGTTTTATTTTTTCTTCTAACTGACGTGAAACGGCAGCGCCACCAACTATTAATGTTTTAATATTTGTTAATTTATTCAAGTTTTTTTCAACTTGCATGGGTATCATGGCACAAAAATCAAATTCTTTTTTAGGATTAATATTAAGGACTATCTTAGGATTTATTAACGTTAAGTCTAACCCTAAAACCATAGCTCTTACTAACATCATTTTACCCGCTATATAATTAGAAGGCAAGCACAATAATGCCGATTTCCCTGCCGATAAGTTAAAAAAACGTCCCGTTGCTATAGCCGAATTTACCATAGCTTGCTTATCCATTTTAATAAGCTTTGGTTTGCCTGTGGAACCTGATGTTTTTAAGTTGATAAATGCATTGTGATCAAGCCATTCTAATAAAAAATGGCCTATTTGTTTTTCAAAATCCTCTCCTTCTTTAATGTAGCTATAAGACACTTCTTTTAAGGCTTCTGCAGAAAAATGAATGCCATTTAATTTAAAGCTTGGATGCATGTGTTTAAATATTTCCAAAAGTTATGGTATTGTTACAGTGTCATTGTTTTCCATAGGAGCTTCTACTCTACCAAACAGCTTGTCTTTCCAATTGGTCCATTTATACTTTTTAGCAAAAATGAAAAGTAAAATAGGAAACAAAACAAAAACAGGCATAAATACATCTATAAACCCAGCTGCTGTGGGCTGCGAGGTGTCTTTTAACACCGAATAGGTTTGAAACGCTGTCCAATCGGCTGTTACTAATAAAGCCGTAAATAAGTTGTTGGCCGCATGAAAACCTAAAGCAAGCTCTAAGCCATCGTCCATTAAAGTCATAATGCCTAAAAACAATCCTGTTCCTATATAATATATCATAATAATATAGCCTAGTTGCTTCACTTCGGGGTTGGCTATGTGTAATAAACCAAATACCAAGGAGGTTGTAAGTAATGGCACCCATTTAGTTTTGGTCAATACTCCTAACCCTTGCATTAAATACCCTCTAAATAAATACTCTTCGAAGCTTGTTTGCAACGGAATCATGATAATAGCAATGACACATAAAATAAGAAAAGGCACTAACTGAAAGTTAATCTCGTAATTACCTGGTGATAAATAGAAATAATCTATAAGCGTTATTCCAGTAGATAAAACACCCCAAAATATAAATGCAAACCAAAAACGTTTCCAATCTATTTTAGATCGTGCAGTAGTAAGTTTTGTTATCGTTTGTTTATGAAGCATTTTAGCTGCAAAAAACACGCCCACCAAACCAGCAGCAAAAGATAACAGCATTAAAAAGAGGTTTAAATTAGGCTCTAAAACCGACATCATTTCGGCCTCATTCATTTCAAACAAATTACTGCCATTATCCATCGCTTTATAAATGGCTACTGCTGTAAAAGGAATTTGTCCAATAATTACGGCTGCCACGACAATTAAAAAACCTACTAAATACCGCCACCAATCGTGCAATACATTAAACGCTTGTGTTATATACATATTTTTACTTGTTAGTTGTAAGTGAAAAGTCCCAATTAATGTTGTTATTATAATGTAATGTACCCTTTGTTACCAATAATGGACTATCAAAATTATTGGTAAATAAGCTTCCTGTTCCTAAACCTTGAGGCATAGGGTTTTGTAATGTGTAAGTCCACTGCGCTATAGCATTTAGGCCTATATTACTTTCTAATGCACTTGTTATCCACCAACCTACATCTTGTTTGTTTGACAAATTAATCCATTCTTGACTGCCTTGCCAACCACCAACAAAACTTGGTTTTAAAATGATGTATTGTGGTTGTATGGTTTGTAGTAGTTTTTGTTTTTCTGTTACAGAAAACACGCCAATTAATTCTTCATCTAAAGCAATGGGCAAAGGTGTGTCTTCACAAAGACGTGCCATTTCTTCTGGTTGTCCTTGTTTAATGGGTTGTTCTATAGAATGTAAATTCAGCTCACTTAAGTACTTTAGTTTTTCTAAAGCTTGATTATATTTAAAGGCTCCATTGGCATCGACACGTAACTCAATATCATCTTTAGAAAACTCTTTTCGTATCGATTTAAGTAAATTGTATTCTGTTTGAAAATCGATAGCGCCTATTTTCATTTTAATACAAGAAAACCCTGAATTGATTTTATCTTGAATTTGTTGTTTCATAAAGGATTTGTCTCCCATCCAAATTAATCCGTTTATAGGGATGGAAGCATTTCCATTTGTAAATTCAGAAGGAAATAACTCAAAAGGCGTTTCGCTTTCCAACGATTTAAACGCCATTTCCAATCCAAACTGTATGCTTGGAAATTCTATATTTGCTTTATATAGGTCTTCTAAACCTAAATGGATATTATGGCAAGTCCATTTAAGTTGTTGTTCGTAATCTGGCCTGTCATCGGCGCTTAAACCGCGTAAAATACCACATTCACCAATACCTTGTTTGCCATTTTTTTCAAGAATAATAAACCAAGTCTCTTTGGTTCTTAAAACTCCTCTAGAAGTTCCACTAGGGCGCTTAAATTCGAGAAGATATGTTTTGTAAGTTGCTATCATTTATTTAAGAAGGTTAAAAATACATTAAAATTTAAAATTTATGATGCATACTTACTTGTAATTGCCCTTTCCCTTGTGCATTTGTTTTTTGGTTCATCCAACCTAACTGAAATTTAATTTTAGGATTTAAAACATAGCCAATTCCTAAATAAGTACGGTTTCTATCAAAAAACTCAACGGTTCTGTTATCACCAATATCTTGCTGTCCGTTAATGAACAATTCATTGTATAACGCCGCATAAATGGTATTTTTTGCAAACGTTCCTTGCTTGTTAAATGGAATATTCATAAATAGATTATAACGATAGCGTGTTCTAAAATCTTGGTCTTCCACAAAACGCTGTTCATAACGAAAACGGTGGGTTAAATGAATATGTTTTCCTATTTTCTGTGGTAATAAGGCTTCTTGATAAATTCTACTTTCGGTTGATGTATCATTACTTTCACCCAAAACACCAGATGTAATATGTGCATATCCTAAAGTTAGTTTTAAAGTGGTGTTTTTGGGTGTGTAAGTTACGCCAGATCGTAATAGCAATTGCTCTAAATCGCCCATAATATTCCAGTTTCTGTATTGAATATCTCCTTGTACCCCAAATTGACTCTCGTTAAACTGAGTATCGTAAAAATACATATACCACGCACCTAGTTGATTAGAGTTTTGGGCTTTTGTAGTTTGTGTAAATAGCGTGACTGTAATACAAAGAAATAAAACACGGGATATTCTTATCATGGTAAAAAATTATTTTTGATAGTTAAATCTGGACAATAGATTTTTTTGAAAAAAAGCATTATTTTTAAAGACACAAATATCTTACTTAATGCCAGACTTTCCAAACATCATTCATTTTGCTATTCCATTTTTTGTGCTATCAATGGCACTAGAATTGTATGTTACAACACGTGAAAAGTTTAAGGAAACTAAGGGTTACGAAACCAAAGATGCTATTGCCTCAATAGCTATGGGATTAGGCAATGTTTTTCTAGGATTTTTAAGCAAAGTTATTGTATTGTGGGCATTTGTGCTTATTTATGATAACTTCAGGTTATTTACTATTCCTGTAGCTTGGTGGAGTTTTGTATTGTTGTTTTTTGCTGATGACATTTCATATTATTGGTTTCATCGTATCTCGCACGAATGTCGTTTATTTTGGGCATCGCACGTGGTACATCACTCATCTCAACATTATAATTTAAGTACTGCCTTGCGACAAACGTGGTCTGGTGGGTTTTATTCGTTTATTTTTTGGTTGTGGTTACCACTTTTAGGGTTTCATCCTGCTATGATCTTACTACAAATGTCTATTAGTTTATTGTATCAATTTTGGATTCATACAGAAACCATTAATAAAATGCCCAAATGGTTTGAAGCTATTTTTAATACGCCTTCTCATCATCGTGTACATCATGGGAGCAATCCTATATACTTAGACAGAAATCACGCAGGGATATTAATTATTTGGGATAAACTTTTTGGGACATTTCAACCTGAGTTAGAACATGAAAAAGTACAGTATGGCTTGGTAAAAAATATAAATACGTATAATCCTGTAAAAATAGCATTCTTGGAATGGGTTTACATGTTTAAAGATGCTTTTACAGGAAAAAAATCTTTAAAAGATCGTTGGAATTACCTCACAAAACCACCAGGCTGGAAGCATGATGGCACAGGAAAATTAAGTAACGATTTACGCCAAGAATGGTTAGATTATATTAACAATGAAGAATTGAAAACCAACAATTAAGGTTGTTAGGTAGCCACTAAAATTCGTTCAAATGTACTTTCAATTGAATTACCGATTCCTGATTTAATGTTTTTGCCTGTTTAAAAAGACTTTCTAAAACTGAATAATTGTTTTTTTTAACAGCTTCTTCAATAGCAATTAAAATACCTTTTAGCTCGTGAATGCCAACAAAATCTGTTTGAGGTTTTAAGGAATGGGCATTTATTCGCAATTGTTCCCAATCCTTATCTTTAAGATTCTGCTGCATTTGTTCAAAGGTTTGAGGCGCCACATCCAAATACAGTTTGATGTAGCGTTGCATCTTTTTGGTATTGCCTTTCGTGAATTTCTCCAAAAAACTTAAATCTACCATTATACATTGCCTTTTATAAGTTTAAAAATTTCCTCAAAAGCATCCTGTCCTTTTATCACGTAATGCACGGCACCATACATTATGGTTTTTGAAGCTGTTCCGTAGCTTTTTTGACTTGATAGCATAATAACTGGTAAGTTTTTGTTTCTATGCTTTATTTCTTTGAGAATATCTATACCGTTGGCTGCATCCTTCTCTTTGGAGTTTAGATAATAGTCTAATATTACAATATCTGGGTTTTCGTGTAGGTGCTTTAAACAAGATTCACCTGTTGGAAAGGTTCTTAAGTTAAAACCTACATATTGTTCTTTTAAATAATCGGTGAGCATTGTGGTTAATAATGGCTCATCATCTACAATAAAAACGGTGGGATTGGTATTTTGCATAACTATTTATTTTTTGGTGAGTTTATGTATTTTTTGAATCAATTCTGTTGTATCGAATGGTTTGCCTATAAAATCGTCCATACCAGCTTCGTAGCATTTATCAACTTCTTCTTTAAGCACGTTAGCGGTCATTGCAATGATGGGGACGTTTGCTTTTTCGTTTGATAATGCTCTTATTTTTTCAGTCGCTTGGTAACCGTTCATTACAGGCATTTGTACGTCCATAAGAACAACATCATAATTATCTGATTCTACTTTTTCCAACGCAATGGTACCATTTTCAGCAACATCAACAGTTACGTTTTCAATAGCATCTTCCAATTCTTCTTCAGCGACCACGGCATTGAACTGGTTATCTTCAACCAACAACACTTTGATGCCTTTCAGTTGTTCAGAAATATTGTTTTCTGAAGTTTTTAGGGATTTTTTTTCAGTTGACATGTTTTCAGCTACATTATAAGGAATCATAAAATGAAACTGACTGCCTTTACCCTTTTCACTTTCAACCCAGATTTTGCCATTGTGCAATTCTACGAGTTTTTGGGAAATGCTCAATCCCAAACCGGTACCGCCAAACTTTCTTGTGGTATCACTATAGGCTTGCTCAAAGGATTTAAAGATTTTCTCCAATCGGTCTTGTTCTATGCCAATACCTGTGTCTGAAACCGTGAAATGCAGATTTAGTTTACCGTCTTCTGTTTTGGAAGTCATCGTCGTAGTGACCATTCCTTTTTCGGTAAATTTGATGGCGTTTCCAATTAAATTAATAAGTATTTGTTTTAGCCGTATGTCATCTCCCTTTACCATTAATTCATGTTGAGGCAAATTGGTTTTTAACTGTAACCCTTTTTCTTCAGCTTTAAAGTGCATAATGGTCTGTACGTTGTTCACTACTTTTTTAATGGAAAACGGTTCGTGTTCCAGTTCAATTTTACCCGCTTCAATTTTTGAAATATCCAAAATGTCATTGACGATGACCAGCAGTGAATCACTTGACTGTTTGATGCCATCTAAATATTCGGTTTGGTCTTTTCTGGGTTTGCGCCGCAACAAAATATCCGTCATACCTTTAATGGCATTCAAAGGGGTGCGGATTTCGTGACTCATATTGGCCAAAAACTGGTGTTTGGCGCGCTCACTGGCTTGGGCTTTTTCCTTTTCGGCTTCTATGATTTCATTTTTTTGTTTGAGCGCTTTTTCGGTTTTTTTGATATAACGTAAGCGGTAAAAAAGACCTATAGCAAACAATAATGCTCCAATTCCTAAAACAATCAAAAGGTCTTTAGTGGCTTTCTGTTTGTTGAGTTTATTTTGAAAAGTGAGCTCGGTTTCCAGTTTTTGTTGAGCTACTTGTAAGCTATCTGCCAAACGTTCTTGTGCAAATTGGCTTTCGAGTTCCAAACGCGTAGTCTCCTCGCTATTTCGAAGGACAGTAAGTGAATCTTTATAGGTGATATGTTTTTTGTAGTCACTCAATGCTGACCTATATCTACCCAATTGTTCTTCAGCCTGGTACAATATATAATGCAATTCAGCTTTTTTTGAAAGCATCATAAATGCTTTGCTTGTTAAACCTGTTTTTGAAACTTCAATGGCATTACTATATTGCTTTAAACCTAAATAGGCTTTTCCTAATTCGGTATAAAAATGTGCCATATTATTATTTAATTGCTGTGGACCGAAAAAATTTTGTTGCAAGTCTTTCAATTCATTTAAGGCCTCCTGGTGGTTGTTCTTTAAGTTATTTAATCCAGCTCTTTCCACCCTTGCAAGTGCAAAGCAAGGTTCACATTCCTTTACATCCCGCATAATATAAATGGCAGAATCCAAATAGGTTTCAGCTAAAATCTGTTGTTTTTTATTGACATATAAATTGGCAAGTCCCATATAGTTCTGGCCTATATAATTTAGATTGTCCATAGTTCTTGATAGCTTTAAGGCATCTAGAAAATAGTTTTCGGCTTCGGGATAGTTACCTATTTCATTATGAATGTGCCCGGAATTAACCAACGCTAAAAAATATTTATCATCATACAACCCCAGTTCCTTTGACAGTTGAATGATTTTCTGAGCTGCTTTTAAAGCTTCTGGAAACTCATTTTTTTCATAATAGTAATTCTGTAACAATTGGTAATAGACTTCTCTTAAAGATGTTGTTAGCGAGACCTTATCATCTTTATTGTTTTCTATGGGCAATAAAAGTTCATTAATATCTTCAATAGAATAATCAAAACAATTTGCCGTAATCATTTCGGAAATAGCTTTAAAAGCAACCATATAAACCTGCTCTTTTACACTCTTACTATAACTAGCTTTTAATAAGTTGCAGTATTGTTCAGCTTGGTTAGAGTCATCTTTATAGAAATATGCTTTAGCACTTTCCCATAACCCAATATGGTTCTTTATTTTGGGTTTTATCCTGTCTATTATTTCCAATAATTTGCTATCTGGAAACTTGGGGCAATACGAATCTGAGATAATAGGTAAAGCCAATAAAAGGATGAGATAGTCTTCTTGTTTTTCGGCTATTCTCAATCCTTTTTCGTAGTAGGAACAACCTAATTCTTGATTGCTTTCCCTCATAATAAGGCGTCCACCATTGAGTAGATAAAAGAACCCTAAATACTCCTTCGCGTTCAATCGTTTGGCAATTTCAAGTCCTTCTTCGGTGTCAGCCATCCATTTATTAAGCTCTGCCGTAGGCATTTCTTCTGGTGTAGCCAATCGGGTATAAAAGGCTTTGATGCGTTCATAATCATGATTGTTTTTGTTCTTCCATACCGTATATAAAGAATCGGCATTTTTAACTTGACCATATGCTTTGGGTATTTGAATGGTTATTAAACCCAATACGACGATAAGTATTCTTGTAAATGTTGCCATTGGTAAACTTTTATAACTTCAATTTACTCGTCAATATGGTGAATTGATGTGTTTTAGTTATCCGGCAGTTATGTCACTTATCCAACGGTTGTAAATAATTGCTTATCTTTAACTTACACAATGAAAAAACTTAAGGCTTTAATAGTAGAAGACAATACTTTTATGGTTACTGTATTACAGGATATGTTACAGTTGCACACCAAATATGTTTCGGTTTTAGGAGTTGCCAATTCTGGACAAAAAGCGCTTGAAATGATTAAAAACACCCAACCCAATGTGGTGTTTTTGGATGTAGAATTAACCGATATGACAGGTTTTCAATTGTTGAGTCAGCTTGATGAAATACCGTTTAAAACCATTTTTACCACATCACATAGCCATTATGCTATAAAAGCTTTCAGATTTAATGCCTTGGATTACTTGGTAAAACCCATAAAAGAAGATGAATTGACCGAAGCCATAAAACGCTGTTTGAAATCTAGTGCTAATGTAAACGATGTAAAAACAGCTTTAACCAATCTTGAAACCCAAAAAATATCCGACCAAAAACTAATTTTACCCACGCAAACGGGTACCTTGCGGTTTGCCTTAAAGCAGATTAGCCATATTGAAAGTGAACGAAATTACAGTTATATTTACTTAAACAATGGCAACAAAGAACTCTCTTCTAAAAATTTAGCTTATTTTGAAGACATTTTGAAAGACAAAGGTTTTTTTAGAAGTCACCGGTCGTTTTTGGTGAATAAAATTTCTATTTCAGAATTAAATAATGATTGTTTTATTTTAAAAAACAATATAGAAATTCCAGTTTCACGACGGAAAAAAAGTGAGGCAAAAAGTTGGTTGAATTCCAGCAGTAATAAATAATAAATTATGAAATAAATCCATATAAATTCCAACCAAACATCAACTATGACTCTAAACAATAAAGTTATTTGGATAACAGGAGCAAGCAGCGGTATTGGAAAAGGATTGGCTTTAGAGCTATCTAAAAATTACCCATGTAAACTTATTTTATCCTCAAGACGACAAGACGGTTTAGAACATGTAAAAGAGCAATGCAACAAAAACGAAAACATAGCCATTTTGCCTTTTGATTTACAAGACTATAATAACATGAACTTTGTTGTAGAAAAAGCTCTTAATTGCTTTGGCTCTATCGATATTTTAATAAACAACGGAGGTATTAGTCAACGCTCCTTAATTATTGATACTGCTATTGAAGTAGACAAAAAACTTATGGAAATAGATTATCTAGGTACTGTTTCCTTAAGTAAAGCGCTCCTTCCTTACTTTATTAAAAAACAAAACGGTCATTTTGTAACCGTTACCAGTTTAATGGGGAAATTTTCTTCACCTTATCGATCTGGTTATTGTGGTGCGAAACATGCTTTGCATGGTTTTTTTGATGCTCTTCGGTTAGAACATGACAAAGACCATATTAAAGTTACCATGATTTGCCCAGGGTTTGTAAACACCGATATAGCAAAAAATGCTTTAACAGGTAATGGCTCGCAACAAAATACCCAAGATACAGCCACAAAAAACGGATTGACGGTAGAAACATTTTCAAAAAAAATGATAACGGCTATTAAACGTGAAAAATTTGAAGCCTACATTGGAAAAAAAGAAGTTCTTGGTGTATATTTAAAACGGTTTTTTCCTAAACTTTTGCATAAGTTTATTTTAAAAAGTCAAGTTAGATAATACACTAATTCACTTTTTAAGGATTGCATTACAACTATTTGATTGTAAAGTAATACGGTTTAATTTATTCCATATTTCGGTATTAAAATCGCTTGGCGAAAACCTGAACAACACTAGCGTTCTATTTTGTGTTTTACAATAGTGTGAGCTAACCATAACATTCAACAGCATCATACGTTTGGTATGAAATGCATTATAGAGTCGCATTTTTCCTTTGAAAGCATTCTTGTTTTGTTGTATAATTACAATGGTAGATTGTGGCACTTTAAAATCTTTGTTTTTATTAACAACGGTCATCAAACCATCAAAATACAGTTGTAAATCGTGTTCCAATTGTTGTTCTCCAAGAGGCAGCTGTCCATCAATGTTCCATACAAACACATACGACCAATAGTCTGGACTATCTTGATTAGACCAATGCTCTGGGAAATAAGCTTCTTCATAACCTTTATAGTTCATATTGGGTGCAAAATGAATAGGAAACTCAAACCATTCCTTTGTCCATAAACTATCAACAGTCAATAGATTGGTAGTGCTCTGATCTTGTGAGAAACACCAAGAACACATTAAAATAAAACTTATGGTAATTGTTATCAGTTTTTTCATTGGTTATTACTTTAAATATAATTCAACTTCTAGTTCTACAGCATCCGAAATAGCATAATTCTTAACCTTAGCCAAACTTTTGGTATTGTAGGATATACCAAAATCGGTGCGATCTATTTTGAATTTGGTATAAAGTTTAGATTCCTCTGGAAAAAAATCTACATTATAAACTGTAATTGGCTTGGTAATACCCTTTATGGTTAAGTTAGTATCAATTCTTAACCGATTGGTATTAACATATTCAAAAGTCAGAAATTCCAATTGAGATTCTGGAAATTGAGGCACATCAAAAAAATCTTCATTTTTTAAATGACTTATCAAATCTTCGTTATAATCGCCATCGGTGTTTACAATGGTATTCATGGCTACCGTAAAATGTCCGCCCATGATTTTACCATTGTCAAATTCCAGAAAACCTTCTTTAAAATTAACCGTTCCATAGTGTTTACCAAAACTAAATAGCATAGACCCTTGCCAATTAACCACACTTTTCTCGAGATCTATGGGTATTTTCCCATCTAATGTTTTGGTTAGTACTGGCTTTTCTTCATTAGCTACCAAGAGGCTGTTGTTTTCTGGTTTAGTTTCTGTTTTACAGTTAAACATAACTATTGATAATAAACTGAGTACAATGATTTTTTGTTTCATAATTGAATTATTTTTTATTCCACTCAAAACTATCCTGAAAGCATTCAAAAAATGTCAAAAAAATGTAAAAGAAATGTCAAGCCTTGTAAAACCTGATTAAAATGCTGTTATTTACATTGCTTATGAAAATAATCCGTTATTATATTCTTACTTTATGTGTTGCATATGTTCAATTTGCTTGTTCACAAAATGCACAACAACTTAACACCAAAGAAGTTAAGGTAGCGTTGCGTACAGTGGGGCACAAATTATTACTGGCGCAGCAAGATTCTACATCATTGGTTTTACCTGTTAAAAAAATAAATGACACAAACTATAAACTAAAATTTGAAAACCCTCTTTCCATTGCTCCCAATACCTTGGTAAGCATTATTGAGCATACTTTTAAAAAAGCTAAATTGCCACAACATTACATTGTTGAAATAGCACAATGTGCCAATGGCGAAATAGCCTATAGCTACCAAATGAAGCGTGAGAAAGACACAGACATCATTCCTTGTGGCAGTAGGGTTTTACCTAAATCGTGTTATGTACTTTTTGTTAAGTTTAAAAAGGATGAAAAAAGTTATTACTTATGGATTTGGACAATATCATTACTCGTTTTAGGGTTGTTCGCTTTTTTCATCTGGAAACGAAAGCAAATATTGGACAACAATTCAAACAGTAGCCTACAAGTTAGTTTAGGTAGTTTTACCTTTTATCCTGAGCAACATAAATTGGTAAAACAGGCAGAGGAAATCCGTTTGTCAAAAAAAGAGTGCGAAATTCTCGAAATTCTAACCGAGAAGCCCAATGAGGTGATTTCACGTGAAGAACTCTCAAAACGCATTTGGGAAGATAACGGTGTTGTTGTTGGACGAAGTTTAGACACATATATTTCTAAATTAAGGAAAAAACTTAAAGAGGATCCTAAAATACAACTCACCAATGTACATGGCGTTGGTTACAAATTAGTTATAGATTAGTATTTTTTATGTAACAAATGTCATAAATAATTAGATAAAAATTTTTTAAATTTAGCTAACAATCAATTTAAAGAACAAATTCATGAAAAATATATTACTACCTACAGATTTTTCGCAAAATTCCTGGGAAGCTATAGAATACGCTATAAATCTATTTCAAGATGGCGAGTGTACGTTTTATTTAATGCATTCTTATGAGCCACAAGTTTCTGCACCTTCTACAGCAGTGACATCCAAACGCGCTAATTCTGTAATTATGGAGTCTATAAAAAATGAAGCTACCTTAGGATTACAGAAAGTGTTAAAACAAATAAATAGTCTACCATTAAACGAAAACCATACCTTTAAAACAATAATAGCTAATGATTATTTTACAGATGCTGTAGAAACACAAGTTAACGAACTAGGTATAGATGCTGTTATTTTAGGCACCAAAGGAGCTAGTGGTTTAAAAGAAATTACTTTAGGTAGTAACACAGCAAACCTTATTGGTAAATTGTCATGCCCAATTATAGCTGTTCCTACAAATGTGGTTTTAAAAGATGTAAAAGAAATTGGTTTTGCTGTAGATTTCTCAATAAAGTCGTACGATAAAGGGTTAGATTTATTAAAAGATATTGCCACGCATTACGAATCTAAAATATCTGTAGTACACATCTTAAATAAGCACAAAGAGTTAACGGCAGAAATGTTATCAAGCAAAATTGAATTAGAAAGTTATTTAAAGCCTGTACCTACTACTTTTTATAATTTAACAGATGTTTCTGTAGAATTAGGAACAAGAATATTTAGTGAGAGTCGCCAATTGGATATGATGTGTGTCATTGCTAAAAAACATGGCTTTTTTGAAAGATTATTTAATAAAAGTCAAAGTAAGTCTATAAGTCACCATGCTAAAGTGCCATTAATTATATTTAATGAAACCGATTTTTAAACAAAGAAAGTCCACTTAGTAATTAAACTTTAGTGGACTTTTTTTTAACAAATCATATTGTTTTATAACTCGATATTCTCTCCTATTTCAAGAAGCATTAAGTCTTTATTTTTATCGAAAAACTTTCGTTTAGCTTCTTCATGGTCTATTTCTATGTAACCAAACGTATCAAAATGATAGCCTAAAACTTTATCACATGCTACAAAGTCGCTCGCCAAAATAGCATCATTAATTCCCATAGTAAAATTATCTCCTATAGGAAGAATTGCTAAGTCTAACTTTGTTTGTAACGGAATTAACTTCATATCCATAGTTAATGCCGTATCGCCTGCTATATAAATATTTTTGTGCTCACCTTCTATAACAAAGCCACCTGGTTGCCCACCGTAACTACCATCTGGAAAAGACGATGTATGAATAGCATTAACATATTTAACGGTGCCAAATTCAAAATCCCAAGAACCGCCATGGTTCATAGGGTGTACTTCAAATCCTTTATTTTGATAATGTGTGGCAATTTCAAAGTTTGAAACAATAACGGCATCGGTTTGTTTTGCAATGGTCTCTACATCAAGAATATGATCCTGATGTGCATGAGTTACTAAAATATAATCAGCTTTTAAATTGTTTATATCTATATGAGATGCTTTTTCATTTGCACTTATAAATGGATCTACCAAAATATGAATGTCTCCTACTTGAATACCTAAAGAGGCGTGTCCGTAAAAAGTAATTTTCATGTCAAGATTTATTTTTTAGTTACTGGTTCAAAATACAAAAACTCAAACAAACTTTATTAAAAATCTGTTTGAGTTTTTAATCCCAAAAATATGAAGCTTTTTAAGCACTTCATTATGTTGATAAATAATATCTACCTTTTAAAAATACAAATTAAACATCTAAACAACAATAGTTTAAGTGTTAAATATTAAAGCAAATGACCTATAGCTAATAAGACACTTAAAAGGAATGTTGTTAAGGCTAACTTTTTTAGTTCAGGATCTAAATTTACAGGATTGGTTGTTCTTTTTACTCGTAATATATGAGCAATTAAAGGAATATAAGTTATAAAAAACACAATATTCCATATAGAAACGTAGTACAATATACCATACATAAAAGACGACAAAATGGCTAAACCAATTAACGTATAATGATACCTTTTTGCTTTATTAAACCCTAATTTAACAGCAATGGTGTTTTTATTGGCTTTTCTATCAGATTCAATATCTCTTAAGTTATTAAGGTTTAATACGCCAACACTAAGTAAACCTATTGTAAAAGCTGGCAATATGGTAATATGATCAATTTTTTTAGCAAATAAAATATAGCAGCCTATAACACTAACAAGCCCAAAAAAGACAAATACAAAAATATCGCCTAGACCTTTATATCCATAGGGATTATCGCCTACAGTGTATTTTAAAGCGGCATAAATAGAAAGGACTCCTAAGCCAATAAAAATAAAAGCTAATAACACATTTTTAGAACCAAAAGATGTAAAAACAAGTAAAAAGGCTAATAAAATAGTAATAAGAATATTAATTTTAATAGCACTAAACATTTGTGATGGTGATATATCGCCACTCTGAATGGCGCGTTTAGGCCCTATTCTATCGTCGTTATCTGTACCTTTAGTGCCATCGCCATAATCGTTCGCTATATTAGATAAAATTTGTAAGCTTATCGTTGTTAATAAGGCTAAAACAAAAGTACTTAGCTTAAAAACACCATTATATTCGGCCAAAGAGCCTGCTATAATTATTCCTGACAAGGAAAGTGGTAATGTTCTTAACCTAAAGGCAGAAAGCCACTTTTTAAAATTGCTCATAAAAAGAGTGATTTTTTTAGATTAAGGAATCCATTTTTTATCAAAATTAGGTTTCCTTTTCTCTAGAAAAGCATTACGTCCTTCTTTTGCTTCATCTGTCATGTATGCAAGTCTGGTTGCTTCACCAGCAAACACTTGTTGGCCAACCATGCCATCGTCGGTAAGGTTCATGGCAAATTTTAGCATTTTTATAGATATAGGAGACTTTGCTAATATTTCTTGAGCCCATTCATAGGCCGTATTTTCTAAATCTTCATGAGGAATAACTGCATTAACCATTCCCATGTCGTAAGCTTCTTGTGCGGAATAGTTTCTTCCTAAAAAGAAAATTTCGCGCGCTTTTTTCTGTCCAACCATTTTGGCTAAATAAGCTGAACCGTAACCGCCATCGAAACTTGTAACATCGGCGTCGGTTTGTTTAAAAATGGCATGTTCTTTACTGGCTAAAGTTAAATCGCATACTACGTGTAAACTGTGTCCGCCACCAACAGCCCAGCCAGGAACGACAGCAATAACAGCTTTTGGCATAAAGCGTATTAACCGTTGAACTTCTAAAATATTTAATCTGTGGTAGCCATCGTCTCCTACATATCCTTGATGCCCTCGAGCTTTTTGGTCGCCGCCAGAACAAAAACTCCAGATACCATCTTTTGTCGATGGCCCTTCTGCAGAAAGTAACACTACGCCAATACTTGTATCTTCATTGGCATGATAAAAGGCATCATATAATTCGCTTGTTGTTTTTGGGCGAAAGGCATTTCTAATATTAGGTCTGTTAAACGCTATTCGTGCTACACCATCACACTTTTTGTAGGTAATATCTTCGTATTCCTTTACTGTTTGCCAGTCAATTTTACTCATAATAATCTATTTCGCCGTAAAAATAAGTAATTACATCTAATAACTATTTATTTTTTTAAATAGACTATTGGTACGATGTAATTTTGCTTGATTAATTATTGATTATGAAAGTTTTAAAATCTCCTTTAGCTAAGCATGTTGAGGCAACTTATTGTCTTGAAATTGGCGATTTTCATTTTTTTGAAAATTACTTAATAGCTGAATTTAAGCAAGGGGTTTGTGTTTCTTTTAGCGATTTAAAAGAAGTTTATGATTTATTGCTTGATTACTATAACGGTGAATCATACGGTTTTATATCTAACCGGATAAATTCATATTCTATAGATGTTATAGATATGAATAAGCATTTTGAAAAACTTAATCAAATACATACTTATGCAATCGTGACTTACAATCTAAGCGCAAAACGAGTTTTAGCGGTTGAAGACTACTATTTTAATTTAAAACGAGAACGTTTTACCTCTCTTTTGGCGGCGTCTAATTGGGTGACAAATGAAATGGCTATTTATAAAACACAAATCAAGCTTAAATAGCTTTTATTTTAAATAGATACCATCGTTTTTAATATCTATTATTTTTTGTTTGTATAGAGAGCCTATAGCTTTTTTAAAGCTTTTTTTACTCATTTCTAGTGCTTCTTTTATGTCTTCTGGTGATGATTTATCATGAAGTGGTAAAAAGCCGCTATTGTCTTCTAATTCTTGGAGTATTTTTTCTGCTGTAGGTTCAATATTTTTATACCCTATTTGATTAAGAACAATATCTAACTTATTATCGTGACGTACTTTTTTAACATAGCCTTTCATACGATCGCCTATATTAAGTTCTTTAAAGATATTATCCTTGAAAATTAGACCCAAATGTTTTTTGTTAACTACGACATTCATACCAAATTCGCTTGGATGTGAGATAATAATATCAACTTCATCAAATTTTTCTACAGTTAAATTTGTGTTATCTAAAAAATGGTTTGTTTTACTAGAGGCTGCTAATCTATTGGTTTCTTCATCTAAATAACAATATACAAAATACCATAAACCAGGCGTCATTTTAAAGGCTTGTTCCTTAAACGGACAAAACAATTCTTTAACCATTCCCCAGTCTAAAAAAGCACCATATTTATTGACTTCGTTACAACGTAATAATGCAAAATCGCCTTTTTTTATATAGGGTTTATCGGTTGTAGCAACAGGACGTTCTTCATTATCTAAATACACGAAAACTTCTATGTGATCTCCTATATTAAACTCTTTAGGAACATATCTGTTTGGTAACAGAATTTCATTATCGTCTTGATCGCCAAGAAATAATCCTGGCTCTCTTTCTCTTAGTATTTCTAATGTATTGTATTCTCCTAAATTTATCATGATGCAAAGGTAATCTTATTTCCTGAATTTAATACTAGTAGAAAGCTTTACAATACTACATTTTATTTAAAGTCTAATTTATTTAAAATTAAACCAGAGGCTGGAGCAATGTAGTAGTAAGGTGTTTCGCTGGGGGTTTTAAGAGACTTTTTAATATAGTCCAAAGTTATATCGCCTTTGCCTAATCTTATTAAGGCTCCCATCATAAGTCTTATTTGATTTCGCCCAAACCCTTCGCCTTGTACTCGCAACATATAGGTTTTTTTTGGAAAAAAATTGGCGGTGTATGCTGTATTTTCAACTATCTCGCAAGTAAAAATAGTTCGTTCGTACTTACCCTCTCCTGTAGCTTTATAACAATAGTCTTTAAAGTTATGAGAGCCTTCAAACAACTTGGCGCCTTTCACCATAATGTCTATATCAAGCTTATCTAAGATAGTCGTTAAAATTGACGCACAAAATGGGTGACATTTTTCACCATGAGCAAAAAGATAAATATATTCTTTAACCTTAGGGTGCTGTATAATATTAAACTTGTTATCTACTTCTGTTATAGATAATGCTCTTATGTCTTGTGGTAAATTATAGTTAAACCACTCCAAGAACTCCGTATGGTTTTCTATTTCATGCTCTAAAAACAACTCAAACGCTGTTTCGTTAGCCGATACCATTGCGTCTGTCCTTCCTGAGGTTAGTGTTTTAAATGGTTTTCCTTCTAGAACATATTTAAATGTTCTATCTATCATTAAATGCAACGTTTTTAAATTAGGTTGTTTTTGCCAACCATGAAAACGATACCCTAAATACTGGATTTTGAAAACGTAATAATATTTTTTAGGTGCGAATGCTGACATGATAATTTCTAATGGCCGAAAGTAGCTTTTTTTAATTATATGGCAAATTTTTCCTAACTTGTACTGTAACTAACCAATTAAAATTAATTTTATGACAACAGAATCAACTACAAAAAAGCCCCCCATTTGGTATTGGGTTATAGCCGTTATTGCTCTTATATGGAATGCTATGGGGGTTATGCAATATTTAGGACAAGCTTATAATACCGAAGCTTGGAGAAGCGGTTATACTGAAGAACAACTTAATATAATTAACAGCATGCCTGCTTGGTACACAGCAGTATTTGCTATTGCTGTTTTTAGTGGTGTTTTAGGATGTTTAGCACTTTTTATAAGAAAAATGATTGCTAAATTATTATTCTGGGTATCCTTGTTGGCTGTACTTATCCAAATGGGATATTCGTTTGCCGAAGGCCATTTAGACAATATGGGAATGACCACAGCTATTGTAGTTTTTGCTGTTTTCTTGGTTTGGTTTTCTCAATACGCTTCAAAAAAACAATGGATTTCCTAAGGAATATTTATACAATGTAACTGAAGGCATTAGACAAGCTCTAATGCCTTTTTTTTAGTATATTAACAACATCGTTGATACTAAATCCTTTGGCTTGTAATAGTATTAAGTAATGAAATAATAGATCGGCTGTTTCGTTTAAAAACAGATTATCATTACTATCTTTAGCTTCAATAATAACTTCAACAGCTTCTTCCCCTACTTTTTGAGCTATTTTATTTATTCCTTTTGAAAATAGTGAAGCCACATAAGATTGATTTGAATCGCTGTTTTCTATTCTGTTTGTTATAATTGTTTCTAATTTAGAGATAAACCCATAAGATGATATGTTACTTTCTCCCCAACATGTATCACTACCTTTATGGCAAACTGTGCCTGTTGGTTTTACCTGAATTAATAATGTGTCATTATCGCAATCACTTTTAATATTTACAAGCTTTAAATAGTGTCCACTTTCTTCACCTTTAGTCCATAAACGCTGTTTCGATCTACTATAGAAGGTAACCACTTTAGTTTTTATGGTTTTTTTATAAGCTTCCTCATTCATATAGCCCAGCATTAGAACTGTTTTGGTTTCAGAGTCTTGAATAATTACTGGAACAAGGCCATCTATATTTTTTTTAAAATTTATTTTCATTAGAGTCGTACTTCTATTTGTTGTTGTTTTAATGTTTTCTTTAAATCGACAATGTTTATTTCACCAAAATGAAACACGCTAGCAGCTAAAGCCGCATCGGCTTTTCCTTGTTTAAACACATCTATGAAATGTTGTTGTTTTCCTGCCCCACCTGATGCAATAACTGGAATATTTAATTCTGAAGACAATTTAGCAAGGACGTCATTTGCAAAACCATTTTTAGTGCCATCATGATTCATTGAAGTAAATAATATTTCTCCTGCTCCTCGAGACTCAACCTCTTTGGCCCAATCAAATACATCTATTTTTGTTGGGATACTGCCACCAGCTAAATGTACGTTCCAAGAGCTATTAATCTTCTTAGCATCAATGGCAACAACTACACACTGACTTCCATACTTATTAGCTAAATTATTAATCAACTCTGGACGCTTAACTGCAGATGAGTTAATTGATATTTTGTCTGCACCATTATTTAAAAGAATATATACATCTTCTACAGAGGAAATTCCCCCACCAACAGTAAAGGGAATATTTACTTGTTCTGCAACTTTTAAAACCATTTCTCTAGTGGTTTTTCTGGCTTCTTTAGTTGCCGAAATATCTAAAAAAACAAGTTCGTCTGCACCTTTTTTAGCGTATTGTTTTGCTAATTCAACGGGATCACCAGCATCTCTAAGATTCACAAAATTAATACCTTTTACAGTCCGTCCATCTTTAATATCTAAACAAGGAATTATACGTTTTGTCAGCATCTTAAATAAATTTTTCTAATTCTTTTAATGTGATTTTATTTTCATACAAAGCCTTTCCTATAATAACACCTTCACAACCTATGTTTTTTAGTATATGTAATTCATTAATATTAGACACCCCGCCTGACGCTATTAGTTTTATAGGATTATCATTACATTTTGAAATAATGTTTCTATATAAGTCTAACGATGGTCCTTCCAGCATACCGTCTTTAGAAATATCTGTACAAATCACATATTGAATTCCTTTTTTCTGATAATTTTTTATAAATGGAATAAGAGCTAAATTACTTTGTTCTTGCCAACCATTAGTGGCAATTTTTTCATCTTTACAATCGGCACCAAGAATAATTTTATTTTGACCATATTTACGAATCCAGTTATCAAAAACGTTAGGACTTTTAACTGCTATACTCCCACCTGTAACTTGTTTTGCACCAGAACTAAAAGCTATATACAAATCCTCATCAGATTTTAAGCCGCCACCAAAATCTATACTTAAATTTGTTTCAGTTGCAATTTGTTCTAATATGTTATAATTAATAATTCGGTTGGATTTAGCACCATCTAAATCGACTAAATGAATGTGTTTAACACCAACACTTTCAAAGTGTTTAGCAACTTCTAAAGGGTTTTCATTATATATTTTTTTAGTATTGTAATTGCCTTTTGTTAATCTTACACATTTACCATTTATAATATCTATTGCAGGTATGATACGCATATCTTTCTTTTTAAATTTCTATAAAGTTTTTTAAAATCTGTTCGCCTAAATCACCACTTTTTTCTGGATGAAATTGAACTCCATAAAAATTTTTTTTTTGCAAAGCCGACGTATATTCTAGTCCATAATCTGTCTTTGAAATGGTTTCATCACAGATTTCAGCATAATAGCTATGTACCAAATACATGTATGATTTTTCAGGAATTCCAACAAATACGTCAGATTTCAAATCTTTAATAACATTCCATCCTACTTGCGGAACTTTTACACGAGTATCAAATTTTTTCACTTTTACATCAAAAATACCTAGTCCATGAGTACTTCCTTCCTCTGTGTATTTACACAGCAACTGCATTCCTAAGCAGATGCCTAAAACAGGTTGTTGTAGGTTTGGTATTAATCTGTCCAAACTAGAGTGTTGTAACATGTTCATTGCGCTACTAGCCTCTCCTACACCAGGAAAAATAACTTTATCGGCTTTTAGAATGGTGGATTTGCTACTTGTTAATTCTGTGTTTATGCCTAAACGCTGAAATGCAAATTGTATACTTTTAATATTTCCTGCTCCGTAATCTATAATAACAACTTTCATTATAAAACCCCTTTTGTTGATGGTAACATCATATTTTCGGCATCTCGTTTTATAGCCATTTTAATAGCTTTAGCAAAAGCTTTAAAAATGGCTTCAATTTTATGGTGCTCGTTAATTCCTTCTGCTTTAATATTCAAATTACATTTAGCACCATCAGTAAACGATTTAAAAAAATGATAAAACATTTCTGTAGGCATTTTTCCTATCATTTCACGTTTAAAATTGGCATTCCATACTAACCAATTTCTGCCACCAAAATCGATAGCTACTTGAGCTAAACAGTCATCCATTGGTAAACAAAACCCATAACGTTCAATACCTAATTTATACCCCAAAGCCTTATTAAAAGCGTTTCCTAAAGCAATCGCTGTATCCTCAATAGTGTGATGTTCATCAACCTCTAAATCGCCATTAACTTTAATGTCTAAATCTACTTGACTATGACGTGAAATTTGATCTAACATATGATTAAAAAAAGCTATTCCTGTATTTATGTTACTCTTTGCTGTTCCATCAAGATTTAATTGAATTGCTACTTGTGTTTCGTTAGTATTTCTTACTATAGTAGCTGTTCTATCGGTTAGTTTTAAAAACTCGTAAATTTCTTGCCAGTTTTTGGTTTCTAATGCTATATAAGGATTTAACTCCTCTCGTTTTACCGTAATTTCCTCACTTCCTAAATATGATTGGTTATTAATAAAAATACCTTTTGCGTTTAAGTTTTTGGCTAGTTGAATATCGGTTAAGCGATCTCCTATTACAAATGAGTTTTTTAAATCATACTTCTCGGAAAAATACGTGGTTAATAAGCCTGTATTTGGCTTTCTTGTTGGGGCATTATCTTTTGCAAAAGTTCGGTCAATAATCTCCTCTTTAAAAACGATTCCTTCGGCTTTAAAGGTTTTCATTATAAAATTATGCACTGGCCAAAATGTATTTTCTGGAAAAGCTACTGTGCCTAACCCATCTTGATTAGTTATCATAACCAATTCATAATCTAACTCGTTTGTTATTTTGCTTAAATACTGAAATACTTTTGGATAAAATTCTAGCTTTTCAAAAGCATCTATTTGTTCATCTTTAGGCTCTTTTATTAATGTGCCATCTCTATCTATAAATAATACTTTCTGCGCCATTATAGTGTTTTTAAGGTGTTGATTAATACGGTATTTTCACGGCTAGTTCCTATAGTGAAACGCAAGCAGTTCTTACAGCCAAATTGAGATGTTCGGTTTCGTACAACAATTCCTTTATTAATTAGTTGCTGGTATCTTTTTGTAGCATTGTCCACCTTAACTAAAATAAAGTTTGTTTCTGTTGGAAAAACTTGCTTTACAAATGAGATCTCTTTTAAAGCTGTTTTTAAAAGTTCTCTTTGTTTTATTATAATTTGAATTCTGCTTTTTATCTTCTCTGTTTTTTGTAGTTGCTGCAAAGCATATTGTTGAGTTAGCGTATTAACATTATATGGCAATTTTATCTTATTTAAGATATTAACAATTGTTTTTGATGCATAGCATACTCCCAGCCTAATTCCAGCCATACCAAAAGCTTTTGATAATGTTTGCGTAATTACTAGATTAGGGAAATGATCTAATCTATTTAACCAGCTTTCCTGAGTTGAAAAATCGATATATGCTTCATCAAGAACAACAATCCCATTAAAACTGTTAAGTAATAATTCAATGTCCTTTGATTTAAAATGATTTCCAGATGGATTATTAGGCGAACAGAGAAATAATATTTTTGTATTGTTTGTTGTAGCGTTTAAAATATTTTCTACTTGTAATTGAAACTTATCATCAAGTGGTACTAAAGTACTTGACACATTATTTATGTTTGCCAACACTTGGTACATACCGTATGTTGGTGGTAAAATTATGATTTGGTCTTTCTTAGGTTCGCAAAAGGAACGAATTAATAAATCCAACACTTCGTCACTACCATTTCCTAAAAAGATATTATCAATATCAATATTTTTTAATTCTGAAAGGCATTCTTTTACTTTTATTTGTTGTGGATCTGGGTAACGGTTTAATCCATTATTATAAGGGTTTTCGTTGGCATCTAAAAAAATCATATTGTTATTAAAACTCTTATATTCCTCTCTTGCAGAAGAATATGGTGTGACTAATTTTACCGATGGTCTTATTAAGTTTTCTATATTAAATGAGCGATTCATTGTTATTTTTTGCTTGATTTTATTATATCATTAAGTCTAATGGAAACAGCTTTTTTATGAGCTTGTAACCCTTCGGCATCTGCCATAATTTCTATGGTTTCACCTATATTTTTCAATCCTTTTTTAGTGATTTTTTGAAAGGTGATACTTTTTGTAAAACTATTTAAGTTTACTCCAGAGTACATTTTGCTAAACCCATTTGTTGGTAAAGTGTGGTTAGTGCCAGAACCGTAATCACCAGCACTTTCAGGGGTGAAATTTCCTATAAAAATAGATCCTGCATTATTAATTTTATTAATAAATAACGCTTCATTTTTAGCACAAATTATAAAGTGTTCTGGAGCATATTCATTAATCATTTTTAAAGCTATATCATCACTTTCTACTAAAATTAATTTTGAATTTTGTATCGCTTGTTCTGCAATAGATTTCCTAGGCAACTCTTTAATTTGAATAGAAATTTCAGTTTTTACGCTTTCAATAAGAGATTCTGAAGTCGATATTAAAATTACCTGACTATCTACACCATGTTCGGCTTGGCTAAGCAGGTCTGATGCCACATAAGAAGCCTTTGCAGAATCGTCGGCATATACCAACAACTCGCTTGGCCCAGCAGGCATGTCTATAGCTACACCATGTTTAATTGCCAATTGTTTCGCTATAGTAACAAATTGATTTCCCGGACCAAATATTTTATAAACCTGAGGTATTGTTTTGGTGCCAAATGTCATTCCAGCTATAGCTTGAATACCTCCTACTTTTATAATTTTTTTTACCCCACAAAGTTGAGCAGTAAATAAAATTTCTTTTGCTATATCTCCTTCTTTATTTGGTGGCGTACAAATTACAATATCTTTGCAACCTGCTATTTTTGCTGGAATTGCTAACATTAATACCGTAGAAAATAATGGCGCTGTTCCTCCTGGAATGTATAATCCTATTTTTTCTATAGGACGTTTTTCTTGCCAGCATCGAACTCCAGGTGAAGTTTCAATCTCTATTTTGGATGTTTTTTGAGCAGCATGAAAAGCTTCAATATTATCTTTAGCCATATATATAGCTGCTTTTAAGTTTTCTGATATTTTTTTACATGCATCATCAACTTCTTTCTTTGAAACTTTATAGTTCTTAAGCTCAACACCATCAAATATTGTTGTGTATTTTATTATTGCTTTGTCTCCTTGACGTTCTACATCATTAAAAATTTCATTAACAGTTTGTTCAATGTTATTAATAGTTTGGGTTGGTCGTTTTAAAATCTCGGACCAATCAGATGATTTAGGATTTATAATTGTTTTCATTACAGTATCATATTTTCTATTGGACAAACTAATATTCCTTCTGCGCCGTTTGCTTTAAGCTCATCTATAACTTCCCAAAATGTGTTTTTATTAATTACGGAGTGTAAAGAGCTCCATCCGCTTCTAGCTAATGGTATAATAGTAGGACTATTCATACCTGGAAGTATATTTATAATGTCTTTGATTTTTTCATTTGGGATATTTAATAGTACATATTTGTTTTGACGACTTTTTAAAACCGATTGTATTCTAAACTGTAGTTTGCTTAGTATACTTTTTTGTATATTATGTATTTTAGGAGATACTGCTAAAACAGCTTCAGATTTTAATAAAACATCTACCTCTTTAAGATTATTTTTAAATAATGTATTTCCACTTGATACAATATCTACAATAGCATGAGCCAAACCTATATTTGGTGCAATTTCTACCGAACCATTAATAATGTGCAAATTGGCTGAAACATTATTTTTATTTAAAAATTTGGTTACAGTATTAGGGTAAGATGTTGCAATACGCTTACCTTGTAAGTCTTTGATACTTGAATATTGCTTGGTTTTGGGTATTGCGATAGATACTTTACATTTTGAAAAACCTAACTTTTCTATTACGGTAATATTATCTGCTTTTTCAAAAAGCACATTTTCACCAATAATTGCAGCATCAACAATACCGTCCTTTAGGTACTGAGGGATGTCGCCGTTACGTAAATAAAAAATTTCTAAAGGAAAATTGGCGGCCGAGGTTTTTAACTGGTCTTTACCATTATCTACAAAAACACCAATATCTTTTAGTATTTTCATAGAATCGTCATGTAACCTACCTGATTTTTGTACAGCAATTTTTAATTTACTCATTCTTAATGTTTATTGTGTTTGAGTAAATCAAATGAAGGTTTATGGTATTATAGAAAACAAAAAACCCGTTTGATTTACTCAAACGGGTTTCAATATATTTTACTTCAATTTAGTCAATACATTTTCAGCTCGCTTGAGTGCAAGTATGAAAATGATGATGGTGTAATTGAATAAAAGTCATTTGTTTTCTTTAACCAAACAAAGGTTTCAAAAAATAATTTAGAAATCCAAATTTTAATTATTGATTTCCTAAAATAATAGGCATACCAGATTCTCCAGAACCTATTATAACCACTTTGCTATTAGGAGATTCCGATAGTTTGTTGGTAGCTTCAATACCTTTATCTTGTAAAATTTTATCGGTTAGCGATGCACTTAATATTTTATTAGCATCGGCTTTTCCTTTTGCTTCAATACGTTGGCGTTCAGCTTCTTTTCGGGCTTTTTCTAACCTAAACTCATACTCTAAAGACTCTTGTTCTTGACGTAATTTACGTTCAATCGCATCTTTAATTGTTGGTGGTAAAGTAACATCTCTAACCAAAATCTCATCAATAACAATATGCTGATCGTCTACAATTTTTTTAGTTTCTTCAAAAATTTCGGCTTGAATAGCATCACGTTTGCTAGAATATAATTGCTCTGGTGTGTAGCGTCCAACAACACTTCTTGCTGCAGAACGAATGGTTGGCAAAATAATTCTGTTTAAATAGTCCTCACCAATTTCTTGGTGTAACTTTCCTAAGTTATTAATTTCTGGTTTATACCACGTTGAAGCATCTAGTTGAATGTCTAATCCGTTTGAAGAAAGCACTTTCATTTTTTCAAAAATCTCTTGACGGCGTACTTCATAAACATACACTTTATTCCAAGGGGCTACAATATGAAACCCTTCTCCTAAGGCTGGTTCATCTGTAACAACGCCACCTCCAAATCTTTTGTATAAAACGCCTGCTTCACCAGAATCTATGGTGACAGCCGATTTTGAAATAAGAATAACAATAAAAATAAGTAATACCACGAATGGTAATGCAATTTTGGGTAATCTTTCCATGTGTTAGTGTTTTTAAATTAGTCCTTTATATTTTCTGATAAACCATTCTAACGATAAGCAAAAAACAATAAACGCCAAAAGGTATTTCCAATTTATTAAGGGCAATGTTGTTTTTGTTGTTTTTTGAATGGGTTTAAACCTTTCATCTTTAAGCAAGTTATTAAAAAGTAACTTGTAATTTGATGAGAAAAATAGGTTTCCTTTACTATTAGTTGCTATTTGGGATAGTTTTGTTACATCTGCATTTAAAAATTGTTGTTCTATGTTGTACGCTAATATTTTAAAACTAGCAGATTTTGATAAGTTTGAATTTGCTGTTTTAACGGTAAAGTCATAGTCGGCAGGTGGTAAGTTGCTTAAATTAACTTCAAAGTAATTATTTTTTAAAACTAATGGGTATTCAAAAGTTTCTTGCGTTTTTTTGTTTGTTAAACGGATATGTAACTTCTCTCTGGCATCAAACTCATAGTTTTTATTAAAGTATTGGGCTTTTAAAATAACCTGTGTACTTCCTTCGTAAAACGAATTATAATCTAATACCAATCTGTCTTTTCGTTTTTTCGAGGCCAAATATTGAATAAGTTTTCCTGTAAAATTGTCAAAAGTATTAAACGATGAGGAGTTTAAATAACTTTGCGCTCGCCACTGCCATATATTTTCTCCTAACAATACGGCATTTCGAGCACCATTATTTTCGGTCGTCACTAAAAGTGGCGACTCGGTAATTACATTCCCTATTTGCTTGTAAAGAAGGATACTATGATTTTTTTCAAAAGAAATATCGCCAAAAACACCTTTTAATGGTGGAAAGCTTGAAAAAGCTAAATCCTCTATAATAAAATTTGAATAGCTTGGGTTTAACTGTGCTTGAAATGCTTCGGTTTGATTATTTATATCGTGTTTAAATCCTAAATTTTCACTATTAAGCAACTGCCAATTGGTCTTAGTTCCTGCAATAATAAAGGTGTTTATAGGTGTTTGTTTTAAAGCATTAATTATGGGCTTAAATTTACTATCAGGCTGATATAAAATAGCCAATTGATAGTCGTTAACACGCGCTATAAACTCTCCTGGAGATATTATATCGCATTGGCGTTGTTCGTTGGTTTCTATACTTTTTTTTATGGCACCAATATCTGGATGAGTTATACTACTTACAATGGCAACTTTGGTCTTTTCGTCTATAACTTCAACAGCGAAATTTTTGGTATTATTTAAGGTGTTTTTTTCTCCTGTTATGGCATTAACATGTACTTTGTAAGTTTGCACGCCTACTTTATTAGCTGGTAAATAAAATGTAACAACATCAGATGTGTTTTCTTTTGAAAATGATAAAGGCTTGGTAAAAATAACAGCATCTCCTTGTTTAACAGTTAATGTAGTACTTATGTTTTTTTGCCCGTGATATACTACAATAGCTTCCACTGGGAATTTATTCTTTAAATACGCGTATTTATTTGTATTTAATTGTTGAATTTTTAAGTCGCTGTGTGCCGTGGTATCACCTACAACTACAGGATAAACTACCTGGTTATAGTTTTTAGAAACAAAAGAGTAATCGCTTCCAAAGGTTTGATTTCCATCTGTTACCAGAATTGTTGGCGCTGTTTGATTGGTATAAATTTGTTGAAGTTGTGTAAAAACATCGCTTATATTCGATTGTTTTTCAGAGAACGTCAGACTGTCACTTTTACTTAAGGTTTTGCCAAAGGTAAAATAGTCAATATTAAATTTTCTCGATAAATCTGCTCGTGATTTTACTTCAGATAACAGTTGCTTAACTTCTGTTTCTTGTTTAAAGTAATTAATAGAATTAGAGTTATCTAAAACAATGGCCAAAGAAGGTTTTTGTATGTAGGTCTGTTTTGTTTCTATTTTTGGGTTTACTAATAAAATAAATATGGCAAACAGACTAAGAAACCGTAAAAACGTTAAAAAAATATTTTTAGTTTTAGATCTATATTTATACTGAAATAGCGCTAATAATAGCGCTATAACTCCAGATAATATAATATATAGTAGGGTTTCTGTATTCATAAATTATGTTAACATTCCACCATCTACATTTAAGGTTTGTCCTGTAATGTAGGCACTCATATCACTCGCTAAAAATACACATGCATTGGCAATATCTTCTGGTGTTCCACCACGTTTTAAAGGAATAGCATCGCGCCAACCTTGAACGGTATCTTCATCTAACTTTGCTGTCATTTCGGTTTCAATAAAACCGGGTGCAACCACATTACTTCTTATGTTTCTAGACCCTAACTCCAATGCTACAGATTTAGAAAATCCTATTATTCCTGCTTTCGAAGCAGCATAGTTTGTTTGTCCTGCATTACCTTTAACGCCAACAACTGAGCTCATGTTTATAATAGATCCTTTTCGTTGTTTTAACATGGTGCGTTGTACGGCTTTTGTCATATTAAAAACCGATTTTAGGTTGACTTCTATTACTTTGTCAAAGTCTTCTTCACTAATACGCATTAACAAATTATCTTTAGTAATTCCTGCATTATTAACCAGAATATCAATGCTTCCAAACTCCTTAACAACTTCTGCTGATAGGTCTTGCGATTGCTTAAAATCGGCAGCATTACTTTGGTAACCTTTGGCTTTAACTCCTAAAGCATTAAGTTCTTTTTCAAGTTCATTTGCAGCTTCAACTGAAGAGCTATAAGTGAAAGCCACATTAGCACCTTGTTGTGCAAAAACTTGTGCAATCCCTTTACCTATACCGCGACTACCACCAGTTATTATGGCTGTTTTTCCTTCTAATAATTTCATAGTTTAATTACAATATTAGTTGATGCTCAAATATACTAATTACAAGTTGTATGAAATAAAAAAAACCTCACAAATTCTTGTGAGGTTTTTTATTGAATATTCTTATGTATTTAGCCTAATACTTCGGCTACTTTTTTTCCTATTTCGGCAGGAGAGTCTACAACGTGGATACCACATTCGCGCATAATTTTCTTTTTTGCTTGCGCAGTATCGTCACTACCACCTACAATGGCACCAGCGTGTCCCATGGTACGTCCAGCAGGAGCCGTTTCACCAGCAATAAACCCTACAACAGGCTTTTTGCTACCACTTTCCTTATACCAGTTAGCGGCATCGGCTTCTAATTGTCCACCTATTTCACCAATCATAACAACAGCTTCCGTTTCTGGGTCGTTAATTAATAACTCAACCGCTTCTTTAGTTGTTGTTCCAATAATTGGATCTCCACCAATACCAATGGCAGTTGTAATTCCTAAACCTTGCTTTACAACTTGGTCGGCTGCTTCGTAAGTTAATGTTCCAGATTTAGATACGATACCTACTTTTCCTTGTTTAAAAACAAACCCTGGCATGATACCAACTTTTGCTTCTCCTGGAGTGATAACTCCTGGGCAATTTGGGCCAATTAATCTACAGTCTTTGTCTTTTATATAATCTGAAGCCTTAATCATATCGGCTACAGGTATTCCTTCGGTAATAGTTATAATAACTTTTATACCAGCATCGGCTGCTTCCATAATAGCATCACCAGCAAATGCAGGCGGTACAAAAATAATAGTTGTATCTGCTCCAACTTTATCTACAGCTTCTTTTACTGTATTAAAAACTGGCTTGTCTAGGTGTGTTTGCCCACCTTTTCCTGGTGTTACACCACCAACTACATTGGTTCCATAGTCAATCATTTGACCAGCGTGAAAAGTACCTTCACTACCTGTAAATCCTTGAACTATTATTTTTGAATCTTTATTTACTAAAACACTCATTTAAATCTGATTTTTATTGTTTTTATAACGAAACAAAAGTAAGTTTTTGCTCTTTATTTATAAAGTATTTTCTTGTTTTATTTTAAAGTTATTTAGGCTTTTTTATCTCTTTTAAGACGCTTAAGTATATTAGGAATTTCTTTTATGTAAGCCATTTGTTTAAACATTTCACGGGCTTCAACTGCTGGTGAGCCAAAATAGGTTTTACCTTCATCTGTTGAGTGACCTAATCCAGATTGCGCATATAGCACAGTTCCTTCGGCCAAGGTAATACCACTTTTAATGCCAACTTGCCCCCAAATGGTTACGTTATCTTTTACAACAACACAACCGGCTATTCCTGTTTGCGATGCGATTAAGCACTTTTTACCTATTACAGTATCATGACCTATTTGTATTTGATTATCTAGTTTTGAACCTTCTCCGATAGTTGTATCACCCGTTACCCCTTTATCTATAGTACATGCGGCTCCAATATGTACGTCGTTTTCTATAATAACGCGACCTCCAGAAAGGAGTTGATCATAAGCTTCTGGTCTATTTTTATAGTAAAAACCACTTGCTCCTAGAACTGTTCCTGCATGAATGATAACATTATCTCCAATAATCGTATCATCGTAAATACTTACATTGGAGTGTATGATACAATTATCACCAATAACGACATTATTACCTATAAAGCAATTGGGTTGAATTATTGAATTCTTCCCTATTCTAGCTGTTTCAGAAATAGAAACGTGACTTGCTTGAAAGGGTTTAAAATGCTGTGTTAGTTTATTAAAATCACGAAAAGGATCGTCACTAATTAATAATGCTTTGCCTTCTGGGCAATCTACATCCTTATTAATTAAAACAATTGTTGCTGCTGAATTTAAAGCTTTATCGTAGTATTTTGGATGATCTACAAAAACAATGTCGCCTTCTTCTACAACATGAATTTCGTTCATGCCTAATACAGGAAACGTTTTATCTCCAACAAAATCGCAATCTATTAAAGTGGCGATTTCTTGAAGTGTATAGGGTTTAGGAAATTTCAAAACTGATTATTCTTTAATACGTTCTTTGTATGTTCCCTTTTCAGTTTCAATTTTTATTTTGTCACCTTCATTAATAAATAGAGGGACATTAACTTCTGCTCCTGTTTCTACTGTTGCCGGTTTTGTTGCATTGGTTGCTGTATTTCCTTTTACTCCAGGCTCGGTGTGGGTTACTTCTAGTATAACACTTGCTGGCATTTCAACAGAAAGCGGCATGTTGTCTTCGGTATTAATAATAACCGTTACAACTTCGCCTTCTTTTAACAAGTCTGGTCGGTCTAAAGCGGCTTCTAAAAGTCTAATTTGTGTATAATCAGCCGTGTTCATAAAATGGAAAAACTCGCCATCGTTGTATAAAAACTGAAATTGATGTGTTTCTACACGTACATCATCTATTTTATGTCCAGCTGAAAAGGTATTCTCGATAACCTTTCCTGTAGTAACACTTTTAAGTTTTGTTCTTACAAAAGCAGGTCCTTTACCTGGTTTTACGTGTAAAAACTCTACAATTTTATAAATATCATGATTGTAACGAATACAAAGTCCGTTTCTAATATCTGATGTATTTGCCATAAATTAATTTGATTTAAAGTATCCTTTCATAATACCGCGTTGTGAATCTTTGATAAACTGAAGAATTTCATCACGCTCAGGCGTGGCTTCCATTTCAGCTTCAATAATATCGGCTGCTTGGGTATTATTATAATTTTTTTGATAAAGTATTCTGTATATATCTTGAATTTCTCTAATTTTTTCGGTTGAAAAGCCTCGGCGCCTTAATCCTACAGAGTTAATCCCAACATAAGATAAGGGTTCACGTGCTGCTTTTACAAACGGTGGTACATCTTTTCTTACTAAAGATCCTCCTGTTACAAACGCATGATTTCCTATAGAGCAAAACTGGTGAACTGCTGTCATACCTGCCAAAACAACATAATCGCCAACATTTATATGTCCGGCTAATGTTGAATTATTAGAGAAAATACAATTGTTTCCTACAATACAATCGTGAGCAATATGGCAATACGCCATGATTAAGCAATTATCGCCAACAACGGTTTTCATTTTATCTGTTGTGCCACGATTAATGGTAACGCATTCTCTTATTGTTACGTTATCGCCTATTTCTACCGTAGTGTCTTCATCGTTATATTTAAGATCTTGAGGAACAGCTGAAATAACGGCTCCAGGGAAAATATTACAGTTTTTTCCTATTCTAGCACCTTCCATAATGGTAACATTACTGCCTATCCAAGTTCCTTCACCTATAACAACGTTATTGTGAATTGTAGAAAAAGGTTCTATTACAACATTTTTAGCAATCTTTGCTCCTGGGTGAACGTAAGCAAGTGGTTGATTCATAAGATTATTTTACTTTAGAGATTTGTGCCATCAACTCTGCTTCTGCACAAAGTTTACCATTTGCATAAGCATATCCTTGCATATGGCAAATTCCACGGCGTATTGGTGAAATTAAATCACATTTAAAAATTACGGTATCTCCCGGAACAACTTTTTGTTTAAACTTAACATTATCTATTTTCATGAAGAATGTTAAGTAGTTTTCTGGGTCTGGCACAGTACTTAATACCAAAATACCACCTGTTTGAGCCATAGCTTCAACTAAAAGCACGCCTGGCATTACTGGAGCTCCGGGGAAATGTCCTGCAAAAAATGGCTCGTTCATGGTAACATTTTTCATACCAATTACGGTAGAATCTGTTAACTCGAAAATTTTATCGATTAATAAAAATGGCTGTCTATGTGGTAACATAGCCATAATTTGCGTAACATCCATTAAAGGCTCTTTATTTAAATCTACCTTTGGTACATGGTTACGGCGTTCGTTTTTAATTATTTTAGACAGTTTTTTAGCAAATTGTGTATTTATATAGTGTCCTGGTTTATTTGCTATTACTTTACCTTTTATTCGTGTTCTTATTAACGCTAAATCTCCTAAAACATCAAGAAGTTTATGTCTTGCTGCTTCATTAGGGTGGTGAAGTGTTAAATTATCTAGAATACCATTAGGTTTAACTGATATAGTATCCTTATTAAATACTTTTTTAAGTTTTTCTATGGTTTCTGGAGAAATTTCTTTGTCTACATAAACAATAGCATTATTAAGGTCGCCACCTTTTATTAATCCGTGCTCCAATAACATTTCTATTTCATGTAGAAAGCTAAATGTTCTAGAGTCTGAAATATCCTCTTTAAAATTTGAAACGTGCTTTAATGTGGCGTTTTGCGTACCTAAAACTTTAGTACCAAAATCTACCATTGTAGTTATTTGATATTCTTCGGCTGGCATAACAAGCACTTCGCTACCAGATTCTTCATCGCTGTAAGAAACAACATCTGTAACCACATATTCTTCTCTAAATGCCTCTTGTTCTTCAATCCCTGCTTTTTCTAAAGCTTCAACAAAAAACTTAGATGAACCATCCATAATTGGAGGCTCGGAAGCGTCTAATTCAATAATAATATTATCGTAATCTAAACCTACTAATGCGGCTAAAACATGCTCTGATGTTTGTATTACAACACCATTTTTTTCTAAACATGTGCCACGTTGTGTGTTTGTTACATAATTAGCATCGGCTTCTATTATTGGCATGCCTTCCAAATCAACACGTTTAAAAGCAAACCCTGTATTTACTGGTGCTGGTGTGAATGTAAGTGTGACATTTTTACCAGTATGTAACCCAACACCCGTTAGCGATACAGGCGTTTTTATAGTTTTTTGTTTTATTTCGGTACTAACTATTGCCATTGACTTTCTTTTCTAAATCGTTTATATTTTTTACAATTTGTGGTAATTTTTTAAAATATACATAGGACTTATTGTAGTCGCCATAAGTTAACGCAGGTGATCCTTGTAATACTTCGTTATCTTTAATATTTCTACCAATACCAGATTGGGCTTGAATTTTTACATTGTCACCTATTACAATATGCCCTACAATACCTACTTGTCCACCAATTTGACAGTTCTCGCCAATTTTTGTTGATCCTGCAATGCCTGTTTGAGCTGCTATTACGGTGTTTTTGCCAATTTCTACGTTGTGTGCTATTTGTATTTGATTGTCTAACTTAACACCACGACGTATAACAGTTGATCCTAGGGTGGCACGATCTATTGTTGTTCCTGCTCCAATATCAACATAATCTTCCAGAATAACATTACCTGTTTGTGGTACTTTAGTATATTCACCATTTTCATTTGGCGCATATCCAAAACCATCTGCACCAATAATAGCTCCAGAATTAACCACACAGTTGTTTCCTATAATACATTCGGAGTAAATTTTTGCCCCAGAAAACACTATGGTATGGTCTCCAATAACAGCATTATCTCCTATGTAGCTATTTGGAAATATTTTTACATTATTACCAATTGTTACATTTTCTCCTATATAAGAAAATGCGCCTATATATATATTGTCTCCTTTTTTTGCTGATTCTGCTATAAAAGAAGGTTGCTCGATACCTTCTTTATTAAGCTTTACCATATTGTAATACTCTAATAATTTGGAGAACGCTTTATAAGCATCGTCTACTTTTATTAGTGTGGTATCAATATTGCTTTCTGGTTGAAAAGTTTTGTTAACTATGGCTACCGAAGCTTTGGTAGAATATATATATTGTTGGTACTTAGGATTGGCTAAAAAGGTTAAAGAGCCTTTAGTGCCTTCTTCTATTTTAGAAAGTTTGGAAACTTCAACATCTGGGTTTCCTACAATATCACCTTCTAAAATTCCTGCTATCTGTTGTGCTGTAAATTTCATTCTTGCAAAAATATGAAAAAACTGTTAAATTTTCTGCTTAGGATAGCAGATATAAAATTTGGTTACTGGTTTTGCTAACGATTTTAAATTAAAGTGATCTGAAGCATTAATAATATCGCCTATTTTGCCGTTTTTATGCAGAATGTTAATGTTTTGGTTTTCTGACTTATATGCTTGATTGGTTATTTCTCCTGAAAACACAAAGTAGTTAGCCTCATGATTAGTTATGTTATACCTATTCATTAATTTGTCTATTTGCTTGTCAAGTTTTTCAAGCTTAATAGCTTTCTTCTTTATTTTGATTTTTAACAAATCTCTGTTAACAATCATATCGCATAAATTACTTAACACAAAATCATCATGAAATTGCCATTCTTTCATTGCAGATACAATATCATAATCATCTAACTGTGAAAACGTATCTAAAGTTTTGGTATCGAAATTTTCTATTGAAATATTATGATCTAAAAAATAGTTTAATGCTGAGCTTGCTGTAAGGTTAACACCTTGACTTTTTAATTCTTTAGCTCGTTTTAAAACCCTAATAAGAAGCTGTTCGGCTACCAAACTTGTTTTGTGTAAATATACTTGCCAGTACATTAAGCGTCTTGCTAAAAGAAATTTTTCTACGCTGTAAATCCCTTTTTCTTCAACAACCAATTTATCATTTACCACATTAAGCATGGTAATTAAACGCTCACTATTTACATTGCCTTCTGCTACACCAGTATAAAAACTATCGCGCTTTAAATAATCGGCACGGTCCATATCTAATTGTCCAGAAATTAACTGACAAAGAAATTTACGGTGATATTCTCCTTTAAAAATATTGATGGCTAGCGTTAAACTTGAGTTAAATTCTTTGTTTAAGCGCTCCATAAAAAGCATAGAAATTTGTTCATGAGAGACACCGTTTACTATACTGTGTTCCATGGCATGAGAAAATGGCCCATGACCAATATCGTGCAATAAAATAGCAATATAAAGTGCGTTTTCTTCATCTTCAGAAATAGTAACTCCCTTAAAACGAAGCACATTTACTGCTTTTTTCATTAAATGCATGCACCCTATGGCATGATGAAATCTTGTGTGGTGAGCTCCAGGATACACCAAATAAGATAAGCCCATTTGTGTAATTCTGCGAAGTCTTTGGAAATACTTATGCTCAATCAAATCGAAAATAAGCGTATTAGGAATGGTAATAAATCCGTAAATTGGATCGTTAAATATTTTAAGTTTGTTTTGTGCTTTCAAACTTTATCTATTACATTTTAATTTAAACAAATATACATGAACAATATAAATATTCTTTGGGTTGACGATGAAATTGATTTATTAAAACCTCATATCTTATTTTTAGAAAAGAAAAACTACAACGTAACTACCTGTAAAAGTGGTACCGAAGCCATCGAAGCCTTAGAGAGCTCTACTTTTGATATTGTTTTTTTAGATGAGAATATGCCAGGCTTAACTGGCTTAGAAACACTTAATGAAATTAAAGCCATAAATAATGCGCTTCCTGTTGTTATGATCACCAAAAGTGAGGAGGAATATATTATGGAAGAAGCTATTGGTAATAAAATTGCCGATTATTTAATTAAACCCGTAAACCCAAATCAAATATTACTTAGTTTAAAGAAAAACCTCGATCATTCAAGATTAGTATCAGAAAAAACGACTTCTAACTATCAACAAGAGTTTAGAAAAATTGCGATGGATTTAACCATGGTGAATTCTTACGAGGAATGGGCAAACTTATACCAAAAACTTATTTATTGGGAACTGCAGCTTGAAGATATTGAAGATATTGGTATGTTTGAGATTTTAGAATCTCAAAAAAATGAAGCGAATATTCAGTTTGGAAAGTTTATTGACAAAAACTACCCTAATTGGTTTGATGGTAATGTAGATTCACCTGTAATGTCTCATACCCTATTTAGAGAAAAAATAGTTCCCGAAATAAGTAAAGAACAACCAACCCTTTTAATTGTAGTAGATAATTTACGCTACGACCAGTGGAAAGCTTTTGAGCCTGTTTTAAATAATTATTATAAAAAAGAACAAGAGTCCCCTTATTACAGTATTCTACCATCGGCAACACAATATGCAAGAAATGCTATTTTTTCTGGACTAATGCCCGCCGATATGGAAAAATTACATCCAGATCTTTGGAAAAACGACACCGATGAAGGCGGAAAAAACCTTCATGAAAACGATTTTTTAAAAGCACAATTAAAACGTTTAGGGCTTACTAATATAAAACACGAGTATCATAAGATAACAAGTTTAAAATCTGGAAAAAAGTTGGCCGATAATTTCAAATCTCAAAAAGATAACGACCTAACAGTTGTGGTATACAATTTTGTAGATATGCTATCTCACTCAAAAACCGAAATGGATGTGGTTAAAGAATTAGCAGCAAATGATAAAGCTTACCGCTCTTTAACCCTTAGCTGGTTTAAAAACTCACCTTTGTTAGAAATTATTCAACAAGCGCAACAATTAGGTTTTAAACTTATTATAACTACAGATCATGGTACCATAAATGTTAAAAACCCATCAAAAGTTATTGGTGATAAAGACACGAGTTTAAACTTAAGATATAAAACCGGTAGAAGTTTAACTTATGAAGACAAAGATGTTTTAGTAGCTAAAAACCCTAAAACAATTCACTTACCTTCAATTACTATGAGTAGTTCCTTTATTTTTGCTAAAAGTGATTTATTTTTTGCCTACCCCAATAATTACAATCACTATGTTAGTTATTACCGAAATACCTATCAACATGGGGGTGTTTCTTTAGAAGAAATGATTATTCCATTTATCACAATGTCACCTAAATAACTCTATGTAATGCAAAAAAAACCGATGAAATACATTCTTTGTTGGTTTTTTTCATTTATTCTTATTACATTGCAAAGTAATTTTTGATAGATTGGATATAATATATACAATTAGCGATGTAGAAGATATTGCAAGTCAAGTTCTTACTCATCTTAAAACAAGAACCATATTAATTTATGGAGAAATGGGAGCTGGAAAAACCACTTTCATTAAAGCTTTGGTAAAACGTATAGGTAGTCAAGATGAAGTTAGTAGTCCGACCTATTCAATAGTAAATGAGTACAAATGTAATGGTGAAAAAATTTTTCATTTTGATTTGTATCGCATTAATAATATAGACGAAGCTTACGATTTTGGAATTGAAGATTACATCTATTCAGATCATTGGAAAATTATTGAATGGCCTGAATTAATCGAGCAACTAGTGTCTGATTATGATACAGTTGCCATAAAGTTTAATAATATAAATAGTAGAATTTTAAGTGTAAACAGTATATAACTAAGCACCTTTTCTACCGGAAACAAGTTCTTTTACGGAAAAACCGTAACTAAAAACCACCTAAACCATGGTTTTTAACATAATTTTAACATTTTAACCGTAAAAGATACTACTTGTAAACATACTTTTGGATTGTAATTAATTAATTAAATCCCTTAAATTATGAAAACTAAAAAGTATGTTATTGCAATTGCAATTTTCGGTGGAATGTTGTTTACAGCTCAAGCGACAAATTTAATTGACCTAGATGGACAACAAACTACAGAAATCGAAAAGAGAAGAATCAAAGCGCCAAGACAGCTCTAAGAATAATAGAAAAGAGTTGTTATTTGGTAGTTTAATAGCTACTTTTATAGCTTTAACACCTTTTTTATTTACATTACATGAAAGTGTTCCAGACCAAAAAGTTTGGAACACTTTTCTATTTACTTATGATAGTAAATATTATGAAAGTGCATATGTACTTGCATGGACTCTTATAGGCAAAATAATCCCTCTCTTCCTAATCCTAATTTGGTTTTTTACTTGTCGCCATTGGTGGTATCACACATTGATAGTGCCAATAGCAATGTTTATTTATCAAATAATAGAAATTTTAAATAGTGATTTGTATTGGGTTGATGAAAATTTAATAATTTATTTACTACCTGTAATGGCTATTGTTATCCCGTCAATATATTTAATCAGAGCCCAAATGTTTAATAAACTTACAAGTGTTAATAAATCCATGGAAGAACTTGAAGAAGAGTTTAAAATTAAACCAACAACACTTTGGGGAAAAATCAAACAGTATTTTTAAAATATTTCGTTACAGATAAAAATTAATTTGTAATTTGAGTTTTTAAACAGGACTCAACATGTCAAAATCCTTATCACCTTTTACTAAGCAGCAATTAATTCCTCAAGAAGAACGCTTAGAGATTTTAAAAAGTAAAAGCTCCCTATTTATTGGTATTCCTAAAGAAACAGCTTTTCAAGAAAAGCGTGTTTGCCTAACACCCGATGCTGTTTCTGCTATTGTTAATAATGGGCATCGTGTTTTAATTGAGTCTGGCGCTGGAAAAGGTGCCAACTTTAGTGATAAAGATTATTCTGAAGCTGGTGCCGAAATAACAAAAGACACGGCTAAAGTATTTGCTTGCCCCATGATTTTAAAGATTGAGCCTCCTACTCTAGATCAAATTAAATTAATAAATCCACAATCCATTTTAATTTCTGCGTTACAGCTCAAAACACAAACTAAAAAATATTTTGAAACATTAGCTGCAAAACGTGTTACTGCATTAGCTTTTGAATTTATTAAAGATGATGATGGAACTTATCCGGCTGTAAAATCATTGAGTGAAATTGCAGGCACTTCTTCAGTTTTAATTGCTGCCGAATTATTAAGCAATGTTAACGAAGGAAACGGTTTAATGTTTGGTAATGTTAGTGGTGTTCCTCCTGTAGAAGTTGTTATTTTAGGTGCAGGAACTGTAGGAGAATTTGCAGCAAGAAGTTCTTTAGGTTTAGGAGCTAATGTGAAAATTTTTGATAATTCTATTACCAGATTACGTGAAATACAAAAAAACTTAGGACAACCTTTATTTACGTCCACCATACAACCCAAAAACCTTTTAAAAGCATTAAAACGTTGCGATATTGTTATTGGAGCTGTACGAGGTAAAAATCGCTCGCCTATTATAGTTACAGAGACTATGGTTGAAAACATGAAATCTGGTGCTGTTATTATAGATGTAAGTATAGATATGGGAGGTTGTGTTGAAACCAGTGAAGTTACTACCCATAAGGCACCTACATTTAAAAAACATGGTGTTATTCATTATTGCGTACCTAACATACCAGCGCGATTTTCCAGAACGGCATCCATATCAATAAGTAATATGTTTACCCCTTATATCTTAAAAATAGCAGATGACGGTGGTTTAGAAAATTCTTTACGATTTGATAGAGGTTTAAAAAATGGTTTGTACTTTTACCACGGCATTCTTACCAACAAATCGGTTGGCGAATGGTTTGATTTAAAACACAGCGATATTAATTTATTGATTTTTTAATCGCTATCAATTCTCAATTGAAAAAATAACATGAAATTTATTCATAGACTAGGCTTTTATCTTGGTGGATTTTCTATCGGTCTTGTTTTTTTATTTTTTTTCCTAAATGGAAAAAAGGTATCCTGCGACTATGGTCCTGAAGCTAGAGTTAAAAAGAATATTAACAACAAGCCTTTACAATATAATGCTAACATTGAATCTAAAGTCCTCTCAGGTGAATTAGATTCTCTTTTAATTGACAAAATTCTTAAAGAAGGTGACGTAATTTTCTCTAAAAGCACGCCACGAAGCACACCATGCGGCATCTACTTTATAGAAGGTGAAATTGATAGTAAAGCAGCATCACTTCAAGTTGAAAACTGCGACAGTATTGCTACCGTAAAAGCGTTTACTTGGGAATGATAAATCTTTTAATATGAGTTTCCCATTGTATTATCTATTTTTTAAATGATTAAACGTATTTTCGATATCGTTTTCTCTTTTACAGGTATTATTATTTTACTGCCTTTATTTTTATTACTATCCATTTTAATAAAACTAAACTCTAAAGGCCCCATATTCTTTACTCAAACTCGGGTAGGTAAAAACAATAATGATTTTAAAATTTATAAATTTAGAACCATGTTCATTGGGGCAGACAAAGATGGCCTATTAACTATAGGAAATAATGATGCTAGAGTAACAAAAATAGGTTATTATCTTAGAAAATATAAACTCGACGAACTACCACAATTAATTAATGTGTTAAATGGTACAATGAGTTTTGTAGGCCCTAGACCAGAAGTAAGAGAATATGTAAATTATTACTCTAAAGAAGATTTAGAGGTTTTTAATGTAAAACCAGGTATTACCGATTATGCCTCAATTGTTTTTAGAAATGAAGCAGAGCTTCTTAAAAAAGCAAAAGACCCTGAAAAAATGTACTTAAATGAGATTTTAAAGAAAAAAATAGCTCTCAATAAAAAATACATTAACAATTCTACAATAATAACTGATATTAAACTTATTTTTAAAACATTACAACGGATTATAAAAGAATAACAGTTATCATTATTACTTAAATGACGAATAATAAATCCAAATTACATTCAAAAATTTTGTTATCGCCACCTCATATGAGTGGTCATGAACAAAAGTTTATTGAAGACGCCTTTGAGCAAAATTGGATTTCACCATTGGGACCAAATGTAGATAGTTTTGAAAATGATATAGAGTTATACCTCAATCAAAATAGACATGTAGCTGTTTTAAATTCGGGAACTGCGGCTATTCATCTTGCTTTAAAAATGATTGGAGTTAAAGCTAATGATGAAGTTTTATGCCAAACAAAAACATTTGTAGCTTCTGTAAACCCAGTTAAATATTTAGGCGCCACACCTGTTTTAATTGATAGTGAAAAAGAGACTTGGAATATATGTCCTAAATTGCTAGAAGAAGCTATAGTAGATAGAATGAGCAAAGGCAAAAAACCAAAAGCTATTATTGCAGTAAGCTTATATGGTATGCCGTATAATGCAACACAAATTGAAACCATTTCTAAAAAATATGATATTCCAGTAATTGAAGATTGTGCCGAAGCATTTGGAAGTGACCTTAATGGAAAAAAATGTGGCACATTTGGAGATTTTTCTATCCTTTCATTTAACGGTAATAAAATTATAACCACCTCAGGCGGCGGCGCATTAATATCAAAATCTAAAGGTTTTAAAAACAAGGCTATTTTTCTTGCTTCTCAAGCAAAAGAACCAGGAGAACACTACTTACACCAAACTATTGGTTACAACTACCGCATGTCTAATATTATTGCTGGTATAGGCCGAGGTCAAATAAAAGTACTCGATGAGTATGTTTCGTTAAGACGAAGAAACTTTAAATATTATCAACAAAGTCTGAATCATATAAAAGGAATTACATTTTTAAAAGAACCTAATGGATATCGTTCAAACAGATGGTTAACCTGTATGCTTTTGGATAATGAAACCACCAGAAACAATGTAATGGAATGGTTAAATAATCATGATATAGAATCTAGGCCTTCATGGAAACCTATGCATTTACAACCAGTATACAAAAATACTCCAGCATACCTAAATGGTGTCTCAAGCGAATTGCATAGAAGAGGCTTATGCTTACCTAGCGGTTCAAACCTTAGCGAAAAAGATTTACAACGCATTGTTAATATAATTAAGTCATATTTTGGAGAAACTTAAAAACAATAATTTAGGACCAAGCAAAAATCATAAAACAATATTAATTTATGGCGTTGACACTTTAGCAAAAGAGACCTATAATTTATTAGCACAATCAAAAAGTACTAATTATAATGTTTTAGGCTTTATTGGTGAAGATAAAAATGAAACAAAAATTGAAGCTCTAAATATTTATCATTTAGAAAACCTCACAAAAGACTTCATAGATAAATATAAAATAGATGATATTATTATTGCTAAATCACATATCGATTCTAATAAGTTACTTCAGTTAATTAATCATTTTTATTCTATTAATCTAAATGTTAAAATAGTTTCGCAGGTGAATAACCATAAAACAAGTCATCTAATTAAAAATATTACTATAAAAGATCTATTAGAAGTATCGCCCATAAATCAATCACCTGAAAGACTAAATAAAGTATATCAAAATATGACCATTTTAATAACAGGTGCTGCTGGCTCTGTTGGTCGCGAATTGGTTAAACAATTAATCCCTTTTAAGTTTAAACAACTTATTCTTATCGATAATGTAGAATCTGCACTATATAATTTACAGCAAGAACTTTTTTTAGACCACAGGAATGATATAACATTTATTATTTCAGATATAAGGGATAATCTTAAACTTAAAACAGTATTCAATACTTATAAACCTAATATTGTATTTCATGCTGCTGCTTATAAGCATGTGCCACTTATGGAGCAAAACCCTTACGAAGCTGTTAAAGTAAATGTTCTTGGCACTAAAAATCTTATTAATAATGCTGTAGAATTTAACGCTGACAAGTTTATTTTAATATCAACAGATAAAGCTGTAAATCCTACCAGTATTATGGGGGCTACAAAACGTATTGCTGAAATGCTTTTGGGATATCAAAAAAGAAATAGAAAAACAACATTTATAACGACTCGTTTTGGCAACCTTTTAGGTTCAAATGGCTCTATAATTCCATTATTTAAAAAACAAATTGAAAATGGCGGTCCATTAACAATTACTCACAAAAATATGAGCCGCTATTTTATGTCTATTCCTGAAGCTTGTCAATTAATAATAGAAGCCTCCACAATGGGAAATAATCATGACACATTTCTTTTTAATATGGGTAAACCTGTAAAAATATTTGACCTAGCTCTTAGTATGATTAAGCTTTCTGAATTAAAATATCCAGAAGACATTAATATAAAAATAATAGGATTAAGGCCAGGTGAAAAAATTCATGAAGAGCTTCTTACAGATAACGAAGACACAAAACCTACAGAGAATAAAAAAATAATTAAAGTCGTGGGCAAATTCACTCAAATTAATAAAACATATCATGCTATTGAAGAGCTATGTGAAATTTCTCCAGAAACACAAGACATAGAAATTGTTTCAAAAATTAAAAGTATAGTACCCGAGTATAACCCAAATAACCCTAAATTCCGTTCTTAAGCCCTACTATACTAGCATTTTTCTACGTTTCTTTTCTATAGAAAGTAATGTTAATTCGCGTCCAGTTTGCCCAGAAACCGACGTATTCTCCTCTGCTCTACGTATTAAATATGGCAACACATCTTTTACAGGACCAAAAGGAACATACTTAGCCACATTGTAACCTAGCTCAGACAAGTTAAAACTTATATGATCGCTCATACCATACAATTGACCAAACCACACACGATTATCGTCTTTAGAGATGCCTTTCTCAGCCATTAAATCCATTACAAGGTAACAGCTTTCTTCGTTATGAGTACCTACAAAAACAGAAATTAAATCGATATAATCTAAGATATATTTTGCGCTTGTATTAAAATTAACATCGGTTGCTAATTTACTATCACAAATTGGCGAATGATAACCAAGCTCTAAAGCACGCTCATTTTCTTTTTCCATGTAAGCACCTCTTACTATTTTATACCCTAAAAAATAACCTTCCTTTTTGGCCATTTCATGCTCGTTTTTTAAAAAGGCCATTCGGTCATGGCGATACATTTGCAAGGTATTATAAACAATAGGCTTTTCGGTGTTATAACGCTTCATCATTAAAGTTACAAGATTATCAGCAGCATCTTGCATCCAAGTTTCTTCGGCATCAATTAAAATTTCTACATCCTTTTCTTTACTTAAGCGACAAACGGTATCGTAACGTTCTACAACACGATTCCATTCGGCTTCTTCATCTTTTGTAAATGCTTTTCCTTCGCCTTTTTTCTGATAAAGATAAAATCGCCCAAACCCAGTTGGTTTAAAAACAACAATAGGCATAGCCTGTTTATTTGCTGAAAATTTTATGATTTCAACAATCTTTTGCATGGCATCATCAAAATGTGCCTCATTGGCTTTGCCTTCAACCGAATAATCCAAAACCGAACACACGCCTTTGGAATACATAGCATCAATTACGGGCAAACAATCTTTCTCGTTTACTCCGCCACAAAAATGATCGAAAACGGTAGCTCTTATTAAGCCATCTACAGGAAGTTTTGCCTTAATAGCAAAATGTGTTAACCACTTACCTAGTTTTACAAGTGGTTCATAAGCAATCATTTTAAACAGGTAATAAGCCCTGTTTAATTCGGAGTTACTTTTAAGCGCAAAAGCAACTTCGGTATTATCGAAAATACGTTTACTCAATTCCTCAAAAAATTTACTGTGCAAATATAATTAGGAGTTACTGTTTTATTATAAAAAAATACATCTTATTTTCACATCATATTTTACAATAAGCATGATTTCTATAAAAACTAATAATTGCGATATACATTTTAACAAATCTTGTTATACACATTTAAACAAGTATTTACATAACAATAACATCTCTAAAATTTTTCTTTTGGTTGATGATCATACTCATAATGCATGTTTACCTTATTTTTTAGGACATGTAGAAACAAACTTACCTATAGAAATTATAGAGATTGAATCTGGTGAAGAACATAAAAATATTGAAACGTGTTTAGGTGTTTGGAAAGCGTTAACCGAACTTAATGCCGACAGAAAAAGCCTTATGATAAATCTTGGCGGTGGTGTTATAACCGATATTGGTGGATTTATTGCCTCAACCTATAAACGTGGTCTGGCTTATATAAATGTTCCAACGTCTTTATTAGCCATGGTAGATGCCTCTATTGGTGGAAAAACAGGGGTTGACCTTGGCGGACTAAAAAACCTAATAGGTGTTATTAATTCTGGTGATATGGTTTTAATAGACACAGCTTTTTTAAGTAGTCTTCCAGAAAACCAAATGCGATCTGGCATTGCCGAAATGCTAAAACATGGATTAATTCAAGATGAAAAACACTGGAATGCTTTTAAGACATTGGAAAGCATGACACAAGAAAAGTTTGATACATTAATTTACGAATCTATCCTTATAAAAAAAGCCGTTGTTGAAGAAGATCCTAACGAATTAGGTTTAAGAAAAATACTAAATTTTGGCCATACACTTGGCCACGCTATCGAAACTTACTTTTTAAACAACACCGAAAAAGAAGCCTTATTGCATGGTGAAGCTATTGCCATTGGCATGATTATGGAAAGTTATATTGCTTCAAAACAAGAAGGACTTCCTAAAACAACTGTTTTAGACATAAAAGAAACCATTCTTAAAATATTTGGCCGTGTTAATATTGGTAACAATGATATAACGCCTATAATCGACCTTTTAAAATACGATAAAAAGAACGAACATGGGAATATTAATTTTGTGCTATTAGAAAATATTAGTCAGCCAAAAATAGATTGCCAAGTAGAAACATCTTTATTACACGAAGCGTTTCAGTTTTACAACTCATAATAAAAACAAATTACACTTAAATACTGATAATCAAGTAAAAACGAATCATTTTTTTTCGTAACTTTATAAAAATTGCTAAAGAAGATAGAGACGAATATTAATTTAAATCTTTAGTAATGAAAAGAGTAATCGTAGACTACAAAAAGATCACTCCGGAAATTCTTGAGTTACTAAACCAAAAATTTCCTGACGGCTATAATGATGGCGATGTTATAACATTTGATGACCATCATAATCACACTATTGAAGCAGTTGAACTTAAAACTGACGCATGTATTTATCTTGTAAAAATTAACAGTAAGCTACATTATACCTTAACAAATTTCTCTGCAGATGAGTTAGAAGTTAACGATGATGGACACGTTATTTTAAATTACGATTTACAAGAAGATGCTTATGGTGAGGAAGAATAAAAAAAACAGGTTGAAAAATAGCAACCTGTTTTAAATTATATTAAACTATTTTATTAAGTTATTCTCTATAAATTTGAATAGCACTCGTGCCATCATAATCAGTAGTAGACTCACATGGAATTACTTCTCCTGTGCTATAATCTATAATTTCATTTACAGTTCCAGTAAACATTTCGGTATCAAAATTATATTGGGTTTCTACAGTAAAAATAAATGTAAAATCACGTGAATAATCTTCCCATTCTTCTGTATCTGAATTATAGCAACTAGGTGTTATTGCACTATCTCCAGAAAAATCCATACTTAATTGAGTGCCTTCAAGCGTATAAGCATTATTACTAAACGCAGAATTTAATTCGTTTCCTCCTTCTTGGTATCCATCACTTAATATCGTGACTTGATTAAATGTTATGGAACTAGCATTAAATTCAAAACGGTATAATGCCGCTTCATCATCATAGGTTCCAAATAGATAGCCGCCACTAATTTCCATAATCCAATTACCTGATAAATCTATATTTATCTCCTCAGGATAAACTCTAATAGGAAAACTACCGTTAAAGCTATTTAATTCATCATTATAAGAGTAGTTTAAAGTAGACTCTATAAATTCATCTTCGCCAACATTGGCATCTTCACTAACATCAATAGCCATAACTAATTGGTTATTTTCAAAACTGATAGAGTTTATTGATAAATCATTATGGGAAACGGAAAATGAGAATCCATTAAAAGTATTTGATGTTACTGACTCAAAAGTTGGGGTAGAGTTATTTGGTCCAACATGTTCTTTCTCTGATAGTGTAAACCAAGTATTCTCATTAATCCATAAAATAGTTTCATTAATTTTATCAATTAACTCATTAAGATCGTCAAAAGCCGTAAAAAATCCAGAAATAATGCTTGAAGAATCATTTCTATCGTCAGAATTTAATGTTCTTGCTGCAATATTTAAATCCATCATTTTCTGTTCACCAGAGTTAAATGATAACATAGTAGATCCTCTTCCCGTATCAGAAATAATACCATCAATAGCGGCATCTACTCGTTTTAGTTTTCGAGACTCAATCTCTGTCATAAGTTTGCCTGTAGTTACATAAGCTGTTAAAGCTACTGTGGCAAAACCAGCTGCTGCCCATGGTTGACCAAGTGTAATACAACCATATGCTAACCAAACACTTTCGCCAAATGTAAAAATAGCCCCGCCCATGGCAACGTATAATTGGTTTTCATTCATACCATTTATAAGGTCATCAATATAATTATCTCGTCCAAACCTAGCATTCTCTAATGGTGCTAAATAATCTGTATTTAATAAATCGTTTATTAAATCTTCATTGGCAACATAAAATTTAGCCAATTGCGCTTTTTCTAATTCATTTAATTGAGAAATAGTAGTGTTATAATCATTCAATGCTGCAATTGCTTCTTGGTCATATACACTATTGCCGTAAGGAAAGTTTTCTCCAAAAGTAGTTAAATTGGTCGTATATTCTGTTAATACCTCATCTACTGTTTGGGTTAGTACAGTATCTTCTATAGTATATTTTACCTTTGTATTAAAATTAGGTATATTTAAAGTACTTTCGCCAAAAGGAAAGTCTTCACCTACAATAAATCCTATTGAGTTTTCGCTAAGTTTCACTAAAGAAATTGACATATCATCAAGTGTTCCAGTATAGGTGTCTTGAGTAATGTTTTGCTGTAAATTAATCTTAACAAATTGAGAGGTACGTATAACGCCTCCATTTATAATAGTTGTTTCTGGGGGATTATCTGAACTATCGTCTGAGCTACAACCTAATAGAGTAATTAATGTAAAAAGTAAGATAAATCGTTTCATAAAATATAGACTTTTCCTACAAATCTATTGAATACAGAGTGTTTAGGCAATACTCAATTTGAGTATATTTCATAAAAAACCCACTTACATAAGTAAATGGGGACTTTATTATTTAGTATAAAAAAATGTTTACACATTAAATAAGAAATGCATAATATCGCCATCTTTTACAATGTAATTCTTTCCTTCTACACGCATTTTTCCAGCTTCTTTAACTTTAGTTTCGCTACCGTAGCTTACATAATCGTTATAAGCAATAACTTCGGCACGAATAAAACCTTTTTCAAAATCGGTATGAATTACACCTGCTGCTTGTGGTGCAGAAGCACCAACGTTTACCGTCCAAGCTCTCACTTCTTTAACACCTGCAGTAAAGTAAGTTTGTTGATTTAAAAGTTTGTATGCCGAACGAATTAACTTTGATGATCCTGGTTCTTCTAGTCCTATATCTTGTAAAAACATTTGACGCTCTTCGTAGTCGTCTAGCTCATTAATATCGGCTTCTGTTCCTACGGCTAATACTAAAATTTCAGCATTTTCATCTTTTACGGTATCTCGTACTTTGTCAACATAAGCATTACCAGACACTGCAGAACCTTCATCTACATTACAAACATACATCACAGGTTTGTCTGTAATAAATTGTAGTGGTTTAACGTATTCCTCATAATCTTCGTCACTAAACTCTAAAGCTCTAACAGAAATACCAGATTCTAAACCGTCTTTAACTTTTAACAATACTGTTTCTTCGGCTTGAGCTTCTTTATTGCCTGTTCTGGCTGCTCGTTTTACTTTATCTAGTTTCTTTTCTGCCGTTTCTAAGTCTTTAAGTTGAAGCTCGATATCGATAGTTTCTTTATCACGAATTGGATCAACACTACCATCAACATGCACTACATTATCGTTATCGAAACAACGTAATACGTGTAAAATAGCATCGGTTTCACGAATATTAGCTAAAAACTGATTCCCTAAACCTTCACCTTTACTAGCACCTTTTACTAAACCAGCAATATCGACTATTTCTACTGTAGCAGGAATAACGCGCTCTGGATTTACGAGTTCTTCTAATTTAGATAATCTAGGATCTGGTACATTTACAACCCCAACATTAGGTTCTATCGTACAAAAAGGAAAGTTGGCACTTTGTGCCTTGGCATTAGACAAACAATTAAATAACGTTGATTTTCCTACATTAGGTAATCCTACAATTCCTGCTTTCATTGTATTAGTATTTTTTAAGGCTGCAAATGTAATTAATTCCTTGCTTAGTATTTTAATGAAATGAAATTGTTTTTTTAAGACAACTCGATAATACGTTTAAATTATTCTATACGCTTACCTTCTGTCGAAAATGATAAGCCTTGTTGTCCCATAGTGGAAATCATTACTGCTTCAAATAAAGGATCGTGAGTTGTTTTAGGAACATGCCAATTAAAAATAAAATTCCCTCCTGTGCCTCCACTTTTATCCGATTCTTTAATAACTATTTCTAAAGTTTCAAGTGGTTTTAGGTATACTGGAAATTCTATGTATGAATTAACTAAATCGCCATGAGTGTCGTAAAAATCGGCTTTATCTATATAAACTGTATCTGTTGGACTCACATTTCGCATACTTACAGTTGCTGTTAAGTTGTGAGTCCTGTGCTCGGTAAGACTATATATTTGAGAATACACCGAAAGATATGTAGCTCCTGTAACAAATGTAGAATCTGCAAATACTGTTGTTTTTCTGGCTTTCCAATTAATTGATGGCAAAGGATCCTCGGTTTGCTTAGTAGTTTCGTTACATGAAAGCAAACAACATGCACAAACAAGAACGATTAAATAATATTTCATACAAATAAGTTTACCCAAGCTAAAATAACACTTTTTAAACAAAAAAAACCTTAAGTCTATGCTTAAGGTTTTTATAATGTTAATTTATAATGCTAGTCCATTTTTAGTCATCTGGGTGCATAAAAGCCTGCTTACCAAGCAATACTTCTTCGGTTTCTACATGATCCTCGTCTGGAACACAACAATCTACAGGGCATACAGCCGCACATTGTGGTTCTTCATGAAATCCTTGACATTCGGTACATTTATCAGGAACAATGTAATAAATTTCGTCACTTATTGGTTCTTGAGCATTGTCTGCATTAACAGCATTACCATTAGGTAACACTACATCACCTTCTAGACTTGTACCGTCTGAGTAACGCCAATCATCTGCTCCTTCATAAATTGCAGTATTAGGACATTCGGGCTCGCAAGCACCACAATTTATACATTCATCAGTTATTATTATTGCCATAATAAGGTTTTCTTTTTTTATGAGCTTTATATTCCATTAAAATAAAACTCGTGTTCACGTTCATTTTTCTAACTTTGCACAACAAAAATAAAGCCAAAACTATTCATAACCAAACACAGAATGGATTTACAGCAAAGAATTAGTGCTTTCTCCAAATTAGGCGACTTTTTAAGTCAGTTTTCTAATAATAACTTTAAAAAGAATGATGATATTCCTTTTAATGATTTATTTTTTGATGGATTTAAACACCAAATTCAATTAGCTGAAGAACACAACGGGTGGTTTACAAAAGCTAACATTCAATTTGCGCTAAGAGGTTGGAGTGATCTACTTACAGAAGAGAACCTATCTAATTGGTTAAACCACTATAAGTTAGACGATATTCACCCCAAAACAGTGGCAGTTGTTATGGCTGGAAACATTCCGTTAGTTGGATTTCACGATTTTTTATGTGTTTTAATTAGTGGTCATAATGTATTAGTAAAACCCTCTAGTAACGATAAGCAACTACTTCCCTTTTTAGCAAAATATTTAGAACACGTTCAACCAACTTTTAAAGGTAAAATTACGTTTACTAATGATAAGCTAGAAAATTTTGACGCCGTTATTGCTACAGGAAGCGACAATACAGCCAGATACTTTGAATATTATTTTAAAGATAAACCGGCCATTATTAGAAAAAACAGAAATTCGGTTGCCGTATTGACAGGAAATGAATCTGAAGCAGATTTAAAAGCGTTATCACAAGATATTTTTACTTATTATGGATTAGGCTGTAGAAGTGTTTCCAAGTTATTTGTGCCTAAAGGATATGATTTCGATAACTTTTTTAAAGGCATTTACCACTGGCATCCTATTATTAATCAAGCAAAATATGCTAACAATTACGATTACAACAAAGCTGTTTATTTAATGAGCGAGTTTGAGATGCTAGAAAATGGATTCCTTATGATTAAAGAAGATCGTAGCTATGCGTCACCTATTGCTACTGTATTTTATGAATATTATGATGATTTAGACGCGTTAAAAACCAAGTTAGCATCCGATAAAGAGAAAATACAGTGTGTAGTGGCTAAAAACTTTTTAAATTCAGAAATAGAATTTGGTAATACACAACAACCAGAACTGCATGATTACGCAGACGATATCGATATCATTGATTTTTTGTTAACAATTTAGGTGATAAATTATCAAATAATTAACGGCTATCTAAGGAGAATTTTTAAAATTTGTTACAGGATAAAAAACTAATTTTAGACTATTAGTATCATCAATCATAAAAAATACTCTTAGGGCTAAATCAAACAACATATTTAACTAATGAAAAGACATAATTTTAGCGCTGGACCATGTGTTTTGCCTAGAGAAGTCATGGAGAAATCTGCGCAAGCAGTACTAGATTACGACAACGGATTATCTTTAATAGAAATATCGCATCGCAGTAAAGCTTTTGTCGATATTATGGAACAAGCAAGATCTTTAGCTTTAGAACTTCTAGGTTTAGAAGGAAAAGGTTACAAAGCCTTATTTTTACAAGGTGGTGCTAGTACACAGTTTTTAATGGTAGCTTTAAATATGCTTGAAAAAAGAGCCGGTTACTTAAATACAGGAACCTGGAGTAGCAAAGCCATAAAAGAAGCCAAAATTTTTGATGACATCTATGAAGTTGCCTCATCAGAAAACGCGGGGTTTAATTACATTCCCAAAGGTTACGACATCCCAGAAAATTACGATTATTTTCATTGCACGTCTAATAACACCATTTTCGGGACCCAAATGAAAGCCTTTCCAAACTCGCCTATCCCAATGGTGTGCGATATGAGTAGCGATATTTTTTCACGCACTCTAGATTTTACAAAATTTGATATCATCTATGCAGGAGCCCAAAAAAATATGGGGCCTGCAGGAACAACATTAGTTATTGTAAAAGAAGATGTTTTAGGTAAAGTGTCGCGTAAAATTCCATCTATGATGGATTATAAAATACACATAGGCAAAGGTAGTATGTTTAATACACCGCCTGTTTTTGCTGTTTACACTTCTATGCTTACCCTACAATGGCTAAAAAATAAAGGAGGTATTGCTGCTATTGAGAAAGAAAATGAAAAGAAAGCACAATTAATGTATTCAGAAATTGATTTGAATCCTTTATTTAAAGGCTACGCTACAAAAGAAGACCGTTCTTTTATGAATGCAACATTCACACTAGAAAACGAAAACCTAAAAGACACCTTCGACACCATGTGGAAAGAAGCCGGAATAAATGGTCTTAATGGCCACAGAAGTGTTGGTGGTTATCGAGCCTCTATGTACAATGCACTTTCATTAGATAGTGTAAAAGTACTTGTTGAAATTATGAGCGAATTAGAAAGAAAAGCATAAAACAAAACCAAAAAATGAAAGTACTAGCAAACGATGGTGTGTCGCAAAGTGGAATTGATGCACTTGAAAAAGCAGGATTTGAAGTTATCACAACAAAAGTTGCCCAAGAGCAACTAATCAATTATATAAACGACAATAATATTGATGTTCTTTTAGTACGTAGTGCTACAAAAGTTAAAAAAGATGTCATAGATGGTTGCCCTAACCTTAAACTAATTGGTCGTGGCGGTGTTGGCATGGATAACATAGATGTAGCCTATGCCAAAGAAAAAGGCATACATGTTATTAATACACCTGCTGCATCTTCACACTCGGTAGCAGAACTTGTTTTTGCTCACCTATTAGGAGTTTCCAGGTTTTTACACAATGCCAATCGTGATATGCCTTTAGAAGGTGACTCAAAATTTAAAGATTTAAAAAAGAGTTATGCTAAAGGCACAGAGCTTAAAGGAAAAACCATTGGTGTTATTGGCTTTGGTAGAATTGGACAAGCCGCTGCTAAAGTTGCCATTGGTTTAGGCATGAAAGTAGTTGCTTTCGATCCTTACATTGAAACAGCAGATTTAGAACTAGAATTTTTCGATGGCCAAAAACTAGTCTTCAACATAAAAACGGTAGCTAAAGATGACGTTTTAAAACAATCTGACTTTATTACACTTCACGTTCCAGCACAAAAAGAGTACATTATTGGTGCTGAAGAGTTTAATACTATGAAAGAAGGTGTTATAATCGCTAACGCTGCTCGTGGTGGTGTAATTGATGAAGTTGCTTTAGTTAATGCTATAGAATCTGGCAAAGTAGCTCGTGCTGCCTTAGATGTTTTTGAAAAAGAACCATCGCCAGAAGTACAACTATTAATGAACCCTTCTTTATCCTTAACACCACATACAGGTGCAGCTACCAATGAAGCTCAAGATAGAATAGGTACAGAACTAGCGTCACAAATAATAGAATTACTAAAATAACATGTGACCAAATCATTAAAAACGAGTCCTAATAATTACCATTAGGACTTTTTTTGTACCTTGTTATTTATTCATTTAATCAATAAAAAATAAACTTATGTCAGGAATATTAGACTTATTAAACAGCGATGTTGGAAAAACCATTATTAGCGGTGTTTCAGGTTCTACAGGAACCGATCAAAGTAAAACGAATAGCGTTTTAACTATGGCTTTGCCCGTACTCATGAAAGCCATGGAGCGAAACGCCTCTACAGATGAAGGCGCACAAAACCTTATGGGAGCCATAAATAGCAGTAAACACGATGGTAGTATATTAAATAACCTAGGTGGTTTATTTGGCGGTGGCGTTGATGATGAAGTTAAAAATGATGGCGATAAAATTTTAGGACACATACTAGGAAGCAAAAAAGAAGGCGTTGAGCAAGTTATAGGACAAAAAGCCGGATTAGATACGAGTTCGGTTGCCAATATACTTAAAGTTGCTGCGCCAATTTTAATGGGCGTTTTAGGTAAACAAGCCCGTCAAAACAATGTAAGTTCGCAAAACGATTTAGGCGGTATGCTTAGTGGGTTACTTGGTGGTAATGATACTAAAAACGAACAAAGCTTTTTAGAGTCTATCTTAGATGCTGATGGCGATGGCAGTGTTGTTGATGATGTTGCAGGTATGGTTCTTGGAGCCAGTAAAAAGAAAAGCGGTTTAGGTGGTTTACTTGGCGGATTATTTGGAAAGTAACATAGATATTTAGACTAGTAAAACAAGTATTAAAGCCAAACAGATTTGTTTGGCTTTTTTAATTCATCTATTAAAAACATCATTTATTTTTTGTATTTTTATAAGAAAGTAATCCCATGAAAACATGGCATTTAGCAATAATAGTTTGTGTGTTACTTATTGGGTGTAAAACATCAAAAACAGTAACCTCTAATCATGAAACTAAACAAACGGTAGAAAACGACACCGTAAGAATATCCAGTGATGAAATTGAATACGAAATTATTATTATTGAACCAGGATTTAATACATGGTTAGTATCTACTGCAAAACCAGAAGGGTTCTACTCGCAATCTTTTTTGGAAAATAGGAATTGGATTTATGTCACCGAATGGAATCAACGTGTGTTACAACCACAACGTTACAATCCTAACCTATACGAAATGCAGATAAACTATCAAAAAAACATCGATTACGGTTACGAGCTTAACTATAAGCTCTATAATTACTTCATTTACTTTCAACTAAAGTATAAGCAACAATTAGCAGGATTTGTTCCAAGGATTTAATGTATATTTGCATAGCTAAAAAAGCTATGGATAAATTTAAAAAACGTTGGGAAATTCAAAAGAATTGGCAACTCCTATTTCCTGCCCTTGGCATAGTAGGTATAGGTTATAGTGCCTTTAAATTAACATCCCTTTTAATAGATAAGGTGTACTTAATTCCCTTTGGTACAATAGCAATAAGCTTTACTTTAATTAAGCTAACACTTTGGATTTTTGAAAAATTAAAACACAAATGGATTCTCGATTACCGTTGGGAGATGATTCGCGTGTTTATTGTATTTGCCATTACAGGGTCTACATCAGCATATATAGGAAGACCTATTTTAAAATTGTTAGGAATTACTAAAGAAAACTTAAACCCTATCATTTATTGGGTGCTTTTTATTATCATTGGCCTTATTTTTTACCAAATTCTCTTAGTCAGCTTTGGGTGGCTATTTGGACAATTTAAGTTTTTTTGGGAATTTGAAAAGAAAATGTTACGCCGTTTTGGCCTAAAACGTTTTATAGACTAAATGCACAAAACAAAACAACACATAGGTTATAAAATAACTACAATACTTCTTGTAGTTACATTACTAGTGCCTACTGTGCAAAAGTTTGCTCACATCTTTAGTCATCACAAACACGAAGTATGTTTAGGTACTGATGGTGCACATATTCATAACTTCGATATGGAATGTGAGTTTTATAAATTTAAAGTAAACTCTAGTTTTACATTTACAGCACATTCATACCAAATACTCGAGTTTAAGGACAATCACAGTCCAATTTTATCGCAATATCATTTTGTAAGCGATTATCAAAAACTCCCCTTTTCACTCCGTGGGCCTCCACAAAATGGTTAATATTTAGAACATTTTTTAAACAAAAAACCATTTAAAATTTTATTACATGAAAAGTATTTTAAGTGTAATACTACTATTAGTATTACCCGCTTTATATGCCCAAAACACAATAAAAGGGCAAGTGTTTGATGCATCAACATCGCAACCTATAATATATGCATCGGTATATTTACCAGAATTAGAAAAAGGCACAACAACCAACGAAAATGGAGATTTCTCTCTAGAAAATATTCCCACCGGAGACTATAAAATAATTATATCTTCTATGGGATACGAAACCTATTCCTCTACAATAACATTTCCTACTGAAAAGACGTTTAGTTTTTCATTAACACCTTCAGCTATCGAAATGGAAGAAGTCATTATCTCTACACCTTTTCACAAATTGCAAAGTGAAAATGTGATGAAAGTTGAACGTAAAAGTATTCAAGAACTAAAAACCAAAGGAGCAGTTACGCTATCCGATGGTATTACAACCATAGCTGGAGTTGAAAGTGTTACTACTGGAACAGGTATTGGAAAACCTGTTATTCGTGGTTTAAGCTCTAATCGGGTATTAGTTTATACACAAGGCGTTAGGTTAGAAAACCAACAATTTGGTAGCGAACATGGACTGGGAATTAACGATGCCGGTATAGAAAGTGTCGAGGTTATTAAAGGCCCTTCTTCTCTACTTTACGGTAGCGATGCCTTAGGAGGTGTTTTATATTTAAATCCTGAAAGGTTTGCAAATTCAAACGAATCTCAAGCTAATATATCAGGTCGATATTTTTCTAACACACAAGGGTTTAACACATCTGCAGGGTATAAAGCGTCAGGTGAAAAATTTAAAGTCCTATTTAGAGGAAGTATGGCAGAACACGCCGATTATGATACTAAAGATTATCGTATTACTAATACTAGATTTACAGAAAAAGACTTTAAAGCAGGATTAGGATTTCAAGATACCAATTTTAAAACAGAGCTTCGTTATAATATTAATGCCTCTAAAATTGGAATTCCAGAAGAAATAGGCGACCAATCGACAAATGTAACACCACTTCTGCCTAATCAAGAATTAACAAATCATATTTTTAGTTCTAAATCTACTGTGTTTTTTAACAATTCGAGCTTAGATATTAATTTAGGATATACCTATAACGACCGAAAGGAGTTTGAAGATGAACACCATCATGAACACGACGCGCATGATGACCATGCCGATGAGGATCATCACGAAGATGAAGACGAGCATGATTCTCATGAAGAGGAAAATCATGAAGAAGAACATCCATCGCTTCACATGAAATTAAAAACATTTAATTACGATGTCAAGTACAACTTACCCAAAATGGGAAGGTTTGAAACTATAGTTGGTATACAAGGTATGCATCAAACCAATACAAATTATGGCGAAGAAGAATTAATACCAAATGCTACAACTAATGACATAGGTATACTTGCAACTACACACATTCACTTTACTAATCTCGATGTACAACTTGGGGCAAGATACGATAACCGTAAAATCACCTTAGATTACAATACTTTAAACAGAAACTTTAACAGTTTTAATGGAGCTATTGGTTTTAAAACAAACCTAACAAAAAGTATTAGCGCACGTTTAAATGTAGCATCTGGATTTAGAGCACCTAATTTAGCCGAACTAACATCAAATGGTATACATCATGGTTCTAATCGTTACGAAATTGGAAATATCAACTTGGATAATGAACAAAATATACAGCTAGATGTAAACTTAGAATACAAAAATAAGCATGTAGAGTTATTTGTTAACGGTTTCTATAACCATATTAACAATTATATTTTCTTATCACCCGATGGTACCGAAATAGAAGAAAATCCTGTATACAACTATATTCAAGATAATGCTAAATTATATGGTGGTGAAATAGGATTTCATTTGCATCCACATCCTGTACATTGGCTACATTTAGAAAGTAGTTTTGAAACAGTGACGGGTAAGCAAGATAATAGCAACTATTTACCGCTTATACCAGCTAATTCTATTAACAACACATTACGTGTAGAGTACAATACGAATTGGTTGAATAACGGATTTGCTTTTGTAAGATTAAAGTCAACTTTTCAACAAAATAATGTCAGCACTTTTGAAACCAAAACCAATGGTTACAATTTATTAAGTGCTGGATTTGGAGGTATGGTTAAGGTTTTTAATAATCCGTTAGAAATTACCATTTCAGGAACCAACCTTACTAACAAATCTTATGTTAATCATTTATCTCGTTTAAAATATGATGGCTTAAATAATATGGGACGAAATATTACAATAGGATTACATTATAGCATATAAAAATTAAAAAAGGCAGTTTATTAATAACTGCCTTTTTTATATTTAATCTTGCTCTTTAACTAGTTGTTCTTGTTTAAATACATAAGTGTATAACCACATTAAAGTAAAAGTTGGTATAACATCTAACCACGGTAAAGCTTCTTCAATAAAAGAGATTACTGCAGCTACTTTTCCTTGTTTGCCTTTGTATAATTTGGTCATAATCCATGCGGAAAGTGGTGCCCACACAAAATCAAACGGAGGAAACACGAAAGAAATATAACCACAAGCATCTAAAAGTAAGCTTAAACCTAGTTTTTTATATTTTGTCATTCATTATAATATTTTGGTTTTATTAATATTAAGACAAAAATCGCACCAAACTTAAGACAGCTTTTCACTAATAAGTTTTAAAAACTCGTTACGAGTTTCAATCTTTTCAAATTGCCCTCTAAACCCTGAAGTAGTTGTCACAGAATTTTGTTTTTGTACACCACGCATCATCATACACATATGCGAAGCTTCTATAACTACGGCAACACCTTGAGGTTTTAAGGTATCGTTTATACAATCTAAAATTTGCTCGGTAAGGCGTTCTTGTACTTGTAAACGTCTTGCAAAAACATCAACGATTCTAGGTATTTTACTTAGGCCTACTATTTTTCCATTTGGTATATAAGCAATATGAGCTTTTCCAAAAAAGGGCAACATATGATGTTCGCACAACGAGTATAACTCAATATCTTTTACAATTACCATCTCATTATACGATTCATCAAACATGGCGCTACGTAAAATTTCTGCAGCATCTTGATGATAGCCTTGCGTTAAAAACTGCATGGCTTTCGAGGCACGTTCTGGTGTTTTTAATAATCCTTGTCTAGAAGTATCCTCTCCTAAATCTTCTATAATATGCTTATAACGATCTTTAACATCGTCGGTTACTTGCATATTATACTCTTCAAAATGTTTATATAGCATATTAAGTCTTATAAAGTATAAAAATAGACAAAAAAATAATAGTACAAATAAGGTGTGTTTTATACTGCAAACAATGTTTTAACGTTTACTTAGCACCTAAAACCAAAAAACAACCCTAGTTTTGCGATTAACCTTGTAACATTTGCACACTACCGTAGTCTTTATGGTATTTAACAACTAAACAATCCCAACTAACAATGAGACTGGTAACCGTCTTCATATACTTTTTTATTATATGTATTAGCATACAAGCTCAAGAAAAAAAACATCTTAATATAAAACGTACTACTACACCACCTAAAATAGATGGTGTTATTGATGATAAGGCTTGGAAAGACGCCCAAGAAGCTACTAATTTTATTCAATTTAAACCAGATGTTGGTAACACGTTGCCATCACACCAAAAAACAAGTGTAAAAGCTACTTACGATGATGATGCCATATATTTTGCGGCATTTTTGCATGATAAGCCTAAGGATATTATGAAACAATTTAACCAAAGAGACAATTTTGGACAACAGGATTTCTTTGGTATTATACTCAATCCTAATAATGATGCACAAAACGACACCGAATTCTTCGTATTTCCTTCTGGAAACCAAGCCGATGCTTTAGCATCGCCAAGCATAGGAGAAGATTTTGGCTGGAATGCTGTTTGGGAAAGTGCTGTTAAAATAGTAAGTAATGGTTGGGTTATTGAAGTGAAAATACCATATCGTTGTTTGCGTTTTTCAAATAAAGAAGTGCAAACTTGGGGCATACAATTTCATAGACATTTTCGTACCGATAGATCACAATATACCTGGAATCCTATCGACCCTACAAAAGGTAATATTGGTCTTTATCATGGCGAACTTACAGGAATAAAAAACATCCAACCTCCTACCCGATTAAGCTTTTATCCTTTTGCATCTGGCTTATATACTACACAAGATGGCAACTCTGAAGACAAGTTTACGCTTGGCTTAGATTTAAAATACGGGATTAGCGAAAACTTCACGCTTGATGCCACTTTAATCCCGGATTTTAGTCAAGCAGGTTTTGATGATGTGCAACTTAATTTAGGGCCTTTTGAGCAGACTTTTGCCGAACAACGTCAGTTTTTTACCGAAGGAGTCGACCTTTTTAATAAAGGAGGCTTATTTTATTCCAGACGCGTGGGAAGTGCGCCAGTAGGAAGACCTAACTTATCTAGCGATGAAGAAATTACCGATTATCCTTCAAAAGTAAAAGTTCTTAATGCTATTAAAGTGTCTGGACGTACAAAAAATGGTTTAGGTATTGGTTTTTTTAATGCTATTACCGAAAAAACAAACGCAAAAATTAAAAATACAGTAACAGGAGAAACCAGAAACGAAGTGGTAGAACCACTAACTAACTATAACATTTTTGTAGTCGACCAGCAATTTAACGGAAATTCCTCTGTGAGTTTAATTAATACTAACGTGACTAGAAACGGTCACTTTAGAGATGCTAATGTTACAGGAGTACTTGCAGACATTACTAATAAAAGCAATACTATTAACGTAACTGGACAGCTTAAAACGAGTAACGTTAATACACCCAATGGTATGAGCACAGGATTTAGTTCGGAATTAGGTTTACGTAAAATTAACGGAAACTATCGTTACGGTATTTACCACAACCTCGCTAATGATGATTACGATATTAATGACCTAGGCGTTATATTTAGAAATAACTACAATAACTTCTCTGCTGATGTTTCTTACCGTATTTTCGAACCAACAACAACATTTAATACATTCAACGCAAACTTGTGGATAGATTACAGCAGACTTTTAAAGCCGAGTACATACACAGGAACTAATATAGGATCTAGTTTTAATGCCACCAATAAAAAGCTTCATTCTTTTGGTGCTAGTGCTTCTTTTGAACCTGGTAAACAATATGATTATTTTGAGCCTCGCACAGAAGGCTATCATTTTATTTACGAAAACAAGTACAATGTTAATACATGGATATCATCAAACTACAACAATACCTTTGCTTTAGACACAAGCCTAGGAGCAGCAGAAATTTTAGAAAACAATAGAGATGCTTTTAATTATTGGTATAGTATAAGTCCTAGAATTAAATTTAGCGAAAAATTTATTTTGGTGTATAGTTACGAATTCGATAACTATAATGGTGACCGCGGCTTTGTCACCAAGCAAGACAACCATATTATTTTTGGACAGCGAGACCGTAGAACTGTAGTAAACAGCCTGAGTGGGAACTACAATTTTAATGCTGTAAATGCCCTTACACTCACGTTTCGTAATTATTGGTCTACTGTTACTTATCACGACAATTTATATACCTTACAAGAAAACGGAAGGCTTTCTCAAGAAGAAGCTTTTACAACAACAGATATATCTAACCCAGATGTAAATTTTAATACATGGAATTTAGATCTTTCTTACACTTGGCAATTTGCTCCTGGTAGTTTATTGTCGGCTTTATATCGTAATCAGTTATTCGAAAATTCTAATGAAGCCTCGAAAGCCTATTTTGAAAGCTTAGACACCTTATTTCAGCAACCTATTCAACATACTTTCTCTTTAAGATTAGTCTATTTTATTGATTTTAACACTATAAAAAACAAGTTTAAAAAGAAAGCATAATGTCGTGTTTTAAAATTAAAATGGTATTTTCACAGCAAAGTTACAACCAACGTGATTACAGCAAAAAATATTCATAAATACTACGGCGATTTACATGTTTTAAATGGTGTAAACCTAAACATAAAAAAAGGAGAAGTTGTCTCTATTGTAGGAGCTTCTGGAGCAGGAAAAACAACCTTATTACATATTTTAGGCACTTTAGATATAGCCTCTAAAAAAGAAGCTAGTAGCCTTACTATTAATAATACAAATGTGTTTAACTTAAAAGATAAAGCTTTAGCTAAATTTAGAAACGAGCATATTGGTTTTATTTTTCAATTTCACCAATTATTACCCGAATTTACGGCTTTAGAAAATGTGTGTTTACCAGCATTTATAAAAGGAACATCTAAAGTAAAAGCCGAAAAACGTGCTATGGAACTCTTAGAGTTTCTTGGGCTTAAGCACCGTTGTAATCACAAACCTAACGAGCTTTCGGGTGGCGAACAACAGCGTGTTGCCGTTGCTAGAGCTTTAATTAACAAGCCCGAAGTTGTTTTTGCCGACGAACCGTCTGGAAACCTTGATAGCGAAAGTGCCGAAAACTTACACAATCTATTCTTTAAACTTCGGGACGAGTTTGGGCAAACCATTATTATTGTTACTCATAATGAAGAACTTGCCAACATGGCCGATCGTAAATTAACTATGGTTGATGGTAATATTGTTGATGAGTTGTAATTTACAATTTCAATATATTTCAAAATAATTACACATTTACATAATAACATCATATAAAAAATAGTACATTTATTTATATGAAACTCGTTATTAGCTTTTGTGTCTTTTTTACTTTATCTTACTTTGCACTAGGGCAAAATACTATTCTTTGGAAAGTGTCTGATACCATTAATAAGAAAACAAGTTATGTGGTAGGGACCTTTCATCAGTTTGGGAATTCTTTCGTTGATAATATACCAGAACTAAAAAAAGTATTATTACGTTCAGAACTTGCTATATTCGAATCGACTGCCAATCCACAAGATACGCGAAACATGATTGCGCAAAGAGATAGATCGTTAGATATTGAAAACTATCTTAAAAAAAGAGATTTAAAAAAATTAAAACAAATAAGTGTTAATTGGAAAGTCGATTTATATAAACTTCACCCTATAGAATTGAGTTGGAAACTACAACAAGAATTTCAAAAAATAAAATGCAAAACCGTTAAGCCTACTGATAAATGGGATCATTTTGACAATTATCTCATTCATATTGCAAAACAGAATAAAATTGAGTGTTTAGGGCTTGAGACCGATAGTATGCAACTAAATTTTATTGCAAAAGAACATAATTTTCCTAGTTGGAAAGATGAGAAAAAAACGATTCATCTTTTTATAAAAAAATTAAGTCGTAATAAACTTGAAAAGGGTGATTGTTTTTTTACAGAAAAGTACCGGAACTTTAATTTAGACTATAAACTAACCGAAGACTGCCCAGATAACATTTTAATAAAACAACGTAACCAAAATTGGATGAAAGTTTTACCTAACTTTTTAAAAAATAAAAACTGTTTTGTCGCTTTAGGCTATCTTCATCTTACGCGTAATTGTGGGGTTTTATCACGATTACAAGCATTAGGTTTTGTTGTTACCCCAGTTGAGTTATAAGTTGATAAGAAATATGGTAATTTTAAACATTAAAAATATTACTTAAAATACCTACATTAGTACCTAACACTAACCTATAAAAAATATGCTACTTATACTTCTATCCTATTGTTACATTCTTGTAATTTTAGGCATTGTTGGTATAGGTATAAACCATCTGTTTCGCATACATAACAATCATCCTGTACAAACAATTACACACGGTATTTTTGGTATTATCGTACTAGGACTACTTTGGGCTATGGTGGCACCTTTAAGTATAGGAATACATATTGTATTAGTTATTATTACAATATTACTTGCTATAAAATATAAGCAAGAGGTTATCACATTATATCAAAATGCTTTTACTAGTTTTTTTCAGCTGAACACTATTTTTAAAGTCTTTTTTTTAATAACTACAATCCTTGTAATATTAAAGTGTGCAGGACCACCAACACTTCCGGATAACGAATCTTACTACGTGCAATCCATAAAATGGTTTACACAATATGGTATGGTAACTGGCTTAATTAATTTGCATCCGTTTTTAGGACAAGCGTCGGGTTGGCATGTCCTACAAAGTATTTTTGGATTTGGTTTTGTAACTAATAACCTTAACGATTTAAACGGATTAATACTTATTTTAATAAATCTCTTTGCATTTGAAAAGCTTAACAAGTATATCAACAATCAAAATAAAAACTATTACGATCTTATTATAGGTTTATGGCCAATTACCAATGTAGTAGGTTTTATGCTTATTGCTTCGCCATCTACCGATTTACCTGTTTATTCCTTAGGAATTTTAATCATATATCTTGCTCTATCATACGAAAATTCACCAAATACGAACAACTTAAAATCACTTTGGATACTTACAGCAACCTTATGGCTTATAAAAGCTACCACATTCTGGTATATTTTAATACCAATGATGCTTACATTTAAGTGTAAAATACATACTAAAAAAGTAATGAAATTTGCGTTGGTATTACTTATCATAACTAGTAGTATTTTAATTGTCAAGAATATAATCATCACTGGAAATCCTATTTACCCATTAACTACAATTAAAACACTAAAAACCTCTTGGGCATTACCAACATCGGTTGAAGGCTATTTGTTTCAATATTTAAAATCCTATGGTTATGGGCTTACGCCAAACACATACAATACTTCAAATAGTCTACAACACATAATACATTGGCTTACCAATAATGGTATAGATAGTATATTAAATCTTATGGCATTAACTATATTCCTTTTAACACCACTAGTTTATAGGAAATTAAAACAAAAACAAGCATTAAGCCTGATTTATATTGTAGCGGTAGTACAATTATTTACACTCTTAATAACATCGCCGCAACTTAGGTTTTATCTCGGGTTTGTATTATTTTTTACATGTTTATTAGCGGCAAAACTATTCAAACATAAAAAAGCTATTATAACACTTTTAGTTGTTAGTATTATCTTTACAAGTCTTAGCATGTTACCAGTAACAAAGCAACTACCAATACCTAATAGTTTAAAAAACATTTCATGGAGAACCATCATAATTCCTCATGAAAACACGAATGAAAACCAAATAACTTACAAGAAAATAAAGGAAGGAAATACTGTTTTTTATTCTCCTGCAACTAGTGATTTTTTCTGGGGAACACATAATGCGCCATTACCTGCATTAAATAAACAACAGTTAGATTATTTTAAAAAATACTTCAAAACTATTCCACAACAGCGAACAAACAATTTAAAAGACGGTTTTATCTCTAAAAAAATCGTTCCTTAATATCTCGTCTAAAAAAAGTATTTTAGTGCGTTATGAATAAAGACGATTTAAAAACCTTCCTCAATCAAAAAGTTGATCAATACAATAACCCAAGGTTTATTACAACCGATCCTATTCAAGTCCCGCATCAATTCAGTAAAAAAGAAGATATTGAAATAGCCGCATTTCTATCGGCCACTATTGCATGGGGCAATCGAAAAAGCATTATAAAAAATGCCAAAAGAATGATGGATTTTATGGGGAATTCACCATACGATTTTGTATTAAACCATTCAGAAACTGATTTAGAACAGCTTCAACCTTTTGTACATCGCACATTTAATGGGCTAGATTTTCAAACATTTATAAAAGGATTACAGCATATTTACACCAATCATGAAGGGCTCGAACATGTTTTTAAAACATATGCACAAGTAGATTCGTTACAATTTGCTATTCATAAATTTAAACAAACATTCTTTCAAATAGAGCACCAACCACGAACTCAAAAACACATTAGCGATCCTTTAAAAAAGTCTGCAGCCAAACGCCTTAATATGTTTTTAAGATGGATGGTAAGAAACGATAACTCTGGTGTAGATTTTGGCTTATGGAAAAGTCTATCGCCTTCTCAATTATCCTGTCCACTAGATGTTCATTCAGGAAATGTTGCCAGAAAATTAGGACTTCTTAAAAGAAAACAAAACGATGCTAAAGCCTTACAAGAATTAGATAATAGCTTAAGAAAACTAGATCCTAAAGACCCCGTAAAATATGATTTTGCTTTATTTGGCTTAGGCGTTTTCGAAGGATTTTAAAAACTTCGCTTATCTTTACAAAAACTCATTATTATGATACGTTATTCGTTATTGCTTTTAATTACACTCATAGGTGTAATATCTCATGCACAATCAAGATTAGTACCAGTTGATACTGTAGTAACAACATCAAATAGTATTACTGTAAACGGAAAACAAATTAATTATACAGCTAAAACAGGCACCCAACCCGTTTGGGACAACAACGGAGATCCTATTGCTACACTATTCTACACTTACTACAAAAGAGATAATGTGAATAAAGCCTCGCAACGTCCATTAATATTTTCATTTAATGGCGGACCAGGCTCTGCTTCTGTTTGGATGCATATAGCTTATACAGGACCAAAAGTGTTAAATATTGATGATGAAGGCTATCCTATTCAACCTTATGGAGTTAAAGATAACCCAAATTCCATTTTAGATGTGGCCGATATTGTTTTTATAAACCCTGTAAATACAGGGTATTCACGTATGATAAAAAATAAAGAAGGAAAATATCCAGACCGCGACAAATTCTTTGGAATTAATGCCGATATCAAGTATTTAGCCGAATGGATGAATACCTTTGTAAGTCGTTATAATCGTTGGGAATCGCCTAAATATATCATTGGTGAAAGTTATGGAGGCACTAGAGTTATGGGACTTTCTGAAGAATTACAAAATAGTCAATGGATGTACTTAAATGGTGTTATCATGGTATCTCCTGCCGATTATAAAGTTATTTATCGTGGTAATCCAACAGCATCTGCATTAAACTTACCATATTATACTGCTGCAGCATGGTACCACAAAGCATTACCTAGCGAATTACAACAAAAAGACTTACTTGATATTTTACCAGAAGTTGAAAATTATAGTATTAGTACTTTATTACCAGCGTTATCAAAAGGTGGGTTTATTGCTCAAGAAGAAAAACAAACCATTGCCAATAAAATGGCCTACTATTCAGGGTTATCAACAAATGATATTCTACAACATAATTTAGATGTTCCAACATCATTTTTCTGGAAAGCTTTATTACGTGATAAAAGTGGACATACCATAGGTAGATTAGACTCTAGATATTTAGGTTTAGACAAAACCGATGCAGGTACATCACCCGATTATAATGCCGAATTATCGTCGTGGTTACACTCGTTTACGCCAGCTATTAATTATTACATTAAAGAGCAATTAAATTTTAAAACCGATGCTAAATACAATATGTTTGGCAATGTGCATCCATGGGATAGACAAAACGATAACACTAGAGAGCGTTTAAGACAAGCTATGGCAGCTAACCCTTACTTAAATGTGCTTATACAATCTGGTTATTACGATGGGGCAACCACCTATTTTAATGCCAAATATACTATGTGGCAAGTAGATCCTAGTGGTAAAATGAAAGATCGTTTTATGTTTAAAGGCTACAGAAGCGGCCACATGATGTATTTAAGACATGACGACCTTATTAAAGCAAACGACGATTTAAGGGCGTTTATTACCAAAACATCATCTACAGGAAAAGCTGCTAAATATTAAGAATAAAAAACCACGCCTTAAGCGTGGTTTTTTATTTAATTTATTGAGAAAAAGATTAGCCTTTTAACCATGCTTTACGTAACGCAATTTGTGCGTCGGTAGCATTTTCTTTTTCTTTAAGGGTTCTTCCAGTTGTGTAAGATTGCTCTAAAGTTTCTTTTATAGTCACTTCTTTTCCATCTCTTAAAAGAGTCATCTCCATATCGGTTCCTGGTTGCCACATAAATACCTTTTGGAAGATAGTTTGGGCGTTTTGCAAGGTTACTTCTTCACCATCTATAGCTTTAATAACATCGTTTGGTTGTACGCCATGCTCGTTCCAAAAGCTATTTTCTTTTACAGCTTCTGTAAAGAAAATAGTACCTGCTTGTGCATTAGCACTAACAATTAAGGTTCCTGCATTTTGAATATAGTTTGTTTTTACTCTGCTCTCTCCCATTTCTAATCCTACTTTTTCGAAAAACTCGTTGTAATTAATTGGCGTATCTCCTACAACATGAGTGTTTAAAAAGTGTCCTACTGAAGGATAAGTCATAGCAATAATTTCTTCTAAAATTTTATCGTCTTCAAATGGTTTGTTTTTACCGTATTTCATAGAAAGTTCTTTCATTAACGATAAAATACCACGATTACCATTACTTTCTTCACGCATTAAAATATCGATACACATACCAATTAAAGCTCCTTTTTGGTAAACATTGTAATAGTTACTTGCGTATGGTTCATCTAAAATATTTTCACTCATTATAGTGAAGCTCATGGTATCATCTAAACCTCTTGAGGTTTTAATTTTATCCATGATTTTAGTGTAAAAATCATCATTGCTAACAAGTCCTTGATCTACCTGAAAAAGTGTTGCAAAATATTCGGTAACCCCTTCATACATCCATAAATGCTTTGAAAATGTTGGGTTGTTATAATCGAAATAATGTACATCTTCAGAATGTACACTTAATGGTGTTACAATATGAAAGAATTCATGAGAAACCACATCTGTCATACTTGCAGAAAGTGCGTTAAATGGCATCGCTTCTGGCATAACTACCACTGTTGATGTATGATGTTCTAAGGCACCAAATCCTTTAGGTGATTTTTCATCGCCACGAGATAAGTATAAATAAATATCGTAACGTGGTGTACTGTTAATATCGCCTAAATAAGTTTTCTGTGCTTGCATCATTTTATAGATAGTCTCTTTTATCTGAGCAGCCGTATGTGTTTTGTTAGGAGAATATACGCTTAATACAATTTTAATATCACCGACTTGAAATTCTTCAACATCTAGTTTTCCGTACATCATTGGGTTATCTGTAATATCGAAATAACGCGGTGCAAAATAACTTGTAGTAACTGTGTTACCATCGGCAGAAGTTGTTTCAGCTACATTTTGTAATGCTGAAGTTCTAACAAAATCGGCTGGTGATACAACATCTAATTTATACTGATTGTTTTTAAGCGAATCGAAATACCCTACAAAACCATGTAAGTTCAATACATAATTATCTGGTTCTATATTTGTACCTGCTGGCGAAAAAGGCACGTCACCTCCTATACCACCTGTTACTTCCTGATCGAAAGTATCATTTGCCCAATAGGTAATATAATCTAGACTCTTTGCGTTAGCAATAGTCCATGTATTGGTGTCGTTTTTTTCAACAGTAAGCTCATTTCCATCATAGTCAAAAGCTTTTAAGTTTTCTATATATTTTCCAAAATCACTTACCGAATATGTTCCTTGAACTACTTTTGGTAAACGATATGTTACTGTTTCGGTAGTAAATCGTCCTGGATTAATAGTTACTGGAACTTGATCGTTCTCAACCTTTGTTAAATCAATTTTTGAAGCAATTGGCGTGCTTACAGCTAGATCATCGGCAACTTTATTAGAAGAGCCGCAAGCGACTAAAAGTGTACTAATGCCTAAAATAGCAAATGTTTTTTTCATGTTTTGTGTTTTAAATGTGCTTAGTTGACGCTCAAAAATATTATGTGTTACATTTATTATCCTTAAGATTTTGTTAAAAGCGTAAATTATTATCTTCGTGACATGCAGAACGATCTTATTAGTATTCTTACGCCTTTTAAAAACACCGCTAATTATATTCCAGAATGTATAGAATCTATTCTAAAGCAAACGTATACAAACTGGGAACTTATTATTGTTGATGATGGTTCTACAGATAACAGTTATGAAGTTGTACAGGCTTATGCTAAACTTGACAATAGGATAAAACTATTTAAATCGGATGGTATTGGTATTATTGAAGCCTTGCGTTTTGCCTTGTCTAAAGCCAATGGAGAGTTTATTACACGTATGGATAGTGATGATATTATGCCTAATTATAAGCTTGAAAAGCTTAGAGAAAATCTAGTAAAATACGGTAAACATCATGTAGCCATAGGACTTGTTAGGTATTTTAATAAAACAGGTATTAGCAATGGTTATTTAAAGTATGAAAAATGGCTTAATAAACTTAGTATGAAAGGCAATAACTTTTCTGAAATTTATAAAGAATGTGTTATTCCTTCCCCTTGTTGGATGGTTTATAAAACCGATTTGTTACACTGTGAAGCATTTAACCCAAACCGCTATCCAGAAGACTATGATTTAACCTTCAGGTTTTATAAGTATGGTTTAACATGTATTCCTTGTGATACTATTTTGCACCATTGGCGTGATTATGGTTCACGTACGTCAAGAACACATAAACATTATGCGCAAAATTACTTTTTAGATATTAAGCTGAACTATTTTTTAGAAATAGATTACGATAACAAGAGACCTTTAGCTATTTGGGGCGCAGGATTTAAAGGAAAACATATTGCTAAAAGTTTAATTAATAAAAACATGCCTTTTTTCTGGATATGTAACAATCCTAATAAAATCAACAAAAAAGTGTATCAGCAACCTATGTTACCTTTTGAGTATCTTAAACAATTAGATAATCCGCAAAGTATTATTACTGTTGCCAATACAAAACAACAAACCATCATAAAAAACTATTTTAATGACTTAAAAATGACAGCAATGCACGATTACTTTTTTTTCTGCTAAAACTAATTTGTTGTTAAAAGGTTTTTGTTTTAAGTGTAAACGTTATTTTTGTATTAAACCTAACTGGAATGCAATTTAAACACCCCGAAATTTTATATGCGCTTTTCGCACTTATTATTCCTGTTATTGTTCATTTATTTCAATTACGTAAGTTTAAAAAGCAAGCGTTTACCAATGTTGCTTTTCTAAAAAAAGTTACACTACAAACCAGAAAAAGTTCCCAGTTAAAAAAGTGGTTGGTATTACTATGTAGACTTTGCTTATTAACGGCATTAATTATTGCTTTTGCGCAACCGTACACGTCCAAATCTAATGCCTTAAATAAACCTTTAGAAACAGTTATATACCTAGATAATTCTTTTAGTATGCAAGCTAAAGGAAAACAAGGCGAATTGTTTAAACGTGCTGTACAAGATTTAATTTCGCAATATTCTAGTACAAGTCAAGTGTCTGTTTTTACAAATAATACAACTTTTAAAAACACAACTATAAATGGCATAAAAAATGAATTACTACAATTAAACTATACTAATAAACAACTAAGTTATGATGCAGCTTACTTAAAAGGAGAAAAACTATTTAGTACCAAAAACAGTATTAAAAACTTTATTTTTATTTCAGATTTTCAACAAAAAGATATTCCTTTTAAGCCTAAACAAAACAGTAATATTGTACTTAAACCAGTGCAATTAATTCCAGAGTCGGTTAATAATTTAACTATAGATTCGCTTTATATTTCTAAGGAAACAGCTTCGTTATTTGAGTTAACTGCAAGTATAAAAAGTAGTCAAAATTTTACCAACAACATTCCTGTATCATTATTTAATAACAACAAATTAATTGCAAAAACAGCGGTCGATTTAAACAATAGCAACAAAGCCATTTTTACAATTAATAAACAAGATAGCATACAAGGTAAAATATCTATTACCGATAACAGTTTGCAGTTTGATAACGATTTGTATTTTAATATTAATTCGGCTAAAAAAATTAAAGTGCTTGTAATTGAAGAGGAAAATAGCAATTACCTAAAACGTATTTTTTCTGATAATGAGTTTGACCTAACCATAAACAACACTAACAACCTTAATTACAGCAATATAGAATCCAAAAATCTTATTATACTTAATGAAATTAAAGATTTGCCAACGCCTTTAATAAATTCGGTAAATGCTTTTACCAAAAATGGTGGACACATTATATTTATTCCAAGTAAAACTGGAACATTATCAACATATAATAATTTATTAGCAGCCTATGGATTAAAGTTTACTCAGCTTTTAAATACTGAGAAAAATATTACTTCTATAAATTATGACCATCCTACATTTCAAAATGTATTTAATAATAAGGTAGACAATTTTCAGTATCCAAAAGTTAACAGTTTTTATAACTTGACAGGTAGCCGTTATTCTAATATTTTAAAATATGAAGATGGAAGTCCATTTTTGGCACAAAATGGTACCTTGTATGTATTTACATCGCCTATAAACCTTGAGAATGCAACATTTCAAAACTCCCCTTTAATAGTTCCTACACTATATAATATAGGTGCGCAAAGCTTAAAAACACCAAGTTTATATAATAATTTAGGTACTACAACATCGTTTGATGTTCCAATATCGCTTAACCAAGACGACATTTTAACTCTAGAATTAAACAGCGAAAAGTATATCCCGCAGCAACAATCGTTTGCAAATAAAGTTACCCTTACAACCAACAATTATTTAACTACAGCTGGCATTTATAATATTATCCACAACAATAAAATTATACAACAAGTTAGCTATAATTACCTTCGAGAAGAAAGCCAGTTAGCTTATCAAGATTTATCTATTTTTGAAGGATTAAAAACCTATAATTCGGTTCCAAAAGTTTTAAGCGACATAAAAAGTGAGACCAATATTAACGAGCTATGGAAATGGTTTGTTATTTTTGCCATGGTTTTCGTATTAATAGAAATGCTCTTACTAAAATATCTTAAATGAACGCATTAATTAAATCTGCCACTATAATTGACACTAAAAGTGATTTTCACAATGAAACTGTCGATATTCTTATTGAAAATGGCACTATAAAAAATATTGCCAAATCCATAAAAAACACGAATAATTACAAAGAAATCGCTTTACACAATTTACATGTTTCTCAAGGCTGGTTTGATAGTAGCGTTTCTTTTGGAGAACCTGGTTTTGAAGAACGAGAAACCATCGAGAATGGCCTTAAAACAGCAGCTTACTCAGGCTTTACACATATCGCATTAAATTCCAACACAAACCCAGTTATCGATACGGCATCTAATGTTACATTTTTAAGAGATAAATCTAATAATAATGCTGTAACCATGCTACCTATTGGCGCTTTAACAAAACAAAGTCATGGGAAAGATTTAGCCGAATTGTTTGATATGAAAAACGCTGGAGCTATTGCTTTTGGCGATTATAAAAGCCCAATTACAAACCCTAATCTTTTAAAAATAGCGCTACAATATGCACAAGGCTTTAATGGGCTAGTGCTTTCGTTTCCATTTGAAAAAAACATTGCTGGATTAGGTGTTATGAATGAGAATTTCATGAGCACATCTATTGGTTTAAAAGGAATTCCCAACTTAGCCGAAGATTTACATATTGCCAGAGATTTATTTATTCTTGAATACACCGAAGGAAAGCTTCATATTCCTACTATTTCAACAAAAAAGTCGGTTGATTTAATACGTGAGGCTAAAAAGAAAAAATTAAACGTGACTTGTAGTGTTGCTATTCATAATCTATTCTTGTCGGATAACACGTTAAAGGATTTTAATACCAACCATAAAGTCATGCCACCGTTAAGAACTCAAAACGATATTGATGCCTTAATTGAAGGGGTTAAAGATGGTACTATAGACATGGTTACCTCAGACCACACGCCTATTGATATTGAACATAAAAAAGTAGAATTTGATCACGCTTTATATGGAACTATAGGTTTAGAATCGGCATTTGGTGCATTAAACACCCTATTTACAACTAAAAAGACTATTGATGTACTTACAAAAGGAAAACAACGATTTAATATTAAAAATAACAGTATTAATTTAGGGAATAAAGCTTGTATCACACTATTTAACCCTAATAAAAAATACATTTTTGATAAAGATGCTATAGTATCAACATCAAAAAACAGCATTTTTGATGGTCAATCTTTAAAAGGACAGGTTTATGGTATTATTTCAAATAATAAAATCGCATTAAAATCGTAATTCACTTATGAACCAATCAACCATAGAAGAAGGAAAAACATTAGCCATAGTAAGTTATTTTACCTTTGTTGGTCTTATTGTTGCTTTTGTTATGAATATGGAAAAGAAAAACCCTTTTACGTCTTATCATATGAGACAAATGTTAGGGTTAGTTATCATGTTAATTTGCTCTAATGTTATTGAAAAATATGTTAATAGCTGGTTAGGAACAGCCTGTTGGACTATTACTTTTGTATGCTGGTTGTTTGGAATATATCATGCTTTTAAAGGAGAAACAAAACCTATTCCTGTACTTGGAGAAATGTTTCAAGATTGGTTTAGAAACGTACAATAACAAAATACCTTAACTTTTGAGTTTACATCATATTACAAGACCTTCAGCATTAAAAGAAAATGCGCCATTACTAATTATGTTTCATGGTTATGGTAGCGATGAAAATGATTTATTTTCTTTTGCTTCAGAATTACCAGAAGAGCTTTTTATCATTTCGGTAAGAGCACCTTATCCGTTACAACCTTATGGTAACGCTTGGTATGCTATAAATTTTGATGCCGAAAAGGGCAAATGGAGTGATGATGAACAAGCCAAAGAATCGAGAGATTTAATAGCAACTTTTATTGATGAAGCTTGTAATAAATACCCCGTTAATAAAAACAATATCACCTTACTTGGATTTAGCCAAGGTACTATTTTAAGTTATGCTGTTGCCCTAACCTATCCAGAAAAAGTGAAGCAAGTGATAGCGTTAAGTGGCTACATAAATACTAATATTATACCAGAGAGTATAACCGATAAAGATTATAGTCATTTAAATTTTTACTGTTCTCATGGTAGTGTAGATCAAGTAATCCCTGTTGAATGGGCTAGACAATCACCAAAAATATTAGACAGTTTACACATTAAATACCAATATTCTGAATTTCCTGTTGGCCACGGTGTTGCCCCAACTAACTTTTATGAGTTTAAAGAATGGTTAAGTGATAAATTAACTTTTTTACGATGATTATCATTAAATAATTCATTATGTTAGCTAAAATTTCTTGTTTAATTTCCTAAATGACTAAAACCCTAAAATACACCTGTTCAATTCTACTTTTTTTTCTTCTACAGAATCTAAAATCCCAAACAGAATTAAACAATAAGCAATATTATGTTGCTTACGACTCTATAGCTAAAATTCAAAACTCTGGACTTTATAATGGCTCTAAGTTTATAAATGAATATAGAACCTCAAAAAGTAATTTCAGATTTTTTAAGTATTATCATTTTGAAATTGGAGATTTAATTTTTGACAACCAACCTTTTTATAACATAAATTTAAAATATGATTTATATAAAGACCTTCTTGTAGTTAAATTAAACAATAACAAAAGCTTTTTTGACTTACAGTTAGATTCCAAAAAAGTAAGCTTTTTTAGACTAAAAAATCATTCATTTTATAATTTTATTGAAAATACTAGCCTAAAGTCTATTGGTGTTGAAGGTTATATTGAATTAATTTATAAAGGGGATACTATATCTTACTATATTAAACACTTAAAAAAGAAAAAAGATAAAATAAAAAATAATCGAGTAGAACATTTATTCATTAAAGATAGTATTCATCTTGTAGAGGTCTCAAATAAATTCTATGAGATAAAATCTCAAAAAGATTTAAAAAAATTAAACTTGATAAACGAAAATGTTTTTAACAAAACTTATGAAGGATTAAAAAATTTATCTGTGATTAATTATGGTGATTTTATAAAAAAATTAATTGTCAGTATAGACAAACTATCCGCCACCTATTCATCTAAAAGCTACTAACTTATAAACATGTTTAAAAGAATATTTCTTTTTTTAGGTTTAATAACCTATTCTACTCTAATTTTTGGGCAATCAAATCAAAAAATATCTATTAGCTTTAATAATACCTCTTTAAAACAAGCCATAATTAAACTTGAGATAAATACTAATTCAATTTTTTTTTATCAGCATAATTGGTTTGAAGATAAAACAATAACTAAAGATTATAAAAATGCAAATCTAAGTGACATCCTTTCTGAAATCCTTTCTCAAACACCTCTTAACTTTATCATTCTTGAAGACAAAGTTATTTTAACAAAAAATAGTATTATTCATAAATCTTTGCCCATTGGTTTTTTTGATACTGAAGACAGACATTTAGTAAACAAAACTACTGTCTTTTTAAATGAATATAATAAAAGCCCTGAAATAAACCTTACCACAATAGGTAAACAAAACCCAAATTCTAGTCAAGATACTTATATGGTTTCTGGAATAGTTACAGACCCGAATACAGAGGAACCTATTTCGAACTTAGTAATTTTAATAAATGAAGGGGATAAGTATACTACCACAAATGATAATGGATATTATAAAATTGAAGTACCAAGTGGACTAAACACTTTTAAAACAAATCTTTTAGGATATGATAGCGTCTCTAAAAACGTTGTTGTTTACAGCGATGGTAATTTAAATTTTAATATATCTGAAAGTGCTGAACAACTTTCTGAGGTACTTATAGAGGCTAGTAGAGATAAAAATATTAAATCGGCTGTAGTTGGTATAACAACAATAAATGTTGAAGAAATAAAAAACATACCATTAGTATTAGGAGAACGTGATATACTTAAAGTAGCAACCACTATGCCTGGTGTAAAAACAGCAGGAGAAGGAGCTTCTGGTTTTAATGTAAGAGGAGGAAGGACAGACCAGAATTTAATATTGCTAGACGATGCTTTAATTTATAATCCATCACATTTTTTAGGCTTCTTTTCTGCTCTTAATCCATTTACCACTGGTAGTTTTGATATTTATAAAGCAAGTATTCCTGCTGAATTTGGAGGCAGACTGTCCTCTGTTTTTGATATACAATCTATTAATGGTAATACTCAAAAGTTTTCTGGAGAGGGTTCTATTGGTCCTGTAACAGCGAATTTAGCTTTAGAGGTTCCAATTGTAAAAGAAAAATCTTCTTTAGTTACTGGTTTTAGAACTACGTATTCCGATTGGGTATTAAACCTACTTGAAGATGAATCACTAAAAAATAGTGAAGCCTCATTTCTAGATGCCATAATTAAATACAAACACGAATTAAATAAAAACAATAGTATTCAAGGTACATTTTACTACAGTAAAGATAAGTTTAGTATATCAAATGACTCTACTTTCAAATACAATAATCAGTTAATGTCTTTAAAATGGAATCACTCCTTTAATGAAAAAAATAAATTAGAAACTATTCTTATTAATAGTCAGTTTAAATATGATATAGAATATGACGCTAACTCTAGTAGAAATTTTGATTTTGGATATAAAATTAACGAAACTCAATTAAAATTAAATTTTAAATATTTACATAGTAAAAAACATAAATTTAGCTATGGTATAAATGGAAAAATTTACAACATCAATCCTGGTAATATTAAACCCAGAGGCAATGAATCTGAAATTATAGCTAGAAAAATTAATGATGAAAAGGCTTTGGAAGCTGCTTTATATCTTTCAGATGAATTTGAAATAAATGACAAACTTTTAATTGATGTAGGTTTACGTTATTCTTTCTTTGGTGCACTTGGAAAAAGCACTGAAAATATTTATGAAGAAAATGCTATTAAATCACCATCAACCGTTACAGATACTAAAGAATTTAGAAATAATGAGTTTTCAAAAACCTACGGTGGGCCAGAAGCAAGAATTTCTTTTAGATATTTTTTAAATCCAAACTTATCCCTAAAAGGAAGCTATAATAAAACTATACAATATATTCATTTACTATCTAATAATACTACAGAATCTCCAACAGACACCTGGAAACTATCAGATTACAATATCGAGCCCCAAAAAGCAAATATTTTTAGTTTAGGCTTGTACAAAAACTTTCAAGCTAACAATTTAGAAATAAGCTTGGAAGGGTATTACAAAAGCATGAATAATATTCTAGATTATAAAGTAGGTGCAGATTTAAATCTAAACGAAAATATAGAACAAGAAGTATTACAAGGTGAAGGTAAAGCTTATGGCATAGAATTTCTAATAAAAAAAACAAAAGGAAAGCTTAATGGATGGTTAGGTTATAGTTATTCTAAATCATTAATTAAACTTGATAGCCCCTTTAAAGAAGAAATTGTAAATAATGGCGATTTTTTTCCTTCAAATTTTGATAAACCCCATGATTTTACTGTTGTTGCTAATTATAAATTAACACATAGATATAGCATATCTGCAAACTTTACATACCAAACAGGCAGACCAATTACCTACCCTACAGGCAAATATAATTTTGCTGGAGAGCAACAAGTTGTATATAGCGATAGGAATAAATTAAGGATTCCAGATTATTATCGTTTAGATTTAGGTATAAATATTGAGGGAAATCACAAAATTAAAAAATTAGCTCACAGCTTTTGGAACATTTCTGTATATAATGTATTGGGTAGAAGTAACCCCTACTCTGTTTATTTTGTAAATGAAGGTGGTAGCATTAAAGCCTACAAAACATCTGTATTTGCAATACCTATACCTACAATAACTTATAATTTTAAGTTTTAAAAAAATGAAAAAAACAACATTTATACTACTAATTCTCACGATCATATTAATGAATTGCAGGGATCCGTACGAAATCGAATCAATATCCTTTGAAAGCATCTTAGTTGTTGAAAGCACAATTACAAATGAACCTAATCATCAAAAAGTAACACTATCAAAAACTTATTCGTTAGAAAATAATGAATCACCTTATGTAATAAATGCCAATGTATGGGTGGAAAATAGCTCTGGAATAGTATATAATTTTGAGCATACAAATAATGGTGTCTATTTATCTAATGATATTTTTCAAGCTACTACAAATGAAACTTATCGATTATTTATAACAACATCTAATGGCAATCAATATCAATCAACAATAAAAACATTAACACCTTCCTCCGAAATAACTTCGGTTTATGCAGAAGAAATCGTTAATGATAATGGAAATTTAGGAATACAAGTATATATTAATAATACTAGTGTTTCAGGTGAAGCATCTTTATTTAGATACGAATACGAGGAAACAGCAAAAATTATCACTCCAGAAACCATTGTATTTGATGCCTCTTTAATTGAGGATTTAAGTACAGGTGAGTATGAAATTGTTTTAACACCTAGAGAAGAAAGCCTTAGTACTTGTTATAAAACAAATAAATCAACAGGCATTCTACAAGCTTCTTTAAATGATATAGAAGAAAATGAACTTGAACATTTTCCTGTAAGATTTTTACCTAACAATAGTCCTTTATTAAGAGAAAGATATAGCATACTAGTTAAACAATACGTACAAAGTCAGGAAGCCTATAATTTTTATGAAATAATTAATGAGTTGGGTAGCTTAGACAACTTTTTATCCCAAAATCAACCAGGTTATGTATATGGTAATATTTCTTCTATAAACAATCCCAACGAAAAAGTTATTGGTTTTTTTGATGTTTCATCATACTCTTCCTTAAGAATCTATTTTAGTTATGATGACTTCTCTATAAATAGACCTGAATATTTTTATTCATGTGATTTAGAGACTTACGATTATGAGGACGCTACTTCTTTGGATGGTGATCCAAATGAAAGAGGATTATTAAGGCAAAAAATCTTGGCTGAAAATTATAACTACATCTCTCATGAAGGTAGTGTATATACAATTGTTAAACCGCAATGTGGTGATTGCTCAACATTTGCTTCAAATATTAGACCCGATTTTTGGGAAGATTAATTATGTATAAAAAATATATGTTCATTTTATATTTAAGTTTTCACTTAAATATACAAAGTCAAATATCGTTAGAACAATTTAACTATTTAAAATCAAATATTCCTAGTGAGACTGTAGACTTAAAAATAAACTCACAATTATTATTAGCTGGAGAGTATCTTAATTATTATGCCTATTGTAAAAAAGCAACTAATAATGAAGCTTTAAGTGACATAAGCAAAATCATGTACGTTACATTAATAGGTAAAGACAATAACTCAATTTTTCAACATAAACTTAAAATTAAAAAGGGGGCTGCTTACGGAGATTTTTTTATTCCTGCAACTATTAAAACAGGACACTATAAATTAATAGGTTATACTAATTGGTCAAAAAACAACCTAGAAAAACCCTATTCTATTCAAGACATATTTATTATAAATACTTTTAGTAATAATAGTCAGTTTACTAGTGATAAAGGTAATTCTAACCAAAATATAGTAATATATAAAGATAGCATTCTCTTTAAGAATTATAAATTTACAAACAATAATAGCATTCTTGATTTAAAAAATGACTTATTAAAAACTAGATCTAAGGGAATGTTTAAAATTACTTATCCTGAAAAAGGGTTTTATACAATAAGTATAAAAAAAATAGATTCAATTAAGATTAATGACAAAACACTTGAAACAGATAGCAATAAGTTAACATTTAAAAAAACAAATTATTTTTTACCTGAATTAAGAGGTGAAATTATTTCAGGGCAAGTAATTTCTCAAGATAATAGTAAAGTAGATAATATAAGCTTAGCCCTATCCTTTCCTGGTAATTCATTTATTTTTAAAATCGCAAAAACCAACTCTAAAGGCGAATTCTTGTTTCTTTTAAATAAAAATCAGCCTTCATCAAAAGCAATAATTCAAATTCAAGATAAAAATAAAGAAAACTACAATATAAATATTAATGAGAAATTTATTTCAAATTTTGAAAATCTCACATTTCACCCATTAAAACTTGATAGATCTCTTCAGAATTTATTGAAGCAAAAAAGTATCTACAATCAGATAGAAAATGCTTATTATAATGTTAAAAAAGATAGTCTTATAAACTATAATAATCATGATGAATTTTATAAAAATATAGCTAAAAGGTACGTTTTAGATGATTATACAAGATTTCCTACCTTAAAAGAAACCTTTATAGAAATTATTCAATCTGCGTCCTTAATTAAAGAAAAGAATGAATACTTTTTTAAAGTACGTGATTTAAATGATGTAAATAATAATACTGATATTCTTAACCTAAAACCATTAGTTATGGTTGATGGTATCTTAATTCAGGATATAAATAGTATAATTGACTTTAAAACAAGTAAAATTAAGTATATAGATATCGTTAATGGATTATATTTAAAAGAATCGCAAATATATGATGGAATCGTTTCTATTAAAACATTTAGTAATAATTATACTATCAAAAATGATATGGGCTTAGTGAAAAATATAAATATCTATAAGCCTCAACAAAATAAAGTTTATTATCAACCAAATTATAGTCTTAATAATAAGAAAAACATACCTGATTTTAGAAGTCAGCTTTTATGGATTCCTGTTAATCAAAAAGAAAAAGGTGAAAGTAATGAAATACAATTCTTTACTTCAGATGTAAAAGGTATATTTGAGATTAAACTAGAGGGTTATACAAAAAATGGAGAAGTTATTTCTAAGTGTTTTTTTGAAGTTAATTAAATATTAGATACATATAAAAACGATTTTATCAATTCAAACTTAAGTTCTTTTTCCGCTGTAATTTCATAAGAGATAAGCAATTCCCCCCAATACTTACCGTCTGAAAAATTGGCAATAATCCATTTGTGATTTAATATTCTAATGGCATCAATCATCATTTTACCGTCTGTCATGGGTGCATAAGGCACAATAGGATGGTTATCTCTTTCTGCAAAATTGGTTTCGTAAAGTTGATCTTTTATAAACGGTACCAAATCACTTATTCTATAGCCCTGATCTTCAAAATAGGTCATTGCAGCATCGCTATCTTCTAAAGAAAACTGAGCCATATTAAACGTTCTTTCTTCTAGCTGTGCTATCATCTCTTGATTATCTACTAAGTTTTGTTCTAACGTACTTACCTTTTCTTCATAGGTAGAAATCTTACTTTCATATTCTTCTAGTATTTTTTTAGAATTCACATATTGAAATACCACAAACAATAGTGTGAAAATAAACAAGTACATAAAAATTCTTTGCTTCATCATATCTGGATTTTTAAATTATCATAAGCTAGCGAAATGTAATCTGGTAAATTAGCCTCTACCTCATTATGAAACCCTAATAAATGACTAATATGCGTTAAATAGGCTTTTTTAGGGTTTACCTTTTCTATTAGTTCTATGGCTTCTTGTAAATTAAAATGCGCTGGATGTGGTGTTTCTCGTAAAGCATTAACAACCAAAACATCAACACCATTAAGCTTTTTAATTTCTTCTTCAGGAATAAACTTCATATCAGTTAAATAGGCAAACTTATTAAATCGGAATCCAAGAACATCAATTTTATAATGTGTTCCTTTAATAGGAACAACCTCAATATCTCCTAAGTTAAAAGGCGCATTTTCTATAGTATTTATGCTTACTCCAGATTTGTCTAAATATCCATTATTACTATCAAAAAGGTAAAAAAAGCGTTGGCGGAGTTGCGAAATAACGTGTTCTTGAGCATAAATAGGTATAGGCCCTTGACGGTAATAAAATGGGCGTATATCGTCAAGTCCAGATGTGTGATCGGCGTGCTCATGAGTAAAAATAATACCATCTATTTTATGACATTTAGCTCTTAGCATTTGTTGTCTAAAATCTGGGCCACAGTCAATAACATACGTGTAATCGTCCCATTCAATTAACACAGACACGCGAAGCCGTTTATCTTTAGGGTTTTCACTTAAACAAACAGGATGATCGCTACCAATAATAGGAATTCCTTGAGATGTTCCCGTACCTAAAAAAGTTACTTTCAAAGCGTTTGGTTTTAACAACAAAAGTAAGGTTATTTTTTTGTTTCGTATACCTTTTTAATACCTTTGTATTAAAGATTAATCCTGAATTAAACCATGGAGATTACCTTAAAAGGAGATAAAGAATTTGATGATATTCCATCAATAAAATCTAAAGCACTTCGTATAAATTTAAACGAAAACGTTTACGGTACGTTTGCCGAAATTGGTGCTGGACAAGAAACTGTAAGACAATTTTTTAGAGCTGGTGGCGCTTCTGGAACTATTGCAAAAGCAATGTCGGCTTACGATAAGGACTTTAGTGATGCTATTTACGGCATAGAAGACGATAAGCGTTATGTTACCGAAGCTAGATTACGTAAAATGTTAAATCATGAGGTTAATCTTATTGAAAAAAGATTGCCACGCGACAAACATCCTAATAAGCTTTTCTTTTCTTACGCCAACACTGTAGCTACTATAGACTTTGCAAAAAAATACAAAGGTCATGGTTGGGTAGGTATTAAATATCAAATAGATCCTGAGCAGGATTATAACGAAATTGTTATTCACATTCGTTTTAAAGAAAATGATGCCCGATTACAACAAGAAACACTTGGTATTTTAGGAACCAATTTAATTTACGGTGCTTTTTATAAATATAACGAGCCAAGAAAATTACTGCGTTATCTTTACGATCATTTAGATAAAGATCAATTAGAAATTGATACCATAAACTTTGCTGGGCCAGTTTTTAAAGATGTGGATAACCGTTTAATGAGCTTACAACTAGTTAAAAATGGTATGACTGATGCCGTTATGTTTGCTCCAGATGGCAATAATGTACTTCCTGCAGCTGTACTATATAAAAAGAATATTTTGGCGTTAAGAGGTAGTTTTAGACCTGTAACCAAAGTAAATATGGACATGTTTAAAAAATCTTACGACATGTTTATAAAAGAAAATAAAGTAGAAAAAGAACGCACACAAGTTTTATTTGAAATTACGTTATCTAACCTACGTGCCGAAGGAGAAATAGACGAGCAAGATTTTATGGATCGTGCCAAACTACTATGCTCATTAGGTCAAACCGTGTTAATTTCAAACTTTAAAGAATACTACAAATTAGTTGAATACTTCTCGCAATACACAAAAAACCGTATGGGATTATGTATGGGAGTTAACAATTTAGTCGATATTTTTGATGAAAAATATTATCGCCATTTAAGTGGTGGCATTCTTGAAGCATTTGGTAAATTATTCTTTAAAGATTTACGTGTGTACTTATATCCTATGCAAAACGAGGATGGTTCGCTTACTAATAGTGAAAACTTAAAAGTACACCCAAGAATGAAAGAACTATACAAGTTCTTTAAATACAATGGTAAAGTGGTTGATATTACAGACTACGACCCTAAAAATTTAAGTGTCTTCTCCAGAAAAGTCTTAAAAAAGATTTCCGATGGTGAACAAAACTGGGAAAACATGCTCCCAGAAGGGGTTTCAAAACTCATTAAAGAGAAAAATCTTTTTGGTTTTGAGGCTGAAGAAGTTCTTAGAAAAGAGTAATAAAAAAAGCGGCTTAATTGCCGCTTTTTTTATTCTAAAATTTGATTTGTGTGCGCTTTGGTTTTTACTTTTTTAATAACATCCTCAATAACACCATTTTCATCTATTATAAATGTTGTTCTATGGATGCCATCGTACTCTTTTCCCATAAATTTTTTAGGGCCCCAAACACCATAAGCATTAATTACAGACTTATCCTCGTCAGCTAATAATGGATAGGCAAAATTATACTTATTCTTAAAATTTGTTTGTCTTCTTTGGCTATCGGCACTTACACCTAAAATATCATATCCTTTTTCTTTAAAACGGCTATAATTATCGTTTAAATTACAAGCCTCTGCCGTGCAACCTGGGGTGCTGGCTTTAGGGTAAAAAAACAATACTAACTTTTTTCCTTTATAATCTGATAATGAGATCGTGTTACCTTGCTCATCTTTTGCTGTAAAATCTGGAGCTTGATCTCCTGGCTTTAATTCTGTCATAATTCTTAACTTTGGTTTTTGTAAAAATACAACTATGACTAAACAAGAAAAAGTAGATTTTGTTATAAAAACCTTAAAAGACCTCTATCCTACTATTCCTATTCCATTAGACCATAAAGATCCTTATACCTTACTTATTGCAGTATTAATGTCTGCGCAAAGTACCGATGTTCGCGTTAATCAAATTACGCCTTTGCTTTTTGAGAAAGCCGATAACCCTTATGATATGGTAAAGTTAACGGTTGAAGACATTAGAGACATTATTAAACCTGTTGGATTATCACCTATGAAAAGTAAAGGGATTCATGGTTTATCAAAAATTCTTATTGAAAAACATGACGGCAAAGTGCCTAAAACTTACGAGGAACTAGAGGAGTTACCTGCTGTTGGACATAAAACAGCGGCAGTTGTCTTATCGCAAGCTTTTGGCATTCCAGCTTTTCCTGTAGATACGCATATTCATAGGCTTATGTATCGTTGGGGATTAAGTAATGGTAAAAATGTTGTTCAAACCGAAAAAGATGCTAAACGATTATTTCCTAAAGAACTTTGGAACGATTTACATTTACAAATTATTTGGTATGGACGAGAATATTCGCCTGCCAGAGGTTGGAATTTAGAAAACGATATTATTACAAAAACTATTGGGCGTAAAACTGTTATTAATGAATATATGAAAACAAAAAAGTCCTGATGACTAATCAGGACTTTCAAAGTTTAGTTTAGAAGCGCTTCAAACTTCATTTTATTACAATTTATAACACTTAAAGCCTTCGAATAATCTAGGATAAATTTTATGGTTTCATCCTTAGGGTTCAATTTAACTTCTTTTTGAGGATTTTTCTTTGAGTAAAGTTTTGCCATTTAATATTTATTATGGGTTAATTACTTTACTTAACGTAAGCTATTAATGTTTTATTGTTTAGTTAGTTAAAATAATATTATGCTTATCTATAATTTTTCTCATATTAATTAAAGCATAACGCATTCTACCTAATGCCGTATTAATACTAACACCTGTTTTATCCGATATTTCTTTAAAGCTCATATCGTTATACATACGCATAACCAAGACTTGTTTTTGATCGTCTGGAAGCTCGTTTATTAAACGTCTAACATCACTTTCTACTTGGTTTTTTATTATTTTCTTTTCAGCATCTAAGGCATCATCACTTAATACCGAAAAAATATTAAAATCTCCCGTATTGTTAAACTTTGGCATTCTATTGCTTTTTCTAAAGTGATCAATTACCAAATTATGGGCAATGCGCATAACCCAAGGTAAAAACTTCCCTTCTTCGTTATACTTTCCTTTCTTAATTGTTTTGATAACCTTAATAAAAGTATCTTGAAAAATATCGTTAGCAATATCGTGGTCATATATTTTAGAAAATATAAAACCATAAATACGCTCTTTGTGCCTTAAAATTAATTGTTCTAAAGCTGTTTCGTTACCTTGAATATAATTTCTTACAAGAGTAGCATCTGTGATAAGTTCTTTTCGCATAATCGTTACTTTTTAACATAGCTATAAATGGCTATGTGTGTTGGGGTTAATTCTTAAAAAAGTAAAATTATACTATAGGCTACTACGGTGATTTATAGGTTAATATGCCCAAATATAACAACAATAATATTTAATATGCAAAAAAAAGAGGCTATTTTAACATTTATGATACCCGAAATAGACTTCAAATCCTGAAAATCAAATTGTATCTTTGTAAAATTATTTTACAATAAAACATGGCAACAGATATTTCAAAAGTTAATCCAAAAACAAACATTATTATAAAAGGAGCAAAACTCCACAACTTAAAAAATATAGATGTTGTTATACCAAGAAATAAGCTTGTTGTTATTACAGGACTTTCTGGTTCGGGAAAGTCTAGTCTAGCTTTCGACACACTATATGCCGAAGGACAACGACGCTACGTTGAAAGCTTATCTAGCTACGCCAGACAATTTTTAGGACGATTAAACAAGCCAAAAGTAGATTACATTAAAGGTATTGCTCCCGCCATTGCTATCGAGCAAAAAGTAAACTCTACCAACCCTAGATCGACCGTTGGAACAACTACAGAAATTTATGATTATCTTAAATTACTATATGCTAGAATTGGTAAAACCTACTCACCTATTTCTCATAACGAAGTAAAAAAGGATACCGTTGCTGATGTTCTTGAGTTTATTAAAACTTTTAATGAACGTGAAAAACTCCTACTCCTTGCTCCAATTCATTTAGAAGAAGGTAGAAGTATGACAGATAAACTTAAAGTTTTACAGCAACAAGGGTATGCTAGAATAAAAACTAAAGGAGATGTTAAACGTCTTCACGATGTTTCTCCCGAAAATGTTGATGATAGTAGTTTTCTCGTTGTTGATAGAATTATTACAAAACATGATGACGATTTTTATAACAGATTAGCAGATGCTATTGAAACTGCTTTTTTTGAAGGTAAAGGATCCTGTATTATAGAATCTTTAGCCGATGGAAATCAACGCGTATTTAGTAATAAATTTGAATTGGATGGTATTGACTTTTTAGAACCTAATGTACATTTATTTAGTTTTAACAACCCTTATGGCGCTTGTCCAAAATGCGAAGGTTATGGTGATATTATTGGTATAGATGAAGATTTAGTAATACCAAACACTGCCCTATCTGTTTATGAAAATGCCATTTTCCCATGGCGCGGTGAAAGTATGAGCTGGTATAGAGATCAACTCGTAAACAATTCGCATAAATTCGATTTTCCAATTCATAAACCCTATTTTAAGTTAACAGAAGACCAAAAACAACTTATTTGGAATGGAAACAAGTACTTTGAAGGACTTCATACCTTTTTTGAAGAACTAGAAGCTAAAGCTTATAAAATTCAAAATCGTGTTATGCTTTCCAGATATCGAGGCAAAACTACTTGTAAAACATGTAATGGACGTAGACTTCGTAAAGAAGCTAATTATGTAAAAATAAATAGTAAAAGTATTACGGATTTAGTAGAAATGCCATTAGATCAACTTACCAAATTCTTCAAGAAATTAGAGTTAAGCAAACATGATAACGATATTGCTAAGCGTTTATTAACAGAAATAAATAATAGACTTTCTTATCTTGAAAAAGTTGGCTTAAACTATTTAACATTAAACAGAAAGTCAAACACACTATCTGGTGGCGAAAGTCAACGTATAAATTTAGCAACTTCTCTAGGTAGCAGCTTAGTTGGATCGATGTATATCCTCGATGAACCTAGTATAGGACTACACCCAAAAGACACCGAAAATTTAATAGAAGTTTTAAAATCATTACGTGATTTAGGAAATACAGTTATTGTTGTCGAACATGATAAAGATATCATGCAAGCAGCCGACGAAATTATAGATGTTGGACCAGAAGCTGGTACATTTGGCGGCGAAGTAGTTGCTGTAGGCGATTATAACACAATTTTAAAATCGGACTCGCTAACTGCTGGTTACTTAAATGGTTCTTTAACTATAGAACCAGCTAAAAAAACTAGAACTTCAAAATATCATATCGACATATTAGGTGCGCGTGAAAACAATTTAAAAAATATTGATGTTACCTTTCCTTTAAACATGCTTACCGTAGTTACTGGAGTTTCAGGAAGCGGGAAAAGTACATTAGTAAAAAAGATTCTGTTCCCTGCTTTGCAAAAGCAACTTACCGACTTTAGTGATAAACCAGGGCAATTTTCCAGAATTGAAGGAAATTTTAGTAACATAAAACACATTGAGTTTGTCGATCAAAACCCCATAGGCCGCTCCTCGCGATCTAATCCAGTTACTTATATTAAAGCTTACGATGATATTAGAGCACTTTTTGCCAATCAAAAATTAAGTACCATAAGAAACTTTAAAGCGAAACATTTTTCGTTTAATGTTGATGGTGGCCGATGCGAAACTTGTAAAGGCGAAGGCCAAGTTACTATTGAAATGCAGTTTATGGCCGATGTTCATTTAACGTGTGAAACTTGTGGTGGTAAACGATTCAAAAAAGAAGTGCTTGAAGTTACTTTTATGGATAAATCTATAGACGATGTGTTAAATATGACTATAGATAACGCTATTGCATTTTTTGAATTACACAAGCAAAGTAAAATAACTAACAAGCTACAACCACTTCAAGATGTTGGTTTAGGTTACGTTACCTTAGGGCAAAGCTCCTCTACGCTTTCTGGTGGAGAAGCACAGCGTATTAAGTTAGCATCGTTCTTAGGCAAAGGAAGCAAAAGCGACAACACCCTTTTTATTTTTGATGAACCAACGACAGGGCTTCATTTTCATGATATAAAAAAGCTTTTAAAATCCTTTAATGCGCTTATAGATAAAGGACATTCTATTATTGTAATAGAACATAATTTAGAGCTTATTAAATGCGCCGATTATATTATAGATCTTGGGCCAAGTGGCGGTAATAAAGGTGGTGAACTTGTAGCGCATGGCATGCCACAAGATATTATTTCGAATTCTAAATCGTTAACCGGTAAATACTTAAAGCAAGAGTTTAGTAATACATAAAAGCAAAAAAGCCTAAAAATATCGTTATAGGTATTAATAATGTGAAAAAGAAGAGAACTATAAAACTACTTTTTATATAGCTCAAAATCCAACCTTGCTCATAAAAACGCTTTACAGCAATAAAAAAGTAAATAAATGTGGATAACATAATTAATCCCATTAGCCAACCTGGAAAATTTGCCCATATAAAATTGCATAGTAATAGAATACTAAATACTGTAAATAAATAAGCAAAAAAGTAGAAGCTAAATACTAAATGATAAGCATAAGCTCCTTTTCTGTAATAAAATAGTTTTAATAATAATGCAAAAATTGGCAATAAGAAAAACATGGCGATAGGAATAGTATCGTAAAAACGCTTTAAAATAGAGCCACCACTTTTACTTTTATAAAACTTCAAGGCTTGTTCATAAAACTTTCGTGTCACCCAACTTGCATTCTCATCAAGCCCCATTTCTTTATAAATAATTTTATCTGAAGCGCCTGCGTTTATTAAAGAGTCTATTTTTATTTGATTAAACCCTGAATTAAATAGGGGTTTAGAATTGCTTTTGTTTTTTATTATTGAATCTAATTCTTGGGTCTCCTTATCTGTTAAGCCTAATGCTTCCTTATTGTCTGTATAAGGTTTTATATAGTTTTCTAATTGCGTAGAATCTAATGGTTTTTGCGATATAGAATCCATAACCACTTTAGCATGCTCAAAATTCTCTTTTAAAGATGTATCTATATCTCTTGCTTGTTGATTAGCCACAAAAGAAAACAGAAAGAAAAACACCACCGAAATAAACAGATACATTTGCGCTGGATGCAGATATAATAACCGTTTACCACCTATAAATCGTTTAGCCAAATAACCTGGTTTTATCATTAAAGGGATAAAACTTTTAAAAAATCTAGCATCTACCGAGAAATAATTACTTATGGTATTGTTGAACAAAATACCAAGAGTAAGTTCTTCTTTAGACTTTTGCCCGCAATATGGGCAATACGCATACGATTCATAAAACTGTTGCTCACAATTAGAGCAAGACTTTAGGTTGGTTGGCATAGGTAATAAAATATTCAGATTAAAAATAGAAAAATATTCTTAAAAAAAGAGAAACAATATAATTGCCATCTATTTAAAGTTGACAAAAAACACATTTAAATTACTGAAATTAAACTACTTAACAACGATAACTATTTTTTGGCATGCTGTTTGATTCTTTACTAGTGAATCACAAATTCTATTATTATGAAAAAATTAATTCACTTATTTACAGTTTTGCTTTTAACAGGGTTTACTGTTAATGCAACCACAAGTTTAGACGAAAACAATGCTAAAGCTACAAACTTTAGAGGCTATGGTAATTCTTTCATATTTGTAGAAGGTGGTATTGAATTTTCGGTTTTTCCAGATGGACAGTTTGATTTTTATATGCCACAATATGGGCCTAATGTAAATGTAGCCATAAATACACCTGGATTAAATATTAGTTTTAATTCAGGATACAACTACAATGGTTATGTACAATACGATGAGTTTGGAGCCGTAATACAAATAGAGCATATTCCTATTTATTATGATTATTATGGCCGTATTAGCCGTGTAGGAAATATACATATAAGCTATAATGGTTTTGGCTATGTTTCGCGTGTTGGCGGATTATATGTTCATTATAGAAATCGTGTATTTACACATTATACAGGATTTATAAATAGATATAACAGAAGTTATGTTTATAGACCATGGCACAGGTTTTATGTGGTTCCACCAGTAGCACATTGTGTTGTGTACAATAGACCATATAGAAATCATTACAGACCAATACGTCATAGGTTTACAACACCGTATAGAAATAATTACAGACCTAGAACTGCTGTTGCTAATAGACGTGGAACAACAATAACAAGAAGCAGAACATCGGCTACGAGACATCGTGTTGCTAACAATAGAACAAGACAGCCTAATAATACTTCGGTTAGATCTCGTAAAAATATTAATAGAAATCGTTCTGCAAGATCGGTTGATAGAATTACTACACGATCAAGCAAACCAAGCGTTATATCTAGGAAAACATCTAGATCTAGAAGTAAAAATCCTAATAAAAATGTGACAAAATCAAGACAACGTGTGTCTAATAATATAAAAGGGAGAAATAATTCTAAAGTACGAAAACCAAATCGTGTAAATACACGTAAGTATAATACAAGGTCACAAAATAAAAGACTAGTTGCCTCTAACAGTAATAAAAATAGAGGAAGAAGATAATAAGATTTTTGGTTGGTTAGTTGGAAAGTCCTGCGATTAAGTTTGCCTCAAAGCAACATCGTGGGATTTTCCCTTTTTTAACGCTTTATAATTCGGTTTATAAGCACTGTAATATCTTCTGATAAATTTAAAGTATACACAACAACCCCATAAAAACAACTAATTAATATACTTTTAATTAGAATACTAACAGCTGGATGCCAAGTAAAATCCCAATAGTAAAAAATACCTAAACTAACCAATAGTAAGACAAGTACTTTGCCTGTATTTGCAGTAAAAGGCATCATTTTAAACTTACTATAAACAAACCATATTTTTATAACGTTGTAAATAACAAAAGCTATTAACGATGCAAAAGCTGCACCATTAATACCAAAGGTGGGAATGAATATTAAATTTAACACTATAGTTATAAACACAAGAAGCACCCCAAAGAGCAATATCTTTCTATAGTAATCGCTATTAAATAAAATGGCATTGTTATTCCCTAAAAGACCTTCCATAAGTTTAGCAATCCCAATAGCAAATACAACCACAATTCCATGGGCATATCTTTCGTCTATCAACTTGTAAAGCTCATTAATATTTAAAACAATTAATAAAAATAAATAGCTACAAATTATAAATAAATTCAAGGAGCTTTTTTTGTACAAAAGGACTAATTCGGTTTTATTTTTTTCATTAAGTAATTTTGCCGTTAAAGGACTTACGATTTGATGCATTGAGCGTGCTGGAACACTAATTACTGTAGCAATAAATGTTGCCACACTATAATAAGCAATGTCGTCTAGTTCTACATATCGGTTAATCATGAATTTATCTATTTCCAAGATAATATTAGCAACCGACCCTGCTAAAATAATTAAACTTGTATATTTTAAAATAGATCGTATGTTAGGCAGTTTCGTCAACTGTAACTTAGGAAAACGAAGGCTGTAAGCATACAATTTCATTATAATCATTCTAATTATATATATCCCAACAATGCCATAAATTAATGTATCGGTGGCTAAAAGTTCAAAGTGCAATAATAATAAGAGAACCATAATACCTAATCTATGAAAAACTTCTTTCATAAAATTGCCAAAAACAGATTGAAACTGTACGCGAGACCAGGCATAAAACACTTCAAAATACGCAAACGAAACAGCTGCTACATAAATTAACCATACATAATCTTTAACAATAATATTGTCTGCAGACATCCAATTCGCTATCTCATTAAAACAAAGCCAACCTATAAATCCAAACGGAATAATAATAGCCAACGGCAGAAGCAACATGAGTGTTAAAAAGCTATTTTGAGATTGTCGGCTTTTAAAAGAAGAGTAAAATTTTATTATGGTATTATGCACACCAAAAGCCATTAAAGGCATTAAAATATTGGCTGTAGATAATATATAGGAAATCAACCCAAAATATTCAGGGCTAAGGAACTGCGTGTACAAAAACAATACATTAATAGCGCCTATTGCAAAACCCAAATAGGTTGTTATGGTGTTTTTTGCGGATTGATTAACTACAACTCCCATTTATATTAATTCTGATAACGCCTTTGTTAAAGCCTTTCTACTGTACTTTTCTATATGCTTAGAGTTTACTTGTAAACTATCTTCTTTAAAGGCTTTGTAATGCTCTAAAATAGTTTTTTTAAGCGCATTGTAATCATTATAAGAAAAATATTTTCCTGCTTGGGTGTCGTTAAGAATTGTTTTTACATCAGACTGTTTTGGCCCAATAGCAACAATAGGACGTTGCGATGCTAAATACTCAAAAAGCTTGCCTGGGATGATGGCTTCTGTTTCAACCGAATCAATCTCTAAAAGCAACAATACTTGTGATTTTTTTTGATATGTAATAGATTGATTATGTTTAACATACCCTGCGCTATTCAAATAATTAGTTAAATTATTTTTTTGGATTGATTTAAGTACTTCTTCACCAACATGACCAACTAAAGTAAGCTGAAAATCGGCTTTAAAACCTTCAATATTTTTTAGTAAATCATCTAAAACTTTCCATAATATTTCTGGATTTCTTTTAGATAATAATGACCCAATATGCGAAATACTAAACTTTGTATCTAATGTCACGTTATCTTGAAACATTTCTGTATCATACCCATTTGTTATTACAGAAATAGGCACTTTGGTTTTTTGAGAAAATTCCTTTTGGGTCGCAAAACTCGTTACAATTACCCTATTAGCTTCTTCAAGTACATGCTGTTCTAACCTTTTATGTTTCTTTTTAGCAAAAGGCAACAGTTTTAATTGTTTATGGTAACCTATGTTTGTCCAAGGATCACGAAAATCTGCTAACCACTTTACTCCTAACTTATGTTTTAAATGTAATCCTATTAGATGCATGCTATGTGGTGGCCCTGTGGTTATTATTGTTTCTATGTTTTCTCGTACTATCACATCTTTTAAAAAAGCAACAGAAGGTTTAACCCAAGACTTTCTTGCATCAGGAATAAAAAAATTACCACGAATAAATAGCAATAATTTCTCTATAAAGCTTTGTTTATGTTCCGTTGTAATAATCCCTTTGCTCATGGTTTGCGTTTTCTTTTTAAAAAACACGTTAGCTATACCATAAGGTTCTTTTATAGGATGTTTAATGACTTTTATTGATTCGGGAATCTCATCTATTAAACTATCATCTACTATAGGATAATGTGCATTTTCAGGAACATAAACAATAGGTTCTACATTATAATCCTGTAAGTATTTTACAAACTTTAACCAGCGTTGCACACCAGGACCGCCAGCTGGTGGCCAATAATATGCTATAATAAGTGCCTTTTTTTGCAACTTAGTTAGATTTTCTTTTAAACTGATACGCTATGCCGCCTATTAAAATAAGCCCAAACAACAACGAACTTGCCAAAGCAATACGACTCCCTGTTTTTACAACCGAAGGCTCAAACTTAAATTCAATAATATGGTTTCCTTTAGGAATTTGCATACCTCGCAATACATAATTTACACGTATATACGATGCTTCTTTTCCATCTAAATATACTTGCCAACCATGATTATAGTAAACTTCTGAAAATACCGCAAATCCATTATTAGAATTTGAAGTCTCGTATTTAATATAGTTTGGTTTGTATTCTTTAACACTTATAGTTGCTGTAGAATCGACAGTAAAACTCGGGGCTCCAGAAGCTTTAAACCTACTACCAAATTCTATAAGATTAAAAACGGCTTCTTTTTTGGTATGTAAGCTATCTAACGCTAGGATCTCTTTGTTAGCACTTTCTACAGGCTTTAAATTTTCTATAAACCATGCATTTCCATTAGTTTCTGGATTTGGATAAATAACCGGCTGTTGATTGTCGCCTTCAGCAATAATATATTTAGCATTAAGCATGTTAAGCACTTCAATATTATTACGTGCTATGTGAAAATCATACAACTCATCGTAGCGTTTTAATTTAGCAGCATGATAACCGCTTAAAGAATTGTGAAAATAAGACGCTTTTGCCGGTTCTCTGGAATACAAGTCTAATACTCTAAAATTAGACGTGTCTTCTTGTATCTTTTTATCAATTTCTGTAGCTTGGTAAGGTTTTTTCACTTTAATTGATGCTACAAAATTATCGTTATTTACATAACGCTTATCTACGATAACAAGATCGAATAAAATTAACACCGCAAATCCTACAATAACTAAGTTTTGTGATAATTTTTTCTTTAAATACATAAAAATTAATCCAGCAGATAGCAGAACTAATACTAAGGTTCTTAATGTATCTTCTGTAAAAAATGCTTTTCTATCTTCTTTTATAGCATTAATAAATTGCTCACCATAATTCTGACGATAAAACGCATCATTTCCCCCTGAAAAACTAAAAGACGCCTTAAACACGAGCAATAACAAGGCTAAACCTCCTGTAATTAACACCGTGTACTTTAGGGCTTTGAGTTTCTTTTCATCAGCTTCAAAATCATTAAACAGCCTAACTAAACCAAAAACTCCTAAAACAGGAATACATAATTCCAGAATAACTTGTATGGAAGTTACCGCTCTAAACTTGTCGTAAAGTGGCACAAAATCAATAAAAAAATTGGTTAAAAAACTCAAATTATAACCATAAGATAGTAATAACGATAGCAGCGAACCACCAACAAGCCACCATTTTAAGCGTCCTTTTACCAAGAATAAGGCAAAAACAAATAAGAAGAGACTAACGGCTCCAACATAGGCAGGCGCTTCTAGTATAGGCTGATCGCCCCAGTAGGTTGGTACACGTTTAACTTGTTCGGCTGCTTGTAATGGTGATGCACCCAAACGTAAAAAGAAATCGTAAGAAGCTGAGTTTTTCCCAACATCTTCAAGACTTCCACCTCCCATGAGTCGAGGAATATACAAGTTAAGTGATTCTAAAAAACCATAACTATACTCGGTAATTTTATCTCTATCTAAACCTGAGGTTACCGCTTTTGGCGAACCATCGGGATTAATGGTTAATTCACTTTGTCCTCTTGTACTAGCTTTTGAATATTCTAAAGTGGCTAATGTACTTGTTGCATTTAGCCCTAATGCTAAGGTAACAGCAAGCACTAAAATACCAACCGATTTAAAAAATTGTGGGAGCAATTGCTTTCTAAAAGCATCAACCAAATAAGCAATACCTAAGACAATAACTAAAAACAATAAATAATAGGTCATTTGAGGATGATTAGCTTGTATTTCTAATCCCATAGCCACAACTGTAAGTAAAAACCCTGCTAAATAGCGTTTTCTAAACGTGAGAATAATACCACTTAATACTAACGGCATATAAGCAATAGCATGAGCTTTGGCATTATGCCCTACGCCAAGAATAATAATCAAGTAAGTTGAAAATCCAAAGGCTAAAGCCCCAAGTGCTGAAAGTCTAAAATCGACTTTAAGCGATAATAGTAAAATGTAAAACCCTATAAAATATAGGAATAAATAATCGGCTGGTCTTGGTAAAAACCTCAGAGCTAAATCTAATTTTTTAATATAGTTATGCGGATATTTCGCCCCTAATTGATAGGTAGGCATACCACCAAAAGCACTATTAGTCCAATAGGTTTCTTCACCTGTTTCTGCTCTAAAATCGTTTTGCTGTTTAGCCATGCCAATATAATGCATGATATCACTCTGAAAAATAGATTTCCCTTGTAAAACAGGACTAAAATAAAATAAGGAAACGGCTATAAAGCCAACAATTATTGCTATGTGCGGAAGTAATTTCTTAAAAGAAAGTTGCATGTATTAGTTTTAGAATATGATTGCGAAAATTAATCAATTTCTTCGTAATCTACATATTCACCAACATTTTTATTAGAAGTTTTAGCATTAGGCATCTTATCGATTGTGACTTCACCTTCCTTCTGGTCTTTCTTAGTACCTTGATACTGAGAGTTCATATCGCCAAATCTTTCTTCGGCTTTTTTAGCCACATACTTTACTAATACGGGTGCAAAAATTCTAGAAAGAATTTTTAATCCATAATAAACCAATAGAATAATTAAAACAATCTTTAAAACTCCGGTTATTGATGCGTATTGAAGCATAGTCTTCTTTTTTACAAAAATAGAATTCTTCTGCTTTAAAATAAATATTAAATACTTAAAAAATATATAAAATCAATATATTTGAAACCAAAGAAACTCTCATGAAAGCTTTAAAAACCTATTTGTTTGTTGGTATTTTTTTATGTACCGTAAGTGCTTTTTCCCAATATACCGAAGTTATAAACTCTAACAGGCCAGGTGTTTCCAAAAGTGCCTTTGCCGTTGGAACTAACGTGGTTCAGTTTGAAATCGGCCCATATATGCTAAACGAAGACCACTCGTTAAGAAAAACTGAAGACAGAAGCTTTGGTGCTGATTTTTCTGTACGTTACGGCTTACTTTGGCCACAACTAGAAATTAACTTAGAAGGTGCTTTTCAATCTACCAAACGTACTTACACCAATAGTATTACAGATTTTGAAGAGAAATATAGTAATTTTAAAACCCTGACTTTAGGCGCAAAATACTTGGTTTACGATCCCTACAAAAACGCCGGAGAAGACAAACCTAATATTTACAGCTGGAAAGCCAATCATAGTTTTAAATGGAGCGATTTAATTCCTGCCGTTTCTGTGTATGCAGGAGCAAATTACGATACTAAAGACAACCCTTATACGGCTCCAGGAATAGAAGGCTTTAGCCCAAAAGTTATGGTAGCAACACAAAACAACTTTGCTAGCGGTTGGGTGTTTGTTACCAATTTTATGCTTGATAGAATAGGTACAGACCAATCTGATTTTAGTTATATTTTAACCTTAACAAAATCTATTTCAGATCAATGGGTGCTTTTTGGCGAAACCCAAGGTATAAGTAGCGATTTTTATGCCGATAATTTAATTCGTTTTGGTGGCGCTTATTTATGGAGTAGAAACTTCCAATTAGATACCGCTTTAACATTTAATACTAAAGATACCCCATCTGTATTTGGTGTTACCCTTGGAGCATCGTACAGATTAGACTTCCATAAAGATAAGAAAACAGATAACGGAACATCGGTTGAAGATGAACTAGAACGTCAAGAAAACGCCAAAGGAAACAATCGTAAAAAACGTAAAAAACGATCTAAGTCCATTGATGTTGATTTTGATTGATACTAACTAAGCTATTTTATGAGTAATATTACCTTAAAAGAAGTTAAAAGCAAAAACGAGCTTAAAGACTTTGTAAAATTCCCTTTTAAATTATATAAAGATTCAGAATATTGGGTACCACCTATTATTGCCGATGAAATGGCAACATTAAGCAGCGATAAAAACCCTGTTTTTGATCATGCCAAAGCAAGATACTTTTTAGCGTATAAAAACAAAACTATTGTAGGTCGCGTTGCTGCCATAATCAATAAATCGGAAACAGAAGATCAAGGGCTAAAAAAAATGCGCTTTGGTTGGTTTGATACTATTGATGACATTGAAGTTACCAAAACCTTATTGGATAAAGTTGAAGAAATAGGTAGAGAAAATAATCTTGAATTTACTGAAGGCCCGGTTGGATTTTCCAATTTAGATAAAGTTGGTGCTCTTACCGAAGGTTTTAATCAAATAGGTACCATGGTAACATGGTACAACCATCCTTATTACGCAAAACACTTTGAACAATTAGGTTTTACCCCAGAAAAAGAATATGTAGAAAGCCGGTTTTATATGAGCCAACTGGGCGATTTACGTTTTATGAAAGCATATAACCTTATCATGAAACGTTACGGGTTTAAAACAGGTAACTTTACAACTACCAAAGAACTTATACCGTATCTAGACACGATGTTTGAGTTGTTTAACAACTCCTACAAAGACCTTTCTACTTTTGTTCCTATATCTAACAAGCAAAGAGATTATTTTAAAAAGAAATTTATAAACTTTGTCAACCCAGAGTATATTAAATTTGTATTTGACAAAGATGATAATATGATTGCTTTCGCTATTGTTTTACCATCCTTTTCTAAAGCATTACAAAAAGTAAATGGAAAGTTGTTCCCTTTTGGATTTTTAAAACTACTTAAAGCTAAAAAAGAAAGTAAGACCTTATTATTCTACTTAATTGGTGTCGATCCTAAATTTCAAAATAAAGGTGTTACAGCAGTTATTTTTTATGAATTTAATAAAACCTTTAAAAAGCATAATATTGAAACTTGCATACGGACCCCAGAACTTGTTAATAATACAGCTTCACAACAAATCTGGAAAGAGTTTAATGCTGAAGTTATAAAACGACGAAAAACATTTAAAAAGATGTTGTAAACAAAAAAATCCGATGATAACTCATCGGATTTTTTATATGTGTAATTTTATTTTTGACTACTTATCCATTGCAGCAGCAACCGAAGCTGACAAACGTTTATAAGTACCATTTTCTAATCTATCTCTAATAGCTGAAAAAGCTTCTAAAGTATCATTCACATCTTCTAAAGTATGTGTGGCCGTAGGAATCATACGTAGTAAGATTAATCCTTTTGGTATTACTGGATATACAACTATAGAACAGAATATCCCATAGTTTTCACGTAAATCTTTTACTAAAGCCATGGCTTCTGGAATACTTCCTTTTAAATAAACTGGTGTAACACAACTTTGTGTTGTTCCAATATCGAAACCACGTTCTTTTAAACCACTTTGTAAAGCATTTACATTTTCCCAAAGTTTTGCTTTTAATTCTGGCATAGTACGCAACATGTCTAAACGCTTTAACGCACCTTCTACCAATTGCATTTGCAATGATTTTGCAAACATTTGAGAACGTAAATTATATTTTAAATAATCAATAATTTCTTGATCAGCAGCTATAAAAGCTCCAGTACTAGCTAATGATTTTGCGAAAGTGGCAAAATAAACATCGATACCATCTTGTACGCCTTGTTCCTCTCCTGCTCCTGCTCCAGTTTTTCCAAGAGTTCCAAAACCATGAGCATCATCTACTAAGAAACGGAAGTTGTATTTTTCTTTTAAGGCTACAATCTCTTTTAAACGTCCTTGCTCGCCTCGCATACCAAAAACTCCTTCAGAAATCACTAAAATTCCACCGCCTGTTTGCTCGGCAAGTTTTGTTGCTCTTTCTAAGTTTTTTTCTAAGCTTTCTACATCGTTATGCTTGTAAGTGAAACGTTTTCCCATATGTAAACGCACACCATCTATAATACACGCATGAGAATCGACATCGTAAACAATAATATCGTCTTTAGAAACTAAGGCATCTATAGTAGATAACATACCTTGGTAACCAAAGTTTAAAAGATAAGCTGCTTCTTTACTTACAAAAGAAGCTAATTCGTTTTGTAACTTTTCGTGAAGATCTGTATGACCAGACATCATTCTTGCTCCCATAGGATACGCAGAGCCATATTTTTCGCCTGCTGCAGCATCAACTTTTCTTACTTCTGGATGATTAGCCAGCCCCAAGTAATCATTAATGCTCCAAGTTATAACATCTTTTCCTTGAAACTTCATTCGGTTTGATATTTGGCCTTCCAGTTTTGGAAAAACAAAATATCCTTCGGCCTGTGAAGCCCATTTTCCTAGTGGTCCTTTGTCTCTGTAAATCTTATCGAATAAATCCTTCATATTAACTATTAATCACAGTTCATTCTTGCAAAATTAGGCATTTATATATTCCTAACATAATTATTTTATGCACGATTGTTAACAACCAACAAAAAAGCCGACCCATGGTCAGCTTTCTTAGCTATTGTTTTTTGTACGTTATTTCACGTATTGAACGCCTACAGCTTCTTCGGTATTTTCTGTGTCGAAAAACCCTTGTTCGTTCATCCATTTATCACTATATATTTTACTCATATAGCGTGATCCATGGTCTGGAAACATCACTACAATTAAATCGTCTTCGTTAAATTTCTCATCTTCATTAAGCTGCTTAACAGCTTGCATGGCAGCTCCAGAAGTATATCCTACAAAAATACCTTCTGTTTTGGATATTTCTCTTGCTGTATGAGCGCTTTCTTGATCGGTTACTTTAACAAACTCATCAATAATATCAAAGTCTGTTGCTCCTGGTATTAAATTTTTTCCTAATCCTTCTATTCTATAAGGATAGATTTCATTTTTGTCAAATTCTTTCGTTTCATGAAACTTTTTAAGAACAGAACCATACGCATCTACACCTATAATTTTAATATTTGGGTTTTGTTCTTTTAAATATCTTGCTGTTCCAGAGATTGTACCTCCTGTTCCACTACAAGCTACTAAATGCGTAATTTTTCCTTCTGTTTGTTTCCATATTTCTGGTCCAGTAGAAGCGTAATGCGCATCCATATTAAGCTCGTTAAAATATTGGTTAATATATACCGATCCTTCCATTTCTTGATGCAATCTTTTTGCTACTTCGTAGTAAGATCTTGGATCGTCTGCACTAACATGCGCTGGACATACATATACTTTAGCTCCCATAGACTTTAACATATCTATTTTATCTGGTGAAGATTTTGAGCTAACAGCAAGAATACAATCGTATCCTTTAATAATACTTGCCATAGCTATACTAAAGCCCGTATTACCTGAAGTTGTTTCTATTATTGTGCTACCTGGTTTTAGCACTCCTTTTTTTTCGGCTTGTTCTATGATATGTAAAGCAATCCTATCTTTTGAAGAGTGTCCTGGATTAAAGGCTTCTACTTTGGCGTAGTAATTACCTTTTAAGTTTTCTGCAACTTTCCTTAACTTAATTAAGGGTGTGTTGCCTACTAAATCTAATACGCTATCAAAAACTCGATTTTTTTGTCCCATAAAATTTATTTAGAAGCTGCAAAAGCAACTCAAAACCTCGCAAAAATACATATTTTTTTTAACTATTCCGAAATCCCTTCTAAATCTAACAAGAATGCGTACTCCAGCGCGACTTCTTTCAGGCTTTCAAAACGTCCTGAAGCACCGCCATGCCCAGAATCCATATCGGTATGCAGTAATAATAAGTTAGTATCGGTTTTTGTGTCTCTTAATTTAGCTACCCATTTTGCAGGTTCCCAATATTGCACTTGAGAATCGTGTAACCCTGTTGTAACAAGTAAATTAGGATAATCTTGAGCAATGACATTTTCGTATGGCGAATAGGATTTTATATACTCGTAATAGGTCTTATCTTTTGGATTACCCCATTCATCAAACTCGCCTGTTGTTAATGGTATAGATTCATCCAACATAGTGGTAACGACATCTACAAAAGGTACTGCAGCAATTACACCATTATAAAGTCCTGGATTTTTATTGATAACAGCTCCCATAAGCAAACCACCAGCAGACCCTCCGTAAGCATACATATGTTTTTTAGATGTGTAGTTATTTTCTATTAGAAATTTTGAACAATCTATAAAGTCGAAAAACGTGTTTTTCTTTTTAAGAAGTTTTCCCTGTTCGTACCAATCACGACCTAAATACTCGCCACCTCTTATATGGGCAATGGCAAAAATGAATCCACGATTTAAAAGGCTTAATCTAATACTTGAAAAATATGGGTCTACTGTGGCTCCATAAGAGCCATAACCATATAATAATAATGGATTACCTTCTGGACGTTTTAAATCTTTTTTATAAACCAAAGACACAGGTACTTTTACGCCGTCTCTAGCTGTTACCCAAATACGCTCGGAAGCATAATTATCTTTATTAAAACTAGGGTCTAAAACAGCTTGTTCTTTTTTTATTGTTTTAGACTTTGTTTTAAAATTATAGTCGATAATTGATGTTGGTGTTGTTAACGAGTTAAAAGAATACCTTAATACATCGCTATTAAAATCGGGATTGTTACCCGTATAAGCTGTATAGGTTTCACTTTTAAAAGGAATGTAATAATCTTCTGTACCATCCCAACTAATAACACGTAGTTTGTTTAAACCATTACTCCTTTCGGAAAGCACAAAGTAGTTTTTAAATATCTCAATATCCTCTAAAAGCACTTCTTTTCTATGCGGAATAACATCTTCCCAAAAGGCCTTATCGGTATGATCTTCATCGGTTTTTTGAAGTTTAAAGTTACTCGCTCCATCTCGATTTGTAATAATATAAAAACTATCATCGTAATGAGCTATAGCATATTCTAACATTCTTTCTCTAGCACTAAAAACCTTAAATTCTTCTTCTGGATGATTAGCATTTAATATTCTATATTCTGAAGTTAATGTGCTAGATGATCCAATAACAAGGTATTTTCTAGATTTGGTTTTATAAACAAAGGTGTTAAACGTGTCGTCTTTTTCATGATACACTTCAACATCTTGGCTAACATCTTTTTCTATATTATGCCTGTAAATTTTATGCGAACGTAACGTTTTTTCATCTCTACGGGCATAAAAAATAGTTTTATTGTCATTAGCCCAAGATACACTACCAGTTGTGTTTTTTATGTTGGTATCAAAAACTTCTCCTGTGACTAAGTTTTTTATTTTGATGATGTATTGACGACGACTTACAAGGTCTACAGAAAAGGCGGCTAAAGTATTATCTGGACTTATCGAAATGCTTCCTAATTTAAAATAAGCATGTCCTTTGGCCATGTCGTTACAATTAAAAAGCAATTCCTCATCGGCATCTAAATGTTCCTTTTTTCGTGTATAAATAGGATAATCATTTCCTTTTTCAAAACGTGTAATATACCAATACCCATTAAGTTTGTAAGGCACAGACGAATCATCTTCTTTAATTCGTGCCTTCATCTCTTCAAAAAGCGTATTCTGAAATATTTCAGTATGAGATAACGTCTTTTTAGTGTAATCGTTTTCAGCATTTAAATAATCTAAAACTTCTTGGTTATCACGTTGATTAAGCCAATAATAATTATCAACCCTTACGTCGTTATGAATTTCAAGATTTTTAGGTATTTTCTTTGCTTTTGGAGGTATGTTACTATTAATTTTCAAATACAGAAATTTAAACCATTAAGGGCGCAAAAATATAAAATTTAAATAGCTTTGTAATCGATTAACTTAAAATAGACAAGATTATGTTTGGAGATATGATGGGTATGATGAATAAAATTAAAGAAACCCAACAAAAAGTAGAAGACACAAAACAACGCTTAGATACCGTACTTATTGATGAGTCTAGTAACGATAATAAACTAAAAGTGACTATAACGGCAAATCGTACTATTAAAAATATTGACATAGACGATGACCTTCTAGAAGATAAAGAGATGCTAGAAGATTATTTAGTACTCACATTAAACAAAGCTATAGAACAGGCCTCTAAAGTTAACGAACATGAGCTTGCTGCTGTTGCTAAAGAAGGTATGCCAAATATTCCTGGTATGGATATGTTTAAATAGCTTTTAATATACTTAATAGCTTATCATGCATAGTATTGGTATAATCCAAATGTGTTACCATACGTAATTTACCACTTCCCATATCGCTTATTAAAATATTATTGTCTTTTAATGTTGAGGCAAATCTTTCGTTTTCGGAAGGTTCTACTTGAAAAATAACAATATTAGTTTCTATAGGCTCAATGGTTTTTACAATAGATAGCGTTTGTAACACCTCTCCTATTTCTTTGGCTTTTGTATGATCTTCAGCTAATCTATCTAAATGATTATCTAAAGCATAAATTCCTGCAGCAGCCAAATAACCAACTTGCCGCATACCACCACCTAATACTTTACGTATTCTAATAGCATGTTGCATAAAGTTATCATCGCCAATTAACACAGAGCCTATTGGGCAACCTAAACCTTTACTTAAACAAACCGAAATAGTGTCAAACATTTTCCCATAAACTTTGGCATCTTCTTGTTTAGCAACTAAAGCATTCCATAATCTAGCGCCATCAAGATGAAAGCCTAAGTTATGTTTACTACAAACTGCTTTTATTTCAGAAATGGTTTCTAAATCCCAACAAGCGCCACCACCTTTATTGGTTGTATTTTCTAATTCTACTAACGTAGTTAATGGGCTATGATAAAAATCTGGCGGATTTATAGCGTCTTCTACCTGTTTTGCAGTAAACATACCACGATCGCCATCAAGTAACTTTGCAGACACACCACTATTAAAAGACATACCGCCGCCTTCATAATTATAAATATGCGCGTATTTATCACAAATAACTTGTTCTCCTGGATTGGTATGTAATTTTATGGCCGCTTGGTTGGCCATAGTTCCTGTAGGAAAAAACAACGCACTAGACTTGCCAAACATACTTGCTATTTTGTTTTCTAAAGCATTAACGGTCTCATCTTCTTTATAAACATCATCGCCTACATTGGCACGCATCATGGCATCTAGCATAGCTTTTGTTGGCTTGGTAACTGTATCGCTTCGTAAATCTATCATGGTCTAAATTTTATGCCACTAAATTAATAGGAAGATTTTATTTTATCGTCATACTTTTAATGTTATTTTTGTGAAAAATGACTACAATATGATTACTTCAGATCAAATTAAAGATCTTAATACCCGCCTTGACAAACTAAGGCACTATCTTTGACATAGATAAAAAACTTATTGAAATCCAAAACGAGGAAGAGCAAACCTTCGATCCCAATTTCTGGAACGACTCGCAAGCTGCCGAAAAAATTATGAAATCCTTACGAACCAAGAAAAAATGGGTCGAGGATTATAATTCATCTAAAACACTTGTAGAAGACTTAGAGGTCATTTATGAGTTTTACAAAGAAGAGGAAGCCACTGCCGAAAATGTCCAATCTAGATTTGATAAAGCAATTACTTTAATTGAGGAATTAGAGTTTAAAAACATGCTTTCTGATGAAGGTGATGATTTAAGTGCTGTATTGCAAATAACCGCCGGTGCTGGAGGAACAGAAAGTTGCGATTGGGCAAGTATGTTAATGCGTATGTACCTAATGTATGCCGAAAAAAGTGGATTTAAAGTAAAAGAACTTAACCATCAAGAAGGCGATGTTGCAGGTATAAAAACGGTAACTATAGAAATTGAAGGCGACTTTGCTTTTGGTTGGCTAAAAGGTGAAAACGGCGTGCATCGTTTAGTGCGTATTTCGCCTTTTGATAGTAATGCCAAACGCCACACTAGTTTTGCTTCGGTTTATGTGTATCCGTTAGTAGATGACAGTATAGAAATTGACATCAATCCTGCAGATATAGAAATTACAACCGCTAGATCTAGTGGTGCTGGAGGCCAAAATGTTAACAAAGTAGAAACAAAAGTGCAGTTAACACACAAACCTACCGGAATTCAAATTTCATGTTCTGAAACACGTTCGCAGCACGATAACCGTGCTAGGGCCATGCAAATGCTAAAGTCTCAATTATACGAAATTGAGTTACAAAAACGTATGGAACAACGCGATGATATTGAAGCCGACAAAATGAAAATTGAATGGGGAAGCCAAATAAGAAATTATGTCATGCATCCTTATAAATTGGTAAAAGATGTTAGAACTGGACATGAAACAGGTAATGTAGATGCTGTTATGGATGGTAACCTTGAAGAATTTTTAAAAGCCTATCTTATGATGATGGGACAAAAAACCGAAGATCAAGAAACCTTATAACTCGTTAATTAAAACTTTAAAATAATGATTACCATATATCACAATCCAAGATGCAGTAAGTCTAGACAAGGCTTAAGTATTTTAGAAAACTCAGGAAAAGAATTTCAAGTTGTTAAATACTTAAATGATGTTCCAACAGCAGAAGAATTAACCCAAATTATTAAAAAATTAGGCATCGCTCCTATCGATTTAATTAGGAAAAATGAAGCCATTTGGAAATCGGAATATAAAGGAAAAGAACTTTCTGATGACGCTTTAATTAAAGCCATGGTTACAAACCCAAAATTAATAGAAAGGCCTATTGTTATTAATGGTGACAAAGCCATTGTTGGTCGTCCACCAGAAAATATTAAAACCATTATTTAGTTTTAACGAAAACCCTACTGGTTGGGCACTTTATTTAACATACATTTAACCAAAGCCCACTAAACCATAATTTACTTTTGCAGTCCTAAAAAGAAAACTACAACCATGAATAAATTCTTTTTTGGCATTGCAATTGCCATTCTTTCATTAACTTCGGGTCACGCTCAAAACAAAAAGGAAGTCACCATTACTGGTAAAGTGGTGGACAAAGCTACTAAACAACCTTTAGAATATGCTACCGTCGCATTTTTTAGTAAAATTGAAAACAAAATTGTTACTGGTGGTATTACCGATCTCGATGGAAACTTTAGTATTCCTGTTAAAAGCGGTACTTACGATGTCTCTGTTGAATTTATTTCATTCACAAAAAGAACTTTTGAAAATAAAGAATTAACTACCGATACTAATCTTGGCACCATAGTTTTAGAAGAAAGCGCACAAGCATTAGATGAAGTAGAAATTATAGCCGAACGTACTACCGTTGAAATAAAACTAGATAAAAAAGTATACAATATCGGTAAAGACCTTACCACAGCTGGAGGAACAGTGAGCGACGCCCTAAATAACGTACCATCAGTTTCTGTAGATATTGAAGGGGCGATTAGCCTTCGTGGTAACGAAAATGTTCGTATTTTAATTAACGGAAAACCATCTGCCATGGCTGGTTTTGGCGATACTAATATTTTAAGTCAATTACCTGCCGAAGCTATTGAGCGTGTAGAGGTTATTACATCACCATCAGCAAGGTATGATGCCGAAGGAACTGCCGGTATTTTAAATATTATTCTACGCCAAAAAGAAACTTTAGGATTTAATGGCTCTGTAAACCTAACCTTAGGGCATCCAGATAATGCGGGATTATCAGCTAACTTAAACTATCGTAAAGAAAAATATAACCTTTTTGCCAATTTAGGTTGGCGTTATTTTGATGCGCCTAGAACAAATTTTACCGATGTTACTTATTTTGACAGACTTGATGAAAGTGGAAATACGGTTTCACCAGATTTTAGACGTATTCGTGAAGATCAAGAAGTAGAACGCCTTAACCGAAACTACAATGCCAATATTGGTATGGAATATTTCCTTACCGATAAATCTTCTATAACCGGTAGTATTTTTTACCGATATGGTGAAGATGCCGATTTATCTATCAACAACAGTGACCGTTTTAACAATAATACTATTGTAGAAAAAACGACACGCCGTGAAAAACAAAATGAAGAAGATAATAGCTATCAAATCTCATTAAACTATCAAAATCAATTTGGTGACGATCGCGACCATAAGTTAACCGTCGATTTTCAATATGAAAACGATTCTGAAGAGCAGTTTACTTACTTAAACGAAGATTATATTTTCACCAATAATGCCACCCCAGAGCCCTTTCAAATTGAGCAAGAATTTACTCAAGAAGATCAAAAAGAGTACTTAATTCAAGCCGATTATGTGCTTCCTTTAAGCGAAAACTCAAGATTTGAAGCGGGTTATCGTGGTAACTTCGAAAATGAAGTAACTGATTATCGTTTAGTACAGGAAGATACAGATACAGGAGAAATGGTTATTAACGATCAATACACCAATGTGTTTGATTACGATGAAAATGTTAATGCTGTTTACTCGCAATACGGAACTAAATTTGGTAAATTTTCATTCTTACTAGGGTTGCGTTTAGAACACACACAATTAAAAGGAAAAATAGATTCTAGATTATCCGATCAAGAATTAAATGATGCTTACGAATTTCCTATTGATACCGATTTTGATAATAATTATCTAGGGCTATTCCCTACAGTAAATGTTATTTATAATTTAAGTGGTGAAGATTCGGATACTGAAGAAAGTATTTCAGCTGGGTATAACAGACGTATTAACCGTCCTCGTGGTTGGTTTATCAACCCATTCCCTACACGTTCTAGTAGAACTAATGTGTTCCAAGGAAACCCCAATTTACAACCGGCATTTGCAAGTGCTTTCGATTTAGGTTACTTAAAACGTTGGGATAAATTAACTTTTACAACATCGGTTTACTATCAACACGAAACAGACTCTTTTGACTGGGTTGAAGAGAATACAGGACAGCAAACCACAGATGGTATTGATATTATTAGAACAATCCCTGTTAATTTAGCTACTAACCAACGTACTGGTGCCGAACTTGGTGTAATGTATAACCCTAAAAAATGGTTACGTTTAAACACGAGTTTTAACTTTTTTCAATTTAAAACAGATGGAGAATTTAACAACGTAGATTACAGTACAGAAAATAATAGTTGGTTTGCTAGATTTAGCTCTAAAGTTACCCTACCATGGGAAATTGATTGGCAAACAAATGCTCATTACAGAGGTGCACGACAAGATGCCCAATCTGATACCGATGGTATTTTCTCTATGGATTTAGCCTTTAGTAAAGAGTTTTTAAATAATAACGCTACTATTTCTTTAAACGTAAGAGATTTACTTAATTCTAGAAAAAGAAACTCGTTAACAACTACTGAATTCTTTTCACGTTACAGAGAGTCACAATGGAGACAACGCCAAATAAACCTATCGTTTATTTACAGGTTTAATCAGCAAAAGCAACGTCAAAGAGGTAATAGAAATGGCGGAGGAATGAATGACGATATGGAGTTTCAAGGATAAGAAACTCACAAACAAGCATAAAAAAAGGAAGCCAAATGGCTTCCTTTAATTTTTTATATAAACAATATTTATTTTTGAGCTCTTTTAGCTTTTTTCTCTTCACGAATTTCTTTAAAACGCTCGATAGCTGAACCAAAAATCCAGTAAGGAACAACAATAGTTACTAAAAAAATCATTAACCAAAATCCTATGGTTAAGATGGTTAAAAATGCTAAAAATCCTAAATATTGATCAAATTCAAACATGGCTTATTTTTTATAATACTGCAAAGATAGTATAAAGCAACTTCTTTTACAATAGTGTTTCTAGATTTATCAACAGCTTTGTTAACATAACTTCTAAAATCAAGAAATGAGTTTAGATACAATTTTTTTAACAGGTAAAATTTCCTTTGTATGTTCAATACTTGGTCCTGCTACCCAAACAGTTTTATAAGTCGCTTTTTTGGCGGCTTTTTCGGTCGCTTTCATACCAATATAAAAACGAAACATTTTCACCCATTTTTTTAGCTTTTTATTTTTATTAAGCATACGCTCTAACCAAGGCGACTTAGTGCCTATTTTTTGCTGATAAGGCGTGTTTATAACCGTACAAGGCGTTCCAGAAATACGCTCGGTTACTACAATATCGTTGGCATTGTAGTCTACACAGGCTTGTTTATATTCATCGGTAACACCTGCTTCAATCGATGCAATAAATAAACTTCCAACGGAAGCTCCTATGGCGCCATAAGACAATACTTTATCTAATTCTTCCTTATTACCAACACCGCCTGCAGAAATTACAGGAATATTACAGTTCTTATTAATTAGCCCTATTAATTCTTTTGGTGATAAATTACCACGATGGCCTCCTGCTCTATTATTAACAGCAATAACTGCATCGGCACCTAAACTCTCAACCTTTTGCGCATATTTTAAATCGGTGATATCGCAAAATACCTTTATTCCTACTTCATGAGCTTTTTCAATGGTTTCCTTAGGGTTTCCAAGTGATGTGATAATAAAATCGCAACCTTCTTCACATAGCATCTCTAACTGTTTAGACGATTTTGGGTTGGATTGATTAACAATCAAGTTAAATCCAAATGAACCACCTTTAGGTTTGGCAGCTTTTAATTCTCTAATAGCTTCGCGTAATTCTTCTAAAGTACGGTAATTTAATGCGGGTATGCATCCAGCAATACCACTATTCATCGCTTCTTTTACCATAGCTACGTTTGATACCAAAAACATAGGTGCCATGATTATGGGATGTTTAATCCCTAACATTTCTGTAAGTTTATTTTGTGTCATAATAAAAAACTTGTGCTACAAATATAGTTAATTATTATGCATGCATAGCATTTAAACAAGTGAATTAATCCTGAAATCTATAATAACCGCATTTTAAATAGGCACCTTCTGCAAAAGAAATAGGATGATCTATATCATGAGTATTTTTTAAAATAACATTAAACGACCGCTTTGTTTGACTTAAAACACGTGTGTTGATATCAAAAAACGCTTGCGAAGATACCCTTGATGAACACGATGCTAAAACTAACAACCCATTTTTTGTAGTAAGTTGCTCACCTAATTCGGCCAATTGGGCATACTTTTTCTTCGCTAAATCGATTTCTGAGGCTTGTTTGGCAAAACTAGGCGGATCTATAACAACAACATCATACGTTTTTTTACGCTTAATTAATTTTTGAAGTTCTTGAAATGCATCTCCTACAATGGTTTTATGTATTCCTGAATAATTGTTGAGTTTACCATTTTCTATGGCAATGTGTAATGCTTGCTGACTAATATCTAAACTTGTCACTTCAGAAGCTTCATTATATAAAGCATGAACAGAAAATCCACCAGCATACGAAAATACATCTAACACAGTTTTATGCTTACTCCACTCGCCTACTTGTTTTCTATTGGCTCGATGATCTAAAAAATAGCCCGTTTTGTGACCTTTTATCACATTAGCAGAAAAGTTTACACCGTGTTCTATAAACTGAACTTCTTCATTTTCCAATGTTCCAAAAATGACGTCTCCATCTTTTAAGTTATGACTATTAGAGTGTTGTAATTGCCTACTTAATCTAATAATAACAGTTTTAGCATTAGAAATAGTTTGCAAATGCGGAAGTATTTGATGCAAATACGGCAACCATATTTCAGAGTAAAGCTTTACGACTAAAACTGATGCATATACATCGGCAATTAATCCTGGAAAACCATCATTCTCGCCAAATAACAAGCGGTAACTATTGGTGTTAGTTTTTAATAATGCTTCCCGTTTTTGAAACGCCTTTTCTATTTGTGATTTAAAAAAACTTTCGTCTATAGTATTAGGCTGATTCGTTAGTATTTTAATACGAATTGGTGATTGTGCATCGTACAATCCTAATCCAATAAGTTTGTTTTTATTCTTACTAAACACAATTGTCAAATCACCTGTTTTGGCATCATCATTTATCTTTACAATACTATTAGAAAACACCCAAGGGTGCCCTTTTACTACAGATTGTTCTCCTTTAGCGTTGAGTTTAACAGCTAAACGATTTGGTGAATGAGAAGGAGTTATTTTTTTAAAAATAGCCATTGATTACAGTTAATTTTGTAAAAATATTACTTTTAATTTACACTATTTAAGTTAAAGACTATTTAACCTATTCTACTTATAAGTAAATTCTTACAACCTACTGATAATCAAATTTAATTTTGTAAGAAAACACTTTTTATTAAGTAAGTCTAAAACTACATTTTGCTGTATTTCATCGGTTAAACGCATTTTTTATCGACGTAAGTGGTGATTTTTTCTATGTTTGGCATCAACACAATTCAAATTAATTATGAAAAAAGCACTACTATTCTTAACCTACGTATTAAGTTTGTCGGTTGTATTTGGACAAAATCCATTTGGATCAAAACAAACAATAACCACAAACACAGGAAACTTTCCAAAGCTAATTGCATCTGGCAATATTGATAACGATTCGTTTGCCGATATTGTTATAGGTACATCTTTAGGCAATACCATAGAGTGGTATAAAAATAATGGAAATGGCACGTTTACAATGCAACCATTAATTTCATCAACCCTAACGAGTGTTAATGGCTTAGTTATGGCTGACTTAGATGGTGATAATGATCAAGATATTATTGCCACATCAGAAAGTATGAATAAACTGGTATGGTTTGAAAATACTGGAAATGGTAATTTTAGTTCAGAGCAACTTATTGCCAACGGTTTGGCTAAAGCAGGTACTGTAAAGGCTGGTGATATTAACAATGACGGTACCATAGATCTTGCCGTTTCTGTGTATGATAATGATCAAGTTGTTTGGTATGCTAATAATGGAAACGGAAGTTTTGGGGCTCAAAACATAATTAGTAACATTTCTAGTTCGGCTCCTTGTACTCTAGATTTAGGCGACTACGATCAAGATGGTGATTTAGATGTTGTTATAGGCTATCGTGAAATTCCTAGTGTAAAATTATTTAATAATAACTTATCAGAAACAAGCGCTGCTACATTTACTGTTGAAGCTAACAATGTTTCGTCTAACAATTTTTATATAACAGATGTATCTTTTGGTGATATAGATAACAATGGTGATTTAGAAATTGTAAAAGTTGATATTTTCTCTAATACTGCAATTTATGATAAACAGAGTGACGGCACTTTTAATGAAACTGTTTTCTCTACTCCAAATTCTTCATCATATACGGCAACTGCTAAAATTTCAGATTTAGATGATAATTCTTTAAATGATGTAGCTTTGGGATATTCAGGTAGCAACACAACCGATCCTGTTACTTGGTTTGAAAACTCAAACCCTAATAATGAAACTATTATTGATAATTCACAAAACGATATTTTTAGTTTTACCTTATGTGATTTTGATAACGATGGAGATCTTGATATGGCTACTATCTCTTCTAGCGAAAACCATTTAAACTGGTTTGAAAATAACACCTACGAATCTACACTTACTACTGAAACATTCTATAATACTAATTTTTCTATTTTTCCTAATCCTGCAAATAGTACACTTAACATAAAAACGTCCAACCAAATCACAGTTGTTATTTATGATACTTTAGGAAGACAAGTTATTACTAAAGAAGTTTCCCCAAATAACAATAAAATAAATATTGAAAGCTTAAAAAATGGAATTTATTTAGCTACAATTAAAGATTATCAACATACATTTAAATTTATTAAAAATTAAATTTTCCCCACTTTCAACTAACTTATAACAAGTAAAAGCCCAACAAATACATTGTTGGGCTTTTATAATTACAGATTTTATTCAATTATGGTTGCGTTTTAGAAGATAATATCTTCTTAATAAATGTCCCTTTATGGGTTCTTAATCTTACAAAGAATAATTGATTATCTGTTCTAGACATATCTATAGTTGTGACAACTTTAGTTCCAGAGATATAATTACGATTTTCAACTTTACGTATTAATGCGCCTTTGGTATCAAATACTTCTATAACAATATCAGTATTATAATTAAAGTTATACGCAATGTTTACTTCATAATCGAATGGTACAGGATAAGCTGTAAAGCCTATTAATCCTGATTCAGTATCACCGTTAGGAGTATCATCACATGCATCTGGAGTTCCATCGCCATCAGCATCATAGTTGTTATTTCCTTCTGGACAAATATCGCAGGCTGTTTCAACTAAGTCTCCATCAACATCAGGCTCACAATGGAATTCATCAATATATGTTGTTGTATCTCCATTATCACTAGAATACATATCCATCATACTTGAACTACATATACAACTTATTTCACAAGTAACTGCGTGTGCTATAACATAGATACCACCATGATTATCTGCTTCCGGATTCTGAATTTCTACAGTATAATTCTGCACATAACCACTATATGATGCATTAAATGGATATTGTCCAGGTGCTACTGTTGGTTTACCATTCCCTTTAATAGGATATGGATCACAATCTACAAAAACGTGAGATTCACTCATTATATAACCTTCATTAATATTATAGGTTACAAGAACAGAATCGTTTGTATAGTTAACTATAACTGTACCAACTAATTCACCATTGTCAATGTTACAATGTGCTGCACCAGCCCATAAATCCATAACATACTTTCCTTTACATGGTAAGTAATTTGTCCAACCCCATCTATTAAAATCAGGGATAAAACATTGAGCACCTTCATCTGCTTTAGCAAAAGCAGTTTCACAATTATCCACGGTATCAAACTCTCTAATCACTGTACATGTCTCAGTTGTTGAATTACCACAATCATCAGTAACTTCAAAATCATAATAACCTATTTCACTACAACCATCTTCTGACATTTCAATACGAGAAGGGCCTTCTAAAGTTAATGTTCCGCCATCAGAACAATTATCAGACCAGGTTGCTGTTAATGATGGGAACTCCACATTACATACATTTGGTATTTGTTCTGTACAAGTAATCGTTGGATCTGTCTCGTCGTACATTCTTGAGACACGTACCGTTTCTGTAGCATCGTTACCACAGGCATCGGTCACACTAAAGGTGTATAATCTATATTGGATACAACCGTCGGAACCATCGTCTACTCCACCATCGGATGTGATTGATCCGCCATCGGAACAGTTATCGCTCCAAGTGGTATCTAAACTTTCTGGCCATGCTGTGTTACAGCCGTCTAACATATAGTCGTCTATATCGGCTATCGTTGGATCTGTCTCGTCGTACATTCTTGAGACACGTACCGTTTCTGTGGCATCGTTACCACAAGCATCGGTTACACTAAAGGTGTATAATCTATATTGCATACAACCGTCGGAACCATCGTCTACTCCGCCATCGGATGTGATTGATCCGCCATCGGAACAGTTATCGCTCCAAGTGGTATCTAAACTTTCTGGCCATGCTGTGTTACAGCCGTCTAACATATAGTCGTCTATATCAGCTATCGTTGGATCTGTCTCGTCGTACATTCTTGAGACACGTACCGTTTCTGTAGCATCGTTACCACAAG
>NZ_RWBG01000006.1 GCF_003944795.1 Mangrovimonas spongiae
GAATTACCGGCATTTACTGTACCAGCTAGTGAAACGGAAACAGTGGATTGTTTAGCTGATGCTGTACAACCTACCGCGCCTGTCGTAGCTGATGCTTGTGGTAATGATATTACACCAGTAATCACTGAAAATGCTGATCCAGCTTGTGAAGGGGCGAAAGTTTATACCTTTACTTATACCGATTGTGCTAATAACGAAGCCGTATATACCTATACGTATAATATCGAATTACCGGCATTTACCGTACCAGCTAGTGAAACGGAAACAGTAGATTGTTTAGCCGATGCTGTACAACCTACCGCGCCTGTCGTAGCTGATGCTTGTGGTAATGATATCACACCAGTAATCACTGAAAATGCTGATCCAGCTTGTGAAGGGGCGAAAGTCTATACCTTTACCTATACCGATTGTGCTAATAACGAAGCCGTATATACCTATACGTATAATATCGAATTACCGGCATTTACCGTACCTAATGGCGAAAGCTCAACGGTTACTTGTATTGATGACGCACAAGCTGTTCCTACACCTCCAGAGGTTCAAGATGCATGTGGAAATATGATAACTCCAACTGGACCAATTGTTAGCAACGACCCTACTTGTGATGGTGTAAAAACCTATACATGGAATTATACCGATTGTGCTGGAAATTCAAATGATTGGACTTACACATACAATATAAATGACAATATCAACCCTACAATTGATATAGCAGCAAGTGACTTAATTGTAGAATGTGATGGAAGTGGAAATAATGGTGCTATTCAAGACTGGTTAGACAATAACGGAGGTGCTCAAGCTACAGATAATTGTGGAGATGTCACTTGGACAAATAATTATAATGGTGCTGATTCTGACTGCTCTACTCCTGTAGATGTCATTTTTACAGCAACTGATGAATGTGGTAATTCAATAACCACAACAGCAAGCTATGCTATTCAAGATACAACAGCTCCAGTAATTTCAACAGAAGCTTCTAACGAAACTGTAGAATGTGGTGGGGACGGAAATATAACTGATTTAAATGATTGGTTAACTAGTAATGGTGGTGCTGTAGTTTCCGATGACTGCTCAGCAATTACTTGGTCAAATGACTTCACCGCTCTTTCAAGTGAATGTGGAGCAACAGGTTTCGCCACAGTTACATTTACAGCAACTGACGGTTGCGGTAATGAAAGTACAACTACTGCTACATTCACTATTGAAGACACCAATAATCCCACGTTCTCAGTACCACAAGATATCACCATTGAATGTGATCAAGATGCAACGGACCTTACCTTAACTGGTGATGTAACAGATGAAGCGGATAACTGTTCTGCTGATATTGAAGCAACGTATACAGATAGCGTGGCCGATGGCAACTGTCCTTCTGAAAGTATTATTACGAGAACATGGACATTAGTAGACGATTGTGATAACACAACGACGCAAACACAAACTATTAATGTAGTCGATACGACTAATCCTACGTTCTCAGTACCGCAAGATATCACCATTGAATGTGATCAAGATCCAACAGACCTTACCTTAACGGGAGATGTAACGGATGAAGCGGATAACTGTTCTGCTGATATTGAAGCAACGTATACAGATAACGTGGCCGATGGCAACTGTCCTTCTGAAAGTATTATCACGAGAACATGGACTCTTGTTGATGATTGTGGTAACACAACGACGCAAACACAAACTATTAATGTAGTCGATACCACTAACCCAACATTCTCAGTACCGCAAGATATCACGATTGAATGTGATCAAGATCCAACAGACCTTACCTTAACGGGAGATGTAACGGATGAAGCGGATAACTGTTCTGCTGATATTGAAGCAACGTATACAGATAGCGTGGCCGATGGCAACTGTCCTTCTGAAAGTATTATTACGAGAACATGGACATTAGTAGACGATTGTGATAACACAACGACGCAAACACAAACTATTAATGTAGTCGATACGACTAATCCTACGTTCTCAGTACCGCAAGATATCACCATTGAATGTGATCAAGATCCAACAGACCTTACCTTAACGGGAGATGTAACGGATGAAGCGGATAACTGTTCTGCTGATATTGAAGCAACGTATACAGATAACGTGGCCGATGGCAACTGTCCTTCTGAAAGTATTATCACGAGAACATGGACTCTTGTTGATGATTGTGGTAACACAACGACGCAAACACAAACTATTAATGTAGTCGATACCACTAACCCAACATTCTCAGTACCGCAAGATATCACGATTGAATGTGATCAAGATCCAACAGACCTTACCTTAACGGGAGATGTAACGGATGAAGCGGATAACTGTTCTGCTGATATTGAAGCAACGTATACAGATAGCGTGGCCGATGGCAACTGTCCTTCTGAAAGTATTATTACGAGAACATGGACCTTAGTAGACGATTGTGGTAACACAACGACACAAACACAAACTATTAATGTAGTCGATACCACTAACCCAACATTCTCAGTACCGCAAGATATTACCATTGAATGTGATCAAGATCCAACAGACCTTACCTTAACTGGGGATGTAACGGATGAAGCGGATAACTGTTCTGCTGATATTGAAGCAACGTATACAGATAGTGTGGCCGATGGCAACTGTCCTTCTGAAAGTATTATCACTAGAACATGGACCTTAGTGGACGATTGTGGTAACACAACGACGCAAACACAAACTATTAATGTGGCCGATACGACAGCTCCTGAAGTATTAAATGACTTATCAGATATTTTTGTGAGTTGTGATGAAATTCCATCACCACCAACTCTAGAATTTAGTGATTGTTCTGAAGTAACTATTGTTGACTTTTCGGAAAATAGCACTTTTGATGGTACTAACAATGATTATGAAATTGTTTGGAGTTGGTCAGTAATTGATGCCTGTGGAAATAAAGCATCATTTAATCAATCTGTTTTTGTATCTGTTTACGAAACGGTAACACAACTAAGTGAGACTAGATGTATTGACGATGGTGCTATTGATCTTTACAGTTATGTAAGTAATATAAATATTCCATGGCAAGTTCAATCTGGAAACATCTCATTAAGTGATATTGTTGATGGGTATGTTTTACCTTCAACACTTGAAATTGGAACGTATGTTTTAAACCATACTACCGAAACTGAATATGGTTGTGTTGAAACAACTGAATTAACCATAAACCTTCATGATGATTGTATTGTTCTTCCTTCACCTGATTGTGAAAGATCTAACGTAGAAATCTCTAAAGCTATTACGCCAAATGGCGATCAATGGAATGAGTATTTTGAAATTACTGGTGTTGAAGAATGTGGATTTACAGTTGATGTTAAAATATTTAACCGTTGGGGAGCTATGATTTTTGAAGCAAACAATTACCAAAATAATTGGAATGGTCAAGCTCATAAAGCCGCAATAGGTAATGCTGATAAAGTTCCAACTGGAACATATTATTACATAGTGAATTTAAGAAATAGTGGATTTGAACCGTTTACAGGACATATCTACGTAGGAACCAAATAAATACTATAAACCTATGAAACTTGTTAAAAATTATATAGTTGCTATTGCCCTACTGAGTACTTCTTTGGGAATTTCTCAACAGATGCCTCAATTTACGCAGTACATGTTTAATACTGTTTCTATTAACCCTGCGTATGCTGGTAGTAGAGAAACTCTAAGCGTTGTTGGACTTCATAGAAGTCAGTGGGTTGGATTTGATGGCGGTCCCATAACACAAACCCTATCTGTCCACTCTCCATTAAGAAACGAAAAAATAGGTCTTGGTTTATCTTTTATCAATGATAAGCTAGGAGATGAACGTTTCACTTACATGTATGGTGACTTTTCGTATACTATTAACACTGGAGAAAAAACCAAACTAGCCTTTGGTCTTAAAGCTGGGTTTACAAGTTATCGTCTAGACAGACAAGCTTTAGACCCTAACGCGCAAGACCCTAATATTTATGGTATTGAAGACAGATGGAGTCCTAACATTGGTGCTGGTTTATACTGGCATACCAACAAATGGTATTTAGGGCTTTCAGCTCCTAGAATTTTCACTAATGATTATCATGATAGCGACAGCGGTCAAGACTATGCTGCTCTTGAAAGAGTAAGTTACTATTTTACTGGTGGTTATGTATTCAGTTTATCAGAAAACACCAAATTAAAACCAGCCTTTTTAGTTAAAGCTACAAATGGAGCTCCAATGTCTTACGATGTTACGGCAAACTTTTTATTCTATGAAAAATTTTGGCTAGGTGGTGGCTATAGAATTAATGAAAACACATCTTCTCTTGGAGGTATAGCAGATTTTCAAGTTTCAAAACAATTTAGAATTGGATACGCCTATGAATATCCGCTATCCGACATTAATGATTATACAGGAGGAACACATGAAATTATAGTCATGTTTGAACTATTCAGAGAAAGACGAGTTAAATCACCTAGATACTTCTAAAAAACGTACTTATGAAAGCGAAAATATTATTTACCGTAATTGCTCTTTATAGTGTTTTTGGGTTTTCTCAAAAACAACAAGTAAGAGTTGCCGATAAACTTTATAAAGACTATGCTTATTTAAAAGCTGTCGATTTATATAAAGAAGCCGTAAAAAAAGGAGACAGTAGTGCCTATGTACTAACCCGAATAGGTGATTGTTATTATAATAATTCTAACTCTGAAGAATCTACCAAATGGTATAAAATGGCCGTAGAGCTTCATGAAAAAGACCTTGAACCAATTTATATTTACAAATACTCCCAAGCTCTAAAGGGACAAGGAAATTATGAAGATGCCATAACCTGGTTAGATAAATACAAAGCTTTAAACCCCGATGATGATAGAATTGCTGGTTTAAATTTTGATAACCTTGACTTATACCAACAATTATCATCTGATGATGACGTATATATGCGTGTAAAATCTCTAGAAATTAACTCTAAGTATTCAGATTTTGGTGCATATAAACATGATGGTAAACTATATTTTTCATCTGCTAGAGATGGAAAAGACAAAATATATGATTGGAACGGTGAACCATATTTAGATATTTATGAAGCGTCTATTGAAGAACAAGACGGTGAAAATTCACATCACAGTGCTCAAAAAATTGATGCTAAAAACATAAACTCTATTTATCACGAATCTAACATTGCTATTACTCAAGATGGAAAAACAATGTATTTCACTAGAGATAATGTTACCAAAAACAACAGGTTACGTACTGACAGAGAAGGTACATCACACTTAAAAATTTATAAAGCTAGTTTTATTGACAGTACTTGGACAGATATTAAAGAGTTGCCCATTAACGATAAATACTTTTCTAGTGGTCATCCTGCTTTAAGTCCAGATGATAAAACTCTGTTCTTTGTTTCAGATCGCGAAGGTGGCTTTGGACAAACAGATATTTACAAGGTAACTATTAATGAAAATGGCGAATATGGAACCCCAGAAAATATGGGACCTAAAATAAATACAGAAGGAAAAGAAATGTTTCCTTTTGTAGCCAAAGACAGTACGCTATATTTTTCATCAGACAGTAATATCAATTTAGGATTTTTAGACATTTTTAAATCTGATATTTTAAAAGGTAATTCTAGCAACCCTGAAAACTTAGGCGCTCCTATTAATACCAGTTACGATGATTTTGCTTATTTTATAGATTCTGATACCCAAACAGGCTACTTCTCCTCTAACAGACCTAATGGCGCTGGAAGCGACGACATATATGCGTTCATTGAATGCTATCAAACTATAGAAGGTATTGTAAAAAATAGCCATTCAAACGAACCTATAGAACTCGCCACTGTTAAACTTATAAACGAAGATGGCAAAATTTTAAAAGAAGTTAATAGTACAGAGTTAGGTGAATATAAGTTTAAGGTAAAATGTGGTACTAAATATACCGTTTTAGCTTCTAAACAGGATTATAAAGACGACCATAAAGATATTACAACAGGAATTGAACTTGCCGAAGTAAACACTTTAGATTTATCATTAACGCCATTAATTATTGATGATGAAATAGTTATCAACCCTATCTTCTTCGATTTCGATAAATGGGATATTAGAGCTGATGCTGCTTACGAGCTAGAAAATATTGTTTCAGTTATGCGTGCTCATCCTGATATGGTTATTAAAATAGAATCGCACACCGATAGCCGTGGTGGTGACAGATATAACATGAAATTATCTGACAGAAGAGCTAAATCTACAAGAGACTATTTATTATCTAGAAATATAGCTCCAGAACGTATAGAAAGTGCTATTGGCTATGGTGAAACACAATTAGTAAACGAGTGTTCTAATGGTGTAAAATGTACTAAAGAGCAGCATCAAGAAAACAGACGATCTAAATTTATTATTCTGTCTGGTAAAAATTAATTTCTATTATAAAAAGACTGTTTAAACTCATGTTTAGACAGCTTTTTATGTCCTATTAAAACAGTGGGTAATAAGGTTCATAGTAATTATATAGCTTACACATTCTAATTTCCTAAAGTAATTCTTATTACCTAAAGCCACTCTTTAAAAAAAGAGTGGCTTTAAATTTACTTACACAAAAAAAACCGCCCCATAACAGAGCGGTTTACTTCATGCTAAACAAACAACATGAGGAATCTAAAATTTAACAACAATAATTGTTAAAAAATAATATAGCTTACATATTATTCCTTAGCTTTTATTTTTTTAAGAAGATGTTCGTGAAGTACCATCTCCCTTCACTATCCATCTCAGCAGATATGTCAAAATCAGTAAAATCACCTTCAATGTTTTCTTTATGTCCAGGACTATCTAACCAAGCATTAACAACAGATTGTGCCGATGAAAACCCATAGGCAACGTTTTCTGATACTTTGGTTGCTCCTGCATTATTAATTAAGTAGTTTTTTCTTTGGAAAAAATTATGATGAGAAACATCTCTAGTTTCTACCATATAATCTGTGTGACTAAAGGCTTGCGACTTTATAATATCCATATTATCTAAAGCACTAAAACCGTTAGTAAGCCTATACTCATTTATAAGCTCAAGTATTTCAATTTCTATTTGTTTGGCTTCTGGTACAACAAATGTAGAGGCTACTTTGTTATCGTTTTCATCTATACTATCTGTAGAACATGAAAAAGTAAATAAACATAATAATACCAAAATTGGTAGTAGGGTAGGTCGTTTCATTGTTAGGTTATTTTAGATTTGGTTCTGTAAAATTAGAATCCTATCTAAAACAAACTGTTAATAAAATGTTAAAATCGATGAAAAACATGTATTTCACCGATTTTATATGTTTTTAAACGACATAAAAGTACTTAAAATGCTTTTAAACGATAAAATCAAGGAGATAGTCGTTTTTTTAACCAATTAGTAGTCTTAGCTTGATCTAATACATACAAAATCCTGTCGTGGAGTCTATTAGGTCTTCCTTGCCAAAACTCAAACTCTAACGGAGTTACTTTATAACCTCCCCACCAATCTGGTCGGGATACTTCTTTATCAGCATATTCTTCTGAAAGCTCTACTAATTTCTTATCTAGGCTATCACGGCTTTCTACCTCTTCACTTTGATTAGAAACTAAGGCACCTATCCTACTTCCTTTGGGTCTAGACTTAAAATAAGAATCACTAATATCGCTACTTGTTTTATTAGCCACACCTTTAATAATAACTTGTCGCTCTAGCTCTGGCCAAAAAAAGGACAAACATACATTAGGGTTTTTAGCAATTGCCTTTCCTTTATTACTATTGTAATTAGTAAAGAATACTAAACTATCATGATCCATTTCTTTTAAAAGTACAATTCTACTTTCTGGAAACCCCGATACACCAATTGTAGATAATGTCATGGCATTGGCTTCTACTTTTGGAAAATTTTCATCTATTTCATGAAACCATTCCTTAAATAATACCATAGGATTATCAGGTGTTTCCGCTTTGGTTAAAATATGTTTTTCGTAAGATTTTCTGTAACTCCCTAAGTTTGTTTTCATTATAAAGATTATTTTCTATGTATCATTCTTTTACCAAGAATAATTTTTAATTCTTGATTTATTTGACATAAATTTAGGCTTTTTTGAGGAAAATGACATTTGAAAACAGCCCCTTTTACAAACGTCTTGAACACAAAAAAGTAGTATACAGTTTTGGTACTTTTTATTTTTGTGACATGTTTTTTATATCCGAATTAAATGAAGGCATTCATTTTGATTGGGATAAAATAACACAGGTTATCTCCACGATTTATGATGTTTATGGTAATAACAACGTTAAATTAGCTCATATTTCTAATAGAGTTAACTCCTACTCTATAGAACCACATCTTTGGATTAACTTTAATGAGGAGTTTGGTTTTATTGTTGCTAGTGCCATCGTTTCATATTCTGAAATGAATTACATTAATGCTACTATTGAAAAAAGGTTTTCTAAAAATAGTATAAAACGATGTGCTAGTCTTGAGCAAGCTATAGAATGGGTAGAAAATTTAAGAGAGTTTAATTAAATTTAAACGTTTTCCCTTCTTTAGATAATTCAATAGTGCTATTAAACACCTCTTGTGCTTCACTTTTAAAGGCGTTTAAATTATCATAACGCGTAGAATAATGTCCTAAAATTAACGTCTTAACATTGGCTTGCTTGGCTATTTTTGCTGCTTGTTTAGCCGTACTATGTTTTGTTGGTTTTGCTAGTTTTTCATGTTTCTCTAAAAAAGTAGATTCATGATATAGCACATCAACATCTTTAATTATTGGTAAGATAGATTCGTTATAAGCTGTATCGCTACAAAACGCATAACTTTTTGGTTTAACAGGTGGCGATGTAACATCGGCGTTTTTTATTAAATCGCCATCATTATTTACAACATCAAAACCTTGCTTTAGTTTTCTATAATAAGCTTTATCAATATTAGCATCAATTGCAGCTCCTACACGTAATTTTCTTTCGCCTGGTTTTTCCTGAAATAAAAAACCATTAGTATAAACTCTATGATCTAACGGAATTGTTGACACTTGTACTTGATTATCTTCAAATATAACTTCTGAAGCTTTTGAAGTTAATTCATGAAAAATAAGTCTGTAATTCGTCCAAGAGTCTGCTAACTTCATTTGAAGTGTTATAACTTCTTTGATTCCTTTGGGGCCATAAATGTGTAAATCGGTTTCTCTTGTAAGTAGTCTAAATGTTGATATTAAACCTACTAAACCAAAATAGTGGTCGCCATGTAAGTGTGAAATGAAGATGTGCTTTATGCGATTAAATTTCACCTTATTTTTTCTAAGCTGAACTTGCGTTCCTTCTCCGCAGTCAATTAAAAATACATGATTTTTTATTTCTAAAACTTGCGAAGTAGGATTGGTGTTTATTCGTGGTGTAGCACTATGGCAACCTAAAATGGTAAGTTTCATACTAAAACCCTAAATCTCGTTCCATTTCTTCCATTTCAATAATATCGTAAGCCTCATGTAGTGTTGGCACAACAACTATTTCGTCTGGGATGTCATCAAAATTCACTTTTTCTGAAACTATTACAAAAGAGTTTTTGGCTGCTCTATGATTATTAGATAGTCTTAAAAACTCCACTATTTCTTGTAACGATATAGGTTTTAGGCTGGTTAAGTTTACGATAATATTATCGTTTTTAAAACGCTCGTACATAACATCTAGCTTCTTTACCAGTTCTATAATAGAAGCTTTTTCCTGTGTAATTATGGAAATGTTACCATCTTTATCTATTATCATAATTTTATTGTTTTATTTTAGAAGCTAGCAAGTAAATTACAGCCATTCTAACCGCAACACCGTTTTGAACTTGGTCTAGTATAATAGCTTGATCAGAGTCTGCAACATCGCTTGTAATTTCAACACCTCTATTTATTGGTCCTGGATGCATAATTACAATCTCTTTATTTAAAGAGTTTAACAAGGCTTTATTTACACCAAATTGCTGAGAGTATTCTCTGGTAGATGGAAAATAATTAATATCCATGCGTTCGTTTTGTACTCTTAGCATATTAGCTACATCGCACCATTCTAAGGCTTTTCTAAGATTAGTTTCAACTTTAACGCCTAATTTATTAATATATTTTGGCAATAATGTTTTTGGGCCACAAACCATAACATTGGCACCTTGTAATTGCAACGCATAAATATTTGAAAGGGCTACTCTACTGTGTAAAATATCGCCAACAATAACCACATTTTTACCTTTAACCTCTCCAAGTTTTTCTCTTATTGAATACGAATCTAACAAGGCTTGTGTAGGGTGTTCGTGCGCACCATCGCCAGCATTTACAATACTTGCATTAATATGATTAGATAAAAACACTCCTGCTCCTGGATTAGGATGGCGCATTACAACCATATCAACTTTCATGGAAAGAATATTGTTAACCGTATCGATAAGTGTTTCGCCTTTTTTAACTGAAGATTGAGACGCCGAAAAATTAATCACATCAGCTGACAATCTTTTTTCTGCTAATTCGAAAGACAATTTAGTTCGCGTAGAGTTTTCAAAGAAGAGATTGGCAATCGTAATATCTCTTAATGAAGGGACTTTTTTTATGGGTCTGTTTATAACTTCTTTAAAGTGGTCTGCTGTTTCAAAAATTAAATCAACATCAGATGCTTTTAGATACTTAATTCCCAATAAGTGGTTAACACTTAATTCGCTCATGGTTATTGTTTAGTTCTTAATTAAATATACAGCGTCCTCACCGTCGTTTTCAACCCATTTTACTTTTACCTTTTCTTCATTTATAGCATCTACTTGTCTTCCTCTATAATTGGGTTGTATAGGTAAATGTCTACTAAATCTTCGGTCTATTAAGGTTAAAAGCTCTATTTCTTTAGGTCTTCCAAAAGATTGAATGGCTGTTAGAGCTGCTCTAATACTTCTTCCTGTGTACAATACGTCGTCAATAAATACAACGTTTTTATCTTCAACTAAAAAGTTAATTTGGGTAGTGTTTGCTTCAAGTATTTTTTCGCCTCTTCTAAAATCATCACGATAAAAAGTAATATCTAAAAACCCTAACTTAATATTTTTAACCTTATAGTCTTGCTCTAAAATTTGAGCTAGTCTTTCTGCTAAAAATGTGCCTCTAGGTTGTAGGCCTATTAGAACTGTATTCTTAAAATCATAATGGTTTTCAATAAGTTGGCAAGCCAATCGATGAAGAATGATGTTTACCTCTTTTGCACTAAGTAAAGCTTTATGACTCATATTGTAACCAAAAGTATCTAAAAAGCAAAGTTACGGTAAAAAAGTGTAGGTTACAATGAAGTTATATAGTTATGTTGCTTACAAAAAAGAGTCCCTTACTTAGGAACTCTTTTTAAAATGTATTATGTTTTTACCAATCAACTTTTAATGAACTTATATGATTTTGTTTGTCCATTACCTTTAAAATTAATAATGTAAACACCATTGTTTAAATAACTTGTGTTAATTGCTTTTAATGTTTTTATGCTATTTTTTGAAGCAATTAATCTACCTGACAAATCATAGAGCTGATAGGATGTATAACTTTTATTATTAATTAATTGCACACTATTTTTACCAACTACCATTTTAAATTTGGTATAATTTTCTTGGTTGAGTGATAACGTTGCATCAAATTCGCTATACATAGTCATGGTTGTAAGGTTTAGCAAATCGGTTAAAAACGAAAGTGTTCCCGATGGAATATAAACTCTTAAGTAATAATCATCGTTAGGGTTTACATCATCTATAACTACTTCAAAGCTACCTCCTACCAAAATGATAACATCGTAAAACGAACAGCTAATTTCTTCCAAATTGTTAGTGTCGCCATTAACTGCTTTTAAAATTTGAAAATCTATTTGAGATCCTAAGGAGAGCCCTAAAGTAGCCATCCCAATGGTAATTTTATTATCACCGTTAGAAATATCGTGTTTGTAAAACACGTCGGCCGAAGTCCCGCAAGCTGGTGTTAATGCTGATGACGTGGCTGAATTAAAATCCAATACATTTAAATCTACACCAGCACCATCAATAACAATGGCATCTTCAATGGTGTTTCCACTTTGTGCAAAAGCACATAAGGTGAATGCATACAATGCTAAACTAAGTAACATTTTTTTCATAATAATAAGTGTTTAGGGTTAATAAATAATAGACTATTAATCTGTTAGGGGAATTATATTTAGTCTAATTATAAAGCGCTTTATAATTATTATGAAATTCTAATTTGAGGTCTATATCATATTATGTATTTTTTAAATAAAATTAAAAAAACGAAATGTTTCCCATTTAAGCTAGTTAAAAACATGCAATAAAAACAACTAAACGCAATAAAAATCTATGAAATACATAAAATTCTAACATTTACCATGTTTTGGGTATAAAAAAAGCCTTGCATTTGCAAGGCTTTTTATTATTTAAAAATGTGGGGAAGAATTATTTCTTACCGTCCATTTTATCTTTAAGTGCTTGAAGCGTTTCGTTAGCATCACCTAATGTTGGTTTTGCTTCGGCAGCAGCATTAGCAGCTTTCTTAGCAGCGGCTTTTACTATTTTTGCTTCTTCTTCTCTAAAGATGGCTGTATGAGAGGCAACAACTCTTTTGAATTCTTTATTGAACTCAATAATTTTGAACTCTGCTTCTTCTCCCTTTTTAAGTTTTTTACCATCTTCTTTTTCTAAGTGACGTGCTGGTACAAAAGCAACGATATCTTCGTTAAACTCGATTGTTGCACCTTTGTCTACGATATCAGAAATTTCGGCAGTGTGAGATGTTCCTACTGCAAATTCAGCTTCGTATTTATCCCAAGGGTTCTCTGTTGTTTGTTTGTGTCCTAAACTTAATTTACGACCTTCAACATCTAACTCAAGAACAACTACTTCTAGCTCATCACCTACGTTACAGAACTCAGATGGGTGCTTAATTTTCTTAGTCCAAGATAAATCTGAGATATAAATTAATCCGTCGATACCTTCTTCTAATTCAACAAATACACCAAAGTTTGTAAAGTTACGTACAATACCTTTATGTGTAGATCCTACAGGGTATTTTGTTGTAATATCTGTCCATGGGTCTGGTGTTAATTGCTTAATACCAAGGGACATTTTACGTTCTTCTCTATCTAAAGTTAAGATTTGTGCTTCAACTTCGTCTCCTACAGATACGAAATCTTGTGCAGAACGTAAGTGTGTAGACCATGACATTTCAGATACGTGAATTAATCCTTCAACACCTTCAGCTACTTCAATAAATGCACCGTAGTCTGCAATAACAACTACTTTACCTTTTACTTTATCACCTACTTTAACATCTTCACCTAAAGCGTCCCATGGGTGTTTACTTAATTGTTTTAATCCTAATTGGATTCTAGATTTATCCTCATCAAAATCAAGAATTACAACATTAAGTTTTTGATCTAATTCTACGATTTCGTTTGGATGATTAATTCTAGACCAAGATAGATCTGTAATATGAACTAAACCATCTACGCCACCAAGATCGATAAACACACCGTAAGATGTAATGTTTTTCACAACACCTTCTAGTACTTGACCTTTTTCTAATTGGCTGATGATTTCTTTCTTTTGTTCTTCAATATCTGCTTCGATAAGTGCTTTATGAGACACCACTACGTTTTTAAACTCGTGATTAATTTTCACCACTTTAAATTCCATAGTTTTGTTTACATACGCATCGTAATCACGGATTGGTTTTACATCGATTTGAGAACCTGGTAAGAATGCTTCGATACCGAATACGTCAACAATCATACCTCCTTTAGTTCTACACTTCACAAAACCTTTAACGATTTCTCCGTTATCGTGAGCTGCATTTACACGATCCCATGCTTTAATTACACGAGCTTTACGGTGAGATAATACTAATTGTCCAGTAGCATCTTCACGTACATCGATTAATACTTCTACTTTATCACCAACTTTTAAATCTGGGTTGTAACGGAATTCATTTAATGAAATAACACCCTCAGACTTTGCGTTGATATCGATAATAGCATCGCGATCTGTAATGTGGATAACTTCTCCTTCTACAACTTCATCATCTAAAGTATCTACAAAGTTATCGGCTACTAATTTTTCGAACTCTTGTAATTGAGAATCTTCAACCTCATCAATACCTTCTTGGTAATTGTGCCAGTTAAAGTCTTTTAAAAATTGTTCTGGATTTTTTTGAGCTTCAGAAACTTGAATTTCTGGAGTTTCTGTTGTTTTTGCTTCAGTTGCTTCAACTTCAGCTTGTTTTGCTTTTTCAGCCATGTGCTGATTAAAAATTTGTATTCTGTATGATTACGGAAGATTTAAAGCGAAACACACAGAAGTGTTTTTAAAATTTGTTTACTATCCTTTCTCTATTTCCGACTATCCGCTAAAAGGAGTGCAAAAATACTACTTTTTATTAGAATAACCTAATCTTATTTTGCTAAAAACTAAACTATTACCCCATTGATTTTTGGGCATCTTGAATTATGGTAAGAATTTTATGTAATTGCTCTTCTTGGGTAAGTGATGAGTTGTCTATTTCTATAGCATCATTGGCTTTAATTAAAGGCGAATCAGCTCTGTGAGAATCTATATAATCGCGTTCTTTTACATTTTTTAAAACATCTTCAAACACTACTTGATCACCTCGGTTAACTAATTCATCAAATCGCCTTTGTGCTCGAACTTCGGCAGACGCTGTCATGAAAATTTTAACTTCAGCATTAGGAAATACAACAGTTCCTATATCACGTCCGTCCATAACCACACCTTTATCTTCGCCCATTTTGCGCTGTTGCTTCACTAATTGATAACGAACTTCTGGAACGGCTGCTACTTGACTTACAAAAGATGAAACGTTTAACGTACGTATGTCTTTTTCTACGTTTTTATTGTTTAAATAGACTTCTGAAAATCCTAAATCGCTATTAAATTTAAATTGAATACGAAGTTTGTGAAGATTTTCTACTAATGTATTTACATTAAAAGCTTCTTTAGTAATAAAACCATTTTGCATAGCAAAAAGTGTAACTGCTCTATACATAGCGCCACTATCTACATAGGTATATCCTAAATGTGATGCTATTTGTTTGGCGACTGTACTTTTCCCTGTTGAAGAATGTCCATCTATTGCTATTGTAATTTTTTTCATCGGCCACTTAAATCTATTTGCATACCAAAAAAGTTTGCGTTCGAGGCGCTTGTATAACGTGCATGTGTGTAACTAAACCTAAACTTACCAAACTTTAGTCCTACACCTGCCGATATTCCAGAGAAGTTTCTTTGATCTACAATACGCAACTCCTCGCCTCTTCTAAAGTTATATCCTAAACGAATATTAAAACCGCCTTTAGGAAATAATTCTGCACCTATAATAGTATGTCTTAACACATTTCCAAAAAAACTTACTTCATCCTGAGTTTGATTACCCTCTAAATCGGTTTCAGCGCGTGCTGGATTGGCCACACCAATGGGCCATTTTTGTAAGTTTTCGAATGTTAAATGCCAGCGTAATGGGACATTTTCCAAGGTTTGCGACATACCAAATGCAATTTCTAATGGTAATGGTTCGTTTTGCCCGGCATATGTGGTTATTTGAAACCCGGCATTTCTAACAACCAAAGAAGCTTGAAACTCGATATCTTCATTTATATAAAGTAATCCAGCATCTAATGCGGCACCAAAAGAATTATATTGTTCTAGCTTAGAAGTAATAAGCTTTACATTGCCTCCTAAATAAAAGTCTGAATATCCTATTTGACGTGCATAACCTACAGATATTGCAGCTTCATTTCCTGTAAATGTATTGGTAGCGTTACCATATTCATCGTATCCATCAAACTTACCATAGTTAATATAATTTACACCTATGTGTAATGTTTGTGTACGCCTATCCCATGTGTAAGCATAGGCTGCTGTGCCATAATTTATGTCGCCTAAATAACTGGTGTAATTTACCGCTAATTGGTTATCCATCTCAACATTAATAGTTGACGGATTATAAAGTGCTTGGGTAACATCGTAATCTACATTAGTTAATACCTTCCCCCCTAAAGCTGCTTGTCGTGGCGACGACACCAAGTTTAAAAACTGGTAGGTAGTTTCTCCACCAACTTGCGCACTAGCTACAAAGTTAAATAGCAATGAAAAAAGTAAAAAGGTTATTTTTCTTGACATAAAGCTGCAAAATAACTAAATCTATCTTAAAACGACAGTATGTTTAATTTATTTTTATGTCATAAAAAAACCCCGAAAAATTTCGGGGTTTTGTATTATAGTTTTTTGGCGTTCTTGACCTTAGTATTTGTTAAAGCAATGTTGATTACTTCACTCATATCGGAAACATAGTGAAAGGTTAATCCTTTAAGATATTCTTCTTTAATTTCATCTATATCTCTTTTATTGTCTTCACAAAGAATAATTTCTTTAATTCTAGCACGTTTAGCTGCTAAAATCTTTTCTTTTATTCCGCCAACAGGAAGTACTTTTCCTCGTAATGTTATTTCTCCTGTCATGGCTAAGTTTTTCTTTACTTTGCGTTGTGTGAATAGCGATACTAACGAAGTTAACATAGTAATTCCTGCACTTGGTCCATCTTTAGGAGTTGCCCCTTCTGGTACGTGAATATGAACATTATAATTATCGAATACCTCTGGATTTATACCAAATGTTTTTGCATTGGACTTAATATACTCCATAGCAATGGTTGCCGACTCTTTCATCACCTTACCAAGATTTCCAGTAATACTTAAATTACCTTTTCCTTTTGAAAGGATAGATTCGATAAATAAAATATCGCCTCCTACTCTTGTCCACGCTAAACCTGTTACTACACCAGCGACATTATTATTTTCGTATTTATCACGCTCTAGTTTAGGAGCGCCAAGAACGTCAATAACATCATCGTTAGTAACTTTTATATTATAGTCTTCTTCCATAGCTATATTTTTGGCGGCATGACGCACCATTTTAGCTATTTGTTTATTTAAACCACGAACACCAGATTCTCGGGTATAGCCTTCTACAATTTTTTCTAATTGCGGTTTACCAATTTTTAAGTTATTGGTATTTAAACCATGTTCTTTTAATTGATCTGGCAATAAATGTCTTTTTGCGATTTCTACTTTTTCTTCAATAGTATATCCTGTAACATTAATAACTTCCATTCTGTCACGTAATGCTGGCTGAATTGTAGACAAGCTATTACATGTTGCTATGAACATTACTTTAGATAAATCGAAGCCCATTTCTAAGAAGTTATCATGAAACTCGCTATTTTGTTCTGGGTCTAGAACTTCTAACATTGCCGATGATGGATCACCTTGATGCGAACTTGCCAGTTTATCTATTTCATCTAATACAAATACAGGGTTTGACGTTCCTGCCTTTTTTAAATTCTGAATGATACGACCTGGCATAGCTCCAATGTAAGTTTTTCTATGACCGCGTATTTCGGCTTCATCGCGTAAACCACCTAAGGACATACGTACATATTCTCTGCCTAAGGCTTCGGCAATAGATTTTCCTAGAGAGGTTTTACCAACTCCTGGAGGGCCGTATAAACAAAGAATAGGCGATTTCATGTCGTTACGCAGCTTAAGTACGGCTAAATACTCTATAATACGGCGTTTCACATCGTCTAATCCATAATGGTCACGATCTAAAATTTTCTTAGCACGTTTTAAATCGAATTTATCCTTGCTAAATTCATTCCAAGGAAGCTCTAGAAATAAGTCTAGATAATTACGCTGGATTGAGTATTCTGCAACTTGCGGGTTCATGCGTTGCATTTTAGCTATTTCTTTTTCAAAATGCTTAGCTACTTTCTCGTCCCATTGTTTGCTTTTTGCACGCTCTTTCATTTCTTCCAACTCCTGATCGTGGCTTACACCTCCCAATTCTTCTTGAATGGTTTTCATTTGCTGGTGAAGGAAATATTCGCGTTGCTGTTGGCTCATGTCGTTTTGAACCTTAAGCTGAATATCGTTTTTAAGCTCCAGTTTTTGGAACTCTATGTTCATATACTTTAAGGTTTCGAGAGAGCGATCTTTTAAATGATTTATCTCAAGTAACTTTTGCTTATCCTTAACATCTAAATTCATATTAGACGATACAAAGTTTACCAAAAAGGAGTTACTTTGAATGTTTTTAATGGCAAACGAAGCTTCGGTAGGAATGTTTGGACTGTCTTTTATAATTTGTAACGCCAAATCTTTAATCGAGTCTATAATGGCTCCAAACTCTTCGCTAGCTGGTTCTGGCTTTTCTTCTTTAACATCGCTTACAGTTGCTGTCATGTAAGGTTCTTCTGTTAAAACCTCATCTATTTTAAAGCGTTTTTTTCCTTGTATAATAACAGTGACATTGCCATCTGGCATTTTTAGTACTCGTAATATACGTGCTACAGTACCTGTTTTATAAATATCGGTTGGCGAAGGATTTTCTACCTCTTCATCTTTTTGTGCAACAACACCAATTACTTTGCTTCCGGAATTGGCATCGTTAATTAACTTTATAGATTTATCTCTACCGGCAGTTATTGGTATAACCACCCCTGGAAATAACACCGTGTTTCGTAACGATAGTATAGGTAAAGTTTCTGGTAGATCTTCTTTGTTAATTTCTTCTTCGTCTTCTGGAGTCATTAACGGAATTAACTCGGCATTCTCGTCAAATTCTTGCAATGACAAACTGTCAAGACTTAAAAAACTTGTTTTCTTCATAGTAATATTTGAGCCATTCTGTCATAATTAATACAATATAACAGAAATCTATTGCTTATTTTTAAATTAAAAAATCAAATGTCTCTTTGTTTTTCAAGCATTTAAGCTAATAACCAAGATACATTTGCTACCTATACCGACAATTAATATGCCACGAATTATTTTTTTCAAGATAACTGTAACAAACTAAAAAATATGCTATCTATATAACAGCAAAACGTTTTAATTGACACTAACCCATCAAAATATCGAACAGCTTATTAAGCTTTGTAAAGTAGGTAACCAACTTGCGCAACTGGAAATCTACAATAGGTACCACAAGGCTATGTATAATATAAGTTACAGGATTGTAAAAAATGATTATGTTGCTGAAGACATCATGCAAGATGCTTTTTTAACAGCATTTACAAAACTTAACAGCTTAAACGATATAAACACATTTGGTGCTTGGTTAAAACGTATTGTAGTCAACAAAAGTATTTATCATTTTAATAAAAATAATAAATATCAAAACGTTCCTTTTGATGATGTTGCTTTTAAAATTGAAGAAGACTCAAGTATAAATAATAATACCGAGAACTTTACACAACTAAAAGCTAAGGAAATTCTTAAAACTATGAATTCGCTTAAAGAAAATTATAGAATTGCCTTAACCCTACATTTAATTGAAGGATACGATTACGAAGAAATATGTGATATTATGAATTTGTCTTATGCTAATTGCAGAACAACTATTTCTAGAGCAAAAACTAGTTTAAGACAGAAGTTAGAACCTATGGTTAATTAATTTTAGAGCTTATGAAAGACGATATAGAACAAATATTTAATGGCTTAAAAGGTGATTTTGATATAGAATCTCCTAGAACAGGACACGAGAAAAGGTTTATAAATAAGCTTCAACAACAAGAGCAAGACACCCCTAAAAAGATAACGTTTTTATGGAAACCTTTCGTTAGTATAGCTGCAATTATAGCCATAGTTTTTACTCTAGGAATACTTAATACCACTACACACGAAACGGCTTCTTTAGCCAATGTGTCTCCAGAAATGGCACAAGCCGAAAGTTTTTTCACCTCAACGATTACTGCTGAGTTAAAAAAACTAAATCAAGCTAAAAACCCAGAAACCAAATTGGTTATTAAAGACGCCATGCTTCAACTTAATAAACTAGAGCATGAGTACGAAAAACTAAAAACGGATTTGGTAAAAAGTGGTCAAGACCAACGCGTTATTTATGCCATGATATCCAATTTTCAAAGTAGAATTGACATTTTACAAAATACTCTAAAACAAATAGACTTACAAAATCAATTAAAAAACACAGATTATGACACCAATAACACATTTTAAAACATTTCTTGTTTTTCTGTTTATTCCAGTATTTTCATTTGCAACAGTAAACGATAAGCATGAGAGAGAAAAAACAATAAAACGTAGCTTTAATGTTAATGCTAATGCCGAGTTACATATTGATAATAGTTACGGAAACTTAAACATCGTCACGTGGAACGAAAATAAAATAACTATTGAAGTTACTATAAAAACAAGTGGCGATAATGAAGAAAAAGTTCAAAAAAAGCTAGATAATATTACGGTTGAATTTGATAATTCTGCAAACCATGTTTCAGCAAAAACAATTTTCAATAAACTCAAGAGCAGTTGGTGGAATTGGGGCGGAAATAGCAACATAAACATGCAGGTTAACTACCTTGTAAAAATGCCCATAACAAACGCTGTAAACTTAAGTAACGACTATGGTAACGTCAATTTAGATAAACTAGAAGGTCGCGCAGTAATTAACTGCGATTATGGTAAAATAACCACCAAAGAATTACTAGCCGATAACAATAGCTTTAATTTTGATTACACCAAAGGCTGCTATTTCGATTACATAAAAAGCGGTAGTATAAATGCCGATTACAGCGATTTTACTATTTCAAAAGTTGAAAATATTACTATAAATGCCGATTATACAAATACTGAAATTGAACTTGCCGAAAACGTTCATTATAATTGCGATTATGGTACCGTAAAAATTGATCAAGTAAATAATATTGAAGGCAATGGCGACTACCTTACAGTTATTGTTGGCGATGTATATAAAAATGCTTCTATTAAAGCCGATTATGGCTCAATAAAAATAGATAACATCACTAAAAATGCCGAAAACATTACTATAGAGTCAGATTACACAGGCATAAAAATAGGGTACGATGCTAATTATAACTTTAACTTTGATTTTGATTTGTCCTATGCATCTCTAAGTAGTGACAACACATTACAATTTTCTTTAAAAGATAAAGATGGTAGCGATAAAACCTATAAAGGTTATTATGGAAAAAGTAATTCTGGAAATAGTATAACTATTACTTCAGATTATGGGAGTGTTACTTTAAAAAGAAAGTAAACAAAAAAGCCTCTCGAAACTGAGAGGCTTTTTTTATTATTTAAAGGTTAGCTTACAACCTATTTAAAACTGTTGTTGAATTAACTATAGTTATTGTTTCTGCGCCATTATTTGTTTCCACTTCTTGCGTATCTTGCGTCATAGTAAGTGTTTGCCCACCATTAGAAAATGAATATTGTGCTGTTTGCGGACCTCCAAATTCAGACATATCTACACCATCAAAATTAAAATCAAAAAAAGTACCATCAGTCGTCATTGTGTTTCCATCTGTTGTATAAGTTCCAAAACCTGTCACATCGGTATATGTTTGCGACATCGTCTGCGTTGGTTGTCCATCCATTAAAACAGTTAATTCCATGTTGTAATTACCATTAGTTTCAAAAGTACTTTCGGTAAAAGTTACAATATAATCCATTTCTACACCTTCAACTTCAAAACCAGTAGAAAAGACTTGTCCCATCATATCAATTTCGTTAGCAGTAGTTGCTTCAAAAGAAACAATTTCCCAGTCACCAATTAAATCAGCTGGATTTGCCGATCCACCACCGCCACCTGTTTCTCCAGTATTATTACCAAAATCACCATCTAATGGTTCGTTATCACAAGCACTTAATGCTAAAAGTGATACAAAAAGTAACGTTATCTTTTTAAAATTTTTCATAATAGATTTAAGTTTATTTAGACAAACATAATAATTTTTAATCAACTTCCCTTTTTTGAGTTTTTAATACACGAAATAACAATATAATGCCTAGCAAGAAAAAGATGAATAAGAATACAATAGCATTACGCATGCTTCCAGTAACTTGATCTATGGTGCCATAAATAACCATACCTATCACAATACCAACTTTCTCAGAAACATCGAAAAAACTAAAATACGATGTCGTGTCTTTTGTTTCTGGTAAAAACTTAGAGTAAGTAGACCGTGATAAAGACTGAATACCTCCCATAACCAAACCAACAAAAGAGGCAGTTATATAAAATTCTACAGGTTTTGTAACAAAGTATGCAGCAAAACACATAGCCATCCAAATAAAGTTAACAGCAATTAATGTTTTTATATTTCCTATTTTTTCTGAAACTCTCGAGGTTAACACAGCACCTAATATAGCAACTACTTGTATAACCAAAATACTAATAATTAATCCCATGGTTTTTTCCTGCTCTGTTCCCCAAGCTATTTCTTGCTCGCCAAAATAGGTAGCCACCAACATAATCGTTTGCACCGCCATACTATATACAAAAAAAGCATACAAATAACGCTTTAGAATAATATTTTGTTTTAAAGCTTGCCAAACCGTATTAAGCTCTTTAAAGCCATTCATTAATACATGCTTTGTAACTTTTCTTCCTGTTGAAACCCCTTTGGGCAAAATATAGAATGTATATTGACTAAATAATACCCACCACAAACCAACCGTTATAAACGAATAGCGCATAGCTTTTACGGCAGTTTCTTCTGCTGTTCCTGTTATACCAAACTGTTCAGGATACATCACCATGGCTAAATTAATTAGAAGCAATAATACACTTCCTATATATCCCATTGAAAACCCTTTAGCACTCACACGATCTTGCTGTTCTGGAAAAGCAATGTCTGGCAAATACGAATTATAAAATACCAAGCTTGCCCAATACCCTATTAAGCCAAAAAAGTAAAACAGTAAACTTAAGTATATATAATCTAAACTAAACCAATTTAAACCAATACAACCTATTCCACCTAAATAACAGAAAAATTTCATAAAGGCTTTTTTATTACCCAGATAATCGGCAACACCGGATAATATTGGAGAAATAAATGCAACAACTAAAAACGCAAAGGCTGTAACAAACGAAATAAGCGCTGTGTTTTTTATTTCAAAGCCAAAGGCTTGGACTTTATTACCATCAATAAAATTTAAAGTCCCATAAAAAATGGGAAAAATAGTTGATGCTATGGTAAGGGTATACACCGAATTTGCCCAATCGTAAAACGCCCATGCGTTAAGAAGTTTTTTACTTCCTTTTTCAAATTTCTCCATAAAAAAGCTGCTTTTTTTAAGCAGCTTCTAAAGTAAGTATTTATTTTTTATTTCGGTTTTTAAAACTTTGAAATTGGCCTAAATGTATTTATTCCAAACTTTTTTGCTTCTGCTTTTGCCTGTGGCGCTAAAGCATTTAAATTATCTATTCTTGAATCGTTAGATGGGTGTGTGCTCAACATTTCTGGCGGTGCTTCTCCACCACTGGCTGCTTTCATACGTACCCATAAATTAGCTGCTTCATCTGGATTATAACCCGCTATAGCCATTAAATACAAACCTATTTTATCAGCTTCGGTCTCATGTGCTCTACTAAAAGGCAACATGCCTCCTACCTGAGTTCCTATACCATAAGCTTGGTTATAAAGCTCTACGTTTTCATCGTCTTGTAAAGCTACATTAAGTCCAATAGCACCAACTTGCTGTAACATACCTGCACTCATACGTTGCTGTCCGTGATTTGCTAAGGCATGGGCAACTTCATGCCCCATAATAGCGGCAACCCCTGTTTCACTTTCGGCAATAGGTAAAATTCCTGTATAAAAAACAATTTTTCCACCAGGCATACACCAAGCATTTACAGTTTTATCATCAATTAAATTATATTCCCATTGGTAATCACTTAAATACCCTTGATGCCCATTAGCATTAAGCCAACGTTCGGCTGCAACAGCAATTCTTTGTCCTACACGTTTAATCATTTCTGCTCTAGCGGTTCCTGTTTCTACATCACTTTCTGCAAGCACTTGATTGTATTGCTGAAAAGATGCTGGGAACAAAGCACTATTTTCTGTACCTGGCAATGCCATAGTTTGTTTTCCAGTAAATGGATTTGTCGCACAAGACAATAATACCCCAGTAGCTATTACTGCAGCTATTTTACTTTTTAATTTCATAAGTTAGTGTTTTAATATCTCTAATTAAAAATACAAAAATCGTTCCTAAAAAAACAACAATCAAAAAAGAATTGATTTATTTTTATTATCCTCTACCTAACAACATATTAATTTTAACATAGTACTTTGTTATTTAAGTGAATTGTCTCCGACAAAACAAAAAACGCAAATTGATTATGATGAAACGTGCTACTATGTTAACCATTTTAATTATCTTTTTATCTTTAATAAGCTGTCACAGTCAAAATAAACCTATGGATTCAAATAAGAAAACAACATACAACGTTAATAAAACAGATGAAGAATGGCGCAACATTTTAACCGATGAAGAATACCGTATTTTAAGAGAAAAAGGTACCGAGCGTCCGCATACCGGAAAATATAACCTGCATTTTGAAAAAGGAAACTACAACTGTGCTGCTTGTGGGCAAACCTTGTTTGATAGCAATACCAAATTTGATGCCCACTGTGGGTGGCCTAGTTTTGACGATGCTCTTGAAGGCACTATAACCTATGTAGAAGATCGCTCTCTAGGTATGGTAAGAACCGAAATTTTGTGTAGTAATTGCGGAAGCCATTTAGGTCATGTGTTTAAAGATGGCCCAACAGACACAGGGTTGCGCTACTGTGTTAATTCGGTGAGTTTAGATTTTGAAAGTAAAACCAAACAAAATTCGGAAGATTAACGGGTTCTGTTTTTATACTTAAACGGCCGAATAATTAATCGTGCTTCACGGTCAAACCTAATATAGTTGTATACCCAGTTTATAAAAACTACAGCTCTATTTCTAAAGCCAATTAAAAAGTATAAATGCACAAACATCCATACAAACCAAGCAAAACTTCCTTGAAATTTCCAACGCTCTAAGTCTACAACCGCTTTATTTCTACCTACTGTTGCCATAGCGCCTTTATCTTTATATTTAAAGGGAACCATTGTTTTTCCCTCTAATAATCGTACAAGGTTTTTCCCTAATTGCTCCCCTTGCTGAATGGCTGGTTGTGCCATCATAGGAAATCCGTTTGGATAATTTTTAGTTTCCATGCTAGCAATATCGCCTACGGCAAAAATATTGTCCAATCCGTTTACTTTATTAAATTCATCTACAACTACTCTATTTCCTCTAGTAGTAAACTTCTCGGCATCTAACCCTTTTATGTTAGCACCTTTAACACCTGCAGCCCAAATCATGGTTGCTGTTTCAAAAACCACATCGGTATTTGTAGTAACCACGTTACCATTATATGTATTAACACGTAGGTTTTTCCATATATTAACACCTAATTCTTCTAAAAAAGCTTCTGCCTTTTTAGAGGCTTTTTCGCTCATTTGCTTTAATACACGATCGCCAGACTGCACTAAATTTATTTGCACACGTCTGGTATCTAAATCAGGATAATCTTTAGGTAAAATCCCTTTTTTTATTTCAGCTAGAGCACCTGCTAGTTCAACACCCGTTGGTCCTGCGCCAACAATAACAAAATTCATGAGTTTGTCGCGTTCTTTTAAATCGGAAGTCAACAAAGCATCTTCAAAATTCTCTAATATTAAACTACGTAAATTTAACGACTGTGGTATGGTTTTCATAGCCATAGCGTTTTGTTTAATCTCGGTATTTCCAAAGAAATTGGTTTTCGACCCTGTTGCTACTACTAAATAATCGTATTTAATATCACCTATATTAGTTACTATAGTGTTAGCATCTGTATTAACCGCTTCTACATTAGCTAACCTAAATAATATATTCGGGAAGTTTTTAAGAATTTTTCGCAACGGATACGCAATAGAATCGGGCTCTAAACCTCCAGTAGACACTTGGTATAACAAGGGCTGAAACGTATGATAGTTATGCTTATCTAACAACACGACTTGCGCTTCTTGCTTAGACAATTGTTTCGCTAAAGAAACACCTGCAAATCCGCCTCCAATAATAACAATACGCGGACAGCTTAAACGAGGTATATTCATATGTGTATACTTTCAATACAAAGGTATTATTTTTTTTACAGCTAAATTCATATTTCGGTTTAGGTTTCGTAAATTCGTAGCTTGAAAAATTAGACAAAATAAATTCTCATGAGTAAATACGATATTATTGTTCTAGGAAGTGGCCCAGGAGGCTACGTTACTGCTATTAGAGCATCTCAACTAGGTTTTAAAACGGCTATTGTAGAAAAAGAAAGCCTTGGTGGTGTTTGTTTAAATTGGGGATGTATTCCAACAAAAGCCTTGTTGAAATCTGCTCAAGTATTTGAATATCTTAAACATGCCGAAGATTACGGCCTTTCTGTAAAAGAAGCCGATAAAGACTTTGATGCTGTAGTAAAACGCAGTCGTGGTGTTGCCGAAGGCATGAGTAAAGGTGTGCAATTCCTTATGAAAAAGAACAAAATAGACGTAATTGAAGGCTTTGGAAAACTTAAACCTGGTAAAAAGGTAGAAGTTGATGGTAAAGACTACAGTGCAGACCATATTATTATTGCAACTGGAGCACGCTCTCGTGAATTACCAAGCTTACCTCAAGATGGTGAAAAAGTAATTGGATACCGCGAAGCTATGACGCTTAAAAAACAACCTAAGAAAATGATTGTAGTGGGTTCTGGCGCCATTGGTGTAGAGTTTGCTTACTTCTATAACTCTATGGGAACCGATGTAACTATTGTTGAGTATTTACCAAATGTTGTTCCTGTTGAAGATGAAGACGTTTCAAAACAATTAGAACGTAGCTTTAAGAAAAATGGTATTAAAATCATGACTTCTGCCGAAGTTACTAACGTAGATACCTCTGGAAAAGGTGTAAAAGCAACGGTAAAAACTAAAAAAGGCGAAGAAGTGCTTGAGGCCGATGTGGTTCTTTCTGCTGTTGGTATTAAAACCAATATAGAAAACATAGGACTAGAAGATGTTGGTATTGTAGTTGATCGTGATAAAATTTTAGTAAACGATTACTACCAAACCAACATTCCTGGTTATTATGCCATTGGCGATGTTACTCCAGGACAAGCTTTAGCTCACGTCGCATCTGCTGAAGGTATTCTTTGTGTTGAAAAAATTGCTAACATGCACGTAGAAGCTTTAGACTATGGTAACATTCCAGGTTGTACCTACTGCTCTCCAGAAATTGCCTCTGTTGGATTAACCGAAAAAGCTGCCAAAGAAGAAGGTTACGATATTAAAGTTGGTAAATTCCCATTCTCAGCATCAGGTAAAGCTAGTGCTGGCGGAAACAAAGATGGGTTTGTAAAAGTTATTTTCGATGCTAAATATGGTGAATGGTTAGGTTGCCACATGATTGGAGCTGGCGTTACCGATATGATTGCCGAAGCTGTTTTAGGTAGAAAATTAGAAACTACAGGACACGAAGTTTTAAAAGCCGTACATCCGCACCCTACCATGAGTGAAGCCGTTATGGAAGCTGTTGCCGATGCTTATGATGAAGTTATTCATTTATAGATATTCTAGATATTTAGATATAAAAAAGTTCCGAGTTAATCGGAACTTTTTTGTTTTTATAACTTTTCTCAATATCTATTATTCTAAATAAAACTCTGAATAGCCAATTCGTAACTTTGCAACCCAAATCCTACAATAACACCTTTTGCATGTGGTGATACGTACGATTTATGCCTAAACTCTTCCCTATCAAACGTATTCGAAATATGTACTTCTACTACAGGTGTTTCTATAGCCGCTACAGCATCACCAATACCAACCGATGTATGCGTATAAGCCGCAGCATTTAATATAATACCATCGTAAGTTCCAAAACCAGCTTGGTGTAATTTATTAATCAATTCGCCTTCTACATTAGATTGATAATGCTCTAAAGTGATTTCTGAATACTTACTTTGTATTTGCTCAAAAAACTCATTAAACGTTAAACTGCCATAAATATTAGGTTCGCGTTTCCCTAATAAGTTTAAATTGGGGCCGTTTATAATAATGATTTTCTTCATAATGTAAATGTATAAAAAAAGAGCAGAAAACCTCTGCCCTTTTAAATATGTATTCGTTAAGTATATATTAGAAGCTAAACATAGCACCTACACTTAATATACCATAGTTCCAGTCAACGCTACTACGATAAACATTTGATCCGTTATAATATACATTATCGTAACTTGACCTTACACCTCTATAAGACGCGTTTAATTGAATCATATCGTTTATGTTATACCCAAACATTGGGCGGTAGTAAAAGCCACCATCGTTGCCATCGTTAATTCCTAAAGCGTACCCTAAGTCTAACCCAACAGTGAACATCTCGTTAATATAAAAACGTCCTGCTCCCGCAATAGGGATAAATTGGGTATCATCATAGTCTAAACCATAATAAGTATCTCCAAAAGAATGCGAATATCCTGTTGCTGGACCTACACTAAATTTCTCATTAATGGCAAATTGATATGTCACATCAAATCCAGCAGAAAAGGTTGCTACATCACCGCCATCGGAAACAGGTAACCCAATAAATGGCCCAACACTAATACCTTCTTGGGCATTCATTCCTAAAGTTAAAGCTAAAACAGCGATAACCGATAAAAACACTTTTTTCATAATAGTTAAGTTTTTAAATTGATTAATACGGAGGTAATTTAGTAAAAATTTTAGACTTCGCCATATCAAGCCATAAAATAGCTTGGTATATAAAAACAAAAAGCCGAAGCAGTTGCTTCGGCTCTAATTGTATATTATACAATATCTTAATCTTAGAACATGTATCCTACAGAAAGCTGGATTACACCATTAGAGATATTATTATCATCAGAATTAGGACCATCATATACATTTGATAGACCTAAGTTATAACGACCATTAAAAAATAGTCCCATATCCATTTTGTAACCTAATCCAAAGTTAATACCAAAATCGATAGTACTTAAATCGTCTATATCAGCTGATTCTGATTCTCCATTAAATTCTGCTTTTGCTTTAGAATCTACTAAGAAACCTACTTGTGGACCAGCCTCAATACTAAATCCTTCTATAGGGAAAAATTTGGCCATTACAGGAACGTTAATATAACTTAAATTGTATTTAAGTTCTAAATCACCATCTTCCCATTTTGTACCTTGAGTAGAGAACAATAATTCAGGCTGTAAAGCAAATTTATCATTAAATTTAATTTCAGCAACACCACCAACATGAAATCCTACTTTCATATCGTTGTCTTCTACATCACCATTTAAGGTTGCAAAGTTAACACCAGCTTTAGCTCCAAAGCTAAATTCTTGTGCCATAACACCAGTAAATCCAAATACTGCAATTGCAGCAGATAAAATTAATTTTTTCATAATTGTTTAAGTTTTTTAAATTGGTGCTGCAAACTAAATACTTTTTTTTTAATTATTAACAATCAAATTTATAAATAATTAACCATAAAAATATAAAATACTGAAAATCAGATATTTATTTAAAAATAAATGTTCTTTAAATTGTTAAAAACTTAAAAATCAAACGCTTAAAATGTAATTTTACTTATTAATTATGACGTGGAACCAAGCCATAAAAGATTATAAACTGTATTTAAAAATAGAACGTGGGTTATCTAATAACTCTATTGTTAATTATGGTTTGGATGTTGAAAAGCTAGTCAACTACCTAGACAACAATAACATAATAATCTCACCTATACAAATAGAGAGCGAAACCATTCAAGGTTTTATTTATCAATCGGCTAAATCGGTTAACGCAAGGTCACAATCGCGTTTAATTTCTGGATTACGAGGCTTTTTTAATTATTTAATTTTTGAAGATTACAGAACAACCAATCCGTTAGAGCTTATCGAATCACCTAAAATTGGCAGAAAACTACCTAATACGCTCTCTGAAGACGAGATAAATCAATTAATTGCTGCTATAGATTTAAGCAAACCCGAAGGCGAACGTAACCGCGCAATGTTAGAAACCTTATATAGTTGTGGCCTGCGTGTAAGCGAATTAACTGGTTTAAAGCTATCGGATTTATTTTTTGATGAAGGCTTTATAAAAGTTACTGGGAAAGGCGATAAACAACGTTTTGTACCTATTGTTCCCTCTACGCAAAAATATATTACAATATATAGAAAAGAGGTAAGATCTCATCAAAAAATACAACCTAGCTTTGAAGACACCTTATTTTTAAACCGCCGTGGTAAACAGCTTACACGCGCCATGATTTTTACTATTATAAAACGATTGACGGAAAAAATAGGACTTAAAAAAAGTATCTCACCACATACGTTTAGACATTCGTTTGCCACACATTTACTGGAAAATGGTGCCGATTTACGAGCTATACAACAAATGTTGGGTCATGAAAGTATTACCACTACCGAAATTTATATGCATATAGAAAAAGGCCACTTACAGGATATTGTAGAAACGTTTCATCCAAGAAAATAAAAACCCGTTTAAAAAGTTGAATATGTGTGTCATTCTGAACTTGTTTCAGAATCCCTCTAGAAGATTACTAATCTTTATGAGAACCTGAAACAAGTTCAGGTTGACAAAAAGAACTTTTTAAGCGGATTTTATATGCTTTTACTTCGCGATATTGATAGCTCTTGTTTCACGAATTACTGTAATTTTTACTTGTCCTGGATACGTCATATCGGTTTGAATTTTTTGCGATATGTTAAATGATAATTCTGATGCTTTTTGGTCGTCTACTTTATCACTTTCTACAATAACACGTAATTCACGTCCCGCTTGAATAGCATAAGCTTTCTTTACGCCGTTAAATCCAAAGGCAATGTCTTCTAAGTCTTTTAAACGCTGAATATAGCTATCTAACACTTGACGTCTGGCTCCTGGTCTGGCTCCTGAAATAGCATCGCACACTTGAACTATTGGTGCTAGTAACGATTTCATTTCAATTTCGTCGTGATGCGCTCCAATAGCGTTACAAACGTCGGCTTTTTCACCATATTTTTCGGCCCATTGCATACCAAGGATAGCGTGTGGTGTTTCCATATCGGTTTCGGCATCTGGTACTTTCCCAATATCATGTAACAATCCGGCACGTTTTGCTAATTTAGGGTTTAAACCTAATTCGGCAGCCATAACGCCACATAGTTTTGCGACTTCTCGCGAGTGCTGTAATAGGTTTTGGCCGTAAGATGAACGATATTTCATACGTCCTACAGTTTTTACTAATTCCGGGTGTAGATTATGAATACCTAAATCTATGATAGTACGCTTACCTACTTCAATAATTTCTTGTTCTATTTGCTTTTTGGTCTTCTTTACCACTTCTTCAATTCTTGCAGGGTGAATTCTTCCGTCGGTAACTAATTTGTGTAGTGATAATCTAGCAATTTCACGTCTTACAGAATCGAAACAAGAAAGAATAATGGCTTCTGGAGTATCATCAACAATAATTTCTACACCAGTAGCGGCTTCAATAGCGCGAATGTTTCGACCTTCACGACCAATAATACGGCCTTTTACATCGTCCGATTCAATATTAAATACAGACACACAATTATCGATAGCTTCTTCTGTTCCTACACGCTGAATGGTATTAATAATAACTTTTTTGGCTTCTTGTTGTGCCGTAAGTTTTGCATCTTCTAAAGTAGATTGAATATAAGCCATAGCATCGTTTTTAGCTTCGCCTTTCAGCGATTCTACTAATTGTGTTTTGGCTTCATCGGCAGATAAACTAGAGATAACTTCTAGCTGTTGCACCTGACTTTTATGTAGTCTATCTATTTCTTCTTGTTTCTTGTCAAGAATTTCTAATCTATGGTTATAGTCCTTTATTTTATCTTCAAGACTTTGGTTAAGTTTTTTATTTTTTGAAAGCTCGCTTGATACTTGAGATTCTTTATCTCGTGTGCGTTTTTCGGCATCGGCCATTTTTTTATCGCGAGACATGATCACTTTTTCATGTTCGGATTTTAGTTCTATAAACTTTTCTTTGGCCTGAAGTATTTTGTCTTTTTTTATTGACTCGCCTTCGCTTTTGGCTTCTTTTACAATGCTTGCCGCTGTTTTTTCGGCTTCTGTTACAAGCTTTGATGCATTTTTCTTTTCAATGGTTTTGGCTATGATAAATCCTACGATTATACCTAGCAAAACACCTCCTACAAGTAATATAATTGGGTTGTCCATAATGGGTTTAGTTGTTTATATATATAAAAAAAGCCTACATCGATTTTGTGTTTTGAATAAAACTCCTTAAATACAAGTTTAGGACTAACAAGCTGATCAAGAATCTATTCTAAGATAGCGCGCTTTAACAACTTAGACTCATCCTTTTTAAAGAATTCCTGTTGAGTTTACCAAAAAAAATAATCAATGTAGGCAGTAACCTTATTTATTTTTAAGAACGTTAAGAGTTTAAATGCTCCAGAAGTATATTGTTTAAAGCTTCTAACTTCTCTTCAACATGCTCTGTGGCATTATCTTTATCTATTGTTTTTTGTTCCACTTGAGATGCAAATTGTAAGGCGCACATGGCTAATACATCTTGTTTATCTCTAACGGAATAACTTTGCTCAAATTGTTTAATCATGGTTTCAATCTTTTTGGCTGCTTTACGCAAACCTTCTTCTTGATTGGGCTGAATAGTTAAAGGATATACCCTGTTAGCTATGGATATTTTAATTTTTAACTTATCAGACATAGGTTAATTAAACTTAGCATTATTGGGAGAGTTCGGCTATACAATAGTCTATTTCTCGTATTAATGCATTTATTTTGAGCTTAGTTTCTCTTTTACTGTCGTCACTACCAAGTATTGTATTTGCTACTTTTAAAGCTTCGTATTTTTCTTCCCACTCTGCAGTAAGCTGCTTTTGGTTTTGAAGCTGTTTTTGAGTTGATTGCAGCTCTTGTTGTATGCTTAAATTAGCTTGTTTTAACTCTTCAATTTTATTAACTGCCTTATTAATTTGGGCGTCAAGAGTAGCAACAAGGGTTTCAATTTTACTCATCAGCAATACATAATACTTATCATACAAAGTTAAGATACCTCTCCTAAAATTACAATTGTTTTTAAATAAATTTTGTATTTTCACGTTATTATACCCTCCTTGTACCTTAAAAATTTCTAGCGTTTGATTTGCCTTTGCAAATCCTAATCAAATTAATATTTTAGCAATTCGATATTACAAGCTTTATGCAGAAGACCTTTTTATTATTTTTATTATTACCAACGTTATTTTTTGCCCAAAACTCAAGTCCTTACCCTGACGATTATTTTAGGCACCCGTTAGATGTTACCCTTGTGTTATCGGGAACTTTTGCCGAGTTACGCTCAAATCATTTTCACTCTGGACTTGATATAAAAACACAACAAAGAGAAGGTTTAAAAGTTTATGCTGCTGCAAGTGGTTATGTAAGTAGAATTAAAATACAGCATTATGGCTACGGGAAAGCGCTATACATTACACACCCTAATGGGTATACCACTGTTTATGCACATTTACAAAAGTTTAGTCCTAAAATTGAAGCTTACATTAAAAAAGCACAGTACGATAAAGAATCGTTTGAAATTGAAGTTTTCCCAAAAACTAGCGATTTATTAGTTGAACAAGGCGATGTTATTGCTTACAGTGGCAACACTGGCGGGTCTGGTGGGCCACATTTACATTTTGAAATTAGAGACAATTTAGAGCGCCCTATTAACCCGCTACTCTTTGGCATGGATGTTAAGGATACGACAAAACCCATGATTAAAAGTTTATTTGTTTACCCTATTGGCGATAATGCGCATGTTAATAATTCTAACGATAAACAAAAATTACGCCTTAGGGCTTTAGGTAATGGCGATTACACCACCGAAAAAATTGAAGCTTTTGGCAAGCTTGGGTTTGCCATTGAAACTAATGACAGACAGGACTTAGCTTACAATAATAATGGGGTTTACAACATTCAATCATTTTTTAACGGATTTAAAAAAATTGATATTGATTTTAGACGGTTTTCATTTTCCGAAACCAGACACCTTAATAGGTTAATAGATTACAAATATTATAAGACCCATAAAGATAGACTGCAAAAACTATTCATTGAAAAAAACAATCCGTTAAGCCTATATAAAGAAGCCGACAATAATGGCTACTTAATAATTGAAGACAGCACAGCATCGGTATATAAAATTCGTGTAAAAGATTACCACGAAAACGATAGTTGGGTTACCATTAATATTAAAGGAAAAAAGGAAGAAGATATAAGAAAAGAGCCCATTAAAGAGACACATTATTATATTTATGCCAATAAGCAGAATGAAATCCTCCATAACAACATTTCTATAAATTTTCCTCAAGACACGTTTTACGATGACTTTTTCTTAGACTTTTCGGCAAGTAATGACACTATTCAATTACACGATGATATTATTCCTGCTAAAAAATATTTCACAATTACATACGATACATCTTCCTTAAAGCAAGACGATTTAAACCAACTATACATTGCACGATTAGTAGGCTATAACGATTACCCTTTATATTCTAAAACATACAAAGAAACCGGAAAAATTTATACGAGAACGAGAACTTTAGGAAAATATGCCTTAGCCATAGATGATGAAAACCCAACCATAACCCCAACAAATTTTACCGATGGCAAGTGGCTAAGTAAATACCGCTACTTAAAATTAAAAATTGACGATAAAGGATCCGGAATTTCTAATTACAGAGCTACCGTAAACGGTAAATGGATTTTAATGGAGTACGATTATAAAACAGACAGTTTAGTTCATGACTTTAAAGACGGCATGATAACAGAGACTAAAAATAAATTAAAGGTAATTGTAACTGATAATGTAGGAAATAGTTCTACATTTGAAGCTACATTCTATAGAAAATAAAAAACAATCCCTTGAAGGCCTATTTTAAAATTCAGCTTATTTGCCTTTTTTTACTACCTGTGTTAAGCATAGCACAAACAGGTACCATTAAAGGTGTTATTCTAGATGAAAATAACATTCCTGTAAGTAATGTTAACATTAAAACATCGCAATTTGGAACAACCTCAAACAATAACGGGTTTTATACTCTTAAAATTCCCGCAAATCAAGATGTTTTAATCACCTTTACGCATATTACATTTAAAACCATACAAGCTACATTTAATCTTAAAAACGGAGAGTCTTTTGAGTTTAATCCTGTGATGAAAAGTAACGTGGAACAAATTTCAACCGTTGTTATTTCTAGCGAGAAAAGAAAAGACATTCAAGGTATTGTTACTCTAGAACCCAAAACCATTAGAAAAATTCCTGGCGCCAATGCTGGTGTAGAAAATCTATTAAAAACATTACCTGGCGTTAGTAGTAATAACGAATTAAGCACACAATATTCTGTTCGCGGTGGAAATTATGATGAAAACCTAGTTTATGTTAACGGGTTTGAAGTTTACCGCCCGTTTTTAATTCGCTCAGGGCAACAAGAAGGACTTAGTTTTGTAAATACAGACTTGGTGAGAAATGTTGACTTCTCTGCTGGTGGATTTCAAGCTAAATATGGTGATAAGCTTTCCTCTGTATTAGATATCACCTATCGTCAACCATACGAATTTGGTGTTAGCCTTGATGCTAGTTTACTTGGCGGAAGTCTTGCTGTTGAAGGCACCAGTAAAGATTCCAAGTTTACCGGAATTGTAGGTGTACGTTATCGTGACAACAGCTTATTAGTCGATGCCAAACAAACCGAAACCAACTACGATCCTACTTTTTTTGACGTACAATCGTATTTAACCTATAAGTTTAGCGACAAGTTTCAATTAGACTTTCTTGGAAATGCTTCTATTAACAGATACAATTATCAACCAAAAACCAGGCAAACCAATTTTGGTACATTAGATAATCCGTTAGCTTTATTAGTTTTTTACGAAGGTCAAGAAAAAGATAGATATCAAACCCTATTTGGTGCTTTAAAAGGAACTTATACTGTTAACGACAATCTATCGTTACAGCTTATAGGTTCAACCTACCACACAACAGAAGAAGAGTATTTCGATATTTTAGCCCAATACCGTTTAGGAGAAGTCAACACCAATATTGGCGATGAAGATTTGGGTGAAGTTGAATATAGCGAAGGTATTGGTGGGCAACTTAATCACGGTAGAAACGATTTAGACGCTTTAATTACCAATGTTCAACACAAAGGAAACTACGAAATAAATGATAATAATTTTGAATGGTCTTTAAAATACACCCACGAAGACATTCGTGATCGTTTAGTTGAATGGGAAGTAATTGATTCGGCAGGGTTTTCAATAAACCCACCAAGCAGCGATGCCTTTAACGAGCAACCTTATGCACCATATGAAGGCCCCTTAACGGCATTTCAAAATGTGCGCACCAAAAACCAAACCCAAATAGATAGGATTCAGGCTTATTTACAATGGAGTCGCCGTTTAAATATAAACGACACCGAGGTTTGGCTTAATGCTGGCGGACGTGTTCATAATTGGACAGTGAGTGGCGACAATATTACATCAAAAACACAAACAGTTATTAGTCCAAGAGCGCAAATAGCCGTAAAACCTAACTGGAAAAGAGATATGCTATTTAGGCTTGGTGGTGGTTTATATTATCAACCGCCATTTTATCGTGAGCTTAGGGATTCTTCAGGCATGGTTAACCCCGAAGTAAAAGCACAAAAATCGTTTCACCTGGTTATAGGAAACGATTACAGCTTTAAAATGTGGGATAGACCATTTAAATTAACAACCGAGGCTTACTACAAAAAAATAACCGATGTTAACCCCTATACAGTAGAAAATGTACGTATTCGATATCGTGCTAAAAATAATGCCGAAGCCTATGCGTATGGTTTAGATTTAAGACTTAATGGTGAGTTTGTACCAGGAACAGAATCTTGGGTTAGTTTTGGCTATTTAAAAACCGAAGAAAACATAGACGACCAAGGCTATATTGCAAGACCTACAGACCAACGCTTAAAGTTTGCTGCCTTATTTCAAGACTATGTACCAGTATTACCAAAAATGAAAATGTACCTTAATTTGGTTTATAACACGGGATTACCTGGTGGCTCTCCTAGCTATGCTAATCCTTATGAGTATCAAAACCGTTTACCAGATTATAAACGCGCCGATTTGGGCTTACAATATGTGGTTGTAGATTATAACGAACGTTTTGACAAAGGCTGGCGTAAACCTTTTAAATACTTATCGTTAGGATTTGAAATTTTCAATATTTTTGATGTACAAAACTCCATTACCAATACTTGGGTAAGAGATGTGTATAGTCAACGCCAATATGCCATACCTAATTATTTAACCCCAAGAATTTTTAATGTAAGAACAACAATGAAGTTTTAAGAATTTAGCTTAATTTTAATTTTCAACAAATTCTTTTAAAACATTAACTACATAATCAATCTCATCCTTAGTATTAAACTTACTAAATGAAAAACGAATAGATGGTTTTTGTTTATCTTCCTCTGAAAGAATTTGATCTAAAACATGAGAGCCTTTACCACTACCACTTTGGCATGCACTTCCTTTAGAACATGCAATACCTTTTAAATCTAGCTGAAATGGTAACGTTAACGCCTTTTCTGGAGACATTGGCAAACAGGCATTAATTAAAGTATACGTACTTTTAACTTTATTATGGCAATTACCATTAAATTTAACTTCTGGTATGGCCGCCTCTAATTGCGATGTAAAATAATCTTTCAATTCTTGTACATAAGCACGTTCTTCCTCTAAGTTTTCATAGGCTAACTTAAAAGCCGTTTCCAAACCTTTAATATTATGTACAGCTTCGGTTCCTGCACGATAACCACGTTCTTGCGAGCCCCCAAAAATCAAAGGCTTTAAGTTGCTATCTTTTCTTATATAAGCAAATCCAATCCCTTTTGGACCATGAAATTTATGGGCTGCTGCCGTCATAAAATCAATAGGAACTTGTTGTACATCCCATTCAAAATGACCGATAGATTGTACGGTATCACTATGAAAAAGCGCTTCATTGTCTTTACACATTTTAGCGACTTTTTCTATATCGAGAATATTTCCTATTTCGTTATTTACATGCATTAAACTTACTAATGTTTTTTCACTATTGTCTGCAAGTAAATGCTCTAAATCGTCGTAGTCTGGTGTTCCGCACGCTTGTAGTTTAACATATTTTACTGTAATACCGTACTCCTTTTCAAGCTCTTCTACGGTATGCAAAACAGCATGGTGCTCGATAGCCGATGTAATAATTGTTTTTACACCGCCATCACGAACAGCACAACGTAAAATCATGTTATCGGCTTCGGTTCCTCCTGAAGTAAAAATAATTTCTTGTGGTAAGGCATTTAATGTCTTCGCTATAGCTTTTCGTGCAGTTTCAATAATTGTTTTAGAAGAACGCCCAAACGCATGGGTTGAGGATGGATTTCCATAATTATTCAACAAAACGTCTTTAATATCATTAATGACTTCTTCTCTAACTTGTGTGGTTGCTGCACTATCTAAATATACCGATTTCATTGCCCTATTTTATGCCTTTTTTTATTTAGGCCACAAAAATAGGTCAAATAAAATTATTTACAAGATGCAGCGTTCTATATTTAGCAAATCCTGTATTTTTGTTTCAAATAAAATTAATGCTATGCAAAAATATTTAGCTCTATTCGCTATAATTACTTTCTTATTCTCTTGCGATGATGGTGATGTGATAACTGTTGAATTAGACTTTGACGATACTTTTGAATATTGTGGCAATCTTGTGTTTTATAAAACCAAAACAACTCCTAACGAGTCGCTTTCTTTAAAAGTAACGAATCCTATAGATGCTATTGAAGATATTTTAGAGTACAACAATATTAGTGCAGACTCTCCTATAGTAGAACTGGTAAACCCTGAAATTACGGGTAATATTAATGGTTCAACCAATGCTTTTAATTATCGTACCTATAATTCTGCTATTAGTGGTAATATTTTTTGTAACGACATTCCGCCATCCAACCTTGGTATTGAAAACGATTACTCTAGTACTAGTGGGGATTTTACTATTTACACCACTTTAATTGAAGATGACAATGATGGTGTTCCTGCAGAAATGGAAGATATAAATGGTAATGGCGATTTATATGATGATGATACCGATGGTGATGGCCTACCAAACTTTTTAGATGCCGATGATGATGGTGACAACGTATTAACGCTAACAGAACTTAATGATAATGATTTGGTTGATGCCAACAACGATGGCGATTTTGATGATGATACCGATGGTGATCCGTTAACAAATCCGGTAGATACCGATGGCGATGGTATTCCTAATTATTTAGATAACGACGATGATGACGATGGCGTTTTAACTATTGATGAAGAAAATGAAATACAAGATAACAACCCTGCTAACGATTTTACCAATCCTAATGTAGCCGACTATTTAAACCCAGATGTTAGCACGACTGTTCCAGCAACAGCATACAGAACTCATAATATTGAACAACTGTTTGTTATTGAAATTCTTGTTGAAAACATTTCATTTTCAAACCTAAACCAAAGCGAATTTGATTTTGGCACTATGGAAATAACCCCTTCAGCAGATAGAACATTTACACCTGAGTTTTAGTCAGGTGTTGCATTTTGGTAAATATAAACTTCGGTAGCACCTAAACCGTATTTTTTGTAATCGGCGTCGTAATACTTTACGTTATAGCGCCCAAAAAGGTATTCTAATTCCATTTTTAGAACACCTTCGCCAACACCATGAATAAACACAATTTTCTGAAAACGCTTTCTTATAGCAAACTCTAATTGTCGCCTAGCAGTATCTACTTGTAAGTTTAGCATTTCATGGTTTGTCATTCTACCAGACTTATCGGTTAACTGATGGATATGTAAATCCACTTCCATAGTTGGTAAATACTTATCCTTAGTCTTTTTCTTACGCGTAGTTTGCCTTTTCTTAGGTTGTGCTTTTTGTTTTATATCTTCTTGATCTGGTGTTATATAAGATTGCCCTAAAGTATTATCAATTAATACTAATTCATCAGCCGAAAACTCTAAATCAAACCCATCGCAAGAAACAGTAACAACATTACCCTTTACAGCAATAACTTGTCCTGCTAAATCCTCATCTAATACCGATACCGATTGTCCTACCTTAAACATCCTCTGAATTATTTTTTTCAGCTTCATTTTCGTGTTTACTAGGTATTGTTCTAGAAACCCTGTACAAACCAATCATTAAACAAAACATACCTAAAACAAGTATTACGGTGTCCTGTTCCTCGCCTGCTTGCGCATAAATAGCTACAATTGCACCAATAATAATAAGTAAGTAATTTATCGTTTTTTGAATAATCATATGTCAAGCTTTATTAATACAAGTAACAAAAATACATATTACTGCGCCACTAATTAAATTAAAATCATACAATACGTTTGCAATTAATTTGTACTTTTAGGCAAAATTATTGTAAATAGTTATCTCCTAAAACAACGTAAACAGACGTGATGTCTTTTGATCTAGAACATTATATGCTTCCTTGCCTTAATAAGCAATTATTAGGTTTTGATTGTTTTGGTTGTGGTATACAACGTGCATTCTTTTTAATTTTAAAAGGCGAGTTTAGTGTTGCATTTAAAATGTATCCGGCTATTTACCCTTTAATTGTTTTAACGCTTTTTTTGTGTTTAAATTTTTTCTTTAAATTTAAACGCGCTAACAAAATTATTAATATTCTTGCAGTAACTTCGGTAGCAACGATACTTGTAAGTTTTACTATTAAATTAATTAACCAATAATATCACTCACTTATGGAACAACAAAAACTTAACCCAACAGTCGTTTATATTTTAGCCATCTTAGGCTTATTATGCTGCTGCTTTGGTGGCTTAGGCTTTATCTTAGCCGGAATTGCCTTTTTTATTGCTATGAATAAGCTAAAAGATGCTAAGCTTCATCCAGAAAATTACGATCAAAGTAGCGTTAAATCTATGGATACAGCTAGGATTGTTGCCTTAGTTATTTTAATCATCAACTTAGTTTATTTTGCAGCAACTATATACAGAATTGCTACTGTTGGATGGGATGAAATGATGGAGCAATCGCAACAAATGATGGAACAATGGCAACAACAGCAAGGCAACTAACCGTTTTGCTTTAACTATTAAAAGTGACCATTTTAATGGTCGCTTTTTTATTACTTTTTATTCAAATTAAAAACTTACACCAAAAAACATGGAAAATAAACCAACTAGACCTAACAGTTATTTAGCCTTGGCTATTATTAGTACCATTTTATGTTGTTTACCAGCAGGAATTGTTAGTATTATTTATTCAACAAAGGTTAATAGCCTTTATGAGGATGGTAACTACGCCGAAGCCGAAAGAGCGTCTAAAAATGCTAAAACATGGGGAATTGTTTCTGTGGCATTAGCACTTTTAATTTATATCGTTATTTTTGCTATTTATGGAATTGCAATTTTTGCCGCAATAGCTAATGGCGACTTCTAGATTAAGACTTTTTTTATACATTATTATAGCGATTCTGCTTATCTCTGCAGTATCGCTATATTTTTTTGTAAACCCCTCTTCTGAAGAAATACAATTATTTCCTAAGTGCCCTTTTTATAGTTTTACAGGACTATACTGCCCAGGTTGTGGGAGCCAAAGAGCCATTCATGATATTTTAAACGGGCATTTTATAGAAGGGTTACGCCATAACTACTTATTTATTCTTTTGGGGTTTGTTTTAGGTTATGAAGCCTTAACCTTTATACGGTTAACGCTTTTTAAAAAAGAAACTTATAATGTCATTCACACCTCTAAATTTACAATAATGGTTCTCGTTATTGTTCTTGTTTTTTGGCTTTTAAGAAACCTTCCTTTATATCCGTTTACCGAACTTGCTCCATAAAAAAAGTGATTGATAAACATCAACCACTTTTAATACTTTAATACTACCGTATGTTAGTTTTACTTATTTTTCAAACGCTTTAAGTGTTTTTGTAATAATAGCAACACAATCTAACAATTGCTCTTTGTTCATTACTAATGGTGGTGCAAAACGAATAATATTACCGTGTGTTGGCTTTGCTAACAAGCCGTTATCACGTAATGCCATACAAATATTCCAGGCGGTGTCGCTTTCTTCATCATCATCAATAACAATAGCATTTAACAAGCCTTTTCCTCTCACAAGTGTAACAATATTGCTTTCGGCTATATATTTATTCATTTCACTTCTAAAAAGCTGCCCTAAAGCTTCTGCATTTTCGGCTAAAGACTCTTCTTTAACAACTTCTAACGCAGCAATAGCAACCGCGGCAGCTACAGGGTTTCCTCCAAAAGTACTTCCGTGACTACCTGGTGTAATTACATTCATGATATCATCATTAGCTAGAACAGCACTTACTGGATAAGCGCCACCACTTAAAGCTTTACCTAAAATTAAAATGTTAGGCTTTACATTCTCGTGGTCGCAAGCTAATAATTGTCCAGTTCTGGCAATACCTGTTTGTACTTCATCGGCAATAAACAAAACATTATACTTTTCGCAAAGGGCTTTGGCTTTTTGCAAATACCCTTCAGATGGCACATAAACACCAGCTTCACCTTGAATGGGTTCTACTAAAAATCCAGCAACATTAGGATTATTTTTTAAAGCTTGTTCTAAAGCGTCAAGGTTATCGTAATCTATTTTAATAAAACCTTTAGTGTAAGGTCCAAAGTTTTTTCTTGCTACAGGATCGTTAGAAAACGAAATAATTGTAGTTGTTCTTCCGTGGAAATTGTTTTCACAAACAATAATTTCGGCATCATTTTCGTCAATTCCTTTAACTTGGTAAGCCCAACGTCTACATACTTTAAGTGCCGTTTCTACTGCTTCGGCTCCCGTATTCATTGGTAGTAACTTGTCAAAGCCAAAATATGCCGTTGCAAACTTTTCAAATCGCCCTAACATATCGTTATAAAACGCTCTTGACGTTAGTGTTAAAGTTTGCGCTTGCGATGTCATTGCCCCAACAATTTTTGGGTGACAATGCCCTTGATTAACAGCAGAATATGCTGAAAGAAAATCGTAATATTGTTTACCTTCTACATCCCAAACATGAACGCCTTCACCTTTACTTAATACCACTGGAAGTGGATGATAGTTATGTGCGCCATACTTGTTTTCTAAATCCATCGCTTCTTGCGATGTTAATTGGTCTAAAACAGCCATTTTAATAAATAGTTTAATGTGTGAATAAAATAACCATTCCTTCTCTACCTTTATCCTTCCGAAATCCTCGAAAATTCAGCGTGGGAGAGAAATCATCCCTAAGAGTTCGCAAATTACTAAATATTAACTGCTTCTTAAAATGTTAGTTTAAGATTTTTTGCTAGTATATATTTAAGTTTAAGAAAACAAACAACATTATCAATGTTATAATAAAACCCGTATTAATTCATAAGTTTTGCTAATTTTGCAGACCATTGAATATAAAGAATAATGCCTCGAAGAGAACGAAATAAATTTGTAAAACGCGGACAAATACTAAATTTAAAAATAGAAGACTATGCCTTTGGCGGAAAAGGTATTGCGCGTCTTAAAAACGAACATGGCGAGTTTGTTGTATTTGTACCCAATACACTTCCTGGTCAGCTTGTAAAAGCTCAGGTTAAAAAGTCTAGTAAAAAGTATGCTGAATGTAAACTTATTGATGTTTTACAATCATCGCCCGATGAAGTTGAAATGCCCTACCAAGACATCCCTGGCGCACCCTACATAAAATTGCCTATTGACTTACAACATAAGTATAAAAAGGAAAGTACCCTTTCGCTGTTTAAAAAAATTGGTAAAGTAGATAATATTGAGGACTATTTTGATGCGTTTATTAGTTCTCCAAATGTGTTTCATTACAGAAACAAAATGGAATATGGCTTTTCGGCTATTGGATATGATAAAACCAAACAAACCGATGTAGACGAATTTACCCTAGGCTTTAAAAGACGTGGTACTTGGTGGATGGGAGAAAACCTAGAAAAAGATTCTGGCCTTTTTGATGAAGCGGTAGAAACCCATTTAAAAACCATAAGACATTACTGTGAAAAAACAGGGCTACCACCATGGCACGCCCCTAGAAAAACAGGTTTTTTTAGATATCTTGTTGTAAGAAAATCTCATAAAACCAGTGCCTTGTTATTCAATTTAGTGACCACATCTCATGACTTATCAAAATTTGATTTAACTGCTTTTGCAGAGTTTTTAGTGTCTCTATTTGGAGATAGATTAGCAGGTTTATTACATACTATTAACGATGAAATTGGAGATCGTACTATTGCTACTTCGGGGAGCATAAAACTAGTCTATGGAAAAGATAAAATTGTCGAAGAATTATTAGGGTTACAGTTTGAAATTAGCATGAAAAGCTTCTTTCAAACCAATCCAAAATCTGCCGAAAAATTATATTCAAAAGTTGTTGATTATGCTCTTGAAGATAGAGAAGCTGTAGATAATAGTGTTGTTTTAGATTTATTTTGTGGTACAGGAACTATAGGTCAAATTATAGCTTCAAAAGCAAATAATACAAAAATAATAGGTGTAGACATTGTTGCATCGGCAATAGAAGATGCCAAAAAAAATGCACAACGTAATGGTATTGAAGGCTTACAATTTTATGCTGCCGATGTTGGAAAATTTTTAACCGAACATCCACAGTACAAAAACAATATAAAAACCATTATTTTAGATCCCGCAAGAGCTGGTATTACACCTAAAACGCTTAAAAAAATCATAAACCTAAATGCAAAACGTTTGGTTTATGTATCTTGCAATCCAGCAACCCAAGCCAGAGACATTGAACAACTTGGGCACGCCAATTACAAGATAAAAAAACTAAGTTTAGTCGATCAATTTCCACATACAGCGCACATAGAAACTGTTGTGCTTTTGGAAAGAAGATAAAATTGTTATGAAAAAAATCACAGCGTCACTTCTACTCGCTTTAGTTTTATTCACGTGTGAACGTGATGATATTTGTTCCGAAAGTATTACAACATCCAGAATTAATATTGCTCTTTTAGACATTAATTTCCCTGATGAAGACACGCCAAAAAATGTGTTTAACTTACGTGTACAGGGTGTTGGCAACGAATCGGTATTATCAGATTACGATGTTGTTAGAACCAATAATTTGCTTTTACCATTAAAAACTACCGATGATGTAACACAGTTTAGGTTACATATAAATTATGCCATAGATGATAATGGAACACCAGAGCCAGAAGACGATATTATAGAAGGAAACGAAGATATTATAACCATTAATTACACCAGAGAACAAGAATACCTTTCAAGAGGCTGTGGTTACAGAACTATTTTTAAAAATGTAACCATAACCGTAGAAGATGATGGCAACAATTGGATTCAAAATATATTACCAGCAAACGATAATTTAATAGTAAACAATGAAGATGAAGTACATTACAAAATTTACCATTAACACGGTTTTTCTACTGTTATGTGCTATCTCTTTTGCTCAAAACGATAGCCTTCCAGAAACCAATAATATAGCCGACTCATTAAAAATCAAACAAAAATATGGCATTCGTCTTGGTGGTGATATTGGAAAATTAATTCGCTCTTTTATTGATGATGATTACACGGGTTTTGAAATAAATGGAGACTACAGATTAACCCGACGATGGTATATAGCAGGTGAAATTGGTGCCGAAGAGAAAAAAACCAATAACGACCATTTAACCAATACAGCTAAAGGAACCTACTTTAAAGCAGGTGTCGATTATAATGCCTACGATAATTGGTATGGTATGGAAAATATGATTTATGGTGGGTTTCGGGTTGGAGCCAGTTCATTTTCTCAAACATTAGAATCGTTTAGTGTATACGCTCCTAATCAATATTGGGCACCACAACTTTCAAGTAACGAAAGTCAAGAATTTAGTGGTCTTACTGCTATTTGGGGTGAAGTTATTCTAGGTATAAAAGTAGAAGTTCTTAATAACTTATATTTAGGCGCCAATGCACAGTTTAAATATACTATTAGTCAAGACCAACCTAACGGCTACGAAAACTTATATATTCCAGGATACCATAAAACTTACGACAGTGGTAACTTTGGTTTTGGATATGGCTATAACATATCCTACTTAATCCCATTATTTAAAAAGAATAAAAACTAATTGTTTTTCTTTTAAAACATTTTAAAAACCTCTTATCTATTTCAAATAACCTAAGAGGTTTATTATCTTTGCACACTTAAACAGGATGACATCTTATGAAGATTTCTTACAATTGGCTTAAGCAATTTATTCAAATAGATTGGGACGCTGAAAAAACAGGTGAATTACTTACAGATTTAGGACTTGAAGTTGAAGGTATCGAAAACTTTCAATCGGTTAAAGGCGGCCTTCAAGGTATTGTTGTTGGCGAAGTGCTAACCTGCGAAAAACATGCAAACGCAGACCGCTTAAAAGTTACTACGGTAAATATAGGCGAGCCGGAACCCGTTCAAATCGTATGTGGTGCTCCTAATGTAGATAAAGGTCAAAAAGTACCTGTGGCTACTGTAGGAACAACATTATACACACCAGAAGGTGAAGCTTGGAAAATAAAAAAAGGAAAAATTCGTGGTGAAGTGAGTCATGGTATGATTTGCGCAGAGGACGAATTAGGGCTAGGAAACTCTCACGATGGTATCATGGTTTTAGAGAACAGTTTAACTCCTGGAACGCCTCTAGCTGACGTTTTCGAGGTTGAAAACGATTATGTTTTCGAAATTGGCCTAACGCCCAACCGTGCCGATGCTATGAGCCATTTTGGCACCGCAAGAGACCTTAAAGCTGGGCTGCTTCAAAAAGATATTAAGTCAGAATTGATAACACCATCTGTAAGTGCATTTCATGTTGAAAACCGCACGCTTCGTATTGATGTTGACGTTAAAAATTACGATTTAGCACCAAGATATTGTGGTGTAACTATTTCTGGATTAAAAGTAAGCGAATCGCCAAACTGGTTAAAAAACAGACTATTAGCCATAGGATTAACCCCTAAAAACAATGTGGTGGATGCCACAAACTATGTACTACACGAATTAGGGCAACCATTACACGCTTTTGATGCTTCTAAAATTACAGGCAATAAAATTGAAGTAAAAACACTTCCAGCGGGCACCAAATTTACAACGCTTGATGAAGTAGAACGTGAACTTCATGAAGAAGATTTAATGATATGTAATGCTGAAAAACCCATGTGCATTGCTGGTGTATTTGGTGGGTTACATTCTGGTGTTACAGAAACTACTACAGCAATCTTTTTAGAAAGTGCTTATTTTAACCCTGTTTCTGTTAGAAAAACAGCCAAAAGACACGGTTTAAATACCGATGCGTCTTTTAGATTTGAAAGAGGTATCGACCCAAATATTACAGAATACGCATTAAAACGTGCTGCTCTACTAATTCAAGATATAGCGGGTGGTGAAATTACTAGCGATGTATTTGATACTTATCCTAAAAAAATAGAAGATTTTCAAGTACGTTTAAGTTTTGATAATGCTAAAAAACTTATTGGTGAAGAAATCCCCAAAGAAACTATAAAAGAAATTTTAATGTCGTTAGGCATTAAAATCAACAATGTAACTGAAGCCGGTTTAGGGCTTACTATTCCTGCTTACAGAAACGACGTACAACGTGAAGCCGACGTAATTGAAGAAGTATTACGTGTGTATGGATACAATAACATAAAAACAACCGAAAAGCTTAACGCTTCTATTTCTAACACTTCGAGATTTGAAGATTATAAACTTCAAAATATTATTGGTAATCAATTGGCGTCTCAAGGGTTTTACGAAATGCTTTCAAACTCGTTAACCTCTGCAAAATATACAGAACTTAGCGAGCAATTAAAAAACGAGCATAATGTAGAAATGCTAAATCCACTAAGTAGCGATTTAAGTGTGTTGCGCCAAAGTATGTTGTTTTCGGGGCTTGAAGCCATTAATCATAATATCAATAGAAAGCGTAACAACTTAAAATTATTTGAATTTGGTAAAACATACCACGATTTTAATGGTAAACGCGAAGAGTTTAAACGTTTATCGCTTTTTGTTACAGGAAATAGAGATAACGAACGTTGGAATTCTGCTATAAGAGAAAGTGATTTCTTTTATCTTAAAGGAATTATAAACACCATTTTTAATCGCTTAGGAATACAAGGAACCTCAACTTCTCCTATTTCAACCGATTTACTCTCCGAAGGTATTTGCATATCTAAAAAGAACACAAAACTAGTGGAGTTTGGTGTGATTAAAAAAGCGGTTTTAAAAACTTTCGACATTGCTCAAAACGTCCTTTATGCCGAATTTAATTGGGATAACATTATTGAAGTGGCTAAAACCAACAGTATTTCGTATACAGAGATTTCTAAATATCCTGAGGTAAGACGAGATTTTGCTTTGTTAATAGACAACCATATTACTTTTGAAGACATTGATAAAATAGCCTCTCAAACCGAGAAAAAACTATTAAAAGATGTCGATTTATTTGATGTTTATCAAGGTAAAAACCTTCCTGAAGGCAAAAAAAGTTATGCTGTAAGCTTTACATTACAAGACGAAAACAAAACTCTTACAGATAAACAAATAGATAAAATTATGAAAAAGCTCCAAACCAATTTTGAAAAACAACTTGGTGCTGAGTTGAGATAACAAAAAAGCCTGCTTTATGCAGGCTTTTTTCATATTTAAAATCTATATAATCTCAATAAAATTTCGTATCTTTAGTAGGCAACCATAAACTCTATAATTATGGATTCTACTTACAAAAAAATATTTTCTGGCAGCTTTATTGTTGTGCAACTTATTGTAGACAAACTTAAAGCTATTGGCATTAGTCCTGTGGTAAAAGATGAAACCGAATCAGGCCGTTTAGCTGGTTTTATGGCTTCTATTCCTGGTTTTCAAGATCTTTACGTTAGTGAAGACGAAGTTGAAACAGCACGTCCTGTAGTAGAAAGTGTTACCAATGAACTGGAAGCCGATACCAATTAAGCTGTTACGGCATACATTTTATCGCGTAGCTCCTTTATTTTAGGATCTTGCATGTATTCATCAAACGTCATGTATCTATCGATAACGCCATTTGGTGTTAGTTCTACTATTCTATTACCAACGGTTTGTGCAAACTCATGATCATGCGTGGTTAATAACACCGTGCCTTTAAAGTTTTTAAGCGAATTGTTAAACGCAGTAATACTTTCAAGATCTAAGTGGTTTGTGGGTTCATCTAGCATTAATACATTTGCTCTAACCATCATCATTCTACTTAGCATACAACGTACCTTTTCGCCTCCAGAAAGCACATTACATTTTTTTAAGGCTTCTTCTCCACTAAAAATCATTTTTCCTAAGAATCCTCTTATATAAACCTCTTCGCGTTCTTCTTCGGTCTTTGCCCATTGGCGTAACCAATCTACAAGCGATAATTCGCTATTAAAATAGTCACTATTATCTAATGGTAAATACGATTGCGTGGTTGTAATTCCCCAAGCAAACTCTCCTGAATCGGCTTTTTCTTTATCGTTAATTATTTGATAAAATGCTGTTGTAGCTCTAGAGTCTTTTGAAAACACAACTACCTTATCGCCTTTGGCTAAATTAAGATCTATGTTTTTAAATAAAGTTTCACCTTCTATTGATGCCGAAAGACCTTCTATATTTAAAATTTGATCGCCCGCTTCACGTTCTCTTTCAAAGATAATAGCAGGATAACGACGACTAGAAGGTTTAATTTCAGAGACGTTTAATTTTTCTATCATCTTCTTCCTAGACGTGGCTTGCTTAGATTTTGCGACGTTAGCAGAAAAACGTCTAATAAACTCTTCAAGTTCTTTCTTCTTCTCTTCGGCCTTTTTATTTTGTTGTGCACGTTGCTTAGCTGCTAATTGCGACGACTCATACCAGAATGAATAATTTCCTGAGTAATGGTTTATTTTTCCAAAATCAATATCAGAAATATGTGTACAAACCGCATCTAAAAAGTGACGGTCGTGAGAAACTACGATAACACAATTTTCGTAGTTTGCTAAAAAGTTTTCTAACCAAGAAATGGTTTCGTAATCTAGGTCGTTGGTAGGCTCATCCATAATTAACACATCTGGATTTCCAAATAATGCTTGTGCTAATAACACACGTACTTTTTGCTTTCCATCAAGATCGCTCATTAAAGTGTAATGCGAATCTTCGGTAATTCCTAAATTAGATAATAAGGCTGCAGCACTACTTTCTGCATTCCATCCATCCATTTCTTCAAACTTTACTTGAAGCTCCCCAATTTTTTCTGCATTTTCATCAGAATAATCGGCGTATAACTGGTCTATTTCTGTTTTAATTTCAAACAAAGGTTTATTACCACGTAATACCGTTTCTAGCACTGGATACTCATCATATAAATTATGATTTTGCTCTAAAACCGACATACGTTTTCCAGGCTCTAAATGCACATGCCCAGATGTTGGCTCTTGCTTTCCTGAAAGTATCTTTAAAAATGTTGATTTTCCGGCACCATTGGCACCAATAATTCCGTAGCAATTTCCTTGATTAAAGGTCGTGTTTACTTCATCAAACAAAATACGTTTTCCAAATTGTACAGATAAATTAGATACTGATAACATTCTTCTTGTTTTTAATTTTTGCAAAAGTAGAAAAAAGCTATTATATGTAGAAACAAAACCTTATATATTAATATTTAACAACGTCTTAACAAGGCTTCATCGCTGCAAAAGGTATTTTTGTACCATATAAAAACACCTATATCTATGCTTTTATTACTTAGCCGCATTTGCGTGATAGTATCCTTTGGCGTTTTGTTAGTGTCTTGTGAAAAGGATGTTAACCAAAACAATGATGTTGCTTATTTAGGTGGCGAAATTGTAAACCCTAAAGACGATTTTGTTGTCTTAACAAAATCGGACTCTAAGCTTATTGATACCTTAAAACTTGATAAAAGAAATAGATTTATTTATAAGTTTGATAGCTTAACTTCTGGGCTTTATTTGTTTAAACTACATGCTGCTGATGGCTTTGAACATCAAATGGTTTTACTAGAGCCTAACGATAGTATTATGCTTAGACTAAATACTATGGAGTTTGATGAATCGCTGGTTTTTACAGGACATGGAGCTAAAAAGAACAATTACTTAATTGAATTGTTTTTAGAAAGTGAAATTGATGATAAAAAAGTACTTGGTTTTAGCCAATTACCACCTAAAGAGTTTGAAGCTAAAGTAGACTCTATAAGAGAGAGTAAACTTAAAAAACTTAAAGATTTCTCTGTAAAAAATACCGTTTCAAAAAGATTTAACGACTTGGTAGAAGCCAATATTAATTACGATTACTACTTGAGTAAAGAGGTGTATCCTTTTGTAAATTATTCTACCAACGAACGTAGAATAATAGAATCGCTCCCTGAGGATTTTTACGCTTTTAGAAAGGATATAGATTATAATCATTCTAGCATAAAAGATTATTTCCCTTATTATTCTTTTTTAAGACATCATTTCGAAAACTTAGCGTTAACAAAACACTTTAAAGAATCTAACGATAGTATTTTTAACAGAAAATGCCTGGATTACAACTTAACTAGATTAGATTATATTGATAGCTTGGTAAAAAGTGACAATATTAAAAATTCGTTACTAATGAATACAGCAATAGAGTTTATAAGTGATAATAAAAATGTAAAAGATTACGATACGTTTTTAAAATCGTTTAACTCTAAATGTTCCGATAAGGATCAAAAAGAATATTTAACCAATACCATAAATGCTTTAAAAGGATTAAAACCAGGAAACACCTTACCTAATATTAAAGTGTTTGATTTTAATGGAAATGAAAAAAGACTTGGGCAATTAATGAACCATAAACCAACTGTTATTTATTTCTGGAGACAATCGTACTTAAGACATTTTCAAGAATCGCATGAAAAGGTTAAAGAATTAGAGAAAAAATACCCAGAAATAAACTTTGTTGCTATTAATGCCTATGAAAACCATGTTCCTGCATGGCAGGAGCATTTAAAGCTTTACAAATACGATAAAACAAACGAGTTTTTATTTGAAAACCCAACCCAAGGCAAGCAATCTCTTGCTATTTACCCTATTAATAAAGTTATTTTGGTAAATAAAAAAGGGCAAATAATTAATCCGCATACCAATATGTTTTCAATTCATTTTGAAAACCAATTACTAGAAGCCTTAAACCCATAAAAAAAGCCTCGAAATATCGAGGCTTTTTTTATTTTATATAAAGGTGTTTTTAATTTCCTTTTTTGTAATCTGCTAAAAACTTTTCTAACCCAATATCGGTTAATGGGTGTTTTAACAAACCTGAAATAGAACTTAAAGGTCCAGTCATAACATCGGCGCCTATTTTAGCACAATCAATTACGTGCATGGTATGACGCACAGAAGCGGCTAAAATTTCGGTATCAAACGCATAATTATCATAAATATGGCGAATTTCAGCAATTAGGTTTAATCCATCTGTTGAGATATCATCTAATCTTCCAATAAATGGCGACACATAAGTCGCTCCTGCTTTAGCAGCTAATAACGCTTGTCCTGCAGAAAATACTAGAGTCACATTGGTTTTTATACCTTTATCGCTAAAATATTTACAGGCTTTTACACCATCTTTAATCATAGGTAGTTTTATAACTATTTGATCATGAAGTTCGGCTAAGGCTTCACCTTCTTTTACCATACCGTCAAAATCGGTAGAAATGACCTCGGCACTTACATCGCCATCTACAATATTGCAAATGTCTACGTAATGTTTCATGATATTGTCATGACCTGTGATGCCTTCTTTAGCCATTAACGATGGGTTTGTTGTAACACCATCTAAAATTCCCATGTCTTGGGCTTCTTTAATTTGCTCTAAATTAGCTGTGTCAATAAAAAATTTCATCTAAATAAATGCGTTTAAGTTGTGTTATTTTCTCGAAAATCGAGATTTAAATATTTCAGAATTATTTTAAATCAAGCCTTTTACTTTCATTTTTTGATGAGTTCAAGGTTAATAATTCATGAATTGCAAAATTACAATTTATAATGGTTCATTAACAACCTTTCATAAACTTTATCTGGTAAAATACGCTTTAAAACAATAGAGAATTTTTGCATGAACTCCCCTACTTTATAATGAACTTTTGGCTTTTTACTATTAATAACTCTTAAAATAGCTTCGGCCATAATTTTAGGATCTTGTCCGCTGTCTACATGGTCGTCCATTAAAGCCAAAGTATTACCGTATGATGCTTTGTAAGGCGACTTATCATTTACAGGAGCATGATATCTTCCCGCTGCAATGTTCGTAGCAAAATCACCTGGTGCAACGTTGGTCATCTCTATATTAAATGGTTTTAGCTCCATTCTGTAGGCTTCGGTAATTAGCTCTAAAGCCCCTTTACTTGCACTATAAACACCACGAAAAGGCAAGCCCATATATCCCGCTATAGATGTAATATTAATAATTAACCCCGATTGTTGCTGTCGCATGTAAGGTAAAACTTCTTTTATAACATTTAAAGGACCAAAAAAGTTCGTTTCAAAGTTTCGTTTTATTTCAGTATCTGGAATTTCCTCTATAGGCCCTGTTATTCCAGCACCAGCATTATTAATTAGGATATCTAATCGCCCTGATTTTTGAATAACCTCGGAAACAGCCGATTTTATAGTTCCCACATTAGCAACATCTAAAGCAACTAAAGGAAATTTACTATTAGTATATTTTTCAGGGTTTCTACTTGTACCATAAACCTGAAACCCTTTTTCTGTTAGAAACTCACCAACCGATTTACCAATACCAGATGAACCACCAGTAATTAAAATAATTTTAGACATAAGTTGTGATAATTTAGCTCAAAAATACAATTAAATAGGAAAGAAAAGCGCATAAAAAAAGGCAAGCTACCTACATCACACCGCTACGACCGCGTACCTTTGCTGCGTTCCCGCCCTGGAGGATTCAGCAGGAGCTGGTTGTGTAGGACTTGCCGACTGCAAAGATACAACCTTTTAATACTTTTACAATGATTTTTTAAACTGAATTTTATTGAATACATTGCTTCAAATTATTTTTAAAGTCATGACATCTGTTAAATTACTTATTGCCATAGCATTATCCACTATTATTGTTTCATGCGGGAACAATATTGCTGAAATGAAAAAGAACATTTCTATTAAAACAAACACTAAAAACAACTCTTTTACCCTAGGAGAAACACTTGAAGTTAGTCTTGAGAATCCTAAAAATTATGATATTGGTAACGTTACGTTCTTACTTGATGGCAACAAGATTTCAAATAAAACACTTTTAAATACTATTAAACTTGGTGTGCACACTCTAGAAGCTCAAATTCAACTAAATGACACACCAGAAACAATCGCAACAAACATTACTGTTTTAAATAATAAAACACCTAAAGTGTATCATTTTGAAATTATTAATGAATTTCCGCACGATATAACATCGTACACCCAAGGATTAGAGTTTTACAATGGTGAATTATATGAAAGTACTGGACAATACGGCGAATCTAAATTAAGAAAGGTAGATTATAAAACAGGTGAACCTATAAAAAGTATTAATCTTCCTAACCAATATTTTGGCGAAGGGCTTACGGTTTTAAACAATAGAGTATATCAGTTAACATGGAAAAGAGGTACCGGATTTATTTATAATGCCGAGACCTTTGAAAAAACAGGATCCTTTAAATATAATAACAGTAAGCAAGGTTGGGGAATTTGTAACGATGGAAAAACACTATATAAAAGTGATGGTACCGAAAAAATCTGGACGTTAGATCCAGAAACTTTAATGGAACAAAGTTATATTCAGGCTTACCATAGTAAAGGTAAAGTTGTCGAACTTAACGAACTAGAATGGGTCAACGGAAAAATTTATGCCAATCGCTGGCAAAAAAATGGTGTGGCTATTATTAACCCTAAAAACGGCGCTGTAGAAGGTGTGATAGACTTTTCTCCTTTACATAAAAAAGTAACGCAGCACCCAAAACTAGATGTGTTAAACGGTATTGCCTACAATCCTGAAACCCAAACCTTATTTGTTACAGGAAAACGTTGGGACAAACTTTTTGAGGTAAAAATTATAGAATAACGTGAATACATTCACCAAAAATATTGTTGTTACCCAAAATAATCTTGATCAACTAAACCACGTTAACAATGTACAATATGTGCAATGGGTACAAGATATTGCAGAGCAACATTGGTATAAAGAAACCACCGAAGCGATAAGAAGCACTTATTTTTGGGTTATGATTAACCATTATATTGAATATAAAAAAGAGGCTAAACTCGGGGAAACGATTATCGTAACTACCTATGTTAAGGAAACTAAAGGTGTAAAATCTACTAGAATTGTAGAATTTTCTAATTTAGAAGACACTCTCCTAGCAAAGTCAACAACACAATGGTGTTTTATTGATGCAAAAAGTAAACGCCCAATAAGAATTCCTAAAGACATTGCTCAAATATTTTCTTAAGTCCATTTATAATAAATCATATTGTTAAAAGTTTTATTTTAGCATACACTAAGTCAACTCTTTCATGAAACGCATAGCTACTTTTATCTTGTTGTCATTAATTCTTTTACTGTGGAGTTCCTGCCGAAAAGAATTAGATTTTGAAACAAAATCTGGCGGATTAGCATTCTCCAAAGACACCGTTTATTTAGATACTGTTTTCACCAATATAGGATCTAGCACGTATAATCTTAAAGTATATAATCGTAGTGATGACGATATTAGTATTCCATCTGTAAGGCTAGCACTTGGCGAAAGCTCTGAATACCGCTTAAATGTAGATGGAGTTGCTGGTAAAGAATTTCAAAATGTAGAAATTTTAGCCAACGATAGTATGTATGTCTTTGTAGAAACAACTATTGATATTAATAACTTACCTAACACTAACGGCGAGTTTCTTTATACCGATGAAATTGAATTTGGTATAGGCACTAATATGCAAACAGTTGATTTGGTAACCTTGGTAAAAGACGCACACTTTATTTATCCAGATAGAGACAACACTACTGGGGTTATTGAAACATTAACACTAAATGTTGGTGGCGAACAAGTTGAAAGCGATATTCAAGGACGCTACTTACTCCCAGAAGAGCTTACCTTTACTAACGAAAAACCTTACGTTGTTTATGGCTTTGCGGCAGTTCCTAATGGCGAGACTTTAACCATAAATGCAGGAACAAGAGTGCATTTTCATGCCGATTCTGGTCTGTTGGTATCAGAAGGTGCTTCGCTTCATATTAATGGCGAATTAAGTAATGATGAAGAGTTACTAGAAAATGAAGTTATCTTGGAAGGTGATAGATTAGAACCATCTTTTTCTGAAGTTCCAGGACAATGGGGTACCATTTGGTTATTTGAAGGTAGTGTAAACAACACTATAAATTATACCACTATAAAAAATGCTTCTGTAGGTATTTTAAGTGATGGTAATCCTGATGAAGCTAACGACAAACTAACCATAACCAACTCGCAAATTTATAATTCTAGTAATTATGGTATTTTAGGTAGAAACACATCCATTTTAGCAGAAAATCTAGTCATTAATAATACCGGATTAACATCGTTTGCAGGAACTCTTGGTGGAAAATATAACTTTACACATTGCACAATTACAAATTACTGGAGTAATAGCTTTAGGCAATTCCCTGCATTATTATTAAACAATTTTCAAGAAAGTAGTGATGGCACACTATTCCTTGCCGATTTAACCGAAGCTAACTTTAATAACTGTATTATTTATGGTAATGATAATCCAGAGTTTCTTTTAGATGAAGTTAGTGATAATGACGTTTCTTTTAATTTCAAATTCACTAACTCTTTATTAAGATTTGAAGACCCAACAAATAGTTTCAATACAGCAAACTATAATTTTAACGACACATCAAAATACGAGGGTAATATTTTTAATGATGATCCAGCGTTTTTAAATGCTCAAAACAATCAAATGCGTATTGGCGAAGGTTCTGCTGCCATTAACTTAGGTGACGTAACATTTGCAGCACAAGTTCCAGAAGATATTTCAGGAGAAAACCGTACTACTGCTCCCGATGCTGGCGCTTACCAATATATTGGAGAATAGTTTTTTTTGAAATTTCTATTAAAACACAAAAAAAAGACTGCCTAAAAAAAATTTAAAAATTGTCATTCTGAATTCATTTCAGAATCCCTTCTTTTAGATTCCCAAAATCAAATGAGAATCTAAAACGGATACCCGTTGACAGATAGGCGTTCAGGTTGACAAACATCTCATTTTTTAGACAGTCTTTCCTTTTTTTAAAGCTATAGCTTAAGCAAATAAGGGTTTATCTCCCATCATAGCATTTACTTTACTTGCTACTGCTTTAAGTTTATCATCATCTTGATGATTTAGGATAACCTCGTCAATTAAATCAACAATGGCTGCCATATCATTTTCTTTTAATCCTCTTGTTGTTATAGCAGGCGTTCCAACACGAATTCCTGAGGTTACAAAAGGTGATTTATCATCAAAAGGCACCATATTTTTATTCACCGTTATATCGGCTTTTACCAAAGCTTCTTCGGCTTCTTTACCAGAAATATCTTTATTTCTTAAATCGATTAACATCATATGGTTATCAGTTCCATCAGAAATAATATGATAATCTTTAGCCACAAAAGCTTCGGCCATAGCTTTGGCATTCTTTTGTACTTGCAATGTATAATGCATAAAATCATCGGTTAATGCTTCGCCAAAAGCAATAGCTTTAGCCGCAATAATATGCTCTAATGGTCCACCTTGATTGCCAGGAAATACAGCAGAGTTTAATAATGTTGACATTTTCTTCAACTTGCCACTCTTAAGCTTAAGTCCAAAGGGGTTTTCAAAATCTTTTCCCATCATAATCATACCACCTCGTGGTCCACGAAGTGTTTTATGTGTTGTAGTTGTTACAATATGACAATGTGGTAACGGGTCGTTTAAAATACCCTTAGCAATTAATCCTGCTGGGTGAGAAATATCGGCCATTAAAATAGCACCTACCTCGTCTGCTATCTCACGAAAACGTTTAAAATCCATATCTCTAGAATAAGCCGATGCCCCTGCTATAATTAATTTAGGGCGCTCCTTTTTAGCAACTTCTTCTACATGATTATAATCGATTATCCCTGTTTCTTTTTTTACACCGTAAAATACCGGATTGTAAAGTTTTCCTGAAAAATTAACAGGAGAACCATGCGTTAAATGGCCACCATGAGATAAATCGAAGCCAAGAATGGTGTCGCCTGGTTTTAAACATGCGGCAAAAACCGCCGTGTTAGCTTGACTTCCAGAATGAGGTTGCACATTTACATATTCTGCGTTAAAAAGCGCTTTAGCCCTATCGATAGCTATTTGCTCTACAACATCTACAACCTCACAACCGCCATAGTAACGTTTTCCTGGATAACCTTCGGCGTATTTGTTGGTTAGTACAGAGCCAGCAGCTTCCATAACTTGGTCGCTTACAAAGTTCTCTGAGGCTATTAATTCAAGACCATGTAATTGTCTTTCGTGTTCTTCTTGTATTAAATCAAAAATTTGTTCGTCGCGTTGCATTTTTATGGTATTCGTTAAAAATTCATCAAAAATAGTAAATCCATTAGTTTAATACATCAAAAAACATATATTTGAATAGAATTTATAATTAAAAAACCAAACAATTAGTTATGCAAATTTCAGCTAACAACCCTAATAGAAAATCATGGCTTCATGTAGATAAGAACTCAGATTTTCCCATACAGAATATTCCTTTTGGTGTTTTTTTAACACGTGACGATATTATAACCATAGGTACAAGAATTGGTGATACGGCCATAGATCTTGGTGCTTTACACCAACTTGGTTACTTTGATGGTATTCCTTTAACCGATGATATTTTTTTACAAGATACCTTAAACGATTTTATTGCAGACGGAAGAAAAACATGGCGCTCGGTTAGAAACCGTATTGCCGAAATTTTTGATGAAGACAATGATGCTTTAAAAAATAATAAAAAGCATAAAGAAATTGTGCTTTTTAGACTCGATGAAATAGAAATGCAATTGCCTGTACAAATTGGTGATTATACCGATTTTTATTCTAGCATAGAACATGCTACCAATGTTGGTACTATGTTCCGTGATCCTGACAATGCTTTATTACCAAATTGGTTACATATTCCGGTAGGTTACCATGGTAGAAGTAGTTCTATAATTCCATCGGGGATACCAGTACATAGACCACAAGGGCAAACTATTCCTACTGACAGTGATACGCCTGTTTTCGGTCCCTCAAAATTAGTAGATTTTGAATTGGAAATGGCATTTATTACTACTGATGCTAACGATTTAGGAGAACCAATTCCTGTTGATGAGGCCGAAGAGTACATTTTTGGGCTTGTACTATTTAATGATTGGTCTGCTAGAGACATACAAAAATGGGAATATGTTCCTTTAGGCCCATTTTTAGCTAAGAACTTTGCCTCTTCAATTTCACCATGGATTGTAACTTTAGATGCTTTAGAACCCTATCGTGTTGAAAGCCCTAAGCCGTTAAAACCGCAATTACCATATTTACAATATAAAGGAAAAAAGAGTTTTGACATTAACCTTGAAGTAGCCTTAAAACCCAAAACAGCTAAAGAAAATGTTATTTGTAAGTCTAACTTTAAATATATGTATTGGAATATGTCGCAACAATTAGCACACCATACTGTTAATGGTTGCCCTGTAAATTCTGGTGATATGATGGGTAGCGGTACTATTTCTGGTTCAACACCAGACTCTTTTGGATCGATGCTTGAGCTTACATGGAAAGGTAGCAAGCCTTTAACTTTAGAAGATGGTACAGAGCGTAAGTTTATTAATGATTATGATACGGTGATTATGCGCGGATATTGTGAAAAAGACGGAACACGAATTGGTTTTGGCGAAGTTTCGACACAATTACTTCCTGTTTTTAATCCAAAGAAGAAAAAATAATACAATTACTTTTAAAGTAAATAAAAAACTCCCACAAAAAGTGGGAGTTTTTTTTATAATTATTTATTCTCTTTTTCAAATGTTTTGTGTGTAGAGAGCTCGCAACTTACCATCCAATTAATCCCAAACTTATCGGTCAACATCCCAAAATAAGACTCCCAAAAAGTTTTAGCCAATGGCATGGTTATGTTTCCACCTTCAGAAAGTGCATTAAAAATTCTATCGGCTTCTTCTGTATTATCAACATTAACAGAAACAGAAAAATTATTTCCTTGCTTTAATTTTTTAGCCCATTCGCCACCAGAATCGCTTCCCATAAGCATGGTCTCTTTACTAATAGGCAAAGAGATATGCATAATTTTAGCTTTCATTTCTTCTGGTATTGGCGGCATTCCTTCTTGAGGAGGCATTTCTCCAAAGGTACCTACGTAAGGATACTCGCCGCCAAAAATCGATTTATAAAAATCGAAGGCTTGTTTACAATTACCATTAAAGGTTAGGTAAATGTTTACTGTTGTCATGTTTTTATTACTTTTAATTTTATTATAAATTATCTTTAAAGCACAATCTGCTCCATGAAGTCTAAAGTGTAATTAAAACTCTAAACAAAAGTTTTTAAATCTAAGTCATTTATTTGTCCATGACTAGCATGTTTAATCACTTCACCTCCTTTAACAATTAACAATTGAGGAGATTCATGTTGAATGTTAAATTTAGTAGTAATTTGATTTGAAATATCTCTATACTTCAATAAATCTAAATAATACAAATCTACATTTATATTTATAGGAAATTCTTTTTCAAATTGCCTTTTAACCATACTACTTATTCCGCACCTTGTAGAATGTTTAAATATAATTTGTAACTTATTATTTGACGCTTCTTCTAGCAAATTAAGTTGTTCTTTGTCTACTAAATTCACCCAGGGCAACTTTGAGTTCTCCTCAGTTTCGTGAGTACCACCAAACAACTTGTTAAATATTCCCATAATTATTATCTTTTATAAGCTGAAAATAAACACCGTCAAAAAGTCACCTAAAATTTATTTTAAACAGACAAAACGTCATTTAAATTTAATTGGTAAGATAATTGACTATATGCTTTTGTAAATATAAAACTTATGAACTTTAACAATTATACAATAAAATCACAAGAAGCCATACAACAAGCGCAACAGATTGCGCAAGGTTATGGTCATCAACAAATAGAAAACGAGCATCTTTTTAAAGCTATTCTAGAAGTTGATGAAAACGTGCTACCATTTATTTTAAAAAAATTAAATGTCAACACATCTATATTAAAACAGGCTTTAGATAAACAATTAGAAAGTTTACCAAAAGTCTCTGGAGGTGAAATTATGTTGTCACGCGAAGCTGGTAAAACACTTAACGAAGCTTCTATTGTGGCTAAAAAAATGAAAGATGATTATGTCTCAATCGAGCATCTCATTCTTGCTATTTTAAAATCTAATAGTAAAATAGCTCAGATGTTAAAAGACCAAGGTGTTACCGAAAAAGGTCTTTCTGCTGCTATCGATGAACTTCGTAAAGGCGATCGTGTAACTTCTCAAAGTCAAGAAGACACATACAATGCGTTAAGTAAATACGCCAAAAACCTTAACCAATTAGCAAAAGACGGAAAATTAGATCCTGTTATTGGCCGAGATGAAGAAATAAGACGTATTCTTCAAATTTTATCACGTAGAACCAAAAACAACCCCATATTAGTAGGAGAACCAGGAACAGGAAAAACTGCTATTGCCGAAGGTTTAGCGCATAGAATTGTTGATGGCGACATTCCAGAAAATCTAAAAGAAAAACAAATTTTTGCTTTAGATATGGGTGCTTTAATTGCTGGTGCCAAGTACAAAGGTGAGTTTGAGGAACGCTTAAAATCTGTCGTTAAAGAAGTAACAACTAGCGAAGGTGACATTGTACTATTTATAGATGAAATTCACACATTGGTAGGCGCCGGAAAAGGCGAAGGCGCCATGGATGCTGCTAACATTTTAAAACCAGCATTAGCTCGTGGCGAATTAAGAGCAATTGGAGCCACAACATTAGATGAATACCAAAAATACTTTGAAAAAGACAAAGCATTGGAACGTCGTTTTCAAAAAGTTATGGTAGACGAACCCGATACCGAAAGCGCCATTTCAATTTTACGTGGTATAAAAGAAAAATACGAAACGCACCATAAAGTTCGCATTAAAGATGATGCTATTATTGGTGCTGTAGAACTATCGGAACGCTATATTACCAATCGTTTTTTACCAGATAAGGCTATCGATTTAATGGATGAAGCGGCGTCTAAACTTCGCATGGAAATTAATTCTAAACCTGAAGAATTAGACGTCTTAGACCGAAAAATTATGCAGCTTGAAATTGAAATTGAAGCTATAAAACGTGAAAAAGATGAAACAAAATTAAAATCGTTACGCTCTGAGTTAGCAAACCTTAAAGAAGAACGAAAAGAAATTTACGCCAAGTGGAAAAGTGAGAAAGAAGTTGTTGACAATATCCAAAATACCAAACAAGATATTGAAAACTACAAGCTAGAAGCAGAACGTGCCGAGCGTGAAGGAGATTACGGTAAAGTAGCCGAAATTCGTTACGGTAAAATTAAAGAAGCTCAAGAAAACCTTGACAAACTTCAAAAAGAATTACAAAAAAATCAATCGGGTAATTCACTTATAAAAGAGGAAGTTACCTATGATGATATTGCCGAAGTAGTTGCCAAATGGACCGGTATCCCAGTAACTAAAATGTTACAAAGCGAACGTGAAAAACTCTTAAAGTTAGAAGACGAGTTACACAAACGTGTTGTAGGACAAGACGAAGCCATTGTTGCTGTAAGCGACGCCGTAAGACGAAGTCGCGCTGGTTTACAAAACCCAGACAAACCCATAGGAACCTTTTTATTCCTTGGTACCACTGGTGTTGGTAAAACCGAATTAGCCAAGGCACTTGCAGAATATCTCTTTGACGATGAAAGTGCTATTACCAGAATAGACATGAGCGAATACCAAGAACGTCACTCTGTAAGTCGTTTAGTTGGTGCGCCTCCAGGATATGTTGGCTATGATGAAGGTGGACAACTTACCGAAGCCGTAAGAAGAAAACCCTATTCTGTAGTATTGCTTGATGAAATTGAAAAAGCACATCCAGATACCTTTAATATCTTACTACAGGTTTTAGATGAAGGTAGATTAACAGACAACAAAGGACGTGTTGCAGATTTTAAGAATACCATTATTATTATGACATCCAATATGGGCAGTCATATTATTCAAGAAAAATTTGAAGACACCAAAGACGTTGATGCTGCTATGGAATTAGCTAAAATTGAAGTTCTTGGATTATTAAAAAAATCGGTAAGACCAGAATTTTTAAATCGTATTGATGATACTATTATGTTTACGCCACTTACAGCCGATAACATAAAAAGCATTGTTGAGCTTCAATTAAAAGGGATTACCAAAATGATTGCCAAACAAGGCATTACATTTGACGCTACACCAGAAGCGGTAGGCTATTTAGCCAAAAAAGGTTATAATCCAGAATACGGAGCAAGACCTGTTAAACGTGTTATTCAAAAAGAAGTTCTTAACGAGTTAAGTAAAGAAATTTTATCTGGTAAAGTAACAACAGATAGTATTATACTCTTAGATGCGTTTGATGAAAAGCTTGTATTTAGAAACCAAGATAATCTCGTATCTGAAGAGTCTTAAACTTTCGTTAAAGAACAATATGATAATAAATTAAACGTTTTTCATTTAGTTGGTTAGTTAGTTGAAAAAAGGCAACACTTAATCCTTAAAACTTACAAGGAAAGTGTTGCTTTTTTGTTTTCACATTTTTTTTAACATTTCATAAAAATGCGCTTTAAACATCTAACTATAAACAAAATACAGATTGTGTGAAGTATAAAAAATTGAAAAACATATCCCATTCATCTAAAAAATTTCCAAAAAAGAACCGTTTATCGTATTTTTGAAACACTTTAACCCACAGCCCCATGAAAATTAATAGCTACATAGATCACACTCTATTATCCCCTACTACATCAAAAAAAGACATTTACACTTTATGTGAAGAAGCTATAGAACATCGCTTTTTTTCTGTCTGTATAAACAGCAGTTACGTTCCTCTAGCCAAACAGCTTCTATCGAGAAGCAATGTTAAAGTTTGCGCAACAGTTGGCTTTCCTCTTGGTGCCATGAGTACAGAAGCCAAAGTCTCTGAAGCCAAAAAAGCTATTGAAGATGGCGCCGATGAAATTGATATGGTTATGAATATTGGTATGATGAAAAGTAACAATTTTGTCTCGGTATATAAAGATATTAGAGATATAAAATTGGCCATAAACAATAAACCTTTAAAGGTTATTATTGAAATTAGTGAGCTTTCTAAAAACGAAATTATAAAAGCCTGTCAAATTTGTATTGATGCTAAAGCCGATTTTATAAAAACATCTACTGGTTTTTCAAAAAGTGGTGCAACACTTACAGCTGTAAAAATGATTAAAAAAACTGCCAAAGGAAAAATTAAAATTAAAGCTTCTGGCGGCATTAAAGATTACGAAACAGCTTTAAAATATATAGAAAGTGGCGCCGATAGAATTGGAACATCATCAGGAATTAACATTATTTCAGAAGGCACTATATTAGAAGCTAGTTAACAACAAAAAACATCTTAATTTTAAGCCTCTTTAAGAGGCTTTTTTTATAACTTTGATATACTAATCTTATATCAATTGTCTATAAAAACGTTAAATCAATATATCGACCACACTCAATTAGCTTCAAACACAAAATTTAGCGACATTAAACGTATTTGCAACGAAGCTATATTATATAATTTTTATGCGGTTTGTATTCCTTCGTATTATATAAACGAAGCCAAAAAATTACTATCACATAGTCACGTAAAAATATGTACTGTAATTGGCTTTCCTTTAGGAAACACACCTACAGCTGTTAAAACTTTTGAAGCAAAACAAGCTATTGAAGATGGTGCCGATGAAATTGATATGGTTTTAAATATCGGACTTTTAAAAAGTGGCAAATTACTTGAAGCTACACAAGACATAAAAAGTGTTAAAAATGCCATCGGTAATCATGTGCTTAAAGTTATTATTGAAATCAGTGAGCTTACTGACACCGAAATAGTACAAGCTTGTAACATCTGTCTTGAAGCTAATGCCGATTTTATAAAAACCTCAACAGGTTTTTCAAAAGGGAACGCCACGATTAATGCGGTAAAACTGATTAAAAAAACGGTAAAGAACAACGCGAAAATTAAAGCCTCTGGAGGTATTAGAGACTACAATACTGCTCTAGATTTTATTAAAGCTGGTGCTAATAGAATAGGTACATCGTCTGGCGTTGCTATAATCACAAATAAAGAAAACACAACCCATAATTACTAAGTCATGAGTGTACATATTGAAGCAAAACAAGGCGATATAGCCGAAACTATTCTGCTCCCAGGAGATCCTTTAAGAGCCAAATGGATTGCAGAAACATTTTTAGAAAACGCTTTTTGCTTTAACCGAGTGAGGAATATGTTTGGTTATACTGGAAATTATAAAGGAAAACGCGTTTCTGTTATGGGAACAGGTATGGGCGTTCCCAGCATTTCTATTTATGCTCACGAACTTATAAACGAGTACAATGTAAAAAATTTAATTCGGGTAGGTAGTGCTGGATCTTACCAACAACATGTTAAAATTAGAGACGTTATTATAGCTATGGCTGCATCGTCTAATTCTGGTGTAAACGAATTACGTTTTGGTGGCGCAGATTATGCTCCTACTGCTAGTTTCGAGTTATTCGATAAAGCGGTTACCTCTGCAAGAAAACAAAACATTCCCTTTAAAGCTGGAAATGTTTTTACCAGTGATGAGTTTTATGCCGACAACTTTGAAGCCTACAAAAAATGGTCGAAATTTGGTGTGCTTTGTGTTGAAATGGAATCGGCTGGATTATATACCGTTGCAGCTAAACACAATGTTAACGCCTTATCCATACTCACAATTTCAGACTCTCTAGTAACAGGAGAAAGAACAACATCGGAAGAACGTGAAACTTCTTTTAAAAATATGATAAATATTGCATTAGACTTAGCATAATACTACGTATAATCTTACTTTTATCTCCTATTTAAAAATTGTAATTTTGCCACTATGCAAAAACAAATTCATATAAAAAATAGAAAAGCTAAGTTTCAATATGAAATTTTAGACAAATATACTGCTGGTATTGTTTTACAAGGCACAGAAATAAAATCCATAAGAAATGGAAAAGCGTCTATTGCTGAAAGTTTTTGTGAATTTAACGAGCAAGGCGAACTATTTGTTATTAACATGACGATTGAAGAATATCTTTATGGCTCGCATTACAATCATAAACCTAAAGCCGAAAGAAAATTACTACTTAACAGAAGAGAGTTAAAAAAACTAGAAAAAGAAGTAAAAAATACGGGCCTTACAATTATTCCTTTAAGTCTTTTTATTAATGATAATGGGTTAGCAAAAATGGTTATCGCTTTGGCTAAAGGTAAAAAGCTTTACGACAAACGTGAAACTATTAAAGACCGCGAAAGTAAAAGACGCTTAAACCGTATTAATAAAAGTTTTAATTAAAAGAATGAGACACTATATATTCCTATTCATTTTTATTACAAGCACCATATTTAGCTTTCAATCATACGCACAAAACGATACAGATACGCTAGATTATTCCAAAAATGTTTCTACATTGGATAAGACCATACTGTCTTTATACAATGTTATTTCAGGTGAAAAAGGTGAAACTCGTAATTGGGAACTTTTTAAACACCTTTTTAAGCCCAATGCTAAGTTAATTCCTTCAGGAAAACGCAACGATTCTATTTACGGCGTAAGATATCTCTCTCCAGACGATTACATAAACACTTCTGGACAGTGGCTTGTTGATAACGGTTTTTTTGAAAAAGAAATTCATAGAAAAAAAGAACAATTTGGCAATATAACCCATGTGTTTAGCACCTATGAAGCTTACAAAAGCAAACAGGACGAAACCCCTTTTATGCGTGGTATCAATAGCATTCAACTACTGTTTGACGGGACACGTTGGTGGATTATAAATATTTATTGGACACAAGAAACACCAGAAAAACCTATTCCAAATACATATTTACGCAATTAATGTTTTTTGATGATCGCCCAAGAATTAAGCTTACTAAAACCAAACTAGATATATTTTTAGAATATTTAGCTTTTGGACTTCTTGTTGTTTCTACGGTTTATGCGATTTATCATTATGGCAATCTTCCAGAGAAAATTCCTATGCATTTTAATCTCAAAGGCGAGGTAAACCGCTACGATAGTAAAGATTCTATTTGGATAATAAATCTAATAGGCTTTGCAGTAGTTTATGTTATGTACTATCTCACTAAGTTCCCACACACCTTTAATTACCCACAAAAAATCACGCCAGAAAACGCAGAAAAATTTTATAGCGATGCCGTTAAAATGATGCGCTATACCAATGCTGCCATGGGATTACTTTTTGCTTTAATAACCTTTGAAATTGTTCAAATTGCATTAAGTAACTCTTTAGCTATGTTGCCTGTTGTAACAGGAATAATTATTACAATAGTTGTTGTAATAACGGTTGTTCCTATTATCTATTTAATAAAAAACTTTAAAAAACATTAGTTTTTATCTTCAAGCATGGGTACGAATCTAAAGTCGCCAAACTCGTGTTTTTCAAAATCCTTGGCTCCTTTTCGTATAAACAAAGTCATGGTTTGCACTTCATCACCAATAGGAATGACCAATCGGCCACCTATTTCTAACTGTGCTAACAACGGTTTAGGCACAAAAGGAGCTCCAGCAGTTACAATAATACCCTTAAATGGTGCTTCTTCTGGTAAACCTTTATAGCCATCGCCAAAAATGAGTTTTTTTGCTCTGTAGCCTATTTTAGATAAAAACTTACTCGTTTTTTTAAACAATTCGTGTTGACGCTCGATACTATACACCTTCGCTCCCATTTTACACAATACCGCAGTTTGATAACCACTTCCTGTACCTATTTCTAGGATTTTATCTCCAGGCTGAATTTGTAATAACTCGGTTTGAAATGCTACCGTATAAGGTTGCGAAATAGTTTGATCTGCCGCAATAGGAAATGCCTTATCTTGATAAGCATAATCCAAAAAGCCAGAATCCATAAAAAAATGTCTTGGAATATCGCCAATGGCCTTTAAAACATTTTCATCAGTAATGCCTTTAGCTTTTATAGTTTCAACAAGTTTATTGCGAAGTCCTTGATGTTTAAGTGTATCTTTCAAAAGTTGGTTGGTTTATGTTACAAAAATAACCATAAACCAGCGAAGTTGAAAGCATAAAACCAGAAACCATTTCATTTGTTTTTCAACTTCTTTTTTCGCCTTAAAAAACCTATTTTTGTGGAAAACAAACTTATTTATGTTAAAAGCTGGAGTATTAGGTGCTGGGCACTTAGGAAAAATACATTTGCGATTGTTAAATCAATCAGATAAATATGAATTAGTAGGGTTTTATGATGCCGATGAAACCAATGCTAAAAAAGTTGCCGAAGAGTTTGGATACACCTATTTCAATTCCATCGATGCATTAATTGATGCTGTGGATATGGTAGACATTGTTACACCAACCCTTTCGCATTACGATTGCGCTAAACAAGCCATTGCAAAAGGTAAACATATTTTTATAGAAAAGCCCATTACCAACACTGTTGAAGAAGCCGAGCACATTCGAGAGCTTTTAGCACAACACGATATTCGTGGACAAGTTGGGCATGTAGAACGGTTCAATCCGGCATTTATGGCAGTAAAAGACAATATTCAAAACCCAATGTTTATCGAAACGCATCGTTTAGCAGAATTCAACCCTCGTGGCACAGATGTTCCAGTGGTTTTGGATTTAATGATTCACGATATCGATATTATTTTAAGTGTGGTTAAATCTAAAGTAAAAAGTGTTTCTGCCAGCGGTGTCTCGGTGATTAGTGAAACGCCAGATATTGCCAATGCGCGCATAGCGTTTGAAAATGGCTGTGTAGCCAATTTAACCGCTAGTAGAATTTCACTAAAAAATATGCGTAAATCTAGATTTTTTCAAAAGGATGCCTACATTTCGGTTGACTTTTTAGAGAAAAAATGCGAGGTCGTAAAAATGAAAGACGCCCCTGAAAATCCAGGTGATTTTGATATGATTCTCCAAAATGCCGAAGGCATAAAAAAGCAAATCTATTTCGATAATCCCGAAATATCTAGCAATAATGCCATCTTAGATGAGCTAGAAACCTTTGCCCACGCCATAAATACCAACACAAAACCAATAGTAACACTTCACGATGGTACCGAAGCGTTACGTGTTGCCACTATGATTGTGGATCAACTTTAAAAACTAAAATCAAATAATAATCAATAGTACCGTTATTACGGTAAAACATAATTTTTTTTAATGAAAAATATAGCAGTAATAGGTGCAGGAACTATGGGTAATGGTATTGCTCATACATTTGCACAAAGCGGATTTAATGTACAATTAATAGATATTAGCGAAGAGGCTCTTAACCGAGGTTTAGCAACCATTACCAAGAATTTAGACAGAATGCTTGCCAAGGAAAAAATTTCCGAAGCCGATAAAAATGCAACGCTTGGTAATATTACCACTTTTACCAGTGTTGAAGACGGTGTAAAAAAATCGGATCTTGTTGTAGAAGCAGCCACAGAAAACGTAGATTTAAAATTAAAAATCTTCAAACAATTAGATGAGGTTTGTTCAGAAGACACCATTTTGGCCACAAACACCTCTTCTATTTCTATCACGCAAATTGCAGCTGTAACTTCTCGTCCAGCTCAAGTGATTGGCATGCACTTTATGAATCCTGTTCCAATTATGAAATTGGTAGAAATTATACGTGGTTATAATACAACAGATGAGGTTACCAACACCATTATGGAACTTTCTAAAACCTTGGGCAAAGTTCCTGTAGAAGTTAATGATTATCCTGGATTTGTAGCTAATCGTATTTTAATGCCAATGCTAAACGAGAGTATTGAAACACTTTATAATGGCGTTGCTGGCGTAAAAGAAATTGACACCGTAATGAAATTAGGAATGGCTCACCCAATGGGACCTTTACAATTAGCCGATTTTATTGGGTTAGACGTTTGTCTTTCTATTTTAGAGGTGATGTATGAAGGCTTTAAAAACCCCAAATATGCACCTTGCCCATTATTAGTTAATATGGTGAGAGCTGGAAAATTAGGTGTGAAATCTGGTGAAGGATTCTACGATTATTCAGAAAGTCGAAAAGCTGAAAACGTTTCTAAGCAGTTTGTATAAAAGTGAGTAGTAGATAGTAGCTAGTTTGACTGTAATTCTTTTGCTAACTACTATTGACTAGCTACTAAATACTGATTACTAACTACTAAAATCAATGGCAAAAATAAATCCATTTAAAGCAGTTAGACCAACACGAGATAAAGTTAGTCTTGTGGCTGCTCGCTCGTATCAGAGCTACACTAAGGATCAGCGTGAAGCTAGACTTAGGGACAACCCGTTTTCATTTTTGCATATTGTAAATCCAGGCTATCGTTTTGATAAAGAAGTTTCTGGAAAAGCAAGGTATGGTTTAGTAAAAAACAGGTACTTGGAATTTAAAGAAGAAGGAATCTTTACACAAGATCAAACCTCTTCGTTTTACATCTATCGTATTGTAAATCGTGATGGCGATATGTTTAATGGTATCATTGCAGCCGCTAGTGCCGAAGACTACGAAAACGATGTTATAAAAAAACACGAGGATACCTTAGCATTTAAAGAAATTGTTTTTAAAGACTATCTAAAAACCGTTGGATTTAATGCCGAACCTGTGCTACTTACCTATCCCAACAACGATATTATTGATAATATTATTACTAAAGTACAACAGAAACGTGCTGAATTTGAGTTTACCACAACCTACCGCGATACGCATTATTTATGGTTAGTTAACGATATAGAAATGGTAAAAACTATTCAACAACAATTTGAAAACATTCCAACCATTTACATTGCTGATGGACACCATCGTTCGGCATCGTCGTATTTGCTTTATAAAGATTTAAAAAATAGTAACCCCAACCATTCTGGAGAAGAAGGCTATAATTTTTTTATGAGTTATTTAATTCCAGAATCGAATTTAAAAATCTACGAATTCAATCGTTTAGTAAAAGATTTAAACGGCTTAAGCAAAGAAGAGTTTCTTATTAAACTAGACGAATATTACCGCATAGAAAACCGTGGTAAAACACCGTATAAACCTTCAAAAGCGCATCATTTTAGTATGTATTTAGATGGAGAATTTTATTCGTTATATTTAAGGAAGTCGCAATACACATTCGAGACATCTTTAGAGGCATTAGACGCCCAATTATTATACAAAACCATCTTAAAACCTATTTTGGATATTCACGATTTAAGAAACGACGAACGTATTTCATATAGCCACGGCAAAAACGATATTGTTGAAATGGTAAATAAGATTGACAATAAGACGTATAAAGTTGGGTTTGGTATGGTTCCTGCAACTATAGAGCAAGTAAAGCAAATTGCCAACGATGGTTTAAAAATGCCACCAAAAAGCACTTATGTATTACCTAAGTTACGAAGCGGCGTGACCATTTATGAATTTTAAAACAATTGGCTTAAATGAACATTCAACAAAACCTAAAACACATTCTCGATAGTATTCCAAAAACAGTGACTTTGGTTGCGGTTAGCAAAACCAAACCCAATAGCGATATTATGGAAGCCTACAAGGCTGGACAACGTGATTTTGGAGAAAATAAAATCCAAGACATGGCTGATAAAGCCGACGCCTTACCAAAGGACATCCGTTGGCATATGATTGGTCATGTGCAACGTAACAAGGTAAAGTATATGGCCGAGTTTGTACATTTAATTCACGGTGTGGATAGTTTAAAACTGTTAAAAGAAATTAACAAACAAGCTAAAAAACACGACCGCATCATTGATTGCCTATTGCAAATAAAAATTGCCAAAGAAGATAGTAAGTTTGGTATGGCTGCGACTGAAGCAAAAGACATCCTTCAATCTGAAGCATTTTTAGAACTAGAAAATGTACGCGTGGTTGGTGTTATGGGAATGGCCACATTTACCGATGACGAAAATCAGGTGAAAAATGAATTCGATCGATTAAAATCCATTTTTGACACATTAAAAAATCAGAATCCAGAATTTAAAACTATTTCAATGGGAATGAGTGGTGACTACCCTATTGCCATTGAGTCTGGTAGTAACATGATTCGTGTAGGAAGCTCTATTTTTGGTGCTAGAAACTATTAGCGAGTCATGAAAACATTAAACAATAATTTAAAAATCAATAATCTTTAGCATAAACATATTTGTACGCAATTGTAGACATAGAAACCACAGGTGGTAAATATAACGAAGAAGGTATTACCGAAATTGCTATTTATAAATTTGACGGTCATGAAATTGTCGATCAATTTATAAGCCTTGTTAACCCAGAACGGGACATTCAGCCTTTTGTTGTTAACCTTACAGGTATTAATAATAAAATGCTTCGAAATGCCCCTAAGTTTTATGAAGTTGCAAAACGTATTGTTGAAATTACAGAAAATTGCATTATTGTAGCACACAATGCCAAATTTGATTACCGCATTTTAAAAACCGAATTTAAACGCCTTGGTTTTGGTTATAAGCGTAAAACACTTTGTACCGTAGAACTTTCAAAACAACTTATTCCAGGTCAGAATTCCTATAGTTTAGGAAAACTTTCAAGGTCTTTAGGTATTCCTGTTAGTGATAGACATCGTGCTAGTGGCGATGCTCAAGCCACCGTAAAGTTGTTTAAAATGCTACTACATAAAGATTTAGAAAAGTATATTATTAAAGATGCTATCCGTGTTGAACCTAAATCTCAAATTGAACCCACTTTAAAACGTATTATAGACGATTTGCCAAATAATACCACGGGGATTTATTATATTCATAATGACAATGGCGACATTATTTATATTGGGAAAAGCAAAAATATTAAAAACAGAATTAGTCAACATTTTACAAATACCTCACCCAAATCGAAAAAAATACAACTTCAAACCGCTGCGGTTACTTACGAAAAAACTGGTAGTGAACTTATTGCCTTATTAAAAGAAAGCGAAGAAATAAAACGCAACAAGCCTTTATTTAATAGGGCTTTACGTAGAAATATTTTTACGCATGCTTTATATCATTTTACAGATAACAATGGATACATTAACTTAAAACTAGATAAAGCTGATAATGAAAATGCCATAACCACCTTTACAACAAGGCAAAGTGGGAAACAATTTTTATTTAAAGCTACAGAAGAGTTTAAGCTTTGTCAAAAACTTACAGGACTTTACCCTACAACGTCTAATTGCTTTAATTACACCATTAAAGAATGTGAAGGCGCTTGTATTAAAGAAGAATCGCCTGAAGATTATAACAAACGCGTAAATCAGCTCATTTCCAAATACAGTTACGACACTAAAAACATGTTAATTATTGACCGTGGAAGACATGCTGGTGAAAAAAGTGTGGTTTATATTAAAAATGGTATTTTCGTAGGACTTGGTCATTTTGATCTTAATTATCAAATAACAAACATAGAGGTTTTAGAATCTATCATTACACCAATGGAAAATAATAGAGATTCGCAACATATTATTCAAAACTATTTAAGGAAGAACAAAAAACTAAAAATAGTGTCACTTTAAACATTAACTTAAGCTACTTTTATTTTTAGTACTTTTGATTTTATATGAAGAAAGAATCTTCACATAACTGGAAAGAAAAGCTTCACGAAATTATTTATGAAGCCGATACACCATCAGGAAAGCTATTTGATATTATTCTACTAATAGCTATTCTTGCAAGTATACTTTTAGTTATGCTAGAAAGTGTAGAAAGTTTCGACCAAAAACATCATACTCTTTTAAACATCTCAGAATGGGTTATTACCATTCTTTTTAGCATAGAATACATTTTACGTATCATTACTGTAAAAAAACCCATTAAATACATTACCAGTTTTTATGGAATTATAGATTTACTATCAACCATACCCAAGTACTTATCCTTAATTTTTGCTGGCACACATGCTTTAGTTGCGTTACGCGCATTAAGATTATTAAGAGTGTTTAGAATATTAAAACTTGCACGATACCTAGGCGCTTCAAATCAATTAGCCTCTGCAATAAAAGCTAGTCGTGCAAAAATATCGGTGTTTTTATTTGCGGTTTTAATAGCATCGGTCATTTTTGGAACAATTATGTACTTGGTTGAAGGTGCCGAAAGCGGTTTTACTAACATACCCAAAAGTGTGTATTGGTGTATTGTAACACTTACCACAGTCGGTTTTGGAGACATTGCTCCAGTTACACCTTTAGGCCAATTTATAGCCGCTTGTATTATGATTATGGGGTATGGAATAATTGCTGTTCCAACAGGAATTGTTTCTGCAGAATATACTAAACAAACTAATGATAATAACAAAGCACCTTATATTCCTTCACACCCTGTAGAGTCTGACGTTAATTCACAATCTTGTCATAGCTGCCTATCTGAAAACCATAAAGATGGCGCAAAATATTGTTATAAATGCGGCCATAAATTACATTATGACTAAACAAAAATACCTCATCGCCGTAGTTGGTCCAACTGCCATTGGAAAAACAGTACTTAGTATAAAATTAGCCAATCATTTTAATACCGAAATTCTATCAGCAGATTCAAGACAGTTTTTTAAAGAAATGCAAATAGGCACAGCTGCACCTACACCAGAAGAACTTTCAAAAGCTAAACATCACTTTATTCACCATAAATCTATTACAGATAATTATAGTGTTGGTGCTTTTGAAAATGATGCCATAGCCTTATTAAACAATTTATTTAAAACTAAAGATATTGTTGTCCTGGTTGGTGGTTCTGGTTTATATGTTGATGCCGTAGTACAAGGTTTAGATGATTTTCCTAAAGTAGATACTAGTATTAGAGAAACCCTAAACAATACCTTAAAAAAAGATGGTTTAGAGAAGCTACAAGAGCAGCTTAAAAGTGTCGATTTAACTTCCTATAATACAATTGCTATTGATAATCCGCATCGTGTTATTCGTGCGTTAGAAATCTCTTTAGGAACAGGAAAACCGTATTCTTCATTTTTAAATAGAAAAAAAAACAACCGAAATTTTAATACTATTTATATAGGTTTAACTGCCGATAGAGAAATTATTTACAACCGGATAAACAAACGTGTTGACATTATGGTTGAAGAAGGTTTGATAGACGAAGCTAAAACACTTCATCCCCAAAAAATATTAAATGCGTTAAATACGGTTGGATACAAAGAACTATTTAAGTTTTTTGAAGGAGATTGGACCCTAGATTTTGCAATATCAGAAATCAAGAAAAATACCAGACGATTTGCTAAACGACAATTAACCTGGTACAGAAAAAAACCTAATATTCATTGGTTTGATTTTGAAACTAAGCCAGAAATCATATTTCAGAAGATAGAACATATCTTCTCGAACAAATAGCGTATACTAAAAAAGCCCACTTTAAAAGCGAGCTTTATTTTAATTTATTTTTGGGTTTATTAAGCCTCTTGATTAACGACCAATCTAAAGCCTTCGCCATGAATGTTTAAAATTTCAACATTCTCATCTTGCTTTAAATATTTACGCAATTTGGCGATATAAACATCCATACTTCGCGATGTAAAATAGTTATCGTCTCTCCAAATTTTAGTTAATGCTAACTCACGTGGCATTAAATCGTTTTCATGTAATGCTAAAAGGCGTAACAAATCGTTTTCTTTAGGCGATAATTTGGTTTGCTCGCCGCCATCGTAAGTTAAGAATCTTAGTTTGGAGTTTAAATGAAACTTACCTATTTGAAACTCAAACTGCTTACTATCTGCCACAGATTCTGTAGCTTTACGTTGCATGATGGCTTTAATTTTCATTAGCAGGACTTCACTATCAAAAGGTTTATTTAAATAATCGTCTGCTCCTACTTTATAACCTTTTAAAACATCTTCTTTCATGGCTTTAGCCGTTAAGAAAATAATAGGCACATCGGTATTTTTCTCTCTAATTTCTTTAGCAAGTGTAAATCCATCTTTGTAAGGCATCATTACATCTAAAATGCATAAATCGAAATCGTCTTTTTTAAACTTTTCGAAACCTTCCATTCCATTTTTAGCATGGGTTACTTGATAATCGTTCATTAACAAGTAATCCTTTAAAATGGTTCCAAAATTTGGATCGTCTTCTACTAATAAAATTTTCTTTTGTTCTTGTTCATTCATAGCTTTACGATATTAATGGAAGTTTTATAATAAAGGTACTTCCTTTGTCTTTTTCACTTTCTACTGATATATGACCTTGATGGTCATCTACTATTCGTTTTACATAGGCTAATCCTAACCCGTGTCCTTTTACATTATGTATATTTCCTGTATGTTCTCTATAAAACTTTTCAAACACACGTTTTTGAGCGGCTTTACTCATACCACTACCTTGATCTTTTACCCTTAAAATAATGTTTGTTCCTACGTTTTCGGTATACACATCTATTTTTGGGGCTTCTGGCGAATATTTTATGGCATTATCTAAAATATTCACAATAACATTAGTAAAATGGGTTTCGTTTGCTAAAACAGAAGATTTATCGGCATTTAAATGGGTTTTAATAAATCCTTGTCTATCTTCTACAATTAACTCTACATGTGTAATAGCATCTTCTATTAAGTCGTGCAGTTTTACACGTTCCTTACTAATGTTAAGTTCGTTTTTTTCTAGTTTAGATATCCTTAATACATTTTCAACATGCGCATGCATACGTTTATTTTCGTCTTTAATCATGTTTAAATAACGCATGACTTTGTCTTTATCATCTATAATTTTAGGATTTTTTATGGCATCTAACGCTAAATTTATAGTTGCTATTGGCGTTTTAAATTCGTGCGTCATGTTATTAATAAAATCCGATTTTATTTCGGAAATCTTTCGCTGTTTTAATAATTGCATTAAGGCACTTGTGTAAGCGATAACTATAATTGAGGTGAAAATTATAGATAACAACGTCATTTTTATTATTGATGAATGTAAAAATTTATTCCTATTAGGAAAGTTAACCAATAATTGATAGTTGTTTAAATCGTTTTCATTTTGAAAAATAGGCACACCAAAGGTCGATGCTTTTTGAAGCTCGAAATCGTCTGTCTGTACTTTTGTTGCTAAATTATTACTGTAAATAGCAAATTCGTAATCTAATGTTACGCCATCATCGGCTAATTTCTTTTTAAGAAACCTGTTTATTTCTGCTTTTGATACGCGTTTATGAATGGGCACTCTATAGGATAAATCTTTGTAAGCATCGTCGTAAAAGACTTCTTTGCTACGTGTTAGATTTCCTATATCAAGCATCATGGCATCAATATTATTGCCTCTTATTATATTGGTTTTTCGCTCACTTAATACTTTTATAATATTAATACTATCTAAACCTATGTCAAAGATCGAGGATGAGAGTTTATAGTTTTCTTCTAAAACACTATTTCTATAAATTAAAACATCGTCTGAGCTAGGATCATCGGTTTTAAAATATAATTCTCTGTAGCCCGTGGTATCAACCACAACACCATCTGAGAACATTTTTTCAAACTTAACCATGTGCTCTCTAAACTCGCGATCCTCTATGGCTTTTGAGGTATAAGTAAGCGCCTTTTTTACATTAAATGTAAACTGCTCTTCCTCGTTTTTTATAGAGTTATTAATATAATAGGCTTGTACAAATATGATGCCTATTAGCGATAAACTCATTAATAACACGAGTATGATGAATAACTTTCTGCTCATCAGTCAAAATTAAGATTTTAACATTTAGTCTCTGTAGCATTTAACCTTACATTAACAAAAATGTTAAAATTTGCGGATTACCCTATTAAGTTAAGAATTTTAGAGTGGGTTTCGTGGACTTGCTCTCGTGTTTTTTCAAATGTTTTATTAACAATTACAAAATTGGAAAGCTCTATTTTTTTTTCGTCGCTCCATTGGTTCTCTACAATAGATTGCACTTTTTCTTTGGTGGTATTATCTCGTTTTAACACTCTTTCTACACGCGTTGACAGTGGTGCGGTTACTGTTATAATGTAATCGCATTGTTTATAGCTTCCAGACTCGAATAAAATAGCTGCTTCTTTTAAAACATAAGGAGCATCTTGTTCCTCTACCCAGTTTTTAAAATGTTGGGCGACTCTAGGATGCACAATGGCATTCATTTTTTCTAACTTAGACTTGTCGTTAAAAATTTCTTGAGATAAATATGTTTTATTTAGCTTCCCTTCTTTGTAAGCGTTTTCACCAAATAATGCTATTAACTCTTGTTTAATAATTTTAGAATCATTCATTAAACGCTTTGCTTCATCATCTGCTATGTAAACAGGTATTCCATATGCGTCTTGAAAAACTTTTGCTACAGTTGTTTTTCCGCTTCCTATACCGCCTGTTATTCCTACTATAATCATTGTACTATAATAAAATCTATTTGTGCTTGATCTACCTTAACGTGTCTTACTTGTTCTGGCTTTCTAGTAACTTTAGGGATTAATGCTGTTTGATTTTCATTAATTTGATTATAGTCGCAAACCACCAAAAAATCTTTCGCTTTTATCTCTTTAAAGTGTGTTAAGCTCGTATAATACGATATGTTTACCTTTTTTGGAAAGTACTTAAGCGTGATGTTTTCTGGAACATTAATAATACTTACGGGTACTTTTAAATGTCCTTCGGTAAATTTATCTACCTCTATATTAATACTTGTGCTACTATTTGAAAAAATCAAGTTATCATTAGAATTATTTGGCAACTTAAGCTTAACTTTTTTCTGTTGGTTGTTTTTTACATCTAATAAAGTTACCGAATCTGTTTCGATGGCGTGTATTTTATCTACTAAAACTTGGGGACCAATAACTTTAATTGAGTCTGGATTTAAAACAATAGGTTTAAATAAATCGTACCCAGGGCTAAAACTAATCCTTGAATTTAGTTTTATAGGTATCTTCTTTACTTCATTTTTATCAAATCGGAACTTTAAGGTATCTGGGGTTACATTTAACAGCTCTATATCTTTATCAAATTGCTGATTTAATTTTGAGAAAAAAGCCGATTTACTCCAAATATATAAACTATCGGTTTGTGTTATATCATTTTTAAAATTGACATTAACTTTTGGTCTGGATAAATAATATTGTAATAAATTAAAGCCATTAGTTTTTAATGTTATTTCCAGAGCATGTGAACTATCGTTAACAATTACATAGGCCTCTGGGACCTCTTTTTTAGTTATATTAAATGTTATTGTTTTGGTATAGGTATTTGATAGCTTTAAAAGTAAAAGCGTGATAAAAGACAACACTACAAACAGTAAAAACACATTAATGCGTTTACTTTTTATGGCAGAGATTAACTTTGTTTGTATTATTCTTATCATACCTTAAAAAACAAATTAGGAAAGACACGTTCTGGCGATTTAGATAGTACACTTACCAACCAAGTTGATTTTAAAAAGCCTAAGCCATAACCAAAAAACTGAATACATATAGCTAAGATTGCTAAAACAGCAACACCTATATGCTTTGTTTTAACTAAAGCAAGAACAAAAGCGAATACAAAATAAATACCGTACAAACTTAGCAGACTATAAACCCCTAAAAAAGCTAAAATTATAGCTAATAACACCCCTAACATGAAACACGTAGGCAACCAATAAGTTAATTTGCTTGTTTCAGGATAACGTTTATTAAGTATTGGTCTAACAAGGCCAAACTTATTGACTTGCTTATAAAACTTACGCCATGATATACGTCGTTTATGGTATACAAAGGCTTCGGAGATTAATTTAGTATCAAAACCTAAACGCCAAAGTCTTATTGTTAAATCAGGATCTTCGCCAGGATGGATGTTTCCAAACCCTTTAGTTTTTAAAAAGGCCTCTTTTGAGAGCCCCATATTAAAACTCCTAGGCTGAAATTTATTTACACTTCGTTTATGACCTCGTATTCCTCCTGTAGTTATAAATGATGTCATTGAAAAATCTATGGCTTTTTGAAGTATAGAAAATGACTCATGTGCAGCATCTGGTCCACCAAAACAATGTATAAAATGTGTTTTTAAACTCTTATCAACAGCCGTTAAATAGTGGCTTGGTAAAATACAATCGGAATCTAAAATAATAAAATAATTCCCTTTGGCTTTTGCCATACCATAATTTCTAGAATCGCCTGGACCACTATTTTCTTTATAATAGTAAGAAATATTTAAACGTTCTTTGTAAGTGGTAATAACCGCATCACTTTTATTGTCAGAACCATCTTCTACAATAACAACTTCAAAAGGAATTTCGGTTTTAAAAGCGGTAAAACTCTCCAAAAGCTCTTTTATTTCTTCTGGCCTATTATAAACTGGTATAATAAAAGAATATGTGATTTCTGACATAAAAACAAAGGTAATTAAAGTAATAGTAATTTCTTCTACTAAATACTAAGAAGCACAAAAAAAGCCCCTCATTTTTGATTGGCTTTTTTTTATTTATAAAAGTCTTAAAGTTACCTCTTAATAACTCTAAGGGTTTTAGTTATTTCCCCTACAATCACTTTTACAAAGTAAGCGCCAGCTTGTAATTCGCTCATGTTTACTTCGTTTGTTACTGTATTAGGTGTTATTCTTATTATTTCTTGCCCCAGCATATTATACACAGACACCTTGCTTATATTGCTTTGTGCTTTTATACTTAACATATCGTTTACGGGGTTAGGGTAATATGTGAACAACTGCTCTTTTTCAATGTCTGTATTTGACAAAGCATCTGATGACCATAGTTTTACATTAAAGTCTTTTCCTAATGTATTTGATGTATCTCCATACTGATAGATTCTAAAATAATAGGTTTCGCCTGGAGTTAAACCTGTAAGCATAGCTTCTTCAGGGTTGCCTGCATCAGCACAACCTATGTTAACTAATGCGCCGCAAACTCCGGAATAAACCTGAATAACTATATCAAAAAATACTGTTTCATCATCTACTGTTATGTTTACATTACCAGTTAATGCTTCAAACGCATACCACACATCATCGTTAGCTGTTCCTGAAAAACTGTTACAAGATTCAGCTGCTAAACCAGAATTAGTTGCTCCTTCGATTGTGCCTGAATTTGGAGTAGCCGATTCAGCATTAGGTATGTTTATTTCTTGTACTAAAATTTCAGCATTAGCACAATCATCATTTGCTAGTGGTGACGAAACTCCTAGGCAAAACAAAACATCTCCAAAATCGTTATTTCCCCAATCATAAATACGTAAATAATAAGTTGCTCCAGAAGTTAATCCTGAAAAGCTATGTGATGCTGATGTTGTGCACCCTTCTTCTATTAAGCTACCACATGTCCCACTATATAATTCTACTTGTGTTGTTGAAAAATCTGAAGCGTTTCTTGTGTAATTAACCATACTATACCCCGTAGGAACAGTAAAAGAATACCAAATATCTCCTCCTGAATATGTTGCTGTAGCACAGCTTGCTTGTGCCACACCTGAATTTGTAGCTTCATTATTACTTGCTGTAATTTCTGGCCCACAAGTATCTATACCTATTGTTACAACTTCTGCATTAGCACAATCATCATTTGTTGGGGGCTCCGATAATGTTACAAAAGAATATGCTACCCAAGCACTCACATCTCCTCCACAATCGGCTTGATAATACACATAATATACTGTTTCAGACATTAAAGACTGTAACATATTATTGTACTCTGGTGTGCTAGATATCGTATCTGCACCATCTTCTTCACCATTACCTGGTGTAAAATCTGTATCTGCTTTCCATTCTATATACCAAACTGTTTCTGTATCACCAGCAGTCCAAGATAAATCGGCAGAACTTGTCGTAACATTACTAGCTTGCATTCCTCCTGGCGCTAGACAACTTGGTGTTTGATAAGTAACTTCTAGATCAATATCAAAATAAACTGTATCGATATAATCATCTATATTGACTGATGTAATTGTTATCGTGGTAAAGCCTGTAACGTCTAAACCATTAAAATCTACATCGCAGCCATTTGTTATAGAAACGCCATCAGATGTTCCTCCTGTAACTTCTAGATTAAATGCATACCAATCATCACACCATCCTGTTCCTCCTGTTGGACTATCATAATGGCTTGTAAATGTTCCTAAAAAAATAGATTGAATGGGTTGCCCTTGGTTTACAGTTATGTCGGTATTAGAAATACTTAAGACTGTTGGAGCGTCATCGCTTCCATTTGTTGCAAAGTTTTCTGTAGATTGGGATTGAGCACTACTCTGCCATGAAAAGCATACATAACATAAGGTAATACATAAATACCACGTATTTTTTTTCATGAGACTATATTTTTATTAATAACTGACTGACTATTAAGTTATTAATTTTTTTTGAGATTATAATGATAGTCTCCTTCGCAATCGTTAAAACATATTTTTTTACCGACTAAAGAAAATGATTTCCTTTATAGCTTTGACAAACTTCTTTTTATTGTATAAAAAAAAGGTGCCCTTAAAAAGACACCTTTTAATAGTTTTATTATATAGAAATATTATTTCTTAATAATTCTAATAGTTTCTGTTGTTCCGTTTACAGTTACTTTTACAAAGTATGCACCAGCTTGTAATTCGCTCATGTTTACATCATTTGATACTGTATTAGGCGCTGTTCTTATTACTTCTTGACCTAACATGTTATACACAGATACTTTGCTTATGTTACTTTGTGCTTTTAAGCTTAACATATCGTTTACTGGGTTTGGATAGTATTTAAAGCCTACAAACTCAACTTGCCCTACACTTAATGTTGCACTATACGCTGATACTTGGAAATTAATTGTGGCATTGTCTCCATATTCGAACACTCTTATATATAATGTCTGATCGGCTAAACCATCTGCAGGAACAATATCAACTAAAGAATATAAGCCATCATCTGAACCATCATCATTACATCCAACCTCTGTAAACGATCCAATTGCCCCAGAGTAAATAGACATTCCTGAGTCACCTCCTCCACCTGTTGGATCTGCATTAGTTTCGATAGTTAAATTACCATCAGATGGTACAGATACCATATACCAAATGTCGCCTCCTTCATAGGAAGAACAACTTGGATCTGGTATAGTAGCGTCTGCTACTTCTGAAGCGGTAGCACCTCCGTTTGTTTGGCCTGCTAAAGCATTGGTAGCAAAATCCGGACCAGGTGTTAGCATTATTGCTCCAGCTGGGTCATCATTTGCTGGTGGTGGTGGTGTAGCCTCTGTTGTAAAGCTCCAAACATCGCAGCCTGTTGCTTCTGTTGATGCATTTACAGGAATAGCTGCCCAATATAAAGTTACTTCATAAGCATTTATAGTAACATCCATAGAAGTAGTCGTAACGGTTCCTATTAACCCAGGATTTGTCCCAAACTCATCATCATATTCATAAATATTATAAGCTGTTGGTGTTGGTCCTGTAGTAGGTGCCATCCAAGATAAAGTTGTATTTCCTACAGTAACATCTGTAGCCCCTACAGCTGGGGTTGGAGTTGTTGCACAGTCAGGTGCTGGGGCTGGTGCGCCATCGTTATTTGTTATTGTTGTTATATGGCAAGTAAAATCTCCTTGAGCTTCACATCCTGCACTAACCGCCCAATGTGCTTCTACATTTGTTGCAGTTGCTGTCCAAGTTAATGGTGACGCTCCATAAGCTAATACTGTAGTTCCATCTGCACTATCAATAATGGTTATATAACCACCATCAGCATCAAAAAGGTACTCATCGCCAATATTTAAATTTTGTATGGCTGAATATTCTCCAAACCAGTTACAATCACTTATTTCCTCTACTGAACCATCATTGAATAATATTAATGGATCAGCTGGATATTGATTACCATCAAAATCGCATTGTGACATACTCTGCCACGAAAAAGCAACACAACATAACACTAAAAGGTAAAATGTAGTTTTTTTCATAATTAATTGGTTTAAGGTTAAAAAATTGATTAATTGATCATAAATTAACAACAAAAAATGAGGTATTTCTTTTTTTTAACAAAAATCGACAAGATGTATTTTTCATCGATAAAAAACACATCTTACTAATATGCAGTATATTACAAATCATCATTTCACTACCTTTTTTAAGCATAGCATAAAAAAAGCCACTCATTTCTGAGTGGCTTTATAAAACTTATAGTTTCCTAAGAATTTATTTCTTAATAATTCTAATAGTTTCTGTTGTTCCGTTTACAGTTACTTTTACAAAGTAAGCACCAGCTTGTAATTCGCTCATGTTTACATCGTTTGATACTGTATTAGGTGCTGTTCTTATTACTTCCTGCCCTAACATATTATACACAGATACGTTGCTTATATTGCTTTGTGCTTTTAAGCTTAACATATTGTTTACTGGGTTAGGGTAATATGTAAATAATGCATCTGAACTAAAGTTATCTACACTCATAGTAGCACATGATACTGAAGCATCCCATCCATCAAATGTAACAGACCCATCAGACGTAAATGTAAACGTTAAACATCCAGAAGGGTTGGTTGCTGTTATGGCTTCACCTGTTAAATCAGCTGTACCATCTGCAGCTTCTTGCCAGCAAAAACCTGTACTTGTTGCTCCAGGGTTTAAACCTAATGATTGCGGCGTTATTGGTGTTCCAGTATTGTCTGATCCATCATAAATATAAAGTGCATCATAACAATCACCATCTCCATCTCCTTCAACAAGGAAACTATTAAACGTTACTGTAACAGCATCCCCTGCTACATCTGGGCAAATTGTTACTGTATAATTCTCATCATTAGAATAAGACGATGAATCTCCTCCAGTATCATAGAAGTTTCCACCACAAACAGGAGGGCAAACACCTTCTGTATAAGTTCCTATTTCAAAATCACAATTAGAGTCCGAGTGTTCTGCTGTTAAAGTGATTGAATCTCCAAAGTTATAAGTTGTAGGTAATGTATTAACTCCTGCAACTACTGGATAAGATGTTGTTCCATCATTAACATGAGTAATATCGCCTAAAGAGGTTACATCTACATCAATAGTAAACGTACTAGAACCACAATCGTCAGTTACTGATGCAGAAGCTTCACCTGTTGTACAAGACAAATAGTATCCACATAAATCAAACGTTCCTATATCATCATTACCATAATCCCAAACTCTTAGGTAGTAAGTTTCTCCTATAGTCAAACCTGTATAGTCTTTTGGCCAACCATTGCCACAAGTACCTACTTCTACTAATGATCCTGGTACTCCTGAATAAAGTACACCTGAAACACTAAACATACCTACTATATTGGTAATATTTAAACTTAAATCTGCAGATGGAGCTGTAAATTGATACCATAAGTCTCCATTTCCTGCAGAAGGGCTCCATTGACTAGAACAACTTGGATCACCTTCTCCTGAATCGGTAGTAGATTCATTAGAAATACCTGTTATTGTATTAGCACCACAAGCTGTACCTTCATCTAAAGTTAATGTAATCGCTCCTGAAGGAAGATCGTTTGCTGGTGGTGGCGGTGGTGTACCTATACAAACATCAAAAGCTGAATCCTGACCAGCGGTTGAAGTCCATGTGAAAACTTGCACATAATAAGTGTTTCCTGGTGTTAAACCAGTTAAATCTGTAGTATTACCATCATTACACTCTAATGCAGCACCTAAGGCTCCACAACCAGACGTTGCATCGTAAACAGCATGATACATATCTGTAGTAGAACCAGAAATATTGATTAGAGACACACGGTGTGCAGCGTTAGTAGCCACAAAACTATACCATACATCATCATCTTCTGTTCCTCCACAATTATCAATACCAGAGTCTGTTGCTCCTGATACAGTTCCACTAGTTACTGTACCACATCCATAATCTGTATTAACCGTAAGCGTTTCTGCTCCTGAACAATCGTCGTTTGCTGGTGGGCAAACATAAGTATAAGTTCCCAATGTGTAATCACATTCAGCATCACTATGTACCACATCTAAAGTAACATCGGTTCCCGTAGCATAAGGCCCAAAGGTCATTGAAGCTGCTATAGGCTGAGGTGTTGTCCCATCAGTAATTGTTGTTGCATCTCCTAAATCAGATACTGCAACATCAATCGTAAATGTAGACGCTCCACAATCTTCAACTATAGTTGTTGTAGCGACAGCTGGAGCGCATGTCGAGCAAGTAACATCAAAATTAAGTGCTGGAGATCCAGAACCTGCATCACAACTAACAGAACCATCTGAATCTATTCTTACAGTTATTGTATCACCTGTAGCTATCGCTGATATTCCTGTGGCATCATTACCATAGTTAGTATCGCTCATAAACAATACAGCTGCAGAAGTATCTGCCCCATCATAAATAATGATATCATCGCAACAATCTTCAAAATACCCTTCAATAAAGTCAACTCTAAGAGAACTTCCATCAGAAGATGTAAACGTCCATGTTGTATCGTCATTATCTAAATAACAATACGTCGTATTAATTGGTGTTCCACATGTTACTATCTGTGGACAATCAGACTCAAAATCTCCTAAAGGAAAATCACATGCTGAATCAGAGTGCTGTACAGTTAAGGTTACAGTATCTCCAACAGTATAAGGCCCAGCTGTTACTGTTCCTGCAATAATTGGGAAAGTATTAGTTCCATCTGAAACAACTGTTCCATCTCCAACTGTAGAAACTACGACATCTACTGAAAATTCATTGCTGTTTCCACAATCGTCAACCACTGTAGAGCTATCTACTACAGCTGTTGCACATGGTGGAGTAGGAACGGTAATCATAAAAGACGCTTCTAATTCTTCTGGGGTACCTTCACAATCAGAATTAAGATCAGTATCTTCTCCATCATCTGGAGAAACACCTCCATTATCTCCAAGAACATTACCATAAGCTGTTACAGAAATAAGTGTTCCATCCCAACTATCATCATACTGATCGTAACAGTTTACATAATATACACCCGGTGCAATATTAATATCTTCATTTATTAACCCAGCCCCATCACATTGGGTACCATTTCCTTGCCCCCAAACTTGAGTACCAGCACCATCTGGTTCAGTTGTTATATTGACCCATTTTTCAGTTTGCCAAGACCCTCCAGAGGTTGTTATATTAATAACACTTTGCGCCATTCCTTGCCACGAAAAGGCTAGAGCAAAAAGCGCAAATAAATAAAATGTAATTTTTTTCATTTAGTTAAAAGTTTTTGTAGTTAATAATTAATTAATTGTTTGTTAAAATATTGATAATTTTAAACAATATAACATCCCTACGTGTGTTATCGACAAAAAGCGTATTTATTCGATGAAAATACGGTAATAAAAAAGGGAAACATTATGTTTCCCTTTTAATTTTATGCAAAAAAATGATTAATTAAGCATCTTTTGTAAAGGCTTCCATAACCTCGTTACTTACACCTACATTAGAGAATCCACCATCGTGATACAAGTTTTGTAAGGCTACCATTTTGGTAAGATCGCTAAACATGGTTACTATGTAATTGGCACAATCCATGGCACTGGCATTTCCTAGTGGCGACATTTTATCGGCATAACTAATAAACCCATCAAATCCTTTTACACCTTGCCCTGCTGTTGTAGGCGTTGGTGATTGTGAAATTGTATTGACGCGCACTTGTTTTTCTTTACCAAAAAAGTACCCAAAACTTCTGGCTATACTTTCTAATAGCGCTTTATTATCGGCCATGTCGTTATAATCTGGAAAAACGCGTTGTGCTGCCATATAAGTTAAAGCTATAATGCTTCCCCAGCTGTTCATCGCATCTTTTTTGTATAGGGTTTGCATGACTTTATGAAACGAAGTAGCCGATACATCGGTTCCTTTTTGAGTCCAGTCATAATTTTGGTCGGTATAATGTCTGCCTTTTCTAACGTTAATAGACATTCCAATAGAGTGTAGCACAAAGTCTATTTTTCCACCTAAAATTTCCATAGACTTTTCTATTAAGTTCTCTAAGTCCTCTAACGATGTGGCATCAGCTGGAATAACTTGCGCACCTGTTTGCTCGGCTAGTTTGTTTATTTGCCCCATACGCATGGCTACAGGAGCGTTTGTTAATACAAACTCACCACCTTCTTCATGTACGCGAAGTGCTGTTTTCCATGCGATAGAGTTTTCATCTAATGCACCAAAAATGATTCCTTTCTTTCCTTTTAATAAATTATATGACATAGTCTTGTTGTTGATTCGTTGTTTAAATTTCAAAGATAGTATTAATTCAATAATTGTTTGGCATGTGCTAGGGCAGAATTTGAAATTTCTACACCACCAAGCATTTGTGCTATTTCTACAATACGATCGTCGTGATTTAATTGTATTAAATTCGTGGTTGTTTTGTCTTTTTTTGTGTCTTTAAACACTTTAAAGTGCGTATGGCCTTTCGCAGCTACTTGCGGTAAATGCGTTATTGAAAACACTTGCATGTTCTGGCTCATTTTAAGCATAATCTCGGCCATTTTGTTAGAAACTTCTCCAGAAACACCAGTATCTATTTCATCGAACATAATAGACGGCAGCTGTACGTAATTAGACAATACATATTTAATAGATAGCATAATTCTAGACAATTCCCCACCAGAAGCTGCTTTTTTAAGCTCATTAAATGCCATGCCTTTATTTGCAGTAAATAAAAATGATAGTTCGTCCTTACCGTTTGGCAAAAAAGTTTCTGTAGGTTGTACCTGAATTTTAAATTGAGCGTTTGGCATACCTAATTGCCCTAAAAGTGCTTGTAATTGTTTTATTAACCCTGGAATGGCTTTCGCTCTTTTTTGATGAATGTCTTCAGAAAGCTTGTTTAAGGTTTCGGCTTTTTGTGCAATGTCCTTTTCTAAAGCTTCTATATGTTCATCTAAACTTTCACCTTCTAATACTTTTTGAGCTAAGTCGCTTTTAATTTCGATAAGGTCATCAACATCATCAACCAAGTGTTTTTTTAAAAGGTCGTTAATAACTTGTAATTTGTCGTTTACCAGTTGTAGTCTATTAGGATCTGTTTCTAAATTTTCCTGAAAAGCTTCAATCTCTGAAAAAATATCATCTACTTCTATGATAACTGATTGGATGCGTTCGTTAACATTTTTATAGTTTTCTGAAAACTGTGATAAGCTTTGAAAGTTACTTTTTAAATCGTTTAACATACCTAAAACGCTCGCTTGATCGTTATCTAGCAGTTGATGTGAGTGCGACAACCTTTCTTGTATTTCTTCTACATTATTTAGCGTTTCATATTCTTCTTCTAAAGCTTGTAATTCGCCTGAAACCAAATTGGCTTCTTCTAACTCATTTAATAAAAATAGGTTGTAATCATGCTCTTTTACGGCTTCCGACTTTTGTAAAATCTTCTCCTCCAACATCTTTTCAAGATCTTTATAATGTTTTAATTGCTCTTGATACAATGTGATGTTTTTGGTGTTTTTTGCCAAAGCATCGATAACTTGAAACTGAAAATCGTTGGTAACTAGTTGCAAGGTTTCATGTTGTGAATGAATGTCGATTAGTTGATTTCCTAAAACTTGAAGACTGCTTAAATTAACTGGAGAATCGTTAACAAAGGCTCTAGATTTGCCTGATGGCAATATTTCTCGTCTAATAATGGTTTGCACATCGTAATCTAAGTCTTCCGATTTAAAAAGTGCCTTTAAGTTTAAATGTTCTAAATTAAACTCTGCTTCGATAATACATTTTTCTTCAGGGTTTTTAATAGCACTTAAATCGGCACGTTTTCCTAATATTAACGATAAGCCACCTAATAATATAGATTTTCCGGCTCCTGTTTCACCAGTAATTATTGTAAATCCTTGCGTAAAATTGACTTCGAGATTTTCAATTAAGGCGTAATTTTTTATGGAAAGTGATGTTAGCATTACACTAATATAATTATAAACCGTAAAACACTAAAAAATTTAAAACTTTATATTACGCCATTTGCTAGAATGCATTGGCGCTACTCTATTTAAAGTACTCATAAGCTCTGTGATTTCTACACTTGGACCATCGGTAAAAATGTCCTCAATTTCATCGGCTTTAGCATCAAAAAAGGTACGTAGTAAATAAGAGTTTGGGCGTCTTTTATGAAGTTCGTTAAACCTATTTAAAGCCGAAGCTATAGTTGCTTTTGCTTTTTTTACATCGTTATGCATATTATCTAGCCCTTCCCTATGGTAAGCATACATAACATCGCGATACTCTTTATAGGTTGACGATCTAACATTATCTATTAAAGCAAATCTAGATTGCAACCCATCTTCTAATCGCCAACCAGCCGAGCCTTCTTGTTGCGAATAATTTACAATAGTTTGGGCTTGTTTAAAATATTCATCGCCTCCATTAGGCTTAAACGTATCTGCATCAATACCTAAAACCATATAAATGTGAAAAGCTAATACCGAGACTAAGTTGGATTGAAATTGGTTAGGATTGTAAATTAAGTTTTGAAATTCTAGATACTTAAATACAAAATCTTTATCGTTTACATTGTAAACAGGCGAGCCATACGTTGAACCATAAATTGGTCTTGAAGATTGTACTTGTATAGTTGCCTTGTAATTATCGTTATTATACTCTGTTATATTTATAAAAATACCACAATCTATTCGTTCTTGTGGTGCAAATGTTTTATTGGTCCATGCAGTATTATTTACAAACTCTGTAAGTTGCTTCTCAAGGGTTTTAAAAATTTGAAGATTTTGGTTACCTGTTTGTTGCGCGTTAACAACCACGCTACAATTGAGTTCTTGAGACGTAACAGATAAAGAAAAAAACAGTAATAAAACGGTAAGTATTTTATTCATTAAGTTGACTTATTATTTCGTTTAAAATATCTACAGCAACATCTGCTTTAGATTTTAATTCAAACTCAGAAATACGTTCTTTATTATCGATAAGGGTGATTTTATTTGTTTGCGATTTAAAACCTGCTCCTTTATCGTTTAACGAATTTAATACAATTAAATTTAAATTTTTCTTTTTAAGCTTTTGTTTTGCATTTTCTAGCTCGTTATTGGTTTCTAAAGCAAATCCTACCAGAAATTGGTGCTGTTTAATTGCTCCTAACGAGGCTAGAATATCTTTATTTTTAACCAATTCTAACACTAAATCATCGGTGTTCTTTTTTATTTTCTGATTGGCAACGTGTTTTGGTCTGTAGTCTGATACGGCGGCAGAAAGAATAGCAATATCACATTTGGCAAAATACTTATGTGCTTCTTGATACATCTCTTGAGCACTTATCACAGGAATAACCTGAATAAGATTATGCGTGACACTTTGGTTTGTTGGTCCTGTAATTAAAATAACGTTAGCCCCTAAATTTGCTGCTGCTTTGGCTATTTCAAACCCCATTTTACCACTAGAATGATTTCCTATAAATCGTACAGGGTCTATGGCTTCGTAGGTTGGACCAGCTGTAATTAAAACTGTTTTTTCTTTTAAAGGCAGTTTGCCTAAAATATCATTTTCTATAAACGAAAGAATATGTTCGGGTTCTGCCATTCTACCTTCACCTACTAATCCGCTAGCCAATTCACCACTTTCGGCAGGAATTAGAATGTTACCAAAGTCTTGCAATTTATTTAAGGACGTCTTGGTTGAGGCGTGTTTATACATATCTAAATCCATAGCAGGCGCAAAATATACAGGGCATTTTGCTGATAGATATGTTGCTAGTAATAAGTTATCGCAAGTCCCATTAGCCATTTTAGACATGGTATTGGCTGTAGCAGGGGCAATTACCATAAAATCTGCCCATAAGCCTAACTCTACATGGTTATTCCAAGTGTCGTTATCATCGTCTTCATTGGTAAATGAAGAATGTACAGGGTTTTTGGAGAGTGTAGATAATGTTAATGGTGTAACAAAATCTTTCGCGGAAGGTGTTAAAACAACTTTTACATTGGCTCCGGCTTTTATAAAAAGCCGAACCAATGTAGCTGTTTTGTAAGCGGCTATTCCAGCACTTATGCCTAATAGAATGTTTTTACCGCTTAAAATAGACATATATCTAAATTATTCTTTAGTATCGCCTTCTGTATTTCTGTAGTAGATTTTATCGTCTAACCACTCTTGTACAGCTAAAGCATGAGGTTTTGGTAATCTTTCATAAAATCTAGACACTTCAATCTGCTCTTTATTTTCAAAGATTTCCTCTAAGCTATCATTATAAGTAGCAAACTCCTCAAGTTTTTCAATTAACTCTTTTTTAATCTCTGAGTTAATTTGATCTGCTCTTTTAGCAATAACAGAAATGGCCTCGTAAATATTATTTGTTGGGGCATCAATTTCATTTCTGTTATAAGTAACTGTGCTTGCAGGCGCTTTAATTTTCTTTACATCCATTATGTTGAAATTTAGCTTTTGGTATTGTATTTTTTCAATTCGTTATTAATATCCACTATCATTTTATCGGCTTCTTCAATATATTCAGATTCTGAATAGCTTTTTTTGAAAGAACTATAGTATGTTTTGGCATTTTCTAGACGTTCTTGTTTTTTAGATTCGATACTATTCATGGCCAGGTTATACGCCGAATCTAACTTGTAATACAAGGCATCTTCTCTTAGGCTTGATCCTGGAAAATCGAAAATAAAATTATCAAAAGCTTTTATTGGAGCTTCGTAATCGCCTGTATAACCAGCAATTTTATTGTATTGTTTGGCTATTTCAAAAGCTTTAAGTTCTAATTTATAGTCTAATTCTTTTACTAACTTGTTAGCTTCTGGTAAATATTCAGACTCTGGATATAAGTTAATAAATTGCTGAAACTTATCTATCGCATCTTTTGTATCTATTTGTGCTTTTGAAAACACTGGCGATAACATATATGTGCTTTTAGCACTTAAAAAAGCGGCTTCTTCTACCTTTTCACTCTCAGGGTAAGCCGATACAAACCTATCAAAGTGATAGCCCGCCAAATAATACTCGTCCATTTTAAAGTAAGCCATAGCATTTAAGTATGTTAACTTTTCTGCTTGTGGTTTTCCTCTGTAGCTAGGAATAATTTGCTCGAAAAGCTTATTGGCTTTGGCATATTTCCCTTTATCGTACAGGGCTTCCCCTACTTTAAATTTTTCTGAAACCTCTTCAGACTTTAATGCCTTTTGGTATTCGCTGCAAGAGGTTAAAATTGTGAACGTTATAAATATGTAAAAAAGTTTCTTCATTGTTAAAAAACAGACTGCAAAGCTAATTTATTATTATGGATTTTAAAAATATTTTTCTTGGGCTAAGTTAAAGTTTAAACCGTGGTATAAATAGGGTTTAAATTTAATTTAACGTTTAGAAGGTTTTTACATAATGGGCGATTTGTTCTTTTAATCCATTTGTTGCTTGAACTAAAGGTAATCTAACATCTGGTTTGCACAAGCCTTTTTCTGCTAAAACAGCTTTTATACCTGCTGGATTATTTTCGGAGAAAATATATCCCATAATATCTGTTAACTTAAAATGTAACTTGTAAGCCTCATCAACATTACGCTTTAAGCCTAATTGAATCATTTTAGCAAATTCTTTAGGAAATGCTTGACCTATTACAGAAATAACACCAGACCCGCCAGCTAAAACAATTCCCAATGCAAGATCGTCGTCGCCAGAAATAATTGAAAATCCATCAGGTTTGTTTTTTATTAGCTCTAAATACTGTTGCACATTATTTCCTGCTTCTTTTACGGCAATAATATTTTCAAAATCTCTGGCCAACCTTAAAGTTGTCTCAGGCAACATATTAGAGGCTGTTCTTCCTGGTACATTATAAAGAATAATAGGTTTTGGAGACGCTTTAGAAACGGCTTTAAAATGTTGATATACGCCTTCTTGAGTAGGTTTACTGTAATAAGGAGATACCGAAAGTATGGCATCGACATCATTTAAATTTGTTGAGGTGATTTCCTCGATAACCGATGCTGTATTGTTACCGCCTATGCCTAAAACAATAGGCACGCGTTTATTTGTTACTTTTACTACCGTCTCTAGAATAGCTTTCTTTTCTTCTCTAGAAATCGTAGCACTTTCTCCCGTAGTTCCACTTACTACTAAGTAGTTTGTGCCGTTTTCAATATTGTAATCAACAAGTTTTGAAAGTGCATCAAAATCTACACTTAAATCTTCTTTAAACGGTGTTATTAAAGCAACACCTGTACCTTCAAATTTGTTAGTCATGTTGTATTTTATTTAGTACTTTTAGGTATTTATGTAATTCGGTTTTAAAACTTTCTAATTGGTTTAGATTGGTTTTTATTATTAAATCATTTAAACGTTCGTCTTGCTGATAAACACCAACTTTAAATTTTGCTTTTGAAGCTGCTGTTATGTAACGTAACTCTAAAATATCTTGGGTGTAAAAGCTAATTAAAATATCAAAATTAGTATCGATAAATGTTTGTAATTCTGTATTAATGACTTTTCCATTCCAAGAAAAATCTTTGGGGTTAAAACAGGTATCCCAAGAATAAGTTACCTCTTTATTTTTTGGCGTAAATGCAATAACTTTTAATTTGTTTGGCTTAACCCCAACAACATTATTTAAAGATTTTAAACCTTCAAAATCTATACTTTCATCGGCATTAAAAATAATTCCCATTTTTTTAATAGGACTCTCTTCAAAACTATTGTTAGGAGATTTTAAAATTAAATTTAACTGCTTTTTAATAGATTTTTCTTTAAAACCCTTTAAAATCATGCTATCTTTATACTTTGTACAAAAGTAGTTAAAACTAATCACAAAAGATTGTTAAATAACCTATGAAATTTACACCTATTTGCTTCTTTTTGCTATTCATATCTGTATTTAGCTGTAAGCAAGAAAATAAGCACTTAACACGTATTGAAGGGAAACTCCTTCCTATTACAGACAGCTTAGTTAAAAATGCTGAAATTGAAGATATGATTACACCATACAGAAATCATATTAATAAAGATTTAGATAGTGTAATAGCTTATGCTGTAGACACCTATTCAAAATCTGATGGAGAGCTAAATACCGCTATTGGAAATTTATTTGCCGATGCCATTTACGAACAAGCTAACCCTGTCTTTAAGCAAAGAACAGCTAAAAATATTGATTTAGTTTTAGTTAACCACGGTGGTATTCGCGCTATAATTTCTAAAGGTAATATTACAAAACGAACCGCTTTTAATATTATGCCTTTTGAAAATAGCATAGTTGTTGTGGCTTTAAACGGAAAAAATGTAAAGCAACTTGTAAATTACTTAACCAAAGCTAAACGAGCGCATCCTATTTCTGGTTTAAAACTTACGGTTGATGCCAACTATAATTTAAAAGAAGCTCTTATTAACGGTAAACCTTTAGATACTTTAAAAACCTATTATGTGGCCACAAACGATTACTTATATAATGGTGGTGATCACATGACATTTTTTAAACCTAACGATTCGCTTTATGTACTTGATTATAAAATAAGAAATGCCCTTTTAGACTATTTTTATAAAAAAGATACCATAAACCCAACTATTGACGACCGATTTATTAAACTTGATAATTAATTTATGAAACGTAGAGATTTCATTAACCAAGCAGCAGCAGCAACCACATTAGTTTCACTTGGCGGATTAGGGTTACAATCCTTTTCTTCGGCTGCAAAAACGACTAAAATTACTATTCTACATACCAACGATGTACATAGCCATATTGATCCTTTTGGCCCAAACGATGGTAGAAATCCTAATAAAGGAGGTGTTGCAAGACGTGCTAGTTTAATACAATCGATAAGGCAAGAAAACCCAAACACCCTGCTCCTTGATGCTGGCGATATTTTTCAAGGTACACCATACTTTAATTATTATGGAGGTGAACTTGAGTTTAAACTAATGAGTAAGTTAAAATATGATGCTGCCACAATAGGAAATCATGATTTTGATAACGGGATTGATGGATTATATGCCCAATTACCACATGCTAAGTTCGATTTTCTGTCTGCCAATTACAACTTCTCTAATACCGTTATGGACACACATGTTAAGCCTTATAAGGTCTTTAAAAAAGAACATTTAAAAGTGGGCGTTTTTGGATTAGGGATTCAACTTAAAGGATTAGTTGATAAAGCCATGTATAAAGAAACTGAATATCTTGATCCTATTGAAATTGCTCAAGATATGAGCCGTATTTTAAAAACCGAAGAACAATGCGACTTGGTTATATGTTTATCACATTTAGGGTATTATTATGGAGACAACTCTACAAAAGTAAGCGATCTTGTTGTAGCTAAAAACACAAAGGATATCGACTTAATAATTGGCGGACATACACATACTTTTTTACCGAAACCTACAGTTACCAAAAATAGTGAAGGAAAAAATGTACTGGTTAATCAAGTAGGATGTTATGGTATAAACTTAGGACGAGTAGACTTTTTCTTTGATAACGATAAAAACAAAAGTGCCGACGGTGCTTCTATAATTGTTTAAGTCAATGCATTTTCTCTTAAGGTTATCTCGCTGTAGCTCTCTTGTTTTTGTTTCACCTTTATCTGGTTTTCAGAAACGACATAACCAAATAAGAAAAATATTCCAAATACGTGTAACACACGCTCTAAAACGGCAAAACTCCAATTATAAATATAATAATTTGTAATGTAGAACAGCACATCTGAAAACACAAAACAGAGTGCCATAACTAAAAATATTATGGATTGTTTGGTGTCTTTAGTTAAGTAAACCACAAAAGAGACTAAAGATAAAACGGTAAGCGATACACTTTTTAATATAAACAAATTAACCTCAGCTATATCGGTAATATTAGCCTTTAATATTAAAAATAATTCGTATAAAAAGTATGAGTTTATAAAGAAAACTACAAAAAGATAAACACCTATAACTTTATCAATTTTTATAGACTTCAATTTTGATAATACAAGGACCATCAAACTTAAATAGCTTAAGAAATATGATAGGTTTGCATATTTAATAGCCTGACTCCCACTATAAAGAGCAGAAATAGAATCACCTAAAAATGAAAACACAAAAAATATAATTAATGCTTTATTTACAGAATTATTCTTGATAAACAAATACATTAAAAATGCAGGTATTAATAATGGTTTAAAAAAGCGCAGTATGGTGTCGTTACTATTTAGCAACGCAAAAATATTAAGCAATAATACAGTTACAATAACACACAAAGAAAACGTATTGTAACTTGATTTAAGCCAATTTCTCATGGTAGATTAGTATAAGTAGGTATAACAAATATATACTTTTATACCGATAGATTAATGCATTTCATCGATTATAATGTTAAATTTTCATTATAATCTAAAAAAGAACAATCATTTAAGAACGCATTAAAAGGCTTTTAAAATAAGTAAGTTAATCTTTTAAGTATACTAAACTTGAGTTGTTAATTTAAAGGTGTTTTCATTTTTCGCTTTAGAATAAAGGTAATAAAACCAAAAAGCACCAATAAACAATAAACCAGAAACAACATAAAGCAAATACTTTTCACTTATGTAATAATAAGCGACTTGTATAACCTCTGAGAACACAATACTTAGCGAACCAAAAAACATAAAAAGGGATTTTTTGTTATCCTTATTAAAATAAGACAACAACGATATGGCTAATAATACCAACATAACAATATTATACAAGAACTCTATATAGAAAATATAAGAACCAAATGTGTAAGGTTTAACTATTGTTAGCAAAACATATATTATGTAGGCATTTAATAACCCTAAAATAATTAAGTGAATTTTATAGTTGGTTAAAATTCTTTTAATATCAATAGTTTTGTAGACGTGATATATTAAACAACAATACGCAGCAATATAAAATAGATTCCCAACAGTATAATACATATCAAACTGAAAATCAGTCACTAAAAAATACTCAATAAAACTAGTTATTTCTGAAATTGAAAATAGAATTAAAAACCACGAGAAAAACTTTGGTTTTCGAGTTACGTTAATAAAATAAAGTAATGTTATACTTGGTACAATTAAAGACTTAGCTACCTTAGATAGCATATACTCATCATAAAAATCGAGCAACAAAAATAGCACGACTAGTATTACAATTAGTCCACCTAAAAGATTCGATTTATTCATAAATAGCGTTTACATTCTGAAACAAATATACACATATTTTGCTATTTATCGATAAAAAACACCTTTAATCCGATTTTTTTGCGCTAAAAAACATTTTTTGTAAGAATTTACTTTATTTTTTGTAAAAACTCATCCTCTGTTATAATAGGAATTTCTAGTTTTTCTGCTTTTGTTCGCTTACTTGGCCCCATTTTGTCACCAGCCACAACAAAAGAAGTTTTAGAAGATATTGAAGACGAGACTTTCCCGCCATTATCTTCAATTAACTTTTTAAGCTCGGTTCGTGATACGGTTTCAAATACACCTGACACAACAAATGTTTCACCTTCTAGCTTATTGGTTTGATTGGCTAAGGTTTCGGCTGAAAGTTCCAATTGCACACCAAAACGTTTTAAACGCTCAATAATCAATTGGTTTTGCTCTGAATTGAAAAAGTCGACAACACTTTCAGCAATCTTCTCGCCTATTTCATCAACATTTACAAGATCGTCTTGACTAGCGTTTGACAAAGCATCTATAGATTTATAATGTTTGGCCAACTTTTTCGCCACAGTTTCACCTACATACCTAATCCCTAGAGCATACAATACACGTTCAAAAGGAATTTGTTTGGATGCCTCAATACCATTAACCAGATTTTCAGCACTTTTTTGTGCCATCCGCTCCAATGGCAAAACCTCTCCTACCGTTAGCTCGTACAAATCTGAATAGTTACTAATAAGACCTGCATTAACCAATAAGGCCACTGTTTCACCACCCAAACCTTCAATATCCATTGCCTTTCTGGAAATATAATGTTGTATGCGTCCAATAATTTGCGGAGGGCATCCATTATAATTAGGGCAGTAATGCTGTGCTTCACCTTCTTGTCGCACTAATGCTATATCACATTCTGGACAATGTGTAATATATTTTGTTGGCTGGGAGTTTTCTGGCCGTTTAGTAAAATCGACAGCAATAATTTTTGGAATAATCTCACCGCCTTTTTCAACAAACACCTCATCGCCTTCTCTTACATCTAACTTAGCAATTTGATCTGCATTATGTAACGAGGCTCTTTTTACGGTTGTTCCCGCCAACTCTACAGGCTCTAAGTTAGCCACTGGTGTGATGGCTCCTGTGCGACCTACTTGATACGTAATTTCATTTAATCGTGTTGAAACTTGCTCTGCCTTAAATTTATAGGCCATTGCCCAGCGCGGTGCTTTGGCTGTATAACCTAGCTCCTCTTGTTGATAAAAACTATTCACCTTAACAACCACGCCATCAATTTCATAAGGGAGTTCGTGACGATGCTCGTCCCAATAATTTATATACTCTAGAACCTCGTCAATGGATTTTACTAAACGCGCTTCACTTGGTACCTTAAATCCCCAATCGCGAGCTTTTTGTAACCCTTCAAACTGTGTATCTACACCTAAATGGCGACCTTTTAAGCTATATAACAAACATTCCAGTGGACGTTTGGCAACCTCGGCACTATCTTGAAGTTTTAAGCTTCCAGAAGCTGTGTTTCGTGGGTTACGATAAGGTTCTTCGCCTGTTTCAATTCTGGCTTCATTCATTTTAAGAAAACCGTCTATGGGCAACACAATTTCGCCGCGAATTTCAAATTTATCTGGATAATCACCACGCAACTGTAATGGCACCGACTTAATGGTTTTTACGTTGGCTGTAACATTATCACCTTGAAACCCATCGCCTCGTGTTACCGCTTTTACCAAGGTTCCATTTTCGTAAGTTAAATTCATTGAAGCGCCATCATATTTCAACTCACAGGTATACATTACGTCACCATCAACCAACTTTTTAATACGTGTTTCCCAATCTTCTAAATCTTCTTTGGAATATGAATTATCCAAGGAGTACATTCTGGATTCGTGAACCACGGTTTTAAAGTTCTTGGTCACTTCACCGCCAACGCGCAAACTTGGAGAATTAGCATCGTAAAACTCAGGATGTTTGGCTTCCAGTTCCTGAAGTTGCTTCAATTTCATATCAAAGTCATAATCACTTATAATTGGATTATCCAGCACATAATAATTGTAATTATGCTCTCGTAATTCGTCGCGAAGTTGTTGTATTTGTTGTTGTATGTTTTGACTCATTGAGATTGTTGTGGTTATTGTAATTCTGCTTTTAACATTCGGTTGTTACCAAACATATCTTGCCGTAATTCTATGTGTTCAAACGGATATGCTTTGACCATTTGTTGCATTTCTGCGCCAAGATATTGATTTATTTCAAAGAATAATTGCCCGTTAGGTTTCAACTTATCAACAGCCAATTGTGTTATAACTTCATAAAACACAAGCGGATTGTTATCTTCTACAAATAGTGCCAAGTCGGGTTCGTAATCCAGAACGTTTTTTTTCATATCCTGTTTTTCCAATTCACGCACATATGGCGGATTAGATACAATGATATCGAATTTAGACGCATCACCTAATACCGAAAGGCTTTCGTCTTTATTTAAAATATTAGCTTTTAAAAACGATACGTTTACTTGATTTATTTCAGCATTTTGTTGAGCAATTTTTAAAGCTTCCTCAGAAACATCCAAAGCAAATACTTGAGCTTTTGGCAACTGCTTGGCCAAGGAAATAGCAATACAGCCTGTTCCCGTGCCGATGTCTAGGATTTTTAATTGAGATTCTTCACTTCGTTCTGAATGACATTTAATAATCCATTGCACTAATTCTTCGGTTTCTGGTCGCGGAATTAAGGTGTGTTGGTTTACTTTAAATGGCAATCCAAAAAACTCGGTTTCACCAATAATATGCTGAATGGGTTCTTGGTTTTTCAATCGACTTAACGCCTCAAACAACGGCTGTTCTTCGGTTTTTGTTAACGCAAATTGAGGTTCTAAAGCCAGAGTTAATCTGTTACATTGAAAGTAATGTTCTATCAACCAATAAAAAAAGCTATCAACTTCATCTGAGCCATAAATAGCATCGAGCTCGTTATGATATATATAGTGAATTTCTTTAAGAATCATAATGTCTTAATCATCCAAACATTACACGAATAATGACCTGTGTTCCCCAATGGTTTGTCCAAATGTGTAAACCCTGTTTTAGCATACAGTTTTGTAGCTGATGTCATATAAGGCAAGGTTTCAAGATAACAGTGCTCAAATCCTAATGCTTTAGCTTTTTCTAAGCAGGTTTGCATCATTTTGCTGCCTAAACCCGTACCGCGCGCTTCGGGTAAAAAGTACATTTTTTGCAACTCGCAAACGTTACCTTCAACAGTATCTAAAGGTGCAATTCCAGCACCACCAATAATTTTTCCATCAACATCAATTACATAATATTTGGATTTTGGATTACTATACGTTTCCGTCATACAATCCAAGGCAGCATCTTCATAAGCTGTCCCTACTTTTGGTGCTCCCAACTCAACAAGAACCTCACGAATTACCGTAGCTATCTGTTTATCATCGGCCTTAGTAATTTCTCTTATAACTATATTATCTTTGCTCACTTTAAAATGGTATTTTTACCGCTGTGAAGATACACGAAAAATACATAAAACGCTGTATAGAGATTGCCAAAAATGGCCTAGGCACCACTAGACCAAATCCTATGGTAGGTTGTGTTATCACGCATAACAATCATATTATTGGTGAAGGTTTCACGAGTCCTTATGGTGGAGCACACGCCGAAGTAAACGCCATTACATCTGTTAAAGACCAATCGCTTTTAAAAAAAGCGACACTTTATGTGACTTTGGAACCTTGTAGCCATTATGGAAAAACACCGCCTTGTAGCGATTTGATTATTGAAAAGGGTATTCCAAATGTAATTATTGGCACAGTGGACACTCATAACAAAGTTGCTGGAAAAGGTATTGAGAAACTGAAAAATGCTGGTTGCAATGTTACTGTTGGTATTCTTGAGCACGAATGCCAGAAGCATCACAAGCGTTTTTTTACTTTTCATAACAAACAACGCCCATATATTATTTTAAAATGGGCGCAAACTGAGGATGGCTTTATTGCTCCAAAAACCAAAACCGAGCAAAAGCCTGTTTGGATTACCAATACATATTCCCGCCAATTAACGCATAAATGGCGCACCGAAGAACACGCTATACTTGTAGGGTACAACACCGTAATGGCGGATAACCCCAATTTAACGGCTAGAGATTGGGCTGGTCAACATCCTATTCGTGTTGTGGTTGACAAAACCAACACACTACAAAAAGACTTAAATATTTTTAATTCGGATGCTGAAACTATAGTGATTTCAGAAAGTGATATCAATGTTAACCAACCTATTGCCAAGCAGATTTGCAATGCACTCTATGAACGTGATATTCAGTCGGTAATTATAGAAGGTGGCAGTAAAACACTTCAAACATTTATAGATGATAATTTATGGGATGAAGCCCGTATATTTACAGGAAATGTGCAATTTAAAACAGGTATAAAAGCTCCTGAGTTTTCTGGAACTCTGATTTCACAAGAAAATATATTCACAGATACTTTAAGAACCTACACCAATGATTAAAACCCTCATTTTCGATTTTGGCGATGTCTTTATCAATCTAGATAAAAAAGGTGCTATGCAAAATGCGCTTACTATTTTTGAAGTTGACACCTTTCCTGATGAATTAAGCCAGATGAACCATCGTTATGAAATGGGTTTAATAAGTACACGTGAGTTTTTAAATTTTTATATGTCTAAATTTCCCAAACTAGACGAAACCATTATTTTAAATGCTTGGAATTGTATTTTAAAAGATTTTCCTAAACATCGACTAGAGTTTTTAAAACAACTTAGAAATGATGGTAATTTTGACATTATTCTGTTAAGCAACACCAATGAACTTCATATAGATTGGATAAAAAATGAAGTTGATTTTTTCGAAGACTTCAAGCAATGTTTTCATAAGTTTTACTTGTCTCACAAAATCAATTTAAGAAAACCGAATGCTGATATTTATGAGTTTGTTTTAAACCAGAATAAGCTTAACCCCAACGAATGTTTATTTGTTGACGACCTTGAAGAAAACACCAAAAGCGCCGCAAAACTTGGCATCAACACTTGGAACATTAATCCAGAAACCGATGATGTTACCCAACTTTTTGAAGTAAACAACCACTTATTTTAACCTATGTATTTACTCTTTAGCATTTTATGCTCAACACTCATTTTTGTGATTTTTAAATCCTTGAGCAAATACAACATTAACACCTTACAGGTTATTGCCATAAATTATTTTGTGGCGTGTTTTATTGGATTAACTGCGTTTCAAGGTAATATTACTGTAGAAAATACGCTACAATCCGATTGGTTTTTAGGCGCCGTTTTTTTAGGGTTTCTATTTATCAGTATCTTTTTTGTTATGGCCATGACGGCACAAAAAAATGGTGTTTCGGTAGCCTCGGTGGCTTCAAAAATGAGTGTAGTAATTCCTATTGTTTTTGGTATTTATGTTTATAATGAAGGCACTGGATTGCAAAAAATAATTGGTATTACTCTGGCATTGATTGCTGTATATCTAACTTCTGTAAAATCGGCTTCAGAAATTAACTTCAAGAAAAATTTACTGCTTCCTGTTATTCTTTTCTTAGGCTCTGGGACGATAGATACGTCTATAAAATATATTGAAACCACTTATGTGCCAGACAATGGCATTCCTCTTTTTTCGGCTTCTATTTTTGGCATTGCTGCTATTCTAGGTTTATTAACTTTAACCATTAAAAAAGAGTTTAAGATAACCACAAAAGCTATTATTGGTGGTTTTTTACTAGGTATTGTTAATTATGGTTCGATTTATTTTTTACTAAAAGCATTGGACCACGAACTTTTTGAAAGCTCAACCTTATTTACTGTTAATCATGTAGGTATCGTAATGCTTTCTACCTTAGTTGGATTATTTATCTTTAAAGAACATCTTACAAAAAAGAATTGGATTGGCATTGTATTGGCCATAATTGCTATAATTTTAGTAACATTGGCATAAATGAAAGATACTTACAAAACCATTACCAAACCTTCAGCAGAAGTTTTATTTAAAGATAAAAACAGTAAATTTTTTGGCTACGCCTTTCCTGTACATTCTGAAAACGATGTAAAACAATGCTTGGAAACCATAAAAAAGCAACATCACTCGGCAAGACATTGGTGCTATGCCTACCAAATTGGCACCGAGGAACACAGTCTGTTATTTAGAGCCAACGACGATGGCGAACCCAATAACAGTGCAGGAATGCCCATATATGGACAAATTCAATCGTTTGAAGTTACTAATGTATTAATTATAGTTGTACGCTATTTTGGCGGCGTTAAGCTAGGTGTCAGCGGTTTGATAAACGCTTACAAAACATCGGCACAAATGGCTATGGAAGCTTCAAAAATTGTAACCAAAACCATAAACAAAACGTTTTTGGTTAGTTGCGACTACAAAAACCTAAATACCGTCATGCGCGTTATTAAGGAGCGCAACTTAAATGTTGTTGACCAAAAATTGGAATTGGATTGCCAAATAACACTTTCGGTAAGGTTAAAAGAATCGGAAGACGTCTTTGATACTTTTAAACGCTTACATGAAATTTCTATTAAAGAAATTTCGTCTTAAGTTAATTTTTCTAAAATATAATCAGGACATTTCATTGGGCGATTTGTTGTCATATTAATAAATGCTAAAACCGTATTTCCAGTCGCTAAAATATCATCATTTTCATTTAAAATTTCGTAATCAAACTCAATCTTTACCGACGGTGTTTTTTTTAGTTGTGTTCTAACTTTAATAACCTGGTCGTAAACTATTGATTTTTTAAACTTTACCGCCATAGAAATCACAGGTAACATAACCCCTTCATCCTCCATTTGCTTGTACGAAATGCCTTTTTTTCTAAGCCACTCTGTTCTACCTATTTCAAAGTATAGCGCATAATTTCCATGGTGAACAACCCCCATTTGGTCTGTTTCACCGTATCTCACTCTTATTGGTATTTCATCGAAAAACATATGTTGTTTTAATTATTTTTTTGTAGTTTAGAAGACGCTCTCAACATGCAAAAAAAATTCTTAAAATTCAATAGCTGGCTATTTTTTTTTTTAGAATTTTGTTCACATATTTGTCGAGCTATAAAATCAACGGGGAATTCTACTTCTCTACAATAACTAACTTAATAAAATTTCTAAAGTAAGAATGAATGTGACTGCGCAATCGGTATGGAGTAACTGTCTAGAATTCATAAAAGATAATATCCAGCCTCAAGCATATAAAACTTGGTTTGAACCGATTAAGGCAGTAAAGCTTACCGATAAAGCTTTAAGCATTCAAGTACCTAGTAAATTTTTCTACGAATGGTTAGAAGAGCATTACGTAAAAGTTTTAAAAGTTGCCCTTACTAAAGAATTAGGTGAAAATGCCAAATTAGTTTACATTATTAAAATGGAAAACACCTATGGTAATAAACAACCTTTTACCGAAAAAATACCAAGCTCTAACAGAAGTGCTGTAAAATCTCAAGATGTTGATATTCCGCTTAACAATAAAAATCCGGAATTAAAAAATCCGTTTATAATTCCTGGGATAAGAAATGTTAAAATTGAATCGCAACTTAATCCAAACTATAATTTTGAAAATTTCCTAGAAGGCGATTCCAACAGATTAGCACGAAGTGCTGGCTTAGCTGTAGCAGCAAAACCAGGAGGAACATCGTTTAATCCTTTATTAGTTTTTGGAGGCGTTGGTTTAGGCAAAACCCATTTGGCCCACGCTATTGGAGTTGATATAAAAGATAAGTACCCAGAAAAAACAGTACTTTACATTTCAGCTGAAAAATTTACACAACAATATATTGACTCGGTAAAAAAGAACAATAGAAATGATTTTATTCATTTTTATCAAATTATTGATGTTCTAATTATTGACGATGTTCAATTTTTATCAGGAAAAACAGGAACGCAAGATGTGTTTTTCCATATTTTTAATCATTTGCACCAAAATGGGAAACAGGTTATTTTAACAAGTGACAAGGCTCCTGTTGATATGCAAGATATTGAGCAACGTTTATTATCGCGTTTTAAATGGGGACTTTCGGCCGAGTTACAAAGCCCAGATTTTGAAACCCGTGTTTCTATCTTAAAAAACAAACTATATCGTGATGGCGTTGAAATGCCAGAAGATATTGTGGAGTATGTTGCCAAAAATATTAAAACAAATATTCGTGAGCTTGAAGGCGCTATTATTTCACTAATTGCTCAATCCTCTTTCAATAAAAAAGAAGTTAATATTGAATTAGCAAAACAAGTTGTTGAGAAGTTTGTTAAAAATACCAAGCGCGAAGTCTCTATAGATTATATACAAAAAGTTGTTTCAGATTATTTCCAAATGGATATTGATACGTTACAATCTAAAACCAGAAAGCGTCATATTGTTCAAGCAAGACAATTAGCCATGTTTTTTGCCAAAAAACTTACTAAAGCGTCTTTAGCAAGCATTGGTTCTCAAATAGGAAAACGTGATCATGCCACGGTTTTACATGCTTGCAAAACAGTAGATAACCTATCCTCTACAGACAAGCAATTTAAAAAATACGTGGACGATTTAACCAAAAAACTGACCGTTTAAAATGACTAAAATACTAATGGTTTGTTTAGGTAACATTTGCCGATCGCCATTAGCCGAAGGCATTTTAAAATCTAAACTACCACAAGATAAGTTTATAGTAGATTCTGCTGGAACTTCAAACTACCATATCGGGGATGCACCTGATATTAGATCTATTGAAGTTGCCAGAAAATACGGCTTAGATATTACCTCGCAAAAAGGCAGACAATTTACAGTAAAAGATTTTGATATTTTCGATTATATCTACGTTATGGATGAATCAAACTATCATAATGTGATTAATCTCGCAAGACATGAAAGCGATAAAACTAAAGTTAACATGATTTTAAACGAGATTTATAAAAATCAAAATCATTCCGTTCCAGATCCTTATTATGGCGGTAAACAAGGATTTGACAATGTTTTTAAAATGCTTGATGAAGCCTGCGACATCATTGCTTCAAAAATAGTATAAGTAACCTAACAAACTAAATTTCAATTTTTTAGTTCTTTTTTTGTAATTTAACAATACAAAATTGTTAATTATGAAAACCTCTACCCTATTAATTATTACATGCCTTTTTGTGTTTAACTTTAGTTTTTCACAAGATATTGAACTTGAGCTTTTTGCTAGTGGACTATCAGACCCTATAGGTATTAAACATGCAGGCGATAATCGTTTATTTGTGTTAGAAAGAAGTGGTACTATTAAAATAATTGACCAGAATGGTACGGTTAACAATACATCTTTTTTAGATATAAGTAACATTATTTCTAGTGGAGGAGAAAGAGGTTTGCTTGGCTTAGCCTTCCATCCTAATTATAGTAGCAATGGTTATTTTTATGTCAACTACACCAACAGCAATGGCGATACTGTTATAGCAAGATATACAGTATCTACAAATAACCCAGACATAGCAGATAACAATAGTGGTACAATATTACTTACAATAAGTCAGCCATATTCAAATCATAATGGTGGCGATTTAGCCTTTGGTAATGATGGCTATTTATATATAGCTACAGGTGATGGTGGTTCGGGTGGCGACCCTGGAGATAGAGCTCAAGATTTAAGTACTTTACTTGGTAAACTATTACGTATTGATGTGGATAATGGTACGCCTTACGGAATTCCAAACGATAATCCTTTTGCAAACGATGGCGACAATACTACATTACCAGAAATATGGGCGTATGGGTTAAGAAATCCATGGCGTTTTTCATTTGATAGAGCTACAAACGATTTATGGATTGCCGATGTAGGCCAGAATAATATTGAAGAAATTAACATGGTATCGTTAACCAATGCTGGTGTAAATTATGGTTGGCGATGTTACGAAGGTAACGACACTTACAACACAACAGGAAACTGTCCAGACATCTCTACACTAACATTCCCAATTGCACAATATACACATTCTGGAAATGGCCCTTTTAAATGCTCGATAACGGGTGGTTACCGGTACAGAGGTCTTGAACAACCTAGTATGACTGGTTGGTACTTTTTTGCCGATTATTGTAGTAACGAAATTGGTATTTTATCTTATGATGGGGCGAATTGGAACATGACATTTACCGAACAATTTGACGGCAATAATTGGACTGCTTTTGGGGAAGATTCTAGTGGCGAAATCTACGTTGCAGGTATAAGTTCTGGAAATATCTATAAAATTATAAATAACGATTTAAGTGTTGAAGAAAATCAATTTATAAATGTTGCTATTTACCCTAACCCTACTTACGACAGCATTACTATTTCAAGCAATTATAGCAAACCTTATCAAGTAAATATGTATTCTATTTTAGGAAAAAAAGTCTTTACTAAAGAAATTCAAGAAAAGAATAAAAAAATATCGGTTGAAAATTTACAAAGTGGCTTATATTTGGTTGAAATTATTTCTGATTCCAATAAAAAACAGCTTCAAAAGTTAATTATAAAATAATGTCCCAAAACAAAGGAAAACTCTATTTAATCCCAACAACTTTAGGCGATAACGCCCCTTTAGAAGTTTTACCCATTTCTGTAAAAAAAATTATTGAAATTGTACAAATCTACATTGTTGAAAATGAAAAAACAGCCCGTAGGTTTATAAAAAAAATTAAGCCTGGTAAAAAACAATCTAGTCTTACCATGTTTCAGCTTAATAAATTTACAGATCCCATAGATTTACCTTCATTTTTAGAGCCTTGTTTGCAAGGTGAAAACGTTGGCATACTCTCGGAAGCTGGCTGTCCTGGTATTGCAGATCCTGGAGCTGATGTTGTAAAAATTGCTCATGAAAAAGGTATTCAAGTGGTTCCTTTGGTTGGTCCATCTTCTATCCTTTTGGCATTAATGGCTTCTGGAATGAATGGCCAAAATTTTGCGTTTAATGGTTATCTTCCTATTGATAAAAAAGATAGAAGAAAGGAACTTAAACGTTTAGAGCAATTAGCTTATAAACACAATCAAGCACAATTATTTATTGAAACGCCTTATAGAAATAATAAAATGCTGGAAGATATATGCCAATCGCTTAACAACGACACACTTGTTTGTGTAGCTTGCGATATTACGCTACCAACCGAGTATATAAAAACAAAAACTGTAAGTGAGTGGAAAAAAAATAGCGTAGACCTACATAAAAGACCTACACTATTTATTATTTACAGAAACTAGCTTTCGTTAAGCTGTTTGTTTTTCTAATTTAACTTTTGCCTTTTTATTAGGAGAAATATTTGAGGTATCGTAACCTGAAAATTTCTTTAAATAATAATCTATCGATGTTCCAAAAGCATCAGAAAACCCATGACGGCCATAACTTCTTAAATACTTCTTTACATTTCCAGGTCCAGCTAAATGCGCTGCTGCCAAAATACCAGATTCGGTTATAAGAATACCATTAATTGTTTTTCCTTTAAAACGCTTAATATCTCTTCTTAACACCCATTTGTTGCGAGATGCATTAGCTATAAAGGCTTTTTCCTGTAATTCTGGCGTATTTAAAAATACAACTGGGTTATAAATACCAATTAATTTTAAAGTTTCCTTTCCAAACTGGTATTTTCCTAAGTAACCAAAATCGTTAATAGTAAAATAATCTCCTCTAGATTCTTTAAACCCTAAAGCTTCTTTAAAAGCAACAAAAGATTTTCCTAATTCTGGTGTATATACTTTAACGGGCTCGTGAGCAGGTAAAATTTCTAAACCTGTTTCGGTTTCATTATTAACATTATCAATATTTTCTTGAACATTGTGTAATGCTATAGCGTTTGATGTGTTTGAATTTAATTTCTTGTTCAAACAAAACGCTCCTACTAACAATAATGATATTGTAAGTAAAAGAGCAAAATGACTTCCAATATTTTTAATCATAACTTTAAATTTTCAAGGCTTAATTATAATTTAATTGTAGCCTTTAAATTTCAGCGTGCAAAGATACGCATTTTTTTTAAATACTGAAAATTAGTCGATTAAGTGTTCTTAAAAGTAGATTCCGTGCAGTTTTATGCCGTTTTTATCGTTAAACTCCATAGTTGGCAGCGGTACTTTTATCGTATTTAAAATACCGAATATCGATTTTAAAACGTGAGATTTTGTTTGAATTCTACTTAAGTCTATGTCCAAACTCAATAAGTATTGGCGGGATCTATTTTGATCTGGAAAGTCATTATTTATATTATTAATTCCTGTTAGCATGCCATCGCCACTATACCCCAAAGCAATGTTTAACCATTTAGGTATTGTTTTCGATTTTGTAAACGATTGTATATTAAAACTCAGCCAATAGGTTTGCCCGTTATAATCTTTTAAAAACGCTTCTGTAAAGCCATGTCCTAATTTATCAGGATTCATTTTAGCGTATTTTGTTTGATGAAATGAATACTTCATCACAATGCGTTGTTCATCCCATAATAATTCTTGTCCAACATATAACCCTGTTCCTGCCGCATTTGCTGCCATATCTCCCCAAGAAAAACCCCATTCTTTTGAAAATCCATCAAAAACCTCCACAGCTGTTAAAAAAGTAACCCCTAAAGTAGCCCCATAAATTAATTGGTCTTTCTTTGATACACCACTCCACTGTAACAAATCTGCACCTAACTGCCCTAATTGATAAGATGAATACACATGGCCTAACTTATCCATTTGTAACCATTGATTGTTATCGTTTGTTATATGAAATTTAGATTTTGGATAGTCTTTATACCATAATTGATTTAATCCCAATAAAGTTACCGACGCCAATGACGCTTCTGTAATAACAACAGCATTTCTTCTAGAAGTATGAAGTGTATCGCTAGGTGTAAAAAATAACTCCAAATTGGATGGTGTTTGTGACCAACATGAAATTGATAGTAGACATACTAAAAAAACAACTCTAAATTGTATCAATGTTACTTATTTATACCTTGAGACGATAAATACCTGTGGTATGCTCTTGCATTTGCATTATGCTGACTTAACGTTTTAGCAAATTTATGATACCCTAATCGCTTGGCATCGGCAACAAAATACACGTAATTATGTTTTTCATAATTTAAAACAGCATCAATGGCTGTAATATCTGGCATAGCAATTAAACTTGGTGGCAAGCCTAAATATTTATAGGTATTGTATGGCGACTCTATTTCTTTATGCTTATTTAATACGCGCTTAATAATCGTATCCTGATATTCTGGTAATTGATAAGCAGCATATTTAAGTGTGGGATCGGCTTGTAATGGCATTCCTATTCGTAAACGGTTCATATAAACACCTGCTATACGAGGTTGCTCACTCGCTTGTTTAGATTCTTCATGGACTATAGAACCTAATGTCATAACCTCTTTGGGCGTTAAACCAATAGCTTTAGCTTTGTTTACTCTAGTAGTATTCCAAAAACGGTTGTATTCTTTTAACATTCTATCTCGAAAAGTTTCGGCAGACGTATTCCAAAATAACTCATAGCTATTAGGGATATACATACCTAAGGCAGATTGTTTATCAAAATCATTCTTTTTAAGAAACACACTATCTGTCATTGCTTGTAAAAGCGATAGGCTATCGGCTTCTATTTGCTGAGCTATCCTTCCTGCAAGTTTTGGCAAACTTTCTTGATTATTAAACGATACACGAACGGGTAGATTTTTGCTTCTTATGGAATTTATAATATCGTTGTTATTCATCCCTTTTTTTATAGCATATTTACCTGCTCTAATATTTGTTGTATATTTTTTTTGCTTGGCAAGGGCATCAAACTTATCAATATCAATTAGTAAGGGTTCTAATTGTTCTCTTACCTGATTATAAGTAGCATTTGTAGGGACATAAATATATGCTTCTTCGTTATTAAATGCTGTGTTTGGTTTTAACATTACCGAATATACGTAGTATGAAAAAACGGCAATAACAATAAGTCCAATTAGGGCAACAGCCCATAAAATTTTTTTAATATACATCGCTTAAAATAGTAACTGTAATAAGTATTCGTTTTTATATTGATTGTTAACCAAGTTCCAGTCTTTTTTTATGCCTACAATGTTAAAATTGTATTTTTTAAATAAATTTAAACTCGTCGTATTTTCTTCTGAAACATTACAATACACTTGGTGTAATCCTAAATGGATTTTACAATAGTTTAGTAGCAAGGACAAAGCTTCACTACCGAAACCTTTGTTTCTATCATGACATGATTTTATCAAAATGCCAATACCTGCTTTATTATTTTTGGGATCAAAATCAAACAAATCGATTAACCCGATAGCTTGATTATCATAATTTGAAATAAGTAACCTTAATTGCTTTACCTCATAAATATCCTTATGTGCATTAGCCAAATAATCTTTTATAAGATATTGTGAATAAGGTGTTTGCGTGTTGCTTAATTCCCAGATAGTTTCATCATTTTCGATTTCATAAATAAAATCGAGGTCTTCGGGCTCTAAAGCTCTTAAAAAAATATGTTCTCCTTTTAATGTTACCATTCGCCTTTAAAAACTTGCTTTGCAGGGCCAATTAACCACACATTATCATAGCCGTTATCCACTTTATTGAAAGTTACTTGTACTTGGCCACCTTCTACATTAAGGGTAATAAGGTTTTTTTCGGTTTCACCAATATAATTCATGGCTAAAGCTACTGCTGTAGCTCCAGTACCACAGGATAAGGTTTCGTCTTCAACACCACGCTCATAGGTGCGTAGCCTAAATGTGTCATCAGATATTTTTGAAACAAAATTCACGTTACTTCCTGCTTTTCCATATAAATCGCTGTAACGAATTTTAGCGCCTTCCTGTTTAACATTAAAATCTGCTACATCATTTACACAAGTTACATGATGAGGCGAGCCTGTATCTAAAAACACAAAATCATTATTTGCTTCTATTTTAGTAACATCTTGCATCTGTAATTTAACCACATCATTTTCTATACGAGCATGATGTAAGCCATCTACTGCTTCAAAAGTGGTGCTGTTTTCTATCATTCCAAGAAATTTTGCAAAAGCTACCAAACAACGTCCACCATTACCACACATGGTACTTGGATTACCATCAGAGTTGTAATACACCATCTTAAAATCTGCTGTATCGTGGTTCTCCAATAAAATTAAGCCATCGGCTCCAATACCAAAACGTCTGTCACATAGTTGTGCCACAAGTTTGGTATTATTTTTGTCGAATTGTAACTGACGATTATCAATCATTACAAAATCGTTTCCTGTTCCTTGATATTTATAGAATTCAACTGCCATAGATTTGGCAAATATAGAAATATTAAGCGGTTTTTTATGATGTTAAAACACGTTAAATAGTGCGTTAAAAATCGTTAAACAAAAAACATGACACTCAATAAATAATTAATTTTAATCGTTAAATAATTAAAATAAAATCTAAAACACATGAAAAAGTTAGCTAGTTTAGTTTTAGTATCGGCTTTAGGTGGCATTATCACCCTTTCAGCCTACAAGTTTTTTATTGAAAAAGAGTCAACAAGTGCTGTTACTCAAACCGAAGAAACATCAAATTTTTTACCAACAAGCAATACTATTACTAATGCATATAATATTGCAGAATCTCCAGATTTTGTTGAAGCCGCAGAAAAAACGGTTCATGCAGTAGTTCATGTTAAAAATACAGCAACCGTTTCTGGACCAACTACATTACAAGATTTAATGTTTGGCAGAAGTTCACAACGTACACAAGTAGGTACAGGGAGTGGTGTTATTATTTCTCCAGATGGCTACATTATTACTAATAATCATGTTATTAATGGCGCTTCGCAAATATCTATCACCACAAACGACAATAATATTTATGAGGCTGAATTAATTGGCACGGATAAAAAAACGGATATTGCGCTTTTAAAAATTAACGCCCAAGACGATTTACCCTTTATAAGATTTGGCGACTCCGATCAAGCTAAAATTGGCGAATGGGTATTAGCTGTTGGTAACCCTTTTAACTTAACATCAACAGTTACTGCTGGAATAATTAGTGCTAAATCGCGTGATTTAACAGGGCAAAACTATCAATCATTTCTTCAAACAGATGCAGCAGTTAACCCAGGAAATTCGGGTGGCGCACTAGTAAATGCCAATGGCGACTTGGTGGGTATTAATACAGCTATCTCTTCGCAAACAGGCTCTTACATTGGGTATTCATTTGCTGTACCAAGTAATATTGCCCGTAAAGTAGTAGAAGACATTATGGAATTTGGCAATGTACAGAATGGAATTTTAGGCGTTTCTGGTATTTCATTAAATAGTAAATATGCCGAAGAATTTGGTGTATCAACTTCTGAAGGATTTTATGTAAGTGACGTTGAAGAAGATTCTGGTGCCGATGCCGCAGGAATAGCTAAAGGCGATGTTATTAAAAAATTGGACGATATTGAAATTTCTAAATTTGCCGATTTAAAAGGTTATTTAAGTACAAAAAGACCTAACGACATAGTCCATGTTACCTTATTACGAGATAATGAAGACCTAGAAATTGTTCCAGTTACACTTATTAAAAATCAAACAGCTGTTTTACCTATAGTTGGTCGTGTAAAAAATGCTAATGAGAAAGATTTAAAGAAGTTTAAACTATCTAAAGGCATAAAAATATCGGAACTTAACCCAAGATATGCCCGTAATTGGAAATCAAATGGTATAGAAGAAGGTAGCATTATTACAGCCATAAACGACAACGATGTTAACGATGTTGATACAGCAAAAAAAATTATAGAAAACAAAGCTTATAACGAACCATTAAAATTCGAAATTATTAATAAACATGGTGATAAAGAAACCGTATATTGGCGATAAGTAATTGCTATTAAAAAGAGAAAGAAACCCTTCGGAAAAACGAAGGGTTTTTTATTTGTTAAAAAACTTTACGAAAACGTTTGAAATATATTACTTTTGCACAAAATTTAAAATAAAACAACACACTAAACTTTTAAAAATGAGTCTTAACGGAACTTATGAAAGCGAATTGGCTTTTCAAGCAGACAGAAGAAGAGCTACGGTAGAATTTATTAAAATTGTAAGCGATCTTTGGTACGATAAATCTATCGAATTAGTCCTTTTTAGAAATCAATTAATCGATAGAAATGTAAGTCAAATTTTAAACTTACATGAATATGCTTGCGAATTTGTACAAAAGCCTATTTCAATTTTCGATTCAGTTGAAATTGCTCAAGCTATTCAAACGCTAGACTTACCACCAGCTAAATTAGATATTGGTAAACTTACTTACGAATACCACTTAGAAGAAAAAAAATATAACAATGCCTTAGCTTTTATTGCCGATAAATTAAAAGACGCTAATAAACAAGAGCCTATCCAACCAAAAGATGTTGTATTATATGGTTTTGGAAGAATTGGGCGATTAGTAGCAAGAGAATTAATGACGCGTACAGGTAAAGGTAGCCAGTTACGCTTAAGAGCAATTGTTACACGTGGTAATATTGACGAAACTATTTTAAAGAAAAGAGCCTCTTTATTAAGTAACGATTCTGTACATGGTGAATTTCCAGGAACTGTTTCTGCCGATATAAAAAATAAAGCATTAATCATAAACGGAACTACCGTAAATATGATTACTGCAAACGCTCCAGAAGATATCGATTATACTGCTTACAATATTAACGATGCTTTAATTATTGACAATACAGGTGCTTTTAGAGATGACGAAGCTTTAGCAAGACACTTAAAAGCTAAAGGTGTAGACAAAGTATTACTTACTGCACCAGGAAAAAATGTACCTAACATTGTTCATGGAGTAAATCATTTAGAACACAACCCAGATAAAGTAGATATCTTTTCGGCAGCATCTTGTACAACAAACGCTATTACGCCTATTTTAAAAGTTATTGAAGACTCGTTTGGTGTAAAAAGTGGTCATTTAGAAACGATTCACGCCTATACAAACGACCAAAACTTAGTAGACAACTTTCATAAAAAATACCGTCGTGGTCGTGCAGCAGCATTAAACATGGTTATTACCGAAACTGGTGCTGGAAAAGCGGTGTCTAAAGCGCTTCCTTCTTTAGAAGGTAAACTAACCTCTAACGCTATTCGTGTTCCTGTCCCTAATGGATCGTTAGCTATTTTAAATCTAGAATTAGACAACCCAACATCGGTTGAAGGTGTAAACACTATTATTAAAAAGTATGCTTTAGAAGGTGATTTAGTAGAACAAATTAAATACGAATTAAACGACGAATTAGTATCTAGTGATATTGTAGGTAGCTCGGCACCTTCAATTTACGATAGTAAAGCTACTATTGTAAGAGAAGATGGTAAAAATGTTATTCTTTACATTTGGTATGATAATGAGTATGGCTACAGCCACCAAGTTATCCGATTAGCTAAATATATTGCTAAAGTAAGACGTCACACCTATTATTAATGAGCACACTTAAACTTTTAAACTTCTTAAAAGTCTAAACTCATAATTTTTACGTATATAAAAAAAGTCCTCTTTGGAGGGCTTTTTTATTTACTAATAATTACACATAATATTTAATTTGTTACTTTCGCAAGTAACAGCAAAAACAAACAACTATTCTAAACATGAAGTCTTTAACATTATCCATTTTATTTACCGTATTTTCTATTGCCCTATTTGCTCAAGAAGAAGAGGAACTTTCTTTAAATAGTGGTACGATAGACAATCAATTTGAATATGTTATAAGAAAATCTAACAATTACCAACAATATAAAGTAATAAAGAAAACTTGGCTTTATGCTTTAAAAGCGCATACGTTAGATTCTTTAAAAGCATTACATGAAAATTTAAACAAAAGCCAAACGGTTATAGATAGCCAATCTAAAGAAATTAATAAGCTTAATGCTAATTTAAGTAACACCCAAAACACATTAGATAAAACCAATGAAGAGAAAAATAACATGGCTCTTTTTGGCATGCAAATGAGTAAAGGTAGTTACAATACATTAATGTGGTCTATTATTATCGGGCTTTTAGGATTCTTATTATTCTTTATATACAAGTTTAAAAACAGTAATACCATTACTCGCGAAGCAAAAAAATCGCTTTCCGAAGTAGAAGAAGAATTTGAAGAACATAGAAAACGTGCTCTTGAAAGAGAACAAAAAGTGCGTCGCCAATTACAAGACGAAATCAATAAGCAAAAAAACAACTAAATAAACTTTCTGCTTAAATACCATTAAAAATCTGTAATTTCGCTTACAGATTTTTTTATTAAAGCACCGTATTCATGCGTATTGATATTATTACTGTTTTACCCGAACTTCTAAAGAGTCCCTTTGAAGCTTCTATTTTAAAAAGAGCCATCGAGGCTAACTTAGTTGAAGTTCACTTTCATAACCTAAGAGATTATACAACCGATAAATATAAATCTGTAGACGATTATCAATTTGGTGGCGGAGCAGGTATGGTTATGATGGTGGAACCTATAGATAAATGTATTACCAAGCTTCAATCGCAACGCAATTACGATGAGATTATTTATATGACACCCGATGGCGAAACACTAAATCAAGGTATTGCCAATCAATTATCCTTACATAAAAATATGATTATTTTATGTGGGCATTATAAAGGTGTCGACCAGCGTGTTAGAGATAAATTTATAACCAAAGAAATCTCTATTGGTGATTATGTACTCTCTGGAGGCGAGTTAGGGGCAGCTGTACTTTGCGATGCTGTTATACGATTAATTCCTGGCGTATTAGGAAATGAAACTTCTGCCCTAACCGATTCGTTTCAAGATAACCTTTTAGCACCCCCCATTTATACCAGACCTAGAGAATATAAAGGCATGAAAGTTCCAGAAATTCTTTTTAGCGGCAACTTTCCTAAAATTGAAAAATGGCGAGAAGAACAAGCCTACAAAAGAACCCAAGAACGTAGACCTGATTTATTAAAAGATTAAATTGAATATTTAAGTTGATTTAATAAGCGATTGAAATTTTTTATTATTCCTTAAATTATCAAAATGCTTTTCGTTAAGTAACTCTTCAGTTAGTGTGTCAGATAATTGTAACGATGTTTCAATATCTCTAACTGCTTCGTCTGGCTTATCTAATAGTGCATAAGTACAGGCTCGTTGCCAATAAGCTAAAGAATAATCACTATCGTGATCTATTGCAGTATTTAGTAAGTTTAATGCCCAACGAATTTCACCAATTTCTAATAAAGCATCTGCCTTGTAAGTCATCGCTTCAATATCGTTAGGGTTAATGTCTAAAATTTCATCGTAAATAGAAATTTTTTCTTCTTCACTTTTCTCTAGTCCAGCACGCATCCATAATGAGTGAATAGAATTGGTATTGGAAATTTCTTGTTGCGTTTCGATGATTATTTTGGAGCGTTCTACTAATTTTTTTTCTATCTGTTGCAATCTATTTTCATAATCCCCAGTAAGGGTTTGTATTTTTTTAGCAGTATCTATTTTTATACTCTTTTTTATATCGTTAAGTGATCGCCACCCCAATAATACTAACAAAGAAGCGGCAGCCGTAATAATGTAAAAAATATTGTTTATTGTACTTGTTGTGTAATTTATGGCCCTATCTGAAGACTCTAATTTAGCTTCAGCTATTTGCTCTGTAACTTGTGCTCTTAGTTTTTGGTTTTCTTGGCGTAAACTTTTTATTTCATCAAGAATGTAACGTTCTATAAAGGGTTTATATAAAGGCTGCTCTAAACTATCTACTTGTACTTGTTGAATATTGGAAAAAGCAGCAATATATAAATTTAAAAAAACGATTGATAGTAAGGTTTTTAACATAGCAGTAAGGACGTATTTAGTGTCTGTGTTTTTATTACAATACAAAATTTATATAAATATTTGACTGTGCAAATTTTGTTATCTAATTTTTTTAAGTTTGCAACACTATTATCCCACTTATAGTTAATTTTATTTTAATAGACATATTAAAGTCTGTAGCTAGCTAATGTCCAGCAAATGCCTCCCAACCTTTTGCTTGTGAAATAGAAACGCTAAAAAACTTTTATTTAAAGCTTTTAACTTATTACTTTTTAATTATCTTTGCACTCAATTTTGGACTAACCTCTGGCGAGAATCGTGAATGTTATTTCGAATTAACAACAAAACATTAAAAACATGGAGTCTTTAGTAAAATACGTACAAGACGAATTTGTAGGAAAAAAAGATTTTCCAGAATTTTCAGCTGGAGATACAATTACAGTTTATTACGAAATTAGAGAAGGTGACAAAGTTCGTACACAGTTCTTTAGAGGAGTAGTTATCCAAAGAAGAGGAAGTGGTGCCACCGAAACATTCACCATTAGAAAAATGTCTGGAACCGTAGGTGTTGAGCGTATTATTCCTATCAACATGCCAGCTTTACAAAAAATTGAAGTCAATAAGAGAGGTAAAGTACGTAGAGCTAGAATTTACTACTTTAGAGGTCTTACTGGTAAAAAAGCAAGAATTAAAGAACAGGTACGTCGTTAATCACTTGTTTAAAACTTTTAAAAGCCTTGTAAATACAAGGCTTTTTTTATTAACAAAAGTTAATAACTTAAGTTTATAAGTAGTTGATAACTAGACCTCTTAAAAGTTTTATTTTTAAATACCCTAACGTATATTAGCTAAACAATTAAACAACAACATTCGTGTTGGTCTTAATTTTAGGTTTATGTTTAATTGAATAAAGTAACGTTCTTTATTATAATTGTTTTTTCGAGGTTTTAAAACAGTATGTGTAAGCATATGGGAGTTAAAAAGCCATGACGTTTTTAAAAGTAGTACATGCTTTGCAGGTACAAACTAGAAAAACCGAAAGTTTCTAAAGGTAACACACTAACGAAAGTAAAAGTTAAGATAGGAAACAATGCTTTTAAATTTAAATAGCACGCAAGTGACATTTAAATAAAAAAGTATCAAGAAAAACAATTTCATGAAACATCATACTTCATGTCAATACATTTTGAAAGAAGTGATATGTTTCAAATTGAAATAGTGAAACTTGAATTGAAAAGAACGATAGGTAACGTGAGTTAATATCGGTCGATTTAGTAAAAACTAAATAGGTCACGTAGTAACTGTTTCGAAGAAAGCCATGTCAAGGTAGAATTTTCTACAATGATATGGCTTTTGTTTTTCTATCTTTACCATTTTCAAAAAACACATGGATTTACCTTTTATCTCAGAGCAACATTTTAAAAGTCAAAACTACTCTTCCAACAAAATATCTAAAGCAGAATACGATAATTGCACATTCGAAGACTGTGATTTCTCAAATTCAGATATTAGTAACAATGTTTTTCTAGAATGTACTTTTATTAATTGTAATTTAAGTAATTGCAATATTGCACATACAAGTTTTAATCACGTCGATTTTATAGATTGTAAATTAACGGGCGTACAGTTTAACACTTGTAATGCATTTCTATTAACGTTTAGTTTTAATAACTGCTATTTAGAACTAGCGTCGTTTCAAGATTTAAAAATACCTAATACACGATTTAATAACTGTATTATGCATCAAACCGACTTTAGCAATACAAACCTCTCAAAATCAACACTAAATAATTGTGATGTAAAATCGGCCATCTTCGAAAACACAAATTTAGAAAGCAGCGATTTAAGCACAGCTTACAACTATAATATTCATCCAGAAAACAACAAAATTACTCACGCTAAATTTTCAAAAGAGCACATAATAGGATTGCTTAAATCTTATAAGATCACCATAGAATAAATGCTACAAAACAACAAGCTTAAGCCACTTGATTTTATTATATTTGCAGGACTTAATTAAAATTTGTTTAACGTCACAAAACCTTATATAAAATGGCAAAATCTCCAACTATTTTTTATACCAAAACAGATGAAGCTCCAGCATTGGCAACCCACTCTTTTTTACCAATTGTAAGAGCGTTTACAAAATCGTCTGGTATTAATATAGAAACCAAAGACATCTCGTTAGCAGGCAGAATCTTAGCAACTTTTCCAGATTTTTTAAATGACGATCAAAAAGTAGAAGATGCTCTTGGCACTCTTGGAGAATTGGTAAAGCTACCAGAAACAAATATTATTAAACTACCTAATATTAGTGCTTCAGTACCGCAACTAATGGCAGCTATTAAAGAGCTTCAAGACAAAGGATTTAACATTCCTAATTATCCAGAAGAACCACAATCTGATGCCGAAAAAGATATTAAATCACGCTACGATAAAATTAAAGGTAGTGCTGTAAACCCAGTACTTCGCGAAGGAAACTCAGACCGTCGTGCACCAAAAGCAGTAAAAAACTTTGCTAAGAAAAATCCACATAGCATGGGGGCTTGGAGCTCAAACTCCAAATCGCATGTTGCAACTATGGAACAAGGCGATTTTGCCCATACAGAAAAATCGTTAACACTACCTGAAGCAACCAATATTAAGATTGTCCATACTGATGACAATGGAAATGAAACCATTTTAAAACAACCATTTCCTATTCAAAAAGGAGAAATTATCGATGGTTCAGTCATGAGCAAATCGGCTTTAATAACTTTCTTAAAAGAACAAGTTAAAGCTGCTAAAGCAAATGGTACACTATTTTCATTACACATGAAAGCAACCATGATGAAGGTTTCCGATCCTATCATCTTTGGCCATGCAGTAAAAGTATTTTTTGCTGATGTTTTCAATAAATATGCTGATGTTTTTGAAGAAATTGGTGTAGAAGAAAACAATGGATTAGGAAACGTGCTTTCAAAATTAGAAGAACTTCCTTCAGATAAAAAAGAGGAAATTTTAAAAGCCATTGAAACAACTATTGAAAATGGCCCAGATTTAGCAATGGTGAATTCCGATAAAGGTATTACAAACCTTCACGTCCCTAGCGATGTTATTATTGATGCCTCAATGCCAGCAATGATTCGTAATTCGGGCCAAATGTGGAATGCCCAAGGAAACACACAAGACACCATAGCTGTAATACCAGATAGTAGTTATGCTGGCGTTTACACAGCAACTATAGATTTCTGTAAAGAAAATGGTGCTTTCGATCCTACAACAATGGGAACCGTTCCTAACGTTGGTCTTATGGCACAAAAAGCTGAAGAATACGGATCTCACGATAAAACTTTTGAAATAGCTTCCAACGGAACCGTAAAAGTTATTGATGATGCTGGAAATACCCTAATCGAGCATACTGTAGAGGCAGGAGATATCTGGCGTATGTGCCAAACAAAAGATGCCCCTATTCAAGATTGGGTAAAATTAGCTGTAACAAGAGCGCGTGCATCGCAAACTCCAGCCGTTTTTTGGTTAAACGAAAACCGTGCTCACGATGCCGAATTAATTAAAAAAGTAAATACATATTTACCAAACCACGATACATCTGGATTAGATATTAGAATCCTATCACCTATCGAGGCTACAAACTTCACCTTAAAACGTATTAAAAAAGGAGAAGATACTATTTCGGTAACCGGAAATGTATTGCGTGATTATTTAACCGACCTATTCCCTATTCTAGAAGTAGGAACTAGTGCCAAAATGCTATCTATTGTACCATTAATGAATGGTGGTGGCTTATTCGAAACTGGTGCCGGTGGATCTGCTCCTAAACACGTACAACAGTTATTAGAGGAAAACCACTTACGTTGGGATTCACTTGGCGAATTTTTAGCATTGGCTGTATCTTTAGAACATTTAAGCGAAACCTTTAATAATGCCAAAGCAAAAGTTTTAGCAGATGCGCTAGATGACGCTACCGAAAAATTGTTAGAAAATAAAAAAGGACCTTCTAGAAAAGCAGGAGAGCTTGATAATCGTGGTAGTCACTTCTATTTAGCCATGTATTGGGCAGAAGCCTTAGCAAATCAAAATGAAGATACCGATTTAAAAGCCGAATTTGCTCCAATCTATAAAACACTTTTAGAAAACGAGACTATTATAGTAGATGAATTAAATAAAATTCAAGGCAAGCCAACCTCCATAGGTGGTTATTACGAACCTGTCGAAGAATTAACATCACAAGTTATGCGACCAAGCAAAACACTAAATAGCATTATAAACGCATAACAATTTATATAAAGCTCCTTTAATTAGGAGCTTTTTTTTGGGCGTTACCCAATAGGGTCGTGCTGTTCGCTATATCTCACAATAATATTGTGAGGATGCCGCTACCATCACTAACGCAAACAATACAATAACTTTTAACTAGGTTAATTGGTCACTTACCACAATAAACTGTACTTTTAAACCATGGAATTTACTAAAACAACCGAGGCCGATTCTAATTATAATCATCTAGAAAATATGTCGGTAAATCAAATACTGACAAACATTAATAATGAAGATAAAACAGTACCCAATGCTGTAGAAAAAGCCATTCCTCAAATAGAAAGTTTAGTCAATCAAGTTGTAAAAAAACTTAAAAATGGCGGAAGATTATTTTACATAGGTGCTGGCACAAGTGGGCGCTTAGGTATAGTTGACGCCTCAGAATGCCCCCCTACTTTTGGTGTTTCACACGATTTGGTTATCGGTCTTATTGCTGGTGGCGATAAAGCCATAAGAAAAGCCGTAGAATTTGCCGAAGACTCAAAAGAGGAAGCTTGGAAGGATCTTTCAGCTTATAATATTTCAGAAAAAGATATTGTTGTTGGTATTGCTGCATCGGGCACAACGCCTTATGTTATTGGTGGATTGCAAGCATGTAATAAAAAAAATATTCCAACAGGATGTATTACTTGTAATAATAACAGCCCATTGGCATCGGTATCTAAATTTCCTGTTGAAGTTATAGTTGGTCCAGAGTTTGTAACAGGTAGCTCTAGAATGAAAGCAGGAACAGCACAAAAATTAGTTCTTAACATGATTACTACATCAACTATGATACAATTAGGTCATATTAAAGGCAATAAAATGGTCGATATGCAACTTAGTAACAATAAGCTTGTAGATCGAGGTATAAAAATGTTAATGAAAGAGCTCAATATCAATAAAGAAAAAGCCGAAGCTCTATTAGAAAAATACAAAAGTGTCCGTCTAGCTATTCAAAACCATAACAATGGAAACTAAAAGAACAAACAAAGAACTACTTGTTAAAGGCTTAAAAAAAATGGGGCTATCCTTAATTGGTATGTTTTTAGGTCCAACACTACTTTATATTGGTTTCACCAACCAAGATAAACCATTATATATTCCTATATTAATTGTTGCATTTATTGTTTGCGCACTAGCGATTTTTTTTGCCTTTAAAGGGTTAAAAGTTATTATGGATAGTATGTTCAACTAACGCCTTTCTTCAATAACTGTTGTTGGATTATAACCAAATTTAGAGTTATATAACTTTAAATCCAGAGCATTCATTATATAATTTATTATAGCAAAATGATGTATGGTATGGCTATTGGCTTGCGATAAAACAGCATCATAGGTATAAGTCATCGTAAGCAAACCAAGACCTAAATCATCTTTTACAATTATTGCTTTCTTATCATTATATTCAAAAGTTTTTAAAGCTTCAATAATTTGATTTAAATAAGCTTTAGCTGAAACACAACAACTTTCAACCTTTTCATCACGCTTTCTCTTTGTGAAATCAATAATTTCACTCTCAGGAAAAAGAATACAATAATAAAAATCTAAAATATGACGTATATGAGAACCAATACTAGATTTGTATGGCTCAACTGTTTTATTACTTAGATTCCTATTATCTAATTGATTTATTATTGAGTGAAGTTGATTAAGCGTGTTTAAATTGGAGTCTATTAAATTATTCATCAGACTAATTTAATAAAAAGATATCTTCCAAGACACTATAATCCTTAAAAAAAGAGCTATAAAAAAAGGTCTAAGTACAAATATACTTAGACCTTTAAAAAAGGCGGCGACCTACTCTCCCACGATGTAGTACCATCGGCGCTAATGGGCTTAACTTCTCTGTTCGGAATGGTAAGAGGTGAGC
>NZ_RWBG01000007.1 GCF_003944795.1 Mangrovimonas spongiae
AAAAAGCTAATGAGGAACGAATAAAAATGAAAATGCATTTATCTGAATAAAAAGTACGTATGCCAACACCGTGTATAGCTCATTGCGGCTGAATTCCTAATCGGAATTCATTGCAATTTGCTATCTTTGGTTCTACAGCGGAAAATCCTCTGCGGATTTCCCGCAACAAGCCATACAAAAACCCGTTGGCAGCAATACGATAAAAATTGCAAATATCATATTTTGTACATATATTTGTACTTAAATAAGTATTGAATTATGCAAATTACAACCGTTTCTGACTTTAGAAAAGATATCAAAACATACTTAGACAGAGTTATCAAAAACTTTGAAACCCTAATAATTAACCGCGGAAAAGATTCTGGAATTGTTGTTATGTCCCTAGAAGAATACAATTCTCTAATGGCTACCAATCACGAATTATCTTCCCGAAAAAATGAATTGCGTTTAGATTCTGCTATTGACAAACTAAAAAATGGAAAATCATTTTCAAGAGACTTAATCGAAGACTAATATGAAATATACATTTGTTGACGAATCTTGGGAAGATTATTTATATTGGCAAAAAACGGATAAGAAAAAACTTAAAAAAATAAACGAACTTTTAAAAGATATATCAAGAAATCCATTTGACGGAATCGGAAAACCAGAACCTTTAAAACATAAATATGCTGGATTTTGGTCAAGAAGAATTGACAGTGAACATAGATTGATTTATCAATATAAAGAGGGGGAAATTTTAATTGCAAAATGCAGATTTCATTATGACTAAAAAGTACAGCTGCCAACAATGCGTATAGCCAATTGCGGCTAAAAATACTTAATCGATATTCGATGTTTTTAGCTATATTTATTTTAAACGGACAAAACCTGGCAAACCAACCCGCAACTGTCCATACTCGAAACCGTTGGGTTTAATGCTGGAGCAAGTTTGCGCAATTGAAAAAAGCCTAGTTTGATTTTCGATTTTTTTTTAGAATTTTAAGGTAGATAGTTCAGAAAAACTATCGTGCCGAATTTCAAAATTTTGTGGAATCACTACTCAAGCGTGAAATGAAAAGCAACAGCGGAATTGCTCACTCGAACGCTGACCGAATTGCTGTGCGGAATTTGACAAAAATGCGGAAAAACGGAAAACAGAACAGAACGCAAAAAAACGTCTGACTTCCACTCTGCCGAACAAAAACACAATCGGAATTTGAGCAAGTTTGCGGAATTGAAAAAACGACGGAACCCACTCAAACTCGGAAAAAAATAAATCAACGGAAAACCAAAATTTCGGAACAAAATTATAAACGGACAAAAAAGCACTAAAACCCAACAACGGCTATAATTCATTGCGGCGGAATTTTCTGCCGAAAATTCCGCGCTTTTTTGCTATCTTTCGGCTACGGCGGAAAGAATCCTGCGGATTTTTCCGCAACGAAATCATAGCCAAAACCGTTGTAACACATTTGACCAAATCAAGAAAATGCAGGAATTTAAAGATTGGAAAGAGTTTATTAACCGAATTTTAATTGACAGCGGAGAATTTAAAAAATCAACCTCTGAATTAAAAAATCAAACGGAAATAGAGACGTTCGAAGCTACTGATAAAAATTCTCTGACTGAAATTCAAGTTGGATATTTGAAAGAAAATCTACTCATCTATTTACAAATTTTCAATCCAAAAGTTCCTGGGTATAACAAATATGTAGAAGGAGAATTTTTTTATGCAAATGACTTAAACCCAGAGGAACTGAAAAATCCCGGACCACCTGCGTTGGAATTTAATGAAATGAACCGAAATGGAATTCTATCAATACTCGTAAATGGACTAAAGGGGAAAGAAGTTCAATTCCTGAAAAATGGTAGAATTTTAAAATCCAAACTTTACATTGCGGAATTTGACTCGAACTTTAGCTATTCCTATGACTTTACACAAAGAGGATTTTGGAATAAAATATTTGGAAAGAAAGTCGATAAAATGGATGGAATTGAAAAAAGAGAAATAGAATTGAATACAATATTTAACGGAATAAAAAACGTGTTACAACAACGTGTATAGCTCATTGCGGCTGAATTCCTAACCCGCCTTGCCAGGCGTGGCAGGTCGGAATTCATTGCAATTTGCTATCTTTCGGTTACGGCGGAAAATCCTCGCGGATTTCCCGCAACGAGCCATACACAAACACGTTGTGTGTAATGTAAAAAGCAACCGTAAAAACTTGAACATAAGAGATAATAATTACAAATGATTGAACTTGAAACTCTGAACAAAAATCTAATTGAGGTTAAAACAAAAATTTATGACAGATTATCTCTCAATATTTCCAATGTGAATAGTGAACTTGAAGGAACCGAATATGACGCTTGCCAATTTGAACTGAATGGAATGAAAATGATTTCAAGAAGTTCAAAAATAACACCTAAAAAAGTTGGACAATTTGTGACTTTTTGGAAGCGAAATCAAAATGGGGAAACAGAACCTTATTCTGCAAATGACCTATTTGATTTTTATATAATTAATGCAAAATTTGGAGACCGTTTTGGACAATTTGTATTTCCGAAATCTGAATTAATGAACAAAGGTTTCATAACTACCGATAAAAAGGATGGAAAAAGAGGTTTTAGAGTTTATCCAGTTTGGGATAAAACACTGAATAAACAAGCGGAAAAAACTCAAGAATGGCAACTGAACTATTTTTACGAGATTGATAAAATGACTGATTTGAAAAAAGTAAACGAATTATATAATAAAGAATAAAACACTACACACAACAATGGCTATAAGTAATTGCTCGTTCTCGCCTACTTCTGAAAATCCTCGCGGATTTTCAGTTTGGTGCGTACTTGCAAAGTTAACCGCTAAACCACGCAACTACTCATAGCCGAGACCGTTGTGTGTAATGTAAAAAGCAACCGTAAAAACTTGAACATAAGAGATAATAATTACAAATGATTGAACTTGAAACTCTGAACAAAAATCTAATTGAGGTTAAAACAAAAATTTATGACAGATTATCTCTCAATATTTCCAATGTGAATAGTGAACTTGAAGGAACCGAATATGACGCTTGCCAATTTGAACTGAATGGAATGAAAATGATTTCAAGAAGTTCAAAAATAACACCTAAAAAAGTTGGACAATTTGTGACTTTTTGGAAGCGAAATCAAAATGGGGAAACAGAACCTTATTCTGCAAATGACCTATTTGATTTTTATATAATTAATGCAAAATTTGGAGACCGTTTTGGACAATTTGTATTTCCGAAATCTGAATTAATGAACAAAGGTTTCATAACTACCGATAAAAAGGATGGAAAAAGAGGTTTTAGAGTTTATCCAGTTTGGGATAAAACACTGAATAAACAAGCGGAAAAAACTCAAGAATGGCAACTGAACTATTTTTACGAGATTGATAAAATGACTGATTTGAAAAAAGTAAACGAATTATATAATAAAGAATAAAACACTACACACAACAATGGCTATAAGTAATTGCTCGTTCTCGCCTACTTCTGAAAATCCTCGCGGATTTTCAGTTTGGTGCGTACTTGCAAAGTTAACCGCTAAACCACGCAACTACTCATAGCCGAGACCGTTGCCACACATTTGAAAAAAAACAGAACTAAACCGAAATGAAGGAAGAAATTGAAAAATTGATTTGGAAAAAAATGAACGAATTAAGAAGTTCAAACCATTTTAGCGGTTACGGAAGATTTTCCAGTACATCAACTCTTCAAAGAATTGGAAAAGAAATAGGTTTGGAACATCTAAAAAAAGTTATTTCGGACAACGAACTTTTACAAACTGCAAATTCACCAATGCAAGTCATACCGAATTTTTTATATGATTTCATAAAATTATTTGTAAATCATTTTCAACCAAAAACTATCCTCGACCCTTGGTTAACCAGAGATTCTTATCCAATCATTGAAAATTTTGAAAACTTTAGAGGAATTACTATAAATCAAGCTGAATATAATCTAATTACAAAAGGGTTTCTGAAAGACTCAAATAAAGTCAAACTTGGAGACGGACTTGAAAACATTGTTAATGAACAAAAAGAATTTGACTTCATCGTTTCGTTTCCGCCATTTGTAATGCCATCAAGAAAAGAAAACTCTACAAGTAAAGACTATTCAACAGACTTGTTAATTGAATCTTCTAATAGGCTTAAAGAAAACGGAAAATTACTTTTTTTAATGCCACAAAAATTTCTCAACGACAAGAGAATGAAACAAGCCATTTCAGATAGTAATATTTCAATAGATGGAGTTTTTTATTTAGAAGAAGGTAGCCACTACCCAATTACTTCAATAAGCACATATTTGGTAATTGCTTCAAAAGGAGATAATAAATCAACATTTACTGCAAAACTTACTTCGGACAATAATTCAAACGAAATAATTTTTAAAAATTTCATTAATGAAAAAGATGGTGTAAAAATCCAATTAGGTAAGTTCATTGAACTTGAAAACTTCAATTCATTTAAAGCATTAGAAAAAGAAGATAACTTATTCAAATTAGGCAAAAGGACAGGCTTGCCTATGACTTCATTAAACGAAGTTTCTCTAAAAATCAATACAATACGAGATATTAAACCAGAGAATGTCGAACATATACCCAATTGCATTTATGTGCCTAAAGTTGGAAATAGTGATGTGGTACACAATCCTTCTGATTTTAACATTAAACCAAAAAATTATCTACAAATAGTTCTAAATGATAATGTAAGTCCAGTTTTTATTTCAAACTACTTGAATACGCCAATTGGAAAAATATCATTAGAAAGCAGAAAAGTTGGAACAACTATTGAAAATATTACAATTTCATCTATTACAGAATTACCTCTTTTTATTCCCAAGTATCAAGACCAAATAAAACTAATAGAAGTAAATAATAAAATTGAAAATATTTCATTAGCAATTTATGAACTAAAAGAGCAACTTTGGAATAGACCAAGTTTAGTCGATAAAATTGATAAGGAAATTTCAGCTTTTGAGAAAGACAATAGTATTGAAAAATGGTTAGATAATTTACCATTTCCTATTTCATCAATTCTATGGAAATACTATGCTACAACTGACAATAGAAATAAAACAGAGCATTTATTGCATTTTTTTGAGGCATTTTCAGAGTTTCTATCTTTACTAATGTTAAGTGCTTTAAATCAAAATCCAGAATTCTATAAATCAGAAAGGCATAGATGGATAAGCAGTGATAAACAATATAAAGATTGGATTAAAAAAGCGACTTTCGGAGGTTGGAATAATTTAACAGCAAGTCTTGCAAAAGCAACTAGAACTTTATTAAACGAAAAAGAAAATAAAGAAATTGTTCTTTCATTATTCGGCAATCCAAGTAAGGAATTTTTAGATTTCATTACAAATAAAAGAGTAATTACAATCCTTGAAGAAGTAAGAGAATATAGAAATAAATGGAAAGGTCACGGAGGAGTTTCCAGCAATCAAGAAGACTTAAATAGAGTTACACTTTTAGAACAAAAGTTAAATAATTTACGTCAAGAAATTAAAGATGCATTTTCAAATTGTAAGTTAATAGTTGCTGATAATAGCAAATATAAAAATGGTGTTTTTATTTACAAAGCAAAAGAGCTTGTCGGTATTAGAACACCATTCAATGAAGTGGAAATAGAATCATTAATTCCTCTTGATGAAAGTAAACTCTATTTATTGCACGAAAATCAAAATATACCTATTGAATTACTTCCTTTCATAAAATATAATCAGGAATCAAAAGCTTGTTACTTTTATAATAGTATTGAATCAAATGACATTAGGTTTGTTTCATTTCACTTTGAACAAAATGCAGAATTTACAGAAGTATTGGATGAAAAATTTGAAGAAGTTTTAGCGATATTAAGACAAGAATCGGAATAAAAACGTGTGGCAACAATGTATAAAAATAATAGCGGTTTAATCGCTAAAAATAAAGTAAGTAAATATAAAAAAGGTCTGTGTTTAACCGAAAAGTTAGTGTGTGCAAATCCGCTACTATTCTTATACTAGACCGTTAGCAACAAGCTGAAAAATGAACTCACAAACAATAATTACGATTTTATCAATTACACTTCCTTTAATTGGAGGTGGAGCTGGATATTTATTGAAAAGTAATATTGAGAAAAAAAAGGAACTCACAAATGAAATCACAAAAGAAAGACGTGAAATCTACCAGCAATATGTGAATTTGATAATCGGACTTTTTGCCAACTCAAAAGCAAATAAGAAAAACCATCCGAATAAAATGCTGACTGATTTATATGAGTTTTATAAAAAATATGTTCTTTATGCTTCGCCAAAAGTAATAATTGCCTTTTCAGATTATTTCCAATTTATGTATGCCCAAAATGACGATGAAGAAACGGACTCAAAGCAACACCTTTTGTATATGACAAAAATAATGGCTGAAATGAGAAAAGACCTAGGATTGAAAAATAATGAACTTGGTGCAAATGGAGAAATGCTTATGAGAGCATTGATAAAAGATTATGACCGAATAATAAAATAAAGCCAGTTGCTAACAATGTATAACCGCAATTACGGCGGATTCGACTACGTCCGAATCCACTCGGAATTGCTAACGTCTGTTCTTGACCCAAAAATTAAGTAACTTTAACTCCATAACTGCGGTTATACGAGACCGTTGCCCACAAGTTTGAATAAAATGCAGGAATGTCCAAAATGTAGTTCAAAAACTATAAAAATTGATAAAACAAATACTCATTGGAATGTCTATGAGTGTGTGAATTGTACATATTGGACTTATGCGGAATTAGGTCAATGTTGCAGAAAACCACACGAAATAATAACGATTGACCACAAGTCGAACGGAAGTATAGCAATTTATTATCAATGTACGAATTGCGGTGGCTCATCGAATCGAACCAAACCATTGAGCGCAAAAAAATATGGAGAAAAAATTCGGTCTGATTTTAGTCAATCAATGTTCGAAGAATATCACGAGAATAGAAAACTTGAGGCTAAAAATTTAGCAGAAAGAAAATCTTGGTACACCAAAATAAACTCAAAACAATTCAAATATCACGAATATTTGACAAGCGATACGTGGAAAAGTATTCGTGAAAAAGTAAAAAAACGAGATAATTTTTTATGTCAAGAATGTAAATTAAAAAAGGCGGAGGAAGTTCACCATTTGAATTACGACAATGTATTCAATGAAAAAATGGAAGACCTAATTTCAGTCTGTTCGGAATGTCATATGGAATTACATAAAAAAGAAAAAAAACCAGTGGGCAACACCGTGTATAGCTCATTGCGGCTGAATTCCTAATCGGAATTCATTGCAATTTGCTATCTTCGTGTTACAGCGGAAAATCCTCTGCGGATTTCCCGCAACAAGCCATACACAAACCCGTTGTGCTTCATTATGACCAACCACTAACCAATGATAAAAATTTTTAGAAAAATCAGACAAGATTTACTTTCAAAAGGCAAAACTGGAAAGTATTTGAAATATGCTATTGGAGAAATTATTCTTGTGGTTATTGGAATTTTAATTGCACTACAGATTAACAATAAAAATGATGAAAGAAAAGCTGAAGAAAGTGTAAAAAAATTTTATGAAGCCACTATTCTGGATTTAGAAGAGGCTTCTAATGCCACAAAAACACAAATAAATTGGTTTAAAATGTACCAAGACTTAAATTTTTCTCTTTACGAGCAGTCAAGAAAACAAATCCCAAATGATTCGACTTTAAATTTTAATTTATTGATTTGGACACATTCATTCAGACCATTAATAACTGATAATTATGAATCAAAATTTGACCAAATTAATAATGACAAAATTCAAGAACTGTTTAGGGATATCATATGGAGAGAACAATTGGTGGTAGAAGCAATTGAAGAATGGAATTTAATGAAAATCGGTACATTAAGACCATTCTTTTTTAAGAATAACATAAACAATGTGGATGAATCATTCAGTGCTGAACGATATAAATTTATTATGTATGAAGTAGAATTGTTAGATAGCGATAGTTTGATTGCCCACTATAACACATCGGAATTCGACCAAATTCTATATGAATTAAGACATAAAACATCTTGGGCGATACAATGTTTTGACGGACTTGAAGCGTCTAATAAAAATTTAAGATTGGCACTCGAATACTACCTTGATGGAGATTATCTAAATCTTAATAAAATCAAGTCATTAAAATATTATATGAAAGATGAATAAGTCAAAAAATAACGAAAGCACAACAACGTGTATAGCTCATTGCGGCTGAATTCCTAACCGGAATTCATTGCAATTTGCTATCTTTGGTTCTACAGCGGGAAATCCTCTGCGGATTTCCTGCAATAAGCCATACACAAACCCGTTGTACTGCATTTGAGAAAAACATTTGAAAAAGAATTTAAACATTACAATTGGGATTATTTTATTAGTTATTGGACTAATTTTAAAATCGCTTTTTAATCATAATCTGGAATATTGGGAACTGATTAAATATTGTTCTATTTTTCTATTTGTATTCGGACTTTCAAGCTTATTATTTTCTTTATGGGAAAAATGGAACCGAAAACCTATCAAAACTTTTAAACAAATCCCTACTAATTGGATTATATTCTATTCCAAGAATATTTTCTCATTAGGACTTATGCTCTTAATGGTAATCGGACTTGAAAAAAGTGGTAAATATTTAAATTACAATTTGAGAAATTACTTTTTAAATTCCGACTCAAAAATTGCAAAAGGAATTATAATTGATTTCGTAAGGATTGATTTGCCTAAAGCTGAAGAAGAAGATTTTTATCTTATTCAATTTAATTACGGACAAAAATTAATTAAAAAAGGCTTAATAATTGAATATACAGTTTGGGATAATGACAATGAGAGCAAAAATTTTAAAATAACGGACAATGGGATTGTTGTCAATAAAATTAAAGGAGGGAAAATTGATATTATGTATTCAGAAAAATTCCCTTCATTTATAAAAATATTAGAATAAAAAACACAGTACAACACCGGCTATAGTTCATTGCTTCTGACTTTCCTCGCGGAAAGTCCTCGCAAATTTGCTATCTTCGGTTTACGGCGGAAAATCCTCGCGGATTTTCACGCAACGAAACCATAGCCAAACACGTTGTGTGTCATTTGAGAAAAAATGAGAAATCATTTAATAATCTTACTTCTAATTCTAACTTCTTGCAATTCTGACAAAATTGACAAAGCGGAAATCAATGCCTTTTCGGATATAGAAATTCGATTTAGAACAGGAGACGAAAGAATTGAATTTTACTCAATGGACATTTTTAAAAGCGGAGAAAAAATAAAAGCAATTAAAAAAAGTCCTTTTTATTACTATGGTTCTGGAACTGATTCAACTTGGACAACTGAAATCGGAAAATCTGACTTGAAATTAATAACTGAATTTATTGAAAAAGCAAAAACAATAAAAGATACTTGTTCATTCAATTCGTCATCCATTGATTACTACGATATAAAAACTAATGGAAAAGAATTTAAAATCGTTGGGAATTGTGAATGGAACGGAATTGACTACGATAGTTTGGAAAGTAAAATATTCAAACATAAGTTTATTGAATTAGAGAAAAAACGAGAAATCGTAGCTGATTCTTTGGTAAGGAGTTTTAATGGAATTTGGGACGTTTCTGGATGGGAAAATGGAGTTTTAAAAAATCGGAATTTAGTTTTGACAAGAACAACAGAAAAGGAACCAAAAATTGACGGAATTTATCGCTGGACTTTTGAAAAGGAAAAAGAAGCGGAATTCAAAGAAAAATTAGACATTGACGAAGGAAGTACATTAATCGAAATTGGAGCTTCGACATATAAAGTGCTGAATATCGAAAATGACAAAATTGAATTAAAATATTTGTGGTAAAAAAAACGCCACACAACAACGGCTATAGTTCATTGCGGCGGAATTTCCTATCGGAAATTCCTGCGTGTTTGCTAACTTTGGTTTACGGCGGAATAGTTCTGCCGAACCATTCCGCAACGAAACCATAGCCCAACCGTTACAAGCAATTTGATGAACAACGAAAAATTTTTCTCAACCGAATTAATTCTTCAAAATGAATTGATTTTAATCCGACCTTTGAAAGATTCGGATATTGATAGTATTGAAAGTATAAGTTATTCAAAAGAACTTGGTGAATTTGGAGCTAGAGTTAAAAACAGAAACGATTTAATTGAATATTTTAATTATTGTTTTTCTGCAAAAGAAAAAAAGACTCTATATCCATTTATGATTATAGAAAAAGAAAATCAAAAACCAGTTGGAATTACAATGTTTGGAAATATTGATTTCTACCATAAAAGATTAGAAATTGGATGGACTTGGATTGCGGAAAAATTTCAAGGAACTGGAATTAACGCCATCTGCAAGAAACTGCTTTTGGATTACTGTTTTAATGAGTTAATGTTAAGAAGAGTTGAATTCAAAATTGACATAAAGAATATCAAATCTCAAAAAGCAATAAAAAAACTTGGAGCTGTTAAAGAAGGATTACTTCGGAATTACAATATTCAATCATATGGAGAAAGTGAAGGAACTTATGTCTATAGTATTTTGAATAAAGAATGGAAATAAAAACTGCTTGTAACAATGTATAACCGCAATTACGGCGGATTCGACTACGTCCGAATCCACTCGGAATTGCTAACGTCAGTGTCTAACCGAAAATCATTAACTTTAAAACCGTAACTGACGGTTATACGAGACCGTTAGCATCAACCTAAGAAATACAGTGAACAACGAAACTGCGAGATATATAATCATCCACTTCCCTAATCTTTTGACCGAAAGGGAAAGGATTGCAATTCGTCATCAGAATACGCTCTCTAAACTTGCAGACAAACAAGATCCAAGAAGGATAGAAATTTATAAGGGAAAAGGGTGGCTGACAGACGATCCTGAAGTTTTAGAACTACTGAAAGACGGTTATAATAAATTTGAACTGGCAACAGCCCAAAGAATAATGGATGAAAGTAGCGATCAGGTTTTCTTGAATACTTGCCCTAAATGCAATCGCTTGACAAGAACGCCTCAAGCAAGACAATGTCGTCATTGTGGACACAATTGGCACGAGTTGACATTAGCTTCATTCAAATTGAATTGTTCATTTCAACCCACAGGACGAAAATTTTATTTAATAGGTGAGATTTTTAAAGGAGAAGTGAAAGTTGGAAATTTTATTGACTTAACAATGGTTGGGCTGAATTGCAAACCTAAGATTGAAGCGATTGAATTTGCGTTGAAAAGGGAAAATGGAATTTCTACGGAATACATATCACTTGGTACAAGCGAACTGACAGAAAAGCAGAAGGAACATTTGAAAAAGTTGGGGGCGTTCGGGACACCATTTGACATCGTAAAAGAAATATAAAATGGTATGCTGCTAACAATGGCTATAAGTAATGCGGGATTTAGTCTAAAAATCAAAGTTTTGTATTTGTAATCCGCTCGCATTTTGTATATTTAGTAATTAAAGAAACAAAATATTACAAAGTACTCGCTACGTTTCGTGCACGATTGAAAACTACAGCTTTCAATCTCCGCACTACTCATAGCCGAGACGTTGGGCTTAATTTAAAAAACAGATAGAATGAAAGATTTCTTTCCCGGATATAGTAGAAAATCAGAAGCTGAAATAAAGAATATTTGGCAAAATGGCATTATATTGTTCGATACAAATGTTCTTCTAAACCTATATAGATACTCCAAATCAACAAGGGAGACAATAGTAAACTTAATCGGAAAGTTTAAGGATCAAATTTGGTTACCTCACCAAGCGGCTTTAGAGTACAATAAAAATCGATATGAAGTAATTGCTGACCAAGAAAAGACCTACAAAGAATTCACTGAAAAGATAATTCAAATCCAAAAGGATTTACAAACTACAAGTAAGCCACCTTTCTTATCCGAAAAAGTTCATTCAGAACTAAATGAAGTATTTGAAAAAGTTAACTCTGAGGTCGAAGACAGTATCACTAAATATTGTGATTATTTGAAAGAAGATCCAATTTATAAGGACTTAGGCTCACTGTTTGAAAATCGAATTACTGAAGCATTTGAAGAAAAAGAACTTAGCAAAATATATGAAGAAGGAGAAGAGCGTTTTAAAAACAAAGTTCCTCCAGGTTATGAAGATGAAAAAAACAAATCAGGCAATCGCAAATATGGTGACTTAGTTCTTTGGAAGCAAGTGATGGCCAAAGCAAAAGAACTTGGAAAACCTGTTCTTCTAGTTACAGACGAGAGAAAAACAGATTGGTGGTGGAAAATAAAGGATGGGAGAAATATGGGGCCACGACATGAATTAGTAGCTGAAATAAGAAAGGAAGCAAATGTGGATTTTCATATGTATTCTTCTGAAAGATTTCTTTCATATGGTCAGACATTTCTAGAAGAGCAGATTAACGAAAAGGCATTGAAAGAAATTCAAGCAATGAAAAAGGCTGAAATGGAGCACATAAGAATGTTAAAAAGGCGACAAGAAAGGGAGAAGGAAAGAAATCTTGCTATACATGATCAGCTATCGTTTATTCGACATAGATACGAGACATTATCTGAACGTTTAAAAGAAATCGAGCAACAGCAGGAAGATTTAATGATAGATGCTCAAGATAACATGGAAGTTCAAGAGTATATTCATAATCTTAGTATCCATAAGGCAGAACTTGAACAGGAAATGGAACACTTAAGAGAGCAATTGATAAACCATGATAGAATTGAATTCGACCGTTCTGATAAAGATATCCGAAGAAGAAAGGTCTTGGATTATGAAAAATTTTTAGAGTACAAAAAACGTAGAAAAGAATAAAAAACTAAGCCCAACAATGGGTATAAAACATAGGTCGGACAGTGCTTTCCGCAAGTTTTGGATTCCTAACAAACTTTGTCTCGGTGGACAAGTACGCAGCTCCGAAATGCCCTACGTTTCATACCCGAGACCGTTGGGTTTAATGCTGGAGCAAGTTTGCGCAACTGAAAAAAGCCTGGTTTGATTTTCGGATTTTTTTTAGAATTTTAAGGTAGATAATTCAGAAAAAACTATCGTGTGGAATTTTAAGATTTTGTGGAATCACCACTCAAACGTGGAATGAAAAGCAACAGCGGAATTGCTCACTCGAACGCTGACTGAATTGCTGTGCGGAATTTGACAAAAATGCGGAAAAACGGAAAACAGAACAGAACGCAAAAAAACGTCTGACTTCCACTCTGCCGAACAAAAACTCAATCGGAATTTGAGCAAGTTTGTGGAATTGAAAAACGACGGAATCCACTCAAACTCGGAAAAAAATAAATCAACGGAAAACCAAAATTTCGGAACAAAATTATAAACGAACAAAAAAGCACTAAAACCCAACAACGGCTATAATTCATTGCGGCGGAATTTTCTGCCGAAAATTCCACACTTTTTTGCTATCTTCGTTTTACAGCGGAAAGAATCCTGCGGATTTTTCCGCAACGAAATCATAGCCAATACCGTTGGCAACAATATTCGAACGAAACGCAAAACAAATGAAAAACATAATATTTCTAACTATATTATTTACTTTCATATCTCAAATGAAAGCTCAAAATTATGATTTACCACCAAACCCGAAAGCTG
>NZ_RWBG01000008.1:0-2500 GCF_003944795.1 Mangrovimonas spongiae
TGTAAGTAGAGAAGTTCTTTAAAAAATATGCGGCACGAAAAAAAATTAAAAAAAACTTCAAAAAGTTTTTGTGAATTAAAAAAGGGTTGTATATTTGCACCCGCTTTGCGAAACAAGGCGATAAAGAAAAGAAGAAACGTTCATTAAAATATTGAATTGACAGCGTAAGAAATAGTTTGGAAACGGATTATTTCAACAACGAGAGAACAAACCATTTTGAGTCCTTTTAGATTAATTATTCAAAGTTGTTAAAATTATTTAAGATTTAACGATGAAGAGTTTGATCCTGGCTCAGGATGAACGCTAGCGGCAGGCCTAACACATGCAAGTCGAGGGGTAACAGGGAAAAGCTTGCTTTTCTGCTGACGACCGGCGCACGGGTGCGTAACGCGTATGCAACCTACCTTTTACGGGGAGATAGCCCAGAGAAATTTGGATTAATATCCCATAATATATAGATAAGGCATCTTAACTATATTAAAGTTCCGGCGGTAAAAGATGGGCATGCGTTCTATTAGCTAGTAGGTGCGGTAACGGCGCACCTAGGCAACGATAGATAGGGGCCCTGAGAGGGGGATCCCCCACACTGGTACTGAGACACGGACCAGACTCCTACGGGAGGCAGCAGTGAGGAATATTGGACAATGGGCGAGAGCCTGATCCAGCCATGCCGCGTGCAGGAAGACTGCCCTATGGGTTGTAAACTGCTTTTATACAGGAAGAAACCCCTTTACGTGTAAAGGGCTGACGGTACTGTAAGAATAAGGATCGGCTAACTCCGTGCCAGCAGCCGCGGTAATACGGAGGATCCAAGCGTTATCCGGAATCATTGGGTTTAAAGGGTCCGTAGGTGGATAATTAAGTCAGAGGTGAAATCCTGCAGCTTAACTGTAGAATTGCCTTTGATACTGGTTGTCTTGAGTCATTGTGAAGTAGTTAGAATATGTAGTGTAGCGGTGAAATGCATAGATATTACATAGAATACCGATTGCGAAGGCAGATTACTAACAATGTACTGACACTGATGGACGAAAGCGTGGGGAGCGAACAGGATTAGATACCCTGGTAGTCCACGCCGTAAACGATGGTCACTAGCTGTTCGAACTTCGGTTTGAGCGGCCAAGCGAAAGTGATAAGTGACCCACCTGGGGAGTACGTTCGCAAGAATGAAACTCAAAGGAATTGACGGGGGCCCGCACAAGCGGTGGAGCATGTGGTTTAATTCGATGATACGCGAGGAACCTTACCAGGGCTTAAATGTAAGTTGCATTAGTTAGAGATAGCTATTTCTTCGGACTACTTACAAGGTGCTGCATGGTTGTCGTCAGCTCGTGCCGTGAGGTGTCAGGTTAAGTCCTATAACGAGCGCAACCCCTGTGGTTAGTTGCCAGCGAGTCATGTCGGGAACTCTAGCCAGACTGCCGGTGCAAACCGTGAGGAAGGTGGGGATGACGTCAAATCATCACGGCCCTTACGTCCTGGGCTACACACGTGCTACAATGGCAGGTACAGAGGGCAGCCACTGCGCAAGCAGGAGCGAATCCACAAAACCTGTCTCAGTTCGGATCGGGGTCTGCAACTCGACCCCGTGAAGCTGGAATCGCTAGTAATCGGATATCAGCCATGATCCGGTGAATACGTTCCCGGGCCTTGTACACACCGCCCGTCAAGCCATGGAAGCTGGGAGTGCCTGAAGTCCGTCACCGCAAGGAGCGGCCTAGGGTAAAATCGGTAACTAGGGCTAAGTCGTAACAAGGTAGCCGTACCGGAAGGTGCGGCTGGAACACCTCCTTTCTAGAGAAAGACGACTTGAATAAACAAGAGGTTAAAACTTGGTTAGTTCTCTTGCTGTTAATTTAAAGATCTATATAGCACAGTCTCATAGCTCAGCTGGTTAGAGCGCTACACTGATAATGTAGAGGTCGGCAGTTCGAGTCTGCCTGAGACTACTAAATGGAAATTTTAGAGGTTGAGTAGCCGTTATAAGTACTGTTAACTAATAACTGTTAACTGATCACTAAAGATACGGGGGATTAGCTCAGCTGGCTAGAGCGCCTGCCTTGCACGCAGGAGGTCATCGGTTCGACTCCGATATTCTCCACAAGAAGTTAGTCAAAAGCCAAAAGTTAAGAAGTCAAAATTAGACTTTCGACTTTAAGACTTTAATAACTTTTGACTAACATAAAGTTCATTGACATATTGGAAAAGATACATGAAACGATAATCAAATTAAATTTTGATTGTTGGGAAATTATTGTAACGAGCAATAATTAACTATTTGATATAATATTTATATTAAATAAAAACTCATTAAAAAGACAAAAAGTACAATAAGCTAAATAAGGGCGTATGGGGGATGCCTAGGCTCTCAGAGGCGAAGAAGGACGTGATAAGCTGCGAAAAGCTGCGGGGAGTGGCACATACACTATGATCCGCAGATATCCGAATGGGGCAACCCGGCATGTTGAAGACATGTCATGCGAAAGCAAGCGAACCCGGA
>NZ_RWBG01000009.1 GCF_003944795.1 Mangrovimonas spongiae
TTAGATTTACGGTAACATCGTTACAGTCATCTGTGTAGTTTAACGCGACGGCATCAGCGTCGAATGGTAATTCACTCTCGGCATCGGCCATACATCCGTTATGATTAGCTTCACCTTCTGGCGCTGTGCCTGTTGGTGCGTCTTGATCGCTTCCGTTATGGATTAACTCCTCACCTTCTAAGGCGTTACCACAGTTGTCTACAACTTCGTATGTGTAAGTTAATGTCCACTCGCAATCTGTTCCTGTTACTGTTGTATCTGTTAGATTTACGGTAACATCGTTACAGTCATCTGTGTAGTTTAACGCGACAGCATCAGCATCGAATGGTAATTCACTCTCGGCATCGGCCATACATCCGTTATGATTAGCTTCACCTTCTGGCGCTGTGCCTGTTGGTGCGTCTTGATCGCTTCCGTTATGGATTAACTCCTCACCTTCTAAGGCGTTACCACAGTTGTCTACAACTTCGTATGTGTAAGTTAATGTCCACTCGCAATCTGTTCCTGTTACAGATGTTCCTGTTAGATTTACGGTAACATCGTTACAGTCATCTGTGTAGTTTAACGCGACAGCATCAGCATCGAATGGTAATTCACTCTCGGCATCGGCCATACATCCGTTATGATTAGCTTCTCCTTCTGGCGCTGTACCTGTTGGTGCGTCTTGATCGCTACCATTATGGATTAGCTCCTCACCTTCTAAGGCGTTACCACAGTTGTCTACAACTTCGTATGTGTAAGTTAATGTCCACTCGCAATCTGTTCCTGTTACAGATGTTCCTGTTAGATTTACGGTAACATCGTTACAGTCATCTGTGTAGTTTAACGCGACAGCATCAGCATCGAATGGTAATTCACTCTCGGCATCGGCCATACATCCGTTATGATTAGCTTCTCCTTCTGGCGCTGTACCTGTTGGTGCGTCTTGATCGCTACCATTATGGATTAGCTCCTCACCTTCTAAGGCGTTACCACAGTTGTCTACAACTTCGTATGTGTAAGTTAATGTCCACTCGCAATCTGTTCCTGTTACTGTTGTATCTGTTAGATTTACGGTAACATCGTTACAGTCATCTGTGTAGTTTAACGCGACAGCATCAGCATCGAATGGTAATTCACTCTCGGCATC